>NZ_CM129641.1:0-3228016 GCF_052976825.1 Syntrophomonas curvata
ATGTCCCAGGAATATAACTTTTCAGCCATATGGAATCAGGTTCTGCAATCCCTGGCTGAAGAGATAGATGCAAGTAGTTTTGATATCTGGTTCTCCATGGTTAAGTTCAAAACCTTCCGCAACGACCGGGTTTATGTCAGCGTCCCTAACTCCCTCACCAAAGAGTGGATTGAATCACGCTATCTGGACAGTTTGCAGAACAAAATCCGCAATCTTACCAATCAGAATATTGAACTGGTTTTTAACACTGAATCTCAGATTGAAAAAGAGGGGATGTTTACTACTCTTAATCATAAATATACCTTCGATACCTTTGTCGTCGGCAATAGTAACCGTTTTGCCCACGCTGCCTGCTATGCCGTAGGCGAATCTCCTTCCAAGGCTTACAATCCTCTATTTATCTATGGTGGAGTCGGCCTGGGGAAAACTCATCTCATGCAGGCGATCGGCCACCATATCATGAAAAAGAAGCGTGATTATTCGGTAGTATACGTATCTTCCGAACAATTTACCAATGAGCTCATCAGTTCAATCAAAGACGATAATATGGCTGGTTTTCGCAATCGCTACCGCCGGGTTGACGTGCTTCTAATAGATGACATCCAATTTCTGGCCGGCAAAGAGAGAACCCAGGAGGAATTTTTCCATACCTTTAATACTCTATACGAATCCAACAAGCAGGTGGTTATTTCCAGCGATCGTCCCCCCCGAAACATTCCAACCCTGGAGGATCGGCTGCGCTCCCGCTTCGAATGGGGCCTTATAACTGATATCCAACCCCCCGATCTGGAGACCCGTATAGCTATATTAAGGAAAAAAGCCCAGACCGAAGACTTTAATGTTCCCTATGATGTACTGGACTATATAGCCAACTACATCGACAGCAATATCCGTGAACTGGAGGGTGCCCTGGTCCGTTTAGTAGCTTTCGCCACCATTACTAACAAACCCCTTAATATGACCACTGCCAGCGAAGCTTTAAAAGACATTTTACCTCCACCCCGACCCAAAAAAATTACCATTGAATCTATCCAAAAAACCGTATCCAAGTACTACGGTCTGGAAGTAAGCGAGCTGCTTTCCAAAAAGCGCAACAAACAACTAGTATATCCCAGACAGATTGCCATGTATCTCTGCCGCCGGCTCACCGACGCTTCGTACCCACAGATCGGTGAACAGTTCGGAGGACGGGATCATACCACGGTTATCCATGCCAACGAAAAAGTCGAACGGGATTTGGAAAACGACGGTGAACTGGCAGCAGCTATCGACGATTTATGCAAAAAGATTAACCCCAACTATACCGTCTGATTTTCAATGTTTTTCAACAACTTTATCAAGCGGACAAGCTGGCTTGGGAACGGGCTTCGTCACCCTTATCCACATATCCCGCCAGCCTACTACTATTACTACGGAACTGTTTATAAATAATAAATAACATAGGGCTCGCTCCCGCAGCCCTGGAAGTTATTGGAGGTACTAGCATGAAAGTGAGTATGGAAAAAAGAGATTTATCTTCTCTTACCACCCTGGTCTACCGGGCAGCATCCAGTAAAAACACGATTCCGGTCTTATCAGGACTGCTGATTGAAGCCGACCCAACTCAAGGATTGACAATGACAGCAACCGACATGGAAATAGGCATCAAAGCATCCACCAGCAGCCTGGAAATAATAGAGCCCGGGATAGTACTGGTCAACGCCCATTATTTTGCCGATTTCATAAAGTTACTGCCCGACGGCCCGGTTACCCTGGAGCTCAATCAGGACAAAAACAAGCTAAACGTATACTATGGCCGCTCAGCAGGATCTATCAACACCTACAGGGATTACGAATATCCCGATTTGCCTCTTAAAAAAATGCAGCAGCGGCTTTCTCTGCCCCAGAAAATTCTTAAAGAAGCTCTGCGCAAAACCTCTTTTGCTGCAGCCGCCACCCATTTCCGTCAAGTTTTTACCGGCGTATTATTCGATATTTTAAGCGGCAATATGCTTAAAGTGATAGCTTCAGATACTCATCGTCTGGCCTGCTACACCTGCAATTTAACCGGCCCGGAAATCGAAACCTTTAAATTCATTATTCCAACCCGCACAGTCAACGAGTTGCTGCGTATTTTGGATGATAACGACGAACTCATTGATATAGCTTTCAGTGACAACAACGTCATTTTTTCCAAGGATAATTTTTTCCTGCATTCCCGCTTGATCGAAGGCCAATATCCTAACTATGAACAGGTAATACCTACTACCTTTACCACCTCTTTAAAAATCGATACCGGCGTTCTGGCCGATACTTTGGAACGGGTACGCACTATGCCCACCGATGACAAACTTAAAATTCAATATGCCCGCTTTGACATAGGCGAAGATGAAATAAAGGTAAATGCTTTCTCAGAGATGATGGGTGAAATCGAAGAAGTATTGGAAGGCATAAAACTGAGCGGAGAAAGCGATATAAAAATAGCCTTTAATACCAACTATTTTTTAGATGTCATCAAAATCGTGGCTGGCGAATCCGAGCAAACTGACATACAATTATCAGGTGCCCTGGGACCGGCATTAATAAAAAATCCCCAGAAGGAGAATTATCTCTATGTACTGGTTCCCCTGCGAACCACTAATTAAAGGCTTAGGAGAGTGAGCTTAACACTTTGAAGCTGCAGCAAATTGAGGCCAGGGATTTTCGTAATCTCGAAAAGTTTACCTATCGCCCCGGGCCTGGTCTAAATATACTGTTGGGGGACAACGCCCAGGGTAAAACCAACATTCTGGAGGCGATTTACCTTTTAAGCGTCGGTACTTCCTTTCGTACCGGCTCGGATAAAAATCTGCTGCGCTACGAAAAAGATGCTTACGTTTTGCGAGGCTTATACAGCTGCAACGAACGGAACATAGAGGCAGAAGTAAACTATGATCTGAAATACGGCAAAAAATTCAAGATTAATTCCAAAAAAACAACTCTTGGTAATCCTCTTCGCCTGCGAGCAGTGCTCTTTTCTCCCGACGATTTATTTTTGATTAAGGGATCACCGGGTAAACGCAGGCAATTCCTGGATTTTATACTAACGCAAATAAAAAGCGAGTATAATTACAATCTGGCTAATTATGTTAAAATTTTAAAAAAGAGGAATTTATTATTAAAAAGAGAACAATATAATACCAGATCATTTGCCATTATCGAAGAGGTCTTCATTGAGAATGCGGCCAGGATTATTCTGGCTCGAATTAACTTAATTAATACTTTAGATGAATACGCAGCATCGATTTACCAGGAGATTACCAACCGGAAGGGCAGTCTTAAAATAAGATATGCCCTTTCATTTCCCCTTGATAGTGGTAAAATAAATCATGATGCCTTGAAAGAAGCCTTAAAAAAGCAAATCCAGGAAAAAAAGGAGCAGGAAGTTAAAAGAAAAAAAAGCCTGGTCGGCCCACACCGGGATGATTTAAACGTATATCAGGACGGCAGAATAGCCAGGTATTTTGCCTCTCAGGGCCAGCAAAGAAATATAGTTGTGGCCTTAAAGCTTGCAGAACTCCATGCTTTTCAAAAAATAAGCGGTTTTAAGCCGGTTTTTCTTCTGGATGAGGTATTATCCGAGCTTGACAGGGAAAAAAGACAGTTGCTGCTGGATTATCTACAGGAAGCCGAATTTCAAAGTTTTCTGACTTCGGTAAATTTAAATGATATAGACTTCAGATCTGCGGTAGTAGCAACTGTGAAGGACGGGCACCTGCAATGAAAGGGGTAATATTATGTATATTCACCTGGGAAACAACTTCATCATTCCTTCAGAAAGAATAATTGCTATTCTGAATATCGAACCCCCAATATCAGATGACCTTATTGATATTATGGATACGGCGAAATTAGACCGTAAACTGGTATATATAAGTGAAAAGGGCAAAGAAAAAGCCCTGATCGTATGTAATGAAAAAGTCTATCTGTCACCCATCTCCTCGACCACTCTCTATAAGCGGGCATTCAGTCACTACAAGGAGGGCTAAATTTTGAACGGTGAAAACGCTTACAATGCCTCTGCTATCCAGGTATTGGAAGGACTGGAGGCAGTTCGCAAAAGACCGGGTATGTATATAGGGTCTACGGGTCCTAGAGGTTTGCATCACCTGGTTTTTGAAATTGTGGACAACAGCATAGATGAAGCAGTAGCAGGTTACTGTGATACCATAAACGTAGTTATTAAACCTGATAATAGCGTTAGTGTCAGCGACAATGGCCGCGGAATACCGGTAGATGAACATCCCCTGATGGGTATTCCGGCCCTGGAAGTGATATTGACCACTCTGCATTCCGGCGGAAAATTCGGCGGGGGCGGATACACTATATCCGGTGGCCTGCACGGGGTAGGATTATCAGTGGTTAGTGCCTTATCCCGGCGTATGGATGTAACAGTTCGCATAGACGGTCATGTCTATACTCAGACCTATGAAAAAGGTAAACCGGTAACTCCGCTGCAGCAAACCGGGGATACTGATAAAAAAGGGACCTGCATTCATTTTTACCCTGATACCGAAATATTTGAAGAAACGGTGTTTGAAAGGGATATAATAACCCAACGCCTGCGGGAGTTATCTTTCCTCAACCGAGGCCTTAAAATAATTTTTAGCGATGAGAGGGAAGAAGAAATATATAGCAAGGAGTTCCATTATTCTGGGGGTCTGCGCGATTTTGTCGCTTACGTAAATAAAAATAAAGAAGTTATAAACCCCGATCCGGTTTATTTTGAAAACCAGAAAGAAGACGTCATAGTCCAGGTGGCGGTTCAGTATAATAACGGTTACAGTGAAAACCTGTATTCTTTTGCCAACAATATCCGCACTCAAGAAGGCGGAACCCATGAAGTAGGCTTCAAGAACGGCCTTACCCGGGTGGTTAACGAATATGCCAAAAAGAACAATATCCTCAAAGAGAATGACGCCAATCTCAGCGGTGAGGATATCCGGGAGGGGATGGCCGGCATTATATCGGTTTTGGTCAAAGACCCTCAGTTCGAAGGCCAGACCAAGACCAAATTAGGAAACACTTACATCAGGGGTATAGTCGAGAGCAGTGTTTACGAAAGCATGGAGGATTATCTTAATGAAAACCCGGCGATAGCCAAAAAGATACTGGAAAAAGCCGTTTCCGCCCGCCGGGCCCGGGAAGCAGCCAAAAAAGCCCGGGAACTGACCCGGCGCAAGAGTGCTCTGGAATCCACATCCCTGCCGGGAAAGCTGGCTGATTGCAGCAATAAAAACCCGGCCTTGAGTGAGCTGTTCATCGTAGAAGGTGATTCGGCCGGCGGTTCGGCCAAGCAGGGCCGGGATCGCAATTTCCAGGCTATACTTCCCCTCAAGGGAAAAATTCTTAATGTACAGAAATCACGTCTGGACCGGGTGCTTTCCAATGAAGAGATAAAGTCTCTGATTACTGCTATCGGCACCGGTATCGATGAGGATTTCGATATTAAGAAAGCCCGTTACCATCGCCTCTTTATTATGACTGATGCCGATGTGGACGGTTCTCATATCCGGGTATTACTGTTGACCTTCTTCTATCGCTATATGAGGGAACTGATTGAAAATGGTTATGTCTATATTGCTCAACCTCCCCTGTATGGGTTAAAAAGGGGAAATGAAATACACTATTTCCATGACGAAACCAAAATGAACAGCTTTATGGAAGAGTCCAATAAGAAATGGAGCATCCAACGCTATAAAGGCCTGGGTGAAATGGATCCGGAACAACTGTGGCAGACCACCATGGATCCGGAAAACCGAACCATATTGCAGGTCAACATAAACGATGCTATCAGGGCCGATGAAATATTCTCCGATTTGATGGGGGAAAATGTCCAGCCTCGCAGGGAATTCATTCAGGCCAATGCCAGGTATGTGACTAACCTGGATATATAAGAGAGGTGATAGAGCTTGCCAGAAGGTAGTTTATTCAATAATGTAATAGCGATTGACATTGAGAAAGAAGTAAAAAAATCATTCCTGGAATATTCCATGAGTGTTATCGTGTCCCGCGCCATTCCTGACGTCCGGGATGGTCTCAAACCGGTACACCGCCGCATACTCTATGCCCTCTATGATCAGGGTATAACCCATGAAAAGCCCCATAAAAAATCAGCCAACATTGTGGGAGAAGTTATGGGAAAATATCATCCCCACGGTGATGCCGCCATATATGAGACCATGGTTAAAATGGCCCAGGGTTTTTCTATGCGCTATCCTTTAATTGACGGTCACGGCAACTTCGGCTCGATTGACGGTGACTCGGCGGCAGCCATGCGTTATACCGAAAGCCGCATGGCCCGGATCGCAGGAGAGATGCTGCAGGACATTGAAAAGAAAACGGTTGACTGGCGTCCCAATTATGATGATACCCGGGAAGAACCCCAGGTTATTCCTGCACGTATTCCTAACCTGCTCATAAACGGTTCAGCCGGTATTGCCGTCGGTATGGCCACCAACATACCACCCCATAACCTGGGTGAAGTGGTGGAAGGACTGGAACTTTTAATAGATAATCCCGAGGTCAGCCTGGAGGAACTGATGACCAAAATACCCGGCCCGGACTTGCCTACCGCAGGTATCATCATGGGGACTGATGGTATAAAGCAGGCCTATGCAAACGGACGGGGCAGCTTTAAAACCCGGGCCCGCTACAGCATCGAAGAAAAAAAGGGCGGCAAGAACGCCATAGTCGTAACCGAAATCCCCTATCAGGTCAATAAAGCCCGACTGGTAGAGAAAATAGCCGATTTGGCCCGGGATAAAAAAATAGACGGCATTGTTGACTTAAGAGATGAATCCGACCGGCAGGGTATACGCATAGTAATTGAAGTTCGCAAGGATGTTAATGTCAATGTCGTAGTCAACAAACTCTTCAGACATACCCAGATGGAAGAGAGCTTCGGCATTATTATGCTGGCTTTGGTTAATGGACAGCCCCGGGTTTTGAGCCTGAAGGAAATGATGCAGAATTATATCGGACATCGCCAGGACGTAATAACCCGGCGCACCCTGTTTGACCTGAAGGTCGCCCGGGATCGGTTGCATATCGTCGAAGGGCTGCTCAAGGCGCTGGATCACCTGGATCAGGTTATTGACCTGATTCGCAGCAGCAAGGATAGGGAAGAAGCCCGGCAGGGATTGATGTCCCAATTCCAGTTGAGTGAAATTCAGGCCAACGCCATCCTGGATATGAGGCTGGCTCAATTAACCGGACTGGAACGCAGTAAACTGGAAGATGAACATGGCGAATTATTGGACCGGATTGCCGATTTTGAAGATATCTTGGCCCGTCCGGAACGGATAAGGGCAATTATAAAGCAGGATCTGGAGGAAATAAAACGCAAATATGCCGACCCGCGCCGAACTGAAATAAGTGTGGAACTAAGCGATTACAACATCGAAGATTTGATAGATGATCAGGAAGTGATGATAACCCTGAGCAACCGGGGATATATAAAGCGGCAGCCGCTTGATACCTACAAGGCCCAAAAACGCGGCGGCAAAGGTATCAGCTCCACTACTACCCGGGCTGAGGATGCGGTAAGCAGTGTTATTGTCACCAGTATACTGTCAACCGTATTGTTCTTTACCAACCAGGGAAGGGTGTTCTCCAATAAAGCCTATCGCCTGCCGGAATCCTCGCGTCAGGCCAAGGGAATGCCACTTATCAATTTCCTGGAACTAAGACCGGATGAAAGGGTAACCACCATGGTGGCTGCCCGCTACCTCGACCCTAAACGCTATCTGGTCATGGTGACCAAAGAGGGGATTATAAAAAAGGTTCCCTTATCTGCCTTTGAAAATATTCGCAGATCAGGATTAATTGCGGTTAATCTGCGGGAAGATGATGAACTGATCGGGGTCAAAAGAGTGGAAAAAAGCGACCGGCTTATGGTGGTCACCGCCAACGGGTTATGCATAATGTTCGACGAGGCTCAAGTCCGCGCTATGGGGCGAACGGCCACCGGAGTCAAGGCTATCCGATTATCCCCGGGTGATAAAGTTATTGGCATGGACAAATACCGGGAGGGAACTGATGCCCTCTTGGTGACCGAGAAAGGCTATGGGAAGAGAACCCCGACCATCGAGTTCCGGGAGCAGAACCGGGGGGGCAAAGGTTTGAAGGCCATCGACATTACGAATAAAAATGGCTCCCTGGTAGCTTTTCAAATAGTTGGGGAAGATGAAGAACTGGTGCTGCTAACCGGGGAAGGACAGATTATCCGTCTGGAAGCGGACGATATTTCCCAGCAAAAGCGGTATTCTCGGGGAGTATTATTGATGCGGCTGCCGGATGATGACCGCATTGTGAGTATGGCTCGCTTCAAGGTTGAAAAGGAAGAATAGCAAGAAAATAAAACCAGGATAATCAAAAACCATACCATAGATAATAAAAAAAACTGTTATAATCATGGCAAGAGTGTTTCTTCCAAGTTCAGTGGAGGTGTTGTTAGCATGGAACAGGGTACTTTTAAGGTAAAATCCGGTTTGGCCCAAATGTTAAAGGGTGGAGTAATAATGGATGTAACTACTCCCGAACAGGCTAAAATAGCCGAAGAGGCGGGGGCCTGCGCCGTAATGGCTCTGGAGCGGGTTCCGGCAGATATTCGTGCCGCCGGCGGTATTGCCAGGATGGCTGACCCCAGCGTTATTCTGCGTATTATGGATGCCGTCTCTATTCCGGTTATGGCCAAATGCCGTATTGGACATTTTGTCGAAGCACAGATCCTGGAGTCTTTGGGGATTGATTATATAGATGAAAGCGAAGTATTAACCCCCGCTGATGACAAATATCATGTCAACAAGAAACAATTCAAGGTTCCATTCGTTTGCGGTGCGCGCAATCTGGGAGAAGCCCTGCGCCGTATCGGCGAAGGGGCTGCCATGATAAGAACCAAGGGCGAGCCGGGTACCGGCAACGTTATTGAAGCCGTACGCCATATCCGCCAGGTTAATGACGAAATCAGGTGGGTCAGCAACCTGCCCGAAGAAGAATTAATGGCGGCGGCCAAGGAATTACAGGCCCCCTACGAACTGGTAGTGGAGACTGCGCAGTTAAAACGCCTGCCGGTAGTTAATTTCGCTGCCGGCGGCATCGCCACGCCGGCTGACGCTGCCATGATGATGCAACTGGGCTGTGACGGTATATTTGTTGGCTCCGGCATTTTTAAATCCGGCGACCCCATGAAGCGGGCCCGGGCCATAGTAGCCGCCACCACTTATTGCAATGATTCCGCTAAACTGGCTGAAGTATCCAAGGACCTGGGAGAAGCTATGGTAGGAATAGACATCAGCACCATCAGGCCGGAGGAGAGGATGCAGGAGCGTGGCTGGTAAAAGGATTGGCATACTGGCCTTGCAGGGTGCTTTTATTGAGCATGAACAGGCTTTTAACCGATGCGGAGCCCGAAGCATAGAGGTTAGAAGCCCGGCTCAACTGGCAGAGGTAGATGGGCTGGTAATACCGGGGGGAGAAAGCACTGCCATTGGTAAACTGATGCGGGAATACGGCCTGGATAAGGCCATAAAAGACCGGTTTGCTGCCGGTATGCCCATCTGGGGAACCTGTGCGGGGATGATTCTCCTGGCCCGGGAAGTGGCAGACTCAAAACAGTTTAGCCTGGAACTTATGGACATAAGGGTGAAAAGAAATGCCTTCGGCCGGCAGATTAACAGCTTTGAGGCTGATCTGGAGATTGCGGATATAGGCAAAACCCGAGGGATATTCATACGCGCTCCCTATGTGGAAAAAACCTGGGGTGAAGCCCGGATCCTGGCTACATATCAGGATAAGATTGTGGCCGTGCAGCAGGGTAATAAACTCCTAAGCACCGCTTTTCATCCCGAACTGACCGAAGGTGGGGAAATGCATCGCTATTTTCTGTCTATGTTATAAAATTGGTTAAATAACTTCGTTTCAATACAGCAAACTTTGTCGGGGATTTTCTGGAAGTCTTTTATTGCCGAATTGATTCCTTTGAGAGAATATCCCCAGGACATACTCGATCATACTTATCAGTTTATTTCAGCAAAGCAAGACAGCTGAATGCAGCTAACAGTAATCACGAATAATCCCTTGCCAAAACGGTATACTGTATTATGTCGCTTCATCTATTGCCAAAGCGCAAATTGTATAATATAATGAGAGCCAATCTTCAAGTAGAAATTTAGGCGCGATGAAGGGGATTAGTAAAATTCCAGGGCTGGCCCAGAGAACTGGTGGATGGTGTGAACCAGAGCAGCCGGATTTTGAATCCACCCTGGATGCAGACTGTGAAAACAGTACCGGTGGTACCGATATAACCTCCAAGCGGGTGTGCTATACACCAACTAGGGTGGCAACGCGGGAATAACCTCTCGTCCCTGACCGGGCGAGGGGTTTTTTTATATTAGTTTTTAGTATTTTAAGGAGGTTTTCTAAGGAAATGATTGTGGGAGAACAGTTTTTGCTGCTTCCCGGTCCTACCCCCGTACCAGACAGAATAGTGCGGGCCATGAGTAAACCGGTGATTAATCACCGGGGACCCGAGTTCAAGGAGATTTTGGGTGAAGTGACCGAAGGGGTTAAAAAAGTTTATCATACCAGCCACAATGTATTGATTTATCCAGCATCAGGCACCGGAGGGCTGGAAGCGGCGGTGGTAAACTTCATATCTCCGGGAGACCGGGTTTTGGCCATATCCATAGGTGTTTTTGGGGACCGCTTTGCTCAGATAGCCGCTGAATTCGGAGCTGAGGTAGATAAAATTGATTTTCCCTGGGGGCAGGCGGCCGATTCGGAATTAGTCAGAGATATAATAGCCAGGGATGTCAACCACGAGATAAAAGCCATACTTGTTACCCATAATGAAACCTCCACCGGAGTTTGTAATAATATAAAGAGTATTCGCGAGGCAGTGGGAGGGCATCCGGCTCTGTTCATAGTTGATGCGGTCAGCGGGCTGGCAGCAGCCGAGTTATATATGGACGAATGGAACTTGGATGTGGTGGTGAGCGGTTCTCAGAAGGCCTTTATGATTCCTCCGGGGTTAAGCTTTATGGCGTTCAATGACCGGGCTTTGGCGGTTTATAATAAGAACTGCAATCACAAATACTACTGGGATGTTCGTGCGGGACTTAATTACCTGGAAAAAGGGCAGAATCCCTTTACTCCTCCGGTATCCCTCTATTATGGGTTGCGTGAAGCCCTGCAGATGATGCTGGAGGAAGGGCTTGATAATATATTGAAACGCCACCTTGATTATCGCCATCTGGTGAGAGAGGCAGTCAAAGCAATGGGACTTGGCCTGCTGGCGGCAGATGCCAACGCCTCTCCGGCCTTGACCTCGGTTATTGCTCCTGCCGGGCTGGGGGCCAACCGGATACGGCGGGCCATGCAGGAAGGATTCAACATCATTATGGCCGGGGGCCAGCAGCGACTGGACGATGTCATCTTCCGCATCGGACATCTGGGTTATGTACGGGAGCTGGATTTACTATCCATCCTGGCTGCCCTGGAAATTGTCTTAATTAAGCTGGGATACCCAGTGGAAAGTGGCGCGGGGGTTAAGAAAGCCCAGGAAATACTTTTAGAAATACACAGCAAATGATGAAAGGGGTATAGAGATGGAAAAGAAGCGGGTTATTGTTACGGAAAGAATAGCCGATGAGGGAGTGGAGCTCTTAAGAACAGAACTCAATGTGGATTACCGTGACGGTATTTCAAGGGAGGAACTGTTGGAAATAATCGACCAGTACGATGCCCTGATTGTCAGGAGCGTAACTAAAGTAAATGAAGAACTGATAAGCCGGGCCAGTCGTCTCAAAGTGGTAGGCCGAGCAGGTAACGGTGTGGATAACATAGATGTAGAGGTATGCACCCGCTACGGGGTTATAGTAGCCAATACCCCCGACAGTAATACTATTTCCGCCGCCGAGCAGACCATCAGTCTCCTGCTCTCCTCGGTGCGCAATACCGCCTGGGCCAATGCCTTTGTCAAGGGCGGCACCTGGGATCGCAAGCCCTTCAGGGGAGTGGAGCTTTACGGCAAAACTGTAGGAATAGTAGGTTTGGGCCGCATCGGTTCCATGGTGGCGACCCGGCTGAAAGCCTTTAACATGAAGGTGATTGCTTATGACCCCTATATAGCGGATGAACGCTTTGAGCGCTTTGGGGCGGAAAAGAAAAACACCCTGGAGGAACTGATGCAGGAAGCCGATTTTATCACTGTGCATACCCCCCGCAATGAAGAGACTATGCACATGATAAACGAAAAAATGCTGGCTCTGGCCAAAGATGGAGTACGGGTGGTAAACTGTGCCCGGGGTGGGATAATTGACGAAGTCGCCCTTCTGCAGGGTCTGGAGCAAGGCAAAATCGGCAGTGCCGGGTTGGACGTTTTTGAAAAGGAACCGGCCACCGAAAATCCCCTGTTCAAGTTCAACAATGTAGTATGTACCCCCCATCTGGGAGCAGATACCTATGAAGCCCAAAAACGGGTGGGGGAAAACATAGCCGAGCAGGTGATCAAAGCTCTGCGGGGCGATATCGTACCTAACATGGTCAACCTGCCCACCATGCTAAGCGAGGAACTGGACTACCTGAGGCCCTATATTAATCTGGCCGAGAAAATGGGCAGTTTTTATTATCAACTGGGGAAATCTCCGGTCAGTCGGATAGAACTAACCTTCAGCGGCCCCATTAGCATGAATGAAACCGAAATCTTGACCGTAAGCTTTTTAAAAGGCCTCTTTAAACCGATCATGGATGAAAAGGTGAACTACGTTAATGCCAGGCTGGTGGCTGAAGATCGAGGTGTGCAGGTCTATGAGAAAAAAGAAGGGCAGAGCTCCAAGCGCTATAAAAATGTAATTACGGCTAAAATCTATAACCATAATAACCACCTGGATATTGCCGGCACCGTTTCCCGGGCTCGTGACCCGCTGCTGGTGGAGATCAACGGTTACGAAACCGAGACCGGGCTGGAAGGGTTTGTGATCATGGTTGAAAACCAGGACCGCCCGCGGGTCATTGGACCATTCGCTACTGCCCTGGGTGATGAAGGAGTAAACATCGCCTCCATGAAAGTAGCCCGCAAGACCAGAGGCGAGACTGCTATCATGTTGATTAACGTAGACAACAAAGTAGAAGACCATATCCTGGAGAAGCTAAAAAACCTGGATGGAATAATGGAGCGTCCCCGGTTGCTGGAGTTTTAGCGGCGGTCGGTGCAAATCCGTGACAACCTGTGGTTTATTAAAGACAATAAAGAAGGTGTTAGTATGCTGGATGCCCGCAAGATAAGAGCCAACCCCCAGGCAGTAGAACAGGACCTTGAGAAACGCAACCTCTCCGGGGTGTTGGACAACTTTTTGCTTCTCGATGAAAAACGCCGGGCCATACTGGGCAAGGTGGAAGAACTTAAAAATTTCCGCAACACCTCTTCTCAGCAGGTAGGAAAGATGAGAAAAGAAGGTCAGGACCCTTCCGAGCTCATGGAAAAGGTGCGACTGGCCGGGCAGGATATCAAAGGATTGGATGAGGACTTAAAAGAGATAGAAGAAGAAATAGAAAAGATACTGCTCAATATCCCCAACCTGCCTCACGCATCAGTACCTGTAGGGCCGGATGACAGTGCCAATGTGGAAATGCGACGTTGGGGCAACCCACGCCAGTTTGACTTTGAACCCCTGGCCCACTGGGATATCGGGCCTAATCTGGACATATTGGATTTTGAAAGGGCAGCCAAACTATCCGGTGCCAGATTTACCGTTTACAAGGGCATGGGTGCCCGTCTGGAAAGAGCGGTCATCAACTTCTATCTGGATATCCATACTCGTGAACACGGTTATCAGGAAATACTGCCGCCTTTTATGGTAAGTGCTGACTGCATGCTGGGAACCGGGCAGCTTCCCAAATTTGCTGAAGACATGTTCAAGGTCCAGGGGCGGGAAATGTATCTAATCCCCACCGCCGAAGTACCCTTGACCAACCTTTACCGGGAGGAGATCCTGGAGGCCAAAGACCTGCCTAAATATGTAACCGCCTATACCCCCTGCTTCCGGGCTGAAGCCGGATCGCACGGGCGCGATACCCGGGGCATAATTCGCCAGCACCAGTTTAACAAAGTAGAACTAGTCAAGATTGTAACCCCGGAGAGTTCCTATGAGGAACTGGAAAAACTGACCGCCAATGCGGAGAAGGTATTACAGTTATTAGGCTTACCCTACCGGGTAGTACTGCTCTCCACCGGAGATATGGGATTTTCCTCAGCCAAGACCTATGATCTGGAAGTGTGGATGCCAGGGTACAATGACTATAAAGAAATATCCTCCTGCTCCAACTGCGAGGACTTTCAGGCCCGCCGGGCCAACATCCGCTACCGTCCAGGTCCCAAGGAGAAAATACAGTATGTCCACACCCTTAATGGATCCGGTGTAGCCATTGGCCGGACGGTAGCCGCCATACTGGAAAACTACCAGCAGCAGAACGGTTCCGTGGTAATTCCGGAAGTATTAAGGCCCTATATGGGTGGGCTGGAAGTAATAAAAAGGCAGTAAACAGTCGGCCCAGCCCATATTGACATTGCTCTGAGCCTGTGATATACTTTCATTTGCATTGACGAGATTGATGCATCCTTCGCGTGGAGGGGTGTCCGAGCGGTTGAAGGAGGCGGTCTTGAAAACCGTTGAACCTTTGCGGGTTCCGTGGGTTCGAATCCCACCTCCTCCGCCATAGAATTGAATTTTTGGAGAGATGGCCGAGTAGGCTGAAGGCGCTCGCCTGCTAAGCGAGTAAGCGGTTAGTAGCTGCTTCGAGGGTTCGAATCCCTCTCTCTCCGCCATGTGCGCCCGTAGCTCAGCTGGATAGAGTAACAGACTACGAATCTGGAGGTCGCAGGTTCGAATCCTGCCGGGCGCGCCATTTGATATCATTTAAAAACCATTATTCATCAATTAGGCGCCCGTGGCTCAGTAGGATAGAGCAACGGTTTCCTAAACCGTGGGCCGGGGGTTCGAGTCCCTCCGGGCGCACCATTACAGCAAATAAGATCCCACAAGCAATTGTGGGATTTATTTTATCCAGGCAGGGATGGATAGCATCAGGGCAGCAATCTTGACACCACACCGGCTATATCCTACAATCTTAATTGCAGGTTAAGGGGATAGAATGATGAAGCGCCATGAAGCCTACATGGAAATTGCTCTCAGCCTGGCCCAGGAAGCCAAGGAAAACGGGGAAATCCCGGTAGGGGCAATAGTGGTTGTAGACGGGGAAATAATAGCCGAGGCCCGCAATGAGAAGGAAATGCGGGGTGATGCTACTGCCCATGCCGAAATGCTGGCTCTGCAAAGGGCAGCCCAAAAACTTGGCCACTGGCGTTTAGCAGATGCTACCATGTATGTTACCCTGGAGCCTTGCTCCATGTGTGCGGGGGCCATGATTCAGGCCCGGCTGGGGCGGCTGGTTTTTGGGGCATATGACGCCAAGGCTGGCGCTGCCGGTTCCATAGTTGACCTTCTGGATCACCCGGCCTTTAACCACCGGGTAATAGTTCGATCTGGAGTAAAGGCCGATGAATGCGGACAAATACTGAAGGATTTCTTCAATTCCAAAAGGAGAGATGGCTGAGTCCGGTTTAAAGCGCACGACTCGAAATCGTGTGAGCCGTTCGTAGCGGCTCCGTGGGTTCGAATCCCACTCTCTCCGCCATATTAAGTAACAGGGGTTCTGCTTCCAGGGTAGAACTCTTAATTTATTTCAATGTTCTGACAAGCAGGAAAGGTGTAGAAATACCATATAGATGCTGTCAATGGTCAGGGAAAATGTCACCCCTTTACCTAGATAACTCAGCAGCAGAAATGTCATCCCTGCTGCGGCTCTTAGAATAGAAGATTTCACTATATGCGAACCAAGGTGATTTGTTCTTTGGCTTGATTTTGGGCTGAGCCGGCAGGCTATTCAAGGAATTGTCCTGCTGAGGTATTTGTACTATACTTTCCTTGGGCTGAGTTTTGAGCAATTCGGGTTTAATAACGAGGCCTTTGTAAAGGACCTGCATTCCGATATGCTTACTGGTTGCTACAGTAATCGTATCATGAGGGGATGCAGGGACTTTTATATTTTCCACCTTGGCAGGCAGACGGTATTTATGGTTCTCAAAGGAAAAGGAAAGCCCTGAATCGATTTTTCTTGTTACATGCTTGGCAAAAATCAACTGCAATGCAGACATATCTTGCTTAGGCAAATAGGCCTTTTCCGGGCTGGCAGCCTGGACGGCGAATTTACGGTTGTAGTAGGGAATATAATGCTTTAGGAAATCATTAGCCTGTTCGATAGAAGAAATTCCTTTACGCTGCATATCTTTCGCCAAACGGTCCTGTAAAGTCTCCCAGAGCCTTTCAATACCACCTTTAGCCTGAGCAGACCGGGCAATGATTAACAGGATGTTGAGTTCTTTAAGGGCTCTGGCAAAGTTAGTCTGCTTTTCCACTTTGCCGGCCAATTCTTCTTCAAGGGTTAATTCCTTTTTCTTTTTGCTGTTATAAACAAAAACGGTTCTGCCATCAGTGTAGATTTCTCTTGGCAGGTGCCCATTCTGATTCATCTGAAACATCAGTTCACAATAACCTTCAAAGGTTTCTTCCTTTTCGAAATGAAGAGCCAGGATACGACCAGTGGCATCGTCAACCGCACCGTGCAGGTGCAAGTAGGAACCATTGCCAAGCCAATCAAAGCTGGAAGCATCCATCTGAATCATTTCACACTCGCGCTCCCGGGCATTTCTGGAACGATGTTTCTTGGGTCTGCGCTTGGCCTTTGGAGAGCGAATACCACTGGCCCTAAGATACCTTGAGACAGTGCTTACCGAAACAAAAATATCTTTATCTTCAGCAAGCACATCGGTAGCATGACAAAAATTATATCCGGACAACTCCGTTTGATAAATTCGGCAGATTTTTTCAGCAACTTCAGGATCCAATGCATTAGCCGGTTTCCGTCCTCTATTCTTATGCAAAATACTTATAACCCCATTTGCGGATGCCTCCGCTTTCATCCGCTGTACTTGTCTTACACTGAGGTCTAAAAGCTCTGCAGCCTGCTTATTTGTAAACCGGCCTGCCAACAGTTCTTCGATGATAGTTATTTTTCTTGCTTCTTGTTTGCTCATTTCTAA
The DNA here is from genome assembly GCF_052976825.1 of Syntrophomonas curvata. Taxonomy (NCBI): domain Bacteria; kingdom Bacillati; phylum Bacillota; class Clostridia; order Eubacteriales; family Syntrophomonadaceae; genus Syntrophomonas; species Syntrophomonas curvata. The sequence goes on from NZ_CM129641.1 coordinate 17,180, forward strand.
TTTCATCCTCCCATTATATCTTTTCTGGGGGATGACATTTTCCCTGAAGAGTTATACCATGACATTATCACTGATTAACGACAAAATACCATATAGATGCTTGCGGGAAAACCGTTTATAAGGTAAAATAAAAAAGCTGTCAGCTTGATGATTACTTACACAGCTGGCCAAAACAAAATAGGCAACATGGAGAGGTGGCTGAGTTCGGCTGAAGGCGCTCGATTGGAAATCGAGTAGGGGGTTAATAGCTCCCTCGCGGGTTCGAATCCCGCCCTCTCCGCCAAATCAAAGGACAAATTTGGATACAATAAAAGTCACCTATCATGGGTGGCTTTATTGCGTCTATGGCCTGAAAAGCCTGTAATATGGGAATTTTCGAGCTTACTGCTTTTAGGGTATCAACCTCGCAGCATAGCGCGGCCAGTTCTAAACGGCTATAATTTCCGGCAGAACGCCTTCGTCAAAGATAAGATGAAATACAAATTTTTCATCTTGCGGAACATGGAACTTGAAGTCTTTGATTTCCAATTCTTCGAGCTCGTCGGGAAGCTCGATATTTTTGTACCGCTTAACCCCCTTGCCATCTACCATGAAGCAATTTTGCACCGCGTCCCTCAATTTCGCTGTGATTTTTCCTGCCTTCATTTTTCGTTGCCGCCTTTCAAATTGTATTAGGCTTTTGCCTGTGGCTCACAGCTTACATATTGAAGGCGTGAAAGCAAGCTCTAAAAACGGCTGCTGAAGGTCCCGCATAATTTGCGCTTGGCCTTTTCGCAGCCGGTTTTTTATGTCCGAACCTATATGGCTTGTTGTCTTAAAGCAATAATTTTAGAGTAGGTGCAGCCATGCTGTAGATAACATGTGCAATTTCTTTAGCGGATTGGTTCAACCCGTTTTTCAGCCAGTACTGTATAAGACCGACGCTTCCATTTACTGCAAATATAAAGTACAACTCTTTTATATCTGCGTCTCCATTCTGTCCGGAGGAGGGAGGCATTCCCCATAGCTGATATACCAGCGTAAATAATTGTTTTTGAAAATCTATATCACCCTGTTCGCTCATTAGAACTTGAAGATGCTTACTATTCTCCACAATATATTGGCAAACTCCTTCAAGTCCCTTTATTGTTTCATTCTCGTCTGCCGCTGTACCAATAATCGTGTTAAAGGCGTCTTTTGCCCACGACAGAACTTCATCTTCAATCTTACGAAGAAGATCGTATTGATCGGTATAATGCGCGTAAAAGGTTGTCCGGTTGACATCTGCTTTTTCACACAGCTCTTTGATGGTGATTTTATTGATGGGCTTTTCCCTCATCAACTCAATTAAACTATCTTGCAATACCATCCGGGTATATCGCGTTTTTCTATCCAATTTAACTTCTTTCATGATTATCCTTTCCTTCCAAAAACAATTTTTTCATTTTTTGTCGTGAACTCGACATTTGCGCTGCGTTTTGTTGTGTGCGCTACGTTTTATAAACATCTGATGATTGCAAAACCAACACTGTGTTTATATAATATGAAATCAGCAGGTAAAAGTCAATGGCTGATTTTTTTGCAGTTATTTTGCTTGCCTTGCCGCAAAAACGAATGTAAGGGGAGAATCCAGTGGCATATATCGAATTCAATCATGTTGTAAAAAGATACGCCTCTGATGGAGTTTCAATCTGCGCCTTGGAAGACGCAAATTTCTCGGTGCAAAAAGGCGAATTAGCCGTTATCTTAGGTGCTTCCGGTGCTGGTAAGACTACGGCACTGAATATATTGGGCGGAATGGATACCGTAACATCCGGTGATGTCATTGTAGACGGCGAATACATTTCCAAGTACAGCCACAAACAGTTGGTGGGTTATCGCCGCACAGACATAGGATTTGTGTTTCAATTCTATAATTTGGTGCCGAATTTGACAGCGTTGGAAAACGTCGAGCTGGCCGCTCAGATCTGCCGGGACTCACTGAACGCATCCGAAATAATGGATAAAGTAGGGCTGGCAGAGCGTAAGAGCAATTTCCCTGCGCAGCTTTCTGGCGGTGAACAACAGCGCGTATCTATTGCTCGCGCCATTGCAAAGAACCCCAAATTGCTCCTGTGCGATGAACCTACAGGTGCGCTGGATTATAGCACCGGCAAGCAGATTCTACAGCTTTTGCAGGACACTTGCCGCAGGGATAATATTACGGTGCTCATTATCACCCATAATTCGGCCATTGCTCCGATGGCCGACAGGGTCATCCACTTTAAAAGCGGTAAGGTCATAAAGACTGTACAGAACGAGCAGCCTACGCCTATTGCACAGATTGAGTGGTGATAGCATGAACAAAGCATTTCATAAGGATATTGGGCGTTCCATAAAAAAGGGATGGAAACGCTTTTTATCCATTGTCATTATCACGACGTTGGGGGTCGGAATGATGACGGGCCTGTATGCGGCCTGTCTGGGTATGTATTACTCAGCAGATCAGCTTTTTGATAACCAGAATCTGTTCGATATCCGAATTTTGTCTACATTGGGACTGACACAAGCGGATGTGGATGCTTTAGCGCGTGTGGACGGTGTTGAGACTGTTAAGGGGGGATACATTGAAACCGTCCATACAGATATTAATGGCGAACGCAAGAGCGCGGACATGACTGTATTAAGTCTCGGCAGCATTAACATGCCGCTATTATTGGCTGGGGCTTTGCCAGCAAAAGCAGGTGAGATCGCTGTTACCCAAAGGTACTTGGATGAAAGCGGCAAGTCAATAGGCGATATCGTGACGATAAAGGAAGACATTGAGGAGGAGAGCGACGAAGAAAATACGAAAGAAACACCCGATAATATGAATTCGGAAGACAACGCGGACGGGGTTGGCGATTCTAACCTTGATATAGATATAGACTGGGATACGGGCTTGGAGGAGGAAAAAGAGACACCCACCTTCGCCAACACAAACTATACTATCACAGGCGTTGTCTTAGACCCCAAGGATATTCGTAGCACTGATGACATCAATGGTGCTTTCCGTTCTACTGTCACCGCTGATTATACGTTTTTTATTAAGGAAGCCGATGCTAACGGCGATATTTTTACCGTTGTTTATATTGTTTTGTCTGGCACAAAGGCAATGAACTCCTATTCCGACGAATATGAAGAAAAGGTACGGTCTGTTGTCAGGAATATTGAAAATCGCATAAAAGTCCAACGGGAGCGGGCGCGTTACGACGCTATTTTAAGCGAGGCAAAAGCAAAAATCACAGATGCTGAGAATACCATGAACGAGAAATTTGCGGAGGCAGACATGAAGTTTGCCGATGCATGGCGGGATATATACGAGGCCGGACAGGAACTGGCTGATGGCGAGGCCAAGCTTATTGATGAGCAGAAGGATGCAGAAAAAAAGATTGCTGAGGCCCGTAAAAAACTGGAAAAAGCAAAACGGGAGTCAGCGGAAGCCAAGGAAGAACTTGCCGAAGCTGAAAAGAAACTTGCCGAGGCCGAGGCCGAACTGCTGGATGGCGAGAGGGAGCTGGCTGATGGCAAAAAGGAGCTTTTAGCAGGCGGGCGGGAACTGGCCGATGGTGAAAAACAGCTTATAGAGGCCGAAAATGAACTAAAAAACGGTGAAGCCCTGCTTGCGCAGGGTGAAGCGGAACTGGACGAAAATGTGCAAAAGCTGGCAGACGGCAGACAGCGGTTAGAAGAAGAACGGAATGCAGCCTTAGTGCAGTTTGCCGAAGCGGAGCAAAAATTCAATGCGGCGCAGAACCAGTTAGATGCTGTCCGGTCGCAGTTAGAACCGGGAATTGCACAACTTAAAAGCTCTTTTGGCGCTGTATGGCCGACAAATGAGTGGAATGCGCTGGTTGATGCTGCTACTGCTCTGGCGACAACCGGTGCTGATGATACTGCGGTAGCGGCGGGTACCGCTGACGAAAGATCCACTCTCGCCGTCGCAATTCAAGTGCAGGTTGCAGAAATGGGAGCCGTTCTGTTAGAGCAAATCAATCAGGCACAAAGCGCTTTAGCCCTTATGGATCAGGCGATAGACGCACTTAATGAACAGATTGATCTCGCCTCACAACAGGTAAGCAATGCGCAAACGGTGCTTTCCGAAAAACAATCTGCTGCCAATGAGGCGCAGAGCACGTTGAACGCTGAACCCGAAAAACTGAACACTCTGGAAGAAGGAACACCGGAATATGAGGCGCAAGAAGCGGTTGTGGCCCATGCGCAGCGTGAATTGGATGCTGCGAAAGTCGCTGTGATCAATGCTCAGGCTGCGCTGAATGCTGCAAACGAAGCTGTTGCAAATCTGACGGATGAGCGTGATACCCAAGCTGCCACAGCGGCAGAACTTGCCTCTGCTATCGAGCAAATGAATATACAAGCAGGACAATTAGATGCTCTGTCTGCGGATTCTGTTGTTCAGGCAGCTATTGGCCTCGGTATGGTGAACGGCGGTCAGCAGGCACTGGATGCGCAGAAAATCAGCTTTGCGGAACAAAAGGCGGCTGCTTTACAGGCTTTGGCCGAGGCGGAAGCAGAACTGGCTGCCGGAGAGGCAAAGATAGAAGAAGCTCGAAACACCATAGAATCTAAGAAAGCCGAACTGGCTGCCGGAAAAGCCAGACTAGCCGAAGAAAGGGCCAAACTGGAAGATGGAAGAATTGAACTGGCTGAGGGTTGGGCCGAGTGGCAAAATGGCAGAGCTCAACTCGATGATGGTTGGGCCGAATGGGAAGATGGGAAGGCTGAACTGGCCGAAGGGCGCACTGAGCTGGAAAAAGGGGAAATCGAGGTGGCCGATGGCGAAAAAAAGTTGAAAAAAGAAGAGGCTGACGCCAAATCTAAAATTGCCGACGCATGGGATGATATTGCAGAGGGAAAACAGGAGTTGGCAGACGGCGAAGCGGAACTGAGCCAGAAAGAGCAGGAATATGCCGAGAAAAAGGAAGAAGCCCAGCAAAAACTTTCCGATGCGTATGCAGAACTGGACGACATTGATATGACAAGGTGGTATGTGCAAGACCGCACCTCACTGGACAGTTTTTCCAGCCTTAACAGTGATTTAGCCTCCATCGAGGCTGTAGGTAGGGTTTTCCCAATTATCTTTCTATTGGTCGCAGTGCTCATGAGTTTAACCACAATGACCCGGATGGTAGAAGAAGAACGTGGCCTGATTGGCACCTATAAGGCGTTGGGCTTTGGGAATGCTGATATTTACCGGAAATACATCTTGTTCGCTTTTACCGCCTGCGTGATCGGAGGTATCTTAGGCGATATATTCGGCTTCGTCTTCATGCCGAAATTTGTAATGATTATTTTGGAGTCGCTTTACAGCCTTCCACAGTTTTATCTGCGTTTTGACATCCTGTATGGCATAGGTGGTGTCGTGCTGTTTATGGTTGCGATTATTGGAGCAACCGTACTTGCCTGCCGTAGTGAACTGGCTCAAATGCCAGCGGCCCTCTTGCGTCCCAAAGCTCCTCGCTCGGGATCGCGTGTATGGTTGGAGCGTATTCCGGCTATCTGGAACCGTTTGAATTTCTTGAATAAAGTGACCGTTCGCAATTTGTTCCGGTATAAGAAGCGATTATTTATGACGATTGGCGGCATCATGGGCTGTACTGCATTGATTATCTGTGGATTTGCAATCAAGGATTCGGTGATGAAGCTGGCGCCAAATCAGTATGATTATATCTATCAGTACGACCTCATGGCTGTTTTCGAAGAAAAGGACAACGACGATATGATCCGGCAATTAGAAAAGGACGAAAGTATCGACGACTATCTGAATCTGCGAATCGAAAGCATAAAACTGCTCAATGCTGACGGAGAATCAAGTCCGGCGCAATTGATGGTTATCCCCACCGGAAGCTCTATCGAAGACTACATTCGGATAGAAAACCTGGACGGAACACTATCCCATCTGGATGATGGTGGTGTTCTAATCACTGAAAACGCGACCCGAATCCTTGGCCTCAAACCTAACGGCACAGTTTCTCTGCAAAATTTAGAGCTTGCGCAAGACGAGGCTATTGTGTCCGGCGTTGTGCGGAACTATCTGGGCAATAACGTATATATGACGCAAAAGTTATACGAATCATTGTTTGGCGTATACATGCCAAATGGCATACTTGCGCACTTGTCCGAAGCCACTATCGATTCGGCGACATATGCAGAAACTTTGCTCGACAACGATTCCGTGATTTCCGCTGTCAGCACCGTCGCTTTAAGAGACGATTTCGGATTTGATTTGCTCAATGCAATCGTTCTATTGCTTATTGCCATGGCCGGAGGTCTTGCATTCGTGGTGCTTTTCACCCTATCGAACACGAATATCTCGGAGCGCGCCCGGGAACTGGCCACCATCAAAGTACTGGGATTCTACGATAAAGAGGTGTATCAATATGTCAATAAAGAAACGCTGATTTTGACCGCAATGGGTATCTTAGTTGGTTTACCGGCGGGCCGTATTTTAGGCGGACTTCTCACCGCTGCACTCAACATGCCATCTGTCCATTTCGCGGTGTATATAAAGCCGGTCAGTTACCTGATTGCGGCGGCGACCACATTCTTCTTTGCTAGCATCGTCAATTGGATAACCAATCGGGCACTTGACCGCATTAACATGGTAGAAGCATTAAAAAGCGCGGAATAACGGGCATGTCGGGACAGCTTTTTATCTCCATCCTTTATATTGAAAATATAAAGGATGGAGATAAACATTTCATATGTTCCTCGTGGAATGCGTATCATTTCATAAAATATATGAACGAAGTGAATATCGGTATATCCGCAGGGTGCTATTTAAGCATTATCAAGGGGTTTCAGACTTTAGACTGAAACCCTTTTCTTGCCTTTGGTTACCCATATTCCCGGCCTCCCGGGCATAATCAATGGATTTCATAGGGGCATATCTGTTAGACGCTTCGATTAATGGCTATAATGTAAGCGGGGCAGATCCGGGAAAAAGGGGGAGGCCGCTTATTACCGGCGAATAAGACAAAGAACCGGGAAAGTAAAACTGCTTAAAGGAGTGAACCGTAATTAACACGAAACCAAGAATCGGAGCTCATTTACCTATCGGGAAGGGGTTGAAAAACACCGCAGATGAGGCAGTAGCCCGGGGGCTGGAGGCCTTGCAGATTTTTGTACGCAACCCGCGGGGGCGCGGGGCGCGCACCTTGACGGAGGAAGAACTGGACTACTTTAAGCAGACCATGCAAGACCATAACATTGATCCGGTAGTCGTTCACATACCCTATATCTGCAATCCCGCCGCGGCCAAGGATGACCTGTATGAATTTGCCCGACAGGTGGTGGAAGAAGACCTGAAGCGCTGCACTCTGATCGGGGCCGGTTATCTGGTGCTGCACCCGGGTTCTTATACTACATCCACGCTTGAACAGGGGATAGAGAGGATAGCCGGGCTTTTAAACGGTATTTTGGATAATTACACCGGAGACGTTACCATTTGCCTGGAGACCATGGCCGGGCAGGGAACGGAAATAGGCCAAGATTTTACCGAGCTCAACACCATAATAGAGTTAATCCATAATAAACCCCGGGTGGGAGTATGTCTGGACACCTGCCATGTTTTTGCCGCCGGGTATGATATAAGCAGTGAAGAGGGCATTGTCCGGGTAATGGAGGAGATTGACCATACCTTCGGGCGCAGCTGTATTAAAATGATACACAGTAATGACAGTCAAAAGGAATTAGGTTCCAAACGTGACCGCCACGCCCATATCGGCGATGGCTTTATAGGACCGGCCGGATTTAAACGGCTGCTGAATCATGACTTTTTTGGGGCTTTTCCCTTTATCCTGGAAACACCATTCGAGGCAATTGACCGGGATATCGCAGTTTTAAAGGATTTAAGAGGCTAAGCTATCGATACGTTTGATTATCATTTTGATGGTTATCTGGACACAAAAGATACCCTTGACCTTAAGGCTTAATCCCGGTAAAATATAAGGCAATATTTAAAAAAGACGATGACAGGGCTTAGTAAGCGTGTACGTGGGTTCAGAGAGCCGCCGGTTGCTGTGAGGCGGTCGAAACGCTACGCTGAACTCTCCCCGGAGTTGCTGACCGAAATACTAATAAAGTAGGCTCAGACGGAAACTTCCACCGTTAAAAGGAAGGGGATATCGGATACCAATCCCGTATCCTGACTGAGAGAGCGGCTGTCGGCCGTTAAAATGAGTGGTACCGCGGAGTTTAAAACCCTTCGTCTCAAGATATTTGAGCGAAGGGTTTTTTATGTTTTAAAAGGTGGTGGTGGCAGTGGAAATAGACCTGGACGACCTTAAAAGAGAATACAGACTATCAATACCAAAGGAGGATATAACCAATGAGCAAGTTATATATATTCGATACCACCTTGAGAGACGGAGAGCAGTCCCTGGGGATAACCTTAAACGTTAAGGAGAAATTGGAGATAAGCCGTCAATTGGTGAAGCTGGGCGTAGATGTTATCGAAGCTGGTTTTCCCGCTTCTTCTCCCGGTGATTTGGATTCGGTGCGAACCATAGCCAGGCAAATCAAGGGGGTCTGTATATGCGGACTCTCCCGGGCAGTAGAGAAGGATATCGACATCTGCGCCGAAGCCTTGCGCGAGGCTGAGCAGCCTCGAATTCACACCGGAATAGCGGTGTCTCCGGTGCATATGGAAAAGAAGCTCAGGCTCTCGCCGCAGCAGGTAAGTGAGGCTAGCGTAGCTGCGGTTAAGCGGGCGCGCAAGTATGTCAGTGATGTTGAGTTTTATGCTGAGGATGCATTCCGCAGTGAGCCCGCCTTCCTGGTTGATATTATCCAAAAGGTCATCGCTGCCGGAGCCACGGTGGTAAACCTTCCCGACACGGTTGGTTATGCTACTCCATGGGAATATGGCGATCTGATAACCTATGTCATGGATAATGTGAAAAACATCGACCAGGCGGTGGTAAGTATCCACTGCCATAATGACCTGGGCATGGCTACCGCCAATTCGCTGGCCGGGATTAAGGCGGGAGCCCGCCAGGTGGAAGGAACTATCAACGGCATCGGGGAACGGGCAGGCAACACATCGCTGGAGGAAGTGATCATGGCCCTTTATAGCCAGCGCAGCACATTCGGGATTGATCTGGGGGTAAATACCAGGGAAATCGCTGCTACCAGCCGCATGGTAGCCAGAGTAACCGGGGTACCGGTACCGGCCCACAAAGCCATAGTAGGGGCCAACGCCTTCATGCACGCTTCCGGGATCCATCAGGATGGGGTTTTGAAGGAAAGGCAGACATATGAAATAATTGATCCGGAGGTGGTAGGGATACCCCGCAACCTGATCATATTAAGCGCCCGTTCAGGACGTCATGCCCTGCAGCACCGGCTGGAAGAACTCGGATACGCCGTTGCGCCGGAGGAGCTCAATGAGGTGTATGCCAGATTCCTGGGGTTGGCTGACAAAAAAGGGGAGGTTTATGATGAGGATCTGCATACCCTGATGGGCAACGCCGAACAAGAGACTAACGGCTTATTGATAAAGAGTGTTTCCGTCACCACCAATGGCGGATCGGCCCCAGCCTCAGCCACCGTAGTGCTGGAGATGAACGGAGAAACATATACCGATGCCGCCTGCGGCAATGGTCCGGTAGACGCAGTGTTTAAAGCTATTGACCGTATTGCCGGAAAGACCGTAAAACTGGAGGACTATACCCTGAAATCGGTCAGCCGGGGGGCGGAAGCACTGGGTGATGCAACCGTCAAGGTTCGTTACAGTAATATGATTATCATCGGGAAGGGAATCAGTACCGATATTTTTGAGGCCAGTGCCCGCGCCTATGTTAATGCTTTATCCAAAACCGATTATTTCAAAGCATAGCGGAAAGGCAACTCATGCCACGAGATTATAGCGGTACCTCGGAGTATGTGGCTAGCTCACAGGAACTGTCCCCAATGATGAAGTGAAGTGTAGCATAGCACTCCCGTCAGCACCGGCAAGGTGACCTATTGTCACCATGAGTGGCAAACGGCTTGAATATAGGAAAGGCCGGAAAAAGAAGAGGCCAAGGGGCAATGTTTCTGCTGGCAATGACGTTGGCGCTGGTCGGAAGATAGAGCTAAATGAAGATTGAAACAAATCCGGGTGGTTTTCCCCCGGATTTGTTTTTTATGTAAAGTGCAGTTGGAATGTGTAAAGTTATGTAGCATTATGTTATTATATATAGTGGTTTTTGGTTCCAACAAGAACTAACATAAAGGATATGGAATTCGTGGCAGACAATCAGAATATCCGTGGGGGGTGATCAAGCTTCAATTGCGTCAATACAGCCTATGCATGTTATTTCCAGGGATTTGTTGAGAAGAGCGCTAGTGCCGGTACTTTTGTATGTTGCCGGAGCAGCTGCAGGAGAACAAATAAGGAAAGGTTAGTGTTTTTATGAGGAAAACAAAATTAGGGGCCTTATTATTAGCTGCAATATTAATTGTAGGGTGTTTGACTCTGGTTGGTTGTGGTAATTCGCCGCAGAGTGGAAAACAGCCGGTTGACCCGTCCAAGACCTCGACCCCTGCTGTAGCGGATAAAGGGGATAGCCTGACTGTCTATAGCGGTGCCGGTTTGCGGGTGGCTATGGATGAAATCGGACAGGCTTTTGAACAGAAGTATGGGGTAAAGGTTAATTACAACTATGCCGGTTGTGCCCAGCTGCTGAGTCAGATGGAGCTTAGCAAGCAAGGTGATGTTTTTGTCGGCGGGTCGCTTAACGATATGGAAATAGCCACTCAGAAGGGCTTTACCAGTAAATATTATGAGGTGGTCTACCATATTCCGGCTATAGGCGTACCGAAGGGAAACCCTGCCCAGATAACATGTCTGGCAGATATGGCAAAACCAGGAGTGAAGCTGGTGCTGGGTGATGAGCAAAGCAATGCTATCGGTAAAAAAGGAGCCAAAATATTTGCCAAAAACGGGTTGCAGGAGGGTGTTAACAAGAATGTTGTAGCCCGGGATGCTACGGTTAATGAAATCGTAACCCATTTAGCCATGAAGCAGGGCGATGCCGGGTTGATCTGGGAAGACAACGGTTTTGGGGCCAAAGATATTGAAGTTGTCAGTATTCCCCCGGAGCAAAATGTGATTGACAAGGTACCGGTCTGTGTTTTAAGTTTTTCGGGAAAAACCGAGTTAGCCCAGAAGTTTGCTGATTATGTAATCTCCCCTGAAGGGAAAGCCCTTTTTGTAAAGCATGGCTTTAAACCTATTGAATAGCAAAGAGCCATTATAACCGGCATTACATCGCGTCTATTTTGAATACCCTAGGTTGAAAAACGGCAGGGAGGCTATAATGAAGCAGCGGACAGTATTATCGGAAAAAAAAGGCGGTGGACAGGGAGCGGCTGAGCAAGCGTCCATCCATGGCAAAGGTTCCTTTAAGGTAAGGAACCGGTTTTTTCAGAGCTTGGTAGTGTTGGTTATCGTTATACTGTTCATCTTTATCCTAGCCGCCCTGGCCAATATTGTATGGAAAGGCTCTGCCGGTCTGGTTTCAAGTTTAGCCAGCGCAGAGATCCGCTTTGCCATTCGTTTAAGCTTGCTTACCTCCGTTACCTCAACCTTGATATGTCTCGGATTAGCTTTACCTGTTGCTTATGGCCTGGAGCGTTTCAGATTTTTCGGCCAGGGATTTATTAATGTATTGTTGGAGATCCCCCTGTCCCTGCCGCCGCTGGTTTCCGGAGTAGCTTTGCTTCTGTTGTTTGGAAACACGGAGTTTGGAAGAGTTCTGGCTGAAAAGGGACTACAGTTTGTGTTTTCAGTAAATGGAGTTATTCTTGCACAGTTCTTTATAATAGTTCCTTACATGGTAAGGGTATTGCGCTCCACCTTTGCCGACATTAATCCCCGTTTGGAATTTGTGGCTCGTACTCTGGGTTGTTCCCAATGGGAAGCTTTTTACCGGATTACCATTCCCCTGGCTAAAAATGGTATCATAGCCGGGCTGGTTATCAGTTGGGCCCGGGCCGTTGGCGAATTCGGCTGTGCCTTGATGGTGGCCGGCGCCACCAGAATGAAAACGGAGACTCTGCCCGTGGCTCTCTTTTTAAATATGTCAATTGGTAATTTGGACATGGCTATGGCCGCAGCCACCTGTTTGATTGTTATATCGGTAACTGCGCTTTTGGTTTTTGAAATGCTGGGGAAAAGCAATAAGCATGATTCCCGGGTAAGTTTAAAGTCGGAGTAGTAGTAAATGATTTATTTAAAGAACATATCCAAACGTTTGGGTCAATTTAGTTTAAAGAACATCAGCTTAAATATTGAGAATAATGAGTATTTTGTTATACTGGGTCCCACCGGTACCGGCAAAACCGTCATTCTGGAACTAATTGCCGGTATGTATCTTCCCGACCAGGGGGAAATCTGGATAAGTGACGAAAACGTAACCCATAAGTATCCGGAGGAGCGACATATAGGTTTTGTATACCAGGACTATATGCTGTTTCCCCATCTGACCGTAGAGGATAATATCCTTTTTGGACTCAAGATTAAAAAGGCTTCGCCGGAGGTAATGAATTTTCGCCGGGATGAGATAACTGAACTGCTGGGAATAAAAGCGTTGCTTAAGCGTTATCCAGCTACCCTGAGCGGGGGAGAACAGCAACGGGTGGCAATTGCCCGGGCTCTGGTTACCCGGCCCCAAGTGTTGTTGCTGGACGAACCTTTGAGTGCCCTGGATCCACGCAGCCGTGAGCTTTTTCAGCAGGAGTTAAAAGCCATCCATGAGCAAATAAAAACCACTACTGTTCATATCACCCATGATTTTAATGAGGCCCTGGTTCTGGCTGACCGGGTAGGGATTATGAACAAAGGTGAGATGGTGCAGATTGGTACCCCGGAAGAAGTTTTTCAGAAACCGGGCTCTGAGTTTGTAGCCCAGTTTGTAGGGGTGGACAATATTTATAAGAGTGAAATCATGGCCCGGGGGGAAGATAAATTTGTTCACCTGAATAACCTTCCGCTGCGGGTGGTTTCGGATCTTAAGGGAAAGGTACGGGTTGCTATTCGGCCTGAGGATATAATAATTGCACGGGAGGCAATGGCTAGTAGTGCCCAAAATACGATTAAAGGGATAATAGTTGCAATTATGCCTCGGGGATCTTTATGTAAAGTTGTACTGGATGTAGGTATACCTATGGTTGCACTGGTTACCCGGCAGGCAGTCGGGGAACTTAACCTTACGGAAGGTCAACAGGTCTGGGCGGTTTTTAAAACTACTGCCGTACATGTATTTTAATTCTTGGGAAAGTCTTCAAATCAAGGGCAAGGTCATCTGGCCCAGGCTTAAGGGGAGAGCATTAAAGCGCACAACGAAGGTACTTCCGGTAGGGCTGGTATATGGTTGGATACTTGCTTCATGGCGCGCAACTATACTGAAACATATGGCCAGACCCAATCCGGTACCGTTATCCTTGGTGGTGACGAAGGGAGTTCCTAACTTTTCCAGCAATTCGCTGTCGATACCGTTTCCTTCATCTTGCACTGACAGGACTACTTGCTCTTCCTCCAGGCAGGTGCTAATGTGCACCCTGCCTCCGGCCTGCATGGCCTCCAAGCCGTTGCGAACCAGATTAAGCAGCAGCTGGCGGATTTCTTTTTCGTCCAGGAGCAGATCCGGGATTTCAGAGAGGTTCAGTATAATTGATTTATCTGCCAGCGTAGCATCGGCCTGAAGCAGGGGAAACAGAGCGGTTATTATGCTGTTTAAATTACGGGGCTGTAAATCGACCAGCTTATTCTTGGCCAGGGCTAAAAACTCGGTGATTATTGCATTTGCCCGTTCCAATTCCTCCAGCATAAGATTGAAATAGTGCTGATGCCTGGTGAAATCTTCGTCCTGGCTCAAAATCTGCAGGAATCCCTTTACCGTAGTCATGGGATTCCTTATCTCATGCCCGATTCCTGCTGCTATTTCGCCCACCGTATTAAGCTGGTCCAGCCGGGCCATCTCTTTTTGGATTTTTCGGTATTCGGAAATATCCTCCATGAGCAGCATGATACCGACCACGGTATCGTTTTCTCTGATCGGCGAGCTTTTAATCCGGACTAGAGCTTCACTGTCGTTCTTACGCTTTACAACGGTCTCAAATGTATCGGCTTCACCTTTGTTCAGACGCTCACGGATATACCGACCCGCCTTTTCATTATCGGCTCCCACGATAAAATCAATTACATTTTGGCCCAGCATTTCTTCAGGCTGATAACCGAGCTGTTTATAGACAGCCTGATTTATAAACGTTATACGCTGATTCAAATCGTAGATTACAAATACCTCGCTCATGGTATTTATCAGATAGTTGAGATAATCAAGCTGATGTTTAAGCTCCTGGGCACTGAAACGTAATTGGGCCTGACTGGCTCTCAGTTCCTCTTCCTCCCGTTTACGCTCACTGATATCGCGGGCGATGAACAGTAGTTGGGGATTGTCGCTTTCCCAGTTCATTACCTTGCCGTTAATCTCCATCCAGATATAGCTGCCGTCATTTTTTTTTATCCGGCACTGCATGCTGCCTTCACCTTTTTCCAGACCTTCCTGCAAATTTTGCTTTACCAAAGCCGAGTCATCTGGATGTACATACCTCATAAGCTGCCTGTTCTGCCAGCCGTCCTTGGGATATCCCAGCATTTGCTTTAAGGCCGGGTTTTGATAAAGACTGGTAAGGGTATGGGAATCTACAATAGAAATGCCGTCGTAAGCATTGTCCACTATCAGGCGATACTTCTCCTCCGAGTTCAGCAGGGCGATTTCCGCCTGTTTTTTCTCAGTGATATCGCGGGTTATAAGCAGAATATCGCCTGCAAATTCCCCTTCTTCAATAACTTTGCCTAAACTTTCCAGCCAGAGGTAGACGCCATCTTTATTATGTGCACGGTACTGAGTGGCATCGCTGCCCTTCTTTATACCTTCCTCAAGTTTTTTCATTACGGATAGCAAGTCTTCCGGATGCACATGCAGCAAACAGGATTTGCCCAGCAAATCTTCGTTAGTATAACCAACTACCCGCTCGTGGGATGGGCTCAGATATTTATGTTGGTAAGTTTCACGATCGATAATGGTGAACATATCGTAGGCATTTTCTGCAATCAGACGATACCTGGCTTCAGATGCTCTTAAAGACTCTTCGGCTTTTTTTTGCCGGGTAATGTCAGTTAAAAAGGCATAATAGTAGGATATATTACCCGACTCATCCAATCTTTGCAGAATAGACATATCGAGCACCAACCTGTTGCCATTCTGCAGAGGCCAGTCTTTTTCGTAGCGGTCGGTGCCGTTATGTTTTAATTCCTGCATGATCTCTGCCAGCGCTATGGAAGCACAATAATGGTTGGCTGCAGTTTTCCAGAGTGTAGGCTATTTTTTGCAGCATTTGTACTTCCCGGTTTTCTCTTTCACGGTTCCATTATTGCCTACAATAAGGCCTTTTTACAGCTTATAGGCCGCAGCGGAGAATATATTCGCCACCTTAACGATATAGAGCCTTCCTGGCAGGAATACTATGATAGCCAACCAGTGTTCAACTTCCCAACGGTCACTGGTTATTTCCAGGAAACGCTCATCGCAGATGCTGGAAAGATTCACGTAAATCTCACCGTTTTTTATGATAAGCGGGTGGCTGATGATAGCGTATTTTAATATCATAGGATCGGTTTTCCAACGGTCATACTGGCATAAGGCAACACAAGGATAATGGGGGAAGAGGTTGGTATTCATGCGGGAATTTGCCTCTATCATATTTTTGGCAGGGTCAAGCCCGGTTAAAGTGTATAAGGATTCACTGGTAAAACGTATGGCCGAGTAGCCTTCAGCCAGGCATTGTTCCAGGAACTGGACACAGAACTCCTGAATTTGCTCCAGGCGGTCAATGCTGCTTTCAGCAGGCAGAACACTTTTGTCCATAATTAACAATTGCCCCGAGTTTTCGTAACCGGCGGTATTTATACCTTCTTCCCGGAGGCAATCTATAATTTCTTGTTTTTTCCGGTGATTAAGTCCATAAATACACTTTTCGCCCCGTTTAAGTCCCTCCAAAATAAATGGAATAACGTTTTCTCGCCACTCGTTTTCAGACTCATAAATCAGGCAAGCATGATCATGCGGCTGTAATTTCAATACACCCAGATTTTTTGGTTGCATAGACATAATAAAAAAACCCCCGACTTAAATTGTTCATATTTTACAATTATAGATTATTTTATCATTTTAATCTTTTGTTTTGCCAGCTAAAACTTTAGTCAAATAATCACCTTCTTTACTAACTGGTCTAACCATAAAACGAGCCTGATTCGTTAACTTGGGTCTTATTGTATATAATAGGATTACGTCGATTTAAGCAGGGAGGATCATATGAAACCATATAGCCGGAAAAATAGTTTTAAAGCAGGACAGGGGCGGCAGACCTGCCTCTCCGTAACCGAACCCGGGGAGTTAATGAAGTTTCTAATCGCCAAGCTGCCTGATAAAGGCCGCAATAATATTAAGTCCTTGTTGACTCACCGTCAGATAATGGTGGATGGGCAGGTGGCTACCCGGTATAATCATCCTTTAGCGGTGGGGCAGGAGGTAATCATCAACTGGTCTCTGGTCAGGGATGAGAAGCCGGGTCGGGGCCCTCGGATTTTATATGAAGACGAGAGTATCATTGTAATTGATAAGCCGGCGGGACTTTTATCCATGGCTTCAGATAAAGAAAAAGAGCGTACTGCCTACCGTCAATTGACCGATTATGTTAGATTAAAGGATCCGGAAAAGCGAATATTTATTGTCCATCGGCTGGACCGTGATACTTCCGGGGTAATGCTTTTTGCCAAAAGCGAAGCAATAAAACGTTCATTGCAGGATAACTGGAAAGAGGTCGTAGTGGATCGGGCTTATGTAGCAGTGGTGGAAGGGCAGGTAGATAAAACGGAAGACGTGGTCAGATCCTGGTTAAAAGAAACCAAAACCCGGCTGGTATATTCCAGTTCTAACCCCGGAGACGGACAGGAAGCGGTAACCCGCTACAAGGTGCTGCAGGCAGGCGCCAGGTATTCCCTGCTGGAAATAAGGCTGGAAACAGGACGGAAGAATCAAATCCGGGTTCATATGAAAGATATGGGTCATAGTATCATAGGGGATAAAAAGTACGGTGCTGTTACCAACCCCATTGGCCGAGTAGGCCTTCATGCCCACATTCTCAGCTTTTATCACCCGGTAAGCGGGGAATTGATGCGTTTTGAAACGGAAGTGCCGAAAAAATTTACCGGACTGTTTAAATAATTAAGGCAGGGGGAACCCCCTGCCCTTAAAAGTATTAGTAACTGCTGGGATTTGGCCTTTTAGGCTTTCTGTGGTTGCGCGAGGCATTTTTTCCATAAGGCCTTTTGCCCCGGTTACCGATATAGGGCTCCTTAACTTTGATCGGGGGTGCTTCTGAGAGCAGTTGGGAGGAAATATTATCCGGCTGCCGGGTAATAAGTTTAAGAGCTGCCGATAACAGGGTAATAGAATCGTGCTCCTCCAATAAACTTTCCGCCAAGCTTTTATATTGCCCGATATCTTCATTTTCTACTACGGCAAGAAGATTTTCCACGCCTATACGTTGTAAACCTGCCAGAGCGTCATTAATAGTTGGTACCGGCTGACGCCCTATCTTTTGCCGCGTAAATTGCTCTATATATTTTAGATGACCGATTTCCCTTGGGGTAACCAGGGTGATGGCTTTACCGGTTTCGCCTGCCCGTCCCGTTCTTCCGATGCGGTGTACGTAGCTTTCCGGGTCCTGAGGAATATCAAAATTATAAATATGGGTAACGCCGCTAATATCCAGACCCCGCGCTGCTACATCGGTAGCTATGAGCAGTTCGGTCATGCCCGACTTGAACCGGTGCATTATCGTTTCTCTTCTGCTCTGAGTTAAATCACCATGAATGCCTTCGGCGGAATATCCGCGTTTGTTTAAGGCCTCGGCGATTTCATCCACCCGGCGTTTGGTTCGGCCAAAGACAATTGCCAGACCTGGATTATCTATATCCAGCAGGCGGCAGAGTACATCAAGCTTCTGGGTTTCGGGAGTTTCGATATAATACTGTTCAATATGGGATACCGTAACTTCCTGGGGCTTAATATGAATCATTTCCGGATTATTCATGAATTGGCCGGCCAGGGTCTGGATGTGCAGCGGTATGGTAGCTGAGAACAGAAGATTCTGCCTTCCGGCCGGCATCTGCTGCAAAATAACCTCAATATCCTCCCTAAAGCCCATATTGAGCATCTCATCAGCTTCATCCAAAACCACCATTTTGACCTGCTGGAGGCGGATAGTTTTTCTGCGCATATGATCCATAAGCCGTCCAGGAGTACCGACTATGATGTGAGGGCGATTTTTGAGGGCTCTAATCTGGCGCTCAATCTCTTGTCCCCCATAAATGGGGAGAGCGCGGATACTTTTATACTGTCCGATGCGATTAAGTTCTTCAGCTACCTGAATGGCCAGTTCCCGGGTAGGAGTAATAACTATACCCTGGATATGGTCTGAGTCCCGGTCACACCTCTCCACCAATGGTATACCATAGGCTGCCGTTTTACCCGTTCCCGTTTGTGCCCTTCCTATAAGGTCTCGACCCGCCAAAGCCAGAGGGATGGTTTCTTTTTGTATGGGAGTTGTTTCTTCAAACCCCATGTTGCTGAGTGCTTTAAGGATATGATGGTCAATGTTCAGTTGCTCAAATGTTATCAATTCGATATAGTTCCCCTTTTCTGCAATTTTTTAAGCCGTGATACCATTACTTTTACCAGCTTGAGGGCAGGAAATACAGATAACAGTATCAGTTTGATTATAGATTATTATATACCGACACCACAATGCGCTAGATTCTATCTGGCAAAGCTTTACAGCTTGCAAATCAGGGGAAAAGCAGGTACAATAAATGAGCCATAGAAGAAAAATATTTGCCGTGCTAGATGGGGAATTAGCGGTGCCCTGTAACCTGCAACCCGCTATAGCAGGGTCGAATTCCTGAGCTGAGGGTCTATCCTGTAAGGTCTGGCTTGAATAAGTGGCTGAGAAGTTTGGGTCCGGCGCAACGGGACATCTTGAACCGTGTCAGGTCCGGAAGGAAGCAGCACTAAGGGATTAACCCCGTGTGACGCAGGGTAGCCTGAATGGAGTTAACTGTTCAAGTAACGCTTGGAGGGTATTCTCGAAGCCAGGTGCACGGCAATTAATAATTTATTATGAATGGAACTCATACGTCGGCTTGAATATTTAAACGCGGATACCGCGGATTTTTGTTTTTAGATTGAGTTTTTATCATCATAATGCGGAAAGCAGGTTAAGCCTGCTATTTTTGTATTATAGAGCAGGAAAGAACGGTTTAAATCAAGAACTCCTTGTTATTGCAACCTGGCTGAAAGGAAGAGATATTATGGCTTACCTGGCGTTATACCGTGCCTGGCGCCCTCAGCGCTTCGCCGAGGTGGTAGGGCAGGAAAAAACCGTTACGGCTCTGTGCAATGCCATCAAAGAAGGGCGCTTGACCCATGCCTATCTTTTTTCTGGCCCCCGGGGAACCGGCAAGACCAGTATTGCTAAAATTGTGGCCAAGGCCCTTAATTGTGAGCATATAGCGGAGGGGGAGCCCTGTAACGCCTGCTCCTCCTGTACGGATATAAATAGCGGCAATTTCATGGATGTCATTGAAATCGATGCTGCCTCCAACCGGGGTATAGATGAAATCCGGGACCTGCGGGAAAAAGTACGGGTCTTGCCGGCCCAGGGCAAGAAAAAGGTATATATTATCGATGAAGTCCATATGCTCACTACCGAGGCCTTTAACGCCCTGCTGAAAACCCTGGAGGAACCGCCCGATTCCGTCATATTTATATTGGCTACCACCGAGCCGCAGAAGATTCCGGATACTATTCGTTCCCGTTGCCAGTCTTACAGTTTCCGGCGTCTGACCGGGCCGGAGATACTTAATCGACTGCAGCAGGTAGCAGAAAATGATGGTATAGAACTGGACCGGGAAGCAGGTCAGCTCATTGCCCGACGTGCCAATGGAGGCCTGCGCGACGCCCTCAGTACCCTGGATCAGATTTATTCCTACAAAGGCAAAATGATTGGCAAGGAAGATGTGCTGGACGTGTTGGGATTGGTGGATGAATTGTATCTGGCCCAACTGGTGGAAAAGGTATTGGAGCAGGATACGGCCGATATAATAGCGATGCTGGCAGCGGCGCTGGGAGAAGGAAAAGAGGCCCAGCAGCTGGCGCGGGAAAGCGCACTTTACTTAAGGGATCTGCTCTTATACACGGTGCTGGGCGATGAAGCCGACTTTATAGTAGTAACCGAATCAGCCCGGCCATTCCTGGCACAGCAGAAGTCCAGGGCTCAGCGGGGGCAAATTTTGCAGGCTCTGCGGCTAATGATGGATACGGCTGATAAATTAAGGTTTAGCGAAGGCAACCGATTTATTCTCGAAGTAGCCTTTCTGCAGTTGGCGGAGATTTTTAGCAGGGCAGATACCAAGCCCCGGCAGGTACAGGCAGAAGTCAGGCCTCCCCGGCCGGGTGGAAAGAATGATAAGGATGATGCCCGGGGGATGCTGTGGAACCGGCTGTTAGCCGGGGTCAAAGAGCAAAAGGTTCCCACCCATGCCCTGCTGTCCCAGGGAAAACTGCTGGGAGCACGTGATGACGTTCTCTATATAGGCTATAAAAAAGGATACCGTTTCCATAAAGAACGCATGGAGGAGAGGCCTAACCGCGAACTGGTGGAAAGTGTAGCCCGGGATATCTTAAAAAAAGAAGTGCAAATAGAGTTTATTTTCCTGGACGATGAACAATATAATGATATTATTGTAAAAAAAGCCATTGAATATTTTGGCGAGGATATCGTAGAAATAAAGGATTAGGAGGAATGTGTCAATGAAATTCAACCCTGGCGGCGGATCTATGAACAAAATGATAAAACAGGCCAAGCAGGTACAGGAGCAGATTGTAAAAATGCAGGAGGAGCTGCAGCAAAGGGAAATTGAAACCTCTGCCGGCGGCGGGGCCATTACGGTCAGGGTAAACGGCAAGCAGGAATTATTGGCCATTAAAATCAAACCCGAGGTAGTAGACCCGGAAGACATCGAAATGCTGGAAGACCTGGTTATGGCCGCCGTCAATGAAGGAATCCGGCAGTCCCAGGAAATGGTTTCCACCGAAATGGCCAAAATCACCGGCGGCTTCAACATCCCCGGACTATAGTCAAATAATAACCATAGATCTGCGATGTTAAATAACTGCTTTGCCAAATAATTTTTTGATGCGGAATATGGGAAATCAATTAGGAATAACGCGGAAAAATTTCTTTAAAAAATCCGTGTAGCCCTTATTAATCAGCTGCATTAATAGTGAGCGGCAGCGAGCATCAGTGGGCCCTATGGGTGCGTGATCCGCGTCTGTTTTCTAATTAATCTGTGTAATTCTGTGGTTCCTAAATCCCGTAATCTCCATATAAATACTACTCAGGAGGTCCGAAATGAGACTTGCCCGGCCGCTGGAAAATCTTATCGATAATTTGCTCAAACTTCCCACTATCGGGCCCAAGACTGCGCAGAGGCTGGCTTTGTATATATTAAAGATGCCGGCTGCAGAGGCCCGGCAGTTGGCCCAGGCCATAATTGATGCCCGGGAAAAAGTTTTTCCCTGCTCTCACTGCGGGTACCTTACCGATAGCGACCCCTGTTTTATATGTCAGGATGAAACCCGGGAGAAAAGCATGCTGTGTGTGGCCGAAGAGGCCAGTGATATTATTGCCATGGAGCGTACCGGATACCGGGGCAGATACTATGTTTTAAACAAAAACTTCAACCTCATGGATGACAATAATTTAGAGGACTTGAAGCTGGACTCATTTATAAGCCAGTTGGCTTCCGGGGAAGTAAAAGAAGTAGTACTGGCCCTTAACCCGGATATTGAGGGGGAAGTAATGTCGCGCTATCTGGCCGGGCTGGCTGCCAGCCACGGGGTCAAAGCCACCCGCCTGGCGCATGGCCTGCCGGTAGGCGGAGACATCGAATTTGCGGATGAAATCACCCTGCGCCGGGCTCTGGAAGGCCGTAAAGAAATATAACATAAAATTGAACCTCATGGCATAGGATGGGTAACATACTAAGATATGCCAGGAGGTTTTTCTATGGGAATATGGTCCAGGCTGTATAGCCAGTTCCTTGCTTACCGGATTTTGGGTGATGATCGCCCGGATAAGCAGGACTACTCCGATAAGCAATTATTAAAGCAGGCTCATCTGGAACTCATGTGTGCGCATAATATGTTTGCCAGGATGCTGGACGAAGACATGGTGGACTGTGCCATCTTCAGCATCAACGCTGCAGAAAAGCGTTACAATTACCTGATTAAACAAATAAAACAGGAGCGCTACTCCCGGAAGAATACGACTATGATTGGCCAGTTAGGCGGAAACGGGGTGGAATAATGGAGATGCTGAATGTAATCATAGCGGCGCTTTTTTTATTGATTATCATCTACATAGTGGCCCAGGTGTTCATCAAACCGGTAAAATTGCTCTGGAAGCTGGCAATAAACTCTGTAGTAGGCTTGGTTTTGTTATTGTTGGTCAATTATCTGGGGGCGTTTTTTGAGTTTTCCCTGCCGGTAAATATCATAAGTGTTTTGATTGCTGGCTTTTTAGGTATACCCGGTGTTCTTCTGCTCATCTGCCTGCAATTGTTGATGCAGTAAATATCCTTTAAAATGAGATTTTTAAAAAAGGCCGTAGTCGGCCTTTTTTATTTTTGATAAAGATAATTAATAAAGCAAACCATATTAACATAATTAAAACAAATCTTAATCTAAAATTAACAAAAAAATAGTGCATTCATATAAGTAAAAAGTGTATTATTAAATTTAATCTTTATTGTGAGCAAGATTCTGGATTTAAAATAGTGCATTTAATTAACCGTCAAGGATTAAATGTGAGTATTATTTGTCCAAATCATATTATTATTGACTCATAATTAAGACCTATTTTATACTAATAACAATTACAATATTTAGACCTGCAGGAGGTGTTTGCTTTTAGTCCAGAAATTCCGGCAAAGGTTGTAGAAGCATATGTTGGAGAGTACGCCAGTGGTAAAAGCGAATTATCTATAAACAGGGCTCTAGATCTTAAAATCCAGGGACATATGGTAACCTTGGTAGACCTGGACACGGTAGAGCCTTTTTATACTTTAAGACCAATAAAAAAAATCCTGGAAGAAAAAGGCCTCACCGTTATCAGTTATTCCAGGGAAAATGCCTTTGGCCTAGGGGAAACCGGAGCCATGCTCAATCCCGCAGCCAGATGGGCACTGTGGCGCGAAGGGGATATAATCCTTGATATCGGCTACGGTGTTTTCGGCGCCCAAACCCTAAACCTGGTTGAGGGAGCCAATGAATCGGCGGAATTGCGCGTTATTGCGGTAATTAATTATACCCGCCCCATGACTGATAGCCAGGAAAGAATACTAGAATATATCAACCATCTGGGTAGAGTAGATGCCATAGTAGCCAACACTCATCTGGGAGACCAGACTACAACTGATATCATCAAAAAGGGAACCCAGGAGATACTGGCCGTAGCACAAAAGCTAAGTATCCCAGTGGATTATTTGGCCGTAGATGAAAATATGATGGGTTTGATTAAGCAAGAAGAATTTGAGGTTCCAGTCAAGTTTATACACAGATACATGCCACAGGCTTTATGGTAACCCAATTTGCTGCAATCTAGCTTATAAGACAAAAATGGGAGGTGTTCAATATAAATGCAGAAGGTCATCACCGAGACTAAAAAAGCATTTATGACTGGTAATGAAACCGCAGCCTGGGCGGCACTGGTTTCTGGCGCTGATGTTATGTTTGGCTATCCGATTACTCCCCAGAATGAAATAATGCATTACTGGACCCGTCTGGCTCCCCGGTATGAAAGGAGTTTTCTCCAAACCGAAGACGAAATCTCCGCCGGATTTACTGTTTGCGGAGCAGTCCAGAGCGGCAAAAAGGCTTTTACCGCTACGGCTGGCCCAGGTAACGTCCTAATGCAGGAGCCCTTTGGTATGGCAGAGGGTATGAGGCTGCCTCTGGTTGCTGTAATCCAGCAACGAGGAGGTCCTTCTTCGGGGACCGTAGTTTATTCCCAGCAGGAAGTAACCCTGACCACCTTTGGAGGTAATGGGGAAGGGCACCGTATCGTATACTCCACTGCTACTCATCAGGAAATATACGATTATATTATTAAGGGCTTTAATACGGCTTGGAAATACAGATTCCCCACCTTTATTCTGGGAGACGGCTACCAGGCCAAAATGAGAGAACCACTGGAAATGTATGATCCCGGAGACCGGGGCATTAAAATGGTCGATACCTATCCTCTGGTTGGGGTAGAAGGCAGTATTGCCGCCTCCCAGCGGGATCCCCAACACCTGTGTAATATCTATAGCCTGGAAGAAGAGCTCTATGAAATAGTCATGAAGTATTCTGCTGAATTTGAAGCCATTAGCCCCGAAGTAGTGGAATATGAGGAAAAAGAATGCGATGATGCTGAAATAATAGTAGTATCCCATGGGGTAGTTTCACGGGCAGCTGATGATGCCGTTAAAGTTCTGCGTGCCCAGGGCATCAAAGTTGGGTATTTCCGACCTATAACCTTAAGGCCTTATCCGGAAAACCAACTGCGGGAAGCAATAGCTAAAAGCGGGGCCAAAAAACTGCTGGTGGCCGAATCCGCTTACGGGCAATTGTACCGTTTAACCAGGCAGGAAATTTACGGAGAAACCGTAAATATAGAAACCTTGTTTATGCCCGGGGTTGGAATTATTGATTACGACATTATTAATAAAGTAAAGAGCATTATATAAGGAAGGGGGTATATTGAAATGGAAAATGTAGCACCCGCAACACCGAAATCATGGTATTTGCCATCCAAACCGCATAAATTCTGCCCGGGCTGCGGACACGGGATTGTGTTAAAAGCCCTGGGTGAAGTGATAGATGAACTGGAGATACAGGATAAAACCATATTTGGCTGTGACATAGGCTGTTCATTATTATCGTGGGACTTTTTTGCCTGTGACAGTACTCAGACACACCATGGCAGGACCACTCCGGTTATGGTAGGCATAAAAAGAGCCCGGCCGGAACTTATCACTATAGGGTATATGGGTGACGGAGGCGGATATTCCATCGGCTCCCAGCATCTGCTTAATGCAGCGGTGAGAAACGAAAAGGTTACCCTGATACTGGTCAACAATACCAATTACGGCATGACCGGAGGACAGATGGCGCCCACCACCCTTCCCGGACAAAAAACAGAAACCACTCCCTTCGGGCGGGACCCGGAATTGACCGGCTATCCGACCAAAGGGCCGGAATTCGTGGCCCAGCTTACCCCTGACAATGCTTATGTAGCCCGGGCAACCGTATCCAAATACAAGCAGCTGAAAAGATTCTTGAGAAATGCCTTGCGCAATCAAATAGAAGGTAATGGGTTCTCCTTTGTGGAGGTTCTTTCTACCTGTCCCACCAACTGGAGAACAAATGCTCAACAGACCTGGCATTTCCTGGAAGATGAGATGGAGCAGTATTTCCCGGTGGGAGAACTGAAAAGCCCCTTCGGAAAGGGGGATAAGTAAAATGGCTTTATTAAGAATAGCGCTGGCTGGTGAAGGCGGACAGGGAGTACAATCGGTAGCGGAGATACTGGCGGAGGCTGCTTATAATGAGCAAAAGCAAACAATATATATCCCCAACTTTGGCCTGGAGCAAAGGGGGGGCGTATCCATCGCCTTTATTCAGGTCAGTGACGAGAGAATAGGCGCCCCCAAATTCAATAAAGCGGATGTGGTTATCGCCCTGAGTGAAAGGGCTGTTGGGAGGACGGCAAATTATTCCGACCAGAACACCCTGTTTGTTTATGACACCGGGTTCAAGGTAGATTCGGGTGACTTGCCCCGGGAGGCTAAGAAAATCATTGGTTTACCAGCCATTGACACTGCTAATCAGCAGTTACACCCCCGGGTCTTCAACATTATTATTATGGGTGCGGTGATCGGGCTTACCAATATGGTAGCATTTGAAGCAGCCAAAGAAGCCCTGGAGCATAAACTGGGTTATAAATTTGAAAAGAATCCAAACTTGAGAGAGCTTAACTTCAAGGCGCTGGAACTGGGTAAAAAAATGGCTGAAGAGTCCCTGAAGGAAGGGGTGTTTTAATATGGGTAGAGAATTGAAGCCAATAACCTTCCCCCTGGAAAAAGCAATTTTTCATATATTCCCGGATTACTGCAAAGGCTGCGGCCTGTGTAAAGAAAAGTGCCCTAACGGTGTCCTGGTATGGTCGGATAAGTTGGGTGTGTACGGCACCCCTACGGTAAAGCCCAAGGATGAGGACAGTTGCATAGCCTGCAACATATGTGAAATGGTATGCCCCGACTGTGCCATTCTGGTAGAAAAAATTCGCCAGAAAAAAGCGCTATAGTATAAAAAACTGAACTGCTCCCTGTCAAGGAGACAGATAAAAACGAAATAGTAAAGAAAAGTGTCTCAATGATGTACTGGAATGGTCGGAAAATGGGTGTCTATAGTAACGTATACGGTGAAGCCAAAAGATGGAGACAGCGGAATAGCCTGTAATATTTGTGAAATGATCTGCCCCGATTGCACTATATTAGTAAATTGGCTAAAAAAGAGGGGCACTTAATAATATCATTTATAAAAGACGGCTTAATGGTTTATGTCAATCCCAAATAACCAAGCCGTCTTTTTATTTTACGAATTATGGAAAATTTGGGTTGACAAAACCAAAAAAGGCGACATAATTGGAATAGGGGTGGGTGTCAAATAATGACAATGGAGGTGAAGACTAACGGTTAATTAAAAACTCATTTAATTCACTAAGTTAAGGAGGGTTATATAATGTTTAAACGTATTGTCTCAACTGCGTGTATTATTATGATATTAATATTAGTTTGTTCAACGCCAGCTTTTGCGGCGAGAAAATTATTGTCGGTAACAGCAGTCACTCAAGCGCAAAGTATGTGGTGCTGGGCTGCGTGCGATAAAAGTATAATTCAATTCTGCAAAGGTTCATCACCAAGTCAGTCAGACGAGGCAACCTTTCTTTTCGGAAGTCCCATAAATCAAGGAGCAACAACTGACCAGATTAGAAGTGTATTAACAAATTGGCAGGTATCTAGTTCGCGCCAATTTAATCCGCTTTCTTATACTGCAGTTGTATCTCAAATCAATAATGACCATCCAATACTTACAGTATTAGATCCTCTTTCTGGAGCTTTCCACAATAATGTAATTAGAGGTTATGATACATCTAATGATAC
Source organism: Syntrophomonas curvata (assembly GCF_052976825.1). Lineage (NCBI taxonomy): Bacteria > Bacillati > Bacillota > Clostridia > Eubacteriales > Syntrophomonadaceae > Syntrophomonas > Syntrophomonas curvata. The sequence continues at coordinate 44,577 of NZ_CM129641.1, forward strand.
AGTCCTATTTTTTGATCCATCAAACGGAAGCTACCACGCCCAGCAATATACGAAGTATTGCAGTGGTACCCATTGGGATAATCAATACTATAATTGGATCCATAGTATATTCAGTTGTCAATAGAAGATTCATTAAGGAGTTGAGTTAAATGCGAAAGATGGGATTAGCAGGAAGCTTGCTGATACTTGCTATATTGCTTATAACTGGAATAAGCTATGCTGTTTCCGCCGAAGAACAGGCACGGATATGTGCTGAAGAAAGTTTAGACTTTTTCAGAAGCACGATGGAAGCTTATTATAGAGATTTTAATTTTTTCAGCCAGGAAGATGTAAAGCTAGCGGAGTTAGGGACTCCAATTCCCAGATTTAATATTAATGATCTAGATATGTATGACCATCTAATTAACCAAGTTAAACCTGCTATTTTTTATGTGTTCCCGGTTATGGTAGATGGGGAGCCCGTCACTGACCTGACTGTTGTGTTAGAAAACGGAAAATGGGAGAAAGTGGACGTTGGCGGCAATCTATGCCAGACCATTTATGATGTATCCAAACGAGAAGGATTTGATGTAGCGGATGCCAAAATATTAGGATTTGCCGGAGAAACCTTTGTATTAAACAATAAGGACGGAAAGAACTTTGGATATATACCTTTTTATGATGATCCTGAGTATGGGCTAAAATCAAAGGAATTGATGTCTTCTGACAAATTAAAATCAGTTTTAGGGGAAAAAGTTGAAAAGATGTCTAAGATTAATAAAGGACTAAATCCGGAGGAAGGGGTATCGGGGAGTATGAAGACTGATATATCCGCACCATTTAAACAGGAAAACATTTTTTTACGTTTAGCAAACTACATTCATTTTATACTAAAGAAGTAAAAAGGATCCTGTAATAAACTCACTGGGGTAAAGGAAGTTGACCTACTTTTTGTATCATAATCAGCATTTAATAAATGAGGGACATCTTTCTGACAGTAGGGATTTTCCTCCTCCTGATAAATCTGTTTACCCCATCAGCCTTTAGCTAAGAGCTTATGGAAACAGTAAATCTGTTGTCAAATTATAAACTTAGATATATAATAGAAAAGTACTTGTGCAGCCTAATTTGCGAAGTACTTATTTTATGCCCCCGGAAAGCAAAGATTAATAAGCAAAGAATAGCGCTTGACATAGAAACAGGGGCATGATAATATATGTTTTGCGCCCATGAGAGAGGGGCGCAGGATCTTGATAAAACAGAACAGCAAGGAAAGAAGTGCGGGAGAAATGGAACTACATTTTTGTTAAAGAAATGAAAGCCAGGACTCCGAAAAGAGACAACGAAAAGTCAGCCTTAAGAGATTGAGGCTAGGAAATAAACTTTCATTGGAGAGTTTGATCCTGGCTCAGGACGAACGCTGGCGGCGTGCCTAACACATGCAAGTCGAACGGAGATTATTAATGAAGCTTGCGATTTAATAATCTTAGTGGCGGACGGGTGAGTAACGCGTGGGCAACCTACCCATAAGAGGGGGATAACAGTTGGAAACGACTGCTAATACCGCATAAACTATTGAGGTGGCATGACCTTGATAGAAAAGATGGCCTCTGAATATGCTATCGCTTATGGATGGGCCCGCGTCTGATTAGCTGGTTGGTGGGGTAACGGCCTACCAAGGCGACGATCAGTAGCCGGCCTGAGAGGGTGAACGGCCACACTGGGACTGAGACACGGCCCAGACTCCTACGGGAGGCAGCAGTGGGGAATATTGCGCAATGGGGGAAACCCTGACGCAGCGACGCCGCGTGAGCGAAGAAGGCCTTAGGGTCGTAAAGCTCTGTTGTAAGGGACGAAAGTTCGTATTGCGAATAGTGATACGGAATGACGGTACCTTACCAGCAAGCCCCGGCTAACTACGTGCCAGCAGCCGCGGTAAGACGTAGGGGGCGAGCGTTGTCCGGAATTACTGGGCGTAAAGAGCACGTAGGCGGATAACTAAGTCAGATGTGAAAGACCGGGGCCCAACCCTGGGGTTGCATCTGAAACTGGATATCTTGAGGGCAGGAGAGGGCAGTGGAATTCCTGGTGTAGCGGTGAAATGCGTAGAAATCAGGAGGAACACCAGTGGCGAAGGCGGCTGCCTGGACTGACCCTGACGCTGAGGTGCGAAAGCGTGGGTAGCAAACAGGATTAGATACCCTGGTAGTCCACGCCGTAAACGATGGATACTAGGTGTGGGAGGTATCGACCCCTTCCGTGCCGCAGCTAACGCAATAAGTATCCCGCCTGGGGAGTACGGTCGCAAGGCTGAAACTCAAAGGAATTGACGGGGGCCCGCACAAGCGGTGGAGCATGTGGTTTAATTCGATGCAACGCGAAGAACCTTACCAGGTCTTGACATCCAGAGGACCTTTGTGAAAGCAGGGGGTGCCTTCGGGAGCTCTGAGACAGGTGGTGCATGGTTGTCGTCAGCTCGTGTCGTGAGATGTTGGGTTAAGTCCCGCAACGAGCGCAACCCTTGCTATTAGTTGCTAACAGGCAAAGCTGAGCACTCTAATGGGACTGCCCGTGACAAGCGGGAGGAAGGTGGGGATGACGTCAAATCATCATGCCCTTTATGATCTGGGCTACACACGTGCTACAATGGATGGTACAGAGAGCAGCGAGACTGCGAAGTGGAGCGAATCTCAAAAAGCCATTCTCAGTTCGGATTGCAGTCTGCAACTCGACTGCATGAAGTCGGAATCGCTAGTAATCGCGAATCAGCATGTCGCGGTGAATGCGTTCCCGGGCCTTGTACACACCGCCCGTCACACCACGAAAGTCGGCAACACCCGAAGCCGGTGACTCAACTAGCAATAGAGAGAGCCGTCGAAGGTGGGGTTGGTGATTGGGGTGAAGTCGTAACAAGGTATCCGTACCGGAAGGTGCGGATGGATCACCTCCTTTCTAAGGAGTAGGGTTAACACCCGAAACAGGTCGATCACTTCGACCTTGCTGTTCGTTTTATATATCAAGGGCCTATAGCTCAGTCGGTTAGAGCGCACGCCTGATAAGCGTGAGGTCGATGGTTCAAATCCATCTAGGCCCACCATTGTGATGTGTGAACTGAGAAGTTAGAAGTGGGAAAAGAAATCGGCGGTGCCGATTCTATTTTTGCCTGCATCAAACATCTCCCCTTCCACTTCCAAATACGGGGGTGTAGCTCAGTTGGGAGAGCACCTGCCTTGCAAGCAGGGGGTCAGGAGTTCGAGTCTCCTCATCTCCACCATATTATTATAGTGATAGATTCACTGAAAGTTCTTTGAAAACTGCACAGGATAAAAAAAGCAGAACAATTTCATTCGAGGGAAGCGGGAATGGCGAATCGAGGTTCAAAAGACCCGCTAAACGAAAGAAAGTTCTCTCGCAAAGGTCAAGATAAAAAGGGCGTATGGTGGATGCCTTGGCGCCAGAAGGCGAAGAAGGACGCGGCTAGCGGCGAAACGCCACGGGGAGCTGCAAGCGAGCATAGATCCGTGGATATCCGAATGGGGAAACCCGGTACCTGAGAACAGGTATCATCCCTACCTGAACACATAGGGTAGGAGAAGCGAGACCCGGTGAACTGAAACATCTTAGTAACCGGAGGAAGAGAAATCAAGAGAGATTTTCCTAGTAGCGGCGAGCGAACGGGAAAGAGCCCAAACCTTATATGTGTAAGCCTGCAAGCGTTGCATATGAGGGGTTGAGGGGCTGACAGGGCAGAATTGCAGAGCTGTCAAAGAGTTACAAAACCGATATTTAGGCGAACCTGTCTGGAAAGTCAGGCCGCAGAGAGTGAAAGCCTCGTAGCCGAAAAACATCGGACTCTTAGTCAGGACCCCGAGTACCGCCGGACACGTGGAACCCGGTGGGAAGCAGGGAGGACCACCTTCCAAGGCTAAATACTAACTGGCGACCGATAGCGAACAGTACCGTGAGGGAAAGGTGAAAAGCACCCCGGGAGGGGAGTGAAAAAGAACCTGAAACCGTATGCCTACAAACAGTCAGAGCACTATTGGGAAGTGAGAAGTGGGAAGTTAATTGAGAAGTGAGAAGCGGGAAGTTAGAAGTGAGAAATGTCTCACCTCCAACATCGCACCTCACACCTGTCAACCCAACCTCTCACCTCTCACTTCCCAAGTGTGATGGCGTACCTTTTGTAGAATGGGCCAGCGAGTTACGGTATCATGCGAGGTTAAATCAAAAAAGGATGGAGCCGAAGCGAAAGCGAGTCTTAAAAGGGCGAAAAAGTATGATACGGTAGACCCGAAACCGGGTGATCTATCCATGGCCAGGGTGAAGTCTCGGTAACACGAGATGGAGGCCCGAACCAGAGTACGTTAAAAAGTGCGTGGATGAGCTGTGGATAGGGGTGAAATGCCAATCGAACCCGGAGATAGCTGGTTCTCCCCGAAATAGCTTTAGGGCTAGCGTTATGAAGTGCCTTATGGGGGTAGAGCACTGGTTAGGCTAGGGGCCTTACTCGGTTACCGAACCTTCCCAAACTCCGAATACCATAAGGAAAAACATAGCAGTCAGTCTGCGGGTAACAAGGTCCGTAGACGAGAGGGAAACAGCCCAGACCAACAGCTAAGGTCCCCAAATCTATGCTAAGTGGGAAAGGATGTAGGGCTGCACAGACAGCCAGGATGTTGGCTTAGAAGCAGCCACCATTCAAAGAGTGCGTAATAGCTCACTGGTCAAGTGGCCCTGCGCCGAAAATATAACGGGGCTAAGCATAGTACCGAAGCTTTGGGATTGAGAAGTGAGATGTGGGAAGTTAGAAGTGAGAAAAAAGTGAGAGGTGTGCCAGATGGGAGAAGAAAAGATAAAAAGCTTTGAAGATCTCATAGTGTACCAAAAAGCATACCAACTAGTACTACAAGCTCACAAACTGACTAACACATTTCCAGAAGCAGAGAAAAGGGAATTAGGATATCAGATAAGAAGAGCAGCAGTATCCATACCAGCCAACATAGCCGAAGGCTATGGCCGGAAGAACTCCGCCAAAGAATTCAAGCATTACCTAAGAAATGCCTTAGGTTCCAGCAACGAAATGATAGTTCTTCTAAAGTTAAGCAAAGATTTAGGATACATGCAAGACGATAAAATCATAGAAGACTATGATGTACTCGGAAAACAGCTCTTTAGACTGATAGAAAAGTGGGAATAAAAATCCCGCGTCCAACTTCTCACATCTCACTTCTCAATCGGTAGGGGAGCGTTCCTATGGGGCAGAAGCTGTACCGTAAGGAGCAGTGGACTAATAGGAAGTGAGAATGCTGGCATAAGTAAGCGAGAAGGCAGGTGAGAATCCTGTCCGCCGTAAACCTAAGGTTTCCTGGGGAAGGCTCGTCCGCCCAGGGTAAGCCGGGACCTAACCCGAGGCCGAAAGGCGTAGGGGATGGACAACTGGTTGAAAATCCAGTGCCACCTAGTTTCCGATTGAGTGAAGGGGTGACGCAGGAGGATAGGTGAAGCGCACGATTGGAAGAGTGCGTCCAAGCACGTAGGGTGCCAGGCAGGCAAATCCGCCTGGTGTAAGCCTGAGGTGTGATGGGGAGGGAAGCGTAGTACCGAAGTCATTGAGTCCAAACTGCCAAGAAAAGCCTCTAGCAAGGAAGCGGGTGCCCGTACCGCAAACCGACACAGGTAGGTGAGGAGAGAATCCTAAGGCGCGCGAGAGAACCCTCGTTAAGGAACTCGGCAAAATAACCCCGTAACTTCGGGAGAAGGGGTGCTCTGACAGCGTGAGTACGTAAAACATGTACTTTGCGTGAGAGAGCCGCAGTGACCAGGCCCAGGCGACTGTTTAGCAAAAACACAGGTCTCTGCCAAATCGAAAGATGAAGTATAGAGGCTGACGCCTGCCCGGTGCTGGAAGGTTAAGGGGAGAGCTTAGCGGCAACGCGAAGGCTTGAGCCGAAGCCCCAGTGAACGGCGGCCGTAACTATAACGGTCCTAAGGTAGCGAAATTCCTTGTCTGGTAAGTTCAGACCCGCACGAAAGGCGTAACGATCTGGGCGCTGTCTCGACGAGGGGCTCGGTGAAATTGTAATACCGGTGAAGATGCCGGTTACCTGCGATAGGACAGAAAGACCCCGTGGAGCTTTACTGCAGCTTGATATTGGATTTTGGTAGTGCATGTACAGGATAGGTGGGAGACTAAGAATCCAGGTCGCAAGGCTTGGAGGAGTCACTGGTGGGATACCACTCTTGGATTGCTGGAGTTCTAACCTGGGCCCGTAAACCGGGTCAGGGACATTGTCTGGCGGGCAGTTTGACTGGGGCGGTCGCCTCCCAAAGAGTAACGGAGGCGCCCAAAGGTTCCCTCAGCGCGGATGGAAATCGCGCGAAGAGTGTAAAGGCATAAGGGAGCTTGACTGCGAGAGAGACATCTCGAGCAGGGACGAAAGTCGGGCTTAGTGATCCGGCGGTGCCGAGTGGAAGGGCCGTCGCTCATCGGATAAAAGCTACCCCGGGGATAACAGGCTTATCTCCCCCAAGAGTTCACATCGACGGGGAGGTTTGGCACCTCGATGTCGGCTCATCACATCCTGGGGCTGGAGAAGGTCCCAAGGGTTGGGCTGTTCGCCCATTAAAGTGGTACGTGAGCTGGGTTCAGAACGTCGTGAGACAGTTCGGTCCCTATCCATCGCAGGCGCAGGAGAATTGAGAGGATCTGTCCCTAGTACGAGAGGACCGGGATGGACAGACCGCTGGTGTACCAGTTGTCTCGCCAGAGGCACAGCTGGGTAGCTATGTCTGGACGTGATAAGCGCTGAAAGCATCTAAGCGCGAAGCCGACCTCAAGATGAGTTCTCCCATTCCGTCAAGGAAGTAAGGTCCCACTAAGACTAAGTGGTTGATAGGCCGGATGTGTAAGTGCAGCGATGCATTAAGCTGACCGGTACTAATAGACCGAGGGCTTGACCTTAAAGAGAACAGTATCTGCTTAATACCTGTGCAGTTTTGAGAGAACACGAGCGTTTCGCCTGAGCAAGGCGAAGAGCGAAATGCCGGGCTATCACATCCTGACCCAGAGGTCATGGGCCAGGGAACTGAAACAAAAACCAAACAAGTAATCATATTTCCTGGTGCGTCGATGCTCAGCCTAACGGCTTCGATCCATCGACACTCGCCGAGATATCGTCGGCTCGCAATGGCGGTCTCCGCCATACGTAAGTCAAAACTCGGCAGACAGGTTAATCTAAGCAAAACTTAATACGTAATCATATTTCCTGGTGACAATGGCGGAGAGGCCACACCCGTTCCCATCCCGAACACGGAAGTTAAGCTCTCCAGCGCCGATGGTACTGCAGAATCCTGTGGGAGAGTAGGACGTTGCCAGGATTTGATTTTTTCTGGAAAGACTCTGCATCGGCAGAGTCTTTCTTTTTCCAGCCTCCCGCTGCGGGCGCCGCCAGTCCTGCCCCGCGGGCTTCTTTTCGGCGGCATTGGGCGAGGCGTCGTTGCCAGGATCTGTCTTTATTTTTCCGGCTACATATCGAATCCCCCCTGACTCTTTATGGACCTTTCTTTTAGCATCATCGACAAGCACTGAAAGAATGCAATTATTGCATTTTAGCAATATGTTTTTGCATAAGCGCAAGAAAAAAATACCGATATGTAATATATTCCTGCGTAATAGAACGATTTATGCCTAATATTGAACCAAGTAGCAACATATATGGAATGCAATGGATAATAATTGTCAATCCATAAGTTAATATTGGGTTTATTAATTTATCGCTTTTTGTGGAACGTATTTTGCAATCATAAATGCTGGACAAGAATGAATTTTAATTACTACAAATGAAGGGAGGATGGGTTTAACAGCTTGGCGTTATGCTCTAAAAAACGTAATGACACCTCTAAATTACGCTGATTATGTTGGTGTCACATATATTGGAATGGTTAGAGAGACAGATAAGGGGGTTAAAAAATGTCAAAAGAGATAAATGAAGTGGTAATGGTCAGCGCCTGCAGAACTCCAATAGGCGACTATGGCGGGGGGCTGAAAGACGTGCGGGCTAACCAGCTTTCTACTATATCAGGAGCAGAAGCAATTAAGAGAGCGGGAATAGACCCGAAGATGATTGACGAATTGGTGCTGGGCATGTGTCTGCATCATGGCAATGGCTCTCTGCCTCCGCGCCAGGTAGCTATGGCACTGGGATTGGATATAAGTTCTTCTGCCAGCCAGGTAAGCCAGAACTGCGCTTCCGGTATGAGAGCTACGGAAATGGCAGCCATGAGTCTTATGCTGGGCAAGACTGATATAGCTTTGGTAATAGGAACCGAGAGCATGAGCAATATACCCTATATCGTTCAAAATGCCCGATGGGGTTACCGCATGGGCGATGGCAAGTTCCAGGATCCCATGTTGTCAGATGGACTGGTATGCGCTCTGGCTCAAGGACATATGGGAAGCACGGCTGATAGAGTAGCTGAGGTGTACGGAATAACCCGGGAGGAATGTGACGAACTGGCTCTGATGAGCCATCAGCGAGCTACTGCTGCGGTTGAATCAGGTATATTTAAACGGGAAATCGTACCGGTTGAAATCAAAACCAAAAAAGGGGTCAAGGTATTTGAAAACGACGAACATCCCATTAAAGATGCCAGTCTGGAAAAGATGGCTAAATTACCAGCAGCATTTACCAAAACCGGTGTAACTACTGCCGCCAATGCTTCCGGACTGAATGATGCCTCGGCTGCGGCAGTCTTTATGACCAAGAAAAAAGCGGATGAACTGGGAATTAAGCCTTTAATGAAATTGATTAATGTGTGTTCTGCCGGTGTAGATGCCAAGGTCATGGGCCTTGGGCCCGCCAAGGCTATCCCCAAGTGTCTGGCTCAGGCAGGCATGAAATATGAAGATGTTGAATACTGGGAGGTTAATGAGGCCTTTGCGGCACAGGTTCTTGGTGTAAAGAAAATGATTAAGGATGAAGCGGGTATCGAAATGAATTTTGATAACATCAACCACAATGGTTCTGGAATAGCTCTGGGTCATCCGGTCGGATGTACTGCGTTGCGCATCATAGTCAGCCTGTATTATGAAATGGAAAGACTGGGTAAGACCGTCGGCGGGGCATCCCTCTGTGTAGGCGGCGGGCCGGGCATGGCTTCGTTGTGGACCAGAGATATTTAATTAGTCTGGAGCAGCCCACTCCCATATTGGGGGCCTGGGGCAGTTTCCGAATACAATACTTCCTTCAAAATCCTTTTTCAGCAGGTGCGGTTGTACCTGCTCCTTTTTTAAACAAACCGCCGATACCTGCAAAAGGATGGCGACCATCTTATCTAAATAACTGGTAGTCGGCTTGCAGCAAGTCATTGGCCTCCTGCAGAATGGCAAGGTTTTCAGGAGCTTCAATATGGATTCGGGACTTGTCTATAACCTCCAGCATTTCATGCAGAGCATGCTCAGCTTGGGCAATAGCAGCAGGGTTAAGGGTATTTCTGGCCTCTTCAAAAACAGCATGAGCGGCGCAGGTATAGTAGGTAATTTTCTCGATTATATCCATATTGCGAGGGTCCGTATCCTGAATCGATGTAAACAATTCCATGAGCTTCACCGGTGTATTCATCTCCTTAAATTAGGTAAAAACCTACCGAGTTTTGTGGATAGGGCCTGCTTTGTCCCGGTAAGCACGTTTTTTTTATGAATGCCGGATAGTATATAATATAGCAAACCAGTAGGTTTTAAACAATGTCCAGCAGCGGGTTAACACTTGCTGCTCCGGGTGCATAAAATATGGAGGGAAGGAGATAATTTCACTAAAAAGGGGATTATTTATGGAAATGCCGGAGGCCTGCGGTAATAACAATACGCGAACTGCAGGAATACTTTTACCACGCTGCCATTTTTGTGGGCAAGTGCCGGAGAAGGGAATAAGGGGCGGAATAAGGATAAGAAAAGCCTTTATCTGTGAGCGATGCGAGGCACATATTGTCTCCCTGCAGGCAGGATGCAGTGAATACCGCTATCTGTTGGAGGAACTGAAGAAGATTTGGTAGTACCTGAGAATAAGCACGAAGAGTGCTTATTTTTTTTACCTTTTTAATATACAATCAAGAATGGAGTTATTTTTGTAAGCTGGGGAGAGAGTGAAGAGAATTGGAATACAAGACCTTATGCGTAGTAAATCCGTGTGCTGGTAATAAACGGGGTAAACAGAGATGGCAACAGGTCGATACCTCTCTACGGAAAGCAGGAATTAAGATGGATGTCCAGTTCACAACCCGTCCTCTTGATGCTACCAGTATAACCAGAAAAGCCCTGAAGCAGGGGTATAACCGCATCCTGGCCGCAGGCGGGGATGGAACCTTGAACGAAGTGGTAAATGGTTTTTATGATGAAGAGGGAATTATTAATCCCGAGGCCTGCCTGGCAGTGGTTCCCATTGGTACAGGCGGTGATTTTGCCCGATTGTTTAGTTTTAGCAGCGACGGCCAATTTCTTGTCCATTTACTGGCAATTAACCGCTTGCAGGCCTGCGATGTTGTTAGAGCCGCCTATACCGATTGGGAGGGAAGGCGCTCAAACCGATATTACATAAATATTGCTGATAGCGGTATTGGCAGTGAAACCGTGGCCCGGGTCAATCGGAGCAGTAAGGTGCTGGGTGGTTTCTGGTCATTTCTGCTGGCTGCCCTGACCAGTATAGCTTTGTATAAAAATCGTTATCTAGCCGCCAGTATTGATGGGCAAGAGGTATTTAAGGGTCGCTCCTGCCTGATTGCTATTACCAATGGACAGTATTTTGGAGGCGGGGTGAAAATAGCCCCGCAGGCCACTACCAATGATGGCTTACTGGATGTCATTATTGCGAAAGATTTTGGCAAGATGGAGCTATTCTCGATTATGCCCAGTGCTTATCGGGGAGGTCATTTAAATCATTCCAAGGTCGAATTTCATCGGGGACGGCACGTGATCATCAAATCGACTGAGGATATTTATTTGGAGATAGATGGCGAATCAGTCGGTCGGGGAGATTTCGAGTTTGAAATAATGCCTGCCGCCTTACAACTGGTTATTTGAAAGGCAAAAAGACTGCAAAGAAAAAGGGCCACGAACCATTGGCGGGGAATTTATTCCTGGATAGACCGGGGGAATGAATTCCCTCCACGCAGGTTTATCCTGTGCCTTTAAAGGAGAGTAATAATTTGCCGCAAGCAACCCCTATTTATTCGGCCCTGAAAGCATATGCGGGGAAGGATTTCCTGCGCTTGCATATGCCGGGGCACGCCGGAAAAGGTATTAAACAGCAGGAATTAAGTGCTTTTGCTTCTCTGGATGTGACTGAGGTTCCCGGACTGGATGATCTGCATCTGCCTGCCGGCATCATCCAACAATCACAGGAGCTGCTGGCCCGGGCTTTTGCCGCCGGGGACAGCTGTTTCCTGGTGAATGGTGCTACCGAGGGTATTCATGCCTTATTTCTGGCCCTGGGGAGCGAGGGTAAGAAGATATTGCTTCCGCGTAATGCCCACCGTTCTTTTTATGGAGGAATGGTGCTTTCCGGTGCCATGCCGGTATATATACCAGTCCAGACCGAACCGGGATTGGGTATAGCCCTGGCGGTTACCGCCGAGGATATAGACCGCCTGCTGCGGCGCAACCCGGAGGCAGAAGCGGTGTTTTTTGCCAGTCCCAGCTACTATGGAACTACCTGCGATATTGCCGCTATCGCTGCAGTAACCCGGACTTGGGGGAAGAATCTGTTGGTGGATGAAGCTCATGGTGCCCATTTTAGCTTCAGTAAATTATATCCCCAACCGGCTCTGAGGAGTGGAGCCGATGCGGTGGTAAATGGCCTGCATAAGACCCTGCCGGTTTTAAATCAGGGTGCCGTTCTGCATCTATCTGCTAGTTTGGCCGATAATAGCCGGATAAGAAAGGCGGCCAGCCTGCTCGCTACTACCAGTCCCTCCTATCCGGTACTGGCCTCAATTGAGCTGGCCCGACAGTTTATGGAAGAAAACGGGGAATCCTTATTGGAGCGGGCCTACGAATTTTCCCGCCACTACCGCTGCCAGATAAATCATATTACCGGCCTTAAGACTTGTGAGCAGGAATTGCGGGAGGTGACCGGGGTAGCACAGCTTGACCCTCTCAAGGTACTGGTATCGGTGCAGGGTACCGCATTAAACGGTTATCAGTTTGCGTCCCAGCTAAGGGATAAACACCGAATTCAGGTGGAACTGGAGGATAGCAATGTAATCCTGGCCATGTTTTCGATTTTTCATGAGGCCCAGGATTGGAAGAGGTTTTATCAGGCCCTGGAGGATATTGCATATTCCTATCCCGGCCAGGGAAGGAAGTCGGTCAAGGTTGAACTTAATCCGTTGCCTCCTATGCTGCTGAGCCCCAGGCAGGCATTTATGGCGCCCTGTCGGCGTGTGGCCTTAAAGGATGGAGTAAACCAGATTGCAGGTGAGATGATAGCTGCCTATCCCCCAGGGATACCCTGCATTCTTCCGGGAGAATTAATCAGCCGGGAAATGATAGACTACCTTGCCTATCTATCGCGCAGTGGTGCCCGGATACAGGGGCCTGAGGACGCTGCGCTAAACTATATTAACATTATTGATTTGCCGTCTTAAGTTTCCTGTTTAGCGTTTATAGTCTATTATATGAATATAAGTTGAGCGCAGCCAAGCCGATATAAAGAGGTGAATATTCTGTCAGGTAAAGGATTGTTTATTAGTCTGGAAGGAATAGATGGATCAGGCAAGACCAGTTTGAAAGAGCGTCTTCAGCTTTATTTGGAGAAAAACTGCGGACTGGAAGTGCTGGGAGTGAGAGAGCCCGGGGGTAATATCATATCCGAAAAAATCAGAAAATTACTGCTCGATGCCGGCAATCAGGGTATGACTTCCAGAACGGAAGCCCTGCTTTATGCAGCAGCCCGCAGCCAGGTGGTGGAAGAGGTCATACGTCCGGCCCTGATGGCAGATAAAGTAGTATTGGCCGACCGTTATATGGATTCCACCATAGCTTATCAGGGCTATGGACGTGGTCTGGAACTCAATTTTTTACAGCAGTTAAACCAGCTGTGCACCGGCGGGCTTAAACCGGATTTGACCCTGCTGCTGGATATGGACAGCCAAGAAGCTCTGCAAAGGCGAAAAAAGGATATTCCTGACCGTTTGGAGAAAGAAGGCTTAATTTTCCAGGAAAAGGTCCGGGATGGATATTTACAGTTAGCCCGAGAGGAAGGAGAGCGGATAAAGATCCTTGATGCCGGACAGGAACCGGAAAGGGTGTTAGGTGAGGCTTTGTGCTATCTGGACAAATTGCTGCTGAAGCGGCTATAGGCTCCGATCGGAGGGAGTTTAATGAAAATAGAACGGGAGCGGGATAAACTGAATAACTTTGCTGCTCCGGGCAAAGCTGGCTTGCAGGGGATAAAGAAAGGCGCTCCTTCTTCCTTTGAACAGGAATTGGCCCAGCGGCGGGATATGGAAGAAAAGCTTCGCATGCAGGAGATCCTGAAAGAGATTGACCGCTTAAATGAGAGATTAAGTAGGAGCTTGACCGTACAGGATCTAATGACCTACAAAAAAATGGTGAAAAGATTTCTTACCGAAGCTACTACCCGAGCTTACAGCGTCAAACAGGAAAGAGGCCGCAATCGACGAGGGCGCAGCCTGTTGATTTCCATTGCTACCATAGACAGTGAAGTGGAACAGTTGATGGAGGACTTTGTCAGAAATCGTAAAAAACCGGTTGAGGTGCTGGCTGCCCTGGATAAAATCAGGGGGATGCTGGTTGACTTGATGATATGAATATAGGGGTTATAATGGATTATTTTTCTGGTATCGTAGGACAGGATAGAGCCGTTAAGCTGATAAAAAAAAGTATTGCCCATGCCAGCACCAGCCACGCCTACCTTTTTTCCGGACCCGCCGGAGTAGGCAAAATGCAGGCGGCAATGGCTTTTGCACGCAGCCTGATTGAATTGGAGGATAAACAGGCCGGGGTATATTTTAATGAAGAAATGCATCCTGACCTTTTAATCATAGAAAAGTTGGAGAACCGCAGTTTAATAGGGAAGGAACAGATAAGCCGCCAATTGGAGCCTTGGCTGGCTTTAAAGCCTTATCGGGCCGAGCATCGGGTAGCTATAATCCGGGATGCCCACCTGATGAGCCTGGAGGCGGCCAATGCCCTGTTAAAGACTCTGGAAGAACCGCCGATTTATGCACTAATAATACTCATATGTGACGATGAAAATATACTGGAGACTATCGTTTCCCGCTGCCAGCTGGTGCGTTTTTTCCCGGTAACTGAAAAGGAACTGATGGAGTTTTTGCGAGCCCGCGGTTTTGATAGGGAAAAAGCTTCACGGGCAGTCCGCCTGGGTCAGGGTAGTGTCGCCAGTGCCCTTCGCTTTGTCGAGGAAGAAGGACTGGAGGAGATCTGGGAGGCAGCCCTGGGCCTTATCAGAGATATGGCCCAGGGCGACCGGGCCGCTATTTTCGAGGCAGCGGAGAAATTGCAGCCCGCTCCTGACTTAATAATTCGGATAGTGGAAACAATTTTAAGAGACGCATTGGTAATCGGGGGTGGGAACCAGGATTTGTTACTGGCTCCGGAGGCGCCGGAGATCATGAGTTTATTACAGGCTAAAGATCCAGGCAGATTAATGACAGCGATTATGGAAATAGAGAAACTGAAAACTTATTACCGGCGCAATGTAAACACACTATTATTAAACACCAGTATCGGCTATCAACTGTGGAATGCCTTGCAATAGTTGATAGACCGCAAAGGAGGAATCGGATTGGCCTGGGTTGCAGGGGTAAGGTTTAAACCTGCCGGTAAAATATATTATTTTGAGTGTGAAAATATCGATTTGCAGGCGGGAGACGCCGTTATAGTTGAGACTATTCGGGGGGTTGAGTGTGGCAGCGTGGCTATCGGCAGGCGGGAGATGAGCGAGGACGACCTGGTTCTACCGCTTAAAAGTGTGGTTCGCAAGGCTACCGAGGCTGATATTGAGATTTTCCGAAAGAATAAGCAGCGGGAAGAAGAAGCCATGGAGATTTGCAAGCAGAAAGTCAAGGAGCACCAGCTGCCCATGCGCTTAATTGATGTCGAATATACCTTTGACATGGGTAAAGTCATATTTTACTTTACCGCTGAGGGACGGGTAGATTTCCGCGAACTGGTTAAAGATCTGGCAGCCATATTTAAAACCCGAATCGAGTTACGGCAGATTGGGGTGCGGGATGAGGCCAAGATGCTGGGGGGTTTGGGAACCTGTGGACGGGTGCTGTGCTGTAATTGCTTTTTAGGGGAATTTGAACCGGTATCTATCCGCATGGCCAAAGAACAGAACCTGTCACTAAACCCTACCAAAATCTCCGGCATTTGCGGACGCTTGATGTGCTGCCTCAAATATGAATCGGAATTATATGAGTCCGGTAAGGGCAATGGGGAGGACAAGCATGGACGAAAGTCTGCAGGAGTTGAAATTGATCTTACGGGAATTGATGCTGGAAGTGGGGGAAATCAAGGAGCGGGTGAACCGGCTGGAGATAGAACTGGGGCAGAAGGAGGCTCCGATACCCCCCCCGGCCTATAATTTGGAATTGGAAGGGGAAAGCTATGAAAACCTTGGCCGAATCTATCAGCAGGGATATCATATCTGCCCGGCTGCTTTTGGTCAGGTGCGCCATGAAGAATGCCTGTTCTGCATAGCTTTTTTGGAAAAGGAGTAACAAGTGGAGCAAGAAGCAATGAGGCTGGTGGGTGGGGATGAAACCCTGGACGATTTGATTATCGGAGGGTTTAAACTAATCCAGCCCCGGAAGGGCTACCGCTTTTCCATAGACGCTGTCCTGCTGGCTCATTTTGCCGCTCTGGAAAAAGTGAAACAGGCGGTGGATCTGGGCTGTGGCAATGGGGTAATTTCACTCCTGCTGGCGGCCCGGTCGCCGAATTTAAAGATTACCGGGATTGAGATCCAGGAACAGATGGCAGAGCGGGCCCAAAGAAGTGTAGAATATAACCGCCTGCTGCAGCAAGTTCAGATTGTCGAGGGTGATTTTTGCCAAATCGATAGACACTTGCCCCCGGGGTCGGCCGGATTGGTTATCAGCAACCCGCCGTTCTATGGCCGGGGGCAGGGGCGGATAAGCCGGGATCCGGAAGAGGCGGTTGCCCGCCACGAAACAGCTATGACCCTGGATGCCCTTGTTGCGGCTGCCTATTATTTGTTATCCCCGGGGGGCAGTTTTTGTCTGATTCACCGCTGTGAGCGCCTGCCGGACATTATTAATTGCTGTATGGCTCACAGGCTTCTGCCGGTTCGCCTGAGAGCAGTTCATTCTTTTCAGGAGCAGGAGGCCCGGTTAGTACTTGTAGAGGCTCAGAAAAGAGAACAGGGGCCGTTTAAACTGCTCTCCCCGTTGATTATCTATAAGCGGGCAGGCATATACAGTAAAGAAGTAATGAGTTTATACTACGGAGAGGAAAGATAAGGTGGGCAAGCTTTATATATGCGGTACTCCCATCGGCAACCTGGAAGATGCCAGCATACGGCTGCTTAGGATTCTGCGCCGGGTGGACTTGATTGCCTGCGAGGATACGCGCCACACCCTGAGGCTTTTAAACCGTTACCACATCAAAAAACCGCTGCTCAGTTACCACGAACATAGCAAACCGGAAAAAGAAGACCACATCATTAGACTACTGGAAGGTGGCAAGAACATAGCGCTGGTCTCTGATGCAGGTATGCCCGCCATATCCGATCCGGGAGAACGCCTGGTCAAAAAAGCCATAGAGGCAGGGATAGACCTGGAGGTTGTCCCCGGGCCCTCAGCATCGGTATCAGCCCTGGCCCTGTCTGGTATGGATACCGATGCCTTTGTATTTGAAGGCTTTTTACCCGCCCGCAGTTCTCCCCGAAGGGCAAAGCTGGAGGCATTAAAAGAGGAAAGCCGGACTATAATTCTTTATGAGGCACCCCATCGCCTGTCGGCCTGTTTGGAAGATATAAAAGCTATTTTCGGAGAAGAACGGAGAATAGCAGTAGTGAGAGAACTTACCAAAATCCATGAAGAAGTTAAAAGAGGATCGGTGGCAGAGCTGTGCGCCTTTTACAGCCTCAATC
Source organism: Syntrophomonas curvata (assembly GCF_052976825.1). NCBI lineage: Bacteria > Bacillati > Bacillota > Clostridia > Eubacteriales > Syntrophomonadaceae > Syntrophomonas > Syntrophomonas curvata. The sequence continues at coordinate 61,715 of NZ_CM129641.1, forward strand.
CACCCCGGGGGGAGATCAGCCTGATTATTGCCGGCAAGCCAGCGGCGGCAGAGGCTAAAAGCCTGCCCGCAATTGCCCGGGAGGTAGAAGAATTGCTGCAAAAGGGTATGGATAAAAAAGAGGCCTTCAAGTTGAAGGCCCGGGAATACGGGATTAAAAAATCCACCCTTTATAAGTATTTTCTTGAAATCAAGGAATAATTGCTATGTATTAGCCTACTTGCTTGGTTAACTCGGTCAGACAGTTTCTGCACAGGTTCTTGCCCTTATAGTTAAATACTTCTTCGGCGTTACCGCAGAATATGCAAGCGGGTTCGTATTTTCTAAGTATAATTTTTTCGCTATCAACATAGATTTCCAGAGCATCTTTTTCCTCGATACCCATGGTACGTCTCAGCTCAATGGGAATAACAATACGACCGAGCTCATCAACTTTTCTTACTACACCGGTTGATTTCATCATTGCTACAACCCTCCTCCATCAACAAATTTCGTTCTTCACCGCAAATATACCATTGCTGGGAGAAATAGTCAAGTATTTTTCTACATTTTCAGACGAAAAAATATAGTTTAAAGTATATATTTGTTTATTATGGGCTAAATAACACGTTGAAACACAAGATACCACCGTTTTTATCAATATATGGTATTGCTTCCGGGCTGCGGATATCAGACCTGATAATATGAAAAACTATAATCAATCTCCTTTCCGATTCCGTTTGCTGTCGCGGTGAAGTTTGCTTATTATATAGAAGAACCCTATGTAAATTATGAGTTTTGAATGGTCAATTTCTTAATTAAGATACAGGTTTAACAGGAGGGATTACAATGGAAAAAAGACGCAGTTATTACATCACCACCCCTATTTATTACCCCAGTGACAATTTACATATAGGCCATGCCTATACCACGGTGGCGGCTGATTGCATGGCCCGTTTTAAACGAATGCAGGGTTATGATGTATTTTACCTGACCGGTACCGATGAGCACGGTCAGAAAATAGAAAAGGTGGCGCGGGAAAAGGGGCAGGAACCACTGGAGTATGTGGATACCATAGTCAGCAATATCCGTCGTCTGTGGAATACCCTTTTGATTACCAACAATGATTTTATCCGTACCACCGAGGAACGCCATGAAGCTGTGGTAAAAAAAATATTTCAAAAGGTTTATGACCAGGGAGACATCTTTATCTCCGAGTATGAAGGCTGGTATTGTACCCCCTGTGAAACCTTCTTTACCGCCCGGCAACTGGTGGACGGCAAATGCCCGGATTGCGGACGCGAAACGGAACTGGTAAAAGAGGAGAGCTATTTTTTCAAAATGGCCAAATACGCTAACCGCCTGCTGGAACATATTGAAAGCCACCCTGAGTTTATTCAGCCGGAATCACGGCGCAACGAAGTGGTAAGTTTCATTAAGATGGGGCTGGAGGATCTCTGTGTATCCCGTACCACCTTTCGCTGGGGGGTTCCGGTACCGTTTAATGACAAACATGTGGTCTATGTGTGGTTTGACGCTTTAATTAATTACCTGAGCGCCATCGGCTACGGCAGTGATGAGGAAAAATTCCAGCGCTACTGGCCGGCCGATGTACATTTGATGGCCAAAGATATTATCCGTTTCCACGCTATTATCTGGCCAATTATGCTGATGGCCCTGGATATCCCTCTCCCGAAAACGGTTTTTGCCCATGGATGGATAATGCTTGAAGGTGGCAAAATGTCAAAATCAAAAGGGAATGTTATTGACCCCCGCATTCTTATCCAAAAATACGGGGTAGATGCGGTGCGTTATTACCTGGTGAAAGAACTTACTTCCGGCCAGGATGGACTATACTCGGAGGAAATGCTGGTTACCCGCATCAATTCCGATCTGGCCAATGACTTGGGCAACCTTATCAGCAGGACTGCGGCCATGATAATTCGTTACTTTGATGGCAAAATTCCTGCCGCTGCAGGTCAGGAACCGGTTGACCTGGAACTAAAGCAGATGGCTGCCCAGGTATATCAGGAAGCTACCGCCAAGCTGGAGGGATTGGATTTTTCCGGCTATCTCGTTGCCGTGATGAAACTGGTATCCCGGGCCAACAAATATATTGACGAGACCGAACCCTGGCTGCTGGCCCGGGATGAGAATAAAAAGGCCCGTCTGGGCACAGTGATGTATAATCTGGCAGAATCCATACGGATGACAGTAATCATGCTGGCTCCGGCCATGCCGACCCTGGCCTCAAGGGTCAATCAGCAGATAGAGCTTTTTGACGACCCTGAACGGCTTGTCTGGGAAGATGCCGGGAAGTGGGAACTGCTCAGAAGTAACAGCAAAGTCAGCAAGGGAGAGATACTCTTTCCCCGCATTGATTTAAAGACACTGGAGGAGGATAATGCCATGGATGACAACAAAGCAGCAGTTGCGGAAAAAGCAAGTGAAGAAAAAGGGGAACCCAAGCAGCAGGAATATATCAGTATCGAAGATTTTGCTCGTATGGAACTCAGGGTGGCCGAGGTAATAGCCTGTGAAAAAATGCCGAAAGCCGATAAGCTGCTGATTCTCAGGGTTCGCCTGGGTGAAGAGGAACGCACTGTGGTATCCGGCATAGCCAAGCACTACCAGCCGGAGGAGCTCATAGGGAAAAGGGTGGTTCTGGTGGCTAACCTGAAGCCGACCAAATTAAGGGGAACCTTGTCCCAGGGCATGATTCTCGCTGCCTCCGACCCGGGTGACAATGATATCGAAGTCCTGACAGTGGAGCGCATAGCATCCGGGAACAGAGTAAAATAGCGATTAATTTTGGGAATGGGCTTGGAATACATGGAATCTGTATGCTGGAGGGTTTATTGAATGCTAATCGACAGTCATGCTCATCTGCAGGATGAGGCATTTGCAGAGGATTTGGAACAGGTTCTGCAGCGGGCTGAACAAGCCGGTCTGGAAAAGATAATATGTATAGGTTATGACTACGAATCATCCTGTGAGGCAGTAAAACTGGCTCGTAAGCACCCACAAATTTATGCCGTGGTGGGAGTGCACCCTCATGATGCCAAAACCCTTAACAATGACATTTTAGCCGGGCTCTATGACTTAGCCCGTGAGCCCCGGGTACTGGCCGTTGGTGAAATCGGGCTTGACTTCTATCGCAACCTGTCGCCGCAGGAGATGCAAGAGAGAGCCTTCATCGAGCAAATAAAGCTGGCCCAGGAATTGTATAAGCCCATTGTAATCCACGACCGGGATGCTCATCAGGAGGTTCTGAATATCATAAAAAAAGAAAAGGCCGGCCGCAGCGGAGGGATAATGCACTGTTATTCCGGACATCTGCCCCTGGCCATTGATCTGATGAAGCAAGGCTTTTACCTGTCCTTTGCCGGCCCTTTGACCTACAAGAACGCCAAAAAAACGGTGGAGGTGGCAGCCAAAATCCCTCTCGAACGTATTCTGATAGAAACCGATTGCCCTTATTTAAGCCCGGAACCGTTGCGGGGCAAGCGCAACGAACCGTCCAATGTCAGTTATATAGCCAGTAAACTGGCCGAGCTAAGAAACAAAGACCCTCAAGAGATAGCCTACTTGACTGGACTTAATGCCAGGCGCGCCTTCCACATAAATGATTGAAGAGCCGAAAAAGGCTCTTTTTTTATTCAAACCGTTTCCCTTCGACGATATTAGTGCAATGGAAAAAAATGTTTTTCAGCAAAGTTTTTGCCCCTTAAGGAATAAAATAAGGATAGAACGATAATAATTAATAATGACTCTTTTTGGAATTGCAGCCATAAAGAGTAGGCAAAACCATTAGCGCCCATAAAATTTGACGTGGGTCTGATATTTTGGCTAAAATGTTGTATGTATTCAAACTATTTACAAAGCATAGTTTGAATGAAAGGGAGGAGAGTTATGGGGATTGTCTGGTCTGGGAAAAAGACTTGCCTGACAGCCGCTATTCTCTTTGCACTTGTTCTGGGGGTAAGTTTTTTCTTCGCCTTACAAAAACCAGTCACCATTGCTGTTGATGGTAAAGTAATCAACAGCCGAGTGTTTTTTGTCAGCAGTGTTGAGGGAGTTCTGGAAAAAGAAGCTATCATCTTGGGGAAGCATGATCGGGTTGAGCCTTCTCTTGGCAGCAAAGTCAAAAAGGACGTCAATATCGTGGTGACCCGGGCTTTCAAAGTAACAGTAACGGCTGATGGAAGCAGCAAAGAGATAATTACCACACCCATAAGCATCAGAGAAGCTATTCGCTTGGCCGGTTATAAACTGGGAGAAAAGGATATTGTTAAAACCGTTCCTGTGCCTAAAACTATTCCCGATCAGGAAATTGAAGTAATACGGGTTACGGAAAATGAAGTCAAGACAGAGGAACCTATTCCCTGTGGGGTTGAGCGGACTACGGACAATACCTTGGAGCGCGGTCTTACTAAAACGCTTAGTCCCGGGAAGAATGGTTTGGCCAGGAATACCATTAAAATCACCTACCATAATGGTCAGGAAGCAAAGCGGGAAGTAATCAGCAGTGAAACCCTGATGGAACCTAAAAACCGGGTTATTGCCATGGGAACCATAACCGCTGTATCGCGTGGCAATCAACTGTTAAACTTCCGCGAAGCGCGTTATATGGAGGCATCAGCCTATACCTATACCGGTTACCGTACCGCCAGCGGCAGGCATCCCGAGGTAGGAATGGTGGCGGTAGACCCAGGCGTAATTCCTATGGGAAGCAGGCTGTATATTGAAGGCTATGGCTTTGCCCGGGCTGCTGATACCGGCGGTTCCATAAAGGGAGATCGGCTGGATCTTTTTATGGAAGAACGTTCCCAGTGTTTAAGCTGGGGGCGTAGAACCGTTAAGGTATATGTTCTAAATTAAACCTTGATCCGAGTCCCCTGTCGAAACCCGGCAGGGTTTTTTTTGTGCAAATTTTTTAAAAGTTGCCATCGTTTTCCTCGGTTTAAATAGCGCTAATGACAGAAAAATAAGATAGATAAAAATAAAGGAGGTGAGTCTTGCATGCGTAAATTATTTACTTTACTATTATGCATCAGTTTCCTACTTATCAGCCTGGTAGGATGTCAGAACGCAGCCAAAAAGCCGACGACCCCGGCACGTAAACCTGGTGTCACTGCCAAAAAAACCAGTAGCGAGATGACTGCCAGCGAGCGACGGGTAATGGCCAGCCGGTTATCAAAAATGGCCGAAAACGTAAAGGGAGTTCGGCGGGCTAGTGTAGTGGTATCCAGTATCGGTATGAGTAATGCAGGTATGGGTACTACCAAAAGTACTAATAAAAGCACCACCACAAATAACCTTAATAGCACCAATCCCAATAGTAGGATGAACACCAATCCTAATAACAATCTCAACAATAAAATGAACAACACCAATACCGCTAAAACCAATTATAGCGGCCAGATGGTAATGGTTGGGCTAACCCTGGAACCTACCGCGACGAGGGACCCTGCTACCCAAAACAAGATTAAGAGCACAGTGGCTAATAAACTAAAGGCCAGTGACCGGCGTATTTCTCAAGTCCTGGTTACTACTGACCCTACTTTGATTAAACGGATTAATGATGTTGCGGCGGGTATTATTGAGGGCAAACCCATACAGAATTTCCAGAGCGATATTAACGATATAACCAGAAAGGTAAAACAACAGCGTCCGGCATTTTAAAATCAATGTGCGCCCCGGGTGTTGCTTCAACATCCGGGGTTTTTCAATTAGGCTCTTTTCAGGCCACTTCCCCCGGGGTTTATCCTTATTAAAGGGAGACAGGAGGCAGAAATTTCAGCTTAATGACGATTTGTAGTATAATAAGCAAAGAAAATACGAAAGGTATGATACCAGCAGAATCCTTATCTCAAGTTCGAGAATTAATGCGTCGCCACAAATTTTTCCCCCGTAAAAAATGGGGCCAGAATTTTTTGGTAGACGGCAACATATTAAATAAAATAGCCAGATCATGTGAAGCCAACCCGGATTATTATATTGTGGAGATCGGGCCTGGCATGGGTGCTCTTACCACCAAGCTAACCCAGTATGGCCGGGGAGTACTGGCTATAGACATAGATCGGGATTTACAAGTAATGCTGGAGGAAGCCTTGGCCGGCAAGGATAACGTGCGCCTTTTATTCGCCGATATTCTGGAAGTGGATTTGGAAACGGAGTTGATTCGGGCATTTTCCTTGCCTGAGCCCCAGCCTTATCAGGTTTGTGCCAATATTCCCTATAACATAACCACACCGATTATTTTTTACCTGCTGGAAAACTGTCCTCATTTACAGTCTGCCACCCTTATGATGCAAAAAGAGGTAGCCGAACGTATAATGGCCGGTCCGGGCGGGAAGGATTACGGCTTACTGACCTTGATGACCTCCTACTATGCCAGCAGTGAACTGCTGATGAATGTATCCCGTAACTGTTTCTATCCCCGGCCCGAGGTTGATTCGGCTGTGCTGCGCCTAACTCCCAGGCAGCGAAGAATCGAACTGAAAAGTGAGGTTCTTTTTAAAACTTTGCTTAGAACTTCATTTCAAAAGCGCCGAAAGACTATCTTAAATATCTGCACAGATTTTTCGGGACAGGAAAAAAGCCTAATCCATGGCTGGCTAACCCAATGGGGAATTTCTCCTCTGGCGCGACCGGAAAACCTCACCCTGGAGGATTTCGCCTTACTGGCCAACAACCTGCCCTTACAGGAGGCGTAAATGTGATATTTCATAGCCCCAGTAAAGGTCAAATGGAACTAAACCAAGTAGTGAATGATATCCTGGCCTATATCAGTGAAGATATAGACCGGCCGTACAAGCTTCTGGTAGGCAGTGATTCTCACCCCAGCCAGCAGGGAACCTGTTTTGTCAGCGCCGTTATTATTCACCGTCTGGGTAAAGGCGCCCGTTACTACTATAACAAGGTGATGGAGCAGAAAATAAAAAGCCTGCGCCAACGTATTTTCTACGAAGCCTCTCTTAGTCTGACCCTGGCTGACCAGCTTTCCCACTTACTCAAACAGCACGGACACGAAGAAATGAAGGTGGAAATCCATCTGGATATCGGTACCCACGGGGAAACCAGGGAACTGATAAGAGAAGTAACGGGAATGATAGTCAACAGCGGTTTTGATGCCAAAATAAAACCCAATGCCTGTGCAGCCAGTAAAGTAGCCGACAAATATACCAAATAAAAGAGACGTTACCAGGTCTGTAGGCCGAAAAACACCTGTAATTAGCGAAATTTTTGGCCCATTTATCAGTTGACATCACAAACGTTTTTTAATATACTAATTATTTCAATATTGACTTTGCCTCCTTCCTGTTATAAAATTAAAATGATATTTGTATGAAGAAGGTGGTAATGTGAGTTCTCCCAGGGCTTTATCCGATATTAAAAGAGACCTGGAATCCTTTGTGGGCAGTAAAATCAGATTAAAGGCCAATCGGGGAAGGAACCGCATCGTAGAAAGAGAAGGAGTTCTTGAATCTATATACCCCAATATATTCGTAGTTAAATTAAACGAGAGGAAGATCGAGCGCCGGGTTTCATATAGTTATGCCGACGTTCTGACAGAAACAGTTGAACTCTTCGTTTACGATACTCAAGACGCGGAAATCCGTATAGCCTCTGCCAACAACTAAATAAAACAGGTAAGTACTGCATGCAAACCATGCAGTTTTTTTTACCCTTTTAGCCTGGGCTCATACTTGGCTCCACTTTGTAATATAAATTAGCATTGAATGGAAAAAGAAGGTGTAAGTATGGAACAGGCTTTTTCTATATGGTCGCCGGTAATCACAGCTCAGCTTAATACTCCGCGCCGGTTGGGGGATGAACGAAGCTATGCCGCTGAACGGCTTTTCCGCATGCTGGAGGACTTGAAAATCAAAGTCAAACAATCCGAAGTAATTCCCCAGGGGCAGGCAGTGGAAGTGCGGGTTAAAATTGATATACTGTGCCTGTTGGAAGACCCGGCAGGACGCATGCATCTGGTCAAGAAGGAAGAAACCCTCCGCGAGCGGGTAGCCTATACCGAATTTGACCGTAGCCTGGAAAGGGAAGAGGGTATAGGCTTTGTCATCAATGTTAAGGATATTTCTTTTGACGGTGAGTTGAAGGGCGGAGAGATTCGGGTAAGGTTTCTGGTGGAATATACCTTGATAGCGACCCGGGAACAGGTAGTCAGGTTATGGACTGGGGAGCAGAGTGAGGTTAATCAGGAATCCCTCAGCCAACTGTTCGAGCGGCTGGAAGCTGAAGTCAGCCGTTTGGCCGAAGAGAACCAGGAACTGCATCGAAAAGTCTTTTTTTATCAGCGCGACATCTCCAGCTTGAAACGAGGCATCAGCAAGCTGGAGAAGCGCAATAGCAGTCTGCTTAAAGATATAAGCTTATACCAGCGGGAAACAGAAAGCTTAAGGCAAAACCTGCAGGAGAAGGAATCGCATATATATCGGTTAAAGCACTATCCCCGGGTAGCCGGTTTTCCTGACCGGGAAAGCTCCCCGGGGGAACAGGAAAGCGAACCCAGCTTGGGCAGCAGGATAAAGCGGTTGTTTTTAAATAATCTGATTTAAGTTGATGGTTGATTTCCCCCTGCTGCCATTTTGCACAACGAATTATTCCATTGCGTAACCTTATGTGAACACTTTTCATATAATGATATAACTGCCGGAAGGTGAAACCACCTTTAAACCCGGTGGGCAGAGAAGAAGGGGAGGTGTTTGCGATTAAAAAAGGCGAGTTAAAAGAGGAAGAACGCGCTCCGGAAGTAAAGGTAAAGACCAGAATCTTTAGAGCGGTTCCGGTTAAGAACGCCATTGAAGAAAGCATTTTTATGGTTGCAACCGCACGCCGGAGTAATATCGAGGTAAGCTATAACTGTTCCGAATGCGGGATGAGGGTAAAAAAACAGGAACTGGAGACCTGTTCCGGCTGCGGGCTGGACTTCTGCAGCCAGTGCTTGTCAGAGCATGATTGTGAAGAGGAGTATGATGAAGACTGATCCCCGGGTACCTAAGGGAAAAGGTGTGGAACCCATAGAGCAAAACCACACATTCGGGGAAAGATTATCGCCAGATTTATAGGAACGAAGATCAACCCAGGTTATTGAAGATATGACTCATGACTGGAGGCTTTATATATGGCCGGTATACCAGGTATAATTTACCCTCCTACGGTAGATTTCAACTATCTGGTACAGCGTCCCCAGCAGTTGCTAAAGGCCCTGTCCCAACTGGGAGTGACGATTTATTTTCTGAACCGCTGTGCCCATTGCCAGGAGGAGCCGCGGGGCATTGAAAGATATAATGAGCATTTTTACCTGTTTCATCAGGAGGAGCCCTCCTATCCGGCGCATATAAGGCCGGTGGTTTACTATAGCAACCCGACCCAGGTGGAAAACATCAGCAGCTACAACCCTGGTCTGCGGGTGTTTGACAGCCTGGATGATACAGTGGAGGGGTTTTCAACCTGGAAGACCTATTATCCCCGGGCGGTGGCTTCAGCCGACTTAGTACTGGCGGCCTCGGATAAGCTTTTCTCACGGGCTCGGGAAATCAATCCCTGCACCGTGCTGCTTCCCAATGGCTGTGACTACGATTATTTCAGCCAGGCCGGAACCGGGCAACGGGCCAGGCCGGTTGATTTACCGGATCTTAGGGCTAAGGTAATTGGATATATCGGTGTTGTTGCCAGCTGGTGTGACTTGGAACTTCTGGATGGGCTGGCGGCAGCTTTTCCCGATTGCAGCCTCCTGATAATAGGTCCGTTATATGGCGTTCATAATATCCCCTTGCGTCCCAATCTCCACTGGTTAGGATATAAGGACTACGATAAGCTGATTGACTATGCCGGCCATTTTGACGTAGGTATAATTCCTTTTAAAACCAGCGTTCTGACCGAGGCAGTTAACCCGATTAAGATGTGGGAATACATGGCGCTGGGAATCCCGATAGTTACTACGGCACTACCGGAAGCGGGCAGATACGGTGATATAGTTTACTGCTCGGCCGGGCGGGCAGAGTTTATAAGCCATACCCGCCAGGCTTTGCAAGAAACCGGGAACCGGCGTGAACAGAGAATGGCTCTGGCCCGGGAAAACTCCTGGACGGTCCGGGCAAAGCAAATGCTTAAGGCCATAGAGGAAAAGCTTCAGGCCAAAGGGATTAGGACCCGGGGAAGCCTGCCGACCCCACCTGCAGCCGTTGCTTACCGATGCAGGAAATATTATGCTCCCAGCCGGGTGAAATACCCGGAAGTCAAGAAATTTAAGTTGTCACTAACCGGAGGTTATCCATGCCCAAAGTGATGATAGGCTGTCCGGTACGTAACCGCGCCTGGGTTTTGCCTTCTTACCTGGACTGTCTGCAAAAATTGGATAAGGGACTGTTTGAGATCAGCTATTGCTTTATCATCAATGACTGCAGTGATGCCAGCCCTGGAATATTGGCCCGCTTTGCCCGGGAAGGGCCGGAACCGGTGACCCTGATTTTCAAGGATCATCAGCAGCCGGGAGGATTTCGCCGGGGGGAGTACAGCTTCTCCCATCTGGCCAAGCTGCGCAACTTCCTATTGCAGGCTTTTTTAGAGTCAGATTGTAATTACCTTTTTTCCTTGGACAGCGATATCCTGGTACCTCCAAATACCCTTGTCCAATTACTCCGGGATCAATGTGATATGGTATCGGCTCTGGTATGCAATGGGCATGAGCTTGGAGACCCGGGTATTTACAACATACTGCAGCGGGGTGGGGAAGGCAGCTACCTGCATATCAGGGATTTCCCCCGGAACCAGGTATTCCCGGTGGACTGTACCGGCGCCGCCTGCCTGATAAAGAGATCAGTCATAGAAGCGGGGACTCGCTACTCCGGTCGGCGTGGCGGGGAGGATATAGCTTTTTGCGAGGCTGCACGCACCAAGGGATTTGGTATTTTCTGTGATGGCCGGGTGGAATGCTTACATTATATGCAAGAAAAAATAGGTTAAGTGACTAGGATAATCACATTTTGTTGCTCTCTCTCATAGTATAAGCTAGAAATTTGAACTTACAAATTTCAACAGAAGCCCTGGTGGCAAGAGAAAGAAAAAGAACAAAGGAGGGGAGAGTAACATGGCTGGACTTAAATGTGAATTTCCGGATGGTTGTAGATTAGATTTATGGGCGAAGGTCATCAAAGCCAAATTTATCGAAAAACAGGTAAAAGTCCTGGATACCGTGTTTTGTGTGCCTGATGAGCAGGTGGGGGGGAAAGTAGCCTGTGTAGAGGACATCAAGGTCAAGATAATCCAAAAATTTGAGGATGTGGCCTGTTTCAACAAAGTCAAAATTTTTATCGACTATGAAGTAATTCTCTTTGTTATCGTGGATGGCGAGTATCAGATTATAACGGTTACTGACCGTTTCGAGAGAAGTATCGAGCTGGATGAGTTCGATCCGCCCCTTACCGCAGAAGAGTTCAGAGAGGAAATCGAACAATCCGAATTAATCCTTAAGAACTGGACCTTTGACTATGAAATCAAAGGTAATTGTGAAGATCCCTGTAACCCTTGCAATCTGACCACCCCTATCAGAGGAACTTGCATCGGGTTAAGAGTGTTTGTCGATATTATCGACAAGCTGGGTAAAATGCATGATGTGGTTGTTTATGGCGAACTTGATCCGGAAGTAGAATTTTAAGACCCCCCTGCCCACTTTATGCTCGGCTCTGGCCGGGCATTTATTTTTCCTAGTTGAGGAGGTGGCTATGTGCCCGATGTGAGAATAGACCGCAGGCATAAGAACATAATGCGCAGCCAACTGGAAAAAGTGCTGGAGCTGCAAAGGGAAACGGAGCGTATAATAGATGATTTCCATAAAGAAACGGAAGTGCCGGAATACCAGCAATTCTGGCAGGAGCTAAAGCAGAACAACACGGAAACCATGCAAAAGCTGTCGCGCTTCATGGTACGCAAGTGCAACCGCTGAATTTAACCCAAGAGGCAGTTTGCCTTTTTTAGTAAACCCCGGATGCACACACCTTTGTAGTCGGTGTAATCTGCTTTCTTAATAACGGCCAAAGGGAGTTTTGGTACCCTAATAAAGGGTGGTTAGTAGGTGATAATAATGAAGAAGCTTGGATTGGCATTGGGTGGTGGAGGGCTTAAGGGATTGGCTCATATAGGCATATTGCAAGTGCTGGAGGATAACCGCATTCCCGTATCCATGGTATCAGGAACCAGTTCCGGGAGCATAATGGCAGCCCTTTATGCCAGCGGACTGTCCCCCTATAGCATGGAAGAAGAGGTCTTAAAGCTTAAGCCGGGTGATTACCTGGATTATAATATCAGTGGACTGATCAGGTATCTCTTGTCCTGCTTTATCCCGACAATGGGTGCCACCCTGGATGGAATTATCAAGGGTGATCGCCTGGAGAAGCTGATTTTCCATTTAACCGGGGGCAAATACCTGCAGGACAGCAAATTACCGTTGGCTATAATTGCCTGCGATATTGACAGCGGAAGGGAGATTATATTTTCCGGTGAAAAAATCAGGCTGGACGATAATGACGGGCTGGTTGTCCAGGATGCCCTTTTAAGCCAGGCTGTAAGGGCCAGTATATCGATTCCGGCTACCTTCGTCCCCAGTCATCTGCAGGGAATGCAACTGGTAGACGGAGGAGTCCGCAGTATGGTTCCGGTCGCTGTGCAAAAGCTTCTGGGAGCGGAGTATGTCCTAGCTGTAAATCTGGGGCAGTATATTTATGACCAGGGGGTACAGGGCATACCGGAAATAGTGAACCGCGCTTTAAACATCCTGGGCTATGAAACCTCGGCCACGGAAGAAAAAATTTTTGCCGATATGTCCATTTACCCTGATGTGAGTGAAGTAAGGCTAAGCGACCTGGACAAAGCAGCGGAAATCATCCGTATCGGGCGCCGGACCATGAAAAAAGAGGTTGCTAAGTTAAAAAGAAACCTCCTGGCTTAACAGTGTAACAGACAGACAGTAATTTACATATAATATCGACAAAGCATAAGATTAGCCGATACAGCGGGTTAAGGCAGGGAGGAGGTTAAAATGGCTACGGACAAATTCGAACATGCTACTTTCTACCTGACCAAATAACATTCATTAAACAAACCTAAACTGATACGGTAAGAAATCCTGATTTTCGGACTTTCTCCAGGAATAATTTCAACTCTATCAACTAAGGTTTTTATTAAATCCATTTTAAGTTCATCATCTGCTTCGTCAGGTATGTTTTTAATCTCTCTTGCTATCTCCATTACCGTGCTAACAAGTTCTTGCTGATTCTGCTGCATCTGTGTCTGCTGGACAAGAAGCTTTTTCCGTGATTGTAAAGTGTCCAAAGACTCTTCACGTTCGCTAATAGCTTCAACTAATTCATTTTCCGCAGTAATGCCTTTTGCATATAAATCCAGTAATCGCTTTCGTTCCTGGGTGATTTCATTGACCCGTTTATCAATTTCGCTGATTTCAGCAGCATAATCACTTATAAGTAAAGACCTGCTTTCCATTTCCCGGGAGACTTCCCTAATCAATTTTTGGGGATTTTTAAATGTATTGCACAAGTCTTCCCAGACGGTGTTTTCCAACAGATCAGCGTTGATATTAGGGTTCTCACAGGTCATATCATCCGATTTTTTTTTAGTGCAGCGGTAATAGGCAAAGCGGCCTTTGCCTGATGATGTGCCTACATATGCGCTATGGCAAGTGCCGCATTCGACCAAACCACGCAGCAGGTAGGTTCGGTACTGTTCATTAGGTGCATAATGTTTGCGTTTGTCCTGTGCTATTTGCCTGGCTTTAAAATAAGTTTCCGAATCTATGATTTTGGGTATGGGTACCGGTATAGGGTTCTGTCCCGGTGGTTTATAAGGATAGATGCCGGTATAAATATCACTTCGCAGAATATTATTTACCGAGTATTCGCACCAACCGCCAGTACGGTTATGTTTTCGGTACCAAGTTCCTTTAAAGTCGGCCGGGGCAGGAATACCCATACCGGTAAGATATTCTGTTATAGCTCTGAGACTCATATTTTCTTCAATATAGAGCTTATAAACCAGTTTAATTACCTCTGCTTGGTCAGGGTTGACCTTAACAGACATATCGTCAGCAACCGTATAGCCATAGGGTATTGTTCCCTGCGGCAGCTTCCCTCTGCGTGCTTTGCGTGCTTTGCCATCTGCAAAATTCTGTTTAATCGTTGCCCGGTCATAAGCTGCAAAGGATGAGAACACCGTAGCCATCATTTGGCCGGATGGTTCAAAGTAGTTAAAAGGTTCACTGAGAGAAATCAGAGATACTCCGCATTTTTTTAGCGTATGAAAAGCCTCCTGTGCGGCAAAATCCTCGCGTGCAATTCGATTTACCCTTACAACTACCAGGTGGGTTAATTTTCCCTCAACAGCATCCAGCAGCAGCCTTGCACCATCAGGCCGCTCGCGAAGCATAAGCTCGCCTGATACCCCATCATCTATGTACCAGCGTTCTTTGGGGACGCTGATATTATTTTTTTTAAAATATGCCCTTATGGCATCAATTTGAGCATCTATAGTCTCATTTTTTGCTTGTTCCTCGGTTGAGACGCGGCAGTAAGCACCGTAGAGCATCTATAATACCTCTCTCAAAGGATTTTTTCTCCTATATAGAAGATATTCCCATTATACCATCAAGGGGGGGATTGCTATAAAGGGATTTTTAACCAAGTAAAGTGAAACGATTTTCGACAATCGAATAATTTTATTTTTATAGAGAGCCCTGAGTTTAATTCCAGGGCTCTTTTTGGTCCATTAAAATCCTTAAACACAGGAGGGCTTGCTTGTGCGGGAAAAAAATGAAGTAACGAATTATTTAAGAAAGCATAAGAGAAAGAATCCTTTTTTACAAATCAGCAGGGACATTATTAACGATTCGCGTTTGAGCTGGAAAGCGAAGGGACTACTTACATATCTATTAGATCAAAGTGATTCATGGCAATTTTATGAGAGTGAAATCTGCAGCCATGGAACAGACGGACGTACCAGTGTGGCCACTGGCTTACAAGAGTTGGAGAAGTACGGATACCTAACCCGCGATTGGATCCGCGACGATCATGGCCGGTATATAGGTAGAGTGTGGGAAGTTTATGAGGAACCAGCTGAATCCCATGAAATAGGGGATTCTACCGATTGCAGAAAACCTGATATCGGTAAATCTGAAATCGGAAAACCCGCTGCCGGAAAACCTGCAGCTAACAATAACAACAGTAACGATAGCAGTAAAGAATATAAAACTGATCTTAATCTTGTTAACACCAACAAAAGGGATGAAAAATCGAGTCTACAAGAACAATCGGCGGTTGTTGATAAAAAGATGATTGAGGAAACCTTTATTAAGTATTTAAGTAAAAGCATTCCGGATAATATTTATCCGGTCTTATTGGAGTACTGCCAGGAGAGCAGTCAAGTTCAGTTAATAGCATCTACCCTCCAAAGAAAGCAAGCTGAAGGCAGAATCATAAACCCGTTGGGCATATTGATAAACAATCCCAATGGCGTCATAGAAAGCATTTTAAATGGCACATTCTATCCGGAGCCTTTGGATACTCCTAAAGGACAAGTGGAATCCTTAGAAGCGGAAATAGAGCATTTCATGATATATACCGGAATTGACATGAAATCGCTTATTCGCAGAGGTACATATCAAAAATGGCGAAAAGATTGGGGCTTCACCCGGGAAATGATTCTGAAGGCAGCGGAATTAATGGCACTCTATGCCCAAAAAAGCAGTCTTGAGTACATTGACCGGGTATTAAACGATTGGCGAGATAAGGGGTTAAATACAGTAGAGGATGTAGAAAAAGCCATAAAGGAATTTAAAAACAAAAGTGAAAAAAGTGAGCCAACAAAAGAAAGAAGCTACTCTGAATATGACTTATTTATTCCGCCTGATTAAAAACAGATCAAAACTTTTAGTTATGTGTCAGCTATATGAATAGGACTTTCTGCCTGTAGAATTGAGGCCTTGAAACGGGTTCAACACGACACAACCCCGGTCCGGGGTAATTTCTAATAAACACATAAGCCAGTTAAAATGGACCGTGGATAGCTTCGGCTCGAGTAAAGCAGTTATACATGTTTCCGACCCGAATCTACCCACGGTCAGCATAGTGTTTTTTAAATATTTAATTTAAGTTTATTAGTGTCTTATAAAGATTATAAAACAATAACTAAAAGTTTTGATATTAAGATTTAAAGATTAATTAAAATTAAATATTTAGTTAATAAAACTAGTTAAACTCGGCCAATCAGAAAACTACGCAAACCAAGTAAACTGGGCCGCCCGGCAAAGTGCTAAAACCGGTATACCGGGAAAACAGGCTAAAGAAGGTGATTGATGTGAATGTACCCCAGCCGGAAAGTTTTCTGGCCATACGGGGAATACGGCTTACGGCTCGCGATAAAGAAATATGCGTATTCCTGCAGCAGTGGCGTTATGCCAATGTAAAGCAATTAGCTAAGAAATTCGGTACCTCCACTCCCGCCATGTATCGCCGCCTGGATAAACTGTGCCGGGCCAGCATCTTAAAACATGAAAAAGTCCTGGCTGATAAACCCGGGGTTTATAGATGCCTGCCTAAAGGCAGGATGCTGGCTGATACTAATTTACCGCCGGTGGAACGGATATCGGAACATTTTTTCAGGCATACCGTAGCCGCCGTTGACGTAGCTCTGGCGCTGGAGCAGGAAAGCCCCAGATTGCTATCGGAACAAGAATTGAGAAGCGATAAAGGCATCAACGTATTCAGTACCCAAAAAGGCAAAAGAGAGCACTGCCCGGACATTATCGCCTACATGCCGGACGGGAAAGTTGTAGCCGTGGAAGTGGAGCTCAGCGCCAAGAATAAAGAGCGCATAGAAGGAATATTCCGCTGGTATTTTCAGCGCAGTGAATATCATGAAGTCAGATATTATGTGCCCGGGGAAGCTATGGCCCATAGGATACTGAGCTACGGCGGCAGCCGGGATTATGTGAAGATTTACATGCTCAGTACCATGCGGGAATGGAAACCGCCGCAGAAATCGCTGGAGTTTGGCGGCTGATTGTGTCGGTCCCGCGGCTGTGTCGGTCCCGCGGCTGTGTCGGCCAGCAGTTGTGTCGGCCAGCAGTTGTGTCGGCCAGCAGTTGTGTCAGCCAGCGGCTGTGTCGGCCGGCGGTTGTGTCAGCCAGCGGTTGTGTCGGCCGGCGATTGTGTCAGCCCCAGCGGTTGTGTCGGCCGGCGGTTGTGTCAGCCAGCGGTTGTGTCGCCCGGCAATTTGTGTCACCCCTGCAGCTGTGTCAGCCAGTGGTCGTGTCACCCTATTGTGTCGGCCGGAATGTCGGAAGGAGTGAATAAAGATGGAAAACACAGAACTGATCGAACTGCGTAAAAAAAGGAATCTGAGTCAAAGCCAGTTAGCAGAGCTTTTGGGCTTGACCAGGAGTCAAATCGCCAATTATGAGAGCGGCAGACGGATACCGGATCAGGAAACCAAACAAATAATAGCCGGTTTTTTTGAAATGCCGGCCGAAGAAATATTCGCCGGTCTTCAGGAAGAATGCGATCTTCAGGAGAAGCCGCAACCTGAAGCAGCTGTAAATGCAAATGCCGGTCGGGAATCGGCGACTCCTGACAAACAGACGGCAGAGCCCGGGCATGAATTGCAGCTTATTTATGATCAATGGCTGCCGTTTTACGGCAGGGAATACATGGAACAATTGATCAGGCATATCCGTCAAAACCCATTCTTGACAGAATACTGGCTGCCAAGCGAGCCCGGCAAGCTTATCCGGGATTTCGATCTGGTTACATCCGGGGATGAGGTATTCTTCTGGGATTTTTATTACGGCGGAATTTATATCATAAAAAAGCCGGGAGAAAGGTTGAACCAGGCCGGTAAAAAGCCGGAAGGCGCCAGATACATGGGACCATGGAAATTAGACTTAGCCCTATGTCTTACTAATGGGAATACGGAACTTTCAAGCATATTCGGCCGGGAAGGGGTATAGACCGTGTATGAGCAGTATGACGAGGAAAAGAAAAACGATCTGTGGAAGCTCCCTGCGGCCCTGGTTCTGCTGCCCGCCTTGATCCCGGCAGGCGCTCTGCATCTCGCCGGAAGAAAATATATACATAGCCGTAAAATACTTTGGATATGCCGGGGAATAGGACTTATTCTGTGTATACTAGTTTACTCGCAGGTCGTTCCGGCCTTCAAAGAATGGTTGGCTCTGGAACTTCAGTACATCTTATATTTTATCGGACACTATACAGGATTTAGTGAGTATATTCAACCTGAATCCTTGAAGCCAATAATCAAATTTGCACTGACCGGTACTCCTTTTGTATATTTGGGGTTTGAGTTTTGGCCCAACCAACCAGAAAGAGATATCCTGGGTGATCGGCGAGAGATTGAAGAAGCTTTAACCAGGATGGATGAAGAAGAGGAACAGGCTATAGTGACCCAACAAAAAGAAGATATATCCAAAATGGATCATCCTGAAGATGGTACGTTAATTGCCCCAGGTGAAGTCATTACTAATCGTGAGGCAAATGCCCACATATTGGTAGCCGGTGCAACCGGTGCGGGAAAAACAACAACCCTGGCCAATTTTGTTGAGTATTGCTGCCAGAGTCTCCTTTCCTGCTGCATTATAGACGGGAAGGGAGATGCAGGTCTGTTAAGCTTATGCCGGAGGCTGGCTGATAAATTTGGAAGGCCCTTTTATATGTTTTCACTGACCTATCCGGAAGACAGCTGTCATTACAACCCTCTCCGTCACGGCGGCGCCACCGAGCTTAAAGACAAGATCATCGGTACCAGTGATTGGACCGAACCCCATTACAAATTGAGCGCAGAACGCTATTTGCAGAATGCTTTTCATATTCTCCTGAATACGGGCAGCAGCATTGATTTGATCAACGCCTCGAAAAATCTTCGGGAAGATAAATTGATCAGCCTGGCCAGGGGAGGAAACGAAGAAGCAGTACGGGCGGCCCTTGCCATTGAAAGCTTGACAGGGGAGGAAATAGAGGCCTATCAGGGCATTTTTTCACGGCTTATGGTCTTTGCCGAAGCCGATAAGGAACTGAGAAGCCTGTTAACCGATACCGGCGACAGCAGGACATTAGACATCAGAGACGCAATGGACGAAGGCGCCATAATCCTCTTCAGCCTTTCCAGCTCGAAATATAGCCAGTATGCCCCAATGATTGCCCGATTAGTTATTCAAGATATTAAGACCGTTGTTGCGGAGCGGGAAAGAAGGCGTTTAGGGGAAGAGAGCAATACCAGCAAGGTGTATGCTATTTTTGATGAATTCAGCGATTATGCTAATTCAGAGTTTTATAACATACTTCGGCAAGCCCGCAGTGCCAGTTTTCATGTAATTTTAGCTTTACAGGAGATCGCCACCCTTCCGCCCCAGGATGCGAAGCAAGTGCTTGCCAATACTAATACCAAGATCATTCACAGCCAGCGTAATCCGGACAGCGCAGAGCTGTTTGCGACGACTATCGGAACGAAAATGACCACAGTTTGGACAGAGCAGGTAAATGCCGATTTAGAAACAGGAAAAAGAGAACTGACCGGAGGTGGGACAGTAAAAAAGGATCGTTCCTTTATGGTTCATCCGGATAAGATTAAACAACTGGATACAGGCGAAGCATACTTATTACGGTCTAATCCTCATCGGGTCAGCAAAGTAAATATACGAATGGTCAATATATAGTAGCTTTTTTCACGACTAAATAAATTTCAAATACTTCAATTGGTGGTGTTTTTCATTACCATATTATAAGGAGGGGGAAAATGGACAAGTCATTGATCATAGCGGAGAAACCATCCGTAGCTATGAACTATGCGGAGGCCCTGGGCTCATTCTCAAGAAAGGACGGATTCCTCGAAAACGGGGAATTTATCATCACCTGGGCCTTGGGGCATCTGGTTGAGATTCAGGGAATCGGCGTTCCGGAAAAATGGAACTATGCGGACCTGCCGTTATTGGTAGACTTCCGGTTAACGGCTGCGCATAACCCGGGGAAAAGTAAGCAACTGAATGTTATTCGCAGTTTAGTGCAGCGCAGAGATATCAAAGAAGTCATTGTAGGCACGGACGCAGGGCGGGAAGGGGAACTGATCGCCCGCTACATTTTGTCTTATACCAATAACTCCAAACCGGTGAAGCGCCTTTGGATATCATCCCAGACACCGGCGGCAGTACTGGAAGGCATGAATAACCTGAAGCCGGCGGTCATTTATGACCATCTGTACGCCGCGGCCAGGTGCAGAAATATGGCCGACTGGTATGTGGGTATAAACGCTACCAGAGCCTATACCACCAGGTTACATACCAACGAACTGTTTTCCGTAGGGAGAGTGCAGACCCCCACGCTGTCATTGATAGTCAGCCGGGAAAGAGAAATCGAAAACTTTAAACCGGAGCCTTACTATGTG
Organism: Syntrophomonas curvata; assembly: GCF_052976825.1. Taxonomy (NCBI): domain Bacteria; kingdom Bacillati; phylum Bacillota; class Clostridia; order Eubacteriales; family Syntrophomonadaceae; genus Syntrophomonas; species Syntrophomonas curvata. Next base: position 82,180 of record NZ_CM129641.1, read on the forward strand.
CTGTCGGCCAATACCGAATCCGGTAAAGGATCTTTTATTGCCAAATATGCCGGAGAACAGATCAGGGAAAAGTCCGAGCTGTTAAAAATCATCCGGGAAGTAGAAGACGGCACAGGAAAGGTGACTTTATTTGAAAACAGGCAAATCAAACAGAAACCGCCCCTGCCGCCGGACCTTACCGAGCTTCAGAAGCAATGCAATACCAGGTTTGGCTGGACGGCGGCCCAAACCTTGCTGCTGGCGCAGGAACTATATGAAAAACGCCTTATATCTTATCCCAGGACCAACTCCAGGTACTTATCTTCGGACCTGGAGCCCACTTTCATGAGCCGGCTCCAGGCAATAAAGCATATGGAACGGTATGGCCCTTTTGCTGACCACATTAAATCAGCCCGGCCCACCATAAAAGCAATTGACGACAGCAAAGTCGACGATCACTATGCCATTATTCCGCTGGACACCGTAGCGGATAAACTGAGCGGGGATCTTTTGACCTTATATGAGCTTATTGCGGCCTATTTTCTGGCCATATTTTACCCGCCGGCCGTTTTCAGGGAGCGCCGGATCGAATATGAAATAAGCGGCCATAAATTCAAAGCATTATCTAAGTTTGTCGAACAGCCGGGCTACAGAGAAATACCGGGCATGGCATCACGGACCGAGGAGCCAGAAGAGGAGGAAGCGGAACAATCACTTCCGGAACTTAAAGAAGGCGACGATGTTAAAATAAGCAATCTTGAATTCAGCGAAAAAACCACCCAGGCTCCGAAACGATACACCGAGGCGACAATACTGCATGCAATGAAAACAGCCAGTAAAAAATCAGGTATCGACGTGCCCGGCGACTGGGGATTAGGCACGGCGGCCACTCGGGCCGCTATCCTGGAAACCCTTAAGAAAAGGGGATATATAACTGCAAAAGGTAAAGCCCTGATGCCGACAGCCAAAGGCAAACGCATAATTGATATCCTGAAAACAGAAGGGCTGAAATCTGCCGATCTGACCGCAGCGTGGGAAGATAAGTTGATAGGCGTAGAAAAGGGGGAAGTAGGCTTCAACCAATTTATTGAAGAGATCAAAGAGTACGTAACCGCTATTGTAGCAGATGCGGGAAGTGTAACTATAGATAACATTCCGGAAGGGAAGAAGGAATTAGGAAAATGCCCGTTATGCGGCGCCCCTGTGACAGAGACCAAAAAAGCATACTCCTGTTCGGCCTGGAAGGAAGGCTGTAAATTCGCTATTTGGAAAGAAATAGCGGGCAAAAGCATATCTGAGGCCCAGGCTAAAAAAATTCTGGCTAAGGGTAGAAGCGATAAAATAAAGGGCTTCAAAGCAAAGCATGGCGGCAATTTTGAAGCATTCCTGGCGCTGAACCAAGACAGGAGGATCGTTTTCGAATTCGAAGACTAAGTTTTGGACCACGCTATTCTGCTTTTTGTTTTGATAAGCGGTTCTTAATACTTAGAGGCCACTTAAATTAATCTATTAATAAGCGGGTTCCATAAAGGGAGCCGCTTTTCTTAATAAGAAAGAGGTAGACCATATGATTAGAGAATACACTGCCTTTTTCCCCTGCTGCGGCAGTGGAGGTGCGGCAATAGGAGCTGCTGAAGCAATATCAGAATTTAAAGGTCATGTTGGCAGGTTTCGGGTGGTAGGCGGCATTGACGTTGACCCAGAGGCCTGTCAAGATTTTGAAAAGCTAACCGGAGCGCCGGCGCATTGCATGGATCTCTTTTCCCGGGATGATTATACAGCATACCACGGCCGCCGGCCGCCGGAAGATTGGCGGGAGATTACGCCGGCAGATATTCAGATTCTAGTTGAAGATACGCCGGATGTCGTATTTGTATCAGCTCCCTGCCAGGGGAACTCCGGCTTACTACCTGAGAGCGCAGCCCAGTCGGATAAATATCAGGCCTTGAATAACCTTGCGAGCCATGTTATGTGGCTTATGCTTGAGGCCTTCCGGGATAATCCGGTACCGGTGTTTCTTTTTGAGAACGTTCCCAGGATAACAACGCGTAGCGCCCGTCTGCTGAATCGTATCCGGATGATGCTCCGGTCCCATGACTATGAGATCCATCCCGTAAAAGACAAAGACGGATACCACGATTGCGGGGAAGTTGGCGGATTAGGGCAGCACCGCAAAAGGTACATGATGATAGCCCGGCATAAGGAAAAGTGCAGCGCTATTATATTCAGGCCGCATCGGCAAAAGATGAAAACTATAGGGGATGTTCTCAGCCCGTTGCCTTTGCCCGACGACCCCATCGCCGGGCCGATGCATAGAAGCCCTCGCTTAACCTGGAAAACCTGGGTAAGACTTGCGCTTATTCGCCAGGGTGGAGATTGGAAAGACTTAAAGAGCTGTGGGCCATACCAAATAGAGCATGTGCCGCGAACCGGAGTTTTTTCAGTAGCCGAATGGAATAAGCCGTCAAGGACTATTACAGGACATGCCAGGGTAGGTGGAAGTAATGGAGTAGCGGCCGTGGCAGATCCTCGGCTTAATCTTGGCGTAGGAACCCATCAAAACATATACCGGGTGGTTCCGTGGGAAAAGCCGTCGCCAACGGTAACAGGCGCCTTGGGAGTAAACAACGGAGCTCTGGCCGTAGCAGATCCTCGTTTGGGATGCAGCCCTCGAAACGGCTCATATAAAGTACAGGCTTGGGATAAGCCGGCCAATACAGTTACGGCCAGCGGCGATATCCATGCGGGAGCGTCTGCGGTGGCAGATCCGAGGATACCCCTTGACCACGAACGGCCGGATCCTCCACCTGTCATCATTGCATTGGACGGGACATGGCATAGACCCTTGACTGATTATGAAAACGCGGCGCTGCAGAGTTTTCCGCTTATTATGCCGGATGGGAGTCCATTACTTCTGGCAGGGAAATCATCAGCCCGGTGGAGAAAGCGAATCGGAAATGCGGTGCCGCCGGATTCAGCTCGGGCTTGGTTTGAGACCGTAGGAATGAGCTTGTTGGCTAGCGAAAAGAATGAATGGTTCTTGAGCTCATCCCAAATCTGGGTGCAATCATGCATAATGGATAATATTAAGAAAAATTCAACTCAAATTATATAATTGAGCAGGAGGCTACTCATTAGTTGAGTAGCCTCCTGCGGATATGCAAAGAAAGTACTCGGAATATACCAATTTTCTTCCCAGCTTTTTATGCAGCATTCTATATGGCAGGTAAACCTGCTGAGTAGCGTTTGTTTATCCTTCTTTTCAAACGTTAAGTTCGTTGGGTATCTCTGTAACAAAGTATTATACCACTTTTTTTTTGATTGTGGTATTATTTGTATAATGTTTGAATTGGAGGAGGCAACATGCCCTACAAGCAAATTGGTGATTACCAACTTATCAAGTTTAAAGGTAAAGGCACATTTGGCTCTGTTTATAGATGTGAAAAAGATGGCAACATATATGCGATGAAAATATTTTCTGCTGACTTTGTATATTCGGAGTTTTCTAAAGGAAATGATAATCGGATAAGCCGAGAAATAGAAGCTTTGAAATTGGTGAATTCTGAAAATGTCGTGAAATATATTGATGACGGTAGTTTTATTGATAATAATTGGAAGTATTATTATGTGGTAATGGACTACGTAGATGGAGATGACTTAGAAAATATCCTGAAGCAACGAACATTTTCGCAAGAAGAAGCTTTAATTATTTTTAATTCAATTTTAAATGGTATTTTCGCTATCCATGAAGCTAAACTAATTCATAGAGACTTAAAACCAGCCAATATATATTTACTTAAAGATGGAAATGTAAAAATCTTAGATTTTGGATTATCAAAACTTATTGATTTTACTTCTATTACAAATACAGGAGATCAATTAGGAACCCCTTTGTACATGTCTCCCGAGCAGATAAGCGATAGCAAAAATATAGACTATCGCTCTGATTATTATGCATTAGGTGTTATTTTATTTAAAATGTTAGCCAATAAAACTCCTTATGGTCATATTACTTCACGAGAAGAGCTATATTATAAAATTCAGGTTGAGCCACCGATTTCTATAAGGACATATCTACCCACTATTGATAATGCAATTGATAATTTGATAAATGAACTTTTACAGAAAGAAAATTATAAAAGACCAAATACATTACAAGATATAATAGCCTATCTTGATAAAATTGGGAGTAGTAGCTCTACTCATCATATAGTTAAAATCGAACCAACCTTTTTTGTTCGCCTATGGAACGAAAAGAAAGTTTTAGAGGAATTTTATAAGGATGGCTTTTCAATAGAACATGCTATTTTTCCAATAAACCACCAAAATCAGCAGAGGAATCTTTTGAATTTTATCAAAAAGCAAAATGTTGAATTTATAATAGACCCTGCTACAATGCGACTAGCATATGATTCTTACTCAGATGTAAAGGGCCTAATTGCTCTACCCTATGCGCCAAAAGATTTAAGCAGACTTGAATTAGATGATTTAAAATCTTACGAAGCAAAAAAAACCTATGTTAGATGTGTGGTTGACGAGCAGTTACAGCATAATCCTTCTTTAATAGTTTCACCCTTCCATGTCAGTAATAATTCTAATTTAGTACACATAAAAATGGATACCAATGAGAATTGGTTTAGTCTAGATGTGAAGTTATTAAAGGAAACTAAAGATTATTTAAACAGTATAAACTATTCCGGGAAATTAGTTGGAGGATTTTGTGTAAAGACTGATATATTGACATCAAAAACGGAACGAGAATACTTTTTAAATGTGCTTACGGGCTTAGAATGTGATGTTTATTGGGTTTATGTGGATTGCATTGATAATAGTACAAATTTTTCGCAACTTTATAATTATGCTAATGTATTATTGGAGTTACAAAAAGCAGCAAAGAAACCTGTTGTTGCTGGCCGTATAGGTGCTTTTGGATTGATTCTTTTGTCATTTGGGTTATACGGTTTTGAATCTGGAACATCTCGTTTTGAGTCCTTTTATGAAGATTTATATAAAGAAGTTGGCGATCCTTATAATATGTATGTTAGGTATTATTTCCCTGAGTTATTAAGTAATGTAGCTATCGAACGAAAAAATCCCGCTAAAATTGTTCAACTATTAGCTACTGAAACAGGGAAAAATATTGGATGCACTTGCCCGTATTGTATGGGGCAGAATCCGCTCGCTTTGGTCGGTGATGGTTTGACAAGAAAACATTTTTTATATAGACGGAATCAGGAAATTGATAAACTAAGAAATTTAAACACAACACAATATAGAGTCGAATATATTGAGCAACGAGTTAAGGATGCCATATTTTATTACAATAATTTAAAACCTATTTTTAAAGAAGATGATTCTAGATTTCTTAAAACTTGGCTAGAGGTCATTGGAAAATTGAAAGAGAAATGGATGTGATTATATGCTGGAAATAGAAATTGTAAATAATATAAATACTTACCTAGAATGTAAAGGAATCCATTTTTCCAATGAATTAAGAATGGGGGTTGGGATTCCTGATATTTCTTTGAATATTGGTGCAACCCGTTATTTGAAACCCATGGATGATTACTTTTTACTATCTATTCTAGAATTTGTGAATAAAAAGCATTGTACTTCTTTTCATGAAATAAAAAATGAATTTTTGATAACACTTGATAAGGTTAAACAATATGTTGTTATATTAGCCAAAATGAGCTTTGTTAAAGTTAAGAATGATATTGTAAGAGCAATTAAAAATATTTTTTCAGCAAAATTGGGAACTACCATTTCTATAGAGGCAAAATTAAAAGATTGGAGAGGTGCATGTCTGCAAGCTCAGCGGTATTTATGCTTTTCTGATTATGCATACATCGCTATGCCAAGCAATTATATTAAGAATATTGAACAAAGGCTTTTTGTAGAATCTGGCATTGGCATACTTTCTGTTGAAGGTAATAAGGTAGAAGAAATTTTATCTGCTAGGAAATCTGACTCATGTGAATTCACTTTAAAGTATCTTATTACGTCAAAAATTATTGAAAAAAGTGTGGAAATGGGAAAAAAACATTTAAGAAAAAACATTTTTACCCCTCTGTGCTTAACTTAAGACAATGGTATCCTAGCGACCCTTGTTGCATAAATATCCCCACCTGTTTTCCATATGTAAATCCCGACCTTTATTTCCTATTTCTTATTGCCGGCGTCTCCATCCAATCCAGCGGAGTTTTCGTCGCCCCCACCGTCTAGCGTCTGCCTGATTCGCAGAAACGCAATATACTTTCTTAATTCAACCATTGATTCCTCATCCAATCCTTCTAGTAGGCGATCTATCTTACTCCGGCCAGGCTGTTCCGCAGCCTGGCCGCTCTTTTCTGACTGCGTTATTTCTTTAATAATAGCCAGCAACTCATCCGGATCCCGGGACTGGTTAATGATGTTTAACACCTTTTCGGAAAGGGGGTAGGGGAAATCGGTAGCTCCCAATAGATAATCTATAGATACCTCGTAATAATTGGCCAAGGCTATCACGAGGTCAAAACTTGCTGGCTTTGCTCCACGTTCAATATTGCTAATAGTACTTTTTGTAGAGCCAACAGCATCTGCAACATTTTGGAGTGTAAGATTTTTATTTTTTCTTATGGTTCGTAATCTGAATCTAAGGATATCTTTATTAAACATAAAAAACCCCTTGACTGTATTCAATAAGAAAACTATACTTAGTAAAAGTATTCATGAGGAACACCTCAATGAGGTAAAAATATGACAACACGACTAAAAAACGAACGACAGAAATTAAATGTCACAGCCGCATATGTTGCTTCAATGGTTGGTTTATCAAAATCCGGCTACATAAACATTGAGGCTGGCAGACGCAGGCCTTTAATTGTTGTAGCTTTTAAACTCGAACGTTTTTTTAAGGTCCCGGCCAGTGAACTACTGGCTGAAACGAAAGAAGAACCCTGAGCAATAATAATAATTTCCCTAAAGGAGATCTAAAATGAGTTTTTTAATCCATGTTTATAATTCTAATAACTTTAAGTGCAGTAACTGGTTCGGTGAACTGACATATAAAGAATCTGAACGTTGGTACAGTTTTATGTACATGTTATGCGCCTGGATATATATAAGTCTGTTTTTACCTTTGATGCCGATGCCTGTGATCCAAAGAGCGTTGTTGCCTATTCAATTTACCTATAATTATCTAACCGAATTTTGCCGGTTTCATGGTGTTAGTTCCTTTGCTGCAGAGGTATGTGCTGTTTTAATAATGGGTTACATAATCTCTTGTGCAACAGTCATTTTAGTAATGATAGAAAAATCCTTCAGGTTGAGGTTTTGGAGTACTATTATAATGCTTTTCGGTATTTTTTATTTTTACCTATTTACATCTTCTTATTTTATGTATCATATATTCTCAAGCATCTATAACGCTAATTATCATCCTAGTACCCTTTCTGCCTCTCCCTACTCGGCAATCGTTTTCTGTCTGATTATATATTTGATTTATGCAAGCTCGTTCTATGCTTTATTGACAGCTTATTGGTACCCGATTGAACGCCAGCTTCAGATGTTCATTTCCCAACCTGCTGTTAATATCTTTTTAAGGTTGGTGTGGCGTGTTTGCGACAAGGCATTTACTTTTATGTGGCCTTTTACTATAGCGGCTTTAGGAATACTTCATATACCCATATTGACTTAACCACGATATCCAGTGATGAAAAATTCCACTAAGTAACAAAAAACTAGGTACCAGAACAAGTATAAATATAGTAAAAGCAGTCCATTTACCATTTTTATTCCATAAGCCCGAGAAAAAACGAATTATTTTGCTTGAGCTGGTAGTAACTATACGTCCGGACCCCCAGCTTTTCAAACAAAGTAATTGACAGCCCAATAAAAACACTGTTGATAACATTGCTGCTATTAAACCTACTGCTTGGAAACTGAAGAAATATAATTCCGGTTTTGAACCGTATTCGCCAGCTGCTTTAAAAGATTCGAAAATGGGTAGCGGCTTTAACCGGGACATTAATTCCGGAACCCCGTCGGGTATGTAGTAAGGATGGGCACCGGAAAAGAAAATAACAAATAACAAGACCCATAATACGGTTAAAGTGAAGGCTAATCCCTTAAGCTGAGGTTCTAACAAAGCATAGCGGTTATTTTTAATTGAAAACCAAATCATTGAGCTATTTATACATAAGAACATAAATGAAATCAGATACCCGGTATAAATGAAGTACTGACCGTATTTGATATAGAAAATGGCCAGAGTAATTAAGAGGGCAACAATAAAAAGCAAAAATACAAACAAACCCCCATTGTCTTGCGGCTGCGAAGTCTGCTGTATGGGGACAGGCGCGGCCTGATAATAGTTATAGCTATGGTAGTGGTCATGATGGTGTTTTTCAATAAAGCGGTTATCAACAGATATAACAGAGTAGTCGTTCAGATGTTCTCTTGAAGAGAGCAACTTTCCGACAGCAAAAGAAACAACCATTAATATAAGACCGCATCCTATGTTAATTAGAATGTCAGGTAATTTTCCGACAAACATACTATGGCCTCCGAGATAAGTCTCAATTGACTAGAAAACCAGCATTTACCGTCTGGCCGGGTCGTCGGAACGGCCCACCAGGTAGTCCAGGGATACGTCGAAGTAATCGGCCAGGGCGATTAGAACTTTTAAACTCGGGTCTCTATCATTAGTTTCGTAAAAGGTGATAATTCTAGGGCCTAAACCTATTATTTCACCAAGTTCTTCTCTTTTTAGGTTCTTTGATTTTCTTAGTTCGCGTAAACGTTCACCTAAAGTAACCAACTTAGGCCTCCAAAAAAGTATTGACTAGGCACAATAGGTGCCTTATACTTAAAACACATTAGGCACAATTAGTGCCTAAAGAATTGAGCTTACTTGAGAAAAAACTTAATTACACTAAGAAACCAAAAAGGATATACCCAACAAGAGGTTGCTGTTCACATAGGTATTAGCCGCCGAATGTACGGTTCTATTGAAACTGGTTACCGCAACCCATCCTGGAAAGTTCAGAAACGTCTCGAACAATTTTTTTGTATCCCGGCCGGCGAGCTGCTGGCCGAAATGGAAAATATATATGAAAGAAGGTAATTCCATGAATGATACTCCTAAAAAAACTGATCAAAATAATATCAAGCCGGAGCCTGCAACACTTAAACTTAATGAGTTAATGAATGCTGTTTTGCGACAGAATCCGGACCGCATTACGTTTGGTACCCCTAGAGAGAACACGGAGGTGTTCCTTACGAGGAGTGAGGTTTCTGCAGAAGAGGACTGTTAAACGTTAAGTCCAGATTTAACTGTTCAGGTTTAATCCTATAATATTTCCACATATTTTTAATGTACTCATAAACATTTTGCGGGGATAAATTGTCAGGGAAACATGGTAATTGTTTAATTTTACCTAAGAGCCTCTGATAACTGGGTCTTTCCTTAAACATAGTTTCTATCTGCTGCCACATTTCCGGTGGTAACCGATGTTGTAATTCTATCGTTCTAATTACTATGTAGTTCTTGTCCTTGAAATAATTCGGATTTTTAAGATAACTCTGTAATTCGTTTGAATAAGTCCTGAACATTCGTTCCCATACTTGATTGTCAAATAAATTTATTGTAGTTAAATTTCTATCAATAATAGGGTGAACAGTTACATCATGGATACGAGTGGCCAGTTTATCCATTTCGAGGATTTCGGCGCTGTTATCTAAAACTTCGCCATATTTATAAGTTGGCACAATAAAAGGATAACCAATACTGTGTATGTATAAATGCATCAGTTCATGTCCTATATCAGGTATAAGTGCATCTGATGCAATTACCATTGTTGCTAAATAATCTTTATCAGTTTCCACGTTATTGGAAAAAGGTTCTATTTTACAAAAAGCATAATTTGTTTGGGCTCTATTAACCCCAGTAATTCGAGCGTAGTCGTTCATATACATTATCCGCAAGAAGCAATTGGGGAGTTGACGCTCAGTATCATTCCATAAAGTAAAAAGATTAGGATTATCTTTAATAATTTTAATTAAAGCTGGGTTGGAATTATTTTCAGAATCATGATTCATAATGGGTTTCCTCCTAAGCGATTTACCGCCTGGCCGGGTCGTCGGAACGGCCCACCAGGTAGTCCAGGGATACGTCAAAGTAATCGGCCAGGGCAAGTAATGTATCAAAAGTTGGCCTTGTCTCATTTTTCTCATAAAGAAAGATGATACGTCTTTTTAGACCTAAAATTTCACCTAGGTCTTCGGCTTTTAAATTTTTGTCTTTTCTTAGATGATTAAGCCGATCACCAAAGGTAGACACATTATTCCCCCCAATAAAAATTCGTTGACAAGTGCAATAATATTGCACTAATATTAAAAATGAATAGTGCAATTAAAGTGCGCGGGTGATGAGATAGTTATGTTATTAAAAAATAAACGTAAAAGTCTGGGGCTTACAGCAGAGCAAGTTGCTGAAGCCATTGGTATAAGAAGGCGTATGTACTATTACATAGAATCAGGCGAAAAACTGCCTTCTCGTAAAGTAGAAAAACGCCTTGAACGCTTCTTTAATATTCCGGCCAGTGAATTACTGGCTAATCAAGATGATTAAAAAAATCCTATATTTCTTAACAATTCGATTATACCAATCTTATTGGTATTTATACAAGTTTATCCAGTCTTTATGGGGAGGGGTATTATGTTTGGCAGTAATCTTAGACGGATCAGAAAGCAGAAAATGCTTTCCCAGGCGGACCTGGCCGAAAAAATAGGCAAGATTCAGCAAACCGTAAGCTGGTACGAATCAGGCCGGGTGTACCCCTCGCTGAAAGTCATAGAAAATATTGCGCAAGCTCTGGACGTTTCCGCAGCGCAGTTGATCGAAGGAAACAGCATGGATACCAATGGATTTCGATGTGATTGTGCGTATCCCTGCAGTTCGGGAAAATAGCAATTTTACCTTATTGATTAAACCAAAGAAAGCGGGATGGTGAGATGAATTTAAAGGGTATTCGCGAAAAGAGAGGGTTGACCCAGGAACAACTGGCAGATTTATCGGGGGTCCACCAATCGGTCATAAGTGCCATTGAAAGGGGTCAGACCCTCTCGCCGCGTTTAGATACCTTGAAGAAGCTGGCCGGGGCTCTCGGCGCATCAGTGGAAGAGCTTGTTGCCGAAGATAAATTGACAGGGAGGTAGAGAGAATGGATATCCAGACAGTAGCTTTCGACCCGGGTTTTCAGTTCACCAAGGGGTACAGCGCAGGCGGCAAGTACATGTGCCTGGCCCGGGTGAAGGAAGTGGCCGACAGCGAAGTGCCCGACGGCGGAGCCGCTTTAGTCGAATTTCAGGGAAAGAAATACCGGGTCGGCGACGGTTTAAACGTCCCTCCCGATCTGCATCATGACAAGACCCAAAGCATGAAGACCAAGATCGAAATGCTCAATTACCTGCACCAGCTCTGCGAAGGTGAAAAAGGCAAGTTCCTGGTGGTCACCGGCACTCCGCTTTCAAAAAGCCATACCGAAACTAATCTGAGCCGTGCTCTGCTGGATTATTTGGGAACCGGCGGGCAGTATGCAAAGGTAACGCGCGACGGTATCGTTAAGGAGATCATGGTGGAAAAGGCCGTTTCCATGCCGCAGGCCATGATTGCCTACTACACGCTGCCCCAGGAGGAAAGAGAAAAGTACCAGCAAAAACAGGCGACCGTTCTGATCTGGGATCTGGGCGGGCATACCTTCGACGTTGCCGAATTCCGGGGAGGGATACCCCAGAAAGAACCGGAAACCAAGCTCTATACCAGAAATCTGGGGATCATCCCCATGCTGATCACCTTCCGCAAGAAACTTGACTCCAAGTATCCCACGCTAAATTTCAGTTCTATTGAAGAGCTCAGGCGTATTTTTGAACAGGGGTTTTTCCCCACTCCGGCAGGGAGCGAAGACGTATCGGAATTAGCTGCTCAGGTCGGGCGCGAACATGTTTACGAACTGGTGCAGGATATGGAGAATGTTTTCAGTCCAAGCACGGCCGATGAAAATATCTTATGCGGCGGTGGATTTATCAGTCTGGGATCATATATGCGGGAGCTCTTTCCCCGCTGCATATTGATGGAGGACGCCCAGTTTTCCAATGTCAGAGCTATGTATAAGACACTTGTGAATCAGGCTATTCTCCCCAAACTGGTAACCGGGTGCGCGTAATGCCCGGGCTCAATTCTAAGAAGTCGGTTTACTTTACCGCCGGGGAGGAATATTTAAAAAACTGGGCGGAGGCAAGACCTGAAGGGTACAGTGTCTACATCAAAAGACTGATCCGGGAAGATCTGGACGAAGGCAGAAAAAAAGCGGATATCAGGAACGCGCTGCGGGAATTTGTTCAGTCGGCGGAATTCAGGAATGTTATCTCAGATATCCTGAGTAATTGCCGGGGGGCTGAGGTACGGGCCCCCGGGGACGATATCAATATCACGGCGACCGAAGCCGAAGATATTCTGAGCCTAATAAACGGAATCTGAAATCAAAAAGGCGGTAACGGGGGAGGTGGCGCCAATGGCATTGGTATGCCCGGAGGAAAGCCGAAATGGAAAAAATCAAAGTGACATCCTGGATAAAGAGGCCGTTCTGCATATGATCGCCGAGGGGAAAAACGATAATGATATCGCAAAGCATTATAATTGCTCCCGCCGCACGGTCATAAGATTTAGACAGAAACACGGCATCAGTGTGAAGCGCGGGGGGTTAAGGGACAATACCGGCCGGCGGAAGGAATTAGGTCCGGAAAGCCTTGCTGAAATTACGGCGTACATAAAACAAGGATTAAGTAATTCCGAAATAGCAGGAATCTATGGATGTACGGCCCGAACCGTACTCAATTACAGGCAGCAGCACAAAATCGACGAAGGGATCGAAAAGGAGATAAACGATCTGGTGGAATCCGATCCTGCTCTGATATTCGGCCCGACCGTAGCTTCTTTGATTATCAAAACCGGGTATGCCCCCAAGCTGGTAAAGAGGAACCTGAATAAATCAGGTCACGGCTTACGGATCGCATATAACAGCTACGTTGATTTAAAAGCCCTCCAGCGGCAGGACAGTTATGTTCTGTCCTATGAAAGGATCGATCGCTGTCCCCATGAACCTTATTTCGACGGAGAAGAGGAGAAGGCCGGGGCTGCCGCCGGGGACGGAAATTATACCAGGGGGCGCGGAGGCGCCCGCAGAAGCGCCCATAATTCTCAGGCCTATTCGTCGATTTACGGCTGAATATGGTTTGCTCGCCCGGCAGAAGCCGGGTTTTTTTATGGGCAATTCATGCGAAGGAGGAAAGCGGTGAATTTACTTAAGCCTATTACACTGAATAAGGAGTGGTGTTCTGATGGCCAAGGCTGTTGAAGAAATCAGTTTCGAGACCAAAAACATGAAGGACCCGATGCTGGCCTACGTCAAGGTCCTTTATCACGGGCTCTACATCAAGGGGATCCGTCTCTACCACAAAAAGGATGATGAAAGCGCTCTGTTTGTATCCATGCCCAGCGAAAAAAGCGGCGACAAGTACTACGACACGGTCTACTTCAAGGACAAGAGCAAGAAAGAAGAGTTTGAAAAGACCATTATCGACGTCTGGAACAAGCAAAAGAAGTAAACCTGTGCCGCTCCTGCTCCGGACGAGATGGGGGCAATCGCCTCAATCTCGTCCGTCTTGTTTCCGCATGTAATGAAAGCATTAAAGATAGGAGGGATGTAATGAACGGATTGACGCATGCTGCCGGAGGGGTCGTCGCCGGCTGTCTGCTGATCGGCGTCGCCGGAACGGAAGAACCGCTGGGCTGGCTGATGGCTGCTTCTGCGGCGGGGGCTTTGATACCGGATATTGATACGCCGCATTCCCGGATACAGAAATATATACCCGGGGCAGGAGCAGTTGTCGGGCATACCCTGCGCCACAGGGGGGTTACCCACAGTTTAGTCTTTACCGCCGCCATGTATGTTTTACTGACATTTATACTGCCCGTACCCGGCGTGTACATAAAGGCATTTGCGGTAGGGATGATCAGCCATCTGCTGCTGGATTCCCTTAATCCCATGGGAGTACCGTGGCTGTGGCCGCTGCCCGGCCGGTTCGGCATCCCCCTGGTCAGCAGTTCGGGGGTGCTGGAAAAGCTGGTTATCATGCCCGGGATGATGGCGGCAGCGCTTTATATGCTCTGGATGATATGCAGAGGGAGGTGTTAAATCATGTGCCCATTTTACGGGGGCTCTAAGCCGATTTTAAAATATTTCTGCAATGCAAGCGATACACCTAGAAAAATTGATAAGGCCAAAGCTGAAGTCTTTTGTAAAAAAGATTCACAATATCCTGGCTGTATGGTTTATCAGCAAGCAAACATTGACCGGCAGCAAAAATGTTGAAAAGGAGGAGTTATTTTGCATCCTCAAATTTCAAAAAAAGAAGGCCTAAACCTATATTTAGTATTTTTATTAGTATTTGTATTTTTCCTTATAACTTCTCCGCCGGATGCTTTAGCGGCCAACGATGCCAGCGCGCTGCCGGGGGTGGAGTATTTTACCCCGGATCTGAATGCTTCGCTGCAGACGGTTGCTCCGATACTGCGCCTGATCAACTGGGCTGCGGGTATTTTCGGACTGATCCTGGTGGTGATAGGGATATGGAAAACGCTGAAAATCGTCTGGCAGGTCTTTACCGGAAGAGGCGATTATGAAGTCAAGAATGTCCTGGATATGCTGAAACCGGTTTTGTTCGGTATTATACTGGTGCTTTTCGCCATAACCGGGCTGTGGTATAAGTTTCTGGTATTCCTCTGGACGATGATCGTGCCTCAGGCCGAAGAAGGGCTTAATAATGTGAGAACCACCGGCGCGATCCTCAACGCTTTCAAATACCCGGGTTAAACGGGAGAACAGCCATGACGCGGAGAAAATCACCGGCAGTGCTGCTGTTATTCCTGCTGCTGTTCAACCTGTTCCAGATATTTATTTTCGAAGCTGCGGCCGAACCGGATCATACTGCTGCCGAAGCCGGCATGGAGGAAAGCGGGGACACCGGGGAGGAAACGGAGCAGGACGAAGAAGATGAAGAAGAGGGGGGAGGAAGAAGTTTTATCCCCGAGTGGATCGTCAATGCTTTTCAAAAGCTGGCCGAATTCCTGACGAATCCGGGTGCGACTCTATGGAAAGCCTTCACAAAGCTGATCGCTATTCTGCTGGACGATATACTGGAGCTTTTCCAGAATGCGTTTGCGGTCGCTTTTATTTATACGGAACCCTTTCCTGCCGACTCCTGGGTAAAAAACTGGTGGTCGGTAACGCTTCTTGTCTTTTTAGGCCTCGTTATGATTGCGGTTTTGTCCGCGGTGTACAGGAGCTTTTTCGCCAGGGACGAAAACAGCAAAGGACCTTGGGAAACTTTCAAGCCTTTAGCGCTGGCGCTGTTATTATCGTTCTTCGCCTTATTCCTGGTAAGGTTCGGGACGGATGTGCAGAACAATGTCTGGCAGGAGACGCTGAGTCCGGCTATCAGCACCACTTACGGCGCCGGGGGGGCGGCCTGGGACGGCGAACTGTCCGGAGTCCGCGCCGATATGGTCCTGAAGGCCATGCTGACCGGCGGCAATATGAGCGGTATCGACGTCAACCAGCTTGATTCCATGGGGGTATCCAAAGTGCTGTACGATCCGGACTCCGATCGCGGATCGTTTGCCATGATGGTCATAGTGATGGCCTGCCTGATCCTGATCGCTTTCGCTGCTATGCTGCATATCTGGATATTGGCCCTGGGGCTGGTGTTTTCGCCTCTCTATACCGGCGTCGGGGCTTTGAAGACAGCTATGGAGCCCATTATAGGTATTTGGAATATAATACTCAGAAGTCTGTTTCTGCAAAGCCTGTTCGGGGCCTTCTTTTTATTTGTGAGCAGTGTCCGCGCCGAAGGCCAGGCCGGATTAGGCGGCGCCAGCCCGGACCTGATCACTCTGATCATGATCCTGGTGCTGGTGTTTCTCATTCATTTCCTATATATCAGGGAAGTGCTCCAGGCGATAAGATCTCCCGGCGATCTGGGCGGAGCTAAAGTAATTAACCGCACGGGCCGGATCACTGCCGCAGTGGCCGGCGGAGCGGCCGGAGTTGCCGCGGCGGTCGGACTCGGGGGAAGGATGCTTTCCAATTCCGAGCGGGCCGGAGTATGGGGAAGAAAGCTGGGCCGGGGCATAGAAAAGACGGCCGGATGGACGGGAACAGGGGCCCGGATTATTCAAAGAGGCGGGGAGCGGTTGGAAAGGGAAGGGCTCAATGCTTTCCCAGGTGCCATTAAAGACGGATATGATACCGTACGTAATAAGGCTACTGCCAGGTTGAAACAGGCCCGGGACAATACCGACCGGGGCAAAACGATCGAGAAGATTAACGATTCTTTTGATAGGGCCAATAAAACTGATGCTTCTTATTTAGAGTCATTATACTATTCCGATCTGAAGCACGAACATGATAATAATCTGGAGGGATATCAGGGTTTTAAAGTAAATGGCGGCATTCGGGACAAAGTTATGCAGGCTGCGGAAGATAATTACGATAGCGTACCTGCTCAGGCATATGTATGGAATACTGAGGGGACCCAGGTATGGGTCCATCCGGCTTATGCCGAAGGGGCAGGAGAGATACTGGATGACGTTGCTCAGGAGGTCCAGCCTCTGAAGTATTGGAAAAAAGGCGACGGATTTATTATCTTGAAGGAGAATATTCCCGTAAAAGTAAAGACTCCGCCGGAGGACGGAGTATATATGGGAGAGTGGTGATTATGACCAGGCTGAGATCAGCAAAATCCAAAGACTGCGGTCCGGAATCAATCCAAAGAGAGATAAAATCCCTGGAAGATGGCATCCAGTGGTACGAAAAGGCTTTGGCTCATCTCAATGGCGCCGGCAGAGAATCGAACGGGACCCTGGAAGCATTGATACAAAGGAAGAAAAGCGAGAGGGATAAATTAAAGAGCAAGCTGGAAGGTCTGTCATCGTAGACCCCCCTGCGTCCGCCACCCTGCAGCCAGGGTGGTTTTTTTATCGGTATCGCTGTAAGAAAGAGAGGGGAAAACCATATCGGACTATACTTATTTGCCGGCGGATATTACTGAAGATACCTATATATTCCCTTTGGTGAAAGCAACGTATATCGTTCCGTTTGTTATTGCGTGCGGAGCTGCGGGGATGATCTTCCTTTTCTGCTGGGCAGCCGCCGCGGTAGTTTTAGGTTTCGTTTTCCTTTTCATGATCCCGTTAAGCACTGCCGTGATATTGGCTCTGGATATCCCGGGATGGTTAAACAAATGGAAATTGTTCCGGCAGGAAAGCGGTCACGCGGACGAAACAGAGGCGGAACCGGGCAGCCCGCAGGATATCGCCGTTATTTTGGGCAGCCAGGTCGTCATGGTCTGTGAAATCAAGCCCGGGCCGTGGGATTATTTGACCCCGAGCGAAAGACAGGCGGCTGCGGATAGTTTCCGGGCAGCCCTGGCAGAGACCAATCAATCCGGAGTAATGACCCAGGTAGTTTTAGAAAATTATCACGAGACCCGGAACATACCCGGAGCGGTCAGCACATGCCCCGGGACCCTGGCCATGCTGGAAGCGCGCAATGACTATTGGAACGGGATGGAAAGGTTCCAGGCCTATTATCATGTGGTTTTCTGGGGCAAGCGCCAGGATGTCGTCAAGGAAGCTGCGCTTGATTTTATGGGTCGCCTGGAGAATCAGAATATCAGTTATACTTTCCTGGCCCGGGAAAGCATTTTAAATTGGATGGAATATCAGCGTGATCCTTTTCCGGATATCGAAGAGGCGGCCGATCCCAAACAGCTGCGGCAGCGTCTGCGGGAACGATATAGCGGCGGAACAAACAGTTCCGGGAAAGCCGGGAAAGGATTGACCGGCACGCGGAAAAAAGAGCTCAAGGCGGCGGAAAATACCGGGTTAAGATGGCGGGAGCCGGCCGGAACCGGACGGACGAAGCCTGCCAGGTTGCTTGCTTTGACGGAACGAAGGCCTCACATAAAAATGCCGGCTATTCCCCGCCAGGCAACAGCGGGCGCGGAATCCCGGCTATTTGCCGAGGTCAAGGGATACCGCAGTCTGGCGGTATGGAATCCGGACGGGTACAAAAAAGCCGGCACAGCTCTGGAGCTGGCAATCAGTTTCAGAAAAGCCGGACGTGAGGCAGTCCTATTAGAATTCGACTGTGTCAATCCCAGGCTTGATATGTTGTTAAACATACCGAGACCTTCCCTGGAAAAGTGTTATAACCGCGATCCGCAGGAAATCGGAGCGGGGCTGCTGACTTTCGGAAGTCAGATAACGCCGGAAATAGCGGCGCGGCTGCTTTATAAATACAGATATGACATCCTGTATCTGCCGGCCGGAAACACTATGGGAGTTACGGACGCCCGGGTAATGACCGCTGAAGAGTACGAAGAATTGATAAAAAGCGTACGGCAGGAGACGAGAGTGGTATTGATTGATTGCCCTGCGGATCCGTCCCATCCGGGAACGCTGGCAGCTGTCAGATGCAGCGAGGCGGTCATCGTTCCGCAGTTTGAAGACGGCAAATATATGAACGAGACCGTAGGAAGGATGGAGAACGCCGGAATCAATATCATAAAGTACGTTCCGGAAGAGGAGCAGGGGAGGGAATTATGTATATAACCGACCGGGTCGTTAAATCAGGCAAAGGAATCCAAAAAAACCTAACAGTAAGAAGCTATCCCGAACAGATCTTTCCCGGCTGGCTGCAGGGGCTGAGCAGGCTGCCCGGAGTTTATAACCGGATCTCTTTACACTTTCGCCCGGCCAAATTCCAATGGAATTGGCAGATGAGAGCGAAAATGCGAAGGCTGGAAGCATCCATAGCCGCTGCCCAAGGCACAGTCGAAGGGGTAAAACCTTACGAAGCCCGGGCTCTGCAGGGCCTGAAGTATTTACAGCAGCAGACCGACTGGAATGAGACTGAACTGTATGACATGAATATGGTGGTGACAGCCTGGGGAGCCGGGGAAGACGAAGCGCTCGACAGCAGCAGAGCGCTTGAAAAATATTTATCCCGGTTAAAGCTGAAAACGGACGAAAGGATCCTAACCCAGCTTGACGCATTCGCCCTGTCCGGGCTTTTGGGCATCGTTCCCGCTTATTCCGGCAAATCGCGTTTGCTTGACGGTGAAGCCGCAGGCTGCTTCTATCCTTTTCTGGAAGGCTCGTTATCGGAGGAATGTGAAACGGGGGTCTATGTCGGAAACCGGGTGAGCAATAACAGTCTGACGTTCCTGGATCTGATCAGCGGCTCCGGAGCGAAAAATTTCCTGGTGATAGGCAAAACGGGCGAAGGCAAGTCGACCTGGCAGAAAGGCTTCAGCGTCAGTCTTCAGGGAACGGGAATGAAGATATTCGTAATCGACGTTGACCGGGAGTATATCGCCTTAGCCCGCAAACTGGACGGCATAATAGTAGACACGCAGAATTCCAGGTTCCCCGACCCGAGCAGGATTCCGGCCGGGATCGGAGACCGGGACGAGGACGGCGCCCGGGTAAAAAATACTGAAAGCAATGTTTTCTGGGCGATAGACCTGCTGGCCAAAGGCATGGACCATCTGGAAAAGAACGCCTGTGACACAGCGCTGAGCGCTCTGTGG
Source organism: Syntrophomonas curvata (assembly GCF_052976825.1). Lineage (NCBI taxonomy): Bacteria > Bacillati > Bacillota > Clostridia > Eubacteriales > Syntrophomonadaceae > Syntrophomonas > Syntrophomonas curvata. Next base: position 101,854 of record NZ_CM129641.1, read on the forward strand.
CTGGAGACAGGCATTATCAGGGAAAACCAGAACACCTGGGACCTTCCCCACGGAGGAATCAGGCGCTGGTATAATCTTCTTGAAAACGACGACACCGAGACGGCTCCGGGGGCGGTAAGCCTGCGGGCCAAAGTGCGGATCTTTTTCCGCGGTTCTCAGCAGGGCCTTTTTACCGAACCGGGAGAAGAAACAGACCTTTACGACAACGACTATATTGTTTTCGATATCTCCGGGGCGGTAAACAACACGGAGGACGCTCATACCAGTTCCATAAAGCTGGCTATGACCTTCGCCACCGTATGGGATATGGTAAGGCGTGAAAGAGCCCGGGGAAAGGTTTATACGGCCATATTTTTCGACGAAGGCCAGCGGGCCCTGCCGGTGGACAGTATTTCGGACTTTGTCCTGCGCATCGCCACCACGGCCCGAAAGTTCAACTCCATGGCGGTATTGGCTACCAATAATTCAGCCATCCTGTGGGGGGATAAAACCGGCGGCTCCCAGGGAGGCGAGGGGCTTTGGAACAATACGCATTATAAGGTGTTTTTTTATATGGAAGAATCGGAAATCAAGCAGATCGCCGACCACGGGGCGGTTCCGGAAACGGTTACATCATCTATTAGCCGTCTTCAGGGAACCTATTCCTACATCCTTAAAACCCCCGGGGGTTATGACCGGCTGAAAATGCAGCTCCCCGATGAAGAACTGGCTTTATACCGTACCCGTGGACTTAAGGGATCTGCCGATTAATGTATTTTCCTGGAGGGTTTATTTATGACTATAAAAGTTAGGGAAGTGGTAAAATTAATTACACAAGACGGCTGGTACATAGTGAACCAGGTGGGCAGCCATCGCCAGTATAAGCACCCGACCAAGCCCGGCCGCGTAACTGTTGCGGGAAAACTTGGCGATGATGTGTCGGCGGGAACGCTCAACAGTATATTTAAACAAGCGCAGTTGAACAGGAGGCAGGGTAAATGAATTATTTAGTGATCATCGAAAAGGCGGGAGAGAATTATTCGGCCTATCTTCCTGATGTCCCCGGATGCGTAGCAACAGGCAGAACGAAAGAAGAAACCCTTAAGAATATCAAACAAGCGTTTAATATGCATGTACAAGGCTTGAAAGAAGACGGGATCCCGCTGCCTAAGCCGAAAACGGAGGTCAAATACATCTCCGTATAGTAAAATCGAATAAATCAATAATCGACTATTGTCGGCAGCAGTGCATAACTGCTGCTTCGTTATTTTCTGAGAAATATTATTGGGAGAGTAGAGAAGGGTGTCGGATTCGATTTTAGTCCGTGGCGCAAGCCGGTTTATAAAGCGGAAAGCCGGGAAACTCATGGCAACCGGAATATTAGCCTTATTGTCCGTAATCTTTTTTATCCCGCTGTTCTTCCTGATACCTTTTCTGGATATAAACAATAAAGAGATGTTGCCAGGAGGGAGCGGCGGCGCCGCCTTTGTTGTTGCCGAGGAAATCGCCTTTCAGGAAATAAAGCCTCAATTTATAATCGATTGGCTGCAGCGGTGTAATTCGGCTCTCGCAACGATGGAATTTGCCAACGCCTGCATTGAAGCAGGGAGGAAGTATAATGTGAATCCGTTGCTGCTGGTCGCGATCACAGGGCAGGAGCAATCTTTTTGCCCGGCGGGCTCGCCGGCGGCAATGCTGAGAAACCCGTGGAATACGTTCGGAAGCTGGCAGAACACCGATCATCCGGTTGAGAAGTCGGCTATGTATGCGGCGGAATGCATTGCCCGTCTGTCGGGAGGACGGCCGGAAGGATTCCATCCGGTCGCCTGGCTGAACAGTACGGACAACAAAGGGGGGATGTATGCCACCGATCCTGATTGGTGGAAAGGGGTATCGGCGTTTTTCAGGGAACTGCGGACTGACCACGGCGATCCGGCGCCCCTAATTGCAGGTAAATTTGCTTCTCCGATCCAGACCGGGTATTTTATTTCTTCTTCATTCGGGGAAATGCGCAGCACCGGGCCCCACACCGGGGTCGATTTTGCCTGCCCTCTGGGTACCCCGATATACGCTATGGCAGACGGGGTGATATCGGGTCTGGTGCAGGGCGACCCTATCGGGGGCAATGAGGTGTTTGTCAGCGGAACGGACGGCAGGACATACGCATATCTGCACTGTTCACATTTTGCCGCCGTGCAGGTGGGGCAGGCCGTGAAGGCCGGGGACATGATCGCATACGTAGGAAGTACCGGCAGGAGTACCGGCCCCCATTTACATCTGGGCGTAAAGGAAAACGGCCGGTGGATCGACGGGCTGAAACTGCTGAAATGAACGTTCGGAAAGGAGGGCGGATCAAAGGGGAGGTCGGCTGGATTTTTCGGGAAGTTTCCATTGAACCAAGTAAGGAGTGGGGAAATAGTATGAAAGAAAGCAAACGTAATGAAAATAAAGGTACGGATATAAGCAAGCTCTTGTTTATTATTTCTGAGGACGCATTCCGGATCCGTACAGGAGCGCATGATATCCTGAAGGACAGTCACGGGGAAGTCGGCGCTAAGGAAGCGGTCATAGTCGAGGATATGATCAAGCACATGGAATCAATATCCGCCAGGCTGCCGGCTATGAAGGAAGTTGCAGTCAGTCTGCCGAAACGGTAATATGACTGCAAATGCCGTTATTACATAACATAAGTGTAATTTTAGAGCAAACCGTAAATTATTATATTTTAATTCCACGGCGCAGGTATGTTCCGTGGAATTTTGTCCGGATACGATTCTATGATAGAACTATTGGTAAGCGATAAATAATAATATACCAATTAGTATGCAAACAGTGTACAAATCAATATTTAAAATTGATTAGAAAAAATTTTGCTAGCTTGGTTGTTAATGTACTTATCAGGCATACATAGACCAGAAAAAGCCTCACAGGGAATTCTGCAAAAAAGAAAGGGGGGAATCGGATAGTCCTATACTTGAGGTATGTCTTCAACGGACCTTCCTCTGTTTCCGCAGAATAAGGGCTTGCAATGTAAATTTTCATGCTATTCACAATAATTAACTCCAGAAAGATTTAAAAATCGGGTAAATTTTATTTACACGATGCATCACTACAAAGACAATTGCTAGAGATACTACAATCCATTTAGATAATATAGGTTGGCAACAGAGTAGTATTAGAATGAGGAGAAACCATATAAATGTGACAAATTGTGCCCGATAGGCATTTCGGAAAGAGCTACCCGCTTTAACCCGCGACTGAAAATCATATTCAAAAACAAGACAGATATCCCATATTACATAAAGAGCAAATATTATGACTGTTATAATTAAAACTGATTTCAAGGATTTATATTCCATTAGCAGTAATGTATAAAGCAGGACCAATAAAACGTCAATTACAAACCTTGCAATACCGAGTAAACTATTTTTCGAATGCGGGTATTTTTCGATTGCTCGATGATATCCGAACCAGCTCAATACTACTACTAAAAAACATATTAAGAAGGTTAAGAAAGTAAATAGTTCATTTACATTTGGTAAATGCGTATGCAATATCCAGTTTTCAGAAAAGATTCCTTTTAATCTAATACCGTTGCCTTCGGGCACTAATCCGATTAAGATAGCAAATGTAAATAGAAAGTCAATAAATGTTACGCTGTACTGATTAGGATTATTATTATCAGTAGACATAGCCTATCCTTCTAACCATAAGCATTTATAAGTGATTATAACTTTGGTAATAAATGGGGTCAAGGGTTATATGACCTATACTCGATTTGTCGGGTATAGGTCAAAGAGATGATCTGAATGACCGTATAGATGCATTACTTATCTGGCAACACCGCTGCCGCATAAACAAAAGGATCATAGGGCTTATGATATGCGGGGCTGTCTGGTCTGGAAAACCGCAGAGCCTAATGAGCTGGAAAAACGGCGCAAGGACTTGGATAGCGAGTTATTTGGTGAAGAAATACTTAGTTCTACGCTATGAACTAAAAATAACAAATAATACTGATTAAAATTCTTTTGCAAAATATGGGGAAAATTGTTATCCTTGGTTTTAAAGAAGAATATTTTTAAATATGGATGGGATAAAGCCAATTTATTCAGTTTCAAGAAGACGATAGAATAGGCATCTTTATATAGAATTGTATATGGAGGTGATTTTTTGAACCGATCTCCGCTAAGATATCCGGGGGGGAAAAGCAGCATCACCCCTTTAATTAAATTGATTCTTTCCAAAAAAGATAATAGAACGACGACATATATTGAGCCTTTTGCAGGGGGGGCAGGGGTTGCGATAAACCTCTTGCTGGATGGCGTTGTCGATAAGATCGTCATTAACGATTATGATAAGGCTATATACTCCTTTTGGCGTGCTTTAAAAGAGCAAACAGACGGTTTAATTTCTTTAATTGAAGATACGCCAGTTACTATTGAGGAATGGTATAAACAGAAGGCGATATATTCTACCTCAAACCGGAAGTATTCATTACAACTTGGGTTTGCAGCTTTCTTTTTGAATAGGACAAATCGTTCCGGTATATTAAATGCGGGTCCAATTGGGGGGTATAGTCAAACCGGCTTGTATAAAATGGATGCCAGATATAATAAGGCAATGTTAGTTGAACGCATACAGTCTATTGCTGCTAAGAAAAAAGGTATTTTTGTATACAATAAAGAAGTGCGAAGCTTCTTGACCCACATAGTGCCTAAATTTCAAGAGCATGCATTTATATATTTTGATCCGCCTTATTTTATGAACGGAAAAAGGCTTTATAAGAACTTCTTTGTTGAGAATGATCATGTAGAGATTGCACGCAGTATTGTGCAGAATGTAACTTGTGATTGGGTTATGACATATGATGACGAGGCAAGGATCAGATGCTTATATTCGAACTATGCTATGAGAAATTATGTTTTAACTTATAGTGCTGCGAATAAGGGTAAAGGAACAGAATTGATTATATTCAAGTCATCGGGATTAGTGCCAAATGAACTTGAAATTAAAAATGAATTGACTAGATTGGCAATAAGCAATTTCTAAAGGCGGGACTCGTTTATGTATAAAAGCATCCAGATTGACGATTTCAGATTATTTAAAAATCAGAAGATGTTGTTAGGTAAATATTTGACAATATTAAGTGGGCGAAATTCCACGGGGAAATCTACGATTCTTGGAATGATCGCTAATTCTGGAGAACTTAAAAAGAAAGATGGCGTAACATATTTATCCAAAGCTTTTCGTGCAGATTTTAGCGAGTTGTTTAAGGGCAGTAAAACTTTTGACGCCATAGGAGCTAATCGCTTCTTGATCACATTATGTGACGATGATGGCAAACAGACAGATTACAGAAGCTTTAGAACCGCCTGGCAACAAAAGGATAAGGACAGAAAAAGCCGAGCATCAAGTGGCGATGCCTCTGTATCTGATAATTCTGTTAGCAATTACGTTTCAGATATAAAAAGGGAACGATTTCGCATTATTCCTTTTAAAAAGGAAGATAACAGACGGACTGAAGCTAAATTTAACTACCCGATAATTTATCTTGGCTTATCGCGTTTATTCCCTCTCGGGGAATCCAGCGATGACTTGATAACTACAAATGAAATAACTTTTAAAAACGAAGAACACAAGCAGTGGTTTATAAACAATTACAAATCAATATTATCAATGCAATCAGACGTTCTGGACATAACTAATTACAGCATTGGAGAAACAGATAAAAAAAACGGTATAGGAATTAGCACCGATCATTATGACTATTTGACAAACTCATCAGGACAAGATAATTTAGGCCAAATTCTGTTGGCCTTATTGTCTTTCCGCAAGCTTAAGGAAGAGCGGGGCGAAGCATGGGATGGAGGCGTTCTATTGGTTGATGAAATAGATTCTACGCTTCATCCGGCTGCCCAGAACAGGTTGATTAAATTATTTATCAGAGAAGCGCGTGCTAATAAACTGCAGATTATCCTAACAACACACAGTATAAGCCTTTTAAGGGATATTTGCGGCAGAACTGCATATAATAGTCACGAAGAAGATGTGAATAACGATATTGAACTATACTACCTCACAAGTGCAAATAGAAGACTAGAGATTAAGCGCAATATCGCTTTCACCGAAATTGAGAGTGATTTATTAGTGAGTTCTGTCGTACAAAATAGTAATAAAATAAAGGTTTATTCAGAAGATGCTGAGGCAAGATGGTTTTTAAAATACTTGATACCGGACTACTTATGCTACGTAGACTTACTTGAATCCTCCATTGGATGCGATTCCCTTATTAGCATGTATAATGCCGACATTTCTTATTTTGGAAACACGCTTATTGTTTTTGACGGGGATGTGTCTGAGGAACAGCTAAAAAAAATTCCAGATGCAATACGGAAAAATTTAGGTAATATTATTAAGCTCCCGGGAGGAAAGCCTCCCGAGCAAGTTATCTATGAATACTTGTTAAATTTGGACTCGGATCATGCTTTTTGGAGTAGTCCGGCAAGCCGGGTCGGCTTTACTTGGGACTATTTTAAAGAACGTGGGCCGTTATCTGATGATTATAAAGGTGAAAAGGATCGTGATAAATACAAAGCGTGGTTCAACAATCATAGACAATATTTTGAGTCAACAAAGCTGATGGATTTCTGGATGCAAGATAATAAAGAAGTTATAGATGCTTTTAAGCTTGATTTTTTACAAGCATACAATCGTATAGCCAAGAGGACTGCAACTTTTGAAATCAGATAATATACTGCTTATGTTTTAGAAATTTTTTTGGAAGCTTAAGGTAAAAAATTAGAGCATAAGTACTGCAAATAATTAAATACATAGTACTCTATTAACCCTTCGGGGTGTTTTTTTATGCCTATTTTTATGCGGAGGGGTGAAGGTATGGCCAGTGGCAAAACGCCTACTCGAAGGCAAAGAGAAGTCATTGAAAGGTACAGGCTGAACTCGGGAAACTGGTTGATCCGGAAGAATCCGCCCGGTGAAATGCATTTGATCCACAGATTGACCGGACGGAAACGGATCTTGTTTTATTCGGAAAAAGGAGGGCGAAAGCTTGAAAAAACAGGTGTTTAAGGCGGTCGTTGTTGGTTTGATGCTGTTATTGATCGGCACAGATGCCGGAAATGTAACGGCACAGGAGCCTGCCTTACCGCCTTTGCAGAAGAAGGCGGTATTCACGGTGAACCAGAGTGCGGTCCAGGTCGACGAGGCTGGATTCATCATCGACGTATCTCCCTATATTGAGAAGGACCGCATTTTTTTACCGGCCCGTTACCTGGGGGAAGTGCTGGGAGCGGAGGTCATATGGAACGAAGCCGAAAAAGAAGCCGCCTTTAAACTGCAGAACGGCAAGGTCTTGATACTGAAGATCGGAGAAATCTTCTTGAACAACAACGGAAAGTACGAATTGATGGATGTGGTACCGGCCGTTATTCCCCCGGGGCGTATATGCCTGCCGGCCCGATGCGTATGTGAGGCTGCGGGGTACAATGTGGTCTGGGAGAAGGATACCCGGCAAATGACCGTAAAGAGAAACTGATGTAAGTAATACCATTGCTCGGAGAGCAATAAAAATAATAAGGGTGGTGGTGGTTTGGTTAAATGTTGTGGTACCTGCTGCCGTTTTGACCTTGAGCCCCGCTGGCCAAGTAAAGGTAAATGCCAGATAAATAAAAAGGATCGCAGGGCAAATGATATGCGAGGCTGTCTGGCCTGGAAGATCGCAGGAACTAATGAGCTGGAAAAGCGGCGTAAAGAACTGGATAGTGAGTTATTTGATTAAGGGTCAGGGCCTTTAATAAAGGAATAGGTTTAACAGCAAAAATAATCCGGGTTAAGCTATGCTTCACCCGGATTAGCGTTAAAAAGGAGGGCTTTTTGAATGGCTAATAAAGAGTTTTCTATACAAGAAAAACTTGAACTTATTACCAAAGAAATAAGTAAGGATGGTACTGAAGGTTGTATAAACTGTGATTTTAGTGAATATAGAAACGGAAAGAGAAACTATTGCACAATGCATGACAAAATCATTACGGAGTATGATCCTCCATGTAAAGACTATATGGAGCAAGGTTCATTGTAGCCCACCGAAAATTAAACAAGACATTTGGGAAGGAGCGAACAAGAAAATGATGGATGATATTACAAGAAAGCGGATGGCAGAAGAAAAAATAGCGGTTCAAATTATTCCTAATTATCTAATCAAAGAACACGCACCAGATTTTCCAGTATTAGCAAGGGAAGTAGATGAACAGGATAGATATTCAAAATCATCATGGTATAACTTATCCCCTTTGGCTTTCCACCAATAGGAAAACTTCAAGGCATTATATTTGAACAACAAATGATTACTAACTGCGCAGTCCAAAGAAATCCTGACTCAGAAAGAGTTAATTATATAAACCAACCCCAAAGGAGGAACGATAGATGTTATTTAAAGACGACCAGCAAAAGGCTTTTTATAATAGTTCCGTTGATAAAACTGGCAGCCATAGAGATCGTGAAAGAAAAGCGTTATTTTATACCCTGGGCCTTACTGCTGAGACAAGAGAAAACATTAATCAACTTTATGACTTCGATGAAAACTGCATTAAATCGGAAGGCCTAAAAAAGCCCTGGCAAACAGGAACCACAATCCGGGTTTGCCGCTTGGCATTCAACCTTTACAATGGAACTTGCGGACAATATGACGAATCAGAGCAGACCAGGAATTACACACCATACAACCTTTTTAATTGCAGTCTTGCACCTTACATGCTGGAGGCGATCAAAATTCTGTACGTATACAAGTAAGTCCGCTGCAAGCCATGCCTGTAAAGCATACCTAAGCCTGGGCATCGCTTTTGCTCCGTGGCCGTCCGCTCCTTCGGGTTACGCTATGCTGCACCCGAACCAGCTCCCCGGCAGGAGGGAGTAGTTAATCTTATTCTGCACTTAATGAAAATATATGCTATACTCTGGTAAGGAAGGGTAAGGAGAAGGAATAAAAATATACGGGGGTGTATATAATGAGTGCAGAACTGATCAAAAGGGAGAAAGTTATGCCCGAAACCAGACTGGGAAAGATTACTTCAAAACGGCAACTTACGATTCCTAAAGATTTTTTTGATAAATTGGGTTTATCAGGTGATGTAGAAATGATCCTTGATAATGATGAATTGCGCATCAGAAGATACCAGCGATTAGAAGAGTCACATGATTATTTTGCCGATTTGATTTTGAAATCTATCCTGGATGAAGGGATTGAGGGTAAGGAAGAGATTTTGAAAGAGTTCAGGCTGCGGATGAATTTGTTGCCTCTGGCAGTGCAAGACTATGTTAAGGATGTACGAGATAAGACAGCTTATGATAATCGTACGCCTGAAGAGTTAGACAAGGCGCTATTTGGCGAGGAATAGCATGATAGATTATAAGGTATCGCCAAAAGCGGAGAGGTATTTTAAAAAGTTAAAAGATAGGGAATTAAAGAAAAAGTACCGTGAAGCAATAATAGCTATACGCACAGACCCCTCCGTAGGAGTACCCAAAAAGGGAAATCTTAAAGGAATTATAGGGTATGATATATACCACAATGGCGTTAATTATGAAATGGCCTATGAGGTTATAGAACGGGAAGGGCAGTTGCTTATTATTATTCTGGCTGGTACACGGGAGAATTTTTATGATGAATTAAAGATATATTTGAAAAAGCGTATGAAATAAATTTAATGATATTGATACATAACACCCTGCGGGGTGTTTTTTTATGCCTGTTTTTAAAGATGTAACGATATTCAAGGCCGGCTCGCTTACCCGCCAGGCAGCACGGGAATGCTATCATGCCCGCCTCTCCAAGTCAAGGTCAGGCCCTTCGGGTTGGGTCCCTCCCCAAGGGGCCCTCCCAAACCTTGACCCGGAGCCTCTGCAGGCATGATGGTAGCCTGGCAAGCGGCGGGGGGCGAGCTTAAATATAGGTAAGGGGGAATGAGGGGTGCGGGAGGTTCTGGAGGTTCGATGGCAAGCGCTGAAAGAGGGGCGGGACAGTTTTGAGGCAGTCTGGGACTGGTTGAATGGACTGAGTAACGGGGAACTGGATAGTTTGCTGGCAGAGTTTGAAAGCCGGAAGACATGGAGGCAGCGGATGAAAACAAGAGATGCTGGCGTTTATTACTGCCCAGATATGCCGGGGAGATGTTTTTTTGGATTAGTATGAGTGCTCCGGAAGGCGGGATTTGTAATAGCTAAATATGGAAATCCCTACGGTTTAAGGGTAAAATAAGGTAACCAGATAGGGGAGGCCTCCGGCTCCTGGTGCAGTTGCCGGGAGAGGGGGTGGCAAGATGAGCTTTCTTGAGGTCAGCGGATTGTTGATGCTGCCGATGACGACAGCGAGTCTTGTGCTCCAGTTCAACCGTAAAAAATAAGCTAATACATACGTATTAGCTAAGTCGTAATTATTTTGTACTAACGATCGCACCAGGAGTTGTAGTAAACTTCCCACTATTATACATTATTGGATGTTTAATTCAATGAGATATCAGTTAATGAAAGGGGATGTGTGTATGCGGCGGTTTATGGTTATAGTTATTGTCGGTCTGCTGCTGGCAGCTGGTTTCATCAGCGGCGGTATTATTTCTCCGGTTTATGCGGCTTCGGATGTTAGTGTTAAGGTAGATGGTAAGCTGGTGGGGTTTCCTGACCAGTTGCCTTATATTGATTCCAATGACCGGACTATGGTTCCTGTCCGTTCACCGATGGAGGCTATGGGCTGCCAGGTGGAGTGGAATGATAAAAGCCACCAGGCGACTATTAGAAAAGGCGGAAATACTGCGGTATTTACCATCGGAAGTAATACTTATACGGTAAATGGGGTAAATAAAACTATGGATACCCGGGCGGTGATTACTGGCGACAGAACCGCTTTCCCGATTCGCTTTGCGGCGGAGGCCATGGGGGCCAGGGTGGAGTGGGATGCGAGTACTTATACGGTAAATATCTACACCCATGATACCGGGGTTAAGCAGGTGACTATTGATTGCTATAAGTCTTCTGCAGGAGCCTTAATAAATGATTATGAAGAGTTTAAGGTTTATACTTGGCCATTAGCAGTAAAGTTTGTAAGTAGAGACTCAAATAAATACCGGTTTGTCTGCACCAGCCACGAAGTATTAAATTCTCAATATTTTGCGACATTTGGTGATACTAGCGGTACTAAAAATGGGCCAGTCCGAGTAGATACTGGTTATTATGGTGATTTCTTTATCTCGAATGGATTTTATCAGAATAACGAGATTAAACCCGGCATGACGATTGAATACGATGTCTACAACGAAGCCGGCGATAAGCTCTATGAAATGACTTTCCAAATGTAGCTTTGATATTGATATACCGGGCAAGGCTCAAGCAGCCTTGCCTTCTTATTTTATTGGGGTTATAGCGAACTGTGATTCAGTTTACCTGCGCCGATGAAAATGTCAGTTTTATTATTATTAGGCTATAAAAACCCTTAAATAGTTTATTTACCTTGTTCTTCCTCTAAATATCAGATATATTATTGGTAAATGTATAATTTGCCATTTTTACAAGGTGGGAGGATAGGGAACTTGAATTTTGATAAACTGTTAGCAAGTGAAGAAAAGGTTATTGATACAGCAACTTTAAAAATTGAAAAAAATATTTTATGTTTTAAGGATTATTTTCTTCAGATAAGCAATATTTCTCAGGTATCAATAGCTCCGGTAAAAAAGCATTCATATCCTATATTTGCTTTTGTGTTGGTGATAATAGGAATACTGTTGGCAAGGTCTCATTATGAAGGTGGAGTTACCGTAGGGATTTTGCTTATTGTATGTGGCGGTTTTTTTATTTATACAGTATATAAGAAAAATTCTGACTTAGGAGAGGTTCTTAGTATTGAATTGAATTCAGGCAGCATATTTTGGTTTATAGTTAAAGATCGCCCCTTTTTGAACGAAATAATAGATGTGCTGCAAAGCTGCGCTAACAATAAATTAGCGAATTATATAATAGATATTCAGAATTCTACTATTACTGTTGGCGATAAAAATGTGGTAGAAGTAGATAATACAATTAACCTGCAGGGAACTGATTAATATGCGCAACATCAAGATTATTAGTGACAATTCTACCATTACAATTGGTAATAACAACGTAGTCCATGTTCGTAATGAGGTAAATATTGATTGGGAGTCATTAGAGAACGAACTTTTTGCCTTGATACACAAATTACCCGATTCATCAAACGAATTTACTGCTATTCAGAATGCTATAAAGTACACGGTCAACAGAGACGAAAAAGGCTTGGCAGCTCTAATTAAAAGCCATTTACCCGTTTTTACCTCCGGTTTATTTACTTCTATGGCCGGTGCCTTTTTAGTTGATTTTATTAAGAATTTCATTTGAAACTATAACTGTCCTAGCGTCCTCGCAAGAGGACTTTTTTGTTTATTATTCAGCTTATTTTGAATTTGAATGGCACCGGAACCTGACATATAATTAAATATGGAGGTGAGGCCATATGTCAACTCTGGAAAAAGCGATGGTGCTTTTAAAGAGATTATCCCCTGAAAAACTGGATATAGTAATTTATCTTATGGAATCTTTAATGGTAAAACAGCAAATAGAATCAATGAATATTGAAGAGATAACTCCCGAAGACGCAATGATTATTGATGCCGCCCTGGCCGAATTAGAAAGTGGTTTAGGAGTTGATGCGGAAAGTGTCTGGGAAGAAGCCGGAATATAAGCAAATTGTCTTTTCTCCGACAGCTAAAAAACAATTTCTCGATAAATTCGGTACAAATAAGAATCAAAACCGGCATTCAGAAATTAGCTTAGTTCCGCCCCAGGGCGATATATCAAAATTAAAGGGACGGAATGACCAATATAGGTTGAGAATCGGGGACTGGCGCATAATCTTTAGATTAAAAGACGTAATCCAAATCGTAGCCATTCTACCGCGAGGACAAGCATACAAATAAAAGTACCCCCTTTTTTTAGGGGGCTTTTTTATTTTCTGGGTATCAAGTCAGGGAAGGAGGTAGACGAACGTGAACATAGATATTTATGAAAGGGGGAAGCCAGGCTGAAGTTAAAAACAGCATTAATCATCATACCGCTGATCCTGGTGATGATTTTTCCGGGCAAGGCCCAGGCGGCTCTGCCTCCTGCGTATCAGTTGGGATTATCGCAGGCAGATGTAAATAAACTTACTATTCCACCCACTGGAATCCCCGATGATACCGGAGAAGAATATGCAGTGGATTATAGGCGTATACAAGCCCCAAGCCGAGCCACTAAAGAAGAGAAGCCAACCGCCCAGTTTGAAGTCCTGGCAAACGGTCAGGCGATAGGACAGAGCGATCCCGGCCGCGACCTGGACGCTCCCACTGCCGTAATAGACATTAATCTTAACGATACTATCACTCTCCGCGATATCAGCCGGGCTTATCCGGGCAATAAGTTGTGCACCTGGGATCTGCAGTACAGGATCCTGCCGGTGCCGGAAGAAGATATAGCGGACATAGATGCTTACCGCAGCCAGTTTACTATTAAAGCCCTGGTTGATTTCCGCAGTGAGCTGTCCGTTTCCGGGGAGGGGATAAACACCTACTTCCAGGAAGCTCTGCAGGAAATGAAAGATACCTATCCGGAGCAGGACTGCTATATCGAATTATATTTGGAGGTAGCCGATAAGGATAAGATGACCGGTCAGGAAGGCTGGAGCGATAACGGAACCTACGCCTATCATAAAACTAAAGCTATGGGCAGCCCTTATACCAAGGGCCATATATGGTACTTCTCCGCGGCTTTGCTGAGAGTGAATGCCAAGGGGGTACCCGATTTCTTTCCGACCCCGGAAGGCTCCGATCGGTGGCAGGAATCATTTAAGACCTGCGCTAAAACCTATATCGGTACTCCCGGTGAGACCGTAAACATCAACTTCTCCCTGCATAACGCCGGTGACAAACAGACTACCGATTTTGCCGCCGCCTGGTTCGGCTCCGGCTGGAATGACCCCATCTGGAAAGTTGATAATATCACTTTGGATAAGGGAGAAAAACAGGACTTTAACTTATCAGTAAAAGTCCCCGAACCAGGACAGGAAACCCGTTTAGTCTTTCTGGCCAACCTAGACGGCAAGACCCCGGCCGCGGAATCAAACCAGGAAAACAATATCATGATAATCAGGATTACATCAAACGTTAATCTATCGGCAGTAAGCATCAAAGCCGGGGCATCACCACCAGTAACCGGGGGACATTACAACGGGACGGTAACATTCAAAAACAACAGCAATGTAACCCTGTATAATGTACCCATCGCGGTATTCAACAACGGTTACAGAACAACCCTGAGAGATATATTCTGGACCCCCGTTACCCAGGCCGACTTCGGCCCCGGGGAAACTAAGCAGTTCACCTTCCAGTGGACCTTATGCGAATACAGCAAGCTGGAAGGCGTTATCAACGTTGAGCCGTTAACGACCGTCTACCCGGAAGATAATTACAAGGACAACAAAGTAATGACGGTCGTTTCCGCCCCGATGAGCGGAACCGGGCAGCAGGAACTGACCTTCCAGGCCTGGCGGCAGTGGTCGTTCATAGACGTGATGGGGGAACCCAGGGAATACAGAAAGCCTAATACCGCCAGATATACTGATATTGTTGAAACAACACTCACCCCGACCAATATTAAGAAGGTGAAATATACGGTGTCGCAGGGTGAAAGCGTTGATTATACCAATACCATAGCCCCGCCGGTACCAACTTGTGGAGACAGCTGCGGAGCCTGGAATACTATGACCGGCTGGGAGATCACCAAGGCTACCCTGCATTACCCAGAAAAAAGCGAAGGATTTACCTTTGGCCATCCTTTCTGGGATAATGATTGGACATATAAGTCTATGAAACCGCAGGGTAAGGTGGCAAAAGAGAAAATCAAAGAAGAATGGGCGATGGACGGAGCACCGGTTTTTGACCGGACTATTAATGACTTTGTCGGCCCGCCAAAACACTATACTCTGCGGGCCAACTATACCGTGAAAGTAACCTATGACCAGACATGCGGTTATCTTGTATGCGAGACGGATGATGAAGGAAATACAACCTGCTGGTGTGAATATGAAACGACTAAAGGCTTAACTGCTATATATAACTATACCGGTACCGGAAAGATTCTCATTGATGGAACGGGAGCTGCGCCTGTACCTACTCAACACGTGGAAGAATTTAAGAATGTCTTTCCTCATTTGGTTGAAGTGCCATATTAGAATTGCTGCCGGATCCCCTGGTCATTACTGGCCGGGGGATTTTTATGTCGGTAGCTCTTTTTGACGGCATACATATAGACCCATCAGGAAATCAAGCAAAGAGGGTGGTTTGATATCAGAGGGATAAAGAAATTATTAAAAAACGAGGAGGGATTTCTGGCTACTACTATCTTAGGGGTCGCGGGGATAATTGCGGTAATAGCTCTGGTGGTGATTGTTGTTCTCTGGATTGCAGCCTATACCAAAGCTTCAGACATATACGATACAGTGGGATCAGCAATGGACTACGCAGTTTCATCAGTCAGCATAATGACCACAACCGGAACCAGAACCAGTGAAGAAACAGATCGTAGTGGAATTGAAGATATGAGCCAGGAGAAAGTCATGGGCAACTTCATAGTTGCTTTCTGCCAAATTACTGAGGGCAGCTATGATGGGGGAGAGTTCGTTGTCCCTGGATTACCCGGCAATATTATCATAAAGGATTTTTACCCGGTATATCCGGGCGATCCTATCCCGCCTGCACCGACAGGACCGGGCATGCCCAGGCTGGAAGGAGAGGAAGCTAACCAGCCGGGTTATGTGGTCCATGTTGATGTTCCCATATATGCCGGTGGGTTGTGGAAGATAAAGCCTGCCAGAGTAGAAATGAAGCTATATAGAATATTACAGGCTGCGCCCGTTAAAACCGGATAGTCATACTGCATCCCTCGGTCAACGATCGGGGGGGGGTTTATTATGCATAAAAATTCTCGTTTATTAATTGTTTTCGATAGAAAATCCCTATACCGAAATCTAGCAAGAAGTGAGAGACGATTGCTGGAATAAGTGAACCTGTAGCAAAAGTAATAAAATACCATGGTATTCCTGAGAGGAAAATAATTATCATATGTGGAGTTGCTTGCTTAAAGGTTCTTGTGAAAGAATCGGCAAGATCATCTTGATTATTCAATAAATGGCTCAAAGCCCATAAGCTATTTAAGATAAAAGCAATAAGAATAACACCTGAATAGTTTTTTGGAAAAAGTACTAAAACAAAACCTCTGGTATAGCCTTCCTCCCAAATGCTTGCTGTTAGAGACATTATTACTAATCTTCCAACGTTACCTTTAGTCAGACCCTTGCCAACAAGAAACTCCATGCTTTTTCGCCAGTTAGAGTGCCTGTTGAAAAGTATTATTCCAACAGCTATGTACAAGAGCCCTATACCAGTTCCATATAGCAAATTAACCGATAATCCTTGAATTTTTATAAGACTTAAATCTTGTAGATATCCTGATGGTGTGAGCTTTTCCAAGGAGTAAAACATTAAACCTAAAGATAGTAATACCCAAAGGGGGCATATTATTCTGATTATACGGTTTGTATCTTTATTCAAAAGGATCAACTCCGATCCAGTACTCAAGCACTGTATCTTTTATTATATTTTTCTTGTTACCGGGGCTTTAATGCTTCTATGGTTTCTGCCTAATAAATGCTGGGAACCGGAAAACGATTTCCTTGCGGTTTTATCTGCAAGACCTTGGCTCATAATACTGCTTTTACTTGTTGCTTATTACCTGACAGATAAAGAATATTCTATGGGAAAAGACCGTCAAAATAAGGGAAAAGAATATCAAAATCATACAGAGAAAGAGTAGTCACATTATTTTGGCTTTTATCAGCTAACATCTACCGGAATCGACTTTGTTGTCAATCTTTTTATAACTATATATTACCATATGCCCCCGGCGGAAATGCCGGGGTTTTTATTATGCAGGAGAACCGAGAAAGAGGGTGGTTAAATCAAGAATTAAAAGTGATTCCAAGGAATATCATGGGTGTCGCGCACCTAGGTTTAGAGTGATTTAGATCAATTCAAGGAGGTTAATATGACAGGCTTGCAAGCAATCAATGGCAACTGGAGTGAGGCTATTAAGAGGGAAAAGGAAAGGGTAATTGATGATATTGTACACACACTAAGCAATGAAAACCCTAATTTATTTGCTCAGACGGCCAATCAATATGAATCCTTGTATCCCGTAGTACAGTCAGCCGTTATTTCTTCGCCCCAGATACCGGCTCAGGAGCAGGAAAAATACATAGAGATTTTAATGGGCCAGGCGGTCGGATACGGACCGTTAAAACCTTTCTTCATGGGTGAAATTCAGGGACCTGAAGGTTTGATAGACGCAATAGATATAACCGAAGTTATGGTTAACCCCAACCCTTTAGGCAGGCCCCGGGTCTTCTACGGCTGGCATGGCCGCCAGTGGTATGCCGGGGATCATTTCTTCGAAGACCATGACGAAGTGAAAAACTACATCCAGAAAGTATGTGAAGATGCCGGAAGAGGATTCAACGAGGAAAACTCAATTGTGGACGCCTGGCTGAAAGACGGCAGCAGGTTAGCTGCTTTCGGGTTTAAAGTATCTCCCACCGGGCCAGCGTTTACGATCAGAAAATCTCCGCTGGTAAGACCGGCCATGCCGCTTGCTAAGTTGGTTGAGAATCAGATGTTCCCCCCGATCGTTGCCGATATGTTCCAAGAATTACTGATTGCCGGGCATGCCAATTTCGGAGCGTTCGGGCGCACGGACAGCGGAAAGACTACGGTGATCCGGGCTTGCGGGGATTTATTCGACCCCGATGAGCGGGTGATGATTGGGGAGACTTCTTTTGAACTGTCCTTTCCGCATCTGCCCAACTGCCTGAATCTGGTGGAAGTAGGTTTTGGTGACCGTAAGCTATATACCATAGGTGATATCAACAACACAATGCTCAGGAATAACCCGGATCGTTCTGTTATTGGTGAGATAAGAGCCGGTGAGATCGTATCGGCCAGCGAGGTTGCGGAAGTTACTCCCGGGGGATTCATTACTTCCGGTCACGCAGGCGGAGTGAGGGAGCTTCGTTCGCGATATCCCAAAATGTTTGCCCGGGGCGGCATGGAACTCAAATATGAGCATGTGGACGACCAGATCAGCACTATGTTCCACTTCTTAGTCTTCTTCGGCAAACCCGGCGACGGTATCAGAACCATGACCGAGCTTATTGAGGTAAAGCCGGACGGAGTTTATGAACCTATCATCACTTTGGATTATGCCGAATACGCAGCCAAAAAGGAACGCCGGTGGATTTACCATAAACCCGTTTCCGAAGAACGCCTGGCCCGGTTGGCTTTCGGCGGTGCTGTCATACGGCCGGAATATGAAAAAGTACATGAAAAGTACCTGTACCCGGAAAAGAAGGTGATGAATTGAAATTTCTATTGTTCTTATGTATCGCAGCCGCACTAATGGCTGCCTGTTTCAAAGAACTTCCTGAAAAAGAGAGTATCCAGGGATTTTTAAGAAGATTAGGGGTTCCGTCATTAGCGGCGGTTCTCTTTTTTTTAGCCGGTTCGGCGTTATTTATGACTCCTGTGGCCGGCATATTTTTAGCTTCGCTGGGATGGGTGCTGGCAGTAGAGATTGACCGTTATGTCTCATCATACCGGAGCCGGCAGGTTCAAAAACAATTGAAGGATTTTGTGACCAGCGCCACCAGCCTTTATATGGCTGATAATACCACTCCGGAAGTAGTCCGGATGGCTTCTACCTATATGTCCGAACCGATCGCGTCTGATTTGCGGAACATGCTAATTGAAAGACAGCTTAAAGGAACTGCCTTCCCGGTTATGTTCAACCGGCTTTCCAATCGCTATCAGATCCCGGAGATGGGCGCTGTGGCCAGGATAATCGAAGCCGGGGATATCACCGGAGGTGCCAGGGCAATTGCCCGGGGGTTATCCCGGCTGGGAGATGCAATGAGGCGGAGGGAACGCATACTGGCAGAAAGGTACCGGGGCATCTTGGAACCGGCGATTGCAGCCGGTCTAGTGCTGATAATACTGATCGGGACCTCTGTTTTGGATGCGACCACATTCAGGGCGGTATTTGTAACAAACGGCCTGGCCGGGATGATGCTCGGTATAGGGGTGGGTATCATAGTGGGGTTATCTTTACTTATATTAAACCTACTAAAGAACAAGGATGTGGGGGTGTAATATGGCTCTGGCTATTTTCATCTGTATCTTTACAGCTCTTTATGTCTGCTTTGCTGTTGAGGAAAATGTGGGTATGACCATGGCTGAGATAACCGTAGATAACGTGAGAACCAGTATTCTAAGGAAACTTAACTCCAACGGCCGCTGGGAGAAACTAAATAACATTCAGAAGAACGCAGAGGACTTCTTAAAAAGAGCCTTTATAGTCGGAATCTTAGGTGGCGCGCTCTTGTTTTTGGTGACACTTGGATACTTGGGGCCATACAGTATAGTCTTTCTGCTCACAGGTATTGCGGCAAGCGTCTTGATTGCGGAAGCCGCGATCAATAATGCATATCAGGTATGGCAGGTTAATATGGTCCAGGGAATCCCGGCTCTGATTGATTTTCTGCCGTCTTTTCTGGAAACTCCGGGTATCACCACCCGGGCAGCATTGGAATACACAATCCCTTTTATACCGGGTCCGCTGAGAGAAGAATTGAACAAGACTTTGGAGGTTATTAAGCGAACCGGGAACGCCAGACGGGAGTTAATGCTGTTATCTTCAAGGGTACGCCATCCGGTTGTGGAAGCAGTCTGTACAAGACTGGCTACCACTTGGGATGCAACTATTAATCCGGATTTATTTTCCGACCTGCGGGAAGAAGTGGCCAATGTACAGGAGATGGCCGCCGCCAGAGCTACAACCAAGAAAAAAGGATTGTTTGTAGTAGTTGTATTGGTGGGAATTCTCGGCATGGGGCTACTGGCCGGGTTCCCGATAATATCGAATATATTAAATTCAGTCAGCTCCGGTTTCGGAGCATAGCCGGGAAATCCCGGCTTTTTCTTTTTCAAGGGGGTGAGAATGTTAGTTGCATACACTGTTTTGATTTTTCTGGCCTGGGCTGCCTATATAGATTGGCAGAAACATATTATTCCAAACTACGTTTCTATTATAGTCTTATTTTTTGGCTTTTATCTTCATTTAACAAATGATACCTGGCTGTTGGGTTTTACGGGGTTAGCTGTTGCAGGTATTACCCTGATTCCTTATTTGCTGGGTAGTATGGGAGCGGGCGACGTGAAACTCTTTTGTTCACTGGGCTTTGTGATGGGGCCTGCAGTATCAGTTCTATTATTTCTTGTGCTTGTTATCTTAGCTCTTTTCCTCATATGTATGTGGTTTGCAAAGCACGATACGAGGCTTCATATACCGCTCGCTCCCTTTATTTTGGCCGGATATCTGGTTTTGGGAGGTGTGGCACTTGCCGGTAAAGTTATTTATTCATAAAGAAGAAGGAGGGATAAAAGGAAGCGTATGGACAATAGGCGTGGTGGTCTTAATCATATTTATTATTGTTGTTCTCTTTATAATAGCGCCCGATCTGGTCTATGCCATTATCTATCGACTTGCAGATTTTGTCTTAGGTAATTATGGAATCTAATCATCTAAAGGAGGGTTATTTGTAAATGAAAGTTGTGAAAAAAATCAAGAAGTATTGGAAGCGCTTTTGCCATGATGAAAATGGCGACCTGGGAGCTGCAGCCTGGGTGATAGGATGCCTTGTGATTGTTGTAGTAGTCGTTCTTGTTATTAAAGCTCTGGCTCCCGATACTGCCACTAATCTTTGGAATACGGTATGGACCTGGGTGCAAAGTCAGTTCGGAATTAACTAGGTGATGCCATGATAGAAAAACCGGTAATGTTTGTTTTTATTGTTATCTTGTTGGTGTTCTTCCTTACTGGGGGAGTAGTAGTAATCGGTGGGGTGATGAAGTGGTACCAGATTTCAACTCAGACCCATATCATTGTCAATACCATGGCACGATATGGTTATTACAACGGCACCTGCGAAGATTCCTTACAGTCGTTTTGCGACCGTTCAAACATTAAACGAAGTAATTTAACCCTGCAGCTGGTACCGACAGACAGCAGCGATATAAAAGTCTATGGCGAAACAGTATCCGTGAAAATCAATTATCCATACAGCAAAGGACTGTTTTTGGCAGATATGCATACAATATTTGACTATGACATCAAGACCAGGGCTGCTGCAGTAAGTACCTTTGTTCCCGGGCTGTATGTGGTTCCATGAGGATAGGAACCAAGGGACGAGATATCGTAGTATGGGCTTTTTATGTGCTGTCCGGTATTGGAATCCTTACCCCCTGGATCATATATATTCTTATCCCAGAAGGGGTGGCCATGGTTGTCATTGCCTATTTCCTTCTGATTGAAAGACCCAATGCAATTCGTTACCGTCAGGTGGCGCTTTTACCAATTCATCCTTTCATAGCGAGAATTCTTCTCCGGAAGAGATTTTTACAGGGAAAATGGAATGCAGCGTATGAAGTACACATCATGGTTTCTGATGCTGTGTCTTTGAAAGAACAAAGAAATAATATTGTCTCCGACATACAAGACATTATTAAGACCCGTCCGGGTCTTTATTATTGGGAAACTCATGTTGCTATACCGATGCCCATCAAACGTGTTGTAAAGAAACTTGAAAACGAAGGGGCCGGGTTTTTGAGTGAGGGGGTATTATTTCCCCGGCCTCCGTTTGTTTACACCAAAAGACGTTACAATAAACCGCTGCACCATGGCGCAGCAATTGTTAAGAAGGAGGATTAGATTGCGTAAGAAAGTCATCATTATTGTTGTTTGCCTTCTGGTTGCGGCGATATTGACCGCTTTGATCACCAAGGGGGCCAATCAGAAGTATAACGAAGTTTCAAAGAGTATAAATGTTTGTGTGGCCTCTGAGTTCGTTCCGATGGGAACAAAAGTACAGCCTGGAATGTTTAAAACAATTCCGGTACCGGAAGTCACTGCTAAAAAATTAAAAATGGTCACGGATAAAAGCTTAATCGAGGGGAAAGTACTCTGCAGTCATGCACTAGCCGGAAATCCAGTTTATATGAACCAGGTCAGCAAAGAATCTGCAGGCACAAAAGGAGCTTTTAAGAAGGTTGGACTGCCGGTTACGCAGCCTTCCAGCGACCAGGCTATTGCCGGTGACCGGGTTGACGTATACCCGGTCTTTGCGAATGAAAACAATCAGCTTGTAATGGCTGATGCTCCCCTTGTAGAAAATGCTTATGTCGTAGCCAGTTACGACCAAGGGGGCCGGGTAATTGCACCTACTGAGGACGACGGCATAGGAGCACAAACCAAAAACCGGGTCCCCACTATGGTTGAGGTTGAAATCCCTGATGATAAAGTCGCTGTCGTAGTAGGGTATGCAGCAAAGAAACAAATCTATTTGGTGAGGAGGTAATCAATTGCTTCAGTGGACAGCTACAAAGACAAATGTAGTACTAGCCGTTGAGCCGGGGATTGATGATATTATTCTGGACAACCTTCGGCACATGGAGCCGTTCAGTGATGATAGCAGGTGGCATTTTTCTTCAATTTCACATAGTGACCTGCTGAATACTATTGTAAATCCGGATATATTGGTTATCTCGCGGTTTTTGCCGGGGGATAAACCCCATGAAATACTCCGCTATGTTCACGAACACTATCAAAATCAAAAAACGCATGTTGTATTGCTGGTAGGAGCTAAAAACGAACAGTGCCGCCATTATATGAGACTGGCCAAAGAGATGGGATTTATGAACATAGTAACCGGCGATCTCCCGGGTGATCTCCCTTATACGTTAGATCAGGCTTTGCAGTATTCCTTGCCTGAAGTGGAAGCATCCCAAAACAAACATAATACTGTATCGGAAGCACCAGTAAAACAACGTAATCGTGGCATTATAATCGCCTCTGCGGGGGCAAAAGGGGGAATCGGGAAGACCTCGGTCGCGGCAGGAATCGTGCAGGCTTTAGCGTTGCGCGGAATACCCATTACCGCAGCAGATGCTGACTATTCCAGACAGGATCTTACTGCTTTTTTTAAGGTTGATTCACGAGGTTTCATAAATAATAGAGACACTAAAAGTTCGGTAGTGCCAATAGACAGAAACGTATATGTACTACCTGGCTCCGGTTGTAAAACTCCGATGAATTGGCCAGACCCTGAAGAAGTAAAGGCAACCCTGGATGCTTTAAGGGATACAGCTTCCTACGTAATTGTTGATACTCCCAGTGATCTGAATTGTCCTCATACGCCGGTTATCTTGCAGGAATCCGATCTGATTCTGGTTATTATCGACCAGAGCCGCTTCACCGATCAGGATATATTTGACTACGGCAGCTTTTTGTTGGGCCTCGGTATTAATCCTCATAAAGTTAAGCTGGTTGTAAACCGGTATAGCCGCAGGCTTATGCCGGTACAGGAAATCGTCAGGGCTTTTAACCAGGGTATACGCGGTGATGTTCAGATAGTGGCGCTGATTCCCAACCAGTGGGAAAAGTATGCCAGGGCCTCTCATAAGGGACAGATTCCGGGTATAAACAAAGCCCCATGGCAGGCAATAGTAAAAGAAGTATGTGCTGGTAATGTCTCTGCCCAAATTCCAACTCGCAAAGCGGGAATTACCCGGATATTTAAAACTATAAAAGGGGGAATGTAGATGCGGTTCCAATTAAAGAAGCTGGGATTTTTCCTTATGCTTATATTTTTCTTAAGTCTTGTTCAAAAGCCTGCGGAGGCTTCTGCCGAGCCTTGGAAGACACCGCCTATCCCGCCGGGCTGGACATACTTGACCGGCACCTGGGGTACTGGGTATGTAATACAAGACACCCATGGAAATGAATTTGTATGGATACCAGTGGGGGCAGTAAATGCCCCGGGAGGCGTAGCGGCTCTAACGCATTATGATTGGGGAAAAGGCTTAACTGCGCCTGATCAGATACAATACGAAGAAATACCGCTTCAGATCACTGATGCTATTGCTGCTACAGGTGGTTTCTATGTAGCGAGATATGAAGCTAGTAATAATGGGGGGAAGGTCCAGTCCAAACAAAACCAGGCCCCTTGGAATAATATTAGTTGGTCTAATTCAATAACCCAATCCGAAAATATGGCCATTAATTATAGTTGGACAAGGGTTTACTCCCATCTATTATATGACAAAGAATGGGATGTAATCTGTAAGTGGCTGGAGAACAGCGGTGCTAATGTAACAGATAGCACTAACTGGGGTAACAGTGCGAATGACCCTTATACCGGGAATAATAATTTAATGAACACGGGTGCCTATTCAGAGTTTTGTAAAAACAATATCTACGATTTTGCGGGTAACTTATGGGAATGGACAATGGACGCATACTCTACATACTCTGGTGAACGTCTTACGCGCGGTGGTTGTTACAACAATTATGGAAGCAACTTTCCAGTGTCCTATCGCGGCAGCTATGGTGCGTTCGGTACGAGCTCCTCCATTGGTTTCCGTTCGGCGTTCGTAGTCCTGAACTCTGCTCCCTCTGTAGCTCTGACAAATCCAGAGCAAGGAGCGAGTTTTTCTGAAGTAAACGGATACAATCAGCTTGCTCTGTCGGGTACCGTAACCGATCCGGATAACGATAATGTGACCGTATCCGTAAGGGTTAGAAAAGATGGCAGCGTTATATTTACACAGGACCAATCGGTGTCGCAGTGCGGGTCAGGCAAGCCTTTTTCTTTTTTATTTACAATTGACCAAAGTAAACCGGAAGGTACGTACACGATTGACCTTTGGGCCAATGACGGGAGGTAGGAGGTAAAAATGAAACACAAATTAATAGCTCTTATGGTCATGCTTGCTTTTAGCATTCAAGGCACGGCTATTGCTGCAGAGAGTATCCATATCAATAGGAATATACTCGTAGATAAAACCGCACCCCTGGCTCCGGTATTGACCGGTGTACCGCCCGCCTGGGTGAATAAAGATGTTCAGATATTAGTCGATAATCTGGTTGACCCGGTAAGTAACGGGGTATCATCCGGGGTCAAACAAGTGGACTATGAAATAAACGGGGTACAGCACAGCAACCCGGGTTCAGCAGAGTTCCAAATAGCTATTACCGATGAAGGTAATCATAACCTGTCGGTAAAAGCAGTAGATATGGTAGGGCACGTCGGGCCTGAAGCCGTTGGGGCCGTAAAAATCGATAAAACCGCGCCGGTAATCACAGTCACGGGTATTGATAACAACGAGACCTATTACAGTTCTGTAAGCCCCGTATACAGCGCAGCTGATGCCGGGGGCTCCGGCCTGGCCGGCTGTACGGCAACTATTGCCAAAGACGGTGGTACACCTACTCCCT
Source organism: Syntrophomonas curvata (assembly GCF_052976825.1). Classification (NCBI taxonomy): domain Bacteria; kingdom Bacillati; phylum Bacillota; class Clostridia; order Eubacteriales; family Syntrophomonadaceae; genus Syntrophomonas; species Syntrophomonas curvata. The sequence continues at coordinate 127,324 of NZ_CM129641.1, forward strand.
TTACATCTGGAACGGCGGTAAATACCCCGGGAAATTATACCTTGGTTGTCAATGCCTCTGATACTGCTACCAATACTGCCAGCCGGACCATGCAGTTTAATCTGAGCGCTCCGGTTGCTCCGGAGCAGCCGACCACTGCCGCCTTGACTCCTCAATCAGTAAAGGTAGAATGGACCGCCGTTCAAGGAGCAACCGGATATCAATTAATGGATGGAGTCACTCAAATAGCTGATGTAACTGAACTTTCATATATCCACGAAGGGCTTTTGCCGAACACTGTCCACCAGTACAAGGTTGTCGCGTATAACCCCATGGGTAACAGCCCGGCCAGTCCTGAAAAAGCAGTATTCACTCTGTCTAACGATCCTGCTAATCTTCAGGTAACCGGTAAGACTTCAACCAGCCTCGCTTTTTCATGGGAAGCCAACGGCAATCCGGAAGGGACCGAATATGCCGTAAGTATTACCGATGGTGCTGGATACATTGACACTGTCCCATTTACCGCTAATCTGCTGGCCCATGAGTTTACCGGTTTGGTTCTGGGGAAAGAGTATACGATCAGTGCTAAAGCGCGCAACGGAGACGAGATAGAGACCGCGGGTGTTAATATAGAGGCAAGTACCAACAAGGCGCCGGAATTAACCATTTCTGCTCCGGAAACAGGAACCGCTTATTCCCAGGCGGAGGGATACAATATTATCACCGTCTCGGGAACCGTGTCCGATGAAGACAACGACAGCGTAACCGTGACTGCCAGCGTTTACGGGATAACCAGGTCGGTGGTGATAGAAGACTGCCAGGGAGGGAAGCCTTACAGTATAAGTCTTGATGCGGTAGCCCTTCCGGAAGGTTCCCATACTATTGAAGTTATAGCTGATGACGGCAGATAGGAGGGGGACAATGCGTAAAAGCTTAACCACTTTTATATTAATCGCCCTTCTGATTTTAGCCCAGGCTTCCTTTGCCTGGGCTAAAACAGATACCGGATCGGTAGATATTATTGTTGACCTTACACCGCCTGAAGTCAATATAACTGGGGTTACAGACGGCGGGAAGTATTCCTCGCCGGTAATACCGATTGTATCAGCCCAGGATAACAGCGGGGAAGTAACGGTAGCAGCTAATCTTAAACGATTTGGCCAAATTGCAGCCTGGTTATCCGGGCAGGAAATTTGTGAATATGGAACCTATATCCTCTCAGTATCTGCAATTGACCGAGCGGGAAATAAAGCCGGTAAGAACATTTCCTTTACTTTGGCCACTTATGCAGGGCTGCCGACAATCAGTATTGACAAAGACCAGTATACTACCGGGGATAAGATGACGATAACCGTAACTGATTATAATCGAATCGGCCAGGAAAATATTGAAGTCATTTCCTATGGAATCCAGGGCAATCCCAGGATTATATGCAGTGAAACCAATCCAGGCATTTTTGAAGGAAGCCATACTTTTATCAAAGAGCTATTATCAGGCGGTTTTTATGTTCGTTATGATTACGATATCAGTAGTAAAAAGTATATCGAAGCTTCAGGCCGTTATGTTATATCCCTGAATAATGGGGGAGGTAACAATGGAAATACAGCAGAAGCACATAAACCACACAATGAATCACCAATTACTGAACTTCCTGGTAACGTAATCGGTACCGTTGAAGGGAACGAGGTTCAAGCTCCTTCTGGTGATACAGCGTTTTTTAAGCCTGGTGCTGATGGACAATATGAATATGTTCCAAGCATTTATGATCCGGCAAGTGGCAAGTATACAATTCTGGGCGGAAACGATAAGTATGTTATGGTAACTTTGCCTTCCCCTTCAACTCAGAGTTGGGCCAGCCCGGCCAAAGACTGGTTTGAAAACAGGGGGATTGCTCCACCGGCAGGAGAAAATATCACAACAAAAGACGTTACACAGGTAGCTGCCCGTGCCACCGGAATAAATCCCGGTATAAGCGGCTCTACATTTGTTACTCCGGCTCAAATGGAGCAAATCATTAATAACATCCTTAAGGCTTCGCCAGTAAAAGTAAACCAGGCGGAGATAAATAAGTGGGCTAATGAGCGCCGCAACCTGTCCAAACCGCTTACCAAAAGCGAGGTTGTGGTTACGATGTACTGGTTCCTGCAAAAAGCCAATATGGCGAAATAAGAAATCTAATTTATTAATCCCTTTGCATAAAGCATTGGGGTTTTTTAAGTAATCTTACGGAGGTGTATGTTTTGGTAGGTGCCGTAGTCTATAAACATCTTAAACTGATAAAAAAGCATGATTTCGCTACATACATACATTGCCGCAGGGTGGCTCGCATTTCCGTTTTTATTGGCCAGGAATTATCACTTGATCAGTCTATTCTGCAATATTTACACTATTCTGCATTACTCCATGATCTTGGCAAAGTTAGTATTTCAAAAGAAATACTAAACCGTGGTGAAAAACTGACTTTACAGGAGTGGGAGATACTTTATCAACATCCGGTAACCGGAGCCGGTATGATACAGGCTGAAAAGACTATAGGGGAGGAGATTATTGCCGGTATTATTGCCCATCACGAGCGCTGGAACGGCAGAGGATACCCTTACGGCCTGGCCGGAGAGAACATACCGCTAGCCGGTCGGATCATAGCCATAGCTGACGCTATGGACGCCATGACCTCGGCGCGGCCGTATCGCAGAAGGCCTCTGCCTTTTGATGAAGCCGTCGGTGAGATTTTCTCTCTTTCCGGCCAGCAGTTTGACCCGTACATTGTGCAATCTGTGCTTAAACGCTAAGGATGCTTTTATTCTCTAATGGTTTTGTATCTCAACCTGAAAAAACTCCCTGCGAATTTATCAGAATCCGCTTTTTGTGCCGGGATTAAACGCCCGGCTTTTTTTGTTTTATAAGGAAAAACTTGTGGGGGTGATTTTGTGCAGCGTATGCATAAAATCCAGAAAGGGAATTCTGGGGGGAGAAGGATGGCTGAGAAGCAAATCGAGGTTATTTCTGTTTACGCTGAACCAAATCCGGAACGGGATGAAAAGATTCTAAAAGATATCGCAAAAGCAATCGCAAATTACATTAAACGAAAGGGCCGAAATTAACGACACATCGGCAGCCTTGCCGGCCATAATGATCATCTATTATATAGAAGATGTATGAGATATTTTAATTACGTTTTGCAAATATAAAGGTTGATTTAATAAGGGGCTGTTTCCGGCCTGTAAACTTGACCAGGAAGATGGTTTGTTCAATTAGGCGTTATAACCGGTATTGAGATATGCAACATAAGGGACATGATGATTGACCAGATGTGCGAAAACAGTCGTCTAAGCTCAGATATAAACCGATAAAACGGATGATTTGTCCGGTGGCTAGACAAAATCATCCGTTTTTCTCGTTCACTATATCATGGAACACACAAATCCCGAAGAGAGTAAGGGCAGTAATTTATCCCCCGGGTTTTACGATTAGAAATACCGGGTGCAGCGGCGACCTATATATAATGATAGGTGCTCGGCCTTGTATATGATTAATTGTTCAAAATACTCCAGCAAAAGTTTACCGTAGTGGTGGTTAAAAGGTTGATAAAACCATATTAACAGCAGCAAAAAAAATATAATTTGGTTAGAGGAAGTCGCATGTGAATATGGAATATATAGTGACTGTAAGTTTTATTTAAAATAGATTCTTAGTCTCGGTATGGGTCAAGTGAATATTACAAAAGTGCGCAAGAGGGGGAGTTTAATTTAAACCTTGTTTAAGTACAGCCTGATTTATTAAGACGTGCTATGAAAAGTCAATAGGTTTAAAAAAGTTCTTTGACAATCACATAGAGATTCCGGTTACCCATTGGGGTTTGTGGGCGACCAGGTATAATTCGGGTCAAAGGGGCGATTTTCTTTCCAAAGAGAATAGATCAAATGCACCAAACGCCGCGCTACAGCTCCGGTAGCCACACTCGAATGCTTGCCCTGGCTGCACTTCAATTCGTAAAAAGCTTTCCGTTCCGGATTGCATCTGCGGGCCGAAACGGCAGCCAGCCATAGGCTGTTGCGTAAAACAGGGGAGCCCCGTTTAGACATCCGATTACGGGTGCCCTCAAACTGACCCGAAGAGCGAACCGTAGCATCAATACCGGCATAAGCCACCAAAGCCTTGGCATTAGGGAATCGACTAATATCGCCCACCTCGCCAATGATGGCAGCAGCCAGTACAGGACCGATGCCAGGAATGGTCTCCAGAACATGGCGGTAAGGCGTATCAGGGCTGGGGCGCATTTCCTCCATGACCTGGTTGATGGCTTCCTCAATGACAGCGATCTGATCTTCAATGAATTCAACCTGTTCAACCATAAGGCGGAGTTCTAGAGTAAAAGCGTCCAAGGCCAGGTTAATCCCAAACGTACCCTTGGCCAAAGCCTGAATCTGTTCAGCCCGTTCTGCACCGAGGCGGCCGCGGGAGTGCTGCTTAAGAAAGCCAGTCAATTCTGAGATATCCAACTCGGCGATTTCCTCGGGTTCACAATAGCGCTTAAGCAATTCCTTGGAAGTGCGAATAAAGACATTAGAAAAGCACTTGGGGTATTCAGGAAAGATCCGGTCGAGGATACCAAGCACCCTGTTCTTTAAAGCGCCGATCTGGTGCACAAATTCAATTCGAATACGAGAGAGGGTTTGCAGCTTCATTACCGTTTCCGAAGCCAGATTGGCTTCAGGGGCAAGACCAAGACGCAGCATCTCAGCCAGGAGCAAAGCATCCTTCTCATCAGTTTTGATTTTGCGAATGTAGAGATTGCGCAGGGCATCAGACTGAATAGGATTAATAACGCTAACCTTATAGTCCAGCTCCTTAAGATGGCAATAGAGAGCTAACCAGTAATGCCCGGTAGCTTCCATGCAGAACCGAACTCCATCAGGAGCAACTTCTAAACCATTGATCGCTTGCAAAAGCTTTTCAAACCCCTTGTGAGTATTCTCGATAAAAATCTGCAAAACCGGTTTACCTGTCTCATCAACCAGGCAAAGCTCGTGACGGTGCTTGGCGATGTCAATACCTGCATAGAACATACTAACCCCTACTTTCACAAAATACGGCAGGTTCCCTTTAGCCCCTACGAGCCTCAACCTTGCGCGTAACTCGCAGCATGCGGCAAGCCGCATCAACAACGTGCTCATTCGAGTCCTCTCGTACGGGTGGGGCTTCACTCTTAATTTCGGGACAGAGCAATACTTCCCAAGGAGGACCTTCGAAGCCCCCTGCCTTTACGAGAATATTTATCCGAGTTACCCCGGAATTCCTATGTGATTGTCAAAAGAACTAAGCTTTTTGATTTAGGTACGTCTAACTACAATGTACAAGGGAGGTAACGCTATTGTATAAAAGATTGAGGGATACATTAATTATGACGGCTTTAGCGTTGGTGATTGTTGCAGGCATACTGTTCAAGCTTACGCCGACGGCAAGTGCAGCAGATACTTGGGACGGTTCTTCTAAAACTGCGTTTACCGTTGGGAACGGATCAGCCCTTGCCCCGTATCAAATTGCCACGGGCGCGCAGCTTGCATATTTAGCGGAACAGGTAAATTTAGGGCAACCTTATACCGGCGAATTCTTTAAGCTCACAGACGATATTAATCTTAATAATCATCCCTGGACACCGATAGGAACGGGCAATTCCTTTGGAGGAATATTTGATGGAAATGGAAAAATTATTTCCAACCTGATGATAAATTCGTCTTCAGCCGAAACAATTGTAGGTTTGTTTGGTTATATAGACGGTGCAACTATAAACAAAGTGGGGGTGGAAAATGTTGTCATAGATTCATCTCCATCAAATTCCTATGTAGGCGGTCTGGCAGGTGGTGCTTTGTCCAGTAATATAACCAACAGCTATGCAACAGGAATTATTAAAGGAGTAAACGAAGTTGCCATGGTTGGAGGCCTGGTCGGATATATAAATGGCAGCATTATAACTAACAGCTATGCAACGGCAAGTGTGGAGTGTGGAATAAATAACGGCAAAGCGGGCGGTTTGACAGGATTTGGCGAAGGAAGCAGCCAAATAACCAACAGCTATGCAACAGGCAACGTGAAGGGCGGTACAGGCAGTTATGCGGGCGGCCTGTTAGGAGTTGCCAGCGGCTGTACAATAACCAGCAGCTATGCAACAGGCGGGGTGACTGGTGCTGCTGGCAGTGTAGGCGGTCTGGCCGGAGGCATCAATCCTGCAACCATAACAAATTGCTATTGGAACAGTACTGCAATAGCAACAGGAGTTGGTGCTATTGGTTCTGACGGCATCAGCACCAATGATTCCACTGGAAAACCTTCAGTCGATATGACGCTTCCTGCGTTTGTGATCGGTTTAAACGCGGGAGGAACTGCGTGGAAAGCAGATACAGAGGGCAAAAATTCAGGTTATCCGGTATTAGACGGTGTCGGTGTGGGTATACAAACTGGAACAACCATTGATTCTATAGTTTGTACGAGCCCCGCATCAAGTATCACCAATGCAGCCAGTGTAACCTACCGTGCTGCTTTCGGTAAGGGTGTTACCGGAGTCAGCACAAGTAATTTTGATTTAAATCCTACCGTGACCGGTGCTTCTATCAATAGTGTATCCGTTGTGGCGGAATCCTCAAATGCCCAGTGGGATATTACGGTGAACACTGGCACCGGAGATGGCGCTTTAACTCCCAGGTTAGTGAACGATACAGGCCTTAGCCTGAGTATTACAACTGTAAAGCCCTATTCCAACCAATCATATACCATTGACAAAACACCGCCGGCTATAAGTATTGGTGCGCCATCGGCTGCACTGACTTCCAACGGTCCGGTGACCTATACCGTTACTTATTCAGATGCGAATTTTAATGCCAGCACTCTGGCTGTAGAAAACATAACACTTAATAGGACGGGTAATGCCGATGGAACGCTGGGTGTAAACGGAACAGGCCTCACACGCACGGTCACCATCAGCGGTATTACCGGCAACGGCACTCTGGGAATCTCCATAGCGGCGGGAACTGCATCAGACATGGCAGGAAACGCCGCTCCAGGGGCTGGACCGAGTACAACCTTTACTGTTGAAAATACTCCCCCGAACATCACCACACAACCAGATAGTTCAACCGTAACCGCCGGAAACAACGCCAGCTTTACGGTAGCCGCAACCGGGACAGGTCTCACCTACCAGTGGCAGGTGAATACCGGCTCGGGCTTCAGCAATATAGCTGACGGCGGCGTTTACAGCAACGCAACAACAGCCACCCTGAATATCACCGGAGCCACGGCGGCTATGAACGGATATCAATATCGTGTGATCATAACCGGTACAGTAGCTCCGTCGGCCACATCCAATGCAGCAGCCCTGACAGTCAACAGCCCGCCGGCCATTACCGGTCAGCCAGGCAATGCGACCGTAACCGCCGGAAACAACGCCAGCTTTACGGTAGCCGCAACCGGAACAGGTCTCACCTACCAGTGGCAGGTGAATACCGGCTCGGGCTTCGGCAATATAGCTGACGGCGGCGTTTACAGCAACGCAACAACAGCCACCCTGAATATCACCGGAGCCACGGCGGCTATGAACGGATATCAATATCGTGTGATCATAACCGGTACAGTAGCTCCGTCGGCTACATCCAATGCAGCAGCCCTGACAGTCAACAGCCCGCCGGCCATTACCGGTCAGCCAGGCAATGCGACCGTAACCGCCGGAAACAACACCAGCTTTACGGTAGCCGCAACCGGAACAGGTCTCACCTACCAGTGGCAGGTGAATACCGGCTCGGGCTTCAGCAATATAGCTGACGGCGGCGTTTACAGCAACGCAACAACAGCCACCCTGAATATCACCGGAGCCACGGCGGCTATGAACGGATATCAATATCGTGTGATCATAACCGGTACAGTAGCTCCGTCGGCTACATCCAATGCAGCAGCCTTGACAGTCAACAGCCCGCCGGCCATTACCGGTCAGCCAGGCAATGCGACCGTAACCGCCGGAAACAACGCCAGCTTTACGGTAGCCGCAACCGGAACAGGTCTCACCTACCAGTGGCAGGTGAATACCGGCTCGGGCTTCAGCAATATAGCTGACGGCGGCGTTTACAGCAACGCAACAACAGCCACCCTGAATATCACCGGAGCCACGGCGGCTATGAACGGATATCAATATCGTGTGATCATAACCGGTACAGTAGCTCCGTCGGCCACATCCAATGCAGCAGCCCTGACAGTCAACAGCCCGCCGGCCATTACCGGTCAGCCAGGCAATGCGACCGTAACCGCCGGAAACAACGCCAGCTTTACGGTAGCCGCAACCGGAACAGGTCTCACCTACCAGTGGCAGGTGAATACCGGCTCGGGCTTCGGCAATATAGCTGACGGCGGCGTTTACAGCAACGCAACAACAGCCACCCTGAATATCACCGGAGCCACGGCGGCTATGAACGGATATCAATATCGCTGTGTGGTAACGGATGCCGGTGCCCTCTCGAGCACTTCCGGCAGTGCAGCCCTGACAGTCAACAGCCCGCCGGCCATTACCGGCCAGCCAAGCAATGCAAGCGTCAATGCTGGAAACAACACCAGCTTCACGGTAGCCGCAACCGGAACAGGTCTCACCTACCAGTGGCAGGTGAATACCGGCTCAGGCTTCAGCAATATAGCTGACGGCGGCGTTTACAGCAACGCAACAACAGCCACCCTGAATATCACCGGAGCCACGGCGGCTATGAACGGATATCAATATCGTGTGATCATAACCGGTACAGTAGCTCCGTCGGCCACATCCAATGCAGCAGCCCTGACAGTCAACAGCCCGCCGGCCATTACCGGTCAGCCAGGCAATGCAAGCGTCAATGCCGGAAACAACACCAGCTTTACGGTAGTCGCAACCGGAACAGGTCTCACCTACCAATGGCAGGTGAATACCGGCTCGGGCTTCAGCAATATAGCTGACGGCGGCGTTTACAGCAACGCAACAACAGCCACCCTGAATATCACCGGAGCCACGGCAGCTATGAACGGATATATATATCGCTGTGTGGTAACGGATGCCGGTACCCTCTCGAGCACTTCCGGCAGTGCAACCCTGACAGTCAACAGGCCGCCGGCCATTACCGGTCAGCCAGGCAATGCGACCGTCAATGCCGGAAACAACGCCAGCTTTACGGTAGCCGCAACCGGAACAGGTCTCACCTACCAGTGGCAGGTGAATACCGGCTCGGGCTTCAGCAATATAGCTGACGGCGGCGTTTACAGCAACGCAACAACAGCCACCCTGAATATCACCGGAGCCACGGCGGCTATGAACGGATATCAATATCGGGTGATCATAACCGGTACAGCAGCTCCGTCGGCCACATCCAATGCAGCAGCCCTGACAGTCAGCAGCCCGCCGGCCATTACCGGTCAGCCAGGCAATGCAAGCGTCAATGCCGGAAACAACACCAGCTTTACGGTAGTCGCAACCGGAACAGGTCTCACCTACCAATGGCAGGTGAATACCGGCTCGGGCTTCAGCAATATAGCTGACGGCGGCGTTTACAGCAACGCAACAACAGCCACCCTGAATATCACCGGAGCCACGGCAGCTATGAACGGATATATATATCGCTGTGTGGTAACGGATGCCGGTACCCTCTCGAGCACTTCCGGCAGTGCAACCCTGACAGTCAACAGGCCGCCGGCCATTACCGGTCAGCCAGGCAATGCGACCGTCAATGCCGGAAACAACGCCAGCTTTACGGTAGCCGCAACCGGAACAGGTCTCACCTACCAGTGGCAGGTGAATACCGGCTCGGGCTTCAGCAATATAGCTGACGGCGGCGTTTACAGCAACGCAACAACAGCCACCCTGAATATCACCGGAGCCACGGCGGCTATGAACGGATATCAATATCGGGTGATCATAACCGGTACAGCAGCTCCGTCGGCCACATCCAATGCAGCAGCCCTGACAGTCAGCAGTACATTCCCCGGTGGCGGCAGTAATTCATCAACAGCTACGCCTGCCCCTATAACGGCAGTAACCGGCGCCGACATTCAGGTAAACGGCCATACTGAAAACGCAGGAATAGCTACAACGTCCAAGCAAGGTGATCAGACCGTAACCATCCTAAGCGTTAATCCTGACAAGCTGCAAGCAAAGCTTGAAGCGGAAGGCAGTAATGCCGTAGTGACCATTCCAGTTATGACAGGATCTGATATTGTGGTTGGAGAACTGACTGGCCAAATGGTTAAGAATATGGAAAACAAACAGGCTATATTAGAAGTCAAGACCGATAGTGCAACCTATATTCTCCCTGCTCAACAGATCAGAATTGATGAAATATCAGCGCAATTCGCTTCCAATGTAGAACTAAAGGATATAAAGGTACAGATACAGATGGCGACTCCCGCAGGCGAAATAGTCAAGGTAGTGGAGAACTCTGCCAGGACAGGTGAGTTTACTATAGTAGCACCGCCGATAGAATTCAATGTTCGATGCACCTTCGGAAATAAAACTGTGTCTGTGAATAGCTTTAACTCTTATGTCGAAAGAACCGTAGCCATCCCGGAAGGGGTAGACCCAAGTAAAATTACTACCGGAGTAGTGATTGAAGCAGATGGAAGCGTAAGACCAGTACCGACCCGTATAGTACAAATAGACGGCAAATACTATGCTAAAATCAACAGTTTAACCAACAGTACCTATTTAGTTATCTGGCATCCCATCGAATTCAAGGATGTAGATAAACACTGGGCCAAAACTGCAGTCAATGATATGGGATCAAGAATGGTCATCAGCGGAGTAAGTAAAGGTAGCTTCGAGCCTGACCGAGATATTACCCGGGCAGAGTTTGCCAGTATTGTGGTGCGAGCTTTAGGATTGAAACCCGGCAGCAGCCAGGAGGATTTTTCCGATGTTCAAAGCAGCGACTGGTATAGCGGTGCCATACAAACGGCCTCCCAGTACAAAATAATCTCCGGTTACGGCAACGGGAAATTTGGTCCCACAGATAAGGTTACCCGCGAACAAGCCATGACCATGATTGCAAAAGCTATGAATATCACCGGATTAAAGGTGGAAATCCCATCAGTAGATGCCGAAAAGCTATTGGCCGCATATGTAGATGCCGACAAAACAGCAGAGTATGCCAAAATCAGCGCGGTTGTCTGTATAAAAACCGGGATCATATCCGGAAAGGGTACCAATATGGTAGCTCCGAAGGATAACATCACCAGAGCTGAGGTGGCAGTGATTATACAAAAACTATTGCAAAAATCGAGTCTCATTTAGATGAGCAACCAGAAAGAAGAGTCTATATGTAGAGGGATTGCAACCTAGTCAGTCTTCTATCATAATTATACTTAAATAAATGAAAAGATGGCCTGCTCAATAACTTGAACAAGCCATCTTTTTGTAGTAGTTCTGAGAACATCTTTTAAGGTATCGAACTAGTCTTTTAGTTGGAGCTCAAAGTATAAGAGCCATTTACCTGATTAATGTTATAATTATATCCTTTGCGGCCTTTTTTCTGAATCTGCACCTGATAGAGGTGGGTAATATTTACTGTGGTTTGCACTTGTTGTCTGACCAAAAATCAGGTAAACGATATAAAGGAATTGGCCAAGAAAAATCAAATATCGCGCAGTGCACTGGTGAGGATGATAATAAGGGAATATTTGGCCAGGCAGGAGGAAGAAAAAGGAAAGTAAGGCTTCGTTTATGAGGGGTATAGGAGTTATGTGAAGAAGATGCTTGTTGCGTAGGGGCAAGCATCTTTTTTATGGGATAAAAATACGGGTTTAAAACACCGCTTGCTCAGATATTGGGGTAAAATACTATACAAACGGGAAAGCGAGGGCATGTTTTTTGGAGGAAATGATTAAACGGATTAACCAGCTGGCCAAAAAGAAGAAGGAAGAGGGGCTTACCCCGGAAGAATTAAAGGAGCAGAAGGAACTATATGCAGTATACCTGCAAAACATCCGGGAGCAGGTAAAAGCCCAGCTTGATGTCAGAGTTAATCCTTCCCGTCCGCAAGAATGTGACTGTTGCGGAGAACACCATCACCATGGTGGTAAATGCCAGCATTAACTTAACCGTATCCGCCCCGCAGGTGTTTGCCTGCGGGATTTTTTTACCCCCGCCTAAAGTTGGGAAATATACAGGCGTAATAAACTTGACAGGAACAGAACGGAGAATTATTATAATAGTGTACTAGTAAACTAATTCACCAGAGGAGGTGGCCGGATGTGGAATTTAATGCCTCGCAGCCGATTTATAAACAGATAATGGATGATTTTAAGAAAAAACTCATTCGCGGGGAATTAAAAGAAGGAGATAAAATACCTTCGCAGCGGGAATATGCTGAGAAGGCCAGGATCAACCCCAACACGGTACAGAGAGCTTATCGGGAAATGGAGAGCATGAATATGGTGGAAACATTAAGAGGGCAAGGAACCTTTATCAGTATATCCGGGGATAAGCTGGAGGATATAAAGATGGAAATGGCAGTTAATCTGGTAGACAATTTTATCAGTGAGATGGAGTCGCTGGGTTACAGTGCGGAAGCAATGCTGGAAATACTCGGGGAGGAACAATCCCGCCGGAAGGAGGCCGTCACTAGTGATAGAGTTTAAGAACGTAAGCAAAAGTTTTGGCAGCACTGTTGCCTTGGATAATGTCAGTATTTTATTTCCCAAGGGAAAAATAATCGGCCTGTTTGGACCTAATGGCGCCGGCAAGTCGACCAGCATGAAGCTGATTATGGGACTTAATCGTTCTGATCGGGGTGAAGTTATGGTGGACGGGCAGAACCCTCAGGACAAGAAGCAGGATGTAGCCTATCTGCCGGAGATTGACCATCTCTACCCCTGGATGAACATAGCCCGGGCAGCCAATTTCATCCGTACTTTTTATGCTGACTGGGATGAGGCCAAATACCGGGAATTAATTAAATATCTTAATCTGAAAGAAGATATGAAAATTTCCAAGATTTCCAAAGGCCAGCGGGCCAAAACCAAGCTGCTCCTGACCGTATCCCGGCGAGCACCATATCTGCTGATGGATGAACCGTTGTCCGGTATTGACATTTTAACCCGGGAAGAGATTATCAACACCTTAATCAGGGATTACCGGGAAGGGGAACAGACTATTATCATTTCCACCCATGAAATTGCCGAGGTGGAGAGCCTGGTGGACGAAGTAATCTTCTTGGATCGCGGTGCAGTAAAGCTTAGTGGCAATGCTGAAGATTTGCGGGTGGAAAGAAACATGTCCCTGGTAGAACTGATGAAGGAGGCGTTCAGAAATGCAGACTAGCAGCTGGAAGAAGTTTTTTAAGCTTTATGCCAAGGAAATGTGGGATCTGCGCCCCGAAATATTCATAGTGCTGGCAGCAACTCTGGTAATAGACATTGTATTGTATTATAAAGCCCAGAATTTTCCCGCTTTGGTTGTCGGACCTTTGATGATGATTTTAGGGCTGGCGGCGCTCTTGCCTTTTATATCCTCTTTTAAACTGCTGGGACGGGAATGGAATTTTAACACGGTTTACCTGTTGCTGTCCCTGCCGGTAAGGGGAGCAAGTATTCTGGGTTCCAAACTGCTGGCCCTGCTCAGCCAGTATGTTATTGGGACGGTGGTGGTTTCTATCGGAGGCATTATTCTGGTCTTGGTGCTCTTCCCTGAACCGGGGCTCCTGGAAACCTTGAGACAGGCCCAGGCACTGGGCATAGATACCCGAATACAAACCATGCTCAGCTCAGGGCTTCTATGTTTCCTGATGACTCTGGTAGGGATGGCTTATATAATCTGTATCAGCTTTTTCAGTCAGCTGCTGGGCAAATTAGTAAGGCGCTTTTCCGGCCTGGTAACGGCTATTGTTTTCGTAGCCACCTTCTGGCTGATGGGTAAAGCAATGACCCCTCTGTGGCAACAACTGGGAAACTACAGCCAGATGCACATGAGCCAGTATAACTTCAGTATGGCAGCCTTTAATCAATTGGTAGGGATAAACACGCTTATCATGCTGGCAGGTACGGTAATAGTGTTTATAGCTGCGGTACTGGTGTACAACCATAAAATAGAACTATAATTTTATATCAGGAGAGGGGTGTATTACGGGAGGGTTTCTTCCGATGTGCCCCTTCTTTGCTATACTCCATTTCTGCTTGCATTTTTGCAGGCAGTCTGCCCTCCGCCTTTCAGGTGGTGAAAAGCAGAAAGTAGCCGTAGCCCGGGCCCTGACAGTAAGCTGTTTACAGCCACCCGGGGCCATAAGCGCCCGGTCGTTTTGGAATAAGGAAACGGTTTTTAAAAATTACAGGTTAACCATGCTCGCCTGGGGCAGGATCGGGTGACTGGACGCCAAGCGCGTTTTTTTGCTGCCGGGAAAAAGTTTGCGGTCAAGAGTCTCGCCATAAAGATATAGCTGGCGGTTGAGAGCCTCCAACTGCGGCCCCGGGCTAGCGATTATATTAAAGACGTCTTCTATAACCGGCTCCTCGGTTTGGATAACAAATACCCGGAAACGACCCTGCAGGTACACCACACCCATTTCATCACTTTTTTCCATCTGCAAATCAATATAGAGCTGCTGCTCTTCCAAATTTTCCGGGACAGAGTTGATGATATGGTAGCCATTGGTCATATTATTGAGCACGCCATTGATTTCTTGCGCCAAAAGTTCAGGTTTTTTATAGCAAAGCGGCACCATATTGCGATCCATATAAGAAATAATACTTTTCATTATGGATGGGTGCGCAGCCGTTGCTGCCATCTCAAATAAGACTTGTATTCTGCAGTTCAAGGAGATCACACCTCTCTAGCTATACCCTCCGCTTATAGTCTATAAATAAAGAAGGTCTTTTTCAACGACAATTTACGCTATAATTCTTGCCGAATTAGAGTAATATATCGAAATATCTGTGACAGCACAGCGGAAATAATATTGGAGGTTTAAATCTTATTATTTAGGAAATAATTTTTAGTATCAGAGAGGGGGAGACAACTTATGTTTAAAAAATGCCTGACTATCGCCATCGTATTATGCGTGACCCTGTTGGGAGCATATACTCTGATGGCCTGGGGCCAGCCCTTAAATAAAAGCGTATTAAGGCTGCATGTAATAGCTAACAGCGACAGCCCGGCGGATCAGGCTTTAAAACTGGAGGTCAAGGATCGCATCGTTGCTCATATGGGTAATGAATTCGCTGATGTAAAAAGTGCGGAAGAAGCCCGCTCTATTGCCATAAATAAACAGGAGGAGATAAAAGAACTGGCTGAGTCGGTGGTAGCTGCCCGGGGGTATAACTACCCGGTAGCAGTTTATATAGGAGAATTTGATTTCCCAACCAAGAGTTACGGCAATGTGGTATTTCCCCAGGGGCGATACGAAGCGGTGAGAGTGGTGCTGGGAGGAGGGGAAGGCAAAAACTGGTGGTGTGTCCTGTTTCCGCCCCTGTGTATGGTTTCCTCCTCTGACCAGGGCCTGAGTCTTAGTAGCCCCTCCGAGGCTCAGGTCAGTCTGAAATGCCTGGAACTAATCCCACGGGGGATGAAGGTTAAATTATCTGGAAATTAAGCTAGTTATGTGACAGCCCTGTAAAGGAATGGAGTATTCTTTTATAGGTGGTTAAGCGAAGTTGGATGATGAACCGGTAACTCAGATTTGCCCCTGCACTTGACAGAGGGCTGACAATACTTTCCCTTTATTTTCTTAAATCTCATTACATTCCCCCCTAACCCCGGGGAACGGCCCAGCCGTTCCCCGTTTTTCATATCGGAAAAACACTGCTGCTTAAGCTATGGCAGGAAAAATATTGGTTGAGTGGAATTTTAGTTATATAATTAAAAAAATACAGGAGCAGTAAATGATGCGAAATAGAATAATCTTAGAAGCTCCGGCTAAAATAAACCTTACCCTGGACGTGATCGGGAAACGGGATGATGGCTATCACGAATTGGAAACCGTTATGCACCAGATTAATCTTTTTGACCGGATAGCGCTGGAAATATGGGATCAAGGAATTGAACTTGCAACCAGCAGCAGCGAAATTCCTGTTGGTGAAGATAACCTGGCTTATAAGGCAGCGCTTGCCATTCTCAAAAAATGTGGCCCGGGAGCCGGGATCAAGATATTTATCGAGAAAAACATACCGATAGGAGCCGGCTTGGCCGGGGGCAGTACTGACGCCGCCGCCGTGCTGGCCGGAATTAACTACCTTTACGGCAGCCGGTTTTCCTGTCAGGATTTGCTTGAACTGGCTGCTGCTGTTGGCTCCGATGTACCCTTCTGCTTGCCTGAGCATTATACAGAGCATTATTCCGGAGTCTTGATGAGCCCTGGAGCTACGGCTATAGCCCGGGGACGGGGGGAAATACTTGAACCCCTGCCCGCCAAGACCATTCCCTTTATCTTATTGGTCAAGCCGGGATTTCAGCTGTCTACCGCCCAGATCTACGCGGAGTTTGGCCTGCAGGCAGTCAACCAATCCCCTGATACCAGAAGCTTTTTGCAGGCATGGTATAATAACGATATTATTAGTATAGCAACTTATATGGGTAATGTGCTGGAGTCGGTCAGTATCAGGAAAAAGCCGGAGATAGGAATAGTCAAGGCCAGAATGAAAGAACAGGGAGCTATTAACGCCCTGATGTCCGGCAGCGGACCAAGCGTATTCGGCATTTTCCCCGATGAAGCAACAGCCCGCCAGGCATTTACGGAGTTTAAGCAGGACTACCGGGAAGTATACCTGGTTTCATCCTATGGAAGAGGTGATTGAAGTGCAAGAGAAAAGACTGCTGCCGGTAAATCTTGATTCCTACAAACCCCTGCGGGAACTTGTCTTGGAGGCCATCAGAGAAGCTATAATAAGCGGGGCCTTAAAGCCGCGGGAAAGGCTCATGGAAATACAGCTGGCTGAAGAACTGGGGGTATCCCGCACACCTATCCGGGAGGCCTTGCGTAAACTGGAACTGGAGGGTTTCATTGTAATGGTTCCTCGCAAAGGGGCCTATGTAGCCGATATTTCATTCAAAGATATAGCCGATGTATTTGAAATCAGAGCCGCACTGGAGGCTCTGGCTGCAGGACTGGCCGCAGAACGGATAACGGAAGAGGAAATGGAATACCTGGAGAGGCACCTGGTGGAAAAAGCTGACGCCATAGCCCACAACGATATGGTTCGTCTGGTGGAGATTGATACCCAGTTCCATGAAGCCGTATACCGGGCCAGCCGTAATGAACGCCTTTTTACCATAATAAACAACCTGCGTGAACAGATTCAACGCTTCCGGGCTACGTCTCTGGCCTATCCGGGCCGAATGAAGCAGTCCCTGGAAGAACACCGTCTTATCGTGGAGGCCATTCAGGCGCGTGATGTGCCGGGAGCCCGCCAGGCAGCTCAGGATCATATCGAGAATGCGGAAAACAGTATGATTGAGTCTATAAAAAAGGACGGATTTCCCATAGCTGATTAACGGAGGTATAAGTATGCAATACGACGCCATCATCCTGGCGGGGGGAGAAAGCAGCAGCGAACTAAAAAAAATAGCTCCCTATGATAATGAAGCTCTGATTATAATCGGCAATTACCCTATGATTTACTATGTTTATAGGGCCCTGAGGCAATCGAGCTTCGTAAGGAATATTGTTATCAGCGGGCCCACCGAAGCTTTACGCAATATATTTGCCCGGGAAGAGCGGCTTTTCTTTGTAAATGGAGGCGAAAATGCCATAGAAAGCTTTGCCCACGGTATGGAAATACTACAGGAAAAAGGTATCAGTGAGCAGGTTTTAATAATGCCTTCGGATATACCTTTTATTACTACTGAAGCTATTGACGACTTTATAAAACAGGCACAAGCAAGCGAGGCTGATTTCTATTACCCGGTAACCTGCAAGGAGGTAAACGAAGCCAAATTCCCCGGGGTTGCCCGCACCTATGTTAATATTAAAGACGGTATTTTTACCGGGGGCAACCTGTTTATATTAAGATCAGCATTGTTTGAACAGGTGCTGGATATAGCATTAAAACTGGTGGAGCGCAGGAAAAACCCTCTGGCCATGGCCAAACTATTTGGCTTTGGCCTGGTTTGGAAATACATTATCCGGCGTCTGAGCATTGAGACCGTGGAAAAAAGATTCTACGAAGTGCTGGGGATTAGAGGCAAGGCTGTAATATCTCCTTATGCCGAAGTAGGTGTAGACGTAGATAAGCCCAGCGATCTGGAACTGGCCCAAAAATATCTGGCCGGAGTAAAATTTTAGGCTGCCGGGAGCAGGAGGTGGAAGGTGCTGCCCTGTCCCGGGGTGCTTTCAGCCCAGATCTTGCCCTGATGCGCCTCGACAAAACCCCGCGCTATGGCCAGCCCCAGCCCGGTTCC
Organism: Syntrophomonas curvata; assembly: GCF_052976825.1. NCBI lineage: Bacteria > Bacillati > Bacillota > Clostridia > Eubacteriales > Syntrophomonadaceae > Syntrophomonas > Syntrophomonas curvata. Next base: position 145,685 of record NZ_CM129641.1, read on the forward strand.
CCCCAGGCGCCTGGAGCGGGAACGCTCCGCCCGGTAAAAGCGGTCAAATATATGCTCTAAATCCTGCTCCTCAATACCTTTTCCCGAATCACTTATAGCTATGTGGACAAAACCGCCCTCGCCCTTACCGGCAGCCAGTTTGATAGTGCCGCCTTCCGGGGTATAGGCCATGGCATTGCTGAGCAGATTAATCAGCACCTGCAATATCCGGTCTTTATCCACATAAAGAGCAGGTACATCGTCTGCTATCTCGCTGCTAAAATTTTTGCCCTGCAATTCCAGAGTATTGATTATGGGAAACAGTGCATCCAGCAACGGCGGCAGTTCACATGCCTTAAGATTTAGAGCCAGCCGGCCGCTTTCCACCCGGCTCAGCACCTCCAGGTCATCCACCAGCTTGGAGAGGCGAATAACCTCATCCTGCAGTGAGAGATAGGTTTCCTCGGAAGGGTTTAGCGCTCCGCTCTGCAGCGATTCCAGGTTGCCCCGCAAAATGGACAGGGGGGTTTTCAATTCGTGAATAATATCGGCAGTCATATTTTCTCTCCGGTTCTGGGCTTCTTCCAGCTTTTGAGCCATAAGATTAAAATTATCGGCCAGAACTGCAAATTCCTGGTCTCCTCCAACCGGGGCCCGGGTTTGCCAGCGGCCTTCGGCCAACTGGTTGGTAGCCCGAACCAAATCGCTTATGGGGTGACTTATTTTATGGCTGATAAAAATTGCCGCCAGAATCGCAATAATTAGAGTCAGCAGGGCGGCCAGGAGGGTGGCCCGACTCATATTATGCAGAAAATCCACTTCCAGGTCCCCCAGGCGGCTGACCCCGGCATTGAAAAAGATAACGCTGCCGATATACATATTATCTATCAACAAAGGATAAGCATTTTGCCAATCCTTACTGCTCAAGGTTCTGCCCAGCCTGGTACCGTTGGAATCGCCGACTACCTGATGACTGGCATCCACTACCACTACTTCACTACCCATCAGATAGCGTTGGGAGCTCATGCCCAGGCCGCGGCCGCGGAAATGGTGGCCAGGTACGGCAATATCTCCGGTCGAACTCTGCAGGTAGCTCTGCAAGCCATCCCAACTGCCCCGGGCAGCATAATAGGCGGTCAGGGAACCTGCCCAATGCTGGCATTGAACGGAGATGCTGCGATCTATATAGCGGGAGAAAATGTTGCTGGTGGAATTATAAATCAATCCTGCCAGGAGGAAGACCGAAAGCACCGCCATGGCCGCCATGGATAGAGCCAGCCTATGAGATATCTTCATGCCCGTTTCCCTCCTTTTCCACCTTATAGCCGATACCGTAGACCGACTTGATGCCGAGCCTGCTGCCGGCCTTCTCCAGCTTGCGGCGCAAGTTGCTTATATGGGTGTCAATAGAGCGTTCATAACCTTCGTAGATATCGCCGTAAGCCCTTTCCAAAAGCTGCAAGCGGCTCAAAACCTGACCGGGGTGTTCCAGCAGGGAAAAAATCAGCTTAAATTCTGTAGGGGTTAGCGCAACCGGATTGTCCTCAACAAACAATTCAAAACGAGCCGGTTCCAGCCGCAGGTTGGCTATTGCCATCGAGGAGCTTCCGCCGGCGGATGAGCTTTTGCTGCGTCGCAATACTGCTTTGATACGGGCACTGAGTTCGCGCAAGCTGAAAGGTTTGCTGACATAATCGTCGGCACCCAGTTCCAGCCCCAGCAGCTTATCGATTTCATCACCTTTGGCGGTAAGGATAATAATAGGAACTTCACTAAAACGGCGGATTTCCTTGCATACTTCCAGACCGTTGACTTGGGGCAGCATTAAATCCAGGACGATCAAATCGAAGCTCTGCTGACGGAAAATCTCCAAAGCTTCGCGTCCGTTACTCGCCCGGGCAGTTTCAAAGCCTTCCTGGCCGAGATAATTTTCAAGCATGGAAAGAATTTTGTCTTCATCGTCCACCAGCAGCAGTCTATAGGCCATCATGCAACTCCTCCATTAACCTTATCTTAACACTCCCGTTCAAGTCTCATCCACCGAACCTCAGGCCGAGAAGACGGGAAAACTCATCCCGGCCTCCTATAGAGAATTTTTATGCGCCCGCCCCGGATTGTAGGGGTAGGCTGCTTTAAGCCGGATTTGCAGGGAAAAACAAGAACGCTCAAGCCTGTGAAAAATTTTTCATTCTTTCTGATAAAAGGTATAATACAATTGACTGTGAGATTTGATTCCCGGCCTTATACACACTGGCATATATTAAAGATAAAAACAATATTAGTATAGTTATTTTTTATATTAGGTAAAAAGGTGGATTTACAAGTGAGTTATTCAGCAATTATCCTGGCTGCGGGCAAGGGGGTTCGTATGCGTTCCCAAATGCCCAAGGTAGTTCATCGGGTGGCAGGGCGGCCCATGATATGGTATGTGGTCAATGCGGTCAGAGAAGCCGGAATTAGTGATATTACCCTGGTGGTAGGGCATGGCCGGGAAATAGTGGAGGAAGCCCTGAGAGGAGAGAACCTGCATTTTGTGGTGCAGGAACAGCAATTGGGCACTGGACATGCTCTGATGCAGGCTCAAAACAACATCGATCCCGCCAGCACCCTGATAGTTCTGGCCGGCGATACCCCCTTGCTGGAAGCTGCAACTGTCAAAAAACTGCTGGCATATCACCGGCAACAAGGGGCCGAAGCCACTGTACTCAGTGCTTTTCTGCCGGAGCCTTATGGCTATGGCCGTATCATACGCGAGGCCGATGGGGGACTTGAGCGCATTGCTGAAGAAAAAGACGCCAGTCCGGAAGAGAAGAGGATAACAGAAATAAATACGGGTATGTATTGCTTTCAGGCCCAACCGGTATTTAAAGCACTGGCCCGAATCAATACCGCCAATGCGCAGGGCGAATATTATTTGACCGATGTTTTACCCCTATTAAAACAAGGCGGGCACAAGGTAGCCGTAATGGCTATAGAAGAAACAGACCAGATTCATGGTATTAACGACCGGGTTCAGCTTGCCCGGGCCGAAAGCATAATCCGCCAGAAGCAAAACCAGGCATTGATGAGAAACGGGGTTACCATAATGGCTCCGGAGACCACTTTTATCGACAGCCAGGTAGAAATCGGCATGGATACAGTAGTGTACCCCTTCACCATCATCGAAGGGCAGACCCGCATAGGGCAGAACTGTGTTATCGGACCTCACAGCCGTATAAATGATTCCCTCATAGGCAATGATGTAGTAATTGAAAATTCGCGGGTTAATCAGGCTCGTATAGCCGACCGCTGCAATATTGGACCCTTTGCTTATCTCAGGCCTGAAGCCGAGCTGCATGAAGATGTTAAAGTAGGGGACTTTGTAGAAATAAAAAAATCCCGCATCGGTGCGGGCAGCAAGGTACCCCACCTCAGTTATGTCGGAGATGCCCTGCTGGGCAAAGGGGTTAATGTAGGTGCAGGCACCATAACCTGTAATTATGACGGAAAAAACAAACACCGTACCATACTGGAAGACCGGGTATTTATAGGCAGTAACACCAATCTGGTTGCCCCGGTCACTGTTGGGGAAGACTCTATAACCGGAGCAGGGTCAACCATCACCCGGGATGTTCCTGCCAACACCCTGGCCGTGGAACGGGCTGAACAAAGAAATTTAAAAAAAATAAATAAAAGCAAAACCAGCGATTAAACTGCTTTAAAGCATGACCATATGCAAGGAGAATTTTATAGGAGGTTAATACAATGAAAGCATCCAGGTGGAGGATGAAACTATTTACCGGGAACGCCAACCCCTGCCTAGCTGAGGAAATAGCTAAATACCTGGGAATGCCCATCGGAGATGCAAAAGTTTCGCGCTTTTCGGACGGGGAAATAAATTGTGTGATTGATGAAAGTGTTCGCGGGGTAGATGTTTTTGTAATTCAACCAACCTGTACCTTGGTTAATGAAAATTTGATGGAACTCCTCATCATGATTGATGCTTTCCGGAGAGCCTCTGCGTCCCGTATAAATGCAGTTATTCCCTATTACGGCTATGCCCGGCAGGATCGTAAAACCAGAGCGCGCGATCCCATTACCGCCAAACTGGTTTCCAACCTGATTACAGAGGCTGGTGCCCAGCGGGTGGTAGCAGTGGATTTGCATGCCACTCAGATCCAGGGCTTTTATGATATCCCGGTAGACCATCTGCCTGGAGTGCCCACGATAGCTGAATATTTTAAGGCTCGCGGTTTAAACGAGAATGCTGTTATTCTATCCCCCGATGTCGGTGGTGTGACCCGGGCCCGGGATTTGGCCGAAAAGTTGGGCGCGCCTTTGGCTATTGTGGACAAGCGTCGACCTGAGCCTAATGTATCGGAAGTAATGAATGTAATTGGTGATGTGAATGGGAAATCAGTCATAATTGTGGATGATATTATAGATACCGCGGGAACCCTGTGCACTGCAGCCAAAGTGATGAAAGAAAAAGGGGCCTTAAAAGTATACGGCTGCTGTACCCACCCGGTGTTTTCCGGACCGGCCATAGACCGGATTTCCAAGGCGCCTTTCGAAGAGATTGTGGTTACCAATACCATACCGTTAAGCGACGAGAAAAAACTCCCCAATATTACGGTTCTTTCCGTAGCTCCGCTTATTGGAGAGGCTATTCTCAGAATTCACGAAGACCTGTCGGTAAGCAAGCTTTTTGAGGGCTAGCCAGATTTTGGACATCAGTAGCTTAAACTGGTATAATTACTACTTAATAAGTGCAGCCTGGTATGCATTTAATTAAGGGAGTGATGTTATGGTTAATGCAGAAAAAATAAACTGCTCACCAAGAGAATTAGGCACCAGGGGCTACCTGAAAGAATTGAAACGTCGTGGGTTTATACCCGGAACGGTATACGGCAAGGGAATGGGCAACCAGGCTATTTCTCTTGACCTGCGCCATCTTACCCGGATTTTTCAAAACCATGGTTCGCGAGGTCTTTTTTCTTTACAAATAGGCGGCAATGGCAAGGCCCTTATGGCGGTAGTGCGGGAAATACAAAGACACCCCATTACCGGTCAGCTTATTCATGTGGACTTTTGGAAAGTTAGTATGGATGAGAAGATAAACAATACCGTAGGTGTTTACATTACTGGTGAAGAAGAACTGATCAAAAAAGGTGGTATCCTGCAAGTGGGTACCAAGGAGATTGAGGTCTTATGTCTGCCTCAGGATATTCCGGAAGGCCTGACCTGTGATGTGGGCACACTGGAAATTGGGGATAAGATTACGGCGGCCGACTTAACGGTGCCGGCAGGGGTGGAGATGCTTAGCGAGCCGGACACCCTGATAGTTACGGTATTGGCTCCATCCCGAGCCGCTACCGGGGTAGAAGAGGGAGAGACTGCCGCCGAAGCCGGAGAAACTGCAGAAGCCGAAGGCGAATAATTACTGCTGAAAAAGGATTGGGCCTCGCGCTCAATCCTTTTTTGACGGAAGAATAACTTGAGGGTAGGAGTATGAAAGTAATCGTGGGGCTGGGGAATCCGGGGAGAAAATATAGTGATACCCGGCATAACATAGGATTTCGGGCACTGGAAGAACTGGCCCGGCGCCATACTATTGAAAAAGAAGAGAGTCGTTTCGATTCCATCATCGGGCATATGCGTATTGACGGGGAGAAGGTTTTGCTGGTAAAACCGCTGACCTATATGAACCTTAGCGGTAAGGCGGTTCAGCCCCTTATGCGTTGGTTTAAGCTGGATCTGGCTGAGCTCATAGTGGTTTACGATGATATGGATTTAGCTCCCGGCGCCGTACGCCTGCGGGCTCAGGGAGGCAGCGGGGGACATAAGGGAATGACTTCGATCATTGAGCGTCTGGGGAGCAAAGAATTTGCCCGTATCCGTATCGGTATAGGCCGCCCGGACGATGAGGCCATTGACTGGGTATTGGGGAAATTCAGTACGGCCGAGCAGAAACTCATTAAACAGGCCCTTGACCGTACTGGCGATGCCCTGGAGTGCTGGGTAAGGCAAGGCATAGACCGGGCCATGAATGAGTATAATTAATCAGCAGTATATTTGCCTGTAATCTCAGGGAGAATATTAATAAAATCTAAAGGTTCTGTGAATAACCTTGTGTGAATGAGCGGAAGGTTTAGCTATAATGTGCATCCTACCCTCTTTTATTCCATATTGCGGTTACACCTTCCTGGGAAAGTTTACACTGGAACCTTGAAGGAGCAGGCATAATGAAGATATACCATATTTGTGAGTATTGTCAGCAGATTTACTCCACTATAGAGGTGGAGGGCCCTGAAGGTGCTGTACAGTTAAACGGAACTTGCGATGACTGCGCCAGCGAACTGGGAATAGGCGAGACCTTCAACAGCAGGGGACAGCATTTTTATAGCTAGGGATTGATTTCCCTGCAATGGGAAGTTCCGTTACGTTGTCTGGATCTATTAAATAATAATGAATACGTGGAGGTCTGCAGCAGGCGTCCACCTTTACCGATGGGGGGGTTTACCTAAACCTTTGCATATAGAAATCTTGCAGCAGGTATCAAGGTGCCTGCAGAACAATAATAATGCAATAATAACCGGGCTGGCGGGAAGCGCCCGGAGTTTTGTGCTGGCCGAATTACTTAAAACGCTGCCTGGAAAAATGCTGTGCCTGGTCGCAGGGGAAGAAAAAGCCTATGACCTGAATCGTGAACTGCAGGGGTTTATGGAGCCCGAACGCATATTTATGTTTCTGGGCCGGGATTTCGTATTTATGAAAGAAAACTATTCCCAAGTGGAAACAGGCCGCATCCTCAGCCTGCAGGAATGCTTGCAGCATCCGGTTCGCAGCGGAATAATCATTGCTACTCCGGCAGCCCTTATGTATTATCTGGTCAGCCCCCGGCAAATGCAGGCTGCCACCCTGCAACTGCATCCGGGAGATGAACAGCAGTTGCAGACAATCTTACAAAGACTGGTTGACAGCGGCTATAACAGGGTTACTACCGTAAGCAGGCCAGGCGAGTTCGCTGTTCGGGGAGGTATACTGGATGTTTTTCCCCCGGCTGTAAAAGAAGCCTTGAGAGTAGAGTTTTTCGGCGATTTTGTCGACTCTATCCGCCGTTTTGACATAGGCAGCCAGCGGTCCGGCAAAAAGGAAGACCTTGTAAGAATTACCCCGGCTGATGAACTGTATGGAGAGCAGCCGCAGAGCACACTTATGGACTACCTGCCTGCCAATACCGTATTGTTTCTGGACGAGGCCCGAGATTTTTACCGTTTATATGATAAGAATTTGAAGCGCCACCGGGAGTTTGTGCGCGAGGCAAGGCGGGAAGGCAAGATGATCCGGGAACCGGTCGTAATGGAATTGGAAAACCTGCAAGAGGCCATAAAATCCCGGCCGAGTCTGTACCATTCCTTTTTCCCCGGTAATATCCCCCAGGTGCCGGTTGCCCTGATGGAGCATATCTCCCAGCAGGAGATGGAGCCCTTCTATGCCAATCTCAGTATGCTTTACGGCCGGCTTAAGGAATGGCAGGAAAAAGGCTATCTGGTGCAACTGGCGGTCAAAAGCAAAGTAGCCCGCGAGCAAATACAGAAGGAACTCCTTGATCAGCATATAAATGCGGCGGGTTTTCTCAACCGTACGGTGGAAAAAGGCTTTGTCAGTCAAACCCTGAAGGCTGCGCTGGTTGCCGAAAAGGACATATGGGGTAAAGCCTCCGGGCGCGGCGCTCATCAGCGTAAGAAGTCCCAGGAACGCATACTCCTGGAGGATCTGAAGCTGGGAGATTACGTAGTCCATGAGAATTACGGTATAGGTATCTTCCGCGGCGTAACCCAGGTAGGAAATGATGGGGTAACCCGGGAGTATATTCTTCTGCAATATGCCGGAACCGACAAACTCTACCTGCCGGTAGAAAAGCTGGATTTGCTTTATAAATATACCACCGCGGAAGAGAAGGCCCCCCGCCTGAGCAAATTGGGAGGCAGTGAATGGGAGCGCACCCGGAGGAAGGTTTCCGAATCTATCCGGGAAATGGCCGAAGACCTCCTGCGCCTTTATGCCAGCCGGGAGGCCAGTGAAGGCTATACCTTTTCGCCGGATACCCCCTGGCAGCGGGAATTCGAACAGGCTTTTCCTTATGAGGAAACCCCGGATCAGCTAAAGAGCATAAATGATGTTAAACAGGATATGGAAGGCAGACGCCCCATGGACCGCTTGGTCTGCGGAGACGTGGGTTACGGCAAGACCGAGGTTGCCATGCGCGCAGTTTTCAAGGCTGTCATGGACGGGAAGCAGGTAGCCGTGCTGGTTCCCACCACGGTTCTGGCCGAGCAGCATCACCAGACCTTCAGCGAGCGCTTTCAGGAGTACCCCTGCACCATAGAGGTATTAAGCCGTTTTCGCTCCGGCAGTGAGCAGAAGCGAATCATTGCCGATATCAAAAAAGGGGTGACCGATGTCGTTATCGGCACCCACCGCCTGCTGTCGCGAGATATACAATTCAAAGACCTAGGCCTTTTAGTGGTTGATGAGGAGCACCGCTTCGGCGTAGCTCAGAAAGAAAAAATCAAGGCATTAAAAGAAACGGTAGACGTAGTATCTCTATCTGCTACCCCCATTCCCCGCAGCCTGCATATGGCGTTAACCGGTCTGCGCGATTTGAGCATAATAGAGACCCCGCCCCCGGAGCGTTACCCGATTACCACCTATGTGCTGGAATATAACGATGATATAGTCTCCCGGGCGATAGAAAGCGAACTGGAACGTCAGGGCCAGGTATTCTTTGTCCACAACCGCATAGAGGATATTTACCGGGTGTATGAACATCTGCAGGAAATCCTTCCTGATGTGAAGATAGCGGTTGGACACGGCAGGATGAGAGAAGATGAACTTTCCCGTATGGTGATGGACTTCCTGCAAGGAAAATACCAGATTTTTCTCTGTACCACTATAATCGAGTCGGGTCTGGATATGCCCAATGTCAATACCATCATAATTGACGAGGCTGATAAAATGGGGCTGGCCCAGCTATACCAGCTGCGAGGAAGGGTGGGGCGGTCTGACCGTATCGCCTATGCTTATCTCACTTACCGCCCGGATAGAATTATTACCGAAACGGCGCAGAAGCGCCTCAATGCCGTTCGGGAATTCAACGAGCTGGGTTCGGGGATGAAGATAGCCCTGCGGGATCTGGAAATAAGGGGAGCGGGCAACATCCTGGGACCGGAGCAGCACGGCTATATACATGCCGTAGGTTTTGACCTTTACTGCCGTCTGCTGGAACAGGAGACCGCCCGGCTTAAAGGGCAAAGCCCCCGGGAGGAAATCACTACCCAGATGGATATTGATGTCGACTATTATATACCGGAAGCCTATATTCCCGACTCTGGCGCTAAAATGCGGCTTTACCGGCGCCTTCTGCTGGCCAATGAACAGCAGGAGATAGAAGAAATACGCAGTGAACTGTGGGACCGTTTTGGCCATCCCCCCCAGCCGGTGGAAAATTTCCTGCAAATAGCGTCATTGCGCATTATGGCACGTAACAAGGATATAAAATCCCTGCGCCGCAAAGGCCGCGAGGTGGAGATTAAGACGGTCGGCAAGCTGCCTTCGCATCTTAGCGCCGTAAGCCGGGAGTTTAAATTTCGCCGGCTTAATGACCATACCCTCGTACTTAATCTGGACGGCTCTGCTTCTTTACAGGCCCTGGGTGAAATTCTGCAGATAATATAGATGGATAGTTCTTTAGCCGGTCTGCTTTCGCAGCTTGACAGCTATCAGTATTACCGTCAGATACAGCAGATTAACAGTAAGGCTTATTAACGGCGTTGTGACTGAACCCAGAGCATAAAATTCCATATCCGAATTGTACATATAAAGGGATATCACCGTAAGAAAAAAACCCAGGGGAAGAACCAGGGGGTTAAGGCGGGGGAGTTCTATGTAATCCTTCAGGGCCAGGGATGCAGCCAGGTAGTTTATCATCAGCACGGTAAACCCGCAAATAAACCAGAGGATGAAAAAGAACAGTTCCACCCTTTGAAAATCAGCCAGGGCCAGCGTGCGCAGTGATGAATAAAGAGGGAATCGGAGCAGGATAGTCATCTCAGGACCCAGCACGGCCATGATTAGAAGGCTTCTCAGGGCAACGACCGAAACTCCCGCCAGATAGCAGATGTATATAGGGCGCTTCTTTTCAGCTAAATCATTTACAAAGGGGAGGAACAGGGCCAGGCTGCTGATGCTGGAATAGGGCCAGCCGGCACTTTCAATGACCCCTCCCAGCAGGGCTTTCCAGTCAGCCAATACCGGCTGCAAGCGGCTGAAGTCGGTTACGATAAACATAAGGATAAAGCTCATGATGACCAGCAGCAATACCACAGGCGCCAATACTTCAGTTAGCCGGCCTACTGCATTTACCCCTTTATAGATGCAGTAAGCAGCAGCCAGCATCATCAAAGGCCGCAGTATGTTGCAGGTAACAAAGGGCAATATGGTTCTGATGATAATACAGGCATCGAAGAGGTACACTATGGTAGCGTATAAAATCGCGGTAATATAAATAAAATTTAAAAGCTTGCCTGCCAGTTTACCCAGACAGAGCTCGGTGGTTTTTATTATGCTCTGACCCGGAAAAGCCTTCTGCACACCTATTATAACAGCAATTATATACAGGCCTACCAGCGCTGCCAGCAGGTTGGATATCCAGGCGCTGCGTCCTGCAGCGGTAGCAGGCGCCAGAACCAGAGCGTTGCCTACCAGGATCATGAATAATATAAAGGCAGCCTGCCGGGAGGACAGAGTTGTACTCTGCATAATATCCATCTCCTCAAAGTCTGGTGAAAAACTTCCCGGGAAAAGTAGCCCCAATCTGCTTTAAAAGTTCTTTTCCCCCTGTGTTTTTAACCGTCCGTCTAAAACGGTGCCTAATATCTCAAATGAAAGAAATTTTCGTACTGCTGTCCCAGGGGAAAAATCTTATAAACCAGAGCTTTGGGGTCAGGCAAAAGGTGAAGCTGAAGGGAATAATCTACTCCATAGGCCCAGGATAAAAGAACCAGGACAGCCACCGTCAGTATTTCTTTCCACTCTTTCCTCCTGAGGATTGCCGGACCTTCAAATAGGGCTATTAGAAGCGTAAAAACTATCATTAACCCGATAATAAGTATTCCTCCTTCAAAACTATCTGAATTTAAAAGAACTGGCACTCAGGTAAGTCTTGTCTACCCGGCAGTTTACCCTAATATTAGCCTTGACTTGCGGGTACAATTGCTCCCAGTTGCCCTGCATCTTTTCCCACTGGACAGGATGATGGCGGTAAATGATTCGCCCCCATCCCAGGATATCGCTATTGAGGGTCTGAGCCTTATCTATGCAGGCCCGGACTTCTTTCCTGATTTCCCGGGCGGCGGCTATCTCCAAATCCCGCCGCTGATATAGCCCTATCAGTTTATTATCTCCTTGCTGTTCATAAAAATTAAGTATCGCGTTGATTTCAATATCCATAACTACCAGCCCGTTCTGGGAACGGGGAAGCTGCTTGCAGCTGAACTTTATCGGTTCAAAGGCAACCCTTCCTTTTCCCTGGGGCATGCTGGTCACCAGCAGCCCCCCCCTGTTCTTTACCGGGCATAGCCAGCGGAAGCCACGGCTTTCCCTTTCATTTAAGGCTCCCACCATATGGCGTTCCCGGAAAAGGGCGGTTCCCTGCAGTTTTAAGATTGGGCCCGATTTGGAGGTAGCTGTCGCCAACATAGGCAGTACCGGGTCAACCCCCGGAGTAGCAAGCTTGAATAAGAACTCCGCTATGGTAACGGAGACATAGCTTCCCCGGGTAGTTTCTTCAAAATCCAACAAATCCTCCAGGCAGCGAGCCGAACACCCGGTAAGGGGGTCATTGACGGAAAAGACTTGGTCGGGTCTGGCGTTTTTAGCTACCAGCATGGTTGAATCCATACGTACATTGCGATTACGGGCGAGAAAGTCGGCTATCCGGGCCAAGTCGCTACGGGCCAGCTGCTCTCCTATGACCAGACTGCTGGCATGGGGCCAGAGCGGGACGCGGGGCATGATTAAAGTGATATTGCGGGCAGCTTCGGTTATAGTCCGGCCGGTGCTGGTTAGAACCGTATTTTTCGGCTTTACCGGTTCGCCCTCGGCGGCAGCAGAGGCGGTTTCCACCTGTACCGAAAAATGCATCTGCCCGTCATCCAGCACATCAGCTCCCAGACCGGCTACGATAGCCGTGTTGTTAACCTCAGTCAGATTCCAGCAGCCGCAGCAGTTCATAGTCAGAATTGAAATGAGGAGCGCTGCGGTTATATGTCTATACACAGGCCCACCTCGCCAGTGCTTCCATACCAGGTGCGGGAAGAGCGCCCAACATGGTCAATAGAGTCTCGATAGGGTTATAGATGTTCCAGCCGTAAAATTGGGCCAGGGCCAAATATACTCCGACCAGGTAAAAGAACAAGAAAACCGCCAGGGCATGGTAGCGACGCTGCCGCAAAAGGGTTGGCAGTTCCAGGGCCAAAACCACAATAAAAATAAAGATAAGGATCGCAAGCACTTTGAGCCTCCATATGTTCTCCGCAGCCTCCCTGTCTATCTAACGGAAGACAAAAGAGTCAGCGGTGAGGTAAGTCCGGCGTATAGAAAATTTGACCTTCACGTCCGCCTGCACCCGGGGAAAGATTTCATACCAATCAGATTTAACCTGTTCCCAGGTATGAGGAGAGGCAATATCCACTGCCCGGCCCCAGCCGAAGATATCGCTGTTAAGGGATTGAGCCCGGGCAATGCTGGCATTGCATTGGCGGGCAATCTCCCGGCTGGCTAGTTCCTCCATTTTTTTGACATTTTCCGCAGTCAAAACCGGGCCGGCGGAATCCTGTTCATAGAAGTTGCCTTCGGCATTAATTTCTAATTTTATTCTAATTTCATCACCCTTAATAACTGCCCGGCTTTGCCCCCGGGAACGGATTACCTCCAGAGTAACCTGTTGCCGGGGATCGATGGGAGAGGGGATGATGATTATTCCGCCCTGGGCTAAGCCTGTTTTCATCCAGCGGTAGCCCTGGGTTTCATCTTTATCCAGTGAACCCACCATTTTTTTACCCTTGAAGGCGGCGGTTCCGTTAAGGGTAGGAAGCACCCGGTCCCCCTGCCTGACTAGGCTTACCTGGGGCAGCAGGGGGTCTATTCCAGCCGTTGAAAGGGCAAAAATGAATTCTCCCAGACTTACTGTGGTGTATATGCCCAATTGTTTTTCCTGTGTGCGGACCAAATCCCGTATACCCAGGCTGGAGTAAGGTTCCAGGGGGGTCTGGGATGACATTATCTCTTCTGCGGTATTGCCGCGGGCAACGAAAATCCGGGCGCTTTTACGGATATCAGTGTTGCGGGCCAAAATATCGGCTATCAGGCTCAGATCCCGCTGAGCCAAGGTATCACCCAAAAAAAGAATAGAAGCATGGGACCATAGAGTTTGCCGGGGAATAGACAGAGAAATATTGCGGGTGGCCTCACTGGCAGTCCTGCCTAAACCGGAAGCAGTTATGAACGGTAGCTCTTTACCGCTTTTCTCGGGAGGGACCGGTTTGGCCATCTGGATGCTTATTTTGATCTGTTCCCCTTCCAAATCGGCTCCTATACCAAGAGCCGCGCTGGTATTATTGACCTCTTTCGCCTGACACCCGGCCAGGGGCAGCAACAGCAGCATTAAAAGCAAGCAACCAAAGCGCCGCATTAGCCTTTTGACTCCTTCCCGGTATTGAGACGAACCTGGTTTTGCATACCCTCCTGGTAGGGGCGCCGGTACATCTTAAACCAGGGTCGCCGCACCAAAATATCCGATATTTCCTGGGTATTCAGCGGAGCAATAGGGGACAGGTACGGTACCCCAAATGACGACAGGGAAACCATTCTAATCAGCAGCAGGATAAAGAGCACCATTATCCCCAGGAAACCCAATAAAGCAGCGGCGAACAGAAAAGCAAAACGGGATATTCGTACTATAATACCCGCGTTATAGCTGGGGGAAACGAATGAGGCGATGCCGGTAAAAGCTACTATCACTACCATGGGGGTGGAAACCAGGCCGGCCCTTACCGCTGCGTCACCAATTATCAAAGCACCCACGATACTGACCGCCGGACCTACTGCCCGGGGCAGGCGTAATCCGGCTTCACGCAGCATTTCAAAAGTTAGCTCCAACAGAAGGGCCTCCACGAACGAGGGGAAGGGAACCCCTTGCCGGGAAGCGGCAATGGTAAGATATAATGCCGTAGGAACCATTTCCTGATGATAGCTGATTACCGCTACATATAGCGAAGGCAGGGTCAAGGCCAACAGGAAAGCAACGAAACGGCCTATGCGGAAAAGAGAGGCCGGAATATAGTGGATATAATAATCTTCGGGAGAAATCCAGTAGCGTGGGAACGAGGTTGGCAGGGCCAGAACCATGGGAGAGCCATCTACCGCAATGCATACTCTGCCTTCCAACATGTGGGCTACTGCCCGATCCGGTTTTTCAGTATGTTCAGTCTGAGAGAAGATAGTGGACTTGTTATCCATAATCAGCTCTTGAATATAATTGCTGTCCAAAACTGCATCGATATCTATTTTTTGCAGGCGGCGGCGGATTTCATCCACTAATTGCGGGGGGGCGATAGTTTCGATATAACAGAAAACGACATCCGTTTTGGAAATCCTTCCCAGAACCAGGCTCTCGATTTTAAAATTACTGGATTTCAGGCGCCGCCGCATCAAGGCCGTGTTGGAGCGCAGGTTCTCAACAAAACCCTCCTTGGGCCCGAATATGACCAGTTCATTTTCAGGGGTGCTTACATTACGGGCATCCCAGCCCCGGGTTCCTGCCACCAGGGCTTGGCTGTAGCCGTCTAGCAGAATCACGCTGTCGCCGGAGCTTATAGCCTGAATAAGCGCATCATAGGTCGACACGCCTTGCTTTAATTCAGCGACATTCACTATGCACTGTTCAACGGCAGTCAGCAGGTCGTGCTGTTCCAGCTTGCTCTGCGGGTCTTTGGTCATCTCCACTTCCAACTGCAGGGATTTGATAATATTGTCGTCCAGCATCTTACGCTGCACCAGACCGTCGAAATAAACTATAAGGCAGCGGGTAGGGGGATGGCTGCCCAGCAGCAGTTCCCGGAAAATAGCGTCGGAGCAGCGCTGCAGCATGGTCTGCAGCTGACTTATGTTCTCTTGTATATCGGTGGACAGAGGCCGGGGTATTTTTGCTTCCGGCGGTTTAACCTGATTATTTTCCTTCTTGATAAAGCGCATATTTTTACTCCTGTTATTTAAGATTGGCTATTTTAGTTTAAACATACTCAATACATTTATACGGATTCTGCGCTCGGTCTTACTATTTAGCCGCCACTTCAGGGCTGGAGCCGTGGCCTTGAATCTCCGTGTTTTGATTTACCGGCTGTTTGAATAGGGTAATGATAAAAACAACCAGGGGGATCAGCAATAGAAAAAAGTAATAGATCGGGGGTAAAACCCGTTTTATAACCAGGTTGAGCTCCAGAATATTGGGACTTATCATAATGGAGGCCACCCCGATAATTATCGCCGTAGGCGCTGCCAGAAAACGGTAGTCATGGAGATTAAAAACCTTCTGGATAGTATAGCAGGTCATGAACCACCAGATGGCAAGTACGCCAAAAATACCAAGTATCCAGATTCCTATAAAAATAATGTCGATATTCTGGATAAAGTCGCCGATGCTTATCAAGCGTATGGTTACAAAAGTAGGAAAGGTAAAGAGGTTGACGTTTTGTCCCCCCAGAACCACGATGGTACCCAGGACAGTTAACCCCATAACCAGGACGTGGGTCAGCATTGCCTGAGCCATGGTTGCCACCAGGTGTTTTTGCTGGTCGAAAAAATAGGCCAGGGTCAGCACCGGCATCATATTTAGCAGGGGTATGGTAGCATATTGCAATCCCAGGGCGAAATCTTGGTAGCTCATATAGCCGAACGGTTGCAGATTGCTGAAATCAGGGTTATGAGCGAGTGTCAGTAAAAGCATAAGCAGTGTAAAAGGCAAACCCACATAGGTGATTATTTCTATCGTACGGGCTATGTTGGTGAGCCCGGACTTAATCCCGGCAAAGCCGGAGAAAAGCATTATCCCAATAAAAATACTTATCGGGGTACCGGGAAGGACATTGGTTTCAATAAAATCCACGAAGATGCGCAAGGCAAAACTGCTGGCAAGAAGAAAAAACAGTATATACAAGCAGGCGACGGCTTTACCCGCCCACCGGCCCAGGTGTTCCTCTAACAGGACAGGAAAGGGATGGCGGCTTTTTTTTATAATAGCGGTATAAAGATAAATAATGATGCTTCCGGGTATCAGGGAAACAACTATAGCCAGCCAGGCGTTGTTCTCGAGCGGAGCAGCAATTAGTTTGGGCACTATAAGGAAAGCAAGAGGGGTAGTCATTATCAATAACATGCAGTAAAGTTGAAACCTATTGATTTTTTTCATATATCCCACCCATATAGAATTAATGTTTTTAGTCTTACCTAAACCAATAAATATATTATGGGTTTTGGTTAACCCCCAATTAAAAAAATGATATACGTATTAATATCATAGAGATGTTTGGGCAGGGCTCTTGAAAAAATCATGCTGCCTTAAGCAGGGAATTATCTACAAGCCTGAAAGGCCAATGGGGAAAGCTTAAAACCCCATTAATCAGGGATTCCAAAAAAATTCACACTTTGATGGTAAAAAGTGAATAAAAGGGTATTTTGAGTTATATACTATCACTGAGAAATAAAACAGCATTTTCAATTTTTCAAAAAAGGAGGGATAATTGTAAAATGAAAGCAACAGGAATCGTACGCCGCATTGACGACCTGGGAAGAGTCGTTATTCCCAAGGAAATACGCAGAACTTTACGCATTCGCGAGGGTGACCCTCTGGAAATCTTTGTTGACCGTGAAGGTGAAGTTATTTTAAAGAAATATTCTCCCATCGGAGAACTGGGGGATTTTGCTAAAGAATACGCAGACTCGCTGCACGAAACTATCGGTCATATTTCCATGATAGCTGACCGGGATGTTATCATAGCGGTAGCTGGCGCTAACAAAAGGGAGTTCCTGAGCAAGGCTATAGGACCCGCTGTTGAACGGGCTCTGGAAGAGAGAACCACCTTGATAATGAATGAATTGCAGCCGGCGGATGACGATAGTGTGTATGTGATTCAGAATGATGACCGGGAGTACACCATTAAATCACAGGTCATTGCGCCTATCATCACCCAGGGTGACCCAATTGGAGCGGTAATCATTGTTACCAAGGAAGCGGGAATAAAACTGGGTGACATGGAGGTTAAACTGGCTGAAACCGCCGCTGGTTTTCTGGCCAAACAAATGGAACAGTAATCGCGTTAAGCAAAGAGCGGTCTTATATTATAGGATCGCTCTTTTTTATGAACTGGATTATTAATAATCACAGATTACATCCTCTGCGGGGACAGCATGCAGCCCGGCACGGCCTCCGGCCAAGAATGAATCAGTATCTGCGGCTTTTTGAAGGTGCCCGTGCCCGGTTATTGAGGACTTAAAGACATCAGAAATTAATAATTCAAACTGGCGTGTGATATAATAAAGCTCACGAACATTGGGGAGGAACAAAATGGAGACGAAGAAAAACTTCCTCCGGGGAGCCCTGGTCTTGAGCATTGCCGGAGCCATTAGTAAAATACTGGGGGCGGTTTACCGCATTCCTCTGGCTCGTTTGCTGGGGGGGGAAGGCATGGGCCTTTATCAAATGGCCTATCCTATATATACAACCATACTGGCCCTGGCCACTGCCGGGGTACCGGTAGCCATATCGGTGCTGGTATCACGCAAAGAAACTGAAGGATATGCGGGGGACAGCCGCAAGATATTCCGGGTGTCACTACTGATACTTTTTATTTTCGGGGTGCTTTTAACCCTTCTGGTCATGCAATCCGCTCACTTCATAGCCAACCATATCTTAAAAGAACCGCGGGCCTATTATCCCATTCTGGCAGTAGCCCCGGCCATTTTCTTCTCCGGCCTGATGTCGGTTTTTCGGGGTTATTTTCAGGGGCACCAATCCATGCTGCCTACGGCTGTTTCCCAGGTCCTGGAGCAGCTCTTCCGGGTAGCGGCAGTGCTTATCCTGGCCTTTTTCCTCTTTCCCCGGGGTCTGGAGTACTCTGCTGCCGGGGCTACCTTCGGTGCTGTGGTAGGAGGTATAATCGGGCTGATTGTACTCAGCATCTACTATCTTAACTTCCGGGCCAAAAATAAGAAACAGGGACAGATTCTCCAATATTCAGGGGCCAGCTCCATACAGCTGGCCCGGGAAATGGTTACCCTGGCCATTCCCGTTTCTTTTGGCGCCGTAGTCCTGCCTTTGGTGCAGATGCTGGACGCCGTCATTGTCCCCGGCCGCTTAATGGCTATAAACTACACTACCTCCCAGGCTACCGCCCTGTATGGTCAGCTCTCCGGCATGGCGGCTGTCCTTATCAGCCTGCCTACTATTTTTACCATTTCCATTGCCACCAGCCTGGTACCGGCGGTATCTGAAGCTCTGGCCCTGAACGACCGTCGGCTGCTAAATGCGCGAATCAACAACGGCTTTAGGGCTGGTATGCTGATATCCTTTCCCTGTGCGGCCGGGTTATATATACTGGCTTTTCAGATATGTGATTTGCTTTATGCCACTCCGGAAGCCGGTCTGCCTCTGGAGCCGCTGGCTTTTTCCTGTATTGTGCTGGCGGCCTTTCAGCTTTCCAGCGCCGGGCTGCAGGGTATAGGACATCCTGAGATAGCCATGCGCAACCTGATAATAACCGGCATACTTAAGGTAATCTTTAACTATACCCTTACCAGCGTCCCCATGCTGAACATCCAGGGGGCGGCTATAGGAACGGTTACTGCTTTCCTGGCAGGCTCCCTGCTTAATATGATTTACCTTAAGAAATTGACCGGAATGGACTATGAAAACGGCCGCCTGGTTAAGATAGGGTTGGTAACTGCGGTTATGGCTTTTGGAGTAAAGTTCTCCTATCAGGGTATGGTCGGGGTGGATATCAACTCGCACATTGCCACTTTGCTGGCGATAACAGTCGGCATAGGCATATACGGCATACTGCTGCTGCTGCTTAAAGAACTGGACCTGGATATGGTGAAGAGAATCGTCAGGAACTAAATATCCGGCAGAGAATTCATTAGGAGCAACGGGGAAAAATTTTTAGCCCCATGACCGCAGGGCCGTATCCAAAGGGCATACTCATAAGGCGCAGGCAGGCAAGCAGCCACGGATGAAAACAGGTCGATTCTACGGTTATTTTCCCAATTGTAAGGAGGAACTGTAATGGATGATGCGGGTCAAGCCATAAATGAGCTAATCGAGATAATGGACAGACTGCTGGGGCCGGAAGGCTGTCCCTGGGATCGGGAGCAGACCCATGAGTCCCTGATCCGTTATTTGATTGAGGAAAGCTACGAAGTCATCGAAGCTATAAACGAAGGGGACATGCATAAACTGCGGGAAGAACTGGGAGACTTGTTATTGCAGGTAGTCTTCCATACAGCGCTGGGGCGGAAGGAAGGGTATTTTGACTTCAGCGACGTGGCTGCCGGAGTAAGCCGGAAAATGATAAAGCGCCATCCCCACGTTTTCGGAGACGCGGAACGACTGGAAACCGGAGATGATGTTATGGAGGTCTGGGAGGGATTCAAGCGCCGGGAGGGGAAAAAATATCTCCTGGAGGGCATACCCAAAAATCTGCCGGCCCTTATGCGGGCTGAAAAAGTACAGGAAAAAGCGGCCCGGGTCGGTTTTGACTGGCCTTCTGTGGATGGAGCCGTGGAAAAATTCAAGGAAGAAGTGGACGAGCTGTGTCAGGCGGTGAATAGGGAAGAGAAAATAGAAGAATGGGGAGATATTTTCTTTGCTCTGGTAAATGTCGCCCGCCTGCAAAACATTGAACCGGAACAGGCACTGCAGGCCAGTAATGACAAGTTTACCCGTCGGTTTAATTACATAGAGAACCGGATTAAGAGCAAGGGTAAAGATTTCCCGGAGATGAGTCTGGAAGAAATGGACTCCATATGGGAAGAAGCCAAGACCAAAGGGCTATAAAGACAGGGAAATAATGATTAATTTATATCTTTTCACCGGTAAAAGAAGGATAATCCCGCTAAACAGCGAATAAGCCAGTTAATACACATTAAAGGAGGGATGCATGCTTGAATAAAACAGATCTGATTGCTCACGTAGCCTCAAAGGCCGATATGACTAAAAAGGATGCTGAACAGGCAGTTAATGCTTTTTTTGCAACGGTTGAAGATGCTTTAAAGGCCGGAGACAAAGTGCAACTAATTGGTTTTGGCACATTTGAAGTAAGGGATCGCCAGGCCAGGAAAGGGAGAAATCCTCAAACCGGAGCTGAAATTGACATTCCGGCCACCCGGGTTCCTGCTTTCAAGGCTGGCAAGGCATTAAAAGACTCCGTAAGTTAAAATGCGTCTGGACAAATATCTTAAAGTATCGCGTATCATCAAGAGACGTACCGTTGCCAAAGATTTCGCTGCCAATGAGAGGGTTTTGCTCAACGGAAGAATGGCCAAACCCTCCAGTGAAGTAAAAAAGGGGGATATTATTGTACTCCAGATAGGAGACAAAAGTACCGCTTTTGAAGTACTGGACATAAAGGAAAATGTAAAGGCTGCCGAAGCAAAAAACTTATACCGCATATTAGAATAAAAGCCAAGCGAGAGCCAAAAAGGGGACGTTCAATTGGTTTGCAAATTTGCAAACCAATTGAACGTCCCCTTTGCTGACCCCGTTATATTCCAAAACTTCAGGCATAAACCCCGCATGTTGTTGCATATTGTTAAATAGCTTAAATAAGGAGGCGGATGCCGTGGCAGACCATTCCTTGACTCTGGTGAACCGGAGCAATATGCAGCTCAGCGGAATCAAGAATGTGAACACCTTTGACGAGGACGAAATAATTCTGGAAACCGAATTAGGTTACCTTTGCATTGTGGGACAGGAACTCCATGTAAGCATGTTAAACCTGGAACAGGGAAAAGTTGCTCTGGAGGGCACGGTTAACAGTGTGGAATATAGAACTCAGGGAGCCGACATCAAGGCTAAAGGGAAAAATATCCTTAACCGGCTGCTGAAGTAACCTTTAAGCTAATCAGGCCTGGGGCAACGGCCAGATAAAAGCGCCGCCGGCAAAGGTCGGCAATCCGGTCCGTGGCAGAAAAATATATTCTGCAAATCTGGCGCTGAAAATTAACTGCCATGATCTGGTGGATATAATTGCCCGTATTTGCGGTACAGACTGGTAAAGGCAGCTGAACCGAAGCTGTCCGCTTTATTTGCTGCGGGATAACCCGATTACTCTGATTGGGCTATCCTAATAAAAGCAGCCCACGCCAAGGGGGGAGGCTTTTTTGACCAGTTTACTGGGACAGATAGAAACCTTTATCCTGACCCTGGTACTGGGTTTAGTTACCGGGACCATCTTTCACTTTTACCAGACCGTTATCCGTTCCGCCCGGGTATCACGCTACGTATTATATATGCTGGATTTTTCTCTGTGGATAATTATTATTGTTCTGGTCTTTTTAAGCATGCTGTTTATCAATCAGGGAGAAATGCGAATCTACGTTTTGATAGCTCTGCTTCTGGGAATAATCATATACTACCGCCGCTTTGCCCGCCGTTTTGACGCCGGTGTAGCCAGGGGAGCCCATGCGGCTGTCGCTGTCTGTGCTGCTTTGTCCAGGGGAAGCAAAAAAATATTTTCCTGGGTGGCCGGACAACTCGGTCGGCTCAAATCCCGTCCCGAAGACCCGCCGGCAGATCCCCATGATTAAAATGATTCCCGCAAAGCCTGGCGATCTGCGTTACCGGTATCCATGCAAATAAAATTTCATAAAAAAGAAGGATTTATTTTGACTCTTCCCGAAGATAAGTTATACTAAATTTGTCCACAGATTGTGGACAAATTGTGGATAGAGTTGTTAAGGATATGCATATTGAGATCCGGGGAGCCGAGAAGCTTAGCTTCAGAGAAAGACAAGTAGTGGTGATGAAAGAGATGGGGAAAAGCACGGAAGAGATATCCAGAACTCTTAAAATAAGTGCCAGTACCGTTGCCACTCTGTATAATCGTGCCCGTTCCAAAGGGTATGAAGTAGTTATCGTGCTCCCAGGCGACGTTCTGGGTCTCTTCCATGAGGAGGGTAATGAAGATGAGCAATAGCCGGGGTAGATCCCCCTTTAGACTGATGCTGGTCGGAGTAATGGCGGTTGTGCTGATCTTGCCCATAGCTCCGCGGATAAAAACCATATGGGATTTGAATCACCGTCTGGAACAACTGGAGAATCAAAAAGCCGAATTGCAGTCGGTTAACCGGGATTTGGAACAGGAACTGCAGCAAGCCGGTTCCATGGCTACGGTGGAAAAAATTGCCCGTGAGCAACTGGGTATGGTTAAGCCGGGCGAAACTCGCATCATTGAAGTCCTGCCTTAAAAGAACAGTATAATAATATGAAAGCCAAGGTTGATGTTGACTAGTTATCTGGCATTTAATACAATTAATCTAGCATATATTGAGGGGGACATCATTTTCTATGCCTATTGAACAAAGCAATATCAATCCTGGTGATCTGGTAGAAGGCAAAGTTCAGGGGATTACCAACTTTGGAGCTTTTATTGAATTGCCGGGCGGATCGGTTGGACTGGTGCACATTTCGGAAATAGCCGATACCTATGTCCGCAATGTAAAGGATTTTATTCAGGAGGGTGATACGGTTAAGGTTAAGGTACTTAATGTGGACGGCAAAAAAATCGGTTTGTCGATTAAACAGGCCACGGTTCGGGAGGACAAACCCGCAAAACCTCCGGCTCGTAACCGCAGTACAGACAGGTATAGAAGCAACACCCAGTCTAACAAAGCTCCCATTAGCGAGCTCAGTTTGGATGATAAAATAACCAGGTTTTTAAAGGAAAGCGACGAAAGGATGCAGCCCCTCAAAAACCGGATGGAACCGAAAAAACGCAACCGCTTTGTGTAAAGAGATTATTGAAAGCACTTCCGGCAGGAAGTGCTTTTTGGCATGGGCTGACGTTTAGACGCGGAACACAGGGAAGGGTATTGCCGGAGAATGCTTTAAACCCAATACCGTTAAGGAGATGCTGATAATGAGATATGCCGCCATTGATGTCGGCAGCAACTCCTGCCGCCTGCTGGTGGCAGACATGGTAAATGGCCGAATTAAGCCTATATGTCAGGAGTTGCAAAGCACCCGGCTGGGTGCCGGGGTGAATGCCGGCCATAAGCTTGGGCCTGAAGCCATGGAACGAACCCTTGACTGTCTTAAGGATTACACTGGCCGGATAGAGCGGCTGAAAGTGGATTCCTGCCGGGCAGTTGCCACTAGTGCCATGCGTGAGGCCTTCAACCGGAAGGAGTTTCAGACTATGGTAAAGGGTGCGTGCGGTCTGGTCCTGGAAGTTATAGACGGTGAGGAGGAAGCCCGGCTGAGCTATCGGGGAGTAAAAGAAGGCCTAACCCTGGAGCAGGTACCGCTGGTGGCAGATTTAGGAGGGGGAAGCTGTGAATTCAGGCTGGAAGAAAGCCATGAGCGCTTCTCGCTTTCCTTGCCCCTGGGGGCGGTACGAGCTACTGAGGCAGACCTTTCCGTTATAGATATAAAAAACATCCTGGCCCCGGTAGCTGCCGACCGCGACCGGTTTAAAGAATACCCCCTGGTGTTGGTCGGGGGAACCGCCACCACACTGGTGGCAATGAAGCTGTCGCTGGAAATCTACGACCCCAAGCAGGTGCATGGACAGATTTTGAGCCGTGAGGAAGTGGCCGATCTTTATGATATGCTGATACTTACGCCCCTGGACCTGCGCCGCCGGCTGCCCGGCCTGCAGGCGGAAAGGGCTGATATAATCCCCGCCGGCGCCGGGATTATACTGCTCATAATGGATGCTCTGGGCCGCCAGGAAATCAGGGTCAGTGAAAGTGACATACTGGAAGGCATTATCCGCCAGCTGCATAAGGGGGCTGACGCCCCCGGCTAAATTAGTGTTGACCCCCCATGGCCGACAGGCCCGTACCCACAGGGCATACCCTTCGGCCACAGGCGGACAGGCAACCATGGATGAAAATGAATCACCAGGTTTAGAAGCAATCAATAACTTTAAAAAATCTGGTCTCGCAATTGCGGACTATGCGGCCCTATATTGCCCTCGTATAGGGTGTTGATCAGTCCAAATCGGTGTCTGTTTCCCCCAATCTGGAAATTCTCCTATCAGGTCAGCCTTTTAGCTTTCTCAGCAAACCTGCCCAGTTCGGCATTGCCTCCTATGACAACGGTATCCCTTTCGCCATTGACGTTGATGGTAAAAGTTCTGCCGAACCCCTCCTGATAATGATTATGTAAATCAACCATCAGCCCCAGCAACAATACTTCCTTATTATGTACCAACTGGCTGACTGCCGGGTTAGTCAGCAGATAATTGATCTGCATGTCCACATTGATCTCCGCCAGGCGGGTAAGGCTTAACGCGGGATCCCCAACATCGTTCAGGCCATAGAGGGCGCGAGCCGCATCCAACGAATCTTTGACCAGGGAAAGTTCATTACGGATACCCAGGGGCTCATCGACAAAATTAGATATTGCCCCCTTGATAGCCCCGCAGTCGGTATGTCCGGCTATAATCATCACCGGGGTGTGCAGGTGCAGCAGCCCATAGAGTACCGAGCCTTCACTGCTGCGGAACTGATTGCCGATATTTTCTACTGCGAATATGCGGTTAAAAATAGTGCCGAAGATATTTACCGGCATGCGGGAATCAGAGCAGGTGAGCAAGGTGATGACCGGGTATTGTTTGTAATCGCCCTTGCTGAAATCCTCCAGGGGAAACTGGCGGCAAAAATCCTCGGCAGATGCCGCCAAACCCTGTAGCAAGGCATCCCGGTCGACATGGGGAGAAGAATGACTCATAACCGACACCTCCGTCATATAAAAATATTTTATTACGCCCATAACTAAGAATTATAATTCTTATAACTGCGCAGGTATTCACAGCTTTATGTAGAAATTCTTTTGCGGAAGAGCTGATTTTGACGGTTAATAGCTTTTTGAAGTATAAAATGTTTTTATCTAGCCTTAATTGTATCATATTGATTTATGACTAATGTAATATTTTGATTCTTGAGGGATAATCTGCAGAGGGAAATGTGTTTCGGATTCCCGGGCCATCAGATATAAGGTCCGGGATTATCTACGGTTACCTGCTATGAGTTGGGCTTTTTACCTATATACAGGGAGGGGGAAAGGTGTTTTTGGACGTAGCACAGTAGAAGGAAAAGGAGAGTGAACGAGAGAATGAATTTTTTAACTCCTGCAGAAATTGCAGCAGCTACATGTAATGCTGGAAAAGCGAAATGTGAATTACCGATTTTTAAAATGCTTATTCTGGGAATACTGGCCGGGGCATACATTGGATTTGGAGCCAACCTGGCTACCAAGATAGGTTCCATGGAGATGGCAGGCACGTCAGGCGGACAGTTCCTGTTTGGCGCAGTCTTCTCGGTGGGCCTGATGATGGTTGTCATTGCCGGTTCAGAGCTGTTTACCGGCAACTGTTTGTTCTGTTGTATTTCCGTTATTAATGGGCAAGCTACATGGGGCGGATTACTTAAAAACTGGGTGGTTGTTTTTCTAGCCAACTTTATAGGTTCTGTATTGCTTGTTTATATCATTTTCTACGGCGGATTCTGGGCTGATTCCGCCGCCGCCACCGCGCTCAGTGCCCATGGCATAAAGGCGCTGGCTATTGCCAAGGGAAAAATGTCACTAAGCTTTGGGGAAGCGTTCTTCCGGGGCATTTGCTGTAACTGGCTGGTTTGTCTGGCCGTTTGGATGGCCTTTGCCGCCAAAGATATTGTAGGCAAAATCTTCGCCATATTCTTCCCTATCATGGCTTTCGTATCCAGCGGGTTTGAGCATAGTGTCGCCAATATGTTCTTTATTCCCATGGGTATCAGCATTGCTCAGAAAGCTCCCGAGCTGGTTGCCGGAGCTACCAAAGTCGCAGCGGATGGGTCCACGGTTTCCCTTTTCAATATGGCTCCAGACCAGGTAACCGCTTTCTTCAGCTATGGTAATTTTATAAGTGCCAACCTGGTTCCCGTAACATTGGGGAATATCGTAGGCGGTGCTATATTCGTAGGTATGTTTTACTGGTTAGTTTATTTGAAAAAATAGCTTCCGCCCCTGCTTGCAACCCGTTGCCAAGATGACTGCAAGCAGATTCGGTTGGCCAGCCTGTAGCGGTAAATCGGCCTGACTTCATAGCTATCTAAATACATGCCCCAGTCGTACATATCGGAGATCCGAACAAGGGTCTCCTATTTTTTTAGAGGACATGAAAAGAATTGCAGCGGGGGCAGTTGGGGGGAACACCTCTCGTTTGGAGCATAAAGCCTGGCGGGCCGTTTGTTGAATTTAAAGAATTCCTGTTTCCTTCTATACAATATAGCCTTAATTTGTTTGAAATAAATAATGAACGTCTCCCCCTAATGACAAAATTTACCGATGACCCATTGCTATAATTGTTGGGCAAGACTTTGTATTGGGGGGATAAGGATGCTGGAAAAACTTCAAATTTATCCTTATCAGAGAATTAGCGAAACGCCACTGCCGGGTAAACACAAACCCAGGCGCCGGGTTTTTAAACCCAATCATAAAATAAACCTGGATACGCGGACTATCCTGACCGCAGCGGCCAATCATCTTAATTCCCTGTTGACTCTGGACAGGCTCCTGCCTGCGGCCTTAATAATTTTTATGTCCCGGGCTTTTGTGCTGGGTGAGCTCTTGCCCTTTGTTTATGCCTGTCTGACTGCCTTCGGCTACCGGGATAAAACCCGTTCGCTGCTCCTGGCATTCTGTGCCGTGATTGGACTTTTCACCGTATTGCAGGGCACCAGCCTGGGCTCTGCCCTGATCGCCCTCCTGGTATTGCTGGGAGTAATTAATTATATAAAAATACCAGCCGACAAAATCTGGTGGGGGCTGCCGCTGTTAACCACGGCGGTAATATTTGTGAGCAAGACTTTATTCATGTTTTTCAGTGCCATATCCTTCTACCAGGAGATGGTGATCGTATTCGAGGCTCTGATATCAGGGGTTTTAACCTTCGTATTTCTGGTAGCGGCTGATTTTATTAAGCAGCGCAAGCCTCTGGCCACCTTTTCCTTCGAAGATATTGCTGCCGGCATGATTTTAGGCATCGGAATCATAATGGGCCTTAATGAGGTAAATATAGGCGGATTGAGTATTGCCGCTATCCTATGCCGTCTGGGCATACTCATTGCTGCCTTTCTATGGGGGAGCGGAGGAGGTACCATGGTGGGGGTGATGGCGGGAATCATACCTTCGATAGCGTCCAGTATTTTTGCCCAGAGCCTGGGGATATACGCCATATCCGGCCTGCTGGCCGGTCTGTTCAGAAACTTTGGCCGATTGGGGGTGATAATCGGCTATATGCTGGGCACCCTGGCTCTGTCCTTATTCGTCGCCGAAACCCAAGCAACTGTTCTGGGGATGTGGGAAACGGGAGTGGCCAGCATCCTGTTTTTACTGTTACCGGCTTCATTAAAGGAAAAGCTGCCGGTACAAACCTTGGGGCCGATTAGCAGTCTCCGGGAAAAAGACCTGAGCCTTATGGATTTTCGCGTGAAGGACACGGCCCGCAACCGTATCGAACATCTGGCCACGGTATTTGATGAATTAAGCAGTACTTTTGCCGAGGAAAGCTATAGTCGGCACCCAATAGGGGAGTCAGCTTATCTGGCTTATCTCTACGATGAAATCTCCGCCAGTTTCTGCGGCAGTTGCTCCCGTTATGAGGAGTGCTGGGTCAAAAACTGCTATACTACCTCCCGGGAGATCCTTGATATATTCAGTATTGCGGAGAGTGCCGGCGAGGTTAATTACGAACAATGCCCGGTAAGCTTCCGCCGCCGCTGTATTTACGGCCGGGAAATGCTGGCCACTATCAACCATCTCTTTGACAACCTGCGTATTAACGAATATTGGTCGGGAAAACTCACGGAGTCCCGCAGTCTGGTATCGCAGCAGCTGCAGGGTATCAGCCGGGTAATGAAGAACCTGGCCCGGGAAATTGATGTCAAAACGGTGGTCGATTTTGAACTGCGTGAACGGTTGCAGAAAGAATGTAAAAAACGGGGGTTGGACCTCAAGGAGTTAAGTCCCATGCGCTGCGGGGAACAGCAATTGTATATCAACAGTGTAATGCCCGCCTGTGCGGCGGGGGACGAATGCGAAATCCAGGTGGCTCCGGTTATCTCCGGCCTTCTGGGAGAAAAAATGGAAGTCAGTGATAAAAGATGCCCGAAAATTGCCGGCAAGGGGCACTGTGAATTTACCCTTACCCGGGCCTTCAATTACCAGGTGATCAGCGGTGCAGCCCAGGTGGGCAAGGAAGAGGTCTGTGGCGACAGCTTCACCATTGCTACTCTCAAAGAGGGCAAAGAACTGGTGGCTTTAAGCGACGGCATGGGCGTGGGGGAAAAAGCCTGCAGCGAAAGCCGGGCTGCAGTACGGCTGCTGGAAAACCTGCTGAGTACCGGATTTGATCGGGAAACAGCCCTTAAGACTATAAATTCCGTGCTTATTCTCCGGTCTGCTTCGGAAAGCTTCGCCACCCTGGATATGCTGATGGTTGACCTGTACACCGGTGAACTGGATTTCATCAAGGTGGGCAGTGCCCCATCGTTTATCAAAAGAGGGAAAAAAGTAGGGGTTATAAACTCCAACTCCATTCCCATCGGTATTCTGGACAACCTGGATGTGGTAAGCGAAAAAAGGGCTCTCTGCCCGCATGATATGGTGGTCATGGTTAGCGATGGGGTGCTGGAAGCGTCCCGTGATGCTTCCTCTGAGCTATGGCTCAGGGATTTTCTGGTTGACGTGGATGAAAAAGACCCCCAGGTACTGGCGGAAATGATAATCCACAAAGCCCTATCCGTTTGTAAAGGGAACCCCCACGACGACATGACCGCAATCTGCATGTATATAGAACTTAATTAATAATTTCCTTCGGGGTTTACCCCGGGGTGGAAGTTGGGTAGCATTAGGGTAGAATCTGATTGGGGTGAATCCTGATGCTGGCTGAAGTACAGAAATATATCAAGGAGCACAGCCTGATTAATCCGGGAGAGCTTATCATTGTCGGCGTTTCCGGCGGGCCTGATTCTATGGCTCTGCTGCATATACTGGCTAGCTTAAGGCCGGGGCTGGGGTTTGACCTGGCGGCGGCCCACCTCAACCATGGCCTGCGCCCGGAGGCAGCAGCAGAGGAGAACTTTGTGCGTGAATATTGTGCAAGCCGGGGTATTGCATTTTACTCCTGCCGTTTGGATATAGGGCAATTGGCCCGCCGGGAAAAGAAATCCCTGGAAGAGGCCGGACGGGAAAGCCGCTACCGCTATTTTGCCGAGCTGGCGGACAAGCTGGGAGCTTCCCGGATCGCTACGGCTCATCACCAGGATGATAACGCCGAGACGGTGCTGCTAAACCTGGTGCGGGGCAGTGGCATTAAAGGGCTGCGGGGCATCAGACCGCTGAACGGCATGATAATCAGGCCGCTGTTATGTCTAACCCGAAGCGATATAGAAAATTACCTGGATATAAACTCCATTGAGTATTGTATTGACCAGAGCAATTACAGTACCGATTATCTGCGCAACCGCATCCGTCACCAACTTCTGCCCTTATTAAAGCAGGATTATAATCCTCGTATAATGGAAAGCCTCAACCAGCTTGCCGCTATTGCGGCTGCGGAAAACGAAGCGATGGAGTTGGAAACTGACCGCTGGGGGAGAGATTTGATAAAAAGAAACGCCGCCGATGAAATCATTCTCGACACTGGCGGCTTGGGGCAACTGCATCCCGCCTACCAGCGCCGTATTATTCGCAAAGTCCTTTTTGCCTTGCAGGGAGAGAGGGGCTGGGATTTCAAGGACATCGAGCTGGTTAGAGACCTGCTGACCAAATCGGGTTCAAGCAAAAGTCTGCAGCTAAAAAAGGGCCTGTACGTTAAAAAAATATACCGGCAGCTGGTTTTTGGCTCCCAGCCACCGGATCAGGTTAGCTTTAGCTATAAGATTAAGGTACCCGGGCAGCTTTATATCCCGGAAATCGATAAGGCCTTTGGTTTTTATCTGCTGGCGCGGGAAGACTTTTGTCCGGCAGCGGGTGACTTTTATCTGGATTACGATAAAATAGAAGGTGAGCTTTATTTGCGCTCCCGCCGACCGGGGGACTGGTTTTATCCCTGGGGCATGCAGGGACGTAAAAAAATAAAGGATTTTTTCATTGACCTTAAAGTACCCCGGGAAGAGCGGGAGCAGGTTCCTCTGCTGGCAACTGCCGGCACCGTATATGGCATTTGGGGATTCAGGATATCCCGCCTCGCCGTTGTCGATGCCGACACCGACCGGGTATTGCTAATAAAAACCCTGCCCGGGGATAAGAATAAGGATAAAAGCAGCGGATTAAAAAAGGCTGGTTACAATTAAAATCAGCGCTGACCTTGACCGGCCTAAAGCCTTGCCGTACAAAAGGCGATATAATTGAAAAGGACAGCCGGGTATGTTAAAATATGACGAAATTCTCAATACTCCGAAGGGGAGGAAATATTTTTGGACAGAGCTCTAAAAAACATTGCTATTTACGTCCTGATAGTATTACTGGCATTATTCGCGATACAAATAACCTCCAATCGCAATGACAAGGTCAGTGAACTTAAGTATCCTCAGTTTTATAGCAAAGTTGAGCAGGGACTGGTTAAGACGGCTGAACTGGAGGCGGATAATAATATTTATCGCATCAAAGGGCAGCTCACCGACAATACTGCCTACACTGCCACCGCACCTAAGGAAAGCGATATAATCAAACTGCTTACCGACAAGAAAGTCGATTATGATGTGGTTCCGGTACCGCCCACCCCCTGGTGGATGTCACTGCTAACCACACTATTTCCCATACTTATCCTGATTGCTTTTCTGATATTTATCATGAATCAGACCCAGGGCGGCGGCAATCGGGTCATGCAATTCGGCAAAAGCAAAGCCCGCATGATGAGCGGGGAAGAGGTTAAAGTTACCTTTAAGGATGTAGCCGGGGCCGAAGAAGCCAAAGAAGAAATGGAAGAAGTCGTTGAATTCCTTAAAAACCCGGGTAAATTTATCAAGATAGGGGCCAAAATACCCAAGGGGGTGCTGCTCTTCGGGGCGCCTGGTACCGGCAAGACCCTGATGGCGAAAGCGGTTGCCGGTGAGGCCGGGGTTCCCTTCTTTTCCATCAGCGGTTCGGATTTTGTGGAGATGTTTGTTGGAGTTGGCGCAGCCAGAGTCCGTGATTTGTTTGAGCAGGCCAAAAAGAACGCTCCCTGCATAGTATTTATCGACGAAATCGATGCGGTCGGACGGCAGCGCGGCGCAGGCCTGGGCGGCGGACATGATGAAAGAGAGCAGACCCTCAACCAGCTCTTGGTGGAAATGGATGGCTTCAGCACCAACGAAGGCATCATTGTCATGGCCTCCACTAACCGTCCGGATATTCTCGACCCGGCCCTGTTGAGGCCGGGGCGCTTCGACCGTCACATATTAATCGACCGGCCGGATGTCAAGGGCCGGGAAGCCATCCTGGAGGTGCATATAGAGGGCAAACCGGTGGCCGAGGATGTTAATCTTGAGGTTCTGGCCAAACGTACGCCTGGTTTTACCGGGGCGGATCTGGCCAACATGGTCAATGAAGCCGCTCTTCTGACGGCCCGGCGGGGAAATGAAACTATAGGGATGGAGGAACTGGAAGAGTCCATCGAAAGGGTTATTGCCGGTCCGGAGAAAAAATCCCGGGTCATATCGGAAAAAGAGAAGAAACTGGTGGCCTATCACGAGGGTGGGCATGCCATAGTCAGCTATTTTCTTCCCCATACGGATAAACTGCATAAAATATCGATTATACCCCGGGGCAGGGCAGGCGGCTACACCTTGCTGCTGCCGGAGGAAGACCGCAACTATATTACCCGTTCCTACCTGCTGGATGAAATAACCACCCTTCTGGGGGGGCGTGTGGCTGAAGCGCTGGTTCTCAATGATATCAGCACCGGCGCCCAGAATGATCTGGAAAGGGCCAGCAGCATAGTGCGCAAAATGATTACCGAATATGGTATGTCCGAAGAATTGGGGCCCATTACCTTCGGCCACAAGAGTGAAGAGGTTTTCCTGGGCCGGGATATCTCCAGGGATCGTAATTACTCGGATGCCATAGCCTATGCCATTGACAAAGAGGCCAGTCTCTATATCGAAAACAGTTACCAGAAGGCGGAGGGAATACTGAAGGCGAATATGGATAAACTGCACCAGGTGGCGGCCCGCCTTATGGAGCAGGAAACCATGGAAGCCGATGAATTCGAGGAAATAATGGGCTCGAAAAAGGAGATTACCGAAGAGGAAGAATAGGATGAAGCCCGTGACCTTTTCAGATCGGAAATATAGGGAATGGCAAAAATAGCGCGGAATTTTTTAAAAAAATCCGCGTAAACTTTTTTAACCCTGGAGCGCAGCCAATTCCAGATGCGGGCAGCGGCATCAGTTAATCTATTGGGGATTCCGTTCTATTGATAAGCATTACTGATTATAAAGTATTGGGAAGGAGCAGGATAAGTGGAAAGAACTTTTACCATGATTAAGCCAGATGGAGTGCAGAAAGGCCTGGTGGGAGAAATAATCGGGCGTATCGAGCGCAAAGGCTTTAAATTGCGGGGCCTTAAAATCATGGCCATCAGCCCGGAGCTGGCCGGGAAGCATTACGCCGAACACCAGGATAAGCCTTTTTTCGGTGAACTGGTGGATTTTATTACCTCTGGCCCGGTGGTGGCCATGGTTTGGGAAGGCCCGGGAGTTATCGCCGCCATGCGCACCCTGATGGGCAAGACCAGCCCCTCGGAAGCCCTGCCGGGGACTATACGGGGCGACCTGGCGGTAAGTACCTCCCAGAACATCATTCATGGTTCTGACTCCCCCGAGTCTGCTCAGCGGGAGATTGGCCTCTTTTTCAGCCCGGAAGAGATACTGGAATATAAGCGCGATATGGATAAATGGGCTTTCTAGGGTTCTTTTATGTTCAGATAAGGGACGATTCTCAGTAGGTATGAGAGTCGTCCCTTTGCACTCTCAAAAATAAATTTACCGGGGCAATCCCGCCGGGAGATGCTCGGTCTTTATCTGGTTTCCGTCAGCGAAAAATGAAAATATGATTAATTACATATGAATATGAAGGATTTTTGCTGCTATCGTTTAATATAATATAAATACATTATCATAACTATTAAACATAATATTGAGGTGAATTGATTGAAAAGGGTGGAACTACTGATAAACGATACACTTTACCGACAATATATGAAGTATAACCAGGAAGAAGAGATGGAGCCCAAATTCTGTCAGCATGACTTTGGACATCACCTTGATGTAGCCAGGATTGCATATATTCTGGTTTTGGAACATAATGATTTGAATTATTTTATTAAAGAATGCGGACTTAGCGGCAGGCTGGCGGCCAAGGAAGTTATATATGCGGCCGGTTTATTGCATGATATCGGTAAATGGAAGGAATATAAAGAAGGGATCGACCATGCCTCTTACGGTGCACGCCTGGCCCGGGATATTCTGGCGCGGACCTTTTTCAACCAGAATGAGGTTGATATCATCAGCCAGGCAATATTCGAACACCGGAACATAAGCCTGGATATGAGTTTTCTGGGTGAGCGTCTGCACCGGGCGGATAATCTGTCCCGTATCTGCAGCGAATGTCCTGACCTTTCCCAGTGCCCCAAGGCCAAATTTAAAGAAATAAACGTAAGCGGTTTTGAGTATTAGGAACATACGGGATCAGGTGCAAGGCATACAGGAGGAAGGCAAATTGGCAGGAAATCATGTAATATTACTTCGCAGTCAGCAGGAAGCCCGGAGGGCTTTGGAAGATATCGGGGTCGACCCTGGAGCCTATCCCTATCTTTTACCCAAGGCCAGGTTTTACTGTATAAAGCTAAAGGACATATCATATCGGGCGGCTAATATCATCAAACAGGAAATGCTCTCCAAAGGGGGCGAGGCAGCCGTATCCCGGCAGGCTATCACCTGTGAAGGTTCAGGCGATATAATCCTTATGGGGACGCTTAAACAATATCGTCTGCTCGGGCGCAAGCTCAGGATTCAGCCTTTGGGGCTGAAGAAAGTGGCCGGGGAAATAGAGAGAATCTTAACTGCCCTCGAAAAAGGGGAACAGGCAATTCAGTTGCCCCATGGGAAGAGTCTGAAGCTGGGAGAACGAACCCTGATCATGGGAATACTTAATGTAACTCCCGATTCTTTTTCCGATGGCGGCCGCTATCTGCATCCTGACCAAGCGGCAGAGCGGGCCAAGGAGATGTTTGCTGAAGGTGCTGATATAATTGACATCGGTGCCGCTTCCTCCCGGCCGGATTCGCTGATGGCGGGAGAAGAGGAAGAACTGCAGCGCCTGCTTCCGGTAATGGACAGACTGGCCGGTGAAGATATGATTATTTCCATAGACACCTTTCGTGGCCGGGTAGCCCGGGCCTGTCTGGAAAGGGGAGCCCATATAATTAACGACATCGGCAGCCTGCAGCTGGATAGCGGGCTATTGCCGGTGCTGGTGGAAAAAGAAGCTCCGGTAATTCTGATGCATAACCGTATGCAGTTGCGCCGTGGAGAACCCTATCGGGATCTTATCGCCGATATTCTGAGCGAATTGGAGGAAGCCATTGGACAGGCTGCCGGGGCTGGGCTGGCTGAAGATAAAATAATCATTGATCCTGGCGTCGGGTTCGGTAAAACACCGGCCGAAAACCGCGTACTGCTTAAACGGCTGGGCGATTTCCGCAGCCTGGGAAAACCGATTTTATTAGGGGCATCGCGCAAATCCTTTATCGGGCAAACCCTTGATCTGGAAGTGAACGAGCGTCTGGAAGGCAGTCTGGCGGCCGTGGCCCTGGGGGCTGTAAATGGCGCTGATATAGTAAGGGTACATGATGTGAAAGCCAGCAAGCGGTTAGCTGCCATGATCGATGCGGTGGTCAAGGAAGATGGATAAGAAGATGGATTGTATAATAGCCCGGGGCCTGAATTTTAAGGCCTGCCACGGGGTTTTGACCAGCGAAAAGATTTGCCCCCAGCCATTCAGGGTCGACCTGGAATTATACCTTGACCTGCGGGCGGCAGGACGGCAGGACGACCTTAGCCTCAGCGTGGATTATGATCGGGTGTATCATGCCGTAAATGAGGTTATGACAGGCCCGTCATGCAACCTGCTGGAAGCACTGGCGGAAAAAATTGCCCAAACCCTGTTGCGAAAATTCCCGTTTGCCGAAGTGGCAGTGACCGTATATAAACCTGAAGCCCCGGTTGAAGGGGAATTCGACTATTTTGCGGTTCAGATCAGGCGGAAAGGGGATTAATATTTTGGACTTTTTGCTGGGGTATCAAAATGCAAAAGTTCTTGCTCATAAAAAGGCTATATGCTATTTTAAGGATGAAACCGGTTATGAAAAACATCGTCTATATAGGACTGGGTTCGAATATAGGAGATAAAAAGGGGCGGCTTGAACAGGCCCGAGGGATGATTGCTGGCATTGGGGATGTAAAAATCATCCAGACATCGTCCCTTTATCTGACTTCCCCCTGGGGAAACCCTGACCAGGAGGATTTTATTAACCAGGTTATCAAGGTGAGTACCGGTTTGCCGGCAGGGGATTTGCTTGACCGGCTGCAGCAAATTGAAATTAAAATGGGCCGCCAGCGGAACGTAAAATGGGGCCCCCGTACTATAGATCTGGATATCCTTTTATATGGAGATGAAGTCATTGACTCGCCGGAATTGAGAGTCCCTCATCCCCATATGCGTGAGCGGTTGTTTGTCCTGATTCCATTAAGGGAAATAAACGCGGATTTGGTCTTTCCTGATGATGGGGTCAAACTCAGGGAGGTGTTGGTTAGCGTTTTAGACCGAGAAGAGAACAGAGGAATAAGAAAAATTTAGGGGGTCTCCCGCCGATATTCCGGTTATTGAATGTTTCGCCTGTATCCTGAAGGAACAGGACGAGGCCTTGGTATCAAGTCACCAATTGATTACCTGATACCAAAGAGGGGGTTTGGAAATGGATAAGAGGATTGGCATCATCGGGGCGGGAGTTGTAGGAACGGCTGTTGGGGTGGTACTCAAATACAAGGGCTATGAGATTACGAGTGTGTATGATATTAAATTCGAATCTACAAAAGAGCTTGTGGAACGGATTGGATGTACCGCTTATACATCACCTCAAGAAGTTTCTCGCTCGGCTGATATTTTGTTTATAACTACATCTGATACGGCTATTGAGGACGTTGTCGATAGCCTGACAGATAGTGGCGCCTTCCGCGCGGGACAGGTCATTGTCCACATGAGCGGGGCTCAGTCTTCGGAAATCCTGGATCGAGCCAAGGATTACGGCGCCCATGTACTGTCCGTTCATCCATTGCAGTCTTTTGCCAGCGTTGAACGGGCGATTAGTATTCTGCCTGGCTCTATTTTCAGTATTGAAGGTGACCGGGAAGCCTACGATACGGCTGTCTGTATTGTGGAAACCCTGGGTGGAGAATATTTCTTCATCGATAGGAAGGCCAAGCCCCTGTATCATGCCGGGGCCTGTGTGGTCTCCAACTACCTGGTCACCATTATTGATTTTGGGGTCAAATTATTGGAATCAACCGGAATACCTCGGCAGATTGCGACCAAAGCGCTGCTGCCGCTTATCAACGGCACAGTCAATAATGTTCAAAATATAGGCATTCCCAAAGCTTTAACCGGACCTATTGCCCGGGGTGATTTCAGCACCATATTTAAGCATCTTGATTGCCTGGAGGAAATGGCTCCGGAGCTCATGAAGTTATATAGCTGGCTGGGTTTTTACACTGCTCAAATTGCAGTGGAGAAAGGCAGCATAGACCATAAGAGCATGGAAGAATTTCAGAAGGTGTTTATAAAACAGCTCTCGCGGGTTGTTAACGCCAGTTAAAGCTACCGGCTCGAAGGAGGTTATATGCCATGACAAGAGCAACAACAGCAACATTGAAAGACAAAAAAGCCAAACAAGTCAAAATCAGCATGCTCACCTCCTACGATTATGCTACCGCCGGCCTGGTTGACCAGGCGGGTCTGGATATGATACTCGTAGGCGATTCCATGGGAAATGTAGTTCTGGGATATGAGAATACCCTGTCGGTCACTATGGATGACATGATTCATCATACCCGGGCGGTGGTTCGGGGTACGCAGCATGCGATGGTAGTAGGGGATATGCCGTTTCTCTCTTACCACATTACCACCAGCGAGGCGGTTCGCAATGCCGGCCGTATTATTCAGGAAGGCGGCGCCCAGGCGGTGAAGCTGGAAGGCGGAGTGGAAAGGGTGGATACGGTCAAGGCTATTCTGGATGCCCAGATACCGGTGATGGGGCATATTGGGTTAACACCCCAATCAGTCAACCAGTTTGGCGGGTTCAAGGTGCAGGGCAAAGACCTGGAGACTGCCCGTAAACTGATTGAGGATGCCCGGGCCCTGGATAAGGCCGGTGTTTTCGCTATCGTTCTGGAATGTGTTCCTTCAGCCCTGGCCCAAAGGATTACCGCCGAGGTATCGGTTCCTACCATAGGGATAGGGGCGGGACCTTATTGTGATGGTCAGGTATTGGTCATTAACGATATGCTGGGAATATTCTCCGGGCATATCCCCAAATTTGTCAAGAAGTATGCCGATCTGCAGCCGATTATCATTGAAGCTTTGAAGGCTTACAAGCAGGAGGTTGAAGATGGCAGCTTCCCTGGCCCCGAGCACTCCTTTACCATGGCTGACGATGTGCTTGATAAGCTCTACTAAAACCTTACTGCCGGGCGGGTGCAAGCCTGCCCGGCAGGATTAAATTTTAAGCAACCGAAGCAGGCTTTAACTGGTAGTGGCGAGGATTAATACTACAATAGCAAAGCCGACAGTATTTTTTATATATCATTAGGAGACGTTATGCAGATTTTCGATAGCATAAAAAAAATGCAGGAATGGTCATTACAAGCTCGCAAACAGGGCAAGAGCATCGGTTTAGTGCCGACTATGGGCTATCTTCACGATGGACACCTGTCACTGGTACAGGCAGCCCGCCGAAATTGCGATTTAGTAGTGGTGAGCATATTTGTGAATCCCCTGCAGTTCGGGCAGGGTGAAGACTTTGAGGATTATCCCCGCGACCTGAGCCGGGACACCGATTTATTGGCAGATGCGGGCGTAGACGCCGTTTTTGCGCCTGCGGCCCGGGAGATGTATCCGGCCGGGTTTAGCTCCAGTGTTGAGGTAAGCGGTGAAATCACCCGGAAGATGTGCGGAATTTCACGTCCGGGTCATTTTAAAGGGGTTACCACCGTTTGCACCAAGCTCTTTCATGCCTGTATGCCCGATAAGGCCTTTTTCGGGCAAAAAGATGCGCAGCAATTGCTTATCATCAAAAAAATGGTGAGAGAGCTGAATTTTCCGCTGGAGATAATCAGGGTGCCCATAGTCAGGGAACACGACGGGCTGGCTTTAAGCTCCCGCAACGTATACCTGGATGCCGGGCAGAGGCAGGAAGCCTTGGCGCTTAATAAGGCCCTGAGCCAGGCCAAAGAGCAAATAGCAGGCGGAGAGAGGGATATAGCCCGGCTGAAAGACAGAATCAGTGGGATTATCACCGCCAGCCCCCAGGCTGAAATCGATTATATTGAGATAGTGAACGGTGAAGATCTTTCTGAACTGGAGGCTGTTGACGGCATAGTGCTGATAGCGGTGGCAGTTAAGTTTGGGAAAACAAGATTAATTGACAACCTGTTGGTGGAGGTGTAAAATCAGGTGCTTCGTTATATGCTGAAATCCAAGATTCACCGTGCAGTGGTTACCGATGCGTCTTTAAACTATATGGGCAGCATTACCATAGACAGAGATTTGATGGATGCGGCTGATATAGTGGAGAATGAGAAAGTAACCATAGTCAATAATAATAATGGTGAACGCTTCGAGACCTATGTAATAGAGGGAGAACGCGGTTCCGGAGTGATTTGTCTGAACGGAGCAGCAGCTCGTCTGGTACAGAAAGGCGATGTGGTTATCATTCTTACCTACACCATCCTGGAAGATGGAGAATGCGCTGACCACAAACCTACGCTGGTGTTTATTGGGGAAAACAACAGCATTAAAAAAATCTGTCAGGGACGTTACCAGTAGGTGCGTTATCCTAGAATCGGCGTAAGCGCAGCTATGCGGCTCCACGTAGTTGGCCGTAAATCTTAACGGGTTGCGACTTTGCTATTGGGAGGATGTCGTAGTAATGACAATTGCGTTACGGGAATTTATAACCCGCAGGAAAAAGGAACTTAATGCCCTCATACTGGCTCATTTTTATCAGCCGCCGGAAATTCAGGATGTGGCTGATTTTGTAGGGGACTCCCTGCAGCTGGCGCGGCAGGCCGCAGAAACTGATGCTGGAGTCATTGTATTCTGCGGAGTAAGCTTTATGGCGGAGAGCGCCAAAATATTGAGCCCGGATAAAATGGTTCTTCTGCCCGAGATAAAGGCTGGCTGTGCCATGGCCGACATGATTTCCGCTAATGGCTTAAAAAATCTAAAAGAAAAGCATCCCGGGGCGGTGGTGGTATGCTATGTCAATTCTACCGCCGAGGTTAAGGCGGAAAGCGATATATGCTGCACTTCGGCCAATGCGGTAAATGTGGTAAAGTCCATACCGGCGGACAGAACCATTATTTTTGTCCCGGACCGCAATCTGGGAGCCTATATCCGGAGCCGGACCGGACGGGAAATGATACTCTGGGAAGGCTGCTGCCCGGTTCATGACCGGCTGGGCGGGGAAGAAGTGAGAAATCAAATGAAGCTGCATCCCGGCGCCAAAGTGGTGGTGCATCCGGAATGTCCGCCCGATGTTATCCAACTGGCTGATGCCGTAAGGTCAACAGCCGGTATATTGAATTATGTAAAAACCAGCCCGGAAAAAGAGTTTATTATTGGTACTGAAGAGGGCTTTTTATATACCCTGCAGCAAAACTGTCCCGACAAGGTATTTCACCTGGCCCGGCAGGAGTTCCGCTGCGAGGATATGAAACTGACCTCCCTGGATAAACTGGCTGCTGCTCTGGAACGGCTGGAATACCAGATTGAAGTCCCGGAGGATATCCGGCAGAAAGCCTATATAACCCTGGAGCGAATGCTTAAGGTAAATTAAAAGACTTGGAAATTCGCTGCCCTTCACCACTAATGGGCTGAAATTTAAAGGGAACTGTATGCCTTATTTGCGGAGTCCAAATTGAATCTGTGTTAATCTGCGGTTGATCAACATCATTAATGGGAAACGAGAATAGGGATATGATTACTACCAGGTACATAGGAATTCTCACCCGGGATATGCCGGTAATTAATACCGATTTTTTAATTATCGGCGGAGGTATAGCCGGTCTGTTTACCGCCTTAAAAGCGGTAGCCTATGGCAAAGTCACCGTCCTAACCAAGAAAACAATTGAAGAGTCCAATACGGGTCTGGCCCAAGGGGGAATTGCCGCTGCTGTTCATGAAGAGGATTCCCCTTTTTTGCATCTTGAAGACACCCTGGAGGCTGGCGCCGGGCTTTGCGACATAGAAGCAGTTGACGTACTGGTCAGGGAAGGCCCGTCCCGGGTAAGGGAACTTATCCAGGCCGGGGCCCAATTCGACATGAAAGACGGCAATATTTCGTTAACCCGGGAGGGAGCCCATAGTAAAGCCCGCATCCTGCATGCGGCGGATGCGACTGGTGAAGCCATCCGCATAGCTTTGGTCAAGCGCTGCGAGGAAAATCCGGACATAAAAATCGTAGAAAACCAATTTTTGGTGGATATTCTTACCGGCACCATGGGGAGAGAGTGCTATGGCGCTCTGGTATACGATGCCGGCAGTGACACCCCCCTGCTTTATGCTGCCCGGGCTACTATTATCGCCACCGGGGGAGCGGGGCAATTATATAAGAATACTACCAACCCTGATGTGGCCACTGCTGACGGTATGGCTGCCTGTTTTCGGGCCGGTTGCTGCCTGACCGATATGGAGTTTATCCAATTCCATCCCACGGTGCTTTTTAGCCGCGACACCCAGCGTTTTCTTATTTCCGAGGCGGTTCGAGGCGAAGGCGGACTACTCTATAACCGGCAGGGGGAAAGGTTTATGTATAAATACCATCCTCTGGAGGAACTGGCGCCCCGGGATGTGGTGTCCCGAGCCATTTTAAACGAAACCAGCATGGCCGGCGGTGAATATGTTTATCTGGACATGACCGCCATACCAAAGGTAACTGCCCGTTTCCCCAATATTTACCGCACCTGCTTGCAGCGGGGAATCGATATCAGCCGGGATTACGTGCCGGTATCACCTGCAGCTCATTACACCATGGGAGGGATAGAAACCAATACCCATGGCGAAACCGGAATTTACGGGCTGTATTCTTGCGGAGAAGCTGCCTGTACCGGAGTACACGGGGCCAACCGTCTGGCCAGTAACTCTTTGCTGGAAGGCATTGTTTTCGGCCGGCGTATAGTGGACAAGGTGGAAGAAGTGCTCTATCGCCGCACGATAAAAGCGGATGAGATTTTCCGCCACTTCGACCCGGGCGGACTCTTTGTACCCGGGGAGGAAAAGCTGGCCCCGGGAGAATGCAAACCTGCCCTGCAGGAAATTATGTGGGATAAAGTGGGTATAATACGAAACGAGGACAGCTTAAAAGAGGCTAATGAGCAAGTTGAATATCTGTATAACAACCTGGCCCGGGGGAATGACCCGCTGGCCTACTACGAAGTGATAAATATGCTGACCGTGGCCCGAATTATCATCCAGGCCGCCCTATGGCGCAAGGAGAGCCGCGGCGGCCACTACCGCTCCGATTATCCTCAGCGCGACAACCTCCGCTGGCTAAAACACACCAGCTTCGTCAACTGCTAGGGGAGTCCGGGTAAATCTGCGGTCAAATATAACAGGAGGCTTGGTTATGGAATATATCAGATTGAACGAACTTATTGCCTGGGCCTTGGCGGAGGATATCGGCCACGGGGATTTGACTACCGCAAGCCTTATTCCTGACGAAATGCAGGCCTCGGGAGTGTTTGTGGCCAAAAGCCCAGGAGTTCTTGCCGGAATAAATATCTCCGAAGCGGTTTACCGCTACCTTGATCCCGGAATCAAATTTGAAGCCTTTAAAACTGATGGTGAGACCCTGGCTAAGGGTGATATAATTGCCCGGGTTACGGGCAAGGCTGCCACTCTCCTTACGGGCGAAAGGGTAGCTTTGAACTTCCTGCAGCGTCTCTCCGGTATCGCCAGCAAAACCCGGCATATGGCGGAATTGATAAAATATCTGCCGGCTGAGCTGATAGATACCCGCAAGACTACTCCCGGCCTGCGGGTGCTGGAAAAATATGCGGTAACCGTAGGGGGAGCCCGCAACCATCGTTTTGGTCTATATGACGGGGTATTGATCAAGGACAATCACATCAGGGCGGTGGGGAGCATAGCCCGGGCAGTATCGGATGCCCGCAAAAAAATCCCTCATACCGTAAAAATTGAGGTGGAAGTAGATAACCTGGAACAATTGCAGCAGGCCCTGGAAGCACGGGCTGATATAATCCTGCTCGACAACATGGACGCGGAACAGATGAAACAGGCGGTGGAAATCACTGCCGGACGGGCGCAACTGGAAGCCTCCGGGGGCATCAACGAAGAGACCCTGGTCGAAGTGGCCAAGAGCGGTGTAGACCTGATATCATCCGGAGCCCTTACTCATTCCGCCGTCAGCCTGGACATCAGTTTCGACCTTACCGAAACCTGGTAAAAGGACCGGAGAAGGACAGCTTGGGGCTGCCTCCCCCTGAGAGCCTTACGGTTTCTTCTGTTCCTCTTGCGAGTGCCATGATTTTGATATACGTACCCCGCCGATCAAAGTGGCGGCCGGGGTGAGGCTTACCAGGTAGCAGAAGCCGGTGCTGGCCAGCACTACCAGCAGGTATAAGGCCA
The DNA here is from genome assembly GCF_052976825.1 of Syntrophomonas curvata. NCBI lineage: Bacteria > Bacillati > Bacillota > Clostridia > Eubacteriales > Syntrophomonadaceae > Syntrophomonas > Syntrophomonas curvata. The sequence goes on from NZ_CM129641.1 coordinate 188,934, forward strand.
GCATGGGTAGGTCACCCTGCCAGGGATAGGCCCACCAGCGGGAAGGCACGCCGAAGAACAGGATAGACAACACCAGCGGGTGCGAAAGGTAAATCAAAAAGGACTGGTCAGCCAGCCAGCGAATCGGACTTTCCCAGCGTCTAAACCATTCCTTCCAGCGCAAAGCCAGAGAATAGAGAAAAAAATGTCCCAGCAGGGTGTACAAAATAAGGCTGGGTTTTATAGCGATATAGACCCGGGTATAATAACTGTCTGCCAGCAACAGGCCGAGGCTGAGCAGAGCCAATATCCCCAGCAGCCACTCCCGGCCTCGCACCAGATTCGCCATTTCTTTAGTATGGGCAGCCATATACATGCCCAGTACAAAGTAAAAAAGCCACAGCGGAAAAAGGGTGCAATACAGGAACCCCAGGTAGGGCAGGGTTATAAGCTTTAGTTCACTTAGGTAAACTAATGTTTGCCCGGTTAGAGTAAGCACAAAAGACAACAGCAAAAGGGAGCCCGGATAACGCTTTAGCCATATTCGCAAGAGGGGGTAAAGCAGGTAAAGCTGAAATATTATTATCAGAAAATAGAGGTGGAAAAAACCGGTGCCGAACATAAGGTGTTTAGCCAGGCTGACCGCAAATGATTGGGTATCAGGCCAGAACTGACGATAGAACCAGGCTGTCGCCAGTACGTATATGACCGTCCAGAATATATAGGGATTCAATACCCGGCCGAAGCGTCGGCTGAGGAAAAACTGGACCGGCAGCCATCTCTGCCGGTCGGCGAAGTAGAGTACGAAACCGGACATAATAATGAACATGGGAACAGCGTTGCGGGTAGCCTGATTACCCAGGAACACCAGCCAGTTGGAGCCAAGGTCATAGCGGGCGGTGATATGAATGGCTATTACCGCCAGGGCGGCAAAAATCCGCAGCAGATCGTATTCGATTAAACGCTCCCGCATAATATGCCCACTCCCCATGTACTTAATAACAAGATTTACTATACAATAGAAAACGGATATTCTGCAACCAACCAAAACAAGGGGATGTCTTTCTAAAAGCAGTTGTCATCGCTGAGGGCGGTTGTTTTCTAAATAACGGACCAGGAAAGGATAGTTAAAATTGCCTTTTAACTCCTATGGATTTATCTTTATATTTCTCCCGGTGACCGTAGCGGTATATTTCCTGCTGAACCGACAGGGTTGGAGCAAGGGCGGGAAGGTATGGCTGGCAGTCAGTTCCCTGTTCTTTTACGGCACCTTCAGCATTTACTATCTGCCTCTGATACTGGGCTCCATCCTGGTCAACTACCTTGTCGCCGGCGTTCTGGGCCGGGAAAGCCTTGCCCCGGGAAAAAGCCGGCTTCTCCTCAGTGCGGGCCTGGTATTCAATATTGGCCTGCTGGGATATTTTAAATATGCCGACTTCCTGATTAACAACCTGAACTACTTTCTGGGCCGTGATATAGCATTTCTGCGAATAGCCTTACCGGTAGCCGTTAGCTTTTTCACCTTCGTGCAAATCGCCTACCTGGTAGATATTTATCGCGGCGAGACCCGGCAGAAAAAACTGCTGGATTATTTGCTCTTTGTCAGCTTTTTCCCCTATTTATTATCGGGACCTATAGTTCGCCATAACGAATTGGCCGGACAGTATGACGACCCCCTCCTTAAGACCCCGGATTATACTAATATCGCGGCCGGAATTTTCCTGTTCAGCCTGGGCCTGTTTAAAAAACTGGTTATGGCCGACACTCTGGCAGTCTGGGCCAATTTTGGCTTCGACACGGCTTTAAGCCTTACCCTGATAGAAGGCTGGGTAACATCCCTGTCCTATACCCTGCAGCTCTATTTTGACTTTAGCGGTTATACCGACATGGCCTTGGGCGTAGCTCTGCTGTTCAACATAAAACTGCCCATAAACTTCGATTCCCCCTACAAGGCGGTCAGCATTCAGGACTTCTGGAGGCGCTGGCATATCAGCCTGAGCCGTTTCCTAAGGGATTATATCTATATACCCCTGGGGGGCAGCCGGGCTGGTGATTTCAAGCTCTACCGCAACCTGCTCCTGACTTTTTTAATTGGCGGGCTGTGGCATGGAGCCGCCTGGACCTTTGTCTTCTGGGGCTTTTTGCATGGAATGGCATTGGTTGTCCATCGCGCCTGGCAGAAATTGAACCTGCCCATGAACAAGGTTCTGGCCTGGCTGATAACCTTCAACTTTATCAATGCCGCCTGGGTTTTTTTCCGGGCCCACAGTTGGAACGACGCCATCAAGGTGCTTAAGGCCATGGCCGGTTTAAATGGGGTAACGCTGCCCGAGTCGCTGGCAGGCATGCTGGGTTTTCTGACCCGATGTAATATAAGCTTCGGCGGATTTCTTATGGAAGATTTCCTGCACCTGGCGGTACCCGTTTTGCTGGTCTGTTTACTCCTGGTGGTTTTCACCAAGAACTCTCTGGAACTGAAGCGTAAATTTAAGCCCTCACCAGTCAACGCGGTCTTTGCAGCCGCCCTGGCAATTACCGCAATCCTGAGTCTGACGCGGGTCAGCGAGTTTATCTACGTTAATTTCTAAAGATATCTTTACTAAAATAAACAAATGCTGGAACTATTCTTGTACTTTACCAAAACTGGCGGGAGATTCATTAATGGATGCTTATAAAAAATGGATAATTACAACCTTAACCCTTATATTGCTGCCCCTTTCAGCCATTGCCGGCTTCAATTTTTACATTGACCCGCTGTGGAATTTCAACCACGCTCATCATTGCAACCGGATTCAAATGTCTTTTAATGAAAGACAGCAGAAGACTAATCTCATTACCTTCGGCAGCCATGACTATAATGCCCTTATGCTCGGCAGCAGCCGGGTGACTTATATCAGCCAGTATGACTTCCCCCGACTCAGGGTATTCAACTATGCCCTGAACAATATGCTGCTTGGCGAGTACAGCGAATACATCGATTATGCCAAACAGCAGGTGGGGCATGATTTTGACTGCGTAATAATCGGACTGGACTTTTTTGCTACCAACAAAAACCTGGAGCTTCCCAGCCAGTTTGAACCACCCTCCTATTACTTCGGGCAATCGCAGCAACTGGGGTATCGCTTTAAAACGTTGCTGTCAACCGATGTCCTGAAATATGCCCGCAAAAATTATGAAGCCTCGCGGGAAGGCTTGCCCCGCAGTTACGCTTATGACCGGGCCAATGTCAAGACTCTGGTGGCCCCTGCTCCGGAAGACCGGCAGTGGCTGATCAATAACAACCTCAAGTGGTACGGGGAAAAGGTCTATGGCGCCACCTACCGGTATGATAGTGTAAAACCGGTCCTGCAGGAGCTGAAGAAGGCCAACCCTCATACCCGGTTTATCATATTCACCACCCCCAGCTCGGATCTGTTGTTCCAGCTGCTCATCCGCCAGGGGCGCTTTGGCGACTATGAGCGATGGATTCGCGACTGCGTGGAGGCTAATGGGGAAGTTTACAACTTTATGTATCCTAACTCCATAACCGGCGATCTTGGCAACTATTACGACGCCAGCCATTTCTACCCGCGGACAGGCACCTTGATAGCCCGCCGGATCAGCGGTTATAAAGATGAAAGCCTGCCGGAGGATTTTGGGGTGCGGGTAACCCCGGAAAACCTTGACCGGCACCTGCAATACGTGGCCCGGAAGGCTGGGCTGTAGCTCCGTAATTGCTTCTTGGCAGATTGTTAACCGCATGATAAAATTGGGGTTAACAAATTGCAAAGGAGTAATCACATGAAAATCTCTACCCGCGAAATTGTACTGGCTGCAATGTTTACTGCTATTATGTGTGTACTCACCATCATGGTGCGGGTTTTTCAACCGGTGGTAGTAATCCCGTTCAGCTTGCAGCCCCTGGTAATGCTGCTGGCCGCCTACCTCCTGTCCCCCCGGGCCGCTTTTCTGAGCATGCTGGCCTATCTGTTGCTGGGACTGATCGGGCTGCCGGTGTTCTCCAGTCCTCCTTATGGCGGACCCGCATACGCGCTGGTACCCAGCTTCGGCTTTTTGCTGGGTTTTGCCCCTGCTGCCTGGGTGCAGTCACGGCTGATAAAAAACACCGGGCTCCTAAACTTTATATTGGCCGGTCTGGCGGGTATAATCACTTATAATGCCATAGGTTTGCCGTATATGTATTTGATATTGAATTTCTATCTGAAAAGCAGTATTGATATACTAAAGGTAATAGAGATCGGATTCGTCCCCTTCTTTGCCCTGGATTTGGCAAAGATGGCGGTGGCTGCCCTGCTGGCCCGGGAACTGAGCAGGAGATTGGATATAAAAAGAGCGTTAACATGATTCCGCTTGCTGTGACTTAAAGGAGGAGGCCAAGATGATACTGGTATTCGATGTTGGCAACACTAATATGGTAATCGGGGTTTTTAAGGAAGACGACCTTCTTACCCACTGGCGTATTCGCACCGATACCCAGCGTACCTGCGACGAATACGGCATGATAATCAAGGCCCTGTTCGACTACCAGCAATTGGACATGAAGTTGGTTAAGGCCGTGGTAATTTCTTCAGTGGTACCTTCCCTGATGATAGAACTGGAGAGGCTTAGCCACCAATATTTCTCCTGCCGCCCCCTGGTCATCGGGCCGGGGATTAAAACGGGCTTGGCCATCAAGTATGAAAACCCGCGCGAGGTCGGAGCCGACCGGGTGGTAAATGCTGTGGCTGCTTTCAACAAATACGGGGGGCCGTTAATTATTGTGGATTTCGGCACTGCCACCACCTTTTGCGTGGTCAATGACAAAGGGGATTACCTGGGCGGAGCCATAGCGCCAGGGATAGTAATTGCCAGTGAAGCCCTGGTAGCCAAAGCGGCCAAACTTCCGAGGGTTGAACTGACCAAGCCCCGCAGCCTGATAGGCAAGAATACCGTGGCCAGTATGCAGGCCGGAATCATATTTGGCTTTGTCGGCCAGGTGGAAGGGATAATTAACCGCATGAAAAAGGAAATCGCAGGTCAGTGCCGGGTAGTGGCTACCGGAGGGCTGGCTCGGGTAATAGCCCGGGAAACCGATACTATTGAAATTGTGGATGATTTTCTCACCCTGGATGGTTTACGCATGATTTACGAAATGAACCGGGGGTAATAATGTTTAAAATTGGAGCAGTCAATATTCCCAACCGGGTGGTATCGGCTCCCATGGCCGGAGTAACTGATCGGGCTTTTCGCCATATGGCCAGATTGTACGGTTGTGGGCTGGTTTTTTCAGAGATGATAAGCGATATGGGTCTGGTATACAACCAGGCCAAGACCCGCCAATTGGCTGAGCGCAGCGGGGAAGACCCGCCCCTGGCTTTGCAGATCTTCGGCTCTCAGACGGAGCCGATGGTAAAGGGCGCTCTGGCTCTGGAAGAGCTGGGAGCTGATCTGATAGATATCAACATGGGCTGTCCCACCCCCAAGATAGTAAAGAATGGCGAGGGGGCAGCCCTGATGCTGGACATACCCCGGGCCCGGGAAATAATCCGGGAAATCGTTCGGGCGGTCAAGGTCCCGGTAACCGTTAAAATGCGCAGAGGCTGGAACGACGAGGATAAAACCTGTATCGAGCTGGCCGGAGCAGCAGAGATGGAGGGGGCCGGTGCCGTAACTTTGCATCCGCGCAGCCGGAATCAGTTTTTTTCCGGACAATCCGACTGGGATATGATCGCAACGGTGAAAAAAAACCTGAGCATTCCGGTAATCGGCAACGGTGACATCTGGACGGCCGGGGATGCTAAACGCATGATGGAACATACCGGCTGTGATGCCGTCATGATTGGACGGGGCGCCATGGGCAACCCTTTCATATTCAAAGAAACAACTGAGCTGCTGGAAAAAGGGAAACATCTGCCTCCTCCTGCCATCAAGGAACGGATAGCTGCCGCCCATAAACACCTGGATCTGGCCTGTTCCTTTAAAAACGAAGCGGTAGCTATAAGGGAAATGCGCAAACACCTGGCCTGGTACACCCGGGGCCTGCGGGGCGCCGCCCGCATCCGCCAGGACATAAACCACGCCATCACCCGGGAAGAAATGGAAGCCATCCTCCGCAGCCTGCAGCAGTAGCATATCGGTGACAGGGGACGGCCCCGATCCCTGCTTGCTCTCCTCTTGCATACGATTCTATTAACGTGCTAAAATGAGAAAAGTTGTGAACAATATTGTGCGCAAGGAGTTGCTTATGGAATTTTATCGTATTCAGGATAAGATTATAAGCTGGGAAAGAATTGACAAGACTCTGAAAAAGGCGCTGAGCATGAGGGCCCGGGGTTTTTCCCAGCAGGAAACCGCCGACCGCTTGAAAATAGACCGTACCTTTATTTCCCGTCTGGAAAGCATCGGTGAACTGCGTAAGGGTCAGTCCATCGCCTGCGTAGGTTTCCCCATTTTAAACAAGGAGGAAGTGCGGGAGATTCTTGAAAAAGAAGGAGTGGACTTCATCCTGCTGATGAGCGAGCGGGAAAGGCTGGATTTTGTCAACCGTCGCAGCGGTAAAGAATTGCTAAATGAAATGATGGATCTTACCGCCCGGGTACGCAGCTATGAAGCTGTCATCTGCATAGGCTCCGATGAACGCATAAAGTTGATGGAAGGGGTGCTGGATGGGCAGGTAATATCCATGGAAATAGGAACATCCCCCATCACCGAAGACAAATGGGTCGATCCCTCCGAATTAAGAAAAATCCTGCGCTCTATAAAATCCGCCCGGTAATATTATCTTTGAGTCATAAATTTATATCAAAGGAGGCTTAATATTGAAACGGGTTGTAAGTGTCAGTCTGGGTTCGTCCAAGCGCGACCATGCCTTTGAAACTGATTTCATGGGGCAAGCGTTCCGCATCGAAAGAATCGGCACTGATGGAGACTGGGACAAGGCCATAAACCTTATACGGGAACTGGATGGAAAGGTGGATGCCTTTGGCATGGGGGGGATCGACCTTTACGTCCACTTGGCCGGCAAACCTTATATAATCAAAGATGCCCAAAGGTTAGTGGCGGAAGCCCGCAAGACCCCCATGGTTGATGGCAGCGGCCTCAAAAACACCCTGGAACGCAAATGCGTAATGGATATCCAAAAAGACGGCATCATGGATCTCAGGGGGAAAAATGTGCTTATGGTCTGTGCGGTTGACCGTTTCGGCATGGCGGAAGCCTTCGAGGAGGTAGGAGCCCGTCTTACCCTGGGCGACTTTATCTATACGGTGGGGATTCCTCTGCCTCTGCATTCACTTAATACCTTAAAAATTGCCGGGCGCATCGCCGCCCCCTTTGTGGTGCGTATGCCCTTTGATAAAATTTACCCCACGGGAAAACAACAGGAGGTCATAATTCCCAAGCATTCGAAATATTATTATAAAGCGGATATTTTAGCCGGTGATTTCAACTATATCCGCCGCTACCTGCCCGATAAACTCAACGGGCAGACCATAATTACCAATACCACCACCAGTGACGATATGAAATTGCTGAAACAGCGGGGAATCAAGAGGGTGATTACCACTACGCCGGACATGGGCGGCCGTTCTTTCGGTACCAATGTAATTGAGGCCCTGATGGTTGCCATTATGCAAAGACCGCTGAACCAGATTGCGCCACAGGATTATTATAATATGCTGAAAGAGCTCAATATGAAGCCCGGGGTGGTGGACCTGGAGAGGTTAGATGCTTGATCTGGATTTTGCCTTTTTAAATTTGAACCATGATGAAAAACGGGGTCTGGTGTACCGGAAATATTTTCTGGACCGACTGGGCCCGGTTTTTTTTTCTCCCCGAGTGGAAAAACTAATTCAGTTAAGTGACCTCAACTTCCGGGGGTGCCAGATAAGCATGCCGCTGGGGCCGGGTAATCTGAGCCTGATTGAGCCCGAAACGCGTCAGCTGATGCTTAATCGTTCGGTAGATATAGCGCGGGAATATCAATTGCCCGGCCTGGCTGCGGATCGTCGTTTAAAGCAGCAATTGCATGAATTATCCATTAGTTTTCCGCTGGTCTTTGGGGATAATTTTATCAAGGCGCTGGCCGTAGCCTTGACCGCCCGGATGCTTTCCCGCCGGGAGATAAAAAGGGTCATCCTGGTGGGAGAAACCGACTATTTTTCTGATTTTATCGGCGGAATCTGCGCCCACGGAATCCCCCTGTCGATTCAGACCAGGTTTCCGGCTCGGTATGAGGTGATGGCTTACCGTTTGCTCTACGAGAAAGGATATGCCGTTAGTACCAGCGTTTTAAGCCCGCAAACCTGGAATGAAGGCGAGCTGGTCTTTATCCTGGACCCCCGGGAGGAGGGGGTGGCCGTGGCTTTTCCCCGCGTCTGCTGCATCCGGCTTACCAATAACAGCTGCGGTCTGGCCCCGGAGCTGGAAGCCAAGCTGGACAGAAATGGAATAGTAAACAACCTTTATAACCTGGCTCCGATAATGGAAACTTGCATGCTGGCAGAAGCAGGATTTTTGTCGTCTGGTGGAGAAAAGATATGGGCAAACGGAGCAACCCTGGAGGAAGGACAGAAATTCCTTGGGTTACAGCAGGTCGGAGCTGAACTGGGTCTGTGGGACCTGTTTCTTGACAAGGCCATATGAGCTCCTTATAATACCATAAAGATAGCTGCAGGGGCCAGCCTTTTTTATTATAGGGAGTTTCAGGCCAGAGCTAAAAATAAGAGGGCTTAATTTTTAGAGTTAGGGAGCGATGAGATGACAGAAGAGAAAGAAATTATTCTAACCAAGGAAGGCCTGCAAAGGCTCGAGGCTGAGCTGGAGCACCTGAAATCGGTGCGGCGGGAGGAAGTGGCCGAACGGATCAAACAGGCGATAGCCTTTGGTGATATATCCGAAAATTCGGAGTATGAGGACGCCAAGAACGAACAGGCCTTTATCGAAGGCAGAATCATGACCCTGGAAAAGACTCTTAAGAATTCCCGTCTTATGGAAGAAACTGATATCCGTACCGATGTGGTTTCGCTAGGCTCCAGGGTAACCTTAAAAGAAGTCAAGTCCGGCCGGGAGGTTAACCTTTTGCTGGTCTCTTCGGTGGAGTCGAAACTAAAGGATGGTAAAATTTCTGATGAATCGCCGGTAGGCCGTGCCATCCTGGGCAAGAAAGTCAAATCCACCGTGGAAGTAGAAGCCCCGGCAGGAATTATTAAATACAAGATCATGAAGGTAGAGAAGTAGTACTTAAAGTATTTAAGGAAGTGTACACATGTCGGAACAGGAACAAAACATTAACGAACTGATAAGAGTGCGCCGAGAGAAGCTGGAAGAGCTGCGGGCTGCAGGTATTGATCCGTTCGGACAGCGTTTTGACCGGGATACAACCGCCCAGGCGGTTCAAAATGACTTTGCCGGCCTGGAAGGCCATACGGTGAAAATTGCCGGACGCATCATGTCCAAACGCCGCCATGGCAAGGCTGGTTTTGCCAATCTGCAGGATCTTTCCGGAGATATCCAGCTCTATTTTCGCCAGGACGACCTGGGCGAGCCCCAATATGACTTATTCAGGAAACTGGATATAGGCGACATACTGGGAATTACCGGCGAGGTCTTTCGTACCCAGAAAGGCGAAATCAGCATCCACGTAAGAGACCTGGTTTACCTCTCCAAATCTCTGCACCCCCTGCCGGAAAAATGGCACGGGCTTAAAGATGTGGAACTGCGCTACCGCCAGCGCTATGTTGACCTCATCGTTAATCCCGAGGTAAAGGAAGTCTTCATCAAGCGCAGCAGGGTCATCAAGGAAATGCGAAACTACCTGGATGAAAGGGGCTTCCTGGAGGTGGAAACCCCGATGATGCAGCCCATAGCCGGCGGTGCTACGGCCCGGCCCTTCGTTACCCACCATAATGCGCTGGATATGAACCTTTATCTGCGCATTGCCCCCGAGCTCTATTTGAAGCGCCTGATTGTGGGCGGACTGGAAAAAGTCTATGAAATAAACCGCAACTTCCGCAACGAAGGAATTTCCACCCGGCATAATCCTGAATTTACCATGATGGAAGTATATCAGGCCTACGCTGATTATGAAGTTATGATGGATTTGACCGAGAACCTGATTGCCGCTGTGGTCGACCGGGTGAACGGCAGTATGGTGGTGGAAATGGAGGGGCAGCGCATTGATTTCACCCCACCCTGGCAGCGGATATCCATGCTGGAAGCGATAGAAAAATATACCGGGGTTAACTTTACCGCCATAAAAGCGGATGAAGAAGCCCGAGCGGCAGCGCGCAGCCTCAATATGGAGGTAAACGACAGCGCTACCCGCGGAGATTTAATCAATGAGGTTTTTGAAGAGTTTGTGGAGCAAAAACTTATTCAGCCAACTTTTGTTTACGGGCATCCGGTGGAGATATCCCCGCTGGCCAAAAAGAACGCGGCCAACCCCCAGTTTACCGATCGTTTTGAGGTGTTCATCATGCAGCGGGAGATAGCCAATTCCTTCTCGGAGCTCAATGACCCCATCGACCAGAAAGAGCGTTTCCAAAAGCAGGTGGAGAAAAGAGCCAAGGGGGACGGCGAGGCGCACATGATGGATGAGGATTACATAAATGCCCTGGAATACGGCATGCCCCCGGCAGGCGGCCTGGGCATCGGCATCGACCGCCTGGTCATGCTGATTACCGCTTCCCCCTCGATACGCGACGTAATTCTCTTTCCTACCCTGCGGATAAAAGAATAACTGCAGGGACAATAAAATCAGCAAACAGGGACGTTTCTTTTTTGCCGGCAGTTCGCCGACAGAAGGGAACGTCCCTTTTGTCGGCTTGCTAGTCGGGCGGATTTGCTATATGATACTAGAGAATATACCGGCAGACAAGAGGAGGAGTAAGCATGCTGGATGAGAAGGGAAGGCTGTTTGGTTTTATCAACATCATAGACCTTCTGGTTCTTATATTGATTCTGGTCGTAGCAGCAGGTTTTTTCTACAAGCATAAAAACGCGGCCCCGGTTGCAACCCATACGGCCAGGGTCAAGGTTATCTGCCCTTACCTGCGCCCCGAGGTGGCTGAACAGATACATGACGGCGACCAGCTTCTGGCCCGGGGGCAGCTGCAACCGGTGTATATCAAGGACGTTGAGATTGTGACCGCACGTGATTCCGATACCCGGGATGACGGCACCCTGGTACTGCAGCAGCACCCTTTCCGCAAGGATGTTTACCTTACCCTGGAGGGGCCGGTTTCTTACACCGGAGCTGAAATCTATATGGCCGGACAAGGTATCCGGGCAGGATTGGACAAGTATATCTTAAAGACCCAGGTGGTCGAGGTGACGGGTGAAATTTTGGAGGTAGAAGTAAAGAAGTAGCGGTAATAAAGTGGTGGTTTAAATGAACTATTGGGAAAACAGCATTATTTATAGAGCAATATCCGGCAGTTGGTTCCTGGGCTGGCTGGTATCCATCCCCGGGGAGCGCTCTGACTGCTATAGTAATTCGTATGCTTACCGGCTCGGCAACAATTTGGCAAAATTTTTAACCCGGTATTTGCAGCGTCTGGGACGGGTCCTTATTGCCCAGGGTAAAACCAGTGCCTTTATCGCTAATCCCGCCGGCTTTGTTGGCCTGTTGGTGTTTTTCTACTTCGGTTTTGACTTGAGCTTGAACGATTACGGCTTAAAGCGGACCCTAATAGAGATCCTCTTGATGATAACCGGTCTGCTTCTGCCAGCACTAAAACCTTATCCGGGCATCTATCGGGGCAGTATCATCTACCGCTTTTGCAGCTGGTGGACCGGGACCGATTAAAATAAGAAACCACAGATTTTTGCGAAATCTGTGCTTTTATATTAAGGAGCAACAAATGGAACGATTCAGTCAGGCACTAAGCCGTTATCTCCTATATATCGTGCCTGCCTACGTGCTGGTAGACTACTTCCTGCGCTTGAGCGGGAGCTCCCTGCTGGTCAGCCTGTGGGATGAAATCCTTTTCATCCTCATCGCCGGCAGCTGGGTGCTGCATATCGCGGTTAAGGGGGTCAAACCGGTCAGCGGCGGCCTTCTTATACCCCTTTTACTATTTTACGGCGTGGTCTTTTTCAACTACCTGGCCGTAAGCGGGGAACCAGCCGTAGCCATGATGGAACTGCGGGCGGTGACTCAATACAGCTTCTGGTTTTTCCTGGCCTTAAACCTGGTAAGCAGTAAACAGCAGATCAAAAATATCTGTGACCTTTTTCTGCTGGTAGGTCTGGTAGTGGCCTTATACGGCATTTATCAATATGCCGCCGGGGTGGCTATGCCTGCTGCCTGGGTTGATAAGGCCGAGGTAGGCATCCGCACCCGGGCCTTCTCCTTTATCGGCAGCCCCAATGTGCTGGGCAGCTTTACCATACTCAACATAAGCATTGCCTTTGCTTCCTTTATGGCCAGCTCCAACTGGATCAAAAAGCGCCTTTATCTGGGAACTGCCGGTATATCAGCCCTATGTTTGGTATTCACCCTGTCCCGCGGCGCCTGGCTGGTATTCTTCTTTGCTTTCATCCTGCTGGCCCTGTGGCTGGATAAGCGCATTATAATCGCTTTACTGCTGCTGGCTTTTATTACTCCGGCAGCAGTACCTTCGGTCTACAATCGTATGGCTTATATGTTCAGTCCCCAGTATGTGGCCTCCAGTTCTGAAGGCGGCCGCATTGCGGGCTGGTCGAAAGCCGTGGAATACTGGCAGGGCGCACCTGCCGCCGGACTGGGATTGGGCCGGTTCGGCGGCGGAGTAGCCATTGCCAATTTCCCCAAGGGCGCCTACAGTGTTGACAACTACTACCTTAAACTGGCTACCGAAACCGGTCTTATGGGGATAACCGCCTTTCTCTATCTGCTGTTTTCCGCGGTGCGCAAGGGCAAAAGAGCGGTGGACAGGGCTTCCGACCCATATCTAAAGGTCTTGGGAACCGGCATCCTGGTGGCTCTGATCGCCATATTGGGACATAATATGGTGGAGAACCTGTTTGAGTTTCCCCTGATATCCACCTACTTCTGGTTCTTCCTGGGCGTGCTGCTGGCACTGCCTTTAATTTCCGACCCGAAAGTGGGAGTTGAGCAAGATGGCTAGGGTCAAAGTCTTACATGTGATTGGCGGCGGAGAAGTAGGAGGGGCTGAGGAACTGGTCCTGACCCTGATGAAACTGCTTGACCCGGCAAAATACCAGCCATTTCTGCTTTGCCTCTGTGAGGGGCCATTTGCCGATTTGGCGGCCCGGCAGGGATTTCCCGCCGGTATCGTTGCCATGAAACACCGGTTGGATCTTACTACGGTTGACCCGCTCAGACGATATATTAAAGAGCAGCATATTGATTTGGTTCATACCCACGGGGTACGGGCGAACCTGGTAGCCCGCCTGGCCGCGGCCCGGGAGGGGATACCGGTGGTGACCACCGTGCACAGCGTACTGCGCTATGACTATGATTCACCCTTCAAATCTGTCCTGGCGCGCTTCTTAACCCGGCTTACCAATAAACACAGCGCTAAATTCATTGCCATTTCCGGCGCCATTGCTGACGAAATTAGGCAGATGGGGGTTCCCGGCGATAAAATCGTAACTATTCACAACGGCCTGGATACCGGTAAATTTTCCCCTCCCCGGGAAGCCGGTGAGGTGAAGCGGGAATTGAACCTGGATCCGGAGCGGCGAACGGTAACCATGATAGCCCGCCTGCACCCGGTCAAAGGACATGAGTATTTCCTGCGGGCCGCCCGCCAGGTGATAGATACGGGTTTTAAAGCCCAGTTCTTGATTATCGGCGAAGGTATTGAACGCCGCCGTCTGGAACAGCTGGTCAGGGAACTGGGGCTTGCCGAAGTAGTGAAAATGCCAGGCTACTACAGCTCCATCGAGGACATCTACGGAGTTTCGGATATCCTCTGCGTGCCCTCGGTTATGGAAGGCCTGGGGCTGGTGGTTCTGGAGGCCATGTACTTTAAGGTCCCGGTAGTGGCCAGCAACACCGGAGGTATTCCGGAAATAATAAGCCACCGGAACGACGGCCTCCTGGTCGAACCCCGGGATTACCGGGGTCTGGCCCAAGCTATCATGAATATCCTGGTAGACAGCGACCTGGCCGCCCGTCTGGTCGCCCAGGGCCGGGAAAAAGTAAACCGATTCACCCTGCCCGGCATGGCCCAAAAAGTCGAGCAGGTCTATGAGGAAGTGCTGAAATAACAGGCAAGAGGATGAATTTCACCCGGTCCGATGCTGTACCTGGTCCAGATGTTGGGCGATAAGGCTGCAGAGGATTTCGACCCGGTTTTCCCAGGAATGTTCTTGGGCCAGGTTGAGGCGGGCCTGGATTTTGGCGGGGCTGTCATCCAAGCCTCTCTCTATAGCGGTTATGAAACCGTCCCTTCCTGCACCGATTTCCACTACGGCATCAAGCATCTCCATTTCCGGCATAGGGGTTGAAGCTATGGGCTTGCCGGAAGCCAGGTATTCGTAGAACTTAAGCGGGTTTACCGCTTGGGAAAGCTGGCCGGCTCTGAAGGGGTTTAAGCAGACATCGAATTTTTTCAGGTAACCCGGCAGTTCCTCTTTGCTGCGGCTGCCGGTAAAACAGACATTAGGCAAATCTTCAAAGGCAGTTATGTCAGCGTCTATCTCCACCGGCCCGACCATGATAATCGACCATTGGGGCCGGGACAGCGCTACCTGGCGAATGAGCTCCAAATCAATCCATTCTTTAATACGGCCGATAAATCCCAAGACCGGCCCCGGGATATCCCGGACATCTTCAGGGACGGGCAGGTCTTGGTTCTGGGCAGTACCGAAGTGGGCTACATCGGCAGCATTGCGCAGAAGGTGTATTTCCCGGGCATAGCGGGACTTATCGTCATAGAGCGGCTGGGCGGTGGCCAGGACCAGGTCGGAGCGCTGGAGCAGCTCAATTTCCATTTCTTTTACCAATCGGGGGTTAAAACCCTGAAAGGCGGAGTGCTCGTCGACGCAATCGTATACCAGCAGCTTCTCTCCCATCTGTCCCAGCATATCCGCCGTATTGGGCAGATAGGTGAGCAATATGGGCTCATGAAAGCTGATAGCGGCACAGGCCTTTTTCAGGGCCCGGGCCAGGAGACGCTGGTTGAGGCGGTTTACCCAGCGCCAGCGATTGGCGAAGGGTAAAAGCAAGGGCGGCGAGTAAAGGTAGAGGTTATCCTTTATCTGCCGTAAGCCCTGCCGCCAGAGAGACCATTTATACCAGAGAGAACGGTCTTTAAAAGGCGAAAGCAAACTTAAGGGAGCTTCCACGTAAATTATCCGGTTGGATGCGGGCATGCGCCACACCAACTGCTGGGTACGCGCCCACAGCGGCTCAAAATCCACCCCGGCAATACATAATATATCCTGATTCTCAAGCTTCATAATGCTGCTCCCTTAATTATATTATTATCTGCGTAATCTGCGGCTTAATAACCTTGCCTGCGGGTGCGGCACAGGGCCAGGGCCAGGTGGGCGGTCTCTTCGGCCCGGGTGCGCAGTTCGCGGGCCTTCCGGCGGATTTTCTCCTGCACTCCGGTATCGGCCAGCAGGGAACGTATCTGCGCGGTCATCTGGCCTGCATTACCTGTCAACGGCTTCTCCCCGAACTGTCTTAAGAAAGAATCGACCTTGGGGTCATAGGAAATACCCTGAAAAAGAATTTCCTGGCTGGCGGCAAAAATCAGAGCATGCAGGCGCATGCCAATCATGAGCTGAAGATGTGAAATCAGGGCCACATGCTGGTGGCTGGTCAGATAGCTATCTATTAGTGCGGCCGGTTCTTCCATCAGGGAAACGACCCGCATAGACTCCTCCACATCTGCCGGGTAGTCCATGGGTATAAATATCACCTGATAACCCTCGCGCACCAGTTTGTCCAGGACTTGGGCCAGTTCTGGCTGATAACCTTCCAGAGCCGCCCATTGGCGCACCGACACTCCCACCACCCGGCCTTTGCCCGGGCAATGTTCGCGCAGCAGCCGGCGCATTGCCTCATAATCGTTATCTTTTGGTTCCAGGCTGAAAACCGGATCGGCAGTTACCCTAACCGGAGGGCGGGTTACCCCGATTTGCTGCAGTACCTGGACTGAATCCTCATCCCTTAAAGTAATCATGTCCACCCGATTGGCAACCCGGCGCATAAGAAACTTACTGAAGCGGCGGTTGATCGGGCCAACCCCCTGGGCATAAAAAATAACCGGCTTTTTCAGCCATAAAGCCAGGGCCACTATACTGATATAATAAGGCAACGAGCGGGGACCGGTAACATCCTGAAACAGACTGCCCCCTCCGCTGATCAGGAGATCAGAACTGCGCAGTTCCCGGCTGACCGACCAGGGATTTATGCGGTTAACCGCTCTCAGACCATGCAGACGAGCGGTCTTCCCCGGATAACCGGATAATACCACAAAGCTGGCCGATGGTTCCAATTTCTTTATGGTGCTGGTTATAGCTGAGAGCAAAGCCTCATCCCCGGCATTATCGAAGCCATAATAACCTGAAAGGGCAATCTTCATATCCTAGACTCCTGTGTCGTATAATTGTCGTTTGCATTCTAGTTCATTATAGTATTTGCCAAAACCAGGTGGCAATAAATATTATCCTCATCGGCCGACCTGCAAGCTACTCCTGCAATCTTCGTAAATAATTGATAATGGCCGAAATAAATAATATGATTACAATCCGCTCAAATCATGCTAATTCTACCATAAATTATGCCCGGTCTACATAATTAGCCTGTATATGTCATATGGACAAGTGTAATATGGCGGTGCTAGAATGTTTCTAGTAGAGTTTTGGAGGGTTTGTGCCTTATGGCCGCACATTTATATATAGCAGTTCTGCTGTCAGCTTTTGTCTTGTCCTGTCTGGCAAGTCCTTTTGCCATCAGGCTGGCTTTTAAAATCGGGGCGGTTGACCGTCCGGAACAGCGCAAAGTCCATACCCAGCCCATGCCCCGCATGGGCGGTATGGCTATTTTCCTATCCTTTCTCGTTTGCCTGTTATTTATTCTTAAAGTATCGGGGCCGTTTACCGGCCTGATTTACGGCGCCTGCATAATATTTCTGGTAGGCTTGCTGGACGATATATTCCAGCTTTCCGCCTGGATCAAACTTTTGGGGCAAATTGCTGCCGCTGCGGTGGCGGTGCATTTTGGAGTGGTAGTGCATTTTGTTACCAACCCCTTTAATGGCGCCCTCGATCTGGGTTTCCTGAGCATACCCCTTACCCTGCTCTGGATAGTTGGAATAAGCAACGCCATTAACCTGATTGATGGGCTGGACGGTCTGGCAGCAGGGGTATCGGCTATTGCCGCTACCACTATGGGTATTATAGCTTTAATCAAAGGCCAGCCCGAGTTTGCAGCAGTCACCTTTACCCTGGTTGCGGCCATCGTCGGTTTCCTTCCGTTTAACTTTTATCCCGCCAGAACCTTTATGGGTGATTCCGGTTCCAACTTTTTGGGATTTACGCTGGGATGCCTGGCTATAATCGGTACGGCCAAAAGTGCGGCCCTGATTTCGCTTTTTATACCTATCGTTATCCTGGCCATTCCTATATTCGATACCTTCTTCGCCATTATACGGCGGATGCACAATAAAGCACCGATTTTTTTGCCTGACCGCGACCATCTTCATCACCGCCTCATGGCCCTGGGGATGAGCCACCGCCGCAGCGTTTTAATCATCTATGGCATCAGTGCCTTTTTCAGCGCGGTCGCCGTTGTCATTACCTTCATCAGCAGTTCCAAAGCTAATGTGATGCTGGCCCTGCTCCTGCTGCTGGTGGTATTGGCGGCCTATAAAATCGGGCTCTTGAGCGGAGAAGAGCGTCAGACCAGTACCCGGGTGGAAGGTCACACACGGAATGTTGAGCTATAAAAGGAGCAATTATTAATGAAGAAATCATTCTTAAAATGGATGCTGGCGGTCGGACTGTTATTTGGCATGTTTTTTGGGCTGGGGGCAGGACTTACCAAACTAATGCAGCCCGAGCAGCCGGAAAAAGAAAAACCGGCAGAGGCCCAAAAGCAGTATCCTGATGATGGTGAGAGAACCAACATCCTGGTGCTGGGGGTGGATGCCCGACCGGGAGAAAAAAACTCCCGCTCCGACACCATGCTGCTCGTTTCCATCGATCCCAAACTGGACAAGGTAGCAGTAATCTCCATACCTCGGGATACCCGGATAAAAGTTAAAGGGAGCTATCTGGATAAAATATGCACGGCCAACTACATTGGCGGTCCCAAATACGCCGTTGACCGGGTGGAAGACCTGATGCAGACGAAAATCGATCACTATATAGAGATGGACTTTAACGGATTCAAACAAATAGTCGACACCTTGGGCGGCGTCACCATAGATGTGCCGCAGCGCATGTACAAGCCGCTGGAAGGAATCAACCTTCATCCGGGCAAACAGAAGCTGAATGGTAAAAATGCCCTGGCCTTTGTTCGCTTCCGGGACTATATCAACGGTGATATTGACCGCACCTACCAGCAGCAGGTATTTATAAAAGCCCTGGCGAACGAAGTTCTGCAGCCGAAAACCATTACCAAACTGCCCAGCCTGGTTAAGCAGCTAAAACAATACGTAGAAACAGATATCGGTTTTACCGGCATGTTGAAAATGGCAAGCTGGGCGCCGGGTTTTAAATCCGATGCAGTCATAACCCAGACCCTGCCCGGCTGCTTCTATGACGAAGTGGACAGAAACGGAAAACTCCTGAAAAGTTACTGGCTGGCCGATGAAGATGAAGCCACCAGTTTGCTGGACAACCTCTTTGCCGGCAAGACCGTGGCCGTGGTAAAGCAATCTCCTCCTCCGGCAGTAGTCGGGCCGCCTGCAGGGAGCGGTAGTTCCGAAGGTGAAGCCGAGACTCATGATAAGGATACCCCCGTCACGGAGGGTGTCGATAAGCAGCGGCCTAACTTACCCAGTCCCGGCCATAATGGAGAAATCGAAACACCCCCGGCGGAGGATACGGATCCCGCCGGACCCGACGGATATATATAAGAGCAGTCAAGGCCGCTAACTTGCCAACTCTAGCCATAAGTCAGCAAGCTAGCGGCCTTGACGCATTTTCTGCCTGAAAAACAGATAAAAAGCAGGATACCGGGCCTGAGACCTGTGCTCGTATTTCTTCTCCCACCGGACACCATACGGCATGCCGGATGTATGGGGAGATAAGCTGGTTTGCAGGATAACCCATAGCGGCTGACGGCTTTATAACCTGGCCGGCGGAGAAAACAGCAGCCTGCCCATAGAAGGTGTGCCTGCCTTCAGCGTGGAGCATGATCATCTTTGCTATACCGGGCCGACGCCCTCCACCGCCTATACCAACTGCTGCAAGCGATAGGCAACCGTCAAGCTGGAAATTATTGATGTTTCACGTGGAACATTTTCCGCCAAAAAATTTAACTTGCCTGCAAGTAAAACACTTAAAATAGTGTATTATAGACAAAAGACAAAAGCTATGGAGGAGAATATTACATAATGCTGAAACCAAAAGCTGCCTTTAAAAGATTAACGACGCCTAATCCGGCTGATTATAGAAAACGAACCATAAGATTACCGCTGCTCGTTGTCCTGCTAAGCACCTTTTTCTTCTCTTTCCTGCTCAGCGCCTCAGCTGCCACCGGTATCATCAATACCGATAACGTAAACATCCGCTCCGGCCCCGCTACTACCTATGACGCACTGGGTCGGCTGAGTCAGGGCAGCCAAGTGGAAATACTGAGCAGCAAAAACGACTGGTATCAGATTCAATCGACTGGCTTAAACGGCTGGATTCGCAATGACCTGATCAACGTGCAAAAAGAATATTTCCTGAAAGTGACCGGCAACGGAGTAAATCTGCGCTCCGGTCCCGGTACTGGCTTTGATGTTGTAGGGTCTGCCAGCCAAGGTGAAATCCTTACCCTGCTTGACGTCAAGGGTGAGTGGTACCAGGTCAAGACTGTTGCCGGTCTACAGGCCTATATAAAGGCATCGTTTACTCAGAAAACGGAAAAACCGGTTCCGGGTAACAATACCGGACCTGTGCCTCCCCCTGCTGCTGCGTCCGGCAAACAGGTAGAGGTAACCTCGGGGACTGTATTCCTGCGCAGCGGCCCCGGCAGCAGCTACGATAAAACGGGGAGCGTTTCCGGAGGCGATATTCTTTTGGTACTGGGCCAGGAAGGCGACTGGTATAAAATAAAGAAGGCCGACGGCAGCAGCGCCTACGTAGCCGGGTGGCTGGTTCAGCCCGCCAATGCCGCCGCGCCTACCACCCCCGCGACCCCCAACAATAATACCGGCGTTCCCGCCGTAATCCTGGATGGACGCCAGCTGACCTTTGAAGTATCGCCCATTATAGAAAATGACCGTACCCTGGTGCCCCTAAGAGCCATATTTGAAGCTATGGGCGCCAGTGTGGACTGGGATAACAAGACCCGTACCGTCACTTCAGTAAAGGATGGGACCACCGTAATTCTGGCTATCGGCTCCACCCGTCCCACCGTAAACGGACAGGCCTGGCCTCTGGATGTGCCGGCCAAAATAAAAAACGACCGTACCCTGGCTCCCCTGCGCTTTGTAGGTGAAGCCTTCGGCGGCAAAGTAGACTGGAATAATACCACCCGTACTATTACCATTACCAGTCCCCCGGCTCCTTCCCCGGCTGAGCCGGAAGAGCCCAAACCTGAACCAAAGCCGGAGAATCCCGGCCCGGGAGCGATATGGCTCTCACTCAATACCGATGAAAACGGCATCCAGATACGTATGGACTCGGGCGCCAAACTGGACGCCGATATCAAAGAGGACAGCGGCAAAGTGACCTATGAATTTAAAGACCGCCAGATCGAAGGACTGAACCTGGTCAAGCAGTCCCTGGGCGCCGGTGAAGCGAAGGCTAAAGCCAGGAACGTAGGGGGCAATACCATAGTGGAGATAGAATTCCCCTATAGCACCCAATACCAGACCGCCAGTGAAGAAGGCGGCAAAAGGGAAGTCTTTATCATTCCTAATTCTATCCGGGCAATAGAACAGAAGGGTATAGGCAGTTCCGGCGAGCGTCTGGTTATCAGCACCCTTACTCCCGCTAAATACAGCAGCAGCAAGAATGGGGATATTATCGAAATAAAATTGCCGGGAGTACTCAAAGGCAAAGTTCAGAAGGAATACCAGTATAACAATAGTTTGATGAAGACCGTCGCCATCGAAGAAACGACCGGGACAAACAGTGCCACGATAATTAAGATTGCTACAACCGGCGAAGTGGCAAAATACATAGTGGGACAGAGCACTGATGGCCGCGATATCAACATATTGATGGTAGGTAAAAGCCAAATCAAGTCTCGCCGCGACAACCTGGTAGTTCTGGACCCGGGCCACGGTGGCAAGGATCCCGGAAGTTCCGGAGCCGACATCAAAGAAAAGGACATAAATCTGAAAGTCGCCTTAAAAGCCGGGGAACTGCTCAAGCAAAGAGGGATCGAGGTGGAGTATACCCGTGATACCGATATATACCTGGAGCTGACGGAAACCAGGGATGAGATCAGCGAGATTGCCAACCGGCTTAATCCTGCTCTATTTGTATCCATTCATGTTAACGCCGCCTTGAATTCCTCGGCTCAGGGTACGGAGACCTACTATTACGCTCCGGTAGATAATGACCTGCTCTTCCTGCAGCAGGATGAGAGAAAATCCCTGGCCGAAAATCTGCAGCGTCAGTTAATAGCCAAGCTCAAACGCCCCAACCGTGGGGTAAAAACTAAAAACCTGGCAGTGTTAAGAAACACCACTATGCCATCTGCCCTGGTAGAATTAGCCTTTATCAGCAACCCCGAGGAGGAAAGGCTATTGCAGCAAGAATATTTCATTAATTTGGCCGCTGAAGCCGTAGCCGAAGGTGTAGCGGCTTATATGGGGAAATAAAACCCCAAAAATAGTTGAGGCCGCGGTCTGCAAGCTGCTATACAACATCAAATACATAAATTGGTTATTGTTTCAAATGAAAGCAGAGCTTACGAGCTCTGCTTTTTCAGTTTATGTCGAAAAAGTAAATGCTGTTAAATATAGGAACAACGAGCAATTTAATAATGTAACGACATAATTCGCCCTATAATACAATAAACATATCATAAATATATAATTTAAAACATAAATATAAAGCGGAACAAACTGGCGGAAAATGTCGTCCATATAAACTGGCTGGTGGATTAGTATATGTCCACTGATTACCTGAACAGTTAGGAAATACAGGAAAAGGGGGAATTGTGAAACATCTGCAAGCACTGATTACCTGACTAAATCTAGCAAAGATTATATTAACAAGGAGGAAAAAATATGCTAAGAAGAAACAGGACTCTTTCTATAGTTATGACCCTGTGCCTCTGCATGGCTCTAATAGCTCCCGTATTTATTGCTCCGCCAGCAGCTCAGGCAGCAGTCAACTATCAAGCTCTGTCCGTACCTATAGTATCAGCTAATACAGCAGCACAAGGTCTGGGTATCATGCAGATTGATATTGACAATTGTGCTCCCATTAAAAATGGTGATGTCCTCACCGTTAGTTTTTCCAGTTCAATGAATATCGGCCCTAGTGGTGCTGTATCCGTAGTTGCAGTCAGAACAGCAGCTACTGAAGAGGTAGTTGTTCCTGGTTTAATCGGGGGAACAGCCAATGCATTAGCAACAACCAGCTTGGCAAGTGCAAGTATCAATGCCAGCAACAATACCTTGGACCTGGTATTCAACGGTACTTTCTCAGCTGCAGGTAGTTCCAATCCTGGCCGCTTAATGGTTTATTTAACCAACACTACTGTTGGATCAGTTGAAAATGAAATTACCGCTAGCCTGATGGGCCCTGCCAGTGGAGTATTCCCGCAGGGATCTGTTACAGTAGCCAAAATCAGCAGTGGTGGTGCTACAACCAGTACCATTAAATCTGCAAGAACCTTTGGCTCAAATGGCGGAACTACTGATGAGATTATCCTTACCGAAACTATTCCTGGCAGAATACCCGCCGGGGACACCATTAAAGTAAAATTGGCTCCTGGTTTCAGATGGACTGCCGGTTCGGGAACCCTGAACTGGGGTTGGGCTCCGGGAGTTCTGGGTGTTGCTGTTAATGGCAGTGATAACCGTATACTCGATTTAACTATTCCTACCGCCCCGTCTAATTCTACTGTTGGCGCTGGCCAGGTCAGATTTAGCGGAACGATAGCTATTGATGATTCCGTAGCCAAAGAAGGCGAAGTAGTTGCTACTATCTATGACGCTGCCGGCAAAGTAACTGAGCAGGATTTGGTGGTTGCCAACTACGCTTCCTATGGTGTAAAGCTTGTTGAGGGAGACGCAAAAACCCTAACTGCAGGTAAATCAGAACAAAAGATTGGCAAATTCACCATTGAAGAAGGCATTGCTGGAAGCCTGCTGGCCGGCAGAAGCATCAAGCTGACCCTTCCCCAGGGCGTAAAATGGTGGGCTGGATACAGAGACGAGAGCACATTAGTTCCCGCCGGTATAACTAACCAGATACCCAATCCGAGCATCAAAAAAGGTGCAACTATTGCGCTTAGCGATGCTAATCCCACTGCAGGTGGCATCCAGGCATTCTTGGTTGGAACAAACACCAATAACGCCAGTGATCAGGGAAGAACCTTAAGGTTCAGTTTGGCTGCCCAGAGTACCAGCAAGGCTGTACTCGAGTTAGATAACTTGAAAGTAGACGTATCTCCTGACTTTACTGGAGATGTGAAGATATCTGTAAGCTCAGATGCTGGCGTTAATGGAGAGGTTAAAGTAGCTACCGTTGACCCTGCTGTTAAATTAAAATCTGAGAATGTTACCAATGTAAGAATTGGTGAACAGGATCAGGCTCTTGGAGATATCGTTATTGTCGAAAGCAAAAAAGAAGCTGTTAACCTTAGAAACAACACTGTTTATACCAATGGTACCAACTATGCTGTTCTAAATCCCGGCAACACCAGCATTGAATTGCGCTTACCTGCGGGTGCCAGCTGGAGCGGCGGATATCCCAAGGTTGAAGTAACCGAGGGTAATCTGGAACTTGGCATAAGCAGCATGAGCAAGTCCTTTAATCCGGTTACAGGTATTCACTCCATAAGCATACCTGTGAAATCCGAAAGTACCAAAGCAAGTACGATTAAAATCAGCGGTCTGAAAGCGACCCTGAACCGGACCATACCCGAAGGTGAATTCAAAGTTGCTGTAGACGGTCAAGCTATCAACGAAGTTGGTGGAGTAAACCTGCCGTTTTCACAGTATGAAGGCAACAGAGTAGTTGTAGCCAAGTGCGTAACCCCTGCTCCCAATGAAGGAACTGCTGGTGCAGCTGCCGGGCAGTTTAAAATTGGCTCCAACATCTACCAGGTAAACGGAGTATCCAAAGTTATGGACGTTGCCCCCTATATCAAGGGTGACCGTACTTATGTCCCCGTTCGTTACCTGGGATATGGCCTGGGTGTTGCTGAAGCTGACGTAGTTTGGGACGAAGCAACTCAAAAAGTTACTCTGACCAAGGGTGACAATGTTGTGGAAATGACCATCGGCAGCACTACCATTACCGTAAATGGCGAAGCTCAGACCATGGACGTAGCACCTGAGATTGCCAGCGACCGCACCATGCTTCCTGCCCGCTATGTGGCAGAAGGCCTTGGCTACCATGTTGGCTGGGATCCTGGTTCTCAGACAGTATTAATCTCCAAGTAAGGAACAAACTGCTAACATAAACCATATAAGCCGGGCCTGACAGGCCCGGCTTATAGTTTATTTTCCATATAATTCTTTTAATAATTTCACCAAACAGCAGGAAAACAGTAATAACTTATAGAATTATATCTAATTATTGTGTAAACAGCTTATTTTATAAAAGGTATAAAAAAGTAAAAAACAAGGGGCAGAGGTATAAAATGAACCGGATTAACAATCAGCCAGAGTATAACTGCGAATATGACGAAATCGACCTGCGGGATATATTTAAAACCATGGGAAAATGGAAATATACTATAATCAGTGTAACCCTAACATGCATGTTCTTAAGCGGCATCATAAGCTTATATTTCATGGCTCCGGTTTATGAAGCCACTACCATAGTTGCCCCCGCCTCTGTATCTCCTCTGGGCAGTCCCGGCAACATAGCTTACATAGTAACCGAGGATAACTACAACAATGTTACCAATAGCAAAAAGATGTCGGACAATGTAGATAACATCATCAAACTGACCAAGGTAGATGTCAGTCGCTATTCGGTAATCCTGACCAGCAATGAAATCCTGCAGAATACAATAGCAGAACTGGGGCTAAAAACTACTCCTATTAAGCTCAGAGGTCAGATCAGCGTGGAACCCCAAAGGGAAATGGCTGATGTCAGCCGAGTAACCGTCTCAAGCGATAATCCTAAGCTGGCGGCTTCCATAGCCAATACCTTGGTGAGCCAAACCGCTGCATACCTAAACAGGCTGAATAAGAGGAAAATGGATGACCTGTCACTAAACCTGGAGAATCAGCTGGCAGCAGCCCAGGGTGATCTGGATAATGCCTTAGCCGGCTTAAAAAAGTACCAGGCAGCTAAAACCTCGGCCCCCGGCTCGGTTCAAATAGAAATAGAACTAAATAGGTTACAAAACGAAGTCAACCGCAGGGAAAATATCGTTAACTCGCTTAGCTCCAAAATACTGGAACTTAAAGTCTTGCAATCCTTCGACTCGGTAGAAGACAAGGTGGTAGTTTTGTCTGCTGCCGCCGTACCGGAAGATCCGGTAAAGCCCAATAAGAAATTAAATGTCGCCATAGCCGGAGTTCTCGGGTTGATGATATCAGTATTCGGCGTTTTCCTGGTGGAGTACTTAAAAAAGGAAGATAACTAAAACACCACCTTAAGAAGCCGCCACCGTATAAAATACATGGGACTTAACAAAGGACGCGATGAGCAAAAAAAAGGTAAAAAAAAACAAACCTAAAACAGAGGGCACCCAACCAACCGTAAACTATTTCTCACTGCTGGTTTTTATCCTGGCCGCTGCATTGATTTTTTATCCGCCCTTTTTCCGGGGCCTGTTCTTCAACCAGGACATGTTCATCTACCACAGCCTTACCGCTCTGGTATTCCTCCTGGTCTGCATTGATAAAATCCGCCGGCGGGATTACAGCTTCCTGAGCACTCCCCTGGACTGGGCAGTACTGGCCTATGCCTTGGCTTATCTGCTTTCCATAATAGGAGCAGTTCACCCCGGTGAAGCGGTTTACGGCTTCCTGAAGGCGCTTAACTACTTTATAGTCTTCTGGATAATCAGCCAGGCGGTAAGAAGCTACCGTGATTACATAAACATACTGCGGGTTCTGTTCGCCAGTGCGGTGGGAGTAGCCCTGATAGGCATTATGGCTGCTACCGGCTGCTCCAAATATCCGGCTGCCTTCGAACCTGCTACCGGGGTTATCCTGTCCACATTGCAGTATCCCAATACTACAGCAGTTTATTTAGCCATAGCCAGCCTGCTGGGAGTCACCCTGTGGATAGTGGAACGCAGACTTTACCTGCGCCCGCTCTACTCTCTGGCCAACTTTCTCATGATACTGGTAGTACTGGCCACCATGTCCAAAGGGGCCTGGCTGATATTTATTCTGGGAGCAGTGTTATTACTGCTGGGCATGCCGGGGAAATACCGCTTAAGCTCAGTATACGGCCTTATGCTGGCTATGGCAGCTGCAGCGGTCACCGCAAGCAAATTTCTCCCGGCCATAAAGTCGGCTCCTACAGCCGGAGCCCTAAAAATGTTAATGATCGGTGTCCTTATCATTCTGGCCGGCGAACTGTTCTGGCAGATGATGCTTAGGATTTACCGGCGCTGGGGCAGAAGGACTATTCCCGTCATAATAACCTTGTTTCTGCTATTAGCCGGGCTGGCTGCTTATCAGCAGGCAGGCAAAGTACAGCAAATTACAGAAGAATTAAAGGTCAGCAGTCTGGCAGCTGAGTTTACCGGTCTTAAGGATGTCAAAGGAACCAGCTACACCAGCCGGATTGATTTTTACCGCTGGGCTGGACAGATCGGCAGGGATCACTTCCTGACCGGTGCGGGAGCCGGGGGGTGGAATGCTTTATACCATCAGTACCAGGAATATCTCACCTGGACTACGGAAACACACAGCCATTTTCTGCAGGTCTGGGTGGAAACGGGCATTGTCGGTTTGGCTGCATTCATTTCCATTTGGTTGCTCTTGCTGTATATGGCATTCAGGCGCTGGCGGAAGCTGCGCAGTTCATCTGAAGATGAATTGAATACAGAAACCGAACACTGGGCGCTTAACTGGGGAGTATTAACCGCTGCGCTGGCCTTCGGGGCTCATGCCGCCATTGATTTTGATCTTTCTCTGGGTTCCATGGCGATACTGCTCTGGACCTTATTTGCCTTGATTGACAGTGCAGCCCGAAACGACAAATTATATACCGTTAAAACCATGCAGCAGCCATGGATACTGCTCTCAATAGGGATAGTTGTAGCCGTGGTTCTGTTAGTATCCGGGCAGCGTATGCTGATGGCCAATAACATATTTGTTGCCGGCGATGCCCGCATGATTCAGGCGGCATCCCTGGCGGAGGGAGCGGAAAAAGCTAAAAAACTGGAGAATTTGGCAGCACAGACTGAGCAGGCCTGCAAGTTAGACCCGTTTAATGCCCGCTGTTATGCTCTGTATGCCCAGGCCTGCGCCCTGCAGTATAACGGTCTGATTGCCCGTAATGACCCCAATGCCGCTTCTTACCGGGATAAAGGCCGGGAAGCCATTAAAAGAGCGGAAAAGTTGGCTCCATATGATATCAAACTGCGGGGCAGCATGGTAAACTCCTGCATACTCTTGCAGGACTATGATGGAATGGTGCGACAGGCGCATTATCTGGTAGAAGCCAATCCCAACGATATCACCAGCTATGAAACCGCCATAAAGGTTTCCCTGGCTGCGGCCGAGCTTTCTCGCAACAGCGGACAGCCGGAAAAAGAAAAAGACTACCTTAAAGAAGCGGTGTCACAATACAATTCCTTAATAGAACAAAGCGAAAGAGCTGACCAGAATAAAATCACTATGGGCTACTGGCAGGGAGCCTTACTGATACCCAGTTCGGATAGCCGTTTAAACACAGCCAAAGCCCACTATCTGCTGGGAGCTTACCAGCCCGCCCGGGAGGTGCTGGAACCAGTAATGAACGGTACTGCCGGACCACCGCCCACTGACCCCGGCGCCGGAAGCTGGTATGCAGCTATTCTCTACAAGACCGGCGAAGAAGCCCGGGCCCTGACCATAGTGGAACCCATAAAGCAAAGTAACCCGGACTTGTTTGCCCTGTACCAGAATCTGATTACTCTGCAACCCTTAAGGTAATGATTCTGTACCCGAAAATCTGATTATGTTGTCTATTTCTATAAAACGAGGCGATACCCATGAACTACTGGCTCAGACTGATAAGCATGATAATCTTCGATGCCGTACTGGTAATCTCATCAGTATATTTATCCCTGTTACTGAGATTTGACGGCGGGATCGAAGCTCCTTATTACCAGGCCTTCATTGCCCTGGTTCCCTGGTTCGCCATCATCAGCCTGGTGAGCCTCTACTTCTTCCGCATCTACCACCGTATGTGGCAGTATGCCAGCGTAGGTGAACTGTACAGCATAATAAAAGCCATTACCACCAGCATGCTCGTTATAGTGGCTCTGATCTACACCATCCCGCTGCCTTACCTGCCCCGCAGCGTATATATACTCTCCTGGGGCTTAATGATTGCCCTTATAGGCGGGTCCAGGCTGGGATGGCGGATACTGAGAGATTTTATAATCAAGGATATCAGCTCCGTAGCCAAACGGACCCTGATTATTGGCGCCGGAGATGCCGGAGCCCTGGTGGCCCGGGAATTAAAAAACAACCAGGGATTAAACCTGCAAGCAGTAGGCTTCATAGATGACAGCCGCTATAAGCAGAACTTAAGCCTGTACGGCATACCGGTCCTGGGAAACCGCAGAGCCATTCCTCATATAGTCGAACACTACGGCATTGAAGAAATCATTGTCGCCATGCCTTCGGCCGGCGGCAGGGTAATAAGAGAGCTGATTGAGATCTGCCAGTCCACTCCGGCTCAAATGCGTATCTTCCAGGGGGCCGGCGATCTCTTAAGCCAAGGTAATAAAATAAGAAATATTGAATTGGAAGACCTGCTCCGGCGCGAGCCGGTAAAATTAAACCTGGAGGAAATAGCTGCCTACCTGACCGGCAAAACCGTTCTGGTCAGCGGAGCCGGAGGCTCCATAGGCTCGGAACTATGCCGCCAAATCTGCAGCTTCAAGCCTCACAGCCTGATCGTATTGGATTACAGTGAGAATAACCTTTTTGATGTAGATAACGAGCTAAGGGAAGTCTGGCCCGATATACAGATTGAGACCGAACTGGCCGATATAAAAGACCGGGCCCGGCTGCAACTGGTATTTTCCCGCAACCGGCCCCAGGTGGTCTTCCATGCGGCTGCCCATAAACATGTACCCATGATGGAGAAACACCCGGCTGAAGCCATTAAAAATAATATCCTGGGAACTCGAAACATAGCTGAAATGGCTGATAAATTCGGTACCGAGACCTTCATCCTGATATCCACCGACAAAGCCGTCAACCCTACCAGTGTTATGGGGGCTACCAAACGTATCGCGGAGATGCTGATACAGGACTTAAACCAGAATAGCCAAACCAATCTTGCCGCCGTCAGATTCGGCAACGTCCTGGGCAGCCGGGGCAGCGTGATCCCCACATTCAAAAAACAGATAGAAAACGGAGGCCCGATAACCGTCACCCACCCCGATATGACCCGCTACTTCATGACTATCCCCGAAGCCGTGCAGCTGGTAATTGAAGCCGGGGCCATGGCCACGGGGGGAGAGATATTCGTCCTCGACATGGGCGAACCGGTAAAAATAGTTGACCTGGCCCAGGATCTCATCCGCCTGCATGGCTATGAACCCGATAAAGACATCAAAATCAAATTCACCGGCATCCGCCCCGGCGAAAAACTATATGAAGAGCTATTCAGCACCCGGGAACAAATGGCTGCCACCATCCATGACCGGATATACATATCCAATAAAGACCAAGACAGGAATTTTAACAGTATAGAAACCATAGACACCCTATTTGCCAAAAACGCCTTTATCAACCATAACGACGTAGTAGAACTAATCAGTCAGGTACTACCGGAGTACCACGCCACGAAAAAAGAAGTATTGAACCAGTGTCAATCATAAAAAATCTGCATCCTTCTGCGTAACAGAAAGGAGTTCCGACTAACTATGCAAATACCACTCATAGACCTAAAAAGACAATACGCTGCTATAAAAGATGAAATCGATAAAGCTGTTTGTGAAGTTCTTGCTGATGCGCAATACATTATGGGCGCAAACGTAAAAACCTTTGAAAAAGAATTCGCTGATTATATAGGAGTTAAACATTCTATAGCGGTAGGCAACGGGACCGACGGCCTGGTAATCGCTCTACAATCATTAAACATCGGCCCGGGCGATGAAGTGATCACCTCTCCCTATACCTTTTTTTCTACCGCGGAAAGCATTTCCAACGTCGGCGCCCGGCCAGTCTTTGTAGATGTTCGCCCTGACACCTATAACATGGATGAAAACCGTATTGAAGCTGCCATCACCGAACGTACCCGCGCAATAATGCCGGTACATATCTTCGGACAGCCGGCCGAGATGGAGAAGATAAATAATATTGCTGACAAATATGGCTTAAAGGTGATTGAAGATGCCTGTCAGGCGGTAGGCGCAAAATACCAGGGAAAAAAAGTGGGCAGTTTGTCTGACATAGCCGTATTCTCGTTTTTCCCAACCAAAAACTTGGGAGCTGCCGGTGACGGTGGTATGATTACCACCAATGACGACAATCTCGCCGCCATTTGCCAGGCCTTAAGACTGCATGGCAGCGGTGAAGGGGGCCGCATAGCCTATAATCTCCTGTATAAAACAGAAGAAGAACTGGAGGAAGCATCCGGTGACAACACCGTATATGACCCCCGTAAATACTATAATTATCTTATCGGGCATAACTCCCGCCTGGATGAAATCCAGGCAGCCATTCTGCGGATAAAGATAAAAAAACTGGACGGTTATAACCGGGCCCGCCAGCAGATAGCTGCTTATTATGGGCAGGCACTGACCGGAACTTCCTTTATTACTCCCGCCACTATTGATGGAAGAGAGTGCGTATATCACCTATATATTTTACAGACCGAAAAGCGGGCGGACATAGTAAAAAGACTGGCAGCAAAAGGTATAGCAACAGGTATTTATTATCCGGTTCCCCTACACCAACAGAAAGCCTTCAGGGATCTGGGCTATAAACCGGAAGATATGCCGGTGGCCCAGTATCTTTCCCAACGAACCTTTGCCATACCCTGTTTCCCGGAACTGACGACTGAGGAACTGGATTATATTATTTCTGCTATAAAGGAGGATTCCTGATGGGAAAAGACTACTTCGTCCATGAATCCAGCTACATAGACGAACCATGCCAGATTGGTACCGGAACGAAGATATGGCATTTCTCCCATATCATGCCGGGAGCCCGGGTGGGAGAGAGTTGCAACATAGGCCAGAATGTAGTCATATCTTCCGGGGTCATACTGGGAAATGGAGTGAAAATACAGAATAACGTTTCCGTTTATACCGGAGTTATCTGCGAAGACGATGTTTTTTTAGGACCGTCCTGCGTCTTTACCAACGTCATAAACCCCCGCAGTTTCATAGAACGCAAAACCGAATATAAAACTACCCTGATAAAACGAGGCGCCACCATCGGCGCCAACGCCACCATCATTTGCGGCAACACCATAGGACGCTATGCCCTGATCGGAGCTGGTGCAGTGGTCAGTAAAGACATCCCCGACTATGCTCTATTGGTAGGCAACCCCGCCAGGATCATAGGCTACGTCTGCAAATGCGGTGAAAGATTGGCATTTAACGAAGCCGGACAGGCCCAATGTATTGTCTGCGCTGCACAATATATGAAGGAAAATGAAGTTGTCAGGGAGGTATTATAATGTCATTGAAACAAAACTTGCTTGATAAAATAAACAGCAAACAAATTATCGTCGGCGTAGTCGGCCTAGGATACGTAGGCTTGCCCCTGGCAGTGGAAAAAGCCAAAGCCGGCTATAAAACCATTGGTTTTGACGTCCAACCCAGCAAAGTAGAAATGGTCAACCAGGGTATCAACTATATTGGCGATGTAGTTGACAGCGAACTTAAAGAACTGGTAGAAAACGGTATGCTGTCCGCCACCTGCGACTTCTCCTTCGTGAAAGACGCAGACTTCATAGCAGTAGCCGTCCCCACCCCCCTGGATCAATACCAGCAGCCCGATATAAGCTATGTCAGAGATTCTACCATAGCCGTAGCCCAATACTTACGTAAAGGTACCATGGTAGTTTTGGAATCCACAACCTACCCCGGTACAACCGAAGAACTAATGCTTCCGCTATTAGAAGAAGGCTCCGGATTAAAATGCGGAGAAGACTTCTACCTGGCCTTTTCCCCCGAGCGGGTAGATCCGGGCAACCTTATATACCAGACCAAAAACACCCCCAAGGTAGTAGGCGGAGTAGGCAGAGACGCCACCGAAGTCATTGCCGCCATGTATCGCAACGTACTCCAAGGTGAAATATTCGAAGCCTCCTCCCCCCGAGTGGCCGAAATGGAAAAAATACTGGAAAATACTTATCGCAACGTAAACATCGGCCTCATAAACGAGCTGGCCATGCTATGTAATAAAATGAACATAAACATCTGGGAAGTGATCGAAGCCGCCAAAACCAAGCCCTTCGGCTTCACTCCCTTCTACCCCGGCCCCGGCCTGGGAGGACACTGTATTCCCCTGGATCCTTACTATCTGTCCTGGAAGGCCAGAGAATACGGCTTCCATACCTCAATGATCGAAGCCTCCATGATGGTAAACGACCGCATGCCTGAATATACCGTAGAACGCACCGGGAAAATCCTAAACAAATTTAAAAAGGCATTAAACGGTGCTAAAGTATTAATCCTGGGCGTAGCCTACAAAGGCGATATCGACGACTATCGCGAAAGTCCGGCTATAAGGGTAATAGAAGAATTCGAAAAGGCAGGTTCAGAAGTTCAATACTATGACCCCTTTATAACCGAATACAAAGAAAAAAGCCATACAAAAAAAGGTCTGCCTGAACTAACTGCGGAAACAATTCAAAACTCCGACATAATAGTAATAACGACAAACCATACAAAAGGAGTAGACTACGACTTCATCCAACAAAACGCCAAACACATATTCGACACCAAAAATGCTATGAAAAATGTAACTGGTCGAGAGAATATAGAGTTATTATAGAGGAGTTCAATATGTTAAAGATAGGATTAATCGGCTGCGGAAGAATTTCAAAAAATCACTTTGAAGCCATTGCCAGGCAACCCGATGCCCAGTGCATCGCCTGCTGCGACATAATCGAGGACCGCGCCCGAGAAGCAGCACAAAAATATAATATTTCCACCTGGACAACTAATTACGAACAAATGCTCCAGAACCCAGAAATCGACCTGATATCCATCTGCACCCCCTCAGGTCTGCACCCTGAGCACGGTATTTTGGCCGCCAGAGCCGGTAAACACGTGCTGACCGAAAAACCCATGGCCTGCCGTCTCAACGAAGCGGATGAACTGATAGCAGCCTGTGACCAAGCAGGAGTAAAACTGTTCGTAGTCCTCCAGAACCGCCTCAACCCCAGCATCCAACTGGTCAGAAGAGCCTTCGAAGAAGGCCGCTTCGGCAGAATATACATGATAACCTCCAACGTCTTCTGGACCCGCCCCCAGGACTACTACGACATGGCCCCCTGGCGCGGCACCTGGGAACTGGACGGCGGCGCTTTCATGAACCAGGCTTCCCATTATGTGGACATGGTCCAATGGTTCGGCGGTCCCATAGCGGAAGTAAAGGCTATAACCGCCACCTTGGCAAGAAACATTGAAGCTGAAGACACCGGCTCTGCCATAATCAGATTCCAAAATGGTGCCATCAGCAGCATCAACGTAACCATGCTGACCTACCCCCAAAACCTGGAAGGATCCATTACCATTTTTGGTGAAAAAGGTACAGTAAGAGTTGCGGGAACCTCCATGAACAAAATCGAACACTGGGAATTTGCGGATAAACAATCCTATGATGATGAAATAGGAAAATACAACACTAACCCCAGCTCCGTTTACGGCTTCGGCCATAGCGAATACTATCGTAACCTAATCGGCAGTTCCCATGGTACAGCGGAACAAATCAGCACTGGCCCAGAAGGTAGAAAATCGCTTTATTTATTGGAACAAATATATACAAATAATAAACCTTACTAACCAAAGAAAGGTTGAAAGAGTAGGGAAAATAGGGAAGGAAATTAATTGAAAGGATACCCCTCACCCCTCACTCCTCACTCTAAATGATAAATAAACTTCGAACAATCCTGACAAGCAAACTACCCCCGGGCAGTTTCATTCGTAACGTAGTAACCCTAATGACGGGTACTACCTTTGCTCAGGCGTTAGGAATAATAGCGGCACCACTATTAACACGGTTATATACACCTGAGGATTTTGGAGTATATGGAATTTATATGGCATTGGTCGGTGCTTTGGCCATATGTGCAGGTGGTGCCTATGAACAGGCGATTGTTATAACTGATCAAGATGATGATGCTTTAAACATTATGGCTCTGACTCTATTAATTAGCCTTATTTATAGCCTGATTCTTCTATTTTTATTCAATATATTTAGATACCAAATATCAACAATACTTAATGTTTTAAATTATAAAAATTGGCTATGGCTAGTTGCAATCGGGGTCTTTATTACTGTATTATTCCAAACTGTAACTTATTGGAGTATCAGAATAGGTCAGTTCCCGAGGTTAGCAGTACGGCAGTTTACACAGAGTACACTAACTATAGGAACACAATTATATTCCGGATATTCGCTAAGTGGAGGTTTATTAGGTTTATTCTTATCATCATTATTAGGACAGTTAGTTGCAACAGGCCTAATACTAATGAAGATGATTAAGGAAGACCTAGCTTTATTATACAAGCATATAAAGATAACTAATATGTGGCGTGTAGCGAGGCGTTATAAGCGTTTCCCACTGTATCTTGTCCCAGCAGGATTACTTAATAACTTAGCATCAACTTTGCCATTACTTTTGCTTGGCTATTGGTTTAATCCTCATACAGTTGGCTTTTTTGCACTTAGCAGCAGGATTCTAGTTATTCCAACCCAGCTAATAGGGAATTCAATTTCTCAGGTTTTCTATCCCAAAGCGAATGCTGCTTACCTAACGGATAAACTTACTGAGATAACATTAAATATGCTTGTATATCTTGTGCGTTTAGGATTAGTTCCGTTTATGTTGTTTATTTTTGTTGTTCCCGAATTATTTGGATTGATTTTCGGTTCTGAATGGGATGTAGCGGGCAAATATTGCGTTTGGTTAGGCATATTTGCTTGTTTTAGGTTTATATCTTCGCCACTTTCAAGTATATTTGTTATTCTAGGAAAGCAAAATATCACTCTGATCTTTGACTTGTGTTCGCTGTCTTTACGAATCCTTAGTATTTATATAGGAAATTTATTAAATAACGATATGCTTGCAATTATGCTTTACGGTTTAACAGGTGCAATTATGTATCTATTAGCTATTTATTTAGTTATTATTTTTTCAAACATAAGTCTAAAAGATGTATTCTGCCTTACAAAATTAGAAATCCAATTGGCAGTGCTTGTATTACTGTTATTGTTTGTAAAAGATGCTTTATCGTGTAGCTGTACTTTTTCAATAGTAGTAAGCATACCAATTGGGTTAATATATATTTTTTATGAGACTTCTAAACATAATTTACTTAAGGGAGGTAGCTATGGCAAAGATTAGTCTTTATGAATGTAAGGATTATTTGAATGGCAGTTCTTTTGATCCGGGATTAAAAGTTGAAATTCCTCATACGGAATTAATGTATAGGATTGAGTTGTTGGAATCATTGACAAAAGGCTTAAAAGTAATTCATTTAGGGTGCACTGACCATCTCCCTCTAATTCAAGAAAAAATAAGAAAAGATACTTGGTTGCATGCACGAATAGTACGAAGCAGTGAAAAGTGTTTAGGAGTTGATATAAACAATGAAGCTGTAAAATATGTGAAATGGGAATTAGGTTATAAAGATGTATATTGCGCAGATCTTTCAAATCAACCCTTAGCCGAAATAAGAGAAAAATCATGGGACTTGTTAGTTATGGGAGAGATTATTGAGCATGTTCCTGCACCATCTATTTTTATTAATAAATTGATAAACAATCTAGAGGGAAGAGTAAAACATCTGGTTATAACCGTACCAAATGCATTTGCATTAGAAAACACAAAGTTTACTAGGAATAATATAGAATTTATCAACAGTGACCACTATTTTTGGTTTACACCTTATACGATATCTAGAATTGTTAAAAATGCTGGATGTGAAATAGAAAAAATATACATGTGTGAATCAGAACGTCCTAGTCAGCGCGCTCGTGTAAGGAATTATTTATATTACCGAAAAATACAGAACCATTCATTACTTAGAAACACAATTGTAGTGTTAGCTAGAATAAGAGAAAACAATACAATAGAGGTTAAATAATAATGAGGATACTATACTATTTTACAAATTCGTATCCATTTGGTATAGGAGAGGTATGGAAATATAATGAGCTTAATTGTTTGAAAGATCATTTTGACAAGATAGTTGTTATTCCAAACTCCTATGGAGGTAATAATGTAGCGAAATCTGTTCCTTCTGATATCGAAGTACAGAAACCAATAATACCATACATTAAAAAAGTTAAATTTAAATATTTTGATTTCTCGCTTTTAAAATTATTATTCCGAGCAATGTTATGTAACTCTCCTGTTAAGTACCATTTGCGCGATTTTAAAGAGAATAAAGTCTGGACTAAACGAACTTGGATAAAAAGATGGTTAACTGATTTGTTATTAACTAGATATTATTATCGAGAGTTAAGTAAGCGTGGAGTAATTCATACAAATGCTGTTTTTTATTTTTTTTGGGGAAGTGGTACAGCCAGTATAGTACCATATATTGAAAATACAAATATAAGGATGATCATAAAATATCATGGAGCTGACTTATATAAGGAAAGAAACAATGGATATTTTCCGATTCGTAATGCTCAGTATAATTCTGTTGATGCAGCATTATTTATATCTAAACACGGATTGGATTATGCAACCCAGCACTATCCAGCCAATAAAAACAAAATGCATTTGTTCCGTTTAGGGGTTTATCATAGAGGATTATCCGTACCGAGTAAGGATGGGGTTATTAGGATAGTGTCTTGTTCTTTCTTAGTACCGGTTAAAAGAGTGAAGTTAATTGTAGAAGCATTAACCTTATGCAAAGACAATATAGAATGGACCCACATAGGCGGAGGCTCTGAATTGGAGCAAATAAAAGAAAGGGTAGTTAATCTTCCTGGCAATGTAAAAGCAAATCTTGTTGGAATAGTCAAGCCAGATAGAGTACTGGATTTCTATATTGATAAACCAGTTGATCTTTTCCTTAATGTAAGTTCATCTGAGGGCATTCCAGTATCTATTATGGAAGCTATGTCTGCAGGTATACCTGTTTATGCTACTAATGTCGGGGGCACTTCAGAAATAGTCAGCGATAAAACGGGAAAATTATTAAATCCTAACGTTTCACCAAAAGAATTAGCACAATTGTTAAATGAATTCACTAGGTTGCCACTTGAAGTAAAACTAGAATTAAGGAATAATGCTTTTAATTGTTTTAACACTTGTTATAATGGTGAGCAAAATGTCAAAGCTGTCGCTGAATTTATAGGAAATATATAATTAAATCCATATTTGACGTTAAATAGGAATTGAGTAGGATAAATATAAACGAGGTGATTAATATATGAATTTCCAAATATGTAATCGCTGTGTTATGGATACTACCGATCCATTAATAACATTTGACAATAACGGATATTGTAATCACTGTAGCAGTGCGATTAGCAATATTGAAAAATATTGGCTTAGAGGTCGGAACGGAAAAGTCAAATTGGAGCAGCTTTTTAAAAAGATAAAAGTAGAGGGTATTAATAATAAATATGACTGTATTATTGGTTTAAGTGGAGGTATTGATAGCTCATATTTAGCATATTTGGCATCACAATACGGATTAAGGATGTTAGCTGTTCATGTTGATGCTGGGTTTAATTCAAAAATAGCAGATAACAATGTAAAGAATTTATGTCAAAAATTAAGTATTGACCTTGTTGTAGAAAATGTTGATTTTAATGAAATGATGGATTTACAGCGGGCATACTTTTTTGCAGGGGTTCCTAACGAGGATATACCACAGGATCACGCTTTTTTTACTGTTTTATATTCCTATGCAGAGAAAAACAAAATAAAGTATGTTATAAATGGATTTAATTTGGCAACTGAATCAATTTTACCAACTGCATGGGGGCATGATGCTTATGATACAAGAAATATTAAAGATATTCATAAGAAGTTTGGTTCCAAACTTTTAAAGAACTATAAATTAATGAGTTTCTATAATTGGTATATAAAGTATCGGTTTTTAAAAAAAATAATAATCCTTAAACCATTAAACTATATTGATTACAATAAGGAAGAAGCAATAAAAATATTAGAAAAAGAAGTGGGTTGGCAATATTATGGAGGGAAGCATTATGAATCGAGGTTCACTAAACTATTCCAAGCACATATTCTACCAGTTAAATTCGGTTATGATAAAAGGAAAGCACACTTATCAAGTTTAATTGTAGCTGGGCAGATAACCCGAGAAGAAGCAATTAAGGAATTGAATAAGCCATTGTATGAAATACAAGAACTTGAAGAGGATATAATATATTTCATTAATAAAATTGATATTACAAGGGAAGAATTTGATGAAATTATGAATCGTCCTCCTCGAAACCATGAGGATTTTAAGACAAATACTACTATTCTTAATGTTCTTCGTAGAATATATTCTTGTTATAAAAAATTAGTTAGCTTAAACACTAGAATCAGAGTAAAGGTATAGCGAAAATGAAGATTGTTACAATTATTGGTGCCAGGCCGCAGTTTATAAAAGCGGCAACCGTTTCTCGCGCAGTAACGGAATATAATAAATCGCTAACTCATAACCAGAAGCCAATAGAAGAATTCCTGGTTCATACCGGACAGCATTATGACGAAAACATGTCGGATGTGTTTTTCGAAGAATTAGATATACCGCAACCGGATTACCACTTGGGGATAGGCTCTGCCAGTCACGGAGCCCAAACGGGTAGGATGTTGGAAGAGATTGAAAAGGTGCTGCTCAATAAAGAACCGGAAAGGGTACTGGTGTATGGCGATACGAATTCGACCTTGGCCGGGGCGTTAGCAGCAGCCAAGTTACATATCCCGGTAGCTCATGTGGAGGCAGGTTTGAGATCATTTAACCGGCAGATGCCGGAAGAAATAAACCGGGTACTTACCGACCATATAGCAGACATGCTGTTTGCTCCTACACAAACGGCAGTTGAGAACCTTAAGAACGAAGGTATAAGCGAAGAGAAGATTTTTCTAGTTGGGGATGTGATGTACGATGCATCATTATATTACGGGAAAAGGGTTACGGAGAAAAGTAACATACTCGAACAGAACCATCTTCAGCCCCGGCAGTACATATTGACCACTATTCACCGAGCTGAGAATACCGATGACCCTGTACGGTTAAGGACAATTTTTGAAGGCTTATCTCAGATAGCAGAGGAAATCCCGGTAGTACTGCCTCTGCATCCTCGCACGCAGGCCGCATTAATCCGGGAAAACTTATACAAAACGGTCATTGATTCTTTGGTTGTTATTCCACCAATTGGTTACCTGGACATGGTTATGTTAGAGAAAAATGCTCGCCTTATTGCTACCGATTCCGGTGGGGTACAGAAGGAAGCATATTTTTATAGTGTACCATGTATCACTGTGCGGCAGGAGACAGAATGGATAGAACTAGTAGATATGGGTTGTAATATTTTGGTGGAACCACATAGTCTAGTCTGGTTTATCCGCGAAATTAAAGAATATGTTTCATTAAATGGGATTTTGGGTAATTGCCCGTACGGGAATGGATACTCGGCGAAAAAGATTATTAATTATCTGAGTCATCATCAAACAGTATAACGTGCAATAATTATTATACTTTTATGAAACCGGGGGATATCATGCAAGACAATAGGATTTTATTAATAAGCAATACTTTCTTTTTAAAGGCCGGAAATCAAAGTTTATATAATACGGTTATGGGATTGGAAAAAAATGGGTTCACTATAACAATAATAACTTGTGCAAATGGAAATGAATATCTCACTTTTGACGAAATAAAAGATAGCAATATTTATATTATTCCTGTTTATTTATACTCCCAAATTATTTATAGACATATAAAAAACTCCTTTGTAATAAAAAAATTAACAAGATTATACAAAAATCTATTTTCAAAAGATTATGTGACGCCAAGAAATACTTATACGGATAATCAATCAACTTTTAGTAATGATCATAATCAATGGAAGAGTATTGTTGCCTTATTAGAGTTTATGATTCGAACTAGGTTGATTTTAAAAAAACATGTACGTTATGATGTTTTGTGGGGATACGAACGAACCGGAGCGATTATAACCAACCATATTAGGAGGAAAATACCACATAATTTATTTATTACGAGTTTTCAGGGAACCGTAATATATCCATATATAAGGATATATAGGAAATGGCGGTTAATTAAAGAATTTCCATTAGAATACTTTTCCCATAAAATCAACGCTGATTTAATTATTATGACTAATGACGGAACCCAAGGAGATAAGGTTTTGGAAACATTTGGGCATAATAAAGCTAATATTATTTTTATACCAAATGGTGTACAAATTAATAATTATTCGCAAGATATAGCCATTAATAATAATATTATGGGAATTATATCAAAAAATAAATATACATTTGTTACGGCCTCAAGATTAGTTACCTGGAAACGAATTGATAGATCTATTGAAGTTTTTAAAGAATTGCTAACATTAGAACCAGAATCTCATCTAATCATAGTAGGAGATGGTCCAGAAAAACAAAATATAGAACTATTAATTGATAAGTATTCGCTAAGTAACAATATTACTCTAACAGGGTTTCTAAGCCATCAAAGCACATTACAAGTAATGAAGAATGCTTCTATGCTTTTTTCATTTTGTGATTTTTCCAATATGACTAACTCTATTCAGGAGGCAGCTTATTTAAACATACCAGTTGCTACAATTAATGATGGTAGTACTAACTCTGTTCTTACCGAACAAAATTCAGTAAAGGCAAATATAAGCGAAGGTTTTGCTAGAGAAATATCCTCCAAAATAATACTTTTTCTTGAAAACTCAGATCGAAATAGGCATAGTAACAAGATTACATTTACATGGGATGAAAGGATGAATACAATTTCATATGAAATTAGAAGGCGATTACAATCAAATAAAC
This sequence comes from Syntrophomonas curvata, assembly GCF_052976825.1. Classification (NCBI taxonomy): domain Bacteria; kingdom Bacillati; phylum Bacillota; class Clostridia; order Eubacteriales; family Syntrophomonadaceae; genus Syntrophomonas; species Syntrophomonas curvata. The sequence continues at coordinate 230,565 of NZ_CM129641.1, forward strand.
GTGATAATTTTAAGAACAACAGCCATAGACCCGGAACCTAGAGTGGAAAAGACAGCAAAATGGTTACAAGAAGATGGATTTAGAGTAACTATATTAGGATGGGATAGAGAAGGGACTAGCAATATTAGAGACGGTCTTAATGGAATAACAATTGAAAGAAGTCGGTATAAAGGAAAATACGGAGGTGGGCTGGGAAATTTATTTGGTCTAGTACAGTTTAATATACATATATTGATAAGATTATTTCACTCCAAACCGGAAATTGTTCATGCCTGTGATTTAGATACATTACTTCCAGCCCTTTTATATTGTAAATTTAATAGAAAAAAAATTGTTTATGATATTTTTGATTTCTATTCTGAATCGCGCCAAGTAGGTAAGCTAAAAGAAACAATTAAGAATCTAGAAAGATGGGCATGCCAAAAGTGTGACAGCATTATAATAGTTCATGAAAAGCGGATTGAACAGCTTGGATCGATTTCAGATAATCTTTGTAATAAGATGGAAGTAATATATAATACCCCCGAAGAAATAAAACTCAATAATATTGATAGTCAACCGGATTATTTTTGTTATGTGGGAGTTTTGCATCCCGATAGAGGAATAGACCATATTATCAAAGTTACCAAGCAAATCCCAACAGTAAGGTTCATATATGCAGGATATGGACCATTAGAGAATGAACTAGCACTGCTATCATCAAATGTTACGAATATTGAATTTATGGGGCGGGTAGATTATGATACTGCGTTAAGACTTGAAGCCGGTGCGTTAGCGATAGTTGCTTTTTACGATTCTAGTTTGGGTGGAAATAATCTTTTTGCAGCACCTAACAAATTATTTGAGGCATTAATGTTGGGAAAGCCATTGATTACATCAGAGGGTACATTACTTGCAGATATAGTTAAATCGGAGGATATTGGTTATGTCGTACCTTTTGGCGATGAGGAATTGTTAGGTAAAACACTCTTACACATAGTAAACAATCCTATAGAAGTTGAGCAAAAAGGCAAACGAGCAAAATATTTATATGATATAAAATATTCTGCTAATCTTGCAAAAGAAAGGCTTTTAGGTATTTATAATAAGATAGCAGATATTGTTTCTGACTGATAATATGGAGGACTGTTTTGCTAGTAATAATTATATTAATAGCGGTGTTAATATTTTGGCTTCTAGTGGCTCTACCGCGTAAACAGTTTAAGTCTCTATTATGGATTTTGCTTATTACAGGTATTTGGTCTGCAACATGGTTATTATTATTACAATATGAATTAATAATAGCTGGTTCAACAACAGGTACCTACGGAGGCGATGCTACTTACTATTATAATGCCATGTATATCGGTTATATTGCGGACAATCCAACCCAGGCTATTTCGTCTTATTATAATCAGTTATACATTTGGCTCGGAATAATTATATGTAAGACCTCGCCCTTTTTTAGTATTATATGGGTAAAGATCGGTAACATTGTGTTGTTACTTTATATTATTAGCATGATATATATAATGCTTTATAGAGCAGGAGTACCTAGACAAATAACGGCTTTTATTTGCTTATTTGCAGGATTGAATGGCATTGTAACCTGGATGTGTATAAGAAATCTAAAGGATACCTTGTTCCTTTTTTTCTTAGTATTCAATTGTTTCATTGCGGTTAACTTCTATAGTTTCTACAAACGGAAGGCGATAAAGAGTATAATCATATTTTCCTTTTTTTTAATTTTACTTTCTATTATTCTATCAAGCTGGTTTAGGGATATTCGACAATGGGCTTACATTATTCCTTGGTTGATAATGATAAGCTTATTAGTAAGGATACTAATGGATAATAGGTCAATTAATCGAGGTATACCTATATTAGGTGCCAGCGTTATATTGTTATTACCAATAATTATTCCTACTGTTATTGGTACTGATGTTATTAGTAGTTTTGAAACATATGCTAGCACAATAGGCTTAGGGGAGAAAACAGGTCATAGTTTGATTAACGGAATAATCGTAGGTCTGTTAAGATTCGTTATTGGACCTGGTCCCATTAGGGCGATGATGGGTAATGATACATTTTTAGTAACGACTAATATAGGCAATATTTTAATATTTTTAGGAGCCCTAATGTGGTGGCTTGTTATTCCGCTGATGGTATTAAGAATTAAGGAGTTAATAAAGATAATTCCTAAAGAAATTATTATAGTTACCCCATTTTTAACATATGTTTTTATTTACATATATGTCTATCAAGGCTCTGTAGAAACCAGATTTCGTGCTGTCTTATATATCGTTAGTATGCTTTTATGGGGGCTAACATATGCTTACTATCAGCCAAAAGTTAGTAAAACTCATAATATTCAGTTAGCCTATATAATTTGTGCTTTTGCTGTTTTCGCATTGGGAACAGCAGCAACGTATTTTTCATTAAGCTACTAGTTAGATGTTTCGTATGCTAGTTAGGTTATATTATTAACAATAATTATTAGGAGTAAGAATGAAAACAATAGTTACTGGCGGAGCAGGTTTTATCGGTTCTCATCTGGTAGATGCCTTACTGGATAAAGGAGAAGAAGTTCATGTAGTGGATGATTTATCTACTGGCAGACAGGGGAATCTAAACCCCGCTGCGTCTTTGCATAAATTAGACATTTGTGATCCGGGGTTGAGTGAATTAACATACAGTATTCAGCCGGAAGTAGTATTTCATCTAGCTGCTCAGGTCAGTGTACCACGCTCGATGGATAATCCGTATGAGGATACCAGGGTAAATGTCCTGGGAACAGTAAACCTACTGGAAGCCTGTGTACAGGCGGGAGTGAAGAGGGTTATTTTTTCATCATCGGCGGCGGTATATGGTATGCCGCAGTATTTGCCAGTAGATGAAGAACATCCTCTAATTACGATTTCCACTTATGGAACTAGTAAAGTAACAGCGGAAAAATACTTACAGCTATATAATCGCCTATACGGTCTGGAGTATGTTATTCTACGATATGCCAATGTATTTGGCCCCAGGCAGGATGCAGATGGAGAGGGCGGAGTAGTATCAATATTTGCTCAGGCAATGCGAAATAGACTGCCGCTAAAGATTTACGGCGATGGGGAGCAAACCCGTGATTTTATATATGTTAAGGATATAGTTAGGGCAAATCTGGCTGCATTACCATGTAGCTCCGCTATTACTGTAAATATAAGTACGGAAAAAGCCACTTCCGTTAATCAACTGGCGAATATTGTGAATAAAATAGGTAATTTCTCCAGTTCAATTAAGCATGAACCTGTACGAACAGGAGACATACGCGACAGTATCTTGTGTAATAACCGCGCCAAAAAAGAACTGCATTGGGAGCCCGTTTACACTTTGGAAGAAGGGCTTTATGAAATGTTGGAGTTATAGGCTTGATAAAACGTGTTTTGCATAATCGCTATAAGTAGGAGGGGGTATTAACAGTTTCCAGGAAAGTTTTATTTGTAACAACTGTACCGAATACTATAAGAGCCTTCCTCTTACCCTTTGCTAGCTATTTTCGAAACATGGGATGGACTGTTGATGCGGCATCTGCAGGGATAAGTAGTTTTGATGAATGTGTTGAAGCATTTGATAAGGTTTGGGAAATGCAGTGGTCACGAACTCCGCTGGATTTTAATAATTTTTTTAATGCTCCCAAATCAATACGGGAAATTGTAAGACAAGAAGGTTATGAAATAGTACACGTTCATACACCTATAGCAGCATTTATGACCCGCTGGGCTTTGCGTAAGGAGAGAAGGAATAATAAACTTAAGGTGATTTATACTGCGCATGGATTCCATTTTATTAAAGGAACTCCTTTTTATAAAAACCTTTTATTCATTATTCTCGAAAAGTTGGCAGGAAATTGGACGGATTATTTGGTTGTTATTAATAAAGATGACCAGGAGGCTGCCTTAAAGTATCGTATTGTTAAAGAAACTAATTTGGTATATATACCTGGAATTGGAATAGATAGTGCATATTATAATCCTAATATTATTTCGGAAGACGATTTACATGAAGTTAGAAATGAAATAGGGTTGGATGAGAACGATAAATATTTTTTAATGGTGGGAGAATTTAATAACAATAAATGTCAAACTGAGGCGGTAAAGGCTCTATATAAGTTGAATAAGCCTGGTATCAATTTAGTTTTTGCAGGTGATGGCTCTACTATGGTAGCGGTTAAAGATTTATCTGAGTATCTTGGAGTCTGGGAGAAGGTTTATTTTTTAGGTCATAGGAATGATATCCCTCGCTTAATAAAGGGTTCCATAGCCTTGCTGTTGACGTCAAGGCGAGAAGGCCTTCCCCGATGCATATTAGAAGCAATGAGTTTGGAAGTACCTATTATTGCTACAAATATAAGAGGTACGAGAGAGTTATTAGCAGATGGTGCAGGGATTTTCTATCAGGTTGGGAATATTGGAGAGCTGCGGAATGCTATGCAGTATATTATCGATAACCCAGAAGTGGCACAAGAAATGGGTAAGGCCGGCAGAAAACAAGTGTTAGACCAATATGAATTAGGAAAAATCATTCAAATGCATGAAGAGTTATATGTTAGAGCCCTTGGTTATTATAGCAAGCCAATGGTTGGGGAGGGGAGAGCATGTACCCGGTTATAAAACGATGTATAGATATAGTAGTAGCCGGACTGGGGCTGATTGTGCTATCTCCTCTATTGGCGATTGTGGCGGTTGCTGTTTGGATGCAGATGGGATGGCCGGTGATGTTTCAGCAGATGCGACCGGAGCTAAATGGTCAGCCTTTCTGTATGTATAAGTTTCGCACTATGAGTAATAAACAGGATGAGCAGGGTAATCTCCTACCTGATGAGCAAAGGCTTACCTCCCTGGGCAAATTCCTACGTAAGACCAGCTTGGACGAACTTCCTGAATTATTTAATGTACTTAAGGGTGATATGAGCCTGGTAGGACCGCGCCCCTTGTTGATGCAGTACCTGGAGCGCTATACCCTGGAGCAGGCCCGGCGGCACGAGGTAAAGCCGGGGATTACCGGCTGGGCCCAGATAAATGGACGTAATGCCATTAGCTGGGAAGAGAAGTTTGCCCTGGATATCTGGTATGTTGATAATCGGTCGTTTTGGCTGGATATTAAAATATTGGCTGTTACTATAGGGAAGGTATTTCAGCGAGAAGGGATTTCAGCCCGGGGGGAAGCAACTATGCCGGAGTTTATGGGGGTTTATAAACAGGAAACATATAATGAAGTTCATCAGAGTGCTTTACAAGCTGCAGCGGTGAAAGATAATAATTGCTAGGTCGGACTCAACTCAAGTTGGGTGGTATTAAATGGGGCGGAACGGTTTACAGCAGGAATATTGGGCAGGGAGAAACAAAGACAATGGTTAGTGATTTAAAACCTTTAGTAATAGTTGGCGCGGGAGGCCTGGGTCGAGAGGTGGCCTGGCTGGTAGCGGATATTAATGGCCAAAAACCAGAGTGGAATTTCATGGGATTTGTTGATGATGGAGTGCAGGGGAATACGGTGGAAGGATATCCGAGCCTTGGCCCGGTGGAGCATCTTTTTAATATGTCGGCAGATATATGGACGGCGGTAGCTATAGCCGATTCCCGAGTCAGGATGAAATTTGTCCGACAAATTCAGGATCAGGGGAGAAAACTGGCTACTCTGGTGCACCCCTTAGTCAGCATGTCGGACTATGTAAAAATAGGTTCCGGTTCAATTATATGTTCGGGGGCAGTCATAACTACTAATGTAAGTTTGGGACAATCTACAATAATTAACCTCGGATGTTTTATCGGCCATGATACTGAACTGCACGATTATGTCAGCCTGATGCCGGCTGCCAATCTGGCCGGGGAGGTCAGGGTAGGCGAGGGCTGTTATTTCGGGCTTAATTCCTGCGTGATCAACCGTACTACTATTGGAGAATGGAGTGTAATAGGAGCCGGGGCTACGGTGGCAGATGATATTCCTGCTTACTCACTGGCAGTAGGGGTGCCGGCGCGGGTAATAAAAAAGATAAACAGATTAGGAGAATAACGATTATCATGGAAACAACTAATAGAATTTACCTCTGTCCCCCGCACATGAGCGGATACGAGATGGGGTACATAAAGGAAGCTTTTGATACTAACTGGATAGCTCCGCTGGGTCCGCAGGTGGATGCTTTTGAAAATGAAATGGCACAATACATAAACTGCCGGGCGCTGGCGGTGAGCTCGGGGACAGCAGCTCTTCATCTGGCCTTAAGGTTGCTGGGAGTAGAGCAGAGGGATATGGTTTTTTGTTCGTCATTAACCTTTATTGGCAGTGTAAACCCGGTTCTGTATTTAGGGGCAGAGCCGGTTTTTATTGATTCAGAGCCGGAGAGCTGGAACATGTCGCCGGTTGCTTTGAAAAAAGCCTTTACCTGGGCTAAGAGTACAGGACGGATGCCGAAAGCGGTTATTATTGTAGATTTGTATGGGCAGAGTGCGGATTTTGAGCCATTACTTAATATATGTAATGAGTATGGTGTGCCAGTTGTAGAGGACGCTGCCGAAGCCCTGGGAGCTTCCTATAATGGTAAAGCTTGTGGAACCTTGGGCCGCTTTGGGGTATTCTCTTTTAATGGCAATAAAATCATAACTACTTCTGGTGGTGGTATGCTGGTTTCCGATGATGAAGGGGCTTTAAAAAAGGCTCTCTTCTGGGCTACGCAGGCTCGGGACCCAGCTCCCTGGTATCAGCATTCGGAGATGGGATACAATTACCGGATGAGTAATATTGCGGCGGCTATTGGCCGGGGGCAATTACAGGTACTGGATGATAGGGTAAATGCCCACCGGCTTATTTTTGAACGCTATAACGAGGCCCTGGGGAATATACTGGGGGCGGATTTTATGCCTGAGCCTGACTACAGCCGGTCTAATCGCTGGCTTACAGTTATGGCCCTGGATGCGGAAATATGTAAGGTAGCGCCTATGGAAGTTATCAATGCTCTGGTTTCGGACGATATTGAATCCCGTCCGGTATGGAAGCCTATGCATCTGCAGCCGTTGTTTGCCGGTTGTAAATATTTTACTCATGGTGATGGGGAGAGTATTGCGGATAGATTATTTGCTTCAGGTCTATGTTTACCTTCTGGTTCTGGCATGACGGAAGAAAAGCAGCAGCGGGTGATAGAAGTGGTGAGGGGTAAAGTATTAGGGGTAAAGGGTTAGGCGGTTTATTATTTCGGTTGCTTGTACCCTTATGACCTGCTCCCCAAAAACTGATCCACCTGTAATGTTAGTTTGAAGTAAAATTAACACACAGGAGTGATTGAGATGAAGAAGGGACGTTTTACCGAGGAACAGATTATTGGCATTTTGAAACTGCATTAAAATGGTGTCAAGGTTACTGATATCATCCGCCAGTATGGCATCAGCGAACAGACTTTTTACCGCTGGAAATCAAAGTATGGCGGCATGGAAGTCAGCGATGCCAAACGCCTTAAACAGCTTGAAGATGAAAACCGCCGCCTCAAGCAGCTAGTTGGAGAACTCTCACTAGACAACCAGGCGCTGAAGTACATAATAGAAAAAAACCGATAGAACCTGCACGCGGACGCCATCTGGTTCAGGGCCTCCAAGACACATTGGGGCTTAGTGAACGCAGAGCGTGCAGGTTGGTTGGCATAGGACGTTCTACATATCGTTATCAAAGTCAGGCCTCAACTGAGAACGAAGAGATTAAAAACCGTTTAACTGAGTTAGCATTAACATGGCGCCGTTTCGGTTATCGTCGCTTACACGTCCTGATGCAGCGGGAAGGCTGGCAAGTCAATCATAAGCGTATTTACCGTCTGTACCGCAATGCAGGGTTATCTGTGCGCCGCCGTAAGAGAAAAAGAGTATATCTTGATCGAGGGAAACCTGAGGTCGTCCTGGCCATTCCTAATCAGCGATGGTCTATGGATTTTGTTACTGATACCACCTCATCGGGACAGCGTTTTCGTATCCTGGTAGTCCTTGATGAAGGTACCCGTGAATGTCTAGCCTGTGAAGTAGATACCTCCTTGACTGGTGAAAGAGTCGCCAGGGTTTTAGATCGCTTGGCAAATGATCGTGTTTATCCTAAAGAAATCCTGTCTGATAATGGACCCGAATTTACTGGATTAGTACTGAATCAGTGGGCTTACTCCCATCGTGTGGCTCAGCTGTTCATTCAACCCGGTAAACCTATGCAAAATGGCTATGTCGAAAGCTTTAATGGCAAACTTCGCGATGAATGCCTAAACGAGCACTGGTTCAGGTCTGTTGGTGAAGCCAGACGGCTGATAGAGTCATGGCGAATGTCTTACAATCATTATCGACCACATAGTGCTCTGAATAATATGACTCCAACTGAGTTTTGTACCAACCTAAATCGGGAAAAGGCTTCATAAAACTAACATTTACAGTGGTACAGTACCTGGGGGCAGGTCAGGATAAGTAAGGTAAGCGGCATACATATCGTGATTGACCGTTTGCTGGTGCCGGACTGTATGTTCTTGCAGACCGGCAGCCGCCGTATTTTCTTCATGATTCCCTGGCAGGGGCGGCAAACTATTATTGGTACTACGGAGAGGTTGGAGAGCTGCAGTTGTGATGAGGTGAAAATTAATGAAGCAGATATTGATTACCTTTTAGACTGTGCCAATAGTTATTTGCAGGAACCGCTGCGGCGGGAGGATGTGTGCCAGGCTTTTTTGGGCATTCGGCCTTTGATAAAGGGGAAGCATGAGACAGATGCTACCAGCATGAGCCGGGATTATAAGATAGAGGTGATAGACCGGGACCAGTCCCGTCTTATTAACGTCTACGGGGGTAAGCTAACTACCTGCCTCAGCATGGCGGAGAAGGTAGCGGCACAGTTTAAGCCGGATAATTAATTTCCAATTGTTTATTTATCGCAGCCTGAAAGAAATACGTAAGTGTTTGCAAAATATCGAAGCCCAGATTGCCGAAGAAGAACCCAGTTATCATCATATACTGGGTCAGACTTAACTGACCAGTTTAACCGACAGGGATGGCCCTTTTTGACTCATCATTGGTTATTGTGTATGAGCTCGCTGGTAAATGATAATACCATCCCTGTCTGTCATTTAAACGATGAGGAGAGGATGAAGTACCTAGGAACGACAGAGTTGCCACGGGTGCTTTTGATAGATAATGATGCTCAGTGCGGTTTATCGGTTTCCTGCCTGGGGGAAAAGGAATACGAAGATTTAATTTTTGTCAAGAAGATGGGAACGATCAGCGATTTATACCTGCCTTAAATGCGATGTTCAGCGGCAGAGTGGAGGGATATAAGCCCACGGAATTGATTGGCATTATTGCCAACCGGGTTAAAGAATATAATCAGGAGCCCAAGAGCAGTCAGTTTAATGTCTTAAACCGACTTTATGATTCCTTCGGGGACATGGTTTTTCAAAACTATGTGACTGAGGGCGATGGGATAACCAATGCCTCGCAGCTGGGTTATCCGGTTTATGCGGTGGCAAACTCCAGTAGCGTTGCCCGCAAACAGGCAGATGCTATGCTAGCAGTTTGTGTGAAATGCTGGAAAGGATTTGCAGGTAGTTATGAAAGTAGGAAACATACTGGATATCATAATAAAACTGGTGCCTATCCTAAAGTATTACCGGGATAGGTCCCTAAGCGAAATGCTGGATGATATTTACGGCAAATGTTGTGTGAATGACCAGGTATCTGATTCTCTTTTCCCGACCCCGGGAAGAGTGAGAAAGGCGGATAAGGAAAAGCCGAGATTACAGGATGCAGGTACATTGATGAAGAAAATGAACCGGGAGGAAAGAATTGATTTCCTTAATGTATATACTGTAGTCGAGTTAAAACGAATTGCTGCCGACTTGAATATCAAAATTAAGTCTCGTATGAACAAGCCGGAGGTAATCAAAAAAATCGCCGACCTGGCAGGTACCCCGGCATATACAACTACAGCTGCGCATATAGCGGCAGAATCAGGCGGAGGCGGCAAACAGGCGGGCCAAGCTACTGGCCGCTTGGGAGCGGCAGCAGCAGGTAGCAGACATGGCGCAGGAGCAAATCGTCGATTTCTTAAGAGGATTTAATAAATCGGACATTTTTGAGATATCACGCCGATTGCATTTACAGATACCGTCCAGTAATAGCAAGGATAATATTATTTTGTTAATAGCCAAGCATTTGGGATACAAGGATATAAACAGGAGGATGGCTGAACGACCCCGGAGATGGTAAAGATTTAGTTTCGATACGTCGGAATTTCCGGCGTTTTTTTGTGGCGGGAAACCAATAAAATATAGTCGGAGTTGCGTGGGTTAATTGTCTAAATAGAATACAATAACAACAAATAATTAAGAAAATATTGACAAAAAGCATTTACATAAAGTGGAACCGATGCTAATATGTATTTAGATTGGCTGTAATTGTTTAGGAGGAGGGCGGGGGATGGCAGATAATAACCAACAGAATGTGGATAAAAATGAACTTATAAGCATTAACCGCCAGTGGTTGGAGCAAAAATATAGGGAACTGAAGGAGCGGGAGAAGAAGATAAAGCAGCTGGCAGAAGAATGTAAGATGATTCGTCTGGAGATGGACCCCATGGAGAAGTGGCTGGTGCAGATGGAGGGACAGGGGATAGTGGACGAATTAAGGGCCTCTCTGGCCGAACCGGTTCCGGAGCCGGTAGATGAAGCTGAAGTATTGGAAGAAGAAACGGACGATAGTAAGCATTTGACCGAATTGAAGGGGGATCCATTGCGTAACGAGGTAGTTTCGCTTTTGCGGCAGGCCTATCCCGGGATGCTGTATTACCGGGAGATACTGCAATGCCTGAAGGATATGGGCTACCAGGTAGGGGGGAAGGATCCGGGATTAAACCTTATAGCCCATATTTCTACCGATAAACGTGTGGTCCGGGGAAACAAAAGGGGCATGTACGGCCTGAGTAAAAGTTTTGCCCAGGAGTTGAATCCGGTTAAGGGTGAGAGCTGATCCTTCGGGAAATTATAATCTTACATCTGAAGGGGGAGGGGTAGTGTGGATTACATAAGGGTGGAACATATTCGGGATGATGTTATAGCTATTCGACCGGTATATTCAGATGAAGGGGATGTTAGCGAGGTAATTACCCGGAGCGGGGAGGTTTTGACAGACCGGCGCCAGATCCGGTCAGTTCTGAAGGGGCTGCTGCACAGCTATGGCCTGGATATCAAGTACCAGCACCAGCTCATAAAAGAGAGGCTGCAGCGCAAATCGGTAATGCCTTGTTTTCTGTCGGAGGAACGGGTGTTTATTCCCCTCAAAATGAGAAAAGCAGCCGTGCCCGGGGATCATGTATACGGTTATCTTGATGTCGGCAGTTTAAAGGAGATACCGTCAGAAGGCAAGAACAATTGCCTGCTGCTGCTGTCAAACGGTGCCTGTCTGGACGTACTGAGCAGTAAGGCCACCGTTCTTAAGGCTCAGGATAGTGGTAATAAGCTGAAAAAAATATTGAATGATAAAAGGCGGCACGGGGAGAATGAGCATTCCCGGCGACTGGTGGAATTGAGTCTCAAATTAGGCCAAACCCTAAGCGGGATTATGGAACAGATGGATCGGATTGAGCAGGGCATAAGTTATGTCCAGGAGGAAATGAGCCGCCGCGGAATAAGATAAACATCTGAGGTTTGTGCTAAACAGCGGTTTAGTGAACAAAATATAAGTCGATTTAGCAGGAATTGATAAAAGAAGATAGAATACACTAGCTAAAGCCGGAGCGGTTTCTCCCGAGTTTTATCTGGACATCTGCAAATTAGACCTTGTGTATTTGGCTGTATTTAGGTATGGTTAGATGTGGAACCTCGAAGTAATAGACTTCGTCAAAATAATAAGGCTTGCGAAACAGACGGAATATGGTAATGAACAGATGAGAAGCAAAGAATAAATCGGCAATAATCAGATAAGACCTGCCCGGAACCGAAGTAATTAAGAAAGCTGAGGGTAAGGGCTTTTTGTACTTTTTTATTGGGCTTTGGTCTTTACCGCCGCTCTGGTACCAGGCGGTGCGATAGACAGATACCTGCGAAAGGAGGGTAGTGGCAAGGTTCCTTAAAAACTTTTTCTTTGCAAAGAAAAGGCCCAATGTTGTTTGATTGGGGGTAACCCTGATCTCTTGTTTCCCTCTAACGTATCTAGCATACGTGGAGAAACAAAAAACCTAAGCGCAAGTCAAAAAAGGAGGGAAATTTGTGAAGTTATCACGCAAACCCAGAACAATGCTGGTTATGTTACTAATAGCAGTATTCCTGATGTCTTTCTCAGGTGTTGCTATGGCAACTCAGGGTGTAAACTGGGGAACCTGGTTAAACTATTACAGCACCGGTTCCAGTATTACCGGTACTGTATATGAAGATCAAGTTGGCGGAAATGTATACGCTGTTGTGTATGCCTCTATTTATGGACAGACTTATAACACCCCTGTAAATACCGTATCCCAGTCCATATATGGTACGGGCAGTAGTCCGGTCAACTTTTCTGTTCCCCTGTCTAGCTTTTCTAATTTAATGATTGGACAGAATTACACTGTAGCCTTGAAGGTTTACTCGGGAAATAGTCCCCAAACCATTAATTTTGGCGCCTTTAACTCCTATACCTCTCCGTCGTTCATGCTGACAGGCGGCGGCAGTGGTAGCGGAAGCGGCGGCGGGTCTACTCCTGCAACTCCGACTCCTCCGAACCTGAGTGCTACTTTAGGTAACCCGGTAAGCGTAACGGCAACCACTGGCGCTACTATCAGTGCAACCGGTGTAACTATTGCAATACCGGCCGGAGCTCTGGCGGCAGACGTTAAAGTTACCGTCAGCAAAGTAGCCGATACAGCCGGTCTGAAGCTTGATGCCGCTTCCAAACTGGTCAGTGACGTACTTGAAATCGTTAAGGATAAGACAGGTAACTTCAGTAAGGCTGTTACCATTACTCTGTCCTTCGATAAGAGCAAGGTTGACACCGATAAGTTTGATCTGAAATTATGCTACTATGATGAAGCTAATGACAAGTGGGTTCCATTGGATAACATCAAGGTCGATACCGCTAGTGGCAAAGTCAGTGGTGATACCACCCACTTTACCAAGTTTGCGGTAATAGCTTTCCCGAAGGAAGCTGATAAACCTGGTACTAAGCCGGTAGTCCTGAGTGATATTGCCAAGCACTGGGCTGAAGCCAATATCAAACAACTGGTTGACTCTGGCGCTATTGCAGGCTACCCGGATGGAACCTTCAAACCTGATAAGACCATAACCAGAGCTGAATTTGCTACGGTTGTGGTAAAAGCATTCGAACTTGATTCTGCCAATGGCAAGGTATTTGCCGACACCGCCAATCACTGGGCCAAGAAATACATAGCCACCGCAGCGGCGGCTGGTATTGTAAATGGCTACGGTGACAATAAGTTTGGTCCGGATGATCTCATTACCAGAGAACAAATGGCTGTGATGATTGTCAAGGCCGCCAAACTGACTGGCGATAATGGCAAGACCTTTGCCGATAGCGCTAAGATCGCTGCTTGGGCCAAGGGTGCGGTCTCCACTGCCAGTGCGGCAGGAGTCATCAACGGCTATCCTGACGGCAGCTTCAAGCCCCAGGGCAGTGCTACCAGAGCTGAAGCCGTAACCGTAATTGTGAAGGCAATAACCCCTGCCGCAGAAGGCAAGGGTGGTATGTAATACCTGCCACAATAATTACCTTATCATTAAAGCTCTGATTAACTAAATATCATTTAGTAATTCTAAGACCCTTCCGGTACTTTTCCGGAAGGGTCTTTCTTATTATCAAAAAAAAACCAAGGAAAACGGAACCATAATAAACTTTTATCCGTCGAAACAAGAGATTAATAAAATTTATAGGCATTAGCTGGCAGAAATTCTGCTGATGACCTGAAAAGGATTTCAATGGGAGGGGGAATTATGTAACACAGGTTGATTAGAATCGATTACCTATCTGTTTAATTAACGAAAAGGAGGCAAAATAATGCTAAGGACTCATAAATCTCTTTCCATAGTAATGACCCTATGCTTGTGTCTTGCTCTTTTAGCGCCGGTATTCGTAGCTCCGCCGGCAGTTCAGGCAGCAACAACATATCAGGCGTTATCAGTTCCGACATTACAGTCTAATACTGCTGCCCAGGACCTGGGTATTATCCAAGTTGATATTGATAACTGTGCAGCTATCAAAAATGGTGACGTGTTAACCCTTAGTTTTCCTAGTGAACTTACCTTAAGTAATTTTGGCCCGATATCCGTGAGTGCAGCTAGGACTGCCGCAGCCACAGAAATAGTAGTTCCGGTACTGGCAGGTGGCAGTGCGAATGCGCTGAGTCCTGCTACTAGCTTTACATCAGCTGTAGTAAGTGCTACTAGAACTACATTGGATATTACGTTTAATGGAACCTTCTCTGCTGCGGGAGCATCTAATCCCGGTCGCTTATTAATCTATTTTACCGGTGTTACTGTAGGTACCTTTGATAATGATATAACTTGCCAGATTCTTGGACCTGCGAGTGGGGCATTTCCCCAGTACAATCTTGTTGTGGGGAGAGTTTCTAGTGCAGGCGGTTGTGTAGCTACTGTTAAGAGCGCAAAATCATTCGGTACAGGTGGACTGCCCTACAATTTACTGGCTGTACCTCCGCAAACCGGAACTGATACGATAATTATTTCCGAAGTTGCTCCAGGTGGATTACTTAAAGCTACTGATACATCTGATAACATAATTAAGTTAAAGCTTCCAAACGGCTTTAATTGGCAGGCAGGTGCCGGCGGAAACGGCAGCTGGGCTTGGGGCTTTGCCAGCATAGCGGCTAATCCTGCTTCTGGATGGCCTGCAGCTCCAGCCATTGCCCGGAGTGGTTCAGACCCAAGAGTTCTGGAAATAACAATCCCGAGAAAACTTGTGGCAGGAACCGCCAATGCTTATTGTACTACCTCAGCCACTGGATCCGGCCAGATTCGCTTACAATGGGGAATAACCGTTGATGATACTTTGGCCAAAGAAGGAGTGGTTGTAGCACATCTATCCGATACAGGTGGTCGTGCTACCGAAGCAGATATAGATGTAGGAAAGTATGTATCTTATGGTGCTAAGGTGGAACAAGGTACTACACCTGAACTTATTGCTGGCAAACATGACCAGAAACTGGGTACTTTCTATGTTTCAGAAAATGTAGCCACCAGCTTGTTAAATAACCGCAATATCAAGTTTATATTACCTTCTAACGTAAAATGGTCCGGCTCATACTCTTCTGCCGGTCTGCCGGCTGCAACGTTGAAAGAAGGAAATGCTGCTATTGGAGCCTTTTCATGTGCTTCACCTTATGATACTCTAAAGGCTACTGTTACCGCAGGCACTACCAAGAGCAAATGGGAGTTTAAAGATTTCAAAGTTGATATAGCTCCTGATTTCTCAGGCGACCTTAAAATTAATGTTGCAGGCGATGCCGGAATTACCGGAGAAGTAATTGTAGCTACAGTAAAACCTGCTTTGGAACTTAGCGGTGAGGATACTAAAAAGGTTAGAATAGGGCAACAGGGACAGGAATTGGGAACTCTTATTTTGAAGGAAACCAAGAAGGAAAATGCTGCTCTGAACTCTGCTAACATAGACACTTGGCCAAGTGCAGCAGCCATCGATGTTGCGACCTCCCCGGGTGAGATCAACATAACCCTGCCTAACGGTGCTACTTGGGGGGCAGGTTTCCCGACCGTGGAAGTTACTGACGGCGATTTAGTTTTAAAGACCGACTCAATGGCAAAGGTTGGGCAGACATTGTCCATTCCTGTAAAATCTGAAAGTACAAAACCAAGTACCATTAAGATTTCAGGAATGAAGGTGACGCTTGACCGTACCGTACCTGAGGGTGAATTTAAACTGACAGTTGCAGGTGATGCTATTAATGAAACCGGAGGTGCAAATCTTGCATTCCCGCAATTTGAAGCCAATAAAGTGGTTGTAGCCACATGCGTAACTCCGGCTCCAAACGAAGGAACTCCTGGTGCAGCTGCTGGTCAGTTTAAGATTGGCTCTAACATCTATCAGGTTAACGGTGTATCCAAGATTGCGGGCACTGCTCCCTATATCAAGGATGGCCGTACTTTTGTCCCGGTTCGTTACCTGGGATATGCCCTGGGTGTTGCCGAAGCCGACGTAGTATGGGATGAAGCTTCCCAGAAAGTTACCCTGACCAAGGGTGACAATGTAGTAGAACTGACCATTGGCAGTACTACTATCACTGTAAACGGCGAAGCTCAGACCATGGAAGTAGCACCAGAAATCGCTAACGACTACACCATGCTGCCTGCTCGCTATGTAGCAGAAGGTCTTGGTTATGAGGTTGGCTGGGATCCCGGCAGCCAAACCGTTCTACTCTCTTCTAAATAGCAACTAGAGCAAGTATAAAGGCGGGTTCTGCTTAAGAGCCCGCCTTTTCTAATGGACTGCTGCTGGATAGTCCTGTACAATGAAGTAAAGAATATCCAAATAGGAGTGAGCGTTGTGAAAAATAGGGTTTTAATTGTTATTATGTTGGCAGCAGTATTATTATCAGGGGCTATAACCTTCTCCGTCCAGGCAGACGAAAGAGTAGGGATTTTTGTTAATGGTCAGGAAATTGATGCCGACATTCCTGGCCAGATAATTAATGACCGGGTTATGGTGCCGGTACGCTTTGTTACGGAAGCTCTCGGCGGCAGGGTGGAATGGAACGAATTCCACAAACGAGTGATTATTACCACTGAACCTGAGCTTAAGCTCATGAAGCTCGCGGATGAAGCTACTACCTGGCCTTACTGGTACGAGAACGGCAAGTTATATTTGGAGTACCGGAATATGCTTCAACTTGTAAGAGAATATTATCCCCATCCGAGTTATGTACCTAATTTCTTCAAGAGCAGTAATACATTTGTATTTAACAACAAGACCATTGACCTATCAGCCCAGCAAAAAGGTGATTTTCATGTTGTAGCCATAGATGAATTGAAAAAGGCTGGAATAATCAATTATACCTGGGATGAAAAAAACGGTAATCTTACTTTTAAAGATCCAGGAAAATAAACGGTTGGTGCTTTCACGAGTGATATAGGGAAATCAAGTCAAGAAATCTTCAATATGAGTTTATTGACACTATACTTGGGTCTTTATATAATAAGTTTAACCTGACCGGTGAGTCGGAATAATGAGAGAGGTGTTGTTTAATGAGTCTCAAGAAATACATATTAGCAGGCTTACTGTGTCTGTCCCTGGTATTTACCAGTGCTGGTTACTCTTATGCTGCAGAATCGACGACTAATTCTATCACGATTCAACAAGCTCTGGACATGGCATATAAAAATAATCCCGACCTGCGTAAGGCTACTCTAGCGGTGGAAAAGGCGGAGCTTACCAGAAATGATGCGGCTGAAATGGTCACCTGGATACCTTCGGGTGGATTGGTGCTGCCGGCTTATCAAAAAGTAATGAACGGCTATCAGCAGGCTGAAATTGGCTATCAAACAGCTAAAAAGGCGGAAAGGACAGCACAGGATGGTATTACCTATAGTGTTGTCAACGCCTATTGTACTGCAATTGCCAATTACAATAACATGGAACTGAACCAGGCAAAGTTGGAAGATGCTAAATTGCAGTTAACTATGAGTAGTGTAGCCCGGGCAGTGGGAACACTGGCTGATTTTGATTATGAAAAAGCAAAAACCGGAACTACTCAATTAGATGAAATATATAAATTCAGCAAAGCCCAGTATGATGGCTCAATAGCCAAGTTAAGGTCTTTGCTGGGTGAGGGAGAGGATTGGCAGCCTGATTTGAGCAGCAGACCTACTCTGGCTCAGTATAAAAGGAATGATCTGAATATGGAAGTAAGCCGGGGCTTATCCGAATCAACAGATGTTTGGACTAAAGAGGCTGAATTAAAAATAGAGGAAAGCCAACAGTCATGGGCTATACCCGGGGTTTCCTCTAAGATGCAGAATGTAAATCTGGAAATAGCTCAGGTGGACTATGAGAAGAGTAAAAGGGATACTCGGGCTTCTATAGAGCAGCTCTATTATATGTTAGACACTATGGAGGGCCAGATTGCTGCAGCGGAAAAAGCTTATGACACAGCTGCCAAAGATATGAAAATCACAGAGCTTAAATATCAACTAGGTATGATTGCAAAATCTACCCTGTCTTCAGCCCAGGTAACAGAAATGAATGCGCGCATCAGCCTGGAAAACGCCAGGGCAAGCCTGGCCCAGTACAAAGCCCAATATGCACTCCTGACCGGACAACAGGTATATGATACCGCTGATTGGAGTGAGGCAAAGACCGGCCAGACAGCTAAATTAAAATAGAGTACTTACTGAAATTGCCCGGCTAAACGCCGGGCTATGTTTTTTCAGCCTCTTTAAAGGGATATATTCGAACTCATGGAATATATTAAATATGTCAATACAATTTATAATCCTGCCCGTGTTGCCGTAGACTGGAGTCAATTTATCCGTACCGGGTTAGGGATGAGAGTCAGTATTGTAGCCCAGCGTGCCAATTCGAGGCGTGACCGCAAATTGATAGCGGGGAATGGAGGAAGGTAATGCTTAATAAATACCAAAGGGCAGGCGTTCTGCTGCTGGGCCTTTTTTTTATCTTGGGGTCTTTATGCCCGGCAGCGGCAGCGGATGATAAGAGTGTATGCAATGAGGCAGCCGAGATTATAGAGGACAATTATGTTGAGCCTGTGTCTCAGGACGTACTGACTGCGCCGACAGTAAAAGAGATGCTGAAACGCCTGGGCGATCCCTATGCCCGTTACCTTACCCAGGAGGAGTATCAGGAGCAGTTGGATTCCCTGGATGGGAATTTTACCGGGGTCGGTATATACATAACCGGCAGCAGCGAAGGGGTTCGGATACTGTCGGTGATAAAGGGGTCGCCGGCAGAGAAGGCGGGTCTTAGGAAGGATGATGTGATAGTTGCGGCAGGTGAGGCTTCACTGGCAGGTCTGGATTCTGACCGGGCTATGGAAATATTGCGCGGATCCGGTGGGAGTACGGTAACGCTTGAGGTTAAGCGGGGAGAACAGTTGCTGACTGTTGATGTTACCCGTGATAACGTGGAAGTGCCGACGGTTCACCTGCAGATGCTTGATAAAGAGACGGCCTATCTGGGAATAGATGACTTCGGTCAGCGTACCCTGGAGGAACTGGAGGCAGCGGCCGAAAGCCTGAAGAAGGAAAAGGCCTCCAAATGGATTGTGGATTTGCGGGGTAATCCGGGAGGTTATTTGGAAACGGCTATCGATGCGGCCGGGGTCTTTATGGGAGAACAGCCGGCAGTGCTGGTGGAGGAAAGAAGTACCGTTGACGGCTATATGGCATCCCCCGCCAGCGTAGTGATAGAAGGGCCGCTGGTCCTGCTGCAGGACGAATACAGCGCCAGCGCAGCGGAGATGCTGGCAGCAGCCCTGCGGGATAACCAGCGGGCTTTGCTGATAGGAAAGAAAACTTATGGCAAGGGTACCGTGCAGCAGATTTTTCCCCTTTCCAATGGCGATAAGTTGAAGCTAACCATAGCCCGTTTCTACTCGCCCGCAGGTGAAGAGATCAATAAGGTGGGGATTATGCCGGATATTGAAGTGGAGGATGAAAACTGTTTAGCGGCGGCCAGCTTACTGCTCAGCGATAACCGCGACGTTGCCTGCGGCAGCATGATTGGTTTGGATTTGGAACGTTACAAGGTGGCGGTAGATGGCCGGGTGCTGCGCCAAGCTCGTTACTGGAAGGCCTGGGCCGATATTGTGGACGGCATTGGTGAATCTCCGGTATGCTACGGGAATGAATCGGGATGGACTGAACTCAGCGATACGGAGCGCGGGCATAAATGGTCTTTCTTTTATCCGGGATATGAGTATATGGGGGAGATTTCAGAGCAGGACGGTATTGAAATTAATATGAAGTCGGTGCTTAATGAGAGATATGTGAATGACTTTAATATCGAGTTGATTAATGCTGGTGATGGGAAGAGGATTAAGTCTGACCTTCAAGTAATGAATGAAAAAATATTAAACTGCCGTCCGCTTGAGCCTCTGACGGCAGGCGAATACTGGCTGGTAATTCATGACACCATAAGGTTTGCCGACGGTCAGCGCTTGCCGCAGGGGCAGCTGGCCGTAGTCCGAATCCCGTAGGCTGCGGGGAGGGGTTGTAAGCCGTACAACCCCTCCCCATCCGTTTTTCATTTCTGTCTTGACCCTTATTTCCATTTGCAGTTATAATTCTAATTATAAACCGACCAACTGGTCGGTCAGTTTATGCTGCATAGAAAATGGGAGGGAAAGTAGTGAAAAAGATTAAGAAATCACTATCTGTTTTATTGATGCTGGTATTAGCCCTATCGTTATTGAGTGGCTGCGATAAGAAGAAAGAAGCGGCTAAGGAGACGGAGTTAAGTGTTGCCACGGTCAAGGCGGAGAAGAGGGACATCGCCCAGGCAGTGAAGTATCCGGGGACAGTTCGGGGAGTTAACGAAGTATACATAATGCCCAAGGTCCCTGCCCGGGTAACGGCTATATTAGTTAAACCCGGCGACCGGGTAAGCGCGGGGCAGACTTTGCTGACCCTGGATGGCAGCGACTTTGAAGCAGCCATTAAGCGGGGAGAAGCGGCGGTGGCCCTGGCAGAAGCCGGTCAGAAAGCCAATACCATTCAACTGGAAAATGCCCGCCTTAATTATGAGAGAATCCAGAAGCTTTTTGATGCCGGCGCAGCTTCCCAGCAACAGCTGGAAGGAGCAAAGAGCGCTTACGAGCTTCTATCCACCGGAAGCACTGAAGCGGCTGTGGAACAAGCCCGGGCCGGTCTGTTGGAAGCTCAAACCCAGCTTGGCCATTGCACTATTACCTCCCCCATCAACGGAGTGGCGGGGAGTATCAACCTTTCCCTGGGCGACACCGCCAGCCCCACATCCCCTGCGGCAGTGGTCAGTGATACCTCCCGTTTGGAAATAGAGACCCTGGTCAGTGAATCGGAAGTCAGCTATATAAAGACTGGCGATATGGTCGACGTTATGGTTAAGGCCGCCGGGGAGAAGCCTTTTAAGGGCAGGGTGGACAGTGTATCCAGCGTCCCCGATCCCATGAAGCGGCAATATACGGCCAAGGTGGTTTTGGAGAACCAGGACAGCAGGATTAAATCAGGCATGTTTGCCGAAGTGGTAATCAGCACCTTAAGCAAACAGGATGTGCTCTGTGTGCCTCTGGCCGCGGTTATACCCCGCAGCGGACGACAAATAGTTTACACCGTGGACAGCAAGAATCGGGCGCGTGAAGTAGAGGTCGAAACGGAACTGCGGGATAATCGTTATGTGGAAATCAGCTCTGGCCTTAAGGTCGGCGACCAGGTTATAACCAAAGGCAATACCCTGGTGAACAATGGCACCCTGGTAAGGGTAATTGCCGGGGGGGCTAAATAATGAAAATCGTAAATTTTGCTGTTAAGAGGCCGGTAGCTGTGATTATTCTGGTATCGGTGGTCATAATCCTGGGGTTTTTCACCCTGTCGAAAATGGCGGTAGACCTCATTCCTGATATGAAACTGCCGATAGCCGCAGTTATGACTGAGTACCCGGGGGTAGGGCCGGAGGAAGTGGAGTCCCAGGTCAGCAAGCCCCTGGAAGGCTCACTCAATACCTTGAGCAATATTAAAGAAATTCAATCTATTTCAACATCGGGTTCATCCATGATTCTGATTTATTTTAAATGGGGAACCAACATGGACAGCTCGGTGAATGAGATCAGAGAAAAGATTGGCCTGATAGAAAAATACCTACCTACCGGCAGCCAGAAACCGGTGGTCTTAAGAATGGACCCCACCCTGATGCCGGTTATACAAATCGGGATTAATAGCGATACCATGACTCTGGGGCAGTTGCAGGAGGTGGCGGAAGATGTCATTGAGCCGCGGCTGAGCCGGATCACCGAGGTAGCATCGGTAGTAATGACCGGGGGATTGCAGCGGGAAGTCAAGGTTGAGGTAGACCCGGTCAAGCTGGCTAACTATAACCTTACCCTGGCACAGGTAAACCAGGTGCTGCAGACGGAGAATTTTAATATGTCGGCCGGTGAGGTAAAAGACGGAGGCAGGAAATATTTTCTGCGCAGCCTGCAGCAGTTTGAATCGGTGGAGGATATCCAGGATGTCGCCATACTAACTTCGACCGGCAATACTGTTTACTTGAAGGATATTGCCGCTGTTACCGATGGCTATAAGGATGAGAGCCAGATGACCCGGGTGGATGGCAAGGCGGCGGTTGGAGTCCACTGTCTTAAACAGAGCGATGCCAACACGGTCAAGACCTGCGAAGCGGTACGGGAAGAGTTAAAGAATATCGAAGACGAGTTGGATCTGGATCTGGACATCAAGGTAGTAATGGATCAGTCCACCTACATCAACCAGTCCCTGGATACCACCAAGCGGATGATGGTGGAGGGCGCCCTGCTGGCTATGGTGGTCTTGTTCCTGTTCCTGCGCAATGCCCGCAGCACCCTGATTATTTTTACTGCCATCCCTCTGTCTATCATAGCTACCTTTATACTGATGTATTTTAACCATGACACCCTCAACCTGATAACCCTGGGAGGCCTGGCCCTGGGCCTGGGTCGAATGGTAGACGACTCCATCGTGGTGTTTGAAAATATATATCGCCACCGCAGTCTGGGGCTGTCTGCCATGGACGCTGCCGTGACCGGTGCTTCCGAAGTGGGCCAGGCGGTTATAGCCTCCACCCTGACCCTGATTGCCGTGTTCTTTCCCATTATGTTTACCGAAGGGCTGGCTGCAGTGCTGTTTAAGCCGCTGGCCATTACAGTTATGTTTGCTATTTTCTGTTCCCTGATGGTAGCTCTGACCATAGTGCCGTTAATGGCATCGCGCATGTTAACCGATAAATCCATGGAAGGCCGCCTGACCGGGACTGGTCGGCTGACTCGCGTAACTTCGGGCTTCGGACGCTGGATAGATAGCCTGGGGGATCGGTACAAGGCTTTGCTGGAATGGGCCCTGTCTCACCGCCGCCGGGTTATTTTAACGGTAACGGTCTTGATGGTGGGATCTCTGGCCTTAATCCCCCTGGTGGGGGCGGAATTTATGCCGGCTATGGACTCCGGTGAAGTTTCCATAAGCATTGACGGGGACAAAGGCAGTCCGCTTCAGGATACCGATGATATTGTCAAAAGAGTGGAGAGTGAGCTGCATGAAATCCCGGAAGTAGAAACCATATTCAGCAGTGTTGGCAGTTCCTCCAACATGTTTATGGACAGCGGCGTGCAGGGAGATAAAGCCACGCTTTATGTAAAACTGATACCCCGGGCAGACCGTAAACGGGGTGTGGATATAGTCAGTGAGGAAATCCGCCAGCGTATAAGTGATATTGCCGGGGCCAAGATTAAGGTCAGCGTTATGGATATGTCGTCGGGCATGGGTTCAACCGGCGGGCCGATAAATGTTCAGGTCCGGGGTGACGACCTGAAGGTTTTGCGTGAAATATCTGACCAGGTAGCCGATATCGTTCGCAAAGTACCGGGTACCCGAGAGGTAACCAATTCCTTGAGTGATGGCAATCCGGAGGTACAGGTCCGGATTGACCGTCAGCGAGCTGCCAGTTTTGGCCTCACCCCGGGCCAGGTAGCGGCGGAAATCAAGAATGCCCGCCAGGGCAGCGTAGCTACCCGCTACAAAGTCGAGGGTGACGAGGTTGACGTAAGGGTGCGCTACTCGCCCCAGGGCTATGATGAACTATCTTATCTGCAGAATTTGAATATTCTGACCCAGACTGGAGCAGTAGTTAAGTTGTCACAGATAGCAAGCTTTGAAATGGCTCCGGGCCCCATACAGATTACCCGGGTGGATCGGGTGCGTAAGGCGGAGATTAACGGTTACCTGTTAAACCGGGATCTGAACGCGGTTACGAAAGATATCCAAACCGAAGTGAACAAGATTAAACTTCCCGCTGGTTATGCTATTGAATACGGCGGGGAGAATAAAGAAATGATGGAGAGCTTCGGCACTCTGGCCATTGCTCTGCTGCTGGCCATAATTTTGGTCTATGCGGTAATGGCGGTGCAGTATGAATCCTTCTTTAACCCCTTTGTCATCATGTTCTCGGTTCCGACCGCGATTATCGGTATTGTCGTTTCGCTCCTGATTACCGGGAAGCATTTCAGCGTGGTAGCCTTTGTCGGGGTAATCATGCTGGTCGGCATCGTAGTTGCCAATGCCATCGTGCTGGTGGACTATCTTAAGCAACTGCGGGAGCGGGGAATGGAGCGCAACGCGGCTATAGTGGAAGCCGGCCGGGTAAGGCTGAGACCTATTCTTATGACTGCCCTGGCCACCATTCTGGCTATGATTCCCCTGGCCCTGGGGATCGGTGAAGGCGGTGAAATGGATGCCCCTCTGGCTGTAGTGATTATCGGCGGGCTCCTGGTATCCACCCTGGTTACCCTGGTACTGGTACCGGTAGTCTACAGCATTTTCGATGACTGGGGCCGGAAGCTCAGCCGCCGGGGTTCCCGCAAGGAAGCTGTTGCCAAGGAAATCATCGAAGCTTGAAAAACATGTAATCTGTGATTTAAACTTACACTTGCTGAATAGGGGGGCTGATTATGAAGGAATCCGGCAAGCGGGGGCAGAATAAGCGGGAAATCATACTGGATGCCGCCGCGCAGGTCTTCTCCGGCAAGGGTTACCATAATACCCGCATGGAAGAAATCGCCATGGTTGCCGGTATAGGCAAAGGTACCATATACGAGTATTTCGACAGCAAGCTGCAGCTATTCCAGGCTATGATGGAAAGCAGCCTGCAGGCTTATTATATGCGTATGGACATGCCCAGGATGGAAACCCTTACCTTTATTGAAAGGATGTCGGTTCTATTCGAGGCGCACATAACATTTTGCCGGGAGCATAAGGAATTGACCCGTATCATTTTTTGGGATACCGAAATTTGGGATGAGGAACTGAAAGACTGGACCTTTAATTTACGTAATGAAAAAGAAGAGAAATTAACTGCTATTATTCGTGATAGCATAAAACGCGGTGAGATTCGCGATGTGCATGCCAAATTATTGACGCTCTTAATAATTGGCTGCCTGGGCTCCCTTTGGGTACCGATAACCCTGGAAGACTGGGATATAAGCCCGTCAGTCCTGGCTGCCCAGCTTACGGACATTATAATGAGCGGGATAAAAAAATAGCGGGTGCGAGCTCCGCGTCAAATACATAAAAGGCAGGATTTATATGAGAAAAAATACATATCTTGCCGGGTTGTTAATCGTATTCTTTATAATATGCAACCCGTCGGCGGCGTATGCTTTTTCTGATACCCGCCAGCACTGGGCGCGTCCTCAGATTGACCACCTGCAGAATCGGGGCTTAATTAATGGCTACCCGGATGACACCTATGGTCCGAATAAAAATATAAGCCGAGCTGAGTTCGTCACCCTGGTTATTAACGCTCTGAACAAAAGCGAAGAGGCTAAGCAATTATTGAAGGGCCAGTCCCGCTTTACTGACGTCTCGGGTCACTGGGCTATGGGCTATATCGAAATAGCACGGGAACTCAACATTGCTCACGGAGATGGCAGGGGGTATTTTAATCCGCTGATCCCGGTCAGCCGCGAAGAAGCGGTTGTTATGCTGATCAGCAGTTTAGGTTTGGGGGCAGCGCCAAACGATGTTCCCCCGGCAGATTTCAGCGACAGCACAGACATATCGTCCTGGGCCCAAAAATCTATAGACTACGCCGTCTACAAGGGGCTGGTACACGGTTACCCGGATAACAGCTTTAAGCCGGATCAGTATTTGACCCGGTCCGAGGTGGCGGTTATGCTGGAGCAATTTCTGGCCCTGCAGGGCCAGAAATTTCATTTCTATGGCACCCTGGAACAGATTGATCTGCCCCTTAAAAGAGCTACGGTATCGATTGATAACCGCAAGGAAGTATTTGAATTGTCCGCTAATGTGGTAGGCTACAAGGAAGGCCAGAACCAGCCCTTCAACCAGATCGACCTGCCGACCGATGCCTATTTTAGTCTTAATGGGGAAGGTAAGCTGGCTTACCTCTATATTAGCGGTGAATCTCATGAAGAAAAACTGAATCTGCACACCCGGGCTCTGCCTGATTCGGAAATTATTCCGGTTGGAGAAGGCAATATCGTTAATTTATCTATGGAAGCGGAGGAGAAGAAATCAAATGCAGTTTTAAACCGACCGGAAATCAGCCTGAATACTACCGGCGAGGCTATGCGGGTACCGCAGTTTAAAGCCAAAACGGGCGCCAGCGGGCGAGGCCAACTGGTGGCCATTATTGACAGTGGGATTGATCCTGGGCACCCGGATTTGCAGACTACCGGTGAAGGTTACCGCAAGATAGTTGATTTTATCGACCTCTCCGATGAGGGACTGGTTAAGCTGACTGCTGCTCAGGCCGTTAACGGATATTTGAGCATAGGCGACAAGAAAATTGATGTCAGCAATATCAGGAATGTTTCGGATATATATAAGTACGGCTATTTAAACCTTGACTTTCTTCCGAGCAACTTTGGTTTAAGAGAACAACAGCTGCTTATAGTAGCAGCTTCCAGCAAGAACCGTAACGTTTTCGATGCCGTTTATCTGGATACTGATTCTGATGGCCAAATAAGCGATGAAGTCAGGTTGGAGGAGTACGGCAGGCAGGGGCAGGCAGCTGCAGTAAGCGGTGAGGACAAACGGGTGTTTAGCCTGCTGCTGGCGGAGATTCCCCCTCACGGGGATTATGTTAAACTGGGCTTTGACCTGTTGGGACATGGTACGGAAGTGGCGGGTATAGTTGCAGCCCGGGGAAAGATTCAGGGCTTGGCTCCTGATGCCCAGCTTCTGCCTATTAAGGTAATGGATCGCAGCGGCACTACCAGTTTGAAAAAGATTGAGAGTGCTCTAAGCCTGGCAGCTGAGCGGGGAGCCAAGGTTGCCGTGGTAAGTATGGGGCAATATCAGGTTAAAAAATCGGAAATGGAGTCTTTTGAGATACTGCTGTCCAATCTGCGGAAGGTCTCCGGTATGCTGATATGCATGGCGGCAGGCAATAGCGGTCCGGGTTTGGGGACGGTAACCGGAACGGCTTCTATGGATAATATTATCAGTGTGGGCGCTTATGCCACTCCCGAGATGTGGAATACAGATTATGGCTGGTGGGTGGAAAGCCCCACTCTATGGTATTTTAGCTCCATCGGCCCTGCTGCTGATGGTTCGGCGGCGCCGCTCTTGCTTGCTCCCGGGAATGCCGTGTCAGCCTATCCCCTGTGGACGGGGCAGCCTTATCGCCTGGATGAAGGGAGCAGTATCGCTGCTCCCCATTTAGCCGGGGCGGCAGCGCTATTGCTGGATGCCAGTACCCACAAGCTGTATATCCATGACGGGCGCTCCATTGGCCGGGCTCTGCTTGCCGGAGCTCAGCCCCTGGCTGGTTATCAGGCGGTGGAACAGGGTTTTGGTGCGGTGAATCTCCTGCGCGCCTGGGATGAACTGCAGGGTATGAAGGAGAAAGCCGGCAATTTATCCGGACGGCAGTATAGTCCGGGTCTGGGAGAGAGCCGTGGTTTTTACTCGCGCGGCATTAATCCGGGAGAGTTGAGCTTGAAAATAACCAATAACGGTGATGCGAACGAACAAGTTTCCGTCGGAGGGCTGGCCGCGTGGATAAAACCGCAGCAGTATATGCTGCAGGTTCCGGCCCATAGTGAAAGGTCGGTTGATATAAGATATGATGAACTGCAGGAACCGGGTCTCCATAGTACTTTCCTGCTGGCCGATAAATATAATACCCCGGAATGGGACGTGGCGATGCTGCAGACGGTGATTCTGCCCTACGAGCTGGGGAAGACCGGGGAAAAGGATTTTGAGGAGAAAAATGAGCTTCCTGCCGGGCAGTTTAAACGCTACTTTTTCCGGATTCCGGAGGGGATGAGCAGTATAAGCTTCAAGCTCCTGGCAGGAGATAAAGGACGGGTACGGATGTATGTTGTATCTCCCCGGGGTGAGCAGGAAATAAGCCAAGATGCCGGGGTGGGTGATTCCCAGGTGACGGCCTCGGTCAATATGCCTTATGAGCAGCCGGTACCGGGTATATGGGAAATAGTGGTTTACAGTTCGGCCACCCTTAGCGACTATGACTTAAAGACCTCACAATATACCCTGCAGGTTGCAACTGATTTAAAAGGCAAGATTCCCAATAGACCGTCTGATAATAAATATCTGATTACTGCAGTACCGCCTGAATTTACGCCAGGAGAAAAAACCTTTATTACCCTTTATTTCTGGTACGCGGGCAGTAAATTACCCGCCGAAGGGCTGGTAACCATCAATGACCGGCTCTATGAAATTAAAAAAGGCATGGTCAGGCTGGAAGTGGAGCCCCAGCAGGAACGATTAAATATAAACGTAGCATGGTAGGTATTTGCCTATTCAGGGGGGACGGGGTTTGACGACTTTGAAGGAAGCGGTAATAGACCCCGTCCCCCTGATATTTTTGACTTAACTAATCTGATATATTACTATGGGCTCAAGATGTGATCATTCAGGAGGGATATTGGGATGGACGGATTGCTGCGGGAAAAGGCCCGGACTTTATTAAATGCCAATTACATATCTACCACCCTGAGTACGGCGGATAAAGGATACAATGTTAATATTGCTGTGATTTCCGTACTGGAGATGATTGATGATGAAACCATAATCTGCGCCCGCTTCGGGGCGGATCGGACTTATGCCAATCTGAAGGAGACCGGTAAGGGTGTATTTATGGTTCTGCTGACTGATAATGAAAAGACCAAGGACGGCATAAGGGTGTATGTGGAACTTAAGGAAGACCAGGCGGAAGGCGAATATTATGAACGGATCAGAAAACGCCTGGAAGATACCCGTTATGCCGCTTTTCCCTTAAAAAACTGCCTGGTATTTAGAATAACTGATATCCTGCCGGTATCCATGCTAAAGAAAGAATAATACAGGCGGCAGCAAGGGGAGAAGGGCGCTCTCTTGAGCTACCTGCTCCTAGCAGGGATATTATCCGATAACCAGGGGAATATGGTCTGCAGCCGGGAATCGAACAAAACGGAGGTAATATTGTGCATCTGGGAAAAGTGATGGTAGTATTCGGAACCAGGCCGGAGGCGATTAAGATGGCTCCGGTTATCAAAGAATTAAAAAAGGTAGAGGACGTCAATACTATAGTCTGTGTAACCGCTCAGCACCGGGAAATGCTGGATCAGGTATTAACCCTGTTCAAGATAAAACCGGATTATGATATGGACCTGATGAAGGAGGAGCAGGATCTTTTCACTATAACCGCAGGGGTTCTGGAAGGGATGCAAACCATACTGAAAAAGGAGCAGCCTGATCTGGTACTGGTTCACGGTGATACCACCACTACCTTTGCTGCTGCCCTGGCGGCTTTTTATTTGCGGATACCGGTAGGTCACGTGGAAGCCGGGCTGCGTACCCGCAATAAGTATTCGCCTTTCCCGGAAGAACTCAATCGTACTTTGACCGGAAGACTGGCGGAGTTGCACTTTGCACCTACCGATACCGCACGGGAGAATTTGCTGGCCGAATCCACCGCCCAGTTTAAAATATGGGTAACAGGTAATACGGTAATCGATGCTTTGCTGGATACGGTTCGAAAAGATTATAGATTCGCGCCGGAACTGGCAGAGATTGATTTAAATAAGCGAATCCTCCTGGTTACTACCCACCGGCGGGAAAACTGGGGCGAACCTATGCGGCAAATCTACCAGGCCTTAATTGACCTGGTCAATGAATTTCCGGACGTGGAAGTGGTGTTTCCGGTGCACAAAAACCCGGTGGTCAGGGACGTAGCGATGGAGATGCTGGGCGGGCGGGAACGCTTCCACCTCGTAGAACCACTGGACTATGAGCCCTTTGCCAATCTGATGGATCGCTGCTATCTGGTGTTGACCGATTCCGGCGGCTTGCAGGAAGAGGCGCCGTCACTGGGTAAACCGGTGCTGGTTTTAAGGGATACTACGGAAAGGCCGGAAGCGGTAAAAGCAGGCACGGTAAAACTGACCGGAACCAACCGGCAGCGTATTTATGAGACTGCCCATACCCTTCTCAGCGACCCGGCCGAATATGAAAAAATGGCCCGGGCTATAAACCCTTACGGAGATGGCAAGGCCGCCCGCAGGATAGCGAGAGTGGTCACTGATTTCCTCTATGTACGTATAGGAGCCCAGTTGAATTGATATGCAAAATATGGAGACGTTCTTTTTGTCTGCAATTATTTGCAGACAAAAAGAAGGCCCCATGTTTGCCCTGTATCAGTCTGTAACATGCTTTGACAAGTATTAACGGGATAACTTATTATGATTGTGACGGTAGCAAGTGCAGAACCTTAATACAGTTCTTTAAGGAGGATCTTGATGGCGCCCATAAAGTTTGGAACTGATGGTTGGCGGGCAATTATTGCCAGGGATTTTACTTTTGCCAATTGCCGGGCGGTAACACAGGGAATCGCCAGTTATATAAACTGCAGTAATTTAGGGAAAAAGGGTATCGTAATAGGTTTCGACAACCGTTTTATGTCCGAGGAATTTGCGCGGGAGTGTGCCCGGGTAATGGCGGGAAACGGAATCAAGGTAATTCTGCTTAAAAAGGCTAGTCCGACTCCGGTCACAGCCTTTGCCGTTTGGGAAAAAGAGACGGGCGGGGCCATAATGATAACGGCCAGTCATAATCCTCATTATTATTCGGGAATCAAGTTTATACCCGAATACGCCGGCCCTGCCCTGCCCGATATCACGGATGTTATTGAAAAGGAAGTCAACCGGGTTTTAAGCGACGGTAAAATCTATGAGCTTGACCTGTCCGAAGCGGCTAAACTGGGTTTATACGAGGAATGCGAGATGGAGCGCGAGTATCGCAGCCATCTGCTGAAGGTGATAAAGGGTGAGTTTTTCAGCCGAAAGCCTTTAAAAGTGGTGGTAAACCCCATGTTCGGCGCCGGAATTGGCTGGCTTGATCAAGTTCTTGCCGATCTGGGATGTGAAGTAAGGGCTATCAACAATTACCGGGATGCTTTTTTTGGCGGTAATTTGCCCGAGCCCACCGAGAGTAATCTTAGCGATCTACGCCGGGTCGTACTGGCTTACGAAGCCGATCTGGGTTTGGCCCTGGACGGCGATGCGGATCGTTTCGGCATAATTGACAAGAATGGAGAATTTATTAACGCCAACCGTTTTATGAGCCTATTGCTGGATCACCTGATAAAGACCCGCAACTTCCGCGGACCGGTATGCAGAAGCCTGGCAACCACCCATATGCTGGACCGGATTGCCAGGAAAAACAGCCTGAGCGTCATAGAAACCCCGGTAGGTTTTAAGTATATCGGTGAGGCTTTGCGGGATAAGGCCTGTATGCTGGGGGGGGAGGAAAGCGGCGGACTCAGTATCTTTGGGCATATTCCTGAAAAGGA
The DNA here is from genome assembly GCF_052976825.1 of Syntrophomonas curvata. NCBI lineage: Bacteria > Bacillati > Bacillota > Clostridia > Eubacteriales > Syntrophomonadaceae > Syntrophomonas > Syntrophomonas curvata. The sequence goes on from NZ_CM129641.1 coordinate 262,109, forward strand.
CGGTATTTTGGCCTGTCTGCTGGCGGCTGAGATGGTAGCTTATAACGGCAAAAGCCTGGAGGAATTAAGCGGTGATTTAACCGGTGAATATGGTATGGTGCAGAGCCGCCGTACAGATATAGAAGTTCGCAGCGAAGATAAGGATTTGATACTGGAAAAAATAGCCCATTATTGTCCCAAGGCGGTAGCCGGGCTTAAGGTTGACTCCCTGAGCCGGGCGGAGGGCAGCAAGATAATATTGGAAGACGGCAGCTGGGTGCTGGTTCGCCCTTCGGGGACCGAACCTCTTTTCAGGGTCTATGTGGAAGCCGGCGACAAGGGCGTGATGGAGGCTATTCAGGAAGAAGTCAGCCGGAACCTGGGGCTTGCGGACTGATTGGGGAAGAGATTGTATGGGTATGGATGATAGGTACGTAAACGAGGAAGTCCAGCCGGAGCAGTTTGCGCAACTGGATAAGATTTTATCGCAAGTGATGGAAACCCTGGAGCACGGTCGGGATGATATTTTTGATATCGCCGAGGAATGTAATGATATTTATATCTCTCTCCAACTAGACCTGGAGGAAGTTGAGATGCAAACCCGACAGGTTATCATGGAAGTGGATCAGTATGAAAAATTGGAACGCTATGCCCGCTTGCGGCTTATGGATGTAAGCCGCGATTTCCTTTCTTATTCCCAGGAGCATATACAGGAAGCATATGAAAAAGCCCGGGAACTGCAGATAAAATTAATCGACCTCAGGCAACAGGAGGTTTATTTACGCCGCCGCCGCGATGAATTAAATCGCCAGATTAAGAAGTTTAAAGAAATAGGCCTGAAGGCTAATAATTTTTTGCAAACCACCGGTATGGCACTAAAGATTTTACGTGGAAATGTCGAAAGAATAAATGATACCATTGAGGAGTCATATCGGCAGCAGCAGATGGTTACCTGGATAATCGAATCCCAGGAAGCCGAGCGCAGAAAAATAGCCCGGGAGCTGCATGATGGCCCGGCTCAGAGTATGGCCAGTATGTTAATCCGGCTGGATCTGATGAAAAGGTTATGGAACCTGGATGTTAAGGGTATTTATACGGAAATCGACAATGTCAAGGATATGGGGAAGGAAACTCTGGCCGATTTACGGCGCATTATGTTTGACCTGAAGCCGTCTTTGCTGCATCAAAACAGTTTTAGCACGACCTTAGTGGATTATTTCAATGATTATGAGGCCAAGTATAATTTTACCATCGAATTTCTGCAAATGGGCCAGGAACGGCAGTACGAGCTATCCCTGGAGATTGCGTTATTCAGGCTGGTGCAGGAAGCTATAACTAACATCCGCAAACATGCGGGGGTTAAGAGCGCCATGGTTAAACTCGAAGATAATGGCAAGGTACTTACCTTGGTAATCAGGGATGAAGGAAGCGGTTTTGACCTGAATACCTGCAAAAACAAGGAGAGTTATGGGATTCTGGGCATGAAGGAAAGGGTGAGTCTTTTCAGAGGAAAGCTTGATATTATATCAACACCGGGAGCAGGTACCCAGGTAATTATAATGGTGCCGTTGGAAGGGGAGGCCGAAAATGGATAAAATAAGGGTCTTAATAGCTGATGACCATGTACTGGTTAGAGAAGGTTTAAGAAAACTGCTGGAATTAAGCGAGAATATAGAAATAGTTACAGAAGTAGGTGACGGGCAGGGCGCCATTAATATCGCCCGCAAGGAAAAACCGGACGTTATTTTGATGGATGTCAACATGCCCGGTACAGATGGAATTGTGGCTACCCGGGTAATAAAAAAGGAATTCCCTGCGATCCATGTGATTGCCCTGACCATTTACGAGGATGAAGAAGTGGTGGACATGGTTAGAGCCGGGGTTTCCGCTTATGTGCTTAAGGATGTCGCCGGCAGCGAGCTAATAGACACCATAAACCGGGTGATGCAGGGTGAAGTAGTCATCCATCCCCGGGTGGCCAATCGCCTGGTACGGGAATTGGCTCGCAATGACAAGAAGAAGAACGATGTACGCCTGACCAAGAGAGAGAGAGACGTGCTGGTGTTATTGGTCAAGGGTCATACTAATAAAGAGATGGCGGAAGCCATGTTTATCAGCGAAAAAACCGTTAAAAACCACCTGACCAGCATTTTTCGCAAACTGGGAGTAAAAGACCGCACCCAGGCGGCAGTATATTCCTTAAAGAACAATATCGTCGGTGATGAACCATAAACGTATTGTGCCTGACAACCTTAAACAGTACTCAAGTGACCTCCGGCCTGCATATTATACATTAAGCGGCTAAAAGGAGGTTTTTTTGTGGTCATTTTACTTAAGGTTTTGAGTTTTGCCATATGGGCGGGTATTATGCTGGTCATGATAGCGGCCAGCAGGTACGGGAGTACCTCCAATTACACCGATGTTAATATTTACCTGAGGGATGAAGATGATATTGAAATGACCATACGGAAGATATTAAGCCATATTCATTCCCGGGACAGGTTGATCATCCATGATATTGCTCCCAATAATGAGCAGCTGCATTGGGTCTTTATGAAAAGCCTGATCCGAAAAAACCCTTCCATAATATATTATAATCTGGGACGCAATTTTGCTTGAAGATTCGAGCGCACGTTTATTCACCTGCTACAAAAAGCAGGTGGGTTAGCCGAATTTTATGTAAATTTTGAAAACTTATGTTATTATTATTTACAGAAACACTGCCACTGATTAGTCGTATGGATGATGATGCCAAAGCGTTCATACGATTATTTTTATTTGCTTGCAAATTGTTAATTATAATAAACTACCATGTTTAAAGGCAATTTATACTTTAATCAGAGGTGCTCATATGCAGAATTTGATCATGGATATTATTTTTCCTCAGCAGGCCTGCTGCATTTGCAGGGAGCCGGGCAAATACAGCACCAGGTACCCCTGGTGCGAGAAATGTGAAGGTAATCTGCGGTTGATGCGGGAAAGCCTGCCGATTTGCGACAAGTGCGGCAAGTATCTCGAAGCAGGCGTGGGATTATGTGCAGAGTGCCGCAGCACACCGCCGATGTTTGATATCGCCAGAGCGGTAGGGCCTTATGACGAACCTTATCGTATCGCGATTAAGGTGCTTAAGTTTATGGGGCGGCGCCATCTGGCGGTCAGGATGGGGCATATGATGGCTCAGGTGATAAGAGAGGAGCCGCGTTTCTGGCCTATTGACCTGATAGTACCGGTGCCTGCTTCATATGCCCACCTGAAACAGAGGGGGTTTAACCAGACCGAGGAGCTGGGACGCCGGATTGGCAAGGAGCTTCGGCTAAAAATGGATACCGGTATTTTGAAAAGGGTAAAAGAAACCCCCTCCCAAAGGGAATTGAGCAAAGAGGAGCGGGAGAAAAATTTACTTTATGCCTTCAAGATACAGGATAATGGTAAAATATATAGAAAGAATGTATTACTGGTAGATGATGTATATACTACCGGTTCCACAAGTAAAGAGTGTACTCGCACTCTGCTGGATGCAGAAGCTGCCCGGGTGTGCGTAATCACATGGGCTACCGGTATTGGCTTTTAATTATCTGTTCTAAGCAGGGAGGTTGATAACATGGGACCTAATCTCAGGAATTGCCCCATCTGCGGGAGAGTTTTTGCTCATCAGGGAAGGGATATTTGCAATAAATGCCTGGAAAAAGAAGACGACGATTACGCTGTTGTCCGTCGCTATGTCCGCGACCATCCCGGTGCCAGTGTGTCCGAAGTGGCCGAGGCGACAGGGATAGATGAAGATAAGATCCTGCAGTTTCTCCGTGATGGTAGATTGATTACCAAAGGGCTATCCTATACTACCATGTGTGAGCGCTGCGGTAAAACCATTTCCAGCGGTAAATTCTGTGAAACCTGCTTGAAACAGTTGGGGGCGGAGATCAAGGGTATCATCCCCTCCAGCCGTCAGGTGCAGGAGGAAGTAAAACCCCGGGGCAAGGTGAAAGAGAGGATGCATATCAAGGATGAAGATTTTTAAAAGGCGGTTGTTTCAAAACAACTGGTGGGGATGAGCGGTTATAAGCTAAGCAGGATAGTAGTTTGATTGACCGGACAATATCAAGTAAACTATAGCGAATACGTAAGCCAGGTGAAGGAAAACTTAGTATTTTAAATATAATTAGCTATCAGGGGCATTAAGCCCCTTCGTTTTTTCTGCGACAATACTTCATAGAATGAGGACTAGTAAGGTGGGAAGTCTAATGATTATTTCCAGAACTCAGGTACAGAATCTGCTGAAAATCTATGGTAATGATAATGCCAATAAAGTGGATAAAAAGCAGTTCAGCAAGGTAGCCGGGAAAAATGATGAACTGGCGATTTCCAGCGAAAGCCGTATCAAGCAGCGGGCCATGCAGGCCGTAAAGCAGGCCGAAGATATCCGTCCGGAGAAGGTGAGCCAGTTGCAGGAAGAGATATCGAGCGGGACCTATACGGTGGCTGATGACGAAGTGGCGGAAAAGATGATTGCCAGAGCCATAGTTGACCGGCTGGTATAGAAAGCGGTGATGTTGATGGAATCCCTGCTATTGGATTTTACCCGCGCGGTTGCAGCTATGAACCAGGTACTGGACCAACTGGCTGAACTGGGGCAGGAGAAACAACAACTGATAATTGCGGGCAAAGTGAAGGAACTGGATAGTCTGATTCATCAAGAGGGCATCATTACATCCAATCTGGAAAGAGTCGAAGGTGCCCGCTTTAAATTGCAGGAGCAAATTGGCCAGGGCTGGGGAGTCAATGCAGATAAGCTATCCGCCCGGGAAATTCTGCAAAAGGTCAAGGAAAGCTATCCCTCCTGTTACCCTGGACTGGAAGAGGCTATTAACCGTCTGGAATATAATCTGGCCCGCCTCCGGGCGATAAATGTCCATAATAATGAACTGATTGAGCAATCCCTTGATTATATAAAGGTAATAGAAGCAGTGCTTGGCGGCGATGTAGCCGGAACCTATTCCAGCGAAGGCATCCAAGCCAGCGAAGCCAACTATGTTATCAAGAATCTGCTGGATAAAAAAATTTAAAGTGACGAAAAACTGCTATCCCCAGAGATAGTTTACCTTTGATAAGCAAATTCCCTAAAAAATCCGCGGTTTTCGCGTCAAAAAAGGGGTAACTGAGATGTCAAATTTTTTCAATTTGGAAATCGGCAAGCGTTCCGTGCTGATGCATCAGATGGCATTAAGCATTACCGGGCATAATATGGCCAATGCCAATACGCCCGGCTATACCCGGCAGGTGCCGGATATTGTCACCACCAGCCCCTGGCACGCGCCGGCTCTGGTACAATCGGGCAAGGCGGGGCAACTGGGGACGGGAGTGGATATTCAGAGTATCCAGAGGATACGAGACGCCTTTTTGGATACTCAAATCAGGAACGAATTCAAAACAGCAGGCTATTGGACTGAAATGCAGTCAACCATGGCAAAACTTGAAGTCATATTAAATGAACCTTCCAAAGACGGCTTAAGATCGGTTATGGATGTGTTCTGGGAAGCCTGGCAGGACTTATCGGTAAACCCTGAGAGTCAGGCGGTACGTTCGGTTGTGGTTCAAAGGGGCATGGCTATGGCCGAAGCCTTTCGCCATACCTATCGCCAACTGGTAGAGCTGAGGCAGGACGTTAATGCGTCTGTAGCCATAAAGGTTAAAGAAATCAATGATATTGCAGTTAACATAGCCGACCTCAACCAGCAAATACTTGCCATCAGTGTAGCCGGAAAGCAGCCTAACGACCTGCTGGACAAGAGGGATCTGCTGCTGGATGAGCTGAGTCAAATGGCCGATGTAAAAATATATGATGATAAGAATAACATGGTAGCTGTACAGCTGGGCGACCGCATCCTGGTAGAGGGGGTACAGTATAATACCCTGAGTACGGTTAAAGATAATGAAGGCATGCACATGGTGGTATGGAGCGATACCGGAACCAGAGCCAAAATTTCCGGCGGTGAACTGCGGGGATTGCTTGACGCCCGGGGCCGGACCAACAATCCTCAAGAAGCCGACCCTTCCGAATACCGTGAAGTTATTCCCAATATGATCGCTGATTTGAATGCGCTGGCCAAAACCCTGGTGGTTAAGATCAATGAAATCCACCGGGGAGGATTCAGTCTGAACAACAAGACCGCAGTACCAGACGGCAGAGACTTTTTCGATATGCCCGACCAAGACCCGCTGACCTTCAAAAACTGGGCTGAATTTATGAACGTAAATCAAGACATTCAGAATGACGTAAAAAATATAGCCGCTGCCACCCACCGGACCTGGGATAAGGACAGCGAAGGACAGGATAAAAAGGTGAATTTTGGCGACGGCTCCAATGCCTTAAAGATGGCGGAGCTGAAGCATAATCTGAATAGTTACAATTATGCAGTACGTACCGAAGGGCTGAATATCATCTTCGATGAAAGCAATCCTTCGTACCATCAGCCGCTTACCTTGCGTATAGGCGCAGGCGGGCTGCCCGTAGATATAACTCTGGAGCCGCCCGCCAACTATCGAGATATGAAAGGCCTGGTGGATGATTTGCAGGCCAAATTGGATAATGCGGGATTGCCGATCACGGTTCGCTGCGAAGGCAAAAATGGCAGCGGTAATGAACTGGTCTTTTGTTCCAACAGCTCCCGCTCCCTGGAGGTAATTTTCCCGGATACCGGTATCAGTGACGTAAGGTCGGAAGGACTCCAGCAGGGAGAGTATGCTGTTAATACCGAGGCTGGGAATCCCGGAGTTGATGACGGCATGGTACGGCTAATGCAGCAATACCTGCAGGGCAGCGCAAGGAATATATTTGATGGCGCTTCTGTAAACGTGGATACCAGCTGCCCGGTCAATGCCTCCATAATGCTGGAGGTTACCAGTGTCAACACTATTACCCGTCAGGTTACTTATAAATATTATTCCCACGAATATGATCGGGATGGCAATTATACGGCGGTGATACCGGGAAGCTTTACTCTTACCTACGGGGGAAACGACACCAGCTTCACTATAGGTTCGGTAACCTTCAGCACCGACAACCTGGATTTGATCAAGCTAAATACCGGTGAGCTTACCGTAGGGGATAAAGCAGTGTTTAACGTAACTGCCGCTAACAGCGGCATATCTTACCAGGGATTGGATATTTCTTACAACTATAACTATAACGAACCCGGGGACTGCAGCCACCGTTTCGTATTCAATGAAAATGTACTGGACGGGGTCGATATTGATATTAAGTTTTATACATTGAACACTAATTCCCTGAGCCAGAATTATGGTGATAGTTATAACGGCACCATAGGCATAAGCGCTTCGGGAGCGCTGGGCGCCAAATCACCGGCAGTTTTCCTTTCATCGTATTACCCTTACGCCGGTCAAACTCAGGATATTGAGACCTTTATGGTTCAGCACGTCACCACTGATGATTTCTGGCGTTCGGTAGCTGCCGACACCGGCGTATTAAGTCAGGAAGCACAGCGAATGGTTAGAAATCAGGTACTGCTCTTAAGTGAATTGGAGAATAAAAAAGAGTCGATATCCGGTGTTTCGCTGGATGAGGAAATGACTAACATGATAAAGTTCCAACATGCTTATAACGCTGCCGCCCGCTATATAACCAGCATAGACGAGGCTATTGATGTAATTGTCAACCGCATGGGTGTAGTGGGGCGGTAATACGGAGGGCTGAAAAATGCGTATAACCAATAAGATGCTCACCAATGAATTGAGAAGAAATCTTAATACCAATATGATGCGGCTGGATGAATTCGAGCGCCAATTATCAACGGGAAAAAAATTGAACCGCCCTTCGGACAACCCGGCCGGGCTGGTGAAGGCCCTGCGCTTACGCACCACCTTGAATGAGGGCGAGCAATACCTGTCCAATATTAACGAAGCGGTAAGCTTCCTGGAGACTACCGATGCCGCCCTTTATAATGTGAATCAGATTATGCAGAAAGCCAGGGAACTGGTAGTAAAGGCCGCAACCGGAACCAATGACCCTGATGCCCATAGCGCCGTAGCCAAAGAGCTCAAAGAGTTAAACGAGCAGCTGAAAATTATTGCCAATACTACTTATGGCAGCAAGCATATTTTTGCCGGCACCAATGTAACGGAAGCCCCTTTCTACAATGGCCGCTGGCGCGGAAACCAGGACTTCCTGGAGGTGGAGGTAGGCATTGGCGTAAAAACCGCCATTAATATACCGCAGATGGAAGAATTTTTCATGGGGCGTATGGAATTCAACAAAGGGATAGCTGCCGCTTCAGGCATCAGCAAGCTCACGGCTTATAATCTGAGAGAAGGGCAGTACAAGCTGGGCACGGAAATAGGTACTTTCCTCAACTCCTCCGCTATTGAATCACAGAGCTATCTGCATGCTGTGGCCAAGAACCGAAGTTTTTTCTATGAAAACGCCCAAACCGCTGCCGCGTTAGGGGCGGGGAGTGCGGCTGGCGCCACCGATGCCAGCTATAGCGGTTCACTCGCGGTTGAAGTAAAACAGGTTGACCATGCCCCCCACTTTTTTGTACGTCCCGGCAGTGACCAGAACGGCCTGACCTTTACGGTGGATCAGCCCTTGTATCGTAAAGATGCCGCTGGCAATCTGATACCCCTGAGTGATGGTGACGACCTTACGGGGAACTTCACTTATACCGGAACCGGAGCCATAGACTCCGTTACCTATAACTGCAGTTCAACCGGTGGAACAAGTATTACTATCAATACCGGCAGTTCCCCTGCGGCAGGCGGAGACACCCTTATCCTGGATAATGGTCTGGGCAGGCTCTATGACGCCCAGGGTAATGAATATATTCCCGCCCAGGCGACCTTTAACGGGACCAGCGGAGAATGGGAGTACCACGGAGTATCAAAGATAACTGCAGATATCAAGGGACATATATATACCCTGGACGGACAGCATAAGGAGATCAGCCTGAACGATATAGAGCTTAATATGGAGGCAGGAGCTGGCGATGCAATCTTTACAATTAATGCTGCTGATATAGGCTTTCCCGATGACCTGGTCATATGGAACGCCGGTACCGGCGCCCTGGGGGGGACAGATGCCCGCAACCCGCAACTGGTAGCCGGGGACAAGACGATAATATCTTTTTCAGCTGCAGCCGCAGGTCCGGATGCGCAAAAGGTAACCGCCGAATATAGCTTTAAGAACCTGGACGGTCAGCAGAACGGGCATGGTTCGCATAGCTTTGCTTTTAACCCGCTTACCCTGGATAATAGAATAAGCGATCTCAGATTTTTTACCATGGATCAGGAAACCGGTCTGATTCAGGATGGAAGCTTCAGCCTGCAGGCCAATACCCTGGGTACTGCTGCCGCAGCAGCGGAATTTAACTACCAGGCAGGCATATTGGGCTACATGGACGACCTGGTTAACAAAATACAGGCAGGCATACTCCCCCAGGTAGGTGACCAGTTGGCCGGAGCAGATACCAGGATGCAGGAGCTTCTGTACCACCGTTCCACGCTTGGAGCCCGCATCAACCGTCTGGAGCTGCAGGAGAGCCGGCTGACATCAACCCAGGAGTCTTTGACCGACTTACTATCCCAGAATGAGGATGCCGATATGGCGCAGGTTATTATGGAGCTGAAAATGCAGGAGAACATATATCGAGCCGCACTTGCTGCCGGAGCCAGAATAATAACACCTACCCTGGTGGACTTCCTGCGCTAGTCCCCAATGCCCCACTAAATAACGGGGGGTGAAATCTCTGATGGTACATTTACAGATCCACCAGCAGTATGCCCGGATAGGTCTGAACATTAAAGATCCGGCTATTCGTCTGCATACATCACATCCTCGCCTGGAGATGAAGACCAGACCGGGACAGCTTACGATGGAATCGCCAAGGCCGGATTTGCATATCGACCAGAGCAAATGCTTTGCCGATGCCGGGCTGAGATCTCCCGAGATTCTAAGGGATTATATAGCCTCCCAGGCTTTATCCGACTTTATGGAAGGAGTAGGCGAGGTTGTTTCCGAGGGAGATGCCCTGGCGCAAATCACCGGAACATCCATAGCGGATATTGCCGCTACTTGCTTGGATACCAATTACGTCTTCGATGCCAAGGCTATACCCCAGCAGCGGCCTGATATCCGATTCGATATTTATCCGGTAAAAATCGACTACCAGCCTGCTGATGCAGATGTCAGGCTTCGTCAGGGCAGGGTAGAGTCCAATCTGGAACGGGGTAAGGTTGAGGTTTACCTCAGACAAAAAAACTATGTAGAAATCAGATATGCCGGTGAGAATTATAACACGGTGGCCTAAATATAATAGGAAATCCTATTCCCTAACTACGAAACTTTGTAACCCAACCTCTAAGAAACCAGCGGAAGGGAGATTAAAATGAAGATTCAGACAGCTTTACTGGGGGAGCTGGAAATTGATGAAAACTATATACTCGATTTTACCGAGGGTATCCCGGCTTTTGAAGAAGAAAAGCAGTTTGTGCTAATACCCATGGAGGAAAAAGGACCGTTTTATTATTTGCAATCTGTCTGCAGCCGGGACCTGTGCCTCCTTTTGGCGGAACCGTTTGTGTTTTTTCCGCGTTATGAAATCGAAGTTGCAGATGAGGAACTGCGCAAACTGGGAATTGACCACGATAATTCCATGCTGGTCTACGTTGTTCTTACCGTACCGGATGATTTTAAATTAACTACTGCCAATCTCCTGGCGCCGATTATCATCAATCCTGAAAACAGGAAAGCTATGCAGTATATTGCTGTCAGCACCAAATACACCACCCGTCACCGTATTTTCCCGCAGGAACAGCCGGTCCAGGCGGCCAGTGCGGCGGAAGGTCGTTAGCTATGCTGGTATTGAGCAGGAAAAAAGGCGAAACCATAGTAATTGCTGACAACATTGAGATAAGTGTAATTGATATACAGGGTGATGCAGTAAGGATAGGGATCAACGCGCCGCGGGAGGTAAGCATATACCGCAAGGAGATTTACGAAGAGATACAGGCGGAGAACCGCAAAGCCATAGAAAATCTGGAGAAAATGAAAGACCAGTTGCTAATGCTTAAGGAATATAAAAAGAATACCGAATAGGGAGGGAGTTTTCCGTGAGTATACGTATAGGCGGATTATTGAGCGGAATGGACACCGAAAGCATAATCAAGGATATGCTCAAAGCTGAAGCAAGCAAGATCGACCGCCAGAAGCAGCAGAAACAGATTCTGGAATGGCGGCGGGACAGCTATCGGGAGACCAATCTCAAACTTTTGTCTTTCCGTAATAGTCTAGCTGACTTGAAGCTGCCCTCAACCTTTACCGGCAAGAAGGTTGAAAGCAGTAACGATTCCGTGCTCACCGCCACTGCCACTGCCAACGCTCTGAGCGGTACCCATGTTATCAAGGTCAACAGCCTGATGGCCGGGGTTACCCGCATCAGCACCTCTGAAATTGCGGAGTATAAGGATAATCTGGGTGAACAATTTGGGCTTACCGGCACAATTAGTTTTACCCTGAAGGGTAAAGATGGCGTATCTCATGAATACAGCTTCGACACCGCTACCAAAAACATAAATGACGTGGTTAATGCCATCAATGCCAATGCCTCCACCAGCGGAATCAGCGCCGGATATTCTGCTGCGGGCAACCGATTTGTACTGGCTACGGTTGATAAGGGGGCGGATGAGGTCATACAAGTCGAAGCCGATGCTGGCGCTTTTTTGAAAACTACGTTGAAACTGGGCCTGGATGTGGGCGAATACCGGGGGACAAATGCTTCAATTGATTATGATGGAGCCGCCGGAATCGAATTCAAATCCAACCAGTTTACCCTTAACGACATTAACTTTGACCTTAAAAAAGCCGGAGAAACAGTTACCGTGACTGTCAGCCAGGATATTGACACGGCCGTAGAAAAGATTAAAGCTTTTGTCGAAGCTTACAACGCGATAATGGAGAATATTAACCTAAAGCTCAATGAACGGCGTGAATATGATAAGGCCAGCCATAGTTTCAAATACCTGCCCTTAACCGATGACCAGAAAAAAGAGATGAGCGAAGACCAGATAAAAAAATGGGAAGAGATGGCCAAAAAGGGCATCATGAACCGTGAATCCCTGTTGGGCTCGATAGCATCCGATATCAGAATGACCGCCAACGGCATGCTGACAAACTGTGAAGCAGTCAAAATTCTGGAACCCGGGGTTACCCTGGCCAGTAAATCGGATATAAATTCCTATGCCCCTACTTTAGCCGAACAGTTTGGGATTACCGGAACAGTTTCTTTTACCCTGAAGGGCAAGGACGGTGTAGATCATACCTACAGTTTCGACAGCAGTACGGATGATATGAAGGATGTATTGAATGGGATAAATGCCGATACTGCCGCAACCGGAATCGTGGCCGGCTACTCCGATAACCGGTTTACTCTGGCTACGGTTGATAAAGGTCCGGCTGCATCTTTACAAGTGGTTGCCGATGGAAACCTGTTCCTGAAAGATACGCTGAGATTAGGTATTGGTACCGGTACCTACACCCCCAAATCCAATCTTATCAGCCCTACCCAGGATGTCAGGTATCTGAAGTATCAGAGCCTGAGCGCCATAGGCATAAGCAGCTCGGCCTACGTTACCGGCAGTAAGGATAACGGAAAATTGACTATTGAAGACGAAGACAAATTGCGCCAGGCGCTGCAGGATAATCCGGTCGAAGTCATGAATCTGTTTAATCGCACCCAGACCGTACTGGAGGAAGACGGGAAGTACAAGACTTATGACGTGGGCATCGCTTCGAAGCTTTTTAATACCCTGAGCAATGCGGTAACCAGCATAAACTCCAAGGCCGGCGCCAGTGACGCCGTATATGACAACAGTTTTCTCACCAAAGATATTACCCGTATAGATGAACGTATCGATATCCTGGAAGAAAGAATGGAAAAGCTGGAGGAGCGCTACTGGCGGCAGTTTACCGCCCTGGAAAAAGCCGTGCAGAGGGCCAATATGCAGGGTCAGTGGCTGATGCAGAAACTCGGCCTGGATTCACAGCAAACCTCTTAAAAGATAAGGTATTAGAATTATTAATGTTGATTTTTAGTTGGTGTTTCCCTATATCTTCAATCCTGAATGAAGCCGCAGATTCTCTGAATGTGCGAATGGGGACGGTTCTCAAAGGGTTCAATCGGAAGTTTTGCGCGTAAATAAGGCTCAAACGTTAGCTAACAGTTGTAAGTGTAACCCGCGCAAAATTTCCGATTGCCCTAGAAGAAGGAAATCGTGTGTGGAAGACTATGGGATCTTTTAATCTTTTCGTTCCTCCCTTTAAAGGTAAAAAGCATATAGCTTCGCCCTTACCTTACATAATGGGCTTTAAAATACCTCATTTTGAGCATCCCTCCCCTCTCCCAAATCAGGGGCTTGTTAGAAATCTATTTAGTTTTAACCCTCTAATTTACATCTTTTGCAGGCCGGACAGAGGGTTACATCCCGGCTCACCAGAAGAGATGATCTCAATAGTTTTTAGTCCCTCAGTATTACAACGGTTACTTTTTCGGTAGTATCTATTGTTATACAGAAGTATTATTTGAACTCGTATTTAACCTATAGCAATATTAGGCTATTGCGTTGCACCTAAGTTAATATATCCTGTACCAGCACTGTCATTGACTTGTACTGGTACATTGCTGTTGATGATTGTTCCATTGCCAAGTTGACCAGAATTATTAAATCCCCAACTCCACACCTTACCATCTTTGGTTAAGGCTATGCTGTGCATGGCACCAACATCAATAGCAGTAACATCTGATAAATTAGGAACCTGAACTGGTACAGAACTATTGGTGGTTGTTCCGATACCTAGTTGACCATAATCGTTATTTCCCCAGCTCCATACCTTACCATCTTTGGTTAGGGCTAAACAGAAATCCTCGCTGGTAGCGACAGCAGTAATTTCAGGTAAGTTTTGTACTTGTACCGGTACAAAACTATTGGTGGTCGTTCCTATGCCTAGTTGTCCATGGTCGTTCTTTCCCCAACTCCAAACCTTACCATCGCTGGTTATTGCCATACCGTGAGTATTGCCGGCGGCTATAGCAATAACTTCGGATAAGCTGGAGGCATGTGCTGGTAAAGTAACGTCCTGGGTGGTTGTTCCGTTGCCTAACCGGCCGTCGCTATTATATCCCCATCCCCAGACCTTGCCAGTATTAGCTAAGGCCAGGCTGTGGTAACTGCCAGCAGCTATCATCGGTTTTATGTTAAACTTTGTAACTGTTACATTACAAGTAGCCGTTTTATTACCATCTACGGTTGTTACCGTAATGATAGCCGAACCTGGGCCTATGGCGGTTATTGTGCCAGTAGTATCTACCGTGGCTACAGCTTCATCACTGGAAGACCAAGTAACCGCTCGGACAGGAGCATTTTCCGGCAATATCGTGGCCGTTAAGGTATCGGTTGCTTCAACGGCCAAAGTTATAGTACTTTTATCTAATTCTACGGAGGTTACATGAACTTGTGGTATTACCGCTCCTAAAGTAAGGTATCCCGTATCCGTACTATTTCTGGTCCGCACTGGTACATTGCTGCTGGTGGTTGCCCCGTTGCCTAATTCACCACTAACACCATTACCCCAACACCAGACATCGCCATTATTAGTCACTGCCATGCTGTGGTATTTACCCGTAGATATAGCAGCAACTCCTGATAAGTTGGATACCTGTACCGGTACAGAACTAGCTGTGGTTGTTCCGTTTCCTAGTTCACCATGGCCATTATATCCCCAGCCCCACACTTTGCCATCACTGGTTAATGCCAGGTTGTGGGCGTTGCCAGCAGCTATTGCGATTACGCCTGATAAGTTCGATACTTGTACTGGTACAGTACTGTCAGTACTTGTCCCGTTGCCTAATTGCCCATTGGTATTAAGGCCCCAACTCCAAACCTTGGCATCGCTGGTTATTGCCATGCCGTGGATATCGCCGGCGGCTATAGCAGTCACTTCGGATAAGCTGGAGGCATGTACTGGTAAAGTATTGTTTTGGGTGGTTGTTCCGTTGCCTAACCGGCCATCGCTATTATATCCCCATCCTAAGATCTTGCCATTATTAGCTAGGGCCAGGCTGTGGTAACTGCCAGCAGCTATCATCGGTTTTGTGCTAAACCCTATAACTGTTACATTACAAGTAGCCGTTTTATTGCCATCTACGGTTGTTACCGTAATGATAGCCAAACCTGGGCCTATGGCGGTTATTGTGCCAGTAGTATCTACCGTGGCTACAGCTTCATCACTGGAAGACCAAGTAACCGCTCGGACAGGAGCATTTTCCGGCAATATCGTGGCCGTTAAGGTATCGGTTGCTTCAACGGCCAAAGTTATAGTACTTTTATCTAATTCTACGGAGGTTACATGAACTTGTGGTATTACCGCTCCTAAAGTAAGGTATCCCGTATCCGTACTATTTCTGGTCCGCACTGGTACATTGCTGCTGGTGGTTGCCCCGTTGCCTAATTCACCACTAACACCATTACCCCAACACCAGACATCGCCATTATTAGTCACTGCCATGCTGTGGTATTTACCCGTAGATATAGCAGCAACTCCTGATAAGTTGGATACCTGTACCGGTACAGAACTAGCTGTGGTTGTTCCGTTTCCTAGTACGCCATATCCATTATATCCCCAGCCCCACACTTTGCCATCACTGGTTAATGCCAGGTTGTGGGCGTTGCCAGCAGCTATTGCGATTACGCCTGATAAGTTCGATACTTGTACTGGTACAGTACTGTCAGTACTTGTCCCGTTTCCTAATTGACCATTGGTATTTTTCCCCCAACACCATACATTGCCGTCACTGGTTAGAGCCATACTGTGGGCGTCTCCACCGGCTATAGCAATAACTCCTGATAGATTGGATACCTGTACCGGTATAGCACTGTCAGTGGTTGTGCCGTTTCCTAATTGACCATTGGTATTCTTTCCCCAACTCCATACACTGCCATCACTAGTTAAGGCTAGGCTGTGGTAATCTCCGCTGGTTATAGCTGTAACTGCCGATAAACTGTTGTATACCTGTCCAGCTACAGTGCTTTGAGTGGTTGTGCCGTTGCCTAATTGCCCATTGGTATTAAGGCCCCAACTCCAAACTTTGCCATCGCTGCACAGGGCGATACTATGACTATAGCCGGCGGCTATAGCAATAACTCCTGATAGGTTGGATACCTGTAGCGGTGTAGTACTGTTGGTAGTTGTGCCGTTGCCTAATTGCCCATTGGTATTAAGGCCCCAACTCCAAACCTTGGCATCGCTGGTTATTGCCATGCCGTGGATATCGCCGGCGGCTATAGCAGTCACTTCGGATAAGCTGGAGGCATGTACTGGTAAAGTATTGTTTTGGGTGGTTGTTCCGTTGCCTAACCGGCCATCGCTATTATATCCCCATCCTAAGATCTTGCCATTATTAGCTAGGGCCAGGCTGTGGTAACTGCCAGCAGCTATCATCGGTTTTGTGCTAAACCCTATAACTGTTACATTACAAGTAGCCGTTTTATTGCCATCTACGGTTGTTACCGTAATGATAGC
Source organism: Syntrophomonas curvata (assembly GCF_052976825.1). Classification (NCBI taxonomy): domain Bacteria; kingdom Bacillati; phylum Bacillota; class Clostridia; order Eubacteriales; family Syntrophomonadaceae; genus Syntrophomonas; species Syntrophomonas curvata. The sequence goes on from NZ_CM129641.1 coordinate 278,673, forward strand.
CAAACCTGGGCCTATGGCGGTTATTGTGCCAGTAGTATCTACCGTGGCTACAGCTTCATCACTGGAAGACCAAGTAACCGCTCGGACAGGAGCATTTTCCGGCAATATCGTGGCCGTTAAGGTATCGGTTGCTTCAACGGCCAAAGTTATAGTACTTTTATCTAATTCTACGGAGGTTACATGAACTTGTGGTATTACCGCTCCTAAAGTAAGGTATCCCGTATCCGTACTATTTCTGGTCCGCACTGGTACATTGCTGCTGGTGGTTGCCCCGTTGCCTAATTCACCACTAACACCATTACCCCAACACCAGACATCGCCATTATTAGTCACTGCCATGCTGTGGTATTTACCCGTAGATATAGCAGCAACTCCTGATAAGTTGGATACCTGTACCGGTACAGAACTAGCTGTGGTTGTTCCGTTTCCTAGTACGCCATATCCATTATATCCCCAGCCCCACACTTTGCCATCACTGGTTAATGCCAGGTTGTGGGCGTTGCCAGCAGCTATTGCGATTACGCCTGATAAGTTCGATACTTGTACTGGTACAGTACTGTCAGTACTTGTCCCGTTTCCTAATTGACCATTGGTATTTTTCCCCCAACACCATACATTGCCGTCACTGGTTAGAGCCATACTGTGGGCGTCTCCACCGGCTATAGCAATAACTCCTGATAGATTGGATACCTGTACCGGTATAGCACTGTCAGTGGTTGTGCCGTTTCCTAATTGACCATTGGTATTCTTTCCCCAACTCCATACACTGCCATCACTAGTTAAGGCTAGGCTGTGGTAATCTCCGCTGGTTATAGCTGTAACTGCCGATAAACTGTTGTATACCTGTCCAGCTACAGTACTTTGAGTGGTTGTGCCGTTGCCTAATTGACCGTTGGTATTCTTTCCCCAACTCCAAACTTTGCCATCGCTGCACAGGGCGATACTATGACTATAGCCGGCGGCTATAGCAATAACTCCTGATAGGTTGGATACCTGTAGCGGTGTAGTACTGTTGGTAGTTGTGCCGTTGCCTAATTGCCCATTGGTATTAAGGCCCCAACTCCAAACCTTGGCATCGCTGGTTATTGCCATGCCGTGGATATCGCCGGCGGCTATAGCAGTCACTTCGGATAAGCTGGAGGCATGTACTGGTAAAGTATTTTTTTGGGTGGTTGTTCCGTTGCCTAACCGGCCATCGCTATTATATCCCCATCCTAAGATCTTGCCATTATTAGCTAGGGCCAGGCTGTGGTAACTGCCAGCAGCTATCATTGGTTTTGTGCTAAACGTTGCTTTCATACTACTTGTCGGGAATACCCCTATAGGGGCCAATATCGTTAATACTAGAATAATAGCTAAAAGTATTGATGTATTTCTCCTCATAGTTTTTATCCTCCCAAACTGTATTGTTCAAGATAGAATCTACCTTAGTATTTATTGTTCGCCTTCTATCACCCCCTACTGTACAATAGGGTACTATTAATACAATATATCATTATTTTACTTTAATGGTTATAATTTTTAATTAATGTACTATTTATTACATATTTCAAATTCATTGAAGAAATATTTCTAGACAACTTATTTTTTGAAAATGCCAAAACCCGCTTAAACCTAAAAGCAAGCTTTGGTTGTTTTTAATGTTTAGTAGTTGCCTTTTAAAAACTTTTTAAATTGATTAATAAAAATCTATTTGTAATTGCTTAAAACAAGAGAGAATCGCTATAAAATCCCCGTAATTCATTTACAGAAAAGATTAAACTTCTGGAGTCAAATAACGATATAAAATAATAGCTACCCAAGTGGGCTCTCGTCGCATTTGAAGAATGAAAAAAGAAGCCTTGTTCTTGAATAGTGGGGAGGAGGTGTTTGGTTTAAAGGTCGATACTAAACGACTCGGTCGCCCCGGCGTAGCTGTTAAATAGCCCCACAGGGAAGTGGGAGCTTGAATTACAAGGAGGTAAGAACAAATGATTATTAACCACAATATACCGGCGCTGAACACCTATAACAAGCTGGTACTCAACAATCAGGGAATGTCCAAAGCTCTGGAAAAATTGTCCTCCGGCCTGCGCATCAACCGCGCTGCTGACGATGCCGCCGGACTGGCCATTTCCGAAAAAATGCGCTCCCAGATCAGAGGTCTGGACCAGGCCAGCCGCAACGCCCAGGACGGCATCTCTTTTATCCAGACGGCTGAAGGCGCCCTGAACGAAACCCACGCCATCCTGCAGAGGATGCGGGAACTGGCGGTACAATCTGCCAATGGCACCTACACTTCCCAGGATCGCACCCAGATTCAGAAGGAAATCGACCAGTTGACTTCTGAAATCGACCGCATTGCCGGTACCACCCAGTTCAACACCAAGAACCTGCTGGATGGCACCAGTTCCGCGCTGACTTCTACCGACAAGATCAGCACCCGTGTATTTATGCGCGACGGCCTGCGTCAGTTGGATCAGTTTGGACAGAAGGCTCCCGGCGGCGGCAACTATGAACTCAAGATTACCGCAACACCCGGACAGGCCGAGGTAATGAAGACCGATATCATGAGGATTAAACATGAGACGGTGACCGTCAGTGGTGGCGTAGGTGCTTATTCCAAGCTATCGAGTAATGCTGCAGGATTATCCGTAGCTGTACTGCAGGACTTCACTGGACCCAACGGAGTACTGTTGACTGGTGTAGCATTTAACATCGCTTATGCATCCGGGCTAAATGGTGAATCATTTGCAGTAGCCGGTCATATGAGCGGTGGAACTGCTGTAATCAATATAACCCTGGAGATTGGGAAAACAGGTCAAGCCGATTCAGGCGCCATGCATACTACGGTTCAGGATGTCTATGATGCGGTGATGGCATTGAAATTGGGGTCAGCCGGAAGCAGTATGACCGGAGTAAATGTCAGCTACTTCCTGGATATGAGGATTGAGAATGCATCTCAAAGTCTCGCAGGTACAGCATCAGGTGCAAACCTGAGCGTTGCTCGGGCTTCTTTCCAGGCTACCAAGATTGAGCGGGTAGGAGAAATTGCCCTGGAGAGCACCAAGCTATATGATATCCAGGAATTCTGGGACAGTTCCGGTAACTTTATCCTGGCCAATCCCCAGACTCTCCAGTTGGTACAGGGCGATGGGCAGAAGTCCTATGTCACCCTTTTCGATACCGATACCATTAAGGATGTCAAGGATAAACTGAACGAAGCCATTTATAATGGCTTGGGGCAGAAGTATGTAGTTGATTCTTCGGTCGGGCGTGATGCTTTTGTCAGCTATGACCCCTGGGGAGTTGGAACCGAAGGGTTGCAGGTGGTTCCGGGCACTTATATTATCCGGTCAGCGATATCTGGTAACGACGGTAAGATTACCTTTATCGGCGACGACCCGATACTAAGAGCTCTGAGCCTGCAGAGTATTCAGAAAGCCACTGAGACTCAGTTCTCGGTTGATGTCAAAGAAGCCCATTCCCAAACGGTTCTGGCCAAAGGCGTAAATATATCCGGTAATAACCTTATTGGTGTAGTTCACAGGGATGTGGACGTACAGTTCTCATCCAATGCCGGGGTAAAGGTAACCTGGGATGACACCAATAAAAAGTTCATAATGACCGGAGGAGCTGCCAACCAGGAATCCACGTTTATCCATATCTCCGACAATACTACCGTTTTCCATATCGGGGCCAATCAGAAGCAGGACATCGGTGTAGGTATCGGGGACATGAGTACCCGGGCGCTGGGTGTGAATAACATCCTGGTGACCAGCAACGAGCAGGCCAATATAGCTATTGGTAAGCTTGACCTGGCTATCAACCGGGTATCCTCAGAGAGAGCCAAGCTTGGCGCCTTGCAGAACAGGTTGGAGCACACCATCAACAACCTGTCGGTAACTTCAGAAAATCTGAGCGCGTCCGAATCCCGTATCCGCGACGTCGACATGGCTAAAGAGATGATGAACTTCACCAAGTACAACATCCTGCAGCAAGCAGCGACTGCCATGCTGGCCCAGGCCAATCAGATGCCGCAGACCGTGCTGCAATTACTCAGATAGTTATTTTAATCTATTTAACTGTAGCGGAATGCTATTTTCCGCTACAGTTTTTTATAAAGTAAGTCCTGATGGGATAAGTAAAGAAGGTAATTAATTTGCTGCAGGAAAAAATCCGGCAATTACAAAAAGATATTTTTGATTATAATATAGCGGTAGTTCCTGCAAAGCTCAGTGAATTACTGACAACCATTATTGAGACGCCGGCTTTTGACCTGAATGATGTCAGCAGGGTGCAAAGGTTTAATCAAATTATGCAGGCCAGTCTGCAAGCTTTGCAGAAGCAGGATTATTTACTGGTGGCTGATATTATGGAATATGAACTCGAACAATTGCTGGATTTGTCTGACAAGGAAGATAATACATGAAAATGTGGATTAAAAACTCCGAATTATTAAAAAGGCATTTCCCCGATTTCTACAAAAAAGCTGTTTACGTAGATTATACCTACAGTAGCCTGAAGATTTCCAGTTTAAACGATGAGAAATTTTTTTTACAGTCACCGTCATGCAGTTGTTTTTTACACAGCACTTATAATGTGGACCGGGAAATGCAGGAGCTGTTCCGGGAGGCGGACGATCCGGAACAGATTCTCATTATATTTGGCCTGGGCATGGGGTATTGCCTGGATTATATACAGAAGCAGAAAATTCGATATCGTAAGGTCCTAGTACTGGAGCCTTTTAATAATATATTCAGAGAAATGCTGAAATGGCGTGATCTGGAACTGCTCTTAAAGAAGAGGGCTGTATCTCTCAGCATATTTAACGATGTCCGGCAGATTATGCCCCAGATAATGGGGCAGGTAATGACCTCGCGTAAGGTAAAGTTTGTCTATCATATGTCCTACCGCAGTATATACAGCGAGGTCTATCAGGAGATAAGCCGGATATTCAGCGATGAGAAAATGGCATTCCTGTCCAGCACCAATACCATCAATTATTTTTTAAATGAATGGACGGAAAACCAGTTGATGTCCATAGCTAAAAAGCAGCCTGATGCTGCTGTTTTAAATAATAAATTTGAAAACATACCGGCTGTTATCGTATCGGCGGGCCCGTCTTTGGAAAACAGAATTGACGAGCTAAAAGAAATACAGGATAAAGCCCTGATCATAGCTCCGGGGACTGGGGCTCGTATATGCAAACAGAAAGGGATAAAAGCTCATGTTGCAATAGCTATGGATTCCCAAAAGGCGGAGGCTGACATATTCAGGGATAGTTCTGTAGAAACGCTGGTGGGTTCATACCGCCTGCATCCCGAAGTGGATAGAGTATTCCCCAACCGTTTGCTCAGAGTGACGATCAGCAACGATTTTATTGCCCAGTACTATCAGCATTATCTTAATTTACCGGTGGATACCGTAAGCGACCATGCTTCCGTATCTTCAACAGCAGTGGATTTTGCTGTTAGATTGGGCTGCAATCCCATTATTCTGGTCGGTCAGGACTTATGCTATTACGATAATAAGTCACATGCGGGAAAACAAAAGGACTCTTTGCCTGAATCAACCCGTAAAATACTGCAGGAGGCTACTGACATCAATGGGGAAAGGGTATATACTATTCCCGGTTACTTAGCCGTAAGGCGGGACATGGAGCTTTTGAACCTGAAGTACCGGAATAGCCATACCATTATTAATGCCACTCAAGCTGGCCTGGGTATGCCCGGAATAGAAAACCGCGATTTTAGAGATGTGATTGACCGCTATATTGCAACCGCAGATTGTAATGTTCAAAAGATAATTGAAGAGGCCCTTAACCAAGGCAGTAAAGAGGATATTTACGGAGACGTTGATATCAATGCTTTTTACCAGCATGTTCTGGATGAGATAGATAAGCTGGAGAATATTAACGACAATAAGCGTGACCAGCTCAACCATTTGCACCGGTTATTAGAAACAGATGCCAAAGATGCCCGTCTGCAGGACAATATGCTTGCTGTTCAGGAAATTAACCGGCAGTTGCAGGAGAATGCTTTTTATCAACAGGTTGTCATACCTATGTTGAATCGCTTTTTAATATTTTATCAGGTTGGTATATTCTATAATTTCGATGGTAAAATAGAGGATCCGGAAGCAGGGTTCTTTTATGAGACTAATTTATACAACCTTAGCAGTCGGTACTTAAAGATAATCAAAAATATAACCGAGCGGGAACTCAGGGGCAATAGCGGAGAAAAACAATTCGAGGGAGCAAATTTCACGGTTGCCGTCAATAGCCAGGGATTGGCCGGGAAAGCAGCCGCGTCCGTTAAGTCGCCAAAGCTTGATCAGGAGCAAGAGGGCATTTTGACGATACCTTTTAGCTAAATGGAAACAAAAACAGGAATTTATAAATGGAGGATTCTTTGATGACCGGGAATACGATAATCAAGCTAAACCCACATCCCGATATAGAGCTGGGTATGGAACGGGAAGAAATAGAGGCATTTTTCACTCTGCCGGATACCGGGATAAATTCTGATACGGGTGTGATTATGGTTATAAATGAACTGGGTGAACTGGCTGACAGTGATTATCAGCAAAACGAACTTAGACCTTATCTAGCCGACAAGCTGAACTGCATTGCGGTTGGAGTCAATTATTTTGGGGTTTATCGCAACAGTCAAATCCAACTTCGGCCCAGTTTCCTCCACAATATCAATCGAATATATAATATGAACTTAACTCTGGAAAGCTTCACCGGAGTTCAAAGCGCGGTTGACCTATATAGAATAATTGCTGAAGCGGTTATCTCCAAGGGGATCACCAGCCTGGATATTAGATGTCAACCCCATTTAATAACCGGTAAGGACGAGTATCAATCATGGGGATTCTTACCGGCCATTGACTGCCTTCAGGTTTTAGGCGAGGTGCTGCAGCGGTATAAGCTTAATACGCGGAAGATATTAGCCTTCGGCAAACGCTACGGGGCTTACATAGCCTTGCTAATGGGCAAATATGCCCCCCATACTTTTTCAGCCATCATAGACCGGGAAGCTTATTCGCGGGTTGAACTGAAACATGTGGTAAGCGGAGAGATTATGGAACCTGACTACCTGTTTAGCTTCGACCTGAATAACGATATGAAATTTTATATTGCTTCTGCCTGCAACAACCCCTGGACTATTGAAAATGAATCATCACCGCAATATTTTTCCGACAGCCACCGCATGATTCGCAGCCTTTTATGTGAAAAACACCGGGTCCATTCAGAGAGCTGCTATCATATTTTCCATTCCGAGGACAACGGGGTTGCATCCATATATGATAAAGACCGTTGTGTGGAGATATTACAGCAGTACAATACCGTGTTCTATAATCGTATGGCAGCAGGAGACAAGGAGGCATCGCAAACGGATATCGAGTTGTTTGACCGGATGCTTACAAATCATGGGGGGAATATGCAAAAGAACAGCGCCGATACTGATTTCAGCCGGGGCAGTAATTACATGTTTGACTGTGGCGCCAAAAGCTATGAATTTAGATTTGACAGCGGGGGCAATATTCAGGTCAGGTGTATTTAAAATTATTACATTATAAGAACATCGGTATAGTTCTTAGATTATGATTAGGAGAATTTTACAGATGAAGACCGTCATCATTGTACAGGCGCGTATGACCTCCACCCGTTTACCCGGCAAGATACTATATGAGGTACTGAACAGGCCCCTGCTGGAATATCAGATAGAAAGGCTGGGTCAGGTCAGGCAGGCAGATGATATTGTTATTGCAACGACTGCAAACGACAGTGACCTGCCCGTTGTCCAATTGTGTGAAAGGCTGAAAATAAACTGTTTTAGAGGGCCGGAAGAGGATGTTTTAGCAAGGTATTATTTTGCCGCGCAAGAGAGCAAAGCAGACAATATAGTCCGTATTACCTCAGACTGTCCGCTCATCGATCCTGAGGTAATGGATGAAGTAATTTCGTTATATTTAAGCAACTTCAAAAGATATGATTATGTATCCAATACTCTGAAACGAACTTATCCGCGGGGACTGGATACCGAGGTTTTTTCATGGTCAGCCCTGGAAAAGGCATATAAAGAGGCTAAAGAACGGCCGGAAAGAGAGCATGTTACTCTTTATATGTACAGGCATCCAGAAAGGTTTTGCTTGGCGAATTCCGGTAGTGCCGAAGATTACAGCCAACACCGGTGGACGGTGGACACCAAGGAGGATTTCGAGCTTATTGAGCTTATCCTGCAGGAACTTTATCCGGTTAACAGCAGGTTTACCTGGTTGGACGTTCTTAATCTTTTGAATGAACATCCGGAATGGGCAGAGATCAATGCTGCGGTACATCAAAAAGAAGTATAAATGGCGAGGTGTAGAAATGAGCGGATATAAAACTGAACAGGAGGAGTTCTGGGCAGGTCAATTCGGTGACGATTATACCGAAAGAAATAGAGGTTCTCAGCTTATTGCCGGCAACACAGCTCTATTTGCATCGGTTATGGCCAGAACCCATAAGGTGAAAAGCATTTTGGAATTTGGCGCCAACCGGGGCTTAAATCTGCTGGCGTTAAGAAATCTGCTGCCTGCGGTTGAATTGTCGGCGGTAGAGATTAACCCAAAAGCGGTAAAGGAATTGGAGACTATTGAGAACCTTAAAATATACCGGCAATCCATGCTGGATTTTTCGGTAGACTATCAACGGGAACTGGTATTGTCCAAGGGCTTGCTGATACATATTGCTCCGGAAATGCTGCCTCAGGCCTATAGGGTTTTGCATGCAAGCAGCAGCCGTTATATTTGTCTGGCTGAATATTATAATCCCCAACCGGTTGAAGTTGATTATCGGGGGAATAAAGGAAAATTATATAAGCGGGATTTTGCTGGTGAAATGCTGGATGGTTATCCGGATCTGGAATTGGTGGATTATGGATTTATCTACCGCAGGGATATAAACTTTCCGCAGGACGACTTGAATTGGTTTTTATTGAAAAAACAAAATCAATAAATAAGGAAAAATCAACCGGGGTCTAAATGCTATTACAAAGGGGAGGGTTTAGGTGAAATACTGCAGAAGATGTCTACAACCTGATACAAGACCCGATATTAAATTTAATGAAGACGGTATTTGCAATGCATGTTTATATGAAGATTTCAAGAAACAGATTGATTGGGAAAAAAGAGAAAAGGATCTGCATGCAATTGCCGCCTGGGCTAAAGCTAATGCCAAGACATACGACTGCGTTGTAGGGGTAAGCGGGGGCAAGGATAGTACGTTTCAAGCTATTTATGCCAAAGAGAAGTTAGGCTTAAACCCCTTATTGGTCAACTGTGCACCCGACAATATTACCGAGGTAGGGCGTAACAATCTTGAAAACCTTGTCCAATGGGGTTTTGATATGATTAGCCTGAGGCCTGATCCCAGAATAATGAAAAAACTTACCAGGCGCGCTTTTTATGAATTCGGAAACCCTATTAAGCCGTCCGAGTATCCATTGTATGCGTCAGCTTATATAATTGCGGATAAATTCGATATTCCTCTTATTATCCAGGGCGAAAACGCGGCCCTTACGCTTGGAGTGGTAAATGGCCTGGGAGCAGACGGTAACGCTTTAAATGTAAATGAAGGCAATACATTGGCGGGAGGCAACGCCAGTGATTGGCTTGACGACGACATAAAACCGGAAGATGTATTTATGTATCAATTTCCTGATAAAAACAGATTAATCCAAAAAAATATAAAGGCAATTTACTTGCAGTATTATGTAAGAGAGTGGTCGAATACCCATAATACTGATTTTGCTGTTGCACGAGGCATCGGGGGAAGAACTCAGGAAAGCCTTTACGATATCGGCCGCTACAGAAGATACTCGGCAGTTGACTCCGATATGCAGATTGTAAACCAAATGCTTAAATACTATAAATTCGGTTTTGGCTTTGCCACCGACGAAGCCTGCTATGATATCCGGGAAGGGCGGTTAACAAGAGATGATGCAAAGTGGTATGTAAGGGAATACGATGGGAAATGCGGGCAGCAATACATAGAGCAGTTCTGTAGATATATCGACATTAGTACGCAAGAATTCTGGAGAGTAACCGAAAAATTTATAAATAAAAAGCTCTTTGCTAAGGATGAAACAAAATGGATTCCGAAATTTCAGGTAGGTGAAGATTTTGACGAATCCCAATAAATTGATAATGAGCAGCTGATTGAGGGAGGATTAAATTTGAAATATTCTTCGAAATTAAATGAAGAAGAAATTCGTCCGGCACATTTATTGAAAGAAAAGGCACAATGCGTACAAAATGATATTCGCAGGTTGATCAAATATAAGAATAAATTTATAAGCGTACCTTGTCCCGCATGCGGTTCGCCTGAATCGATATATCAATTCAGTAAATATGAGCTTGATTTTACTAAGTGTATCAATTGTGAGACTGTATACATTAATCCCCGTCCTACTCCGGAAATTTTGGACTATTATTATAAAGAATCGGAAAATTATGCTTATTGGAACAAATATATATTTCCGGCTTCCGAATCGAATCGCAGAGAAAAGATTTTTAAGCCTCGGGTGGATCGCATATTAGATATTTGTCGGCAATATGATGTAGGGCGCGATTGTTTGCTGGAAGTAGGAGCTGGATTCGGTACTTTTTGTGAGGAAATGTCTGCAAGGGATTTTTTTAAGAGAATAATAGCCGTAGAACCTACTCCCGATCTGGCCAATACCTGTCGCAGCAAAGGGCTGGAGGTCATAGAACTTCCCATAGAGAAAGTTTCATTGGAAGGACTAAAGACTGATATTGTAGTTAGTTTCGAAGTAATAGAGCATCTCTTTTCCCCGCGCGAGTTTTTATCAGCCTGTGAATCGATACTACTGCCCGGCGGATTTATTATTATAACCTGTCCTAACATTAAAGGCTTCGATATTATGACTCTGCAGGAGCTTTCTGATTCGGTAGATAATGAACACCTTAATTATTTTAACCCATGTTCTCTCGCTAACTTATTAAGTGATTGCGGTTTCGAAATAATGCAGGTACTGACTCCGGGAAAATTAGATGCCGAACTGGTACGAAAAAAGATCCTTGCCGGTGAATATGATATTTCTACCCAACCGTTTCTAAAGGAGATATTAATAAATCAGTGGGACAATATAGCAGATTTATTCCAACAGTTTCTGGCTGATAATCTTCTGTCATCACATATGTGGGCAGTGGCACGGAAAAAACGGGATTAATCAAGAGGGTAATTAAATATGGAAGGAAATCAATATAAAAGAAAAGATAATACCATGTATTTGACCGAGTATTTTTATAGAGTTAAAATCATAGAACCAATACTGCCTGTTCTGTCTAAAACATTTCTAACTCCCAATATGATAACCATATTCAACTGCTTTTTTTCTTTGTTGATATATTATTTAGCATATCAAGAGCAGTTTTTAATAGCAGCAATAGGTATACAAATATTTGTGATTTTAGATACATTAGATGGAAGTCTGGCTAGATATAAGGATATGCAGAGTAAATTTGGCGCCAAGCTGGATGATATTAACGACAGGGTTTTTTATACGTTAATTTTTATTTTTATTGGAATCAAAAGCATCCCTTTATATTTGATTGTTTTAGTAATTCTATTGGTAAACTTATATGCGATTATCGCGGCCTATTATATTACTCCGAGATTAAGTAGATTAAAAACCATTGAAAGAAGGGGATTAAAAAAGTATTTCATGGATAGAGGTTTCATTTTAGGTATGGACTTAGGGAATATAGATTTGCTGATTTCTCTTTTTTTAATATTAAATGAAATCTATTACTTATATATTGTGTTAGCTGCAGGTTTGATTTTGGATTTAACGGTGCGATTGCTTGAGTTAAAACGGAATGAGAAATTACAAGCAAATGTGATAAGCTGAGATTTTTGTGAATCGCCAGAATTCAGGAGGCTCTTAAATGGATGTTTTAAGACTGACCGCTCAGTTAAAAAAAATCGGGGTTGATTATTTCGCCGGGGTTCCAGATTCTCAGTTAAAAGCATTATGTGATTATTTAATAAATACTTTTGGAGTATCTTCTCTTAATCATATTATAACTGCCAATGAAGGAAATGCGGTGGCATTGGCAGCAGGATATTATTTATCCACCGGTAAAATTCCCTGTGTGTATCTTCAGAATAGCGGCCTGGGCAATATTATTAATCCCGTAACTTCACTGCTAAACGATAAGGTTTATGCAATTCCGTGTGTTTTTATAGTCGGCTGGAGAGGGGAACCGGGCGTACATGATGAGCCGCAGCATTTATTCCAAGGTGAAATTACGTTAAAAATGCTGGAAGTATTAGACATTGCCTGTATGGTAATAGACCGGCAAACCACCGAACAAGATCTAGAGAAGCAGTTATATGTGTTTAAATCTTTGCTTAATTCGGGGAAAAGTGTGGCTTTGGTTATTAAGCAAGGCGGATTATCCTATTCTGAAAAAGTAATTTATAAGAATAATAGTTCAATATTACGCGAAGAAATCATCAATTTTATTACCGAAGCAGCCCAAGATGATATTATTATAGCAACTACCGGTAAGACATCGCGGGAGTTATTTGAAATAAGAGAAAAGAAGGGGCAATTACATAAGTATGATTTCCTGACAGTTGGTTCCATGGGGCACAGCTCGTCAATTGCTTTAGGCATTGCACTTAACAAGCCCAATAAAAGAGTATGGTGCATCGATGGAGACGGCGCGGCTTTAATGCATCTGGGAGCCATGGCTGTTATAGGTGAAAAAGCCCCGCTGAATTATATTCACGTAATTATAAATAACGGCGCCCATGAATCCGTAGGGGGACAACCTACTGCAGCTGATGCTATTAGCTTTGAGCAGATTGCTTTAGGCTGTGGGTATAAGGCTTCATATCATGCAAGTGATTTAAAAGAGCTGCAGATTGTTTTGTCTGAAATAGAGGGGAAAAAAGGCCCGATTTTTATAGAGGTAAAATCGGCAATAGGTTCAAGAAAAGACCTGGGAAGGCCTGCTATTACCCCCATAGAAAACAAAACAGTGTTTATGGATTATATTGGAGAGTGTTCTTAGATGAAGGCTTTGCTGCTTAACTCAGGTATGGGTAAAAGAATGGGTGAACTGGTCAGTAAACATCCCAAGTGCATGACAGAAATTAAAGAAGGGGATACCATACTTAGCCGTCAACTGAAATTTCTACATAAATGCGGTGTCACAGATATAGTAATGACTACGGGGTTTTACAATAATGTGCTAGTTGATTACTGTAACTCCCTAAAGTTACCTATTGATTATACTTTTGTTATAAATCCTGTTTATGCTGAAACCAACTATATCTATTCCATTTACCTGGCTAGGCAGCATCTGAATGATAATATTGTATTAATGCACGGTGATTTAGTATTTGCTTTTGAGGTACTGGAAGATATGCTGCGACAAAATAACAGCTGCGTGACTGTAAGCTCAACCATTGCTTTACCCCAAAAGGACTTTAAAGCAGTTATCAAAGATGGCTTGGTGGAAAAAATAGGAATTGAGTTTTTCGATAATGCCGTTGCAGCACAGCCCTTATATAAAATCTGCAAGGATGATTGGAAAATTTGGTTGGATCGTATTATCTTATATTGTGAAAAGGGACAAGCGGACTGCTATGCTGAAGATGCTTTCAATGAAGTGTCAGATAAGTGTCATATGTACCCTCTGGATTTCAAGAGTCGCCTTTGTGCGGAAATTGATACACCACAGGATTTAGCTTCAATCTGTCAAAAGTTGAGATTAAAGGAGGAGCAGTTTTGAGCAGCGATACCAAAACTGTTTATATGTGTTTTAGTACGGATATAATTCATGGCGGTCATACGGCAATAATTCAAAAAGCGGCTGCGCTAGGTGAATTAACCATCGGCATGTTAACCGATGAGGTGGTGGCAACCTATCGACGTTTCCCGGTTCTGAAATATGAGGAAAGAGTGAAAATAATTGAAAACATTAAAGGCGTAAGCCGAGTAATACCGCAAAATACGTTAAGCCATGCCGAAAATCTGCGCAGGCTCAAACCGGACTATGTTGTCCACGGTGATAATTGGGTAACAGGTTTTCAAAGGCCTATCAGGGATGAAGTAATAAAGATACTAAGGGAATATGGCGGAGAGCTCATTGAATATCCGTACACTAAAAATGAAGAGTACGAAAAATTAGAGCTTCATCAGAGGGAACAACTTGCCATACCAGATATGCGCAGGGGAAGATTAAAGCAATTGCTTGCCATGAAACCCTTGATTAACGCGATTGAAGTTCATAGCGGAATCACCGGATTAATTGCCGAAAAAACAACTGTTTTACAAGACGGCAAAACTTATCAGTTTGATGCTATGTGGAGTTCCAGTTTGTGCGACTCAACCGCCAAAGGTAAACCCGATATCGAGTTGTTGGATATGTCTACCCGATTACGTACAGTGGATGAAATCATGGATGTGACTACTAAGCCAATTATTGTAGACGGTGACACGGGCGGATTGACTGAGCATTTTGTATATAATATTAGAACTTTGGAACGCATGGGTGTGTCGGCTACAATTATTGAAGATAAAACAGGCCTTAAGAAAAACTCGCTTTTTGGCGCCGATGTTGAACAAACCCAAGATAGCATTGATAATTTCTGCGCTAAGATTGCAGCGGGTAAAGCGGCCTTAAAAACCAAAGATTTTTTTCTGATAGCAAGAATTGAAAGTCTGATATTAGAAAAGGGTATGGATGATGCGCTAGTCAGAGCATTTGCATATGTTGATGCGAAAGCTGACGGAATAATGATTCATTCAAGGCAAAAGGACCCTGCAGAAATATTTGAATTCTGCGGAAAATTCAGAGCCAAGGATACAGTTACACCATTGGTAGTTGTTCCTACTTCGTTTAACACTGTAACGGAAGAAGAATTTGCCAGGCGCGGTGTCAATATTGTCATATATGCAAATCATCTAACCCGTAGCGGCTTCCCCGCCATGCAGAAGACAGCAGAAATCATATTGACTAATCATAGAGCCAAGGAAGCCGATGATATGTGTATGTCAATCAATGAAATAATAACTTTAATTCCTGAGAACTATTAGCTGAAGATGTAGAGGCCGACATATTAGAGGAGAAGATTATGGATTCCCAACCCTTTTGCAGTACGGCTATTTCGTTTTCCGATAAGTGCGGGCTGGAGCAGAACCTTCTTGCTTTAGGCGAAGCAAACATCGTATTGATAATGGATAAAAAGCTGGTTTCCGCATGGGAAATGGCTTCCCTCATCGGAGAGTTAAAAAATCGATGTTTGTCATTAAAAGGCTCGTTTACTTGGATAAAACAGTTGGCGTCTAACCCGACTCAAAAAGATATAC
This sequence comes from Syntrophomonas curvata, assembly GCF_052976825.1. Lineage (NCBI taxonomy): Bacteria > Bacillati > Bacillota > Clostridia > Eubacteriales > Syntrophomonadaceae > Syntrophomonas > Syntrophomonas curvata. The sequence continues at coordinate 294,050 of NZ_CM129641.1, forward strand.
TGTTTTCTCTACAGCAGATCGGAGCCCGGAATGTTGATGCAATTATTGCTTGTGGCGGAGGAAGCAGTATAGATCTTGCAAAAGGAATAAGCTTATTTCATGATCCAGAAAACAATAATCGTTATAAGATAGAGGATTTAACAGAAATTATCGAAAGTAAAAAGTATAAAAAAACCGGATTTATTAATATCATAGCGGTACCATCTACGGCAGGAACCGGATCGGAAATAACGCAGTGGGCTACAATTTGGGATCAGGATAAGAGGGGCAAGTTTTCTATTGATCATGCTATGCTTAGACCCAAAAAAGCGATTGTTACGCCGGAGTTAACGTTATCTGTACCCCCCCTGACAACACTTGCTACCGGATTAGATGCGATGTGTCACGCGATTGAATCATATTGGTCAAAACATACTACCCCGCTTGTTCAGGAAATCGCTTACAGGGCTGCAGAGATAATAATAGCCAACCTCAGAAAAGCAGTTGATTCACCCGGTGATATTTTTTACAGAGAGAGGCTTTGCAGAGCGTCGGTATTATCAGGATTAGCTTTTTCACAAACCAGAACAACTGCTTGTCACTCTATATCTTATCCACTTACTATGCTATATAATATACCGCATGGCTTGGCAGCTTCTATAACCTTGGATGCAGTTGGACAGATCAATCGAGGTCATTTTCCTAACGATAAAGAGCTATTCGCATTGTTTAGTCAATGCGGTGGCATTAAGAAATGGGTAGATAGTGTGTGTGAAGGGGTAATTAATTTGAGGCTATCTGCATATGGGATATCTTCGAAAGACATTATATTTATGGCTGATAAAGCTTTCACAGAGGGCAGAATGGATAATAATCCCGTGGCTTTGAGTAGAAATGATGTGATAAATGTACTTGCCTCGGTCATGTAGTATTCAGGAGGGCTGAAATGGAGAAATATCGGTTAGTTAAGTTTTCTTCAAATAGGAGTTTGGAGGAAGCCGAAGAAATGTATAATCAGCGTATAGAAGATGCAATTGACATCTATAAAAGGTATAATGGAAGATTCTTTTTGAGAGAGTGTCCTTTTTGCGGCTCCGGCGACTATACAGACTCAGAAAAATTTCATAATACATACGGAATCAGTAAATGCAATAAGTGCAACTCATTATATGTAAATCCTTGTCCTGATATCGAGGCTCTGGATGATTATTATAAGAATTCAAAATGTAATATGCTCCTGGATAGATTATATAAAAAAAGGCATGCCAAATCTGACAATTATATCATGGATGATAGAGTCAAAGAAGTTTTGAAGCATATCAGCGAAAATCCGGCCGGTAATTTAAAGGTTTTTGAAATAGGGTGTGGATCTGGTTCCTTTTTATCAAAGTTAAACCAAGCCATAAAAAAAGAATTACCCGATAAGAATGTGGAGTTATATGGAATCGATGTAGATAGGAATGCAATTGAGAACAATGTGGATAATGAACTGAATTTGATTTGTTCAAATGCTGAGGAGTTTACTAAAAAACATACCGGGAATTATGATATCATTGTACATTTTGAGCTAATTGAACACTTGACAGATCCATTTACATTTATGAAAAACTTATACCGCATTCTGAAACCAGATGGATTAATGATATTTACTACTCCTAATTCAGCTGGTTTAGAGGAAATCAGTTCTGATTATAATTCATACAGGTTAATTGCACCCAGTATTTTTCCTCCTTTGCATCTTAATGCCTTTAATACATTCAATATCACCCATTTTGCTATAAGGAGCAATTATAAAGTTCTGCAGATAAAAACCCCCGGAAAGCTAGACATGGATATGATGTCTTTGACCAGGGATTATTTAAAAGATGAGGGGTTAAAAATGATAGCGGATTTTGATGATGAAACCAGGGGGCTGATCCAGCATCTTATTTCGACGGTAAATGCCAGTAGTCATATGATGTGTATATTAAGAAAGTAGCCCTCTGTCTATGATGATTTCCTTGTTTTTTAATTTTTATTTTGCTGTTAATGGCATTGGAAAACCGGAGACTTCTCCGTTTGGCTCTTATAAAGTTATGGATTAGCGGGTGATTATTAATGGCCGGTAGGTTGCCTGAGGCCGACGGTAATGTGCTGATTACCAGTATATCTAAGAAAGTACCCTTGATTAAAGCGGTTAAGAAAGCTGTTCATAAATACCGCAGAAAGGGCCGGGTAATTGGAGGGGATTGCAGCGAAAATATTGTGGGAAGGTTTTTTGTGGATGATTTTTGGTTGATGCCTCCAACAGAACAGCTTGATATAGAAGTTCTTATTAATTACTGCAAGCAAAATAATGTTATGTCCATTATTCCAACCCGGGACGGGGAACTGTCTTTTTTTGCTGCCAATGCCAATCTTCTTGAAGAAAACGGGTTTTCTGTAATGATTGCAAATTATGTTACGGTTCAGCGTTGTTTGGATAAGCTTCTTTTTGGCGAGGTTCTAAACGACTTCAATTACCCGGCCATATCTACCGTAGCAAGAATCGAAGAATTGTCCTGTGAGTCATATGTAGTAAAGGAAAGGTACGGAGCGGGTTCGCAGAAGATTGCGCTGAACTGCTCAAGGCAGGATGCCATAAAACATGCCGGTTTGCTTGAGAGTCCGATTTTTCAGCCCTTCATCGAAGGCAGGGAAATAAGCGTTGATCTTTACGTCGGTAAGGATGGAATATGCAAAGGGGTAGTGGCGAGGACTCGTGAACTGGTGGTTAGTGGTGAATCTCAGATAACCAGGACTATTCGGGATGAAAAGTTAGAATCCATGTGTGCGGAGATGGCCGAGAAATTGGGGATTTATGGACATGCTGTTTTTCAGGTTGTAATGGATGACCAGGCTAATTATCACATAATAGAGTGTAATAACCGTTTCGGCGGCGCCTCATCTTTAAGCCTGGCAGCAGGTTTGGACAGCTTTTACTGGTTCTTGCTTGAAAGCAGCGGATATTCGATCGGGCCGGAGCTGTTTGTACGTTCACCTGAAGAAAAAACGCAGGTACGCTATGCAGAGGATTTGATTTTTTAATATGGTTATTGTGTTTGATTTGGATGATACCCTCTATGATGAAATGACTTTTGTAAACAGCGGATTGCTGGCAGTATCAGAATACCTGGAAAGCTCCTTTATGATACCGTTAGTTGCTAGCCGGGGCTTTATTAAGGATAGAATAAAGTATGGACGTGAAGGTATACTGGATGATGTTCTGAAGCATTTTAGCTTATACAGTAAAAATAATGTTAAGCGGTGTTTGAGCATCTATCGGGGACATAAGCCTGAGATTCACATCTATCCGGATGCTGAGCTATGTCTTAATGGTTTGAGCCGATATCCTAAATACATAGTTACAGATGGCAATAAGCTGGTTCAACATAATAAAGTCGCGGCTCTGGACCTTTATAATAAGGTCGATTTTGTTTTTATTACCCACAGATACGGATTAAAACATGCCAAACCATCACCCTATTGCTTTTATAAAATTTGCGAGCGGGAAAAAGCAAGCCCTGATCAGGTGGTATATATTGCTGATAATCCCGACAAGGACTTCGTGGGCATAAAACCTCTGGGCTTTAAGACTATAAGAGTGCTGCAAGGCCCGTATAGAAATTTGAAAAAACCACCGGAATTCGAAGCGGATTGCAATATTAGTTCCCTTGCGGAACTGGATGCTCAATTATTGCAGCGTATTACAAGCCGGGAGCTAAGGAAGGGATGGGATATAGATGCCGGGGATCAGTATGGGCGATAAGGTTCTGGGCGCCGGAAATAGGCCTTTTATAGTAGCCGAAATGTCGGGGAATCATAACCACTCTCTGGAGCGTGCTTTAGAAATCGTACAGGCGGCTGCTGAAAGCGGCGTTCATGCGGTTAAATTACAGACTTATACCGCAGATACAATAACTCTGGACATTAACGACGGTGATTTTTTTATAGAGGATAAGGATAATCTCTGGCGGGGAAGAAGCCTTTATGATCTTTACAGCGAGGCCTATACTCCTTGGGAATGGCATGAACCGATTTTTAAACGCTGCCGGGAACTGGGGCTGATAGCTTTCAGTACCCCGTTTGATGAGACGGCGGTGGATTTTCTGGAATCGCTGGATGTTCCCTGCTATAAGATTGCTTCTTTTGAAAATACTGATTTGCCTCTTATTCGCAAGGTGGCTGCAACCGGAAAGCCCATGATTATTTCGACCGGCATGGCCAGCGTGGCGGAAATGGATGAAACCGTAAGAACTGCGCGAGAAGCGGGCTGCGAGGATTTGGTATTGCTCAAGTGTACCAGTTCTTATCCGGCCAGCCCGGAGGACAGTAATTTACTTACTATTCCACATATGCAAAAATTGTTTGATTGCCCGGTAGGGCTATCGGACCATAGCATGGGAATTGGTGTTGCGGTTGCTTCTATAGCCTTGGGAGCCTGTATGATTGAAAAACATTTTACTCTATCCCGGGCCGATGGCGGAGTGGATTCTGCATTTTCCACGGAGCCGGAAGAGATGAGGCAATTGGTCATTGAGACGGAACGGGCCTGGCAGGCAATGGGGAGAATCAGCTACAGCCCGGGTGAGCAGGAAAGCAAATCTTTGAAGTTCCGGCGTTCTTTATATATAGCAAGAGACATGGCGGCAGGGGAGGTTTTAACCCCGGATAATTTACGCATTATACGGCCGGGATATGGTCTGGAACCTAAATATTATGATGTATTGCTAGGAAAGAGAATAAATAGAGATGTAAAAAAGGGAACTCCTTTAAACTGGGATTTGATATAAGTACCATGGGAATAATAATGGGGAGCTAGGCTGGGTATGGACAATATAATAGCCATTCGTGCAGATGGCAACAGTGAAACAGGTTTTGGACATCTGATGAGGATGAAGGCTTTGGCCCGTGAGCTTGTAAAGCAGGGGGCTGAGGTTATTTTTTTGAGCAGGAATCCAGAGAATATTGAGGGATACCGGGTATTGCAATTGGACCGGCAAGGTGGCAATGAAGAGGAGCTGCTGCTAAAAGAAATACTGATGAATATGCAGGCAGGAATGCTTATTATAGATTCTTATGAATATACTCAGGAGAGGCTGGACCGGGCAGGGCAACTGGATTTATTAAGCGTGTATATAGATGACCTCAACCGCCATCCTTTCAATACGGATTTTGTAGTTAATGGCAACCTTTATGCTCCGGGGCTTTTTTACCAGGGAAAGGCCAGGTTTTTATTGGGTATAAAATATTTACTGATGCGGAAGGAGTTTGCAAGGGTTCCTGTACGCTTACCAAATCCGGGTACAGAGCATGTACTGATTACTTTTGGGGCGGCAGATATGGAGAATATTACCCCGGGATTATTACATGAGCTTAAACGTTATGCGCAATTTAAAGATTTACACTGGCACGTGGTGGTAGGGCCGGTATTTCATAATACTGCGGAGATAGAGGCTATGGTAAGGGATTATCCCAATGTGACTCTGCATTATAATCCGGATATAAAGAAATTGATGGATTTTTGTGATATATCTATCAGTGCCGCCGGGAGTACCGCTTATGAACTGGCGGCTTGTGGTGTACCGGCTTTGTTGGTAGTTGCGGCAGATAACCAGGTTCGGATGGCCCGGGAAGCAGAGCGGCAGGGAATGGCGTTTAACCTGGGCTGGTACCATGAATTGGATGCGGCTAAATTGTTCTCTATCCTGGATAGTCTAATAAATAATCAGGCATTAAGGGGGAAAATGGCAAATAGCGGGCAAGAGCTTATCGATGGTCGAGGAGCGCAGCGGGTTGCAGCTATACTTCTGGATGAGATGAAGGCAAATGCATAATACAAGAATTGGCCGGTGAACGTCGGATGACTGAAGAAAGCTCCCTTGATACCGTATTTTTATAAGAAGACACGCAATAATAAGAAAAATATTACCTGAAAGCAATTCCTTTGCGGCTGGTAGATGGCCAGAAGCTATCTTTTCTGCTTTAAAGAATTTGATGGAATTACGCGATATATCTATTAGTGCAGGCGGGATTATCACTTATGAGTTGGCTACCCGTGGCGTATCGGCGCTGCTGGTAATACATGACCGTTTCCGGGTAAGAGCTTATTGGTGGCTCGGTGGGTACAGGTGGTTGCGGATATATTATACTGCTTGATGAGATGAGGAGAAGAAATAATGGATATACGGGAGATAATCCGGGATAAAAAGATACTGATTACCGGGGGGACGGGGACAGTGGGGAAGAAGCTGGCGTATAAGCTTTTGGAGCTGGAGGCGGCGGTAGTCCGTATTTATTCCCGGGATGAACATAAGCAGTTTGCTATACAGGAGTATTTTGCATATCAGGGTCTGGACATGAAAAGGGTGCGTTTTTTCCTCGGTGATGTACGGGACAAGGAACGCTTGAAGAGGTCGATGGAGGATATCGATATAGTATTTCACCTGGCGGCCCTGAAGCATGTACCGGCCTGTGAGTATAATCCTTCGGAAGCGGTCAAGACCAATGTGATGGGAACCCAGAATGTGATTGAGTGTGCTATGGAAACCGGCGTCTCCACAGTGGTATATACCAGCACCGACAAGGCGGCTTCACCTACCAATACCATGGGGGCCAGTAAACTGCTGGCCGAAAGGCTGATAGCATCGGCAGATCAATGGAAAGGTCCCCGGCAAATAAAGTTTCTGTCCGTACGTTTCGGCAATATTATTAACAGCCGGGGTTCGGTGGTTCCTCTCTTTCGGAAGCAGATTCAGCGGGGTGGCCCGGTTACGGTTACCGATCCTGCCATGACCCGTTTTTTTATGAGTGCTGAGCGCGCGGTTGACTTGATTTTAAAGTCCCTGGCCATATCATTAGGCGGCGAGACCTTCGTTTTTAAAATGCCGGTTCTAACCGTGGGGGATCTGGCCCGGGCGGTGGCAGACAGTTCGAACCAGGAGGTAGAAATGAAAACTATCGGCCTTAGACCCGGGGAGAAGATGTACGAGGAATTAATGAGCGAGGAAGAGAGTGCCCGGGCGCTGGAAAATGATGAACTTTTTATCATACTGCCCTATGACCGTGACCGCCGGGATTATCAGGGAAGCTACCCTGGTACAGGGTTGGCCGCCTGTGGTACATATAGTTCGACTGGTGCGGAGGCCATGAGCCTGGATGATATAAAAGCTATGATTGTCTGATTATAGGTTAACGGAGGTTTAATCATGAATATTCTGGTTACCGGCGGGGCCGGGTTTATCGGAAGATGGGTGGTCAAAAAACTGCTATTAGATGGGCATAGGGTTGCGGCTCTGGATGATCTGTCCAACGGTCGGTTAATGAATATCGAGGAATTCGGGGATAACCCTGATTTCTTGTTTATAGAAGGAGATATCAAGGAGCGGGAGGTAGTGGGCAAGGTTTTCGCCGGCGGTTTTGACCTGGTCTATCACCTGGCGGCCAGCATAAATGTGCAGGATTCAATCGATGACCCCCGTACTACTTATGAGAATGATGTGGCCGGAACCTTTAATGTGCTGGAGGAGTGCCGCCAGCAGGGCATTAAGATGCTGTTTATGTCCACCTGCATGGTTTACGAGCGCAGCCTGGACGAGGCAGGCATAAGTGAAGTACACCCGGTCAAACCGGCCTCGCCCTATGCAGCCAGCAAGCTGGCCGGGGAGGCTTTGACCCTGTCCTACTATTATGCCTATGGACTGCCGACAGTAGTTGTGAGACCATTCAACACCTACGGGCCTTTCCAGAAGTCTTCCGGGGAAGGCGGCGTGGTAGCGATCTTTATCCGGCGTAACTTGCGGGGCGAAGATCTGAATATATACGGTGACGGCACTCAGACCCGGGATCTGCTCTATGCCGAGGACTGTGCCGATTTTGTAATAAAGGCGGGGACGGACAGCCGGGCCGACGGGCAATTATTAAATGCCGGGCTGGGCAAGGATGTAAGCATAAACGAGCTGGCTTATATAATTTGTAAAGATAAGAACCGTATCAAACATGTACCCCACATTCATCCCCAGAGTGAGATTCAAAAGCTGCTCTGCAATTATGATAAGGCCCGGAGTTTATTATCATGGCAGCCGCGGATAAGTCTGGAGGAGGGTATCGCCAGAACCAGTGAGTGGATTGCCGTGCAAGGAGTCAACCGATGAAAGAATTTATACCCTATGGACGGCAGAATATAGACGAAGAGGACATAGAAACGGTTATAGAAGCCTTGCGTTCCGACTGGATTACCCAGGGGCTGAAAGTCGACGAATTCGAGGCGCGGGTAAAAGAGTTCTGCGGGGCCCGTTATGCCGTGGCCTTTAACAGCGGTACTTCGGCTCTGCATGCGGCCATGTTTGCGGCCGGGATTGGTCCCGGGGACGAGGTGATTACCACTCCCCTTACTTTTGCAGCTACGGCCAATGCTGCCCTTTATGTAGGAGCCCGGCCGATTTTCGTCGATATTGACCAGAAAAACTATTGTATTGATACCGGAAAAATAGAAGCGGCCATAACACCTCGTACCCGGGCTATAGTACCGGTGGATTATGCCGGATACCCGGTAGATATGAAACCTATTCGGGAGATTGCCGATAAACATGATCTGCTGGTAATTGAAGACGCTGCCCATGCCCTGGGAGCGGAACGGGACGGGGCAAAAGTTGGCGCCCAGGCCGATATGACCATGTTTAGCTTCCATCCGGTCAAGCATATCACTACCGGGGAAGGCGGTATGATTATCTGCAGCAACCCGGAATATTGGCGGCGCTTAAAATTGTTCCGCAATCATGGGATTACCAAAGATACGGAGTATCTGGAAGCCAATGATGGCCCCTGGTATTACGAAATGCAGGAACTGGGATACAATTTCCGCATTACTGACATCCAGTGTGCCCTGGGGATTTCCCAGATGAAGAAGCTGGAAAAGTTTTTAGGAGAGCGCAGATTACTGGCTGCAAAATATGACCGGGAATTTAGTGACGTCAATTGGCTGCAGACTCCGCCGAGACCGTCGTCCGGTGGCCGCCATGCTTATCACCTCTATCCTTTGCTACTGGCGGGGAATATTGATCGCACAGAGCTTTTCACCTGGCTTCGCGAGCATGATATCGGCGTGCAGGTACACTACATCCCGGTACATTTACAACCCTATTATCGCCGCCGCTTTGGCCATAAGTTGGGCGATTTCCCGCAGGCGGAGAACTTCTATAATCGTGAAATCAGCCTTCCTCTGTTTCCGGGATTGACCCCGGAGCAGCAGGAATATGTTATTGAAATAGTGAAAGGAATATAAACAAGAAGGGAAAGAAAAGCCATAATATGAGGAACGATATTCGCTATCGCCCATAATTAATATGATAATCGTATAGTTATAACTGCAAGATGCTATGCATAGGATATTAAATTTGCAGAATCACTGCAAAACACTTAAAGGGGGGATACTACATGGATACACTGGCTATTGCCGGATTGGCCATGAGCATGCAGGCTGCCCAGCTACAGCAGATGGCCGCTATGCAGGTCATGAAGATGTCCATGGACAGTACCCGACAGAGTGCCCAGGCTATCACCGATATGATGAAGGTCAATACCCAGCTCTTGGAGAATTCCGTGCAGCCCCATCTGGGAAGCACGATTGATGTGCTGGCTTAGGTGATAGCAGGGCAGAAGTGGCTGGCCCCTTGCTTAAGGGGCTTTCACTTTGCACTCTGATAATTTATACTTCTTGTACATAGATTGGGAAAGGGGTGGGATCTGGTGGAGCAATTTCAAATTGCCAGCGATATTATAAGCCTGTCCGATACAATAATGGAAGGATTGGAACATATTAAGAAGCGGGTATTTGATGGGTATTTTGAAGAGACTTATTATCTCCTGGAAGACATAATAGACGCTATCGCTTCAATACATAAAGCTACCGAGCCTATGCTGCCCTTGATGGGGGAGAACCGGATAGAGCAGTATGCTGAGCATCTGAATCATTTGATCGACGAAATGACCAATAATTATCAAACCCAGCGAATTGAAAAGGCCAAGACCGATATGCAGCTGGTGCTTATTCCTGCTTTCAAGGAATGGAAAAATGAGTTGGAAAGATGTCTTTCCGATTATGTTGCTTCATAGTTTAAATCACTAGTATTAAAGTCTGCCTGCCCGGATGACGATAATATAAATACATATCATTACCTAGCAGGGAGGCGACAAAAATGCGGGTTGAGGGGCAACGGACTGCCACGGACTATACCGCTAGCAACCTGGGGACGGAACAATCGAAGATGGTAAATGATAAGGAACGCAGTACAAATCAAACTAAAATCAGCGTTGCTGAGGTAAAAAAACAACAGCACCCCAACGAAGAAGAGATCAGGAATACCACCAATGTCATGAACGAAGTCATGAGAATCTCCAATCACCATTTGCAGTTTAAAGTTCATAAGGAGAGCGGGCGAATACAGGTCAAGGTAATCGATTCGGATTCACAAAAGGTTATTCGTGAAATCCCGCCGGAAAAAATTCTCGAATGCTCGGCTATGATCAGGGACATGCTGGACGAGATGGCAGGGATACTGCTGGATGAGATTATTTAATTTATTGACTTGCGAAACTAACAGCTAAATTTATCGGAGTCAAGTCCCAGGACTAATATCTCAATAATTAACCCAGGGGGATAAAAGCAATGAATGTCAACGCTCAGGCATATGATAATTACAAAAGAGCCACTGTCGAAACCGCCGCACCGGGAAAGTTATTATTGATGCTTTTTGACGGGGCTATAAGGAATATTGACAATGCTCAAAAAGCTATAAATGACAAGGATGTCAACGCGGCCCACAACCTTATTGTCAAAACCCAAAATATTGTGCTTGAACTTATAGCCAGTCTTAATATGGAATACGAAATCTCCAATAATCTTTTCAGCCTCTATGAGTATCTCTATTATCAACTGGTGCAGGCCAATGCCGGAAAGGATATCGGTAAGCTGAACGAAGTTCGGGGATTTCTGGCGCAGTTTCGCGATACCTGGGAAGAGGTCATGAAAAAGGCGGCTGTCGCTACCCGGGAAAAAAGTGAAGAGAGTGTCCAGCGAACCTTGAATATAAAGGGTTGATTATGAAAAATACTGAAATCATTAAAAATCTGGAGGCAATAACCGCCCTGCTGCAGGAGATGCAGCAGGTATCTGCACAGCAGGTACAATTACTTGGCGGCAACCAGCTTGATTTGGATCTGGATATGTTGGAAGGGCTTATTGCGCAGCGTCAGGTTATCATGGAAGAGGTGGATTTACTTGAAGCCAAGCTGCGCAGACAGTGGGGCATAAGGGATGAGTCTAAAAGATTGGTGCTGTTGGACCTGGAGACAGATGCTGATTATCATAAATATCTGGGTATGATTAAAGCGGTTATTTTAGCTATAAATGATAATGACCTGAGGTATCAGGATTTGCTCGGGAAAGCGAAGGAGCAAACCCAAAGCAAACTTAACTCTTTGAGGAACAATCAGAAAGCCCAAAAGGCCTACCTGCAGGAGGACGTATATACTGAGGGCTGGTTTATTGATAAGAAAAAGTAAAAGGGAAGATTAAAGGTGAGAAATACCCTTATCGACAGTGTCATTAACAACTTTGCCGGGCAGTATCGGATATGCGAAACAATGGCCGACTTGGCCGCTGAGCAACTGGTGTTGTTGCAAGAGCCTCAGCCGGCAGGCGCTTCTGCACAGGTTATGGATATCATGGTTAAGCGGCAAAGACTGATGGATGATTTGCAGCTGTTAGATACGGAAAACAAAAGCTTGCAGGAACAAGCGTTAAGCGAGCTTGCCATCAGCGAATTTACCTTAAGCCAGCTTCAAGCCGGGCTTGATCCGGAACAGTACAGCGATCTCAGGGATATGCTCAATAAGCTTGGGGCTATCCTTAAAGCTATAAGCGAAACGGATCGCCAGAATCAGCTATTGATGAGAGACGGCCTGGCCCAGGTAAGTAAAACTGGAACCGGAACGAGCAATAAAGAAGCCGCTAGTCTCTATCGGCAGGCGGCAAAATTTAACAAGGAGAAGCTATAATAGAAAGGCATTTCTTGCTATTTTAAAATTTGATGGGTATAATAATGTATACGGGTCGGTAGGATGCTTTTTAGTAATCGCCGGCAAAATTCTAAAAAGTGAGGGATATCTTTTTATGTTCGAAGACAAAACCTTAGTATGCCAGGATTGTGGTCAGGAATTTGTTTTCACTGCTGGAGAGCAGGAGTTCTATCATGAGAAGGGCTTCGAAAATGAACCCAAACGTTGCAAAGACTGCAGGAGCAATCGCCGCAACAACCGCAATGGCAACAGAGCTCCACGTGAGATGTTTTCAGCTGTATGTGCCAGATGTGGAGCCGAAACCCAGGTTCCTTTTAAGCCGGTAGAAGGCAGACCTGTTTATTGTATGGAATGTTTTCAGCAGTCGAAAGAGGCGGCGTATTAAGAAAGAAGGAATATTAACACCGGGCTTTAAGCCCGGTTTTTCATTTTCTGCGCGCCCAGCAGGCACGCAGGGTTGTCTGGGGATATAGCTGGGATATTCAAGGATATTACGCATAATACTAAAGTATGAATGTAAGGATTTCTTCTTCTTCGAGTAGTATAATATACATAAGCAACGGGAAAGGAGTGGTCGTATGAAGTTTGATATCAGAGGTAAAAACATTGAACTTACTGATGCTTTAAAGGACTATACCACTAAAAGGCTTTCCAAGTTGGAAAAATACATCGAGGATGTAAAGGAGGCTCAGGTAGCCCTCTCAGTCAGCGCCGAGGGGCATAAGGTGGAAGTTACCATACCGCTTAACGGGATAATCCTGAGGGGGGAAGAATGTACCGACGATATGTACAGTTCCATCGATCTGGTAGAGGAGAAGCTGGAGAAGCAAATCGAAAAATATAAGACCAGATTATATAGGAATAACCGCGGGGCGGGCCTGAAAAAATCTCTGAAAGAAGAAGCTCTGAAGGAATTGGATCAAGGCAAAGCGGCAGAAAAGTTCAACATTGTCCGCAGCAAAAGATTTGCCTTAAAGCCTATGGATGAAGAGGAAGCAATTATGCAGATGAACCTTCTGGGCCACAACTTCTTTGTATTCTTTAATTCCCGGACCGAAGAGGTAAATGTGGTCTATAAACGCAAAGATAAAGGTTATGGCCTGATTGAGCCGGAATTTGATTAGTTGAAGGCTCACCGGCAAAGTGATAATATAAAAATGTTAATTTATTGAATGCTGAATACGAGGAACCTGGATGGTTCCTCTTTTTTTAAGAGGAGAGATACCGATGATTAAAGATGCCCTTAAAAGGTTACTGGATGACAATGAAAAAGAGGTTAAACGGCTGCGCCACAAGGTGGAGGCAATAAACCGGCTGGAAGCAGACTATACCGCCTTGCCCGCCGAGCAATTTCCCCAAAAAACTGCAGAATTTAAGGAAAGGTTAAAGGGCGGAGAGAATTTAAACGATATATTAGCTGAGGCTTTTGCCCTGGTACGGGAGGCTTCCCGCCGAACTTTGGGAATGAGGCATTTTGATGTTCAGCTTATCGGCGGGATGGTGCTGCATGAAGGCCGAATAGCCGAGATGAAGACAGGTGAAGGTAAGACCCTGGTAGCCACCCTGCCGGCATATCTGAATGCCGTGGAAGGAAAAGGGGTTCACATTGTAACCGTCAACGATTACCTGGCCACCCGCGACTCGGAGTGGATGCGGCCGATTTATGAGTATTGCGGCCTGTCAGTGGGACTTATCGTCCATGACTTAAGCTATGAAGAGCGTAAACATGCCTATTCTTGTGATATTACTTATGGAACCAACAACGAGTTTGGTTTTGACTACCTGCGCGATAATATGGTGATTGCCGCCGAAAACATGGTGCAAAGGGACCTGCATTACGCGATCGTTGACGAGGTTGACTCGATCCTTATAGATGAGGCGCGTACCCCTTTGATTATTTCCGGTGAGGGGGACAAACCCACCAACCTCTATTACCAGATAGCCAAGTTCATTCCCCGGCTGGTAAATGAAGAGGATTATAAAATAGATGAAAAAGCTCACCTGGTAACCCTGACCGAAGACGGGGTGCGCAAGGTGGAAAAACACTTTGCGATTGACAACCTGTCTGAGAATATGGAACTGGCCCACCATGTGAACCAGGGGCTCAAGGCGTACGGCCTTATGAAGCGGGACCGGGATTATGTGGTTAAGGATGACCAGGTGATAATAGTAGATGAGTTTACCGGACGCCTGATGTTCGGGCGCCGTTACAGCGATGGACTGCATCAGGCGATCGAGGCCAAGGAAGGGGTCAAGATTGAGAAGGAGTCGCAGACTCTGGCCACCATAACCTTCCAGAATTATTTCCGCATGTTTGAAAAACTGGCCGGCATGACTGGTACCGCCAGGACGGAAGAAGAAGAATTCCGCAAGATCTACGGCATGGATGTGGTGGTCATACCTACCCACAGACCTATGGTAAGGGATGACAAGCCGGATATCATTTACCGCAGTGAAGCGGGAAAATTCCAGGCGGTGGTGGAAGATATCGCGGAGCGCTACCGGACCGGACAGCCGGTATTAGTGGGTACTATATCCATAGAAAAATCTGAGCTTTTAAGCGATTTGCTGAAAAAAAGGGGCATTCCCCACCAGGTTTTGAATGCCAAACACCATGAGAAAGAAGCCCAGATCATAGCCGGCGCCGGTGGCAAAAACACCGTAACCATAGCTACCAATATGGCGGGCAGAGGAACCGACATTGTGCTGGGCGAAGGGGTGCAAGAGCTGGGCGGCCTGTATGTGCTGGGTACCGAAAGGCATGAGGCCCGGCGTATCGACAACCAGCTGCGGGGACGTTCCGGACGTCAGGGTGACCCGGGCGAATCGCGGTTTTATGTGTCGCTGGAAGATGATTTGATGCGGTTGTTTGGAGCTTCCACCATCGAAGGGGTTATGGATCGCCTGGGCATGGATGACAGTATGCCGATTGAAAACAAGATGGTTTCGCGGGGTATTGAAAATGCCCAGAAGAAGGTGGAAAGCCGCAACTTCAGCATAAGAAAGAATGTTCTTGAATATGACGATGTTATTAACCAGCAAAGAGGAGTCATTTACGGGGAACGCAAAAAGGTGCTGGATGGGGAAAATCTGAAAGATACCATCTCCAGTATGATTGATGATGTTATCGATGAGGTGGTTAACGGCTATGCCGGTGAAATCAAGTATTCTGATGATTGGGATCTACCGGGTTTGCTGGCCTATATGGAACAGCATGTGCTGCCCCGCATAGATTTTACCGTTGACGGCCTCAAAGGGATGACCAAAAGAGAGGTCAAGGAATTATTCCAGGAACGCACCCACCGCCTCTACGAGGAAAGGGAAGCGGAAATGGGCGGCCAAACCATGCGGGAACTGGAAAAGGCCATTATGCTCAGGATCATAGATGACAAGTGGATGGATCACATCGACGCCATGGATCAGCTGCGCAATGGTATATCCCTTCGGGCTTACGGCCAGAAGGATCCGCTTATTGAGTATAAGTTTGAAGCCTTTAACGCTTTTGAGTCTATGGTCTACAGTATAAAGGAGGATGTCGTCCGCTTTATACTGCGGGTCAAAGTGGTGCAGCAGCCGCAGGAGCGTAAGACCTTTGTCAATCAAGGGGAGGAAGCCGAGAAAAAACCCATTCGGGTAGGCAAGAAAATAGGACGCAATGAGCCCTGCCCTTGCGGCAGCGGCAAAAAGTATAAGAATTGTTGTGGAAGAGGGGTTAGTTAATGGACATAGCGACTCTAATAGGATTACTCCTGGGATTCGGAGGATTACTGGGCGGATTCTTCCTGGAAGGCGGCACCATGAGGATGCTCCTGGTGGAAACCGCTGCCTTGATCGTGTTCGGGGGTACCTTTGGAGCGGTAATATTAAGCTTTACCATGGAGGAAATCAAGACCGTTCCTTATTTTCTCAAGGTTATATTTGCAGATAAAAAAATTGATTATTTAACGGTTCTTGATTCCCTGGTAGAGACGGCTGACAAGGCCCGGCGGGAAGGCTTGCTGAGTCTGGAAAGCCAGCTGGGCGAAATAGGCAATCCTTTCCTGGCCCGGGGGCTGCAGTTGGTGATTGACGGAACTGACCCTGAACTTACCCGCAATATGCTGGAAATGGAGATAGAAGCCTATGAAAAAAAAGAAAAAGTGGGCTTTGAAATATTCATGGCAGCCGGCGGTTTTGCGCCTACCATGGGTATTATCGGTACGGTCATGGGGCTGGTCCATGTTCTGAGCAGTATATCTGAGCCGGACAAGCTGAGTGGCGCCATCGCGGTAGCCTTTTTGGCTACTCTTTACGGTGTGGCCTCGGCCAATGTGCTCTGGATTCCCTTTGCCAACAAGATAAAAGGCAAATCGGAAAAAGAAGTCCTGTTGATGGAGCTGGTACTGGAAGGTATACTCTCCATTCAGGCGGGAGAGAATCCTCGGGTAATAAGAGAAAAACTGATGACCTTCCTGCCGCCGCAGACCAGAGAGGCTGCGGCCGAGCAACAGCAGGCCCAGGCAAGGATGTGATTATATGGCAGGGCGCAGGAAAAAGCAACCGGAGAAAGAAGCCAATATGGAGCGCTGGCTTATTACCTATTCCGATCTGATTACGCTTTTACTGATATTTTTTATCCTGATGTATACCATGAGCCAGGTTGATGCCCGCAAATATGCAGCCGTAGCCAATTCCCTGAGCGTGGTTCTGACCGGGCAGGCTATGTCGGTACTTGACACTCAGGGCCCTTCCATGATACAAGGAATATCGGGGCAGCAAATGCCGGAAGGCCCCGGACCGGCTCCCGCCCAGCAGGGAGAACTGGATGAAGTGAAAAAAATAATTGCGGAATTTATAAACACTAAAGACCTGGAGGCCAGTCAGGCACAGTCTCAGGGAAACACCGCGGTTACCAAGCTGAGTGAACATATAATAATATACGAACAGGAACGGGGACTGGTTATAAGCTTCAAGGATACCCTGCTGTTCGCCAGCGGCTCCGATCAGTTGACCCCCCGGGCCCAGGGCATAATCCGGGATATCGGTAAAACCCTGGTTAAAATACCCAACTATATCCGGGTGGAAGGCCATACCGACAATTTGCCCATCAATACCGGCAAATTTCCATCCAACTGGGAACTCTCGGTACTGCGGTCTTCCAATGTGGTACATGTACTTAATGAAGACGCCGGGATTCCGGCCGAACGCCTGTCCATAATCGGCTTTGGCGAATACCGCCCCCTGGTTCCCAATGAGGATCAGATCAGCCGGGCCATGAACCGCCGGGTGGACATTGTCATACTGAAAAAGAAATATGACTATTTTGAACCATCCAGCAGTACATCGCAACCTTAAAGGAGTGAAAGATATTGATTGAAGACCCGCAAACTGTTTGTAGCGATATGATCAAACGCCTTGAAGAAATGAGGGCTTCTCTTTGACATTGATGGTCAGAAGAAGGAGATAGAGGCCCTCCATAAAAAAACCCTGGACGAGAACTTTTGGAATGACCGCCAGGAAGCCCAAAAGG
Source organism: Syntrophomonas curvata (assembly GCF_052976825.1). Classification (NCBI taxonomy): domain Bacteria; kingdom Bacillati; phylum Bacillota; class Clostridia; order Eubacteriales; family Syntrophomonadaceae; genus Syntrophomonas; species Syntrophomonas curvata. The sequence goes on from NZ_CM129641.1 coordinate 311,634, forward strand.
TTTTAAAAAGCATTAGTGACCTGCAGGAGAGTATCAATAGATTCTGCAATCTCTGGGAAGAGGCTAATTATATTAAGGATATCCTGGACATGGCCGAGGAGGATGATGATCAGGAGCTCTGGAATGAAACTTCAGATGAATTAACAGGACTGCAGAAAAAATTTCGGGAGTTTGAACTCCTGGTTTTGTTTTCTGGAATCCATGATGAACGGGATGCTATTCTTTCCCTGCATGCCGGTGCAGGCGGCACCGAAGCCCAGGATTGGGTGGAGATGTTGTTTCGGATGTACATGCGCTGGGCGGAATCGTCCGGTTATACGACGGAAGTTATGGACTACCTGGACGGGGATGAGGCGGGAATAAAGAGTGTGACTTTCATGGTCAAGGGCAAATACGCTTTTGGCAAACTCAAGTGTGAAGAGGGGGTGCACCGCCTGATAAGGATTTCACCTTTTGACTCCTCCGGGCGGCGCCATACTTCATTTGCGTCTCTTTCGGTATTACCTGAGATAATCGAAAATGTGGAGGTTAACATTAATCCGGAAGACTTGCGCATAGACACCTATCGCTCGGGTGGCGCCGGCGGCCAGCATGTAAATAAAACTGATTCTGCGGTTCGCATTACCCATCTGCCTACCGGTATTGTGGTGCAGTGCCAGAATGAACGTTCCCAGCATGCCAATCGCCTGGCGGCCATGAAGATTTTGACCGCCAAACTATATGAGATGAAGCAGAAAGAAGCCCAAAATAATTTACAGAATCTCAAGGGGGAATATAAAGAGATAGCCTGGGGAAGCCAGATAAGAACCTATACCCTTAATCCCTTTAATTTAATCAAGGATCATCGCACCAACCTGGAGGAAGGCAATGTCCAGGCAGTCCTGGACGGCGGCCTGGACGACTTCATCTACGCCCGCCTGCAGCAGAAGGCGTAATCTTGGTTGGCGAGGACGCGGAATACGCGGATTCTTAAGGGGATAACGCGGTATTGGGAAAATGGGAGCCATTAAAAGACTTAACGCAGAAGCTTAAGGGTATTGATTAAAAATAACCGCGGGAATCCTTTATAAATCCGCGACTATTATTAAAACTTAAGGAGCGCGAAAGGTGAAGGAGATTACCGAACAGTCAATAGCAATCACCACCGAGAAAGCCCGGCAGATTCGCCGGGACATAATAAGCATGCTGGGGCAGGCAGGTTCCGGACATACCGGCGGTTCGCTGTCCGCCAGCGACATATTGGCCTGCCTGTATTTCTGGGAAATGAATATCGACCCCCAAAACCCGGACTGGAAGGCAAGAGACCGCTTTGTCCTCAGCAAAGGTCATGCCGCACCGGTTCTCTATGCGGCCCTGGCGGAAAAAGGGTTCTTTCCCCGTGATTACCTTAACCGGCTGAGAAAGCTGGGCAGTCCCCTGCAGGGACATCCCGATATGCGCAAGCTCCCCGGAGTGGAAGCCTCTACCGGCTCCCTGGGACAGGGCATATCCTGGGCGGTGGGTATGGCCCTGGCCGGCAAAATGGATAAAAAACCTTACCGGGTATATGTTCTGCTGGGCGACGGCGAAATTGAGGAGGGGATGGTCTGGGAAGCCAGCATGGCGGCAGCTCATTATAAACTGGACAATCTCATGGCCTTTGTCGATAATAACGGATTGCAGATTGACGGCCGGGTGGAAGAGGTTATGTCGCCCCTGCCCATCCCGGATAAGTTCAGGGCCTTTGGCTGGGAGGTGCTGGAGATAAACGGGCATGATCACCGCCAGATCATGGAGGCCCTGAACACCGCCCGCACGGTGCCTGACAAGCCGACCGCCGTAATTGCCCGCACCATAAAAGGCAAAGGTTGCTCCTTCATGGAGAATCGGGCGGAATGGCACGGAGTAGCTCCCAAACCCGACGAAGTCGAAAAAGCCCTGGCTGAATTAGGGTAATGGGTGGTTAATTTAATATCAGGAGTTGACGGATTTTGAATAAACAGGCGACGAGAGATGCTTATGGGAAAGCCCTGGTGGAGCTGGGGCAATTGCACGATGATATTGTAGTACTGGATGCCGATCTTTCCAAGTCGACCAAAACCGCCGATTTTGCCAAAATATTCCCGGAGCGTTTCATCAATGCCGGGATTGCCGAGCAGAACATGGTGGGTATGGCCGCCGGGCTGGCTGCGGCAGGTAAAGTGGTCTTTGCCAGCTCTTTTGCTGTTTTTGCCGCTGGCCGGGCCTTCGAGCAGGTACGCAATTCCCTGGCATATGCCAACCTGAATGTAAAAATTTGCGCCACCCACAGCGGAATTACCGTGGGCGAAGACGGCGGCTCCCACCAGTCGGTGGAGGACATTGCCATTATGAGAAGCATACCTAACCTCAGCGTAATCGTACCTGCTGATGGAGCCAGCACCCGCCTCGCTCTGCGAAAGCTCTATGAGCAGCCGGGACCGGCTTATTTGCGCCTGGGGCGGTCGGCGCTGCCATTGATATATGAAGATGATACGGATTTTCAAATCGGCCGTGGTATCGTGCTTCGTGATGGCCGGGACGCCACTGTGATTGCCTGCGGAACTACGGTATCCCTGGCTCTGGAAGCGGCGCATACCCTAGCCGAAGAAGGAATTCAGGTATCACTGGTTGATATGCACACCATCAAGCCCCTGGATCAAGATTTGGTTGTTCGCAAGGCGAGGGAAACCGGAGCCATATTGACGGTTGAGGAGCATAGCATAATTGGTGGGCTGGGGGGCGCAGTATGTGAGGCGGTAAGTGAAAAATATCCGATTCCGGTAAGGAGAATGGGAATTGACGATATTTTTGGACAATCCGGCAACCCTGATGAGCTAATGCAGCATTATGGCCTGACGTCCGATAAAATAGTACAGAATATACGGCTTTTACTTAAAAAGAAACTAAAATAAAAAAGGATTTCCCGGTATTTTTGTAGAACCACCAATATTGGTGGTTTTTTTATTTGGAGGTAACAGATGTTAGTTCAGTTTTATAACGTCTCCAAGATATATCCCAATGGAGTTAAAGCTCTGGATGATATTTCCCTTAAAATAGATCGGGGTGAATTCCTGTTCCTGATGGGCCCCAGCGGAGCAGGAAAGTCCACTTTGGTAAAGATGCTGTTTCGGGAAGAATTGCCCACCCGGGGACAGATATTTCTGGCGGCCCGCAGCATAGTAAGGATGAAACGGGGCGAGGTTCCCAAACTAAGGCGTAATATGGGCATTATTTTTCAGGATTTTAAGCTGCTGGAGAATAAAACGGTGTACGAAAATGTTGCTTTTGCCATGGAAGTGGTGGGAGCCAACAGCCGGGAAATTAAACAACGGGTACCGGAGGTAGTCAGCCTGGTTGGATTAAAGGGCAAGGAAAAATCGTTTCCGGGGGAGCTTTCCGGAGGTGAGCAGCAGCGGGTTGGAATCGCCCGGGCACTGGCCAACCGCCCTCTGCTCCTGATAGCCGATGAGCCTACCGGCAACCTGGATTTAGACACCTCCCATGAGATTATGGAATTGCTCTTTGGCATCAATCGCAAAGGAACTACTGTAATTATGGCCACTCATGCCCGGGAGTTGGTAAAAAACGCCGGTAAGCGGGTAATTATGCTGGAGGATGGTAAAATAGCGGCCGATAACCCATCCGGGGAGGCCATACTATGAGACCGGGCAGTATTTTTTATTTCCTGGGGCAGGCCTGGCAATCACTGCTTAGAAATCGCCTTTTGAGCTTCGCCACTGTTTCCACCGTGGCGATTTCCATACTTATATTGGGCTTTGCCGTTTTGCTTTCTCTTAACGCCGGCGAGTTTATGAAGCATCTGGAATCAGACGTAGAGATTGTTGCCTATTTGGATCAGGAATTGACCTCAACCCAGATTACTGATATCAGGCAGGAACTGAAGGCTATCCCGGGAGTAGAGTCGGTAAACTTCTTTTCCCGGGACCGGGCCCTGGAGAAGCTGCAGGGCAGTTTCGGAGGGAAGGATTATAACCTTAAGGATACTTTAGGAGAGAATCCGCTGCCCCATAGTTATGAAATCAAAGCCCGGGATCCTCATGCCGTACCCCGGATGGCGGAAAAAATTAAGAAGATTGACGGGATTTACAAGGTGAATTACGGACAGGGCGTGGTGGAAAGGCTTTTCAAAGTAACCCGCTGGGTTCGCCTCATCAGCATGGTATTCATAGTCCTTTTAGTTGTGGCGGCCGTATTCCTGATAGCCACTACCATTCGCCTGGCTATTTTCGCCCGCCGCAAGGAGATTTACCTGATGAAACTCATCGGCTCCACCGACTGGTTTATACGCTGGCCCTTTTTTATCGAAGGGGTATTCCTGGGTACGTTCGGTGGGCTTATTTCTATCCTGGTACTGGCTGCAGGCTATGGTTCGTTAATCCAGCGAATTGATGCGCTCTTTTTCCTGCCTCTGGTTACCGATCCGGGAATGTTGACCAACGTCTATCTGGGCTTGCTGGCAGGCGGGGCTCTGCTGGGGATTATAGGAACCTGGGTATCACTGAATCGCTTTTTGGATGTCTAATTTAAGCAATCCGGTTATAAATTCTTAAGATAAAATAGACGCGGAAAACCCAGATGAATCCGCGCCCAAGCAATAAATCAAACCAGAAAGGTTGGGGAGAGAGTGAGAAGTAGAAAACACCTGCTGGCGGCTGGACTGGCCCTGGTTCTTTTGAGCGGCGCTATTTTCCCGGTCTATGCCGATCCTCTGCAGGAACAGCAGCAGAAGCTGCAGGAAGTTAACCAGCAGATTAACCGGCAAAGGAATAATATAAACCAGGCCCGTAAACAGGAAAAGTCCATTATGGGACAGATCGGCAGTTTGGATAAGAATATCAGCAAAACTGAAGCCGATATTAAAAATACCGGGGAGCGGGTTGCCTATCTGGAGACGAACATTAACCAAGCCGAAAAGGAGATTAAGGCAGCGGAGGAAGCTCTGGCCGAACAAAGTGATATTTTGGGCAAGCGGCTGGTGTTCATCTACGAAAAAGGCGGCGATGTCTCCTATCTGGAGGTATTGCTCTCAGCCACTGACATTAAGGACTTTTTAACCCGCTATGATCTTTTAAATGTCATAGTGGAACAGGATGTGGAGCTTATTGAATCCATAAATAAAGAGAAACGGGAACTGTCCCTGAAAAAATGCGACCTGGAGGTAAAGCAGAAAGAGCTGCGGAATATTCAGGCCGAGTGTCTGGCCCAGAAAGAGGAACTGGACGCCCAAAAGGATGAGAAGCAGAAACTTCTGGGCAATGTACGCCAGGAGAAGGAAGCCTATGAAAAAGCCCTGGATGAGCTGGAGCGGACCTCGCAGGAACTGGAGACGATAATCCGCCAGTACCAGGCGGGCAACAGCGGCGGTCAGGCCGGTACCGGCACCTATACCTGGCCTGCCCCTGGTCATACCGGCATATCCTCGCCTTATGGCATGAGGTTCCATCCCATACTTAAGCAAAGAAGGATGCACACCGGCATAGACATAATCGCCCCCATGGGAGCTACCATAGTTGCGGCCGACAGTGGAACGGTCATGTATGCCGGTTGGATGTCAGGCTATGGTCAGGTGTTGATCGTAGATCATAGCAATGGTTTGTCTACCCTCTATGCCCATCAATCCCGTTTTCTGGTAGGGAAAGGAGCCAATGTGGAAAAAGGCCAAGCTATAGGGAAGGTAGGCAGTACCGGATGGAGCACCGGTCCCCATCTTCATTTTGAGGTACGTATAAACGGAACTCCCACCGACCCCACGGGTTATGTACGCTAGGAATAATCAGCGAGTCAGGGTCAATACCCTGGCTCATTTTATTTAGCTGGCTAAGATAGCGGGGAAACCGATATAATGAATGAGTTGAAATAAACGCGGGCTTGCTTGTTGATTTTGCGGAGAGATTAATTCCTCTGCGGCTGCAGGAATATTTTACCCGCCTTAACTGGCATAGGATGAAGCCGGTATAAATACAATAATGTATGGTGGTGGAAGTTTGAAGAAAAAATCTTTTTTAAAAGGCCTGATTGTTTTCTTGAGTATAATGGGTGCTCTGTTTGTTACCGGACTGGTTTACGTCTTTTTAACCAATGCGGGCGGGCTGAATACCTTTATCAGCGTTCTGGGACTGGTGAAGACCCAATCCTTGTACGATATTGATAATTCCCGGGTCTTTGAGGGGGCGGCTTCAGGCATTGTATCTTCCCTTGATGACCCCTATTCAGAATACCTGGATAAAGATACCTGGCAGGATTTAAAAATACGGCTGGATGCCAAATTCGGCGGTATCGGCGTCTATATTTTACAGGATAATCAGGGGCGATTAAAAATTCTGTCGCCTATAAAAGGTACTCCCGCATACAAGGAGGGCATTAAACACGGGGATATTATCATCAAGATAAATGACGACAGTGCCGTGGGCATGAGTCAGGATGAGGCCGTACATTTGATGCGGGGTGACCCCGGAACCCAGCTGTCCCTCAGCGTTTACCGCGAAGCGGACGGCAAGGAGCATACCTTCCGTATAACCAGGGAAATTATCAATGTACCCTCGGTGGAGGCAAAGGTGCTGGACAGTGCCGATCAGATCGGTTATATAAGCCTCAACCAGTTTGGTACCCGTTCTGCCGAAGAGATTAAAGCCAGCGTTAAAGATCTGGTGGAGAGCAAGAAAGTCAGGGGATTGATACTGGATCTGCGTAATAACGGCGGCGGTGATTTCGATGTTTCCGTCGACATTGCCGGGGTATTTCTGGATGGGGATAAGGTTGTAAGCGTGGCCGATGCCCAGGGTAATGAAAAAGTATACCGGGCCAGCAAGGGCAAGGTAAATACCGCCATGGTGGTTCTGGTAAACGAAGATAGTGCCAGCGCCTCGGAGATCCTGGCTGCCGCCCTGCAGGATAACGGGCGGGCAGTTTTGGTGGGCAAGAAGACCTTCGGCAAGGGGCTGGTGCAGACCGTGTTTCCCCTGCGCAATGGCGGCGCTCTTAAGCTTACCACTCAGAAGTACTACACTCCGGCTGGAATCGATATCAATGAAGTCGGCATAACCCCGGATTACGTGGTGGAGAATAAAGACAATGACAGCCAGGACCGACAACTGGAAAAGGCGGTATCCCTTATAAAAAAACAAATATATTAGAAAAAACGCGTCCTTGATTGCGAACGGTTAACATCAGCGCCCTCATAGAGGGCGGGTTTTCCCTACTGAATCTTAACCTTAAACATTGGGCCAGAATCCCCCGCTACCCGTGGGGGTTTTTTCTTCCAGAGCGTAAAGGAGATGGAAGCTTGGAGCTGTTGGTTTCAATTGTGGTCCTAATGGGGAAAGTACTCCTTAATGCCTTTACTTCGCCCATGTTCATTATTATTTATCTGCTCCTGCTGATTATCGTCGCCTGGCAGTACCGGCGCATGGAAGACATAACCCGCAGCCTCCACAACTATACGCGCAACCGCTACCTGCAGTCCGCCCTGGTTTCTGCTGCACTGGGTATCCTGGGCGGTTTGCTGGGCAGCATCCTGCTGATTTTTATCGGCATCGACTTAAGCCACCTGGGAATCATGTATCTGTGGTTGGCAGCGGTCTTGCTGATGCTTGTCAATCCCCGGTTTCTATGTTTTGCCTATGCCGGGGGTATACTGTCCCTGATAAGCTTAGCGGTCGGCTATCCTGACATCAATATCGCCCAGCTAATGGGTCTTATAGCCGTGCTGCATATGGTGGAAAGTATGCTTATCCTGCTGAACGGCAGTGCCGGCCCTATACCCATATACCTGAAGCGCAGCCATAGCCTGCGGGGCGGATTTAATCTGCAATACTTCTGGCCCATCCCTTTGATTGCCCTGATGGCCAATGGTTTGGCCGACCCCGCTGCCGGAGTAAGCATGCCTGACTGGTGGCCGCTGATCAAAGATTATTCACCATTCGATTACGGACGCCACTATTCCCTCCTGCCCGTTCTGGCCGTGCTCGGTTACGGCGAGATCTGTTCCACCCGTACCCCGGAGCAGAGGGTGAAGAAGTCGGCCCGAAACCTTTTTGGTTTTAGCATAATCCTGCTGCTGCTTGCTATTTTGTCCTCCCACTGGGGGCAATTGACCATCATAGCCGCTCTTTTCAGTCCGCTGGGCCACGAATTTGTAATCTGGCTGGGCATGCGGGAAGAGAGTACCAGTCAACCCATTTACGTAAAGCCGCCTCGGGGGATTATGGTGCTGGAAGTAAAGACCGCTTCTCCGGCCAGCCGTTCCGGCATCAGGTCGAGAGACGTAATCTTAAGCATTAACGGCGAACCGGTAAATGAGCTGTATGCTGTTCAGCAGTTTCTAAGCTGCGGATTTAAAGAATTGGAATTCGAAATATTGCGGGAAGGTCAGCGCATCCTGCTTCAGCTCACCCGTAAACCCTGGCAGGAATTAGGCGTTATACCGGTACCGGATAATACTACCACCCGATACCTGACCCTGGATGACGGCAGCCTCTTTGGCTTCACCCAGCGAATTGGGCGCAAGCTTAAAAAAAGGTAGCCGGAGTATTAACATTCCGTATCCCAAATGAATACCTTATAGCAAAGTATTATGGAGGGGTTAGGGAAATGAGCAAATCGGGAGAAATTCGTTATGTTTTGACCAGCAGCAACACCAGCCAGGGGTTTTACACCTTTATTCCGGACCTGATACGGGGATTAAGGAAGATATATATATTAAAAGGGGCTCCTGGTTCGGGCAAGTCCACGTTTATTCGCCTCTTGGGCGAATCGCTTTCCGAAAAGGGGTATGAGATTGAGTTCTGGATATCGGCTCTGGACCCGGTAAATCCCGATGGCGTGTATATTCCCCGTCTGGGCACAGCTGTTATCAACGGCAGTCTGCCTCAGCCTATAGACCCCAGATATCCGGGTGCCACCGGGCATATAATCTATCTGGGAGAATACCGCAATAAAAAAGAATTGAACGGCAAAACCAGGGAAATAATCGAGTTGATTGACTGCCAGGAGGAGCAAAACGGCAAGGCTTATGATGTCTTAAGAAGCGCCAGCCAGGCCCGGGAGCAGATCAAAACAGCGGCCCGGGCTTGCTTGAATATGGGCAATATCCGGCAGCTGATTGAAGAGCTGGCCAGTGAATTGTTGCGCGAACAACCGGGGGAAAGGCATTATTTTGCCAGTGCCGTAACTGCCGATGGGGTGGTCAATTATATTGACGAAATCAGCAACGAATGCAAGCGGCGTTATATCTTAAAAGGGCCTCCGGGCAGCGGCAAGTCCCTGGTTGTTACCGAGCTGGCTCGTTTGGCCCGGGAGAAAGGATATTTTCTGGAATACTATCACTGCGGTTTCGATGTGGAAAGCATTGTCATGGTCATTATCCGCAACCTGCAACTGGCGCTTATAGATGGAGGGAATATGGAATTATCCGTTAAGCCCTGGGATATTGTCATTGACATGACCGCCTATCTGGATAATTATGACCCGGAAGCGGCAGCAACCCGGAGCAGTGAGGCCTCTCGCAATTATGAATCGCTGCTGCTGGATGCGCAGGTGAAACTGGAGAGCGCCCACTCCACGCTCAAGGAGTTAAAGAAGATTTATACCGGCTTCATGGATTTTGAGCAACTGGATGACCGACGCCAGGAAATCCTGGAGGAAATAATCAACAACGGCTCCCGGCCCCAATTCCTGTAAGATTGTGGAGCATAGGCGATATATTCGGTTTTATTTGCCATTATGATACATTGCGCAACCGGTGAAGATGCAATAGCATATAAAATAGGAACCATGTATGCTGCGGTCATTAGCTCTTGATAGGAGTGAGTGTAATGGATTCCACATCATCTTCACCCTCAATCAGGGTTGATCTTTCCTACGACGAAATGGCAGCTGTTATTCAACAATCCTATGATGGCATATTGGTGACTGACTACAATGCTGATGTTGTAATGGTAAACGATTCCTATTTCCGTATTACCGGGCTTAACAAGGATCAAGTGGTAGGTAAAAATTTCCGTGAATTTTTTGCCTTGACCCCTTATCAAAAAGCTGCCTGTCTGGATGTATTGGAGCGAAAAGTCCCGGTAACCTATACTCATTCCAATCTGATACCGGGCAAGACGGTCATGGTAACGGCGAGCCCCATTTTTGACAGTGAAAATGAGATCCGTCTGGTAATAACCAATTGCCGCGACATGACGGAGATGGTGCAATTAAGGGAACAGCTTGAAAAAGCGCAGGAGATGGAGGAGCTGTACTATAAGCATCTTGACGGGCTGAAACAGTTAAAAACCTGTCCCATAGCGGTAAGCAGTAAAATGAAAGAATTATTGATGGCGGCTCTGAAGGTCAGCTTAGTCGATATAACCGTTCTGATAACCGGTGAATCAGGGGTGGGAAAGGAAGTATTGGCCCGGTATATCCATGAAAACAGCCCCAGACAGGCGGAGCCTTTTGTACCGGTCAACTGTGGCGCTATTCCCGAACAGCTTCTGGAATCGGAGTTCTTCGGATATGTTGGGGGAGCTTTCACCGGGGCCACCAAAACCGGGAAAAAAGGCCTGTTTGAAACTGCCAACGGGGGGACCCTTTTTTTGGATGAGATTGGCGACCTGCCTTTTAACCTGCAGGTAAAACTTTTGCGGGCTCTGGACAGCGGTGAAATTACCAGAGTGGGGGCTAACAGTCCCACCCCCGTAGATATAAGATTACTGGCGGCAACCAATCAGGACCTCAATCAAATGGTCCAGGAACACAGGTTCAGGGAAGATTTGTATTATCGTTTAAACGTCGTTAATCTTGACATACCGCCGCTGCGTGAACGCCCCGAAGATATCCGTCCGCTTTGCATGCATTTCCTGAGAGAATGCAACCAGCGCTACGGGGAGGCCAAACGGATTAGCCTGGATGTGCTAAGGGCCATGGAAAATTACAGCTGGCCCGGGAATATCCGTCAACTGAAACATGCCATGGAACGCATGGTGGTTTTAAGTCACGGAGATTATTTGGAAACATCGGCATTGCCCTGTTCTGAGTTGAATCCCAATCTGCAGAGCCAGATTGATGCTAATAAAGCGGTTACCGTTAATCATTTTATTTCCATCCCTCAAGCAATCGAAGAAGTGGAAAAGCAAATATTGTGTCATGCCATGAAACAATGTTCCAGCAGCCGCCAGATAGCTAAAAATACCGGTATAGACCAGACTACGGTTTTGCGTAAAATAAAAAAATACGGGCTGCAGCATGAACTCCATAAATAAGTTTTGATATTCTAAACCAAGGGGAATATACCCTGCCGGCAGATGCTGTCTGCTTCCCGGGTATATTCCCTTTGATAAATTATAAAACCGATTATACCAAGAACAGCAGTAAATAAATCATCGCAATTACTATCGACACCAGCATTAAGGGGAAGGCAATCTTCATATAACCGAGGAAAGTCATCGGATAGCCTTCACGCGATGCGATTCCGGAAACAATTACATTAGCTGAAGCGCCAATTATGGTACCGTTGCCGCCCAGGCAAGCTCCCAGGGAAAGCGCCCACCATAAAGGCATGATGTCCATATGTCCGATAGTTCCCATTTCTTTAATCAACGGAATAAAAGTGGCTACAAAGGGTATATTGTCGATGAAGGCGGAAGCAATAGCGGAAAGCCAGAGGATTAATATGGCCGAGATGGTTAAATCACCGTGAGTAACGGCAATCGCTCCCCTTGCCATGTCTTCAATAATACCCACTTTCTCCAGCCCTCCTACCAGGATGAATAAACCTATAAAGAAAAACAGGGTGGCCCATTCAACCGTCTGCAGAACCTCTTCCGGATTTTCACGGGTTATCAGCAGCAGCACAGATGCTCCCGCAAGGGCTATAGCTGCCGGCTCAAGACCCAGCGCGGAGTGGGTAATAAAGCCCAATATTACGAGAGCTATCAGGGTTAGAGATTTGATCATCAGGGGCCGGTCTTTTATAGCATCTTCAGGGTTCATAGCCTTCAGCTTGGCCTTGTCTTCTTCAGCGGCCTGCAGTTTTTTGCCATAGATAACCTTTAATAGCAGGATAGTAACGATAAATATCACTATTACCACCGGAGCTATATTATAAATAAAATCCATAAATCCGAGTCCGGCCGCGCTGGCAATCATGATATTAGGCGGGTCGCCGATCAGGGTTGCGGTTCCGCCTATATTCGAGGCCAAAATTTCCGCTATAAAGATGGGCACCGGGCTAATGCGTAAAGCGGAGCAAATAGAGATAGTCACCGGAACTATCAGTAGAACGGTGGTAACGTTGTCAAGAAAAGCTGAAGCTACTGCGGTTACAATACTAAGTGCTATCATGGTCTTGACCGGGTCTCCCCCGGTCTGGTGAGCGGCTTTGATAGCCATGTACTCGAATACCCCGCTTTTCCTGGTGATGCCCACGATTATCATCATGCCTGCCAAAAGGCCGATAGTATTGAAGTCAACTTTACCGACGGCCTCGGTAAAGTCAAGAATGCCCAATACTACCAAAAGGGCTGCACCAAAGAGGGCTATAGCAGTACGGTGGATCTTTTCGGAAATAATTACGGCATATACCAACAAAAAAAGTATAGCGGAAAACCATACTTGCCAGTCCATCGCATTTTCCTCCTATGTTAGAAGATATATAATAAATAGGGGCAAGAAGGACTATTCATCGCTCCTTACCCCGCATCTCAGGATTAGGTCTTTCTTAGGCCGGTATGGAATCGGATTCGTCAATACCGTTTGCTGCCCTTAATTCAGTAGCCTTCCTATTTTTATATCCAGCCACGAATATACCGGGAATTACCACAATCAGGAGGCCAAGATAACCCACAGAACCGTAACCCTTTACTACAATAGCGGTCAGACCAAAAATGGATATCGAAGTACAAATGACCGTAGTAAGAATGGAAATAGCTATGCGTCGTGCTCTCAGATTTTCGAAAATACCGGAACTGGGCTGCCATACATTTTCAAATCGAGCCACCATGGAAAATACCAGAGTTACGGCAGTGGATACCAGCGCAATGAACAGTACCAGGCTATAAATCGCCAGCATCCAGGAGTATCCCAGAGAAGTAGCGACAAAGTGAACGGGCAGGGTTTCTTTAAGCACTTGGGGAGAGAATCCCAGCAACATAACACAGGCGAGCAGGAGCATTATTGCGTTCATGGCAAACCCGTACCCGAAGAAGGTATTACACTCCTTGGTACTTCTGACATCTTGGGCACATGAAATAATCGGCATCAGGGTAAAAGACTGAAATCCCACATATACTAATGCCTTCCAGAGGGCGGGGCCGAAGCTGGTACCAAATGTATCGCGGGCGGCCATAATGTGGGTGAAATTGACCCAGCCTGCCTTAATTCCCAGAAAAAATGTAAGTCCGACAGCAACCAGCAGGAAATAAGTCATATATTTAGAGGCGGCAATAATAAGCTTTGATCCAAATATAGTCATTACCAGCAAGATGGCACCGATTATAACGATAGCCAGACCATAAGGAATACCTGTTGTTTTGCTCAGGAGGGCGGCGCCACCGGCAACAGCTGCGCTGACACCGCACAGGATAAGGATTATATAACCGATTTCGAAAATGGGGGAAAATATCTTTTCATAGGGATGGAAAAGTGCATTGGCATAGCTCTTATAATCATAGGTCTTATTGTCTTTGGCAAAAATGAGGCCGTTCCTATGGCAGTATCCCAGCAGGAGCATAGCCAATATTCCCAGAGGTATGGCATACCAGCCATATTGTACATAGAAATTTACTTCCTGGTTGCCGGTAGCAAAGCCACCTCCGCAATGGGTTCCGAACCAGACTGCCGCCATTCCGAATGCAATACTTGCAGATGTTGCTGCCGCTTTTTTATTTTCTGTCATATTATTATCCTCCTTATATTACCTAACTATTACACCGTCATTTGGGGGGAGCATGCCTATGGGCTTTGTGATAGTGGTTTTTCACTGTAAGCGATGCAAACCTTATTGGATAATGCACAAGAATCAACCTCGTCTTCAGCAGGGATGGTCCCTGCCCTATTCGTTATTATTAAGCAAGCTTGGTTTTAAAGAGATAACTTATTCTATATGGGGTCATGTCCTGCGGTCATGGACAAAATGAAGGAATTACGTAAATCATTTACCAAAATAGTGACTTAGGCATACATTGGTTGGGATGCTGAAATGGTTATTTCTTTCATGGCTATCAGTGCTGCGCCCAGAGCGCCGGTCAGTTGGCAATCAGGTGCGACCGTGATATCTTGCTGCAGTTCGTCGGCCAGAGCATTTACCAGCCCTCCGTTTTTAGCTACCCCTCCGGTCAGGACAATATCGGGATTTACTCCTACCCTGACGGCTAATCCGGCTACACGTCGAGCCACCGATTGGTGTATGCCTGCAGCGACATCAGCAGGTTTAACTCCAGAGGCTAAGCGGGATATTACCTCTGATTCTGCAAAAACTGCGCACGTGCTGCTGATATCGATGACAGCGTCGGCTTGTTCAGCTAGCGTACCCAGTTCGCTTACATCTACTTCCAGCACCCTTGCCATAACTTCCAGAAAACGGCCTGTTCCCGCTGCGCATTTGTCATTCATGGCAAATCGGGATACTATGCCTTCTGGAGTCAAAGACATGGCTTTTACATCCTGACCGCCGATATCAATGATCGTGCGGACCGATGGCACCAAGTGATGAACTCCCAAAGCATGGCAGGTAATTTCACTAATTTGATTGTCAGCTCGCTGAAAGCCTATTCTTCCGTATCCGGTCGCGATAGTTCTGGTTATGTCCTCCCATGCTAGACCGGATTTAACAAAGATTTCATCCACAACTCTGACAGGTCCGGTTGTACCTGCCCCGCCTGGAACTACGGCATTGGCAATGACATTTTTCTCCTTATCGATAATTACGACCTTGGACGAAGCCGAGCCTATATCAATCCCCAGCGCGTACACCATATGATCCTCCTTTCGCTATATTCTTAATCGGATGGTGATTTGTTGCTGCACTTCTGTAAGAGCAAAATATATGCCAATAGTGTTTTGACCAAGAATGCCTGCTCCATGACCTCTTATAAAAACCTCTGTCTGACCCGTAATCCACCGCCCAAAATAATTTCCGGTGCTATGACGATTACGATATGGAATAGTCTGTTGGGGCATTCCGCCGACACGTTTTTGAGGTAAAATGCCTCGAAAGTGATATATTTCACATAAAATACTCGAATCAAATAGCGTGAGAATGAAGTTTGTCGAAAATTGAGGCACAAATACGGCACTGAGGTAAAAAGCCTAACCATAAAAAGTAAACAACAGAATAAAAAGGTATCCGGCGAACTGCTGTTTAAAGGTCTGGTTTCCCGGAAATAAACGCTTCCGACCCTGCTTCCGCATATCTTTCACAAAGGTGGTTTTATCCACACAAACCAACTGGCATAGCTTTTGCAATCTCATACGGCCAAACTGCAGAATCTGAATTTTGAGCCGTTCGTAATTGACAACCAAATTAATAATATATGAGAGGTGTTTGCTATGACAGAAGAAAAGCCGACTTCAAAACAATATCTGGCCGAGTTGACTGCCAAGCATTACCAGGACGCTATTGAAGGCAAAAAACGCGGCGAACTGGTAGCCTGGTCCTCGTCCATAGCTCCCCAGGAGTTCTGTGAAACTATGGGGATTCATGTCCTGTATCCCGAGAATCATGCCGCTGCCATCGGCGCCAAAGGCGGCGCCCTGCCCCTGATTAACTACGCCGAGTCCCGGGGCTATTCGGTTGACCTCTGCTCCTATGCCAGAATCAACCTGGCCTTCAAGGACATGCAGGAATGCTGCTTTGAAAATATTCCTCTCCCGGACTTGCTGATTATCTGCAACAACATTTGCAATACCCTGGTTAAATGGTACGAAAATCTTTCCCGGGAATTGAACATCCCTCTTATCTGCATTGACGTGCCCTACAACATTGAATATGAAATCAGCCCAAAACGGGTGGAGTATATTAAAGGCCAATTCCGGGAGGCCATCCGGCAATTGGAGGAAATATGCGGCAAACCCTTTGATTACGACCGCTTTCAGGCTGTTATGGAAAATTCCAGTAAAGCCGCCAAGGCGTGGAACCGGGCTATGAAATATACCGAATACACACCTTCGCCCCTTAACGGGTTTAATATCTTTAATTATATGGCGATGATGGTCTGCATGCGGGGACGGGAGGAGTCGGCCAAGCTGTTCGACATGATTGCTGACGAAATGGAAGCTATGGTTCAGAACGGACAGAGCCAATTTCCGGTGGAGGAAAAATATCGGATTATGTGGGAGGGAATAGCCTGCTGGCCCTATCTGTCCCACAATTTTAAGACCTTTAAGCAGTACGGGATAAATATGGTGGGTTCCACTTATCCCGAAGCCTGGACCCTGCTGTATGAAGCCGGAGATATCGACGGGATGGCCCGGGCTTATGCCGGTGTTATGAACAACTGCAACCTGGAACGCCAGATTGACCTCCGGGTAAGAATCATCGAGGAATGCAAGTGTGACGGAGCAGTCTATCATTTGAACCGCAGCTGCAAGCTGATGGACTTTATGCAGTACCAACTGGCCCAGGAGGTGTACAAGCGCACCGGAGTACCATATATAACCTTTGACGGAGATCAGACTGACCCCAGGAATTTTGCCAAAGCCCAATTTGAAACTAGGATCCAGGCGCTGGTTGAAATGATGGAAAACAACAAGGCGAAAGCGCAACAACTTTAGGAGGTGATAATAATGGAAGCGGTTAAAGAAATACTTGACGAGATGAAAGATGCGGTATCCAACCCCCGCCAGGCAGTAAAGGACTATAAGGAAAAGACAGGCAAAGGCGTAATCGGTTGTTTCCCGGTCTATTGCCCGGAAGAAATTGTCCATGCAGCAGGCATGCTTCCTATTGGAATATGGGGCGGACAGACCCAGGTTTCCCAGGCGCATACGGTTTTCCCTCCCTTTTGCTGTTCAATTATGCAATCCATCATGGAATTTGCCCTAAAGGGCGTATACAGCGACCTGGATGCGGTTATTATTCCGGCCCCCTGCGATACCCTGAAATCGATTGGACAGGATTGGCTCTATGCTATTCCTGATATCAAGGCTATACTTACGGTTTATCCCCAAATGAGAAAAATAGCAGCGGGGGTTGAGTATCTCAAGTCCGAGTTTCAGGATATCAAGAGCGCAGTTGAGGCAATTGGCGGCGAACCTATAAGCGATGAAGCCCTTAATAAAAGCATTGAGGTCTATAATGCGCATCGCAGAGTGATGCGGGAGTTTTGCTCAGTGGCCCGCCGGTATCCTGCAACCGTTACCCCGGCCGTAAGGCATCTGGTTATCAAGAGCGGATATTTTATGGAAAAAGGCCAGCACACTCTGCTGGTGAGCGAATTGATTAATGAGCTCCATAAGCTTCCGGCGGAAGAATTTAAGGGCCAAAAGGTTATATTGACGGGAATTATGGCTGAACCTGACGGCCTTTTGGAACTGTTCAGCGAAAACGGCATTACTGTGGTGGGGGACGATCTGGCTCATGAATCCAGACAGTTCAGAACCGATGTCCCGGCCGGCAGTGACCCGCTGCTTCGTTTAGCCCAGCAATGGTCAGTGATTGAAGGATGTTCGCTTGTCTATGACCCGGAGAAAAAACGCGGTGACATGCTGATCGACATGGTAAAAGAAAGCGATGCCGACGGAGTCGTGCTTTGTATGATGAAGTTCTGTGATCCGGAAGAGTTCGACTATCCGATACTTACCGTCGAACTGGAAAAAGTCCGCATTCCTCTGTTATACCTGGAAATAGACCAGCAGATGCAGTCGCTGGAGCAGGCCCGGACACGTATTCAGGGATTTGCAGAAATGCTTGCCAGTTATAAAGATTTGAAGCGGTTAGCATAGAAGGAGGTTTAAAATAATGAACTATCAGGCAATGTACAAAGAAAAGCTGGTCAGCGCCGATGAAGCGGTAAAAGTTGTCAAGTCCAACGACACGGTAATGTACGGATGGTTTGTTACCTTGGCTTTTGACCTGGATGCGGCCCTGGCCAAGCGCAAGGATGAATTGAGAGATGTATACGTAATGCTTGGCACTGCTATGCATGTACCGGAAATCGTAAAGGCAGACCCGGAGGGAGAACACTTTGTTTTTAATGATTATTCCTTTGGAGTGGTATCCCGGAAACTGAATGAAAAAGGACAGGCCTACTTTATACCGGAAGCCTATCATGAAATTCCCGACTATTACAGGAAAATCAGACCGGTAGATGTGGTATTCCTGCCGGTAACTCCCATGGATGAGCATGGATTCTTTAATATGAGCAGTACCTGCTCGGTCAACCCGGCGGCATTGCAGTCAGCCAAACACGTTGTATTGGAAGTCAACCGTTCGCTGCCTTTCACCTACGGGGTTGACAACAATGTGCATATTTCCCAGGCGGATTATGTGGTGGAAAGTTCAACTAATCCTCCGCTTTTTGAAATACCCAAGGTTAACGCCAATGAGATCGACCGCATCATCGCGTCTTATCTGGTGGAAGAAATCACCGACGGAGCCTGCCTGCAGCTGGGAATCGGCGGCATGCCCAATTGCGTGGGGGAAATGCTGGCCGATTCGGATATAAAGGATTTGGGTATTCACACCGAAATGCTGGTGGATTCCGTGGTTGACCTCTATGAAGCCGGGAGAGTAACCAATATGGCCAAGAATATAGATAAAGGCAAAAGCGTTTACACTTTCGCCATGGGTTCTAAAAAGCTGTATGACTATATTGACCGCAATCCCGCCTGCTGCGCTTATCCGGCGGATTATACCAACTGTCCCGGGGTAATTGCCAGCATCGATAACTTTGTTTCCATTTGCGGTTGCCTGAACGTTGATATTCTGGGTCAGGTTTCCTCAGAATCCATAGGTTTTAAACAGGTTTCCGGCACCGGCGGGCAACTTGATTTCCACTTTGCTTCCTTCCATTCCAAAGGCGGAAAAGGATTTCTCTGCATGCCTTCCACCAATATGAATAGAAAAACCGGTAAAAAGATGTCCAGAATCGTTCCGGCATTTCTGCCCGGTACGGTAGTAACAGTTCCCAGTTCCTTGACCAATTATGTGGTTACCGAGTATGGCATCGTCAATCTCAAGGGAAAATCGACCTGGGAAAGGGCAGAAGATTTAATATCCATAGCCCATCCCGATTTCCGGGATGACTTAATCAACGAATGCAAAAAAGCCAATATCTGGAGACCCAGCAACAAGATTGCTATTTAAAACAGGCATCAAGGAGGAGTAATTAATGGATTTCGTATTGACGGATGAACAGAAAATGACCCGGCAAATGGCTAGGGATTTTGCCACCAATGAATTAGCGCCTTATGCCATGCAATGGGACAAGGACGACCACTGCCCCCTGGATGTCATTGCCAAGATGTACGATCTGGGCCTGACCACCGTAGGCGTGCCGGCGGAATATGGCGGACCCGGCCTGGACAATGTCTCCCTATGCGGGGTTATGGAAGAACTGGCCCGTGGGGATGCCGGCCTGGCCACCGCGGTCATGGCGTCTACGGGGCTGGCTTCCGACCCGGTTCTGGTGGGGGCCAATGATGAACAAAAGAAATGGTGGTACGGGCGTATGATGGAAGGGGCCATCGCCGCCTTTTGCCTGACCGAACCGGGAGCAGGTTCCGATGCCCTGGGCATGGCCACCAAATGCGTTAAAGACGGTGGCGACTATATACTGAACGGCACCAAGCAGTTCATTACCAACGGAGAAATCGCCCAGCAGTTTACGGTTCTGGCCACCCTGGATAAAAAACTGGGCAACAAAGGGATCTGTGCCTTTATGGTGGACCGGGACAGCGCGGGCATATCCATCAGTAAAAAAGAAGACAAGCTGGGCATCAGAACCAGTTGCACCAACCAGGTTGTATTTGAAGACGTACGGGTACCTGCCAAGAACCTGCTGGGAGCAGAAGGGCAGGGCATGAAGATTCTTATGCAGACCCTGGATTTAAGCCGGACCGGAGTTGCAGCCATGGCAACCGGTATTTGCCAGGCTTCTCTGGAAGCAGCCTTGCAGTATGCCAATGAAAGACAGCAGTTTGGCAAACCCATCAGCGCTTTTCAGGGTGTACAGTTCATGCTGGCCGACATGGCTATATATACTGAGACTTCCAGACTCCTGTATATGAAAGCCGCCAGTCTGCAGGATGCCGGCCTGCCGTTTAAATCAACCTCATCCATGGCCAAAGCCTGGGCGGGAGACGCAGCCGTAAAGGTATCCTGTGACGCTATTCAGGTATTTGGCGGCTACGGCTACACCAAGGAATACCCGGTGGAGAAATACTATCGGGATGCCAAGATCATGCAGATTTATGAGGGGACGGCCCAGGTGCAGAGAATGGTCATCGGCAAAGACCTCAGCAAGAACGGATATACCCCTTATTTTTAAAAATAAAATATGACTATGTAAAGGAGGTCATAGCATGAGCGGCAGTTATTGGAATGAATATAGAAGCAAATTATGCAGTGCCGATGAAGCGGTCAAAATTGTTAAATCAGGCGACCGGGTAAATTTCGGGCAAATCGTCACTCCTACGCTGGAACTGGACCAGGCTTTGGCTAAACGCAGAGATGAATTGCAGAATGTCTATATCATTTCCTCCAGTATGATGCATTATTGTGAATGCGCCAAATGCGATCCCGGCCAGCAGCATTTTATAATGAATGATCTGTCTTTCTCGGTAGCGGAAAGGAAGATGCAGGCAGACGGATTAGTCTACCATATCCCCGAAGTCTTGCACGAAATCCCTGAATTTTTCAGGCGCCGGCCTTCCGATGTGGTATTCTGCTGCGCCGCACCGATGGATGACCGGGGCTATCTCAATCTCTCGGTTACCGGTTTGAGTCTTGGCGCTCAGTTGGAAACGGCTCGGCATATCGTGGTTGAAGTCCATGACACCCTGCCCCGGGTGCATGGACCCCATACCCAGTATCTGCATATTTCCAAAGTCGACCGTGTGGTTGAGGTCGAGAACAGCCAGTTGCCTCTGCACCTGCCGGTAATTGAACCGACTGATATCGATAAGCAGATTGCGGAGCACATAGTGGAAGTGATTGAAGACGGCGCCTGTCTGCAGCTGGGTGTGGGCGGAACCCCTAATTACGTGGGTACAATAATTGCCGGATCCGATTTAAAGGATCTGGGTGTGCATACCGAACTTCTGGCTGACGCCTATGTGGAGATGTATGAAGCCGGTAAAATTACTAACATGAAGAAAACACTCAACGTAGGCGTATCGGTAGCAAATTTTGCCATGGGGTCAAAAAAATTATATGAATTTGTGGATGATAATCCGCTGGTACATGTATATAACACCGATTATACCAATGATCCTTATGTAATTATGCAGAACGACAAGGTCATATCCATCTGCAGCTGCATCAATGTAGATATCCTCGGGCAGGTTTCCTCGGAGTCGGTTGGACGGCGCCAGATTTCAGGAACAGGTGGACAGATGGACTACCATTTTGCCGCCTTCCATTCCGAGGGCGGCAAGGGAATCGTATGTCTGCCCTCCGCCCGTTTCAACAAGAAAACCGGCAAATACGAGTCCAATATCGTGCCGTCCTTTATCCCCGGTACCGTGGTCAGCCTGCCCATTTCCCTGACCGGCTATGTGGTTACCGAGTATGGCATGGTCAACCTCAAAGCAAAATCCACCTGGGAAAGAGCCGAAGCCCTGGTGTCGATATCCCATCCTGACTGCCAGGATGAACTGGTCAAGGCCTGCCGGGAAGCTAATATATGGAGAAAAAGCAACAAGATTCTTGGCAGTGCGGGTTAATCATGCGGATAGTCAAAGGATAAACCTGAATTTATACCGGAATCCTGGTGGGGGGTTATGCTGAAATCAGGGAGGCTGCGGTTTTGTTTTAACTTCAGCCTCTCTGAATGTTTTTATACCCTTGCGCCCCGCCTTTTTCAGGCTCCGCAATCTCCGTTCCGTCTTGTTATCCCTTTAAAAAGGTTTTTTGTAATGCTTGCCCTGCCGCTATACGGTTTGCTATTATAATCTGAGGAGAACAATTGTTTGTCCCCGGGATCATGTAAGTGAGGTAAAAAAATGGGGAATTTTATGCTACACTCGGACTATAAAGCTACCGGCGACCAGCCCGAAGCTATCAAGGGATTGGCCGCAGGGCTGAATCAGGGCTACCGGGAGCAGACCCTGTTGGGGGTTACCGGCTCCGGCAAGACCTTCACCATGGCTCAGATCATCGAGCAGCAGCAGCGCCCGGCCCTGGTTATGGCGCCCAACAAGACCCTGGCCGGACAGCTCTATTCGGAATTTAAGCAGTTCTTTCCGGAAAATGCGGTGGAGTATTTTATCAGTTATTATGACTACTATCAGCCCGAGGCTTATGTACCTCATACCGACACCTATATTGAAAAAGACTCTTCCATAAACGATGAAATCGACAAGATGCGCCATGCGGCTACCGCATCCATCCTGGAACGGCGCGATGTGATAATCGTAGCCAGCGTGTCCTGCATCTACGGCCTGGGGGCTCCTGACGATTACTATAAATTAGCCATATCTTTACGTCCGGGGATGGAACTGAGCCGTGACGAGCTGCTCCGGCGGCTGGTGGAGACCCACTATGAGCGCAATGATTATGCTTTCAGCCGAGGCTATTTCCGGGCCCGGGGGGATGTAGTGGAGGTCTTTCCCGCATCTGCCGGGGAAAAAGCTATCAGGATCGAATTTTTTGGTGACGAAATAGACAGAATCATAGAATTTAACCCTATAACCGGCGAAGTCTACGGCCGCCGCATCCATGTAATGATCTTCCCGGCCTCCCACTTCGTTACTACCTGGGAACATATGCTGGAGGTGGCCGGAGACATAGAGGAAGAGCTGGAGCAGCAGCTTAGCCGGTTCAAAAGCCAGGGAAAACTGCTGGAGGCCCAGCGTCTGGAACAGCGCACCCGTTACGACCTGGAAATGATAAAAGAAGTGGGCTACTGCAAGGGCATAGAAAACTATTCCCGTTATATTACGGGACGGGCTCCGGGAGAACCTCCCTATACCCTGATCGACTTTTTCCCGTCTGATTTTCTGCTCTTTATGGATGAATCCCATATCTCCGTACCCCAGGTGCGGGGGATGTATGAAGGCGACCGCTCCCGCAAGCAGAATCTGGTGGACTATGGCTTCCGGCTGCCGTCGGCGCTGGATAACCGCCCCCTGAAAATTGATGAGTTCTATAATAAAATAGGACAGGTAGTATATGTGAGCGCCACCCCGGGAGATGGGGAAATAAAAAGAAGCGCCCAGGTGGTGGAACAGATAATACGGCCTACCGGCCTGATTGATCCGGAAGTACAGGTCAGATCCACCGAAAACCAGATTGACGATCTCATGGCCGAGATCCGGGCTACGGTAGCCCGAGGATTTCGGGTACTGGTGACCACCCTGACCAAACGGATGGCGGAAGACCTGTGTGATTACCTGGCTGATGTCAAAATCCAGGTACGCTATATGCATTCTGATATAGATGCCCTGGAGAGGCTGAATATCCTCAGGGATCTGCGTAACGGCGATTTCGATGTACTGGTGGGAATCAATCTGCTGCGGGAGGGCCTGGATTTGCCGGAGGTGGCCCTGGTAGCTATTTTGGATGCGGATAAGGAAGGCTTCCTGCGTTCGGAAAGGTCCCTGATTCAGACCATCGGCCGGGCCGCCCGCAATGTCGAAGGGCGGGTACTGATGTATGCCGACCGTATTACCGAATCCATGAGCCTGGCTATAGATGAAACCAACCGGCGCCGCCGGCTGCAGATTGAATACAATGAAAAGAACAATATCACCCCGGAAAGCATCAAGAAGGCGGTATATGCAGCAGTGGAAGCCACCATCGCGGAAGAACCGGCGGATTATGATATTAACGGACTGACCCAGCTGCCCCGGGAGGAGCGCCGGCGCTTCATCACCGAGATGGAACTGGAGATGCAGGCTGCTGCCGAAAGGCTGGAATTCGAACGGGCCGCCCAGCTCCGCGACGCCATCAGGGAACTGCAGCAACCCGCCCGGAGCAAACGGGGCAAAGCGAAGAGAAGAAAATAAAGAGCCGATGTTGCAGCTTTAACGTCTCAGGAGGATTATCGTGAAGGATTATATATATGTAAAAGGAGCCCGGGAGCATAATCTTAAGAATATCGACGTAGTCATCCCCCGGGATAAACTGGTGGTCTTTACCGGAGTGTCGGGCTCGGGCAAGTCCAGTCTGGCTTTTGACACCATTTACAGTGAAGGCCAGCGGCGCTATGTGGAGTCGCTTTCCACCTATGCCCGCCAGTTTCTGGGGCAGATGGACAAACCTGATGTGGATTACATCGAAGGGCTCTCCCCGGCTATATCCATAGACCAGAAATCGACTTCCAACAATCCCCGTTCCACGGTAGGGACGGTGACCGAAATCTATGACTATCTGCGCCTGCTTTTTGCCCGGGTAGGTACGCCCCATTGTCCTCATTGCCACCAGCCTATCCGGCGGCAGACGGTGGACCAGGTGGCGGACAGCCTCCTGAGTCTGCCCGACGGCAGCAAGATCAAGGTGCTGGCTCCGGTGGTCCGGGGGCAGAAAGGGGAGCATAAAAAGACCATCGCCAACCTTTTGCGGGACGGTTTTGTCCGCTTGCTGGTGGATGGCTACGAATATACCTCGGATGAAGAGATTTTACTGGACAAAAACAAAAAGCATAATATCAGTGCCGTGGTCGACCGGCTGATAATAAAGGAAGGCATCCGCAGCCGCCTGGCGGAATCGCTGGAGCTCGCTTTTCAATTGAGTGAGGGCTTGGTGATGGTTCACCGCCTGGAGGAGGAGGGGGAACAGGAAATGATGTTCAGCCAGGACTTTTCCTGCCCCGATTGCGGATTCAGCCTGCCGGAGCTGAGCCCCCGCATGTTTTCTTTTAACAGTCCTTTCGGCGCCTGTCCGGAATGTGACGGCCTGGGGGAAAAACGGGAAATTGACCCGGCCCTGGTTCTGGATGTGAACAAAAGTCTGGCTGATGGGGCGGTAATCCCCTGGTCCAATAATTTCTATACCTTTTATAACCAGATTATGGCTACCATGGCCCAAAAGCACAAAATACCGCTGGATCAGCCGGTTAAAGATTTAAGCCGCAAACAGCGGGATATCATTCTCTATGGCAATGGCGAGGAGCGTTTCAAGGTCAACTATACCAACTCCTACGGTGAGGCCAGTTCCTTCCGCAGCAGCTATGAAGGGGTGATTAACAACCTTAAACGCCGCTACCATGAGACCAAATCCGAAGCCATGCGCGAAGAAATCGAAAAGTATATGACCTCGAGCCTCTGCCCCCGCTGTCAGGGGAAAAGGCTCAAGCAAGAGATACTCTGGGTATTGCTGGAGCATAAATCCATAAGCGAAGTAAGCTCAATGTCGGTGCGCGAAGCCTGCCGGTTTCTCACGGAACTGCAGCTGAATGAGAGGGAAGCCTACATTTCCCGTCAGATAATCAAGGAAATCAAAGAAAGGCTGACCTTCCTGGTAGACGTGGGGCTGGACTACCTGACCCTGGACCGGGCGGCGGGAACCCTGTCGGGAGGGGAAGCTCAGCGCATACGTCTGGCTACCCAGGTGGGCTCCAGCCTGGTGGGGGTGCTATACGTGCTGGACGAGCCCAGCATCGGTTTGCACCCCCGGGACAATGACCGTCTGCTGGCTACCCTGAAGCGCTTGCGCGACCTGGGTAATACCGTGGTAGTGGTGGAGCATGACGAGGATACCATAAGAAGTGCCGATCATATTGTCGATATCGGCCCCCGGGCCGGCATCCATGGGGGAGAAGTGGTGGCCCAGGGCAAGCTGGAGGATATAATTGCCAGCGGGCATTCCCTTACCGGTCAATACCTTTCGGGGCGTATGGATATAGAGATACCGGGCCGGCGCCGGGTCGGCAACGGCAAATCCCTGCTGGTGAAATCCGCTTCCCAGCATAACCTGAAAAACATCGATGTAGACATACCTCTGGGTAAGATGGTGGTTATAACCGGAGTGTCAGGCTCGGGTAAAAGCACCCTGGTGGAAGATATCATCTATCCCGCCCTGATGAAGAAACTGCACGGGGGCAGACACCGCCCCGGCCGGCATGAAGGACTGAGGGGAATCGAGGAAGTAGACAAAGTTATAAATATAGACCAGTCTCCCATAGGCCGGACTCCACGCTCCAATCCGGCTACCTACACCGGTGCTTTTGACGGGATTAGGGAGCTCTTCGCCAGCACCAACGAATCCAAGATAAGGGGCTACAAACCGGGACGATTCAGTTTCAATGTCCGTGGAGGACGCTGTGAAGCTTGTTCCGGAGATGGCATCATCAAAATCGAGATGCATTTTCTGCCGGATGTCTATATACCCTGTGAGGTCTGCAAGGGCAAACGTTATAACCGGGAGACCCTGGAGGTAAAGTACAAGGGCAAGACCGTAGCTGATGTACTGGAAATGACAGTTGACGAGGCGGTCGATTTTTTTGAGAACATTCCCAAGGTACACCGTAAATTAAAGACCCTGCAGGATGTAGGTCTGGGTTATATCCGCCTGGGGCAGCCGGCGCCATCTCTCTCCGGGGGAGAAGCTCAGCGGGTTAAGCTGGCTAGTGAGCTGTCCCGGCGCTCCACCGGTAAAACCATGTATATACTGGATGAGCCTACCACCGGACTGCACAAGGATGATGTTAAACACCTGCTTAGCGTGCTAAACATTTTAGTAGACAATGGCAATACCGTTCTTATTATCGAGCATAACCTGGATGTGATAAAAACGGCCGACTATTTAATCGACCTGGGGCCGGAAGGCGGCGAAAAAGGAGGAGAAATAATAGCCCGGGGAACCCCGGAAGAAGTAGCCCAAAGCCCGATTTCTTATACCGGTAAATATTTAAGGGATGTTTTAAAATAAAAGGTGGTATCTATGTTAAAGGAACGGTTGCGTAATGTACCCCTGAAGCCGGGGGTTTATCTTTACCAGGACAGGGATGGCCGGGTTATTTATGTGGGCAAGGCCAAAGCCCTGCGTAACCGCATGCGCTCTTATTTCCAGTCCCCGGATAAACTGCATCCCAAGGTACGGGCCATGATGGCCCGGGTGGCTGATTTTGATTATGTCGTCACCGGCAGCGAAGTTGAAGCCCTTATCCTGGAAAACAACCTGATTAAAGCCTATAAACCCAGATACAATATCCGATTGCGGGATGATAAGACCTACCCCTACCTGAAGATAAGCATAGGCGAAGCCTATCCCCGCCTTTCCCTGGTAAGGGAAGAGAAAGATGGAGTCAGCCGCTATTTTGGTCCCTATACCGATGTCACCTCTCTGCGCGAGACCATGAAGCTGTTAAATCTGGTCTTTCCTCTGCGCACCTGCAAGACCTTAAGGACGGGCATACGGCCCTGCTTGAACCGTGATATCGGACGCTGCCTGGCTCCCTGCAGCGGAGAAACAAGCACGGAAGAGTACCGTCAGGTAGTTGATTCCCTGCTCGACTTCATGGAAGGCAGATCCCGCGAACTTTTGCAGCAAAAAGAAGAAGAGATGAAAAATGCGGCTGCCCATCTGGAATTTGAGAAGGCCGCACGTTTGCGCGATCAGATAGAAAGCATAAAGAAAATCGGTGAAAAGCAGAAAATCAGTTTTGAAAACCCCTACAACCTGGACATGATTGCCCTGACCGGAGAGGAAAGAGAAAGCCTGGTTCTGGTTTTTAAAATCCGGGGCGGTGCTATTATGGCCAAAGGCACCTTCTGGCTGAACCGGGCGATTGATGAAGATGAAGCCGAGCTGATGGAATTCTTCCTCAAGCATTACTATGATGAACGGCCGGATATACCGGGGGAGATACTGGTCTCCCATCTGCCGGCGGAAATAGAAGTGCTGGAATCCTGGCTCAGGGCCAAAAGCGGCCACAAGGTGGTGATGCGGGTACCGCAGCGGGGGGATAAGAAAGGTCTCCTGGATATGGTCCTAAATAATGCGGCCTTGCTCTGGCAGGAGAAACACGATAGAGAAGAGAACAACCTGGCAATCCTTAAACACTTGAGCCAGGTGCTGGAACTGGAGGTAATCCCGGAAAGGATAGAGTGTTATGACATATCCCACCTGGGAGGAGAAGAAACGGTGGCTTCCATGGTGGTTTTTACCGGCGGGGCAGCAGACCGCAAGGCTTACCGCCGCTTTAAGATGAAGTCAGATCAGAATGATGATTTCGCTTCATTGAGCGAGGCCCTGGAAAGGCGCTTTAAGCGGGCGCGGGAGGGAGATCCGGCATTCCTGCCGGAGCCGGATTTGATTATAATTGACGGTGGCGCCGGCCAGGTCAATGCGGTTAACAACGTGCTCAAGGCTATGCGGGTAGACATACCTTTGTTCAGTCTGGCCAAAAAGAATGAGGAAATTTATACCCCGGGGCCGGCTCATCCCCTGCGTTTGCCCCGCCGCGACGAAGCCCTGCAGTTGCTGCAGAGGCTAAGAGATGAGGCCCACCGTTTTGCCATTGAATACAATCGCCAGCGCCGGGCCGGAAAAGTCAAAGCTTCAGCCCTGGATAAAATTGAAGGTATCGGGCCGACCCGCAAAAAGAAGCTCTTAAGCCATTTCGGTTCCGTCAAGGCTATACGGCAGGCTTCACTGGAGGAACTGGGCCAAATATCGGGCATGACCCGCCAGGCCGCCGAAAATGTCTATAATTACTTCCATGGCGGCACTTTTTAAATTTTTTTAAAGATTTCCCGGGAAATAAATCGTTAAGCTTGCAAATTATGTTAGAATAATTGCAAACCCGTTGATTATAAATGTAAACAGGTGAAAGCTAATTGTCGAGGGGGGGTATATCGATGCATGGTTGGGTTATCAGGTGGCTGCTGAGCATTCTGGCCCTTATTTTGACGGCAGCAATTATACCGGCTTTTCATCTTACTGTTTGGGCGGCTGTAGTCGGGTCAATATTTTTGGGAGTTATTAATGCCGTTATCCGCCCTTTGTTAATAATCTTAACTCTGCCCCTGAATATTATAACCCTGGGACTGTTCACCCTGGTTATCAATGGTTTCATGTTGTGGATTACTTCCATAACTATCCGCGGCTTTGATATCCAAGGTTTTGGCTGGGCTATACTGAGTGCTCTGATATTCAGCCTGCTGAGTTTCTTGATAAGTTTTCTGGTCGAGGATCGTACATTTTACTTTAAATAAAGGGTATACTAATACAAAATGTTCTTAAAAGCCGGGCATCAGCTCGGCTTCTTGGCATCCATGCATGTCGATGACCTGATTTCCCCTAAGCCAAAGGAGGTTTTCGCGGTTGGTCAAATTAGTGGCTATAGATTTGGATGATACTCTGCTGGACTCGGGTTTGAAAATAGCCGATAATTGCCTGCGGGCTATAAGCGAGGTACAGCAAAGGGGGATTCTGGTTACCCTGGCTACCGGCCGCATGTACCGTTCCGCCTTACCCTATGCCAGGCAGATAAAAGTAGATATTCCCTTGATAACCTATCAGGGAGGGCTGGTAAAAAACTCGCGCTCCCAAGAAGTAATTTACTACCGCCCCTTGCCGTCGGCGCCGGCAGCCGAGGTGGTTCGATTTTTCCGAAGCAAGAGGGTTCATTATCATAGTTATCTGGAGGATCAATTAATGATGGAAACGCTCACCGAGGAAGGCCTTTACTATGAGAGCCTGTCAGGAATAAAGGCGGTCATGGTTGACGACCTGGTGACGGTTGCCGGCAGCGGAGACGCTATGAAAATTATGGCGGTAACCGAGGACAGGAAACTCTTGTTAAGTATGGAACGGGAATTAAAAGACCGGTATGGGGAGAAGCTTAATATTACCCGTTCCAAACCTTTTTTCCTGGAGGTTATGGCACGGGAGGCCAATAAGGCGGATGCTCTGCGGGTGGTAGCATCCCATTACCACGTAAGCCGGGCTGAAGTAATGGCGATAGGAGACAGCTATAATGACCTGGAGATGCTGGAGTGGGCAGGAGTGGGAGTAGCCATGGGAAATGCCTGGGAAGCGGTAAAAGAAGCTGCCGATTTTGTAACCCGCTCCAATGATGAAGATGGTGTTGCCGAAGCCCTGCGTAAGTACATACTGTAATTGGGGGTTATTATTTGCGCGAACTGGTACTGGCGGTTGACCTGGGGGCCACTAAAATATTGACCGGTATTGTCAGTATAGATGGTGCGATACTGGGTCGGAGCCGTGTGCCTACTCCCGGGGATAACCCTGACGGGGCACTGAATATGATTGCAGATAGTGCCCGTGAATTGATCAGGGTTTACGAAATCAGGGAACAGGAAATCACCGGAATAGCGGTTGCTACTCCAGGGCCGCTGGCTTTTCCCGAGGGAGTAGTAAAGGATTCTCCCAACCTTGGCTGGGGAGAGGTAGAGTTTCGGAAAGAAATGAGCCGGCGATTCGGTCGTCCGGTTATAGTTGAAAAGGATACCAACATGGCTGCAATAGGGGAGCATCGCTATGGCCGCTACTCCAACTGTCAGGAGCTCTTATATATTACCGTCAGCACCGGTGTGGGTGCAGGAATAATTACTTCGGGTAAATTATACCGGGGGAGGTCCGGTGGAGCCGGAGAATTTGGCCATATGGTTATAGAGGCCGGCGGCGCCCGGTGCAACTGCGGACGCAGGGGCTGCATGGAGGCTCTGGCTTCAGGCAGTTCCATCAGCCGGCATTTGGATGAGATGTTCAAGCAGGGTTCAGGCCAGGGAATACTGGCATGTACCGCTTCAGGAGTTAAGCCGGGTGCCCGGGAACTGGGCAGGGCCGCCCGGCAGGGAGATCAGGAGGCCAGGTCAATGATTGCCCGGTTGGCGGAATATCTGGGAATTGGCATAGCCAATATGGTAAATGTTTTGAATCCGGAAGCAGTCGTACTGGGAGGGGGAGTCATGCTGGGTTTAAAGGATCTGCTGCTGCAGCCGGTACAGGAGTATGTCTTCCGGCATACTTTTGCCTTGAACCGGGAGCATTTAGCGCTTGATTGTACTGAACTGGGAGATGATGTAGTTTTGTATGGCTGTGTGGCAGCGGTATTAGAAAACAGATGTTAGATGGCAGGCGCAGGTAAGCATATTTTCACATATGACGGCTTGCAGCCCGGGTATTGGCCTGAGAGCCGGACGGTTGTCCGTTGGGAGGCGGAAGATAATAAATAATGAGGGGGAAAACAGCTTGAGCAATATGACAGCGGAACAGATGATGGAATACCTGTATGGCTTGCCGGAACAGTTTGCCGGCAGTCTGGATCTGGATCTGGCATTTGCCTCCGGGTACCGAAAGGATTACCGCCAGATAGTAGTGTCAGGCCTGGGCGGGTCGGCTATCGGCGGAGATATTTTACGCACCTATGCTGCCGGAACGGCTAAAATACCTGTGGTAGTGGTGAGGGACTACAATGTGCCCGCTTTTGTGAACCAGGATACTCTTTTCCTGGCGGTAAGCTACTCCGGCAATACTGAAGAGACCCTCAGCGCCTATAGTGAGGCGCGGGAGAAGAAGGCATCGATAATATGCGTTACCACCGGCGGGAAGCTTAAGGCGCGGGCAGAAGAAGACGGCTATGCCGTAGTCGGGATACCAGCCGGGTTGGTACCGCGGGCCGCCACCGGGCATCTTTTTGCTCCCCTGGCGCTGCTGCTGGAGGAACTGGGAATAGTTGCCGGCGTTCGCCAGGAATTGGAGGAAACGGTAAAGGTTTTACGGGATATGCGGGGCAATCTCGAACCTGCTGCCCCGGCTTCAGCCAACCAGGCCCGGATTATTGCCCGGCAATTGAAAGGTTCACTACCGGTTATCTGGGGCACCTCAGGCATATCCGAAGCAGCTGCTCTGCGCTGGAAGGCCCAGATTAACGAAAATGCCAAATGTCCGGCCTTTTACAATGTATTTCCGGAGCTGAGCCATAATGAGATAGTGGGTTTTGAAGTCCCGCCGCAGTTATTGTCATCCCTGAGCTGCATAATTTTAAAAGACCAGTATGACCACGAACGGGTCAAACGACGGATAGAGATAAGCAAAGGCATAATCAAGGATCGGGTCAAGAGCATAGCGGAAGTAAACAGCCAGGGTGAATCCTACCTCGCCCGCTTTTACTCCCTGGTCTATATCGGGGACTATGCCAGTGTCTACCTGGCCCTGGAATATGGCATAAATCCCACTCCGGTAGCAGTCATCGACTACCTTAAGGCCGAATTGGGGAAATAGAATAATACGTAAACAGATGCGGATCACACGGATTTGTAGGATTAACGCTAATTTTTTAAAACCAGCTATACGCTGGTTTTTCTATTGAGCTGTCTAAAGCCGGCGGAATATGCACACATTATGTACAAGATGAAGCGCGTCTCACCGTTAATGGCAGGAGACGCAGCCCTGGGAAACTCTGTTTTCCAATTAACCGTTCATGCCCCGAGGATGAAATCACTAATGAAGATATAAGCCGGGGTTAAGCAAAAAGCTGCGTGAATCATATAGGATCGGCGTGTTCCGCATCCAATTTAAAGCCCCAGGGCATTACTTTTGAATAGACGGCTGAGGTGTTTTATGGAGCTATACGGAGATTATCATACCCATTCCCGGCTCAGCGACGGCAGACAGGATGAAGAAGATATTATCAGGGCAGCCCGGGAGCGGGGGTTAAAAGAAGTGGCTATTACCGACCATGGTCCGCTGGCGGCTGTAATCGGGGTAAGTGATGCTGGTGACTATCTGTTGTTGCGAGACAAGCTGGATGCCGTCGCTTCCGTGCACTCTGACGTAAAGGCATTGCTGGGAGCTGAGGCCAACATCCGGGATTTACAGGGCACTCTGGATATCCCGCCGGAGATAATAGCTGAAATGGATATACTCATTGCCGGGCTGCATCCTTACACCCTTCCTACCTCAATCAAAGACGGTTGGGCGGTTTTTGTCCAAAATTCCCTGCGCCGCCTGGGGCGGGGACAGCGGGAAAAAGCAATTAACAATAACACCAAGGCCAGCATAGAGGCTATGTATAATAACCCCCTGCTGGATATCCTGGCTCACCCCGGTCTGTTTTTCACCGTCGATGTAGGAGAAGTGGCCCGGGCTTGTGTCCGCAATGATGTTCTCTTTGAGATAAATTGCGGGCACGAATACCCCGATATATCTGCTATAATGGAAGCAGAAGGAGCGGGGGTTGATTTTATAATCAACAGTGATGCTCATTTCCGGGAGACGGTAGGAAACCTGGAATATGGAACCGAATTGGTGGAAAAGCTGGATATTGCTCCCGAGCAGGTGGTGAACCGGTTCCAGGGAGGGGGTTATACCCAATGGAGAAAAAGGAAGAGAAGCTGCACATACTCATAATTACCGGTCTTTCAGGAGCCGGTAAGACCCAGGTGGCCAATTGTCTGGAGGATATGGGCTACTATTGTGTCGATAATCTGCCTCCGGCATTGCTGCCTAAATTTGTAGAGCTGAGTATGCAGTCCGAAGGCCGGGTTGACAAGGTTGCCCTGGTTATAGATGTCAGGGGAGGAGACTTTTTCAGCGATCTGTCCCAGTCACTGCACGAATTGAAGGAAGACCGCATAGCCTACGAGATTCTCTTTCTGGAGGCGGCCGATGATGTACTGGTACGGCGTTTCAAGGAATCGCGCCGCCGCCATCCGCTTTCGGATCACCGCCAGCTTATGGAGTCTATCCAACTGGAGAGGAAGATGCTGGAGGAATTGCGGGGCAGGGCTAATCTGGTGATTGACACCGGCGGCCTTTCCGTCCGGCAGCTCAAGGACAAATTGCAAAGTTTGTATAGCGAAAGCAGATCCGCCCAGTTTACGGTGAATATAGTATCATTTGGGTATAAATGGGGTATTCCCCTGGACTCTGACATAGTTATGGATGTAAGGTTTTTGACCAATCCTTTCTATGACCCTTTGATGCGCAGCCTTACCGGGGAAGACCGGGAAGTAATTGAATATGTACTGGAATCTCCAGTCACCAGGTCATTTACCCGCCGTTTCCTGAATCTCCTGAAATATTTGATTCCCTATTATGTACAGGAGGGTAAAACCAATCTGGCTGTCTCTATAGGATGTACCGGCGGCCAGCACCGCTCGGTGGTGCTGACCGATTATGTGGCCGGGCAGCTTAAGAAGATGGGATATAATGTTTTAACCCGGCATAGAGATGTGGCAAGATACAAAATGGAGGGGTAAATGAATACTGGCAGGCATGAACCGGCAATAGTCGTGATAGGCGGAGGTACCGGTCTATCAGTATTGCTGAAGGGACTAAAACGATATACTTCCAGACTTACGGCAGTAGTGACGGTTAGTGATGATGGAGGCAGTTCGGGCCGGTTGAGGAATGAACTCGGGGTGCTGCCCCCGGGTGACATCCGCAACTGTCTGGTAGCCCTGGCCGAGACCGAAACCCTGATGGATAGGGTCTTTCAGCACCGTTTCCGCCAGGAGGGAAGTCTTCAGGGACATAATCTGGGTAACTTGCTGTTAGCAGCTATGACCGAAATAACAGGGGATTTCGTATCTGCTATTCGGGAAACAAGCAAGGTATTGGCAGTCAGGGGCAAGGTCATTCCAGCCACCCTGGAAACCATAACCCTGGGTGCAATTATGGCCGACGGCCGGCGAGTAACGGGTGAAACCGCTATCCGGGAGTATGGGGGAAGGATTCAGGAGATTTTTCTGCTGCCCGAGTGCAGTCCGGTTCCGGAAACATTGCAGGCTATTGAAGAGGCTGATGCTATTATTATAGGGCCCGGCAGCCTCTATACCAGCATAATTCCCAATCTCCTGGTAAAAGGCATCAGTGAAGCTATAGCTGCCTCCCCGGCCGCCACGTTCTACATCAGTAATATAATGACTGAACAAGGGGAAACCGACCAATTTACGGCTGCGGACCATTTGCAGGTGATTGCCCGGTACAGCGGGCGCCAGCTAATTGAGCATGCGGTGATAAACTGCGGCAGCATCGATGAAGACAGACTTAGGCGTTATCAGGAGGAAAAAGCCATACCGGTAAGAACGGCAGGAGAAGAAATAGTAAAAATGGGAATTAATATTATTGAGAGAGACCTGGTGTCACACACCGATGTGGCCTGGCACGATTCTGAGAAACTGGCCCGGGTGATACTGGAGAATATAAAGCGCGAAAGTTAACGAACGCATGGATGGCTGGGCACAATACAGACAAGGGCGAGCTGGGATTATGGATTCAGGGCTCTGGCGGGGAGAATGTTCATGAGTTTTTGTAATGATGTCAGGAATGAGCTGGCCCGGGTGATACCGGAGAAGGAATGCTGCCGTAAAGCTGAGCTGCTGGCGCTGTTGGACAGTGCAGCTACAGTTGTTGATGCCGGTGAACAAGGATATCTTCTTAAAGTAAGAGCCGAAAATGCAGCTACGGCCCGGAAAATATTTAAGCTGATAAAGGAGAGTTATAGCCTGCCCGCCAGCGTTAGCATAGAAAACCGCAGGCGTTTTGGCAAAACGAAGATTTATGAAGTCAACACGCAATTTTCTTTAGATAATTTGTCGATATTGCAGGAATTTCAATTGATTACCGCCAATAATAATAGTAAACGGCAACTTAACACATATTTTACTAGAAAAGCCTGCTGCAAGCGTGCATATCTGCGGGGGATATTTCTCAGCCGAGGGTTTATAAACCGGCCTGAAGGTGATTATCACCTGGAAATTGTATTTAATGACCATAAACTGGCGGTGCAGGTACAGAAAATGCTGGGGCGCTTCAGTATCCATATGCGCAGCTTTGAACGAAAAAGCAACTTGGTTTTATACCTTAAAGAGAGTGAGAAGATCGGAGACTTTTTGCGGGTTGTAGGCGCGAATAGAGCCCTGCTGGACTTTGAAAATGTACGTATTCTTAAATCGATGCGTAATGCCGTCAATCGACAGGTGAACTGTGAGACGGCCAATCTGGCCAAGACCATAGATGCGTCGGTGCGGCAGATTGACCTGATCAGCCGGGCAATGAAAAAAGAAGGGTGGAAAAGCCTGGCGCCGCAGT
Organism: Syntrophomonas curvata; assembly: GCF_052976825.1. NCBI lineage: Bacteria > Bacillati > Bacillota > Clostridia > Eubacteriales > Syntrophomonadaceae > Syntrophomonas > Syntrophomonas curvata. The sequence continues at coordinate 347,800 of NZ_CM129641.1, forward strand.
ACAAAGAACTTGCCCTTCTCAGGGTAGACTATCCCGATTGTACCCTTAAGGAATTGGGTGAACTGACTGAACCCCAGTTGAGTAAACCAGGTGTTGCTTACCGAATGCGCAAACTGGAAAAAATAGCGGAAGAGATTATTGGGGATAGCTAGACAGAAGGACATAAATCGGGCAGTGCAGAAATATTTATGTTTAAAGGGTTAGATAAAAGGGGGATCTGCATGCGGTTAACACATGATGTTTTTCTGGAACAACAACAAAAATTACTTATGACTCCGGAGCTGCGGCAGGCCATTGCCATTCTGCAGATGTCCACCCTGGAGTTGACTGAATATATCCAAAGGGAACTGGAAGAGAACCCCTTTTTGGAGGAGCGTGAAGAGCAGGGGGAAGCAGACAAACAGGCCCAGGAAAACGAGAATGTTAAAATGGAAGAATGGCTGGAGGTTTTCCATGACCGTGATATAGGCCTTACTCCCCGGGATAGGGACGAAGAAAAGTCTTTTGATAACTTCTTAACCCGTCGCCCCAGTCTCTATGAGCATTTGGAGTTTCAGCTCCATATCGCCAGCAAAAAAGAAGATAACCTGGTTATAGGCAATTATCTAATAGGGAGCATAGATAATAACGGCTATCTTTGCATAGATTTGAACGAAGTGGCCGCCAAGCTGAATGTGAGCAAGGACAAGGTTGAAGAGGCCCTGGAATTGATTCAGTCGTTTCACCCCCACGGAGTTGGAGCCCGTGACCTGGCCGAATGCCTGCTTCTGCAATTACGCCATTACGGTAAAGAAAGTGATATGGCCCGGGACATTATTAACAACCATCTGGGAGATCTGGCCCGGGGCAAGCTGAACAAGATTGCTCAGGTGCTGGCGGTTCCGGTAGAGGAAGTACAGGATATATGCGATTTGATCAGAACCCTGGATCCCAAGCCTGGTCTTCAGTACAGCAACAGTAATGAGATAAAATATATATTGCCCGATGCTTTTGTGGAAAAGGTGGAAGGAGAATATATTGTCATAGTAAACGATTTTAATTTTCCCCGCCTGATAATCAACCAGGTCTATGAAAGCATCCTGCGTCAGCCCAATTCCTTTACCCAGGATGCCAGAAAATATCTGGAGGATAAAATGGGCTCTGCGATCTGGCTTATTCGCAGTATCGAACAGAGGCGTATGACCCTTTACAAAGTCGCCCGCTGTATAGTTGACATCCAAACCGAGTTTCTGGATCACGGGGTGGAGTATATGAAGCCCCTCAACCTCAAGCAGGTGGCGGATATTGTCGAGGTACATGAGTCTACCGTCAGCCGGGCTACCACCAACAAGTACATTCAGACCCCGCAGGGGCTGTTTGAATTAAAATACTTTTTCAGTACCGGAGTCGAATCCTACCATGGCAGTCAAAAGATTTCCTCCAAGAGCATCAAACATATGCTGGAAGAAATAGTGGCAGCGGAAGATTCCACCAAACCTCTGAGTGATGATGCCATTGCCAAGATTTTAAATAAGAAGGGTATAAGGATATCCCGCCGCACGGTAGCCAAATACCGCCAGGAACTGGGAATTTTGTCCACCATGGCCCGTAAACGCTATTAGCTGTTGAGAGTACGATAACGCGCAGGTGGGAGGCGGTTATCATACCGAGTGTCCGCCTGCGTCTTCGCCTCCTGCCCTTTGCTTTCAGCCTGCACGGTTTTTTCTCACCTATGTGCATCATTTTTCCTCAATTGTGATATAATAATTAATAAAGCAAGGTATTTTGCATACAAGGTTAATAAATTTGGGACATTTTTGCCCCTGGTGTGTAAACTTGCCCCAATAAGTCTTTTTGAGGACGATTTATGGATAGATTTTTTTCATTGATGGAACGATTTGCTCCTGAGACTTTGGAGACCATCCAGAGCAGGTATCAAATACTGCGGCAGGTAATGCACCGGCAGCCTGTCGGCAGGAGGCAACTGGTCAAGGATTTGGGCTTGACGGAAAGAGCGGTTCGCAGTGAAATAGACATATTAAAGGAAAGGGGAATAATACATATAACCCCGGCGGGGATATATCTCACCGCTGCCGGAGAAGAGATGCTGCATGAAATTGACGATATAATTCCCTTCCTGTATCAGACTCAAACATTAGCTGAGAAACTTAAACAATTGTTTGGTATACCTGAAGTGATTGTGGTACCAGGGGATTCCTATTCTGACCCTCTGGCTCGAAAAGATTTGGGACGGACGGCAGCCCGTTATCTTAAAAAACTGCTCTATCCCTCCTGTACCTTAGCGGTTACCGGCGGCACCACCCTGGCGGAAATGGCTGAGTCTATAGGTTCGGGTATGAATCTGCCGGATATGACGGTAGTGCCTGCCCGGGGAGGCCTGGGGGAAGAAATGGAACAGCAGGCCGGTACTATCGCCGCCAAGATAGCCAAGTCGCTTGGTGCTCAGTATCGACTGCTGCATATTCCGGATAATTTGGAGGAAACTACGGTAGAGATACTGAAAAAGGATTTTCATATTGCCCGCGTGATAGAGAATATAAAGGCCAGTGATATATTGGTGCATGGTATCGGGTCAGCTCTGGAGATGGCTAACCGTCGACGCCTTACTCCTGCGGAAATCGATTTCTTAAAGAAAAATCGGGCTGTGGGGGAGGCGCTTAGATATTATTTTGACGAAAGGGGCAAAATAGTCTATGAAGTTCCGGGAATTGGTCTGGAATTGAGCGACCTGGACAACATCGCGGTTATTATTGCAGTTGCCGGCGGCAGCAATAAGGCTCAAGCGATCGAAGCAGTGCTCAGCAGCCGGCGGCAAAGCCTTCTTATTACCGATGAGGGTGCAGCCAAGGAAATCATAAGCATAATTAACGGAAAGGATGATAATTGATGTCGGTTAAAATTGCCATCAACGGTTTTGGGAGAATTGGCAGATTGGTTGCCAGGATAGCCCTGGACAGGGATGACATGGAACTGGTGGCGGTAAATGATCTGGGTGATGCCAAATCCAATGCCCATCTTTTTAAATATGATTCCATACACGGGGTTTACCCGGCCGAGGTCAAAGCGGAGGAGGACTACCTGGCTATAGGCGGGCGTAAAATCCGCTATCTCTCCAATAAAGACCCGGAACAATTACCCTGGGGGGAAATGGGAGTAGAGATCGTGGTTGAATCCAGCGGTGCTTTTCGCAACCGGGAAAAAGCTGCCCGCCATCTTAAGGCAGGAGCCAGGAAGGTAGTTGTTACCGCCCCGGCCAAGGGGGCTGATCTTACAATGGTTATGGGTGTAAACCACGAACAATACCGGCCTGAATATGACGTGGTTTCCAATGCTTCCTGCACCACCAACTGTCTGGCGCCGGTGGCCAAGGTCTTGATTGAGAAATTTGGCATAGTGAAAGGACTAATGAATACTATTCATTCTTATACGAATGACCAGCGGATTCTGGACTTGGCCCATGACGACCTGAGAAGGGCGCGGGCTGCAGCTTTGTCCATCGTTCCTACCTCTACCGGTGCAGCCAGTGCCGTAGGGCTGGTTATTCCGGAACTGAAGGGCAAGCTTGATGGGATGGCCACCCGGGTACCTACCCCGGATGTTTCTCTGGTTGACCTGACGGTAGAACTGGAGAAAGCAGCCACGGTGGAAGAGATCAACGACGCTTTTAAAATTGCCGGTGAGACTAATCTCAAAGGCATCTTGAAATACACCGAAGAGCCCCTGGTTTCCAGTGATTATCGGGGAGAAAACAACTCTTCCATAGTTGACGGGCTGCTGACCATGATGGCCGGCGACCGCATGGCAAAAGTAATCGCCTGGTATGACAATGAATGGGGCTATTCGGTACGGGTAGTGGATGTAGTGGAGTATATAGCAAAGAATTCTTAATTAATCCTGGAGGTGTAATACTTGAGAAATCTCAGGGATGCGGAACTGGATGGGAAACGGGTTTTGATGCGGGTGGATTTTAACGTACCTATGGATAAGGAAGGCAACATACTGGATGATTCCAAGATGCGGGCAGCCCTTCCCAGTATGGAGTATATCCTGGCCCACCGGGGCAAGCTCATACTTATGAGCCACCTGGGCCGGCCCAAGGGCAAGCCGGAGGAAAAATACAGCCTTAAAGGAGTAGCTGCCCACCTTAATGATTTGCTGCAAGCTCCGGTCAGTATGGCCGAGGACTGTGTAGGCAAAGAAGTGGAGGAAAGGGTGGAGGGCCTGAATCCCGGAGAAGTACTGCTGCTGGAAAACCTGCGCTTTCATTCCGGTGAAGAAGAGAATGATGCGGAATTCACCCAACAACTGGCTGCTCTTGGAGACCTTTATATAAATGATGCTTTTGGCACCGCCCATCGGGCCCATGCTTCAACTGCCGGTATAGCCGATCACTTACCCGCCTATGCTGGATTTCTGATGGAACGGGAAGTAAAAATGCTCTCCAATGTGCTGAATTCTCCCCAAAGTCCGCGTATGGCCATACTGGGGGGGGCCAAGGTTGCCGATAAACTGGGTATAATAGAAAATCTACTGGAAAAAATGGATGTGATTCTGATTGGCGGGGGAATGGCGAATACCTTTATCCAGGCTCAGGGTAAAAATGTAGGCAGGTCATTATTGGAGAAAGACCTGCTCACAGAAGCTCTAAGACTGATAGAGAAAGCCGAGCAGAAAAAGGTAAAGCTGCTGCTGCCGACCGATGTGGTGATCGCCGAAGAGATTTCGACTGATGCCGCAGCTGCAGTCGCGAGCGTTGACGAGGTGCCCGAGCATATGATGATAGTGGACATCGGCCCGCAGACTATTGAAAAATACAAAGAAGAGATTTATAAGGCCAAGACTATTATTTGGAACGGCCCCATGGGGGTCTATGAGTACGAGCAATTTGCCCGCGGAACCCGTGAGGTAACCGAGGCCATAGCTAACTCAACCGCCGTAAGCGTAATAGGCGGTGGAGATTCGGCAGTGGTAGCTCACGATTTGGGCCTGGAAAATAAAATAACCCATATATCAACTGGAGGAGGCGCCACACTGGAATTTTTGGAAGGGATAAAGCTCCCCGGCGTGGTGGCTTGTGGAGCTTAAGCCGGGGGAGAAGGGAGATGTTTGGGGTTGAGAACTCCACTCATAGTGGCTAACTGGAAGATGAATAAGAGCATCCGGGATACCGAGACCTTTGTGCAGGATTTGCTGCCGCTGCTGAGCGGCGTAACAGAAGTAGAAGTTGCGGTTTGTCCGTCTTTTGTCAGTCTTCCGGCATTGAGGGGAGCACTGTCAGGTTCCGGTATCAGAGTGGGAGCGCAGAACCTGTTCTGGGAGATGAAGGGGGCCTATACCGGGGAAATATCACCCTTGATGCTGGTGGACGCCGGCTGCAGCTATGTAATACTGGGACATTCGGAAAGACGCCAGATAATGGGGGAGAACGATGCCATCATTAACCGCAAGGTAAGGGCAGCCCTAGATGCGGGTATTACTCCTATTCTTTGCGTAGGCGAAACCCTGCAGGAACGGGAGAACCATATGGCCCGGGAAGTGGTCAAAGAACAGCTCAGCCGGGATCTTAAGGATGTATCCTTTGCTCCCGGAGGCATGGTTATAGCCTATGAACCGGTATGGGCCATCGGTACCGGGGTAAATGCCAGCAGCGATGATGCACAGGAGATGACCGGATTTATCCGCAGTTGTCTGGCCCGGTTATATAGAAGGGAACAAGCGGAATCTATCCGTATTTTGTACGGAGGAAGCGTCAAGCCGGAGAATATTGCAGAGTTTATGGCAGAAGAAGATATTGACGGGGCACTGGTGGGCGGCGCCAGCCTGCAGGCAGATTCTTTTGCCGGTATAGTGAGGTTTAAGTAAGAGATGACAATAACGCCCGTGGTTTTGATGATACTCGACGGATGGGGCTTGCGTGATACCGACCAGGGCAACGCTATTACCCTGGCTGACCCCCGCAATTTCTATCGCTTATGGGATGAATATCCGTCAACCTGTTTAAAATGTTCCGGCCTGGATGTCGGATTGCCCCGGGGATTGATGGGAAACTCCGAAGTGGGCCATTTAAATATGGGGTCAGGCCGTATTGTATTTCAAGAAATAACCCGCATCAGCAGTGCTATAGAAGACGGCAGTTTTTATAAGAACCGGGAGCTCAATGCGGCGATGGATTATGCCCAAAAGAATAAAGGAGCCGTACATTTGATGGGACTGCTTTCCGACGGGGGCGTACATAGCCATATGGAACATATCTACGCTCTGCTCCAGTTGTGTCAGGATAGGGGAATGAAGAATGTATATGTACATGCTTTCCTTGATGGGCGGGATGTGAACCCTAAGAGTGCGGCCCAATATGTGACGGCGCTGGAAAAGAAGATGAACGAACTGGGCGTGGGCAAAATTGCCTCCCTGTCGGGGCGCTATTATGCCATGGATAGGGATAATCACTGGGAGCGGATTGAAAAAGCCTATGATGCTCTGGTGCTGGGAGAAGGAGTAAAAGCTCCCAACGCTTATGCCGCTATTGAAAACAGTTACGAAGCCCGGGTCAACGACGAATTTGTGGAACCAGTGGTAATAGTTGACGACAAGGGTGATCCGGTGGCAACCATCAAAGACGGGGACGGGCTTATTTTCTTTAATTTCCGGGCTGACCGGGCTCGCCAGATTACCCGGGCCTTTGTGGAGCCGGTTATGGATAAATTTGAACGGCGGCTTCGTCCCCGGATATATTACGTTTGCATGACCCAATATGACGCTACCATTGATGCACCGGTGGCCTTTTTGCCTCAGAACCTGGATAATACTCTGGGGGAAGTGCTGGGGGAGCACCACCTGCATCAGCTGAGGATTGCGGAGACCGAAAAGTATGCTCATGTCACCTTTTTTTTCAATGGCGGGGTAGAAGAGCCCAACCCGGGCGAAGACCGCATTCTCGTTCCGTCCCCCAATGTGGCTACCTATAATCTGCAGCCGGAGATGAGTGCACCTGAGGTTACCGCCCGGGTGCTGAAGGCGATTGAGCGGGATTACTATGAGGTCATCATCATTAATTTTGCCAATCCTGATATGGTAGGCCATACCGGAGTGCTGGAAGCTGCGGTTCAGGCAGTTAAAACGGTAGATGAATGCATGGCCCAGATAGTTGATGCCGTACTGACCAGGGGAGGCTGTGTGCTGATAACGGCTGACCATGGCAATTGTGAGATGATGATTTGCCAGGAGACCGGCGGTCCGCATACTGCCCATACTACCGACCAGGTTCCTTTTATACTGGCAGGAGACAGGTTTAAGGGCCAAAGTCTGCGCGCTGATGCTTCTCTGCGGGATATAGCGCCAACCATGCTGGCCTTATTAGGTATCCCGATACCGGAGGAAATGACGGGGAAACCACTTATTTAGAAACCATAGATAACACAGATTTTTAGATCACAGACTTTAGTATGATGCGGCAGGTCCGCGTCAGATTATTTACGAAGGGAGCAGACCAGGATGAGTGTTATTGTTGATGTTTATGGGCGTGAGGTGCTTGATTCCCGGGGTAACCCTACGGTGGAAGTAGAGGTAATATTAGAGGATGGAACCATGGGACGGGCTATCGTACCTTCCGGGGCGTCCACCGGCGCCCACGAGGCGGTGGAGTTAAGGGATGGGGATAAAAGCCGCTATAACGGCAAAGGGGTATTAAAGGCGGTAGATAATGTAAATGACATTATTGCGCCGGAAGTTATCGGCATGGACTGCACTCACCAGGTGGACATCGACACCTTGATGATAGAGATGGACGGCACCCCCAACAAAGGCAAGCTGGGAGCCAATGCTATCCTGGGAGTTTCCCTGGCGGTGGCCCGGGCAGCGGCTAATTACCTGGGGATACCGCTTTACCAGTACATCGGCGGGGTTAATGCCAAGGAAATACCGGTTCCGATGATGAATATCTTAAACGGCGGCAAGCATGCTGATAACAATGTGGATATCCAGGAATTTATGATAATCCCCTGTGGCGCGCCTTCTTTTGCCGAAGGGTTGCGTATGGGAGTTGAAGTATACCATGCCTTAAAAAAAGTTTTGAGCCGGAAAGGCCTGGCTACTGCAGTAGGGGACGAAGGCGGATTCGCTCCCAACCTGCCCTCCAACGAAGCGGCGATTGAAGTTATCCTGGAAGCTATTGCTGAGGCTGGTTACCAGTCAGGAAAAGACATTTATATCGGATTGGATGTAGCTGCCAGTGAGATTTACCGGGATGGCAAATACCACCTGGAAAGTACCCGGCAAGTGCTGTCATCCCAGGAAATCGTAGATTTCTATGCCGGTCTGGTGGAGAAATATCCGGTAATATCAATCGAAGACGGTTTGGCCGAGGACGATTGGGAGGGCTGGAAACTATTGACCGACCGCGTCGGCGGTAAAGTGCAGCTGGTAGGGGACGACCTGTTTGTAACCAATACCGAGAGGCTGGCACAAGGGATCGAACTGGGGGTTTGCAACAGTATCCTGATAAAGGTGAACCAGATCGGCACTCTGACTGAAACCCTGGATACCATTGAAATGGCTCGCCGTGCCGGATATACCTGTGTTATTTCCCACCGTTCAGGAGAGACCGAGGACGCCACTATTGCTGATATTGCGGTGGCAACCGGCAGCGGGCAGATAAAAACCGGGGCCCCGGCCCGGACGGATCGGGTGGCCAAGTACAACCAACTGCTAAGAATTGAGGAAGAGCTGGACGAGTTCGCGCTGTATCGGGGAATCAAGGCTTTTTACAATCTTAAGAAATAAAGCGGCTATTTTGTTTTCCACACTTTTATGATAAAATATATTCTGTCTTGTAAACATGACTATCGATTTTCGCCTTAAGCGGAATCTGATTATACACATGGAGGTGGGAAACATGTTAAAAATAATCTTGTTAATACTCCAGATTATATGCGCTCTGGGCGTAATTGCCACTATTCTTCTGCAATCCGGTAAAAGTGCCGGTCTGTCTGGAAGCATTGCCGGTGGCGGCGAGGCTATTTTCGGCAAGAAAAAGGGTCTGGATGACTTGCTCAGCAAAATAACCGCCTATCTGTGCGTAGCGTTTATGATACTGACACTGGCTCTGGCCATTATGGGCTAAATATTCAACCTGGCGTGATATGAGAGGATGGATATTATGCCATGCAAAATTATCTAGTTTATACCCCTGTACTCGGAGCAGCGGGCTTATTGCTGGCAATATTTTTGATATTGGGCATCAACCGCCTGCCTCCGGGGACAATTGCCGCAGATGGAAATGCGGCTAATATCGAGAGTTTATTAAGGGCTTTTTTAAACAGATATTACATAGTCGCTACCGGGGGCGCCCTGGTAGCTTTTTGTATGCTGGGGTTTATATATGGCTGGTCGTTCGCGGTATGTTTTTGGGCGGGAATACTGACCGCTTTACTGCTGCTGAACCAAGCCGTTGCCAACCTGCAGCGGGCGGGAACCAGGGCTGCCGCCGCCGGCTCTCCCGGTAAGGCTATGGCGGTATTGCTCTGTGCAGCCAGCGCTGTGGGGTTACTGGTATTTTCCGCCGTTTTTTTGGGATGCGGCCTGGTGTTTTTCTGCGTCGGTACTCCCGGTTCGCTAAGCTTTTTTGTGCTGGGGATTAGTTTACCGGCTTTATTCTATGCTGCTGCCGGCAACTTTTTTGTCTTCCCGGTCAAATCCGAAATATATACATCAGAGGCTCCCCTGCCCGAAGCGTGCCCAACTGTCAAGCCAATATCCGTTGTCCTTCACGCGGGAACTACTGTCCTTGATTTATGCAGTTCCTGTGCTGCTGTCCTGGCGGGGGCGATGAGCATCGGAGCTCTGGGTATGGTCCGGTATGGATTCGGCGGAGTACTCCTGCCGTTATCAGTTTTTGCTGCTGCTCTTCCGGCTTATATGACTATTTTGCTGATTATAATCATCTTGCGCAACCGGGGATGGTTGAAGGCAACGGCTATATCATCAGGCCTTTTCGCCTTATTCATGCTTGTGTTTACCCTGTTTGCGATCAAAGTCCTGCTCCCCGGCGAACAGGCAAAGGTTTTCCTTTCGTTTGGGGCAGGGTGGGCAGCGGCCATACTCCTGCTTTTACCTTGGTACTTCAAACTCCCCTTCTTTATTAATAAACCGCATAGCTATCACCTGCTGATTTCTGTTCCCGTTCTGCTGCTGGCTTTGGTGTTAGCCTATTATACTTCTGGATTTTATGGTATTGCCATAGCTGCTCTGGCTGTGATTCTGTTTACCGGTATAGCTGTATTCATGCAGACCCTGAAACCGATGCGGAATTATTCCCTGGGCTTATTTGATGGAGCTATGATGGGGAATGAAAAACCGGCTGATACAGACAAGGTTTATCAGGAAATCGCTGCTGGACAAGACCATAATGATAAACCGGTCAGTTGCTTTAATATATGTTCGGCTGCTTTGGCTTCGGTTGTCCTTCTGCTGACCTTTACCCAGATGGGCGGAATGGAAATAATACCCGTATTCAACGGTGTGGTTTTGCTTAGTCTGGCGATAGGCGGCACTCTGCCCTATCTGTTTTCCGGCTGGATGGCTGGTGAAGATCGGAACAGTTCAGAGGAACAAGGTCTTGAAGACAGCGAACCCCCTGCAGATGAAATTCCAAGTGAAGCGAAGGGCGATTTTTCACTGCCTGATTTCAGTTATGGCAAATATGGGGAATCGTTGCTGGTGTTGGCGATGGCGACAGCAATACCGCTTCTTACCGGGATTTTGCTGGGTAAGCAAGCCCTGGCCGCACTGATTATTGGCGCGGTTGTATCAGGTACCCTCCTGGCTATTCTGAGAGCCGGAGAATATTCCTACGCAGCCAGCCTGAATCTCCTGCTTAAATTCCTGCTCATTGTTTCCCTGGCTTTAGTTGTCCCTTTTATAGCATAACTCATTACTTATAAGGGGACAGGGGGTTTAGTCCCGCCTGCTTTTTAATGCTATAATTACCCCAAGAGGCATTGACAGGAGGCAATCATGATATACATATATCCACAAGCGGAATCTTTTTTCTTAGGTGGCAGCCGGGAGACAGCTCTCCTATTTATTCATGGCTTCACTGCTTCACCTTCGGAATTATATCCCACCGCCCGCCTTATTCATGACCTGTGTGGCTGTACCCTCAGTGTCCCGCTTTTACCTGGTCATGGTTCTACTCCCCGTTTTCTCAACCAAACCAATTGGGAGCAATGGTATGCTGCGGTAGAGAAAGAGCTGGGCTTTTTAATGGAGAGTTATCTACGGGTTTTTGTTGGGGGTTTATCTATGGGGGCATTGCTTGCTCTGCATGCTGCCTGTCTTGTGCCCGGGCTGAAGGGGGCTATTGCCATAAATACCCCTATCTTTAACCATTCCCCGGTGTTGACTGCAGCCAGCCCCTTAATAAGATGTGTAAGGCCCTTCTATCCTAAAAAAGATCGCCTGCACCTGCGGGAATTGGAGGAACAGGGCAGATTTGCCTATGATGTCATTCCGGTCAAGGCTTTTCAGAGTGTTACCAAACTGCGGAATTTAGTAGTGCAGGAGATCAATGAAGTAAAACTGCCGCTTCTGCTCGTTCAGTCCCTGCGGGATGAATCCGTGCACCCCCGCAGCGGGTACTATCTGCAGGAGAAATTACCCGGGTCGGAGCTGTTGGAGCTCCCCGATTCCGACCACATAGCCACCATGGGCAGCGAAAAGGACAAACTGGCTAAAGCTATAGCAGAGTTTTTAATAACCACAGGTTAGCGCCGCCTATGAGGGCAACCTATGCTTACATAGTTCGAAATTGAGAACGCGGATTTATAAATTATTTGCAACAGAGGAGGCAAAAAATGTTGAGAGAAGAAGCAATGGCCTTGCTAAGGCATTATTTACACACGGAGAACTTGATTAACCATTGCCTGGCGGTGGAGGCGATTATGAGGGGACTGGCACGCAAGCTGGGGGAGGATGAAGAAACCTACGCTCTGGCGGGGTTACTGCATGATATAGACTATGAGTTTACTGTCGAAGATTTAGAAGCCCATTCCCTTAAAGGAGCCGAGATTCTGGAGGAACATGGGCTTCCTGCTGATATCGTTTATGCTGTCAAGGTGCATAATGAGGCTCATGGTCTGGAACGGAAGACCATGATGGATAAAGCCCTGTTCGCTGCCGATCCGGTCAGCGGCTTTATCACCGCCGCCGCCCTGGTACGCCCGGATAAAAGCCTGGCCGGGGTGGAACTTAAATCACTGAAAAAGCGTTTCAAGGAAAAGGCCTTTGCCCGGGGAGCGAGCCGGGAGAATATGGCCGTCTGTGCGGAATTGGGGCTGGAGCTGGAAGAGTTTTTGACTATCGCTTTGCAGAGTATGAAAACAATTGCTGCCGATATCGGTTTGCAGGGCTAAATAGCCGGCTTTAGTGGGAATAATATATAGAAGTAAAATTCCTGTGATATTTAAGGAGGATATATGATCAATAGTGATGGCATCCTGGAACACATGCGCCAGAAAAGTTACCGGCCTCTGAGTTATCATGAACTCAGGGATGTGTTCGGGGTAAGCGAAGAAGAAGAGAATAAATTTATGAGGGAATTGGGACACCTGGAAAAGGATGGCGAGATAGTAAGGACGCGCAAGAATAAGTACGGTCTCCCGGAGATGATGAACCTGGTAAGGGGGACGATCAGGCTAAACCAGCGGGGATACGGCATCCTGGTGCCTGACGATATTACCCGTCCGGAAGTTTTTGTGTACAGCGGTGCCCTGAACGGCGCCATGCATAGTGATAAAGTTATGGTAAGGCTCAATGCCAGCCAGAACGGGGGGCAGCGGCCCGAAGGCGAGGTAATCCGGGTAATCAAGCGAGCCAACCAGCAGTTGGTAGGCACTTATGAACGGGGCAGGAAGCGGGGGCAGGTAATACCGGACGATAATCGCCATTTTTATCCCATTTATATTCGTTCGGTTAGGAAAATGGCAGTTAAAGATGGAGATAAGGTACTGGTTAATATAATCTCCTGGCCCGACCGGGATCGGGCTCTGGAAGGGAAAATTGTAGAGGTGCTGGGACGTAAAGGGGAGCCGGGACTGGACTTGCAGGTGGTTATTAAAAAACATGGATTAAGAACCGACTTTCCTGAAGCGGTGCTGCAGGAGGCCGGGGAAGTGGCCCAGCCGGTTACGGCTGCGGAGATAAAAAAGCGCCGTGATTTAAGGGATTGGCGCATGGTTACCATTGACGGCGAAGATGCCAAAGACCTGGATGATGCCGTTTCCATCAGCCGGATTCCCGCGGGCTACCGTTTGGGGGTGCATATAGCTGATGTATCCCACTATGTAAGGGAGGACAGCCGCCTGGACAAGGAGGCTTTTGCCCGCGGTACCAGCGTTTATCTGATAAATAAAGTACTGCCCATGTTGCCGCCGGAGCTTTCCAATAACATATGCAGCCTTAATGCCAGCCGGGAGCGCCTGGCCATGAGCTGTATCATGGATATCGATCCTAATGGAGAGGTTTTAAACCATGATATCTGCAAGTCGGTTATCAATATCAGAGAGCGCATGACCTATACAGCCGTAAACCGCATCCTGGCTGATGATGACCCGGAAGAAAAGGCGCGCTACCAGGAACTGTTGGAAGATTTTTATCTGATGAAGGAACTGGCCGATATCTTGAGAGCCAGAAGAACCCGTCAGGGCAGTCTGGACTTTGATTTTCCCGAGTCCAAGGTAATAGTTGATGATAACAGCTTCCCGGTTGAAATCAGATGCCTGGAGCGGGGCCCGGGAGAAATGCTGATTGAGGACTTTATGATAAAGGCTAATGAAGTGGTGGCCGAGCATATGTACTCAAGGCAGATACCGATACTCTACCGGGTTCATGAAAAGCCGGATGAAGAGTCATTAGCCAAGCTTAACCTGGTTCTGGGTGGATTTGGACATAAGATTAAAGCCAAAAAAATTGAGCCTGTTATTTATCAAAAAATCCTGGAAGATATCAAGGGCAGGCCGGAAGAGCAGATGATTGCCATGCTGTTGCTGCGCTCCATGAAGCATGCCCGTTATACTCAGGAAGCCCTGGGGCATTTCGGCCTGGCCTCCAAATACTACTGTCATTTTACCAGTCCCATCCGCCGCTACCCCGATTTGGTAGTGCACCGGGCTTTGACTGCTCTGCTGGACGGTAATATGAATGCCAAAAAACGGGCTGCTTTGGAAAAGAAGATGGCTAAATACGGTGAGCAGTCTACGCAGCAGGAAATAAGGGCGGAAGAAGCGGAAAGGGAACTGGTTGATATCAAGAAAGCCCAGTATATGCAACAGTTCATAGGAGAGGAATTTGCAGCCCGCATTTCTTCCATTCTGTCATTTGGTTTCTTTGTTGAACTGGATAATACGGTGGAAGGACTGGTACACATATCCAGCATCACCGATGATTACTACGAGTTCAATGACCGCAACTACACCCTGGCAGGACGCCATAGCGGCCGCAAATTTGCCATCGGTGACCAGGTCCGGGTGCAGCTGGTACGGGTAGATGTGGATGAGGCCAAAATCGACTTTGAATTACTTGACTAAAGTTGCCGGGAGGTCGGGGTTGCTGATCATATCGGTGAGGGTCAGACAGTAAGGACAGTTCCTATTCGTACCTTAAAGTTAGCGATATACAGGATACTTGACCATTAACCAGGCGTAAGGTATACTTTAGAGGCAGATATAGAAGCAAAAACCCTGGCCTTGAAAAACCGAGGCGAGGGTTATTTTAACCGCATCAGACAACTATTTTCAAAGGCGGAAAGATATGAAACAAGGCTATTTGCCTTAAGTCAACGGCTCGGCTCAAGCCGAGTTTTCTAATCGGGGTGCTGAAATGGGTAAACAAAAGGGCATAAAACCGGTGGTTGATAACCGCAAGGCCCGGCACAACTACCATGTAAAAGAAAGCTTTGAAGCCGGACTGGTGCTGGTGGGCACCGAGGTCAAGTCCCTGCGCATGGGCAAGGGCAACCTGCAGGACGCCTATGCCACGGTTAAAGGCGGGGAGGTCTGGGTGAATAATTTTCACATCAGTCCTTATGACAAAGGCAACCGCTTCAACCATGACCCTTTGCGGCCCAAAAAGCTATTGCTGAACCGCCGGGAAATAAATCACCTGCTGGGGATGCAGAAGGAAAAAGGGTGCACCCTGATACCGCTGAAGATTTACTTTAAAAACGGCCGGGCTAAGATGGAGATAGCTGTTGCGGTAGGCAAGAAACTCTACGACAAGCGTGAAGACATCGCCTCCCGGGATGCCAAACGCGATATTGACCGGGCAGTAAAAGAACGCAGCCGCATGAATTGAGTCAAGGGACGGTTCCTCTGGCTCACTTCTTGACAAAAGCGTACTGCGATATTATTATGACTGGTGCGGTTGTAATTAAATAATTAAATAGCTCATTTATTCTCTATTAGCATAACCGGCAGTTACCATAAATATATGGGGGCGTACTGGTTTCGACGGGGGATAAGATGGGTCGAGCAGCGAGCCGAGTTGTCGCCAGCTCGATAAAAAGGCGAAAAACTTAAAGTAACTGCAGAAGATAACTTCGCACTAGCCGCTTAAGCGGCTCGTCCGGCCAGGTTTCCTAACGGCCTGGTGCAGGGCGTCACTTAGTTAGGGTACCCTGAAGCCTTCCTCCTCGAGGGGCTTCAAGGGGAAACTAATCGGGGATAGCCGAAGGAAGCCTGTTCGTGGGCGTCCGGTTGGCGAAACTCAAAACACGGACTGCGCTCGGAGAGACTGGACTGGTCTTGCTTTCGGACGGGGGTTCGACTCCCCCCGCCTCCACCAGATTATCTACCATCTATTGATAAAATAAATTTTATCGGTGGGTGGTTTTTATATTGCTTGAAAAGCTGGTATTTAAGCCGTTCCTGTGGTTTTAGCGGGGCGGCTTTTATCTATTTGTAGGGGATCATTTTCACTATTTACAGGATTTTAACTCCTGCATTTTCGAAGAGTTATCTGGATAATCGTTGAAAGATAGCAAGGGTGTGCATCGCCAACGGGTAATCGTTGAAAGATTGGTTAATCGTTAAAAGATACTATTATCTACTTTTAAGCGGAGGTCTCCATACCATAATATTGTAAAGTGGCAGTAAAATCTTCATTATCCTTAGAATCTCCCTACAGATAGAATCTTTAGTTTGAAGTACAACATCGTCAGGTTGATAATATTTTCGCAAATATGACTCACGCCCATCACGGTCGTTTTCTTTAAAAAAGTCGTAAAATGCTGTAGGCTCTTCTTTGTCAACTTCAAAAACGAAAGGATCTTCGTTATCGTTATCCCAAATGATCCATTCCATTCCATGGCCTTTTAATTTCCTAAGTTCGGATTCTATTTTTGGTTTTAGTCCTCCTAAATGTTGATGCAGATAAGCACGGTCAACGGCTCCGTGCCTTACGGCTAAAAAGAGATTTATTTCGAACCCGTCACTACCGATGCTATACTGCAAACAACCGTGTTTTTGGAATCCGTATATATCTTCATCTTTGCTTTTACCCATATTCAGTACTTCAACTTCCGGTGGTGTCTTTCCATAGCGAACACCTAACCAGCCTACTGAATACTGATTAATGGGATGAGGGATAATCAGGGAAGTGATGTTCTCTTTTCTCTTATGATGGGCTATGCCCAGCTTCTTAACGCTCGGATATATCTTTTGGTGGATATCGAGCATTTTACTCTGAACTCGCTCGCGTTTTACTTTAATGTCCGCGCCGTTCTTCTTTCGGTTTCTAAAGAAGAAGGTTTCATAATCACTATAGTCAAAGAAATAATCATCAATATCATAATCATCCGGTAAGAAAGCATCGTTCTGATGAGTAAAGCCTGTCAGGGTCATTGTTAGCTTTTTCTGAGTACGATGCAGTTCCGATATTTTCTTCTGATTGTCTTCATAATACTTAATAATCTCATCGTTTATTTCTTTAGAGATAAAGTCACAGAAACTGAAAAAGGAATTGAACGACTTTAATTCATCCGGCGTTGGACAGCCAATATAATCAAACTCAATGTTACTCGCCATACCTCCCTCTGTAAAATTGGATGATCCATAGATTATTTTGTCTGGTTTCCCCACGAGAAGATATACTTTGGCGTGAAAGTTGTAATCGAAGATTATTTTCGTAACACACAGGCTAGAAAGCAGTTTAAGGATTTCGTGAGGTTTGTCAGCCGAAAATTGTGCCGAAAGATACAACGTGATGTCATCCTTTTGCAGCAAATATGTGTCCTTTATCTGTTGCAATATTCGGACACCCTCTCGGGACAAAAAGGCAGAAGCTATTACGGCTTTGCTCACTGATTTACACGAAAGCAATTCAGACTCTAAAGTTGTACCAGATTCTGTTTTCTGTTTCCAATAAAACATATTAAGATCCTCGTTTTACGGATATGTTCAGCTATTACCGTTTTTTTGCTTGTAAAATCACAGTTCGAGTCTCAAACCCGGCTTATGTTTACTAGCACCTTTGAAACAGAGTATGAAAATATTAACTCAGAACAATATAGAATATAACTATTTTTTCAAATAAGTATTAAACATATTTTGCAAATATTTTTCCGGGTTAGGCATAGGGTGCCCTTTACGTTTAGTGTCTCTTTTCTCATGTTCGTTGTACCGAGCGATAATACGCTGCCAATCTTTTGGGAACATTTCTTTAAATTTTGTTTTAAATTCTTCAAGACTGCTTTTATCAGTCATAACATCAAAAATAGCCTTAATTTTTTCTTCCTTTTTAGGAACAATACTTTGAGCCATGAAACGTGCCCTCCTTTTAATACCCAATGACACAAAATCACTATTTCTATTAAGAATTTCTCAATCCTCACGGATAGCGTCAGAATCAAAAATTCTATCAAGCTCCTCGTTTGACGTTATACCGCGAACCTTATTCCTGACCGTTGTTTTTCCCATATCCAATCGATAGAAATGTTCGTGACCATCTACACCTTTTTTTAGACGGATGAGCTGAATTCTGCCAAATTTATCCCAGTGTTTCTCGGCAAATTTCGCCAAGCCTACAGCCTTGGGGTAATTATCCTTACGACTGGGGTCATGTGGTTCCAGAATATCGAAAACGTAACCCTGTGCATCTGCTCTAACAACCACTAAATCCGGGAACATAGAAGTGGTAATACCGCTAACTTCATATGGTATTTCAAGTGACCACTTTTTACGGTCGAGATTACGTAACCAGCAGACGGCACCGTTTTTAAGTTCTTCTTTAATAACTCCGCTCTCCCACCGGTTTAGTGATGTTTGGAATGTGTCATCCTTAGAACAATAGAGGTGCTGTTCAAACTTAATGCTATCATCCGGCACAGAAAAATCGATTGAATCGGGTAATACCCATGGCACAGCTATCGGTTGCGCAGAAGCATTGATTAACCTTTCATAAACATTCTTTCGTGCCTCGTTTAATCTTGCAATGGAGCGCTTATTGCTTTCGTAGAGATTAATGAATTTTTCCTCTGCAAAGGCTTCTATTCGTTCCATTGCGTCCGTATCGTTTGTAAGAACGATAATCTCCTTTTTTATATCGATATGGTCACGGCTACTGTGCCGAATCCAATATTCTTTGTGCAGGCCTTCGCCCAACAGCTTTCCGGCCTGTTCAAAATGTCGTGAAATATCGAAATCCGATACTGTCATGGTTTGTGTTGCTTCGTCAAAGGAATAGGCATTGACTCCGTACTCAAATATCAGTGTACCCAGAGCAAATCCGGTGATTGCAGCAGCTCGGCTGTCAAATTCTCCGCTTTCTTTTATCCGCGCAATTTCCTCATCCATTTTTGATAAAACTGCATGTTTAACTGTTTTCTGCGCTCCCAAATCAATGCCGTCCATCGTCAGTGCGCGGGAAAGCTGTATTAGTAACTTAAGCGGTGCCTGTTTGCGGGATGAATCTACCCGGTAAGTGACGAGGTTATCCATTGCATCAAACACATCGGCATAGGCAAGGTTGCGACCAAGTGTAACAAGTTCTTTGTTAGTACCTGTTTCGGCGGGCATAGCCGACTCACTATCGCGTAGAGCATTAACCACATTTTTCACTGTATCTTCGTCAAAGTACGGAAGAAAAAGACTGACGCTATTAAGTTCAGCATCGGAGGCAATTCTTCTCGCTAAAGGAGTGCGAATCATACGTCCCAAAAGCTGCGCAATATAAGTATAGTCCTGTGCACTGCGGAACGACATCATCGTTTCAGCACGGGGACAGTCCCAGCCTGTGGAAAGGTTCATTTTGAAGAATACTACCTTCACATTTTCTTCGTCTTCAATTCGAGAGGCCTCAATTTGCTGAATTTCGACGTCACGCACTTTAATCGTGCCACGGTCATTAAAGGTATGCACCACTTCACCAGGCAGTAATTTGCGCCCCAGTGATTCCTCAAGTAAATCAATACAAGCCCCAATATCAGTATGGGTTACTTCGCGTTCGTTGCCATCTTCGACTTGAACAACGAGAATAGGATTTACCATTTTCTCGTTTTCGCGTTCACAGTAAGCTTTCCAGTGAGAGCACTTTTTAAGCCAATTTTCTACTGCACCCTTGAACATGGTCATTTCGGCACTCAGTTGAATATCCGGGAAATGAATGATGATTCTGTCCTTTAAAAGTCCGGAATCACGCACATGCTCAGGCGGAACGATGACTTTCTGAACTGTCGATGTAGTTCCAGCAATTAAATTATCAAATCTCTGAGGGGTCGCAGTTACGCCGATAACAAGAGGCATAATGCAGAGCCCGTCGTCCTTGCTGCCTTTAATGAATTTCTGCATGATGGACTGCGCCTTGTTCTCCGCTTGAACGGATGTATAGGTGCCTCTATGCGCTTCATCAATCACCACATAAAACTGCTTTGGATTACGTTTGGCAGTGTTAGTAAGTGTTTCCCAAATTGAATACTGCCGTGTATCGGACTTTGCCGTCAATAGTTTGTCGGAACCTAGTTTTTGTGTGTTCAGAAAATAGATGCGGCCGCCTTCAAGATACTCGGCGCTAAAGTTTGCATCAATAGTAACTAAATCCCGCACACGGATTTTATCAGACTTGCTTTCAATTTTAAGTCGCGTTTGCTCATTAAGTTCCGGTGAATCGGAAAGCCAAACAAACACTGACTCCGGCTCGCCAATGTTATCTGCACTCCCAAACAGAATTTCTTCAAAGAGTGTGGTCATGATGATTGTTTTTCCCGAACCTGTAGGTGCAGAAAAGGAAATTACTTGTGGGTCACGTTCGCTCCACATCAAGTGTGCTTTATTTATCTTTTCATGCAATTCAGCAAGAGCTGTTTCCTGAAACGGAAATAATGTATCTCTCATTTATGAATCCCTCCTGCTCCCCAACACAAAGTTATCGATGTAATCGCGGTATAGTTGGTAGGTGTTATTTACTTTTATCCCAGCGGTCATTTCACGGAAAGCGTCCTCGGAGTTTGTTACGAAATAGACCACCCTGATTTTATCTTCTTCCGAGAGCTTTTCGGCAAACTCGGCAAACTTTGTTTCATCAACCAGAACAGCAAAGCCGTTCTGTGGAAGAATTAACATTTCTGGTTCTTCATCGCTGCTCAGTTCCGGTCGCTGACCAAGTGCCCCAGATTTCAGCCACAGCAGTGGTAGTATTTCATGAAACTGCTGTCCCAGCGACACGCTGTTTTTATCCAAAAAACCAAGTTTGAAATATTCGACATTGGCAGGAAAGCCATCACCCATGGGGCGTTTCACTTGTGTTGTCTCGTTAATGGGACCAAGCAAATCAGTAACCAGTGCTTTTATTTCTTTGAATCTCGCCGTCTCTTTGACCAATATGTAAAAGTCTGTGATGTGGTCTTGATCTTCCAACGCTTCCAGCCATTCATCAACAGCGTTTACATCAAATAAAACCGACGCTGAATGTTTATCCGAAACAATAAATTTACTGCCCGCTTTTACCAACGTTTGCGGCAGTTGTGCCTTTCCATCCTTGCCACGAAGCAAGGAAACAAGCTGCTTTTTAGCACTGGTTGTTAGTTCTGTGGGGTTCTCTACAAAGCCAAGCTGATAGAATGAACGATCAACTTCCTTTGTTACGGTCTGGTTCGTAAAGTACTCTCCCGTTAGAACCGTACCATCGTCACGTTTGCCAAGAATGCTATATTTTGTCCTCGGCCAAGTTACCGCGCGGCAAATTCCATGTTTTTCCCATTCGAGGTCACCTGGTTGATAGCCGTCTCTTTGTAAGTCCCGTGCCTCGTCAACTGAAACCTCATTATTAGTGACCAATATGCACCGTCTGTGGCCACTATCCTCAGCGTTCAACAGATTCACGGCGTGGAGAGTTGTACCACTTCCGGCGAAGAAATCAACGATAAGGGCATTTTTATTATTTCGAACCACTGCCATAATTGCATCTTTAGTAGAATAAAGTGATTTAGGGAAAGAAAATGCTCTTGACTGACCAATAATACTTGAAACCAAATCGGATCCATAAGCTCCAGCGTCATGCAAACTCCTGTGCCATACAGTTTTAATTGCCCTATTATTACCGTCAGTATATTCAATAGATACAACCCCAGTTTTGGGATCCCTATCTACTATTCTAATACGTCCATCGTCTATCATCTTCTGATTAGGTAGGCTAATATATGAAATTCCCCATGTTTTACGTTTTGAATCATATTTTCCAAGAGAAACGTACCCTTTATTAATTAATGTTCGAAGAGTCTCATATCCAACCCCCCAATTACCTAGCGAGCCATCTGTTCTTATAGGCCACGCAACATCATAGCCATCAATTTTCAAATCGAAATTTGGATATTCTTCAAAAGGTAAAGTTTCACCAGTACCAACAACTTTGCCTAGTTTAGTATCAATTAAAACCGGGTAGAACATTTTTTTTCTATCTTCACGCCGTGCATTTGTTCCAGAACGTAAGAGTCCTTTCCAACGTGGTTTTCTGTTTGAAACAGGTGGGTTAAGCAGATTATCATCACTGGGATCAACAAATGCGTTAGGAGCAAAGCAATACACTATATATTCCTCTACCCGCGAAAAGCGTCCCTGAGTAACCCCTTTCGGGTTTATCACAGCGGTTACCATTTGGATATAATACTCTGGAAATAGCTGTTCTAACAGAATTCGAAGGTGATGCACCTCGTGTTCGTCAATGGTGACGATGAGAACACCTGTGTCTGGATTTAAAATCCTCTTCGCAATCCTCAGCCGCTTCTGCATCATCGACAGCCACTTGCTGTGCCGCCAGCTATCAGAGGAATCCACATAGTCGTTGTTGTATTTCCAATCTTTTGCCCCTGTGTTGTATGGCGGGTCAATGTAGATGCAATCTACCTGCTTGGGGTATAGGTATTCCAGCAACTGGAGAGCGTGGTAGTTGTCTGCTTCAATGAGTGTGTGCCACAGGTTACTATCAGGCGCATTCTCTATAGAATCAATCGGTTGGAGCATAGGAAAAATCGGCTCGCCAAATTGGGCGACCGAAACAAGCTCCGTAAGTGGGATGGTTACAGTGCCGCCTGTTGCCTTGTTACGGCAAAGGGCGATATCGGCATTTAATTTCACCACTGTATAAACATCATTGATGTGTCCTGTTTTTCGTGCAACAGTCGAGCCAAGTTTGACAGCAACATCATAAAGCGGAGTACATTCAGGGATGTGTTCCTCGAAAACTAGTCCAAATTTTTTATTCTTAGATAGGCGAGCAACTTCCTGTTCCAAGCGAATACGTAAAGACGTATCAGGAATTTGCTTTATTAAATCATTGATTGCAGCCATATTTTAGATCCTCCCATTAATATCATTCGTTTCGTGCTTACTCCACGAACGACCAAAAAGCTCATTTCCATCCGACAACCGCAAAATCGTTGTAGCTTCTAAAATCTTGTGTGCCTTTGTGGTTGTAGAATCAGCCTTGTCAAACGCAATAAAGATCTGTCGTCCACTGGCCTGATAACGTTCCAATATGTGTTCTAGGTGTATATCCTCAATGCGTTTGAGAATATTAGAATCATGAATGAGTACAGGGATTGGTCGTAACTCAAGCACACTTAAATCGTAAACCACCAGGCTCTTAAACGCAGTACCCTCACTGGTGTTTCCAGGAGTCTCGAAGGTAATTTCCTTTTGGGGAGTAATCTGCAGAATGGGTGCTATTTCTTGGTGTTCAGTCACTACACCATTTATCGTTGCCATACGTAGGTTGATGTTGTCCTGTATTTCTTCCAGCTTCTCGGTTTGTTGTAGCAATAGTCTTTCTAGCTTGTGCTCTGCTTCGGCGCGGATTTCCTGCAATTGTTTCTGGTGGATCAACTCGGCTGTTTCCTCTTCTAGTCTATCAATGCTTTTTGACACGTTGACACATTGGGAGAGCACTCGTTCCGACATCTCCTTTGCCAAGCCGGATTCCTCTATCTTTTGATGTAGACGTTTGATTTCTTTATCGCAATGATCAATGAGCGGTTGCAAACGTGCTATTTCCTGAGCCATTTCTTCGCCCAGAATTTCTCTTATTCTCTTATGAAAGTGCTCAATTTCCTCGAAGGCTTTTATATCAGTATTTGGGAAAAAATGCACCAGGGAATCAAATTCACTGGCGGTTTCAGGATTAGTGTCAGCGATGTTACTCGAAATTGCATTAAGCTGAGACTGCAGACGATTGCGTTTGCGGATGAATTTATTCAACTCTTTTTGAGTTGCTTTTATCCGTTCAAATGTCTGTGTATCAAACCCAAACAGCGCTAATTGGGCCTCTTCACTATTTTTCATTAGCTTCTGGAGCCTTTTTTTCAGTGACTCTATAGTCTTCTGATTCATTTCAATTTTTGCGGTGTCAACCTGCTGACGCTTACGCGATTTAAGCTGCGAGAATTTGACACCAAGTTCTTCCTCCATGTTCTTAATGGCAGAAAGAATATTGTAGTGACCAAATAGTTTCATCAGAAAATCAACTGCTTTTTCATCCTGTTCACGAGGCTTTACGAGCAGGGGGTACTTTTCCAGTGTATTTTCCCGGCCATAAATACGAAAAAACCGCTCTGTAATCTCCGAAAATGTAAGGGCTGGAAGTCCAACCTTGTATTCCTGAAAGAGAAAGCTCCGAAATTCATCAAGTGACAACTTTGTAATGAAATGGCCTTCTTTATCACAGCGATATACATTTTTAGGTTCATCGGTTCTCCGATAAAAGTAATGTGGCTGTTCTTCAAATTGAAAAGTGAAATAAATGGTATGAGGGCCGATCTCTTGTTTAATGTCATCAGAAAGGGTGTAGTAGCCTTCACCGCCGAATGCATAGTCGATAATCCACAGGAATGTTGATTTGCCGATGGCATTACTGCCGCCAGCACTACCTAAAACCGTATTAAGTCCTGAATTAAATTGGATGTTTTGATGCCCAGGTGCAAATTTATCACATCGAATTTCTGTCAACATAGCGTAGTACCCTCCCTTCCTCAATTAGTTCAATTTTCCCCAATGCAAACAAGCAGTTTAAAGCACTTAGAAAATCGCCCATATCCTTCTTTCCTGATGTGGTTAGTTCAAACAGCTCTTTAGGAGACATATCTCGCTGCGTCAACACTTCTAAGATATCTGGAAAACGAGCAATAACGCTGTTTGTATAAGATGTAACTTTATTCGGCAATCTCATCGAATACCTCACACCTTTGCACGAAGTAGGAGATTATGATTTCACAGGCTTCTTTGTATTTGCGGCCAGTCTTTTCAAACAATGTTTCAACGAGAAGATTATAAATGGCACTTTGGGAGGAAAGCGATTCGCTTGCATCTTCATACATCCGCTTAATACTTTTAGCAAACTTATCAACGTTTAGCTTGTTTTCTCCTGCCAATCGATCTAACGCATTATTAACGCCTTCATACAACTGCGTAACATCAAAAAGCACCCGCTCTTTCAACCGCTTTTCAGTGACTTTCTTTTCAACCTTGACAGGTTCTATTTTGAGACGTGTATCATCTGTAACATCCATTAAGTTTACTTCACGAAGCACATCTTCAATTTGATTTTGCAATGTATATAGTGACGTTGCATTCCTTGCCGCCGTAAGATTTTCTAAATAATGTTTGTCCGATAATAAAGCCAATTTATCGTCTTCTGAGGCATTTTGCATTTCGCGTTCACAGTCAACACATAGAATAACATCATCAGTTTCAGAAAGGTGAACGACTTTAGCGTAATTAACGTCGTTACCTTCTTTTTTTATGCCTAATGGTCTCCCGCATTTTTGACATTTGCCGCTTGTCTCTGTTAGTAAAACCAAAGCGCGAGTGTTAATCGCTATTTCATCGGCGATCCCCATTGAGAAATTGCTGTATGCCGTAAGAAAGTCTATGATCGTTTTTTGCGTTTCAAAGGACTGTATGTACTCACTGGTTATCTCTCTTATGCTTTCTTGACAGTTGCGGTTTTCTACATTGACCACCGTATATAGGAAAAGCCCGGCCAGAAAGTCTTCTAATACAAAAGCATTACGTCCTGCAATAGTTGCTTTTGTCATTCCGTTAACTCTTTCCACAATTGTATCAGGCTCGATTGTGTCATCAGAAGCGACAATATCCTTCAACGCAAGAACGATGTGGCTCCTTTTGTTGCTGTCCAGGAGAGATAGGATATTATGTTTGAAATAATCAGCAACAGTACGCAAGTCCACTGTTGGGGCATTTTCAGTCACGATAGGCGATAGATTTTTCTTACCACGAACCAAATCTGAAGTAGTGCCATCATCTTCACGAATATCATAATTTGGCGCAATAGAAAGCAAGATGGTGCCACACAACCGCTTTTGCGTAACGCTTTTTGCTTTACAAAGCGTTAAAACCGTTGCGTAAGAACCAAAGCACAGCTTTTTCATAAATTGCGCCCCCTTAATTAAATCTAAGAATTCGATGCATCATCATCGACATAGTCAACAATATCACCAATGTTCACATCAAGAGCCTTACAGATTCTGGCTAATACGTCCATGCTTACCGGCAAGTCCTTACTCATCTTTGCTATCGTAGTTGATGTCAGATTCGTCTTTGCCATCAAGTCTTTTTTCATCATCTTTTTATCAATTAATAGTTTCCAAAGCTTGTTATAACTAAATGCCATTTTATCGCCTCCAAGCATTCTGGACGCTCTCAAAATAAGTTGTTACCTAATTATAGCAAATAAATAAGCAAATAAAAAACATATATTTAAATATGTGAATTTAATCTTTGCAAATGCTTAGTTCAATTTTCTGCGATACAAACAAATGAAAATTTGCTGAGTAGTAGCGGAGTGATAGCGGAGCTGTAGCTGAGGACTCACCGTGCTTGAGCCAATAAAATCAATATAGACGGTCAGACAAGCCGTACTTTTCATGGAAAGGAGATGCGTCGAGATGCAAGACATTCGAAACGCTCGCGGCAAGCTGGTCTGTCGCCTGGATGAGAAAGCTGGCGTAGTAGAAATTGTCCACAAAGGCTGCAAGACGCTGATTTTTATTAAACCAGATGGAACAGCAGAAATCATAAATACAGAAGTAGCATAACCGCAAATACAAGTTAATAGCGAAAATCCGCAGAACCGCGAGACGGGCAGGATGACACCAACAATTGGTGTTGCCGCCCGTCTCGTTTTGTTTCTACGGATTTGAGACATCGGCTCCCTGCGGATTTTCAAGCCAACTTTTGAAAATCGCAGGAGGAAAAAGATGTTAATAAATTACAAAGATGCCGATGGCAAAATTATCGAATTGGAGGTTTCTGACGAAGTCGGTACCTTCTATCTCAGTTCAGTAGAAGAAGAAAAGAAAAATGAAAGACGGGAAACCCGCCGCCATACTTCCCTTGAGAGTTTCACCTATGAGGACAAGCGGTTCTTCGATGATGGAACGGACTTGCTTAACGACCTTATAGCTTCAGAAACTGTTAGCCGCGCTATGTCCCACCTGACCGAGCGACAGCAGTACCTTATCCGTAAAACCTGTCTGGAAGGTTGGAAATACACAGAACTTGCTGCACTGGAAGGCGTGGACGAGTCCGCTATACGCCACGCCGTAAACCGAGCAAAGAACAAACTCAAAAAAATGTTATAGTAACCGTCCGATTTATCTTCCGCAGGTGGCATAAGGCAGAAGGCACAAGAAATCAGCCTTCGGAAAGGCAAGGTGATCCGCATGAAGCACACGCTTAGAATTAGTGTTTCAAAGGAACCACAGGGCGGCGGAATAGTTGGCTGTCGCCATGTCACCGTGCGCGAGAGACTGCTGCGTCTCCTGCTGGGTGACAAGCAAAGGCTGACGGTCATTGTCCCAGGCGACAGCGTGAGAGCGCTTTCAATTATTGAGGAGGGGGGTGAGGGCCATGAGCAAAACCAAGCTATTGCTGGATGTAGCGGCTAACCTAAAAAATCTGGCAGACAGCATTTGGGCTGTAGCAGAGACAATGGCGGATGGTGAGCCTAGCGGGGCTTTGAAGCCGGAAGCAGCAACTGTCAAAAAGGAAGAAAAACCTGAAACCAAAGCGGTCACGCTTGAGCAAGTCCGGGCTGTGCTGGCTGCGAAAAGCCATGATGGCTTTACCGCTGAGGTCCGAGCACTGTTGGAGAAGCACGGTGCATCAAGGCTCAGTGAAATTGACCCGGCAAATTATCCCTCACTTTTCGCGGATGCGGAGGGGCTGAAATGAGCAAACATGCTATTCTCTCTGCTTCCGGGGCGCACCGCTGGATGAACTGTACTCCATCGGCCAGGCTGGAACTGGAGTTTGATAAGAGTGAAAGCGAAGCTGCTGCTGAGGGTACCGCAGCTCATGCCCTCGCTGAACACAAGCTGCGCCGGGCACTAAAAATGCGCTCAAGGAAGCCAATCTCCAAGTACGACTGCGACGAAATGGACGCCCACACCGACGCTTACGTGGATTTTGTGCTTGAAACCATCGCCCAGATAAAGTTGACCTGCAACGACCCGTTGGTGCTTATTGAGCAGAGGTTGGATTTTTCCAGGTATGTACCGAATGGTTTCGGTACCGGCGACTGCGTTATTATCGGCGATGCTACACTCCATGTTATCGATCTTAAGTATGGGCAGGGCGTTCTGGTGGATGCCAAGGACAATCCCCAGATGAAGCTGTATGCAATTGGTGCCCTGGAACTGTTTGACGGGATATATGACATCAGCACAGTGGCCATGACAATTTTCCAGCCACGCCGGGAGAATGTCAGCACCTTCACGGTATTTAAAGAATCGCTTTATCAATGGGCGGAGGAAACATTGATACCGACCGCTGAATTGGCTTTTAAAGGTGAGGGCGACTACGTCCCGGGTGAACACTGCCAGTTCTGCCGGGCTGCGGTAAAGTGTCGAGCCAGAGCTGAAGCCAAGCTTAAACTGGCGGCCTTTGAGTTTGCCCTTCCTCCCTTGCTTTCCGATGAGGAAATTGGCGAGGTCCTTAATTTGATCGGCGACCTGACCAGCTGGGCAAATGAGATTATAGCCTATGCTACAGACGCCGCTGTGAACCATGGCAAGGAATGGCCCGGTTTCAAGGTGGTCGAAGGGCGCTCCGTCCGGAAATATACCGACGAGAAGGCGGTCGCCGAAGCGGCAAAAGCTGCTGGATATCGTGACATCTATAAGCAGAGCCTTATCACCATTACTGAGATGGAAAAGCTGATGGGCAAATCAAGGTTCAATGAAATTCTCGGCGGACTGGTTATAAAGCCGCCCGGCAAACCGACCCTGGTTCCGGTTACAGATAAGCGACCGGCGATGAGTATATCAAACGCAAAAAACGAATTTATGGAGGTTTAATATTATGTCAAATACAGCAAACAGAGTTAATCGTAGTCCTGGGAAAAATCCTACCAAGGTTATCACCGGCATTGTACGCCTATCCTATGCGAACGTATGGGAACCCAAGTCCATCAACGGCGGCGCGGAAAAATACAGTGTCAGCCTGATTATTCCCAAGTCAGACACCAAGACCGTCGCGGCCATTAATGCTGCTGTGGATGCTGCGATCGAGGAAGGCAAAGGCAAATTTGGCGGCAAGATTCCTTCTAAAGCGCAGTTAAAACTTCCGCTTCGTGATGGCGATATTGACCGCCCTGATGACGAAGCCTACGCCAACAGCTACTTTGTAAATGCCAACAGCAATACCGCTCCGCAAATCGTGGACAGACAAGTCAATCCTATCCTTGAACGTTCCGAAATCTATTCTGGCGTTTACGCGAGAGTCAGCATCAACTTCTATGCCTTCAACTCCAACGGCAACAAAGGGATTGCCTGTGGCTTGGGCAACATCCAGAAAATTCGTGACGGTGAACCGCTGGGCAGCAAATCAAGTGCTGCTGATGATTTTGCCACTGATGTGGACGATGATTTTCTGTCATGAGAACGCTTAGTATTGATTTAGAGACTTTCAGCACGGTAGACCTCGCGAGAAGCGGGGTCTATCGCTATACTGAGTCCCCGGATTTTGAAATCTTGTTGTTCGGCTACAGTGTTGACGGCGGAGGTGTTCAGGTTATTGATCTGGCCAGAGGTGAACATTTGCCGGATGAGATTTACAGCACCCTTTTAGATGAATCCATTATCAAATGGGCATATAATGCGCAGTTTGAACGGGTATGTCTGTCCCGCTATCTTAACCAGTGGCTGAAACCAAATTCCTGGCGCTGCACCATGGTCTGGTCAGCCTATCTTGGTCTGCCTTTATCACTGGAGGGCGCTGCGTTGGTCACCAGCGCAGAAAAGCAAAAGCTGACCGAGGGGAAAGATCTAATCCGCTACTTCTCCATGCCCTGCAAGCCTACAAAAACAAACGGTCAGCGAACACGTAATCTCCCCGAACACGACCTTGAAAGATGGGAACGCTTCAAAGCCTATAATGCTCGCGATGTAGAAACGGAAATGGCAATACAGGCAAAGCTGGCAAACTTTCCTGTACCGGAGGATGAATGTAAAAACTATATCCTTGACCAGGAAATCAATGACAGGGGTATCCTGCTGGACATGACCCTGGTCAGGCAGGCGATCTGCTGCGATGAGCAATCCCGGTCGGAACTGACGCGGGTTATGCAAGAGCTGACTGCACTAGATAATCCTAACTCAGTCGCGCAGATGAAGTCCTGGCTTGCTGATCATGGCCTTGAAACAGACACGTTGGACAAAGCCGCGGTTAAAGAATTGCTTAAGACCGCACCCGGCAGTCTAGGACGTGTTTTAGAATTACGGCAGAAACTAGCCAAGTCCAGTATAAAGAAATACACAGCCATGGAAAACGCAGTCTGCTCCGACGGCAGGGCGCGCGGGTTGCTGCAGTTCTATGGAGCTAATCGCACCGGGCGTTTTGCTGGACGGTTGATTCAAGTACAAAACCTTCCGCAAAACCATCTACCAGATTTGGAGGAAGCTCGCAATCTTATTCGTTCCGGGCAATTTGATGCAGCAGAGATGCTCTATGAGTCTGTACCCTCCGTTTTATCTGAACTTATCCGTACCGCATTCATCCCCCAATCTGGATTCAAATTTATTGTTGCTGACTTTTCCGCCATTGAGGCTAGAGTAATAGCCTGGTTGGCTGGTGAAACATGGCGTAATGAGGTATTTGCCTCTCACGGCAAGATTTATGAAGCATCGGCGGCGCAGATGTTCCATGTCCCTATTGAAGAGGTCACCAAAGGCAGTCCGCTGCGCCAGAAAGGGAAAATAGCCGAATTGGCGCTTGGCTACGGCGGATCGGTCGGTGCTCTAACCGCTATGGGAGCTCTTGATATGGGGCTTACTGAGGATGAACTCCAGCCGCTGGTAACCTCCTGGCGAAAGGCCAATCCCAATATTGTCCGGTTCTGGTGGGACGTTGACCGGGCTGTCAAAAGGGCGGTCAAGGATCGCGTCACTACGCAAACACACGGAATCCGTATTGGGTACCGCAGCGGAATGCTGTTCATCACCTTGCCATCCGGCAGGAAGCTTTATTATGTAAAGCCCCGAATAGAACTAAACCGCTTCGGCAGCGAATCGGTGACATATGAGGGTATTGGTGCCGCAAAAAAATGGGAACGCATCGAAAGCTATGGGCCTAAGTTTGTTGAGAACATTGTCCAGGCAACCTCCAGGGATATCCTTTGTTATGCCATGCGCCGTTTGGATGCCTTGGGCTACAACATAGTGATGCATGTTCATGATGAGGTTGTGATTGAAGCCCCGGCTCAGGCATCGGTTGATGATATCTGCCAAGTTATGGGTGAGACTCCTCCCTGGGCAAAGGGACTTTTGCTTCGCGCCGATGGCTTTGAGTGCCAGTTCTATAAAAAAGATTAGAAAAAAGTTAATGGACCGTCCGATTCCGCTCCTTGTGGTGGCGATATAGCGAAGGCCAAAAAACAAATCCAAGCCTTCGGAAAGGACGAATCCATATGAACGAATTGCAGGTATTCTCCTACGAGGGAAAAGAGATCAGAACCATCCAGAGGAACGGTGAAACTTGGTGGGTCCTAAAGGACGTGTGCGGAGTGCTGGGACTCAGCAATGCTCGCATGATTGCCGACCGGCTTGATGAGGATGATGTAAGTCTGGCTTACGTCACCGACAGCATGGGCAGGCAGCAGCAAACTAACATTGTTAACGAGAGCGGGCTTTACAACGTTATCCTGCGCTCTGACAAGCCCGAAGCCAAGAAGTTTAAACGCTGGGTTACCCACGAGGTTCTTCCTCAGATTCGCAGGCATGGAGCTTACATCACAACCTCTAAGCTGGAAGAAATCATAAATGACCCTGACTCCTGGATCAGGCTCTTGACCGCCCTCAAGAAGGAACGCCAGGAAAAAGAGCGGCTTCAGGTACAGACCGCCCAAGATAAGCCTAAGGTAGTATTTGCCGATGCTGTATCCGCATCGGACGGAACCATTTTAATCGGCGAACTGGCGAAAATTCTCAAAGGCAACGGTATCGAAATCGGGCAAAACCGCCTGTTTGAAAGGCTCCGCCAGGACGGTTTCCTTATCAAGCGCAAAGGCACCGACTACAACGCGCCAACTCAGAAGGCCATGGAACTTGGTCTTTTCAAAGTTAAAGAAACCGCCATTACCCATTCGGATGGTCATGTCACCATCAGTAAAACCACCAAAGTTACTGGCAAAGGGCAGCAGTATTTTGTCAACTACTTCCTCGGGGGAGGGGTGGATAGGGATGGACGAGCATAACAGCGAGGGCTGCCCGGAACATATAGCCACTCTTTCTTTGGACTGTGCGGCACAAAATGAAATAAGGCACCGTCCGCTGGTTTACATCTGCTCTCCTTTTGCCGGTGACACGAAACACAACCTCATCCGTGTGCTAGGCTATTGTCGGTTCGCAGTTAGCAAGGGATATATCCCCCTCGCGCCACACCTCCACTATCCACAGTTTATGGATGACAGTGACCGAAAAGAGCGCGAACTCGGACTATTTTTTGCCCTGGTTCTACTTAGTAAATGCGATGAACTATGGGTGTTCGGACACCGGGTGTCAAATGGTATGGCCCGGGAAATCAGAAAAGCAAAAAAGCAGGGCATACCCATTCGGTACTTTACCGAGAAGTGTGAGGAGGTGCAGGTAACGTGAAGATAGCAGTCGGCAACAGCCGCATGGATAAGAAATGGAAAAACAGGGACATCTCATGGGATAATTTCCTCACCCGGGTCAGCACGACGATCCGCACCACCGAAACGGTATCGGAATTCCGTAAGATGAGCCGCGCGCAGCAGGATTCCATCAAAGATGTGGGCGGCTTCGTGGGCGGCGCTTTACGTGAAGGTAAACGCAGGAACGGTTATGTCCTCTGCCGCTCCCTGCTCACCTTGGATATGGACTACGCCAGGCCAGGAATATGGGATGAAATTAATATGCTTCACGATTTCAAGTGCTGTGTTTACTCTACTCACAAACATACTCAGGATGCACTGCGCTTGCGGCTTGTTATCCCTTTGTCCCGCGAGGTCAGCGAGGACGAGTACCCCGCTCTTGGTCGCATGGTAGCCAAGGAAATCGGTATCGACTTGTTTGACGACACGACTTATGAACCCTCGCGGCTTATGTATTGGCCGTCTACGCCATCCGATGGTGAGTTTGTGTTTCAAGAAAAAGAAGGCGAACTGCTCAACCCCGATGCATATCTCGGAAAATATGCTGACTGGCGGGATACTTCCATGTGGCCGGTATCCTCGCGTCAGTCAGAAGTGGTTCGTAGCCAGATT
Source organism: Syntrophomonas curvata (assembly GCF_052976825.1). Lineage (NCBI taxonomy): Bacteria > Bacillati > Bacillota > Clostridia > Eubacteriales > Syntrophomonadaceae > Syntrophomonas > Syntrophomonas curvata. The sequence continues at coordinate 381,079 of NZ_CM129641.1, forward strand.
ACCTAGCAGGCAGATCCCCTTACTAAGGAAGGCGCAGTCGGTGCGTTCTGCCGGGCTTATTCCATTGAGGACGCAATTGCCACTTTTCTATCTGATGTCTATGAACCCAGCACCATAAATGGCTGTTACGACTATATCCCTGCTGATTCTTCAGCGGGACTGGTAATATACGATGGCAAATTCGCCTACAGCCATCACGCTACTGATCCGGCCTGCGGCAGGCTGCTGAATGCCTTTGATTTGGTGCGAATACACCGCTTTCGCGACCTCGACGACAAAACCGCTTTGGATAGGGCTTTAAGGATTTGTCCCCGCCTACAAAGGAATTGATGAAACTGACTTTGGAAGAAAAGATTGCGCATGGCGGTCAGCCGGTGCTTAGATGGATGATGGACAATATCTTCATCAGAACTGATCCGGCCGGCAACATCAAGCCGGACAAGGAGAAAAGCACCGAGCGGATTAACGGCGCTGTGGCGCTGATCATGGCGTTGGACCGAGCAATTCGTTGTGGTGCAGCAAATTACAGATCTGTTTATGATGATCGTGGGCTCCTCGTTTTCTAAATTTACCTCTGAGGTTAACTTCAATCTTGACCTTGCTATCTGTTCGTGTTATAGTAAATTTACCTCAAAGGTAAATTGCAAAATGAGGTGATGGATTGCATATAGAGTATAAGAGCCGTGGACTCAAAAAGGTATGTACAAACGCTCACGAGGCCGAAAAGAAGCACGGAAAAGACATGGCGGCGAAGATACACCAGCGAATAGATGAAATAACCGCTGCGGATTCCGTCGAAATGCTGATTCAATATAAAATTGGCGGCTGCCACATACTAAAGGGAGATAGAAAAAAACAATATGCCATGGTTTTAATTCAGCCCTACCGCCTCGTTTTCGAGATGAAAGATTCTGAGATTCAAATTGTCCGTATCATAGGAATTATAGACTACCATTAAATCTGTGGCATAATAAGGAGGTATCACAGATGGTGAGAAGTCGTACAATAATTGCATCACCACCAGGCGCGACCATAAAGGAGCAGCTTGTTACCAGAGGAATGAGCCAGAAAGAGTTTGCTCGGAGAATGGATATGTCTGAAAAGCATATCAGTAGGCTTATCAATGGTGAAGTCCAGTTGACCCCTGACATGGCCATGCGTCTTGAGATGGTGCTTGGAGCTCCTGCACAGTTTTGGAGCAGGCTAGAGTCAGTCTATCGTGAAAAGCTTGCAAAGGCCAACGCCGAGAATGAAATGGATGCAGATATAGAAATAGCAAAAAAGTTCCCTTACAAAGAGATGTCAAAAAACGGATGGGTTCCGGAAACAAGCGAAGCTAAAGAAAAGGTGATTCATCTCCGTAAACACTTTGAAGTAGTTCGGCTTGGTCTGCTTCAGGACTCTTTAATTCCGGGTATAGCCTGCAGACGCTTAGCTGACCATGAAAAAGCCGATTACGCTTTGTATGCATGGGCGCAGAAAGCTAAACTTGAGGCAAGACACGTCAATACGAAACCCATCGATATAAACAAGCTCGCAAATATCATACCGCACATTAGGAAGATGACGCGGGAGGATCCTGGGATATTTTGCGGCGAGTTAGTAACTATGCTTGCCGACTGCGGTATAGCGATTGTTTTTCTTCCTCATATCGGTGGATCATTTTTGCATGGTGCTACATTCTATGACGGAGATAAAATTGTCATGGGACTGACTGTGAGAGGCAAAGATGCAGATCGCTTTTGGTTTAGTCTTTTCCATGAAATTGCCCACATTATTTATGGGCACATTGGTCAGCCGAATGGCACTTCAGATGCGGATGAGTCTGCCGCGGATGAATTCGCTAAGGAGACTCTAATCCCAAGCGAGGAATTCGATTCGTTTATTGCAAAAAAAGATTTCACTAAATCATCAATTATTCAATTTGCTAATATGATTGAAATTGATGCTGGCATTGTAGTCGGAAGGCTGCAAAAAGAAGGTTATATCGAATATAGTTGGCACAACGACTTAAAAACCCAATATAAGATTATTGCATAGCATAAAGCTAAGCGAATAAAAAAGCATCTGCTGAAAACAGGTGCTTTTTTCATGCCCATTTTCAGGAGGAACGATTTATGAAAATACCTTTTCTTTCGGGCTTGCTGAAGCCCCGAGCCAGTCCTAAAAATCGTCTGTATGGCAGCACATACAGCTTTTTTTTCGGCGGGACCGCTAGCGGCAAAACCGTTAATGAAAGAACGGCCATGCAGACCACCGCGGTATATGCCTGCGTTCGCATCCTGGCGGAAACCATAGCCAGTCTGCCACTCAATATTTACCGATCCACGGGCAATGGCAAGGAGAAAGCCATAGACCACCAGCTATATTATCTGCTCCATGATGAGCCTAATCCGGAGATGACTTCATTTGTGTTTCGGGAAACACTGATGAGTCATCTTTTATTATGGGGCAACGCCTATGCTCAAATTATCCGAGACGGGCGGGGCAAGGTACTGGCCCTCTATCCCCTACTGCCCGACCGCATGACAGTGGATCGGACAACTGATGGAGAGCTCTATTACGAATACCGCAAGGACACCGGATATGTAATCTTAAGGCCGGAAGATATCCTGCATATTCCCGGGCTTGGTTTTGACGGATTGGTGGGCTACTCCCCCATCGCTATGGCCAAGAACGCCATCGGCATGGCAATCGCCACCGAAGAATATGGGGGCAAATTCTTTGCCAATGGAGCCAGTCCGGGCGGAGTTTTAGAGCATCCCGGAGTAGTCAAAGACCCGGCCCGAATCCGGGAAAGCTGGAACGCGGTCTACCAGGGCAGCGGCAACGTCCATCGGGTAGCTGTGCTGGAAGAAGGCATGAAATTTCAGCCGATAGGCATTCCGCCGGAACAAGCGCAGTTTCTTGAAACCAGGAAGTTTCAGACCGAGGAGATTTGCCGGATCTTTCGGGTGCTGCCCCATCTGGTGGCTAACTTGGATAAAGCCACTTTCAGCAACATCGAGCATCAATCTATCAGTTTTGTAGTCCATACCATCCGGCCTTGGCTGGTAAGGCTCGAGCAAGGAATAAAATAAAGCTCTGCTCAGCCCATCCGAAAAAGGCCGGTATTTTGTGGGTTTTGTGGTGGACGGACTATTGCGGGGCGACTATGCTTCGAGGATGCAAGGCTACGCCATAGGTATTCAAAACGGCTTCTTAAGCCCCAACGATGTAAGAACCTTAGAAAACATGAACACCATCGAGCATGGCGATATTTATGCCATGAACGGTAACATGCTGAAGCTTGAAGATGTGGGCGCGTATGCCAATACCAACAGAAAGGAGGTCAGCCAATGAGCAGAAAGTTTTGGAACTGGCTAAAAAACGAACAGAATCGACCCCTCTTTTTAGATGGGTATATCGCTGAGGACAGCTGGTTCGAGGACGATATTACCCCCAAGCAGTTTAAAGACGAGCTCTACGCTGAGGATGGTGATGCTCAACTCTCCAGGCGGTGATGTATTTGCCGCCAGTCAAATCTACACCATGTTAAAAGAATATCCTGGACACATCACCGTCAAAATCGAAGGGCTTGCTGCCAGCGCGGCTTCGGTAATCGCCATGGCGGCAGACGAGGTTCACATGTCTCCGGTAGCCATGATGATGATCCATAACCCCGCCACCGTCATATTCGGGGAAATATCTGACCTTAAAAGCGGTTTTGCCATGCTGTCCGAGGTTAAAGAAAGCATCATCAATGCCTATGAGCAGAAAACCGGTTTATCAAGAGCCAAAATTTCGCACATGATGGATGCCGAAAGCTGGTTTAATGCCTGGAAAGCAGTGGAGCTGGGCTTTGCCGACAAAGTCCTATACACAACCGAAGAACACCTAACCGAGCCGCCCAGTGCGGCTTGTGTAAATATATTGGCGTAAACACGAGGCCAAAAACAGATATGAGCCACACCGGTGAAATTAGGCGTTCCAAAAGCCTTGGCGAAACGAGCTCCCAGATTTTCGTAAGGCCGTCCTGTTCCGTGCATCATACCGAAATACTGTGGCCCGTTCTCGCGTTTTATTTTGAGCAGTCGCTCCGCCATCTCATCCAAGGCTTCATCCCAGGATATTGGCTCCCATTTATTTTCCCCGCGTTTGCCTGTTCTGCGCAACGGCTGCAGCACCCGGTCGGGGTGATACAGTAGTTCCGCTGAAGCAGCTCCCTTGGGGCAGATGTAGCCACGGCTGGTAGGGGTTTCTGGGTCTCTTGTTCTCCTTCCATGTGAACCAGAACTTGACATCCTCCGTGGCACATACGGCATGCTGATCTAATTATCCTGGTATTTTGCATATTGCACCTCCGATCATTGAAAATCGTTGCCTGATCGGCAATCGTCAAGATATTAAACACTTAGAGTGTGTCGGGCCGAGATACCAGGCATTATTACTTTACTGTCCGAAGGTTTTGACGATGCCTCCTATGCCTATGGTTGGGAATGGCAGGTGATATGTCCACTTTTTCGAGATCGCGGCGTGAGATTATGGCGTTCTGTGGGCATGCTTTGACGCATTTCAGACATCCTACGCACTGTTCAGTCTTATCTATGTGGGCATGTTTATGGAATATAACATTTACTTTACCAAGTACTTCTTTTGGACAGGCTTCAATACACTTGCCGCAGGCAACGCATTTTTCGATGTTTATCATAATATGATCCGTAGATTTGCCCATTTTGCTAACCCCTTTCCTGGTTCACCGAGGGGCTTTCCAGAGGGAATGGTATTTATCTGTATATGCTTTGGAAACTCGGCCATCCCGTAGAACCCGGGCTGTATCCGGATTGACGAAAAGAGAAAGGAAACCATGCCCGATGACCATTATGGTTGCCAAGCATCCCAGTAAACCATGAATGCACCAGAACAACTCCTTTCTACTGGCAGGACTATGAAAGCCATGTTCCATAATGATGGCGCTGACCAGCAGGCCAATCAACACCAGTAAGATCGACCAGTAATATATCTTTTGCCCGGCATTAAATCTTCCGGCTGCTAACGGTTTAGGATCAGGGGATAAATATCCACCCAGCTTCAGCAACCAAGGCCAGTCATATTGCTTGAATGTTGCGCCACGAACCCATCCAAGCAGAGTTATCAAAGCGATAATGAAAAATATGACTCCTAACCAGCCATGAAGTCGACCTGTATGGCTTAGTGTACTATCCAGAACGATCTGCATAAAACCAGTCACTGCCAAAGTCAGGAACCCGAGCAGCATCAGCCAATGGGATATCCATTCCCGGATCCCGAATCTGCGCACCAGAGCACCTAGGTCGGTTCCTTTGCGCGATACTGGATGGGATCCAAGAGCTATGTAATAAAGCAGACAGCCTGCTATGGGTAGGCTGATAGCCGCGATCCATACTAGCAGTTTGTGCGATGCGTAAAACTCAATCATTTCTGCCATCTCCTTTGTTAGCCTGCTCTGCATGGTCATGGATGAGAAAATATTCACGGTAGGCTTTGACCGTGAGGAGAGTTTTCACTTTTTCCAACCTAGCATAAATCTCCTTGATGGGCAGATGCTGTTCATCGTCGTCCCGGTGAATGATCCGATCATGAACCAGCTCGGCTTCCATGCGGGCACATTGCAGAAAGCTGCTGTAGAGTTTAAGGTCCTGAAGTTTTACCCCCATGGCCACTAATCCTTTTAAGGCTCCTGCCACAGCAAGGTCAAAGCTATCAAACGTGCAGTTCCCCACTTTAGGCGACGGGGAGATAATCCCTATATCGATCAATTGGCTTAAATCCCTGTCGGTAAGGCCGGTCTTCGCTAAAAAGGAAACTTCATCAAATTGCTGGTCTGCTCCATCATCCTGGAACTGGCCAAACAGATGATCAAACAAAATCAGATGGTCTTCTTCTCTGGGATCATGGCCTTCACGTTTTGCCTTCAGAACCTCCTTGATGACCGCCAGAGGTAAGTAGCGTTTTTCCTGGAGTTCTTTAATGAAGCGGATATCATCAACCGTTGACTCATCGTAATAGGCCATGTTTTTACTGGTGCGTATCGGTGGCAGCAGTAAACCTTCACGGAGATAGAAGTGAATTGTCTGCTTGGATACGCCAGATAAACGTACCAAGTCGCTCATCTTACATAATTTAGTCTCTTGCGTCATGGTATACTCTCCTACAATCTTAATTATGTATAGTATATAGCGACACTATACACGATGTCAAGAGATTACCCAGGGGACGTTCTTTTTATGAAATGCATTTTTGGGGGATGGGGGATCTGGATCTTTCCGGTTTACAATCTTCAACAGTCGAAAGATTACATCGGTTGGACTGCGGGCGGCAAGCGCGAGGAAACCCGCATAAAAAAGTCTCATAAGATCTTTTATGAACTGAAATCAGGTGATGCGTACATGGGTATGAAGAATAATGCAAAAGACTGGGGCTAGAATAATGCTTTGCACACCCCTAGACGAAAATGCGCACCCCCTCCTTGAAATCGTTGAAAGATTGACCAGGGGTGTGCATTTGTATCATTTTATAGTAGGGTAGCCAAAAAATGGGTTTAATACCAAATAAAAAAATATAATAGTAGTGCCATATTGGGACTATTTCAAGGCTTTGCGAAGTAAATTTTGCAAAGCCTTTTTCTAATTTTATTTACTTAGCGCATTCCTGGATAATGCAGGAAAAACGAGATTAATTGTAGAAAAGTATAATAATTATTAGCGCAAAAAATCTTAGGCATATTTAAAGGAGAATTAAATTTGAATGTTAAGTCGATTATTTATGAACGATTGGAGATCGACGGTCTTTTAAAGACTCTCCAGTTAGATGCAAGCAATACAAGAAGAAATATGACCGTTGCATTTTGCGATGAATATGATGAGCCTAGAAACGGACCGTTCCATTTTCTTGATCATCAGGATGAACAACGTTTCCAAAATAAACTATGCAGATGCACGAAAAGGAAGTTGAGTTCACAACGATATCTAATAAAAGATAATGAGTATACCTTTAAAACAAGTTGGGAAGGTTTCCTATAATGCCCCCAGTTGTCAAGACACGCTTAGTGGAAGTCTAAGTTAGTCTCCTTTCTACTTTGTGATATTATCAGGCAGCTGGGGTAAGCTGGCCATAATAAACCTGGTCTGGGCACAAATCCCCTATTGAAGAATGGGGCCGGTATGTATTGTACTCATTGATATAGCTGTTAATAGCCTTTCTGAGCTCTCTGGGAGTCTCAAATTCATTGATATAGATTAGATCATATTTTAAGGTTCTAAAGAAACGTTCGGTTCTCACATTATCTAATGCCTGGCCTTTGCCATCCATAGAGATTTTAACTTTAGCTTCTTCCAGAAGCTTGATATAATCGGGATTAGTAAAATGGCCTCCTTGATCACTATTGATTATTTCAGGTTTGCGCTTACTGAGCGCACGTTTTAAACAGTCCAGGACAAATGACTTTTCCAGGGTGCTTGAAAGCTCGTAATCGACAATGCGTCTGCTATACCAGTCAATTATAATAAATAAGTACATGAATCCTTTTGGCATTCGAACATATGTAATATCGACACCCCAGACCTGGTCTGGACGTTCAATTTTTAGGTTCCTGAGCAGATATGGGCGGATATACTGGGCATGATATCTTTTGCTAAGATTAGGCTTGGGATAGATCGTGTAAATGCCCATAAATCGCATCATTCTGCGGACCTTTTTACGGTTGACTAAGATTTTATCATCGCGCCGAATAATCTTCGTAATTGTTCTATAACCCCAAGTCGGGTGAGCAGTGTGTAATTCGTCGATTCTGCGCATGATAAACAAATCCTCGTCAGAAATGGTTCTCTCTTTTGGAGGATCGCGATATACGCTGCTACGATTGATGCCCAGCATTTCTGCCTGTTTGCTGATAGTCAGGCAGGGGTCACTGAAATCAACGCATTTTTTTCTTCCAATCGGATCCGAGGATTTGTGTAGATTTTTTTTTCAACCAGTCCACCTCATAGGTGAGCTGGCCCACTTTCCGCTCAAGTTCAGCTATATGTTCTTTACTGTGTTCGAGCTCTTTTTCGGCTTCAGAAGGCCCTTTTTGAAATACCTCAGGAGATCGCTCCAAGAACTCTTTTTTCCAGCGGGCAATAACCACTGGACTGATCTCATACCTGGCGGCAATTTGGTTGACTGTTTCTGCTTCTGATAGAATTTCCAATACAACCTTGGCTTTAAATTCTGGTGTGTAATTATTTCTTGCTCTCATGATCTCAGTATAACTTAGATTTTTACTTTTTTCTCTCACCCTATGGGAGCATTATAAACTAGCCCAAAATGCTAATAATGATTGGGATAGGGTGGACAATAATATCTACTTGGACAATTTTTAAAACTATATGTTAACACGCGCCTTGTCAAGCTAATTAGTTTTAATAAAAAGTACAGTAATTTAAAAGGAGAAAATTATGCCATCAAAAGCATACAACAGTTTTAAGAAAAATATTAAACAGGTTGATAAATTGATTGAAGCATTCACAACTATGCGACCTCCGACCAGAGGCCGAAAGCATTTGGATCATTTTACACGAGCAGCTTTAATTTTTCTTTGTTCTTCTTGGGAAGTATATATTGAGCAAATTTCTTTAGAAGCTGGTTTAATAATTTCTAATAGAATTAATGATCCTGGGGGCTTGCCTTTAACAGTACAAAAAAATATATCGGGCATTATTAAGAATTCAAAGCATAATTTGGAACCTGTTTTTGCGGCTAATAATTGGAAATTATACTATTGTAATCAAATTCGGGCTTATACTGACAAACTCAACACACCTAAAAAAGATAAGGTTATGGAACTTTTTAACAAATATCTTGGAGTTAGTGGTGAAAGAATCCAACTTGAAGTACCTTCACTTTCAAAGGTTAACAATATAGTGAGGACTAGGGGTGAAATAGCTCATAATGTTTTTGCGGAAGATTATTTAAAAAAAGAACTTGTTTTGGAATATTACGATATTATTAAGGCAATTGTTGTTGAAATAGAACTTTTATTATGGAATTATATACCAGAAGTTACCTATAAGAAAAAGCCTTGGCAGAATACATATTAATTCCGATTATCCATATAAAGTACTGGCACAAAAGTTATTTAAAGTATGACTAGGAAATGGGTTCTTGTCTTGTTCATTGGGGGATAAAAAGTTAATGAGTGATGAGGAAGAAAAATGGGACTACATAGTACGCCTCGATGAGGAATTAATTCAAGGTGGCGTTATTCTTAATGAATATGTTTCGGAGCTAATCAGAAATGCAGATGTATCATTTGTTTACGGGGCATATTGGGCATCAATAATAACATCCGTTGCTGCAATTGAAGCGTATTTTAAATCCGAGACAGAATGTAATGAAAAAAGGCTTTTTGAGTTAATAAATGAATCTAGATTGGATAGCAAAGACATTGAACTCTTACAAAGTCTTCGTAGATATCAAATTGTACATATTAAAGATCCTTGGAATGATGAATATATACTTAACTCGTATGATCAATTTTCTGCTAATGAAGAAAATATTGCGAAAGAGGCTATTAGACTTTTACGTACGGTTGTTTACTCTGACCAATGGTTATAAATTGTCTTTAAACAAGTAATAGGGTTGTTGTCACAATAGATAGAAGAGCTTTCTATTACCAACTGCAGATTAGGCTAATAATCAGCAGTTTGGCTTAGATGAAATAGCAATAATGGGAAGTCCGTGTTGTTGCGTGTAAGTGCTATGTATAATGCCCCCAGCTGCCTGATAATATCACAAAGTAGAAAGGAGACTAACTTAGACTTCCACTAAGCGTGTCTTGACAACTGGGGGCATTATAATACCTGCCCTCGGCAATTGAATTATCAACAGTGAAAGTTAACTCAAAAATGACTTCTGTGCTGATAGAGTGTATTCTTGAGATGTTACTATTCCGGATATATCCCTTTAATTCCGGCAAAATAAATATTTATGGAGAAATTATTATCGTTTTATATTGAGATAAGGTGTTTAAATATTAAATATAAAAATTTTTAAAGCCTGATATATTATTTTCCCCAATCTTTATAAGTCCATATTGCCCCACTCCAATAAATATTTCAACCGTGTAATTAAAACTTAATTGTAAATACGAACCCGGACTACCGCCATTATACAAAGTATTTGTTAAAGTGCTTATATTTTTAATTGTAACAACTGTTGGAAAATCAGTAGATGCCACCTGAATATCTCCCCCGAGTGCTTGTACCCAGTAAGTATAGTGGGGTGGAGGGGGTTCAACAAAGTATGCACCAGTAGCAAAATATCTCATAGTATAAGAGCCGTAATTTGAGTCACTGTGTACAGTCTTAACTGGATAGCTTTTATTAGCATTAACATCTTTAATAAAAACATCTTCGGTATCAATTATTGTATGTGGCCTCAGATTAAATTTCTCAATCTCTTTTTCCAGATCTCCCACTGTAACTACATTACTATTTGATTTATCTGTTTTTGTTAATATTTTGCTCTTTAGTTCATCCGTTCTTATGAAGGCACTTGATTCTAAACCTACATATTCAAGAACCGCATAGATATTATCTTCTGTAATTATAGTTTCAGATGATATCTGTTCTGATAATTGGCTATAATCAGCTTCTGATGATGTAGCCGCCGATGCAGATTGAGTATTCCGGAGCAAATTACACCGCCTGTCCGGTGGTTGGAAACCGCTATTCCGTTCTAGAGGAAACCGCTGTACCGGAAGCGGAAACCGTGAAAGAAGCCTCCTCCGATATAATGTATCAATGCACCTGAGGGTGTAAATACATTTGAAGGAGGTCATCACAAAATGACCAAGTATCGGGAAATCCTAAGACTTCATAGTCTTGGATTCAGCCAGCAGAACATCGCCTACAGCAGCAATGTCTCTAAGAAAACAGTCAATCGAGTTATCAACAGGGCTAAAGAACTTAATATTTCATGGCCAATTGACGACAACCAGACTGATGCTGTACTAGAACAAATTCTTTTTTCCAAATCCAAAGTAAACACAGTTAAGAAAATGCCGGACTTTGCTTACATCCACAAAGAGTTGCTTAAAAATGGAGTCAGCAAAAAGCTCTTATGGACCGAATACATGGAGGAATGCCGTCTTAACAATGAGCAGCCGCTTATGTATTCTCAATTCTGCTATTACATCCAGCAGGATGAGCAGAAACGTCGTGCTACCATGCACATAGCCCGCAAACCGGGAGAACAGGTCGAGGTCGATTGGGCAGGTGATCCTGCCCAAATCATAGACCCGGATACCGGCGAAATCATTGAAGCAAGTATATTCGTAGGTGTCATGACTTACAGCCAGTATGCCTATGTCGAAGCTTTTATTAACGAAAAACAACAGGCATGGATCACAGCCCATATCCATATGTACCAATACTTTGGCGGTGTGGCTAAGATTCTGGTCTCGGACAACTGCAAGACAGCTGTGATCCAGAATGGCGGCTGGTATAGCCAGCAGGTCAACACCACCTACTATGAAATGGCAGAACACTATGGCACAGCCATCATTCCTGCCAGAGTCAGAAAGCCTAAGGACAAGCCAAACGTGGAGGGATCTGTCGGAAACATATCCACCTGGATCACCGCAGCTCTCCGCAACGAGCAGTTCTTTTCTCTGTATGAATTAAACAAGGCCATAGGAGTAAAGCTGGAAGCTTTTAATGCCCGGTTATTCCAAAAGAAAGAGGGTAGCCGGATCAGTTTGTTTCTTGCGGAAGAACAGTCACTTTTGGCACCTTTACCTGCTACCCCCTATGAACTGGCAGCTTGGAAAAAAGCCACTGTTCAGTTCAATTATCATATATCTGTTGACAGAATGCTATATTCTGTTCCTTGTGAGTATATCAAACGCAAGGTCGATGTAAGGATAACAGAGACAACCATTGAGGTTTTCTTTAACCATAACCGTCTATGTTCACATGCCCGTCTACACGGTAGGCCTGGGCAGTACAGCACCATTGTGGAACATATGCCGGAAGACCATCAGAAATATCTGGAATGGAACGGCGATCGATTCCGTAAATGGGCTGATAAAATTGGAATCAATACGTATCAAGCTGTTGATGCAATACTTACCTCCCAACGGGTGGAACAACAGAGCTACAAAAGCTGTATGGGGCTTCTGAAGCTTGCGGATAAATATTCCGCAGAGCGTCTGGAAGCGGCCTGTAAAAAGGCTCTCTCCTATACTGCAGCGCCCAGCTACAAGAGTATTAAAAACATACTCACAGCCGGAAAGGATGGTCAGATCACTGATCAATCCCCAATAGCTGAATCCACCACAAACAAATACGGCATCACCAGAGGTGCCGGTTACTATGGGAGGTAAGCAGCCATTATGACAAACCAGAGTACAATCGATAAATTGATTGAAATGCGTCTTACTGCTATGGCAGATGCATTTCGCAACCAGCTGAGCGATCCCAGAATGAAGGACGTACCTTTCGAAGATCGTCTGGGCATGCTGGTGGATATCGAATACACCAGCCGTAAAAACAACCGTTTGAGAAGGTTGATCCGGCAGGCCGAATTGGATCAGCCAGATGCCAGCATTATGGATATCAACTATGCTTCAGGCAGAAAGCTGAATAAGTCGTTACTGCAAAGACTGTCAACCTGTGAATATATCACCGAGCACCGAAATATTTTTATTACCGGCGCAACCGGCAGCGGAAAAACCTACATGGCTTGTGCCTTTGGCATGGAAGCCTGCAAGCAATATTATTCAGTAAAATACATAAGGTTACCTGACCTGCTTCTTGATCTTGAAATTGCAAGAACTGACGGTTCTTACAGAAGAGTTATGACCAAGTATACCAATCCAGTGCTGCTCATTCTGGATGAATGGCTGCTTTTAAAGCCTTCTGAATCAGAAAGTAAGGATATTTTCGAACTGCTTCATAAGCGCCGAAAGAAGTCTTCCACTATCTTCTGTTCCCAGTTCCGCCAGGAAGGCTGGTATGATCAGTTGGGCGGCGATAACAGCACAATAGCAGATGCCATTCTTGACCGCATCGTACACGATGCATACAAAATTAATATCGAAAGCACCGATCCGTCAAAAGACATTTCAATGCGTGAAGTGTATGGTCTAGATAAATTGCTTAGTGAGTAAAGGATTATTCAAGTGCGGTTTCCAGTTCCGGACAGGCGGTTTCCTATTCTCCGGAACTGCGGCTTCGCCGCACCGGAATATTCATGCAGATAACGCAAATAGTAATACAAAAGCTACGCATAGACTAATTATTTTATACATTTTTCTCATTGTACTCACACTCCCTTAATTTACAGTCTGTTTTTTGCCCTCTCCTAAAGCACTTGCAATAAACCCATAAGATTAATTTTTTTCCATTTACCATCTCCTTTTATAAATTATTTGTAATATTGTATAATATTATATAATATTATTATAACAAATCATGATTACTATATTTTATTAATTTTGGTATAAAAATTTTTTAGTGTAAAAAAAAGTAAATTTCTATTTTTTCAACCAGATATCGATAATTTACTCAATAATTTGAACATAATTCTATTTTAAGAGGGGATTGAATAAATTTGGATTTTGTGTATTACATTTTAAAATTTATATTTTTTTTCTTAGCATTAATAGTTATTACAAGGATTTTTATGAATTTAGCGAATTGGATGGGCGAATCATTAGGTATTGGAAATTTTGTTATAAAACTACTTCATAACATGGAAGCTTTTGTTATGAATATATTGCGGAAGATTAAAAAAAAGAGAAATGAATAGATGTGTGGGTTTTCTCGACAAAATGGTTACTTCAGAGTTAGGTTTTTCGCTATTGAACGTTTTGGCTCTGTGGTAGCTTATGCCAGTATAGACGCTTCAGTTAAGCAGTCTGCCCGGCCATTTCTGCGCTGAGATATTTACTAGGCTGCTTTAATTGCCTAAAACAACCCTGTTAGAGGCTGAAGGCAAACAACAAAACTACCAGTAGCTTTGATGTATTATATGCTGTATTTAAAACCAATAAACATCATGCTTGTGAATGGCAAAATAAAAATACAGCGAAGGTCCTATTTCATTATGCAATAAACAGAAATTGGCTTTGTTATTGGGAAGTGTGTCTATGCATCTAAATTGATCACACATTACATGCAAATCCACAACCAACTTAACTTTACTTACGTTGGTTATAAAATACACTCATGAAATAAGAAAGATACCTCAATTCCATCCAGGTTTATTGAGGTATCTTTTTATCTTATTTTACTACAAAATAGATTCCTGATTAGCTCAACGGTTCTGATTTAGGTTTGAACCACCTTGCGGTGCGAACGGATTTGCCGACTCCCGGTTTTATTTCATTAAACCTGATTTCTGCAAAAAGTTTTGCATAATCTGTGCTGCCTCGCCTCTGGTGGCTTTGCCCTTGGGATCAAGCAGACCGCCGCCCTTGCCGTTGATAATCCCTTTTTGATTTGCCCAGGCCAGAGCGTTTTGGGCATATGCTGATATTTCTCCGGTATCCTTAAAGGAGGCAAGTACTTTGCTGTCAGCTGCCGCAGGTGAGCCTGCATATTTCCAGAGCATGGCGGCCAACTGCTCACGGGTTATGCTGTCATCAGGACCAAACATTCCGTTGCCGTATCCTGCTATGATACCTTTCTTTTGAGCCCAGGCTACTGCATTGGCATAATATGCGCCGGGTTTTACATCCTTGAAGGTGCTTTGCTCAGCATCGCCAGAACCGTCCAGGTTGTACAGAATAGTGGCAATCATGCCTCGATTGGTAACTAACTCAGGGGAAAAGTTATTACTGCCGGTTCCCTTCATCAGGCCATTCTGGGCGGCATACTGCACCGCAGCATAATACCAGTCGCTTGCCTTTACATCGCTGAACGGATTGGCCCAGGGGGCAGTTTCAGGCTGAGCCGGTTTTTCGTCACTTACTATTAAGGCATAAGGGCTGAAATGGGTAGCCTCAAAGGTTATATACCATTTACCGTCTTTCTCGGCAAGTTCCGACTTCAAGGTTTCCAGTTTGCCGTCCTTGCCATAAACTACTTTGATTTTTTCCCGGTCGTCAAGCAGTTCTTTCGGAAGCGGCAGGGTTATTTTTACGCTGTAACCGTCCTTGGGCTGGATTTTTTCGTTGCTTGTCTTGGAATGCAAGCTGATGTCAAAGGGATATACCCGGTCGTTGGCACCTGACAATGAGAATATTTCCTTTTGCGAATCTGTATCATCGGTTATTTTGACTGCTACGGACTGTCCAAAGGCACTGTTTACATCCGCTTCCACCTTGATATCTCCCGCATTGCTGAAAAGTTCGCTTTTTACCTCGGATACGGTAATAACCGGTGTATTGGATCCGGTGCTGCTATGGCCGGAGCCTCCGCCGCCTGCTGCATTGACCTTGATATTAGCTATGGCGCTGGTGGTCTGGGCGGTTGTGGTTCCGCTTGCGGCATTATTGGTATTGGTCACCACACAGAAGTAATAGGTTGTGCCTGCTGTTGCCGTTGACGGGGTATAGGTGGCGGTGGTTACTCCCAGGGATGTCGCCCCGACTGTACTGCTGGTGGTGTTGCTGTGCCACGCATAGCTTATGGTTCCGCCGTCGGTTACCGTGGCGGTGGCATCAAGGGCTGCTGCCGTCGCATTCTGGCTGTATTCCACCTGGGCGGTGCTTAAGTTATTGGTAATCACCGGTGCTGCAGCGTTTGCCACCGGTGCATCCTGCACCGTCAAATTACCGGTATTTGCAATTTTAGCAGATGCGGTATGCGTAATTACTACGGGATTGCCGTTATGGGCTGCATTTGTCAAGCTTGCACCATTTGCAGGATTGGCTGTATAGCCTGCTGCGGTTCCGTCTGCAAAGGTTACAACGTTGGTTGACCCATCATTGTTGGTTTCCGTTACCTGCAGGCCGTTTAATGCCAATACCGCATCGGTTGTTTCGGTATAGCTCATCTTGGTCGGCTGGGTTGTTACTGCTATGCTGCTTACTGCCAATGCTCCAGTGGCTGCATAGTTTACTGTAAACGAAACGGTATTGCCTTCCGCAGCTCCACCGGCGGTAGTTGTTGTTCCTACTGATGCTGAACCTGCTACGGTCGGTGTGAAGGCTGCGTCTTGGAACTTCTTGCCGTTCTTTGAGGTCAGAGTTACTGTGGCGGTGTAAACTTGACCCGCTTTGAATTTGTTGCCCATGGTCAAGGCTTCGTTCCATACCAAGCCGGTTACGGTGTAGTCTGGATTATTCGTTGCTGCTTCTACGGCTGCGGCATTCTGCGGAACCGCGCCCAGAACAGGAACTGCGATGGTTACGCTGGCTGCCGTTATGTCTACCAGGGGTGCTGCTTCATTATCGGTTATGGTCAATACGGCAGAACTCGTTTCCCCCAGCACCGCTCCGCCGGTTGGGTTGCTCAAAGTAAGGTTAACGGTTTCGTCTCCTTCATATACGCTATCATCCAAGATGCTGACGGTAAAGGTTTTGCTGGTTTCTCCGTTCCCGAAGCTTAAGGTGGCCGCGGGTGCAGTGTAATCACTGCCGGCTGTAGCCGTACCGTTGATGATGGCATAATCAACCGTAACAGCCCCGTCGCTGCCGCCAGTCCTGTTTACTGTTATGGTCACGCTGCCCCCGTTCTCTGCCACGCTATAGGCCGCGCTGCTGAAGGAGAAGCTGCCATACGTCGCCGCTGCTACCGGTCCAGTCAACGCGCTTTCAACCGCTGTTCCCTGAAGAGTTCCGGTTGCTGCAACCGGAGTTACTTCGAAGCTGATGTATTTGCCTTCATCTGCACTCTGCAGCACATAGGTTTTTGATGTTGCTCCTGCTATTGGGGTCTTGTTTAATCCAGCTGCATTATCTGACCGGTACCATTTGTAGGTGCTGGTTCCTTCCAAGTCTCCGTTTACGTCGCTGTAGGTATAGTGCCCGGTCAGGGTTTTTCCTGCCTGCAATGTTCCGGTTATGGGCTGCACTGTTGCTGTCGGGGCTGCATTTGCAGCATCTTTACTTACCGTATATGTTGATGCAGTTCCGGTATTTCCAGCCGCATCTGTCAGGGTAACACTCAGGGTGAGTGTGCCGTCTGCCAGTCCGCTTACATTTATTCCGGTGATCTGCTGGCTTGCATTGTTTATTGTTCCGCTTCCGCTTACATTTCCTGCTCCTCCGCTGCTTGTCACCGTATAGTTATAGGTTGCTCCAACTTCCGCACCTGCGAAGGTGAAGGACATTGCGGTTTTGTTTGCGTTGTTTATTGCCACCTGGTTTATAACTGCACTATAGCCTGCCGGGGCAGCTAATTCTGCTGTAAAAGCCACTCCTGATATCTCCGAGATATTCCCTGCTGCATCTACTGCATATACTTCGTATGAAATTCCGTTTATCACACCAACGTTATTTGCAGATATTGCTATCGTTGTATCGGTATTCGCTCCTGCTGATGCCGCACTTCCGATTGCTGCTGCTGTTATCGCTGGGATGTTATTGGCTGTACCTGACGGTACCACATACAATGTACCTGTAGCTTCACTGCTTTGTGCTACTACATTGAAACCGGCCGCTTTCTCAGCCCCATTCACCAATGCGTCACCTCCGGCGGTTGCTCCGGCCGTGATTGTTACGGTGGGGGCAGTAGAATCCGCGAATGAACCAGTTACAGGTTCATTGTCTGTGCTTGCCGATGTTGTTCCACCAGAATCTTTGATGTTGGCAGTGGCATCAAGTGTTATTGTATCTCCAACTGCGATAGTAGAGCCTGTTACGCTGCTGAAGGTAATGGTCAGTATGTTGCCGGCAGCGTTCCAGGCAATGTCTCCATCAGCAAGCGCACTTCCCCAACTATGTCCGTTGTTCAGCTTTAATTTAGAATCGATTGTGGCAGCAGTGATGGACGGTTTGTTTGTATTTTGGTCGAAGGTGATTGCGACTGTGTCACCTATTCCAAGTCCTGCATTAGAACCTGCATCGGATGCTACGATGCTGCTTATGGCAGGGGCCAAACCTGCCAACAATCCGCCAGCATCACCTGTAATACGAAGTGTTGTTTGATCCCCAGCAATCATGGTATAGTTGGTAACACGAAGATAATAGGTTTCTCCTCCAATTAATTCACGGTGTATTTGGAAATTAGAACCAACTACGTCATCTCGCACTTCAAGGGAGTTGCCTAACGCATCATATAGTTCACCTTCAGTGTCAACCGTACCGGTTGTTTCAATAGTAAAATAATCAGTCACAGTAGGTATTAACCTAAAAAACATCGGATTGCCCACAGTCCCATCATATGTATTTATGTAGGTAACAGTTTCTGTGAGTAAAGGTGCTGACAAGTCCTTATGGACGCCTCCATCAATATAATCCTCAGCAAATGCCAAGGTTCCTCCCGATAAAACAATAAGAAAAGACAGTAAAATAGCAAAACAAATCTTTTTCATAAATACACCCTTTCGAAATTATATAAAAGTATGAGTTTATCTCTCCTTTTTGATATTTTCAAAGTTTTCATTTTTTCGCTTTAGCATTAATTGCTGTTTTTCCTGTTCTGTAGCTGGGCGAATATGCTCTTGCTCGCAGAAAGGGCATTGGGTTACTTTACTCACTCTAAAAAACATGCGTCCACATCTTTCACAAATATAAACTATATGTTTTCCCCCTCCTTTATTGTCCGAAAGCCCAACAGAAATCCGGGAATACGGTTCCACGGCTTCAGCAGTGTCTGGTTGAAAAGCATTACCGACTGACGGTAGATATCCAGACTGCGGGAGAGAATGGATTTCGCATCCTGCTCCTCAGGGCCGCCCCTGGCCTGCATGTGTTTCTTGCGGCAGGCGGCCAGCTGGCTGCGGGCGCTGTTCACGGTATCTGTTCTGGCTCGCAGCTCCCGGTGCACCACCCAAAACCACAGCACTAAAAAGGCCGCTGTACTGATGAGGGCAATCACACAGGCGATAATGGCAGTCAGGCTTCATTCCTCCCTTCCCTTTTGGGCTTGATGCCTCAAAATCAAACTTTTGATACTCTATTATGGTAACTATTTCTACAAAAAAGTTTGCGTTTGCCTGAAATGTATGTTATTTCGACCTGAAATGTAAAATGTTACTGGCAAGAGGGGAGCATTCATGGTAAGTTTAAGCTGATTTTAATGCTTGCGGAAGGTGAGAAGATTTGAAGATTGCGGTTTGTGATGATGATTCGCAGGAACTCGAACGAATTTCATCTTTTATAGATACATACAAGCGAGAGAGTAAAGTACCACTTATATGCAAGACCTTTCAAAGCGCAACCGAGCTTATCTCAAGTATGGGCAGCGGAGATTACGATATTTTGCTTTTGGATATCCTGATGCCGGGGATAAATGGAATGCAGGCCGCTCATGAGATTCGGGCCTTTGATGCGGGAGTTAAAATTGTCTTCCTTACCTCTTCGCCGGAATTTGCAGTGGAGAGCTACGCAGTCAAGGCCTATGACTATATCCTCAAGCCGGTCTCCAAGGACAAGCTTTTTTCTATCCTGGATGCAGTGATGGCTGAGGAACAAAAATCACTGGAGGGGCTGACCGTCAAAACCCAGTTGGGGATGGCCCGTATTTTATTCTCCAGGCTGGCTTTTGTGGAGATAATGAATAAAAAGCTGTATTTTCATCTGGCAGACGGCGGCGTGCAGGAGGTGACGGCTTCCCTGGCGGCGTTTGAGGAAGAGCTGCTCGCCCGCGCTGAGTTTGTCAAGGTGCATCGCTCTTATATTGTCAACCTTTGGCAGGTGGGTGAGCTGGGGTCAAAGGAGCTTATCACCCATGCCGGAAAAACCGTGCCGATTTCCCGCCTGCTTTATGGGAAGGTACGGGAGGCCTATATGAAGCATTTGTTTCTGGAAAAAGGGGTGGAGTGATGGCTGTTTTTCCAAGCTTTTTAGCAGACATAACTATCCTGTTTGGCATTTGTGCCCAGATGCTTCTTTTAGATATCCGTATCAAAGACCTCAAAGGCAGTCGGCGCATATTTTTCTGGGTTGGAAATCTGCTGGTTCTGGCAGTGAATATAGCACTTTCCCTGGTTTTGCCGACGGACCAGTACATGAAACTCTATATACTGGTCGTTCACGTTCCTATTTTTTTTATTTTTTGGATTACAGCCAAAACCTCCGCAATAAAAGTAATTTTTGCCTTGTTTACCGCAGTTTTTTTAATTTACCCGGCCAATGTGGTGCTGACCATCGTTTCACAAACTTCGAAAGGGCTTTATCCGGCAGGATTTTTGATTGCATACATGGCTGCGTGCGCAGTTATACTGCTGGTTATTTACCGCTTTTTCAGAACAAATTTCAATTATTTAATCAAAAACTATAGCGGACTTAGTTTTATAAAGCTTTGCCTGCTTCCGTTAGCGTATTATATAGCCAATTATTGGCTGGGACTGTATAACTATGCCGCTGACAAGGCTGCAGGAGTTTTTACGCTGCGCACACTTTTTTTTATAATCACGCTTACCGCGTATGTTCTGATTTTGGATATAGCAAAATCCGCTGGTGAAAAGGAAGCCTTGCAGGGGGTGAAGATAGCTTTATCCTTGCGGCTGGAGAGTGCAGAACATCAGTTGTCCGCCTTGCAGGCCACGCAGGAGCAGGCTGTCGTATACCGCCACGACATGAGGCATCATCTGGCTTTGATTGGCGGGTATCTTACCGATGGAGACATGGAAAAGGCGGATAAATATGTAAGGCTTGCACAAGCGGATATCGAGGATATCACCCCCAATCGCTATTGTGAGAACAACACCGTCAATCTGATTTTGTCCTCCTTTGCGGCGAAAGCGAAAAGAAATGGCGTTCTTTTTTCAGTGGATGCCCAGCTGCCGCAGGCGCTTTCCATTTCCGAAACCGAGCTGTGCGCCCTGTTGTCAAACGGCTTGGAAAACGCCATAGAGGCCGCTGCCCAGGCTGCCGATGAACAATTCAGAAAAGCAAGAATCAGCTGCCAAACCCACAAGGGCAATTTGCTGATTTTTATAGAGAACAGCTTCACGGGCGAGTTGGCAATGGAGAACGGCTTGCCGCAAAGCCTTCGGGAGGGTCATGGCTTTGGGGTTAAAAGCATGGCCATGATTGCTGAAAAATATAACGGCTACTGCTCCCTTGAGGCCAAGGGCGAGATATTTACCCTGAGGATTGTGCTGCCGCTGTGACGCTGAGCCCGTTATACAGCGGCGTTATGCGTACTGAAAACACAAAAAGACTGGAATACTCACGAAAATCAAGTAGTTTTGGATAACCAAAGTGTTTCAGGAGGTCAAGCCCGATACTCAAGTATTTGAGCAAATAGGTATTTTTGCTTCTTGAGTTATTCGTATACAATATGCAGCCAACCCGATTTGTGATTGTGGATTTATAAGGATTAGAAGTTTACTATTGGTTTACCATTCAAAACGGCTTCTGTTTCTGATTTTTCTCCACTGTTTTTTTTACCCATTAATCAAACAAGAAGCAGGAGGGACGGCCTCTTGCTTCTTGTTTGATTTTATTTTTCCATTTTAATTATAACATCTAAAAAACTGTAAATATAGACTATTTGTTCCCATTTGCTGCTGCTATAATGCAATTGCCCGTCAGAGTTACTGTTTTATAATTCAAAGAAAATTTGGTTTTCCTTAAAACAACCTTTACAAAGAAAATTGCCGGGTGTTTAGAATGTATGCAAAAGGTACATTATAGGGCTAGTAAAATACCCCGGTAAATCGTTTAGCCTGGATGATGTCATCAAAAGTATCTAAGAGGGAATTGCCAAAGGAGGGAAACGTATGAGTTCATATGTGCTTGGTTTTCAGGCTATTGACCAAACAAAACTCATGCTTGTTGGGGGTAAAGGCGCGAACCTGGGGGAACTCACCAGGATTGAAGGAATACGCGTACCGGATGGCTTTTGTATTTCAACTGAAGCTTTTAAAAGAATCATTGCGGAAACGCCGTTGATTAATGAGTTACTTGCTCAGTTATCGCTTCTTAAGTTGGAGGATCGGGATAAAATCGGTGAACTTAGCGGCGAGATTCGCAGGGCCATAGAAGGGACAGCCATCCCTGAAGACATTAGGAAAGAGATCACCAGCCACCTCTTAAGGCTTGGTGAAAAAAATGCCTATGCGGTACGATCCAGCGCAACTGCAGAGGATTTACCGACGGCCTCCTTTGCCGGCCAGCAGGATACGTTTCTGAACATTATCGGAAAGGAGGCAATCCTAAAGCATATCAGCAAGTGCTGGGCATCGCTGTTTACCGAGAGAGCAGTAACTTATCGCCTGCAAAACGGCTTCGACCACCGTAAAGTGTACCTGTCTGTGGTTATTCAGGAGATGGTCTTCCCGCAGGCGGCAGGAATTTTGTTTACTGCCGATCCCGTCACTTCCACCAGGAAGGTGTTATCCATTGATGCCGGCTTCGGACTCGGCGAGGCCCTGGCCTCCGGCCTGGTGAATGCTGATATCTATAAAGTGCAGAGCGGCAAGATTATCGATAAGAAGATATCCGCCAAGAAGCTGGCTTCATATGCCTTGAAAGATGGCGGTACGAAAGAACAGGAGATCCTGCCTGGGGAGCAGAACAGGCAAGTGCTGACGGATGAGCAGATTCTGCAGCTGGAGCGTTTGGGCAGAACGATCGAAGCACATTTCGGCCGCCCCCAGGACATCGAATGGTGTTTGGCTGATGATACATTTTATATTGTTCAGAGCCGGCCCATCACTGCCTTATACCCCATCCCGGAAGCAGATGACGGGGAAAATCGCGTTTATTTATCTGTCGGTCATCAACAAATGATGACCGATCCCATAAAACCACTGGGAATGTCGATATTCCAGCTAACATCTTACGGGCCCAGGTTTAAAGCTGGTGGAAGGTTGTTTGTTGATGTTACACAGATGCTGGCTTCACCTGACAGCCGAGAAATTTTATTAAATTCCATGGGACAACACGATCCGCGCATAAAAGACGCACTCATGACCATAGCAGAGCGAGGAGATTTCAAAAAATCGTTGCCAAATGATAAGAAAGAAGGGGGTCCCATTAAAAGCAATGAAGGTATGTCTTGGGATTTTCTAGCCCAATTCGAAAACAATCCGACCATCGTTGCTGATTTGATCAAGAGCAGTCAGACATCGATAGAAGAGTTGAAACAAAACATCCAAACGAAATCAGGATTAGATTTAATTGATTTTATTGTGGAAGATATCCAGCAATTAAAGCAGATTTTGTTTGACCCGAAAAGTTCGGATGTGATTAATGTTGCTATGTATGCTTCATCATGGATCAATGAAAAAATGGAGGAGTGGTTAGGGGAAAAAAACCCAGCCGACACGCTTTCTCAATCCGTACCCAGCAATATTACTTCGGAAATGGGTCTGGAGCTGCTCAATGTCGCCGATGTGATTCGTCCTTGTCCGGAAGTGATTGATTATTTACGACAGGTAGAGGATGATAACTTTTTGGATGAACTGGCCAAGTTTGATGGCGGACAGGAAACCAAAGACGCTATCTGTGCTTATCTTGACAAATACGGAATGCGATGTGTCGGAGAGATCGATATTACCAAAACTCGTTGGAGCGAAAAACCAGCTGCGCTTGTCCCCATGATTCTCAGCAACATCAAAAACTTTGAGCCTAATGCCAGCCAGCGGATATTTGAGCAAGGGCGGCGTGTCGCTCTGAACAAAAAACAAGAGTTATTAGAGCGATTGCAGCAATTACCCGATGGTGAACAAAAAGCCTCAGAAACAAAACGAATGATCGATCTAATGCGGAACCTCATCGGTTATCGTGAATATCCGAAATACGGCATGATCAATCGCTACTTCGTTTATAAAAAGGCTTTATTGGTAGAAGCCGAAAAACTGGTACGAGCCAACGTTATTCATGAAAAAGAAGATATATACTATCTCACTTTGGAAGAACTTCGCGAAGCGGTGCGCACCAATAAACTGGATTACCGGATCATAAGCCAACGAAAAGACGAGTACCAATTCTATGAAAAACTAACTCCCCCCCGGGTTATCACCTCTGATGGTGAAATCGTTGCCGGTCAGTACAAACGAGAAAATTTCCCGGCTGAAGCTATTATAGGCCTGCCGGTTTCTTCCGGAGTAATAGAGGGACGGGCACGGGTCATCTTAAATATGGAAGAGGCTGAACCGGAAGAGGGAGATATTTTAGTCACCTCCTTTACCGACCCCAGCTGGACACCATTGTTTGTATCCATAAAAGGCCTGGTCACAGAAGTCGGCGGACTGATGACCCATGGAGCAGTTATCGCCCGTGAATATGGCTTACCGGCAGTTGTCGGAGTGGATAATGCTGCCAAGCTGATAAAGGACGGACAGAGAATCCGGGTAAATGGAACCGAAGGCTATGTAGAAATCCTATAATGGGGAAGATGTTACCTTCCGCTTGGGAATTTAAATAAAAGATCAAATCGAGTGTCCTGAGTCGGGTTGAACACCCGTTCCGGGCACAAGATCCCACTCTTTTGGCATCATGAAATACTAGAGGGAGCCCTTTTCAGGCTCCTTTTCTCTTGTCGAGTTTAATATTACCACTCGCTGTCATCAGTTGTGAACCAATTTTGTGTACTCCGGCTTGTTCTAGACAAAAAGCCAATTTTACTACCGGATGCTTTTTTGCAAATTAAAAGAATGATGGGTTCGCTGCAAAAGGATAAGTTGATTTTTCTATTCATTTTTTCGTTGACTTTGTTATGGAGTACAATTAAGATAATAATGTGAATCAATTCATAGTTGAACCAATTCACATTATTATGAAGAGGAGGATCTTTTATGAACAACCCGGTAACTGATATTACCGCCAAGCAGCTTGAAGAAATGCTGGCTCAGGGCAACAAGATCACCGTAGTGGATGTTCGCTTTCCCAGAGATTTTGCCCGCGGTCATATCCCGGACGCTATTAATATTCCCGTACCCTGGAAAAAAAGACCTGCCAACCTTTCGGCCGAGGGAGATGTTGCTGTTGTCTGTTATTTCGGGGGATATAACCGGAATTGTTCGAAAGAGCTTGCAAAAGAACGAAAGGGAGTACTCCGGCTTAAAGGCGGCATGAGCGCGTGGCAGGGAGATTTAGTCAGCGATCTTATTGTTCCCGGTTGGAGCGCGGATCGCTATGTCCGGATCATTTATGGCGGTATGGTTCTGCTGTCAACACTTGGGACCGCTATTTTAAATCCCTGGATTGGGTTACTGACCTTTGCTGCAGGCATATTTCTTGTGATTGGCGGGATTTTTGATCGCTGCCCGGTTCTAAACTTTTTCCGCGGATCAGGCTATAAATAGGCTAAGCACATGACTTCTAATGAATAGGGTGAATTTATGTTCCATTTCATAGAGACAATTGAACAGGGGAGACGCAATTATCGCCGCATGTTTGTCGGCGTAGATCAAAAAATACCTTTGGCGAACGGCAAGTACATAAAAGGGATCAATTTTGATAACGCAGCCACAACGCCACCATTTCGTTCGGTAATGAAGGAAATTCAAAAATTTGCACCCTGGTATTCATCGGTACATCGGGGAAAGGGGTACAAATCTGTAATTACCTCAGAGGTTTACGAAAAAGGGAGGGATGTGATAAAGCGGTTTGTACAAGCAGATAAAGAGTTGGATACGATTATTTACACCAAAAATAGTACTGAAGCGATTAACGTTTTAGCCCATATTTTAAGCCAGGAAGGCAGGAACGACGTAATTCTCGCCACTGGAATGGAGCACTTGGCCAATGACTTACCATGGCGGGATAGATTTTCAGTAGATTATATTGAGGTTGATCCACTCGGCAGGTTGTCTCTAGCCGATTTAAAAAACAAGCTGGTGAAGCATCAAGGCAAAGTCAAATTGGTAACGGTAACCGGCGCTTCGAATGTTACCGGTTATTTAAATCTTATTCACGCCATGGCAGCAATGGCGCATGAATACGGGGCGCTGATTCATGTGGACGGAGCACAGCTGACTCCGCACCATATTGTTGATTTGAAGCCGCATTCTTCCCCGGAGCATATTGATTTTTTTACTTTTACCGGACACAAAATGTACGCCCCCTTTGGTATCGGCGTATTAATTGGGATGAAAGAAGTTTTTCGTGATAAAGTACCTTTACTCAAAGGAGGAGGTTCGGTAAGACTGGTCTCTACCGATTTTGTGGAGTGGGACGAGGCGCCGGCCAAAGAGGAAGCCGGGACCCCCAATATAATGGGGATAGTGGCCTTAATGACCGCTATTCGGACTTTGGAGAGCCTGGGGATGGATACGGTTCACGAATATGAAAGTAATTTGGTATCTTTCCTCTTTCGGGGACTAAAAAGTATCCCCCATTGTCACCTGTTTGGCCCAGATGATAAAGAGCCGGATGAAGAAAGGGTTAGTTTGATTTCCTTTTACCTGGAAGGAATCAATCATCACGCCGTAGCCCAGGCATTATCCGATGAATTTGGCATTGCGGTAAGGAGCGGCTGGTTCTGTGCTTACCCATATGTTCAGAAACTGCTGCAGGTCAGTCAGCAAGACTTGCAGACCTACAGGCAAAATCCCGATCTGCCGGGTCCTGGTTTGGTAAGAATAAGCTTGGGGTTATATAATCGGTATCATGAGGTTGCTGTCTTTCTGGATGCTCTTGACAAAATCGCCTCCAACAGGGACTACTACCAGCAGAAATATGATATAAACTATGGCATCTGCGGGAGGAGAAAATAATCGAACAATGGTTATTTTCTTCATTCCAATGGATAGTCTTTTGGTTCATTTAATATTCTGGTACCATTTACCTAGAAGTGTTTTTAAGAACATTTAAGATTACGTGAATGTCAGGAGCTGCAATCCCATGCAAGAACCGATTAGCCGCCGAGAGAGAAAAAAGCTGCAGGTCAGAAATACCATTGTGGATATCGCTTTGAAACTGTTTTTCGAGAAAGGTTTTGCGGAGACTTCCATATCGGAAATCATGGAAGTCGCAGACCTTGGTACCGGAACCTTTTATAACTACTTTGATTCCAAAGAAGATATCCTACAATACTGCATAACGCAGGAGATCAGCAAGACCGAAGATATTCTGCGGGGAATACTCCAATCTTCAACCGATGCTACCAGGAAATTGTCCGAAATGCTGATCGTTATTGGCGGCATCTACCAAAAAAACCGGCAGCTGTTTAGCCTGTATCTTCAATTTAACAAGAGCGGTCACCACACCAGGCGACAGCCACCTCATGGTCCTCTGTTTAAAGAGATTTTGGCCAAGGTGATCAAGGAAGGCCAGGAGCATCAGGAATTCAGAAAAGATATCCCCCAGGACATCATTGCCGAGATGTTTATGAGCTTGATTCAATCGGCTTTGGCCAGCCGCTCGGAGATCTCGTTCGCAGAGAATTTAAGGTGTAAGCTTGATCTGTTCCTGTTTGGTTTGACGAATAAAGATGACAATCACTAGTCTAGAATTCTTCTCTTAGGTTCCTTTAAACGGAACCTCCCCGTTAATCGCCGGTCTATTCAATTTCGGGGCTCATTCCAGGAGCATCTTAAGGGAAACAATTCTTTTGTTAGCCTTTTCACTGACAACAATTTCGTAAAGACACCCCGAAATGCTTTCCCTGCCACGCCGCTTCATGTTTTATTTTCCTTTTGGTTTGTTTAGAAAATGTTTAGATATCGGTTCTAGGCAGTTTAGAATTATCTGCCAAACTAGAACTAGAAAAACCCGCGGGTAAAACTTTAAAGCAGTCCCCTGTAAAACCGGCTGGTCGGATTATTCCAAAGTTCGTAGCCCACACCAAAAACGACTGATAAAAAGGAGGAACCCTAATGGGCACACATGCTGTTCCCGCATTACAACCACTTAACTATATCATACCTGTAGTTATCGGATTAGTCTTTATCCTCATTATGTCTCTTGTTTCGGAACCTTCACGCCAAAAGTTCAACGCCATCTTTGTTGCCGGTGCGGGCGCCGCATATTTAAGCGGCGGACTGGGTGGTTGGGAGTTCGCTTTTACGGCGGTTGCCACCGTGGTCGCATACAAGGGGCTTGATTCGTATCGGTACATCGGCCTGGCCTGGCTTCTCCATACCTGCTGGGACATTATGCACCACCTTTATGGCAACCCGATTGTTGTCTTCCAACCCACTTCATCTTTTGGCTGTGCGATCAGCGACACCGTAATAGCCATCTGGTTCTTGTTTGGCGCGCCCACTGTTTATAAGCTGTCACACCCCAAGAGAACCGGCCTGCAGTCTTGATAATGTTACTAATATGACCGCGGGTTTAAATTAGCAAAAAGGGGGGTTCAAAGCATGAAAAGAAAACCACTGATGATCGGATTAGGATTACTGATTGCCGGTACGCTGCTTGGCACAACTGCGTTGGCAGGCCTCGCACCATCCAATGGATATGAGGCTTTCAAATCGGCATTGATAAGCACCCATAACGCCAGGAGCGTAACTATTCAGGCGGAAGCGTCGCTGCGTGACAACGGGAACCTGCTAATGACATGCAGTAAAAACATGAAGTTAAACACGGAAAACTGCACATTCAGCGGCGGCATGCAAGTTACTGTGGGAGGCATTACCCGAACATGGGAAACATTCAGTCAGAACGGTCAATCCATTACCAAAGCCGGTGAGTCCGACGTCTATCAGGTAACGCCGCATCCCGAGCGTAATCGGATGAAGGAGCAAGAAAGCCGTTCGCTGTCCGGCGGAAAAGAACAGGTTATGGATATCCTGTTTGCGAATCTGCAGTCTAGTTTTACTCTGGAAAACAAGGCTGACGGCGGCAAAATCATAACCTTTAAACTGGCTGGGACGAAAGTACCCGCTCCGGTCAAGGCCCTGGCCGGTACAGCCATAAAACGCCATTTTATGATGCTTGAATCTACGGAAAAAAATTACAGCGTAATGGGAGACCTGCGCGAGCCGTTGAAAAACACCACTCCTAAGCTGGTCACCAATATCAAAATCGACAGTATTGCCATGGAAACAGCTGTCGATAAGGCCAATATCATCACCAACCAGACCGGTCAATTGGCGATATCCGGTAAGGACGCGGCAGGGGAATCCCACCAAATTACTATTGACCTTACCATGAGCTTAACTAATCTGAATGAAACGAATCCGGAAACAGTTGATTTATCCGGTAAAAAGGTTGAAACCCTAGGAGTGAAGGAAAAGCATAGATTTGGAGGCCATTTCTAGACCAAGAGATCAAAGGCAGCACCGAACAGGGGGACAATGTACTCTTCCGTTCGGTGCTTATTAAAGTTTTAAACGATGGTAGCGGCCGGTTTCTGCCCAATTAGCTCGAATAACTTGTACCGGCCAGTACTTGATTGGTTATCCGATGTCCAGTTTTCGCGGCCGAATACATCTTTATTGAATTTAAAGAGTTTTAAGGTGGTCAACTTAATGTCGATACGAACACGCTTGGTTTTATCTTATATTGCCATTCTGGTGATACCGACCATATTATCATTTATGGTCGTTAATATCGTATCCGAATATCTTGATAGCGTCGGTAGTCCCTACCAACAACCAACCCGCGAAAATCGGACTCCAAGGTTCAGCAAAGTATCGGCTCATTTTCTAAAAGAACTGGAAACAACCGCGCAATCAACCCCGGATAAACTGCTCGGCCGGGATTATCTGGCAGAAATAGACCGGGCCGCCCGATCAATTGGTTCGGGGATTATTGTCAGAAAAGGCGGCAGGAACCTGTATGTATCTCCATTCCTGAATCAAGCAGGCATTCTGAATCAGCTCCCGGATTTCGAGGCCACATCCCGCACAAACTCAATTCTTCCGACCCAAGCCAGTTTATTTCTCATCCACCAGATAGATTTTTATTATCCCGATAACAGCCGGGGCAGTCTATACGTACTAACCGGAAACAACCGGCATAGGTTCTTTGTTACCCATTTAACGCTTCTGCTGGTCATCATTATGATCCTGATCCTGACCAATGCCCTCTTGACCCATTTCGTATCCCGAAGAATCCTGAGACCCATTGCGATTTTGCGGGAAGGCCTGCGCAAGATAAAGGAAGGAAACCTGGATTTCGCTATAAACGTCAATTCTCGGGACGAGATTGGGGAACTGTGCCGAGATTTCGAAGAAATGCGCTGCCGGTTGAAGGAGTCGATCGACCGCCAATTGCGGTATGAGGAAGACCGCAAGGAACTGATCGCTAATATCTCCCACGATCTGAAAACGCCTATTGCCGCCATAAAGGGTTACACGGAAGGCATCCTGGACGGGGTGGCCGATTCCCCCGAGAAGATGAATAAATATATTCGAACCATTCACATCAAGGCCACGGATATGGACAAATTGATTGAAGAATTGTTCCTTTATTCAAAACTCGATCTTAGAAGAGAAACCTTCAACTTTGAAAAGGTGGACATCGGGAACTATCTGCAGCATAGTATTGAAGATTTGGTGTTTGATCTGGATAAGCGGCGGATCAAACTGAGTTTATTAACCGAAGGCCCGGAAGCAATCACAGTGATTGCCGACCGCGAAAAGGTGAAGCGGGTGATCTCTAATATTATCAATAACTCCGTAAAATTCGTGGATAAAAATGATGGCAGGATTGAAATCCAGCTCGAAATTGCTCCAGAAATGGTAACCATTACGATAGCCGATAATGGGCCTGGAATGTCCAGAGAATTCCTTTCTATGATCTTTGAACGATTCTATCGTATTGAACCATCCCGTAATCTAGCCACTGGTGGCAGTGGACTCGGACTGGCTATTGCCCGACGTATTATTGAGGAACATGGCGGCACTATCTGGGCCGTTTCTGAAATTGGTAAGGGAACCGCAGTTTCTTTTACGCTAAAAAGGGAGCTTATGGATAAATGAAAAAGATCCTTATTGTTGAAGATGAAATCAGCATCGCCGAATTGGAGCGGGATTACCTTGAAATTGACGGCTTTTACGCCGATATTATTCGTGATGGTTCTGATGGACTTCGTCTAGCCTTAAATGAGGATTATGATCTGGTCATTCTGGATTTGATGCTGCCCGTCGTGGACGGGTTTGAAATCTGCCGGCAGCTTCGTACTGCCACGAATATTCCAATTCTGATGGTGTCCGCCCGCAAGGAGGACATAGATAAAATTCGAG
This sequence comes from Syntrophomonas curvata, assembly GCF_052976825.1. NCBI lineage: Bacteria > Bacillati > Bacillota > Clostridia > Eubacteriales > Syntrophomonadaceae > Syntrophomonas > Syntrophomonas curvata. Next base: position 412,282 of record NZ_CM129641.1, read on the forward strand.
GACTAGGACTTGGCGCGGACGATTACATTACCAAGCCTTTCAGTCCCGGTGAACTGGTTGCGCGCGTCAAAGCTCATCTGGCAAGGTACGAAAGATTATTGGGAAACAGCCATCAAAAAAACGACCTGATTAACATCAGAGGGTTGTCGATTGATAAGGCAGCCCGCCGTGTTTTCATCAACAATATTGAGGTGAACCTGACCAATAAAGAGTTTGAGCTTTTGGTTTTTCTGGCCTCTAATCCCAATCGGGTGTACAGCAAAGATGACTTGTTCGAACGAATATGGGGTATGGATTCCATGGGCGACCTGGCGACAATTACCGTTCATATCGGCAGGCTACGTGATAAAATTGAACCCGTACCATCCAATCCCCAGTATATTGAAACAATCTGGGGAGTGGGATACCGGTTCAAAGTATGAAAAAACAACGGAATTCGGGGGAAGCAAGAGGATTTCGAGACCACTGAAAAAGTCTGATAAAAGCACAAAAAGCATATCATAGTACAATTAAGTTGACAAACCAAATCACACAAGAGGGGATACTTTTCATGTTAGTTAAAACCAGCGTTAAACAAGGTAGTTTCTAACAATGTATTATATTGTGTATTACGATAGGATAATACCAAGGATACGGTAAAATAAGGCCGGGGCTCCGATACAGTAGGCCGGCAACTCATATATTCTCCCTATAATGAAAGGGCATACTGATACTGAGTATTATAATACCGCCATCATTCCGGCAAGGGTAAAAGCAGCTCAGGATAAACCAAATGTGGAAGGTACAGTAAACCACACTTCTACTTAGATTATTGCAGCACTTGCATATGTATAAAAGCCTAATCCGGTAATATCTCTCTGCACCTGACTAACGGCTGAACCTCTGCTGCCCAAAGATAAATCCTGTGTCCCATAATCAGTGGCTGGAGCAGACAAAGGCATTATAGCAACCATCAGTAAGGCTAATATACAGTGAACAAATAATTTTTTGTAGCGTAAGGTCAGCATAAGTTCCTCCTTTCCAAAGTGTCGGGAATAAGAGACTACAATTAGTCCCTATTCCATAATTCGGTTGGTTTGTAACTTTTCGCGTCTCCTTGTATCAAGCAATTCGACTCACATATGCTACTGCCTTTTGGCAAATATGGATAATTGGTTCACTGCTTGTCTAACAAAGGTATTTATGGTCGTATTATCCTGAGTTTCAGCGATCGGCAGGTGCTAGTAGATAATGGCACACAGGGAAGCAGGGGGGCGTTCTTTTTGTTTCCCCCTTACTTCCCCAGGGGGTATAGCAGTAATATCCTGGTGCAGACAAAACCACGTTAATTGTGTATAATTAGCATGACTTAATTAAAGGAGGAATTAGTAATGGCCAGCATCAGACTCCGGTTCAACGCTTTTGGCTGCTAATTGCATAGCACAAAAGCCCTGCCTGCTTGCGGGGTAATCGGGATTGATCTGTCCATTTTAGCATTATTTATTTTGGGTATTTTAAAGGAGAGGCCAACCGCTTCTCCTTTTTTACTTTCATTTTTGCTTTCTGTTTAACAGCAGTGAACTATCTCCAGGCCCCATATAATTCCGGTTGTTTAAAGCGCAGGCAGTAGCCTGCGCTTTTACTTTAAGAAACGGAGGAATAATAATTGACCAGATCAGATCATAAAACCGAACATAAATCAACCAAGCATTCCGATCCGGGCCGGCAACATTTGGCTGCACCCGAAACTGCCTCGGATATAGAACCCATGGGGACAATAATAAACCGGGCCGGCGATTGGAAAAGAATATTCTGGACCATCTGGAGCGGACAGGCCTTTTCTATTCTGGGAAGTGCTGCCGCTGGCTTTGCCATCGTATGGTGGCTAACGATACAGACCGGATCAGCCATGGCACTGACTATGGCCACTCTGGCAATTTTTCTTCCCCAGGCTTTGATAGGACCTTTTGCCGGCGTATGGATAGACCGATCCAGCAGAAAAACCGTCATGATAGGCGCCGATCTATTAATCGCCGCTACCAGTGTAATATTGGCTATCGTTTTTCTCATTGGAAATCCGCCGATCTGGCTTATCTATGCCATGCTCTTCATTAGAGGGGTTGGGCAATCATTCCACATTCCGGCCATGCAGGCAGCTATGCCCATGTTTGTACCGGAGAGCGAGCTGGTGAAAGTCGGCGGATGGAGCGGGTTCATTCAATCCGGCTCATTAATGCTGGGGCCGGTGCTGGGAACTTTTTTTATGACCGTGTTCTCTATTCCAGCGGTTATGCTGATCGACATTATCGGGGCCATAATTGCCGTTGGCGCGCTGCTTTTAGTCACTATCCCGGATCCGAAAGTTGACCCCAACACCCGGCAGCACATGCTGAGCGAGATGCTGGACGGTTTGAAGGAGATCAAGGGAAACAAACCGCTTATCCTGATAAGTATCCCTGTATTGCTGACATGTTTGATTTATATTCCCCTCAGCGCACTTTTCCCTTTAATGTCATATCTGCATTTTGGGGGTACTGCCTGGCATGCCAGTATAGTAGAGTCCTTTTTTGCCGGAGGCATGTTGGTATCAGGCCTGATTTTGGGGGTATGGGGAGGGCTCAGGGATAAATTTCTGATGATCAATCTGTCCCTGTTGGCTATGGGTTTTGCCATAGCTGTATCAGGAGCCCTTCCTGCCACTGGCTTTTGGGCGTTTGCAATTCTCTCGGCATTTATGGGGTTATCCGGAACCTATTTTAACGTCCCCTTTATTGCCTATGTTCAGGAGGTCGTTCCTCCGGAATCACTGGGGCGGGTTTTAACCATGCTTACCAGCCTGATGTCTCTGTCCACGCCTTTGGGTTTGATGGTCGCGGGTCCGTTCGCAGAAAATATAGGGGTAGCCCGATGGTTTTTCATTTCCGGGCTGGCAATTGCAGTGATTGCCGCCTTTGGTTATTGTTTAATGAAATTGTCTGCCAATAAGGCCTGCTGATTGTTCCCCCCAAAAGCGTATTTAGCTGTATATTCATAATCCTTTGGCCACAGTGGTCATTTAGCCTATTGTAAATAGTGACCACTGTGGTCATTTGCTTCGCGTCAAATAGAAATGAGGTGGTTGTCTGCTTCGCAGCCGTTATGTTGACCTATAAGCTCAACAAGGTGCTGTGTGCAAAAAAGTTAACACCGTGTCAATGAGTGAAGCCTTAAAAGCAGGAACGGAATAAAGATTTTTGCTTCGGTTTGGTAGGGGCCGCAGTGAATAAGCGGTCAAAGAATATACAGGTAAAGGGCCTTGACCGTTTAGAGATTATATTGCTTAATTTTCCGATACAGAGTGGATCTGCTGATTCCCAATGTTTGTGCAGTACGGCTTATATTATATCCTGATTTGAGTAACGCCTGGGTAATTGTGCTCTTCTCTATTTTCTCCCTTTCTAAAACTCTTTGGTTATTTACATGCTTTGGTTCAGTGTAGCGGGCTTTACTGTCGCATATGCCCACGGATTTTTTTATTTCCTCCGGAAAATTTTCGGGTCTGATTATACCGTCATGGGACATATTGACAGCGTATATGACTGAATGTTGAAGCTGTCTTATGTTGCCTGGCCAACTATACTGCAATAACATAAATTTTGCAGCATTGTTCAGGGATGGTTCAGGTATACTCTGGTCAGCGGCTGCAATTTTTATAAAGTGCTTAGTCAGATGAAAGATATCCGGGCCTCTATCGCGCAGAGGCGGGATAGTAATTTTAAAAACGGCCAAACGATAATAAAGATCCTTGCGGAATTTATTATTGTCCATCAGATCCAGCAAGTCTTTGTTGGTAGCTGCTATCAGCTTAAAATCAACAGGTATAGAACGGTTTCCTCCTACTCGAACTACCTTTTTTTCTTCCAGCACCCGTAATAACACCGGTTGTAACTCAAGGGGCATGTCACCGATTTCATCCAAGAACAGGGTTCCACCGCTGGCTTGTTCGATTTTCCCCGGGCGGCCCGTGCGCTCAGCACCTGTAAATGCACCTTTTTCATAACCAAACATTTCGCTCTCTATCAAGGTCCTGGGAATGGCGGCACAGTTAACCGCTATGAAAGGCCCGCTTCGTCTGCTTTCAGCATGGATTGATTGGGCATATACTTCTTTGCCGGTGCCGCTCTCACCTTGTAATAATATATTTGAATCGAGGGTGGAAAAATTCCTGGCGAGATTGATGGATTTTATAACCTCAGGTGAGTTCCCTATTATTCTATCAAAAGTAAATCCGGTAATTGTGTTCTGATAATGAGGTTTTATATTATTAGCACGATCAAAATATTTGAATTTCAAAATACATTCGAAAATACCGCCCGAAAAATCTCTTATCGGATGTAAGGCACAACGGTAAAGTTTCTTATTTATAGCTTCAATAGCAAATTCAGATTCAAATAGCAGTTTCCCTTTCTCCAGTAAAGATTTAATGATTGGCTGATTTCCGATAATAAGATCGATCGGAATGCCAATCAATTCTTGGTGCTGATCCTTAAACAATTCTTTTGCTGCCATATTTGCAGTTGTTATGATTCCCTTCTTGTTTATTATTATGACGGCTTCCAAGGATGATTCGTGAGTAGTCCTAATCAATTCCTTATACATAGCCAATTGAAATTCTTTCTGTATAAGTTCGGCAATAGAAACCACCAGACTGAGCGTTTGTGAGGTTACGCAGTTAAAAAACATTGTACCGATGGTAAGTACGCCAGCCAGTCTGTTATCCGGGTCGAAAATTGGGGCCGAACTTCCAGTCATCAAATCAGTGCTGGCCAGGTAATTCTCCGGGCCGCAAACCTGAACTGGCCGATGCAGTAAATGACATAAGGAAAAAGATGTAGTTCCCATAGTTTTTTCATTCCAGATTGCCCCGGGTATTAAATTGAATACTTCTGACGCTACGGTATCATTTTCACCTATATTGACTAATAATTGCACTCCTTGGGGGTCGGAAAGATGAACATCATAATTGGCATTTAATAGAGGTTCAAATTGATGAAGGCTGGAGATGGTTGCCTTTATCAGAAAATCATTTTTACGTAGTATTTCTTTAAAGGCGTGTTTTTCAACATTGGGGCAGTTATTGGGCTGAAAAACGTCGATCCCGTAATTGTAAGATCTTATCCAGGACTCAACTATTTCAGGGCTGACAATATTGATTTTAGAGGGGCTGATTTTTTTATGGATAACATCAAGCTTAAGCTGTTTAACTTGTTCAATAAGATTTCGATCCCGATAAGGTAAGTTTCGATTATCTTTGCTCTTTTCACTGTTTTTAATAATTGAACTAAGCAATTGATCCTGCTGCATAATTGATGACACCTCCATGATGTAGCAATGTAGCAACTCTTACTCTTATGGTTAAAGTATAAAATACAGTACGGTAAAGCGATACAAAGCTATGCTATTTTGTACCGCTTTTTAAAATTTATGTACCATTCTAATTTTATGTGTTCATTCTATGATTCTCTGCTGAAAAACCATCTCAACAATCCCTTAATATTCACGAATTAGCATGTGGTATGCTTTTTGCTCTTATAGGGGACTGAGGAAGATAAAGCTCGTAATTAAGGGGTGATAAATAGCGATTCAACTCGGCGGAAGCGAAAGGAGGCGTACATTAATTTTTAGTAAATCGGTAAAGCGTATTTTATTTGTTAATTAGCAAGACGGGCAGGTATTTAAAAAGCAATATCTTCCTCCCTGACGATTATAAAAGTCTATGAATGACATCTGTCTATCAGGCAAGAAAACAGAAGATAAGCATATTAAAAGGAGGAAATAAAAATGACGCAAAAGTATGAAGTAATTGTTGCCGGTGCAGGCCACAACGGACTTATTGTAGCAGCCTATCTAGCCAAAGCCGGAGTTAAGGTTCTCGTAGTCGAAGGTCAGGATATAATCGGGGGGGGAGTGATGAGCAAAGAAGGCTTGGCTGCACCTGGCTTTGTAACAGATATGGCTTCAGTATGTCACGGTTTTATTCAACCTAATCCGGTGCTTAAAAATGACGAATTAGAACTAAAGTCCAAGTATGGCCTTGAATATATCACCCCCGAGAAACAGGTCGCTGTTGTTTTCCCCGATGACCGCGCTATAATATTCCACCGGGATGTTGATAAGACCTGCCAATCCATAGCCCAATTCTCTGAAAAGGATGCCGATGCATACCGCAAATTCTACGATTTAACCTCAAAGCAATTGGACATGCTCACGGCTGGTCTGTATTCACCAACTCCGAGATTTGGAGCTTTCTCAGCCGCCCTGGAGGGTACCCAGGAGGGACGTGATCTGCTCCATGCCATGCTGATCAGTGGCAATGATATAGCCAACGAATGGTTTGAGGACGATCATACCTTGATCGCCTGTAATCGATTTGTATCGGAAAATATGATGGATCCACGCGTTGATGGTAGTGCTCTTAACTTGTACCTATTTATACCGGTCTGCCATAAATTTGGCTGGCCGCTCGCGGTTGGAGGATCCGGAGCGCTGTCCCAGTCTCTGGGAAGATGCATTATAGATCATGGTGGAGAAATTCGCACTTCCAGTTGGGTTAAGAAATTCAAAATCGAGGCTGGCGAATGCAAAGGCGTTATTCTGGAAAGCGGTGAAGAGATTCTGGCGACCAAGGCGGTTGTTACCAACTTCAGCATCAAGCAGTTGGATGAGCGTATGCTTGGGGCTGAAAACGTCACCGAACATTATTCCACCCGGGTAAAGAATTTGTGCTTTCAGGAGTATCAGGCTATGCTTCAGGGCTATGCGCTTAATGAAGCTCCTTCATATAAGGCGGGTAAGGATGTCAATGAAAGCTTCCTGGTAGAGTTTGCTCCTGACACTATGTTGGATTTTAACAAAGAATTTGATTCTTACTCCTACGGCCAGCCCTGGACAACATCTCCCTTATGTATGACTCTGACCCGGTGGGATACTAGTCGTGCACCGGCTGGAAAGCATACTTTATATCTTTATCATTATGAGCCTTACAATCTAGCGGGCGGAGCTCAAAGATGGGATGAAATCAAGGAGCAGGTAGCAGACGAAATCTTAAATAATTATCGTAAACGCACCACTAACATGGGATCCGAAAACATTATAGGCAGATGGATAAGTTCGCCCCTTGATAAGGAACGTCGGAATCCCGCCTGGATTCAGGGTAATTTTAATCACATCGGCTCACAGTTGATACAACAATATGGCAACCGTCCCTTCCCGGAGGTGCAAGATTATCGTTTGCCAGTAGAAAAGTTATATCTTTGCGGCCCCAGCACCTATCCCGGCCCTGGTGTTATCGGAGGTGGGCGTGCAGCAGTTCAGGTTGTCATGGAAGATCTGGGAATTGATTTTGATGATGTAGTTGGTTAACTATTCTCCAGTCAAAAAGTTGAAATAGGTCAGGTGGGGGCCCATATCAGAAGGTTGGGCCCTCACAGCCTAAATCTTATCCATTAAAGGGGCAAGGTGAATATTTTATGAAAAAGTTTTTTGCATGGATAGCGATATTACTAGGGATTTGGTTAGTGATAACTCCATGGTTACTGAACTATAGGGAAATGCTGCCCCAATGGCATGATACCATTTGGGGGTTGGTTATCATCATTTTAGGTCTTGTTTTTAATTATGCCAAGGTAGATCAGCCTATAAACTGGCCGCATGTTACCAATCTTATTCTCGGATTGTGGTTATCTATTTCAGGTATAGTTATATTCGGATCGATATCGACTGCAATACGCTTGAATGAAATTATCGTTGGTATTTTGCTGGCACTGTTTTCTGCTGTTGCTACCCAGATAATTGAGGGTAAAAAGGCTTATGTCTATACTAAAGAGGGCAGTGTATTGGTCGAGATGTCCAAGATGAATTATAAAAACGGGATTATTGTGATGAAGGGGAAGGCTTTCGGCTCAATGCCCCAAGTCATGCACGTAAGACCTGATGAGATTTGGCAAATGCTTGGTATGGTGCCTTTTGAAATAATTGTGCATATGCCTAAATTACTTTACCTTGGCTGGAAGCAGAGTAAAGAAAAAATTGATGCTTAAAACTCTTAGTTAGCTTGAGGATTTTGCTATTTATGCAAAATCCTCAAATAATTCTAAAAAGCGGAGCATCGCGATCCTGCCTGATAGATTACGAAGCTTTGCAGAGATTTAATACTAATCAAACGTTCGTATTTAGAATCCTCTATAGTCCTCCTCGTCGAATAGATATTTTGACGACCAATTCCTCTTAAAACAGCGTCTTCCCCGCCGCAATAAACCATGCAGCCCTGTTTTATCCATTTAGAAAAACAAGAAGCAGGAAGAACGTCCTCTCGCTTCCTTGCTTCCCGTGCCCTAACTCCCTGCAGCTTAATGAAAAACGAATAAAATATATCGAAAAACAATAAATATATATTGTATAGCAATAAAAATTTTGCTATACTGCAAGTATTATAAGGGTGCATCCGCCCAGTTGAGAGAGGAAGAAATTTATGTGGAATGGAAAGAAATCTATCACCCTGAGTAAATTGTGCATTTTACTTTTTTTGGGCTTGCTTATAGCTACAGTCGTGTCTGCACCCTGGCTGACGCACTGGTTTGTGAACTTCTCACAGGCCGGGCTGAAGGAAACTGAATCCTATTTTCTGGCCACCATTTACGTAGGATTTTTTCCTGCTGCATATCTGCTCTGCAGCCTGTTATGTCTGCTCCGCCGGATTGATGCCGGTCGGGTGTTTGTCGCCGGGAATGTGGAACTATTGAGACGGATTTCCTGGAGTTGTTTTGTGGGATCTGGAATAGCTCTTGTTTCGGTATTTTACTATTTTCCATGGTTCTTTGTGGCGGTGGCTGCCGCTTTTATGGGCTTGATTGTACGGGTCGTGAAAAATATATTCGCACAGGCGGTGGAGCTTAAAAACGATGCCGATTACACGGTATAAGGGAAGGGGAGCGCGGGAATATGCCAATCGTAGTGAATCTGGATGTAATAATGGCAAAAAGAAAAATGTCCTCCGGCGAACTGGCTGAAAAGATCGGTATCAGCCAGGCTAATCTTTCCATCCTGAAAACCGGCAAGGCCAAAGCGATTCGTTTCTCCACCATGGAGGCAATCTGCAAGGCCCTGGATTGTCAGCCCGGAGACATACTCGAATACCAAGAATCAGATGAGCTTAAGGAGGCTGATTGAATGGATGAGCTTACTCCTGATAAAGACTATGCAGCTTTGACTTCAGAATCAGAACCTTTGGGCGTTTCCGCCGGAAGCCCACGGAGAATCCCTTTGCCCCAAAAGGCAAAAGTGCCTTTTGTTGCAGACCGCAGTGACAGCCTTTTTGCCCTGTTTGCTTTTATACTGGGTTTTGTTTTTACCCGGTGGGTACTGTTCTCCTGGCAGGGCTGGGGGGTAACCCTGTTTACCCTTGCATTTTGCAGCTCGGTAACCGTCTATCTGCTGAAAAAGGGTATACATATGCCAAAGGCCGGGTGGTTCTGGCTGGCGGTGGTTATGCTCATAGGGCTAAGCTTTAGTTTATGGACCAACAACGGACTGGCCCCGCTGCACGGTCTGATGTTATTCGGCAGCGCCGTTTACTGGATCCTATGTGCTGCCGGACTGCTTATCCTGGGCAAAACCGGGGATTTGATTTTATGGGACAGCTATAATGCCCTGTTGGTGATTTCTTTTAGCAATTTTGGCTGCCAGTATAAAGGCCTGGCTTTCCTGGGCAAAAACAATTATCTTGCAGGGGGAAGACAGCTTTTTTCCATAGCATTGGGCTTATTATTATCCCTTATAGTGGCGGCCATGGTCTTGCCTCTATTAATGGAGGCAGACAGCGGTGGTTTTGCCAAAATCGTCAATGGAATATTAACTGGCTTTCGCGGGATAGGGGCAGGATTTTGGGAATTATTCCGGGATATCGTTCTTGCCATTCCCATAGCGGCATACATCTTCGGGCTGGTTGTCGGCGGCGCTCATAAACGAGGCACCTACTTGTTGGAGAGGGACAGTACGCTCAAGAAAATTTCAGCCCTGCGGGTACTTCCCGTGACTACGGTATACATCCTGTTGGGTTTGCTCTGTATGATTTATATAGTATTTATCGGGAGCCAGCTGCCTTATTTTTTCTCCGCATTTGTTGGTAAACGACCGGAGGGTTGGCAGATCTATTCCGAATATGCACGCAGCGGATTTTTTGAACTGTGCCGCATTGCTGTTATAAACCTGATTGTGCTGACAGCAGCCAATATTCTGATTCTGAAGCAGTGCAGAAATAGTATGGCTCTGAAGATACTCAACTCATTGCTGGCGGTTCTCACCCTGGTGCTTATTGCCGCCGCTTTCAGCAAAATGGCGATGTACATTGGGGCGTACGGGCTGTCTATGCGCCGGCTGCTTCCCTGTATTTTTATGATCTTTATGGCCGTCATATGCGGTGGAGTTGTAGCGCTGCAAAAATGGTCATTCTCCATTACCCGCCTGGCAGTTGGAACCGGTGTGGTTATGTTCTGCATGCTATGCCTGCTGAATCCGGACAGCTTTGTTGCCCGCTATAATGCCGACCGTTATCTGGCCGGAACACTCAGAAATTTTGATGTGGAGATATTGTATAGATCGGGGCCGGCCGGTGTCGATTCGGCACTGAAGGTATATGACAAAACCGATGATCAGGTTTTGCAGGGCAAACTGAGGGAATACCTGCTTATTCAGCGGCAACAAGCGGCCGGATTGGCCGGAAAGCCGGGCGACAGTCTGCAAAGAGCACATGCCCGGGATAGAATTACTGAATACTTCAATTAACTAACCGGGGTTATCCGGAAGAAGGAGGATATCTATTTCCTGAACTTTGAGGAACTTAAAAAAACGGTTGGATTACGCCGGCAATAACAACGCCATGGATCATCATACCGCCCGCTTCCGTCACGATGCCTTGACCGGTTTAGCCTATGTATTGGCGGCTTCCGACCCGGTCAGAATAAGAAATCCTTCAAGCGCTCATGTCTATTGCCGGGCCTGATCTCATTTAAGTCCAGACGCTTAAGTTCACAAAAAAGCCATATGCCGGTTAAAATAGACGAACCCAGGTCGGCAGCCGGCGCTGCTCTCCATATACCTTCCAAGCCCCAGAAGCGTGGCAAAATAAGTAAAGCAGGAATAAAGAGCAATACGTGTCTTGATAAAGTTAAAATGGTAGCTTGTTTAGGCTTGCCTACTGATTGAAAATAATTGGAGCCGACAACTTGAAAACCGACAATAGGAAGGAGGAGAAAAACAGTTAAGAGGCCATGAGAGCCCAGGGAAATCAACCGCATATCATTTTTGGCAAATAGACCGACTATGGTCTCGGGAAAGAGCCGGGTGAAAACGAAACCTACCGAGAGAATCGACGTGGCGGCGGCAATTGCTGACTGCAGTGTTTCTTTAACCCGTTTATACTGTCCGGCCCCGTAATTATACCCGATAATCGGCTGAGCTCCCTGGCTTATGCCGATTACTGGCATTACCAGGATCGTCGAAATGCTGAAAATAATTCCCATGGCTGAGATAGCCAGGTCTCCACCGTAAATCCCCAGGCTTTTAAGCAATATCACCTGTTTAACACTATCAACTAACTGCATGGCAAAGGGAGGAAACCCAATAGTCAAAATCTGCCGTATGATTAAAGGCTCTGGTTTTAATTTTCTCCAGCAAATTTTTAAAAAGCTTCTTCCCCTAAAAAAATAATGCAAAACCCATACGGCAGAAATCCCCTGTGCTATCACCGTAGCCAGGGCTGCTCCTTTAACCCCCAGACCAAGAATAAAGATAAAATAATAATCCAGAATAATATTGGCGACTGCTCCAACCAGCATAGTATACATAGCTGTGCGGGGATTTCCTTCGGCGCGGATGAAATTGTTCATGCCGAAGCTGATTCCTAACAATACTGTGCCCGGTAAAATTATTCTCATGTAGTCGCCGGCATAGGGTAATACGTCATCACTGGCTCCAAATAGCCGCAATAAAGAAGTCAAGAAAAGCAAGCCCGTAATGGACAAGGCTAATGAAAGAGCAATCAGCAAAAGCAGGGCATTTGCCGCTATCAATTCGGCCTCCGCCTTTTTCTTTTCGCCCAATCTAATGGATATCAAGGATGTTGCTCCCATCCCTACCAGCATGGAAAAGGCAATAATGATAAGCATAATAGGGAATCCCATAGTGGTACCGGCAATGGCAAGAGAACCAACCCCCCGGCCAACGAAAATCCGGTCCACGATATTATATAAAGCACTTACTACCATTCCAACTATAGCGGGTATCGAGAATTTTAAAAGGAGCGCGCTAATACTTCCTTCTCCCAATTGCTTAGAATAATCCATTGCTTCACTCGCGCTGACTTGGATTGGTCCAGGTAATTCCCTTGCTTCCTACCGTGCCTTCATCACCGTCGACGGCGATTTCCTGCCCATCCCGAATGATCCGCATTACCCCGGCTACATTCACTACGGCGGGTATTCCGTATTCACGGGCAACGATGGCTCCATGGGATAGAAAACCTCCGGTTTCCATCACTACGGCAGCGGCTTTTAAAAACAAGGGGGTCCATGCCGGGTCGGTGGAGGGTGCTACCAGTATCTCCCCGGGCTGCAGTCGGTTTCCTTCAGACGGCTGAGCAATTAATCTGGCTATACCGGAAGCCCGGCCGGTTGCTGCCGCCACCCCTTGCAGGCAGCCTTTGGAACCCTGGCCGACCGGCTCGGAAAAGACCGGCTTTTCTCCACAGATAATATCGGGAGCAGGAAGGGCTTCTTTTTGCTTGCGGCTCAGTTTTCTGAAATCTACCAGGGCCTTGAGCCCGTCACCGCTCCATTCCTTATGCAGAATTGAAAAAAGGTCTGACCAGGAACAGAAAAATACGTCGTCCGGTTCCTTAATGAGGCCCTGTTGGCATAGGCGTTTTCCCAGTTCCTGGGCCATCAGGCGGTAGGGCCCCATAGCCATAACTAAAACCGACTTGGTCATTTCTCTTACCGCCGCACCTTCCTGAGATTCCTTAATTCCCCGGCTAATCTCCTCAAGGACATCGGGGGGAACAGCCTCCGCCACCTCTTGCCAGGTGCGCTCAAATTGCACTTCCTGCTGAGCCCTCAAGTTGCCGAGACTGGCGGTATCCATAGTATCTTTGATTGTATCCAGCAAGTAAGTAGGGTCTTCCTTCCAGCGGGGGTTGATGATATCCAATTCATATACCCCACGGTGACCGTAGTCTTCTATAAAAGCCCGGAAAGCCTGTTTGAAGGGAGAGCTTTCCGGCAGTGCTTCATCCCACAAAAACGGGTTAAAAGCTGCAGTTGTCAAATACCGGACTGCAGCCTCATCCCGGCGGGCCAGTTCCGCCATTTCGAGCAGCCGGTACCCGTGGTCGGCACTGGTTATTCCCGCTTGACCGCCTACCATCAAGCCATTCAGAATCTTAAACGCACGAGAGCCGAAATATTCATATAGCTTTTGCAGAAGCGATACAACAGGCATGGAACCAACTCCGGCCAGGAAAGTGAATTTCTCGCAATACTTCCTTACGATACCGCCGAGTTCAATATATTTATCGGCAAACTCCCAGTCTGGCAGCTGAGCAAATCCTGTGCCGGCTACGGCTTCAGCGGAACGAGGAACTTCAGCGAAAATACGGGGCGCGTAGGCAGCCGCTTCCATAACGAGATTCATCATACCCATCATACGGTTCTGCCTTTCCCGGCCAACCTCCCCCGCAAATGGATCAGGATCATTTATTTCTATCTGGGGTTGGTGCCCTCCCCAGAAGTCATTAAAGCCGTCGGGCAACGAACCGTTACAATCATAGTAGACCCATTGAAGAGCGGATGTATTGCAGTATAGCCTCCCGTTAAAAAAGCGCGAAAACTGAAACCCCTCCGGCATCCGGTAGCCGTTCGCGGGAAACTGGGCGTATTGAATAGTATCAATCAAGGCCTTCAGCAGGCGGCGCTGCAAGGGGGAAATGACCATGGGCAGCGCATCCCGGTAATTGCCGTTTGACCATATGGTCTGCCGGTTTTTCAGTGCCGCAAATGTATATTCCGGTAAGGCGGTCACAGGCCGGGCCTGCAATAAAAAAAAGTCCCGGCCGTCATAGGCCCATTCCACATCCTGCTGATGTTCGCATTCCCCCAGGGATTCAAAAACCCGCATCAGCAGCAGGCCCAGCTTCTCGATTTCCTCATCGCTCAACACCGGTCGGGATGACAGTTCGTCACTAAATATAAATTGGGTACCTCCATCCTCTGCCGGCCGGGTGAAGCCCTGTTTGCCTCCGGTGTTGCGCTCAAGCAGGCCGGGTAGCGCACTCCAGGCTCGATTGTCCAGATAATAGGTGTCAGGCTCCACTGCGCCGTTTACTACCGACTCTCCCAGGCCGAAATTGGCGTTGATAACCAAAAGATCCCGGCGCCCGGTCTGAGGGTCGCAGGTGAAGCCTACCCCGGCCGCTTGAGCTTCCACCATTTCCAACAACACAACAGCTGGCAGTACTTCATTATCATCCAGTTTCATCCTGCGCCGGTAGGCAACTGCCCGCGGCGACCACAAACTGGCATAGCAGCCTTTAATTGCGGCAAGTATGTTTTCCAAGCCGCGAACATTAAGAAACGATTCATGAATGCCGGCAAAAGACGCGGTAGACGAATCTTCCGCCGAAGCTGATGATCTTACCGCAATCGCCTTGTCGACCAGCTCCAGGTTTTGCAGTGCAGCAGATATTTCATCTATAACGGCCTGGGGTATTAAGCCTGATCTGATTTTTTCCTCCAGCTGAGACAACTCACGGGCGTAATCGCCGAGGTTTGTGGCAGTTATTCTGCCAGACATATCTGCGATGTCGTCGTTTAGACCGTTGCAGTCGATAAACTCCATATAGGCATCGGTTGATAGTATACCGCCGGATGGAATTTTAAAGCCAAAGCGGTCCAGCCGCGCCAGGTTCCAGCCCTTGCCGCCCGCTTGAGCAGTTCCCAGGTCAAAAGCCTGCTCCCAAGGTATAAAGAACGTCCCGCCCTGTTTCTGCATAATAAGCACTCCTCTCCTAAATCAAGCACTTCATCCAAGCCTGGATGTAAATTTGGCTATTTCCCCCTGCTCTCACCACTGCTTATGCCATCCAGGACTATATCTACCATTCTGCTGATCTCCTCGCGGAGGTCAAAGCCGGAAGTATCCTGCAGCCATTCCCAGACTACAGTACCGCGCAGCAGATCAATATAGCGAACCAGCAGCTCCAATCGGACATCGGACCTTATTTCTCCAGCCTTTTGCCCCTGTCGGATTATCTCAGCTATAATCCTATGGGTACCCCTTTCTTGTTGATTTTCTGAATCCTGATATTTATCACAAGAATAATATGAGGTTTTAAAGCGATAAGCGAGAACAATTCCCGTAAGCTCCGCGTTGATCTCCACCCACCCGTAGGCGTTGTTTAAGGCGCTGAGCAAGCGAGACCGGGTATCAGGCAGGCTTTGAAGTTTGACCAATACCTCCTGCGCCAGGCCGTTAGAAATGTCTTTGACATATTCATCAGCGATAGCCTCTTTCTCCGAAAAATAGTTGTACACCGTTTTCCGAGCCACATCCGCTTCTTCGGCAATCTGCTCCATGGTAGTATTGGAAAAGCCTTGCTGCTCAAACAGTTTCATAGCAACGTTAATTATCTTCTGCCGCGATTCCCTTTTTTTTCTCTCCATCCGCCCTTCACCGGATATACTGTCTATTTCCATAATCTGCACCTCCTGATTTTACCCTTGATAAATCTTAAAATAGTAATTACACAATGTATAAGATTACACAATGTATAATTAAATTATATGCTGCTTCCCATTACTCGTCAATAACCTTAGAGAAAATAAATAGACTCAGTGCTGAAGCCGTAAAAGGAAGAAAAGCCAGGGATATTTCAATCATCTCTGCACCTGTCTCAGGAATATTTGAAATCAGGCCAAGCCTAAAACGCAAGGAGGAAAAAAGATTATGATAATATTAAAAATAAATAGTTGCAGTGATTGCACTTGTGTTCAAATAAGCAGTTTGGTTATGAGCGGATATATGCAAAGTACTGTAAGTTTCAAGTGCATATTCGAGGCTGCTGTTTGCTTGATATGAAACTGATTTAAGACCCAAATGAAGAATATGAAAATATTTATTTTTTTGTAACGAATCGAGTTTTATAAGTACTTATTAGCAGGAGATGATTGAGTGCAGGATATGGAAAAGCTATATAATGATTATTTTCAAACGGTTTTCAAGTACCTGTTCTGCATGAGTCATGATGCTGACTTGTCTGAAGAATTGACCCAGGAAACCTTCTATCAAGCACTTAAAACATATGACAGCTTTCGAGGGGACTGCAAAGTATCCGTATGGCTTTGTCAGATTGCCAAGTACTTATGGTTTAAGGAATATGAAAAAAGAAAACGATATGCTTCAAATTCGATCGATGAAATTGCAGACAGCCTCCCGGCGAAAGAAAATATTGAACAGACGGTTTTGGCAAGCGAGTCTAAAGTTGCATTGTATCGAAGGTTTCAGAGTTTGGATGAAAAGACCCGGGAGGTCGTGTATTTAAGGCTTACAGGGGAGCTTAGTTTCCGGGAAATCGGTGAAATATTAAACAGAAACGAGACATGGGCACGCGTTACTTTTTACCGGGGCAAACAAAAATTGGCGGAGGCGGGACAGGAATGAAAAAAGAGTTGCCATGCAGCATTGTTCAGGATTTACTTCCGAACTATATTGAAAGACTTACCGGCGATGATACAAACCAGGCGTTGGAACAGCACCTGGATGCCTGTGAGGGCTGTAAAAAAGCATATGAACAGATGGCTGATGATATCGGCAGCCCTGAAAGAGTACCGGTGATCGAGCTCAGATTCCTGAAAAAAGTCAAAAGGACCAGACTGCTGGCCGCGGCATTATGCGTTGTCCTGACCCTGGTTTTGTCCTATCTGATCTATGCTTCGGAATATAAGTTCACCAATGATAAAAGTAGTCTGGCAGCGGCCGTCACAGAATTTACCGCTCCGTTCAAAAATCCGGTAGACGCTTACGTACTGGAGACAAAAGAGGTTGACGGTAGGCTGGTGGCTTCATTCAAAGATCAAGCCGATACGGATGTTTATGGAATGGCTGTTCTGATGAAGGGGTTCAATCAGAAATACCGGATCGTTCGTGCCCAAGTCAAGTCTTCTGATTATTCCTCGGTTGTGCAGATGTATCCGGTTGAAATCAAAGATGAGCGATATGTTGCCGTAAGCGGCTATAATCTTTCAGATGAGATTGAATACTATGGACTCGATTATAACGCCTATTCAAGTCCGGGATACCTTTCCGAAGACAGGGTAAGGAAATCGATAAAGTTTAAAGTGAAGAATCCGCAGTTTCTGGAGATTTATCATGCGGAAGAACTGGATAGCCTTTTTGAGAAATCTGCCGGGGACACTTTATATAATCCTCATCTTGTGACAACATCCATGTATGATGCGGACGGCAGGGAAATCACTGAAAAATTCATAAACCAGGAGGGTGCTGGCGACCGGGTGAGTTCGGGAATAGGAAAAGCCGAGCTATTCATGCTTTATGTATTTATCATGATAGTTATGGGATTAGGTTATATATTCACCAGGTATTTCTTGACTGAATAAGAGCACTTTTTAAATGGTAGAATAAGAGAAATTGGCTGTAAAAAGAGGGCGCAATGTAGGAAAAAGAAATTTGCGGCTGCAGCTATTTTATCTTGTCTCTTGGCATTGGGCATCAGTATAAAAGCTGTATATCTGCAGGCTTAGGACATGCACGAAGTGGCAAAACCAAAGGAAGAACGTCCCTACGCTTCCATTTACTGATCAGCGCCGGTATTATCAACGTGGCAGCTTGTTTCATCCTGCAAATGATGAAATATATCACTTAGTTGTTGGCGCAGCAGGTAGAATTCTTCTGGTGTCAAACCAGCCCGGCAAAACAATTTTTCCGGTACGGTTATGGCTTTTTGTTTCAAACTTTGCCCTTGCGGGGTTATATGCACAACAACACTTCTTTCGTCACTTTTAGAGCGGGTTCGGGTAATCAACCCTGCAGCCTCCATACGCTTGAGCAATGGTGTTAAAGTTCCGGAATCCAGATAGAGTCTTCCCCCTAACTGCTTTACCGATATTTCACCTTCTTCCCAAAGTACCAGCATCACCAGGTATTGGGGATAGGTCAGCCCCAAATCCACCAGCATAGGTCGGTAGGCATTGGTCATAGCGCGTGAACAGGCATACACCAAAAAACATAACTGGTTGTCCAACCTCAAAATTTCATCACTATTCATGTTATCTTCCTGCCCTATAGTAGATTTGTTATTTCTATAATAATTTTACTAAAAGCAACAAGTTATAACCATAGTTATGCATATACATTCCCGCAACCCTACCGCCAATTTCATTGGGGATATTGCCTGACTCTGGTTTTCTTTATAGATTCCCATCATCTGTGGCAAATTTATAAGGCCACCTGGTGTATCCTCCCCAATTCATGTATCTGCTATAGCCGTGTTTGGCAAGTTTGTTCATTACCACTTGAACTCGCCCGCCGGTCTCACAGTACATTATCAAGTATTTATCCTGGGGAAGTTCGGTTAAGCGGTCTTCTATTTCACTGGAAGGAAAAGATCGGGCCGTGGGTATATGGCCCTGATTATACATTTTTGCCGACCTGACGTCTATAATCCATATTTCATCATCCGGCTGTATCGTTAATTGTTGAAGGTCCTGGGGGTCTATGTAGCGTTTTAGGAGAGCGCCGTCACTTCCAGTTTTGCCGATAAAAGAAGGAGCGATTACAGTCAGATAAACGACGGCGATCAATATTAAAACCCCTATTACCAGACCACCGGCCAGAGCCAACTTTTTCCCTAAAGTATCAATACGCATAATTCCTGCCTCCTATTTATTGGTCAGACTTTTCTGGTAAGCTTTCCAACCGGGACAAAAACCGGTATGCCAACGCCATAGTTTGCTTAATAGAGCATCGGGCTGAGCCTGGGCTTTTTGACGCCAGGGACAGTTTTCACATCGATGGGTCTGCATTATAATTCCCCCTTCTGTTCTTTATTTATGATTTTGGTTGAGGAATCCGTTCTCCCCACAGTAATGTAGCATTCGGTGTCTGAACAAATCTCACAGCTTTAACAAGAGCTGGCGCTTCTTTGACCAAACTGTCAAAATCCAATTATAAATTCATGTTTCACCTCCTGTCTATTGATATACTCGCAATTAAATAATGCACAATTTAATTTTATAAAATATATCGTTGAAATTCAAGTGTTATTTTTTATGATGAGGGTATCACGAGGGGACATTTCGTTTATCTTTTTCTGATACCTACAGGAGGGGCTATCTATTTGCTGCTTACGCCGGTGCAATGAGCTTTGTTTTAACTTGCAATAACCATAATTTATCCTCTTCATCAAAAAAACATCACGACCACAATTCCTTTTACCCTGTTGAGTTAATGCTATAAAAGATAAGACAGACGAAACGTCCCTTAGTTTTCCGTAACTTACTTAAAAACCGGACAAGTGATTGACAAAATGCGGTTAAGCCGGTATATTTATTTATAATTTAACATTTCAAAGGCATTGACGGAGAGAGTACGTTTCAGTTAAACGTTTCAGCGAGCCGGGGACGGTGCAAGCCCGGTACCAGTAGTCTGAAACCGAAAATCACTCCTGAGCTGCGGACCGAACGAGTATTCCAGTAGGCTCCGACGGCTTTCCCCCGTCACCGGGAACGCATATGATGGTATGTCGTATTAATGGGTGGTATAGCGAATGTCTTTTCCGGGCTTTCGTCCCTTTGCGGGGCGAAAGCCTTTTTAATTTTCAGACTGGAGGAATAAACAATGGCGACCAATGATATGGTAGAAATTCGCTGGCACGGCCGGGGCGGACAGGGAGCCAAGACAGCCTGTCTGCTGCTGGCGGATGTGGCTGCTTCAGAGGGAAAATTCGTGCAGGGATTCCCGGAGTATGGGCCGGAACGTATGGGAGCGCCTATTACTGCTTTTAATCGCATCAGTGAAAAACGTTGTTCTATCCATTCCAACATTTACGATCCGGACTATGTGGTCGTGGTAGATGAAAGCCTGCTGGACAGCGTCGACGTTGCCGGAGGACTGAAAGAAGACGGTGCGATAATCATTAACACTCCCGGTTCTCCTCAGGAGATGCGCGAAAGGCTGCGGGGATGGACCGGAAAAGTATGCACCGTAGATGCCCGCCGCATTTCGGAAGAGTTCCTGGGCAGAAACTTCCCCAACACCCCTATGCTCGCCGCTGTGGTTAAGGTAAGCGGCGTTTTGGAAACCAAGCGTTTTTTAAAGCGCATAGAAGAATCCTTTAAACATAAATTTGCAGCCAAGCCCCAGGTTATCGAGGGGAACATGGCGACACTGAAAAAATCTCTGGAGGAGGTGCAGGTAGGGTGATTTATGCGAAGGATATCAATGAACATACCCCTTGGCAGGATCTGACTCCCGGCGGGGAGATCTACGAACCGGGCACCGCACGGGCCTTTGATACCGGTACTTGGCGGACCAACACGCCCGTTTTTCATGAGGAAGCATGTAAACACTGCATGCTTTGTGTTCCATTCTGCCCGGACAGCGCTATCCCGGTTAAGGACGGGAAACGCCTGGACTTCGATTACATGCACTGCAAGGGCTGCGGCATCTGTGAGGACGTGTGTCCCTTCCCGGCGATCACGATGGTGACTGGAGGTGTGGTCAAATGAGCAACCGCCTATCCGGCAACGAGGCTGTAGCTTATGCCATGAAGCAGATAAACCCTGATGTCATGGGAGCGTTCCCTATCACTCCCTCCACCGAAATTCCTGAGTACTTCGCTGGTTATGTGGCCAACGGCGAGGTAAATACCGAATACGTAACCGTGGAGTCTGAGCACAGTTCCATGTCCGTATGCATTGCGGCGCAAGCTGCAGGAGCCAGGTCCGTCTGTGCCACTTCATCCTGCGGACTGGCACTGATGTACGAACTTTTGTACGTGGCGGCTTCATGCCGTCTGCCTGTTATCTTGGCTTGCGTCAACCGGGCCCTTTCGGGTCCGATCAACATAAACAACGACCACTCCGACTCTATGGGAGCCCGTGATTCCGGCTGGGTCCAGATCTATGCCGAAAACAATCAGGAGGCCTATGATAATTTTATCATGGCCGCGCCGATTGGCGAGCACCTGAGCGTACGCTTGCCGGTGATGACCTGTATGGACGGTTTTATTACCAGTCATGCCGTAGAAAATATAGAGCTCTTGGAGACGGAGGCGGTACGCAAGTTCATCGGGGAATATAACCCGGAAAATTATCTGCTGAAGAAAGAAAATCCGCTGGCGGTGGGACCGTACGATGTGAGCCCCTATTATATGGAACACAAGGTCCAGGAGGCTGAGGCCATGAAAGCGGCCAAGGCCCGCATACTGGAGGTAGGCGCAGAGTTTGAAAAGATTTCCGGCCGAAGCTATGGCCTGCTTGAAGAATACAGGATGGAAGATGCTGAGCTGGCACTGGTTCTGATCGGGTCCACGGCTGGAACTGCCAAAGCGGCTGTCGAAAAACTGCGGGAGGATGGAATAAAGGCAGGGCTGATTAAAATCAGAGTATTCCGCCCTTTCCCGGGAGAGGAGCTGGCCCGGGCTCTAGCCAAAACTAAGGCCGTGGCCGTAATGGATAAATCCGAGGGCTTTTCAGCCAACGGAGGGCCATTATTTGCCGAGACCCGCAGTGCTTTATATGATCTGAAGGAACGCCCGTATCTGATCGATATCGTTTACGGGCTGGGCGGCCGTGACGTAAAGACCGGGGATATTGAAAAAGTGTTTGCCCGGTTGGCGGATATTGCCGTGACCGGCGAGACCCACCCGGTATATACCCATATGGGACAGAGATCAAAGGAGGCGAGAGCGTGAGCAAGGTATATAATCTGAAGCAGGAAGTGGAAAAACCGGCCCGTCTCACCGGAGGGCACCGGCTTTGTGCCGGCTGCGGCGCCGGGGTGGTTGTGGCAGGGGTTCTGCGTGCTCTGGACAGAGAGGATCGGGCCGTGGTGGTTAACGCCACCAGTTGTCTGGAGGTCTCCACCTTTATGTATCCTTACACTGCTTATTTGGACAGCTATATTCATTCCGCTTTTGAAAATTCCGCGGCTACCTGTTCCGGGGCGGAAGCGGCCTATAACGCTTTGAAGCGCCGGGGCAAGGTGGAAGGGACCGTCAAATTCATCACTTTTGCAGGTGACGGCGGCACCTATGATATAGGGTTTCAGTCCCTGTCAGGGGCCATGGAACGCGGTCACGACATGGTCTACGTCTGCTATGACAACGAGGCTTATATGAATACCGGAATTCAGCGTTCATCTTCAACGCCTCGTTTTGCCCGCACGACTACCACGCCGGTAGGCTCTGCGGGGCAGGGTAAGAAACAGAACAAGAAAGATATGACTGAGATTTTGGTGGCTCATAATATCCCTTATATAGCTCAGACTGCCCCTATGGGCAATTTCAAGGATCTGCACACCAAGTCTTATAAAGCCATTTACACTGAGGGCCCCTGCTTTTTGAACATATTGTCCCCATGTCCCCGCGGCTGGGACTATCCTATGGAAAAGCTTGCAGAGATAGTTAAACTGGCGGTGGATACCTGTGTCTGGCCCCTTTACGAAGTAGAGGAGGGAGTGTGGCGGCTGAGCTACACGCCGAAGAAAAAGCTGCCCGTGGAAGACTTTCTCCACCCTCAGGGCAGATTCCGCCATATGTTCCGGAAAGGCAATGAGTGGATGATTGAAGAAGCGCAGTCCTATGTGGATCAAAAATGGGAACGCTTGCTGGAGCTCACCGGCGCTTAAACTTAAGCTGAGGATGGGAATAAATCCAAATAATATGGTATCAT
Source organism: Syntrophomonas curvata (assembly GCF_052976825.1). Lineage (NCBI taxonomy): Bacteria > Bacillati > Bacillota > Clostridia > Eubacteriales > Syntrophomonadaceae > Syntrophomonas > Syntrophomonas curvata. The sequence goes on from NZ_CM129641.1 coordinate 435,261, forward strand.
AACTTTTAACAAGGAGGTTTTGCCTATGGAACAGACAATGTTTACCAATGAGGTGATTTTATCCTGGCTGCAGTATTTTTCACAAAACGCCCCGATAAACCTGGCAAAACTGAAGATGCTGGACATTACCGGGAAGAATAAGAACCTGATTCCGACCGTTATGAGCAACCGGGCAGTACTGGTATTTACGGACGCCGGACATCCGGACATCTTTTACGATATGTGGAATGCGGAACTGGGGGACTGCGACATCTGGTACAATGAGGGCTCGGATCCGTCCGGCGGGATAAAGCATGACAAGGTCTCGGACATGATCAACCGCGGGATCAATGCCTCTGCGGCCATGTTGATCCTGAATCCTAATGCTGCCACCAATTATCAGATAGGCATGGAGAACAGCCGTTTCTCCTGTGGCTCGGTTCAGTATGTGTGCCGGGAAGTCCGGGCTGTTATAATGAGCAAGCTCAATCTGGGGGATCAGGATAATATATGTATAATCTCAGGTGAGAGTATAGCGGTGGAGGCCGCCATAATCGCGGCTGAAGGCAGTGTCATTGCGGTGGAATATGACCGCAGGGATCGGATAACCATGAAATGTAATGTTGACAAATTTGGCCTGAGCAACGTTATAATCGTTGAGTCTCTGGAAAACGGCATCCTGGATGAACTGCCGGCGCCGGACATAGCTTTTATCGTGGGGTCTCCGAGGATCGGCAGTGAAATCAAGACTCTGCTGGCGATCAATCCCGATATGGATTTTGTGATCTACACGTTGGATTTCGAAATACTGACGTCTCTTCCGGCTTTGTTTCGGGAAAACGGTTTGGAGCGCACTGAAGCCATCCACATAGAGGTGTCCCGAGTCAACAGCAAAAAAATGGCGGAGCCATTTCCAGCTCCTTGGCTGATTTCTGCCAGAAGCGCTAAAGATAGCAGTAACCGCAGTCTAAATAACACGGGTGTTTGTAAAGGTGATCTGATTTGATTTATCAGGTGCTTCCGTGCAGATAAATCGTTGGTCTTTACAGAGAGGCGGATGCATGGGGGCTGAATATATTAATCTGACATAGATAATTTGGATCATAAGCATTTGTACTGTCCCATAGCCGATGGAAACATCAATGGGGCGTAGAGCAAAAGGGCTTGGCTGAAAGAGAGAATCGGTGAGGGAAACGTATTTAGAAAATTGGATGAGAAAATTACCAAAAAGGTATAATTGCGGGGAAGAAGGGTGTCAGGTGTGTGCCTGGCGCCTATTTTCATTATAACTGTTAACTGCTCCCTCTGCTGCAAACCAATTTATTGGCGAATGCATATTATATGGCAAATATTTGAAGGGAGCAATGAACATGAAAGATATTTCATCCATCATATCCGGACTCGTTGGGGTTATCGGAGGGAGCGAGTACGAGCAGCAGGCGATAAAAAAACTGGAGGCAATCATAAACCGGAAAGAGAATGCAGCAGATACTATTTTATCCGGCACGGCAAATGTATATAGAGCGGGCAGTGTTGCGAAAAGCTGGAACTATTCATCCTATAGACATCAGTATCGGCCCTTGGCTTATGTGAATGATATGGGGAATAATCAGGTAGCGGTGATTGATATCAGGCGGGGAGTTAAGGTAACTGATATACCGGTGGGCAATGATCCGACCGGTATTGACATCAGCCCGGATCGTCGGTTTGTTTATACAGCAAATTCGACAGATGCTACCTTGTCGGTAATCCGGACCGCAGACAACAAAGTAATCGACACGATTCAATTAAATGATGTCCCATACGAATCTTCCTCTCCGGCGGGGGTAAAAGTATCGCCGGACGGAAGATATATTTACGTTGCCAACCGTGGTACTGATAATATATCAGTTGTTGATTCCTGTTTGCGACAGGTCGTTACTGATGTTCCTTTGCCAAGTGGATGCCATCCACTGATTATCGATATTGCTCCTGATGGTAATTTGGCCTATGTTACGCTCATGCTAAGCGGACAGGTGGGCGTTATCGACCTGAACACCAATCTGCTGGTTAAGTTGATCGATATCGGCAATTCTTTTCCAATCGGCATTGATATCGCTAAACACAAGCCGCTGGCCCTGGTGAGCAGACAGGCCGATTCCAGTCTAAGTATGATCAACACAGATTTGGCGGAGACATCCCCCGACCTGATTGGCGCTGCCAATACCCCCTTCGGTCTGATTTTATCTCCAGCAGCTGATCTGGTTTATACTGCCTGTCAAGGGGAAGAAACTGTCTCTATCGTCGATATTTTCATGCATGCTGAAATAGCCAATATCCAGGCTGGGGATACTCCGGCTTGGCTGGGCCTGACAAAAGACGGGAAATTACTCATTGTCTCTGATGTTTTGGCCGGTACCGTAACGATTGTCAATACCCGAAACTATGAGATTACAGGAATGGTGGATTTGAATTCGGTTCTTCAGTTGGTTGCTGTCAAAGACTAAGTTAAGCATTTGTTTAAGATTCTGCCTATGGGGAATGGGCTGCGGCAGCGATTGCACATGGTACCCGGCACAACATATGCTTACGGAGGTGCGGACAAAATCTTGGACCCTGATAGAGACAGGAGGGTGTCCGTATGTATTCAAGAGAAGAGCGCATGAAGGCAATTGAGCTATACATCAAGTATGATAAAAGTATAGCTGCTGTAATTCATGAACTTGGCTATCCAAGCCGTGGATTATTGCCGAGATGGTATAAAGCATATCTAAAAGAACAAGAGACTGGGATCTTGTGGGATCGATATTCACGATGCTCGAAATATTCACTAGAGCAGAAGATAGCTGCTGTAGAACACTATTTTGAGCATGGTCGCAATTTATCAAGGACGGTAATATTACTGGGGTACCCCTCTAAGGAGGCACTCAGATTATGGTGTGATGAGTTGGCACCAGGAAGTCGCAAAAAGCGTGTTGGAGGTGTACAATGCACTCAAGAGCAGAAGAAAGAAGCCGTAATTGCACTATGCACCAGAACCGGCAATGCTAAAGAAATCGCCAGGGAATATGGCGTCACCCGAGAGGCACTATACAACTGGAAAAACGATCTGCTCGGCAAGGAGGATAGCATAACGATGCCTGAGGCAGAGGACAAACCGCTCCCCGATAACAAGGATGCCCTTTTATCCGAAATCGAATCGCTGAAACGTCAGATTAAAGGACTGAAGCTTGAAAAGGCCATTTTGGAAGGGACAGCAGAGATTATAAAAAAAGATCCGGGCGTCGATCCGAAGAACCTAACAAACAAAGAGAAGGCGATTCTGGCCGACGCCCTGAGAAATGAGTATCCGTTGAAGGAAGTGCTTGCGTGTCTAGGAATGCCACGCAGCAGTTACTTTTACCATCGAAAGCTCGCGTCAATTCCAGGCAAATACGAAGAACTGAGGCGCCGTATCATAGAGTTGTTTGGGGAGAACGGTGGACGATATGGCTACCGACGAATCCATGCTTTGCTTGCGCGAGAAGAAACACGCGTTTCCGAAAAGGTTGTGCGACGTATAATGGGGGAATCCGAGCTTGTTGTTTTCCAAAAAAGGAGGCGGAAATACAGTTCGTACCAAGGCGAGAAGACTCCGGGCGCAGACAACTTAATCGAGCGCAATTTCCATGCGGATGGGCCGAAAGTCAAATGGCTCACGGACATAACGGAATTCGCTATCCCTGCTGGGAAAGTATATCTTTCCCCATTGTGGATTGTTTTGATGGGTTGCTGCCAAGCTGGTCTATAGGGACTAGCCCTGATGCCGATTTGGTCAACAGCATGCTTGACCGCGCGACAGAAACCCTGAAAGAAGGTGAACATCCGCTGGTGCATTCAGATCGGGGCGGCCATTATCGTTGGCCTGGGTGGATATCACGAATGGAAAAAGCGGGTCTTCAACGCTCGATGTCAAAGAAGGGCTGCTCGCCCGACAACGCAGCTTGTGAGGGATTCTTCGGCAGGCTCAAGAACGAGATGTTCTACAATAGATCATGGACAGGGGTCAGCATAGAGGAATTCATGGATATCCTTGACGAATATTTGGTCTGGTATAATGAGAAGAGGATCAAACTTTCTTTGGGTGCGATGAGTCCGTTGGAATATAGGCGAAGCCTTGGTTTGGCCGCCTAAGGTGTCCAAAAAAACGTCCGCACCTCCTACCCTAAATTATTAAATAGTTTTTAATAACACCTTTTTCCAATCTAATTCCCATGACAGCTTTAGTTAACTTAAAAACCGCCTTTGTTTTAAATTTCCGCTCAATAAAAAGCACAGGGCCTCCATAGGATGACCCTGTGTTTATATAGTTTTGACCTGTTTTTTTATATCTGCTGCTGCATCATGGAGAAGCTTTGCTGGATTCGGCTAAGCTCGTCCTGGGGAGCAGGGGCGACCTTATACCAGCCTTTTTGATTCATTACATCGAAAATCTGCTTTTGGTGATCGAGAGTTTGATTGAGAAGGCTGGTGAAGTGCTGTCTTACCTGTGGGTCAGCACTTTCCAGAACGCTGCTGGTCAGCATGCTGGCGGCCAGCTTGTGCTCATATAAGAGAATACCCATCCATTCCATATCTTTAGACATTGCCATTCCTCCTTACTGCATGCGGCCGCTTCCGGAAACGAGTGAAGCTGAACTCTGGATCCACTGCCGGTGCTGGCTGCTCATATTTTGGATAAGGTTTTTAACCTGGGGATCAGTGCATTCGCTCATGGCGTGCCGGCACGTTTTCTCAATAGCTTCAAAGATCTTGCTGGAATCCTCCAGATACAAGAGCTCCCTGGTTGAAAGTTGACTCACAAAAATACCTCCTTTAAACAAATCTAATCTTAGGATGTGCAATGTTTTATCCAATATGCCAAAAAAGGCGGGTATACGGTGCCGGCACCGGTATTATTGACTAAAATCCCCTGCAGAGCCGTTGTGCTCCGCAGGGGATTTGTAATATTTGTGTATAGCATGCGTTTCAATTCCTGATAGGTACGCTAAAAACCAGCGTTTCCAAACAGTAGTTGCACTCTACCATAATGGTTTCAATTCCTGATAGGTACGCTAAAAACTCATACCACTTATGCGCCCCCAAATCGTCAAGGATGTTTCAATTCCTGATAGGTACGCTAAAAACGGTGGTACTGCGTTTAGCCGGGTCATGCTCGAAATAAAGTTTCAATTCCTGATAGGTACGCTAAAAACCTAGACATAGCAGTGATAATAAAGTGGGCCCTACAGGTTTCAATTCCTGATAGGTACGCTAAAAACTGCACATGTAGACACTCCTCGAAGCCTATATCCCCGGTTTCAATTCCTGATAGGTACGCTAAAAACTCATGGGGGAAATTCGCATGCGTGGCGAATTCCTTCGGCGTTTCAATTCCTGATAGGTACGCTAAAAACTATAAAGCAAGCAAGTGTATTATATTTACAAATGCAGGTTTCAATTCCTGATAGGTACGCTAAAAACTCCCCACCGCCTTTCAAAAAACACCGCCAATAAAGTTTCAATTCCTGATAGGTACGCTAAAAACACCCGAATGTCATTCCCTATGGCACAGAGCTTTCCATGTTTCAATTCCTGATAGGTACGCTAAAAACTCCCCACCGCCTTTCAAAAAACACCGCCAATAAAGTTTCAATTCCTGATAGGTACGCTAAAAACACCCGAATGTCATTCCCTATGGCACAGAGCTTTCCATGTTTCAATTCCTGATAGGTACGCTAAAAACTATGGGGATAACTCCTTGCGGGAATTCATATTACGGGTTTCAATTCCTGATAGGTACGCTAAAAACTTTGAATACCGCACCATTAACCCGGAAAAGAACAAGTTTCAATTCCTGATAGGTACGCTAAAAACGCGACGAACAGGGGTTAGAGGGGTCACACAATACTTGTTTCAATTCCTGATAGGTACGCTAAAAACCAGAAGCCCCGTGCGGGGAGAATGGAGGGAATATTATGTTTCAATTCCTGATAGGTACGCTAAAAACGAAATTTCTTTGCAGGAACAAAGTCAGCTACAATTAAGTTTCAATTCCTGATAGGTACGCTAAAAACCCCAAGCCATGTATCTCAACTGGTTTAGCGTTTACAGTTTCAATTCCTGATAGGTACGCTAAAAACATGAAAACCTATGAGGACTGGGAAGGCACGATGGCGTTTCAATTCCTGATAGGTACGCTAAAAACTCGTATTTTTCTTAATCCTGTGCGCTCAACATCTTCGTTTCAATTCCTGATAGGTACGCTAAAAACTTCACCGCATGCTGCAATCTGGAATTTGCGGTCCCATGTTTCAATTCCTGATAGGTACGCTAAAAACTTCCCAGGCAGTTGCACTCCTGGCTTTGCCCTCAGAGTTTCAATTCCTGATAGGTACGCTAAAAACGTTTATTCGCTGGTTAACTGACTTCATACCGCGCAGGTTTCAATTCCTGATAGGTACGCTAAAAACAGTTCTTATTATTGCCTGTTTGGCAAGTATATTGTTGTTTCAATTCCTGATAGGTACGCTAAAAACCCCAGCTCGATACTGAATAACCAACAGACATCCCATGTTTCAATTCCTGATAGGTACGCTAAAAACCAGACCATTACCTTACGTGCCTCACAGCAGTCCTAGTTTCAATTCCTGATAGGTACGCTAAAAACCTTATACCCATGAAAGGCTGACCAATGGAGAACCAAGTTTCAATTCCTGATAGGTACGCTAAAAACCGCTGGAAGGCTGAACACCCGCGCTGTATTTTCCCGTTTCAATTCCTGATAGGTACGCTAAAAACCCGCGTCTGGCTTCCAGCGGTATGACTTGATTTCTTGTTTCAATTCCTGATAGGTACGCTAAAAACGCTGGTGGCTTAATTCCCACCGTGCCCGGTACCTACGTTTCAATTCCTGATAGGTACGCTAAAAACTGTTTCTGCCTGCAATTCCATATATTTCTGATTAGTTTCAATTCCTGATAGGTACGCTAAAAACCCGGAGACCACTCCCGCATAGAATTGATTTCGTTGAAAAGTTTCAATTCCTGATAGGTACGCTAAAAACAGGAATAGTGCTGGTTTGCCAGCCGTACAGGCTTTTGTTTCAATTCCTGATAGGTACGCTAAAAACGATTGTCGAGGAAGATGATTATTGGGGATCTCCGCGGTTTCAATTCCTGATAGGTACGCTAAAAACCGGAATGAGGGCGAGATCCTATCATCTGAATTAATGTTTCAATTCCTGATAGGTACGCTAAAAACTCAAATGCGACCTTATGGTACTTAAGGTTATTGCGTTTCAATTCCTGATAGGTACGCTAAAAACCGACAGCGGTTCAAGCGGTTCAAATAGAGTTATTTGTTTCAATTCCTGATAGGTACGCTAAAAACGATTATGAGCTCTATGTTCCGCCAGGGTAGAGAATGTTTCAATTCCTGATAGGTACGCTAAAAACGGCCGGAAGATGTGGGTACCCCGAGGACAGTCCTTTGTTTCAATTCCTGATAGGTACGCTAAAAACAACTTGCCGCCCGGGCAATGGAGTATGCCAAGGAACCGTTTCAATTCCTGATAGGTACGCTAAAAACGGGGCCCCATGTAAAGGCTCGCGGTGTAATACCACAGTTTCAATTCCTGATAGGTACGCTAAAAACAACTACCGCAAAGGGGGCAATCAATGCGAAAGAATTGTTTCAATTCCTGATAGGTACGCTAAAAACGGCCGAGGGAAAAGCATTCTTTGTCGCATATATGAGTTTCAATTCCTGATAGGTACGCTAAAAACCTGGCTTCGGTGCCGCAATACCCGAGGATAAAGAAAGTTTCAATTCCTGATAGGTACGCTAAAAACTGGCTATTGCTGGGGTAGCCGTTGCGATTTTGGTTGGTTTCAATTCCTGATAGGTACGCTAAAAACCACTTATATCACAATAGGTTTATTATTGATTGCATGTTTCAATTCCTGATAGGTACGCTAAAAACTCCTGCAGCACTTTCATTACTTTATCCGGTACAGTGTTTCAATTCCTGATAGGTACGCTAAAAACTTCAGCTATATCCTCAGTGGTATTAGCCCTAGTTCGTTTCAATTCCTGATAGGTACGCTAAAAACCCGTTTAGGTCTAAAAAAATCGGTATCTATACCTGAAGACCATCTGTCTATTTGTTATTATACCCAAATGCTGAAAGAGGGTAAACATCGAAGAACGACCTCATTTTACAGTGTCGTCGCCACCCGGGGTTTTTGACGCTACTGTAGGTAGACGACATTTTTGCCTGCTTAAGAATCCCTCTTTGTTACTGAATTGTACTTGAAGATGCTGGATGAAAGCCGATAATCAATCGGCAGGGTGGCGGGCAGCTTCATTAGCCGGAGCCAACTGAGTTTTTGCCTGTAGAACCAGGGGATTGCATCTGGCATTCCCCTGGTTTGGCTGCAAAGGCCGGCTCTGTTTAGCTGGGGGGTTAACGACTGCTGTTTCCCAGACAGAAGGCACAGTTGTCATAGCCATCTCGATGGGCATGCTCGGCAGAATGATATCCTACCTTATGTACGGCATTCATATGAGTGATCCAGATACATCCCTTGCGATGCAGTTCTTTGCTGTTGCTGTTGGCAATAAAGTCGAAGGCATCTGCCCCCATCAGGTTTATTACATGGGTGATGCGGCTGGTGATTTCGGAACCGAATTGCTGACAGCATTGAAATTTATAGGTCCCCGAAATCTCCTCCGGCATGTTTACATAGATTTGAACTTCACTTATTTCATTGCTCTTGAACAGGATATGCTTAAGATAATTCCACTGTCCGGGAGTCAGCATATAGTAGTTGTATCGAGTGGAGGCCTTTTCGAAGCGTAAACCCTGCATCTCCACATTTTCACAGAGACGTTTCAAAATGCGGATGCGCACTTCTGCCCCGCCCGGTAATTCCTGCAAGTCAAACAGAAGATCGCCATGCCCGCCGGCCGGCGGGCCCTGAACTGAAAAAGACTGTTGAATTGCGCCGCCAGGAATCATATCGATAACATTGATATTTTTCCAGGCAAAATTGTTGCTCCGGGAGATAAATTTGTTGTACATCTCACCCGTAGTAATCAGGGTTTTGTCTGGAGCCGGGTCAAGGGGGTCGTCCAGTTCGGCTACCAGGCAAAAATGCCCCAGAGGCGGAAGTTCGGCAGCGGCCCAGGTAATAGGACCTGCAATATGTACTGTGTCCGGTTCAATGCTGTTGACCTGCAGGCTGCCAATCAAATGCCAGTTGGCAGGACTGGAAAAAGAAGACGGTTCTGACCAGTACACCCTTACCAGGGTATTGCCACTGACCGAGCCCCGGTTCTGTAAACGCAGATAAACGTAGTTGTCCTGACCAGCCTCCACATCCTGGCTCAGACCGGCATCATTCATATCCTGCAAATCCACCCCGGGATTAGCCAGGAGCTCGTTGCGAATAATAATATCCGGGCTCATATAGAGGGTGCCGGCTGAAGGGATAATACCGGTATCGTTCAGGCTATCGCGGATATAGATATCCGGGCCGATGCCGACCGCCGTAAAGGCATTTTTTACCGAATCCATAATGTCCAGATAATAGGCATCGTTTTTATATAATAAATTAACTGCATTCAGTGCGGCTTCACGGCATTCAACGAAGGTAGCGAGTGAATTCCCCAACAAGCCGACCGAAAGGGTGTGAAAGAATATTTTCTCTGCCTTCTCATGGCCGATTGGGTTAACCGAAATACCGCTGTTGGGATGGGTTCCTCCATGAATCAGTAGATAGGCGGCGAAGTTCAAATAACCACTGGCGTCATGGGGGTCTTGACCATCGTAATAGCCGGTGCCCAGGGTATCCATGGCGGCCAGCACATGATTGGGCTGACGCCACTGAGCGGTATTACTGCTGGGGTCAGACATGGTTCGGCCCGCATCACCGGGTATGGTTGGCGTAACACAGTCTTCAGCAATCTCAAAATCTTCCCGGTCGACCATAATGGCAAAAATATCCGAAAAGGACTCATTCAAACCGCCTGATTGGTTGTAATAGGCTAATCCCGCCGTATGCTGGGTTACACCGTGAGTAAATTCGTGGGCCACGATATCAACTGTAGTAGTGTAATCCAAGAGGCTGTTGTCGCCGTCACCGAAGACAATCCCGCTACCGTTCCAATAGGCATTATTATGATTAATGCCGAAATGGACCCCTGCGTAAACCGATGAGCCTTGGTTGTTAAAGCTGTTCCAGTGATGGGTATCCCGATAGTAATCCACCACCATGCCCAGGTAACGCAGCGCATCAACTTCCGGCCCCTGGTTCCGCTGGCGCGGATTAGCAGTCAAATCATTCCATTGATTATCGGAATCCTCACTTATAAGAGCATCCGTCGGGTTATTCATGTTACCATTAAGATCGCATATCCGTATCGACGGACCGCCGGCAGCTACCCTGGTATTATCAATCAATTGATAAGTACTGCCCGTGAAGTAGCTATTTATAGCACCCCCTCCGCTATAGTAGCCTGTGCCATTCCCGCTTACGTCAGGAACGGACTGCAAATCATCATAGTGGAACATTACCTGAGCCTTTTCGGCATTTATGAAGTAACGAATAATGCGTGGTTTAGGAGGCTGGAGGAGTGCAAGGCGAAAAGTCCAGGCGGGAGTCCAGGAGCCGTCCTCGTTCACTAAAAACAATTCAGGAGGGAAGGCCTTATCCAACTGCCCGCCCCCGGCGTCTTCCGTAGCCTTCGATATCGCTTCGTCAAGCGAAAGTTCGGCTTGCACTTTCGCCTGGATACCGGGTACATATTTATTCATAATCCGGTTAACTGCTTTGTCCGTACCGAATTGAATACGTACACCGGCGCCATAAACCGGTATCCCCTGGTAAACTTGCTTAAAAGCCAGGGTAACATTTCCCGCTGAATCGCTGGATTGATTAGTCAGCTTCAATTCCTCGGCAGGTTCGCGGATGCGAAAAAGCGGTTTCAAGTCATCCAGTAACTCCAGTGCGGCCTTCTCAAACATTTTCGCACTCCCGCCATCAAAGGGCTCAGATAAGGCTCCGGTAATAATGGCAGGAGCTTTCAGTTCCTCATTCCAACTCAACCGCAAGGCTGCATCACGCAGCCTCAACTTGTCAACAAGATGCTTTTGCCTCGTATCCATAAACTACCTCCTTTAGGCTTTTGTATATTTTACCATTTTTTATGATAAAAGCAATTATAAAAGAGGTGTTGGGTTTAAAGACGCCTAAGGCCTCTTCGTTAGAGCTATAGCCGCTGGCGCTAGTGCTCTGGTCTAAACAAATTTTGATTGGGATGGGAAGGAATGCATAAGCGCAATTCTTTTAAAGCTGCATCTGTTTCCTGATTAGTTTTGCAATCAGATTCCAATCCAAATCCTTATTAAAATAGTGTAATGAATAGTCTTTATCCAATTCAAAAAAATCGATTTGGTCAGGTTCGATAAATTTTCTTACCATCCGGTTTTTATTGATCTGGGCAATGGCTTCGATTCTTCTGGTTTTCAAGTTGAATTTCAGACCAATATCAGCGGGAAAAAAGAGGGGATTGTTATTGAAGGCATCCTGCATGATTTTTGCCAGCCGTACCCTATGATCATTACGGAATTCTTCACCGAATTCGGAAAGAAAACAAATATCTGGTTTTACTTTTTCGACCAGCTTAGCTAAGCCTATCCTCCCTAAATGATTTTTATAGCAGATACCCTGATGCTCAATTACTTTAAATCCACCTATGTGTGCGACAAGCAGTTTATATCCGGTTTTTTTATTTAATGTATCATACTGCCCAAGGAAATCTGGTTTGTCATCTCGCCAGCCGGTATCACCGGTATATACGATAGTTGTGTTATTGGGTATATATTTAATGATAAATCCGACCGCACTTTTATCGGATATAATGTCGTCATGGCAAGATTTTAAAATATTGATTGCGATATCATACCGTCCGTCCTTCGAATTTGGATATGCTTTATTTTTGGACATAAATAACAGTTTGTTCCCTGGTTCGATAACATGGATATTGTAGTTGCTGCGTTCATATAGCTGGAATAACCCGGAGTACTTCTTAAATACGCTCATTGGAAAATAAAAATCAATAATTTTTCTTCTCGGGTCACTAAGAAATTCCTCCTCGACTTCTTCTCTGGTTACAGTTACCTGAGACATAGGCCGATTTTGTTGTTCCGCGAGATTTTTTTCCTTCAGATATTTTTTTTCATAAAGCTGCTTGGTTATGGTATCTTCTTTCAAAGGGTCGTCTGATTCCTTAATCTCCTCATTATATCTGTACAATAACGTGAGGATTGCCTCCAAATCTGCAGTGTGATCATTATGGGCATGTGAAATCAGCACTTTATCGATCTCATGGAATTTGTAATTGGCTTCTATTAAATTATCAATAAAATTCAACCCCGGATCGATAACAATGCCCAGTTCTCTGCATCTTAGAAAATATCCCCCTCCCTTGCTGGTATTGTTTGCTTTAATCAATGGGGTGTAAGAATTCCATCTTCTTAACACTATAAAATGAACGTCATTCTCTTTCTTTTCATCGTTTTTAACCTGCAGGAAATCTGAAAATAGCTTTTTATTGGCTAAGACCTGTTCCTCGATTCCTTCGTCCCGAGTGGCCTTAAGAATCCTGGCAGCCGGATCAAGCTTTTTACTGGATGCCCAAAGTTCCTCGGTCTTGACTCCTCTTAAAGCATGTTTCCTTTCTATGTTGATTACCCGTTGCCAGTAGGAATTATTATAATAATCATTAAACAATTCGTAAGCAGAGTTTAAATAGTCCAGAGATTCTTCAAATCTATTGTTGCTTAAATACAATAATCCTAAATTCCGGTATGCATGCGGGAAGCTGGGGTCAGCTCCAATAGCTTCCTTAAAACACCTGACTGCTTCATCAAAATCCTTCTCAAAGTACATCAAACCCAGCCCATTCCAGGCCAGTGGCAGGTTGCGATCAATGTGAATAGCCTTTTCGTAATTAATGATTGCTCTTTTATTATTTTTAAGATCCCGGTATACGTTGCCCAGGCCGTTGAAGGCATAATAATAATTGGGATCATGGCCGATAGAGGTTTTATAGGATTTTATGGCCTGGTTGTAATGATGGATTTTACGATAGACATTGCCTAATCCTGTGTAGGGATAGGCAAATTTCTCATTGATCTTTATTGCTGTATTGTAATGCTCAAGAGACTTATCATATTCCCGCAGCTCATAAAAAATATTGCCTAATCCATTTATCGGATTGGGATAATCAGAGGCGATATTCTTTGCTTTTTCATAACACTCGGTAGCCAGCGAATACTGCCGCAGTTGTTTGAGGCAAAATCCCTTGGCATTCCAAAAAGAGGCAATCTGAGCATTTAATTTGATAGCGTTATCTAAAAGCTCAATAGCTTCAGCATATTTTCTCTGCTGCTTCAAACAATTTGCCCAGCCGTAATAGGCAAAGCTGAAACTGTTTTTTGAATCCTTTAACGCAGTTGTATATTGCTGAATTGCAGCTTTATAATCCTTTTGTTCGTAATAGGTATTGCCCAGACCATAAGAGCCGTGTATTAAGTCGATATTCAGAACTTTTTCAAATATCTTTTTCGCACCTTGGTATTGGTCGTGCAATAATTTTTTATAGCCTTGAAATATCATGGAATGCAACTCGCTCAAGCTTCCTTTAAGATATGAATTCAATTCGAGCTGCATGGTAGGCTTGATTTGAATAGATAAAACCTGATAAAAATCTTCTAATATTTTATCGGGTGATGTTTTCTTCAACCGCTGATCCTCCCTTATATTAAAAGTATAAAATGGGCAATACATAATACCAGATATATTATATAACTAGTTAATCTGGTTGTTAATAAAATTATTGGCAATATATTAAATTCTAGCTAATAATAGGAATATTCCGATAAAGTACTGAGGAGTCGGATTCGTTTATAAAACAGACCTGGAAAGAAGCAAGCTTCTCCAGGTCTGTTTTGCACACAAGCGGGATGTAATAATTTTTACTTAAACGAGTCGAAATAATTGCGTTGGCACGATAACAGCGAAAACTGCTGGCTAAGATTTATTTGGATGCAGCCCAACCGGGCTTTTAAGCCGGTTGGGGTCTAATGGGAAAAGCCGGTGGTTTTGTCGTCTTGGTTTCGAGTCAGCATACTGACTATTATTAACATCAGACCGCCAACTATGAGTCCCGGGTACAGCGGGTCCATGCCCTGCGGAAACAGAAAATGCCAGACGAAGTTGGTTAATGGTCCCAGCAGAGCCGATGCCAAACCTGCCGCAGGAGTAACCCAGCGCTTGAAAAACATAGCTCCCAGTAAAGGGAAGAGCACTGTACAGCCCCGCAATCCCATGGACATAAAGCTGAAGCCCAGAATTAAACTGCCGGCGCTGCTTCTTACCAGGATGATGGCCAGAGCGCAGAGCACGAATATTATTATACGCTGGCACCTTAAAGTTTTTATACTATCGGCAGCGGGATTGATAAAGCGCACATAAATATCACGGGTAAGCATAGTTGAAATACCTAGATTTAAGCCAGCCCAGGTACCGATTACGGCAATGAGCAGGGTTGCCATGATGACACCGCCCAACAGCGGCGGAAGGTAGTGCAGGACAAATACCGGCAATACTTCGCTGGATTTTAACCCCGGGAAAGTGGCAACATTAGCCCGCATATACAGGCCTACCAGGATGCCTCCAATCCCGATCGGAGGTATAAGCGCCGCTGATAGCAGGGCTCCCCGACGGGCCTGGCCCAAACTTCGGGCGGACAACACTGCTTGAATATAGGTTTGGGTGGAAATAACCCCAACCAGCAGGGAGAAACCGGCGGCGGCATCAGTGGAAAATCCGCGGCCAAATAGGGAGAACCAGGGGAAATGCTCGGGGAAACTTTCCAAAATACCATGATATCCACCAAACATCATGTACGCAACAACACTGGCTACTATAATAGTCATGTATAATAAGCCCAGCTTTACCACTCCGACTAGAGCGGTGCCCTGCAAACCACCTACCAATACGTAGGCTATCACCAGGATTACACTAATCAGCAAAGCCAGGGTTGAATTAAGATGAAAGGCCGAAGTAAGCAATGCTACGGCGGCAATGCCCTGGGCAATAATATTAAAAAACATGCCGATCGAAGTGAAAATACTGGATATGGGGCCGATTTTATAGCCATAGGTTTCAACCAGATATTGGGGGATGGTGGTCTTATTGCTGGCATACAGAGGCTTAAGCATGCCCAGCCCTAAAACGGCGCATCCGATGCCAGCCCCCAGCGTAAACCACCAGGCAGACAGGCCGAAATTAAACGCCAGCTGCGCAGTGCCGATGGTGGAGGCTCCCCCTACCAGGGTACCCATGATGGTACCGGCTACCAGCACCCCGCTTGCCTTACGGGCGCTGCCTGAAAAATCCGCTTCCGTTTTGACTCTGCTGCCGGCATATATTCCAACGCCCATAATAAGGATGAGCGTAACCACCATGCCGATAATGTGCTCCGAGGTTATTATGGTCATGCCTAAAATCAACTTAATTCGCCTCCATTAGACATTTTATACTGTAAATATAAAAGGTATCTTGTCTATTTTACACCTTTGAAACCTGGTGACAAGGGGATAAAGGCAGGAGGGCAAGGAAAAAACAAAAACCGTATGCAATTTAGCGAAACAGCAGTTTACGGAAGGTTGGGAAAATAAGGCAGACGCCGATTGAAGGATTTACTAGCGGGTTAGATATGCTTGGCTTGTGGCAAGCTTGACACAAAGCAGGGGTTTTGAAGATTTACACCACCTCTTCCTTATGATAACTACAGGCCATATTTTTTAATTTTACGAACGACCGTGCTCTGGTCGACGCCTATAGCCTTTGCTATCTGGCGGCTGCTGGTATTTCCCTGCATGGCATGGCCTATAATCTTTTTTTCCACTTCTTCCACGGCCTGGGGCATAGGGACATAGCGGTTAATTGTAACCGCATCGCCGGTATGGTCAGATTCCTTCCGTTTAACGCTGTCACAGAAGGGAAGTGAAGATAATTCCAGATAATCCCCGCTGCTTAGAACCACCATGTGTTCGATAACGTTTTTCAACTGGCGCACGTTGCCCGGCCAGTCATACTTTTCCAGAGCTCTTAGAACTTCCAGATTGATCCGTTTGTTCTGGCCGTATTGCTGGTTGCAAATGTTTAAAAAGTACATGGAAAGGGGACGGATATCGGCCCGGCGTTCCCGGAGCGGGGGGATGCGCAGGTTGATTACATTCAGGCGATAATACAGGTCTTCTCTGAATTTATTTTCATCGACCATGGCCTCAAGATCCTGGTTGGTAGCAGCCAATAACCTGATATTTACCGGGATGGGAGTGTTGGCTCCCACTTTGGTGATTTCACCGCTATCCAGTGCCCGCAGCAGTTTGACCTGGAGATTAAAGGGCAGGTCGCCAATCTCGTCCAGGAACAGGGTTCCGCCGTTGGCAGCTTCAAATAAGCCGGTTTTACCATTTTTGGAAGCTCCCGTAAACGCGCCGGCAACATAGCCAAAGAATTCTGATTCCAACAGTTGCTCAGGAATAGCGCCGCAGTTTACGGCAACAAAAGGCTCTGATTTCCTGTTGCTGCAAGTGTGGATATACCTGGCCACCACTTCCTTGCCTACCCCGGACTCGCCGGTTATCAAAGTAGTAACATCCACGGAGCTGACTTTCAGAGCGGTAGCGATTAGTTTTTTCATGCTGTGATCCACAGCTATAGGACCGTCATTGGAGTGTTTTAGCCCTTCGAGATGTTTATAGAATAGTCTCTCCATCTCTTGAGCCTCTTCGAGCTGCTCCTTGAGCTGCATCATTTCGGTCATATCCCGGACGTTGGTGACCACCAGGCGGATTTCACCCTTTTCATCGAATATGGGACTTGAGGTAACCGAGATAGTCTTGCCTGGTATGAGGTCAAAATGGGTATAATTTACCCGCTTTTTCTTTTTTAATACGTCCAGGCAGGCTGCTTTTCGATAGGGGATAGTTTGCAGGTATTCGGGAAAATTAATGCCCGCCACATCATGTTCGATAATGCGTAAATAGGAGTCATTTACCATTATGACATTGCCATTGCGATCGGTTACCAGAATGCCATCGTAGGATTCCTGGATAACCGTTAACATATCCGGGTAGGAAAGGCCGATATCGGATGACTGTACGGAAGAGGATGTAAAAGTCATGTTTATAACCCTCCTGAAGGGTAAAAACGTCACTTATATAATCTCAGCATACTGAAGCTTATTACTTATTATACTAGTACATTAGTTCGCCAAGTGCAACAGGGCTGCGAAGTTCAGAATGGTCTTGCAGTTAGCAGGCAGTGGTGTTCGACATAATCAACCATATTGCCTCCGGGCAGCCTGTGCGAATAAGAGGAATATAACAGGGGAATCCAGCCCCTGTCATATTCTCCGATCATCTAATCGCAGCAGTAATAGTCAGGCATTATTTACCTATTCCTCAATACCCTGTTGTTGGCGCAGCTCGGCCGTTTTTTTGATTTTAATTCCGCCGATTACGATTTCGGGAATCAAGAGCAAGAATATAGCGCAATAGCCGAGGGTGCCGTATCCTTTGACAACTATATTGGTTAATCCGACTACGGAAATACATGTGCATATTACTATGGTGATTAAAGAAATAGTTCCCCGGCGCAGCCTCATATCTTTAAAAGCATCCGAGGCTCTCTCCCAAAAGTCCAGTTTCTCAAAGCGGGCAACAGCTGCGAATACTACCGATATCCCGGTGCCGAGCAGAGCAATAAATAAAACCAAGCTGTATAATATTTTCAGCCAGGGCAGTCCCAAACCCATGCTGACCGAATATACCGGCAGGGTCTCTTTTAAGATTTCAGGTGCATATCCCAGTAACATGATAACTACGGCCAGCAGCATAAGACCATTTACCAGTAAGCCTACCCCAAAAAACGTATTACATTCTTTGGTGGTTTTAATACTCTCGGAGAGAGAGACCAGGGCAAATATAGTAACTGACTGGAAGCCGGCATATATTATAGCCGACCAGAGAGCCGCGCCGAAGCCTGGTCCGAAGCTGGCTTTAGTACCTACCAAATGGCTTATATTAGGAAAGCCGGCTTTAATGCCCAGGATGGTAACCAGCGCTAGAGAAGCTATTATAAAATAGGCCTTAAAATTAAGGACTTTGATAACCAGACTGCTGCCAAATGCGGTTAAGAGCAGCAGTATTGCGCCTACAATAACAAGCCCCAGCCCATAGGATATTCCCCAGGTCTCCAGCAGGGATGCGGCTCCGGCAATGGAAGTACAAACGCCGGTGCCCAGAAAAGCGAGGAACAAAATCTCCATAACGGGTCCCATGATTTTCTCATAGGGATGGAAAAGAGCGTTGGTATAGCTTTTATAATCATGAGCATTATTATCTTTGGCAATCACCAGAGCGTTCCTGTGGCCCCATGCTAAAAGCACCATAGAAATAATAGGCAGAAAAATAGCAACCCAGCCAAATTTAACAAAATAGTTTACTTCCTGGTTGCCGGTAGCAAAGCCGGCGCCGCAATGAGTTGCAAACCAGGCCATAGCGATTATGAATCCTGCCGATAAGGTTGTTTTTGCCGCTGCTTTATTATCACTCATGTGTTTTCCTCCTAAATATAGAAATACCACATACTTCTTTTTGTGTAACCTCGACTTAGATTTCGTCAAGACCAGAGCACGATTTGCCTATATCAACCATCTCCTTGTATGCTATCAATGCTGCACCCAGTGCGCCGGTTATCTGGCAGTTGGGTGAAACCATAATCGGCTGTTTCAGTTCGTCGGACAGGGCATTGACTATCCCCCGGTTCTGAGCAACCCCCCCGGTTAATACAACATCCGGTTTTATTCCTACCCTGACAGCCAGGCCGGCTACGCGCCGGGCCACAGATTTGTGTATGCCCGCCGCAATATTGCAGACTTTAACCCCGGAAGCCAAACGAGATATAACCTCTGATTCAGCAAATACGGTACAAGTATTGCTAACATCGACAATGGAGTCGGCCTGTCCGGCCAGTTCCCCCAGTTTACTTACATCCGTTTCCAGCACCCTGGCCATTACTTCCAGGAAGCGGCCGGTACCGGCCGCACATTTGTCATTCATGGCAAATCTGGATACCGTACCGTCATTGGCTATGGACATGGCCTTTACATCTTGGCCTCCAATATCAACTATAGTTTGTACTGATGGGAGCAGGTGATGAACTCCTTTGGCGTGGCAGGTTATTTCACTTATTTGCTTGTCTGCCTTCTGAAAGCCAATTCTGCCATATCCGGTTGCAATCGTTCTATTGATGTCCTCCCAATCTAAGCCGGACTTGCTGAAAACCTCTTCCAAAACCCTAACCGGCCCAGTTGTACCTGCACCGCCAGTAACTGCGGCGCAGGCCACCATGGTTTTACTTTCATCCAGGATAGCTACTTTTGATGAAGCTGAACCGATGTCAATCCCGAGCACGTACACCGTTTATCCCTCCTTTCCTATCATTTGCCTTGCCGCTGTTTATTAGAGCAATAATCATGCCAATAGCAATTTAATCCGATGGGACTCAAGTAGTGGTGAGTTGCAACCCTCCTATCAGCCATAACCGCAAGCGATTACCCCGGGATTAATGTCAACAGGCGCCGGGTTTTATACGCCCTCCAGGAAAATGATGCAGGATCCTGCAGTTTATACTTATCCCCCCAAAAACCATAAGCGGAAGATGCAGACCACACAGGAGATGGCTGGTACTGATGCAGCTTTTCCGGGGTGATGCAATATCCGCAATTTTTAAATGACCAGGGTACTGGCAAGAAACGCAGTTCCCCCGAGGGGAATCTGCGCGGAAAACCCCTCGCATAATAGCTGCTCGCGGGTAGCTGATTTCGAAGTAATAGCCGCTTATTCAAACTGGCATATTTGTTGCAAAGATAAACGCTTGAGGCTGACGTGATGGATTTCAAGGGGCCTCGAAAATTTTCATAAACGGCCATCAATTATATAAGAGAGGTGTTAGCTGTGAGCGAAGATAAAATGACTTCCAAACAATACTTGGCCGAGTTGACCGCCAGACATTACCAGGAAGCTATTGAGGGCAAAGAACGCGGCGAACTGGTAGCGTGGTCCAGCTCAATTGCTCCCCAGGAATTATGTGAAACCATGGGAATTCATGTCCTGTACCCGGAAAACCATGCCGCCGCCATCGGAGCCAAAGGCGGAGCCCTTCCGCTTATAGACTATGCAGAAGCAAAAGGTTACTCGCTAGATCTATGTTCATATGCCAGAATCAACCTGGCTTACAAGGATATGCAGGATTGCTGCTTTGTCAACATGCCTTTGCCCGATTTACTCATTATATGCAATAACATCTGCAATACCCTGGTCAAATGGTATGAAAACCTTTCCCGGCAGCTGAATATCCCCCTGATCTGTATTGACGTACCCTATAACGTTGAGTATGAGGTGACCCGGGAGCGGATCGGTTATATCAAGTCTCAGTTTATGGAGGCCATCCGCCGGTTGGAACAAATCTGCGGCAAGCCTTTTGATTATGATCGTTTTCACAGCGTTATGGAAACATCGATAAGAGCAGCCCAGGCGTGGAATCGCGCTACTTCATATGCCAAGCTTACCCCGTCGCCGCTGAGCGGCTTTAATATGTACAACTACATGGCCTTGATGGTTTGCATGCGGGGTAAAGAAGAATCAGTCAGGTTCTTTAACATGGTGGCTGACGAACTGGAGGAGATGGTCAAGACCGGAAAAAGCCAGTTCCCGGTTGAGGAAAAATACCGCATCATGTGGGACGGCATAGCCTGCTGGCCCTATTTAGGCCATAATTTTAAAACCTTTAAGAACCATGGGATTAACCTGGTTGGTTCAACCTATCCCGAAGCCTGGACTCTCCTTTATGAAGCCGGGGATATGGACAGCATGGCCCGGGCTTACTCTGCGATCGTGCTCAATCTCAACCTGGAGCGCAACATCGACCTGAGAGTAAAAATCATCAAGGAATGCAAGTGCGACGGCGCCGTCTATCACCTGAACCGGAGCTGCAAGCTGTGCGATTTTATGCATTACAAGATTTCCGAAGAAGTCTATAAACGGACTGGAGTGCCCTATGTGTTCTTCGACGGAGACCAGACCGATCCCCGCAATTTTGCCAAGGCCCAGTTTGAGACCAGGATTCAGGCATTGGTCGAAATGATGGAGAATAACAAAGCCCGACGCCAAGAAAATTAGGAGGTGATAAGAATGGAAAGTATTAAAAAAATTCTGGCAGCGATGAAAGAAGTGGCTTCCCATCCCGGTCAGGCAGTTAAAAACTACCGACAGAAGACCGGCCAAGGCGTAGTCGGCTGTTTCCCCATCTATTGCCCGGAAGAGATAGTGCATGCGGCCGGTATGCTGCCGGTGGGGATGTGGGGAGGGCAAACCCAGATATCCCAGGCCCTTACTATTGTCCCATCATTCTGCTGTTCCATTATGCAATCCAACATCGAGCTGGCTTTGAAGGGCGTATATAAAGACCTGGACGCAGTAATCATGTCCTCTCCCTGCGATACCTTGAAATCGATCCCCCAGGATTGGGGCTATGTCGTTCCGGATATTAAAGTAATCCAGATTGTGTATCCGCAGATGAGAAAAATTGAGGGTGGGGTGGAGTATCTTAAAACCGAATTTCTGCGGGTTAAGCAGGCAATCGAAGCCATAACCGGTGAGCCCATTACCGATGCGGCTCTGAAGGAGAGTATTGGGGTCTATAATCGGCACCGCAGAAGCATGCGCGAGTTTTGCAGCATAGCCAGGAACTACCCTCGAACCATAACCCCGGCGGTGCGGCATCTGGTTATCAAGAGCGGGTATTTTATGGAAAAAAGCCAACATGCCATGCTGGTAGACGAACTGAGCAAAGAGCTCAAAAAATTGCCGCCGGAGGAATGGCAGGGCAAGAAGGTGGTTCTAACCGGAATCACCGCCGAACCGGACGCGCTCCTGGAAATCTTTGACGAAAACCAAATCACGGTGGTGGCTGACGATCTGGCCCAGGAATCCAGGCAATTTAGAACCGACGTCCCCGCCGGAGAGGAGCCGCTGCTTTGTCTGGCCCGGCAATGGTCTTTGATCGAAGGGTGTTCGTTGGCTTACGACCCGCAGAAAAAGCGGGTGGAGATGCTGATTGAGCTGGTTAGAGAAACCGGTGCCGACGGGTTAATATTCTGTATGATGAAATTCTGCGACCCGGAAGAATTTGATCACCCCATAATTGCGGAACAATTCGAAGCGGCGGGGATCCCTTCGCTATATTTGGAAATTGACCAGCAGCAGCAGTCAATGGAACGGGAAAGA
Organism: Syntrophomonas curvata; assembly: GCF_052976825.1. Lineage (NCBI taxonomy): Bacteria > Bacillati > Bacillota > Clostridia > Eubacteriales > Syntrophomonadaceae > Syntrophomonas > Syntrophomonas curvata. The sequence goes on from NZ_CM129641.1 coordinate 457,669, forward strand.
ACCCGGATACAAAGCTTTGCCGAGATGCTTAACAGTTAGCAGTGGCAATAAGTAAGGTTATAAAACTTATCAGCCTACAGAACATCCCTCACTTTATCTGAAGTATGTAGCGGTTATTTAGAAATAGGAGGCAGATTATGAGCAACGGTTACTGGAATGAATATAAAAGCAAGCTGGCTGGCGCTGATGAAGCGGTAAAGATAATTAAATCCGGGGACCGGGTTGGTTACGGCGAATGTGCCTATCCTACCCTGGAACTGGATAAAGCTCTGGCTAAACGTAAAGATGAATTACTGGGGGTTTATCTCATGGCAGGCAATGTATTTCATTACTGTGAGACCGTGAAAGCAGACCCCAGTCAGGAACATTTTATTCTAAACAATATTTCATTTTCACCCTGGGACAGGCGCATGCAGGAGGACGGACTGGATTATTTGATTCCGTCGGTTCTCCATGAGTACCCCGATATATACCGTGATTACCCGGTTGACGTGGCATTTGTATCGGTTACGCCTATGAATGAAAAAGGCTATTTTAACCTCAGTACCCAGGGAGTCAAGGTAGTGGGCGAGTTGAAACACGCCAAGCGCATTATCGTTGAAATCCATGACAAATTACCGGTAGCTTATGGGAATGACAACTGGCTCCATATCTCCAGAGTGGATTATATAGTGGAAGTCGAGAACAGCCAGTTGCCGATGTGCCTGCCCGAAGCCCACGCAGACGAAATCGACATCAAGATAGCCGATAACATTGTGCCGGTTATTGAAGACGGCGCCTGCCTGCAGTTAGGTGTCGGGGGTACCCCCAATCAGATCGGCAAAATAATTGCCCGATCAGATGTAAAAGATCTGGGGGTTCATACCGAACTGATTTGCGATGCCTACCTGGAACTGTTTGCTGCCGGGAAAATAACCAACCGGAAAAAGAATATTGATAAAGGCATGACTATGTGCTCCTTTGCCTTGGGTTCGCAGGCGTTATATGACTACATCGACCATAATCCGTCGGTAAATATCGCCTGCCCCAGTTATACCAATAATCCGTGGATTATTATGCAGAACGACAAAGTAATGTCCATCTGCAACTGCTTGAATGTTGACATAATCGGACAGGTATCCGCGGAATCGATTGGGCGCAAACAGGTCTCAGGAACCGGCGGGCTGATGGATTTTCACTATGCCGCTTACCATTCCCAAGGCGGAAAGGGGATATTAGGCTTGCACTCGGCCCGTTGGGACAAAAAGACGGGTAAATATGTTTCCAATATAGTTCCGGCCTTTGTACCGGGTACGGTGGTAACCATGCCGGCCTCACTGACCAGCTATATAACTACCGAGTACGGTATGGTCAATCTCAAAGGAAAATCCACCTGGGAAAGGGCCGAGGCCTTGATATCGATTGCCCATCCCGACTGTCAGGATGAATTGGTTCGGGCCTCCAAAGAAGCCAATATATGGAGAAAAACCAACAAACGCTGAGATGCTGTTAAAAATCACTCATCGCTCCGGGCAAGGTACTGCACCCCCTTGCCCGGAGCAAACCCATATATGAAACCTTGGAAAGAGAGGAACTGCTATGTCAGCAACAAATTATCTGTTCGATACCCGGGAGCTTAAGTTTGTCGTTAAGGAATGGCTCGATACGGAAAAACTTTTGGCCTGCGGCGAGTACCGGGATTATTATTCCGTAGACGATTTTGACGCCTTTATAGACGTCGCCTATAAAATTGCACGGGATGTCCTGGCGCCTGCCAATGGGGACGCCGATACCATCGGCGCCCAGTTTAAAGACGGCAAGGTATACCTGCCGGAATCGATGAAGAAAGCCTATTACACCGTCCGGGACGCAGGTATGGGGCCTTCGGCATTCAATTACGGCGAAGAGGGACATGTTCCCCGTTTATTCAGCGCCTGTCAAAACGAGATGCTGACCGCTGCCGCTCCCTGTATGATACTGTACTGGATTACCGGCGGAGCCGCTGCCGATGTGATTGACTCCTATGGTGACGACGAACTGAAGGCCAAAGTTCTGCCTAATATGTATGCGGGAAAATGGGGCGGTACCATGAATCTTACCGAGCCCGGCGCCGGCTCTGACCTGGGAGCCACTGCAACCAAAGCTTATCCTACCGATACTGCGGGCCTCTATAAAATTAAAGGGACCAAGTGCTTTATAACCTCGGGAGACACCGATTTATGGGATAACATTATCCATCTGGTGCTGGCCCGTATCGAAGGCGCCCGTGAAGGAACCGCGGGTATTTCACTATTTGCCGTGCCCAAAAACCGCTTTGACGATCAGGGCGGCATCACTCAATGGAATGATGTCACTACGGTCGGCATAGAGCACAAAATGGGCCTGCACGGGTCGTCCACCTGCACCCTGTCCTACGGGGAAAACAATGACTGCTACGGCTGGCTTATCGGCCGGGCTTTAGGCGAAGACGGCAAAGCCCAGGGTCTGGCCCAGATGTTTATGATGATGAACGAATCCCGGCTCAGTACCGGGCTGATGGCCTTAAGCTGCGCCGAAGAAGCATATTACAATGCCCGCGAATATGCCAAAATCCGCATTCAGGGTAAAAAGATCACTGATCCCAAGGGCCCCCGGGTACCCATCATCGAGCATGAAGATGTAAAATGGATGCTTCTTCATCAGAAGGCCTGCACTGAAGCCATGCGGGCCTTGCTCCTCAAAACCTACTGGTATACCGATATGGCCCTGGCTTCGGACGATGCGGAAGCCAAGCAGCACTACCACGACATGTATATGATAAACAACCCGCTGTGTAAGGCCTACATCAGCGAAATGGCCTGGGGCTTGTGCGGGGAAGCTATTCAGTGTTATGGCGGGTATGGCTTCATAGAAGAATATCCGGTGGCTCAGCTGGCTCGGGACGTAAAAATCTACTCCATCTGGGAGGGGACCACTTTTATTCAGTCTATGGATTTGGTGGGCCGCAAGTTCAGCATGGGCGGGGGAAAACCATTCCAAAGATGGATGAGTGAGCTGGGGCAGTTTATCGAAACCCACCGGAAAGATAAAAACTTTGCCGAAGAAATACAGATGCTGGCTGAAGCCTTTGATACCTTTTCCGATATGCTGCAATTGCTGGCAGCCAAGATGAGTGCAGGCCGGATCAGCTATCAGCCTCTGTGGGCCAACCGGATCATGTTTGCCATGTCCATGGTCTATTGCGGAATGCTGATTCTGGATCAGGGCATGCTGGCCCGAAAGAAGCTGGATGAACTGGGCGGCGACTCTTTTGACGCCAACTTCTATAACGGCAAAATCGCCAGTGCCCGTTTCTATGTTTTGAATGAAGTTCCTAAAATCTTTAGTATCGCCAGGAATCTTGAGAGTTCGGACTCATCGGTTATTGAGCTTAAACCTGAGTACCTGGGATAAAGATTATAATGCTGAGCTGGAAGCAGGATTAAAAACAAGCCTGTAGACATTTGCAGCGATTATTTGCCGGTTTACCGGCCTGATTTGAAACGGGCGGCATAGGCCCGTTTTGATTGGGCCTTCCGGCAGCCGACGCAGATTGGATAGGAGTAATAGCAATGAACAGAACCGAGAATGCTTTAAGGTTGCTTTCCGATTATTTAAAGCAAAACGCCCGTGATTACCCGGATAAAACCGCTTTGATTTATAACGACCGGCGTATCAGCTATCAGGAATTTGACCATAGGGTAGAAATACTGGCCCGGCATTTACTCAAAAAGGGTGTGCAGAAACAGGAGCGAATAGCTTATCTGCTCGAAACCCAGCCGGAGTTTTTCTATCTGCTGATGGCGGCATCCCGCATCGGGGCCATAGCAGTTGGTTTGGGAATCAAATTGATGCCGCCGGAACTGGAATACATCATTGAAAACGCCGAAGCCGATTATGTATTTGTGGCCGGGGGGGACAAACCCTATCTGGGCAGGCTGGAAAAGATTATTGATAATTGCCGCGGAATCAAGCAGGTTTATGTGACCGGGGAAAAGATCGAAGCGGCGAAATGCACTCTTTGGGAGGATATTTTTAAGGAAGAATACACCGATTATGAGGCGGCTCTGACCGAACGGGAAGCTCAGGTGGATACCGACGACGGCCTGGTGATGGTGTATACTTCCGGAACTACCGGCTATCCCAAGGGCGCGCTTTTGAGTCATCGCAATATAATTCATTCCAGCCTGATCGAAGCCCGTCAATTCAAGAGCGCCCCGGACGACGTGTGGCTGGACAATATGCCGGTCAATCATGTGGGAGGTATTATCGTATCTGGGACCACTCCTATAACTACGGCTTCAACCATAGTACTGCAAGGGGTTTTCAGCCCCAGGAACACATTGGAACTCATTCAGGCGGAAAAGGTAACCGTATGGGGACTGGTTCCCACCATGTTTGCGATGGTGCTTAACCTGCCCGACTATGACGGCTATGACAAATCTTCGATAAGAAGCGTCCATTTCGGCGCTTCCATGGCCCCCAGAAATACCCTGGAAAAAATGTATTCCACCATAACTGCCAATGTCTATAACTGCCTGGGAATGACCGAGGGCGCGGGCATAATAACTTATACCCCCAATGGTCTGGATGTGGACATGATGAGTAAAAGCCTGGGCAAAGTTATTCCCGAACTGGAATGGAAACTGGTCGATAACGACAGAAAAACGGTAGGGCGCGGGGAAGTGGGGGAATGCGCTTTGCGGGGCAGCACCATCATCAAAGAATATTACAAATGTCCTAAGGCTAACGATGAGGCTTTCGATGAAGAGGGCTGGTTTTATACCGGAGATATGTTCTATGAGGATGAAAACGGGCTGCTGATTCTGATGGGGCGCAAGAAGGAAATGTTTATAACCGGCGGCGAAAATGTCTACACGGTCGAAGTGGAAGCAGTCATAAGCGCGTATGACAAGGTGGAATCAGTGGCAGTGGTACCGGTCCATGACGACATTTACGGCGAGATCGGCTATGCCTTTATCATACCCAAGTCGGGCTGTGTAATAGATGAAGCACACCTGCAGGACTACTTAAAAAAGAAATTGGCCAAATATAAAATACCGAAAAAATTTATATTCAGAAGCCGATTGCCATTAACCCCTTCAGGGAAAATAGCCAAGAAGATTTTAAAACAGGAACTGGCTGAAGATTTAGAGGCAGGCGGTTCCTAGAGTGAACCGCCGTTGCTGCTGCGTGCGCTGATGCCGATAATCTATTGATCCGGGTCGGCACATGTATATAAAGGCCGTTAAGGAAAACGGTCTTATTATCCCGATTTATATCCTGGTGAGAACCAGCATTAAAATATAGTGACAGAGAGTGCCGGCCAGGACAAATACATGAAAAACCTCGTGAAAGCCAAAGCCGGGGAAGTTGATCAACGAACGTCTGCGCCCGTAGATGACAGCTCCTATGGTATAGAATACCCCGCCTGCGACCAGCCACATCATCCCGGCCGGGGGCAGAACCCGGGCCAGGGGAACGATGGCTGCCGCCACCAGCCAGCCCATGACAATATAAATACCGGTGGTCAGCCATCGGGGCGCCCCAAAATAGAAAAAGGTCAGAAATATCCCCCCGACAGCCAAAGCCCATATAGCAACAAGTAAACCTATCCCCAATAGTCCGGATAAAGCAATTATGCAGAGGGGGGTATAGGTTCCTGCAATCAGGACATAAATCATGGCGTGATCCAGTTTTCTTAAAAGCAGTATCCGGGCATCGCTCAGGTTAAGCCAGTGGTATAAGGTACTGGCCAGGTAGAGCAGCATCATGGTCGCTCCGAATACGGCAAATGCTGAAGCATACTGACCCCCGCCGGTGTGGTTGCCCTTTACAACCAGAATTATTGTGCCGATGACGGCAAGGATAAAGCCCGCCAGATGGCTGATGGCCGACACCGGATCCCGTGCCTGCCAAACCGTATGATATTTGTTTTGGTTCACGCTCATTGCTAACACCTGCCAAGATTAATATTACAGCTAAAACCCCGTTTTGCAAACCGGCGCCCAGGATTTTTCGTCAGCAGACTTGCAAAATATCTGGTTTCAGGTAGTTTTATAAGTAATGATGTATTAAACTTATTTGCAGATAATTGAAAAACTGCGGGATTTTAAGTTAATTTCTGAGGGGATGGGGATGTAAAAGTGAAAAAAGTGCTTGTTGGCTTTCTAATCGTTATCAGCATTCTGATTTTTGTCGGCTGCAGCCCGGAAAAAGATGTTTCAGTGCCGGAGAAGACTATAAAAATCGGGGTCATGCCCGATGTGGAATCGATACCTTTTATTATCGCGGAGAAAAACGGCTATTTTGCCCAAGAGGGCGTCAAGGTTAAAATAGAGCATTTTAAAAGTGCCCAAGACCGGGACAGCGCCCTGCAGAGTGGGGAATTGGATGGGGTTATAACCGATATTGTTGCTGTGGTATTTGCCAACGAAGGCGGATTTGACCTTAAGATAATCGCTAAAAATGATGGCAACATCGAGCTGTTGGCAGGCAAAGAGGCCGGGATTAAATCCCTCGGGGAAGTTAAAGGTAAAGACATTGGCCTTTCCACCAATACCATAATGGAATACACCCTCGATAAAATGCTGGAGAGCGCTCAACTCACCCCGGCGGACATCAACAAAGCCGCTGTTCCCCAGCTCCCGACCCGGCTGGAAATGCTGCAGGGAGGAAAGATTGACGGTGCTATCCTGCCCGAACCCCTGGCCGGTCTGGCGGCAGAAAACGGAGCTACAGTATTAAATAGTACTGACGGTATGGATAATAAGGCGGGGGCCATAGCCTTTACCGGCAAGAGCCTGAAGGAGAATCCGGCAGCGGTAAAAGCCATTTTTAGAGCCTACAATGATGGGGTGGCTTATCTTGCCCGGGAGCCGGTTTCAGATTATGCTGATTTTATCATAGAGGCCCAGGGTTTTCCGCCGAACATAAAAGGTTCCCTGCAGCTTCCGCAATACAGCAGGGCCGAGCTGCCGGACGAAAAGATAGTGTCTGATGTTGTACAATGGATGCAGGCCAAAAAACTGATTAAGGGCAGTTATGATTATAAGGATTTGGTCGACCAAACCGTTTTGAGGTAATGGTATAAGTGATTGCAATTAAGGACCTTTCAGTTAAATACCGGGGGAAAAATGAAGAGACCCTGGCTTTGGACAAGGTTAATATCAGCATTGCCCGGGGTGACATCTACACCTTTATTGGCCCATCCGGCTGTGGCAAATCAACCTTCCTGTATGTTTTATCCGGCATTCTTAAGGATTATAAAGGGACGGTTCTGATAGATGGGCAGCCAATCGACCCCGGGTCTCAGCGGATAGGACTGATACTGCAGAATTATGGGCTGCTGCCCTGGAAAACGGTCTACCAGAACGCCATGCTGGGAATAAAGATAAAAAAAGGCCGTCCGGTTTTGGATGAACACAGCAGTTACATTTTACGGCGATTAGGAATCGATAACCTTTTGCACAGATACCCCAAAGAACTTAGCGGGGGACAGCAGCAGAGGGTTGCCATTGCCCGCGCCTTTATCTTAAAGCCCGATTTGCTGCTGATGGATGAGCCGTTTTCGGCTCTGGATGCTATCAGCCGGGAGGAAATACAGGAGCTTTTCCTGAAGACCTGGAAAGAGAATAATGTTACTACCGTCTTTATTACGCACAGTGTTGACGAGGCCCTCTATTTGGGCAGTAGAATCGCAGTGTTCTCACCTTCTCCGGGCAGGATACTGGAAGTTCTGGATAATCCCTGCTTTCAGCTGGATAACCTCAGATTCAGAGAAGAGTACCATGATATGTCGGTAAAACTCAGAAAAATACTTAACCGGGGATGAAAAAATGCTGTCAAAGGAGAAGTGGCAAGGCGCCCTCTACAGTTTTGTTATAGTAATTATTCTCTGGGCCATGGTATCCTGGCTGTTGCGGCTTCCGATCGTACCATCACCGTATGCCGTAGCCGTTAATATCACGGCCATATTTCACAGCCGAATGGAGATTCATGTTCTTTACAGCCTGGCGAGGATTCTGGAAGGAATAGCTATAGCCGTCTTAACAGGAGTTCCTGTAGGCTTCTTGATGGGTTATTCTGAAAAAATCAACCGGCTCTTGTCCCCATTGGTATACTTCACTTACCCCATTCCTAAAATCGCCCTGCTGCCGGTAATAATGTTGCTGTTTGGCCTGGGTGAGGCCTCCAAGCTGATAATGATAGTGCTGATAGTCATTTTCCAAATCATCATCACTTCCCGGGATGCAGTAAAAGGGATTCCCCGGGAAATTTTCCGCTCCCTGCAATCCCTGGGGGCCGGCAAGCGGCAAGTATTCACGGAAATAATTATTCCCGCCGCCCTTTCCGATGTTTTAACTTCGATAAGGCTGGCTCTGGGAACAGCCGTATCCATACTGTTTTTTACCGAGACGTTTGGAACCGAATATGGTATGGGTTATTTCATTATGGATTCCTGGATGCGGGTCAATTATCTGGATATGTATGCCGGCATTGTGGTTTTGAGTTTTATGGGCTTCTTCCTCTTTGCGGCGATTGATATTATCGAGAACCGTACCAGCTGCTGGCGCTAGAATATTCAGGGTATGCCCCTGGGTGAAAGCTTGACAAAATTATCCTAATGGCATATGAATTAGACAAGCTAAAGATTATTTAGGGGGGTATTATTTATGAGTAATGGCCATATTACTGTGGAAACGCGCGGGCACATCTTGCTTATGGGGTTAAACCGTCCCGAGAAACGTAATGCCATGACCCTCGATATGTATTATGACCTGGCTCGTGCTTACGGAGAACTCGACGCCGACAAGAACCTCCGCTGCGGTCTGCTCTATGCAGTGGGAAACCATTTTACCGGCGGTTTGGATCTTCCCCAATGGGGGCCGGTTTTTGCCGGAGGCAAGTGGGTGGAGTTGGAAGACGGTATGCTCGATCCTTTTGGAGTGGATGAGGACAACCGCTGCCGGAAACCGATTGTTGCAGCTTGCCAAGGTATATGTTATACGGTCGGTTTCGAACTGATGCTGGCGGCTGATGTCCGCATCGGCACCAAAGATTTGCGTCTGGCCCAACTGGAAGTAAAACGCGCCATATTCCCGGTCGGGGGTGCAACCGTGCGTATGTTTGAAGAGATTGGCTGGGGCAATGCCATGCGCTACATATTGACCGGTGAAGAATTGAGCGGGCCGGAAGCCTATCGTCTGGGACTGCTGCAGGAACTGGTGGAACCGGGAGAGCAGTTTGACCGTGCTCTGGAAATGGCGGAGAAGATATGCGGGGCGGCGCCGCTTGCGGTTCAAGGGGCTTTAGCCTCAGCCCGCCGGGCCCGGGTGCATGGCCCCAAGGCGGCCCTGACTTCCATGTTTCAGGAACTCCAACCGCTGATGGGCAGCAAGGATGCCCAGGAGGGCCTGCAGGCCTTTTTGGAGCGGCGCGAGCCCAATTTTACCGGAGAATAGGGATTCCACTGGAAGCATGCAAACAGGTTTAACATTAACCGGATGATTTATGCCCTTCACAAATTACAGCTTACATTTTAACCCTTTACGAACGATGAAAGAACCGTAAGGTTCCGTACGGTTGCCAAAGACACTAGAGCCGGGTTTTTACCCGGCTTTGCTGCATAGCGACATGACTTTTCCGATCGCGCCTCCGTTAATCTTGGCTTCTAGTGAGCAAGGGATTCTTTTTCCTGCGCCTTGCTGTCCAACAGCTGCAGATTATATTGCTGGATCAATTCTATCAGCAGTTCAGCGTAGACGGCATTTCCCTGTGCATCCCGCTTGGTGCTGTAGCCCGCATTCTCCAACGCCTGGGCCTGTTCTATATAATAGGAAGCAGAGAACACTGCATTTTCCCGGTAGCGCGGATTATTATAGAGGAACTGGCCGTGGTCTTTGATGGACTGGTTTATGTCCTGGTATACCCGGAAATTGGCGGTTGTCTGCTGGTTGTAGTACTCTGTGGTGTTGAGTCTTATGCTTTTTCCCTGCCAGGAGGGGTCTGCCTTAATGCCGAATAGATTGTTGGCCTTTACACTCAGGTCGGAAGCCCCCCAGCCGGATTCCAGAATGGCCTGAGCGATGGTTATGGATGGGAATATACCAAAATTATTATAGTTGTCGACCGCCCCGGCAGTTATCCGGGAGATAAAGTCGGGAGAGCCGGAATTACCGGTTATATAATAAATTTTATTGCGATAGCGGGCCACCCGCTTAAGGTCTTGCAAATAGAGGCGTACGGTCAGTCTTTCCCGTTGGTCAAGAGAGATCTTATCCATAACGTGGTCCAGACTGTGCAGTATATATTGCTGTTCGTCATCCTGGTTTGCGGATATAAACAGATTCGCCAATGCCGCTATACTATCATGATCGGCCTGCCGAAAATCGTTATGGTAGCGAACCCCGTCTATCGCAGCTAAATACTGCCAGTTAACCTGGACTCTGCCCTTACTGGCCTCATCCGCTCCCTGTATGTAAGCGTTCACGTTCAATCCGGCCAGGTCAATATGACGATTCTGGATTTGCTGACCGGCAAAATATACCAGCAGTCCGAGTACAGTTAAAAAAACTAAGAGCCGTCTTGTTCTGACTGGTTTGCGTCTTTTTCTTCTCTTCTTCATATCATTGCTCCCCAAACCTTAACCGGTTCAATAAATTATACTGGTCTGGAGCTTCCCTGCTTTCAGTCTTTTGAAATTTGTGGTTTTAAACCTCTCTACTATACCTTTACCCTGCCGGAAGGTAAAGGGTAAAAATTTGTTGACGTTTTGATTGAATTTGGCTAGGCTGATATTGGACCAGACGGTCTAGACCGATTGGACTAAAAATAATGGACAGGTGCATGGCGATGGAAGATAAGGAATTTCGTTATAAAAACGAACTGGTACAGGAGGCCTTAAAGGAATTTGCGGAAAAGGGTTTTGATTCGGCTTCTTTAAATCAGATAATAAAACGCTCCGGTATCTCCAAAGGCAGTTTCTACCACCATTTTGACAATAAAGAAACACTGTTCTCCAGTGTGGTGCAGCGGGTCGCCGATGAAAAACTGGCTTTTATAAACCAGTGGCTGCAGCAACAGGGAAACGGTATAAAAACCGCCGGATTTTTTGAAATTCTGCAGTTGCAGATGGAGGGCGGGGTTGAGTTTGCCCTGCAGTACCCGGAACTTAACCAGTTTTTGATGAGCATTTTGAAAAACCCGGAACTGATGGCTAAGGCTGAGGAGCTTTCCCCTCGATACTATGATGAAGTATTTGACCCCCTGATAAAAGATGCCGTTGAGCGGGGCGAACTGCGCAGTGATTTGGAGCCGAATTTCATGAAGCAGTTAATAAAATACTCCTTGATGAATATGGGGGAGATTATGCTGGAAAACATCGGGGATGAACTGAATAAGGAGGAGCTTATGGAGCAAAGCAGGCAGTTTCTGGACTTCCTGCAGCACGGGCTTAAAGCTTAAACATTATAGTCAGGCTGAAGCATGCTATGCCCGAATGCTTCCCACCTTGGAAATGCAGTGGAGGAGATGAACCCAATGTCCCATGAGGTTTTAATGAGTCTTAAGAATATCAGTAAAACCTATACTATGGGTGAAGTTAAGGTGGAAGCCTTAAAAGCAACCTTTCTGGATATTTACCGGGAGGAGCTGCTGGTTATTCTTGGGCCCAGCGGTTCCGGGAAGAGCACCCTGCTAAACCTGATCGGCGGTATAGACCGGCCTAGCGGCGGGCAGATGCTTTTTGGCAGCCAGCTCCTGACCAAGGCCGGCGAAAAAGACCTGACCCGCTACCGCAGGCAGGACGTGGGGTTCGTGTTCCAGTTCTACAACCTTATTCCCGACCTTACCGCCGCTGAAAATGTGGCCCTGGCGGCTGAACTGGTAGACAATCCCCTGGCAGTTGAGGATGTATTGCGGGATGTAGAGCTCTGGGAACGGCGCGGCCATTTCCCTTCCCAATTGAGCGGCGGTGAACAGCAGCGGGTGGCTATTGCCCGGGCGATCGTAAAAGCCCCGGGGCTGCTCCTGTGTGATGAACCGACCGGAGCATTGGACTATGAAACCGGAAAATCGGTTTTGCGGTTGTTATGTGATATCCGGGCCAAGCATGCCAGTACGGTGATAATTGTAACCCATAATACCGCCATTGGGGCCATGGCCGATCGGATAGTGCGTATGCGCAGCGGACAAATAGCCGGCATTGCCGTAAATGAAGAGCCGCTGCCGCCGGAAAGGATTGACTGGTGATGAGCATCCTCACCCGCAAACTGATGCGGACCATTTCGGCCACCCGGGGGCAGTTTCTGGCCTTGGTGGTAATTGTTACCCTGGGGGTTCTCATCTATATAAGCATGAACACCACCTATTTTAACTTGACTCACTCCCAGCAGCAGTTTTACCAGGACAACCGTTTTGCCGATTATACCTTTCAGGTGGTAAAGGCGCCGGAATCAGTTGCAGCCAGGGTGGAAGCGCTCCCCGGAGTACTTAAAGCTACCGGGCGCATTCAAAAAGACGTTCCGGTTATTAAAGCAGGCAGCCAGCGTGCTACCGGACGCTTGACCGGCTGCCCGCTTCCGGTTGCGGAAGAAGTTAACCGTCCTTACCTGTTGTCCGGGCACTGGTTTGATGATAAAACCTCAGATAAGGTCGGAGTTCTGGTTGACCCGCAGTACGCCCAAGCCAACAGCCTTACTCCCGGCCAGGATATTAAGATAATTGCCGACGGCAAGAAAGTTACTCTGGCGGTAACCGGCAGTGCAACCAGCCCGGAGTTTGTTTATCCTATGAAAGACGCCGGCGCAGTTATACCTGAACCGGAGCGATTCGGGATAATAATGATTCCCCAAACTCATGCGCAGCAAATTCTGGGGATGCCGGGCCAGATTAACCAACTGCTGGTCGATCTGGCCCCGGGAACAGATGAAAAAAACATAAAAGGACAGATTGAAGCAATTCTTGAACCCTATGGCAACATTGGCGGCTACCCCCGCAAGGATCAATCGAGCCATGCTCTGCTGCAGGCGAAACTCGATGGGGTAAAACTGGTCGCCCGATCTTTGCCCTTTATGTTCTTTCTGATTGCAGCCGGAATCCAGTTCGTTATTCTCACCCGCTTGATTCGTTCCCAGCGGTTGCCTATCGGAGTGATGAAGGCCCTGGGCTACAATAACCGCCAAATCATGTGGCACTATACGTGCTACGGTCTGGCCGTCAGCCTGGCGGCGGCAGTCATGGGTACCGGACTGGGGCTGGGATTGGCTGCGGTCATTACCAAGGTTTTTGTACAGTATTTTAACCTGCCTACTACTACTAACGGAATTGACCTGGCAGTAATAATCAACAGCTTCCTCATCACCTCTCTGGTCGGTATAGCTTCGGGGCTATTGGCTTCCCGGTCAGTAATCAGCATCAACCCGGCGGAAGCTATGCGAACCCAGCCCCCGACAGGGGGGCGGCGTACTCTCCTGGAGGATTGGCCCTGGTTGTGGCAGCGGTTAAACAGCAGCTGGAAGATGAGCCTGCGTTCCATATTCCGTAACCGGGGGCGTTTTGCGGTTACGGTTGCAGGGATTATAAGTTCGGTGGTTTTACTGGTGTTTGCGTTATTCATGAACGATGCGGTTGAATTTCTTATGAACCAGAACTTCAAACAAGTTAACCGTTACGATTATCTGGTCCGTTTTAGCGAACCAACTAAATATTCGGAGTTTAGCGACTGGAACCGCTGGGATGAGGTTCAGCGGCTGGAACCGATGCTGGAACTGCCGGTAAGATTTCATGCCGGGGGGGAGACTCAGGATGAAGTGTTGGTGGGAATGGTACCCTCCGGCCAGCTGAAACGGGTTCACGATAAATTCGGGCGGGAACGTCAGATTCCCGAGGAGGGTATCCTTATCAGCAAGCGGATGGCCGATAAACTAGGACTGCAGGTGGGAGACGAGGTTACCGTCGAAACCACACTGGGAATCGGACCGTCCCGCACCTCGGTACTAACCATCGTGGGAAAAAACGATCCCATGACCAGTACCGGTTCCTATGTTTCCTATAGTACGGCCAACCGTCTCCTGGGTGAGCAGGAGGCAGCAACCGCAGTTATGATGAAATTGGATGCGGCCCGGATAAAAACTGTGGAAGAGCGTTTGCAGGAAATGAGCCGGATAAGCTCGGTGACCAGTTTAGCTCAGGAACAGGGGAGCTTTGCAGAACTTTTGGGCAGTACCAGGTCTACTATCGGGATGATGCTTTTATTTGCCGGATTGCTGGGGCTGGCTATTGTCTACAATACCGCCGTTATGACTTTTAACGAGCGCCAGCGGGAACTGGCCTCATTAAGGGTTCTGGGTTACTCTCGGCGGGAGGTGACCGGTCTGCTGCGCAAGGAAACCTGGGTTCAGGCAATACTGGGCATTGTACTGGGACTGCCTGCGGGCAAGGCTATGGGAGCGGCATATATGGCGAAGGCCAGCACGGATTTGTTCAGCCTTCCGGCTATTATTTATCCCCGCACCTATTTTATTGCCGCCGGGATGGCTCTGCTTTTTGTCTGGATGGGACAGCAGTTGTCCATCCGTAAAGTAAGCAATCTGGACATGGTAGAAGTATTGAAAAACCGTGATTAAAAGGGAGGACGGAGATGAAAAGCAAAAAAGCCGGGATTATTTTTGGACTTATAGCAGTCGGGATTATTATGGCGGCAGTTGTGAAGAACAGCGGCGGGCAGCAGGTGGAAGTGGTCAAGGCTGTCCGGGGAACATTTACCTTGGCGGTGGAGGAGGCCGGATATGTCCAGGCGGTGGACGACTACGAGGTGCAGGCTGTCCAGGCTGCACGAGTGGCGGAACTCCTGGTTGATGCCGGTGATACGGTTGAAGCGGGGGAGACCCTGATGCGCTTGTCCAGTCCGGAATTAACCGCGGAAACGGCCTCGGTGCGCTCCCAATTGGCCGGAACCGAAGCCGAGCTGCAGACGGCTATGCTGAGCGTTGACTCCCTTCGTTTGGAGCTTGAACAGGCTCAAAACGACTTAAAAAGGAAGGAGGCTTTGCTGAAATCTGGAGCTCTGGCCCAGGCTGAATATGACCGGGCCGAACTGCAGACAGCAATACTGGAAAAAAGCCTGGCCCAGAAGGAAGCCAGTGCAGACGGTTTGAACAATCAGGCGGCCAGCCTCGGCCAGAAGCTAAACAGCCTGGAAGAAAAAGCGGGGGAACTGCAGGTGTCCAGCCCGGCTACCGGAATCATCCTGGATCTGCCGGTTAAAGCGGGGCAGGTGGTAGCCGCGGGCATACCGCTGGCGCAAATAGGCTCAGACAGCCGCTTGGAAGTAAAAACCGAGCTTTTAAGCGATGAAATCCGTCGGGTAAAGACCGGACAGACCACCGGGATAACTGCTCCGGTTCTGGGTGACGAGGTTCTCACCGGCCGGGTCGGCAAAGTTTATCCCCGGGCTTACGAAAGGACCTCCGCCCTGGGAGTAAGCCAGCGCCGGGTCCCGGTGATAATTAACCTTGACCGCAGCAGTAACCTGCAGCCCGGGTATGAAGTTAGGGTTGCCATCGAAACCCTTCGCAAAGAGGGGGTTATCCTCCTTCCCCGGGAGTCGGTGCGGCTTACGGAAGATGGACAGTACCGGGTACTGGTGGTGACTGCAGGCCGGGTCAAGGAACGCTTAATTCAGGTAGGGGAAAAGAACCAGCAATGGGTGGAGGTCTTGCAGGGCATCAAGGCCGGTGAAATTGCGTTACGGGACGGAAGCCGGGAGCTTGAACCCGGCAGCCGGGTCAAGGCGGTTACAGGTGAACAAAAGAATGATTAGCTGCCTTTAAAACCTCCTGGTTTTCCCTTTTTGGTAAAGGGCAAGCTCTGATTCAGTCAGATAAATCGGCTGGATGTTATTAATATTGGAAAATATAAAATGTACCGGCAAGCAGATATTTTTTCTTAATATCCTGTCCGTATTTACAGACAGGATATTTCGGTAAAAGGAAAAGGGGAAAATAGAGATGGAAAACATATTATTAGTTGAGGATGATTTAAATCTAATTGATGGCTTAGAGTATTCTTTCCAAAAAAACCGGTTTCACGTCGATATCGCAAGAACTGTGCAAGAAGCCTTATCCCTTTATGAAGACCAGAAATATGACCTGCTGGTTTTAGATTTAACGTTGCCGGACGGTACCGGTTTTGAAATCTGTAAAAAAGTACGGCTTACCTCAACTGTTCCAATCATATTCCTTACAGCTTCCGATGAAGAGGTAAATATCGTTATGGGGCTTGACATGGGCGGAGACGATTATATTACCAAGCCTTTCAAGTTAAATGAACTTATTTCACGCCTAAAGGCGTTGCTGCGGCGGGCCAACTCTTTTCAGGGAGAAGCATCCGAGTTCAACTCCAACGGCATCAGGATTGAGCTTCTAAATAATCGTGCCTTTAAAAACGAGCAGGTTTTAGAATTAACTGCTGCAGAATTCAGGCTGCTAGGACTTTTAATGAAAAACTCCGATATGGTATTAACCAGGCAAACGATACTTGATGCGCTCTGGGACAATCATGGCAACTTTATAGACGATAATACCCTCTCGGTTTACATCCGCAGGCTGCGTAATAAAATCGAAGATGACCCCAACCATCCCCAAATGCTTCTCACTGTCCGCGGATTAGGCTACAAGTGGAATGTGATCAGATAAGGAGTAAGCCATGGGTCTATTGATTAATAAGGACATTCGCCTCTTTTTCGGGCAGGTTTTAGCTGTTGTAATCCTGTCTCTTCTCTTCGGTGTTGTTTTTTCACAAAAGATCGTGCAGGATTTTAAAGAGCAGATTCTTACCCATGATTATGAAGTGGCGGGGTATATGTTAGAGCACGGAGCAACACCGGCTGATGTCTCCATGGCGTTCGCAGCCGAAAAATCGGAGCGGGAAATTTCCTCTGGAAAGAGGCTTTTACAGACCCTGGGATATAGATTGGACGCCGATAACCGTTTGCTGCCGGATGCAAACGCGCTTTTACACAGATACCGGCTGATTCTCACACTATTTGCCCTTCTATTGGGACTGCTACTCTTCGCGGCCTTTTTCTTCTATTTCAAGCGCCAACAACAGGTGATCGAAAAAGCCAGCAATTCCATCGATGCCTTTATGGGCGGCCGCCCGGCTGTACGGATTGACAGCGAGAAAGAGGGCAGCCTGTCGAGATTGTTTGCTTCCGTCAGTACAATGGCTACCTCGCTGAACGCACATATAGAAGCAGAGAAACGTAACAAAGACTTCCTGAAAAATACTATTTCAGATATTTCCCATCAATTAAAAACCCCCCTGGCCGCTTTAAAAATGTATAACGAAATCGTACAGGAGGAGAGTGCGAACGAGGAAACCGTAAAAAAATTCACAGTTAAGACTGAAAGTGCCTTGGAGCACATGGAAATTCTAATTCAAAACCTTTTGAAGATTACAAAACTTGATGCGGGAACAATTGCGTTCAATAAAAAGAACGAAAATCTTCCGGCCTTGATTGAGAAAATCGTATCTGCTTTTGAAACCCGCGCGGTACGGGAGCAAAAATCCATTACCTGCAAGGGTCCTGCTGATGCCGTGCTTTATTGCGATGGGGATTGGATGGCGGAAGCTATAGGAAATCTTGTTAAAAACGCCCTGGATCATATGAGGGCGGGCGGGCAGGTGGAAATAAGGTGGGCAGAAACCCAGGTCATCACGAAAATAATAGTCAAAGACGATGGCCCGGGCATTCATCCAAAGGATTTGCATCATGTTTTTAAACGTTTTTACCGGAGCCGTTTTTCGCAGGATACACGAGGCATTGGCCTGGGGTTGTCTTTGACCAGATCAATTGTAGAAGCACATAACGGCACGATTACCGCGGACAGCAGCCTGGGCCAGGGCAGCCTTTTTGCCCTCGATTTTCTAAAGCTTACAAATTTGTAAGCTGAAATACACCTTAAAGTAAGCTGCGTATGAGACTCTAATAGCAGCAGGTTAAAAGGTGGCATAATGATGGGTTTATTAGAAGTAAAAGACTTGTGTAAAACTTACGGCAGCGGAGATACCAAGGTGGAGGCACTGAAAAATGCGTCCTTTTCGGTCTCCAGAGGGGAGTTTGTGGCCGTGGTGGGAGAATCCGGCTCCGGAAAAAGCACGCTGCTTAACGCAATCGGGGCCCTGGATACTCCGACATCAGGCAAGGTCTTCATTGACGGCAAGGATCTGTTCGCAATGAAAGAAGAAGAGCGGACCATTTTTCGCCGCCGCAACATCGGTTTTATCTTTCAGGCCTATAATCTGATTCCGGAGCTTAACGTGGAGCAGAATATAGTTTTCCCGCTGCTTCTGGATTATAAAAAGCCGGATGCAATATATGCAGAGGAGATTTTAAATGTATTGGGCTTGCTGGACAGGAGAAACCACTTACCCCGGCAGCTCTCCGGCGGACAGCAGCAGCGTGTTGCCATTGGCCGGGCGCTGATTACCCATCCTATGCTCATCCTGGCCGACGAACCGACCGGAAATCTGGACAGCAAAAACAGCAGTGAAGTCATCTCGTTGCTGAAAGCCGCTTCCTTAAGGTATCGGCAGACTATTTTGATGATTACCCACAACAGGAACATTGTTTCAGCTGCCGACCGGGTGCTGCAGGTTTCCGACGGCGTTTTGACCGATCTGGGGGGGCGGGCGGAATGAAAACCTATCTGGATTTAGTCGGAGAGTACGCCCGGGCGCATAAGAAAAAGAACCGTATCACGATCCTGTGTATTGCCATTGCGGTGTGCCTGGTGACGGCAATCTTCGGTATGGCGGATATGGAAGTCCGAACCCGAACCATAAGTGCGATCAAAGACTATGGGAAATATCATGTCTTATTTAAGGACATCGATAACGAAACCGCAGATCTGATTGGCAGCCGTGCTGATACAGCGGTCTCCGGCTGGGTGCATCATATTGGCTATGGCAAGCTCAATGGCAAGCAACTTGAAGTATTGTGCAGCGAAGAAGCGATTTCGCGTGAGATGGGTCTTGCCGTCATAAACGGACGCTACCCGGAGAAGCCGGATGAGGCCTTGCTCGACAGGCAAGCCGTAGAACAGTTTGGCATTTCTCTGTGCGATAGGATTACTGTAACCCTTCCCGGTGGAATGGAAGGGAAATATACCATTGTCGGCGTTTATGGCGACTTTGCAAGCCTTAAGGTACAGGATGCTCACGGCATGATTTTACCAAGTGAAGGACTAAAAGCAGTTACCGCCACTGCCGATGTGAGCCGCTACTATGTTCAATTCAAAAACGGCGTCAATATGCGCCAGGCCATAGATGAAATCAAGGCCAATTACAATCTCTCGGACCAACAGGTGCATGAAAACACTGTGCTTCTGGCCTTGGTGGGGCAGAGCCGCGATAGTTATATGATGAAGCTTTATATGACGGCAGCCGTCCTGTTTCTTCTGGTGCTGGCAGCCGGAGCCCTGATGATCGCCAGCAGCTTCAACATGAGCGTTCTTGAACGTGTTCAGTTCTTCGGGTTGTTGCGATGCCTGGGGGCATCCAAGGCACAGGTCGGGAAATATGTTATGCTGGAGGGAATTCAGTTCAGTTTAAAAGGAATTCCCATTGGTTTGGTGATGGGAATAATCATCGTTTGGGTTTCGACAGCGTTCTTAAAGTACGTAAATCCCGCTTTTTTCAGAGATATGCCCTTATTGGGCATTAGCTGGCCGAGTTTGCTGGCAGGCATTGCGGTAGGCTTTTTTACAGTGGTCCTGGCCTCCCTTTCCCCCTGCCGAAAGGCGGCCAAGGTGTCTCCTCTAAGTGCAGTAACGGGAAATGTAGATCAAAACAGCATGACGCAGTATAAAGCAGCGGCGAGAACCAAGCATATAAGGGTTGATACTGCGATGGGGATTCAGCATGCTTTTGCCAGCAAGAAGAACATTCTGTTAATGATGGGTTCCTTTGCTATCAGTATTGTCCTGTTTCTATCCTTCAGCGTCATGATTAACTTTATGCATCAAGCGGTAAAGCCTCTCAGACCCTACGTACCAGATATTTCTATTGTCAGCGGAGATAACAGTTGCTCCCTGGATCCGAAATTGCCGGAACAGATTAAAAACAATCATGATGTAAAGCGCGTCTACGGACGGATGTTTGCCCACGACATCCCCGCAGCAAGCAGCGGAGGCGAGGGCAAGCTAAACCTCATCTCCTATGAGCAGAATCAATTTAACTGGGCCGGGGAAGAATTGACCCGGGGAAGCATTGATAAGGTGATAAAGGGAAAAGGGGATGTCCTGCTGGTTTATGCGGAAGATTCTCCATGGCAGATCGGCGATTCCATTACCTTAAAACTCCCTTCAGGCGATAAAACGGTTAAAATTGCAGGGATGCTGGCTACCAGCCCCTTTGATTCCGCCCCCGGAACCCAAACCGTTATTTGTTCGGAAAACCTGTTTCGGGACTTGACTGGAGCACGGGGATATACCGTTATCGATATACAACTCGCCGAGGGCGCGGGTGATGATACGGTTGACCGGATGCGCAGCCTGGCCACATCGCAGATGAGGTTCTCCGACCGACGGCAAAGCAATGATGAAGCCAGGACGGCATTTTACTCCTTTGCCATCTTTGTTTATGGATTTCTGTTTATTATTGCCTCCATCACGGTATTTAACATCATAAACAGCATAAACATGAGCGTTACCGGACGGATGAACCAGTATGGCGTAATGCGGGCGGTAGGGATGGCAGGCAAACAGCTTCACCGCATGGTGATTGCCGAAGCTGCTGCCTATTCCATCTGCGGGTGTATAGCGGGATGTGTTCTGGGTCTGCCCCTGCACCGGGTTATCTTTCAGGGGATGATAACCTCCCGCTGGGGTTTGCCGTGGGAGGTTCCGTATGCTGCCCTTGCAGCGATTGCTGCCATTACTGTTTTAACCGCGCTTTTATCTGTCATCGGACCAGTAAAGAAGATTAATAAAATTGACATTGTAAATGTGGTAAATTCCCTGTAGACGTGGTAATACTGCTCAAAATGCAGGTTCCCATTATAATTTCCGGCTCCCTGGCTCGACCATATGGATATAACCAGTTAATCTCCGGCAATGGAACCTTTTATAGTATGATATAACTAATAGTTGCCATGGGAGGGGGAAAATATTATGGGGAAAATAAAAGCTGCGCTGGTCTGTCTGATGATTATTGCTCTAATGGCCCCAGGACCAGCTTTAGCGATAAATATTAGTCCTGTCGGGGTTCCGATTAACAGCCAGGATAGCTCAACCGCCGGGGAGCATAATCTCATTAGCGGGGAAGAGGCGGTGCTATCTTTTACCAGGGCCTTCCCGGAGTTAACCCGGGGAGTGAAGCTGGAAGCCGAGCAGGAAGGATGCTCCTTTGATGGCCGCCCGGCCTGGGATTTGGGTTCACCGGAAATTGGGGCTAGACCCGGCTCCGGTCACCAGGTGCTGAGCGGCTCGGTTGATGGGGCAACCGGCAGAGTGCTGACCATGAATTATAACCCGCTGCCTGATTATTACCGGGGGAAACAGGTCAAGTTGACCCGGGAGCAGGCACGGCAGAAAGCGCAAAGCTTCCTGTCGTCAATGGTCCCCGGGATGACAGGTTCCCTCAAGCTCAATCAGGGGGTTATGCCTTCATTTAATCCCAACGCCAGCCTGACTGCTTATTACAGTTTTTCCTGGACTCGAATGGCTGACGGGGTGGCGGTAAACTGGGAGCAGGTTATGATCGGGGTGGATGCCTATACCGGGCTGATTACCCATTATAACAACAGTTGCAAGGACAATCAGTTTTCCCCGGGAAAAATCAATATCTCCCGGGACGAAGCCGTTGCCGTCTTGTTTAACCAGGCCGGAATTTATCCTGCTTATAAATACGCCGCAGCTAAAGACAGTCATATCGCCAGGCAGCTTATTCCGGTCTATGAACTGAACACAGAGGCCGTGTATATTGATGCCCTTAGCGGCAAGTTTTTGGATTACCGGGGGCAGGAACTCAATCGGGAGCAAATCAAGATTTATAACAGCGAATTTGCACCGCTGCCGAACAGTCCCGCCATTAATGAGCCTGAATTGACTGAAAAAACCGACCCCCGCCAGGCTCTGGAAACTGCGGTTGAGTTTTTACGCACAGCAGGGTTTGAGGGCGAAGTTACAAGGAGTGGGGGAGGAGGAGGCAGTGGCCCCGGATACAGGGATGAACACTGGTTCTATAGTCCCGTAAATGATGAGGACGGAACCCAGTCCGGGTTTAGAGTAGAGATAGACGCCTATTCCGGTGAAGTTTCCGGATTTTATAAAAGCGAAAACAACTCTGACATCAGCAATCCCGTTAGCCCGGAGCAGGGGCTGCAAATCGCCTGGCAGGCTATAAAAAAATACAGCCCGGAAAAAGAAAGCCTGCTGACGCTTAAGCAAACAACCGGCAACGATTCTGAGCCGGGAAAACACACTTTCACCTTTATCCGGCTGCTAAACGGCATACCTTTTGACAGGGACAGCATAACCGTCACCATCAGCCGGCAAAATGGTGATGTGCTGGGCTACCACATTAGATGGGGACCAGTTCAATGTAATGCCTTAAACCAACTGCTGGATCAAAACAGAGCCCAATCAATCCTGGCGCAGCAGTTAAATGTCGAATTGGTACGCATGGCTGCACTCGACAAGCGTTATAAAGAAACCGGAGAAACCCGGCTGGCCTACCTGATTTCTCCTTCCCGGGCAGATGCCCTTAGCGGCGCTATGATATACGGGGGAAAAACAGACCCGGCGGCCAATACCGCAAAAGCATCTTCAGCCGGCCACTGGGCAGCACCGGCTTTATCCATGTTAGATGAAAACGGCCTGCTTACGGATACCGTTAATCCCGATGACACCGTAACCCGGCGGGAAGCATTGAAAACAGTACTTGCGGCGACCAATCCCCGGGCCTTTTACGCTTATGCCCGCACCAAGCAGGTGCCGTTGGACATAAAGGCCGAAGACCCTGACTATGATGCCTTTGCCCTGGCAGCAAGCCGAGGAATTATCTCCCATCAGGCGGAGTTTGACCCCGATGGCCATATAAACCGCGAAGAACTGGCGGTCTGGGCAATAAAAGGCCTGGGCTACGACAATATTGCCCGAATAAAAAACCCTATCGGCACCCCGGTTCAAGACGCAGGTAAAATTAGCCCTGACCGACGTAATTATGTGGGCCTGGCTCATGGATTAGGTATTCTAACTCCGGATGCACAGAACAATTTGCGCCCGCAGGATATGGTGTCCCGGGCCGAAATGGCGATAACCGCCAGCCGCATACTGGCTCTGGCTCCTTCCGGGTATTAAACATAAGGGCCCGTACCCACCTTTTAAGAGCGGACTTGTACGGATCGTTCCGCTGCCGCTCCCGGGCTAAACTATATCGGATATGGCCTGGGCCAGTTGATTCAGGTTGCAGCATTCAAAAACCCGGGTGCAATATTTCTGGTAAACTAAAATCTCGCTGTCACCGCTACCCCAGTCATCTTTAGGTTCGGGATCAAACCAGTAGATTCGTTTCACTCTCCTCTGGATATCTTTTAGAATATCAGGGTTGGTGGCAAACCAGTTGGTTCGGGCATCACCAAAAATCAATACATAAGCCCTGGAGGAGAGCTCTTTACCGTAGCGTTCTCTAAATGAGGCCAGGGATCGCCCGTAGTTGGTATAGCCGCTATTTCCGCAGACATTGGCTTCGGTCAATACTTTTGACCTTAAATGCGCATAAGATTCCTTTTTAATAAGTGAAGTTATCTCATCGGTTTCGTCTATAAAAGCAAAGCTTCTTACCTGGCGGTAGAATTTTTCCAGCAGGTAAACCAGGCTTAAGGAAAAATAGCTGAAATGCAAGCATGACCGTGAGACATCACAGAGTGCGAATATTACCGGTTTTTCAGGGGCTTTCTTTTTAACCCGGATATCTATCGGAACCCCGCCGGTGCTCATGCTGGAACGTATAGTCCGACGGAAATCAAGACGCCCTATCCGGTGATGGCGCTTCTTCATAATTATTTTGGCTGCCATCCGTTTGCCCAGCAGGGGAATGAGCTGCTCCATTTTCCGAATGTCCTCGGCTGAGGCCGAATAGGTCGCGGTATAGAAATCCAAGGCGAACCAATCTTTATGACGGTGGTCTGCATCCGCTGGGTGGGGGCAGCTTGGCTGGCCGCTGCTTTGCTGCATCTCCTTTTGCCTGCCGCTGGCCTGACCGGAGCCGATAACGTCCATAGCAATAGCATCAGCGTGCTTTAATTCTTTCTCCGGTGGCGATGGGACTAATTTATGGAAATGAAAATTTTTGTTATAAATTGCTTGAAAAACAGGGATAAAGGCTGATTCCTTGAGCAATGTGCACAGCAGGGCGGTGTAGAATACCGTCTCGGTTGACCAGTCGGTCAAGGCCAGGGAGCGATAGCAGTCTTCCGCCGCTACGGGGCTAACCGATATGCCTGCCCCCCGCAGATCTTCAATAAAACGCTGAATCTGACCGGAAATTGCATTCATACCTATGCCTCCGAGTTAGTTTTAAGCTTTGGTGAGCTTGGTTCTAACTTTATTTATATCCTCCTGGTACTTGAGTATGACGTTCAGGGTCTCTGCCATGAAATCGGGGCTGATGTCTTCCCGCCCCATAGCCAGCAAGGAGCAGGCCCAGTCTATGCTTTCCGCTATGCTGGGCTGTTTGCGCAGATTCATCCGGCGGATTTGCTGCAGGGCTTCCACCAACTGGAGGGATAGGCTTTGGCTTAGACGGGGAACCCGTAACTCCAGGATCATCTTTTCAATTTCCGCCCGGGGAAAGTCCAGATAAAGGTAGAGGCAGCGGCGCTTTAAGGCCTCCGATAATTCGCGGGTGGCGTTGGAGGTTATAAATACGAAAGGTATATGGCAGGCCTTGATCGTACCGAACTCGGGGAGGGTTACCTGGAATTCGGAAAGCAGTTCCAGCAGCATGGCTTCAAATTCAAAATCTACTTTATCGATTTCATCGATCAGCAGGCAGCTTCTTTCTGCACCGGTAATTGCCTGCAATAAAGGCCGCCTTAACAAAAATTCTTCGGAAAATATCTCCTTCTCAACTTCGCTTACAGTAAAGTTCTGATTGGCTGTCGCCTGGATATGCAGGAGCTGCTTCTTATAGTTCCATTCGTATAGCGCTCTGGTCTCGTCAATGCCTTCATAACACTGCAGCCTGATCAGAGGCAGTCCTTTCATGGCGGCAAAAGCACAGGCGATCGAGGTTTTTCCGACTCCAGCCGGGCCCTCTGCCAGTATCGGCTTACGCAACTGCTCTGCCAGGAATAATACCGTAGCCGCCCCATCATCGCAAATATAGCCGGCGCGATGCATTCCTTCCTTGATTATTTTAATTTCTTCCATTGAATTCCCCCCTGGTTTTAGTGAGGCAGACCCAGTATGCTATTGACCAGATTCTGTTTGGAAAAGTGGCCGCTGGAAAGCCAGTACATCGGTCCTTCCCGGCCCAATAGATTCCTGCGGATATTGGCCGGGGAAACACCCTCGCGGTAGAGGACCCCAACCCTGGACCGCAGTTCTTCCATGAAAGTGATTTTCCTTTTTAACGCCAGCCCGCCGTTGGGAACAGCCCCGGCAACCCCGCAGAAAACGGTCTCAATATCGAGATTTTCCAGTTTATGAAGAGACGATAAAATTTGATTGAAGTCCTCATCCTGACGCAGGTATTTAACCTTCTCGCCGCAAAACATATCTCCGGTGAAAAGCATTTTGGCCTGGGGTTCATATATACATATATGATCGGGTGAATGACCGGGCGTATGGAGTACATCGAAAGTGTGCCTGCCGGTGTCAAGGGTCTTGCCCAAGGCATAGCCTGAAGACGGTTCCGGATAGTTCCATACCAGATACTGATATAATTTCAAACGGGCCCGGCGGGGCTCGAGCAGGAAAGGCAGAGCTTCTGCGGGGGCGTAAATTTTGGCCTTGAAATGATTCTGCAGCAAGAGGTTATTGCCGGTATGATCCTCGTGATGATGGGTATTGATTATGGTGCTTATGGTTTTGCCGTTCAGAGCCGATAATAGCTCGCCAGCGGCGTAAATGGTGCCGGTATCTATAAGGGTTTCCCCGATTAAAAAGCAATGGACATAGTACAATACCTTTTTGCCGATGTTGCGCCCCATTCGCAATAACGTAACTGAATCGCACTGTTTAGTCTCCAACAATTCGTTTTGCCTCCTTTACACGGGAGTAAAATCCGCTTTTTGCACCTCCTTCAAAAAGTCGTTTAACCATTCAGCCCGAGTCTCCTGACTCTTTATGCCATACTCCAGTATAGATATCCTAAGGGGGCTGACCTTTCTGCTGATCATACTTGCCCGTGCTTTTTGCAGGTCGGCTATAGTTTTTGCTACCGTATCCATCTGCTGTCTTATCTTTGCGGTTGCAGTCTCTTTATCCAAATACTGAATGTAATTACAGCGGACAAAGAAAGTATCCTTGCGGAAAAAATCGTAGCGAAAAGATCTTTCCTCCCCTTCGCTGCTTTCCAGCCATTGCCGAAAATCTTTCCGGCCTGCTGCAGTTATAGAATAAACGTGACGACTGGGAGCACCCTCCTGGTGTTCAACGTTTTTCCGGATTAGGTCAGCCTGTTCCAGCTTCTTTAACAGCGGGTATAACTGGCCGTCATTTATCCCGAAATCAGCAAACATCTTTTGGAATGCCGTGGATTTAAGCTGATAGCCGTGTAGTGAGCGCTCCATCAAAGCGCCCAAGAGCATATACTTTAACATGCTGATTTTCCTCCGAATGTAAGTTTAAACATATATTACAATTAAGGTATATTAATGTCAATATATAAAATTGCTTCGGTTCTATTGAATCCGGAAAAATAATGCTGAACGGAAATGAATGGACGGTTAATTAGCTTCCATGCTCCAGGCTGGACAGAATATCGCCGAAATCGTGATATTCCAGGGCCGGGAGGCCCTGGTCAATACAGTACTTGTACAGAGTGCCTTTGGCATATACCATATCGGCCTGCCGGGCCGGGCAGATGTCGGAATAGCCGTCGCCGATATAGACCGCCTGGCTGTCGGCGTCCTTTAATTCCCCCATCAGGCTGGTCTTGCAGGTTCCGCAGTTGCCGCAGGTCCGGTTGAGATAGGGGCATTCTATGCTAAAACCGCCGTTATAGACCAGCCGGTTGGCGTAGAAGGGTATGCTTAGCTGATATTTACTCAGGATGATCCGGATGTTGAAATCATAACCGTCACTTAATATGTAGACCGGATAATCCTTATCCCGGCACCATTGCCAGAAATCGATGAAAAAGGGATCGATGTCGATACCCTCTACGAGCTTTTTAAGCTCTCCGGGGGTGGCATCAAAAAGCTCGAAGGTACGGTTGGCGCACTCTTCGGTGGATATCTCTTTATTTTCCCATCTGCGGTTGAGTTCTTCCCAGCCTGCACGGGCATAGGCCTGTACCATGGCCCGGCAGGTGTCGGTTATGGTTATGGTGCCGTCAAAGTCTATAAAGAATTCCTTTTTCATTATTTCCTCCAAAGGTTAATCAGCTTCCGGGATGCCGCTTCTACATCATTACTGCCCAGTATGGCTGATATCAGGGATATGCCGTCAATTCCGGTTGCTTTTACTTCTTCCAGATTGGATATTCCGATTCCCCCTATGCCAACAACCGGGATGGAAACCGCTTGTTTTATTTTTTGCAAATTCCCGGTCCCGATGGGTTCGCCGGTATCCGCTTTACTGCCGGTAGGAAACACGGTTCCGGCACCCAGGTAATCGGCTCCGTTGCGCTCTCCAAACAGCGCCTGTCCTCGATTGGCGACGGAATAGCCCAGGATTTTCCCCGGCCCCAACAGCTTACGGGCAATTTTGAGGGGCAGGTCCTCCTGTCCGATATGGAGTCCGTCGGCATCTACGGCCAGGGCTATGTCCAGGCGGTCGTTTATTATCAGGGGTACATGATAGTGATTCACCAGTTCCTTCATCTTCAAAGCAATATTGTAAAAATCAAGGCTGGAGATATTCTTTTCCCGCAGCTGTACCAGGGTAACCCCGCCTTTTATAGCTTCTTCCACGGCCTGGAACAAATTCCTGCCCTTAAGCATACTCCGGTCACTGACCAGGTAAAGGCTGTAGTCTACAGGCATTGCAGCTTGCCCCCCTTCAGCATATCGTCCTCAGTTAAGGTGTAGACGGAGTCAAACAGTTTAGCCCGGAAAGTACCGGGCAGTACTGCCGGAAGGGATTGGGCGGCTCTTTCTCCTGCCAGGCCGAAGGCCATAATGGCAGCGGCGGCGGCGGCCAGAGCATCATCATCGGCTCCAACCGCAGCCGCTACCAGAGCCCCCACCATACAGCCGGCTCCGGTAATCATGGTCAGCAGAGGGGTACCGTTTTGTACCAGCCAGGTTCTTCTCCCATCACTTATGATATCCGTTGCTCCCGTAGCGGCAACAACGGTGCTATATTTTTCCGCCAGGCTCTGGCAGGCTTCTATAGCGTCATCGCCGTCATCGATTGAATCTACTCCTCTCACTTTACCCTGGTATCCGGCCAGAGACTTGATTTCCCCCATATTCCCCTTGATAACGGTGACCGGTCCGCAATTAAAGAGTTCTTCAATGAAGCTGGTCTTATGGCTGATAGCTCCGCAGGCTACCGGATCCAGTATAACCGGCTTTTTAAGCTCAGCTGCCCGCCGGGCTGCCAGCAGTGCGGCATCTTCCTGTTCTTTAGTAAGGGTACCCAGGTTTATATAGAGGGACGAAGCCAGGCCTACAAACTCCTCCGCCTCGATTCGGGCCTCGCACATGGCCGGGGATGCGCCAAAACAGAGAAGAATATTGGCACAGTCGTTTATGGTTACATAATTGGTAATGGCCTGCACCAGAGGAGTCTTCTCCTTTACCGCACGTAAACAGGCATTCATTTTCTCCAGCATACCATTGTCTCCTTTCCTTAGCTTTTTGCGTTCTCCGTGTCTGCTTTTGCAAGCATTGACCACATGCACCGAATCATCTAACCGCTACCACACCCGCCTTGCGGTATAGTTCATAAAAATGGTGGGTCGGCCCGGCGCCATGACCCAGCGGCAGGGAGTTGGCTATGGCTATATGGATGTACTCTTTGGCTTTCCTTATTGCTTCGGCTGCGCCGTACCCCTTAGCCAGATAGGCGGCGATGGCCGAAGAAAAGGTACAGCCGGTTCCGTGGGTATTGGGGGTAAAAATACGCTTTCCCTTTAGATGATCAAGCTTCTTGCCGTCAAAAACCACGTCGATAGCATCACCGGTTAAATGTCCGCCTTTCACTATGACATTACCGGCCCCCAGCTCGTGGATTTTTAGCGCTGCTTTTTCCATGGCCGCTATGCCGTCAATCTTATCTCCGGTTATAACTTCGGCTTCAAACAGGTTGGGGGTGACTACCGTTGCCAGGGGGAACAGGTTCTGTATCAGGGCATTTTTTGATTCCGGCCGCAGCAGGTGGCATCCGCTTTTGGAAACCATGACCGGGTCGACTACGATATTGCCGGCCTTATGTTTCCGGAGGCAGTCAGCTATAGCTGCAATAACCTCAATACTGGATACCATGCCGATTTTAACCGCGCTAACGGCAATATCCTCAAAAAGGCAGTTGATTTGCGCCTGAACCATGTCCCCATCCAGCTCTCTTACCTGGAACACCCCGGTGGTATTTTGAGCGGTGACAGCAGTTATTACGGTCATGCCATAAGTGCCAAGGGCGCTGAATGTCTTGAGGTCGGCCTGTATCCCCGCTCCTCCGCAGGAATCAGAACCGGCGATGCTAAGTACGTTTTTCATTTTAGTTCCTCCTTCAGTCGGGAAGTAAGCATTTTAACCCCTGCCTAAAGAGTAAAAGCAACAAAAAAAGATGCACAAGCAAATGCATCTTCAAATTATCCCGATACAGTTACTTTCCTACGTTAGAATTACCTAGACAGGTTCAAAGGGTCAAGCCGTAGCGGCTTTCTCAGCTTTCGCTCCCCCAGTAATCTGTGGTTGATGTTATTCTGTTGTCTATTAAACTATCTTACAACCTGCCCCCCCTGTCAAGGTATAAAATCAAGACAAGGCTAAATAATCTTACCGCACCGGTTTGTATCCTTAATGCAACAAGTTGGCGACAAAAAGGAAACATTGGTTCTAATTGGCATAAAAGGGAACAGGCCTTTATACGCCGGTGTTTTTTGCAAAGAGCACCGGATATGGGGAAATAATGGGCACATGCCGAAGTGCGAACAAATAAAAGGGGCCTGTAAAAATTAAAATTTATAAAAAGCGCCTTCCTGGTATGGCATTTGCAAAAGGCTGGCGGTAAAGAGTCCGGAAAAACGCAGGGGGGTGAAATATGCGGTAAACAGAGCATAATCCAACTGAAACCGGTCCCAAACCTGTTCAAGTAAACCATTTCTATTACAATCCGGGACTCTAAGTTCACGTTGCGATTGAATTTAGGTTCACCAATAAGCGAAGGGATAATTTGCTTGCTTATTATCCTGCCGTTGCAGGGTGAACCCGACCCGGCAGTCCAAGCAGAGACCTTTCCCCGAAATATATTTATTCGATAAAACGGTAAGAACAATATTTGTGAAAAAAAGCACACATTGGCCTGTAGGACAGAAACGTCGTAAGACAGTATAAGCGGAGGTGTAAAAAGTGGATTGGTTGGCTTCTTTAGGCATACTGATAGGTATTGCCCTGCTCATCTATTTGGCTTTCAAGGGTGTCAGTATATTGATCATCGGACCTATTACTGCTGTTCTTATTATTTTGACCAATGGTATGGACTTGATTCCGGCGCTTTTTTCTGATTCCAACTCGTATATGGTCGGTCTGGGCAATTTTATCACCAAGTACTTTATAATTTTTATTCTGGGAGCGATTTTAGGCAAATATCTGGAGGACAGTAAGGCGACGGTTACAATCGCCAACAGCGTACTAAAATTGACGGGCCGTTCTAATCCCTATGCTGTTCTGATAGCCGTATTTATCATTGGCGCCCTGCTGACCTTTGGCGGGGTAAATATATTTATTGTTATTTTCACCATCGTGGCCCTTTCCAGACCGTTGTTCCGGGAACTGAACATACCCTGGCATCTCCTGTTGGCACCTATGGTTCTGGGCTGCGCTACCTTTACCATGACTATGTTCCCGGGCTCCCCCTCTATTCAGAATGTCATTCCCACCGTATTGGGTACGACCCTGACGGCTGCCCCCCTGATAGGTATCGTTGCTTCAATCACGGTAACGGTATGGGGATTGCTGTATATGAAATGGCAGTTGAAAATAGCCCTGGACAACGGGGAAGAGTATGTAAGAACCGCAGCCGACGGCAATGCCGGTGCCAGTACCGGTGAAATCCCTTCCCTGGGGGCTGCCTTGGCTCCGATGGTAGTTCTCATAGCAATTATATTGATTGGCAGTGCCATGAAAATATCCGATGTAATCATACCAGCCCTCTTAGCTGCAATTATTGTTGCGGCTATAGTGTTGAATAAGTTCATACCGCATCAGCTGGGCACGCTAAATGCAGGTGCTGCAAATGCCATGTCCCCGGCGATTTTTACTGCTGCCGCGGTTGGAGTAGGCATTGTCGCTGCTTCAGCACCGGGTTTTAAGGTTATTTTAGGTCTTATTGGCAGCCTGCCTGGCGGGGCCCTGGTAGAGATGTCAGCCATAACTGGTTTTCTGGCCGCTGTAACCGGTTCCTCATCGGGGGCGCTGGGAATTGTAATGCCTGCATTCAGCGGAGCCTGGCTGGCTACCGGAATCGCCCCCGAGGTAATTCACCGGATAAGCGCTATCGCTTCCGGGGGGTTATCCTGCATGCCCCACAGCGGAGTAGTTTTCGCTTTGATGGCTATTACCGGCTTAACCCATAAACAGTGTTACAAGCACATCTTCTGGGTAGGTTTGGTGGGAAGTACAATTGCTTTGATAGTATCCATTATCATGGCTGTTTTAATGTACTAGCCCTGGCGGCCTTAAGGCCGTGCCCCGAGGCAGCAGCACCTATGAAAAAGGGTGGGCAGCTTTGCCGGTAAATGATTATGGAAGCGGAATACATTGGAATAACCAGGTATAACGCGGGAAATAATTAGAGAAAGCCTATGCTTAAGGTAAGTAGAAGCGCATAAAACCGGGTCATTATGGCGCTTTCTACTTATCTGCATTTCCTGACGGTAGTCAGGGCGGAGGGGGGAGGGAGGTGTGCTGCAGCCACACCCCCCCGGAGGTTAATCTGGATAAAACAACATCAATGCTGAATACTATGATTCATTTCGATCCTAATCAATTCGTTAAACGCCTTTCTAACTTCCGGATTCTGGTACAGCCGACCCATGATATTAAAAAGGCCGGTGATATACTGATAGGTTTCTCTTTCCAGTTCAGTAACGCTCATTTCGCCTTTCCCCACGATATATGCCATGGCGTCCAACTGGCTGAAAAAGTTGGCCATAGCCTTATAAAAGAAAGGCTCTATATCCTTGATATTTTGCTCGGTCACAGGAGGTTCAATAATAGGTCCTCCATTTTCATAAAAATAGGCCAGATCCCGATTAAGGTCAGCATTGATTAGATTAGTGATCTCTTTCTTGTTTTCAAAATATCGGGTTGCCAGTTTTTTTAGCATGTTTTTCTGGGCTTCACGCACCCGTCCGCCCAGATCCAGATAAGACTGGCCCAGATAATCCTTTAGCTCCGCTCCCAACGAATAAACCTCTTCGGTGCAACGCGGGCAGGTGACAGATACGGTTGGTCTCACTTGTATTTTATTAGCTAGCATTTTATGACCCCCTTAAATCGTCCGTTTTAAAGCAGACTAAAAATTACAGCCGGTAGTTTATTTGGAAAGCGACCCTCCTTCAGGGAAATATTTATGTGATACTATTCACAATCTTTTTTAAAAAATTTTTGCCCTTTCTGACTGTTTGTGAATGAGTTCACTTTATGAATTCATTATATATCTTTTAGGAGTAAATGTGAATAACTTCACTATTATTATTAACTTATAGGCGGATAAAAAATATTTATTGGCCCCATCATCCGAGGAAGAGGGTATGAGGGGGCGGCCGAGTGCAT
This sequence comes from Syntrophomonas curvata, assembly GCF_052976825.1. Classification (NCBI taxonomy): domain Bacteria; kingdom Bacillati; phylum Bacillota; class Clostridia; order Eubacteriales; family Syntrophomonadaceae; genus Syntrophomonas; species Syntrophomonas curvata. The sequence goes on from NZ_CM129641.1 coordinate 490,844, forward strand.
TTACGCATTAAACCAAATAGGATGAAGTATTCATCTTGTATCCAGGTTTTAGGCGATTTGGGTAGCGGCCTGGGACAAAGTGTAACCACTTACTCAATGATGCGCCTTTGCCATGATGTCTGGACAGCCGATTCTGCAGCGGGTAGAAGATCCTTAAATGCAAGCAGCGAAGGGGGTTGCGGTTAATACTTACGCCCCCGTCGAGGCAGCTGTTTCATGGTGCCGATAGTCTGGCATGATAACTGCATATAACCCCCGACGGGATCCTTAAATGCAGAGAAAAGTTGGATAAGAGCACTTGTGTTTATTGAAGCCCGGAATGGACGGGAGGTGATTTTTTGGAATGGCAAAACCTCATTTACGAGAAAGAAGATAATGTTGCTATTGTGACCTTGAACCGACCTGAGGTCTATAACGCAATAGATGAGCGCATAATGAGGGAGCTCAATGAGCTGATGAATGAGGTAGCAGTTGATGCTGGGATCAGAGCATTGATTCTGACAGGTGGGGCCGGGGTATTTTGTGCCGGAGCGGATATCGGGTTTGCTCAAAACGCTGACCCTATAGAGGCCATGGAATTTACCGCATTATGTAACAAGGCGGTAAACAAGATGGCTAATCTTGACATACCTGTGATAGCAGCAATAGCTAAATTGGCTTTAGGCGGCGGCTGTGAGCTGGCTCTGGCCTGTGATATCCGCATTGCTTCTATCGGAACCAGGATCGGGCTGCCGGAGGTTAATTTAGGAATAATCCCGGGTACCGGGGGAACCCAGCGTATGACCAGGTTGGTCGGGGAAGGCTGGGCCAAGCAGCTTATTTTAACCGGTGAACCGATAGATGCCGAAACAGCCCTGAGCATGGGCTTAATTACCAAAGTAGTACCAGCCGGCTCGTTGATGGATGAAGCTAAAAAAATGGCGGCTGAACTGGCCGCCAAACCTCCTATAGCGTTAAAGATGGCTAAAAAAAGTATAAATTATAGCGGCAACGTCGATTTAGGCTCGGGGCTGGAATATGAACAAAAATCCTGCTCAATGTTATTTGCGACCGAAGATCAAAAAGAAGGCATGAGAGCTTTCATGGAAAAGCGTCGGCCTGTCTACCAGGGCAAGTAGCTTCGGACATAATAGAAAAACTTGTAGGAGGGAGTTATTTTGAACTACAGAGAAGAATATCAGCGCAAACTTGTTCCAGTAGATGAAGCAGTTAAAGTGGTAAAGTCGGGGGATTTGGTTCATTATGGCGAATTTATGATGAGTTCCATGTACCTTGACGCAGCTCTGGCCTGCAGGGTGGAAGAACTGGAAAACGTAATGGTAAGGGCTACTGCTTGTCCCTTTCCCCCTAAAATAGCAGTGGCTGACCCGGAAAGGAAGCATTTCATATACAGTGACTGGCATTTTACCGGGGCGGAAAGGAAACTACAGGCCAAGAATCTCTGTAATTACATCCCGGGAACCTACCATGAAGGCCCGGCAATAGTTGACCGTTATGTTCCGGTAGATGTAGCCATGATAAAAGTGACTCCGATGGACAAACATGGCTTCTTTAACCTGGGTACCTCCAGTTCACTTACGCCGTCTGTTATCAAGACAGCCCGTACCGTCATTGCCGAGGTGAATAGTTCGATACCCAGATGCCTGGGCGGCAATGGAGAATGCATACACCTATCCGAAATTGATTATATAGTCGAAGGGGACCACCGGCCTTTGATCGAATTGCCTGAGGTACCCACGACTGAGGTGGATGGAAAGATTGCCGGCCTGATAATGAAGGAAATACCTGATGGCGCTTGCCTGCAGCTTGGAATTGGAGGTATGCCCAACGCTATCGGAGCCATGATTGCCAGATCCGACCTGAAGAACCTGGGGGTCCACACCGAAATGCTGGCGGATTCCTATGTTGATATGTACGAAGCCGGGCGTATAACCGGCATCCATAAAACACTGGACAAAGGCAAGATGGTCTATACTTTTGCCATGGGCTCAAAACGGCTTTACGATTTTCTGGATGACAATCCTGTATGCGCCATCTATCCCGTAGACTACACCAATGATCCTTATATAATAGCCCAGAATGATAATGTGATGGCCATAAACAATGCTCTGGAGGTTGACCTTTATGCCCAGGTTGCATCTGAAGCATCAGGGTTCAAACAGATTTCCGGGACCGGGGGACAGATGGATTTTATCGTAGGCTCGTTCAAATCCCGGGGAGGCAAGGGATTTATCTGTATATCGTCCACCTACCAGGATCCCCAGGGTAATATACACTCCCGGATCAGGCCTGCCCTTAGTCCCGGAACCGTTGTTACCCTCCCCCGGTCTTTGAACTACTACGTAGCAACTGAGTACGGTATGGTTATGCTGAAGGGCAAATCTACCTGGGAACGGGCGGAGGCACTTATAAATATTGCGCACCCGGATTTCAGGGAGCAACTGATTGGGGAAGCCCGGAAGATGAATATATGGAGCAGAAGCAACAGGATAAACTGATAAGTGTAACCGCGAAGTTGGGCCTGAAGAATTTTTTGAAGGAAGGAATTAAAATGGCTGCAAATTTCTCCTATAATACCAGAGATATAAAGTTTGCCTTAAAAGAATGGCTCCCTACCGAAGAAATATTTTCCTATGACAAATATAACGGCTATTACTCCAAACAGGACCTCGACATGATGGTGGATCAGGTTTACAAGATGTCTTCCGATTTGATTGCTCCGACTAACGACGACGGGGAGAAGTCTCCGGTTTACTTCGACAATGGCAAGGTGTACCTGCCGGCATCATTTAAGAAATTATACAGATACATTCAGGAAAATGGCTGGGGGGCTGCCAATATAGATGAGGCAGCGGAAGGAACTATCCCCTATACCGTGTATTTGCCCCTCATGGAAATAATGTCGGCTGCCAATCCGGCGTTTATGGCTTATATTGGCTTGACCAACGGCGCTGCAGGACTTATTCAATCTTATGGCAGCGAGCAGGTTAAAAAAATATTTCTTCCCCCGCTGATGGACGGCAGTTGGGCCGGAACCATGTGCCTGACCGAACCTACGGCCGGTTCAGATGTGGGGGACATCCTTGCCAAAGCTTATCCTACCGATGATCCCGGTATATACAGAATAAAAGGCAGCAAAATATTCATCACCGGTGGTGATGGCGACCATGCCGACAACTTTGTTCATCTGTTCCTGGCCCGGATCGACGGGGCAAAACCGGGAGTTAAAGGTATTTCCCTGTTTGTAGTTCCCAAGTACTGGGTCAATGAGGACGGAACCCTTGAACCTAATGACGTGGAAACAACCGGGGTCGAGCATAAAATGGGACTCAAGGGCTCGGCTACGGCAGCGCTCGCTTTTGGTGATAACAATAGCTGCCGCGGCTGGCTGCTGGGGAGTTATGATGCGGAAAACAAGGAAGGCCAGGGAATGGCTCAAATGTTCCAGATGATGAACGAAGAACGGGTTAATACCGGGATGCTGGCGCTTTCCGTAACTGCCAATGCCTACTGGAATGCAGCGGCTTATACCGGCGAGCGGGTTCAGGGGCGGCTGATGACTAATCCCGGGGCAGGCCGCACTCAAATAATCAACCATGAAGATGTAAAAAGGATGCTGCTCCTCAATAAAGCCACTACCGAAGCCTGTCGGGCCATATTGCTAAAGACCGCATACTATATTGATGTGGAGCATCATGATCCCAACCCTGACCGGAGGAAGTGGGCTGGCGGTATGGCTCAATGCCTGACCCCGGTAGCCAAGGCTTATACCAGTGACGAAGCCTGGTCCTTAATCGGTGAATCAATCCAAGCCTATGGCGGTTATGGCTATTGTGAAGAATATCCGGTAGCTCAGGCGGCTCGCGACGTTAAAATCTATTCCATCTGGGAAGGAACCAATTATATCCAGTCCATGGATCTTTTGGGACGAAAGTGGGTAATGGGTAAAGGCGCCGTTTTTGCCGGATTGCTTAAGGAAATAGATTATTTCATTAAAAAAAATAAAGATACGACAGTAGGGTTTGAAAAAGAATTTATCAATCTTGGTAGGGCCCTGCAGTCTTATCTGGCAATCCAGAAGCTGATGGCCGGTTACATGGCCGATAAGCAGTTTGGTTTGATTCCCACCTTTTCACGCCGGATTCTAACTGCTACCGGGCAACTGGTGGGGGCGTACTATCTGCTGGATCAGGCTCTGGTTGCGGACAAGCAGATGAAGGAACTGGCTGAAGAGCACTACGATTATAATTTCTACCGTGGCAAGGTGGCTTCTGCCCGCTACTTCCTGCGTAATGTTGTCCCTAATGTATGGTTGGTTGAGGAGCTGGTAGCAGATGGGGATAATACTGTTATCGATGTGCCGCCGGAAGCATTCCAGTACTAGGTCGGTTAGAAAACCCGCTACGCGGGGCGACTCACCGCCCTGGTATTTTAGATAGTATCATTCCTCTTCCATGGCAGTGCCAAGGCTGATTTAAGCCTTGGCACTGCTCCTCTGCTCAATTGCTTGGTAAAGGGCAAATCCTTATTAGCCCCATGTTCACACCTGCCTTGTTTTCTTGTTATCCGCCGTGCTACTGAATACCGTAATCGTTAAGGCGCCTATACAGGGTTTTACGTGAGATGCCCATGGCTTTGGCCACTTCGCTCTTATTGTACTTATATTTGGACAGGTACTCCATAATAAGCTGTTTTTCCTTATCGGGCACGGCTGAATTAACCCTGATCCGGGGCTGCCCCCGGTAGCCGGTATTGTCGGCCAGGTCACTGTTCAGATACTCGGATATTAAATCGTAAGTAATTATATTGCCCGGTGCCAATTGCACCGCACCTTCAATTACGTTTTGAATCTCTCTTATATTACCCGGCCAATCGTAATGCAGAAAAGCTTCTATCACTTCCGGTGCCAGAGTCATAGTTGGTTTGGCAAAGCGAGTGCAGATTCTCTCCAAAAAGTGTTTCGCCAGCAGGAGGATGTCATCCGGTCTTTCCCGCAAAGGCGGAATGGTGATCTTAATTACCCCGAGACGATAATATAGATCCTGGCGGAAGCGATTGCGTTTTAGTTCTGTTTCCAGATCCTTATTGGTGGCAGCGATGATTCGCACATTGACCGGAATAAGCCTGGTTCCCCCCAGACGAATGACCGTCTTTTCTTCCAGTACCCGGAGCAACGATGCCTGCAAGTCCAGTGGCATATCGCCAATTTCATCCAGGAAAATGGTGCCTTGGTCGGCCAGCTCAAACTTCCCAATATTACCGCCCTTTCGAGCTCCGGTAAAGGCTCCCTCATCATACCCGAAGAGCTCGCTGGCAATAAGGTCGCGGGGCAAGGCAGCGCAATTAATGGCCACATAGGGGTGGTTTCTCCTGGAACTGGCGTTATGCATGGCTTGGGCGATTACATCTTTTCCGGTGCCGCTTTCACCCAGCAACAGAATGTTGGAGGAAGACGAGGCCGCCGCCCGGGCTGTTTTTACGACCTGCAGAAATTTGGGATCACTACCAATAATATTATCAAAAGTAATCTTGGCGCCCCCGCCCACCCATTTCCTGACCAGGTGGTTGATACGCTGGCTTTCCCTGACTATGACAACGGTACCTGAGCCGGATGCCTTACAGGGATTGTTCAGGGGATTGCAGGTCACGTTGCAGCTTATGCCGTTATTATCCAGAGTTACCAGTTTGAAATTCTCGTCAGTTATAGTGCGTCCCTGGGTAACTTTGCTGACAAAGTAGTTGTTATCTGCGCTGACCCCCAGAATCTGGGTAACGTTAAAGCCGACAAAAGAATGATGGGGCAGCTGCAGAATACGCGCGCAGCTATCATTCATAAAGGTAACATTGCCGTTCGAATCCAGTGCCAGTACTCCTTCGGACATCGACTCCATAACCGCTTTGTGATACTGATTTACTCTTTCCAAAGCCATTGTTGACATAATATGCTTGGCTGAAGCGACCACCATCCCCAGAGTATGGTTGCTTACCTTGTTGTGAGGCGCAACCATGATTAGAACCCCCCTGATTCTATCCTGGTCGATTATCGGGGCGCAGGAAGAAGCTGAGACATGAGAAAAAAGGCAAAAGTGTTCATAGCCAAAAACGGACACTGGTTTGCCCAAGTCGCAACATAAAGCACCGGCATTAGTTCCTACCAGATTTTCCTCCCAAATAGAGCCTTCAACAAATCGGGCGGATTTAGCCCAGTCCAGTGCTTCCTCATCGCCGATGACCTTTAGTACGCGGGCGTGGGAGTCGCCCAGAGCCACAACAAAACCAGTTCCTGCTACAAATTCATAGAGGTCGTTCATAACCGGCTCACTGACCTGCAGGAGATAGTGAGAAGCCTCCTGAGCCCGGGTTAATTCCTCCTGGGTGCATATATAAGGATTCTGGCGCAGAAAAGGAGATACGCCGGCTGCATAGCTTCGCTCCCAGGAGTATTTAATCTCGGGCCGCAAATCTTCCCGGAAAGAACGTCGTCTATGGAGCTGCAGCCACTTTTTGCGCAGATCGGAATCCTGCATCTTATCATCTCCTTGGGCCATATTGCACTGTTAGTATAACATATGAAAACAGAAAAATGACCCGCTTTGTAACTGTGATAGGTAACAATTTGACGACTTAACGAATGTTTCCGCCCTATTTCTTTAATTATTGATATTATCCTGTTTTGCCGGGATACAGGGTTGGGAAATGCGAAGCGGGCGCGGCGGAAGGATAAGTGAAAAGCAGGGGAAAGGTGGGTGGAACAGGGCATTTGGCTCTGATTGGCGATGTTATTGATGACCGTGGGTTTTTACCTGGTACATAATTTGCGTGTTGGAAAAGTGACTGGGCAGACTTAGGTCTGGTGAAGCTTATCCCCGTCCCTCATCTTGAGGAGCCGACGGGGATATATGTAAAAACAACCGAGGAGATGAAGTATATGAACATTATTCTGATGGGCCCGCCCGGGGCCGGCAAAGGTACCCAGGCCGGCATGCTGGCAAGACGTTTCAGCATTCCTCACGTCTCAACCGGAGACATGTTTCGGAAGGCCATCAAGCAAGGGACAGAGATGGGACTCAAAGCCAAGGCCTTCATGGATGCGGGGCAGCTGGTAACTGACGAGGTAACCATAGGCATCGTAGCCGAGCGGCTGGGGGCTGATGACTGTGCAGAGGGATTTTTACTGGATGGGTTCCCGCGCACCATTCTCCAGGCAGAAGCCCTGGGGGGGATCATGGCTAATCTGGGGCGTAAATTGGATGCGGTGGTAAACATCGACGTCCCCAATGAAGCATTGTTTGGCCGGATGACTGGCCGGCGCATATGCCGTCAATGCGGCGCCACCTACCATATTGCCTTTAACCCTCCGGCCCAAGCAGGCGAGTGCGACCGTTGCCAGGGTGAGTTATACCAGCGCAGTGATGACACCGAGGCCACTGTATCCAACCGTCTACAGGTATACGCGCGGCAAACCGAACCGCTGGTGACATACTACCGGGAACAGGGACTGCTAAAAACCATTGACGGAAGTCAGGAACTGAACAGGGTATTTGCAGATATCTGCCAGGGCCTGGAAAGCTGAATGCTCCGGATGGGGAAGTTCCAAAAAAGCGGCTGCAATTCCCCGGCAATATACGATTACGGATAATACTCAGGATTAATAAATCCCCAGAGTGTTACCCTGGGGTAACACTCTGGGGATAGGGAACGGAATAAGCTTTTACTTCTTAAATGGCTCAGACCGGGGTTATTTCTGGATTCTGAAACCTTATGCGTTCCTTGGGGAGTAAATTTAGCCAAAAATACAAATGTGATTATAGAAATGCCTTTATAAAGGCTTCTCCGCCTATTATCTCCCTTTTCACCGGTAGTATGGCATAGTATTTGCGTATGGCTGAAATATCCTTTCGTTTGGTTGCAGGCGCAGGTAACAATAAACAGCGATCAGGCAAATAACTGCGGGGGAGGTGGCTTTTAACAGCGGCTTAAAACCGAACCAGTGTTGCATTAGATAAAACGGCAAAGATATTTAGGAGGAGAATTATGAGGACATCAAAGCAATACCTTGAAAAACTGGCAGGTATGAGAAAAAACCTCTATATACACGGAAAGCTGGTAGGCAGGGATGATCCCCTGGTAGTTCAAAGGAGCAGGGCAGTTCAATTAACCTTTGAAAAAACCGAGGACCCGGAATTTCAGGATCTAGTCACCGCAACTTCTCACATTACAGGCAAGACTATCAACCGTTTTACCCACATTCACCAGTCTCCTGAAGATTTGCTCAAGAAACAGGAAATGACGAGGAAATTGTGCAATCTTACCGGTGGTTGCATACAGAGATGCATGGGCATTGATGCCATGAACGCTCTTTCCGTATCCACCAAAAACTGTGATTTGCGCCATGGAACCGCCTACCATGAAAGATGGCTCAAGTACCTGGAATATTTCCAGGAAAATGATTTGGTAGCGGCTTGCGCTCAAACCGATGCCAAAGGGGACCGGAGATTCAGACCAGGCGAGCAGCCGGATCCTGACCAGTATCTGCATGTGGTGGAAAGAAGAGAAGACGGAGTTGTGGTCAGGGGAGCAAAACTGCACAACACCATGGCTCCTTATGCCGACGAAATAATAGCTATCCCTACCCGGTATCTCGCCAAAGACGAAACCGATTATGCCATAGCCTTTGCCATTCCTGCTGATACCGAGGGTGTTTATATGATTGGCAGAGAAGGCTATTTTAGCCGCCGCGAACCGGAAACCGAAGCCCCTATCGCTGAATTTGGCGATATAGAGAGTTTCACTGTATTTGACAATGTGTTTGTACCCAATGAAAGGATTTTCCTGAATGGTGAAACGGATATCGGGGGAGGCCTGGCATTATTCTTTGCCCTTTATCACAGGCACAGTTACTGCGGATGTAAACCAGGAGTAAGTGATGTGCTGATGGGAACTACCGCCCTGATGGCAGATTACCTGGGGATAGAAAAGATGCCTCACGTTAAGGAAAAGATGGCGGAATTCATAAGTGTGGCCGAACTTGTATATGCTGCGGGGATTGCTGCCAGCGTAAAGTCTTCCAAGGCCGCTTCTGGTACTCAAATACCAAACGTTATTTTTGCTAACGTAGGCAGAAGACATGCCGGTCATAATATTTACCACGAGTATAATCTGCTTTGCGATGTCGCTGGCGGGTTGCCGGCAACTTTGCCGTTATCCAGCGAGTATAACAGCCCGGTGGTGGGTGAATTTGTGAAAAAATACGTAACCCGCAGAGAGGGTGTCTCGCCTGAAAACCACTATCGTGCCGCACATCTGGCCTGTGACGTCCTGAATTCAGAGCTTGCCACCATATTACAGGTGGCCGGGGTTCATGGAGGCGGGTCTCCGATAATGGAGGATATTGCCATTATGAGCACCTATGACGTTGAATCCAAGAAAAACATGGCCAAGTATCTGGCCGGTATAAAAGACGAGGACAAATAAACAGCCATGCGAAAGGTATTTGAATCCCACTTAGTATAACTGACCCTGACTCCGGTTCTTATGATAAACCAGATTCAATGATGCAACTGCTTGAGAGCACGGTATTAAAATGATAGGGGTTGAGATCAATGACCGAATACAGGATTTATCCGCTGGTAGCAGCAAAAATCGGTGCCGTTAAAGGCGTTGTCACCCAGATGGTTGACATGACTACCCCGATAGTAGCTCCTGTGCTTGCCTATTATCTGGATGGAGGAACGAAGAAGATTCTGGTTGATACCGGCGTATGTGAGCCTGGCCCCGATGGGAATTTTCATGGCTTTCCCATTGTTGATGGCGGGGCTCAGGGCATGATAAAGGCTCTGGCCGGTATCGGCCTCAAACCGGAAGATATCGATATCGTCATAATAACCCATATGCACTTTGACCACGCCGCTAATATCGGGCTTTTCCCCACTGCCCAGTTCATACTGCAAAAAACGGAATGGGAATATGCCAAAGCCCCGCTGCCTATTCAGAGGGGGGTATATTTGACCGAATTGCTGACCCAACTGGAAGGCTATGATTTGGTACTGGCCGATGATGGCTATGAGGTAGCGGATGGGGTAAAGGTTATCTGCGTGCCTGGACATACCAAAGGGCAGCAAGCGACGGTTGTCAATACCAGTGATGGAATCTATGTGCTGTCAGGAGACCTGGCGTACTCCCGGGTAAATATTTATCCTGAAATGACTGAATTTACTGACGCTGCGGGCAATAAAGTACCCTGCACCCCACAAACAGGACATGCTTTTTACCCGCCCGGCATCCACACCGACTTAAGTGACTGGTACAACAGTATCTGGCGGGTATTATCTATAGCCGGTCGTCGCAGCCATATTCTACCCGGTCATGATCCCAGTCTGATTGGAAAGGTCTTTCCGGAAAAATAATTCTGGAACGGAAAGAATAAATACGAGGAGGATGAATTAATATGGCCCATAATATATATCCTACGGTTGCTCTGGATGACTTGCCGTTCCTTAAGGGTAAAAAGCATGATTTTAACAGCGTGGCGGAGATGATAGTTGACCGGGTCAGGCTGCATCCTGACGCACCCCATATTTATTACTATGATCAGACTATAACTTATGCTCAAACCAACGAGCGCGCCAATAAGGTGGCAAACTATCTCAAAGCCCAGGGGGTAAAAAAAGGTGACGTAGTCTCGGTCATGATCCTTAATGCACCGGAAATTTATTACTCCATGTTTGGCGCCCAAAAGCTTGGAGCTGTTGCCGGAGCAATAAACTATGCCTTAAAGGGCCCGGAAATTGCATATGTCCTGGATGACTCGCAACCCAAGGCAGTCTTTGTCGGCAGTAATTTTATGAAGGACTTTGCTGCCGGTTATGCCCTGGCCAGTCATAAACCTATAGTTGTGGAAGTCAAGACTGATTCTGAACACAATGAGAATATTGCCCGGACTACGTTGGAAGAAATATTAGCCAGCTATCCGGCCGATGAGGCATTGGTTCCGCAAAATCCCGATGACCCGTTCCTGCTTCTCTATTCCTCCGGGACTACCGGAAACCCCAAAGGCATTTTGAGTTCCAACCGGGCTCAGTTGGCGGTAGTTAAATCCATCATGCATACGGGCATTTTCGAAGGCAATGACGTCATGATGATTGTTATGCCCATGTTCCACACCAATCCCATTTGTGTTTGGTCTTATACGATTATGTATGCCAGTGCCACTGTTTGCATAAGAAAACAATTTTCGCCGGCCGATTTCTGGCCTTCGGTGCTCCAGTATGGGGTAACCATTGCCATGGGGGTTCCAGCTATGTATTCCTATATTTATAACTCGGCTGATCCCGATACTATTGACCGCTCCAAGCTCAAGCTCAAATATGCGGTTTGCGGCGCAGCCCCCCTGCCGGTTGAGCTTATCAAGGGATTTAAAGACAGATTTGATGTAAATATTCTGGAGGGCTACGGCCTCACCGAAGTAATCGGACTTTCAACCCTGAATCCGCCGTTGGGGACTAAAAAGCCCGGCTCTATCGGCATGGCAGTACCGGGACAGCCTCTGGAAATTATGGATGACGGCAACAACATCCTGCCCCGGGGGGAAAGGGGAGAAATATGCACCTATGGCGAGTTCAATATGATAGGATACCTGAACAAGCCTGAGGCAACGGCCGAAACGGTAAAGAACGGCTGGCTGCATACCGGTGATGTCGGCTATATGGACGAGGATGGCTACATCTACATCGTTGACCGCAAGAAAGATATGATCAACCGCGGCGGAGAGAATATATATCCCAGAGAAATTGAAATAGCCATCGAAGCCAATCCCAAGGTTGGCGAAGTAGCGGTAATAGGCATTCCCGACCGGCATCTGGGGGAAAGAGTCAAAGCCTTTGTGGTACCCAGACCGGGAGAAAACCTGACCGAAGATGAAATTAAGGACTTCCTTAAGGACAAACTAGCCAAGTATAAACAGCCTGAATATGTGGAAGTAACTAATAATATACCCCGCAACCCGACCGGAAAGATACTCAAGCAGGAACTCAAGAAGATGGAGCAGGCCAAGGCCCGAAATGCCTAGCTAAAGGAAAGCTAAAAAAGATTTAGGGTAAAAAGGAGGCAGAACTATGAAATTAGCGATAATGGGAGCCGGATCTCTGGGAACCATAGTAGGTGCCCGTTTAAGCCAAGCCGGATATGATGTGGACCTGATAGATGTTAATGCTGCCCATGTAAAAGCTATGAACGAAAAGGGGGCCAAAATAATCGGTCTGATGGAAATGGTACAACCGGTTAAGGCTTTGACCCCCGAGGCAATGACTGAACCATATGATATCATGTTCTACCTTACTAAAACAACCCAGAATGAATCAGCTCTAAAGTATGTAGCCAAATACCTCAAACCGGATGGAGCAGTAGTCTGCATGCAGAATGGCATTCCTGAAGATGCCGTAGCTGAAGTCATTGGAAAAGACAGAGTAATAGGGGGTATCGTAGGATGGGGAGCAACCTGGGTAGAGCCGGGAGTATCCAAGCTTACCTCCAAACCGGAAAATATGACCTATGACCTGGGTGAATTGGACGGCCGGATGACTGAACGTCTGGATCAGATCAATACGATATTACAGTCAGCAGGGATACCTGAAAAACAGAGCAACTTGATTGGCATCAGGTGGACCAAGCTGACCATAAACAGTTCTTTCAGTACCATGTCCGGAGTAGTAGCCGGCACCTATGGCGATGTACTGGACAGCCCCAAAGCCCTTAAGTGTGCCGCCCACATCTGGAGGGAATCCTTGGCGGTAGCCAGAGCTGCCGATGTAATTCCGGAACCTATCCAGGGTTTCGATATCAGAATTCTTGATTGCAACAGTGAAAAAGAGTATGAAACCAAGACGCCTATATTTCACAAGTTAATAACGCCGCACCGGGGCATAAGAACCGGGATGCTCTATGACATTGAAGCAGGCCGGGAACCGGAAATCGACACCTATAACGGTATTATCTGCAAATGGGGTGAAAAACATGGAGTATACACCCCGGTTAATGCCCAGGCAGTAGAGATCATTAGAGGGATGTGGGAAGGCAGATATAAAATTGAGCCCGCCAATGTCGACCGGATGAAACTGCCCGAGCTTCCTGCCGAGTAAGCATTTATTAACGGGTGCCCGCATGGGCACCCTTCTTGTAGAAAGGGGGATAATTAATGTTTGAAGATTGGAACATACTGGTTATAGGTGCCGGTACCATGGGACATTCCATCGCCCAGGTATTTGCCGTCAACGGTTTTGCCACCACCCTGGCGGACCAGAGTAGCGAACAGTTGGGGCGCGCCCGGGAGATGATTGCCAACAATATAGCCAGTTTGATTGAAATGGGGGAGGCTACTGCGGCTGACGCCCAAAGGGCTGAGAAGCTGATAACCTATGATACCAGTTATGAAAAAGCGGCATTGCAGGCTAATCTGATAGTGGAGACTATTATTGAAGATGCAGGGGTCAAACGGGAGCTTTATAACGCCCTGGATAAGCTCTGCCCCCCGGACTGCATTCTCACCAGCAACACCTCGGCGCTTAACATATTCGATATTGCTCAGGTTTCAAATCCGCAGCGCTTGATAATTGCCCACTGGTTTAACCCCCCCCATATCATGCCGCTGGTCGAAGTGGTGCTTGGCCCCAGCACCTCCGTCGATACCCTGGAAAAGGTTAAGGCATTGCTTGTTCAGATGGGTAAAAAACCGGCAGTCATCAAACAATATGTTCCCGGATTTATTATTAACCGTATGTCGGTGGCTATAGTTCGCGAAGCGGGGTATATGGTAGGTCAGGGCTGGACAACTCCCGAGGATATAGATGCTGCCATTGTCAGTACTTTCGGCCCCCGTTATCCCTTCGAAGGGCCTTTGGAACTCTCCGACCATATAGGCTGGGATGTAGTTCAGGCAGTTACCGCCTTCCTGGTGCCGCAACTATGCAGTACTGCCGAGGGCGGAAACCCCATAGCCAATGATTTGGTGGCCCGGGGACGCTTGGGAATAAAATCCGGTAAGGGCTTAAAAGATTATTCGGGTGAGGATATGGCTCAAATTAACAAGAAGAGAAACAGCAAGATAATTAAAATGCTAAAGGCCATAAAAGAACTCGACTCTTAAAAAAATACCGCGAAGGCCCTTTGGCAGGATAATTACCATGACCCAAGGGCCTTCCGTATAATACGAGATGCCTAAGGGGCAACTTCATGTGATGCCATGAGATAAATATGAAGGAAATACTCTGCCACCGCTACCAGTATGGCAAATATGACGACAGACAGGAAGCTGACTGTAACTGCCGGCCATAACCAGGCAATTATATAGGCTATAATAGCAGCCATTAATCCATCACCTACAGCTGCAACTAAATTATTGGATGCAGGCAGAATCAGCAAGTCTCCCACCCCATAACTTAAGGCTGCCACTACCAGAGCTATTGCCAGTACTTCCAGGACACTGTTACCATTAATCAACGATAGGGTTAAAAAACCGGCTACAAAGATCATAGCGTACTTTAACAGCAAGCTCATCCATGTTTTCAAATCCTTTCACCTCCAAATAGAATTGTTTTTTATTATTTGCCCAGGGGGCGGTTTTTTATTCAGCCAATATAACGGCGTACCCTGAAGCAGAGCCTGAAACCGTTTTTTCCACGGTTTACATAAAGCATCAGCAGAGGGCAATAATATTAAAAGCGAATTCATTTCCACCGCGCTAATCAATAAAACTAATACCCGCAGGCTCAAAGGGATGATTACATGCTTTTGGTAATTATTCGGACACTAATTTTATATACCGCTACCGTCCTCCTGCTGAGGGTTATGGGAAAAAGGCAGATAGGACAACTGCAGCCTTATGAACTGGTAGTCATTATCATGATCTCCGAGCTGGCAGCCATACCTATGCAGAACACCGGAATTCCCCTGGCAAGCGGATTGATACCGATATTTATTCTGGTAGCCGCCCAGGTTCTCTTGTCTTTGATATCCCTGTACAGTGAAAAGGCCCGGGGGGTAATTTGCGGTAAACCCAGTATTGTGATTGCAAATTCCCGCATAGTTGAGGAAGAATTGAGGAGGTTGCGCTACAATCTTAACGACTTGCTGGAGCAACTGCGCCTGAAGGATGTACCTGACATCAGTGATGTTGAATATGCCATTTTGGAAACCAGCGGTCAGCTTAGTGTAATCCTCAAATCGGAGAAAAGACCGGTTATACCCCAGGACTTGAATATCAGTCCTGAATACGAGGATTTGCCCACCACCTTAATAATCGACGGTCGCGTCATCAACGAGAACTTGACCAGAGTCGGCCATGATACCAATTGGCTGCGACAGGAACTGGAAAGATTCGAAGTCAATAACATCAAAGATGTTTTCTTTGCGAGTCTTAACGCCCACGGACAGCTTTACTTTCAGCTGAAATCTTCCGCTCAAGGTGGCAATTAGATCCTATGACTCGGGGGCACAGCCCCTGGGGCGCATGCAGCTAACTATCAAAGCGGAAGGGGTGGGTAGTTGAGTGTAAGTCGTATTGAAAATTCTGCGTTAGCCATAGGAGTCAGTATTGTCTGCGTCTATTTTCCTATTAAAGGGAGCATAATCATGAGATTATTAATAACATTAGCCGCAATCCTGGGCATGGTTATCGGCATGGCAGTCTGGTTTAATCATTCACTGCAGGAAACCACCAATGACCTGAGCCGGCAGATTAGCGTGATAAGTTTGACCATAGCCCAGCAGGATTGGGAAGCGGCGGCTCAACAGAGTAAACAACTGGAGCAAATGTGGGAAGAAAAAGCCAGATGGTGGCCAGCCTTTCTGGACCATCAGGAGATGGACAATATCGAATTTTCACTGGCCCGGGTCAAAGAATATGTAATCAGCCGGGATAAGGCCCTCTCTCTGGGGCAGCTTTCTGAATTAAAACTTATGATTGAACATATTCCGAGAAAGGAAGCGGTAAATCTGGAGAATATTTTTTAGCCGGCATAAGACACAATCCTTAATACCCGCTGCCCCAATGGCTCATGAACCAGGGGTATTTTTTTGCCTGCAAACAATTACCGGATTGATATTCCGGTCAGGAAAAGGTCGCGGTTTCCCCTACTATCTTTCCGAATCCGGCCTCCAATCTTTTTTAATCGGACTGCCGCATTACGACAGCATTCCGCCTGGGTTTTAAATCCTCCTTCTGGCCTCAAGCCTTCTTCTGTTACGCATATTGACGGATACTGGCAGTTCAAGCTTAATACCTTGTGAGTTTGTGTTACAGATGGTGATACCTAAAGAGGTTACGTAACATGACAGATTGTGACAAAAAGGAGAGGGTTGGCAAAGCTGATTACAGTCGCTTGGTTTCCGGCTAATAGGGCGTTGGGCATTTCCTGCCGTCGTTGGCATGGGATTTGCGTACCAATATATTATAAGTTTTCCCCTGAGGCTCAAGATGCAGCAATAGATTAAATAATGAAAGGAGAAAGATATCATGAAACCGGATTTGAGCGTGGAAGTATGCGGGAAAAAATTCAAGAACCCCATTGTAGTAGCCTCGGCTACACCATCAAAAGACGCCTTATATATGAAGAAATGCGTGGATGCCGGCGCCGGGGGGATAATTGCCAAGACAGTTACCTACGAGTCAAAGCTACAGCATTATGTATCGCCTCGTTTTACCATATTGCATAAAAAAGGTTGGCCCCACGATTTTTCCAACTATTCCTGTGAATTCTTAGCCACCTATACCCCTGACGAATGGGCGGAAGAACTGGCTGCATCCGCCGAATACTGCCATAAGCACGACACTATATTGGTGGGCAGTATTTCCGGCAGCAGCTTAGAGATATGGGAAGACCTGGCTAAGAAGATGGCAGCTACCGGTGTGGATATGATGGAACTCAATATGGGCTGCCCCCATCCCCGCGACCTGGGCTATAAGAGCGGACAGGAGCTGGGAAGCGATCCTGAAGCTGCGGTCGAAGTGCTCAAGACAGTAACCGATGCCATTGACATACCCGTATTTGTAAAACTGACTCCAGAAGCTATCAGCCCACTGGAAATGGCCAAGAAGATGAAGGCAGGCGGTGCCAGTGGAGTAACCGCGGTCAACCGTTTTCCCGCCCTGGATATTGACATAGAGACAGGCCGGCCTTTGCTGCACGGCTCTTTTGCCGGTACCGGCGGGCCATGGATGCGTCCGATTATGCTCAAATGGGTAGCCAAAATAGCCCGGGAAGTAGATATTCCTATTTCCGCAACCAGTGGATTCTGGCAGTGGGAAGACGTGGTTAAGGCCATCATGTGCGGAGCCAGTACGGTCCAGACCTGTACCGCTTTAATGTATGGCACCCGCGGTTATAGAAAGATAGGAGATTTTATAAAGGGACTGGAGTCTTATATGGAAAGAAAAGGCTATGGCAGTATCGCTGAATTTAGGGGGATTACCCTGCCTCAGATTATTAGCTGGGATATGGTTGATAGAGAAACCAAAGCCATTTCCAAGGTAAACCCGGAGAAATGCACCGGCTGTAAAATGTGCCCGCAGTGGTGCTTCTACGATGCCATCAGCCTGGATGACGAAGGAACGGCTGAAATTGACCCCGGCAAGTGCGATGGCTGCGGCTTATGTGCTGCGTTATGTCCGGATGACGCTATCCGTATGGAAGGGCCCAAACCTGTTTTCCTGGGGGACTTCAATTAATCCTGAAATAGAAGGACATGTTGTTTGCCGACTGGGTACGGAAGGCCACAGGCATTCTCCCCAATTATAGAAATTCGAGGTGACGAGATTGCAGGATCAAATTTATTTAAAGCCGACCAATCTGAACGCAGCGCTGGATTATTTGACCGAATTCCCGGAAGCCACTTTATGGGCTGGAGGTACTGACTTAGTGGTTAAACTTGAGCATAAACGGATCAAGGTATCGGCCATAATCGATTTAACCAGGGTCCCGGAATTGAACTATATTGAGGAGACCGATGCCGGTACCGTCAAAATCGGTGCTCTGTCAAATATTAATGCAATCGAATATTCACCGCTGGTCAGGAAGGAATTCCCCTTGCTGGCGCAGGCGGCGCATTTTTTAGGCTCCTGGCAGATACGGACTCTGGCAACCATTGGCGGCAATTTGGTTACCGCCGCTCCTTCCGCCGAGACCGCCGCCCCACTGCTGGTTTTAGGCGCGACAATGGTTGCCAGGAGCAAGCAGGAGGAAAGAAGGATACCGGCGCATCTCTTCTTTAAGGGGCCTGGTCAAACTGCGCTGCTGCCGGGGGAAATCCTGAAAGAGATAGAAATACCCAAGCTGCCGCAAGGGTCTAAGAGCATTTACCTGAAAGAGAGCCTGCGGCGTTCCATGGACATTGCTCTGGCCAGTATGGGCTGTGTCCTTAAACTGGATGGAGACCAATGCCGGGAAGTTAGGATAGGATTGGGAGCGGTTGCACCGGTGCCGATGCGGGCAGATGAGACTGAAGCCCTGTTGAACGGACATATCATGACTGACGAGATTATAGGAAAAGCGGCGCTGAAGGCGGCGGAGGAGTGCAAACCAATTGATGATATACGGGCTACTGCCGTTTATCGCCGGGAATTGGTTCAGACCATGGTTCAAAAAGCCCTGATATCCTTGTGGAAGGATGGTGAAGAGCAGTGAAGCAACAGATTAATTTAACCGTAAATGGTGACAAATATGAGGTGCTGGTTGACCCGCTTACCAAATTGGTCGATGTGCTCAGAGATAATTTGTTGATAACGGGAACCAAGAAGGGCTGCGGTGAAGGAGAATGCGGTGCCTGTACCGTCATTATGGATGGTATGCCGGTAAGTTCCTGCCTGATATTAGCCGTCCAGGCCGATGGGAAATCGATCCAAACGATCGAAGGACTGGAGGATTCCGAAGGCAAACTGGATCCCATCCAGGAAAGCTTCATCAATAACGGCGCCATTCAATGCGGCTATTGCAGTCCCGGTATGATTATGGTAACCAAGGCCCTGCTGAAGATAAGCCCCCATCCCACCGAAGCCGAAATAAGAGATGCTATTTCAGGCAATCTTTGCCGCTGTACCGGCTATCAGCAGATTGTCGACGCGGTCATGGCGGCGGCGGGAAAAGAGTAAGGAGGTGGGTAATTTGGCGCTCAATAATGATTTCAGTTATATAGGCAAGTCGGTAACTCCGTATGGCGCTTGGGAAAAGGCTACCGGGAGAGCAGTTTATGTTACTGACATGAAACTGCCCGGAATGCTGTATGGCAAAATTCTGCGCAGCCCTCACGCCCATGCCCGGATTGTAAATATTGACACCAGCAAGGCCGAGGCCCTGGAAGGAGTCAAGGCAATTGTCAGCTTTAAGGATACCCCGCAGGTAAAATTCGGCCCTATGGCTACCAATGAGGATTGGTATATCTTTGCCAGGGACAAAGTACGCTTTGCCGGGGAAGAAGTGGCGGCAGTCGCGGCCGTTGACGAGGAAACCGCAGAGGCGGCGCTGGATTTAATCGATGTTACTTATGAGATTCTGCCGGGTGTGTTTGAACTGGAAGATGCCATGAAAGACGGCGCACCCTTGGTTAATGAGGGTTGGGGACGGAATATCGCCGCCGAATATCACATTGAACAGGGGGATATTGAAGCCGGCTTTGCCGAGGCGGATCTGATTCTGGAGGAAATCTTTTCTACCAGCCAGGTTTACCAGGCTTATATGGAAACTATGGCGGCCGTAGTCCGGCCGGAAAAAGATAACAAGCTGACCATGTGGCTGCCGACTCAAATTACCAACAAAACCCGCTTGACTTACGCTAAAGCCCTGGGAATATCCTCGGAAGATATTCGCGTTATCAAACCGTTTATGGGCGGGGCTTTTGGGGCCAAATTTGAGACCGTCGCCCATTTGGCCTGCGCCCTTCTGGCCATGAAAACCAAACGCCCGGTGAAAGTAGTCAATACCCGGCACGAAGATTTTGTCGCCGGTAACCCCAGGGTACCGATCAAGTATCGAATGAAAATGGGTTTCAAAAAGGATGGAAAATGTACGGCCAAGTACATGTATTTGATTGGCGGCAACGGCGCCAGAACAGTATATGGCCCGGCGATAGTGTCAACGGCCGCCTATCGCATAGATTCTTTATATACTTTCCAAAATGTCAAGGCCGATGCTTATGTGGTCTACACCAATACCGTACCGACCGGCTGTTTTCGCGGTTTCGGCAATTCGCAGTCTATTTTCGCCCTGGAGTGCATGCTGGATATGGCGGCCGAGAAGTTAGGCCTGAAACCGGAAGAAATAAGAAAAGTAAATGCGGTGACCAGTAATTATACCAACCCGCACGGTTGGAGAATAGGCTCCTGCGGACTGGTTGAATCGGTTGACAAAGCAGTGGAAGCCTTTAACAACCGGGTTTCTGAAGAGGTCAAGCCCGGCAGGCTCAGGGGCGTAGGACTGGCATGCTGTAATCATGTTTCCGGCAACCGCGGCTTTTTCCCGCCTTTCGACGGCTCCAGCTCCCTAGTGCGCATCTCCGAAGACGGCAAGATTGTCCTGTACCATGGGGAATGCGACATGGGACAGGGGCAGGACACGGCATTTGCCCAAATAGCGGCGGAAGAGCTGGGAGCCAAACTGAGTGATGTCAGGGTAGCGGAAATTGACACCCAGATTTCTCCCTTTGGCCTGGGTTCCTGGGCCACCAGAGGAACAACCGTAGGAGGCAGGGGGGTTAAGGCCGGGGCTGCTGCCGCGAAAAAAATATTATTGGAAACCGCAGCGCAAATGCTTGAGGTCGATGCAGATCATTTAACGGCCCGGGAAAGTGAAATTTATGTGACTCATCGGCCCCATTTAAGACTGACTTTCGCCGAGGTAGCCAAGAAATATGTGTTTAGGCATGGCGGCTCTGCTATTATCGGCACGGGCTATTTTGTCCCTGACACCCAGCTGCCTGATGATAAAAAATACGGAAATGTATCCCCGGCATATGTTTTCGGCACTCATATTGCCGAAGTGGAAGTAGATACCTCGACCGGACATGTGGACGTGGTCAATTATTGGGCTGCTCATGACGTAGGCAGGGTGATTCATCCCAAACTCCTGGCCGGCCAGGTTGAAGGCGGTGTAGCCATGGGGATTGGCTGGGCACTGATGGAAGATATGTTAACCCGGGACGGGAAAATCTTAAACGACGGTTTTTTAGACTACCGTATTCCCGGTTCCAATGACGTCCCCCGCATCAACAGTATTTGGGTGGAAACCGATGAACCCAACGGTCCCTTTGGAGCCAAAGGCATCGGGGAACCAGCTTTGAATCCGGTAGCGCCGGCCGTTGCCAATGCCATTTACCATGCTACCGGGGTGCGCTTTAATGAACTGCCTATTACCCCGGAAAAGATTTTAGCCGCTCTTAAAAACAAGAAATAAACATTAGTATGCATTATTCATAGCACACTGATTTTAATAGGAGGGGATCTAATGCCAAAACCGGAACTGGAATTTTTCGACCACGATCTGAACATTGCCTGGCGGCAGGTAGAGGGAGGGCAGGAAGGCATCATCGAGAAAATACTCAGCCATGACCCTCAGACGGGTTCATATACCAGGCTGCTTAAATTTCCTCCCGGTATGGTAACGACCGAAACCTTGGTTCATGATTTCTGGGAAGAAGTATATATACTCGAGGGCAGCCTGATGGACTTGAAAAAGAAGGAAACCTATATCAAAGGCATGTATGCCTGCCGTCCACCGGGAATGTATCATGGCCCCTATAACATTCCGGAAGGGTGCATGACCCTGGAAATCAGGACGTTCGAGAAATAGCAGCAACACTTTCTTAACTTGCAAGGCCCAATATACCCCTGGGTGGGGGAAATAGGGAACACACCCGGGGGTATAGGTTCTTAAATCCTCAATAAATTGAAGGGGGAAGAATAATGAATGCACTAATATGGCTTGTCGGAGGATATGGAGTACTGTTGGCATCTCATTTTATGACCAAAGAACCGATTGAACGCTTGCTGCCGCCGGATCCCAACCGGCCCACACCTGCAAGTCTGGCCGGCAACAGCAGGGACTATGCCTCAAACCATTCGGTCATAGTTGCCGGACAATATTTTATGGCTATTGCGGGTTTGTCACCTATTCTTTCGGCCATTGTCGGTCTGTATTGGGGCTGGATCCCGGCTATAGTCTGGCTCCTGCTGGGCGTCACCTTCTTAGGCACACCTACCGAATATATCCATATGATGGCTTCTGTTCGCCAAAACGGAGCTACCATGGGTGAAATAACCAGAAGCATAATCGGTGAGGGAACTGGCGTGGTGACTACTTTGGCCCTGTGGTTTTTAGGCACTATTACCTATGCTATTTTCATGACTACCATGGCCAAGACTATGGAAACCGTACCGATGGCAGCCATTCCAACCATAATGCTGACTGTTATCGCCATCTGTTTCGGTTATCTGAGGGCTTACAAAGGTATTTCAGTGGCTAAAGGAACCATCGTTTCTTTGATAGTCTGGGTTTTCTTCATCTATCTGGGGATCAAGCATCCCATTTCTCTTTCCTATAATACCTGGGTCATCATCTTGATTTGCTACACATTCATAGCCGCCTATCTGCCGGTCTGGATGATTTTGGCCCCCCGCGACTTCTTGAATTCGGGGGTTTTAGTCGGCGGTATCGGATTGATAACCATAGCTCTTTTGATTGGTATGCCCAAGTTTATATTTCCGGCCTTTGTCGGCTGGGAATCAGCCCGGGGATTTTTGTGGCCGGCAATTATGGGAACGATCACCTGCGGTGCTATAAATGCCACTCACAGCATGATGTCTGCCGGTATAGCCTCCCGCCAGCTCAGCAACGAAAAGCACGCTTTCGGGGTAGTGAGCTTCGGCACCAAGGGGGAAACCGTACTGTGTATTGCCACCATCGGCCTGATTGCCAGTCAATTCGGCTACGACGGCTTTATTTCGAGTGTCGTGACTAATGCCGGAGGGGCTTTCTCCACCGCTTTTTCCAATGTTGCCAGTCAATACATGGGGATTCCCAAGAGCATCGGCATGACAATCGGGGCCTTGACCCTTACCGGCTTCGTTATTACCACCATGGATGCCTATGCCAGGGGAGCCCGTTACTCGGTTGAAGAACTGGCCAACCACATTCCCGTTTTGGATTCTCTGCAGCTTAAGAAGCCTATCGTTTCCACCTTTTTTGTGGTCTTAGTCGGCACCCTGCTGGCATTTTATACTCCCTTCAGCCAGCTTTGGGCCGGATTTGCCTTGGTTTCACTGACCTTTGCCATATTCCCTTATGGGATTATGGTCATCAGGAAACTGGAAAGCGGGCAAGCGTTCGACGGCCATTTTTATCGCTGGATAATTATACCCGGAGCCTTCATGTGGATCAGCTCTGCGGCAGCGCTGGCATTCTTCGTGTACAGCTTCTTTGCCAAGGCGCAATTTGTTCCTGCGGGCATGTCTATTTTTATCACGGTATTGTTTGTACTGGGGACAATTCAGATCTACAATAAGATTAATCAACTCAAGAGCGGGGCTCCCATGCCGCCGAGCAATGCTGCAGTAGGGCAATGATTTGAGGGCTATAGCTTAATTAAAAGGCACAAAAAGGTCACAGGGTGGCCTTTTTGTGTTTGATTAAAACCGGAGTTATTTGCATAATTGGAAGAGCTGATGAAGCTAATTTTATCTACGCGGCGACCAAACGGAGGGTCTGGCCCCCGGAAGGCCGGTTCGCTCTAGGCTTTAGGGGGCTATGATTGGAAATGAAACGATCCTTTATACTGATGCTGATTGTACCCTTTTTGTGGGCGCTTAACTTTGTCTTCGGAAAAGTGCTGGTTGGCGTCTTGCCGCCGTTCACTATCGCCGGCGGACGTTTTACCGTGGCGGGAATAATTTTCGGCCTCTGGATCATTATCGGCCGAAAAAAATTGCCCCGGACGGATTTGCCCTTCATTTTAAATCTGGTTTTGATCAGTCTTACCAGCGTAGTTGCCTTTAACGGGATTCTTTATGTCGGGCTTAAATACACCACGGTTGCTAATGGGACCATCGTTAATTCCTTTAACCCGATTGCCACCATGCTGCTGGCCGCTTTGATCCTGAAAGAAAAGGTTACCGGCCCCCAATGCGCGGGGGCTATTTTGTCCATTATCGGGGTCTTTATAATTATTAGTGCCGGCAACCCAGGCTCACTGGCTAAATTCAATATCGGGGACATGATCATTTTCCTGAACACCTTTATCTGGGCTCTATTTTCAGTGTTAGGCAAAAAAGCCATGCAGGTATTGAGCCCATTGGAGACGATTGCCTTTACCACCTTAATGGGACTTCCTCTTTTGTGGCTGGTGAGCGCCTGGGAGGTGCATGTTTATCATGTTTCCAGCCTGCCCTGGTCAGCGGTAGGGTTGCTTGTATTTTTGGGGATTTTTGCTTCAGTCCTGGCCTTTGTTTGGTGGTATCAGGGAATAAGGGATTTTGGAGCTTCCGGAGCTGCCACTTTTTATAACCTAATCCCCCTTTATTCTTTAATAATCAGCAGCCTGTATCTGGGGGAATCAGTCTATGCCTATCATATAATCGGCGGATTGCTGATCATAGTCGGTATACTGGTATCATCTCTGTCCTTAAGCAAAGTGCGGCAGCTCGATGCCTGAGGATGCCAAATATATGAATTTATTGCAGCAGTATGGGATTATTGCGGCAGTAAATCGGAAAGAAGGGTGGCCATGGAACATGTTCAAAAAGCCTCTCAGGCTGCCATCAGAAAAACCCTGTCATATCGCTATTACATATACGCGGTTATTGCAGTAGCTTATTTCATAATTTATTTCCACCGCACCTCCACCGCAGCCATGGCTCCGGAACTGGTTGCCGCCTTCAACATAACCCCTACGGCGGTGGGATTTATCGGCTCAATGTACTTTTACGCCTATGCCTTAGGCCAGTTGCCGGCCGGCATCCTGGCTGACCGCTGGGGAGCACGCAAGACCCTATCGGCGTTTGTAATGCTGGCCGGCCTGGGAGCCATTTTTTTCGGCCAGGCGAATAGTTACCGCACCGTCCTGGCTGCGAGGTTTTTGGTGGGGCTGGGGTCCGGGTTTGTGTTCGTTTCGGCTACACGAATTTTGTCCGACTGGTTTAAAAGGAATGAATTCGCCACCTACTGCGGGATACTCACGGCTATCGGCAATATTGGCTCATTGGCTTCCGCCGCTCCTATGATAGCTCTTATGGCAGCCATAGGCTGGAGAGGCGCCATGACCACAGTAGGACTTGCTTCCATGGTTATAGCCGTTCTGCTCTGCCTGATTGTCCGCAACAAGCCTTACGAGATCGGCGGCGCCAGTATTGCCGATATCGAGAATATGCCGGTTGTCAGTACGGCTCCCTTAGGCATAGGGGAAAGCCTTAAAATACTGCTGGGCAAGTATAATTTTTGGACCATAGCGGTAATGTTTTTTGTGCTGTATGGAACCATAATGGGTTTTCAGGGGCTGTGGGGCGGGCCTTTCCTGATGCATGTCTATCATCTGACCAATGCCCAGGCCGGCCAACTGCTGATGATGATTCCTATGGGCATGATATGCGGATGTCTTATGGTAGGAATTATGGCTGACCGGGTGGTAAAGTCCAAAAAAAAGGTGGCGATGGTCGGGATTTTCGGCTATATCCTGACCTGGATCCCGCTGGTTTTTTGGATTGACTCCATGCCGCTAAGCTTTATCCGGGTTCTGCTGCTTTTGTATGGTGTCTTTGGCGGAACCTTTGCCTTGATGTCGGGTAACCTGCAGGAGAATGTTGATTTAAGGATGACGGGTACAGCCTTAGGGGTTCTGAATTTTTGCGCCTTCAGCGGCGGAGCTATTTACCAGCAGGTAATGGCAGGCATCATCGCCCGAGCTCCTGTTACCGATAATATTATTGCTGCCTCAGGCTTTAAATCTGCTTTTGCCATGTGCCTGGCGACACTGGTGATAGCCTGGGCAATCTATTTAACCCAAAAAGATATAGCTTCTCAATAAGGTTTTGATTTTCCCCCATTACCTATTTAAACCGTAACAGAAAAGGGCTGTCCCGAAGTCCCACCGGACTTCGGGACAGCCCTTTTTAGATGAATCCAGGCTTTTCTGTTACAGGAGATGACACCCAAACGGGTTACGTAACATTACAGATTGTGACAAAACTCACAATCCCTGAAGGCCAGGGTATAGGGCCTGTTGCCCGATTTAGCGGCAAAATCCGGTTTCGGCTCCTGCTGGCACGGTAATTGCTAATTAGCAGGGCAGAAAGTATTCTGATCCTGAAGGGGCCGGAAATGATTGCTTAACAGGAGGGGGATGAAGCCTTGGGGCCAATTAAGCCCTGCATAGCTGGTTTCCGATCCCAGTAAACCTGATCTGCAAGCCAGGCCTGGAGAAATCCCTTATTACACACTATTTAAAAAAGACTATCTAAAGGACGAAAGAGGGATAAAAAGAATGATGAAGACAAAGAAACGTTTACTGCTGATAGTAATGATTCTCGTAATATCATCAAGCCTGTTGGCTACCGGCTGCGGCAATAAAGAAAAAAGTGCAAACAAAGAGCCCGATCAAGCCGCTCCCGCCCAGAAATATACCATGAAACTGGGCACGGTTGAAGCCGTAGAATCGGTTAAGCATCAGGCGTGCGTAATGTTTAAAGAGAAAGTCGAGAAGGCTACCAATGGCAATCTTACGGTGGAGCTGTATCCGGCTTCACAGCTGGGCAATGCCCGGGCCCAGGTTGAAGCAGTGCAGATGAACACCCAGCAGGCAGCTCTGGTGCCCAACTCCAACTATGTAAGTTTTTTTCCGCCGGCTTCGATAACCGATATGCCTTACCTGTTTCCCAGCCGGGAGATAACCTATAAGGTGATGGACGGCAAAGTTGGCGAGGAATATTTCAAAGCCTATGAATCGACCGGCATACATGTCTTGACTATGTGGGAAAGCGGGTTTAAACAACTGACCGGCAACTTTGAAATCACTAAGCCGGAGGATTTTCAGGGCAAAAAGATGAGGGTTATGGAAAATCCGGTTTTGATTGCTCAGTTCAAAGCTCTGGGTGCCAGTGCCATTCCCATAAACTATTCCGAGACTTACAACTCTCTTCAGCAAAAGGTGGTAGATGGTCAAGAGAACCCGATGATGTCCATCTATGATATGAAATTCCAGGAAGTCCAAAAGTGCATGGCTATATCCGACCATGGGTGGCTGCCCCTGGTATTTGGCATCAATAAAGACTGGTGGGACGATCTCCCCCAGGAATACCAGGCTGCGCTCAAACAATCAGCAGACGAGTGCCGTGATTGGCTGCGGCAAGCCATTGCTAAAGAAGAGCGGGAGGCCATAATACCAGCATTCGAAAAGTCGGGTATGAAAATTATCGTGTTGACCCAGGAGCAAAAAGACGCCTTTGCCGCCAAAATTAAGGAACCGACCCAAAATGCGCTTATCGGGATGATGGACGACCAGGGCAAGGTGTTGCTTGATAAACTTACGACCGAAGTTGAGAATGCCAGCAGGTAACTCCTTTTACCTTTTGAAATCCCCTGCGGCAGCTATATGATGCGCAGGGGATTTCCTTAAAAAGCGTCATCCGTTTTACCGGAGCATCATCGGTCTTCGTCGTCTCGGGTAATATTATAGAGCTTCATCTTGCGATACAGGGTCATGCGGGAAAGCCCCATTTCCCTGGCTACCTGAGAGACGTTACCGTTATTGGCATATAACAGATTTACTATTTTACGGTATTCTGTTGCTGCCAGATCCTGTTTTCTTTTTTGTTTATAACCGAATCGGGAATTAGCTAATGATTGAGGACGGTGAGTAACTATGGGATTAGGGTTGCCTAGAGGGGAGAGTATTTCCGATGGCAAATCCCGAAAGCTTATTGAGCGGTGAGCGGATATGGACACCAGCCTTTCTATTATATTTTGCAGCTCTCTAACGTTGCCGGGCCAGGAGTAACTCTGCAAATAATCCATTATGCCCGGTTCCAAAATAGCGAGAGTATTTTTATGGCTTGTATCCCATTTTTCCAGGCCGTACTTCACCAGTAAAGGAATGTCTTCTTTTCTATCCCGCAGCGGCGGGATAGTGATCGAAATAACGTTTAAGCGGTAATATAAATCTTCGCGGAAATTTCCCTTTTCTATTTCGTAACGAAGATCCTTGTTGGTAGCACAGATTACCCTAACATCTATTGAGATTTCCCTGGAATCGCCGACCCGGGTAATGTGCCTATTCTGGAGCACTCTTAATAATGCCACCTGCAAATCAAACGGCATATCTCCGATTTCGTCAAGGAAAATGGTGCCTCCGGAAGCCAGCTCAAATTTACCAATCTTTCCGCCCCGCTTGGCTCCGGTAAATGCCCCCTCAACATATCCAAACAACTCGCTGCCGACCAGTTCCCGGGGTATAGCTCCGCAATTGATAGCGATAAAAGGTTCTTTTGCCCGTGAACTGGCGTTGTGTATAGCCTGGGCAAAAACTTCCTTGCCGGTACCGCTTTCTCCTTGCAGCAATACGTTACTGTCATTGCTGGAAGCTATCCGGGCACTGACAATACATTCCAGCAGTGCATTGCTGGCGCCGATGATATCGTCGAAACAATACTGCGCCCGGGCTCCGGAACAGACCGCCGGGCGATGGATCCGATCCATAATTTGAAAAAACATTATCCCACTGTCAATAGTTTCATTCTCAGTTAGGTTCATATAGCCTGAAACTAGACAAGGGATTTTTTTTGAAACCCCATTTAAAACAACCTCTACGTTATCGAACGAATTACCTTTATAAAAAGATTTACTGAATAAGGGGGGTTTGCCTACAAAAAGATCAAACAAAAGGGTTCCTAATATATCATCTGGCTGTTTACCCAAGATTTGTACCATAGCGGGATTAGTTAGCTCAATCGTACCATTACCTGAAAAAAAAATAATACCGGCAGGCATATGGTTAATAATTTTGGCTAAGCAATGATCAAACCTTTCAGCCACAGCAACATCAAGACAGGCATATCCGAGTGTTCCAGCATCAACAAAGTTACTCCGTAAAAAGCTTAATTCGTTGCGGTTTAAGTCTGGTCTACCCATCCTATCCACCCCTGTTAAATTTTAATTATAAAGGCCCATCCAATACGCGTGCTTATGCGTCAACTCCCTTCTCAAAATATGCGGGGAATGAATATAATTATCCGTTAGGGAACTAACTTAATTATATACTATTTCCGATTTTTTGGGGGCGGAAAAATTGCCTGATATCCACCATATACCGGATATACCGGCATTACCCATGAACTTACCTAAAAATACAGCCCGCAATGGGTTTTAACAATATGCTGCGATATCAGCGCTAATCTCTTTTTAAAACCTACCGGGGCTGACGGAGCCCCTGCTCTGGAGAGTCCAAGTGTTAATAACTGCTGTGGTATAATAACTAGGAACGATTAATCCAGGAGGATAGGAAAATGGCAGAAAATACGGACATAGAAATAATGCGAAAATTTATTGCCGGGAAGAAAGAGAAAAGCGCATCCCAGGGTAGTATCAGGCGAGGGCCGCAGGATCGCTTCGGAACCACCAAGGCGCGCAAAAACAAGAATAAAAAAAGTGCGCTGGCGCCTGCCGCAAATACCGAACCGGAGGGTGAGGCATGAAGTCCCTGATACTGGCGGAAAAACCCAGCGTAGGCCGGGAAATCGCACGGGTACTGGATTGCAGGCATAAGGGCAAAGGCTGCCTGGAGGGGCCGAATTACGTGGTTACCTGGGCTCTGGGACATCTGGTCACCCTGGCCGAGCCGGAGGATTACGATAAAAATCTTAAACAGTGGCACATGGAGGACTTGCCCATGTTGCCCGAAAAGATGAAATTAAAAGTAATCAAGCAAACAGCGCACCAGTATCAGGTGGTTAAGGGGCTGATGAATCGTCAGGATATCAAGGAGCTTATAATCGCTACTGATGCCGGTCGGGAAGGGGAACTGGTAGCCCGCTGGATAATGGATATGGTGCACTGGAAAAAACCGTTTAAGCGCCTGTGGATATCTTCCCAGACCGATAATGCGATTCGGGAGGGGTTTAATCGCCTTAAACCGGGAAGCTTATACGACAATCTATATGCTGCGGCAGTCTGCCGGGCGGAAGCTGACTGGCTGATTGGGCTTAATGTCACCCGAACCTTAACCTGCAAATTTAACGCCCAGCTTAACGCCGGGAGGGTGCAGACTCCTACCCTGGCCATGATAGTAAATCGGGAACAAGAGATTAAGAATTTTCGCCCGGCGGACTACTGGACGGTAAGAAGCGATTTCGGCGGCTTTTTTGGTGACTGGCGCGGCCCTGACGGCGGGCGTTTGTATCGGCCGGCCCAGGTTGAGGAACTGCTTGCCAAGATTAAAGGGCAGGAGGGGATCGTTGCGGAAGTTAAAACCGAAGCCAAAAAAGAACCCCCGCCGCTGGCCTATGATCTAACTGAGTTGCAGCGGGACGGCAACCGCCGCTATGGCTGGCCGGCCCAGAAGACCCTGGCTGTTTTGCAGGATCTCTATGAACGGCATAAGCTGGTAACTTATCCCCGTACGGATTCGCGCTGCATAACCGCCGATATTGTGCCTACCCTGCCGGTCAGACTGAAGGCCATGGCTGTAGGCCCCTACCAGGCCCTGGCAAAATCTTTACTGGCAAAGCCAATTAATCCCGGCAAGCGTTTGGTCAACGACAGCAAGGTAACGGATCACCATGCTATCATCCCTACTGAGCAAGCGCTTAACCTGGCTGCCTTGGATGAGGATGAGAAGCGGCTTTATGATCTGATTGCAAGACGTTTCCTGGCGGTCCTGTTCCCGCCTTTCGGCTATGACCAGACTACCGTCATTACTGTGGTTAAGGGCGAAAGCTTCTATTCCCGGGGCAAAGTGGTTACTGATCAGGGCTGGCATGCGGTACAGGCAATTCCTGCCGATAAGGAAGAAAGCGATGAGGAGAAAATACCTGAACAGATCCTGGGACGGTATCAAAAGGGAGAAAAAGTTCAGGTCAAAAGCTGTAAAAGCAGTAGGCAAAAAACCAAACCCCCTGCCCGCTATACCGAGGCTACTCTGCTGAGTGCGATGGAGAACTGCGGCCGACTGGTGGAGGATGAGGAGCTGCGTGAATCCATCAAGGGAAGCGGTCTGGGTACTCCGGCCACGCGGGCGGAAATTATTGAAAAACTTGTTCATACCAGCTATATTGAACGCCACGGGAAGGAGCTGGTCCCGACTTCCAAAGGTATACAGTTACAGGGGCTGGTTCCCGAAGCCCTGCGTTCACCGGAATTAACGGCGCAGTGGGAGCAGAGGCTGGCTGATATAGCCCGGGGCAAGGCCCAAAAAGCCGATTTTATGAGCGACATTCGTAAAGATGCATCCCGGCTGGTTCAGAACATCCGGGCCGACAGCACCGTATACCGGCCGGACAATGTATCCAAGAGCAAATGCCCTCAATGCGGCCGCTATATGCTTATAGTAAACGGCAAACGGGGTAAAATGCTGGTTTGCCCGGAACGCTCCTGCGGCTACCGCCAGCCCGAAAAAGGTGATGATTACGGCAAGATGGGAAGCCGCGCCGCCCAGAAGCTGATTGCCCGCTACAGCGATAAAGAAGAACTGGGTACCAATCTGGGTGAGTTGTTGCAAGCGGCCCTGGCTAAAAAGGATAAGGAAAAATAATTTGGATATAATAATTGACAAATGGCTTTCAAGTACCTAAAATATAAATTCGGGTGCAAAATTTTAAATCCTATACGAAAAATGGATTAAAAATTGATTATTTCGGCATCACAAATGTGTTGCCGTTAATTTTTGACTTTAGAAGGAGAGACTGTTCCGTGCTGGACAAACTGAGAAATATTGGTATCATTGCCCATATTGATGCCGGTAAAACAACTACAACTGAAAGAATTCTATATTATACCGGTCTGACCCACAAAATGGGGGAGACCCACGATGGGGAAAGCGTCATGGACTATCTGCCCTACGAAAAGGAACGGGGCATTACGGTTACCTCAGCCGCTACCCGCTGCTTGTGGAAAGGCTGTGCCATTAATATTATCGACACTCCAGGCCACGTTGACTTTACGGCTGAAGTGGAGAGAAGCCTTCGCATACTGGACGGGGCAGTGGTTATCTTCTGTGCCAAGGGCGGGGTTGAACCCCAGTCCGAGACGGTATGGAGACAGGCTGATAAATATCAGGTTCCGCGCATTGCCTATATCAATAAAATGGATGCGGTGGGAGCGAACTTTTTCCGAGTGGTGGAACAGATAAAAAGCCGTTTGGGGGCCCATCCGCTGATAATAAACCTGCCGGTATTCGAAAACGAAAGCTTTTGTGGCATAGTCGATTTAATACGCTCCAAGTTTTACACTTTTTCCAGCCAGGCGGGAAACGATATTATGGAAAGCGATATCCCGGACCGGTACCAGGAAGAGGCTGAGCGGTGGCGTATCGCTATGCTGGAAGACCTGGCCGAAACCGATGAGGAATTGCTGGAACTCTATTTTAGTAATGAAGCTATACCTGATGACCTGCTCAGGCAGGCCATCAGGAAAAGCACCATTGAAGGCAACGCAGTGCCGGTCATATGCGGGAGCTCTTATCGCAACATTGGGGTACAGCCTCTGCTTGATGCGGTAGTTGATTATTTGCCTTCACCGCTTGACGTACAGGCGGCCCGGGCGCTGTGTCAGGACAGCGGCGGGGAGATGGAGGTAATTCCTGATGCGGAAGGCGATTTTGCGGCTCTGGTATTTAAGATTGTTAGTGACCGTCACGTTGGCAAGCTGGCATTTGCCCGGGTTTATTCCGGAAATGCAAAGGCTGGCAGCTACATCTATAACAGCAGCAAGCGCAAAAAAGAACGGGTAGGCCGACTGGTAAGGATGCACGCCAATCACCGGGAAGAGATTGACGAGGTTAGGGCCGGAGATATTGTGGCCTTTATCGGGCTAAAAGACATCGGAACCGGAGATACCCTGTGTACGGAGGGCAGAGATATATTGCTGGAATCCATCGATTTCCCGGAACCGGTTATTCAGGTGGCTATTGAACCTAAAACCCAGTCGGATCAGGACAAAATATCGGAAGCGCTGGCGCGCATAGCAGCCGAAGACCCGACTTTCAAGCTCTCGTATAATGAAGAGACCGGGCAAACCCTGATATCGGGGATGGGCGAACTGCATCTGGAAATTGTGGCGGAGCGTTTGGCTACAGAGTTCAAGGTCGATTTTAATACCGGACAACCACAGGTGGCTTATAAGGAAACTATTACCAAACAGGCCGAACAGGTTACCCGTTACGTTAAACAGACCGGAGGTAAGGGCCAGTTCGCCCATGTGGTTCTGCGTCTGGAGCCCGGTGATGGATTTGAATTTGTCAATAAGATAACGGGCGGAGCTATCCCCCGGGAATATATACCGGCGGTGGAAGCTGGGGTAAAACAGGCCCTGGAAGAAGGGGTGCTTAAAGGCTATCCGGTAGTCAATGTCAAGGCTACCCTGCTGGATGGGTCTTTTCATGAGGTTGACTCTTCCGAAATGGCTTTTAGGACCGCAGCCATGTTTGCCACCCGGGAGTGCTTGAAAAAAGCGGGGCCACAGTTGCTGGAACCGGTTATGCGCCTGGAAATAACCTCTCCCGAGGAATTCACCGGCAGTATAATCAGCAATATAAGCAACCGCCGCGGTCGGCTGCAGTCCATGGAGATGGTCAACAATACCCAGGTTATAAAAGGCTGTGTGCCTCTGGCGGAGATGTTTGGCTACTCTACCGTCTTAAGGTCGTTAACCCAGGGAAGGGCGGCCTTCTCGATGGAGTTTTCCCATTATGAAGACCACAATGTGGCTTCTTAGGAATAAGATTATCGTGTACGGACGAAGGACTCTTAACGAAGAGTCCTTCTTTATTTGCAGGTAGATGTACCTGCAAAATTTTTATTGGCAGCAGGCGCGCTGCGGATTATAATTATAAGTTGTCCGGCAAAAATGTAAATATAATTGTACAACTTGTCCAGTCTGTAATGGAAGGAAAGGCTTTATGAAACAAGAGTTAATCAGGAATCTGGCTATTATTGCCCATGTCGACCACGGCAAGACCACTTTGGTGGATGGGCTTTTGAGGCAAAGCGGTGTCTTTCACGAACGCCAGCAGGTACAGGAGCGGGTTATGGATCGCAACGACCTGGAACGGGAGCGCGGAATTACTATAATGGCCAAAAACACCGCTATCCTATATAACGGTTACCGCCTTAATATCGTGGATACGCCCGGCCATTCCGATTTTGGCGGGGAAGTTGAGCGCATTGTGCAAATGGTGGATGGGGTGTTGCTGCTGGTAGATGCCTTGGAAGGCCCCATGCCCCAGACTCGTTTTGTGCTTAAGAAGGCCTTGGCGGCAGGACTCTTCCCCATTGTGGTAATAAACAAAATGGATCGCCCCCAGGCTCGCCCCGAGGCTGTGCTGGACGAGGTACTGGACCTTTTTATTGAGCTTAATGCCAGTGAAGAGCAGCTTGATTTTCCCATAGTATACGCCAATGCTCGCGCCGGCAGGGCTTCACTTGATTCCTCCAGCCCGGGTTCGGATTTAAAGCCCCTATTTGACATAATCATCGAAAAGATACCCGCACCGGTTGGAGATAACAAGCAGCCTCTGCAGCTGGGGGTAAGCATGATCGACTATGATCCTTATGTTGGCCGCCAGGCGGTAGGGCGGATACACAATGGCGCCCTTAATCTTCGTCAGGAAGTGGTGGTAGCGTCCAACGGCACCGCCGGAAACCGCCAGCGGATAGGCGGGCTGTATATTTATGACGGTTTGAAAAAGGTTGCGGTGGAAGAGGCCCGAACCGGAGAAATTGTAGTGGTTTCAGGTCTGTTGGACTTTAATGTGGGCGATACTATCTGTGACCCGGAACAGGTTCTGCCATTAGACTTTGTACCTATTGACGAACCTACGGTGGCGGTTGCCATCCAGGTAAACAAGAGCCCTTTTGCCGGGCGGGAAGGTGTTTATGTCACTTCCCGCAAACTGGGGGAAAGGTTACTGCGGGAACTGGAGGCCGATGTTAGCTTGAGGGTTGACTCTACTGATTCCCCGGATACCTTTATGGTCTCCGGGCGCGGTGAGCTGCATCTTTCCGTTTTAATAGAGACTATGCGGCGTGAAGGATACGAATTTGAGGTTTCCCGTCCCCGGGTAATCGAAAAAGCTGTCGACGGCCAACGCTGCGAGCCCATTGAGGAACTGGTGGTGGAAGTGCCGGAAGAGTATGTGGGGATTGTTATGGAGCGTCTGGGTTCCAGAAAGAGCGAACTGGTCAATATGACCCAGAGAGGCGACGGCATGATGTATATGGAATTCCTGGTTCCTACCCGGGGCTTGTTTGGATTCCGCTCGGAATTTTTAACCGACAGCAGAGGAATGGGCACCATGTATCACCGTTTCCATTCGTACGCTCCCTACAAAGGAGAGATTGCCACCCGCCAGCGGGGATCAATGGTAGCCCACGAACCGGGTGACACTACCGGTTATGGCCTGGAGAATGCCCAGGAGCGGGGCGAACTTTTTATCGAGCCGGGAGTAGCGGTATACCGGGGTATGATCGTAGGGGAGAACTCACGCCCCAACGATTTGGTAGTCAATGTCTGTAAGAAGAAGCACTTGACTAATATCCGCAGTTCAACCTCGGATATCGCGGTAAAACTGAGCCCGCCGCGGAACATGAATCTGGAGCAGTGTCTGGAATTCATAACGGATGATGAACTGGTAGAAATTACCCCGGCATCCATTCGCATGCGCAAGAAAACTCTGGCCGGTTAAAGAAATGATTCGGCGTCCACCTTGCCCCGGTTTATTATTCCCGGCTGTTTTGCTCTGGTGAAAATGGTTTGGCGGCAGCCCGGGAAGCAGCGGTGTTCCTTTCACGAAGATTTTTGCCGGCGCTTACCAGTTGGTCTTTGATTTTGAGGGTTTTTGATTTGGCCCGGGCGGCAAAAAAGCTGCCTGCCAGCGGAAGCATGGCCAGACGGGAAAGCAGATAGACCGATTCACTGCCCGCTACACTTACGGGAATCACTTTGAGGGGACTATCAGTCTGTCCCAGCAAAGAATTAATCTCCTCATTGATTCTTACTACAATATCCGGATACTTGTTTCCCACGCAATAGACGTCATTGTCTCCGCTTTTTCCCAGGTAGATAAGCTCACCGGTTTTCTCGGTTTCCATATTACCGAAGACAGAAGAGGTTTCGAGCCGGTCTTCCTGGTTGAGGTAACCCAGCCCGACCGTTAAGGCTTCAAAGACCCCGGTCCGGGCTGCAAATAACAGGTTCATTCGAGCACCTCCATTAATCTGGTTTTTCCTGCTTCCCGTACCAGGGTTTTCAGCTTGGGATAGGCTTGCTTAATACCGGTTTTTATCAACGGCCTTCCCAGAAAAGGGAGGGAAAGACCGCGGGATAACCAGCCTCCAATCCGCAACCACATATTTACATAGGGCATCGTGTCCACAAAACGAAATTGATGCGCCGCACCTTGAGCTTTTACCAGACTGGTTATAAGACCTCCGGAGTTACCGTTTTTTGTGCCCAGCACATAGATGTCATTGCCTTCAGGGTCGGTTCCCGTCCGCCTTATTTTACCGAAGTCGTCTTTTTGGGTTTTGTCAAAATAAGGCAGGTTGAAGATCTCCTCAATAGGCGGGTTTTCCTGTGAATCCAATTTGCCTGCATGGATGTTGGCAGCCACAACCGAGGAATGGCTTCCGCCATAATCAAAATATACGACCTTGATAGCGCTCACCTGCTTTTGAGTTAATATGGGTTTAGAACCGGTGGAAAGTTTAACCCTTGGCATAGTTTAACCGGTAAGTGGGGGTATAATGTATAACCGGCGATTATAAATCAGGATATTGTTTGCAGAAATCATAACCGGGTTTTTTATAGATCTCATAAAGGCTAAAGAGGCAATTTGCCCTAAGCACTTCTTATAAACCGGCAAATAGCTAAATATGGCATTGCATGTATTAATAACCTTTAACGGCATAGTGACAGTTTCTGGTTGTTGATGCGTAGTTAACTTTGGTATCATTGATAAAAGAACGTATAAGGAGGGAGTTCCGTTGCGAAAAGGACTGATTATTTTATCGACTTTCTGTTTGCTGTTTTTGCTGGCAACACCTGCTCTGGCTGATGTTAATCTAAATATTAATGGTAAATCTTATCAGCCGCTCATCCAGCCCCGAATAGAGGAAGGCACCACCATGGTACCGGCTTATGTAGTAGGCCGGGTACTGGGGGCGGAAATAGCCACTGACGGCCAGAACCTGGATATTGAAAAGAATGGCCGGAAACTAACCCTTACGCTGGATAACAAAGCGGCCAGCCTTAACGGCGAGACGGTTAATCTTCCCGTAGCCCCCAGCCGGGTAAACAATGAAATAATAGTACCGCTGCGGGCAGTAATGGACGCGTTTGGAGCTAAAATCGACTGGCAGGGGCAGTCCTCGACTGTACTGGTAGATTACCAGGAACAGCGCCAGGGCATGAGTGTAGAGGAAATGCTGGCTAAATCCAGTGAAGCTCTGGCGGCATACAATACTTACAAGACCAAGGTCGACATGAACCAGCAAATCGAAGTAGCCAACCCGGAAAAAGCCGGTAAAAAAGAAAAAGTGGATATGAAGATGAACATGGAAATGGCGGTTCAAAACAAACCGGTGCTGGTTTATGGGAAGACCGTCATGAATATGGCAGCTCCCGGAGAGGCGGGTAATGGTCTGGAGGCCTTGGAAAGCGAAATGCTGCTGAACGATGAAGGGATGTACATTACTATGCCCGATCAGGGCTGGGTGAAAATGACGATTCCCGGCATGGATATAAAAGCCCTGATGGAACAAGCCGGCAGCCAGGACCCCATGACTTCGCTTAAACTGCTACAGGATGCTGGAGCCATCATGAGTTTTGGCAGCGACCAGCAGAAAAACGGACAGTCTTATTGGATAATCAATGTAACTATGGGAACGGACAGCATAAGCCGCCTTACCCAGGATATACTCAAAAAGGTTCCCCTGCCCCAGGATGAGGTTCCGGAATTGGACCAAGCAATAGCTCAGGTATTCAAAAACATGAATGCCGATATGGTATACAGTGTTTGGGTAAACCAGAAGAATTTCTTAACCGATTATATGCAACTGGATAGTGATGTCAGCCTAAACATGCAGATTCCTGCCGAACCTGATCAGCCGGACAAATTAGTGACCATGGATATGAATATGAAACAAAGCGCATTTTATGAAATCTATGACCTGGGGGTGCCTTTTACCGTCCCGGATGTAAGCAAAGCCGTAGATATGAATGAGGTCTTACAGAAACAGAAATAACCGGGAGGGAGCCCTGTGCCTAACCTTTTCACTGACCTTATAAGCCGGATCAGTCTGGTAGAACTGCTGGAAGCGTTAGCGTCCGTTTCCTCACGGAAAAACCCGCGTATAAACAGCCAAGCAGGTAGTAAAGCAGCTATATCCGGTGATAGGGACAAAAAACCGTTCAGCGAGATAATCCGACAGGCCAGCGCAAGATATGGTGTGGATGAAAGAGTAATCCGGGCGGTTATAAAACAGGAGTCGTCATTTAACCCGGCGGCTGTATCCAGATGCGGCGCTCAGGGACTCATGCAGCTTATGCCGGCAACGGCACGCAGCCTGGGGGTTAAAGATGCCTTTAGCCCGGAAGAAAACATTATGGCCGGAACCTGTTATTTAAAACAGAAGCTGGATGAGTTCAATGGCAACCTGGCTCTGGCGCTGGCAGCCTACAACGCCGGCAGCGGCACGGTCAAAAAGTATGGCGGCGTACCGCCGTACAAGGAAACCCGGGCCTATATCGACAAGGTTATGAAATCAATTGATTTTATGGCTTGAAATCTGTTTCCCAGCTGGAATGAAAGCGGCCCCGTCTCAAGCAGGCGGGGCTTTTCTTGTGCAGGATTATCATTCTCCGGATAAAGCGGGCTAAATTAAACATAATACTAATAACAATTAATCGGAGGGGGCAAGCGAATGCTGGGAATCAACGCCATAAACCGTGACGAACATGGAGTTATTGTCAATATAGAACTGACTGACGGGCGCCGGGTTACGGTGGAAGAATTGACGCAGATAGCGGATAAGGAAAATGTGGGAGGAGCTTATATAAGCCAGGATTATGATGGTGAAACCAGGCTGCACATTGTCCGGGATGGGGATACCGGCACTGACCGGGACTGTGTATCCCTTATATAAATTGTATTAACAGGTAAGGGGGAAAAGAGTATGGAGAGCAACGAAAACAGGCATCTGAATATACTGCTTTTCAGCGGCGATTATGACAAATGCCTGGCCGCTTTCATCCTTGCTAACGGAGCCAGGGAAAAGGGGATGACAGTCACCATATTCTGTGCCTTCTGGGGACTCCTTATACTCAGAGACCCGGAGAGGCTCAGCCTTGAGGACAAGGGTACTTATGAGAAGATGTTTGCTTCCTTTACTCCGGCGGAAGCGGAGAAGCTGCCGCTGTCCAAAATGAACATGGCCGGGATCGGGAAGGGCATGCTCCTTAATATGATGGACGAGAAGGACACCCCTCACCTGCGTGATTTTCTGGAAGGCGCCCGTAAAAAAGAGGTAAGGTTCTGTGCCTGCAAGCTTTCCCTGGAGATCATGGGGTTTAAGACCGAGGAGCTTTTGCCGGATATTGAAGTCATTGACGTCTACGCCTACCTGGAAGATGCCGCCCAGGCCGATATTCAGCTATTTATTTAGAGCTTGGAGCAAAACTGGCCTCCATGTTTTAAGGAACCTCATGCTCCCTGGTGAACATAGTATATAAAAACTATGTATAAAAAGGGTGTATTGTAATTAACAATAGCTATAAAGCGGCGATGATTTTACGCAAAAATATTAAAGGCATAAAGGTCAAGGTACCTGCTCGGGGAAAGAAAAGAAACTATATCTATTTCGATAATGCTGCCAGTACTCCTGCCTTAATTCCCGTTCTCAATGAGCTCTGCGATTATCTGGACTGGTATTCCGGGGTGCACCGGGGCACCGGATATAAATCCCTCTTAAGCTCCAGGATCTATGATGACTCCCACGATATCATCGGCCGCTTTGTAGGGGCTGATTTAGCGCGGGATACTGTAATCATGGTCAAGAATACCAGCGAGGCCATAAACAAGCTATCCTACCGTTTGCAGTTGGACCCGGCTGATGTAGTAATTACTACTGATATGGAACATCATTCCAATGACCTTCCCTGGAGAGCCCGGGCCAGGGTTGAATATGCGGCCATCGATAATGAGGGCAAGCTTGATACCGAAAATCTTGAGCAGCATTTAAAGAGCAGTTACCCCCGCACCAAACTGCTGGCCGTTTGCGGTGCTTCCAATGTTACCGGTCATGTAAACGATGTCCATCGGCTGGCTCAAATGGCTCATGAATATGGCTGCCCCATACTGGTGGACGGTGCCCAACTGGTGCCCCACCAGGGTTTTGACATGAAGCCCCATAACGATGCTGCTCATATTGATTACCTGGCTTTCTCCGGACATAAAATATACTCCCCTTTTGGAGCCGGGGTATTAATCGGGCCGCAGAAAACATTTGCCGGCGGCCCCCCCGAGCATCCGGGGGGAGGGACCGTCAAACTGGTAACGGAGGATAAGATATTTTGGGCTGACCCGCCCGACCGGGATGAGGCTGGCTCGCCTAATGTCATCGGTACTTATACCCTGGCCCGGACCTTGAGGTATCTAAACCAACTGGGCATGGAAAAATTAGGGCAGTATGAACAGGAACTTACCGGTTACGCCCTGAGCGAATTGCAGCAGGTTAAAGGCATTACCATATACGGCAGTAAACCCCGGGTGGGGGTCATAAGCTTCAATCTGGCGGGCATACCCCATGCCCTGCTGGGAGCTGTTCTCTGTTTTGATGCTGGTATGGGGGTAAGAACCGGTTGTTTCTGTGCTCAGAAATACGTACGCCAGCTGCTGGGGCTGGCTGAAAGCGAACACTACCTGGAACTCTATGACAGCGGGCGTATGGCCAAGCTTCCCGGCATGGTCAGAGTAAGCCTGGCGGCCTACAACACCCGGGAGGAAATTGATGAACTGGTTAAATGGCTTAAGCATATAGCTGCCAATTTATATGAATACCGCAGAGATTACCGCTTCGCAGCATCACAAGGCGGCTATCTGCCTGTCGATACTAACTATGCCGGGGAACTGGCCGCAAGTTTGCAAAAGTATATGTAGCGGCATTATGGCCCAGTCCCTGCCAGTTCCTGGGGCGGATTATTTTTATTGCCATCCGGTTGTACAAGGATTTTAGTCTTAGCAAGAAGGAGATTATGACATGATTGTGCAATATTATTATAGAAATAATATTTTACTGCAAAAAATCAGTTAGTCTGGATACATTAATATCCCGTTGCAGGACTTTGCATGGGACAAAATGTTTGCCTTGAGCGGCTGCCGGAGATGCTCCAACCTGCGTTCGGGCAGGGCGTCGCGCTGATACCTTCCGCTGCTTCGCCGGGGCAGGGTTTTTTTTATCACGCTCCTTCGACAGTTGCTGCATATTTTTTGCAGTGGAGAATTCAGGTGAATAAAATGACTGACAAGCATATTGATATTCCGGATGAGCTTAAGCAGAGCATGGCCAGGCTTCTGAGTTTCGGGGAGGCGCCGGAAGACCAGGCCAATCTATTTTTGTCCCAGATCGAGCTTTATAAACGTATAAAAACCCAATCTTTCAATGAGCGGGAGCTTGGTAAAATAAGAGAAACGATAAGCCCGATTTTCTTTAGCCTGTACAAGACGATATTTAAAAAAATGTTACCCGGCAACTGTAACGACCGGCTCTATCGGATGTTTATTACTTATGCTTATATGGATGAGGAAATCCTGACCCCGCAGCAGGTCAATACTCTGTATAGCATGCTG
The DNA here is from genome assembly GCF_052976825.1 of Syntrophomonas curvata. NCBI lineage: Bacteria > Bacillati > Bacillota > Clostridia > Eubacteriales > Syntrophomonadaceae > Syntrophomonas > Syntrophomonas curvata. Next base: position 532,925 of record NZ_CM129641.1, read on the forward strand.
GATGGGATTAAAACTCCTTGCGGGTATCCTGTTCATAACCTGGCAGATTGGTTAAAAAAAATATACAGCAATGAAAAGGACCCTTCGGTAAACGAATTTGAACAGGATTATTACGAAGTATTCAGAGAATTGAAAAGGCGGGGAGAAATGAAGGATAGCGACCGGGCCTCCTATGAGAACGATGTAGAGCGTCGTTTATCCCATGAGATTGATAACCTGTTCCGATTGGGACAGCGCATATGCTGCGGGCAGGCGGCAGGCTATTTGCCGGTATTGCATAGCGGCATAATAAATAAGGACTTATCTTCGGCACTGCTCACCGGGGAGAAAGTTATTAATTCCTTCCGGCGGGTTTTGGCCGTGGACTTTTCAGCCTTTCACCGTGAAATAGTATACTACCGGCCGGAACTGATTGCCAATAAAGAATTGATAATGAAACAGGTTTTCCCTGACCTGATACTGGTACCGACATTCGGAGCCCGGGCAGTAATGTGGCAGGAAATCACGGGGAGAGTAAGAAACTCTCCCGGACGCCTGTTATTTCCGCTCTTTACGGCTGAAAATCCGGATGATCTGGCGGTGGACATTATGGCCCGTTTCCGGTGGGAGTTATCCAGAACCATGTCCAGTTCCATACAAAACAATGCCCATCAAAACTCGCTGGTTGCTGAATACAGCGACTACATCCAGTTTTATAAAAAAAATCCCGAACTGTCCGGCGAGGCCAAAGAAAAGCTGCGGGTGCAAATAGAAAAATATCGCAACAATGCAAGCGATATCTTTGCGGCTGACTACAGTGTCTGGGTTAATTATGAGTCCCGGGGCATGCTTCGCCTGAACAAAGTAGCCCGCAACATATTGTTCAAATATTGTCCCTTCTCCAAACCGATACGGCAAAGCCTGCTGAAACATCCTCTATACAGCCCGATGATAACCAGATACGATAATATAAGAAACAAACAATTAACTCTGATGGAAGCTCGCTATACTAAAATCACCAGGCGGGGTTTGAACCTGGATGCTGATCTCAGCGGCAACCTGATGTTCCACCGGATGTAGCTCTAATCTTAAGGCGGCTGGCTGCCGGGGGGCGGTAAGGACTGCCACCCGGCAGGGGAAGAAGAACCAGTTTGTTGATTACCGTATGCCTATTTGCTCCTGATGCCAGGATGGGGACCTATTTGAGTTTCACAAACATCAGATAAGAGTATATAGTGGGCATGATTACCATAATAAGGACTGAACCCAGGTAGACGTATGCTGCCCAGGGAGTTTGGAAAAAGGACATGGCCAGGCAGAGCAAACCGCCAAGAACCCAAATTCGGGCTGCCATCCGGTGGGTTCGATACCATACTTCCTCATTGGCCAGAGTCCAGGGATTTTTGATGCCGACAAAATAGTTGTGCCGGAATTGTCCCATGAAATTACCTATTACTATAAGCAGAACGGCTACTGCTGCCTTTACCGCCAGAGCTACGTTTACCGGGTAACCCAGTGCTACCGTTACCGTTACTACCCACAGAATACCCAGAAAAAGCACCAGCAGCCAGCGCATAAAGGTATAGGCACCGGTAAAGCGCGCATAGTTGTCCCGCCGGGGATCGATTAAGGGCATAAAAAGCATCAGCAGGTAGAGACCGATGGCCAGTAGCGGTTCAAAAAAAGCCCCAAACCAGCGGGGATAATAAGCGTCAATTTCTCCGTGGATATTCCAGTGGCCCGGCACCTGGGCAGGCAGGTGGGGGTATACCAGCATACCCGCAAACAAAAACCCCGCCATCAATATCCATAGCGGCCATTCTGCTTTCACCGTTGACCAGTTTACACGATAGGAATCAGACCTATTTTGATTTTCCATTGTCAATCCGCTCCTTTGCTTCCGGTTTTCCATCAACTGTATTCAGATTCCCGGCTTTATCCGATATATCCAGGATATCGTAAAACCAGCCGATTACTTCCTGGAAAACGGTAGTGTTTAGAGAATAATATATATTTTGCCCTTTTCTTACGTCCTGCACCAGATGAGCCTGCTTAAGAATATTAAGGTGGTGGGATATGCTTGGCTTAGTAATAGCAAAATGCTCAGCGATTTCCCCGGCACTTAAATCACCCTGCTGTAACATATGCAGTATATCCCGGCGGGTGGCATCTGATAAAGCCTTGAAAACCTGATTAAGCGGCATGATAGTTCAACTCCGGCAGAGTTATTAGATATTTAGAAACATATCTAAATATCTAATAACATTTTACCTCCTGATAACCTCAAAAAGCAAGATTCTTTTATCAATCTATCAGGGTGCAACTGTTTTTCTGGCATAAACGGCATGCCGGTAAACCATAATAAAGTCAATGAGAAATATTTTATGAGGTGATAGCTTGAATAAAATTGTTGCGGTGGAAAATAATCTTGCCCCTATCAAAGACTACCTGCTGGATCAGGGTTGCCAGGTTATAGACGTGGATTCCGCCGGAGGTACCCGGGTAGATGCCGTGGTTATTTCCGGAAGCAGCAAGGATTTACTGGGGATGCAGGACGTTGTCATCGATGCTCCGGTTATTGATGCCCGGGGCAAAACTCCCAGTGAGGTTTGGGATAACATAATGCGTTACTGATTGCTGTGGAATATCTCGTCAAATTCTTCGCTGATGCGAATAAAAGCTTTTAAAACATCAGGGTCAAAGTATTCCGGTCTGGTTCTGCCGTCTCCCCGGGTAATAATATCCATGGTCCGGTAGTGGGAAAAGGCCGGTTTATATGGTCTGCGGCTCCTTAAGGCATCATACTGGTCGCAGATGGCCACTATTCTTCCTTCAATCGGTATCTCTTCCCCTTTTAAACCGCGGGGATAGCCGGAACCATCCCACCGCTCATGGTGGGTCAGGGAGATGGACTCAATCATCTGAATCTCTTTAAATCTGGAGTTGGACAGGATATTGGCTCCGGTTATGGTGTGGGTTTTCATAATTTCGAATTCCTCTTCGCTAAGAGGTCCCGGTTTCAAAAGGATTTGATCCCAAATGCCTATTTTACCAATATCGTGGAGAGGAGCAGCAAAGGCGATGGATTCCGCAAATGAAGAGGACATTCCCAGTTCCCGAGCCAGGCGGGGAGAATAAATGCCGAGGCGTTTATTGTGCATGCCGGTATCTTTGTCCCTCAGCTCGGCTGCTGCCGATAAGCGATATACTACCTCGGTGGTAAGATCGCTTACTGCTGCCAGGGCATCGGAAAGCTCTCGCGTACGCAGGGCTACCGTGGCCTCCAGGTTTTTCTTGTATTCCTCTTCCATTTGGGTCACCCGGGCCAACCTTACCGCCTTTTCGATTACAGTCAGAAAAAGGCTCAAGTCCAGAGGCTTAAGGACGAAATGTTCTACTCCCAAATTGATCAGTTCGAGTAAATACCTGGCTTCATCATGGGCTGATATCACTATGATGATTTGGCGCGGTTTATCCTTTTTTATTTCCCGAACCATTTTGACCCCATTCATAAGCGGCATATTAATATCCGTAATGATGAGGTCATAGCTGCCCTGCTTAAATTTATCCAGGCCGTCTACCCCATTTTCTGCAATATCTACTACTGGAAAAAAGCTTGACAGTAGTCGGGATGTATTCTGGCGCAACTCCCGGTCATCTTCCACATATAAAATGGTGATGCCCTGGGCGGCCTCCTGCAATTCTTTGGGATTTATCATAATCATTACCCCTGTGCAAGCGGTAGCTTGATAGTGAAACATGCTCCCTGATCCGTATTGCTGGCCAGCAGTTGTCCCCGGCAGTGTTCTTCCACAATCATTTTGGACATATATAAACCGAGTCCGGTACCTATGCCCGGTCCTTTGGTGGAAAAATAGGGGTCAAATATCTTGGCGGTTATCTCTTCAGGAATTCCTCCGGCGTTATCCTGGAGGTGAACTTCAACATAGTCGTCCGTCTCTATGCCGGTAATGATAATCCGGGGGTCAACTATTTCATTTTCCACAAATGCATCCGATGCGTTCTTGATAATGTTTAGAAATACCTGCATGAGCTCATTGGGATAGGTAAGAATGGGGGCGGAAAAATTGTAATCTTTTACCAGGGAGACGTTTTTATACTCCAGTGATTTGCCTATGATGCCCAAGGTGTCATCGATTACCTGGTTCATAACCACCATATCCTGGGGATTATCAGGTTTAAAGAAGTGGCGGAAATCATTGATGGTATTGGATAAATATTGGGCATGACTGTTGATATCGTTCAGCAGTTCTTTAAACTGGTTCTTGTTAAACATATCCAGGTCAAGATATATCTGCAGATTGCCGGCCAAGGTGCTTATGGATGACAAAGGCTGACGCCACTGATGGGCTATCATACCTATCATTTCTCCCATTGCTGCCAGCTTGGAGTTCTGAACCAGCAACTGCTCCTGTTTATTGCGTTGGGTAAACTGCTCCTGCAGCTGCTCGTTAAGTTGAGCCAGTTCTTCCACCATGTCATTTAGTATGTTCTGTTCCCGGCGCAATTCTTTCTCCTGGTACAGGTGACAGTTTTCGCCTTTATTGAGGCCGTTGAATATGGCGATAGCCATGTGGTAGCAGGAGTTGTAGCCGCAGGCGGCACAGTTTCTGAAGTCCTTTGCTTCAGTTTTGTGCATGGCCTGGTATATTTTATCTAATTCATCGGCGGTGGGTATTTTTAAATTGTTATATCCGGCCAGGTTTTGGTAAGAGTGGTATTCGAAATTGAATTTCTGCCTTACGTCCTGTAAAAAGCGGGTCAGCTTTTGCTGCTGAACGCTATCCCCCCGATTTTGTTCGGAACGGGCGGCCACAGTACGTTCGATTTGATCCAGGGAACGGTGATGGTTAATGGAGCCTGGCCCCATATTACAGCCCTTCTCACAACTGAGAATGTCAATAATCAGGGGAAGATGGGGCGCTTTTTTAAGTATAGCCATTTCCAGATCGGGCAGGTATTTATCATAGACTATGGGGCCTTCAACCCTTCTTATCTGGCTGGCCGGGATATCAGGATAGTTGTGCCGGTAGCATTCGCCTAGTCCCCCGGGACTGGAGAAGTTGGTGGCTATTCCGGCAGGTATGCAATTGTCAAAATCGCTGTCCGCAAGATGAGGCAGGGATATACCTTTATCCTCCAGTATTTTTACCAGTGACTGGTATATAACATTGTACCGAACCATTTTACTGTCCTGGAATTCACGCCTTTTGGCCAGGCAGGGAGAGATAAAGGCCAGTTCGCTGTCCGGATGCAGCGATTTTACATAAACCGCAATATTATGCACCGGACTGCCGCTGGGGGCCAAATGCTTCAGCAGGCCGGGCTGGTAGAGCTCAATGTATTTAACAATAGCGGGGCAGGGCTGGGCTATGAGAGGAAGGTCGGTTTGACCGGAGGCAATCAGCTCATGATAACAGGCGACAGTTATTTCGGCACCCAGGGATACATCATATACGGCCTTTATACCCAGCAATTTGAGGGCAGTTATCAATTTAGGCAAAACAAAATTACTCTGGGCAGACGGGGCCACCAGAGCCACCATGTCTTTTTCAGGTAAAGCGGCTGTAAATTCGACCGCATCATCTATGGGGAACCGGGCACTCTTTTCCACGATTCCGCCATGGCTTTTAATGCAGGCATCGATACATCTGCCGCAGCCTATGCAGAGCTGATTATTGAATTTGACCACATTGCCGCTGCCGTCACTGCATACCTTGACCGGGCAAACCGCAATACACTGGTGGCAGTTAATGCAGTTCTCCTCTTTAATGCCTATCACTTCTATTAAATTGTCCATACCTTCACCGGCATCCATAAAAGCCTGTGGCTTTTTACTCTACCGGGCGTAAAGCAGAAAACTTAAAGTCTATCTTGCTGGCACCACACCAGTTAATTTAAGAGCCCTCTCCCCACTTCATTAACTTGGTTCGGCATTTTTCTTTACCTGACCTTCTCTGCCGGCAAAGATTTAAAGGTAGTAATCAAGTTCCCAAGGATGCCGTTTTTCTCCCCCCTCTTTATCTCCGTTATCATGCGTTCAAGTTGTATTGTACCAATTCAACATTATTTAAAAATATCCTTTTGCTTGCAACAATTTTCCCATACAAATACCGGTATATAAAAGGGGCGGCTCTTGCAATAGATACAAGAAGCGCCCCTTTTGTATACCGGATTTCTTCTCTTACCGGGCCATCAGCACCTTGCTTAAAAAGGCCCGGGTCCTCTCCTGCCGGGGATTTACAATAACATCTTCGGCACTGCCTTCTTCCACCACCAGGCCCTCATCCATAAAAAGCACCCGATTGGCTACTTCGCGGGCAAAGCCGATTTCATGAGTAACTACTACCATGGTCATATGTTCCTGGGCCAGATCCTTCATTACCTGCAGCACTTCGCCGGTCAGTTCGGGATCCAGAGCTGAGGTAGGCTCGTCGAAACACATTATTTCCGGATCCATAGCCAGGGCACGGGCAATAGCCACCCGTTGCTGCTGTCCCCCGGACAGCTGGAACGGGTAATTGTCAGCCTTTTGCGACAGGCCGACCTTTTTCAGTAATTCCCGGGCGGTATTCTCAGCCTGCGGCCTATCCGTCTGCTTGACCAGCATGGGCGCCATCACCAGGTTCTCAAGCACCGATTTGTGAGGGAATAAATTGAAGTTCTGAAAAACCATGCCCATTTTGCGCCTGATCGCGGCTATATTCTTTTCCGGGCTGTAAACGGCCGTCCCGTCCGGTCCATTCTGGGCCATGATCTCCCCTTGGATGGCAATGGCGCCCTTATCTATGGTTTCCAGGTGATGGAGGCAGCGTAAAAGAGTACTTTTGCCTGAACCGGAGGGCCCGATGATGGCTACGACCTCACCCTTTTCCACCTGCAGGGAGACCCCTTTAAGAACACCGAGAGAGCCGAATTTTTTATGAATATCCAAAGCTTGCAGCATATACATGAGTCTTAACTCCTAACGGTAATAATCGAATTTGGATTCCAGCCATTTGAATGCCTGCTGCACCGTGCCGGTCATGATCAAATAAAAAACAGCGGCGATGATAAAGGGAATGAAAGTATCATCCCGCATGACATGAGTTCTGGCCACCCGGGATAACTCACTTATAGCCAGGACATAAATAAGGGCGGTGTCCTTCACCAGATTGATCACCTCGTTGCCGATGGGAGGCAATACCCGTTTAAATACCTGGGGAAGGACGATATTGCGCATGGTCTGAACCCGGTTTAATCCCAGCACATCGGCTGCTTCATACTGACCCGGAGAGATGGACTGGATGCCGGAACGGAATATCTCGGCCAGGTAGGCGGAATAGTTCAGAACAAAGGCGAGATAAGCGGCGATTTCCCGCTCCAGGCGGATACCTATAGTCATCAGTCCGAAGTACATAAACAGGAGCTGCAGCAGCAGCGGAGTGCCGCGAAACAGCCAGACGTAGAATTCCATAAACCACTTCAAGGGTTTGAAATGGGAGAGCCGCGCCATCCCCATAAGTATCCCCAGGGGCAGGGCCAGCAGCAGGGTCAATGAAAATAACTTCAGGGTTACCGTCAATCCTTTAAGCATGGATGGCAGCAACATGAGAATATAATCCATGGGTATACCCCTTTGCAGTTTTAAAAGATAAACAGGCCAACAGCTGCACTGTAAGCCTGTCATGCTAATGATAGCAATAATTAAACCTAATGACTATTTATTTATGATATCTTCCCCAAACCATTCTTCAGAAATCTTGGTCGCGCTTCCGTCGGCCTTCATGGCATCCAGGGCTTTATCCAGTTCAGCCTGGAAGGCCTTGTCGGTCAGCCTCATGCCTACCGCAAAATCCTCGGCTCCGAAGTCCTCTTCCAGGAACTTGTATTCTCCCGGATGTTTGCTTACATAGTACTTGCCAACTACTATATCCACCACCACGGCATCCAGTCCGCCGCCTTTGAGGTCGCGCAAAGCCATGACGTTATCATCGAATTCCAGCAGATTGTCCTTAATGACTTCATAGGTAGCCTGGTCTGCCATTACCGCGTCCTGGGCGCTGCTTCCCGCCTGAATGCCGATCTTTTTACCCTTCAGGTCGGCTTTGGTTTTGATGGCGGAATCTTCGGTGACGACGATAACCTGGCGGTTTTTGATGTAGGGTTTGGTGAAGAGCATCTGCTCTTGTCTTTCCGCCGTTATGGACATACCGTTCCAGATCACATCAATATTGCCGCTATCCAGTTCTTCCACCTTGGAATCCCAGACGATGGGCTGGAACTTGACTTCTACCCCCATTTTCTTGGCCGCCTCTTTAGCCAGGTCAATATCGAAACCTACGATTTGATCTTTCTCGTCTCTGAAGCCCATGGGCGGAAAGGCATCATCGAGACCCACAATAAAGTACCCTTTTTCCTTGATATCTTCGAATGAAGTATCAGTCTGAGCCGGTGCCGGGTTTTTTCCGGCATCCTTGTCTTTGCCGCTACAGCCCCCCAAGACCATAGTCAAGGAAAAACACAATAGAAGAATAAGTACGAGATTTCTTTTCAATTTGACAGCCTCCTTCGACCATATGATTGACATCTATATTTTACTTTACTGAATTAAACAAGTAAACAACTAAACCCAAACGGCAGGTAATTTAATAACGGCATGGTGGTGGAAAGCCTTGATTCATAATAATGCGGGGCTTAGGAAAAGCTACTATATATCCGGTAAACAGAAAGGTGCTGATGGAAATGGATAATAAAAGGGTTCAGGAGATAATTCGATCTTTAGGAGTTATTGAGGTGTCGCTCGGGGGGAGGCCGGTGTGGATTGAAGATTTGGATGGCAGTCTGGCCCAGGTCCGATTTCTTGACGACAGCAGCAGTTTTAAGGTTCCCGTGGGCGAACTGCAGGAGAACTGAAGAGGTATGCCGAAACCATGCAGGGGTTATAGGAAGACAGGTGTTAAATCTCCGTAGCCTGGCGATAAATTTGGGCTTTACTTGAACCCAGGCCCTTCGTCAGAGTCCTGCTGGATTTTATCCCGGGTTTTTAGAACAACCGGTGGTGTTGCTTGTTGTGGCAATATCACCTTTTCTGTTTTATACTTTACTTGCAAGTTGCTGACAGAACCGTTTAACGGGTATGGGGTGATGGTTGTTAATAACCCCAGGGATTTAAAAAAGGTGATTCGATTGGATGAAAAATATCGACGGCTTAAGCGGATAATAGCTGGTTATGATCGGGTATGGGTAGCCTTTTCCGGGGGATTGGACAGTACCTTCCTATTGGCCCTTACCCACATAATTCTGGGGGACAGAGTTACCGCAGTGACGGCTAAAACCCCTTTCCAGCCCCGGCGCGATTCTGAAGCTGCATTGGAAAAAGCCCGGGCTTTGGGAGTGAAACAGATCTGGTTCGAATTAGACCTGCTGAATGATATAAAGGTTCAGCTTAACTCCCGCGACCGTTGTTATCATTGTAAAAAAAGCATCTTTTCCACCATACGCCGGGAGGCAAGCCGGAAGGGAATTACACATATATTGGATGGCTCCCATTTAGATGATCTTAATGAGTACCGACCGGGGCGTAAAGCCCTCCAGGAAATTGGCATATTAAGCCCTTTGCGGGAAGCGGGGTTAACAAAACCGGAAATAAGGCTGCTGGCCCGGCAGATGGAGCTCCCCGGATGGAGCGAACCGGCTCAGTCCTGCCTTGCTACCAGGTTTCCCTACGGAGAACCTATAAGCCGGGCAAAATTGAACCAGGTGGAAAAAGCGGAGGAGATCCTGAGAAAGAGCGGCTTCCGGCAGTTTCGGGTAAGAAGCCACGATAACCTGGCTCGAATCGAGGTAGAGCCTGAAGATATGGGAGGGTTCTTCCAGCCTGGATTCAGAGACTATATCAGCCGGTCTTTATTAAAGTTGGGCTTTACTTACGTGACCCTTGATTTGCAGGGGTTTAGCAGCGGCAGTATGGACTTATTTAAGCAGGAGAACAGGAATGGATAGCAAGTATATAAAAGAGCTGTTGTCGGCGGTAAAAAACGGTGAGATTGAGATTGACGCTGCCTTGGAGACACTAAGGAATTTGCCTTTTTCCGACCTGGGCTATGCCCGGGTGGATCATCACCGCAGCCTCAGAAAGGGCTTCCCGGAAGTAGTATATTGCGAGGGAAAAGAGCTCAGGCAGATAGAAGGAATTATGCAGGAACTCATAAAAAGTGGGGAGAATATACTCCTTACCCGGGCCGGGGAAGATATTTATCATGTCCTTGAAGGTTGGGGGCTGACGGTCAAGTACTACCGGGAGGCTCGTCTGGTTATGGTCGAGCAGCGTGAACCGGCAAAATCCAGGGGGATTATTCTGGTAATTACGGCTGGAACGGCTGATATTCCAGTAGCCGAGGAAGCGGCTTTGACCGCCGAAGTTATGGGCAACACCGTCGAGAGGCTATATGATGTGGGGGTAGCCGGAGTCCATCGGCTGTTGGCTTACCGCGAGCTTCTGGAGAAAGCCCGGGTAATTGTTGTGGTGGCCGGGATGGAAGGGGCATTGGCCAGTGTAGTGGGGGGACTGGTGGGCAAACCGGTAATTGCCGTCCCCACCAGCGTGGGATATGGAGCCAGTTTTGGAGGCCTGGCGGCTTTGCTTGCCATGTTGAACAGCTGTGCCAGCGGGATAGGTGTGGTCAACATAGACAACGGTTTCGGAGCCGGCTGCCTGGCCAGCTCTATCAACCAGCTGGCGGAATAGGGAGTAATAAGAAAACCACCCCCACTGCCAGGATACCGATGCTCCCTCGGGATTCGGCGCTCCGTAAAATTATTTAGGAGGTTTTCAATGGAAAAGGTTTTATATTTTGATTGCTTTTCCGGGATTAGTGGGGATATGACGGTTGGCGCCCTGCTTGATCTGGGGGTTGACCAGGCTGTTTTCGGTGAGCAATTGGCCCGGCTGCAGCTGGCAGGATACCGGCTGGAAATAACGAAGAAACCGAAGAATGGAATTATGGCCACCGACTTTAACGTCATTCTGGAAGATCATGAAGGATGCCGTTCGGATGATCACCATCACCCTCATGCCCCTCACCGCAATCTCAACGATATAGAAGCTATTATCGGTAACAGCGGGCTGGCGGCTGCAATTAAGGAGTTGAGCCTGAAAATATTTATGGAGTTGGCTGCGGCGGAGGCCAAGGTACATGGCAAAAAGCTGAGTGAAATTCATTTTCACGAGGTTGGGGCAGTGGATTCCATTGTCGACATAGTATCCGCTGCCATCTGTATCCATATGCTGAAGGCAGACACCATATATGCGTCTCCTTTGAATACGGGCAGCGGTTTGGTTTCCTGTGCCCATGGTCTGCTGCCGGTTCCCGCACCGGCTACCCTGGAGATCCTGCGCGGGATACCGGTATATTCCAGCGGGGTGCAGGCGGAACTGGTCACCCCCACCGGAGCAGCTATTATTAAAACCCTGGCCCGGGATTTTATTCCTTTGCCGCCGTTATCGGTAGAAAACAGCGGCTATGGCTGGGGCAAGCGGGAGTTGGACAGCCCCAATCTGCTGAGGGTCATTCGGGGCCGGCGCAGTGAGAATAACAATGGCCTGCTGCTGCTGGAAACAGCCATGGATGACATGAACCCCGAGATATATTCCTATTTATTCTCCATGCTTTTGGAAAAAGGCGCTTTGGATGTTTACCTCACCTCGATAATGATGAAAAAGAACCGGCCCGGGGTACTGCTAACCGTGCTTTGCCAGGGTTCTGATGCCCATCTGCTGGAAGAAATCATCTTCCGCGAGACTACTACTCTGGGAGTAAGAAAAACGGCAGTTGATAGGGAAGAATTGGAGCGGACAGTGATAAATATAAACAGCAGCCTGGGCATGGTCCGGATAAAAGTGGCGGGAAAAGGGGGCAGGGTTCTCAAATATGCCCCTGAATATGAAGACTGCCGGCGGATTGCCGGCGAGCAGGGGCTGGCCTTAAAAGATGTTTATAATATCCTGTTAAATGATGCCGCTGGGATTATGCGGCTGAAAGATGGGCCTCTTGTCAACCCTTAATCAGTACCCTGCCAGTACCTGAATATACTCGATGCGGGAGTCAGCCGGGCCCTGCAATTGACAGGCTTCTTCCTTCAGTATATTGATATAGTCAATTATATCCTGGGTTATCCGTTCGCCTATACAGACTACCGGAATACCAGGAGGGTAGGCCATAATCATCTCGCCCGCAATATGGCCGACAGCGCTGCTGAGGCGTAATGTTTTCTTGGGATTATAGAAGGCCTGGCGCGGGGGAACCACCATTTCCGGACAATCAGGCCCGGTGCGGAAGCGCTCGTATTTACGATACTGGCTTTTCCGGGCGATATCCTGCAGGGCATGGATGAGGGCTTCCAGGTCTTCCCGCCGGTGTCCGATACTTATTACCGCCAGGATATTGTTCAGGTCTGATAATTCCATCTGAATATTGTAATCCTGCCTTAACCTGGCCTCCAACTGATATCCGGTGAAACCGGCACAATGTATATTTATTCCCAGTTTGCTTTCATCGAAATCAAAGCAGCCTGGGGTTCCGGTCAGCTCTTTCCCGAAGGCGTAAAATTCCTCCATCCGGTTTATTTCTTGCCGGGCCCAGCGGGATAGTTCCAGTGCCTGGTTTAATATCGACCTCCCCCGTACGGCCAGTTGCCATCGGGCTATATCCAGTGAACACAGCAGCAGATAGGAAGCACTGGAAGTACAGGTTAAATTGAGCACTTGCTGCAGGCGCTCGGGCGAGATCATTTCGCTGCGGGATAAGAGAACGGAGCTCTGAGTCATGGAACCGGCCGTTTTATGCATGCTGGCAGCGCTCAAGTCAGCTCCCAGATGCATAGCCGGGGCCGGGAAATCTTCATGAAAATACATGTGAGCGCCGTGGGCTTCGTCAACCAGAACCGCTGCCCCATAATGATGAGAAACATTTATAATATTTTCCAGGTCGGAAGTGTAACCATAATAGGTGGGGTTGATAACAAAAACAGCCCGAGTATCAGGATTGGCTTTCAGGGCTTTTTCATAATTCTCTACCGGTACTCCTGCAGCCATACCCGGCTTTTGTATTTCGGGCTGCACATATACCGGCAGGGCATCACTGAGTATGAGCCCTCCAATAGCGGATTTATGAGCGTTGCGGGGCAGTATGATTTTGTCTCCCGGTTCGCAGGCGCTCATAATCATGGCCTGCACCCCCGAAGTGGTACCATTAACCAGAAAGTGAGCCTTTTCCGCATTAAAAGCCGATGCCGCCAGCTTTTCCGCTTCCAGGATAACTCCGCCGGGGTTATTGATATAGTCCAGATCCTGCATTCCGTTGGCATCCATTTCGAGTGCCCGCTGACCTACGAAAGCTGCGAACTCGGGCAGCCCTTGACCCTGTTTATGACCGGGAACGTGAAATTGTATTACCTTATCTTCGACATAGTTTTTAACCGCAGTGAATAAAGGGGTCCGGTTCTGTTCCATAACCGAGGTTCATACTCCTTCCCCAGGCTAACTGTACAGGCCGTCTTGGATTGTAGCAGCCCCACTACGGTTTATAATATGAAATTTGTATATTGGCTGTGCACCTGCTGAATAGATTGAAAAATTTGGCTCATCGAGTGATTGCTGGCTTTGATCAGGGTTGTTCGGAAAGGGACGGAGCCATGCGTCCCTTTTCAATTATGGCCGGCATAGGGGAATACCAACAGCTCCCTAATTCTTTCACTTCCGATTTACCGTTTTTATCCTTGACAGTAATCCAGGATTTAATCAGCGCGCCATCCATTCCGTGCGCTACCAGCTTTTCTTCCCCCTCCGGCAGAGACCAGTTATTTCTGTAAATATTGGCGGCCTTTTCTATTTTTAAGACCTTATGGTGCCATTCTACCTGGGGTGGGTTGCTTTTGCCGTAAAATGCAATATAAAGGTTGTTGTCGACTCCCTGGGCCCAGATTAATATCGGATGGGATAGATCATTCATAAACTTAATATCCTTGGCCCCGTAGTTTACCGTGGCGTCCTGACCATAAGGCACGTAAGGTACGGGCATACTGTGCGGATGCCTTTCAACCACGGGCAGGTTGCACAAAACTGCAACATTATATAAAGTGGAGGCTATTTTGCACACCCCTCCGCCGGTTGTGGTGGAAAGTTGACTTCCCAGGTAGACCGGGCCTTCCTTAAAACCCCGCCACTGGGAATAGGGGCCTACCGTAAGATTCTGGGAAAACACCTCTCCCGGTTTCAGTACCGTGCCGCGGAGGTATCTGGCTCCCAGGTGAACATTGGACTCCTCCCCCGGAAGCGGGTCGGGCAGCACGGTGCGGTAGGCAGCCATCATTGTCAGGGCGTTGTTTTCCTTTTGCGCTTTCAGAAAATCAGGGTCTTTTTCCCAGGGAACCTGCTTTACCGAACCGGAGTGCATTCTTTCCTGTACCAATTGCAGGGGGGATTCATCTTCTTTATTCTCCTGGCCCACTGCTTTTGCAGTCTTGGTGTTTTCTTTGACAGTTGCTTTGCGATTGGGAGCATGCTTATAGTTGGTTGCTAATATTATAGTAAGGGAAACTAATCCCAACAGTAAAACCAGCAATAATTTTTTCCGATTAAACAAAACTTTTCACCACTCCATTTAAGCAATCAAAACGTCTTTATTAGTATTCCGTGATGCTCTTAAAATAACCGCAAATAATTGACTTTGCGTTATTGGCGTTTAACAGGGGGATAAGATGGTATATCTGCTGGCTATCTTCGGCATGGTCTGCTGGGGTGTGGCACCTATATTTGCCAAAATTGGTTTGAACAACGCCAATCCCATGGCGGCTTTGGTTTTAAGAACGCTGATGGCGGCAGGGATGGTAACTGCCTGGATAGGGGTAAGCGGGAGTCTGGGTCAGGTTAAGCAGATTCCGTTTAACTCCTGGATACTGTTGGGTATCGAAGCTATTCTGGCCACCCTTATCGGAGATCTGGCCTACTATGCTGCCATCAAACGAGGAGAGGTATCAGTGGTTACGGTAATTATGGCCAGTTCGCCCCTGGTTACTATGATTTGCGCTATAATATTTTTGGGTGAACAGATTACCACCTTCAGGGTGATCGGAGCCACTTTTATAATATTGGGGATTATTCTTATTGTGTAGGGAAGATCACCGTACCCCGCCCCCGGCGTTTAATGCTATAATATGTAAATCCCTTTAACAATAATAATGGTGGTGTAAGGAATGAATATTACGGCGCTGTTTGTAACCGCTTTTTTGGTGGGCCTGTCGGGAGCCTTGATGCCGGGTCCCCTTTTAACCGTGACCATTGCCGAAAGTGCCCGCCGGGGCTTCAAGGCCGGTCCTCTCATTGTACTGGGACATGCTGTACTGGAACTGGCCCTAATTATTGCCCTGCTGGCCGGGCTCTCTTTTTATCTCAAGAAGCCTGTGGTTACTAATGTAATTTCACTGGTTGGAGGAGCCTTTTTAATTTTTATCGGGCTTAATATGATAAGGGATGTTATTAAGGGGCGGATTTCTCTGGAGAAAAGTGATAATAATACCGGCAAGGGAGTGAACATGCATCCGGTTGTGGCCGGTTTTTTGGTTAGCTTATCCAATCCCTTCTGGAGTGTTTGGTGGGCCACTATTGGCCTGACTTATTTGACCCTGGCCCTTAAGAGCGGCGCTGCGGGCGTTGCTTCCTTCTTTACCGGGCATATTATGGCCGATCTGCTTTGGTATTCCTGCATCGCCGCAGCCATAGCCGGAGGCCGCCGGTTTCTCAAGCAGCAGGCTTATCAGTTCATTATTGTACTGTGCGGGGTCTTCCTCACCGGATTAGGCGGATATTTCATTTCTACCGTAGTCTAATCCAGAACCGATGATGAAGGAGACTGGTTTGTGATTATATCAGATCTTGCAGGTATCCCGTCATCCCCAAACTATAGCGAGTGCAGGTGCAAAGCTACCGGCGAGCTGCTGGGATATTCCCCCCTGCATAATGAAGAAGATTTACGGCTGATGATGGATAAGGCCCGAACTGCGCAGTCGGAATGGAGCCGCACCCCGGTGGATGGGCGGACTCGCCGGATTATAAAAACCCGCGGCTTTATAGTGGAAAATCTCGACGAACTGGCGGCTATCATAAGCCGGGATACGGGTAAAACCCGCAACGACGCCCTGGCAGCCGAACTTTTTCCCGCCACCGCCGCAGTATCTTATTATTGCAAAAATGCCGGCCGTTTTCTCCGGGAGCAAAAGTTATCTCCCGGGCATCTGGGCACCATGAGTAAACGGAGCAAGATAGTCAGAGTTCCCTGGGGGATAGTAGCCGTAATATCTCCCTGGAACTATCCCTTTGCTATTCCCTTCTCGGAAGTAGTTATGGCATTATTGGCCGGCAATGCCGTTGTGCTGAAGGCGGCCAGCCAGACCCAGATGACGGGACTGGCGTTGAAACGATGTTTTGAATCAATCGGATTGCCTGACGGTCTTTTCAGCTTTATTAATATTCCCGGCAGCCAGGCCGGGGACATGCTGCTTGGCAATGGCATAGACAAGCTTTTCTTTACCGGCTCGGTGGCGGTAGGGCAGTATCTGATGAGTAAAGCGGCCGAGACCCTGACTCCGGTTTCCCTGGAATTGGGGGGCAATGATGCCATGCTGGTCTGTGAGGATGCAGACATCTACCGTGCGGTCATGGGGGCGGTCTGGGGAGGATTCACCAGTGCCGGCCAAACCTGTGCCGGAATCGAGCGAATTTATGTGCACGAAAAGGTTTATGGCCCCTTTCTGCAAATGCTCAAGCAAAAGGTGGAATCCCTGCAGGTAGGCTTCGGCCTGGAGCCTGATAAAGATATGGGCGCCATGACTACCTCCGGCCAGATCCATACCGTCACGGAACAGATACGCGACGCCCTGGATAAGGGAGCGGTCATTTATGCCCAATCCGGAACACCTGACAACCGGGAATGGAAAAACTTTCTCCCCGCCACTGTACTGACCAATGTCAGCCATGATATGCTGGTCATGCAATGTGAGACCTTCGGGCCGGTGGTGGCGGTAACGAAGGTCAATCATATGGCAGAGGCCATCAAACTGGCCAATGATTCCGATCTGGGACTGACGGCGTCGGTCTGGTCCCGCAACCGGCAGCGGGCGGAACAGATTGCCCGGCAGCTTCAGGCAGGGGCGGTCAGCATCAATGACCACCTGGTAAGCCATGGTATGCCCGAAACCCCCTGGGGAGGGTTTAAGAAATCCGGCCTGGGACGCACCCATGGAAAGATCGGCTTCGACGAAATGACCCAACCCCAGGTGATTATCAAAGACATCATGCCCTTGGCCAAAAAAAACCTGTGGTGGCCCCCCAACAATGCTGATATCTACAATGGTATTAAAGGGCTGATTGATTTCAGCTACTCCCATAAACTATCCCGCCGGATAAAAGGAATCGGCAATCTGTTGAAAATCCTGCCGCGCTGGTTCAAAGAGGATTAAACTCTTATGAATCTTTTTCCGCCCGATTTCTTTCCTACCACCTGCCGCTGATGAAACCTGTACCAGCAGCTCCGACGATTACGGCCCAATCCTAATAATGCAGGGCCGGAGAAGCTGCGCTTCTTATCCGGATTTACCCGGAGATCACGGGCGATGCAGGCGGGCAGGTGCGATTTTACCCGTGTTCAGGCATATCCCGCCGCTGTCAGGTGCTTCACAGGCCGGCAAACAGACGCAAAAAAGCAGTATTGCCCGAGACGGATGGCGACAGGACATAGTCGAATTGTTATAGAATATTTAAAGTAATTCATATTGGGGGTGCGGAGATGAGTTCATGGTGGAACGTCAGGTACATAAGAAGGCGCCAGGAGATCGTCGGGACTTTCATGAAACACGGCCTGGGCTATCTTTTGCAGCGCTTCGGGCTGGCAAGTGCGGTTCAGTTGTCCCCCAGGCAGCTTATCAACGGGGAAGATGGTAAAGCAAGGCGCCTGCTGGCCGACAATCTGTGTCGGGCTATGGTTGAGCTGGGACCTACATTCATTAAACTGGGTCAGATGTTAAGCACCCGCCCGGATATGCTGCCTCCGCCTTACATCGAGGCCCTGGAAAGCTTGCAGGATAAAGTGGAGCCCTTGCCTTACGAACAAATCTTAAAGCAGATGATAAATGAAATGGGAGACCCGGAGGAGATTTTTGCCGAATTCGATATCAATCCCCTGGCGGCAGCCTCAATCGGACAGGTTCACCGGGCCCGGCTAAAAAGCGGGGAGGAGGTTATCGTCAAGATACAGCGGCCAGGCATCGAAAGCAAGGTGGAGAGCGACCTGGAAATAATAAAAGGTCTGGCCCGAATGTCAGAACGAAGATCATCTGAAGCCAGGCGTATCGGTATTTATGATATGGTTGAAGAATATGGCCGCATGCTTTTGCGGGAGCTGGATTATGCTCGGGAAGCTCGCAATACCGATAGGGTATATAACAACTTTCGCGACGACGAAAGGGTAGTGATTCCACGGGTATACTGGCAATATACTACCCCCCGGGTTTTAACCCAGGAGTACCTGGCTGGGTTCAAACTAAGCGATATTGGTGAAATCGACCGCCAGGGCTGGGATCGCCGCAAGATATCACAACTGGGTACCGAAGCTTTTCTGTCCCAGATACTATTGCACGGCTTTTTTCAGGCTGACCCCCATCCGGGAAATATTCTGGTAGTCGATGAAAACACTATCGCATTCATCGATTTTGGGGAAATCGGTACCCTGACCGAACGCAGGCTGCTTTATCTGGGTGAATTGCTGGTTAGCCTTAATAAAGGTGACATTTACAAGGCTATGGGGACCCTGAGGGATATCGGGATAGCGGGGGACTCAACCGATAATGAGGATTTTTATGAGGATTTCGTTGACTTGGTTAAGGATGTGTCGTCCACCAATATCGGCAGCCTGGATATGAAAAGATTAAGAAAGGAAGCTATGGAACTGGCCTATCGTTACCATCTGCAAATGCCATCCTATCTTACTGCGCTTATGAAGGCTCTGATTACGGTGGAGGGTGTGGGCAAAAAACTGGACCCGGATTTTAATTTTACCGAGGTAGCCCGGCCTCTGGCCTTAAAGGTATATAAAGAGCGTTTAAAACCTGACAGCGTATACAAGTTCTTCCGCAGTAAATACTATCAGGACGTAAGGCCCCTGGGTAAGATGCCTTCTTATCTTAATGCCCTTTTATCCGCCGCCAAAGAAGGCAATCTAACCATTACTATGAAGGTGGAATTCACGCCCAAAACCGACCGCAAACTGACCCAACTGGCCAGCCGTGTCAGCGCCAGCCTCATTATCACCGGGGCTCTGATAGGTTCGGCTCTGATTATCCAGACTAATCATTCAGCTCAAGTGGAAAAATATGCATATCTGGGAGTCATAGGCTTTGGCATGGCGTTAATCTGCCTGATAGTGTATTTCCTGGCATCATTACGCTCCTAGGCAGATCAGATCGTCAGCTTACTCGCAAACCAGGTAAATTATCCAGCCAAACCAAAATGCAGATACTTTTTCCGTTAGCGGGAACAAAGCAGGAGATTTTTGAATTATATGGAAAACAATAAGAGTCGATAGGAAATACCATAACGTCAAGAAAGGAAGTGGACGAACCTGAAGAGGCGTAATTATTCTCTCTTCCTTTGCCTTCTGATTGTATTGTTTCTGGTATTAGCAGCAGGGATGGGCCGGGCGGAAGGAGAAAGCGACAGTAAACCGGTTGGTTCAGCATTTAGTGATGCAGAAGGGGATGCCAATGGCATCTACATAAATTACATGGCTAAAAAAGGATTTTTGTGCGGGTTCCCCGACGGAAATTTTCACCCCCGAGAGGGTTTGACCAGAGCCCAGGCAGCGGCGATCCTCTGCCGGATTAAAGGCTTAACTCCGGACACCTCTGAAGCGAGTATTTTTAATGATGTCCCTATAGACCACTGGGCTGCAGGTTATGTAAAAATGGCAGCAGAGGCAGGATACTTAAAAGGCTTTCCTGATAAAAGCTTTCAACCTGAAACGAGCCTGACCAGGGCTCAAGGCGTAAGCCTTTTTTTGCGTTTATCCCGGCAGGATATTACTGACGCGGAGCTCCCGCCGCTAAAGGACTTGAACAACAGCCACTGGGCTGCTGCCTCCGTAGCCACTGCCCTGGCAGCAGGCATGATAAATGCGGAGGACAATAAAGTAGATCCGGATAATGTCTTTAGCCGGGGAGAACTGGCCCGGGCTTTGAGTATCATGTTGACCAAGGACCCCGACCTGAGCCAGGTAACTCTTACCGGAAAACTTAAAGTAAAAAGCGGCAAAGTAACCATTAAAAGCTCGGTGAACGATAAGACCAAATCCGTATCGGAAATCAGTATGGCGGCTGCGGGGGATACCATAATTACCGGTGAAGATGGCCAGGCAGAAATAACCTATCCCGACGGCAGTGGCATACTCTTAAAAAACAACAGTGAGCTAAAGATAAAAGAGTCCCGGGGTCGAGCCTATATCAAAATCGACGGTACCCCCGGGACCGGCATAGACCTGCTGGAAGTAGAACTTATAAACGGAAAACTCTTCGGAGCCCTGGCCTCCAGATATACCGGTACCGGAGCAAATGGAGCGGCATCCCAGCAGCTGACTCAGGGCAGACACGATAAAATAGCTGCCAGAGACAGGGTATTTGATTTGTTGGCAGCCGATGGGGAGAAATGGTATCAGACTGCGGAGAGGAAAAAAGTAAAAGTAAAAGTAGACATGCCTTGGGGAGTTGCCGCAATCAGAGGAAGCTTCTGGAGCAATAGTGTCGCTATAACGGGTTGCAACACTACCCTCCTGCAAGGTGAAGCCCAAGTTATTGCCGGCGGACAGGCTCAGACCCTGGCTCAAGGTCAAAGTTGCGGCGTAACTGGACAGGGACAGGCCCCGAGCCCTCCGGCGCCTATGAGCCCCTCCCAAGCTCAAGAATGGAACCAGCAGAAAGAATGGATAGAAACCCGGGCGCAGGAGATTACCGATAATCAGGAAGCACCACCAGGAAGTACCGGGCGGAATTCAGGAAATCAGTCGCCCCCCGAGAATGCCCCCAACCTGTTAAATAGCCTGAACCAGGCGTTGGAGCAAGCCTATAGTAATTCACCTGGTGCTCATTTAAAAACTAGTGGAAGCAGCGGTAGTGCAGGGACCAGCAGTGGAACTATTGTTATAGGCACCATACCGGAAAAACTATACATGCCGGTGATGTTCCCTGGACCCATGGGATTCCCGGTACCGGCTCATATTGGCAGAGAATTTGCTATTAATCCGGCCCATGCCCAAATAACCTGGACCGAAACCGGAAACGATGTCGTAAATGTAAGCCTTTCCGGTGAGGGAACCGCCTGCCGCCGGGTAATATTCACTTGTAAAGATATAAATACCACTGGAACGGAAACCGTAACCTTTAATGCAACGGCTCCGGGATATGCTCCTTTGACCAAGATAATTGCAGTTACGGTACTTCATCCGCTCGGAGTAAATCCGCAATATGTACCAATGTCCTACTCTGCTCCCTTAACTATACAAGTTAATGATTCGACAGCTGACCTGTGGGAAGATAATGAATCGGGTATAAGCATTCAGTTTATTCAGGCGGGAGTCAATGCTCCTGCCGCGGATATTAACGGTCAGGATATTGCCGCTATATTTCCGACCTCTGTTACTGATTCAACTGTCACCTTTGAGCTTAAGAGCAAACTGCCCCCGCTCCAATACGAATACATTATAAGTAAGAATGGCAAGGCAATAGCCGTTGCACCGCTTAAGGTAATCGATTCGCCCCCGCCTCTGACCGGATTTGGCCTGGAGCACTGGGTATTCTCAGGCTATTGCCGCTTCAGCAGTCTAAGTTATCCTGGTGCTGACCATTACCTGTATCGCGTTTACCCGGATGCACTGCCCTGCCCGTCTAAGGGAGAATACCTGGATACTAATAGTTGGATTCCTGCCGGGTTGCCTGTAACGGGTCCGTTATATGAGCCGGGAACCCCCTTTCCTATTGCTGAAGGAAATCATGTAAATGTAGCGGCGGTAGATGCTTCAAACCAGACTATAGCCTATACCGACCATACTGTTACAGCAGCCGAAATTGCACAGGCTCCATCCGACGCCTTCGACACTGTGCCGACTTTTGCACCTGGTATATGGGTTTCAAGCACCCACTTGGCCAGCATCGGGGATTCAGCCTGCACCGGTGGCTTCAAATGGATTTTCCAGGCCGCAGCTTTTACCGGCAATACTCCGGCGGAAGACAGCTTTGGCAGTTCTCCTGAGTTCAGCGGGTACCTGGATTGTAGTCCCCCTCTCAGTTCCAGTATCGTCTTGTTTCCGGTACAGGCAGATTACCACCTGGGTGTAATTGGTTTGGACGCTTCCGGCAAGGTTGCAAAATTTATCGATCATACCCTTATTCCCGGTGAAATTGCAAATACCGCCCCGGCGCCCGCGTTGGAACTTAACTTCTCGCCCGGTATTTACCAGGGCCAAACATCATTTACAGTTGCAAATCCTCCCTCAGAGGCAAGCCAATACAAGATTGTTGCAATGCCCAGTACTGCTCCTGGTCCCAGCGGCCCGGCTGCTCCCTCACAAGCTGCTATGGGCTCGGATGGGTCAGCCACAGGAAATGCTTATACCATTGGGAGTTATATCAATGGGGTTGCGCCGGCTGACCACATCTGGGTCTTTGCTCTGAACGCCGATAACCGAATCGTTGGTTTTACTGACCATGCAGTGACGGAAGGAGAGCTGGGAACGTCTCCTCAGCCATAAACCATGCCATTAACTATTAAACAAAGAAAGAGACGTTAGATTCACCGGCCCGCAGGATAAAGCAAAAAATGTAGATGCTGGTAAGGCAATCTATGTGGGCAAGGATAAGCTGGATGGTAAAAAATTAGCCGCCTGAAAGTGAGATATAACGCTCCATAGCCCCCGCTTTATGCGGGGGCTGTTTTTCCGAAACAAGCAGGATAGAAGCATTTTTTGACTAATATCTAGAAAAATAGAAAAGGTTAGAAAGGAAGTGTACGGTTGAAAAAGTATTGTCGTTTTCTTTTCCTCTATCTGCTGGTTATACTATTTTGGGTATCGGTAACGGCTTTTGCAGCAGGGGATACAGGAAAGTCGGCGGCTCCGGTATTCAAGGATATAGGCGGAGATGCCAATGCAGTATATATCAGCTATCTGGCTAAACGAGGTATTATGAGCGGCTTCCCGGATGGAGCTTTTCATCCTGCTGAGGGTATAACCCGGGCTCAGGCCGCAGTATTGGCAAGCAAGATATTGGGACTAAAAGGCGGCCCTGATGCCGGCAGCTTCAGTGATATGGACGCATCGCACTGGGCGGCGGGTTACATCAACGCAGCAGCTGGGGCCGGATACATAAAAGGTTTTCCTGATAACACGTTCAGGCCGGAGGAAAAGCTGAGCCGAGCCCAGGGAATCAGCCTTTTTATGCGTTTATCCCGAGAAGATACGAGCCAGGCAGAATTGCCGGTACTGAGCGATATGGATAACAGGCACTGGGCAGCTCGACCGGTAGCGGCGGCCCTGGCGGCGGGCATGGCTGGTCTGAGCCAGGATAAGAATAGCTTTTACCCTGACCAGGAATTCCGCCGGGGCGACCTGGCACGGGCTCTGGGAGTGCTTCTCACCCGGGACCCGGAGCTAAGTCGTGCCGGCCTTAGAGCCAGCCTGAAAGTAAAAAGCGGTGAAGTACAGGTAAGCCAGGGAAGTAAAGAAGCAAAGAAATCCATATTTGTATCTCAGCCAACGGTACGGATGGTTCCAGTACCAGTGTAAGTCTGACCGCTGGAGAACAGGAGACTGCCTATAGTCTGGCAGTTGCACCGGGTGACTACCGATTTTCCTATTATATAAATGAAGTTGGACCTAACCCTGCAAACCTTTTCCCAATCCGGTGGCGGGGCTGGGGGCGGTTCGGGTGGCATCCCTCCTGAGGCCATCGCCAACCATTCCGTACTGCTATGCGTAAAAGCCTTCAATATTAACAGCAGCGAATATAACAGTACGAATATAGCGGCAGTAGCAGGTACCTGTGGTCTCTACTACAAATCAGCTCTGGCCAATACTGCCGGCATGTGGTTTGACCTGCTAGCCCCGGATGCTGTCAGTGAAGCCTATTTCAGTAACCCGGACAATGCCGTGTCGTCTCTGGTGCTGGGAGCAATCTGGGAGTATTCAGGCGGTGTTTACTTTGGCAGTCAAATCAGCCGGGGGTGATTTTATATGTTATTTAAAGCCTTTATCCTTGGATTTTTCAAAGTGCAAGTCCAGACCGGATAGGGAATAGACTTTGATGGGATGGGTAAATCCCTTGACCAGTTCCGCGCCCACATAGTGGAGGGAGTCTTTGATTTCCCCCGGTGGCAGAAAATCGTAAGAACGCTCCGAAATCAGCACCAGGGTCTCGAAGAGTTTGGTCAAGGCTTCGGTACGGGAAGCCAGGTTCACATCCTCGCCGATCAGGGTATAGTCCATGCGTTCGGGGCTGCCAACGTTGCCTACTACTGCCGGGCCGGTATTGATGCCGATAGCGACCAGCAGAGGAGGGGAGCCATCCTTTTTAGCCCACTCAGCATTAAGCTCTTTGATGGCATCTTGAATTTCTACAGCTACCCTTATTGCTCTTTCCACATGGTCTTCATAATATATCGGGGCGCCGAAGAACGCCATCAGGCCATCCCCCAGATATTTGTCCAGAGTACCGCCATGCTTCTGGATAGTGCGGGTCATAACGGTAAGATACTCGTTAAGACGGGTAATTACATCTACCGGGTCTTTGTTTTCACTGTAGGCAGTGAAGCCGCGGATGTCGGCAAACATAATGGTAACCACCCTCTTGGCGCCGCCGAGCTCAACACTGTCAGGGTCCTTCATAAGCTCCTCCACCACATCAGGGGAAACGTAACGGGAAAAAACCGCCCGGGTTTTACGGCGTTCCATCTCGGCCTGGATAAAGTCGGTGGAGGTGACGACAACATAAGTCAAAAGGATGAGAATCAGGGGGGCAGCCAAGTTGAGCCACCAGTGATAGTGCCATAAGCCGTATACCAGGCCGATGCTTACCGCCATTATGAGCAAAGTGCCCAGCAATCCTTTCCAGGGGCCCCGCCGCCCTACCAGCACTGCGGTGAGCGTCCCGCCGAAGAGCAGGAACAGGAAATTATGCAGCGGACTTACCGGCCGGTACCAGAGATTGGACAGCATACTTTGGGTAATGGCGGCATGGATCTCTACCCCCGGGGTCTCAGGGGAGCCGTGCTTTACCATGTTACTGGTAGTATAGGGGGTGGCGTATACGTCATGTTCATCCTGGGTGACAGAACCGACAATGGCAATCTTATCCTTGAAGTATTCCGGTGCAACTTTGCCGTTTAGCACATCAGCGTAGCGAATATTCTTAAAGGTTTCCCGCGGCCCCCAGAAGGCGGGCATGGCTTTGTTTTCATGGTCGATGGGGATTTTATAGCCCTTAATGTCCAGATAGCCGGGGATGATTTTTAAGTCTTCCACGCCCAGATTTTTCGCAGCCAGGTAGGTGGCCAGATCCAGCGAGGGAATAGGGAATTCGTAGGTATTAACATCCACCAGGGTAGCGCGGCGCACTACCTGGTCTATGTCAGTAGGGGTATTTACAAAACCGATGCCGGACGTATGCTCCATAAACATCTGGTGGGGAAACTTGATGTATTGCACCTTTTCTCCGTTGTCACCGGTTTCAAAATCGAACTCAAAGGGTAGGATCACCCGGCCGTGGCGTTCTATAGCTTGGGCAAAAGCTTTATCCCCTTGCGGTTCTTTCAGGGAACCGAAGGTGAGGTCGAAGGTGACTACCCGTGCCTGGCTCAACTTGTCTACCAGGTCTGCATGCACCGAACGCGGCCAGGCCAGAGGGCCAATTTGTTCAATGGAGTAATCGTCTACGGCAATAACTACTACTTCGTCACCAGGATGTTTAGCCCCGCTCAGGCGGAACCAGGAATCGTAAAGCTTCATTTCCACCCGGGTAAAAAGTCCAACCACTACCAGCAATTGAACAATAAACAATAGTATAATAGGGATGAACAGACGGTGATTAAAAAGGGCAGAAACAATCGAACGCAGGCGTAGCCCGGTTAAACGTTTTTCCGAAAGCACAGAACAAAACCTCCCCAAGCGCCTACCAGGCGTATATGCTGAGATCCTATGGTACAGCATGAACCAACCGCCGGTTCCCGGATGCTGAGGCCGGTAAAGGACAGTGGTACCACTCGTGGCCGCAGGCCGTAATCACGGATTAAAATACAGGTGTTTTTTGACGCGGAATAAAGGGAGCATATCTGCGTTAATCCCAATCTATCCGCCACATTAACCGTAAGCGGCAACGAACATCCGTGCGCCCTATGGGGGCGCGGGCCGCATCCGTTTAAGTCTAGCGCCGCGGCAATTTACCGGAAGTATACTCCTGTACACAGATATTGCCCTCCTCCAGGAAAGCTATTTCCGGGTAGGGCCGTTTATTCTGATCATCACTGGCCCGTGATATTCTGCTGCCGATACGGATCTGGCTGGGAGCCAGATTGAGGGCAAAAACCACACAGTTCTCCTTGCCATAATAACCGGCATGGGCTATGCCAGCCAGTTTACCCAGCACAATGATATCGCCTGCCGCAGTAATTTCTGCACTTTCGTGCACATCACCCCAGATAACCACTGAACCTTCTGAGTGCAGTTTCTGACCGCTACGAAGGTTTCTGCGTATAATTAAATCCTTATTGCCCGTATTAGAAAAAGCGGGGTCGGGCTTTTTTGATTCGGCTGCAGAAGAAGGAGGGGGGGGACCGGCGGTCTTTTCCAATATGCTGCCTCTGCTGGGGGTATTATTGAGAATCATACCGTTATCCAAGCATAGTTTCTGTAATGCGATGAGCTCATCATGAGACAAGGATTGCAGCCCCTCACCCCGGAAAATAACCCGGGAACCGCTGAATAATTGCTTGTTGGCAACTATCTTATCTTCCAGTAAAGAACGGTATTCCTCAAAACTGCCTTTTTCAAAAACCATAACCAGACTGTCATTTATTCCTTTTACTTTTAACATTTGAGATTCTACCTGCCTTTTAGGGGTATGCTGATATCCAGAGCGGCATGTCTACCCTCAGTTATGATTTTTACCTCGGGAACTCCCTCAATTTCAACATGCCGGGCAATAACCTCAATAATCTCTTCCTTTATGACCTCCATGAGCTGAGCCGAAGTTCCCAAACGGTCATGAGTCAAGACCAACCTTAAGCGATTGTTGGCCTGGCCTTTGCTAGAATTATCTTCGCCACTAAAAACCCTTTTCAAAAAATTTAGCACTTTATAAACCCCCTTTAATTACCAGGGAATAAGTTGCGCCCGAGGCTTTTAACCCGGTTCCAGAACGAAATTTCTTCAAAATTCGGGAAATCAACGTGTTCACCCAGCATCCGCCGGGCGATGTTGTTGAACGCGGTTGCTGCCTGGGAACGGTCGTTTAAAATAATAGGCTCACCCTTGTTGGTGGAGACGACGACATTTTTATCTTCGGGGACTACCCCCAGCAAATCAATACATAAATGTTCCATCAAATCCTCGATGCTTAACATGTCCCCGCTTTTAACCATATCGTTTCTAATCCGGTTTACTACCAATTTTATATCCTTGAAATTAGCTGATTCCAGCATGCCTATGATTCGGTCGGCATCACGAACGGCTGACACCTCAGGGTTAGTAACTACAATGGCCCGGTCGGCTGCGGCTATGGCGTTCCTAAACCCCTGTTCGATACCGGCCGGGCAGTCGATAAATATGTAGTCAAACTCAGGCTTCAGTTGGGTACAGAGCTCTTTCACCTGCTCTGGGGTAATATCATCTTTATTGCGGGTCTGAGCCGCGGGCAGCATATGTAATTCAGGAAAGCGTTTATCCTTAACCAGAGCCTGTTTCAAAGTGCATTCGCCTTCTATAACCTGGACTATATCATAGATGACCCGGTTTTCTAGCCCCAGAATAAGGTCCAGTTTCTTTAATCCTATATCGAGGTCCATGACCATTACTTTATGGCCCAGCTTGGCCAGCGCACTGGCAACATTGGCCACCGTCGTAGTTTTTCCCACTCCTCCTTTACCGGAGGTTACAACAATGACTTGACCTTCTGCTGTCTTATTACCCATTTAAATTGGCCTCCCTTAGTTTGTTGAGCAAGAAATAAGCAATCTTTTTATTAGACAAAAGCAGACACATATATATAATTCTAAATCATAATCAGGTCTGAATAAACTGCTATTTTTGGAAAACATAACGTAAAA
Organism: Syntrophomonas curvata; assembly: GCF_052976825.1. Taxonomy (NCBI): domain Bacteria; kingdom Bacillati; phylum Bacillota; class Clostridia; order Eubacteriales; family Syntrophomonadaceae; genus Syntrophomonas; species Syntrophomonas curvata. The sequence continues at coordinate 561,318 of NZ_CM129641.1, forward strand.
CCCCCAGAAAAGTGTCATGAGCCCGGGGAGGGCTCATGCGGAGAGGGAATGTGATGGAATTTATATTTAGTTAATTGGGGGGTGAAGGTTACTTATAATATTACACAAGTCGACACTAAATGACAAGATAGTGGATATATATATTTTTTATCTCTAACATTTTTTATATTTATAGGGCTGTTTTCACATCTCAAATGTCTTTACTTGATTTACCAGGCGATACTATATAATATGAAGATAATTTAATATATCCTGCCGGCAGCAGCCATCATAAGCTGCTTTAATAGGGAAAACGGTGAGAATCCGTTGCAGTTCCCCTTACTGTATTAAGGACGAAACCTGTATACAGCCACTGACCGGGCATCGGTTGGGAAGGCACAGGGATTAGGATGACTTTAAGCCAGGAGACCTGCCGGCAGTAATGACTACTTAACTTCTGGGGATAAGAAGGGAGGATTAAGGGATGGTATACAAACCTTTGCCTTTATTATGCCCCGGCCTTTAAAAGTCGGGGTTTTTTAATGGTCAGGCCGTAAATGGCTATACGTTCTGGAGGTGGATGAATGTTTAAATCATATTTAAAGGCATGTTTTAGCAGGTTGATAATCGTTATTTTGATGCAGATGCTGGTATTCAGTGTTTTCGTTGGCAGGGCTGAAGCGGTCAATCCTGACAGTATCAATACTGCCCGCGATAAGTTACTGGGATATTATAACCGGATGGATAACTGCAATGCCTGGGAGGTTTTAGCCATGCGCTGGGCTGCGGTGGAGTGCGGAAGTAAATATTCACCTGAAAATGCTGTGTCAGCCAGTGATTATGCCCGCAATATTATTGGGGCGATTGCCGGACGGCAGGATAGCGCAGTAATCGACGCCAATATTGCAGAGCTTGGCGCTATGCAGAATGGGGATGGAAGCTTTGTCAACGGTGCCAATGCCAGCCTGAATCAAACGGTCTGGGCGGTAATCGCCCTGGATTTCGCCCGGGTAAATGGCTTTACAGTTAATTACCAGCGGGATGATGCCGTTGCATTTATCTGCAGCAGTCAGGATGGCAGCGGTGGCTTTGACGAAAGCGGCTGGGGTGTTGATGTAGATTCCACCGCCCACGCCCTGATTGCCCTGGCGCCAGATTACCGGCAACCGGGCAAAGATACCGTAACTGCAACCGTAAATACCGCCCTTGCATATTTCAAGGAGCAACAACTTTCTTCCGGTGGTTTTGGAAGCTGGGGCAGTGAAAGCCCGGACTCAATTGCAGCAGTAATTGAAGCGCTTACAGCCTTGGGAATAGATCCCTTTGCCGACGAATGGATAAAGGGGGGGGATAATATGGTGGATGCCCTTCTTTCGTATCAAGCCAATCAGGGATGGTTTGTTTACAGCTGGGAGCCTTCAGGGTGGAATGACCCCACCGTGCCCAATCGTATGAGTACATATCATTCCTTGCTCGCTCTGGGGGATCTTGTGCGGGGACAATCAAAATACCATACCGTACTGCCTGATACCAATGGCTTGTGTTTTACCGTGCAATCAGCGGACCGTTTCAGCTTGGATAATGATGCCAGCATGAAATATGCTATCTGCAATGCAGCTAACCACCCTGTTCCGGTTCTGGTGCTGGCAGGACTCTATGATACCGCTGGCGAACAGCAGTCAATACTGACATCACTCGGTAAAATCCTGCAACCGGGGGAGAGCGCAGATTTCAGCAGCGCTTTCACTATCCCCGCCAGAGGTTCTTATGAGGTGCGGGTGTTGGTCTGGGACAATTGGGATGACAAAAACCCCCTGGTTACACCCAGTGTAATACCGGTACATTAGGGAGGCGAATATGATGACCAAGAGGTTTCTTAGCTTCCTGGTTTTGGCCGTGCTGCTGTTATCTCCGATGCCTGCTCTGGCGGATAGCGCAGTTGATGGCAACCAGGTGACAATATCGGGACACGCCGGGGCGGGGCAATGGGTAAGCCTGATGGTGGAACGGGAGGATGGCAAGAAGTCATATGTTAACCAGGTGCGTGCCGGTAGTGACGGCAATTATCAATTCCGTTTCTCGTTGGACCGGGGGCGCTATAATGCTGAAACTGCAGCAGGAGGGCAGGTGCAACAACTTCCATTAGTGGAAGTGAACAGTGACCTTGTTGATCCAGGAGGGGGAGGCGGAGGAGCAGAACCACAGCAGTCAACCGCCTCGATCAGTATATGCGGCGATGCAGGAACTGGTACTATCCTTCCCAATGCTAACTGGAACTGGGCAGGCAGCTGTACCGTTCTGGATGCCCTGAAGGGCGTATTGAACCAGAATAATATCAGTTACAGCATATCCGGCGAATATGTCCGAAGCATAGCTGGCCTGACGGAAAAGAAAGAGGGATACCCCCTGAGTGGTTGGTTGTTCAGGATAAACGGCATCTTTCCCGGTACCGGTGCCGGTAGTGCAATAATACGAAATGGCGACCGGGTGGAATGGCTGTATACACTGGACGGTGGCAAGGATGTAGGTGCTCCTGCAGTGATAGCGAATAAGCCGCTGGAGATTAAACAGGGGACGGTTGATTTATCCGGCCCGTATGAGCAGGCGCTTGGCAAGCTGAAAAAAGGAAACGTGGTCTTAAACCAGGGAGATCGGATGGCTGCTGCAGAAATGGATAAGCTGCGGCAGATTCTTATAGAAAACAGAGTTGATATTATTAAAGAAGCGGGCAGGGAAGGGGGGATTATGGCAGACAGTGAAGTTTTCCTTAAGATACCGGAAGGGGCCCTGACTCAAAACACAAAAATAACCATTAAAGAAACCTCGCAGGATAAACCGGAAACCGCTGCGGTGAGATTGTTTTCATCGATTTATGAGTTTGGACCTGATGGCTTAAGATTTAACCGCCCGGTTACCATGGCCATAAAACTGGCTGTTACGGATGAGGTCGATCTGGATTTATTAACACCTGCCTGGTTCGATATCCAGACCCGGCAATGGGTAAAGATTCCTGCTATAATAGACCTGAAAAATGGTCTGGTAATATTCCAAGTTGACCATTTTACCAGTTTTGCATTGATTGCAAAGGGGAAAGAGATAACAGGGGACAAAAGCGGCACTTCCAAGCCCCTTCCATCCTTCGACGACATTGACGCCCGATTCGACTGGGCCCGGGAAGCTATCGAAAGCCTGTCTGCAAAGGGAATTATTAAAGGTACAGGCAGGGGATATGAGCCGGACCGCAGTATTAACCGGGCGGAAATATTGGGATTATTGATAAGAGTAAAAGGGGCGGATGTAGATAAAACTGACCCCGGGTTCGAAGATGTGAGTGAAGACAATTGGTGTTATAGCGCAATTGCCGCTGCCGCCCGGCAGGGATGGATAAGCGGGTATCCGGACTCCACCTTCAGACCTTATGACCCGGTTAGCCGCAATGAAGCTGCTTGCTTGTTAAACCGAATCTTCCCCTCCGGGACCTCGAAATCCAAACCGGGCAATACCGGCTTCGCTGATGGGGATGAGATTCCCGGGTGGGCACGGGAAGCGGTTTTTGACCTGCAGCGCCGGGGGATATTCAGCGGCTATCCGGATGGCAGCTTTGGAGGAGATGGCAAGCTCTCCCGGGCGGAGGCCGCAATGATAATCTATAAATTAACGCTATAAGGTGGTAAGAATTTGCGAAAAAAATCCGTACTGGCAGTGTTCCTGATACTGATACTGTTACTGTCGGGATGCAGTCATTCCCGGCAGGCTGCGGTATCAGATGCACCGGTTGGTAAGGGGTTAAGCCAATCAAATAGCACCTCCCAGAAGCAGACCGACAATGAAACCGCCCATCCAATTCAACCAGCTTCAGTGGATAAAGGCAAGTCTGCTGCCAGTGAGCCGGAATCCGAAGGCGGCAGGGCTGGTGAAGCTGAACCCCGGAGGGGGGAGTCAAGGGCTCATCTGCTGGTCACCCGGGATTACGGTGAGGCGGTAATTTTTAACCAATGGGTGGCGGTTCAGGACCAGCAGGACGCTTTAAGCCTGACCGAATCTTATTTGGATGTCAAAACCTCCTACGGCGGATCTTTTATCAATTCCATAAACGGTCTGACTTCAGGATATACCGGCAAGATGGCACTAAACCGAACGAAACAGGACTGGTTTTTTTATATCAACGGAATCCTGGCTGGCAGTGGCGCGGGAGATGTAAAATTAAGCGATGGCGATGTAATCTGGTGGGACTACCATGACTGGGGCTCAGCCGCTTTTACTCCGGCCATGATCGGGGCCTTCCCCCACCCCTTTACCAATGGGGTTTTACTGGCCTATTCGCCTTCGGCTAAAGATGCGTCCGGCCTGCTGGCGGCAAGCTTGGGCAGCCGGGGTATAAAAACGGTACAGTTGCGGGAAGTCAATAACGAAGTAATAAAGACGAGGCCGCAACCGGTTATTTTACTGGGGCTGCGGGAAGAAATAGCAGCACTGCCGGCCATACAGGCGCTAAACTCCAACCCGCACCGGACCGGTCTTTTCTGTGGGTTTAGCGATTCCGGCTTTAAATTGCTTAATGCGGCTATGCAGGAGGGGCAGGCGGTTGCCCAGGGAGGCTGTGTTTGTGTGCAGGCTACAGCCAGCGGCATGGGTGATGCCAACCCCCTCTGGCTGATGGTAGCCGAAGATGAAAAGGGGCTGGAACGAGCAGTTGCGTTTTTAAACCAGGGCAGCATCAATCCTGATTATGGCTGGGGAGTAATGCTTGATCCGCAAGGGGTTACTCCTCTGCCGCTGCGCTAAAACCGTTTGGTGCTTAAAGGGGCGCAGGCCAAGGCCCTTGGGAAAGAATCGGAAAAAGTATATGATTATCAAGGAGGATGAACGGTGGGTATAAAATTCAAAAAAACAATTTTGTGCCTTTGGCTGCTTTTTTTTAGCGTATGCTCAACCGCGGCGCCAGTGGCGATGGCGTCGCCGCCTGTCGGAACGGAGGCCGAAACGGCTGCAGGTAAATGTACCGATTACCTCCAGCAGCATTGCCAAGCCGAACAGTTTGACTGCTTTACCGGTTGGACCCCCATAGCTTTGCGGGCTGTCGAGAAGGATTTCATGGATAGCCGGTGGCAGGGTGAAGCGGCTGTGGCAAAGCTGGAACAGGATATAAAAACAAAACTGGTCTCGGATCTGGACATAACTACCAGCCTGGCCCGATACATGATTATCCTGCAAGCTGCCGGTAAAGACCCGGCCGATTTTGCCGGGCAAAACCTTATCAGCCGACTGGAAAAAAAACAGCTGCCCTCGGGTAAATTCCCTGACAGCATTAATAACGGCGGAGAAGAGCTGGTAAATGCACACATCTGGTCAATGATAGCCCTGTCTGCAACCGGTGCCAGTCAATGGGATAGGGGAAAAGCGATTGACTGGCTCAAGGAGCAGCAGCACCCCGACGGGGGGTTTAACTTTCTGACTGGAGATACCGACGCGGATGTCGATGTCACCAGCGCAGCTATTATAGCGCTGGCCTTAAGCGGACCGGAGGCAGATCCTGTGCTTGCCAGGGCTGTAGACTACCTGCGTCATGCCCAGTTGCCCGGAGGCGGCTTTGCCAGTTGGAAAACCGAAAATCTGGAATCAGCTGCCATGGTAATGCAGGCCCTGGTGGCGGCAGGAATAGACCCGGATCGTGCACCCTGGTCGCGGGGCGGTCAGAAACTGATAGACATAATAATGTCCTACCAGCTTAAGGATGGCTCCTTTGCCCATATAAAGGACGGGAAGGGAAATCTCATGTCCAGCGAACAGGCGCTGATGGCACTGGGCGACTATATCCGGGGAGAAAGCGTTTATAAGAGACTGGCCCCCCAAACGGGCCGGATGACGTTTAACGATTTAAAAGCCAATGATCCCGCTTATACAGCAGTAATGAAACTGGTCGAACAAGGGGTGATGACAGGTTATCCGGATAAAAGCTTCCGCCCGGCAGCCGGTATCAGCCGGGCAGAATTTGCCCAGGTGCTGGCCCTGGCCAAAGGGGGAACAGTGCAGACCTTTCCGGGTGATAAGGATTTCCTGGATGTAAGTGATTCGCACTGGGCCCGTAAAGCGATTGCCTATTGTACAAGAATGGGATGGATGCAGGGCATAGATAGCGCTCGTTTTGCACCGGACCAGCAATTAACTGGTGCTGAACTGCTGACGGTTGTTGTAAAGGTTATAGGTTTACCCGTAAATGAACGGCAGGCGGATGCCGCCTGGTACCAGCCCTATGTAGAGGCAGGTACCGGTAAAGGCCTTATATACCCTGGTTTTAAGGCTGAGAGCAATGCCACCCGGGGGCAGTGTGCCGTAATGATGGACAAGGCTTTAAAATAACCCGGGCTGAAAGAGGGTTTCTTTACTGCCGCGGTTAAGGAATCCTCTTTTACTGTCCTGAACAAGCTGGCGGTTATGGTCGGCTGGAAACGGACCGGCCTTTATAGTAATAGCCTGGCTGTGCCACCGGGCCAGATTCCTCAAGGCGTCAAGCTGTTCTTTCCGTCCCGCCCTGGCCTTGCGCAGGGCTCTTTCCAGGGTGGTATATGAATTCTCAATATCTTTCTCATTGACCGGGAAGGGAAAGCCATCTTTACCTCCATGGGCAAAAGAGTAACGCACCGGGTCAGTAAAGCTGGGTTTAACCCCGTAGGCCACCTCGGCAACCAGGCAGAGCGCACGCAATGTTCCCGGTCCCACTCCAGGTATGGCAAGCAGCTGCTCAAAATTTTGAGGCTGCTCCGCATAAACCGCATTCAAGGCTTTATTAAGATAGGAGCTTCGGGGAATACTGTGTCTGCGGGGCAAAGCCAGGGTGGGCAGCGTTTCTTCCATTTGTTTAATTTCACCGATGATTCGACTGGGCTGCCGGCACGCTATTTTGCTGCTCAGGTCACGTATTCCTCCATTTTCCCGGGAGACCAGATTAAGAGTATCGGCAGCTCTATCACAGCAAATAGCTGCCTGAGGCTCTTCGGTAAAATCGGCCAGCTTTGAACTGAGCCAGTGATAGCGTCGGGCCTGCCGTAAGTCCTCATTCATCCCCTGCTGGACAATAGCCCACTCACCAGCGGCGGTAAAGACAAAGAAATGATGATAAAGCTGAAAGCCGTCCTGTACAGCAGTGTTATCAACCTTGGCTGCCATTCTGCTGGCATAAATCAGCTCTCGGGCTTCTGCTGCTACCGGGTAGTGTTCCAAGACCGAGATAATCTCGGCCGGAGTTTTGCGAGACGCCTTGCCTTTGCCGCCGGCAAAATACAGGCCCGCCCGCGGAGCTATGTCCGCCAGGCCCTCTTTAACAGCTCCGCAGACAGTAGTGGTTACCCCGGAAGAGTGCCAATCAAAACCTACCACGCAACCCAGAGCCTGAAACCAGTAAGGATCCGATAATCTCCTTAAGACCTCGGCCGTGCCCTTGTCCTCGATAATCACTTCAATTATAGCTGCGCTCAGGGCCTTCATGTGAGTAAACAACCAGGCCGGACATTTTCCTCCGTGCAGCGGAAGGCTGGCATTTCCTGTTTTCATATAACTTTATCTCTCCATCAGCGTTGGATTTAAACCGGCAAGTACTTTTTTCCCAGTATAGCATAAAAAACGGTCTGCGAACAGGTGTTCGCAAAACTCGACAAAGTCCTTCTTTGCCTGAAAGAAAGCTCTGTTATATACTGTATTAGAAAATAGACGAGTAAGCTTGATAGTATTGGGGAGGATTCATCAAATCGATTATGAGTGCATATGCCTGCACTTAATATTGTTTAAACGCGAAATTCGCATTAACTTTTAAAAAGTGGGAAGGAAGGCATAATGGTTAGATTCTTTAAAACCCTGGGCCTGCTCATAACCGGGCTGGTTCTGTTTGCGCTTTTCTTTATCCTGGGAGCGTCCCTGACCCAGACCATGCCCAAAGTACTTCTGGTAGGGACGGGAATTAAGCAATGGGAATATCAACCCCGGGAACAGAGTGTGCTTTATTACAGCGATGGTCAGGAAATGACGCGTCTGGGATATAAAAGGATATATAGCGAGAATTTTCCTGAATTTTTAAAACAGGCCGTAGTTGCTGTGGAAGACCGCCGTTTTTATGAACATAATGGATTGGATACGAGGGGGATAGGCAGAGCTATTTGGAATAATCTCCGTTCCGGCAGCAAGACCGAAGGGGGCAGTACTGTTACCCAGCAGCTTGCCCGTACCCTGTTTCTGAGCCAGGAAAAGACCTACACTCGAAAAATCAAGGAAGTTCTCATAGCGGTTGCCATTGAAGAAAAATATGGCAAAGATGCTATTCTTAATATGTATCTGAATGAAATCTATATGGGACGGGGCTGCTCAGGCATACCCTGCGCAGCCCGCTCCTATTTCGGCAAAGATGTCTGGCAGCTTAACAAGGCGGAAATAACCATGCTGGTCGGAATTATCCAGGCGCCCGAAGCATACGCGCCGGAACGCAATTTCGAGGGTATGAAGGCCCGGCAGGATACCGTAATCAATGTGTTGCTGGAACAGGGTCTGCTGAGTGTTGACGAAGCTGCTGCCCTTAGAGAACAGCCCCTTCATATAAAGGAGTCCACCCCTGACAGCCGCCGTCATCCTTATCTTGCCGGCTATATAAGCAGCAAGCTGGAGAGTATGCTGGGCTCCAAGAGCCTTTATCAGGCAGGCTTAAAAATATACACTACGGTCGATAGTCGTATGCAGGACGCGGCCGAAAAAGCAGTGCAGAAACAGGCGCGCTCCCTGGCTTACCAGGGCATTGCCGCACGGGATATTGCGCTGGTTTCCATAGATCCCGCCAGTGGCGCCGTTAAGTCCATGGTTGGCGGGGTGGATTTTCAGAAAAACCAATTTAACATGGCGGTTCTTCCCAGACAACCGGGATCAGCCATCAAGCCCTTGTACTATGCGGCTGCTATGGATAAAGGAATTATTAACCCCGATTCGACAGTAAATAACAAGCCGCGTGATTTTGGCAATTACAAACCGAAAAACTATGGCCCGTCCCCGGAAAAAAGCAGTGTCAGGAATGCTTTGGTCAATTCCTATAACGTTGCCTCGGTGGAGGTTTTGAACCAACTGGGGGTCAATGAGGCTTATGCCTACCTGGAGCGATGGGGAATAACCACCCTGCAGGAAGAAGACAAAAATCTGGCCCTGGCTTTGGGGGGAATGAACAAGGGGATATCGCCGATACAAATGGCGGCAGCCTTTGCGGTCTTTCCGGAGCGCGGTAAATATCACGAGTACTATTGCATTGAGCGCATTGAGGATGCCGGCGGCAGGGTGGTCTTTACCAACCGCTCGAATTCCTGGCAGGTTATCAGCCGTAGTACTGCGGATATGATGGACAGTATACTGAATGATGTGGTACGCTGCGGAACCGGCAGCCGTGCTGCCATAGCCATCAAGAGCGGGGGTAAAACCGGAACTACCACTGACAGTCGCGACCTCTGGTATGTAGGTTATACCAGGGAACTGTCCACTGCAGTCTGGGCCGGCAATAGTGATGGGACCGTAGTAAAAGGCTACAGCAGCTATGGGGGAAGTATATCCGCACCCATCTGGCGAGATTATATGAATACGCTTTACTATGGCAAGATCTTTTACGAAAAGCCGGCGCCAACACCTCCGGTTGAGGAAGAATTGCCGGATGAGGGCGAGCTTGCACCTGAGGATGAGCTGCCAGGCGAGGAGATACCCCAGGATGAGGAAGAAACCTCGCCTGATAAAGGGGGAGAAGGGGGACAGCAAGAGGAACTGCCACCTGCTGGAGAGGAGAAAAAACCTCCGGTAATACCCGAGCAGCCGGAGGAAAACCCTGCAGGCGGAACCAGTGGCCTTCCGCAATTGCCGCAGTAATCCTGTACTTGTTTCAATTTACCTTACCGGCTGTTATGCAAGCTTTATTCCGAGGGTATGAGGGCTAAATGACAGGGGGGGAGCAAAATGAGATACGAGGGTAATATATTCAGGCCTTTTAGTGAAGCCAGGAGCTATTTATTGCAATGCACTATCGGATGTTCTCATAACCAGTGCACCTTCTGCGGAATGTACAAGGACAAGCAGTATCGGGTACGCGGCCTGGAGGAAATCAAGACTGACATTATCATGGCTAAAAACTATTATAATGACCTGGAAAAAGTCTTCCTTTGTGATGGGGATGCCATTGCTGTTGATACCGATACCCTGCTGGAGATACTGGGATTGTTATACAGCGCCTTCCCATCCTTGCGTCATGTAGGCAGTTATGTCGGCCCCCGCAGTATCCTGAATAAGTCCATGTCTGAATTAACAGCGTTACGGGCAGCAGGTCTTACCAAGGCTTACCTGGGGGTAGAAACCGGGGACGACCGCCTGTTAAAGGATATCAGGAAAGGAGTCGACAGCCGGGAAATGCTTAAAGCCGGGCGGAATCTGGTCAATGCCGGGATGAATCTTTCCGCCATGGTTTTATTAGGACTGGCCGGCCGGGGAGGAGGTTCCCGGGAACATGCCCTGGCTACGGCCGGGATAATTAACGCCATGAGGCCCCATTATCTGGCTGCTTTAACCGTAACCCCGGTTCCCAACACTATTCTCTTTCGGCAGGTCGGTTCGGGACAGTTTACAGTACCGGATGCCTTTGAAACCCTGGAAGAAATGAAATGTTTATTGGAAAACATAACTATTGATAATCTCAAATTTGTTGGTTCCCATGCCTCCAATTACCTGCCTGTCAGCGGCACCTTGCAGAGGGAGCGTCAGAAAATGCTGGATACCGTAAACAGTGTATTGGAAAGCCGGGATAAAAGGTTCTTGCGAAGTGAGAACATGAGAGGATTATAGCAGACGAAAGATTATCAGCTGGAAATATTATAATTTATCCCACCAGTGAAATCCGTTAAAAAGGAAAACACCTATAATAGTGGCTACCAGCCCTATACCCAAGCATAAACCCAATATCAGAACAAAAATAGTTCCTTCATCCATGATATCACCTCGGAAGTCTTGCTTGACCTAATATTATCATGTATTTTCCAGTCAAGCTAATCTTTTTACATATTTATATGCCGTATTAAGAAAATATTTATTAATCCCGCGCTTTTGGCCTCTATACCATTCTATGACCCTTATCCGTTACTGGCAACTTATTACCTCTACTTGCTTACTATAGAGCAGGGAGAGGTGAAGATAATGCGTATTTTTAAACCGAAAATAGGAGGGGTTTATGCCCATACCCTGTCCACCGAGCCCTGGTCGCCTCCGGGGGTTTCGCTCATGGCAGCGCGGCGAATGTGGCCGACTACCCGGGGAGAAGGGGCAGTAGTTGCGGTAATTGACACCGGAGTTGACTATAAGCATCATGACTTGGCTCCTAATATAATAGGAGGCAGGAGTTTTGTGGCAGCGGAGCCGGACTATATGGATTACAATGGCCATGGGACTCATGTGGCCGGCACCATCGCGGCCCGGGGCCAAATCCTGGGTATGGCTCCGGATGCCGGAATATTGGCAGTAAAGGTTCTCAACAAGAATGGGCAGGGGAGTTATAGTGATATAATCCAGGGTATTGCCTGGGCACGCCAGTGGGAAGGCAAGAAGGGGGAGCGGGTCAATGTCATCAACATGAGCCTCGGCGGCCCGTTGCCTAACAATGCCATGCACCGGGAACTGGTTAAAGTCGCTCAGGAGGGTATTACAGTGGTATGCGCGGCAGGTAACTCAGGCGACGGCAAGGATTACACCGAGGAAATATCCTACCCGGCTTATTATACCGAATGTTTGGCCGTAGGAGCGGTAGAGCTCAATACCCGGGCAGCAAACTTCAGCAATTCCAATGACAGGATCGATATTGTGGCACCAGGGGTAGAGACCTACTCCACTTACCCCGATAATCAATATGTCAAACTGTCCGGCACCTCTATGGCGTCCCCGCATATATCTGGTGCAGTGGCCCTTATATACTCCCGCTACTTTATGCGTTTTAAAAAATACCCTGCTCCGGAATATTTAAAAGACCTTCTCCATTACCAAGCCATAGATCTGGGTAAGATAGGGTTTGATAATCTATATGGCTTTGGTTTGTTCAGCTTTAATATTGATGGGGGCAAGGCAATAAGGCTTATCCCGGGAAGCCGCAGATATTTCGTCAACGGCAGGGAATACCACTTGCAGGAAGAACCTGCATGGCATGATAGTTCTGCCTCGGCCTCCATGCAAGAGCTCTGCAATCTGTTAAGCTGCGACAGCACAGCACTACCAGCCGACACCAGCCCCGATAATACCGGAGGGCAAATAGACATCTGGAACTGAAGCTTTTTCCCTACCAGGGCGTCGGGGTTCTAGCAGAGTGCAGCGGAATAAGAGATGCAGGGGCGGCACCCGATCCTGGTTACGGTGTTTTATAGACCGAACTAAAATTACCAAGTCAAAAAAAAGGAAATTCATTGAAGATTGTAGAACAAGTATATAGTCGGATGGTAGTTAGTACTGACCTTAATGAAGGGGGATGAGTTTATGGCTGACAAACTACACATCTTTGCTGTGTCAGACTCTGTAGGTGAGACTGCTGAAAAAATTGCGGTGGCTTCTGTTTTACAATTTAAAATGGAGCGGAGCATAACTCGTTTCTCCCGGGTAACCAAGGAAGAACAGGTGGTTAAGATTATAGAACAGGCGGTTGAAGAAGATGCCTTGATTATCTATACCATTGTTATTCCAGAATTGTCCCGTTTCTTGGATAAAAAAGCTCAGGAGAATAATGTTATTGCGGTTAATGTCATGTCGCCGCTTTTCGCGGCTATCCAGGCCAAAACCGGCTTAAAACCTGAATATATTACCGGCTTGACGCATACAATGGATGACCAGTACTTTAATCGCATGAAGGCAATTGAGTACACCATTGAACATGACAATGGCCAGAATCTGGAGACTATAGGCGAATCCGATTTGATTATTCTGGGGCTTCCCCGGACTTCAAAAACTCCCCTGTCCATGCACCTGGCCAATCTGGGGATAAAGGTAGCCAATTATCCCATTGCCCTTGATACCCAGATACCCGAGGAAATTATGGAGCTAAAAGGTAAAATCCCCATGGTAGGATTGACCTGTGATATAGATACACTTATGGAATTACGCAAAGAAAGGCTCAGAAGCTTCCGGATTCCAGAAAGCATTGAGAGCCTGGATGAAATGGTGGCTGAAGAGCTGGACAATGCCTATCGCATTTATGCCAGGCTGAAATGTCTGGTAATAGATGTTACTTTGGCGGATATAGAAGAAATAGGCAACACCATTACTCATAAGTTCAACCTGCCCTTGCGGGTCACTCATCACCGCTTTTAACACACATATTACAGATGGTAACAGGGGAGCTAACTCCCCTGTTTTTCTATGTGGTTCTCTATTATAGCATTACAGAAGATGGGTACAAAAAGCGGGTCAAATTGTCTGCCGGCAAACGCCCGGAGCTCCTGAAGAGCCTCTTCCGGTTTGCGGGCGGGGCGGTAGGGGCGATTGGTGGTTATGGCGTCATAGCTGTCAGCAATACTTAGCAATCTTGATGCCAAAGGTATCAGGTCACCGGCCAGCCCGTCTGGATAACCGGTGCCATCGTAGTTCTCATGGTGATGGCGGAGCACTGGTATAAGGTGAGGAAAGTGCCCGGACTGTTGCAGCATTTCAGCACTGAGCAAGGGATGTTTTTTGACTGCCTCCCATTCATGGTCAGTGAGCGAATCCTGTTTGCAGAGAATTTCTTTAGCCACTCCTAGCTTCCCGACATCGTGCAACAGAGCCGCGAAATACAGATTTTTTCTGTCTGCAGGAGAAAGAGCCAGCTTTGCAGCCAGCAGATCACAGTAAGTGGAAACTCGAAGACTGTGGGCATAGGTGTAATGGTCGACCAGGTTGATTATTTTGAGCAGGGTACATGCAATAAGGAGAAACTCTTCCTCGGTTTTATCCATGGTTCGGAGGGTTGCAAAAACATCTTTAAATCTACTCACATTGCTGTAATTATATTCTCTAATATCGTGTAACTCCATTTCCGCCATAGAAACCAGTTGCCTGGCATCATGGGCCGGCTCCGGGTAGGAAGCAATGCCTGCATATGGCTCCAGCCTCCGGTTTTCATCCCCGGGCAGGGCGATGTCTCCCAGTTTGCTTATCATATCAACTATCCGGGAAGTGGTTACTTTTTTGCTCATACCGGTAAAAAGCACCGCAATCCTGCAGGCATCATACCGGCTGATGATGATATTTTTATCGAAGATATTTTTTTTCAGTATCTCGACTGCTTGCTTGATCACTAAATCATGGGTCAGAAAACCCTGATTTTCACCTGAATAAGTGGGCTTAAGCTCAATTAGTGCCAGGGTCAGCCGGGTACGGGTAGTAAGGGTCAGATGAATTATTAATTCATGGAGATAGTGTCGATTGGGCAGTCCGGTGAGCTCATCATAATATTTATATTGATAGACGGAAACAGTGTTTTTGCATATACCCAGCGCTTTAACCAATCTGCCCCAAACAGACGACAGGTGCAATTTTAACATTTGGAAATCACTCCTTTTATTACCTGTACTGTAATGTATTTTATGGAATGTGTTTTCTTTTGTTTCCCTAAGAGGGATAATATTCCCGAAAAAATGGTTCGGGATTGGCTAAACCTGCGCATGGGTCTGGAGGTTAAAAATGTTTTATGTTTATATTTTGCAATGCGGTGACAATACCTTGTATACAGGCTACACCGTTAATATAGAAAAAAGAGTGGAGAACCATAATGCCGGCATAGCCAGCAAATATACCCGCAGCCGCTTACCAGTAAAATGTGTCTATACTGAACAATGCTCAAGTAAAAGTGAAGCCCTGAAACGGGAGCGGGAGATTAAAGCCTTAACCCGCAAACAAAAGCAGGCACTTATTGCAAGCTATAATAAAACGGCTGACAACTCCCAATAAGCGAGAACGGAGCCAGGGCGAACGCAACAGGCTTACATAAAGTACTGCATGGAGGGCCAAAATAAGCTTAAAGACGGCAAAGGAGTTGTAAGCTTATGGAAGTAAAAAAAGGAGATATCATTTCTAAAAAACAATTTCTGGAACAAGGACTTTATGCCAAAGAAGAGTATGAGGGGTTGATAGTAGGTTCCGACCGGAAACAACGATGCTACAACCTGGGAGTACAACTGGACGAGGAGCGGATAATGGTGGTCGACCAGGCCCGGGAAGACGAGGTGGAAGATAAACTTCGCAACTGGGTCCCCCAGATACGGGAAATACAGAGAAAACATGGTTCAAGTGGCGAACTGCACAACTATAGCAAGTTTTAAGGAGGGGTGTTGATGAGCAATCTTACCCGGATTAAATCAGCAGAGAAATATGAAACCCCCATCATGAGTATGGATGAATTTAAGATTGGACTGCTCGAAAAAGACCGTATACCAGGTTTGCTGCTTCGCTCTGATGAAAACGGTTATTACGTCATTGGCATTCAGATAAACGACAACGAGGTGGTAAAAGTGGAATCGGCTCTCGAAGATGACGCTATGCGCAAAATCATGTACTGGTCAGACAGAGTGGAGCAGATTCGGGATTTATATAATAATGGAGCACCGGGTTTGTAAGGTTTGAATGACTTCACCATCTGGCTTCGTGATGCCGGTATCGCAATAAAATAGGAACGATTCGCTTGAAAGTTGAAAGCCTCTGGGAATCCAAGTATTGACTCCCGGAGGCTTTTTGTTATGCTCTTTTGTGCACTGTCAGCCAATTTCCCGGCCAGGTTAAAGACAGGCCGCAATAGAAATAAGTGGCTATAACCTGTAGTTAAGTCGTAAAATGTAAAAACATAACCGCTATTAACATATTTTATCGAAAAGCAGGAAAATGCTGCCTGGCAAACGAACATTATATAGCATTATATATTATAAATTCCTGTTTATCCATTTCCTTTAACCAGGTTTCGACTTAAAGCTAATGCCTTAATCTCCGTTTTGGCTCCGAATTATGCCAAAAGCACCGGTTGATTAAGAGAACATAAAATTTTAATTTGGGAGAGGCGTGTCGTGTAATGAAAAAATACTTACATATACTCTGGTTGACTTTATTGCTGGTTCTTGTGCAAGTGGGTGCAGCCCATGCGGTACAGAATCACATAGTCAAAGAAGGCGATACCCTGTGGGATATTGCCAACCGATACGGTGTCAGCGTTGATAGCCTCCAGCAAAGCAATCGCTTGGCTTCAGACCGGCTGCAGATTGGCATGAAACTCACGATTAATTCTTCCGTACCAACAAAGCCGGAGAAATCCCAAGCAGCAGCGGATGCCGATAATGTGTATATTGTGCGCAGCGGTGACAACCTGTGGACTATTGCCCGCAATTTTAATATGACGGTCGAGCAATTAATGAGCCGCAATAACCTTTCCTCAGATCGGCTGGATGTGGGGGATAGGATCTATGTGACCGGACGTCCGGCAACCGCAGCAACCCCATCGCGAGCTATTTCTCCCAAGCCTGTAGTTGCCCCGCCGCCGGTTGAGCCGGAAGTAGCTGATAGTGAGTTAAGCCCGGGAGCAAGTGTATGCCAATTAGGAGCCAAATATTTGGGGACTCCATACCGTTATGGTGGTTCCAGCCCATCCGGTTTTGATTGTTCCGGCTTTGTCGGCTATATATTTAAGCAGTATGGCTATAGTCTGCCCCGCACTGCGGATTCCATATATGGTGAAGGAGTAGCTGTGGATAAGTCCAATTTGCGGGAAGGCGACCTGGTGTTTTTTAAAGGGCCGGGAGCTTCCTGTATCAACCATGTAGGTATTTTCGCCGGCAATAACCAGTTTATTCACTCAAGCTCAGGAAAGTCCTGGGGTGTTACCTATTCTTCCCTTGACGCTTCTTACTACTTCCAGTATTATGCCGGGGCTAAGCGTATTCTGCCGGAATAAAGCGCATAAAAAAATATCTACAGTAATAAGGATATTATCATCAGGAGATGATATGGGATTATGATTAAAAACTCCAAAAATTCAAGCAAGGCGTGTATAATGCTTGCGATAGCCGTTTTTGTGCTCGCAAGTTTTTTTATAATAGCATCTTTAAATAATAGCTATGCCCATTCCAGCGGTAAGGAGATACCCGCCCTGAACCAGGTTAAGGTCAGCCATAATGCTGTGCCGGTTGCAGTTAAGAAGACCGATCTGGTAATAGCTGATAAATATATTCCCGGCATAAAAATAGACATGCGCTATGCCGGCGATAATAATGTGTATGGCCAGACAATATATGATGATGCAACGGCTTACTTGAGGCAAGGTACCGCCGATAAACTTAAAAATGCCCAGGAAGAATTTCAAAGCCGGGGCTACTGCCTTAAAATCTGGGATGCTTACCGGCCGCCCCGGGCCCAGTTCAAATTATGGGAAATTTGCCCGGACCCTCGTTATGTTGCCAACCCGTATAAAGGTTATTCCAATCATACCCGGGGATGTGCCGTGGATGTCACCCTGGTGGGTCAGAATGGGCAGGAAATCGAAATGCCCAGTACGTTTGACGATTTTGGCGGTCGGGCTGACCGCAGCTATCAGGATGTTAGTCAGACTGCTGCCGCTAATGCCAAAATGCTCGAAGAGGTCATGACTCGGAATGGTTTTGCCACCATTGCTACTGAATGGTGGCATTTTGATGACAGCGAGAAAAGCCTCTACGGGGTGGTGGAAGCACCGCCCATCAAGAAGGATAATTCACCGGCATTTGCAGATTGGCAGGCCGGCAACTATCAGCCAACATGGCTTTCTGGAGATGACGACAGCCGCCGTCTGGTGGACGAAGCCATAAAGCAGGGACTGATTCAGGGATACGGCAAGGGGGCAAAGCGCTATCTAGGTCTGAGCCGCTATATGAGCCGGTCGGAATTTGCAGTAATGCTGGCGCGGGTTCTGAATCTCAAGATAGAAAAGGATGATAGCGGCGACTGGTATCGGCCCTATATTTCGGCCTTGATCAGGGCCGGGATAATGACTGAAGCCAGCGGCCGGGATTGGAACCAGTATATTAAGCGGGAGGAAATGACCCGATGGCTGGGAAGTGCGCTGCAAGTTAACAACTACCAGGCGGAAAGCCGGGAGGTTGCCGGAGTTAGCGATCCTCAAGCCCGGGTAGCCATAATCGCCGGATTGGTGAAAGGTGACAGCGAAGGTAATTACAACTGGCAAAAAAATGCCGAGCGCATCCACGGAATCATAGTTCTTATGAAGCTTCAGCAGGCGTTAAACCTGCCCCCTGCAGTAAAGGGAGAACCTGGAAGCTTCGGGACGGGACAGCGGCAGATAATAATAAGTGCAATCGGTGATTGTACCATAGGGACCGATTCCAGTTTTCCTTATGTGGGAAGATTTGATGCTACCCTTAAGGCGGTGGGGAATGATTATGCTTATTTCTTCAGCAAGGTCAGGAGTGTTCTTGAGAACGACGACCTCACCATAGCCAACCTTGAAACCACCTTGACCCGGGCCGATAGAAAGGCGGATAAAGGACATCAGGGGGTTGCCTATTTCTTTAAAGGAGACCCTTCGTATACCGAAATCTTAAAGCAAGGCAGTATTGAGGCGGTCAACATAGCCAATAATCATTCTTTTGATTACCTGCTGCAGGGTTACCAGGATACGATGAGTAATTTGAATAAAGCAGGAATTGTGTTCTTTGGCTATGACAAAAAGGCAATTGCCTCCGTAAACGGGCTTGAGATCGGTATGCTGGGATACAACGTATTGGGGCGACTAGAGGAAGGTATCAACATCGGAGGTCTGCAGAAACAGATTGCGGATGACATTTTAGCGATGAAGCAGAACTGTGATTTGGTTATAGTCAGCTTCCATTGGGGTATCGAAGGTTCGCCTCATACCAGTAAACAGCAATCGGCTTTGGGACACTTCGTTATTGATAACGGAGCTGACTTGGTGCTGGGGCACCACCCGCACGTAATCCAACCGGTTGAAAAATATAATGGCAAATATATAGTATATAGTCTGGCTAACTTCTGTTTCGGGGGAAACCATAACCCGCGCGACAAGGATACTTTTATATACCAGCAGACCTTCATATTTACCGATGATAATAAATTGGCGGGGTCGTCCGAAGCTAAAATCATTCCTTGTTCGGTATCCTCGGTCAGCAACCACAACAACTTCTGCCCCACGGTTCTTGAAGGTGAAGATGCCCGGAGAGTATTGCAAAGGGTAGGGCTGCAGGCAGAATAGATTTTTAGATATGTCCGGGTGGGCTTGAATTTATTCTGACTATAAGGTACAATATTTCTTGCGTGTCGGGATGTGGCTCAGCTTGGTAGAGCGCCTGGTTCGGGACCAGGAGGCCGCAGGTTCAAATCCTGTCATCCCGACCATTTTAATGTACTAAACGATATATCGAATTTACCGGCCCTTGCGCTGTCTCAAAAACAGGCAAGGGTTTATTATTGCCTAGTTGGATATGATAAGGCGAGTTATTGCTTATCCAGAAATAGCTTAACTCGGGATTGGAACTCCTCAGTTGCAAGAACCTGATTTAGGACCCAGCTTCACTCTGGAAGCCTTCTCCTAAGCTTTTTCCATGCCCGGCCTGCAATACCGATGTTTCTTTGGGATAACAAAAAAGCAGGTCTGGAAATCGATTATGTGTAAGTTTGCCATCCATATATTTAAGCTTGCGAATTACTAATACCTTTCTTTCCCCGTCGCTATAAAACAAAATCTTTTGCGGCCACCAGCAATATTCAACCGGCCATTACAGCACGGCGCGGACATGAATTAGGACCCTTGCTCCTAACAAGTGATTGGGGAGCAGATTAATATTCATGTTTACAAGATAATAGAGAGCATGTAAAATAATATTATAGTTGGATAATTTATACAATAAAGTAAAAAAGAGAGGATAAAAACCTTATGAGCAGGCCCTCATACGATCTTGATCATGCCAAACAGTACATAAGCAAGGAAAAAACTATAATAAGCATTCCCCAAAAATCATTACGGTGGCGGGAACGCATCGAACTTCTGGTTGACGAGAACTCTTTTCAGGAACATGATTCCCATTTGTCTTCATGCAATCCTCTTGCCTTTCCCGATTACGAGGCTAAAATAACGAAAGCCGCGCATGATTCTAGTATCACAGAAGCAATAGTCACTGGAAACGCAAGGATTGGAGGAATTCCGGTTGAACTTGGGGTTATGGAATCAAAATTCATGATGGCCAGCATGGGTTCTGTAGTTGGAGAAAAGGTGTGCAGGGCAATAGAGCGTGCCGTTATAAATAAACATCCCTTAATAATCAGTGCCTGTTCGGGAGGCGCCCGTATGCAGGAAGGGATAATATCCCTCATGCAAATGGCTAAGACAACCAGTGCACTGTCTCGGCTCCACCATGCTGGGCTGCTGTTTGTTTGCATTATGACAAATCCGACTACTGGTGGAGTCCTGGCAAGTTTTGCATCTCAAGCAGATATAATTATTGCTGAATCTGGTGCACTGATTGGGTTTACTGGCCCTAAAGTGATGCAGACTGCCATCGGTCAGCAATCCCATGATGATATCCAAAGATCTGAATCACTGCTGGAGCATGGTATGGTTGATATCGTCGTGGACAATCCTCAAATGCGTGACACATTGATCCGGTTACTCAGATTACATTAGAGATTAAGATTAATATCAACCATCCGAAAACACAGGGATCAGTATTCCTGGCTGGACTTTTGGAAATGCAAGCTAAAACTGAGTTATGATAATGCAGAAATAAATCTGCGTGTTTGATTGGTCACAGGCCCGTTTCTTTAAGCGTTTTCAGCCTTCTCAATTCCTATGCTGAAGCATAATCGAAAGGAATGGTCAACAAGTATGGAGAGGCCAAGAACTAAAAATGAAAATATTAATGATCATCAACATTCAAAATTGGAGAAATTGATACTCCTGGCCAGGAACATGGGAGTTGATTTGTCATATGAAGCCGATCTGATCCAACAGAAAATAGATGAATACCAAACCCCGACTGTCTGGCAGAGGGTATTGATGAATCGAGATATTTTGCGACCCAGAGCAGAGGATTACATAAAAGCTATCTGCGAAGAATGGATAGAATTGCATGGTGACCGGTGTTTCGGTGATGATTCCGCCGTGATAGGCGGTATTGGAAAGTTCAACGCCATGCCTATCACTATCCTGGGTTATAGAAAGGGGAAGAGTACCGAGGATAACATCAAAAACAATTTTGGTATGTCTCACCCGGAGGGGTTCCGGAAAATTAACAGGCTGTTATTGCAGGCGGCGAAATTCCACCGGCCGGTGTTGACATTGATCGATACCCCGGGAGCTCATTCAGGGAGAGCGGCGGAAGAAAGAGGCCAGGCCTGGGCCATATCTCAGGTAATTAGCACTATGTGTACGTTGAAAGTGCCAGTCATATCCTTGTTTACCGGAGAAGGGGGCAGTGGAGGAGCACTTGCACTGGCTATCTCAGACCGTTTGCTGATGTTGTCCAATGCTATGTTTTCTATAGCATCTCCAGAGGTATGTGCATCTATACTTTTGAAGGATGTTGGCCGAGCTGAAGAGGTGGTTTCAGCCATGAAGATAACCAGCGCTGATCTTTATGACCTGGGGCTGGTATCAGAGGTAATTGATGAACCTATTGGTGGAGCCAACCGTGATTTTGACCTGACAGTATTAAGAGTCAGGAAATCACTTCAGAAACACTATGATGAATTATTAAGCCGGGATATAGAAGATCTGATGGAAGAACGTTATGCAAAGCTGAGACGAATCGGAGTTTATATTGAAAGCTGACTTTTCAGTATTAAAAATATTTATTCGCAAACGCATTTTACAACAAGTGTGCATCTTACCGAATACACTGAAACCTCTCAATAAGAAAAAAATAACATATAAACAATATATTTACAAAAAACGGTATATGGTTTAATATAATTAACATCTCCTCGAATATTAGAAAAACGACAATTCGAAAAAGACTTCCGGACGATTCTGTAGCGGAGGCGCGCAGAATAGCAGGAAATCGATATATTCTTCACTTAATTGGAACATTTTCGTGTTTCAATGGGAACCTTATTGCACTTTCGCAACCAGCCAATTATAGACCCAGGAGAAAACAGCTTGAAAAATATTATTATAACAAATAATGATTAAGGGGTGTATTTTTATGAAAAAAACAGTCTTTATGTTTCCAGGACTTGGTTCCCAATACTATCATATGGGCAAAGAATTGTATGAAAACATCAATTCGTTCAATGCATGGATGAATAAGCTGGATGAAATCGCTGAAGAGATAAACGGATATTCCATAATAAGTGAGGTATATAACGCAGAAAGGGACATGTTCGATCTTTTTGACCAATTGTTATACACAAGCCCTGCGATCTTTATGGCCGAATATACTATGGCGCAAGTTTTGATCGATTATGGAATAACTCCTGATTATGTTTTGGGAACCAGTGTGGGTGAAATGGCATCTGCTGCAGTTGCAGGTATCATAAGCCCAGAAGATGCATTGGAAACGATAATAACCAATGCAAAGTATATCGAATCCACATGTGAGAGGGGGGCTATGATAGCTGTATTAGAAGATGCCTCCTTTTTTGAAAACACCCCCGTGCTTTACAATAACTCGGAACTGGCTGCTTTGAATTTTGACACTCATATCGTTGTCGCCTGTAGAAAAGACAAATCAAAAGTCATTGCAGACTTCCTGGATGACATGTCCGTCATATACCAGGAGCTACCGGTAACTTACGGTTTCCATTCTTCCCTGATAGACCCGGCAGATCCGGTGAACCGGAACTATACTGCAGGTATATCACGCAAGGCTTCCGCTGTACCGCTGATATCCTGCATAGATGGCGAAATTAGAACGCGGTTGCCAGATAGATTCTTTTGGGATATATGCAGGGAGCCCATACGATTTTCCGAGACCATTGAAAAAACCGAAATCAAAAATAATAATCAACTGGTTTATGTGGATCTGGGACCAGGAGGGACTCTGGCCAATTTCGCCAAACGTAACTTGCAGCCGTATTCAAAATCTGAAGTATATCCGATAATGACGATGTTCAATTATGATTTGAAAAACTTTAATAAAGTTCTTGATTCCTTCCGACGTGAAATAATAAAAGAGAGAGCGTTTGGTTTCTAAGAATCAAGTAGCGGGCCGGTTAAGGACGACTAGAGACAGGGAAAAGGAACCTGATGTCTACTGCAAAGATTGTATGCGAAACAGGTGATTATTTTGAATTGGTACGTATTAAGGACGATTGCTGGACAAGAAGAAAAATCGCTATTGTTGCTGCAAAATTACTTTAAAGATATCCAGTTTATCCTGCCTAAACGCAGGTTAAGCTGGCGTAAAAATGGTGTTCTCCTTGAAGTTATCAAACCGTTGTTCATTGGATATCTATTTGTATCTGCCAATGATAAACGAGTTTTAGAATTGGACCATTGGATGCGGAACTATAATGTCGATATCTGGTTTGTAAAGATGGATAAATCAATTATTCCCCTTGTCAGGGAAGAGCAGCATTTGATCAAACGTTTAATGTCAAATGGAGACATTATTGAAAAGAGTGAGCTTATAAAAGCAGGGGATAAAGTCAAAATAATAAGCGGTCCGCTGGTTGGATTGGAAGGGATCGTTGAGAAGCACCCCAACAGAAATAGAAGGATAACCATAAAAGTTATCATCAATGGAGAAGAAAAGCGAGTGGAGTTGGAAGGAGTATTTTTGGAAACTCAATATAATCGATATGGCTTGCAGTCAGGCGGTAATGGTTGAGAATCTTTGCTTGTTCAGACATCCACGTAGATTATGAAGAAAACCTGCGTTTTTTTAACAGCGTATCAAAGAGTGACTTCCAAAAGGATATTCTTATTCTAGCAGGAGACGTAACGGATAATATCACACTGTTGCAAAAGGTTTTGGAGCATTTACGGGAATGTTTTTTCCAATTGTTATATGTTCCGGGAAACCATGATCTATGGGTGCGTTACGACACCGGGTTAAATTCATTGATGAAGTGGCAGCGGATTCGGACCATAGCCGAAAACATTGGTATTATTGTGGAGCCGTTTAATTATGATTCACTTTTGATAGTTCCCCTTTTAGGATGGTACGATTATTCCTTTGGTTTGCCTTCCAGTAGAATGCTGGATATATGGATGGATTATTATGCCTGCAAGTGGCCCGAGGGATTCAATGAAAGCAGTATAACCAGCTATTTCACGGATAAAAATGAACCACATATTGGCCTCAATAATGATTTCGTCATTTCTTTTTCACATTTTGTCCCGCGAATCGACCTACTGCCTGTGAATATGCCTCATTATAAACAATACCTGTATCCAGTGCTGGGCAGCTCCTTGATTGAGAGGCAGATCCGCCAATTGGGCTCCGATATTCATATTTATGGACATAGTCATATCAATGACCGGTTCCGTAAGGACGGCACAGTCTATATCAACAATGCCTTTGGATACCCCTATGAAGCCCACATTGCATCCAAAGAATTGGAGTGCATTTTAGAAATATGAAATTATAGTAATTGAATTATAGAGAAGGAAAGAATATATGTCGGTTAATCGGTCGAATTACTTTGAAAACTACAGGAATCTTACCATGCAGGAAATATATAGCGGCAGGTTACAGGTGAAGGGCCCTGAAGAGACCTTCAAAGCCGGTATATGTATCTGCCATTTTCCTGCTCAAGTACCAGATTATATGGAAGTACTGCAGCACCTGCATCCGTTGGAACTCAATTATTATGAAACGCTGGTAGCTGAAAAAAGAAAGAAAAGCTATTTGTTGGGGCGGTATTCGGCAAAGCAGGCGGTGTTTTCCTTTGTCGGGATACACAACCCCCAAAACATATTTATAAAACCCGGCTGCTTTACTCAGCCCATCTTCATAAATAATCATTATAAAAATGTACAGGTCAGCATCAGCCACTGTGACGACATTGGAGCCGCCGTTGCCTTCCCTGAAGAACTGCTAATGGGCATCGATATAGAAAGGGTCGATACCAATAAGGTCGATGCAATGGAAAGCCAAATGACCGCAAACGAAATAGATTTGGTCAAGTCGTTTCCCGATCCTTACATAACTATGCTCACTCTATTATGGACCGCTAAAGAAGCATTATCCAAGGTCTTGAAAACCGGTCTTATGACTCCATTTCATGTTTTTGAAATAGATATGCTTCAGAAAAAGCACAACAGTATCGCGCTCACTTTCCAAAACTTTGGTCAATACCAGGGGATATCATTTAATTTGGGCAATTATATCAACACCATTGTTTATCCCAAGAATACCGAAATGGATTTGGATATCCAATATTTGAAGAAAAAATTCATGTATCTGCTTTGATTATTTTGCTCAAAAGCCTCCTGCCGGCACTTAGCAATAGATTATTCCATAGTATATGAATTTAATAGCACTCTGGCCGGCGAACAGCCTTTTATGCTGTTCATCGGTCGGTGACCCTTACGGCTCAGGTTACGCTGATATCCAGCGCAGAACCTGATTATTATTTTTCGGACCGGTACAAGAGTAAAAATAAGGAGGAAGTAAGGAATGATCGCATATGTTTTTCCCGGTCAGGGGTCCCAGGTAAAAGGTATGGGGCAAGATCTGTTCGATAAGTATCCGGATATAATCGGAAAAGCTGACAAGATACTGGGTTACTCCCTCGAAGAGTTGTGTCTGATCGATCCCAAAAGACAGTTGGGGCAGACACAATTCACTCAGCCCGCCTTATACACTATCAACGTACTCACTTATCTGGAGGCAATAAAAATAGTGGGCAGGAAACCGGATTATGTAGCGGGGCATAGTCTGGGGGAATACAGTGCGCTATTTGCTGCCGGCGTTTTTGATTTTGAAACAGGCTTAAGGCTTGTAAAAAAGAGAGGAGAATTGATGGGCCAGGCAACCGGCGGAGGTATGGCTGCCGTCATCGGATTGAATGAGTCAATAGTTGAAGAAATCTTAAGGAAGAGTGGTTTTGCCAATGTAAAAATCGCCAATTATAACAGTCCGAAGCAGTTCGTGATATCAGGCCGTATTGCAGACATTGATGGTATTGCCGACTTTTTTGATATTCCGGATGCAATGTTCATTCCCCTAAATGTGAGTGGTGCATTCCATTCCCAGTATATGACCCAGGCTAAGCAAACCTTTGCCGCATATCTGGACCAATTTAAATTTGCAGAAATAGCAATACCGGTCATATCAAATGTATCCGCACGACCCTACAAAAGGAAGATTATAAAGCAGGTTCTGGCGGACCAAATGACCAACCCGGTAAATTGGACGGAAAGTATTAGGTATTTAATGAGACTTGGGGTAGCTGAGTATGTAGAGATCGGGCCTGGAAATGTGCTTACTAAGCTGATCCAGCAGATACGTCAGCAAACAGAACCCCTGGTGATCAAAGAGGATGAAAGCAGCAATGGGCATAAAACGGGCGTAGGCCCCGTACCAATCAAAAGGGATTCGAAACCACCCGACTCGGGATTGCGGGGAGTAAAAGGAAAAGATATCGGGGAGCAGTGCTTCAGGCGGCAGGATAACGAAAAACAGGAAATGATGCGGGAAGAGCGATCGCGTCAACAGCATGGCTCCAAACCGGATACTATCCGGAGGATCACAGCTACCTATTTGGGTGATGATGGTTTTAAGCGGGATTATAATCTCAAGTATGCGTATCTGACTGGCGGAATGTACAGGGGAATAGCATCGAAAGAAATGGTAGCCAGAATGGGGAAAGCAGGAATGATGGGATTCTTCGGCACAGGTGGGCTGGATATCCATGAAATAGAGGCTGCCATTATATATATACAAAAGGAACTGACGGATAGGCAACCCTATGGTATAAATTTTCTTCATAATCCTACCAAACCAAAAGCTGAAGAGCAAGTGATAGATCTTTTAATAAAATGCGGGGTAAGGAATATTGAGGCAGCGGCATTTATGAATATCACTTATGCATTAATCAAATATCGTGCGCAAGGCATCAGGCGTAATCCTGACGGTACAGTTTCAACGGATAACCATATAATTGCTAAGATATCGCGGCCTGAAGTTGCAGAATCTTTCCTAAGTCCAGCGCCTAAAAGCCTTACTGAAAAAATGGTAATGGAGAACAAGATTACCAGGGAGCAAGCTGATTTGCTCATGGAAATACCAATGGCTGACGATCTGTGTGCGGAAGCTGATTCCGGGGGGCCCACTGATGCAGGGGTAGCATATGCTATGATGCCGACCATGATAAAACTAAGGGACGAAATAGTAAAAGAGTATAAATATCCAAAAAAGATAAGAATCGGAGCAGCTGGTGGGATTGGTACTCCTGAAGCGGCTGCAGCAGCTTTTATTCTGGGAGCCGACTTTATATTAACCGGTTCTATCAATCAATGTACTGTAGAAGCGGGTACCAGTGATGCGGTAAAAGATTTACTGCAGCAGATAAATATCCAGGACACGGACTATGCGCCGTCGGGAGATATGTTTGAGATGGGGGCCAGAGCCCAGGTATTAAGGAGAGGGGTATTTTTCCCGGCAAGGGCAAATAAGTTATACGACCTTTACCGGCAATTCGATTCCTTAGACGATATAGATGAAAAGACCAAAAAAATGCTCCAGGAGAGATACTTTAAGAGGACCTTTGAGGAAATATTTGAAGAAGTCAAAACATATTGCTCGGTAGATGAAATCGAGAAACTGGAACGAAGTCCAAAACAAAAAATGGCAGTTGTTTTTAAATGGTATTTTAATCGAACTACCAATCTAGCATTGACAGGCAGTCCGGGGCAACAAGTCGATTACCAGATCCAATGTGGGCCTGCCCTGGGTGCGTTTAATCAATGGGTCAAGGGAACTGATCTGGAGGATTGGAGAAACCGGCACGTGGATGAAATCGGCAAAAAACTTATGGAAGAGACCGCCGAGATACTAAATCAACGTATCAAACAACTATATGTTTGTACAGCCAGCTAAATTATCCTGGCAGCAGATGAAACTGGGGATTATGAAGACACCGTTGCTTTGCTGAAATAGAGCAACTTGTCTTTATAACCCACTTCACTTTTTGGTTTAGTAGAGCCATTTATCTTTTTACAGGGGGGCAACTCATTTGACTGATCATAGTAAGAAAGCGGAAAGAGTAATGAAGCTGCAAAACGTTGCTATAAACAGCTACTTGAACGGTTATGCAGCTATCCCGGTGATTATTGCCTGTAAAGAGCACGGCTTATTTAAGGTTTTGGATTCAGCGAAACAAGTTCCTTTCACCGGACTGGTAAGAGAGCTGAATGCCAACAGCGGGGAGCTTCGGGTAGCGTTCCGTATACTGGAATACCTAAACTTCATATCTCGCGATAAAAATGACAAATACTCACTGCTTCCCGCATCTGATGTCCATAAGAAAATCCCCGGAGACATTATGAAGCTGATGTGTTTTCCAATGAATTACTTAAAAAGTAATAAGAAAAGCAATCTCAAGAAATGGATCGCCTTGTCGAAGCAGGGTTGGGATATAAACGATGTTGTTTTTGCCGGTTATTTGGATGGCATGTTGATTGTCCCCCTGTTCTTGGCTTTGCGGGACAACAATCTGATAAGCAGATCAGAAGAAAATCAAGGACAATCGCAATTTACATTAGACTCTGGCGTTAATCAAGAAATCTTAGATTATTTAGTCAGCCAAGGCTGGGGTGACCGGAGAGACGGCATTGCTTACTTAACTGATAGTGGTCGTTCGATATTAGAAGAATTGCATAGGGCTTCAGCAGCGAAGTACAGACCCATGCTAATTAATATCGCACAGGTCATATTTAATGGTGGTAAGCCCGCTTTTAAAAGAGATTTGTTCAACTGCGAACAGCATGCGGATAGTACCCTGGGCGTGACCGAGAGCGAATTTAAACAAGAAGAGTATTTATTTGAAATAGAAGAGATCGTGTTATCTATATTCAATCAGAAACCCTATTCCGAACAACCCGGATACATAGCGCAAATGGGGTGCGGCGACGGGAGGCTACTCAAAAAGATATATGAGATAGTAAAAACCAAGTCTTTACGGGGGCAGGTTCTTGATGAATATCCTGTCAAGCTTATTGGAATCGATATTAACGAAGGAATTCTGGAAAAAACGGCTCAAACCTTGCAGGATATAGACCACATTGTGTTGACGGGCAATGTCGGAGAACCGGAAAAAATGATAAATGACCTTCAGAATTCGGGGGTCACAGATGTAGAGAAGGTATTACATGTTCGTTCCCGGCAGGATCATAGACGCTGCTATAATCCACCATCGGGAACTACCGCGGCAGCCAATAGATCAAAACTGGATGACGGTGTCTATTTCGACAGCAAGGGGAACTGTATCCCCGCAGCCCTGGTTACCCAAAGCCTGGCCGAACATTTTAAACGATGGTCGTCGCTCCCGGGTGATCACGGTATTATCCTCCTTGAGGAACATTGCCTAGACCTGAAAACAGCCCGTGAGTTTAACGGTAAGACGGAGAATATGTTTTTTGATGCATGCCACGGATTTTCTCAGCAAATGCCGGTGGAAGCAGACAGGTTTTTAATGGCTGCAGCGTATGCAAACCTGTTCCCCAAACCGGGTTTCTTAAGAAAACATCCCCAGACGATGCCATTTACCCGGATTACCATCAATCATTTTGAACGAAGGGACTATCGGGTGCGATATGCGCAGGAAAAAGACCTTCCGGTCCTGGAGCAGTTGGAGATTCAGTGTTGGGAGCCGGCCCTGCGCTCATCTGTTTCAGCAATAAAAAAACGCTTGAAGCAGTATCCGAAAGGACAGTTGGTACTTGAATTTGAAGACCGGGTCGTCGGTGTTATATACACTCAGCGCATTGCCAGCCCGGAGGATATAAAAAAATCAACTATGCGCACGGTTGAAAGGCTTCACCGAACGGACGATGCCATTGTCCAATTGCTGGCCGTTAATGTTCTCCCTGAACTGCAGCACAGAAATCTAGGTGATGAGCTTTTGGAATATATGCTGCAGCTCTGTACTTTATCGCATGGAATAGAAAAGGTAGTAGCTGTTACCAGGTGTAGGGATTACCACAAACATACCGGTATCGATCTCCAGGAGTATATCGGTCATCGCAACGAACAAGGGCGGCTGGTCGACACCATTTTAAGATTCCATGAACTGCATGGAGCGCAGGTCAAAGAACTGGTTCCCGGCTACCGGTCTAGAGATACTGTCAACCGGGGATGCGGCGTTCTGATAGAATATGATCTCAATAACAGAATCCGCCAGGATATTATGTTCTATGATAATGCCAGCCGGAAAGCAATTACTGAGGACAATGAATTCATTAAGGATTATATAGTTAGAAGCATCAAATCCGTTCTGGGCCCGGACCGGGAAAAAGGCTTTGCTCTAGACCGGCCGATGATGGAGATGGGACTTGATTCACCGGATCTCCTGGAACTAAAAGAGCGGCTCACTTATAAGTATCGGATCAAACTAAGGGCAGATTTCTTCTTCAAATATAAAACACCGGAACGCGTTATCGCTTACTTACAGGAAAACCTTGAACAGGAAAAGGCTGAAAGTATTTCGAAGGGCAGGGAAGAAGATAACGCATATATACATAATGCGCTAAAGCAGGATATCGCTGTAATTGGCGTATCCTGCCGACTTCCGGGCAATGTTGCGAACAAAGAACAGCTGTGGGCGTTGTTGGAGGGCGGCAAAGACGCGATAGGCGACCTGCCCCAAGATAGGTGGGACTGGCCTGATTATATCGATCCCCAAAACCAACACAAGGGAATCGACCGGGGCGGTTTTCTGGACGATATCGCGGGCTTTGACGCTTCGTTTTTCCGTATCTCCCCTAAAGAAGCCGAATTAATGGATCCGCAGCAGCGGATCATGCTGGAACTATGTTGGGAATGTCTTGAAGACGCAGGATATTCGGCTAAAAGGGTATCGGGGAGTAAAACCGGGGTCTTTATTGGCGCCAGTGGATCTGATTATCAAATACTCCTGGATAAAAGCCTGGAAGAAATGGAGGCTTATTATAATATCGGGACCTCTATGGCGATGCTTCCTAACAGGATTTCATATTTTTATGGTTTTTACGGTCCAAGTTTGCAGATCGATACTGCTTGTTCCAGCTCACTGGTAGCTGTTCACGAAGCAGTTAAGTCGCTCAGGACTAGAGAATGTGTTCAGGCTTTGGTGGGCGGCATTAATATCATGTGTCATCCTTCAGCCAGCATTGCTTTTTACAAAGCCGGGATGCTCTCCAGAGACGGAAGATGCAAGACCTTTGATAAAGATGCCAATGGTTACGTCCGCAGTGAAGGTGCGGTAATGATCCTACTGAAACCTCTGCCTCAGGCTATCGCTGATAACGACACGGTTTATGCAGTTATTAAGGGCACAGCTATAAATCATGGAGGCCAGGCCAGCGGATTGACGGTACCGAACCCGTCAAAACAGGCAGCCTTATTGATCGAGGCGTACAAGACCGCTGGTATCGGGCCTGAAACATTAGGTTACATTGAGGCCCATGGAACCGGCACATCCCTGGGTGATCCTGTCGAGGCGAGTGGCCTGAAAGAGGCCTTTGACCAGCTATCCCCAACAAGCGTTACAGCCAGGGAACCTTACTGCGGCCTGGGTTCAATCAAGACCAATCTGGGCCATTTAGAGGCGGCCGCCGGCATTGCAGGACTATTGAAGGTAATCCTGTCTTTACAGAATCGAGTACTTCCGGCATCACTTAACTTTAATGAACTGAATCCGCATATATTTCTTGATGAGACCCCTTTTTATATCGTTGATAATACCCGACCATGGGAACTGCCTATCGGACAAAGATTAAGACGAGCAGGGGTGAGCAGCTTTGGCTCCGGAGGGGCTAATGCGCATGTCGTTCTGGAGGAAGCACCCCTTATTGCAAAAGATAGTTCAAGGGATTTACCTGCTTATTTGATATGCCTATCTGCCAAAACAGAGTCGGCCTTGCGCCAGAAAGAGATTGATTTTCTGGATTGGCTTAAAGAGGAAGGTCATCGGAACAGCCTTTCAGATATCAGTGCGTCTCTGCTTATGACCAGGGAACATTTCAAATTAAGAGCCGCGTATATCGTTCGTGATTTTAAGGAAATCCCAGTGAAATTCAATGAGGTATGGGAAAAGGGGACGGCAGAAAAGTATTTTGGAAACCGGAGCTATGATCACGGCGAGATAGAACCGCCGGTTTCCGGCGATCTGGGCCAAACGATCCTCAATGAGCTGAAAGCTAAGAAGAAGATGAGTAAGCGGGAGTATGCCAATAAATTGGCGGTTTTAGCCGAGCTTTATTCGAAAGGCTTAGACCTGGAATGGAGATATATATTCTCGGATAATCCAGTACAGTGCATTAAATTGCCTGTCTACCCTTTTTGCCGGAAACGATACTGGGTACCTGAAACCGTTGCCGGAACACAAAGTGCCAACAAAGCCGTTACGGATGATGTGATCCATCCCCTGTTGCGTAAGAATACCTCGGATTTGAGCGAACAGCGTTTTACTTCTGTATTTGCAGGTCAGGAGTTTTTCCTGACCGATCATGTGGTGAAGGGAGAAAAAATGTTGCCTGGCGTGGCATATCTGGAAATGGCTCGGGCTGCAGTGGAAGAGGTTGCCGGGGTTTTAAGAAAAGGGAATGAAATTATTGAGTTCCACGATGTGTTGTGGGCCAGGCCTATTATAGTCAAGGATGAGCCTGTAGAGGCGCATATCGGGTTGTATCCTGATGAAGACGGAAAAATTGCTTATAAGATCTACAGCTATTCAGCGGCTGACTACGGGAAGCCATTGCTGCATAGCGAAGGTACAGCATCACTGGTCGAGGTCTCCCGATTGCCTCGTTTGGATATAGCAGCTATAAGAGATAAGGGTTTATGGGATGTTGTACTACCGGAAAAGTGTTATGAAGCCTATCGTATGATGGGATTGGAGTATGGCCCGGGACATCGGGGTATCGAAGAGATCTATCTTAATGAAGATGAGATCCTGGCTAGGTTGCATTTGCCTCATATCATCTCTGACACACTAGAGGAATACGTTCTGCATCCCAGTTTGATGGATGCGGCGCTGCAAGCAGCGATAGCGTTAATCGTGGGATTCGGAGCTGACAGTGGGACTCCGAGCAAACCTCCGCTGCCTTTTATTCTCGAGAAGATGGAGATTCTGGGGAAATGTACACCCGGCATGTGGGTTTACCTGCAATACAGCCAAGGGATCAAAGACAAGGATAAAACCAGGAAAGTAGATATCGATTTATGTGATAGCCTGGGGAATATCTGTGTGCGAATGAAAGGCTTTTCCATGCGGGTGCTGGAAGGCGACATTCAAAGCGGTAATGCGGTAATACCGTCATACCCGGCATCTGGCGATTCACTGGTTGGAGAAATCAAGCTGGTCCCCGTTTGGGAGCTGATTTCGCCGGAGAAGGGTCCAGCCTTCCCCGCTGCCGCAGATAGGGTGATGCTCATCGGAGGAGATAAAAATCAAAGAAGTGCGATAGAGCGCTATTATCCCCGAATACGGATAGCAGGCATCCAGCCTTATTACACCATAGATTCTATAGCGACGGAACTCGAAACCTATGGCCCCATCAATCATATCATATGGATCGCTCCTTCTCCTGCTTCCGAGTTCATGGCAGATGACTCCTTGATCGAAGAACAAGATCATGGGGTGCTTTACTGTTTTAGATTAATCAAAGCCTTGCTGCAAATAGGCTACGGGAGCAAAGAATTGGGCTGGACCGTGATCACAGTACAGACTCAGTCTGTTGGAAAAAATGATCCGGTGGATCCTGTCCACGCAGGTCTATACGGGTTGGTTGGTTCTATGGCCAAAGAGTACCGGAACTGGTCGGTTCGGATGGTCGATCTGGAAGCTGCCCATGATTGGCCGCTTACCCAAATCTTTGGGCTTCCCGCCGATCCTCAGGGCAACGCCCTGATTTACCGCAGGCAGGAATGGTACCGGCAAAAACTGACCCCTGTGAAATATATGCCGACAAGTGAGCCGGTCTACAGGCAAGGCGGAGTATATGTGGTTATTGGCGGTGCAGGCGGTATAGGTGAAGTCTGGACCGAATATATGATCCGCAATTACTGCGCCCAAATCGTTTGGATCGGCCGCCGGAAAAAGGATAAGGTCATCCAGGCCAAACTTGACAGGCTTTCAGGTCTAGGGCCTGCTCCGGTCTATATTTCCACTGATGCCGCCGACCGGAAGTACCTGCAAAGAGCCTACGTCAAAATCAAGCAGATTTATCCTCGGATACACGGTGTGATTCACGCAGCAATTGTCCTATCGGACCAGAGCCTGGCCAATATGGAAGAAGAACGATTTAAGGCTGCACTGTCTGCCAAGGTGGATGTCAGCGTCAGAATGGCCCAGGTATTTTACAAGGAGCCGCTGGATTTTATGCTTTTCTTTTCCTCAATTCTTGCCTTTACCAGAGCCCCGGGCCAGAGCAATTATGCATCCGGCTGCACTTTTACAGATATTTTCGCCCACCACTTGAGAAGGCGATTGGCTTGTGCGGTGAAGGTGATCAACTGGGGCTACTGGGGCAGCGTTGGGATCGTAGCTTCAAAAGCATATCAGGAACGTATGAAACAGGCGGGAATAGGCTCCATTGAGCCGACGGAAGCCATGGAGGCCCTCGAGAGATTACTGGCGGGTCCAATCGATCAGATTATACATGTAAAAACGGCCAGGTCCCAAGCCATGATTGAAATCCACGACGAAGAACTGATAACTGTCTACTCGCCAAAGTATGAGTCTAGTATTGAAAAGGTCAAGAATACTATTCTGAGTGCAGCGAAGAATAAAAGAGTTCCTCACTTGGGCACTTTGCTTTCTCCAATAGAAGAGAGGTTGGCCTACAACGTGCAAAGGGCGTTGATAAACACTGTCTCTAATTTGCTTGCAGTTAGGGCCGAAGACATAGATGCATCAACTGACCTGAAAGAGTTCGGGTTGGATTCCTACAAATTAGTTGACTTTGCCGACAAGGTGAACGAAGAATTCGGTTTGGAGCTGACACCCGATATGGTTTCTAGTCATTACGATCTGAGTAGTCTTGCTGCATACCTGGCTTTGGAATATCAGAGCGTCTTCAAAGATATTTTCAATTAAAAACCGTAATATAATCCGTTTTTCAGGAAGGGGCTTTAAAGCTATTTATTTATCTGTAATTCAAAAACACGAAATTCTTTACGAGGTGGGTCGTTAATGAACGAGATGGATATGATTCTTTGTAAACTGCTTTGGGGACAGCTGCAGTCCATGGGGATGTTTTTAAAAGAAGATATGGTAACAGTCGACAGTATAGCAACCGCTGGGATACGGTTCACCTATGCCCGGTGGTTCGAAGAAAGCCTGGCTGTTTTAAGCCGTAATGCTTACCTCCGTTACGATGGTCAGTCATATCGCGTGTTAGATTCTGACCCGAAGGATATGGATGCCGCCTGGGATGAGTGGAACCGAAGAAAGGGTCGATGGTCAAAAGATTCCGGTCTAAAGGCCAGGGTTACCTTACTTGAGGCAACAGTGCAAGCACTGCCGGAGATCCTAAAGGGGAGGGTGCTGGCAACAGATATTCTTTTCCCTAATTCTTCGACGGAATTGGTTGAAGGCATCTATAAGAATAACGATGTTTCAGATTTCTATAACGAAATCCTTGCGGATACGGTTGTGGCATATTTAAAGGAACGGTTGGAGGATGGTCCAGGGGAACGGATCAGAATACTTGAAATCGGGGCAGGTACCGGAGGGACCAGTGCCATGGTATTTCGCAAATTGAAACCTTTTCAGGGTTCTATTGAAGAATATTGCTATTCAGATCTCTCCAGAGCTTTCCTAATACATGGCGAAAAAGAGTACGGCTCGGAGAATCCTTATCTTACCTACAAGATACTGAATATAGAAATGCCTATTGCTGAACAGGGAATTGCTGAAGGCGGATTCGATATCGTCATTGCCGCCAATGTCCTGCATGCCACCCAATATATCCGGCAAACCTTGCGCAATGCGAAAGCCGCCTTAAAACCCAACGGGTTGATCTTACTTAATGAACTTAACAATAATTCGCTGTTTTACCACTTGACATTCGGGCTTCTGGATGGATGGTGGCTATACAAAGATCCGGAACTGCGTATACCGGGTTGCCCCGCATTGTACCCTGAAACGTGGCAGACGGTACTAGAAAACGAGGGTTTCAGATCAGTCTTCTTTCCAGCCTGGGAAGCCCATCATCTAGGGCAGCAGATCGTGGTTGCCGAAAGTGACGGGGTAGTTCGGCAGAGGAGTCGAATTTCTCCCAGCGCCAGTTCAGTGGCATCTGCGAGCGCCAGGGATTATCATTCAAGTCCCGGGCAAAATCGACCTCCAATAGCCCGGGATTATCAACCAACACCCGCTAATGGCTATACAACCGATCGAATGATAGGCGATCAAGTGAGGGCCACTATCCGGGAAAGTATAGCGGAAGCTTTAAA
Source organism: Syntrophomonas curvata (assembly GCF_052976825.1). NCBI lineage: Bacteria > Bacillati > Bacillota > Clostridia > Eubacteriales > Syntrophomonadaceae > Syntrophomonas > Syntrophomonas curvata. The sequence continues at coordinate 597,908 of NZ_CM129641.1, forward strand.
AATGGAAGAATCAAGCATCCGTGATAGTATAAGCTTTTCCGAGTACGGTATAGATTCTATTGTGGCTGTAAACCTGGTCAACCTCATCAACAAGCTGTGCGGCCTTACCTTGAAAACAACGGTGATGTTCGATTATAACAATGTGGATCGACTGGTAGACCACCTCGTTTCCGAGTATAAGCCCGAACTGAGTAAATTGTTCAGTGAAAATACTGCTTGTAGTACAGAGGACAAAAACAAAGTGTATGCGACTAGGGCAACGCAAAACAACAGACTGAGAAAATCCCGGAAAAATTGGGGAGTAAAGGCTGAGACGGCATATCGTGAGCCCATAACAGGTAAAAACCAGCCAAGCTATTATCGGGTTTGCATCGAACGGCCAGGAACCGTAGATGATCTGAAATTGCTTGAGTCACCGGTACCGGAGCTCAAGGATAATGAAGTTCGTATTGCTGTTTGTGCATTCTCTATCAATTTTGGCGATTCCCTTTGTGTTAAAGGATTATACCCCACTATGCCGCCTTACCCGTTTACGCCAGGATTCGAGGCAAGCGGCATCGTGGCCGATGTGGGACGTGACGTCATATCTGTGAAACCAGGGGATGAAGTGATCGCTCTTATGGGAGAACCCTTGGGAGGGCAGGCCAACATGGTCACTTGTGCGGAAGAACAGGTGATGCAAAAACCCGGGGAATTATCCTTTGAAGAAGCATGTGCCCTGCCTATTGCAGCGATAACAGTAATTGACGCCTTTCACAAAGCCAATATGAAAAAGGGTGAAAAGATTCTGATCCAAACGGCGGCTGGCGGGATTGGTATAATCGCAGTCCAGCTAGCCCAGTATTACGGAACGGAAATATATGCAACAGCAGGTTCTCAGCGTAAGCTGGACTATTTAGGTGAACTGGGTGTTCCCCATCTGATCAACTATCAAGAAAGCGATTTTGAAAAGGAAATCAAGCGACTTACCCGTGGTCAGGGAGTAGATGTTGTTATTAATACCTTGCCCGGGGATGCCATACAAAAGGGAATGAATTGCTTGTCCAGGGGCGGCAGGTATATAGAACTTGCTATGACGGCTCTAAAATCAGCCAGGACCATCGATATATCAGTTTTAAACAATAATCAAGTATTCTATAGCGTTGACATCAGAAAGCTCATTCTGGATGATTATGGCAAGATCCAAACTTATCTAAAGGAAATGCTTGATATGGCAGCGGATAAGATCATCCACCCGACGATACATAAAGCCTTTCCTTTATATGAAATCAAGGAAGCCTATCGCTGCATGGAGAGCAGAGAAAGTATCGGGAAAATAGTAGTTTCTATTCCCGAAACCTATAAATATAGGGATCTGACCCGCGAAGACTATAAACCGGGACTGAGGATGGCCGGGGTGAATACGGCTATACAACAAGAGCCGATAGCGATCATCGGCATGAGCGGTCAGTTTCCCCAGTCCAGGTCGCTCGTTGAGTTTTGGACCCACCTCGCCAACGGTACGGAGTTGACCGGGGAAGTCACACGCTGGGATCTGACAGAGTATTATGCGGAAGGATCTGCCTATTGCAGGCACGGTAGTTTTTTGGATTATATCGATGAATTCGATGCTCGCTTTTTCAATATATCAGCGCTTGAAGCAACCTATATGGACCCGCAGCAAAGAGTGTTCCTGGAACAATCCTGGCATGCCCTGGAGGATGCCGGATATGCGGGAAAAGGAACCAAAGGTCGCAAATGCGGGGTATATGTAGGGTATGTTGGCGGAGACTATCATAAATTATTTGAGGATAACCCTCCGGCTCAGGCGTTCTGGGGCAATTCCGGTTCGGTAATCCCAGCCCGGATCGCCTATTACTTAGATCTAAAAGGACCGGCCATAGCTGTTGATACAGCTTGTTCCAGTTCACTGGTTGCTGTTCATCTTGCCTGTCAGAGCCTGTGGAATAAAGAAACCGAAATGGCACTGGCGGGAGGGATTTTTATTCAGTCAACCCCGGAGTTTTATTTAAAGTGCAACCGGGCCGGGATGCTCTCGCCTTCCGGACATTGTCATACCTTTGACGACAAAGCTGATGGATTTGTACCAGGGGAAGGGGCTGGCGTGGTCGTGCTGAAACGGCTGAAAGAGGCCATCACCGATGGGGACCATATTTATGGAGTTGTCCGGGGAACGGCAATCAACCAGGATGGGAATACCAACGGGATCACCGCACCGAGTGCACTTTCCCAAGAACGGCTGGAATGTTCAGTATATGATGATTTTAATATTAAGCCGGAAGAGATACAGATGGTGGAAGCCCACGGAACGGGTACTAAATTAGGGGATCCCATAGAATATCAGGCATTGACCAGGGCATTCAGAAAATATACCCACAAGGAAGAATACTGCGCTATAGGATCGGTCAAAACAAATATAGGACATGCGGCGGCGGCAGCCGGAATTGCAGGGCTTATAAAGATTCTGCTATCTTTGCAGCATAAACAAATCCCTCCCACACTCAATTTTCAATCCGGTAATACAAACATCCAATTTGAGAAAAGCCCCTTCTACGTTAATACCAGTCTCAAGGATTGGAAGCCCGGACCCAATGGCAAGCGTTGTGCAGTGGTCAGCTCTTTTGGCTTCAGCGGTACCAATGCACATATGGTCATCGAAGAGTCCCCGCAGTTGGAGCGGCAGCATGCCCAAAGGCCTGGTTATATGATAGTTTTATCTGCTCTGAGTTCGGAACAACTTCGCCGACAAGTAGAGCAGTTGGTTATGTTCTGTGAACAAGAATCATCGGTTGACTGTGGGGATATGAGTTATACACTGTTATTGGGCAGAAAACACCATAAACATAGATTGGCATGCGTTGTTCGTAACCAGCAGGAACTGGTCAAGTTGTTCAATAGATGGCTGGAAAAAGGCCAGGTTGCGCAAGTCCATGTGTCCGAAGTCCATGAGAACAGTCGTCGGGAGCAACCGTCACTGGCCAAATTCGGCAATGAATGCATCCTTAACTGTCAAAAGGCAGATATAGAAAACTATTTGGAAAACCTATCGGCGATAGTAGAATTATATGTCCAGGGATATGAGTTGGAATATGACCAGTTATTCCAGAACCAACAGTATAGCAGAATTCCCTTGCCCGCCTATCCTTTTGCCAGAGAGCGTTATTGGGTTTCTGGGACGGAAAATACAGGTGAGCGGCAAACTGGCGCCTCAAAATCCATTGCCTCTGGTTGTCCAACCAAGAACGAGTCTTACGATAAAATAATATCCTTGCCGGAAAACGCTTGCGTTGATATCCGCAAGGCACAGGAGCGCATAATTACAAACTATTCGGATGTTGCATCAATAGAGTTGGAGGTCAGTGAAACTACCGAAGAGATGGAGGAGTTTCTCCATAGATTACTGTGGGGACAATTACAGTCCCTGGGCTTGTTTACGGACAACTGCTCTGAGAATTTCGAGGATACCCCGTTGCGAAGCATGTTCCGCGGGTGGTTTGAAGAGAGCAGAGCAGCCTTGGCGAGGGAGGGCTACCTTCGCTATGATGGCGCTATATACACTGTAACTGATACCATGCCGGTCAATATAGATGATCTCTGGCAGGAATGGGATCGAAAAAAAGCACTTTGGTTAAAAAGCCCTGATATGACAGCAAAAGTGGTCCTGGTCGAGGCAACTATGCGCGCATTGCCTGAGATACTCACCGGCAAGCGGATGGCCACCGACATCATGTTTCCTAAATCATCGATGGTATTGATCGAGGGGATATATAAGAACAACATTGTTGCAGATTACTTCAATGGAATGCTGGCCGACATGGTTGTTTCTTATGTGCGGGAAAGAGTCGCCGATGATCCCTCGCAGCGGATCAGGATACTGGAAATCGGCGCAGGTACCGGCGGGACCAGCGCCATGGTCCTGCAAAAACTGAGAGCATACCAGGGATGCATAGAGGAATACTGTTATACCGATATTTCCAGAGCCTTCCTGTTATATGCTGAAAAAGAGTATGGCAAAGAGAATCCTTATTTGAGTTATAAGATACTCAATGTGGAGAAACCGGTCGATGAGCAGGATATTGATATCGGGGCGTACGATATCGTGATCGCCGCCAATGTATTGCACGCTACGCAAATCATTGGGCAGACTCTGCGCAACGTCAAAGCATTATTGAAGAAGAATGGGTGGCTGCTATTAAACGAGATAAGCTGCAATACCATATTCAATCATCTGACCTTCGGGCTTTTAGAGGGATGGTGGTTTTATAAGGACAATACGCTGCGCATCCCGGGCTGTCCCGGCTTATCATCTGGAACCTGGCAAATGGTATTGGAGAATGAGGGCTTCCGCTCCGTTTCTTCCCTTATACCAGAATCGCATGGATTAGGTCAACAGATCCTTGCTTGTGAAAGTGACGGCATCATCAAACATAAACAGCAGGTTCAAACGGCCACAATGTCGGCGAGTGAAGCAAGAAGGCCGTCTCTGGGATCGCGTTCCGGGAAGCAACCGGCGAAACCTGCGGGAGAAATTAAAGTCGGGCTGCTCCGGGAGAAAAGTGTCGCGTTTTTCAAGAAAACGGTTGGCGGAGTACTCAAGATCCCGATCAATATGATCGATCCGGCGGAACCATTGGAAGTTTACGGGATCGATTCGATTTTCATCGTCCAGTTGAATGATGCCTTGCGTGATGTTTTTGGCGACATCAGCAATACCTTGTTCTTTGAATATCAAACCATAGACGCTCTAACGGATCATTTCCTGGCAACGCAAAGAGACGCCTTGATCGCTTATTTAGGATTGGACGGGAACAAACCTTCTGCAGACTATCCGTTGGCTGATGCAAATGATAGCAGCGAAGTGCTGGCGGTGTATCCCCAGCATAAAATAAGAAAGCAGGAAAGTCCTTCCGTAAGCGGCAATGGCCGGAATCATTTCCCGGCAGACTATTTACAAGAACCTATCGCTATTATCGGCATGACCGGACGTTTTCCCAAGGCCAGAAATATGCATGAGTTCTGGAGGATCTTGGAGTCGGGAACCGATTGTATAACGGAGATTCCCGAGGAGCGTTGGCCCATGGAAGGTTTCTTCCATCCGGATCCCGACGAAGCGGTCGCACTGGCCAGGAGTTACTGCAAACAGGGCGGTTTCATTGACGGATTCGCGGACTTCGATCCGTTATTCTTCAATCTCTCACCTCGGGAAGTATTCGATATGGACCCGCAGGAACGATTGTTTATCGAGTCATGCTGGTCGGTATTGGAAGATGCCGGATATACCCGGGAACAACTTGCCAAACAATACAATGGACGAATCGGTGTTTTCACAGGAATCACCAAGACCGGCTTCGATCTGTACGGCCCCGAATTATGGAAGAAAGGTGAACAAATATTTCCCCACACCCAGTTCGCCTCGGTGCCTAACCGGATATCATATCTGTTTAATCTAAAAGGGCCCAGTATACCTTATGATACTATGTGTTCCTCATCACTGACTGCAATCCATGAAGCCTGCGAACATCTTCGTCACGGAGAATGTGAAATGGCGATCGCAGGCGGGGTCAATTTGAGCCTTCATCCTACCAACTATACCTACTTATGTTCGATGCGTATGCTTTCCCCTGACGGCAGGTGTAAAAGCTTCGGCAAAGGGGCCAATGGATATGGAAGCGGTGAGGGAGTTGGCGCTGTTTTACTGAAACGCCTTTTGCAGGCAATCGAAGACCAGGATCAAATCTATGCGGTCATCAAGGGGTCCAGCATCAATCATGGCGGAAAAACTAATGGCTACAAGGTTCCCAATCCGATAGCTCAAGGGGAGTTGATCAGATCATCCCTGGATAAGGCAGGGGTAAATGCCAGGGCTGTCAGTTATATAGAAGCCCATGGAACGGGAACCGAGCTCGGCGACCCGATCGAGGTCACCGGTCTTACTCAGGCATTCGGTCGGGATACCAAAGACAAAGGGTTCTGTGCGTTAGGTTCAGTTAAATCAAATATTGGACATGCGGAGGCAGCAGCCGGGATAGCAGGCGTCGCCAAGATCGTGCTGCAAATGAAACATCGGCAGATCGCGCCGAGCCTGCATGCCAGTGAACTGAACCCGCTGATAAATTTTGCCGAGACCCCCTTTATCGTCCAGCAGGAACTGGGGGAATGGAAACGCCCGGTGATAAATGGCCGGGAGATGCCGAGGGCGGCGGGAATCTCCTCCTTTGGAGCGGGGGGTTCCAACGCTCATGTCGTGATCGAGGAATACATCCCGCGTGACCCGGAAAGGGCTACAATCGCCATAACTCCTCAGAACCCGGCCATCATCGTATTGTCAGCGAAAAACAAAGAGCGGCTGCAGGAACAGGCCGAGCGATTACTGGCGGCCATAGAGGAGGAACAATTCTCTGAGAGCAATCTGGCCGACATAGCTTATACCCTGCAGGTTGGGCGTGAAGCTATGGAAGAACGCATGGGGGTGATAGTAGGTTCAATACCTGAGCTCATAGAAAAACTAGAGGCATTTGCAACGGGACAGGACAGGAACGATGAATTGTACATGGGAGAGGTAAAACGGAACAAAGACACCCTGTCGGTATTAGCCGCTGATGAAGAGATGCAGGAAACCATCGCCAAATGGTTTGAACGGGGGAAATATGCCAAGCTTCTGAACCTTTGGGTAAAGGGTTTGAACTTCGATTGGAACAAGCTCTACGGGGAAGTGAAACCCCGCCGGATCAGTCTGCCCACCTATCCCTTTGCCAGAGAGCGCTACTGGATACCTGAAACAGATTCACCATCTGCAAGCCGGAAAGCCAGCCAGGTTATATCTGCCGTACTTCATCCGCTGCTTCATCAAAATACCTCCAACCTGTCGGAACAGCGGTTCAGTTCTACCTTTACCGGACAGGAATTTTTCCTTAAGGATCATATCGTACAGGGTCAGAATATGCTGCCCGGAGTTGCATATCTGGAGATGGCCCGGGCAGCAATCGAGCAGGCAACCGATGGCTTAATAGAAGAGCCGGGCAGGATAAAGCTTAAAAACGTGATATGGGCCAGGCCGATTACGGTAAAAGATCGGCCCGTCCAGGTGCATATCGGAATTTACCCCGAGGAGAGCGGAGAGATCGCCTATGAAATCTATACCCGGCCGGAAAGCAAAGAAGAAGAACCTGTCATATACAGCCAGGGCAACGCCATACTGCAGCCGGTCACCGAAGCTCCATCACTCGATTTGGCTGTCCTGCAGGCCCAATGCAGTCAAAAAAGACTATCACCCGGCCAATGCTACGATAAATATGAAGAGATGGGGATCATATATGGTCCGGGACACCGCGGGATTGAAGAGGTATATATCGGAGCGGATCAAGCCCTGGCCAGACTGTCCTTGCCTTTCTCCGTTTTAAATACACAGAATCAATATGTATTACATCCCAGTTTGATGGATGCTGCTCTGCAGTCCTCTATCGGTTTGATGATAGGGTCCGGAGACGCTGATGATTCCCTGGAAGCATCGGTGCCTTTTGCCCTGCAAGAGATGGAAGTGCTGGGACCCTGCACCTCCAAGATGTGGGCGCTGCTTCGATACAGCGACGGAAGAAAAACTAGTGCCAAGGGACTTAAAATGGATATAGATATATGTGATGAAAATGGAACCGTTTGTGTACGGATGAGAGGCTTCTCATCCAGAGATTTGGAAAGCGCTGAAGAGGATAGCGTAGTATCAGGCGGCAACATAGGAACGCTGCTGCTCAGGCCCGATTGGCAGGAATACCCCGTTACAGTGGAAGGCGTATTTGAGTATACAGATCATCTGGTAATCATCAGTGAACTAAGTAAAATAAGCCGGAGAAACCTGGAAAAGCAGATGAAAGGGGTACGCTGCCTCACCCTGGTATCCGGTCAGGATAACATTGAGGGACGGTTTAATGACTATGTCATTCAGACCTTCGAAGAGATTCAAACAATCTTGAAAAACAAGGCCGGGGGCAAAGTATTGGTACAGGTTGTGGTTTCGGGAGAAGAGGAACAACAAATGCTTACCGGATTAACAGGACTATTAAAGACCGCCCAATCAGAAAATCCCAAACTCATAGGGCAGGTAATAGAAATAGAAGCCGGAGAAAGCTTGGAAGGGATCATTGCAAAACTGAAAGAAAACAGCCAAAGTCCCTCAGATAACCAGATACGATATCAAGACGGTAAAAGATATATTTTAGGGTGGAATGAAATTGAAGATGTCAGAGAAAACGAAGAGATCCCCTGGAAAGACCGGGGGGTCTATTTAATTACCGGCGGAGCCGGAGGATTGGGTATGATCTTTGCCGGAGATATCGCCGGCAAAGTAAAAGATGCCACCCTGATCCTTACGGGGAGGTCAAAGCTTAACCAGGACAAAGAAGCTCAGATCAATGAGATTGAGGCATTGGGTGCCCGGGTAGAATACAGGCGGGTCGACATATCCGACCAAAAAGCAGTTATTGATCTGATGAAGCATATCAGGGAAAGATTCGGGACCCTGGATGGCATTCTCCATAGTGCCGGCGTGATAAGGGATAACTACATCATTAAGAAAACAAAAGAGGAAATCGAAGAAGTATTGGCTTCCAAGGTAAACGGATTAGTAAACCTGGATCAGGCCAGCCGGGATATGGATCTGGATTTCTTCATACTCTTCTCTTCGGTGGCGGGAGCCTTAGGCAACCTTGGCCAGGCTGATTACGCAGCCGCCAATGCTTTTATGGATGCCTATGCCGGATATCGCAACAACCTGGCAGCGTTGCAGCAGAGACAAGGGAAGACGCTGTCCGTCAACTGGCCGTTATGGAAAGAGAGCGGAATGAAGGTCGATGCAGAAACCGAAGAGATGCTGATGCAAACCATGGGTATAATCGCCATGGAGAGCTCAGCCGGCATCAGGGCGCTGTACCAGGGATTATCTTTATGTAAAGACCAGCTTATGGTGATGAATGGTGATCTTAAGCAGATCAGAAAAATGACTTCAAGGCAAGCCCCCGTAACACGAATACCGGTAGCCAAACCAGATGATAATAAAGCATTGCCGTTCATTAAACAAGACATTCTCCGGATAAAAACGGAAAATTATTTGAAGAATCTGCTTTCTTCCATCATCAAACTACCTGGATACCGTATCGAAGCAGATGTACCCATGGAGAAATACGGGATAGATTCGTTAATGGTCACGAAGATGACCAATCAATTGGAAATAATATTTGGATCGCTGCCGAAGACCCTGTTATTCGAATATTTGAATATCCGGGATTTGGCCGGGTATTTTATCGATAACTATACGGAACAGTTGACAGAGTTACTGGGAATCAAGGCCAAGGATGGGGCCAGCGGAGAAACTGAAGCCGCAGCAACAGAGCCGAAGACAGTCAAAGCATCCCAGGCGAGCGGTCGGCGTTCCCGTTTCATGCCGACTTATACAAAAACCGAACCGGAAAAGGTATCAGGAGTCACAGATGTCGCCATAATCGGTGTTGCCGGGCGCTATCCTGAAGCAGAAAACATGGGAGAGCTATGGGATCTTTTGCAAGAGGGCAGAGATTGCATCGTTGAGGTACCCAAAGACCGTTGGGATCACAGTCTCTACTACGATGAAAACAGGAATGTGACCGGAAAAACCTATTGTAAATGGGGAAGTTTCTTAAAAGATGTAGATAAGTTTGACCCTCTCTTCTTCAACATTTCACCACGTGAAGCAATAGTGATGAATCCTCAGGAGCGCCTTTTGATGCAGACCGTGTGGAATTTACTGGAGTCATCGGGATATACACGCAAAGACCTTCAGGATCAATGTCAATCCCGTGTCGGATTCTATGTGGGTGCTATGTTTCATCAATACCAGTCATTTTCAGCCGATGTAGCCAAAGCAGCTGAGATCTCCATAGATTCCTACAGCGCCATTGCTAACCGCATTTCTTTCTTCTTTAATCTGCAAGGGCCCAGCATAGCTGTAGATACAATGTGTTCATCTTCTGCCACTGCGATCCATATGGCTTGCGAGAGTTTGATGAATGGTGATTGCTTAATGGCCATTGCCAGTGGCGTCAATCTTACGATCCATCCGAACAAGTACCTGGCCTTAAGCATCAAGGAGGAGATTGGAAGCCATTTTAACAGCAGGGCCTTTGCCGATGGAGATGGGTATCTTCCTGGAGAAGGTGTCGGCGCCGTTTTATTAAAGCCTCTTTCAAAAGCAATTCAAGATGGTGACGACATTTTAGCTGTTATAAAATCCACTGCGGTCAATCATGGGGGACATACTAACGGTTATTCCGTACCTAATCTGAGTTTGCAGGCACAACTCTTTGAGGAGAACTTCGTTAAAGCAGGAATTGATCCCAGGACCATCACCTATGTAGAGTCAGCTGCCAATGGATCAGATTTTGGAGATGCTATTGAAGTGAACGCACTGAGTAAAGCTTTTCGGCGATTCACATCAGACAGTCAGTATTGTGCGATCGGGTCAGTAAAGTCCAATTTTGGTCATTCCGAAGCCGTTTCGGGGATCGCTCAGTTGAGCAAGGTCATCCTGCAGTTTCAGCATAAGAAACTGGTTCCGACGGTAGTTGCTGATCCCATGAATCCAAATATTTGTTTTGATAATACACCGTTCTATCTACAGCGGGAACTTGAAGATTGGAAACGGCCGGTGCTTACTGTAGATGGGGACGAACGAGAATTCCCGCGGCGGGCTACAGTGAGTTCATTCGGAGCCGGCGGATCCAATGTACATATAATCCTGGAAGAATATATTCCAGTTTCAGAACAAACCGTTGACCTTACCCCCATAGATTCTCCTCAAATAATCATTCTTTCAGCCAGGAGCAAGGAGCGTTTGATGGCGATCGCCCGCCAAATCCTTGAGCTTGCTGGACAGCGAAAGGATCTCCGCTTGGTGGATCTTGCCTATACCCTGCAAGTACATCGTGAACCAATGGAGGTTCGGCTTTCTTCAGTAGTCAATGACTGGGAAGAGTTGGCCCAGACATTGCAGGTGGTTCTGCAATCGTATGAGGATGGTACCGCTATAGTAAGTGAGACCCCTGTATTTATGGGGGATTTGGATGACGATGAGATCAAGGTCAAAACCCTGCTTCCGGAAAAGGTGGAAGGTAATTTGACCCAAACACTCATGGAAAATCAGGATTTCGAAAAACTGGCCTTCTATTGGACTCAGGGAGGAAACATCCCATGGAAATCGCTTTATACAGGACAGAAGGTAAAAAGGATAGCTTTGCCTGCTTATCCTTTTGCTAAAGAGAGGTATTGGGTGTCTGACGGGCTGGAGGGTGATTATCCAAAAGCTTTGGCACCACCTTCTAACGAGCAAAATCGAAAGTTGAATAAAGATAACAATGCATCACAGCAATATATTCAGGATTATGTCGTGCAGTTCTTATCTAAGGAACTGGATATGGACCCAACCCAGATCAAGTTGAATAAAAACATACGCGATTATGGTATTCATTCGATAGTGATCATGAAAATCATACGCAAATTTGAGAAGGACTTTCGAATAAAGATTACCGGTCGCGAAATGCTTGAGAATCCTAGTGTCAATTCATTATCGGCCTATATAGCTGCAAAAATTGGAGCTTTGAATAAACCCCAAATCGCACAGTTTGATAAAACAACCAGAAATGATCAAAAATACAGACGGGTAAATGAGCCGGAAAGTGAGGCTTTGCAGAAATTCAAACAAGGAGAATTAACTCTAGAAGAAATTGAGAGATTGCTAGATGAAGGAGTGATAATGTGAACCGCAAAGAGATTCTCATGGCATATAAAGAAGGTAAACTAGCGGAAGATGATGTAAAGGAACGGCTTCGCATGATTAAACAACAATCCATGAAACAGCCTCTTGCCGAAGGTCAGAAAGGTTTATGGATATTACAAAAATCCTTACCTGATCTGAGTTCCTATAACCTTCCTATTTGCTTTCGTGTTAATCAGACATTGGATATAGAGATATTTAAAAAGACCTGTCACTTTATTCTGGAACAGTTTCCTATCCTCTCCAGTATATTTGGCGAGGATAATGGAGTCCCTTACCAATTAATCAAGCCGTCTAAACCGCTTTTCTTTGAACACGAAGATATTTCGCATCTTGAATCTAACGAAATCTTTGTGTATCTAAGGAAAAAAGCCCAAGAACCATTTGCGTTGGAAAGTGGGCCTTTGATGCGATTCCATCTTTTCTCCCGTTCCCAACAAGAGAATATTGTATTGATCGTTGTTCATCATATCGTTATTGATGGGAGTTCCATGCTGCTGCTGATCACATCACTATTGGATGCATATAAAGATCTTATTGATGGGAAAGAGCTAACAATAACCCCTCATTCAACAACATATAATGATTTTGTCATATGGGAACAAGAAATGTTATTAAGTCAGGATGCTGAAGAGCATCTTGCTTATTGGCGAAAGAAATTATCAGGTAGACTGCCGGTTCTGGAACTGCCAGCGGATAAGCCCCGTTCTCCATCAAATAAATCAGACGGTCAGAGCTGTACAAGCAGTCTGTCACTTGAACTGACTGCAGGATTGAAAGACTTTGCTCAAGCTCACCAAACCAATTTATCAATCGTTCTATTGGGGATCTATAAGGTGCTGTTATATCGCTATACCGGCTTGGAGGATATTATTGTAGGTATGCCGGCGATAGTACGTCCGGAAGAAAGATTTGATGATCTAATGGGCTATTTTATAAATATGCTTCCAATAAGAAGTCATCTGGCAGAGCAACAGCCTTTTAATAAATTTATCCATGAATTACAATTCAATGTTGTCGATGGATTAGATCATGCAACATACCCCTTTCCGGTATTAGTCAGAGAGTTGAACGTAAATCGCGAGCGTACCAATCATCCTGTTTTTCAAACCGCCTTTTACTTCCAGAACTTTGATGGTTTCCAAGGTTTGAGACAGATAGAGAGGCAATATCAAAATACGCTTCTCATAGAATTTATTGAAGAGATCCACCAGGAAGGTGAGTATGACTTAACAATTGAAGTCTTTGAGCAGGATGAAAGATTTACGGTCAATTTCAAATATGATTCCAATCTATTTGACAGACCGTCGATACTGCGAATGATGGAACACTATATAAAACTTGCTGAAGAAATTGCCCAAGATCCAACTAGGCCTGTGAGAGACTATTCTTTTATTACAACCGGAGAACAAACTGCTGTACTGGTTGATTGGAATGCGACCCAGGCAGATTATCCTTATAAATGCTTTCATGAGCTGTTTGCAATTCAGGCGCAAAAAACACCGGATGCTGTTGCCGTTAATTACGAGGGGGATTGTCTTACCTATCGGGAGTTGGACGATAAAAGCAGCTGTCTGGCCGTCTATCTTCAGAAACTGGGAATAGGTCCTGACTGTCTGGTGGGAATTTGTGTGGAGCGATCATTGGAGATGATCGTGGGTTTATTGGGGATCATGAAAGCAGGAGGCGCTTATATACCGTTGGATCCAGATTACCCGCAGGCGCGATTGGAGTATATGATCCAGGACAGTAGAATAGGATTTGTACTGGCCCAATCCCAATTGATGCCCAAAATGCCCGGAATGGTTGGCAGCTCAATCCAATCGATCCTTCTGGATCAAGATTGGGAAGCAATACAACAACGAGCCGGTCTGGAAGTACCCAAGCAAGAGGTAAAACCGGAGCATTTGGCATATGTGCTCTATACTTCCGGCAGTACAGGAAATCCAAAAGGAGTAATGATACCCCATAAGGCATTAACCAACTTTCTCCTGTCAATGGGAAAACAACCCGGCATAAATTCACAAGACAGATTATTGGCAGTAACCACCTATTGTTTCGATATTGCAGGGCTGGAATTATATTTACCCCTGATCTGTGGTGCTCAATGTTTTATCTGCAGTGCAGAAAAAGTCAAGGACATCGAAAAGCTGAAACAGGAGATTCAAAGGGTAAAGCCAACGATCATGCAAGCTACTCCGGTTACATGGATCATGCTTTTTCAAACCGGCTGGAAAAATAAAGAAAAAATCAAGATCCTCTGCGGAGGTGAAGCGCTTCCTGGTAAGTTAAAACAAAATTTCATGGATACCAATAGTGATGTATGGAACATGTTTGGTCCGACAGAAACCACCATATGGTCAACAGTTCAGCATATAAAGGAAAACGAGCCGATCACCATAGGCAAACCGATAGACAATACCCGGATCTACATCCTTGATAACAACCTGAAACCCACCCCTATCGGCATTGCAGGGGAATTACATATTGCCGGGGATGGTCTGGCAAGAGGTTATTTAAACAAACCAGAGCTTACAGCAGAAAAATTTATCGACAATCCTTTCAATCAGGGATACAAGCTTTATAAGACGGGTGATTTGGCCCGGTGGCTGCCTGACGGAAATATTGAATATATAGGACGTATTGATTATCAGATCAAGATCCGGGGATATCGTATAGAATTGGGTGAAATTGAAAGCCAGCTTGGCCAACATCCGGGAATCAAAGACTGTGTTGCCGTGATGCGGGAACAGGAGGGGAATAAACAGCTTGTTGCCTATTATACAACTAAGGACGCCTGGGATTTGACCGATCAGCAAGAGCTGCGGAGGCATTTAAAGGCATGCCTGCCTGAATACATGATACCGTCGCATATCCTGCGTCTTGACAATATACCATTAACACCGAATGGCAAGGTCGATCGAAATGAGTTAATAAAGCGCGATATAGCTATTGCAGGAAGCCCAAGAACAAGCCTGCCTGAATCGAAGGTAGAAGAGAAAGTGCTGAAAATATGGCAGGGAATTTTACAGGTTAATGACATAGATATGGAAGCCGGGTTTTTCGATGTAGGAGGAGATTCACTTCTGGCAGTTGCCGCTGCTGCGAGAATAAAGAAGGAATTGGATTGTGATTTTAGCGTAACGGATCTGTTCAAACACCCTAATATCAAGGCTGCCAGCGCCTACATCGCAGAGCTGAAAGGTGAAAACGGGTTCCCTGCAAAAGAACATGAAACCCCGATATTTCCAAATATAAATCGTAAAAGTCCTGATAGATTTGAACACGTTTTAGATTCACTACCAGAGTATTATCAAGACAGTCTGGCAATTATAGGAATATCCTGTCATTTTCCGGGAGCTAAAAATCACTTTGAATTTTGGAACAATTTAAGGGAGGGCAAAGAAAATATCAGGTTTTTCACCAAAGACGAGCTGGCTGAATTTGGCGTATCGGAACGACTCATTCGCAACCCCGATTATATAGCCGTACAATCAACGATAGAAGGAAAAGAGTTGTTTGACCCGGAATTTTTTAATATTTCTCCCCAAGCTGCAGAGATCATGGACCCTCAACTGAGGCTGTTATTGACCCATTCATGGAAGGCCATAGAGGACGCGGGTTATGCTGTCAAACAGATACCGGACACGAGTGTCTTCATGTCAGCAAGCAATAATTTCTATCAGGCATCTTTACCCGGCAGTTCTGCTCAAGTGATGGAGGATTCGGACGGCTATGTATCGTGGCTTTTAGCTCAGGATGGAACAATTCCGACCATGATATCACATAAGCTGGGTTTAAAAGGCCCCAGTTACTTTGTGCATTCAAATTGTTCTTCCTCTCTGGTAGGGTTGTATTCAGCGTACCAGAGCCTTAAGTTTGATGAAGCCGGGTACGCTTTGATCGGGGCTGCTGCAATACACTCCCATCCCAGCCTGGGCTATGTTCATCAACCTGGATTGAATTTCTCGAGTGACGGACACATCAAGGCTTTTGATGCTTCAGCAGATGGAATGATCGGAGGAGAAGGAGTAGCTGTTGTTCTGGTTAAGAAAGCTGCAAATGCCATCAGGGACAGGGATCACATTTATGCGATTCTAAGAGGAATCGGTGTAAACAATGACGGGTTGGATAAGGCCGGTTTCTATGCCCCCAGTGTAAAAGGCCAGGCGGATGTGATTCAGAAGGTATTGGACACAACCCAAATAGATGTTGAGTCAATCAGTTATATTGAGACGCATGGTACCGGAACCAAGCTGGGAGATCAGATCGAGTTTGCAGCTTTAAATGATATATATAAACAATACACCAGTAGGAAACAGTTTTGCGGAATTGGATCTGTAAAAACCAATATAGGACATTTGGATTCGACTGCAGGGCTGGCAGGCTGCATTAAGGTTGCATTGAGCCTTTACCATAATGTAATACCTCCGTCAATAAACTTCAGAGAGCCAAACCGGGATTTTGAGATGGGGGACTCTCCCTTTTATGTCGTTGACAAACTTACAGAGTTAGAGGAAAAACCAATACCCTGCAGGGCAGCGCTGAGCTCATTCGGAATCGGGGGAACCAATGCTCATGCCATATTTGAACAGTATACATATCCAGGCCAACTCCAGGGTTATGGCAATTCCAATAATTGCTGCATTATACCTCTATCGGCTAAAAACAATGACCGGCTCAGAGTGTACGTGCAAGAGCTCCTGAAGTTCATAAAGGTAAATGGGGAGGACAATATAGATTTAGCCAACTTGGCTTATACATTCCAGGTTGGACGGGAGGCCATGGATAACCGGGCAGTCTTTGTAGCCGAAAATATAAATGAGTTAACGCAAAAATTAGAGGATTATCTCCATGGAAAAGAACCCATAGAAGGTTGTTTTAGAGGAAGTATCAAACAGTCCAAAGATTTTGTTACGTGGTTTTATGACAATGAGGAAACTGCCGAACTGATCAATAAATGGATCTCCCGGGGGAAATTGCATAAACTGGCCCGGATGTGGACCAGCATTCCTCATGTGGACTGGGAATCGCTTTACTCCAACACCAGACCTTGCCGAATGAGCTTGCCAACCTATCCTTTTGCCGAGGAACCCTATTGGCTGCCTGCAGCGGCCAGTTCAACCGGGGCTGGAGAAAACTCCTGGGCAACAGCAAGTGGCCTTAATCCATTACTGCACCAAAACACCTCTGATCTCCTGGAACAACGGTTCAGTTCCACTTTTTCAGGTCAGGAATTTTTCCTGGCTGATCATGTTGTGCGGGGAAAATCAGTTTTACCCGGTGTGGCTTATCTTGAGATGGCCAGGGCTGCCGTCAGCCAGTCGGCAGGTCGAATGATAGATGGGCACACATATATACGGCTTAAAAACATTGTCTGGGCTCAGCCTATTGTGGCTGATAATGAACCGGTTAAGGTGAATATTGTTCTTTTACCTGAAAACAACAGAAGCATTGCATATGAAATATATAGTGAGGCCGGAATAAACTCCGAACCGATCATGCACAGTCAGGGCAGCGCAGAGTTATATGCAGACTCAGAGCTTCCAATACTGGATTTGGCTGATTTACAGACCAGGTGCAAGCACGGAGTTATCTCACCTGTTCAGTTTTATGAGGATGCAAGGAATCAGGGTATATACCATGGCCAGGCATTTCGTAGTGTTAAAAAGGTATATGTGGGTCAGGGTTGCGTATTGGCCCGGCTGTTTTTGCCTGCTTCCGTTTTTGATACCCAGGATATATATGTATTGCACCCGAGCATTATGGATGCGGCAATACAGGCGGCAACCATATTCGTAATGAATGACCTGGACAAACATGAACTGCCGCTGCCGTTTGCCCTGGAAGAAGTTGAAGTCATAGAACCATGTTCAATGGCCGTGTGGGCTTACGCACGATACAGCAAAGGAAGCAAGGTTGGGGATAAGGTACATAAAATCGATATCGACTTGTGTAATGAAGCCGGGGAAATCTGTGTTCGCATGAAAGGTTTTTCAACCAGAGTATTGGAGGGAGAATTTAAAACGCCAGCCTCTTTATCAGCCATTGGAACCCTGATGCTCGAACCTGTATGGAAAGAAGAGGCTATAGCCGGAAAGGACGAATCCCGTAAATACATTGAACATATTGTGATATTCTGTGAAGTTGATATTGAAAATCAAACGGGGGGTGTGCAATCTGTTGTCCTGAGATCCGAGGAAACACGAATAGGGGAACGTTTCCAGCTCTATGCCGTGCAAGTGTTGGAGAAGATTAAACACCTGTTCAAGAAAAAGTATAAAGGTAATGTATTGGTTCAAGTTGTCGTTCCAACCCAAGCCGAAAAACAACTATTCTCCGGGCTTTCAGGATTGCTGAGAACTGCGCGGTTGGAAAATACAAGTTTTATAGGACAGATGATTGAGACAGATATGGCGGAAGGATCTGAAATAATCAATGCGTTAGAAGAAAACCGGTTATGTCCTGATGACATTCATATCCGTTATCAGAATGGCAGACGCTATGTAGCCGACTGGAATGAGTTAGAAGTTTCACCGGGCGATATAGATGTTCCCTGGAAAGACGGCGGCACCTACCTGATTACCGGGGGGACCGGCGGGCTGGGACTTATTCTCGCCCAGGAAATTGTCCAAAAAGCCGGTAATGTATCATTGCTGCTTGTTGACCGTTCAACCCTGACCGAGGATAAGCAAGCCGCTCTTCAGGAACTCCGTGACCTGGGAGCAAATATAGAATACAGGGAAACCGACGTTACTGATCGAGAGGCCGTAAATCACTTGATCAGGAACATAATTGAAGGATATGGTCGTCTCGATGGAATCATACATGCCGCAGGATTGGTCAGAGACAGTTATATCATAAACAAGACGCGGGAAGAGGTACAAACAGTACTGGCTCCGAAAGTTGCGGGGCTTATTAATCTGGATCAAGCCAGCCGGGAACTGGAACTGGACTTCTTCCTCATCTTTTCATCGGTGACAGGCTTCCTGGGTTCTTCCGGTCAGGCCGACTATGCTATGGCCAATGCGTTTATGGATGCCTTTGCCAGGTACCGCAACTCTATGATGAAATCAAAACGCAGAAATGGCCAAACGCTTTCTATCAATTGGCCGTTATGGAAAGACGGTGGAATGCGTGTTGATATCGAAACGGAAGAAACAATGTTCCATAATGAGGGAATGATCGCCATGGATACAGAAACCGGCATCCAGGCTTTGTACAAAGGCTTTGCTTCCGGTAAAAACCAGGTAGTTGTAATCAGAGGCGATTTACCGAGAGTGAAGCAAAAACTGGCAGGAATAAAGGCTGGCCCTGATCCGCAAAAAACATCATTTCATCCAACAATTAATTTTGATACCGGAAGCCTGACAGGCAAATTAGAAAATGCCCTGAAGCTGGAAGCAGCCGAATTGTTGAAGGTTAATAAAGAAATTGATACTGACACTGAGTTTATCAAGTATGGATTTGACTCAATCTCCTTGACCAAATTGACCAACCGATTAAACCGTAAATTCCAAATCAAGCTATTGCCTACCGTATTTTTTGAATATAGCAGCCTTCACAGCCTTGCTGAATACCTGGCTCGAGAATACGAGAGTCTGTTTGCCGGCCATTTTGCAGTACAAAACAGCGTTCAGGATACTGCACAGCCTGCTGAACAACCCGAAGAAGAAAAACCCCTTTCTTTCGGCCCCAAATGGCATTCCCGGTTTACGAGAGAGTCGTGGGGGCTGCCTGTATCCAAACAGGATGCATTTATTTCTGAACCTGTTGCCATTATAGGGATGAGCGGGGTGTTCCCCATGGCAAGGGACGTTAATGAATTCTGGAGGAATCTGGAGGAAGGCAGGGATTGTATAACGGAAATACCCCCGGATCGCTGGGATTGGCGGGATTATTACGGGGATGCTGAAACGGAAATTAATAAGACCAAGGTCAAATGGGGCGGATTTATAGATGGAGCAGGGGATTTTGATCCATTATTTTTTGGAATTTCTCCCCGGGAAGCCGAGCTGATGGACCCGCAGCAGCGTCTGCTTATGATCCATGCCTGGAAGGCAATAGAAGATGCGGGATATTCCGGGGAAAGCCTGTCGGGAACCAGGACGGGGATATTTGTAGGTACCGGGAGTTCCGGTTACAACTCCCTGCTGGCCAGGGCTGATTTACCCATAGACGGATTGACCGCTATTAATAACCCGCCTTCCATCGGTCCGAATCGGGTCAGCTATTTTCTGAACATTCATGGACCGAGCGAACCCGTCGAAACTGCTTGTTCCAGTTCACTGGTTGCGCTGCATCGCGGTGTAGCCGCCATACAGGACGGGAGCTGTGATATGGCTTTGGTGGGCGGGGTCAATGCTATTGTTTCACCAGAAGTATATATCAGTTTTGATAAAGCCAAGGCTTTGAGTAAAGATGGACGATGCCGAGCTTTTTCGGATAAAGCTGACGGTTTTGCGCTTGGTGAAGGAGCAGGAATGCTATTCCTTAAAAAGCTCCGTACCGCGGAAGAAACAGGAGATCACATTTGGGGAGTGATACGCAGTACTGCCGTTAACCACGGAGGCCGGGCCAGTTCGCTTACAGCCCCCAATCCCAAAGCTCAGGTGGAATTGCTGAAGACTGCCTATACCAAGGCAGGTATCGATCCCAGGACAGTAAGCTTCATTGAGGCCCATGGTACCGGCACAGAACTAGGTGATCCCATTGAGGTCAAAGCATTGATCTCAGCCTTCAAAGAGCTTTATGAGGCAGCGGGAGATTCAGAGGTTAAAAACGCCTGTTGCGGAATGAGCTCGGTAAAGACCAACATTGGACATCTGGCATTAGCCGCGGGAGTCGCAGGTATAGTTAAGATCCTTTTGCAGCTTAAACATAAAACCCTGGTCAAAAGCCTGCACTGTGATAAAATCAATCCTTACATACAGATGGAAGACAGCCCCTTCTACATAGTACGCGAGACAGAAGAATGGAAGGCTTTGCAGGATTCGCGAGGCAATGACCTGCCGAGGCGAGCCGGTATCAGTTCATTTGGAATTGGAGGGGTCAATGCTCATGTAGTCATTGAAGAATACATTCCTAAAGCCGAACGCCATCTAATCGGTATAAGTGCGCGAAATCCGGCGGTTATCGTGCTGTCAGCCAAAAATGAAGACCGGCTGAAGGAACAGGTAAGATTGTTACTGAATGCAATCAAAGAAGAGCGGTACTCCGAAACCGATCTTGCGGATATAGCCTATACATTACAGGTAGGACGGGAAGCTATGGAAGAACGGCTGGGTTTAATCGTAGAATCAATGACAGAATTTACCGGGAAGCTGCAGGGTTATTTGCATAGACAGGACGGCATTGAATACTTGTATCGCGGGCACGTTAAGCGCAATAAAAACACCCTGGCGGATAAAGAAATGCAGGAGAACCTTAATAGGTGGATTGAGCGAAGAGAATACACCAAGCTCCTGGATCTCTGGGTCAAGGGTTTGAAATTTGACTGGAATAAACTCTACGGTAAAATCAAGCCCCGGCGTATCAGCTTGCCTACCTATCCTTTTGCCCAGGAACGCTACTGGGTACCCGGAATTGAGGCAAGTAATGATAGAGGAACGAATATAGGTACAATGTTGCTTGGACCCGGTTGGAAAGAAGAAAAGCTTATCAGGCCAAAAGCGGTTCCTGAATACGCCCGGCATCTGGTGCTGCTTTGTGAGCCGGACAATATTTCTCCGGAAGTCATCGAATCTCAACTAAGCGGGGTTCAATGCATTGTTATGCAATCCCGGCAACAAAGTATCGCCGAACGTTTTCAAAACTATGCTCTTCAAGCCTTTGAAGAAACCCGGAAAATTCTCCGGGATAAACCTAAAAACAAAGTATTGATGCAGATAATAGTTACCGCTGAAAATGAACGGCAGCTTTTCTCCGGGCTTTCCGGCCTGCTGAAAAGTGCGCAATTGGAAAATCCCAAACTATTTGGGCAACTGATTGAAATCGAGCCTGGGGAAGATACCCAAGGCATAATCGAAAAACTGAAGGAAAACAGCTGCAGCCCCGTTGACAGCCATATTCGATATAAGGACGGCAAACGATATCTTCATAGCTGGAATGAAATTGAAATAAATAATGAAGCAACCCAGATCCCCTGGAAAGACCGGGGGGTCTATTTAATTACCGGCGGAGCCGGAGAATTAGGAATGATCTTTGCCAGAGAAATCGCCCGAAAAGCAAAAGCTGCAACCTTGATTCTCACGGGAAGATCATGGCTCAATGAAAACCAGCAAGCCCGGCTTAAAGAGCTGGAGGAAATGGGTGCCCGGGTTGAATACAGGCAGTCTGATGTAAGCCAAAAGCAGGATACAGATGAATTGCTGCAAACCGTCCGGGAAAAATATGGAAGGCTTAATGGTATCATCCACGGGGCAGGGGTAATCCGGGATAATTTCATCATCAAAAAAACAAAAGAAGAATTCTTGGAAGTTATGGCCCCCAAGGTTGCCGGGCTGATTAATATAGACCAGGCCAGCAAGGATCTGAGCCTGGACTGCTTCATCCTCTTTTCTTCCGGGGCGGGAGCCGTGGGCAATGCGGGTCAGGCTGATTATGCGGCTGCCAACGCCTTTATGGATAATTATGCCGGGTTCAGAAATACGTTAGTAGCTGCAGGCCAGCGCTGCGGACAGACCCTGTCGATCAATTGGCCGCTATGGAAAGAGGGCGGAATGCATGTCGATAAAGAAACTGAAGAGATGATTCTGCAAAATACGGGTCTGGTTGCCATGCAGACCTCAACCGGCATACAGGCCTTATATCAAAGCCTACCTTCCGGCAATGATCAGATTATGGTGATGGAAGGGGTTCTTGAACAAATGAAGCAAGCAATGTTTCTCAGGAAGGTAACGAAATCGCCAATATCTGATTTTGATATCGGGATAGCTAATACCAGATTACTGAATGAACTTAAACCTGCTTTAAAGCAAACTGTATCAGGTTTGCTGAACGTTAGGGCTGAGGATATTGATGATGATACCAACTTTATTGAATACGGCCTTGATCAGATTTTATTTTCCGAATTGGCCGGTATACTTAATCGGGAATATGATCTGGGATTGACCGGCATCATATTTGGAAAGTATCCGACCCTGGAAGGATTAGCGAATTACCTGGTTGAAAACTACGAAGGCTTGTTTGCGAATAGATTTCTTCGATCAAAAGAGCCGACAACGGAAATATTCATATCAATTGACGAACCCCAATTGCTGCTTGAAAAAACCACAAATAAGATGAAATGGTTATTGGGCAAAACCATAAAGTTGAGTAATGACAGGATCGATACAGATGAGCCATTAGAATCCTATGGAATTGATTCCATGATGATTACGAAGCTCAATCAAGAACTGAAACTTGTATTCGGAGAATTATCCAAAACCCTGTTTTATGAATATCAAACCTTAGGTGCACTGGCCGGGTATTTGGCTGCGAACTATCCTCAGGAGTGTATGAAGTGGGCGGGATTAACTGAATCAACCATGCAGGCGATATCCTCGCCAGTCGATCATACCGGCGGGTATCAAGGATTGAACCTATTGAGGAAGGGAAAGCAATCTCATGAAATTACATCTTTAAATCCAGGTAATGCCATACGCGAACCTATTGCCGTCATAGGCATAAGTGGGCGTTATCCGCAAGCAACAGATCTAAATCAGTTCTGGCGAAATTTAGAAACCGGCCAGGATTGTATATCAGAGATTCCTGAAGACCGCTGGTCATTAGAAGGATTCTTTCATCCGCAACCTCAGGAAGCCGTAGAACAATGTAAAAGTTATAGCAAATGGGGTGGCTTCCTAACAGGTTTTGCCGATTTTGATCCGCTGTTTTTCAATATCGCACCCCGGGAAGCGATCAATATGGATCCTCAGGAGCGTTTATTTATGGAATCCTGTTGGGAAGTATTGGAGGATGCAGGATATACCCGGGAGCAAATCGCGTCACAGTATAGAGGGCGGGTCGGTGTTTATGCGGGAATCACCAAAACCGGATATGATCTGTATGCCCCAGAATTATGGGAAAATGGCGAACAAATATATCCCATGACCTCATTCAGCTCGGTTGCTAACCGAATTTCATATTATATGAATTTTCATGGCCCCAGCATACCGATTGATACCATGTGTTCCTCTTCGCTGACTGCTATCCACGAAGCCTGTGAACATCTTAATCATGGAGAATGCGAGATGGCGATCGCGGGAGGAGTGAATTTATATCTCCATCCTTCCGGCTATGTTGGGCTATGTGCCAAGCAAATGCTATCAACGGAAGGGAAATGCAAAAGCTTTGGCAAAGGGGGCAACGGATTTGTACCTGGTGAAGGGGTAGGAGCTGTTTTGCTGAAGCGTCTATCTCAAGCTATAGAAGATCAGGATCACATATATGCAGTCATTCGCGGTACAAGTATCAATCACGGCGGGAAAACCAACGGCTTTACGGTACCTAATCCCATTGCCCAGGAAGAGCTTATTAGGTCGGCTTTGGACAGGGCAGGGGTAAATGCCCGGATGATAAGTTATATTGAGGCACATGGAACCGGAACTGAACTTGGCGATCCTATTGAAATAACAGGATTAAATCAAGCCTTTCATAAGGATACTAAAGATACGGGATTCTGCGCTATCGGTTCAGTAAAATCCAATATTGGCCATTTGGAAGCTGCAGCCGGTATTGCCGGAATCACTAAAATAATACTGCAAATGAAACATAAAAAAATCGCCGCAAGCTTATATTCTGAAGAATTGAATCCCAATATTAATTTCAGCAATAGCCCTTTCGTCGTCCAGCAGGAACTTAGCGAATGGAAAAGACCGGTTATCGGAATTAACGGAGAAGCTCGAGAGTATCCCAGAATTGCCGGTATCTCTTCCTTCGGCGCCGGAGGATCTAATGCTCATATAGTCATTGAAGAATATATGAGCCGGAATGAACCAGAACAATTTAATATAAATGCTCAAAACCCGGCAGTTATAGTACTGTCAGCCAGGAACGAAGAGCAGTTAAAGGAAAAAGTGAAACAATTACTGGATGTGATCCAAGAAGAACAGTACTCTAAATCCGACCTTGCTGATATAGCCTATACATTACAGGTGGGACGCGAAGCTATGGAAGAACGGCTGGGTGTGATCGTAGGATCGATTACTGAGCTTACGGAGAGGCTTTACGGCTATTTGGAAGGACAGGAGAGTATTGAAGATATGTACCGAGGGCAGGTGAAACATAATAAAAACACCATGGCTATTTTTACAACCGATGAAGAAATGCAGGAAGCTCTTAATAAGTGGATTGAGCGCAGAAAATATACCAAACTACTGGAGTTTTGGGTCAAAGGTTTGAAATTTGACTGGAATAAACTCTACGGTAAAATCAAGCCCCGGCGTATCAGCTTGCCTGCCTATCCTTTTGCGCGGGAACGTTACTGGGTACCTGATATTGAGAAAAAGAGCGCTGTTAATGCAGCAGGTTCAGGTATGGCTAGTCTCATACATCCTTTGCTGCATCAGAATACATCCGACTTTACTGAACAGCGGTTTACGTCCACCTTTTCAGGTCAGGAGTTTTTCCTGGCAGATCATGTGGTACAGGGGCGGAAGATATTACCTGGAGTGGCCTGTCTTGAGATGGCCCGGGCTGCAGTAGAGCAAGCGGCCGGATCAATAATGGAAGACCAGGCTATGATACAGCTAAAGAATGTTGTATGGACCCAACCCATCGTAGCAGGTGAACAGCCGGTGTCGATACATATTGGGCTTTACCCTGAAAATAATGGCGAAATTGTCTATGAAATATACGGCGGGTTTGATGAAAAGAAAGTATACAGTCAAGGGAGAGCAACACTAGGTAAAATAAGAGAAGAGATAAATATGGACTTAACCTCCTTGCGCAGTAATTACCGGAGTATCCTATCATCTGTTCAATGCTATGAAATCTTTCGTTTTATGGGGGTCAGCTACGGTCCCGCCCACCGGGGAATTGAAGCGTTGTATGCAGGAACTGATTCGGTATTAGCAAAACTGGTCTTACCTTCAGTTGTAGCTGGTACCCGGGAGCAATTTGTTTTGCACCCAAGTATAATAGATGCGGCCTTACAGGCTGCGATTGGTATATATATGGGCGATACAATATCCGGCCCCGGTCAGATCGGTCCAGCTCTTCCTTTTGCCTTGCAAGAGCTTGAAATCATCAGTAAATGTACCTCTGTCATGTGGGCTTGGGTGAAATACAGTGAAGGAAGTAAAGCAGGGGACAAAATACAAAAACTCGATATTAATATATGCGATGAAGCAGGTAAGATTTGTGTACGGATGAAAGGGGTTTCATTGCGGGCCCTGGAGCAAAAAGGCAGTTTGGCAGGAACGAATATAGGTACAATGTTGCTTGGACCCGGTTGGAAAGAAGAAAAGCTTATCAGGCCAAAAGCGGTTCCTGAATACGCCCGGCATCTGGTGCTGCTTTGTGAGCCGGACAATATTTCTCCGGAAGTCATCGAATCTCAACTAAGCGGGGTTCAATGCATTGTTATGCAATCCCGGCAACAAAGTATCGCCGAACGTTTTCAAAACTATGCTCTTCAAGCCTTTGAAGAAACCCGGAAAATTCTCCGGGATAAACCTAAAAACAAAGTATTGATGCAGATAATAGTTACCGCTGAAAATGAACGGCAGCTTTTCTCCGGGCTTTCCGGCCTGCTGAAAAGTGCGCAATTGGAAAATCCCAAACTATTTGGGCAACTGATTGAAATCGAGCCTGGGGAAGATACCCAAGGCATAATCGAAAAACTGAAGGAAAACAGCTGCAGCCCCGTTGACAGCCATATTCGATATAAGGACGGCAAACGATATCTTCATAGCTGGAATGAAATTGAAATAAATAATGAAGCAACCCAGATCCCCTGGAAAGACCGGGGGGTCTATTTAATTACCGGCGGAGCCGGAGAATTAGGAATGATCTTTGCCAGAGAAATCGCCCGAAAAGCAAAAGCTGCAACCTTGATTCTCACGGGAAGATCATGGCTCAATGAAAACCAGCAAGCCCGGCTTAAAGAGCTGGAGGAAATGGGTGCCCGGGTTGAATACAGGCAGTCTGATGTAAGCCAAAAGCAGGATACAGATGAATTGCTGCAAACCGTCCGGGAAAAATATGGAAGGCTTAATGGTATCATCCACGGGGCAGGGGTAATCCGGGATAATTTCATCATCAAAAAAACAAAAGAAGAATTCTTGGAAGTTATGGCCCCCAAGGTTGCCGGGCTGATTAATATAGACCAGGCCAGCAAGGATCTGAGCCTGGACTGCTTCATCCTCTTTTCTTCCGGGGCGGGAGCCGTGGGCAATGCGGGTCAGGCTGATTATGCGGCTGCCAACGCCTTTATGGATAATTATGCCGGGTTCAGAAATACGTTAGTAGCTGCAGGCCAGCGCTGCGGACAGACCCTGTCGATCAATTGGCCGCTATGGAAAGAGGGCGGAATGCATGTCGATAAAGAAACTGAAGAGATGATTCTGCAAAATACGGGTCTGGTTGCCATGCAGACCTCAACCGGCATACAGGCCTTATATCAAAGCCTACCTTCCGGCAATGATCAGATTATGGTGATGGAAGGGGAAATCAAGCGACTTAAGGTATCGGCATTGGAACAAACTGCCGAAACGCAATTCTCATCTTCCGCCGGGTCAGACAACGGGGTACCCGGTATCGAACCAGGGACACTGGAGGAAAAAACTGCAAACTATTTAAAAAGACTGCTTTCTTCGGTTATTAAACTGCCGGCGCACCGGATTGAAGCGGATGCTCCGATGGAAGTATATGGGATTGACTCCATCATGGCCATGAAAATGACCAAACAATTAGAGAAAACATTCGGATCATTGCCCAAGACACTGTTTTTTGAATATCAAAACATCCAGGCATTAACCGGGTATTTTATTGAATTCTATTCTGACCAGCTAATCGGAATATTAGGACTGGGGGACAGAACAGCAGCGGAAAATACCAAAGCCTATATTGGCTTGCAACAGCCTCGGGAAATATCCCTTAATAGCCGCGGGCGTTCCCGCCTGGCATCTATTGGGATAGAACCCAGGGAAGAAAAAAACAAAGAGGCGTTGGACATAGCTATTATCGGTATTGCCGGCCGCTATCCGCAGGCCGGCAATATTAAGGAATTCTGGAAGAACTTGCGGGACGGCATTGATTGCATCACAGAGATCCCCCAGGATAGGTGGGATCACAGCCTGTATTTCGATGAAGACAAAGATAAGCCTGGAAAGACGTATAGCAAGTGGGGAGGCTTTATAGAAGGTGTAGATGAATTTGATCCCCTATTTTTCAATATCTCACCCCGCGAAGCAGAAATCATGGACCCTCAGGAACGTTTATTTCTCCAATGCGTTTATGAAACCCTGGAGGATGCGGGATATACCCGGGAAAACCTCAGCAGGCACAAGGACCGCGGTTTGGCAGGGAATGTAGGCGTATATGTGGGAGTGATGTATGAGGAGTACCAGTTGTACGGAGTCCAGGAACAGATGCAGGGAAGGCCCATAGCACTATCCGGCAATCCATCATCGATAGCCAATCGGGTTTCGTACTTCTGCAACTTCCATGGGCCCAGCATGGCTTTAGATACCATGTGCTCATCCTCCTTGACCGCAATCCATTTAGCGTGCCAAAGTTTACAGCGAAGCGAGTGCGAGCTGGCGATTGCAGGCGGAGTTAATGTCTCCATCCATCCCAACAAATACCTGGGATTAGGCCAAGGAAAGTTTGTATCCAGCAAGGGGCGGTGTGAAAGCTTTGGGCAGGGAGGAGACGGCTACGTGCCTGGAGAAGGTGTAGGAGCCGTACTGCTTAAACCATTGTTCAAAGCTGCAGCTGACGGTGATCATATATACGGAATTATCAGGGCAACCGCAATTAATCATGGCGGGAAGACCAATGGATACTCAGTCCCCAACCCTAATGCCCAGGCCGGTGTAATAGGCCGAGCCATAAAAGCAGCGGGAATTGATCCGAGAAGCCTAAGTTATATAGAAGCACACGGCACCGGGACTTCCCTGGGAGACCCTATTGAAATCGCCGGTTTGACAAAAACCTTCCGGGAATACACTCAGGACAAACAGTTTTGCGCGATTGGATCAGCCAAATCGAATATCGGGCATTGTGAAAGTGCAGCCGGTATTGCCGGGCTGACCAAAGTAATATTGCAGCTCAAATATCACCAGTTGGTACCTTCATTGCATTCGGAGGTACTGAATCCCAACATAGATTTCAGCATAACCCCCTTTATCGTCCAGCAGGAACTGGGGGAATGGAAACGCCCGGTGATAAATGGCCGGGAGATGCCGAGGGCGGCGGGAATCTCCTCCTTTGGAGCGGGGGGTTCCAACGCTCATGTCGTGATCGAGGAATACATCCCGCGTGACCCGGAAAGGGCTACAATCGCCATAACTCCTCAGAACCCGGCCATCATCGTATTGTCAGCGAAAAACAAAGAGCGGCTGCAGGAACAGGCCGAGCGATTACTGGCGGCCATAGAGGAGGAACAATTCTCTGAGAGCAATCTGGCCGACATAGCTTATACCCTGCAGGTTGGGCGTGAAGCTATGGAAGAACGCATGGGGGTGATAGTAGGTTCAATACCTGAGCTCATAGAAAAACTAGAGGCATTTGCAACGGGACAGGACAGGAACGATGAATTGTACATGGGAGAGGTAAAACGGAACAAAGACACCCTGTCGGTATTAGCCGCTGATGAAGAGATGCAGGAAACCATCGCCAAATGGTTTGAACGGGGGAAATATGCCAAGCTTCTGAACCTTTGGGTAAAGGGTTTGAACTTCGATTGGAACAAGCTCTACGGGGAAGTGAAACCCCGCCGGATCAGTCTGCCCACCTATCCCTTTGCCAGAGAGCGCTACTGGATACCTGAAACAGATTCACCATCTGCAAGCCGGAAAGCCAGCCAGGTTATATCTGCCGTACTTCATCCGCTGCTTCATCAAAATACCTCCAACCTGTCGGAACAGCGGTTCAGTTCTACCTTTACCGGACAGGAATTTTTCCTTAAGGATCATATCGTACAGGGTCAGAATATGCTGCCCGGAGTTGCATATCTGGAGATGGCCCGGGCAGCAATCGAGCAGGCAACCGATGGCTTAATAGAAGAGCCGGGCAGGATAAAGCTTAAAAACGTGATATGGGCCAGGCCGATTACGGTAAAAGATCGGCCCGTCCAGGTGCATATCGGAATTTACCCCGAGGAGAGCGGAGAGATCGCCTATGAAATCTATACCCGGCCGGAAAGCAAAGAAGAAGAACCTGTCATATACAGCCAGGGCAACGCCATACTGCAGCCGGTCACCGAAGCTCCATCACTCGATTTGGCTGTCCTGCAGGCCCAATGCAGTCAAAAAAGACTATCACCCGGCCAATGCTACGATAAATATGAAGAGATGGGGATCATATATGGTCCGGGACACCGCGGGATTGAAGAGGTATATATCGGAGCGGATCAAGCCCTGGCCAGACTGTCCTTGCCTTTCTCCGTTTTAAATACACAGAATCAATATGTATTACATCCCAGTTTGATGGATGCTGCTCTGCAGTCCTCTATCGGTTTGATGATAGGGTCCGGAGACGCTGATGATTCCCTGGAAGCATCGGTGCCTTTTGCCCTGCAAGAGATGGAAGTGCTGGGACCCTGCACCTCCAAGATGTGGGCGCTGCTTCGATACAGCGACGGAAGAAAAACTAGTGCCAAGGGACTTAAAATGGATATAGATATATGTGATGAAAATGGAACCGTTTGTGTACGGATGAGAGGCTTCTCATCCAGAGATTTGGAAAGCGCTGAAGAGGATAGCGTAGTATCAGGCGGCAACATAGGAACGCTGCTGCTCAGGCCCGATTGGCAGGAATACCCCGTTACAGTGGAAGGCGTATTTGAGTATACAGATCATCTGGTAATCATCAGTGAACTAAGTAAAATAAGCCGGAGAAACCTGGAAAAGCAGATGAAAGGGGTACGCTGCCTCACCCTGGTATCCGGTCAGGATAACATTGAGGGACGGTTTAATGACTATGTCATTCAGACCTTCGAAGAGATTCAAACAATCTTGAAAAACAAGGCCGGGGGCAAAGTATTGGTACAGGTTGTGGTTTCGGGAGAAGAGGAACAACAAATGCTTACCGGATTAACAGGACTATTAAAGACCGCCCAATCAGAAAATCCCAAACTCATAGGGCAGGTAATAGAAATAGAAGCCGGAGAAAGCTTGGAAGGGATCATTGCAAAACTGAAAGAAAACAGCCAAAGTCCCTCAGATAACCAGATACGATATCAAGACGGTAAAAGATATATTTTAGGGTGGAATGAAATTGAAGATGTCAGAGAAAACGAAGAGATCCCCTGGAAAGACCGGGGGGTCTATTTAATTACCGGCGGAGCCGGAGGATTGGGTATGATCTTTGCCGGAGATATCGCCGGCAAAGTAAAAGATGCCACCCTGATCCTTACGGGGAGGTCAAAGCTTAACCAGGACAAAGAAGCTCAGATCAATGAGATTGAGGCATTGGGTGCCCGGGTAGAATACAGGCGGGTCGACATATCCGACCAAAAAGCAGTTATTGATCTGATGAAGCATATCAGGGAAAGATTCGGGACCCTGGATGGCATTCTCCATAGTGCCGGCGTGATAAGGGATAACTACATCATTAAGAAAACAAAAGAGGAAATCGAAGAAGTATTGGCTTCCAAGGTAAACGGATTAGTAAACCTGGATCAGGCCAGCCGGGATATGGATCTGGATTTCTTCATACTCTTCTCTTCGGTGGCGGGAGCCTTAGGCAACCTTGGCCAGGCTGATTACGCAGCCGCCAATGCTTTTATGGATGCCTATGCCGGATATCGCAACAACCTGGCAGCGTTGCAGCAGAGACAAGGGAAGACGCTGTCCGTCAACTGGCCGTTATGGAAAGAGAGCGGAATGAAGGTCGATGCAGAAACCGAAGAGATGCTGATGCAAACCATGGGTTTGGTTGCCATGCAGACTTCCAGCGGTATTCGAGCACTTTACCGCGCACTGTCCTTAAGTAAGGCCCAGGCAATGGTGATGGAGGGTGATATTGAAAAGATAAGGGATTATATGGGACTGAATTTTAAACAAATTCTGAATTATCCGAATGTTAATTCACAAAAGCCAGAGGATGCGTTATATAAAAATATCTTTACCAAAATATTAAACGATGAATTATCAGAACAACAATTTGAAAGATTAATCAGCAGCATGTGAAAGGCAAAACCCCGTATAAATGGGCAGTTTATGGTTCTTTACAATACGGTTTCAAGTTGTCCTTTAATATTATTTTCTGATTTGGTCAATAAGTTTTGACAATCTTTTTGAATAGACTAGGTTGTTTGACTACTTCAAACGCAAATACCGATATGGGGAGGAGAAAAAATGAACAAACAAGATATTATTGAACTTATCGTAAGCAACATTTATGAGGTGATTCCAGAGTTGGAAGGTCAAGAATTTGGGCTTGATGATAAGCTGGTTGATCTGGGTGCTAATTCTGTGGATCGAGCGGAAATCATTACGAGGGTTAAGGAAGTGTTATCTCTTAAGATTCCGCCATCAGAATTATATGGAGCAAAAAGCATAGGAGAATTGGCCAATGTATTCTATGCAAAATTATGATGACTCTGATTTGTTAATTACGGGTATTGGAATTACTTCGGCGATTGGTCAGGGCAAAAGCCTTTTTGTACAAAAGCTGCTTAAAGGTCAGGATGCATTTGGGATTATGCAACGCCCCGGCAGACAAAATAAAACTTCGTTTATAGGGGCAGAGATATCTTCTTTGACCAATCCGGAGCGTCTTTCAAAACGGTTGCTGCGAACAGCGTCATATACCGATAAGGTGGCAATGATTACCCTTCATGAGGCTTGGGATGAGGCTAAATTGGATGAAATGGACTCGAGCCGTATCGGGCTGGTGATTGGCGGATCTAATTTTAAGCAGCGAGAGCTGCTTGAGAATTTTGAAAAATATGCAGAACGAATTGATTTTATCAGACCGACATATGGACTATCCTTTATGGATAGCGATCTGTGCGGCTTCTGTACAGAGCAGTTTGGAATCAAGGGTATGGCATATACAGTCGGAAGCGCCTCTGCCAGCGGTCATATGGCAATTATTCAGGCAATACAAGCGGTCCAGACCGGGCAAGTTGATATATGCATAGCATTGGGAGCATTAATGGATTTATCATACCTTGAGTGCCAGTCCTTACGACTTTTAGGAGCTATGGGAAGTGACCGGTATGCCGAGGAACCTTCCCGGGCTTGCCGCCCATTTGATAAACAAAGGGACGGATTTATTTATGGAGAGGCCTGTGGAGCGGTTGTTATAGAACGAGCAGGTACTGCAGAAAAACGCCGTGTCCAACCCTACGCGATGTTAAAAGGATGGGCTGTTAGGATGGACGGAAATAGGAACCCTAACCCCTCATATGAAGGCGAGGTGCGGGTTATTCAAAATGCATTAAGACATGCAAATTTGTCAGCAAATGAAATTGATTATATCAACCCTCATGGAACAGGTTCAGTTATTGGAGATGAGATAGAACTTGCAGCAATCCGTGACTGCCAGCTCTCACATGCATATATTAATGGTACAAAATCCATAATCGGTCATGGTTTGAGTGCTGCCGGCACTGTGGAAATTATAGCAACTCTCCTGCAGATGAAAGAAGCCAGACTTCATCCTACCAGAAATCTTGAGAATCCTATAGATACATCTTTCAATTGGGTACGTGACCAATCTATTCCCCATGCTATTGAACATGCTCTGAATCTAAGTTTTGGATTTGGCGGAATAAATACGGCAATTTGTTTGCAAAAGGCATAAAACTGTTTAAATGCGAGGAGGGTAAGGCAATGATTCCTGTTGGAATTGAAGCGATGAACGTTTTCGGTGGGACAGCCTATTTGGATGTAATGGAATTAGCGCAGTATCGTCAATTAGATACGACCAGGTTCAATAATCTGCTTATGAAAGAAAAGGCTGTAGCTCTGCCTTATGAAGATCCGGTTACATATGGAGTAAATGCGGCAAAATCATTAGTAGACTCCCTTTCTGGAAAAGAAAAAGACCGTATTGAAATGCTGATAACCTGTACTGAATCAGGAATTGATTTTGGTAAATCTCTCAGCACCTATATTCATCATTATTTAGGATTAAACCGAAATTGCCGGTTGTTTGAACTCAAAAATGCTTGTTATTCAGGAACTGCCGGATTTCAAATGGCAGTCAACTTTATTTTGTCACAAACTTCACCAGGGGCTAAAGCTTTGGTAATCGGAACTGATATATCTAGATTTATGGTTACTGAAGGAGGGGATGCCCTGACCGAAGATTGGTCTTATGCGGAACCGAGTTCAGGTGCAGGAGCTGTGGCGATGTTAATCAGTGAAAGGCCTTATGTGTTTCAAGTGGACGTGGGTGCCAATGGGTACTATGGTTATGAGGTGATGGATACCTGCCGTCCCGTTCCCGACAGCGATGCCGGAGATGCGGATCTATCATTGCTATCCTATCTTGATTGCTGCGAGAATGCCTTCTTGGAATATAAGAAACGGGTGTCTGGAATAAATTATCAAGATACATTCCAGTATCTTGTTTTCCATACTCCGTTTGGGGGAATGGTAAAAGGAGCACATCGCACTATGATGCGAAAAATGACACAAGCGAATCCTGCTCAGATAGAAGAGGATTTTAACGAAAGGGTAATGCCGGGAATCATCTATTGCCAGCGGGTGGGAAACATCATGGGCGGTACTGTGTTCCTGAACCTGGCCAGTACCATAGATCAAGGCCAGTATGACAGTCCCAAGCGAATCGGTTGTTTCTCCTATGGTTCAGGTTGCTGCTCCGAATTTTATAGTGGTGTCGTAACATCACATGGCCAGGAACGCCAGCAACGCTTCCAGATTGAGCGAGAACTGGGTGAACGATATAAGTTGTCCATGGATGAATACCATAGCTTGTTGTTAGGCAGCAGTGCGGTGAAATTCGGTACTCGAAACGTCAGGCTGGATCTTGATTTAATTCCGGGAGCACTGAAATCGTGCCGGGGGAAAGAACGCCTTTTGTTGGAAGAGATCAGGGAGTTTCATCGTGAGTACAGGTGGGGAGTATGATGTACCAGACGATTAAAGTACGCATGCAGGAACCAATATGTTTTATTCAATTCAACCGCCCCGAAGCCAACAATACAATCAACGGTCTTTTAATTGAAGAATGCCATAGAGTTATAGACTTATGCAGAAAATCTGTCAATATTATTGTTTTGGAAGGATTGCCGGAAGTTTTCTGCTTTGGCGCTGATTTTCATGACATGCATGCAAATAATTCCGGCAAACAGCTAAAAGATCAAAGTCCGGAACCCATGTATGATTTATGGTTGGAATTGTCTCAAGGACCTTTTATAACAATTGCTCATGTTAGGGGAAGGGTCAATGCCGGGGGTGTAGGGTTTGTTGCTGGCAGTGACATTGTAATAGCTGATCAAACAGCGCAATTTAGCTTATCGGAATTACTTTTCGGGCTTTTTCCTGCTTGTGTTCTTCCATTTTTGATTCGCCGGATAGGATTTCAGAAAGCGCATTATTTAACATTAATAACTCAGCCAATATCAGTTAAACAAGCCTATGACTGGGGTTTAGTGGATGCCTATGATGACCGGAGTGAGTTTCTGCTGCGCAAGCATCTGCTTCGCCTGAGGAATCTATCCAAAACGGCTATCATGCGGTATAAACGCTATATGAATGAATTGAATGATTTATTAATCATATCCAAAAACTTGGCTATAAAGGCTAACCGAGAGATATTTGCCGACCCGAACAACATCGAGGGGATTTACCGGTTTATCGAAACGGGGCAATTTCCATGGGAAGATAGATAACCCAAAAGGTTGATAAGAGGGTATTTATATGTAGCATGTGAAAGCGGGATGCCCCCCTGACATTGGACAAAAACTCTTAACATCTGCCAACTTCCGGTAATTTTTTAACAATTGGTCTTTGAGTTCTTGTGGTACCTTTGGCGTTGCATATTTGCTCCTCCAGTTTAAAAGGTACCAGATTAAGTTGTCGGTTAGGGGCCAAACAGAAAGGCAGGGCGATAAGCAATGAATAATTCATTAAAGGTTTTATACAAAAAGATAAAGGAGCAAGAGATAAGTCAAGAAGATGCTATAAAACAGATTAAACAAATTCAAAATAAACTAAGAATTATTAATGGTACTGCATTGGTTTCGAAAAATGAGTACAGGGCAACAGAGAAAGGATTACTGGATATCGAACCAGGGACACTGGAGGAAAAAACTGCAAACTATTTAAAAAGACTGCTTTCTTCGGTTATTAAACTGCCGGCGCACCGGATTGAAGCGGATGCTCCGATGGAAGTATATGGGATTGACTCCATCATGGCCATGAAAATGACCAAACAATTAGAGAAAACATTCGGATCATTGCCCAAGACACTGTTTTTTGAATATCAAAACATCCAGGCATTAACCGGGTATTTTATTGAATTCTATTCTGACCAGCTAATCGGAATATTAGGACTGGGGGACAGAACAGCAGCGGAAAATACCAAAGCCTATATTGGCTTGCAACAGCCTCGGGAAATATCCCTTAATAGCCGCGGGCGTTCCCGCCTGGCATCTATTGGGATAGAACCCAGGGAAGAAAAAAACAAAGAGGCGTTGGACATAGCTATTATCGGTATTGCCGGCCGCTATCCGCAGGCCGGCAATATTAAGGAATTCTGGAAGAACTTGCGGGACGGCATTGATTGCATCACAGAGATCCCCCAGGATAGGTGGGATCACAGCCTGTATTTCGATGAAGACAAAGATAAGCCTGGAAAGACGTATAGCAAGTGGGGAGGCTTTATAGAAGGTGTAGATGAATTTGATCCCCTATTTTTCAATATCTCACCCCGCGAAGCAGAAATCATGGACCCTCAGGAACGTTTATTTCTCCAATGCGTTTATGAAACCCTGGAGGATGCGGGATATACCCGGGAAAACCTCAGCAGGCACAAGGACCGCGGTTTGGCAGGGAATGTAGGCGTATATGTGGGAGTGATGTATGAGGAGTACCAGTTGTACGGAGTCCAGGAACAGATGCAGGGAAGGCCCATAGCACTATCCGGCAATCCATCATCGATAGCCAATCGGGTTTCGTACTTCTGCAACTTCCATGGGCCCAGCATGGCTTTAGATACCATGTGCTCATCCTCCTTGACCGCAATCCATTTAGCGTGCCAAAGTTTACAGCGAAGCGAGTGCGAGCTGGCGATTGCAGGCGGAGTTAATGTCTCCATCCATCCCAACAAATACCTGGGATTAGGCCAAGGAAAGTTTGTATCCAGCAAGGGGCGGTGTGAAAGCTTTGGGCAGGGAGGAGACGGCTACGTGCCTGGAGAAGGTGTAGGAGCCGTACTGCTTAAACCATTGTTCAAAGCTGCAGCTGACGGTGATCATATATACGGAATTATCAGGGCAACCGCAATTAATCATGGCGGGAAGACCAATGGATACTCAGTCCCCAACCCTAATGCCCAGGCCGGTGTAATAGGCCGAGCCATAAAAGCAGCGGGAATTGATCCGAGAAGCCTAAGTTATATAGAAGCACACGGCACCGGGACTTCCCTGGGAGACCCTATTGAAATCGCCGGTTTGACAAAAACCTTCCGGGAATACACTCAGGACAAACAGTTTTGCGCGATTGGATCAGCCAAATCGAATATCGGGCATTGTGAAAGTGCAGCCGGTATTGCCGGGCTGACCAAAGTAATATTGCAGCTCAAATATCACCAGTTGGTACCTTCATTGCATTCGGAGGTACTGAATCCCAACATAGATTTCAGCATAACCCCCTTTATCGTCCAGCAGGAACTGGGGGAATGGAAACGCCCGGTGATAAATGGCCGGGAGATGCCGAGGGCGGCGGGAATCTCCTCCTTTGGAGCGGGGGGTTCCAACGCTCATGTCGTGATCGAGGAATACATCCCGCGTGACCCGGAAAGGGCTACAATCGCCATAACTCCTCAGAACCCGGCCATCATCGTATTGTCAGCGAAAAACAAAGAGCGGCTGCAGGAACAGGCCGAGCGATTACTGGCGGCCATAGAGGAGGAACAATTCTCTGAGAGCAATCTGGCCGACATAGCTTATACCCTGCAGGTTGGGCGTGAAGCTATGGAAGAACGCATGGGGGTGATAGTAGGTTCAATACCTGAGCTCATAGAAAAACTAGAGGCATTTGCAACGGGACAGGACAGGAACGATGAATTGTACATGGGAGAGGTAAAACGGAACAAAGACACCCTGTCGGTATTAGCCGCTGATGAAGAGATGCAGGAAATCATCGCCAAATGGTTTGAACGGGGGAAATATGCCAAGCTTCTGAACCTTTGGGTAAAGGGTTTGAACTTCGATTGGAACAAGCTCTACGGGGAAGTGAAACCCCGCCGGATCAGTCTGCCCACCTATCCCTTTGCCCAAAAACGTTGTTGGGTGCCAAGTTTTAATGCTAATTCCTATGGCAATAGCATCCAAAGATCAATCGGCGATTTCCTCAATCCCTCATCTTTCCAGCAAAATATCTCCGCTACTTCAGAAATATTTTTAAACTCTCAGCAAGGAGTTCGAACTATACCGCAACCGTGTTTAAATAGTATATCAGAGAAGCCACAGGGAATTTCCCTGCAAGCTTTATCACAACAACCCTTATATTCCGCCCACATTTTAATTGATAATACTTCGCATCCAACCCATCAGTTAAATAAATCATCATTTACTTTACAAAATTCCCGAAATTCTTATTCACAATCTGTACTTTCCGACGAGACCGCTATTTCGGAACACAGTTTGCGGGAAGAACTTACAAAAAGCTTGGCCCAAGCATTATATGTTGAACCGATTGATATTGATACAGACAAAAAATTTATTGATATGGGTTTAGATTCGGTTATAGGAATGATATGGATGAAAGCCATAAATAAACAATTTGGAACGAGTATAAAAGCAACCAAGATATACGATTATCCCAATATTCATGCTTTAGCCGGGTTCATCAAAAGCGAATTAAGTAAAGGAGAAGGGAATAGAGGTTTACAGCCTCTACACCCAGTCTCATCAACAATATCACTAAATGAGCTATGGGAATGTGTTTTTAATGGCACTCTGAATATAGAGCAGGCAGAAAAAATACTTGTTAACAGCTCCGCTTGGCAATAATTCAGGCATTAAAGTAATTGGCTAAATAGTCATTACTTGATCTAAATACCTTGGATGTTTAAATAAATCCTTTTATTTAACAAAAAATTATTGATTAAAGCACAAGAATAGGAGAGAGGAAATGGGACATTCCGTGGTTGATTTATATGAGGTTGAACCCGATATTGCTTTAGTTAAAATGCAAGACAAAGCTAATAAAAATACATTTACCAGGGAATTAATCAGTGGCTTAATGGAAGCATTTGAATCAATAGAGGCAAATCTTCATTACAAAGTTGTAATCTTAACAGGCTATGATAATTATTTCGCTTCGGGAGGAACTAAAGATGGCTTATTGTCTATATTTGAAGGCAATGCCAAATTTAACGATTTAAACATCTACAGTCTGGCATTGGATTGTAGAATTCCAGTTATTTCAGCAATGCAAGGTCACGGAATTGGCGGAGGTTTTGTTCTCGGATTATATGCTGATTTTGTAATTCTGAGCCGAGAAAGCATTTACACTACAAATTTTATGAGATATGGATTTACGCCTGGTTTGGGTTCTACTTATATTTTATCCA
The DNA here is from genome assembly GCF_052976825.1 of Syntrophomonas curvata. Lineage (NCBI taxonomy): Bacteria > Bacillati > Bacillota > Clostridia > Eubacteriales > Syntrophomonadaceae > Syntrophomonas > Syntrophomonas curvata. The sequence goes on from NZ_CM129641.1 coordinate 637,629, forward strand.
AAAAATTGGGGTTCAGTTTAGCTGAGGAGTTATTGTTAAGCGGTAACTATTTTCGTGGTCAAGAACTTGAAAAAAGGGCAATTCCTTTTCCTGTATTGCCGAGACAGGAAGTGATGAACTATGCACTTCAATTAGCACGAAGTGTGGCAGAGAAACCCCGCAATTCATTAATTGTGTTAAAGGACCACCTTGTTAACCCCATCCGAGAAGAACTTCCGAAAATTATAGAAAAAGAGTTGGCAATGCATGAAAAGACCTTCCATAACCCGCAAGTTAAAGCACTTATAAATTCTTTATATGGAAAAGAATAATTCCTTTTTAGTGCTTTTATAAATCCTAACATTATTAAATTAGATATAAACGAGTTGATTATGAATAACCTGCAAAGGGGATGGCATTATGATTTTACATGAGATTCTGCGTGCACTGGAGGCCAAAGAGATAACTCCGGAAGAGGCTAGAATGAAATTGGAAATGTCGAAGTCAGTTTTAAATGAAGCGTATGAGAAACCAAAAGGGATTTCCTTAAATCCCGTGAAGCAAAATCAGCAGTGGCTTAAAGATCCAGGGGATAAGAATCCAGAGTTTAAAATGAGAGATGAATCGAAACTAACAATGCGGGGGCAAGTTGGTGTTGCGGAGGAATCATTGCATCAGGAACTCATAATAAGTTTAGCAAACGTATTATATGTAGAGCCAAGTGATATTGACATAGATAAAAAATTTATCGAAATGGGTTTGGATTCAGTTATAGGAATGGTTTGGATTAAAGGTATAAATAATCAATATGGAATCTCATTAAAAACAACCAAGATTTATGATTATCCTAGCATTCGTGAATTTGCTGGGTTTTTAGAACGGGAAATATTAAAGAAACAAGAAATGCTGGTGTATCCGGATGAATCAAATGAGAATAATGTCAAAAAAGCACAAGAATTTAAGTTAATAAACTTAGACATTCTGCCTGAACAATCGGCAATTAGCAACTCGAGAAAAAATCAGGATAAAAAAACAGAATTATCATTTGGCCTTACTTTACCTTTGCATTCAGATAAAAGCAGCTTGCGGAAAAAATCGGACAGACCAATGAATGAAAAGCAAACGAATTTAACAAAATCAATAAATAATTTAGAATTATACCCTCAAGAAAATATCTTCATAAGTGAAGAGAACAGTTTTGATTTAACACGTCAAGAAGCGGTAGCAATTATCGGAATGTCTGGTCGTTATCCTGATGCTCACGATTTGGAAAAATATTGGGACAATTTAGTTCAGGGCAGGAATTCAATTAAAGAAATACCTTCCTGTCGCTGGGATGTTAATAAATATTATGATCCCCGTCCCATGCAAAATGGAAAGTACTACTGCAAATGGATCGGATTACTAGATGATATAGAATATTTTGATCCATTGTTTTTTAATATTTCTCCTACCGAAGCAGAACTAATGGATCCACAACACCGGATTTTTTTACAAGAAGGATACAGGGCATTTGAAGATGCCGGATACAGCCGTCAATCGTTAAACGGTAAAAAATGCGGTGTTTATCTGGGGATTATGAGTAATGAATACGGCATGATGATGAACAAAAATCAAGTAGGAGCTATGAGTACTACCGGCAATAGCTTTTCAATAGCAGCTGCACGCATACCTTATTTTCTTAATCTAAAAGGCCCTGCCATAGCGATCGATACTGCATGTTCCGCATCGTTGGTGGCAAATCATCTGGCTTGCCAAGCATTATTAAATCACGAGATAGACATGGCATTAGTAGGAGGCGTTAGTTTATATCTTATCCCAGAATCCTTCATAGGAATGTGTGCAGCTGGAATGTTATCTCCAGAAGGGCAGTGCAAAACCTTTGATAATAGTGCTGATGGTTTTGTCCCGGGAGAAGGTGCCGGGGCATTGGTTTTAAAAAGGCTAAAAGATGCAGAACGTGATAATGATAATATATACGGCATTATTATTGGTTCAGGGATAAACCAGGATGGTATGACTAATGGGATTACTGCTCCCAGTGTTAACAGCCAGATTGAGTTGGAACGTGAAATATACGCCAAATATGATATACATCCTGAAAGCATAAGCTATGTCGAAATGCATGGAACAGGAACAAAACTTGGAGACCCAATTGAATTAGAAGCATTATCTACTGTGCATAAGGAAAAAACCAACCGGAGGAATTATTGTGCAATCGGTTCCGTCAAAAGCAATATAGGCCACACCTCGGCAGCAGCGGGTGTGGCAAGTGTTCAGAAAGTGCTGCTGTGTTTAAAACATAGCAGTTTGGTACCGACATTGAATTTTAAAACTCCCAATGAAGAATTTGACTTTGAAGATTCTCCTTTTTACATAAATACTGAATTAAAGCCATGGGAATCAAGCCAAGGAATACCTAGACGGGCCTGTGTAAGTTCATTTGGTTTTAGCGGCACCAATGCCCATATGGTCATCGAAGAATACATACCGAAAGAAAACGATTTTGCAGTAAACACCGACCACCCATTAATATTCATATTGTCTGCCAGAACAGAAAAACAATTGAAAACCTATGCCCAGTCATTACTGACCTATTTAGAAACTCGGGAAGATATAAACCTGGCAGATATGGCTTATACTTTGCAGGTGGGCCGTGAAGCAATGGACTATCGAATGGCATTTTCGGCAAATTCCAGAGAAGCTATACAAAATGCACTTGAGGCATTTATTAAAAACAATTCAACTAAAGGCTTATTAACTGCCCGGGTAAAAGGGAATAAAGAGCAGGTGGCTATTTTTGAAAATGATGAAGATGCCAAAGCATTAGTTAAAACCTGGATTGAAACGGGAAAAATAAAAAAAGTGGCAGAATTATGGGTTAAGGGCTTTGATTTTGATTGGAACACATTATATGGTAATCTCAAGCCCGCGCGGATCAGCTTGCCAACCTATCCCTTCGCCAGACAAAGGTGTTGGATACCTGAGACAGACAGTGAATCAAGTGATACTTCAATTCCGGATATTGCTGACTGCATTCATCCCCTGCTTCACCAAAACATTTCTGACCTGACCAAACAGATGTTTAGTTCGACATTTACTGGTCGGGAGTTTTTTCTTAAGGATCATGTGGTAAAGGGGCAGCGGGTCCTGCCAGGAGCAGCTCATCTTGAAATGGCGCGTGCAGCTGTTGTGCAGGCAACTGGAAAAGAAGTTCAAAGCCAACTGAAATTTAAGAACATCGTCTGGGCAAAGCCCGTCATCGTAGGAGAAGAACCAGTAAAAGTAAACATAGGACTCTATCCGGAAGAAAATGATGATATAGCTTTTGAAATCTACTGTGAAGCAGAAACCGGGCCAATACCATACAGTCAAGGATATGCCGTAATAAATTGGTCTAAAGAGTCTGCCCAATTGGATATTAATACTTTACAGGCTGAATGTAGCCGGAGTAGTCTTAATTCCGAACAATGCTATGAGGCTTTTGATAAAATGGGGATTGAATATGGCGCAGGACACCGTGGTATTGTAGAGATATTTATTGGTTCAAACCAAATCCTGGCCCAACTCTCTTTGCCTTCTTCAATTTCGCATACTCAAGATAAATATATTCTGCATCCTGCTTTAATTGATTCAGCGTTGCAATCATCCATTGGTTTGGCGCTAAGCTCAGAGAATCCAATGCATTTCAGTTCCGCTAAAAATATTAAGCCCTTAGTGCCTTTTGCCCTGCAAGAACTTGAGGTACTTCAAAGCTGCACACCAAAGATGTGGGCTTACATTAGATTCAGCACCGGAAGTAAAGCAGAAGACCTGATACAGAGATTGGATATTGATTTATGTGATGAGCAAGGATACATCTGTGCACGAATCAAAGGGTATACTTCACGAATGCTGGAAAGTGAAGGGGATGAGACAGGTAGAGCAACTGACCGAGGGACACTGATGATAGCCCCATGCTGGAAAGAAAAAGGCATTGTTCAAGAAGCCAAAAGGCTTGAATATACCGAACATCTGGTAATGCTCGGCGAGGAACTATCTTGCGCAAGCATTCAAACCTATTTGCAGGGAGCAAGGATCATTACCTTAAAATCTAGACATGATAGTATTGAGGAGCGGTTTCAAAACTATTCGATTCAGGTATTTGAGGAGATATATAACATCCTCAAATACAAACCTAAAACATCGATTTTAATACAGATAGTTGGATCCACTCAAGACGAACGAAAACTTTTTTCCGGACTTTCAGGGTTATTAAAAACTGCCCATATGGAAAATCCAAAGTTAACCGGACAGTTCATCGAAGTAGAACCAGGGCAAGAATTAGGGGAGATCATTAAAATAATAAAAGAGAATAAACAAAGTCCAGTTGACAAACAGATTCGGTATGAAAACGGAAAGCGTTATGTTTTAGACTGGAGCGAAATAGAAGTATCTCAGGAAGAAACAAAGATCCCCTGGAAAGACCGGGGGGTCTATTTGATTACTGGCGGCGCCGGAGGTTTGGGGCTTATCTTGGCTAAAGAGATAGTGAAAAAGATTAAGAGTGCCAATTTAATTTTAACCGGGAGATCGCACCTTAACAAAGATAAACAAGTTAAGCTGAAAAGCTTGGAAGAACTAGGCGCACACGTCGATTACAAGCGGGCTGATGTAACCAATAAAGAGCAAGTTTTAGATTTAATACGTTATATTAAAGAAAAATACGGGGATATTAATGGGATTGTTCATAGTGCAGGAGTGATAAACGATAATCTCATCATAAATAAAAACATAGAAGAAGTGGAAGAGGTACTGGCGCCAAAGGTAAAAGGCTTGGTTTATCTGGATCAAGCAAGCCAGGATTTAAACCTTGATTTCTTCATTTTATTTTCTTCAATAGCTGGGGTTATGGGTAATCCGGGCCAGGCCGATTATGCAGCCGCCAACGCCTTTATGGACGCCTATGCTGAATACCGGAATAAACTGATGATAGCAAAAAAAAGGCAGGGTAAAACTCTGTCAATAAACTGGCCTTGGTGGAAAGAAGGCGGAATGAAGATTGATGAAGAAAACGAAAAATTGATACTGCAGAGTACAGGTATGGCAGCTATGCAGACCAAAACAGGCATGCAAGTATTATATCAAGCTATGGCCTGTGGTGATCAACAAGTAATGGTGGTTGTAGGGGAAGTCGCCCGAATTAAACAGAAACTGTTTTCTGATACATCTTTGGGCTTGGAATTTCCTAAAGCTGTTAATGATTTCGGTCCAATAACCAAAATTGATTACGGAGACTTACCATATAAAATACGGTCGTATTTGATACAAGAAATATACAAACTGCTCAAAGTTAATATGGAAGATATTGATCTTGACATGGAATTTAATCAATACGGATTTGATTCAATAACTCTAAATAGATTTGCAAGAATACTTAATGAAAAATATGGACTTGATTTAGTACCCTCCATACTCTTTGAATATCCAACTCTTCGCAGCTTTGCGGATTATTTGGCAGAAACCTACAGTGCCAGTTTTGAACCGCCATATGGTGTTCAAATTAAAGATTTGCCCTCAACTCGATTCACTCAAATTAAAGCTGAACAGATGATTAACCGTAAAAATACCTTCCGATTGCAAACCGATAAATCAATGCCTCAGACATTATCGGCAACCGATTCTATAGGCTCGGATCCTATTGCTATTATAGGAATGAGCGGGATTTTTCCTATGGCTGATGATTTAAAACAATTTTGGTTAAATCTGCAAGAGGGCAGGGACTGCATTTCTGAAACCCCCAAAGGACGTTGGAACTGGGAAGATTATAACGAGTTTATAGAAGATGTTAATAGAGAAAGCATTAAGAAGGGCGGCTTTATAAAAGGTGTGGATGAGTTTGACCCATTATTCTTTGGGATAGCTCCGAAAGAAGCCCAGCTTATGGATCCTCAGCAGCGTCTGTTGATGACCTATATTTGGAAGGGGTTAGAAGATGCAGGATACTCGGGCCGGAGTCTTGATGGAACCAACACCGCTATTTTTGTGGGAATGGCTAGTAGCGGTTATAGCGGATTGGTTTTTCGTGTACCTAATCAAGGCCATTCTTTAAAGACATTACCATCTATGGGTCCCAATCGGATGAGCCATTTTCTTAATATTCATGGACCCAGTGAGCCTGTAGAAACTGCATGTTCAAGTTCATTGGTGGCAATTCACCGGGCAATAGAAGTTTTAAGGAATGGGAATTGCGATATGGCCATTGCAGGTGGGATTAACACCATATTAGCTCCAGATTCACAAATTAGTTCCAGCCGAGCCGGAGTCCTCTCTGAGGACGGCAAATGCAAATCCTTCTCTAACAAAGCCAACGGTTATGTCAGAGGCGAAGGAGTGGGGATGATTGTTTTGAAAAGACTCAAAGATGCGGAGCTTGAAGGAGACCATATCTATGGAGTTATTCGCAGCAGTGCAGTTAATCACGGAGGTCGGTCCAATTCACCGACTGCACCAAATCCAAGAGCCCAGGCGGAATTGCTTGTTGAGGCTTACACCAAAGCAGGAATTGACCCCAGGACAGTCACCTATATTGAGGCTCATGCTGCGGGAACTGAATTGGGTGATTCATTGGAAATCAACGGATTAATTGCAGCCTTTAGAAAGCTTTATGAAATGACAGGGGAATCACGAATTTTCAACGCTCATTGCGGATTGGCCACAGTTAAGAGCAATATTGGGCATTTAGAGTTAGCTGGAGGAATTGCAGGTGTTATTAAAGTCTTATTGCAATTGAAAAATAAGCAGTTAGTCAAAAGCCTCCATTGTGAAACTGTTAGTCCCTATATAAAGCTGGAGGGCAGCCCATTTTACATCCTGCAGAAAAACAGGGAATGGGAGGCGTTAAGGGATTCAAAAGGAGAGGAAATTCCCAGGCGAGCTGGGATAAGTTCTTTTGGTCTGGGTGGTGTCAATGCCCATATAGTAATTGAAGAATACGTTAACAAGGCTGAAAATTTGCTGCCGGCGGCAATTTCCGATGATAAACCGGCGCTCTTGGTGATATCCGGCCAAAATGAGAATCTGCTTAAAGAACGAGTACGGCAATTATTGATAGCGATTAATGAACAAAATTTTTCTGATATTCACTTGACTGATATAGCCTATACCTTGCAGATAGGGCGTGAAAGCATGGAATACCGCTTGGCGCTTATCGTGAAATCTATCGGAGAGTTGCAGAAAAAATTAGAAGATTTCTTGGAAGGGCGGGAGTTTATTGATGATCTTTATCGGGGTTCCGTGAAACAGTATAAGAAGGCTCTGGCTGTTTTTGCGGAAGACGAAGATATGCAAATAGCGGTGAAAGCCTGGATTGCTAAAGGAAAATATGCAAAACTCGCAGATCTTTGGACCAAAGGTTTGGATCTTAATTGGGTTAAGTTCTATGAAGATAAAAAGCCTCGTCGGATCAGTCTGCCTACCTACCCTTTTGCCAATAAACGCTATTGGGTACCAGAAAACGAAGATATATCTGGTAAAAGCAATTATGAGCAGGTGGGAACTAGCAATGATTTATACGAGTTGTCAGAAAACAAACCCTACCGGGAAGATGATTCTGCGCCCGCTACACCGGTTCAAAAGGTATTAGCAGATATATGGGGCAAGGTTTTGGGGGTAAGTAATTTTGGTGTTAATGACAATTTCTTCAGCTTAGGAGGTGATTCCATATTCTGTCTCCAAGTAATGTCTTTAGCCAAAATAGAGGGGCTACAGTTATCGGTTAAGCAACTGTTCGAGTACCCAACTATTAGTGAGCTATCCAGGCAATTAACCATATCGGAAGATAAAACCAAGGCAAAAAACAAGAGAAAAGCGGAAATGTTCGGGCTACTGTCTGAAGAAGACAGAGCATTTATATCTCGGTTATCATGAAAAATTTTTTCCTTGAATCGATTTATTGCCGGGATACCAGGCTTAAAAGGAGGAAGGGAATAATGAGTAACTCTGTTCTCAGGCATTTTGATATCGAAGATGCCTACCCAATGACCAAGCTGCAAAAAGGCATGCTGTTCTATAGTGAATATAACGCTGGGGAACCCGTATATCACGATATCCTTACCTATCATTTAAAAGGCATCTATAATATAAAAGCTTTACAGGAAGCAGTACAATACATGATTGCACGTCATCCCGCCCTGCGGACGAGCTTTAATTTAAGCGATTTTAGCGAACCAGTCCAAATCGTTCAAAAGGAAGCAATTGTGATAATCGGAGAAGCTGATCTGCGTAATTCGGCGGAGTCGTATCATGCCGATATACGGGCCAGATGGCTGGAAGAGGAAAAAAAGAAAGACTTCGACTGGAAATTGGCTCCACTATTTCGTCTGCAAACACATCGCTGGAAGGAGGATGAATTTGACATTTCCCTCAGCTATCATCATTCAATTCTGGACGGGGTTAGTGCTTTCCAAATGATGATTGAGCTATTCGGCGTTTATTTGAATAAATTGGGAAAGACAAATTATTTACCGGAACCTATGGAATATAACGTCTTTCGTGATTATGTTGCGTTGGAACTTGGTGCTGTAAAGTCAGAAACATGTAAAGATTATTGGCTTAAAAAGCTTGAGGGGTTAGCCTGCGGCGAGACAATTTACCAGGATAGCATCGGTAGTGGCTATAAAACTGAAATAGTGGAAATATCGCCGGAAATGCTAAATGCTCTTAAAGCACTGGCAAGATATGAAGCAGTGCCGCTGAATGTAATTCTGCTTGCTGCACATTTGTCAGTTTTGAGCATAATAACCGGGGAATTTGACGTTGTGACCGGTTTGGTTACCAGCGGTAAGCCTGAAGATATTGATGCTGACAGGGAATTGGGGTTATTCGCCAATACGGTGCCCTTGCGGATTCAGCTGACAGGAGGAACATGGAAACAACTTGTAAGGCAGGTCTTCGATGCTGAACAGGAAATGATGACTTACCGTAGATATCCCCTGGCGGAAATAACTAAACACATGGGGAATAGTCAATTTTTTGAAAGTATCTTTAGTTATGTGAACTTTAACGTATATAAAAATAAAGAAGAATTATCTGATTACCTTAAGATTATAGATGTTAACCGATTTGAACGAACCAATTACCCTCTGGCTTCACAATTCTGGCTGGATATTTCAGGCAATAAGCTGAGCTTGCAACTCATTTACGATTCCGACCGGTTTAGAGATCAACAAATGGCAGGGGCTGCAAAGATCTTTACCCGGATATTTTTATCAATGCTGCAAAGCATGGACAATCTTTATATATCCGGCAAGACAGTAAAGTACTGGCAAAATAACTTTAAAGGCGCCTTATCGATTTATAATATGCGGACAGATTATGCATTAACGCAAGATCAGGAATTCAAATCAGACGAAGTGCAATTTTCGGCGGACAGGCTTACCCGGACGGTTCTACTGGAATTGGGAAGGCAGTATAACACGTCTCTCTATTCAGTAATATTGTCTATTTTTAACGTATTTCTTTATAAATATACCGGGCAGAATGATGCCGCCTTGTGGGCACCGATTGCTGGAACCGGGCTGATCATTCAGAAGAATAAGGATGTGCATCCACATTATCTGGCCATGAAACACGAAATAAAAAATGAGGAAATGTTTAGCCAACATTTGATGCGGGTCAGGGATGGGGTTTCTGAAGCACTGGACTGTCAGGATATTATTTTTGAGGATTTAATTGTTAATCATCTTATTGGGTCAAGAGTTAAGAATGCCCCGCTGTATAATGTGCTGTTCTCATTAAAGACTGACAGTAGCCAAGCGGCAGGTTATAGTAATAAGCTTGGGGATTATACATTGGCTTTGGATGTGGTCGAAAGTAATGAAGAAATACTTTTTACGCTCAGATATAATAATACTTTATTTGCCCAAGAAACAGTAAACAGGATGAAAACTCACCTGCAAAACATAGTAGAACAGGTTATCAGCAATCCAGATATGCTTGTCAAAGAGATAACACTAATAACAAATAGTGAGCGAGACTGTATTTTGAATGAGTTTAATAACACTTCCTCATATTATGACCGGAAAAAAACAATTCATCGTTTCCTTGAAGAGCAGGCGGGCAAAACACCTGCCAAAATAGCAGTATTACACAAAGGACAGAAACTAACATATGGTGATTTAAACAGCAAAGCTAATCGCCTGGCAAGAGTTCTCAGGAGAAAAGGCGTGAAACCCAACAGCATCGTCGGTATTATGATGGAAAGGTCGTTGGAAATGCTTATCGGCATATTTGCGATACTTAAAGCCGGCGGGGCATACATGCCTATAGATCCAAAGTATCCCCGGGAGCGCATCCGCTACATGTTACAGGACAGCGAAGCCATAATGCTAGTCACCAAGGACAAAACGGGGAACAACATTTTATTTGAAGGAGAAGTTCTCGATATAACAGATGATCCAGGGTATAAAGAAGATGATGGAAATCTTGAGCAAGTCAATAGTTCCAGAGATCTGGTCTATGTAATCTATACGTCCGGATCAACCGGGAATCCCAAGGGAGTTATGATTGAACACCATTCCCTGGTTAATCAAATTCAGTGGATGCGTAAGATATATCCAATTGACGAAAGTGATATTATTTTACAAAAAACACCGCTTACTTTTGACGTTTCGCTCTGGGAACTGTTCTGGTGGAGTATAGCTGGCGCCAGCGTGGTTTTGCTTGAACCTGACGGTGAAAAAGATCCTGATATGGTTTTGAACGCTGTATTTGAGAACAAAGTAACGGTAATGCACTTTGTCCCCTCGATGTTCAACGGTTTTTTGAATTATATTGAAATAGGCAATCACTTCGAAAAGTTATCATCTCTTAAATTAGTATTATGCAGTGGAGAAGCACTCGCCCTCAAACACGTGCAAATGTTTAATAGAATAACAGGTAGCCACGGTATTCGCTTGGTTAACTTATATGGGCCAACGGAAGCTACTGTTCACGTTTCTTATTATGAATGCATCGGGACAGATGAACATCTAAGCATGATACCTATAGGAAGACCAGTAGATAACACAAATCTCTACATAGTGGGCAGTAATTATGAATTAATGCCGATAGGTATTACTGGTGAACTCTGCATAGCTGGTGTGGGTTTGGCCCGAGGCTACGTAAATAATAAAGAATTGAGCGAAGAAAAGTTCGTCCGGAACCCCTTTTATCCGGGTGAACGAATGTATCGAACGGGTGATCTGGCTAGATGGAAGGCTGACGGAAATATCGAGTTTTTAGGAAGAATGGACAACCAGATCAAACTCCGCGGCTATCGAATAGAGTTGGGTGAAATAGAGTCGGTTTTAAGACAGCACCCGGATGTACAAGATGCAGTGGTAACTATCCGGCAAATAAAGAGCAATGAAATGAACCAAAAGCTAGTGGCGTATGTTGTTCTGAAAGGGGTAAACAGACCCACACCGATCCAGTTGCAAATTTTCTCCGGGAAGAAGTTACCAGATTATATGATTCCGGAGATCATTATGGTATTGGACTCTATCCCGTTAACATCCAGCGGTAAGGCGAATACAAAAGCGCTGCCTGAACCCGATTATGCAAATATCCGTGGTGATGCTCAATATGCTGAAGCTACTAATCCTACGGAAAAAGCTTTAGTAGATATATGGTCCAGAGTTCTGGCCGTCAAGCGGGTGGGAATTGACGATAACTATTTCAGCTTGGGTGGCGATTCTATTTTGAGCATTCAGATTATGGCCTTGGCAAAAAAACATGGGTTGAATGTGACGATCCGTAATTTGTGTAGATACCCTACCATCCGTGGGTTATCCGCCAATTTAGCTGAACTTGAAACCAGCCATGCAGATGATGTTGTCGGGGAAGCATTCGATTTGATTTCCCGTCAGGATAGGATGAAGCTCGCGGGATATAAAATGTAAAGGAGTGTAAGAAGAAAATGAGCAATTCCAAACAGGTTTCCATTGAAGATGCCTATCCTATAACCATGTTGCAGGAGGGTATGTTCTTTCACAGCGAGTATAGCAAAGACTTGCCTGTTTATCATAACATCTTTACTTATCGTTTCCATGGACCTTACGATTTTAAAATGTTAAAAGAAGCGGCCGAGCACCTCGTTTCTCGTCATCAAATACTGCGAACTTCTTTTGATATCAATGAATTTAGCGAACCGTTACAGCTGGTCCACGATAAGGTGGACTTGCTTTTTGAAGAAATGGATTTTCAGGGTTTCCCATCAGATCGTCAAAAAATAATGAAACAATGGCTAGATAATGAAAAGGGAAGAAGTTTCGATTGGAAAAAGGCTCCCTTATTCCGCTTACAAAGCCATCGCTGGTCCGTGGAAGACTTTGATATTTCTCTTAGCTTTCATCATTCCATACTAGATGGTTGGAGTGTAGCCACAATGATAACTGAATTCATTCGTTTGTACATGTGGAAGATTGGATACCTGGATAACATACCCAATGAGCATAATAATGTTAAATTTCGTGATTTCGTAGCTCTTGAAATAAAAGCTCTGCAATCGGAACAATGCAAAGATTATTGGTTAAAACTGCTTCAGGACAGCAGCTTTAAGAAAATACCTCGCTGGCCCTTAAAAGAGCCGGAAAATGTCTATAAATCACTTAAAATAAGCATACCTCAAGAAATTTCCGAAGGACTGTCCCGAGTATCGATAATGGAAGGCGTCCCTTTAAAAAATGTATTACTGGCGGCACATGTAAGAGTATTAAGCCTCGTGTCAGGTGAAAAGGATATCGTTACCGGGGTAGTATCGAATGGCCGACCGGAAAAACTTGGAGGCGAAGGCGTACTAGGGCTGTTTGTGAACACTCTGCCATTACGGATAAGATTGACGCATGAGACATGGAAGGAACTTATACAAAGGCTTTTTGAACAGGAAAAGGATATGTGGCCATATAGAAGGTATCCTTTGGCAGCAATACAACGGGATACCGGGAATAATTTATTATTTGAAACCGCTTTTAATTATATAAATTTTCATGTTTATAACCAGGTGGAATCAACGTCGGCTCTACAGCTTGTCGATTTCGAGGGATTTGAACAAACAAATTTTCCCTTTACCTGTGAGTTCATGGTTAATCCGCGGAATAATGCAATGTATCTCATATTAATTTATGACGCAAATCAGTTTGGCGCCGATCAGGTTGAAGCGATAGGGAGATATTATCAAAGTTCTTTGAAGTCAATCATGTTGGAAACAGATAATCCATATTTGAAATTGAGCGTAATTCCAGAGCAGGAATATAACAAGCTGGCTTATGTTTGGAGCAATTCAAGCAGTAAAGTTGAAAATGTACCAAACAAATATATTTGTGAGCTATTCACAGAGCAGGTAAGCATGCACCCAGGAAAACCAGCTGTTCAATATAACGGCAATACCCTGTCGTATCATGAACTGAACGAGAGGTCTGACCAGTTGGCTGGATACTTGATTGAATGCGGCATTAAACCTAACGAAATAGTGGGCGTATATATGGAGCGATCCCTGGAATTAGTTATAGGCATTATGGCTATTTGGAAAGCTGGCGCAGCATATGTACCCCTCGACCCTGGCTATCCGGGTGATCGTCTGAAATATATAACTGAGGACACTAAGATTGAATACGTTTTATCTGTAACCGGTATGTCACAAGATCTGCCTTTCAGTAAGACCATTGTTAATATTGACAGCCTATTTGAATGTTCTGATTATAACGATTATAAGAATTTCATCAAACCTGAACCAGGTTCGGAAGACCTCGCTTATGTAATTTACACCTCCGGCTCAACCGGAAAACCAAAAGGGGTCTTGCTGACCCATAAAGGCCTTTCCAATGCAACCCAGGAATATAAACGGATCTTTGAAATTTGTCCGGATGATCGTATTATCCAGCTTGCCTCCCTGGGTTTTGATGCTTCAGTTGCTGAATTCGCTATGGCCTTGGGAAATGGCGCCACGATTTGTTTACCAGATGGCAGGGAGCAGTTTATAGGGTACGATTTACTGAGGACGTTGAAAGAGATGAGGATTACGATTGCAACTGTTACACCTACAGCTTTAGCCACCCTTCCCTTTGACAATATTCCGGGCTTAAGAATCCTAAATGCTGCAGGCGAGGCTTGTAGTACAGAACTAGCCAGAAAATGGTCGCAAGGACGGAAGTTTTTTAATCTTTACGGCCCTACCGAAGGAACAATTTGGACAACATTTTACCAATGGGTCAATAATAATGATGGGAATGCAGTACCTATAGGCAGGCCAATTAATAATGTAGAAGTATATGTGCTAGATATGGATCAACAAGTTGTTCCAACCGGTGTTCCCGGGGAACTGTGCATAGGAGGTGCAGGATTGGCTCGTGGGTATCTGAACCGTCCGGAAATGACAGGGGAAAAATTCATCCCCCACCCGCTTGATGCCAGTCAAAAAATATATAAGACCGGGGATTTAGTTAGATATTTACCAGATGGTAATATTGAATTTTTAGGTAGAATTGACAATCAGGTTAAAATACGTGGTTTTAGGATTGAATTAGATGAAATTGCCAATACATTAAGGAAGTTCAATAATATAAATGACGCTGCAGTTATAGTTGTCGGCGACCAGCCGTTGGCAAAGCAACTGGCGGCATATATTGTAGTTAGAGACAAGGAATCTTTTAAGTTGAATCAACTGCAAAGCGAGCTAAGGGAGAAACTTCCCAACTATATGATTCCCTCAGTATTTGTAATTGTCGATAGCCTATCTCTCACACCACATGGTAAATTGAACCTAAAGGACTTGCACCGTATAGCCTTAACCAGACCTGAAAGCAAACCTTACGTTGCACCCCGGACGGCTACAGAAAGGCAGCTAGCAGAAATCTGGAGCTTAGTTCTTGGCATTGATGTAGTGGGTATCCATGACGACTTTTTTGAAATGGGGGGACACTCTATTTCGGCATTGCATGTTGCTGGAAAGATAAGAACGGAATTTGTGATTGATTTTCCCTTGAAATATTTGTTCCAATACCCCCAAATAGAACAACTGGCAATACTGATTCTGAATATAAAAGCCGAAAATTTAGAGATATCGGAATTACTGGCAGAATTAGATCAAATGTCCGATGAAGACGCAAGAAAAACCTTATTAATGGGCTCGGTGTTTAATAACAGGTAAAAGGAGAAATGTGTTTTGGATAATTTGGATAATATAGAACGCTTTGCATTGCTGTCCCCAGAAAAACGTGAACTTCTATTAAGGAAGCTTATGGAAAGGCATACCGATGAAAAGGCAGCTTCTGCCATTAATACGGATGAAAAAAACAAATATACACCTTTTCCTCTGGCTGAAGTGCAGCAGGTTTATTGGCTGGGACAGACCGGGTTATTTGACCTGGGCACACACCCCAGCAATGTATATATTGAATTCAGAATAAACTTAACGAATAAGAGCTTGAGAACGACCATTGAAGATAGGGTTATAGATACTTTAAATCTTTTGATTCGAGATCATGATATATTGAGACTGATTATATTACCGGGGGGCATGCAAAAAATATTACCTGAGGTCGATTATTATAGAATCCCTTTTGCGGACCTTGGTGACTGGGGAGAAAACGAAATCGAAGAAAAGCTTGAGGAAGTGCGAACCCAGATGCGGGAAGAGCAAACTCCTGTTCTTGAATGGCCCCTGTTTAAAGTTGCAGGGCATTGTTTTAACCACACTATTGTTGTGCATGTCAAAATCAATTCGCTGTTGATGGATGGCACAAGCATTCAGATATTTTTAACACAATGGCTGGCTGCCATTCAGAATTCATACATAACAATTGATAAACCTCAGTTTAGTTATAGAGATTATGCGCTATCATGGGAGACAATTAAAAAAACATATTCTTATCAGCAATCCAGAAATTACTGGCTTAATCTTTTGCCCGGACTTTTACCCGGGCCGGAACTTCCGCTCCGTTCTTATGTGCAACCTGATAAATATTTTAAATTTATAGTTTATGACAATGAACTGATTGATAAAGAAGGTTTTACAAAGCTAAACCAGCTTGCAGTAAAATTTGGAGTGGGTGTGTTCTCGGTATTGCTAACAGCATATGCTGATGTTTTAGCGTGCTGGAGTTACGGGGCAAAATTCAGTCTGGGCGTAATTAATTCCTTTCGCCCTCCAGTTCATCCGCAAATAAATGATATTTTGGGAAATTTTAATACGGTCGAAATTGTTGCCATTGATTCATTACGGGGAAACTTTATTGAACGCGTAAAAGCAGTTCAGGCACAAATTGTTTACAATATTGACAATCCATATTTTTCGGGACTGCAGGTCATTCGGGAAATTAATAAGAAATACGGTCAGGGGTCCCATGTTCCGCTTAAGGTATTTTTCAACAGTGTGCTTAATCTTCAGAAAGATGCGCTGCTTCTGGCCAAAAATGAACGTATGAAACACATCCTTCAAACTGCTTCCCAACGAGAAGAGAATTCTCTTATCAACGTGGAAATTATAGAAGATAATATTTACGCTTCGCAGATGCAATTAGTTCCTTCGATTTATGAAGGAACTAATGGAGAGATAAGATGTAAATGGGCCGGAAGGCCTGAGATGTTTCCGCAGGGCATGATGGAGGAAATGTTTAATGTTTATAAAAAACTCATTAATAATTTGGTGTCCGAGGATAAGATATGGCATCGGCGATGGCCGGAGAATATAAGCAGTTTAGTTAAATACGATGATAGATCTGTTATCAATATAAAAAAAATATCAGATATGGATATTAACGATCTTTTTCGGCAAAGTGTTAGCCGGCATAGTGATCATGTTGCAGTTGCAGGTCCATTGATTTCATTAACATATGAAGATCTTTATGATACTGCAGGTATTATAAGGGATATGCTTTTCCGGGCAGGAGTAAAACCTGGCAATCAGGAAACAGTAGCGGTCATAATGGAACATGGCTGGGAACAAATTGTATCTATACTCGGTATCTTCGGAGCAGGGGCGGTTTTCTTGCCTCTGGATGTGAGTATGCCATATGAAAGGCTTTCCGGCTTGCTGAGGGAGAATTGCGTTAAGGTAGTTCTTACTCAATCCTGGATCAGCCAACAGATAGGGCTTATCGATAATGTGGAAAATATATTGGTTGATAAATGTACCGTGGGCAACTCAACTGTTTGCGAGCCAGTCGCTCGCCTGCAAGCTGATCAAACAGCTTGTATCATATATCCTGCCGAGGAGAATATGCATAAGGTTATTATAAGCCAGAGTATGATGGTAAATATTATAATAAGCAGCAACCAATACTTTGGAGTTAATGCAGAAGACAGGCTTTTGTCCATTTATACAAATACCGTAGATTTATGGTTATATGACGTGTTGGGTATGCTTATTGCCGGAGGGACTATCTTTCTTCCGCAAGCACAATCTAGTTGGAATCCATTAAATTACGCGGAATTAATTAAGCGACATCAGATTACGGTATTTAATGCTCCGGTTTATATCCTGGAGGAAACTTTAACATGCTGGGATGAGCATTTTAACGGTGGACAATGGCCATTAAGGCTGATTTTTCTCAGCGGTACCAGAGTAGGTAATAAGATAGTGACCAGGATAAAGAACGCCAATAGCGGGAGTAGAATATTCCATTTGTGGAGAACACCGCAAATAGGATTATGGTCTATGGTTGCTGAACTAGGAGTTAATGATGATGTTAATGGTGCAAAATTTGACCGATGTTATGAGGGGCGCAACGTTTATGTACTGAACGATGGACTTGAGCAGTGTCCGTATTCGGTTTTAGGTCATGTATATATTGGGGGGGATGATTTAATCCAAACGCATACGTCTCTCAGTAATGACAACGGGGTAAAAGTGGTTTGCAATCCACGAACAGACGAAAGGTTGATCAAAACCAGGTATGTTGGACGGTACTCCGCTAGTAACCTGATTGAAATATGCGGAAATGAAGCTGATTGCAAACTTCGTTTCAGGGGCTATTCTATCTCGCTGTTTGATATTGCGGAAAAACTGGAACAGCATCCAGACGTTAGATCAGCATTTGTTCAAGCAGTGGAGACGCTTAATTCGAATGACAGACTGACAGCTTATGCTGTTATCCGAGACAGTTCGCCAGCAGATGCTGATAGTCTGAAGATATTTTTGCAAGATAAACTACCATATTACGCAATACCAAATGAAATCTATCTGGCGAAATCATTACCGATTAGAATGGATGGTTATATCGATAACAACCGCCTGTCACAAAGCTTATTGCCCAATATTGAGCTTAAACCGTTTATCCAACCCAGGGACCAAATCGAAGCGCGGTTGTTAAAGATGTGGGACAATATTCTGGGAGAGCGCCAGATTATTAGTATAAATGATAATTGGTTTGACGTGGGTGGGGATTCATTAAAATGGGTGCAACTTAAGTTTTTGATTGAAAGAGAATTTGGCATAGCCTTAGCTCCTGGTGATTTTATTAAGGATGCAACAATAGAGCATTTAGCGGGATTACTCAGACAATTCTAATACTCAGGATTTGCCCTTGTTTACCTCACCCCCGGATCGAAGGCGGTATATAACGACTTTGTCAGCAAAGCCTCTTAATCTTTAGAACCTTCTAGCCAATAGCTTATAAGGAGAAGATTGACAAAGGCTGATGCCCTCGTGCTTATATTGGGCAAGAGGGCATCATCAAGGGGTGCGATCCTAAATTAACGTGGTAAAGGATTACTATGGTGGAAATGGCGGAATTTTAAAAGGTGTTTTTGCCTGCCGTGATTTTGGCGTTTAACCGGTTACTGAAAAACAATGGGGCGAAACTGCTGATCACGATAATAATTATGCTTTTAAACATGCTTAACGAGTGGGTAAAGAATTACACATATAAATAATAAATGGTGTCAGATGCTATCGGTTCACCTCCTGCTCCTGGGTTTTAGCATTTTTAGTGCAGGTTCGTCTCTGGTAATGAGCTGTATGTAATAAGAGCGCATAATATAGAGTTGGTTGAGCCTTTCCCTAAGGGTTTCCCTTTCGTCATGATCTTCAGTCCGCATAATCTGCTCTTTAATTCCCTCAATTCGGTCGACAATATTGATAATAGACTTTTCTCGATAGCTGTATTTCATTTAATCTCCCAGATTCTTTATTTATATACCTATACCGGGCAAAATTAAATCGGATATGCTTTTAAATCTCATCTTTTCCTTTATCATATTAAATATCATATTAAATTGAAGCCATAAAAGTTCGCTATTTCGTTATTAATGATATGAAAAATATGCACAAACATTCATTATGCTGCAGTATCTTCTGAGGGATAAGGCCTGCTATATAAGAATAGCCATTTTGTCCCTGTACCCCTATGGATGGATGTGGTAAAATTCACAATAGCAAATTACGACTTGAGGTGGCGGCAATGATTAAAAATAGTCTAAAAGCCCGTATTATTTTTCTGCTGGTTCTATTTAATTTGTTGGTTTTCGGATTTTTCGGCTGGAACAGTCTGGCACTGCAGCGTATTTTGGTTAACGATTTTGAGGAAGAATACATAGCTCAAACCTCAGAGATGGTCATTGAGTGCGTTGAAGATACCCAAAAAGAAGTAGCAGTATTATCGGATTCCCTGACCGCCAATGCAGCCGTCAAAGAAGCCTTCAGGCAGGAAGACCGGGAAGGGCTGCTTGATTTAGCTCTTCCCATATACCAGCAATGGCAGAAGGATTATCATATAACCCAGCTCAACTTCTTTTCCCCCCAGGGTACGGCAATATTAAGAGTGCAAAAACCCGAGCAATTTGGCGATAATGTTGCTTACCGCAAGGCACTGGCCCAGGCTATTCAAACCAAGCAGAAAGTTGTGGCGGTAGAAAAGGGCGTCACTGGTTTTGGTATTCGCTGCATAACCCCGTTTATAGAGGAGAACAGGTTAATAGGCCTTTATGAGGTCGGGGGTTCCCTGGAAGAATCCGTAGGGGATGCCCTGAGCAAATTGAATCAGGGGGAATATGTTATCTTTGGCCTGGAACAGCAGCAGGCAGTGATGCTATGGCAGAGTGCGACGCCCACCATAAATTTATCCGCCCATGATCTGCAAGAACTTATCAAGGGAAACAGCCTGGCTCGAAAAAGCAGCGATAACCGGCTAATACTGTCTTTGATACCCATTAAGGATGTGGAAGGCAGCACAATTGCTTTTGTACAGGGGGAGATTTCGCGGGACAAGTTCATTCAGGCAGAAAACAAGGCTAAAAACCGTTCTCTGATTATTGTGGTTATATCGCTGTTATTAGTCTGTGCTGCGGTCTATATTGTATTGCACCGGGCTTTAAAGCATCTGGCACCCCTAAGGGATAGTATGATACGCGTAGGGGAAGGTGATTTGACCGCGGTAATTGATTTGACCAGTCAAGATGAAGTCGGCAAATTAGCCCATGGATTTTCTGACTTGCTGGAACGTTTCCGCGGGGTTATGTATGAGCTTTTCTCCAAAAGCTCAAGCCTTACCACTAACGCGTATTTTCTGGATGATGTAGCCGGTTCGTCGGTGCTTAAACTGGAGCAAACATCCAAACATCTCCAACAGGTGGGAGGTCGGTTGAAGGAGGCGGGCGGCAGCTTGCGCGAAGCCGATTCCGGAGTAGAAGAGATTGCAGGCGCCTCGTCAATGGTAGCTGAGCAGGCTCAAAACCTGCAGAATACCTATCTGCAACTATCTGAAGCAGCCCAGCAAGGCAAAGAAGAGATGAGAAGATTCGAAGAGACGGGACAGCTATTGGGCCAGCGAGGACAGGCTACCGTTCAGAAAGCCCGGGAGCTGGAAAATATCTCCCGCGATATCGGCGAAATAACCGCTACCATTATGAGTGTTTCCGAGCAGACTAACCTGCTGGCCCTGAATGCAGCTATCGAATCTGCCCGGGCTGGGGAGCACGGACGCGGTTTCGCGGTGGTTGCCGAGGAGATTCGTAAACTGGCGGAGCAAACAGCAGGGTATACGCGGCAGATCAGTGCCCTAATCAGCGGGGTGCAGGCTAATATCGGCAGTTTTGTATTAGATGTTGAGTCCATGGGCGCAGCCATCGAGGAGGAGAATCAGACTACCGACAAGGTCATTACCACTATAGAAGAGATTATAAAACAGATTGTTAACATCCAGGATTCGGTTATGGACATTACTTCGGCCATGCAGGAACAGAGTGCTTCTTCACAGCAAATATCGGCTGTTGTAAGTACTGTAAATGATGCCATGCTGGTTTTGATCGATACCTTGGATAAGGTCATATCCGATATAGACAAACAGATGGGTAATTTTTCAGCCATCGTTGACATTGCAGGCGAAACCAATAAAATATCCGAAGACTTCCGGGATATCTTGGGTAATTACCATTTGCCTGACGAAGTGGTATTAAGACAGGTTATGGACGACCATCGGGGTTTTGTGCGTAAATACCAGTTTATCGTCGAGCATGATCTCTTTGCCGACCCGGACGATGTTCCTACTCATCTGCAATGCCGTCTGGCCCGCTGGCTTAACTCGGTTAAGGAAGAGAAGATGCTGGAGGTATACAACAGCCTGGTCGCCGATCATCATGAGCAGGTACATGCGCTGGCTCGTGAAGCAGTCGTTCTTAATAACGATGACTGCAAGGATGAGGCCCGGGAACGTCTGCGCGATATGGAAGCGGCTTCAGACAGAATTATTGAGGCTTTGGAGAAATTGATAAACTATAAGCTTAATGGGGAGATATGAAATCTTAATTAGGCAACCTATAATTCACATCAGGCAGCTAGCAACACCCTGAAGGGGAGCGCTAAGCTGCCTGATGTGTCGTTAGCCTGAATATGGGGGGGGTCTGCGTTTCCTTAAACCTATATTTTCCCGACATCCGATTCAGATGCGAACACACTGGTGGTTCTCTTCAGGATTCCGGCCATGTAGGCTAAAAAAACGCCGTAATTGATCAGGGCAACCCCTTTTTCCCCGGCTGTACGTATACGGGACAGCATCTGTTTGCGGTTCAGCATGCAGGCGCCGCAGTGGATTATCAGCTTATACTTTTCCAGGTCTTCAGGGAAACTGCTGCCGCTGCACCAGTCCAGGGACAGAGCGCCCCCTGCCTGTTTCTGAAGCAGATTGGGTATTTTAACCCTGCCAATGTCGTCTTCCTGGCGATGATGAGTACAAGCCTCAGCTATTAGCACCCGATCTCCCGGTTTAAGATTCTCCAAAACCTGTATGCCCTGCATCATACTCTTCAAATCGGCTTTGTAGCGGGCAAACAATATGGAAAATGAAGTAAGGGGGATGGACTCGTCGATTAGGGAGGAGACGGCGGCAAAAGCCTGGGAATCAGTGATAACCAGGCGCGGCGGTTTGGTCAGGCCGGCCAGGGCAGACTCCAGCTCGGTTTCCCTGACCACCAGGGCCTGGGCATTGTGATCCAGAATATCCCGGATGGTTTGTACCTGGGGTAATATCAGGCGGCCTTTGGGAGCGGCACTGTCAATAGGGGTGACCAGTATGCAGATATCACCGGGGGAAAGAATATCGCCTACGATACTCGCATTTTCAAACCCGGAGGGCGTGTTCCCGGCTATAAGCTCCCGCAGCTCCGATATGCCTGCACCGGTCACCGTACTTACCGGGTGCAGGTATAGCCCCAGCTCTTCTTCCAGCAACGCCTTTTGAATATTGCCCTGATCTACCTTATTCAAGACTGCCAGCACCGGTATGTCCTGTTTGACAAAGGCTTCAAGCAAATCCTTCTCAAAATTGCTAACGCCCAGGGCTGGGTCGATGACTAAAATAGCCAGGTCGGTTTTATCCAAGACTGTACGGGTTTTCTTCACCCGCATTCCTCCCAGGGCTCCTGCATCATCTATTCCGGCGGTGTCAATCAGGACGCACGGACCCAGAGGAAGTATCTCCATAGACTTGTAAACGGGGTCGGCGGTAGTTCCTGCCTCTTCCGACACCAGGGCAATGTCCTGTCCCGTAATAGCGTTGATCAGGCTTGACTTGCCGGCATTACGCCGGCCGAATATAGCAATATGGGGGCGATTAGCCCGGGGGGTATCATTAATGCCCATAACCAGACCTCCGTAGAATAATCCGTGTTCTAAATCCGTGACCGGAGGGAACATGTGCTGTCCCCGGTGGGGGCGTAGTCTGTGGTTAATAATCCCTGCCGCTTAAAGTAATGCGGCGAGTCGCCCCATTGCCAAAGGGTTAGTTCATAGCCGGCCTCGTGGATATCATGTTTTAAACGCTCAAAATTACTGAATTTTTTATTGGCATAGAGCATATAGTCCTTGCGGTTGTCCTCCGGGGTAAGCACCGGCATGACGATATTGGCCCCGGCTTTCAGCCCCAGCTTGAGCCCGTCCGGGTGGATGCTCTGAAGAGCAGTGGAAGCTACCATATTTATGTCCGGCATCAAGATTCGGGCCAAAGCCAGCATGCGGATGGTAGTGGTAAAAGCATCCGGGATAAATTCCGTCTTCTGCCGGGCCAATGGCGTATCCGGATGAGGGATATAAGGGCCCATTCCCAGCATATCGATGTCTTTGGCCTGGAAAAACTCGAGATCCGTAGCCAGGTCCTCATAGCTCTGGCCGGGAAGCCCTATCATAACACCGGTGCCCACCTGATAGCCGATCTCCCTTAAAGCATCCAGGCACTCCAGGCGTCGGTTATAGCTCTGCTCCGGCGGGTGTATTTTCTGAAAGAGAAGCGGGTTTGAAGTCTCTATGCGCAACAGGTAGCGGTGTGCCCCGGCTTCCCATAATTGGCGGTATTGCTTATAGGTAAGCTCCCCCAGGCTCAGGGTTATGCCCAGGCCCTGCCCGCTGTTCTTGCTGCGGTATCCTTTTATAGTCCTGATAACATCAGCGATAAAGTCTACCTCTTTGCTGGAGGAGAGTTCGCCTGACTGAAGGCAGATGGACTGATAACCGGCATCATAGGCCTGCAAGGCCAGCTCAATTATCTGCTCCCGCTGCAAATGATAGCGGCGTATAAGGCTATTGCCCCGACGCAAACCGCAGTAAAAACAATTGCGGCGGCAGCAGTTGGAGTACTCAATTAATCCCCGGGGATAAACGGCGCTGCCCAGGTGCTGGCGGCGGCAATGGTCAGCCTTCTCCAGCAGTTGCCGGTCAAGGCTGGGATCAGTATTATGGAAAATATCGGCTATTTTAATTTTCGAAGTATGCGTCATGGCGAAAGTACTCCCTTAGCGTTGTCCGTATGGCATCAAGTTCGGGCGGGGTTATTGTGTTGGCGTTATCTATGCAGAGCCCGTAGTTCGTGCTTAGCTGGACTTTAAGGGTGGAAAAGCTTATAGCATCGGCTGCCCGGCCGTGAATAAACGCCCACCGGCGGCCGTAGATTCGGGCCCAACGCACATTCAATTCCGGATACAATTCATGCAATGCCTGGTGGCAGGAAAGGATAATATCGTTGCTGTACCGGTAATGCTTGTTAATCAAGGAACTCAGACTATCCATCTATATCCCCCCTACAGGAACAAATCCCTTTCTCCAGCTTCGATACGGGCCAACATATCCCGTACCGTCTGCTTAACACTTTCATTGGGCAGCTGTTCCAGTTCCATGTTAATCAAGGGCTGGCCTATTTTTTGGGTTTCAGGGCTGGCATAATCCAGCAGATACTCTTTGAAGGTCAGAATGGCATTGGGCATGCACAGGTTGTGAATTTTGCCTTTTTTAGCTATGCCCATGAAGCATCCTCCGGTACGCCCGCAACGGTAATCGGCGGTACAGAAAGAAGTGATAAAGCCCATCCGGGCCAGGTCTTGGATAGTCTGGTCCAGGCTGCGGTTGTCGCCCAGGATGAACTGCTGAGTACTGTAATCCAACGCCTCTTTGCTATAACTGCCGACCCCGATATTAGAGTCGGCATCCAACTGGGTGCAGCCTACCTTCAGGACATCATCTCTGATTTCAGCTCTTTCCCGGGCGGTGATTATCATACCGGTATAAGGCACTGACAGACGGATGACCGTGACCAATTTTTTGAAGGTGTCGTCATTTACCAGATGAGGACTGTTGTTTACCCAGGGGGTGTTTACGGCCGGCTGCAAGCGGGGAAAGGATATGGTATGGGGGCCTACTCCGCCAAATTTCTCCTCCAGGTCGATAGTATGGAGCAGCAGTCCCATTATTTCAAACTTCCAGTTATACAGGCCGAACAGAGCTCCGATGCCGACATCATCCACCCCTGCTTCTATGGCCCGGTGCAAAGAATAGAGGCGCCAGAGGTAGTCGCGTTTGAGCGGCCCCTGAGAGTGCAGATTTTTATAGGTCTGATGATGATATGTTTCCTGGAATACCTGGAAGGTCCCGATCCCTACTTCCTTAAGCAGCTTGAAATCGTCCCGGCAAAGGGGTGCCGCATTGACATTGACCCGCCTGATTTCGCCGTTGCTGACCTTGGTATCATAGGCGGTACGCAGGGTGTCGGCGATATAATGGACATCCGAGCGGGGGTGTTCCCCATAAACCATAATCAGGCGTTTATGCCCCTTGCTCACCAGGGCCTTAACCTCATCCCGCAGTTCCGCATTACTCAAACTATGGCGGTGGATATCCTGATTTTTATGGCGGAAACCGCAGTAGATACAGTTATTGACACAGTAGTTGCTGACGTAAAGAGGGGCAAAGGTCACTATCCGCCGACCGTATACCTTGATTTTAATCTCCAAACCGGCGCTGTACATTTCCTCCCACAGTTCTTCGTCCGTACAGTTAAGCAGCGCCGCGGTCTCTTCCGGCTCCAGACGCTGCAGTTCCAGGGATTTGGATATAATCTCCCTGATCTCAGATTTATCCGGCTGCTGCTTTTTAAGCAAGGTCTCATTGATAAAGTTTTCATCGATAAAATCCCTGCCCTTATTTAAGTACTTCTCATTTTCTTCGGGCTTAATCACATTATTAACCCATTCCTTGACTGAAACACCATCCATTACACATTCCTCCCCTTTATTGAAGTTTAAGTTCATCCCGGGCTGGTATAACACTCAGCCTTAAAACCAAAAACGCCTACCCTGATAAGGAGTAAGCGTTACAGGGTAAGCTATGCTTAACCGGTATGTCCTCACCCCTTTAAGTCAGTGTTAACCTCATTATCAGGGACTGTTTTTAACTTTCATTTTCAAAAAAAGATCCTGCGGCAATATGCGGTTACTTATCGATTAAGAATATTGGGTCAGGGCACTCTTGACTGTTACCTGGGGCAGATTGCCCAGCTTGCCCGTAAGGGCGCCCAGTTCATCCGTGCTTCCGTCAACAATCAAAGAAATAACAGAAATATCCTTTTCCCGGTAGGGAAGCCCCATCCTGCCGATAATCATTGCGGCATGTTCACTGAGTATTTGATTGACACGCGGCGCCATCTCGCGGTCCTCGACTACTATGCCAATAACGCCTATTCGTTTATCACTCACGTTTTAACCTCCGGATATAAAAAATAAAACCACCAACCCTGAAGGGGCAAGCGGTTTTAGATGCGAGTCTGTCTGCCCCTTTAAATCAGCGTCAACCTTTTTAGCAGGGTAGTTTCTGTATTTTTTCCAGTATAACCCTTAAATCTGCAGTAAGCAAGTATTTTTTAACGGCAGCAGGAGGTTTTGGCTATGCGGCTTTTACCGGCCTATGAATCACAGACGGCAAATATATTCCGGGTAAAATGGGGAATTATATTTAAGTGGGGTTTAAAAAGCAATACTGGCTGGAAAGGAGTTTAAGGGTGCCCAAAATAGATTTACTTAAAATTTTCCCCTCTTTGCATAATATACCGCGGGAATTCCGTGCAGACAAATTTGCCGGAGGCTTAAACTACTTGCTGAATGGGGAGGTATTGACCGCTGCTCAAGGGATGGAAGTAAAATCTCCGCTGATGCTGATGCAACAAGGGGCTCCCGCTCCATATGTTCTGGGCGAGTATGCCGACCTGAGCCGGGAAGAAGCTTTTGCCGCCCTTGATGCGGCTGAGAAAGCCTGGTCTTCAGGCATGGGAGTCTGGCCCCGGATGACAACCGAAGAACGCATCAATTGTATGGAAGAGTTCCTGTGGCGCATGCGGCCGCTGGAAAAAAACTTTGCCCTGCTGGAGATGTGGGAAATCGGCCGTCCCTACCAATCCTGCCTGGATGAGTTCAGGCGTACGCTTAAATATATCGAAGATACTTTGGCTGCGCTTAAAATAATGGAGAAAGAAGCCCGGCTGCTAAAGCGGGCGGGTGATTTTATCTATCAGTTACGCAGGTGTGCACTGGGGATGTGCCTGTGCATGGGACCGTTTAATTATCCTTTAAACGAGACCTTTGCCATGCTTATTCCCGCTTTGCTTATGGGCAACACCGTGGTGGTGAAATTGCCCAAATACGGCTCCTTATGTACCACCCCTTTGTTTGAGGCATTTGCCCGTAGTTTCCCGGCTGGGGTAATAAACATCATCAATGGCGACGGACAGACCATCATTACTCCCATCATTGAGAGCGGCAAGATTTCGGTATTGGGCTTTATCGGATCGACCCGGGTGGCCAATCTGCTTATAAGCCAGCATCCTGCCAACAACCGGCTGCGTACTATTTTGGGTCTGGAGGCTAAAAATCCGGCTTTTGTGTTCCCGGACGCGGATATTGAACTCGCCGTCAAGGAATGTATAAACGGCGCTCTGGAGTTTAACGGACAAAGATGTACCTCGTTAAAGCATATTTGGGTGCACAGCAGTATGGCAGATAAATTCCTTGCTGCTATGAACCAGGCCGTTGAGGAGCTGGTCTGTGGCATGCCATGGGAAGACGGCGTTATGATAACCCCTTTGCCGGAAGCAGGAAAATGCGAGTGGCTCACTCGGCTGGTGGAAGATGCTTGCCAAAAGGGGGCGCGGGTGGTCAACCCGGGAGGAGGGCAGGTATACGGCAATCTGTTTTATCCGGCCATAGTCTTTCCGGTTGATCCGGACATGGAATTGTACCAGGTAGAGCAGTTCGGCCCCCTGATACCAGTGACACCGTTTAACCGGCTGGAGGAACTGATGGACTACCTGTCTGCCAGCGACTACGGCCAGCAGGCCAGCATTTTTACCGGTTCCCCCCATAATGCGGCTCCTCTAATCGACGGGCTGGCTAACCAGGTGTCCCGCATTAATCTCAATGCCCAATGCCGCCGGGGGCCGGACGAGCTTCCGTTTACCGGGCGCAAGGATTCAGCCGAAGGCACCCTTTCCGTTTCCGATGCCCTGCGTTCCTTTTCCATCCGTTCCCTGGCCGTAGCCAACGATCAGGGCAGGGACCTGTTTTTCGATGTTCTTAAAAGCAGAAAATCCAAGTTTCTAAGCATATAAATTACAATAAATAACAGAGGACAAGAACAATGTCAGCACAGCGAGAAAAACAAAGATATGTTAAAATTGAATAAAAAAAGGGGGGAGGGAACCAGTGAAAGCCTTTGAAGTGATAAATCCGGATGGAGTCTTTTTATATGTTGGACAAACCGTCAGGGATGCTTCTGAAATGCTTATGAAAAGGGGCGTTAACGCAGCTCCGGTTTTGAACCTGGCCAATGAGTGCATGGGTATCGTCAGCAAAGATCTGCTGCTTGATGCACTTCTTGCCGGCATATCAGGGGATACTGAGATAGAGCAGATAATGCAGGATGAGTACACCAACCTGCATTATGAAGAAGGGATCCTGATTGACAGCATTAAACCGCTGGAATTCGCTGTAGTAAAAAAAGATGGTATTGCAGTTGGAATAATAGATAATTCCGATCTCCTCAGGGCTTTTGCCTGGCAGGAAGAAGAGGAGAAAGCCGGGCTGAAAGCCACTATTGATGCGGTATATACACCGATTATAGCTATTGATAACGACGGCAGGGTTAAAATCTTTAACAAATGGATGTCCCGGGCGATAGGATTGGAAGACAAAGCGGTCATGTATGCCATCGTCCATGAGGTTATAGATAACCCGAAAATTATCAGTTTGCTATATGAAGAAATCACTTTTCCCGATAATAAGATAACTCTCAATGGGCGCAGCTATATCCCGTTTCGCAAAGACGTATTAAAGGATCATGAACGCATAGGCCGGGTACTGGTGCTGCGTGATATTTCGGAAGTAGAGCTGTTGGTGCGGGAATCGGAATATACCAAAAGGCTCAACAGTGAGCTGGAAGCTATTATTGAATCATCTTTTGACGGCCTCTATGTTACCGATGGTCAGGCCAACACCTTAAGGCTCAACAAAGGCTTTGAACGAGTAATGGGCATAACTCATGAACAATGTGTGGGGCGCAATATGGCAGACCTGGTCAGGGAAGGGGTATTTTCCCGTTCGGGGACCCTGGCGGCCCTGGAGACCGGCGCCCGGGCCAGCCTTACCCTCACCGCCAGTACGGGTAAAGAGGCTCTGGTCACCAGTAATCCCATTTATGATGAAGAGGGCAACATAATCCTGGTAGTTACCAATGTGCGTGATATAACGGAGCTTAATGAGCTCCAGCGGAAATTGGAGCATGTCGAGGGTTTGCGGGAAAGAGAGATGGAAGCTGTCATAGAATCGATGTTTGACGGCCTCTATGTTACCGATGGTCAGGCCAATACCTTAAGGCTCAACAAAGGCTTTGAACGAATAATGGGCATAACTCATGAACAATGTGTGGGGCGCAATATGGCAGATCTGGTCAGGGAAGGGGTATTTTCCCGTTCGGGCACCTTGGCGGCTCTGGAGAAGGGCGAGCAGGCAACCCTTACCCTCACGGCCAGTACCGGCAAGGAAGCGTTGGTCACCAGCAATCCCATCTATGATGATGAAGGCGATGTAATTATGGTGGTTACCAATGTCAGGGATATCACGGAACTCAATGAACTGCAGAGAACCCTGGAACGGGTAGCAGGGCTGCAGGAACTGTATAAAACCGAACTGCAGCAGATGAAACTGGAAAATTCCCGTAATCTGGTAATGACTTCAGTCAAGATGAAAGAATTGGTCAACATGGTGATACGGGTGGCGGCAGTGGATTCAACCGTGCTCATCCAGGGTGAATCAGGTGTCGGCAAGGATCTGATTGCGGAGATAATCCATTCGAACAGCAACCGTAAAGAGGGACCGTTTATTCGGGTAAACTGCGGTGCCATACCGGAAAACCTTCTGGAATCAGAATTGTTCGGTTACGAAGCCGGTGCCTTTACCGGAGCCAGCAAGACCGGCAAAGTAGGATTATTTGAACTGGCTCGGGGAGGGGTCCTCTTTCTGGATGAGATAGGTGAACTGCCTTTAAACCTGCAGGTTAAGCTGCTGCGTGCCCTGCAGGATAGAGAGATCAGCCGCGTAGGCGGTGTTCACCCTATTAAGGTTGACAGCAGAATTATAGCCGGAACCAACCGTGATCTGCTGGAGATGATAGAAAAGGGACAGTTTCGCCTGGACCTTTTTTACCGTCTTAACGTTATCCCCATCAATGTGCCGCCGTTGCGGGAACGCCAGGAGGATATCCCGGTACTCATGAATTATTTTCTTAACGTTTTTAATCAGAAGTATCAGATGAAAAAACGTCTGGACAATAGCGTCTATAACTGCCTGGTGGAATACGGCTGGCCGGGCAATGTGAGAGAACTGGAGAACCTCATGGAGAGGCTGGTGGTTACCAGCATCAACAATATCATCAGTATCAAGGATCTCCCGGCCAATATTAAAACCAGTACAGCGGCAGCGCGGGTTGGGGAAAGGCTGCTGCCGCTTAAGCAGGCGGTGGAAAATACCGAGCGCGAGTTATTGGAAACAGCGTTTACCCGCTACCGCACCAGCTATCAGGTAGCCCGAGTGCTGCAGGTTAACCAATCCACTATAGTTCGCAAGGCCCAGAAATATGGGATAAAACATTAGAAAGAGCCGGGTGCAGGCAGGGGTACCTGCGCCCGGCTCTTCTGGTAAAGGTGTATTAAAAGGGAACATTGCAATCTAGGATGATGACTCCATAGCAATCTTGTTGGATCTTCTCCAGATACTCATCTTTTCTGCTTCTTTTACCAGCTCATCCCTAAACTTGGGATGGGCAATACTAATCAGAGCTTCAGCCCTTTCCCAGGTACTCTTGCCCTTCATGCTGGCAATGCCGTACTCGGTTGCAATCATATGGGTCGCAGTTCGAGGTGAGGTGACTATGGCGCCGGGGGTAAGGATAGGTTTGATACGGGATACCAGTCCATCCTTGCCGTTAAAAGTTGAGGTCATACAGATGAAGCTCTGCCCGTTCTTTGATTTGTAGGCCCCTTCCACAAAGTCGAGCTGACCGCCGGTTCCGCTTATATGCCGGGGACCGACACTTTCGGAACAGACCTGACCAAAAAGGTCTGCTTCAATGCAGGCATTAATGGATACGAAATCATCTATGCCGGCCACAACCACCGGGCTGTTGGTATAATCAACCGAATAAGCCACAATACCGGGATTGTCATCGATGAAATCATAGAGTTCCCGGCTCCCCAAGGCAAAAGAAAATGTCTGCTTGTATTTATCAATATTTTTGCAGGCGCCGGTTATTTTACCCGCTTTGCTCATCTTTACATAGGCATCGACATACATTTCAGTGTGTACGCCCAGATCCTTTAAATCCGATTCAGCGATCATAGCTCCCATAGCATTAGGTATACCGCCGATACCAAGCTGTATGCAGCAACCGTTATAGAGACGGTCGATAATATGCTCCGCAATCTTCTGCTCAGTCTCATTGGGGGCTACGTCCGGTATCGTGGGTAAGGGCATATTGCTGCTTTCCACCACATAGTCGGCCTGACTGATGTGAATGGACTCCTGGTTGCCGCCCAGTACCCGGGGCATGTTGGCGTTGATTTCCAGAAGCACATACTGGGCCTTTTCAATAGCGGCCCAGGCCGAAGGACATCCGGCTCCGAAGCTGAAGTAGCCATGCTTGTCCATGGGGGAAACGGTTGCCATAAAAACATTGGTGGGGTCACAGTCTTTCCTGGTCATCATGGGGCATTCGTGGAACTTCATCGGAATATAAGACAGTATGCCCTGATTGTAATATTTGCGATCCAGTCCTCCGCAATGCCAGGAGTTCCAGTAAAAGTGTTCTCCGGTAGGGTCGGCTTCATTGGTGTAATGAGGCCAGGCGCCTATGTCGCAGCGAATTTTTACGTCCCATAATTCATCTTTTCTTCTAGCCAGAGCAGCATCGAGCTCGTTGGCACCTGCGACGCCAAAGGCGTGTTCAACCCAATCACCGGATTTGATTACCTTAACGGCCTCATCCGCAGTTACTAATTTCTTTTTATATTCATCTAGCCAAGCCAAACATAATTCCTCCCTTTAAGTGAAAATGACATTGTTATATATAGTGCGGAGCCTCTATGAACTCCGCACTATAGCTACGTACTTTGCTGCATTGAATCTTAATACTTGTACCAGACTATATCGTAATTACATAAGAGCGTCTTCGGGGCAGTCAATGGCGCTGGTGTCGGCAGCTTTCATGGCCTTCAAGGTTCCAAAGACACCGGGAACAACGTTTAATACATAGAACTTGGCAGTGGCGATTTTGCCTTTGTAGAAGTTCGCATCAAAGTGGTCTTCACCCAGTTCAGCGAGCTTCTTGGCTGCCAGCAGGGCTTGATCCAGCATCAGTTTGCCGCAGATGATCATGGAAGCGGCATGCAGGACCCGGGTGCCGAAGAGCTGCCTGTTTTGCGGCTTATTGACTCTCCAGTCTTCAACCGTGGCGACGATTTCCCGGTAAGCGGCGAAAGAATCTTCCATCATGGCAAACTCAGCGGCAAATTCCGGAGATTTCTTTTCCGCGATGAAATCGGCAATTATAGCCAGCCATTGCTTCATCGGCTCGCCGTCCCGCATGGTGGACTTGCGGCCGGTAAAATCCTGAGCATGCATAAAGTTGGTGCCTTCCCACAGGGAATAAATCTTGCAGTCCCGGGCCAGGGAAGCCGGGGCATATTCTTCAATGAAGCCATAGCCGCCGTGGCACTGGATGGCTTGCTCAATGCTGACCCACGCCATATCCGACACATAGGCCTTGCATAGCGGGATGTTGATCGCGGTCAAGTCATCATAATGCTTCCTCTCGGCCGGATCGGCAGCATCATGGGACAGGTCCTGCCAGAAGTAGGTTTGATAGAGTAAGGCCCGGCAGGCTTCCGTTATGGCCTTCTGGAACATCAGCATGCGGCGGACGTCTTCGTGCTCGATAATTCTGACACTGGGCCCTTTCGGATCAGTGAACTTGGGACTCTGCACCCGAATTTTGCAATAATCCAGAGCCGCGTAGTAAGCCGAACCGATGCAGCCCAGGGCGAATGTTCCGGTGTTCAGACGTTCTTCGTTCATCATCTGGAACATCTGCGCCATACCTTTACCGCGGCCTTCTACCGGTCCGTCGCCGATCATCCAGCCGTAGCAATTGTCATTTTCGCCGAAGGACAGGGACAAGGTGGAAGAGCCGTGGATGCCCATCTTGTGCTCGATGCCGGTGGAGGTCACGTCGTTCCACGCTCCTACGGAGCCGTCTTCGTTGACCCAGAATTTTGGCACAATCAAACAGTTAATGCCGGCGGTTCCCGGTTTTCCATCCGGGGTCTTGGCCAGTACCAGATGGATAATATTCTCCGCCAGGTCGTGGTCGCCGGATGTGATGAAGCATTTCTGGCCTTTGATCTTGTATAATCCCGGGGTGTCGGTGGGGTAGCATTTGGTGGAGCACGCGCCGACATCGGAACCTGCTCCCGGCTCCGTCAGGCCCATGGTGCCGCCCCATTCGCCCGAGAACATCTTGGGCAGGAAGCGCTCTTTCAGTTCTTCCGAGGCATTATTCTGGATAACGGTGGTAGCGCCCGCGGTCAGGCACCAAAACATTACTATCGCGGGGGAAGCACCGGACTGCATTTCGAGAATGGGAGCGTACCAGGACAGCGGCATACGGCCTTCTTCCGAACGGTTGGCAAACTGAGGTCCGAGACCGGCTTCGCAAACCGTGTTATATACAGCCTTGAAGGAGTCGGGGCTAACGACGGCATGTTCGTCACCGCCGACAAACTTCATGCCGATTTCATCGGCATCTTTGTTGGCCGGGCAGAGTACATCGCGGCAGATTTTGAAGCTGACATCAATGAAGCCGTCAAAATCGTCGAGCCCGTAATAGTCTTTATAGGCGTCGCAGGACAGGAGCTTTTCCATATCAAGCCATTCTTTAATCGCGAATTTGATGTCCCGCGTCTGATAGAGATAATTGTTGTGTGGCAAAACAAACCCTCCTCAAATACTTAATCTTAAATTTATAATCTCTCTACAATCAAGGCAGTTCCCATACCGCCGCCTATGCACAGGGTAGCCAGGCCGTACCTGGATTCGCGCTTCTGCATTTCATACAGGAGAGTGACCAGTATTCTGGCGCCGGAAGCCCCGATCGGATGGCCTATGGCGATAGCGCCGCCGTTGACGTTGACTTTATCCATTTTGTTCGCCCAGCCCAATTCCCGGGCTACGGCTATGGATTGCGCCGCAAAGGCTTCGTTGGCTTCAATCAGGTCCAGGTCGTCCACGGTCAGTCCGGCTTTCTCCAAAGCTTTGCGGGTAGCCGGTACCGGCCCTACTCCCATGATTTTGGGGTCAACTCCGCCGGAAGCGTAGCTTATTACTCTGGCCATGGGCTTGATACCCAGTTCATCAGCTTTTTCTTTGGACATAACGATTACGGCGGCGGCACTGTCGTTGATACCGGAGGCATTGCCCGCGGTTACACTGCCGTCTTTTTTGAAGGCCGGCTTCAGTCCGCCCATTTTGTCCAGGGTAGACTGGCGCGGATGTTCATCCGTGTCGAATACCAGGTCGCCTTTTTTGCCGGGAATGACTACCGGTACTATTTCATCTTTGAATCTGCCGGAAGCAATGGCGGCGGCAGCTCTTTCCTGGCTCTGGAAACCGAATTGATCCTGTTCTTCCCGGGTAATGCCGTAAAGGTCATTGACGTTTTCAGCGGTAATTCCCATGTGATAGCCATTGAAGGCTTCCCACAGCCCGTCTTTGATCATAACGTCGACCAGGGTGCCGTTGTTCATGCGATAGCCGTAGCGGGCTTTGTCCAGGGCAAAAGGAGCGGCGCTCATGTTTTCCATGCCGCCCGCCAGGACGATATCGGCATCGCCGGCTTTTATCACCTGGGCCGCCAGGCTGACGGCTCTTAAGCCGGAACCGCAAACTTTGTTGATGGTGAATGCGGTTGTTTCCTGAGGAATACCGGCATGGATCATAGCCTGCCGGGCAACGTTCTGACCCTGGGCGGCCTGGAGAACACAGCCGAATATTACCTCATCCACCTGCTCGCCTTTAATCCCAGCCCGCTTCAGGGCTTCGGCCATAACTACCTTACCCAGGTTCACTACCGGGGTATCCTTAAGGGCTCCGCCAAATGTACCTACCGGGGTTCTGCAGGCTCCAACCAGCACAACTTCTCTGCTCATATATTTTCACATTCCTTTCTCTCTTTATTCATTAAGTTAATTATAACGCTTTAGTTGTAGTCAAAGAATCCTTTACCGGTCTTTCTGCCCAGATGCCCGGCTCTTACTTTCTGTTTGAAGGACAGGGCAGGACGGTATTTGGAATCGCCGAATTCGTTCCAGAAGTAGGTCATGATCATAAGGCAGACATCTATACCGATTAAATCAGCCAGTGCCAGGGGCCCCATAGGCATGTTGGCTCCAAGTTTCATAGCTTTGTCAATTTCCTCCGCTGAAGCTATGCCTTCGGTGTAGAGGATAGCAGCCTCATTTATATAGGGAATCAGTACCCGGTTTACGATAAAGCCCGGGGATTCTTTCATGGGTACAGGCTCTTTGCCGATTTTATTGCTCAAATCGACAACCGCATCAATAACTGCCTGAGAGGTTTCTGCACCAGGTATAACTTCGACCAGCTTCATAGCCGGAACCGGATTGAAGAAATGCATGCCGACAATCTTGTCAGGGCGGCCGGTGGCGGCGGCAATTTCGGTTATACTCAGAGCCGAAGTGTTGGTCGCCAGGATAGTATCAGGGCCGCAGATGCCATCCAGCTCTTTCATCACCTTTTTCTTCACATCAATATTCTCGATAATAGCTTCAATAACAATATCAACTTCTTTAAAAACGTTGTTGTCTGTAGCGGTGGACAAAAGACCTTTATATTTTTCGACATCTTCAGGAGTCTTTTTGCCTTTAGCGGCAGCTTTGTCCCAGTTCTTAAGTATACCATTAACCCCACGGGCAACAAAATCGTCAGCAATATCCACTAATACAACCGTATATCCCGCTTCAACGCAAATCTGAGCAATACCGGCCCCCATAGTGCCTGCACCTAAAACTCCGATTTTATTTATAGCCAATTTTCCTACCTCCCTAATTTAGAAAATAATAACCATCATTACTTACCTGTAAAATTAGCTGACCGTTTCTCTATAAAAGCTGTCATTCCTTCTTTTTGATCCTCGGTACTGAAGCATAGGCCGAAAAGGTCCGCCTCAATAGTCATGGCCCGGTCTATATCTGTCTGTAAACCTTCATTGGCAGCAGCTTTGCAGAAGCGAACCGCCAGTTTGCCTTTGCTCATGATTCTGCCGGCAATAGCTTTCACCAAGTCCATAAGCTCCTCAGGAGCCACTACGCTATTGACCAGACCGATGCGAAGAGCTTCCGAGGCGTTGATTAAATCAGCGGTATACAGCATTTGTCGAGCCATTCCCGAACCTACCAGGCGCGGTAAACGCTGGGTCCCCCCAAATCCCGGAGTTATGCCCAATCCGACCTCAGGCTGTCCAAACTTGGCCTTAGACGAGGCAATACGGAAGTCGCAACACATAGCCAGTTCACAGCCGCCCCCCAGAGCGAAACCGTTAACGGCAGCGATAACCGGCTTTTCCATAGCCTCTATCATACGAAAGACCGTTTGTCCCAGTGCACCGAACTCTCTGCCTTCAACTGCAGTGAGATTTTGCATAAAGGCGATATCAGCACCGGCTACAAACGCCTTATCACCTGCTCCCGTAATTATCAATACGTCTATCTCGGGATCATTATTAATGCTGGCAATAGCGTCCTTCATTTCCAGCAGAGTATCCTTGTTTAAAGCGTTTAAAGCTTTAGGCCGGTTAACATAGAGAGTCGCGAGACCGCCTTCCTTTTCTAAAATCAGGTTTTCGTAAGCCATTTTAACCTCCCTCCAAACACAATAAGTAACTAAACCCCTCCAGAAAAAAATAAACTAATAACTAATGAAATCTTAAAGTATGCACTCCCCCCTCCCATGAAGCTTAACATTTAAATCTATATATTAATCTGTAAGATCGCAAGGCTGGCTATATATATGATAGAATTGATGTGAACCCCCATTCCGGCAGACGTATAAAACGGTGCAGGCTGCAAATAAAAAAAGGGGTGCTACTGTTCCATGATGGTTTAAGAACCCGACTCCATGAGGCAAGTTTTCTTAAAAACAGGAAAGGGTGGTTCCCTGCTGGCCATCATAGAGCAGTAGCGAGTATATATAATGACATTTAAGGGGGTTACAAATTAATCGGATATCACCTGGCATATATACAAGCAATAAACATGCCAGTTCCGGGATTAACCCCGGAGCCGAGATAAGGCCCGAAAAATGGGGGTTGTAATATAATGCCATAGAAGATAGAAGGTGCAAAAAAAGCGATAATGCACATTTGCATTGATAAATAATGCAAATGTGCATCAGAAACGTTTATGAATTGGGGTGGCTGACGGGCCACCGAGGAATGGTATAGATCCCCAAGAAATAGGGCAGTACAGAGATGGAAAGTAGCTTTGGCAGCAAACGGCCCGGATAATAAACGACTATTTGTCATTTTTAAAATATAGATTTGATAAAGTTTTCCGTGTTGTTAGCAGGTAAAGAATTATTTATTGTATGGTTTTACAGACAGGTGTAGGCTTGCGCGAACACATTGATCCCAGATGCCCCGAACCTTTGGGGATTGCGAACGAAATAATTGCAGTTTGATTATCCGGCCGAAATAATGCATTTATGCATTATAATTTTTTATATGGGTAAAAATTTTTATTATCAGAGATAAATTTACAGAATCCCAATCAACTTTTTAATGGGCGCCATAATGCGAACAAGTGCGCAGCTTAGCCATCTTAACCCTTCTTCCACCGGCCCGGGCGAATATTAAGCGTCAAGTTTTTCATATCATTCTCCGATATTAATTTCATAATTAAATCTGAGGTGAGAGGTTTGGTCACAATAGAGTCATTAAAAAATAGTATCCGGAACAATGCCAGATTATGGACAGCGTTGTGGATTTTGCTAATGCTCAATATAGCAACTGTTTTTGCCCTCAGCCGGGGCTTTTCCCTTTTGTGGGTAATTTTAATTCTGTTGCTGACCGGTTTGGGTATTATGGGGATACAGAGCCAGGTTCAGAATATGCCGGTGGAGGATACGCTTCCACCGGAGGTGCAAGCAGACCTGGATGCCATGATGGAGGAAATGAAACCCCTTTGTGACAATATATTTGCGGAAAAGATTGAAGAAGTGACCAGTCCTCTTATAGAAAACCTGCACAAGGACTTTACCAGAGGATTGGAATGGCTCTGGGAGGACGGAGATGATTTTCTGGTTCAGGTGGATGAATGTATCAGCCAGAGTGCTTCGGCGTTAAATCTGGTTGATTCCCTGAGCGAAGAAAAATCCAAACTCACCAAGCAGATACAGGAAAATCTGCTGCTGTTAAACGGCGTAGTCGGTAATATGAGGAAGAATCGCGAAGACAGTTTCCTCGATCTTAACGATTTCCTCCAGGGGAAAGTAGATGATTTGAAGAACGGCATGGAGAAGGAAAAAGCTATTTTTTATGACTATATCTATAAACTGTTGCGGCAACAGGTCGAGTTACAGCAGGAGGAAGTAGAGGATATAGCGGAATACTTTAACGTGTATAAATTAGGGGAACAGTTTTCAGTTATTATGGAAAAAACGCTGGAAGGACGTTTGCTGGCCTTTCAGGATTCCATTATCCGTGAATTGGAGAACTTCTCCGCCGATGTGGTCGGTGGAATGCAGAAAAACACCCTCAAGTTGCGCAACACCTTACAGGAAATCAGTGAGATGATGGTGCGCCTGATGAATGATTATCGGGGAGAAAACAACCTTCTCCTGAGGCGTTTGGATGAAGCTATGGAGCGGATAAGGGAAGTTGAGGAAAAATCCGGTGATATTCTGGTTACTCTGGCCTGGCAGGATATATTGGTGGAAAAACGCTGGCATGATATAGGTGAAAAGCTTTATGCGGTTAAAGACCGGGTTTTGGCAAACGTGGATAGTGAAGTGATTGCGTATATCAGCAATGGCCTGGAAGCAGAGATTCAGGGATTTTCAGCTCTGGCCCGTAACCCCGAGAATATGGTCTTTTACAAGTCGGTGGTTGATGCGGAACTTATCTATCAGCTCTACAATGGCGGAAAACTGCTGGAACTGATTGGGGATGGGGTATACTCTCTGCTCCAGTTTACCCGGCCGGTGGAGACCTTGATGAACAAAAGCCTGCGTTTAAGCGAGGAAGGTATAAAGACCCGCAAGGCTATCCGGGCAAAGGTTAAAAACGGGGAATACCAGCCGTTGTTTAACCGGGTACTGGAAGTAACCGAAGCGGAAAATCCGGCCATAGCCAGGTATCTGGACGACGTTTTCCCCAAGCTGTTTAATGCCTTTTGCAACAATCCTTATATAAAGCAAAAACCTGACAACCTTAACCAGGCCGCCTGGTCGCTGTTTCTGGAATTAATTCAGAACCCGTCTCATGACGATGACATCTACCTGTTGGTGGGGCTTTTACTCGTGATTCACATACTGCGCAACAGATACCTCCACCCTTTAAAAAACACCCCCATTGATCTGCAGAACGAAGATGACCTGCCGGCTATGCGGCAAGCTGCCATCAAGGCCGTTAACCTGGCATTAAACATCAATTTAAAAGGCATAGCCAGACTAAGCTTCCGCCCGCGTTGATTAAGTCCAAGGGTTAAGACAGGCCCGGGGTCGGGGCCGTTCGGTGACGGCTCTATTAAAATTGTATGTACGGCGGCTAAAATCTGTATAATATAAGCAACACTCTTTTAGGATAAAAGGAGCAGGCTAGATGATTCCACTTAGAGACAGCACTCCCAGCAAGCACTTTCCTCTTATCACCGTTCTCCTGATCGTTATCAATCTGTATGTTTTTTATCATGAGACACAGTTGGGGCCGGGTATAGAAGACCTCTTTTATACCTTTGGCCTGATTCCGATACACTATTCCGATTATCAAATGCCCTGGGCCGGATATTATCCTTTCATAACCTCTATGTTCCTGCATGGCAATTGGATGCATGTTATCGGGAACATGTGGATACTATGGCTCTTTGGGGATAATGTCGAGGATCATATGGGCAGAGGCAGGTTTTTGGTCTTTTACCTGCTCTGCGGTATTGCCGCAGGGTTTACCCATGTTCTGGTTAATGCCGCCTCTACCGTC
Organism: Syntrophomonas curvata; assembly: GCF_052976825.1. Taxonomy (NCBI): domain Bacteria; kingdom Bacillati; phylum Bacillota; class Clostridia; order Eubacteriales; family Syntrophomonadaceae; genus Syntrophomonas; species Syntrophomonas curvata. The sequence continues at coordinate 678,190 of NZ_CM129641.1, forward strand.
CCGGTTGTGGGTGCTTCGGGGGCTGTTGCAGGGGTAATGGGAGCCTACTTTGTTATGTTCAGGAATGCCAAGGTGCTTACTTTTGTACCGCCTTTATTTCTATTAAATCTTCCCGCTTGGATATACCTGGGGTTCTGGGTGCTGTCGCAACTATGGTGCGGTGCGACGGGCTTGATTGGGGCAGATGGCTGCGGACAGATTGCCTTCTGGGCCCATATAGGCGGTTTCCTGACCGGAATGCTTATCCACCGCTTCTTCCTCCGCCCCAAAAGCGAATATACTTGCTAACCCTCCATGCGTACCCAAGGCATACCAACAGGATATACCCACGGGGCGCAAGCAACTGCGCACTGCAATTAAAACCTTAAACGGCGGCTATAGGGGGTGGCAGTGAGCAGTTATTTACTTATTAAGCTTTTGCCATATGATTTGTTTTTCCCTGGGCGCGTTTTATGATCCGGTCGATATTTTCGCTGGCCAGGCGATAATCTTCATTCGCGCCTTGCAGGAAGTAAATCGTATTCTCAATGCGTTCCTGACTGGCCTTAATTTCCGACCAGTGGCATTCCTCTTCAAAAAGATTCATGCACTCCTGCAGGTTTTGAGCTCTGCCGGTCTCCAGATAATGGCGAAAGAGAGTGAGAGTATGGCTGTCCTGATAAATGGAGTGAATAAAGGATTTAGCCAAAATAGTGTTATATGCCTGCAGACTCTTGTGGCACCTCTTGATTTTATTTTCCGCCATCTCTATATCACGGAAACAATTGTCCATCAACGTATCATAATAACCGGACCAATTTTCCAGCACAGCTTTAAACCGGTCGCAAGCCTTTTCATATTCCCGATAGCGTATGATATATACTTTCATATCATGGTTATAATTATTGCTGCGGTCTTTTTCCGCGGTTTTTCTTTTGCGGTTAACGATTCGGCCGAAGGGGATCAGGTTGGTGTTATGAACCTCCTTTTCTTCTTCTTTTTGCGGTTTCTGAGGCAGGTTGTCCGGCTCCCGGGGCTTTAGATTTTCCTGCTCAACGATGGCGTAACGCCGTTCCAAAAGCTTGTTCATAAAATTAACGTGGCGATTAACTTTTTCTATTTCTCTTAAAGCGGCCAGGCACATATTGATATCTTTGATCAGTTCGATTTCGCTGCGAGCTGGTTTTTTATTGCCTTTTCTGCTTTTATAATAGGAAAAAAGCTCTGCGTCCATTTCCGGAGCGTGCTCCAGATTAATCAGGGTGGCCAGGTCTTCTGCGGTAAAAGCCTCGGATGGAGAGGGATTATCTTTAGTTAAATATATACAGGTATTGGTCAAGGGATAATAATAGGGACCGATTATATGGAGATATTCATTGCTGCTAAAATTATCCAGATCAGAGTCGAGATCGATTTCAGCAAAAAACATTTCCCATTCCCGTATGGGGGCTCCGGCATCAGTGTTTTCGGCCGCCGTTTGTTTCATCTCCAAATAGGTGCTTAAGGGAATGCTGAGTTGAGAGTTATAATAATAAGTAAGAACCACATCGGGAAAATAACCGCTTATAAGTGATATATCAGGGTATCGGGGCTCGTCCTTATTTAAAAAGGTAAAAAACACGGGGCAATCATCCTCCTTAAAAAAATATCGTCAGCGTTATAAATAATTTCTATATATTTACATTTTTTCCTTCTTTTAAAGATAAAAAATTTATTTTGCTCGGCAGCCAGTTTATTAAAGTTATGCAATCACCTATAATAGTGGATAAAATCTGTATTAAATTAAGGCAAATAAGGAGACACGGTGATGTTTAAAGCGGTTCTTTTTGACCTTGACGGTACGTTGCTGCATATAGATATGGATTATTTCCTTAAGCAGTATTTTAAGAAAATGGTTGAACTGGCGGCCGAGATGGGCTACCGGGAGGGAAGCCGTTTGGTGGAACAGGTTTGGAATTCTACCGATGTAATGATTGCCGACCTCAACCATGATGCTTCCAATGAAGAGGTATTTATGCGGGACTTTTACCGCAACTGGCCTTATCCCCCGGAGGAGTTCAATCTTTTTTTTGACCGCTTCTACCGGGAGCGTTTTCCTTTGCTTAAGGAATTCTGCCGGCCTTTTCCCGGAGTACCGGAAATGGTGGAATACATAATGGGGCAGGGGTTAAAAGTAGTGGTAGCCACCAATGCCGTATTCCCTTTGAGTGCATTGCAGGACCGCATTGCATGGGCGGGACTGGGGCATCACCAATTTGATTTAATTACTTCCTATGAATTGATGCATTTCTGTAAGCCGCATGTTCAGTACTACCAGGAAATAGCGCAGCGCATCGGAGTGCAGCCCGAGGATTGCCTTATGGTAGGCAATGACACCGGTGAAGATCTGCCGGCAGGGAAAATCGGGATGAAAACATTTCTGGTGGAGGACTTACTCATAGATAAGGGAGCAGATTACAAAGCTGACTGGCAGGGCGGGCTGCCTCACCTCTTTGATTTTGTAAAAAAGTGCATATGAATTCCGGCTAATAACAAAACTAGTTGCTAAGGGAAGGGTTGTCAAGGGGGCGGGGTGGGTTACAAACCACCCCGCCCCCTTACAAGCCTACTGTGACCATAAGCAGGAGGATGATGTTTATGCCGGCTAAAAAGAAGGAAAATAAACCCCTTAGCGCCAGGGACAGGATGAAATTGGAAATCGCTCAGGAACTGGGTATTCTGGAACAGGTGGAGAGAGATGGCTGGGAGTCGTTAAGCAATGCCGTCTGCGGCAAAGTGGGCGGTATAATGAGCAAGCGCCTGCGGGAACGAAAGGGGGATATTTAAAGGGCTGTCTGCCACAATCTTCCCTGCAACAGCGCTTTATTAGGTATAATATAGAATAAGAACAAAGGATAAGGGTGAGAGTTTGTTATGAACGAGATTGAACGGGTACGGGCATTTATCAAAGAGCGTAATCCGCGCCTTAATATTATTGAATTCGATACCGACACCAGCACTGCTTTTCTGGCGGCGCAGGCCTTGGGCACCGAGGTGGGGCAGATTGCCAAATCGATTCTGTTGAAAGCCCGTGACCACCATTTTTTTATGGTGGTTTCGGCCGGGGATGCCAGGATTGACAACAAAGCGGTAAAAAATCTGGTCGGAGCCCGGGTGCGTATGGCCAGCGGCGATGAGGTTATGGAGGTTACCGGCTTTAATATCGGTGGAGTATGCCCCTTTGCCCTGAAGCGGGACATTCCCATATACCTGGATGAAAGTCTGAGACGTTATGACGTAGTCTATGCTGCTGCGGGAACCGGCAACACTGCCCTGCCCATTACCTACCACGAACTCTGCGCTATTACCAACGGCAATCCCTGCAATGTATGCCAGGCAGGCTGAAAACCGGGGAGATTTTCATGAGTGCAAGTTTTGTCCATCTGCATAATCATTCCGAATACAGCCTCTTGGATGGGGCTTGTCGTATAAAAGATTTGGTAGCCCGGGCACGGGAATTGGACATGCCCGCTGTAGCCGTAACTGACCATGGCGTTCTGTACGGGGTTATCGATTTTTATCGCGAAGCCAAAAAACAAGGAGTAAAACCGATAATCGGCTGTGAGGTCTACGTTGCCCCCCGCAGCCGGCTGGACAAGGAAAAAGGATTGGACGACAATCCCTATCATCTGGTACTGCTCTGCAAGAATCAGCAGGGCTATCATAACCTGGTGCAGATAGTCAGCCGGGCCTTTCTGGAGGGGTTTTACTACAGGCCCCGGGTAGACCGGGAGCTTTTGCAGCGTTACAGCGAGGGCCTGATCGCTCTGTCGGCCTGCGTGGCGGGAGAGATTCCGCGCCTGCTGCTGGACGGCAGCCGCCAAAAGGCTGTGCAGACCGCCCTCTTCTACCAGGATATTTTTGGCCCCGGCAATTTCTATCTGGAAGTGCAGGATCACGGTATGAGGGAAGAAAAAGAGGTGGTCCGGGGCCTCTACCAGATTAGCAGCCAAACCGGGATTCCCCTGGTAGCTACTAATGACGTCCATTACCTGCAGAAAAAAGACGCTGCCGCTCACGATGTTTTGCTGTGCATACAAACCGGGAGCGTGGTAAGTGACACCCAGCGCTTGCGTTTCCCCGCCAGCGAGTTTTTTATGAAAAGCACGGCCGAGATGCAGAGCCTGTTTCCCGATCGGCCTGAGGTTATTGAGAACAGTCTTCGTATAGCGGAACGATGCAACCTAGACTTCAGCTTCGGAGAATTCCATTTGCCCTATTTTGATATTCCCGACGGCTGCAGTCCGGAATCCTATCTGGATATGATAGTGCGGGAGGCCTTTGCCCATAAATATCCCAACCCATCTCGGGAACTTACAAAAAGACTGGAACATGAGATTGATATTATTAACCGCATGGGCTTTGCCGCTTATTTTTTAATCGTTCAGGATCTGGTGAACTGGGCCAGAAATAACGGAGTGCCGGTAGGCCCAGGCCGAGGTTCGGCGGCAGGCAGTTTGGTATCTTATGTGCTCGGTATAACCACTATCGATCCCCTAAAGTACGATTTGCTCTTCGAGCGTTTTCTCAATCCGGAGCGGGTGAGCATGCCGGATATTGATATTGACTTTTGTTTCGAAAAAAGAGACCGGGTAATTGAATACATTGTTAATCGTTATGGCGCCGATCGGGTGGCCCAGATCATAACCTTCGGTACCATGGCAGCCCGGGCTGCCATGCGTGATGTGGGCAGAGCCCTGGACATTCCCTATGGGGATGTGGACCGGCTGGCCAAAATGATACCGGCCGAACTGGGCGTGACCATTGAACGGGCCTTGGAAATTTCCCCTGACCTTAACCGGGCCTATCAGAGTGATGCCACCGCCCGGAAAATCATCGACCTGGCCCGAGCGCTAGAGGGTATGCCCCGTCATGCGTCAATTCACGCTGCCGGGGTGGTTATCGGCAAGGAGCCGCTCACTTCCTTGCTTCCTTTGCAGAAGACCCCGGAAGGGAATGTGGTAACCCAGTTCACCAAGGAAACCGTGGAGGATATCGGCCTTCTTAAGATGGACATACTGGGACTCAGGACCCTTACTGTAATTGACCGGGCGCTGGATATAATAGAAAAGACCCGGGAAGAAAAAATTGATATCGATAATTTACCCTTGGATGATCCCGCGGTTTATGAATTGCTGTCGGCAGGCGATACCATTGGGGTATTTCAACTGGAAAGTGACGGATTGCGGCGAATATTAAGCGATATGAAACCGGAACGGTTCGAAGACCTGATAGCAGTTATAGCCCTTTACCGTCCTGGCCCTTTGGGGAGTGGGATGGTGGAGGATTTTATCAATTGCAAACATGGCCGCCAGGAAATAGAGTACGTCCACCCTTTGCTGGAAAATATACTGAAGGAGACTTACGGGGTTATACTGTATCAGGAACAGGTCATGCGGGTAGCCAGTGACCTGGCCGGATTCAGCATGGGTGAAGCTGATGTGCTGCGCCGGGCCATGGGCAAGAAGAAACCGGAGGAACTGGCGGCCCAGAGGGATAAGTTTGTGGCCGGGGCGGCGCGCTGCAGCAATATAGATGACAAGGTGGCAACCAGGCTGTTTGACCTAATGGAAAGCTTTGCCGGATATGGCTTCAATAAAAGCCATTCCGCCGCGTATGCCTTGATTTCGTATCAGACCGCCTATCTTAAAACCTACTATCCGGTCGAGTATATCTGTGCTTTCCTAAGCAGCGTTATCGATAACCAGGACAGGGTGGTATTCTACCTTAAAGAGTGCCAGAAGATGGGAATCAAAGTTTTGCCTCCGGACATCAATGAAAGCTTTGAGAACTTTACCGTGGCCGGGGCCGGTATCCGTTTCGGACTGGGAGCAATTAAAAATGTGGGCCTCAGCGTGGTTAAAAATATAGTTGAAAGCCGCAAACAAGAGCGCTTTACCTCGCTGTTTGACTTTTGCCGGCGGGTTGACCTCAGCCATATAAACAAAAGGGCGATAGAAAACTTTATCGTGGCCGGCTGTTTCGATTCTCTCGATATAACCCGCAAACAGGCTCTGTCGATAATGGATGAATGCGTAGAACTGGCCCTGCAGATCAAACAGAGTCAGTGCAGTCAACAGATGACCCTCTTCGGTGATGTCAGCGCTATGGTTGAGGAGCCCAGGCCCCGGGTGAAGGGCGAGCTGGAAAACAGAGATTTGCTGAACCGGGAAAAGGAGGTTCTGGGTTTTTTCGTATCGGCCAACCCCCTGGATGAATACCGCGAAATATTGCCCCTCATAACCACCTGTCAACTGGCCGATTTAAAAGGCAGCTCAGGTGATAGCTACGTCAGGGTGGCAGGAACGGTTATTAACCTTAATCGGCGGGTGAGCCGGCGCGGCGACAGTTATGCCCGTTTCTTCCTGGAAGATATGAGCGGTAGAATGGAAGTAATGGTGTTTCCTTCGGCTTACCGCAGGAACGGTCAAATGCTTCAGCCTGACCAGGTAGTGGTGATGGAAGGTTTTCTGGATACCCGCGAAGAAGAATTAAAGATTTCGCTGCAAAGGGTTCAGCCCATCCCTGACGGGCTTAAGGAGTTAAACATACGAATAGATGATAGCAACAACACCAGTGACAAGAAGGATGCCATGGTAAAACTGCTTAAACGCTTTCCGGGAGGGCAGGAAGTGATACTGCATTTACCCGGAAGGCGGAGATTGGTCCTCAATGATGAGCTTAAAGTTAAACCGGATATACAATTAAAAGACAAACTGGCGGTGATTTACGGGCGGGAAAATATCTGGTTTGCCTGATAAAATAAAAAGCAATTGAAGGGGGTCAGTGCATGAATGAAAACTATATGGGAGAAGACTATATTGTGATCAAAGCTCAGGAAAACGGGGTGACCATTATAGGCCTTACCCGGGGCAAGGATACCAGGTTCCACCACACCGAAAAACTGGATCGCGGCGAAGTAATGGTGCTGCAATTCACTGAACATACCTCAGCCATGAAAATACGGGGACATGCCGAAGTCTATACCCGGTTCGGCATGATAAAGGCGGAAAGCCCCGGAGGCGGGGGAAAACCGGAAAAGTAAGCAACATGGAGGTTTATGGTGACCAGGGTAGCAGTATTGACCAGCGGCGGTGATGCGCCGGGGATGAATGCAGCCATACGTGCAGTAGTCAGATCAGCTATTTACCACCGCATAGAAGTATACGGAGTTTATCAGGGATTTGAAGGATTGATTGCCGGGCATATTAACCCCATGACCCTGGGTTCGGTGGCAGATATTATTCACCGTGGAGGGACCATACTGCGTACTTCCCGATCTTCAGCCTTTGCGACCGATGAGGGGCGCCGGCAGGCACTGGACAATCTGGCTCAAATGGGCATAGAACACCTGGTGGTCATCGGCGGTAATGGCAGCCTCCGGGGAGGCTATGACTTCTCGCGGCTGGGAATCAATGTTATTGGCATACCCGCCACGATTGACAATGATATCGTTTATACCCGGGCAGTTGGTTTTGATACCGCGGTAAATACCGCTCTGGAGGCTATAAACCGTATTCGGGATACGGCCACCAGCCACGGCCGGGTCTTTATAATTGAAGTTATGGGGAGGCACTGCGGGGAAATTGCCCTTTACGCCGGAGTAGCCGGGGGGGCTGAATCCATCCTTATACCGGAGATAGCCCCCGACCTGGAGCAGGTGGTGGAAAAGATAAACCGGGGAACCGAACGGGGAAAACTGCATAGCATCATCGTGGTCGCCGAAGGTGTTTATCCGGCCATGGAACTCCAGCAGCAAATAGAAAAGAGAACCGGGCACGATACCCGCATAAGTATACTGGGACACACCCAGCGGGGAGGTACTCCGACTGCGGCTGACCGGATCATGGCTTCCTGCATGGGCAAGGCAGCCATAGACTGCATAATTGACGAACAGAGAGATGTGGTAATCGCTTTCCGTGAAGACAAAATCCATCCCATACCCCTGGCGGAGATAGTAAAAGGAACTAAGACCCTGGAACTGGATTTGTTTGAAATCGCGCGCATGCTCTCTATATAAGCACTTAGCCGGAGGTGAAGTAATGAGGAAGACCAAAATCATTTGCACCATTGGGCCAGCCAGTGAAAAGGCGGAAACCCTGAAACATATGATTGAGGCCGGTATGAATGTGGCCCGCCTTAATTTCTCCCATGGCAGCCACGAGGAACATCGCTTAAGAATGTTGGCGGTGCGGGAAGCAGCCCGAGCCTGTAACAAACCGGTAGCAATAATGCTTGATACCAAAGGACCGGAAATCAGAACCGGAAAACTAAAAAACGGCAAAATAAAGTTGGAAGGCGGGCAGCGTTTTGTCCTCACCACCCGTGAGATTATCGGGGACGAGAACGAAGTAGCGATCAGCTATCCGCACTTACCGGAAGAGGTTAAAAAAGGAACCACCATACTTTTGTCAGATGGCCTCATCAACCTCCAGGTCGAGGAAAGCAATCAACCGGACATTGTGTGTCGGGTTATTAACGGCGGGGAACTGGGTGAGCGCAAAGGGGTCAATGTTCCCGGAGTACGCATAGCACTTCCCTTCCTGAGTGAAAAAGATGTTGCCGATATAAACTTTGGCATAGATAATCAAGTGGATTTTATCGCCGCCTCCTTTGTCAGGAGCGCCCAGGATGTTATTGATATCAGGCGGGTCCTGGAACTGAGAGGGGCAGATATAGATATCATTGCTAAAATCGAGAGCCAGGGGGGGGTAGACAACCTGGATGAAATCGTCCGGGTGGCCGATGGAGTTATGGTCGCCCGGGGTGATTTAGGGGTGGAGATTCCGGTAGAGGAAGTTCCCCTGGTACAGAAAACAATAATTGAGGATTGCAGCCAGGTGGGTAAGATGGTCATCATTGCCACCCAGATGCTGGAATCCATGATTAACAATCCCCGGCCCACCCGAGCCGAGGTTTCGGATGTGGCCAATGCTATTTTTGATGGCGCCGATGCCATTATGCTGTCCGGGGAAAGTGCTGCCGGCAAGTATCCGGTGGAAGTAGTACAGACCATGGCCCGCATAGCCAGCCGGGCGGAAAAGGCTCTGCCCTATCAGGATATGCTGCGCCAGAAGCGTCCCCAGCGTACTCCGTCGGTTACCGATGCTATCAGCTATGCGACCTGCACTGCGGCCATGAATCTGGGTGCGTCTGCCATTATAACTGCAACCCGCACCGGCTTTACCGCTAAAATGGTATCCAAGTACCGACCCCAGGCACAGATTATAGCTGCCACCCACGAACCCCGCATAATGAAAAAACTGGCGCTGGTTTGGGGAGTGCAGCCGGTGCTTATCAGGGAAACTGAGGGAACTGACCAGTTATTTGAAGAATCGATCAAGACGGCCCTGGAGGGTGGTTATATCAATAATGGTGATCTTATAGTGCTTACTGCTGGCATACCGGCAGGGAAATCAGGCGGTACAAATATGTTGAAAGTAGAAACAGTAGGAGAAATTTTAGTTCAGGGCATGGGCATAGGTAATCTGCCCGCCAGCGGTCCGGTCAAAATAGTTATGAGTACGGCAGAGATGAGTAAGATTGAACCGGGGGATATAGTGGTGACCGGAAGTGCAGATAGCAGTCTGGCTCCATATCTGGAACTGATGGCAGGCCTGATTGCGGAAGAGGGCGGTCTGACCTCAAATGCTGCCATTATGGGTCTTAATGCTGACATACCGGTAATAGTTGGTACCCGGGATGCCACCCGGGTACTCAAGGACGGCATGATAGTCACTTTGGATACACCTCGAGGCAGGATATACCGCGGCCTGGCCCGAGTATTATAGAAAGCAGCAAAAAGGGGGATATGTCTATCCCCCTTAATTAGTTTTTTTATCCGACTCATCATCCCTGCCGCCCCGCAAGGGAGAATCACAGTGTAGAATAAATCCTGTCTGACCCCCATAAGCTGATACAGTTAACCGATCCCGCATCCAAGCTAAGGCTCCCGACAGTTGTGAGTGGTTTATCCTGCACTATCCTGCTGGGCTGAGTAAGACAATAAGCCCCGATCTTGCTATTTGCCTTTAAAATCGGCTTTCCTGTTCTCCAGGAATGCAGTCATACCTTCCTTCTGGTCTTCTCCGGAGAAGAGCAAGGACCATCCCAACTGCTCAAAGCGGCAGCCTGACTTGATGTCCATGTTCATGGAAGCATTAAGGGAAGCCTTGGCCTCACGCAGAGCCAGGGGAGATTTGCGAGCCAGTTTTTTGGCAAATTTCCTGGCGGTGTCCATCACTTCCGCTGCCGGAACCACGGCATTGGCAATACCGATTTTATCAGCTGTGGCGGCATCGAAGAAATCACCGGTAAAGACAAACTGCTTGGCAATACACAGGGAAGTATTGCGCGGCATTCTCTGAGTGGCACCGCCTCCGGGATAGATGCCCAGGTTGATTTCCGGCAGACCCAGGGTAGCATTGTCCGCAAATATGCGAATATCACAGGCCATTGCAATTTCCAGTCCGCCACCCAGAGCCAGGCCGTTAACCGCAGCGATAGCCGGTTTGGCATTGTCTTCAACGGCGAAAATGCCCCGATGAACCTTGTCAAGGAAAGCTTTGGCTTCAAAAGCGTTGTAATTAGCTACAGCTTTGAGGTCGGCACCGGCAGCAAAGGCATTTTCGTTACCGGTGTAAATCATAACCCTCACATCCGGGTCTTCGTTGATGCCGCTGGCTATTTCATAAATATCATCAAGGAACTGATTATTCACAGCATTGAATGCCTTGGGCCGGTTAAACTGAATGATGGCTATACCAGGATCCTCGAAGGAGAGCAACATAGTTTCGTATTGTTTATCTCTATATGACATGAATTAACCCCCTTAATATTGTCTTTCTATACTCGCTGCTGCTGTTTAATTACTACTTTTTACTGTAATCATACCAGCCTTTGCCGGTTTTTCTGCCCAGCCAGCCAGCACGCACATACTGTTTCAGCGGAGGAGCCGGACGATATTTAGGATCGCCGGTTTCTTCAAACAGAGTGTTGCAGACGGCCAGAGCGATATCGATGCCAACCATGTCGCAGAGAGTGAAAGGACCCATGGGCCAGCCGGCACCCATCTTCATGGCTTTATCGATATCTTCAATGCTTGCCAGACCTTCATAATAAATAAAGGCGGCTTCGTTCATTCCGGGAAGCAGTATTCTGTTAACTACAAAACCAGGGCCTTCTTTGACCTTAACCGGCTTCTTGCCGATAGCCTTGGAGAGTTCCATAACTGCATCTACTACATCAGGCGCAGTCTGAATGCAGGGGATAACCTCAATCAGAGGCATAACCATGGCAGGATTAAAGAAGTGCATGCCAACGACATTTTCGGGCTTTTTATAAGCGGAAGCGATTTCTGTGATGGAAAGTGAAGAAGTATTGGTGGCAACGATAATGTTATCACCCAATATATTGGACAGTTTTGTATATACGTCTTTCTTGACATCCATTCTTTCCAGAACCGTTTCAATAACGAAATCCACATCAGCTATATCTTCCAGTTTGGCGGTACCACTGATATTGCCGGTGACAAAATCCTTGGCGCCAGCGGGAGCCTGGCCTTTTTCTTCAGCTTTGGCAAGGCCTTTGCCGATTCTGGCAATGGTTTTGTCAACAATTTCCTGAGTTAAATCGTAAAGAAGCACCTTTTTCCCTGCTGCGGCTACTGCCCAGGCAATACCCATTCCCATAGTACCCGCACCAAGTACGGCAACTTTATTAATCTCCATCTAAAGTAACCCCCTTAATATATTTCTTTCTTATCTAAGGACAACCAATCTGCGACAATTAGTTCTCTATCCCGAAGTATGTAGCTACCACCTCCCTCACTAATGGTTAAACTCTGGTATGCTTACCATTGTTTATGCAATTATTGTACCACCCCGGAAAAAAGTGATTAAAAGCCAAACTTCTGTAACTCCAAGGTCAGTTGTAACGAATGTACCATCTCCAGCCTCGCGAGTCATTATGCTGCTTTTCAGAGACATTGTAAATCGAAGTCCTTGCTTTTAGGTGTTCCCCGTGGTGACACATTAGAGCCACACTGTTGCATAAACGGGACAAATCTAAAGGGTGCGAATCTTATACTTGTTTATTTTCCTGTACAGTACTGATCTATGTATATTCAAAGCCTGAGCTGTCTTGGTTTTATTCCCTCCGTAGTTTTTAAGAGTATTCACGATTACTTCCCGTTCATGTTCTTCCAGCAAGGTTTCCAGGCTTCCTGCCGCCTTAACTGCCGGTAGCCCCTGGGAATTATAGGATTTGATATGCTGGGGAATATGCTCCAGATTTATGGAATCGCCCTCACAGAAATTTATCGCCCGCTCCAGGGTGTTTTCCAGTTCGCGGATATTGCCGGGCCAATCATAGCGGCAAAAACACTCGATAACGTCGCTGCTGATTTGGTTTACTCCCGTCCCCAATTCCTGGTTCAGACGCTGCAGCAATGCTGTGCTGACCAAAACAATATCATCAGTTCTGACCCGTAACGGGGGGAGATTGAGAATGATGACGTTCAGACGGTAAAACAGGTCTTCCCGGAATTTATTTTCAGCAACCAATTTAAGCAGATCCTGGTTGGTGGCGGCAATCACCCGTACGTTTATCTTGGTAGTATGGATGCTTCCTACCCGTTCCACTTCCTTTTCTTGCAAAACCCTTAACAGCTTGGCCTGCATAGAAAGAGACATGTCCCCAATTTCATCAAGAAAGATGGTTCCGTGGTTGGCAAGTTCAAATTTACCTGGTTTACCCTCTTTACGGGCCCCGGTAAAAGCTCCTTCAGCGTAACCGAAAAGCTCGGACTCAAGAAGGGTTTCCGGCACGGCGGCACAGTTTACCTTGATAAACGGTCCTTTGCGGCGGGGGCTCATATTATGTATGGCATGGGCGAATATTTCCTTGCCGGTGCCGCTCTCGCCTGTGATTAACACGGTTGAAATGGTTCGGGCAGCTTTAGCCGCAAGCTCCTTCTGCTTTACCAAGGCCTGGCTGCTGCCCACAATGCTCTCGAAATAATACTGAGCCGTCCCGTGGTTGTACTGCTCCACCATCTGTCCCCAGGTTCGCTCCTGACGATGGGAGGGGATGCCTTTGACGATTATACCGATAGTCCTGTTGTAGCGGACAATAGGGAGAAAAACCAGCTCCAGCAGTCTTCCCCGAGCTGTAACCAGCTCCCCTGCTACCGGTTTGGCTTTCACAATAGAGTTATTCAAGCTCGTCCGGGGAATCAACGATGAGAGCTCATTGTGCAGTTCATTTTTGCCATTGCATTTAAAAAAACGAAAACAAACCTCATTGGCATAGAGCAATCTTAAATTTTCGTCAAACACTGCGATACCCTCATAGGGGCTCTGCAGCAGTGATTTTAACTGGATTTCCTCCATGCTAAATGTATTATGGAGTATGGCATAAGCAGCAAATTTATCGGGAGCCAGTTCCAACAGGCCTTTGATAACCGCCACTTCATCACCGTTTATAAAGGTTTTATCACGTACCAGGCGCTGCTGGTCTCTAATCATAGCTTCCAGGTTAAGGCTCGGTTTGAGTGTGTCGGCATGCTTGCCGATTATATCCTCTGCATCGGTATGGTATATCTTTTCTGCGTGCTCATTGAAGAAAATAACATTTAAGGAAGTGTCGGTAATTAAAATGCCCTCATCTATGTTTTGAAGAATTGGATATAGCAGAAGTTTTTTTGAGTGGAGTTCCAGATTCAAGGACACCTTCCATTCACCTCTCCTTACCTAATATTAACACATTAAACTTCGCCATATAAAAGAATTTTATTCGAGACGGGCTTATAATAGTATTTTTTAGATAAAAAAAGAAAGAGTGTACACTCTTTCTTTAAAAACTCACACCAATTATTATCCGTTAACCATTTGAGTAGCCCTTTGCCGGGTTACCTCCAGAATAATGGCATTTAAAGTGAGAGAGTCCAGACTCCCGGTAGGGGGCAGTGACTTCTCTTTCTGAAAATTGCGTATAAACTCACTGTAATCACCGCCTTTATTAGCTCCCAGGCTTACCAGCATATTGATTACCTGTTGTTTTTCCTCTCTGCTTAAAATCAGGTATCCCTGCTCACTTGTAGGAGTCGGCGACTTAACTACAGCAACTTTCCTCCCCTGGCTGTCCGTGTTTTTATCCCCTATGTCTCCCGGTTCAACGGGCTGACTCTTAAGCACATCATTTTGCCTATCCGGGTTTGAGGCTGCCGTATCCTGCTGTACGGGTTCTGCTTGACTGGTACTGGCAGGGGATTGATTGACTATATAATGGAAGTTGCTTATAAACCCTATAGTTGCGCCGGTGATAACTGCAGCCGCCAACACCATAACCAGGAAGAAGAGATATTCCTTTTTCAAAATTCTCCCTCCCCCCACTAATTTGCCTTAATTTTAAAATATTCGCAGCTTTTAAGCAAGGGGAGAGTTTCCTGCCGTAAGGCAATTTCAGAGAAATGATTATTAATATATCCAGGACATATGCTATTTTAATTTACTCTAAATGCCGGATGTGGTAAAATTTGATTAAGGTCGGCCGACCGGACGATAAACTGCTTATTAGCAATATACAGATAAATTATTGTTAGGAGAGAAGCAATGAATAGAAATCCAGATGGAACTGCTATAGGGAACAGCCGCCAACTGATATTGCAAACTGCCAGCCGCCTGATGATGGACAAAGGCGTAAAAGATACCAGCCTGGCCGATATCGCACGTGAAGCCGGCATTAGCAAGGGGACCATACATTATCACTATCCTTCTAAAAGTGATTTGATATATGACATTACTATGGAACATTTTGCTTTGGTTACCGGTAACGTGATGAAATGGATTGAAAATATTAGAGGGCAAACCAGCTTTGCCGAGATACTTAAAGTTGTTTTATGCTCCTTCCTGGAAGCCGAGACCCGTACCAAGCTGCATTTATATCTTCTTCAAGAAGCAGTACTTAATAATGAACATCTGCGTCTGCGCTTCCAAGAAAGCTATAAGGAATGGCGCGCACTTATAAAGGACGAACTAGATAGACAATTTGAGCTTTTGCGGTTTAATCAAATCGAGGCCGAAGCCTTATCGTTTATTATTGTGGCAGTTATTGACGGTCTTATCATTCAACGTATTGTAGGGGGGGATGCCATTCCTATGGATGACATTGTTAAATACCTGGCTCGTTAAATCGGAGTTTCTTTTTTTATGTAGTATCGGCCGACTGACCGGACGAAATAGAGGGAGGGGCAGATAATAACCGGCCATTCAAGCCAGACTTTAACTCAATAAAGGGAGGAATAAATAATGGCGGATATAATGGAATATCAGATGTTTATTGACGGGAACTGGACTCCTGGTTCCTCAGGTGAAATCATGGAAGTTATCAATCCGGCAAACCGGGAGGTGGTGGCACGGGTACCCCGGGGGAACAAGGACGATGTGGATAAAGCTATGGCCAGTGCACGCGCTGCCTATGAATCAGGCATTTGGGCCAACAAATCTATAGATGAAAGAGCTCAGGTGCTTATGAATGCGGCAATGCTGGCGGTAGCCAATAAAGACCGCTTGGCATACCTGGAGTCTTTGACCTCTGGTGCGACTATTCGGCGTACGACCACAGTTGATGCAGCTGAAGTCAGTGCCACGCTTTTACTGGCGGCTATGACCGCCAAAGAGCTTCCCCGGGTGGAGCATGCCGTTTTTTCGCCTCCCTGGGTGGCTCCCATGCACAGTTATTGGAAACGTGAACCCATTGGAGTTTGCGCTGGCATAACCCCGTGGAATTTCCCTTTGATTCTTGCAATATTTAAAATTGCCCCTGCCCTGGTCATGGGCAATAGCCTGGTCATTAAACCAGCCAGCATTACCCCGATAACCACTCTGGAATTGGCTAAGCTGCTCAGCGATGCCGGTCTTCCTCCGGGAGTGTTTAATGTAATAACCGGACCTGGCTCGTCAGCAGGTAACTATATGGCTCAGCATCCAGAGGTTGATAAGATAGCTTTTACCGGTTCAACCGAAGTGGGTCGTCAGATAGCACATCTGGCAGCAGACGGTATTAAGCGGGTAACTCTGGAACTGGGTGGCAAATCTCCGATTGTTGTATTGGATGACGCGGATATGGAAGTAGCAGCAAACATGTGCTTACTGGCTTTTCTCTTTCACTCAGGGCAGGTTTGTGAATCCGGCACCAGATTATTTGTTCCGCGAAAAATGCAGGATGAACTGGTAGAGCGTATGATAGCCAAGATAAAAAAAATGACCATCGGTGACCAGATGAATATGGAAACTGATTTGGGCCCTATAGCCAGCGAGGATCAGCTCCGTACCATCATGGATTATGTGCAGATTGGCGAGAATGAAGGCGCCCAACTGGCTTATGGCGGCAATCGTTTAACTGCAGGAATATATGAAAAAGGCTTTTTCTTCGAACCAACTATTTTTATCAATTGCAATAATCAAATGACCCAGGTAAGGGAAGAGATATTTGGGCCGGTTCAATGCGTAATACCTTACGATGATGAGGAAGAAGCCATTGCCATGGCTAATGACAGCATATACGGTCTGGGTGGAGGGGTATGCAGCACCAATGCCAACCGGGCACAGAAAATCGCCTCCAGACTGCGTACCGGAACCGTATGGATTAATACCTGGCACGTGTTGCGGCCGGATGCTCCCTTTGGAGGCTATAAACAAAGCGGCTATGGAAGGGAGTGCTGTTACCATTCGCTCCTGGCCTATAGTGAAGTAAAGCACGTATGCCAGGATTTGACCCCTGATGGTTCGGAAAAACTGCTTAACGTTTTGATTGGTTCCAATAAATAGGGGAAACAATTAAGGGATAGGAGGGTTTTGAAGATGACTATACCGAAATATTTTAGCTGGGATTATCGGAGTAAAGTAGAAGTAGGTGCAGGCTGCCGTACCTTTATACCCCAGCGTTTTGGAGAAATGGGCTGCCGGCGTATAGGCTTGATAACGGATGAAGGCCTGGTCAGGGCCGGTATAGTGAACCAGGTTAAGGAGATTTTTGATGTACAGGGTCAACCCGGGATTGTCGGGATATATGACCGGATTGAACCTGATGCGGTAATGAGAGTGATTAACGACTGTGCTCGCTGGTGCCGGGAGAATGCGGTTGATGGTCTGCTGGCGGTTGGTGGCGGCAGCGTATTGGACTCGGTCAAGGGAGTCAAAGCTATGCTGGGTATGAAGGTTACGGATATTAAGGAAATAATGCCGGGCAATATCGGCCCTTATCTGGCCCCAATGGGTAAACCGCTGAACATACCTCATATAGCTGTACCGACTACGGCTGGAACAGGTTCGGAGTCTTCGCCTATAGCAGTCATCTATAACGAAGAACAAAAGGTCAAGGGAGACCTATTGCACCCTTATCTACCGGCCGATTATGCTTTCCTGGATCCTGATTTTACCGTCGGATTGCCACCCAAAATGACAGCCGATACCGGATTTGATGCCTTATCCCATGCGGTTGAAGCCATTAGTTCCCCGGGTGACAATTGTATGATTGACGCCTTATCGATACAGGCAATCAAGTTGATCCGCAAATATCTCCCGTTAGCAGTTGAAGACGGCAAAAATCTGGAAGCCCGCACCAGGATGCTGGTCGCCAGTAACATGGCTATTATGGCATTCGGCATGTCCGGCTTATTCTATCCTATTCATAATATAGCTCATGCGGTGGGGGGACAGCTTCGCATCCCCCATGGTGAGGCTAATGCAGTACTGATACCAATACTGATGGAACGATACCCCAAACATTATCTCCCCAATGCACCGGTACTGGCTGATGCGTTCGGTATCGACCCGGAAGGTAAATCCCCGGAAGATTTGGTGAACGTTTGCGCCCGATCGGTACGCGAACTGCAAAAGAGATGCGGCGTGACTCCGGTATTTGCCCAGGAGCTGGATGCTCAGACTGCCGAATTAATGTTCTGGGCGGTAAAAATGGATCCGTCGGGGCTCTTCTACCCCTTGCCGGATTCAGTTATAAAAGAGTGTATCCATTGCAGTTTCAGCTGAATTTTAATATAGATATAGGCTTCATCTGTGGGCTTGCTTAGGCAATTGACGGATTCAGGCCGATGAGTTCATACCGTTTAATTGTTTATTGTTGCTGTGAAAGTCTTACCGGAAATACGAATTGGGGAAAGGCAGGGAGTTTCCGTGGTTGCCCCCTGCCTTTCCTGTCCCGGGCAGTTGATTTTTGATGGAAAAATAAATTTCGGTTACATATTCCCCGGTGGAACATTATCAGCACAGCCTTTGATATACAATTAAAAGGACGGCCCGGAAACGCCCTCTCTTTCAAAATCGTCATAGGGGCCGATATGGGTGGCAAAGCAGTAATCAAAGTCCCGGAGCGCCCGCATTTCCTCGCCGCTGACGCCCGCGACCTCCACCCCGACTTCAATATCCGTGCATCGGTGATTGGATTCCTCATCGTGGCAGACGGTCGGGCAAATATCCCTAGTCGAAAGACTCTAATAAGTCTAAAGACCTGTTGGGAGCATTATCCCATGATGTGTTTTGAGATGTTGTTGAGCGCTTACCCTAAACCTCTTATTGAGCATGCTTTTTCTCCATCCTCTCCCTAAATAGTCTTTTGTAAATATCACTCCTATCAGCCAATTCTTCATGGGTTCCATTATCTTCAATAACCCCTCCATTCATAACCAAGATTTTAGATGAATCAACTAAGCTAGATAAGCGATGGGTTACCATTAAAACAGTATGATCTTTAGAAAGTTCGTGTATGCTTTTCATAATATAAAATTCCGATTCACCATCCAAATCAGATGTAACTTCATCAAGCAGTAGTATCTTAGATTTTTTCAAAATAGCTCGGGCCAAGGAGAGTCTTTGTTTTTGCCCGCCAGACAATATGGCGCCGCCTTCTCCAAGTATTGTCTGATATTTTTCCGGCAAGTTTAAGATGTAATCATGGATATATGCCTTTTTGCAAGCATCCTGTATTTCATTAAACGCAGCCAGTGGATTGGCCAGCAATAGATTTTCATAAATGGAGGCATTGAAAAGATATGGTTCTTGCCTGATATAGGCTACATTCTGTCGTAGTGTTTTTAAATTAAAATTTTCTATAGGTATCCCGTCTATATAGATCTCCCCATCTTTTTTTTCATATAATCGAACCAGCAAATTTAATAATGTGCTTTTCCCGCAGCCATTTAGGCCAACAATAGCATCAAGGGTATTAGGCTCTATTTTCAACGACAAATTTTGGATGGGCTCCTCGACAGAATTCTGGTAATTGAATTTTAGTCCTTTAATCGTAATATCACCATTGATTATGGGAATATCCAAACCTGCTGTATCATTTTCGCCTTCTGTATCCAAAAGATAGTATATCCTTTCGAGGGATACTGACGTAGCTTGAATGGTCAAATTAGTAGAGATGATTTTTTGGATACCATTAAGAAATTTAGAAATATAGCCGTTGAATGCTACAAATGAACCGATCGATAGTTTATCCCCAATAATTAACCAGGCTCCATAGGCAATAATAATCCAGTCCGATACGGTCGAAATAGTGAGATTAAATAATCCGGAAAATGTTGAAGCAATAGATACGTTCATGCTGTTGGCAAAAAACTGTTTGGAATATTGAACAAACCTATTGGAAACATTGGCTTCTATAGTTAAGCACTTTACTTCTCTTATGGATGACAGGGTTTCCTGTATAAAACTGAAATAATTGTCTTTTATTTTTCTTCCTTCCCAATTATATTTCTTTATTTTTCTTCCGAATAAATAATAGATTAAAAAAGTAAACGGAAATGTAGCCATTGCAATTAACGACAGGGAAGTCGAGAGCTTAAAGATAAAATAACCGGTGACGATTACTGTTACCAATGATAATAATATATTTAATATATCTTCTATATAAAATCGAGCAATTATAGCGGTATCTTCTTCGATTCGAGATATAAACTCACCCACCCTTATTTCATCAAAAATATTGGTAGGCAGTTTTACTATTTTGGCAAAAAAGTCATTTTTGATAATTAATGCAATTCTGTTTTTAAGCAGATTATTAAGATAGGTTTCGGCAAAACTGAGCGCCGAATTAACTAAAAAGATTATTAGTAGTATAAGCAGTGTATCAATTACCCCTTGATAACTCCTGCTTACTATATAATCAATTATTTTACCTATATAATAAGTTGGTAAAAGTTCCAATATAGTTGTTACTATGGTTATGAAGTACAAGCCAATTATATGGAACTTGAAAGGGTTAAAATATGTCAGGGTTCTTTTGAAAAGTATTTTTTCATTATCGGTTAATATCTGCATTAGTTGATTCTCCGATCAAGATCTGAAACGAAAAACATATTTTAATTTTAGGTTGCCGAGGGATAAAAATAAGCAACAAGTGGTCTCATCTTATATCCCCCGGCCAATGGGAATCACTAAGCCGAGTGAATTACTTAGGCTGAGTAATCCTAACCACTCCAGCCGCCGCCTGTGCAGCCAAATCCACAAGGAGGCCCACAGAAGCCACAAGGACCCTGACAGGAACCGAAGCATCCTGTACAAGTGCACCCCATCGGTACAATAATACCGCCTCCGCCTACTTTACTATCCAGTTTCATTTTCTCACCTCCCTTCGTTAAAATCGTTAGTGCAACTGGATTCGTAAGGGAAGTTTATTTGAGTCAGAGTGTATGAACACGATATTGCTTCATTATTTTTCCCTTGGTAAAAAGCATTGAGCTACTCGAAAAATTTATTTAGATTCCAAGCAATGAACCTATTGTTCGAAGATTCATAACCGCCTCCAAGCAAACCCTAAGCAGCTTGTAGGTAAACATCATGGACGCTTCTTGCCGTGCTATTCTCGATAATAAGTACCCGATAATGCTTAATAAGGCAGTTGCATCAAAAAAACTTGATTCTATTGACTATTTTCCAGATCGACGTCTCCAGTTTGAAAGTAAAGACAGCTATCTTGGAAATTAACTCGATATTCCTCAAGACGACTTTTATCGAGATTGTATTTATCAGCAATACACTCCCACCATTGTTTATATTTTTTTTGAGTTTGGGCCAAATCAGAAACTATCCTTTCAAACATATTACTGTTTTCTTGGAACAGATCATTGCTGGCGGCCAATGTTAGGCTCAAACCATGCAATGAATTCATCCTTTCAAACAATGATTCAATTTCGTCCTTTTCAGTTTCGAGTATAGGCAGAATCTTTGTCATATTCATTTAACCATCACTCCTTAGCAGTTTTTTAAATTATAGGGATTGAACTCTAGTTTACTTATTATTAAGTCCACTGGATCAGCATAGCTAAGCTCTGATAAATTCAAGCTTTCGGGCAAATGCACCTCTTCGTCCCTCATTTTATCGGCTAATAACAAACTCATTTTTCTTTCCAGGTGACTTTTCTTGCATTGCAATGATGATGGAATGTTGAATTCGTTGGTTCTTGTTTTGTTTAAGAAAACACATCTGCTGCAGTGAAAGGCATCGCATTGGGAGCAGTATGGTGCATTCTTTAACTCAAACAGTGCTCTATTAACTGATATTCCTTCACCCAACGAACCCACGGCAGAATTGGGGTCAGCGAAATAGAAGGCAGGGCATATGTATATTTTCCCATTTGGGGCAACGGCATAATTATAGTTGCCAGCTTCACAGTTATCCATTTTATTCAAAAAGATTCTGTCGGTAAGTACGTTAACTTCTTTTATTTGGCCGGTTTTATAGTAAGGCACAAGTAAATCTATGATCTGGCGCAGTTGTTCTTCATATGCTTCCAGATTGAATTCATTACTCGATATATACAGATTAATATTTATTCTCGAATTATCTGGCAGTAATTGTTTTACATCTTTGGCCAAATCAAAAATATGGCTTTCATCTAGGGTTAGGATGCAGTTATCGTTTTCTGATCCGGTATTCTTTAAGACTCCGTGTTCAAAAACCGATATGGTTCTGCCCGGAGCCTTTAATAACTCTTTTTTGTCATAACTGACGATTTCAATTCTTTCATTCTTTGAAAAACTATTTAAATCTTCTAGGACATTATTTTTAGAATGTAAAATGACGGGAGTGAAAAAGTATTCTTCCGCAAACTTAAAGGCTTGGCTCAGGATATCTTCGTTCATAGGACTTCCGCCTATTGGCCTGCTTTGATAATTGCAGTGCTCTACCGCGTCATCGGCCATAATAAAATAGAGGTATCTCTTACGAGGCGTCCCAATGATCTCTTTCTTTATACCGCAGTCCTTTTCCAGCCTTCCCCAATAATAGTTGTTGGCTCGGCAACGGGCCTTATGCATTTGGCAAATATATTTGGCTCTGCGGTAGTTGGTACCGCTTCCTGACAAATCGTAGTTATTGGCCTGGCACCAGGCACAACCACCGGCAACTTCACAATCCAGGCATTCCTCATCACTTTGAGTCCTGGCGTTTAAGGCCAGGAACGGCCTGATTTTATCAAAGTCTATTCCATCCCTTATATTTCCAATAAGGTACGGCTTCTCATTGGTTAATGAATAATCCATATATCTCAGACATGGATAGAAATTACCGTCAGCATCAACGGCAATCATTCTCCCTGAGCCACAATGATTGCGATCCAAGCTCTCATCGTTATTCGGATAACCAAGCTTTTCGTCAAAAAGGGAACAGTCCACTTCATTCCAAAGCCTGTGCTCTAAAATATAGTCGGCCAGTTCCCGTAATTGATTTTCAAATAGTACATCGTCACCTTCCTGCCACACATCCTCAAAAACGACATTGGCAGGAACGTTCTTTATACCCAAATTCCATAAATGGACGATGCTTTCTTTTAAATAGGGAATATCCTCATGGCCGATGGTTACTTTAGTTATTGCATCAGGCATCTCCTCCAGCCATAAAGGGATGTTTTTTGCCACATCATCATAGGAGCCCCGTCCATTCACATAGACCCTTTGCAGATCATGCTTGGCCTTGGTGCCGTCAATGCTAATTCCTACATTGAACTTTTTAGGGTTCTTTTTGATAAATCTTCGTACATTGTCTTTATGGTAGAGGGTGCCGTTGGATGAGATGCTGAATCGATAGGCATTGAACCACGGATGGTTCTTTTTGTAGGTCTGGATTTTAATATAATCGGTTATCTGATTGATCAAGTCCATTTCTAATAATGGTTCACCACCAATAAATTCCCATATAACCGCATCGGCATTAAAAAGATCCGGGTTATCTAAAAAGAAATCTACCGCTTGTTTAGCCATGTCTAAACTCATAGCCTTTTTGTTATTCTTGTGGACTTGATAACAATATTTACATCTTAGATTACAGTCTTCGGTTACTACAAATGTTATATTATAAGGAGCTTTATAACGCCAACTGGAAATTCCTTTGCCGATTTTGTATTTAGGTAAGTCCAAAAAATCCCACTCCCTTCTTTTTCATGATAATGTAATAATTTAGTTAATATAACTATTTATATAAATAATAACATTGCAACCATATAATTACAATTAGCGTCTGTTAATTGTACGGTTATCTTTCATAAAGGGGGAGGGAAGCAATGTATAATAAAAGCGGTATAATTTACTCAGCACTAAAGGTAAGAACTGTTAGCATTATCGAAGATTCGGACAAAACGTTAGAAGAAATATATAATGAACGTCCAGAGCTCAACGGAATAACGCCGGAGCGAGGATAAATTTATAATGAATTCGTGCACAGAAATTATGTGAGCAGGTATGTCCGTTAAATGCGCATTTCTCATTATTTACATACAATACGCAGATAAACAGAAATTTAGAGGAGGCAGGAGGATGTCATTTTCGGAAATCAGTATTTATCAGGTAAAGCCAGATAAAACGAATGAGTTTGAAGCTATTATGAAAGACGCTGTTCAAATGATGAAAGTAATAGACGGTTGTCAATTTCTTCGACTTATACAGCGCACACACTATATAAAGGATATGAAAACTATTAAGGATGGGCTTCAACCCGACAAACTTACTCGTATTGTAAAGTGTGTTCGCTATGCACTCTACTGGTAATTCGATACAGATAAAAATTATGGTAAAGCTCAAAAACAGTTGTATGAAACTCATTGGAAAGCGATAGAAAAGTGCTTGATTGTTCCGCATGATAAAATCCTAGGTGAAGTAATCATGTAACAGTACAGGACCGACAAATTCTAATTTAGCGGGCAAGTAACTTTCTATAAGGAGCATAATGAGAAGCGTACAAGTTCCGGTTTGCAGAGGGATTATAAAACCGACCCAAAGGAGCAAAGAATGGATTTTGATATAAACACTTGGATGAAAGGATTTTTAGGCGGGCTGAAAGTTCTGTTCGGTCCTCGCCTGCTGTTTGCCGGGCTTCAGGGAAGCTATGGACGGGACGAGGCAACAGCCGGCAGCGATATTGACGTGGTTGTCATACTGGATCAGGTCACCCCGGGAGATCTAAAAGCCTACGGCGCTATGCTGGACACCCTTCCGCAGCGGGAGAAAGTCTGCGGTTTTATCTCCGGCCGGCAGGAACTGCTGAATTGGGAACGCTCCGATCTGTTCCAGTTCTATCATGACACCACGCCGGTTTTCGGAAGCATTGATTTTCTGCTGCCGCAGATCAATCAGGAGGATATTCACCGCGCCATCAGCATCGGGGCCTGCAACATCTACCACCTGTGCGGCCATAACCTTGTGCATGAGAAAGACGCGGAGATATTGAAAAACCTTTATAAATCAGCCGCTTTTACCGTGCAGGCGGTCTATTATGACCAAACCGGCGCCTACATAAAGCAAAAGGCGGAGCTGATCCCCTTGCTGCAGCCCCGGGAACGGGAGATTTTGCAGACCGGCATCACCCTCAAGCAGCAGCCGAATATGGCGCGGACTGAATTTGAACGGCTCTCCGGTCTTCTGCTCAATTGGGCGGCGGGGCTGATCATTGCGTACAAGACTGAGTGAAAATGAGACGGAATCAGGATCTCAGAGGTGTTTTCGATGAATATTGTACAAGTTACCGAAAATAAAAAAGTATATATTGACCTATTGTTGCTGGCGGATGAGCAGGAGGACATGGTAGACAAGTATCTGGAGCGCGGCGAAATGTTTGTTTTGCATGACGATGGAGTTAAAGCCGAATGCGTGGTCACAAAAGAAGCGGATGGAACTTATGAAATAAAAAACATTGCGGTCCAACCGGATTGCTAGCGAAAAGGCTATGGAAATGCCCTGATTGAGTTTCTGTTCTCCCACTACGTCGATTGCCGCGTTATGCTGGTAGGAACAGGCGACAGCCCTAACGCTCTGGATTTTTATGGGAAGTGCGGCTTTACGAAATCCCATCGTGTGAAAAATTTTTTCATTGATCATTATGAGCAGCCCATCTATGAAAATGGAAAGCGGCTTGTCGATATGATTTATTTGAAAAGGGAACGATAAATCCAAGCCTTAAAGTTTCCAATTATTATATGGAAAACCATTGAGGTAATTTTATGGTTATAAAGCGGGCAACGATTCAAGATCCGAAAACGATAAGCCGTATTCATGCTTACAGTTGTAAAAGCGCTTATAAGGGCATGCTTCCCCAACAGTATCTGGATGAATTGCCAGATGATTTTTGGGTAAATGCTTTTAAAGGCTGGATTGAGGCTGACACCGTAACCGTGCTGCTTATTTATGACCAAGAATCAGCCGTTGGCTGTATTGCCTACGGAAAATCAAGAGATAAGAAATTGCCTGGATGGGGAGAAATTGTTTCGATTTATCTTTTGCCGGAGTACTTTGGAAAAGGATATGGGCATAAACTTTTGCAAGCCGCCCTGGATGATCTGAAAATTGCTGGGTATAACAACGTTTATTTATGGGTTTTAGAGAATAACGAAACCGCCAAAAAATTCTATGAGCGAAACGGCTTCACGTTCAATAATGATAAATACTCCTTTGAAATAATGAAGGAGCCTTTCGAAGATATGCGTTATGTTTTTAGTTTCAATAGCGCTCAAATATAAACATGCTTGGAAATCAATGAAGCTGCGGGGAGAAGGGTAGGAATAATCAAAATGAAAAACTGGTTTACACTCGATCAAATTGATACAGATACTCATATTATCAGCGAATACCGCCATTGGGAGGAAACGCACTGCTACCTGCTTGAAGGTGAAGATCGGTGCTTGCTCATCGACACCGGGCTCGGCATCTGCAACATCTCCGAAACAGTGAAAAAGCTGACGGACAAGCCGGTAATTGCTGTGGCAACACACATCCATTGGGATCATATCGGCGGGCACGAATACTATCCGGATTTCTACGCGCATGAGGCAGAACTAAACTGGCTGAACGGTGAATTTCCTCTGACAATGGATACTATCCGGGATATGGTCATAGACCGCTGTGATTTGCCGGAGGGTTATGACGTCAACACTTACAAGTTCTTTCAGGGGATACCAACGCGGATACTACGTGATGGTGATACCATTGATCTGGGTGGGCGCGTGATTACTGTACTGCATACGCCGGGGCACTCTCCGGGGCATCTGTGTTTTTGGGAGCCGCAACGTGGATACTTATTTACCGGCGATCTTGTCTACAAGGACACACTGTTTGCGTACTACCCCTCCACCGACCCGCAGGCATATCTCGCTTCGCTTGAAAAGATTGTGCTGCTGCACGTGAAAAAAGTATTTCCGGCTCATCACAGCTTGGACATTCAGCCGGAGATTCTGCTCCGTATGCGAGATGCTTTCCGGCAACTGAAAGTCGACGGCAACCTGCATCATGGCAGCGGCGCCTTTGATTTTGGCGATTGGGCTGTCTGGCTGTGATGATGTAAATTCCAATTTATAGGTGGAGCAGATGAAAGACCTGAAAAATATGAGCTTGGAAGAGTTGTGGAAGCTATTCCCCATCATTTTGAGAGAGCATAACCCGGAATATAGAATGATATTTACCGCATAAACCACATCGGAAGCACCTCGGTTGCAGGGCTTGCCGCCAAGCCTACCGTAGATATTCTGCTTGAGATTAAGGACGGGTACGATGCCGATGAGATGATCGGATTGCTGCAAAATAACGGCTGGATTTTGATGGCGCGGGATGAAGGCACAAAGGATGCGCTTGATTTTAACAAAGGCTATACTCCCAAAGGCTTTGCTCAAAAGGTATGACGCAGCTTTTGCAGACCATAGCCAGGGTAAGGCGGCAAAAAGGCGGCGATTGGCAGATGCCAGAAGCCGTCTTTTGCCGTAAAATATAGTTGTGGGTAGTCCATAAAAAAATGTGGGCTCTGCATTTTCACGGAACCCACACATATTTAACAACTACCACGTCGCCAGAATGTCTCCAAGAATGGTTATTAGGTAAACACACCATCCGTGACACTGCGGAAAAATTAATCCTCCGATGCAAAAACGCTCGTCGGGTTAACACTCTCACCATCGACTCTCAACTCAAAGTGTAGATGATTGCCTGTTGATTCGCCGGTCGAGCCAACATAACCGATAACGTCGCCTTGTTGCACGGTATCTCCCTCTGCAAGTCCTTCTGCAAATCCAAACAATTGCGAGTAAAAAGTCTGAATATCGCCGCCGTGATTCAAAATGACATAATTACCATCTGTTTCATTATCTCCTATCTCGACGACTGTTCCCTTATCGGCGGTAAGTACAGGTGTGCCTTCAGGTGCCGGAATATCAATCCCGTTATGAAACACCATTTCCTTCGTTATGGGATGCCAGGATGAACCATATGCAGCGGAAATACGATTATACCCCGTTACAGGCCACAGATATTTCCCGTCGATATTGCTATCGTTTGGCGCACTCATTTCCGGCGAGGAAGATTCTTCACCCGATAAATCAACAGCCGATTGTAGGCTATCATCCGTCGATTTCTCCATCGCTCCGGTTAACAAGACCACACATAAAGATGCACCAAGAACAATACATAATGTTGAAATAACTCTTTTTCTCCGATTTAGTAATCCATTTAGCTTAATCATCTGAATCCTCCTTGTCAAAACTTTCTTACTGCCTACTGCGTTCACAAGAGGTGGCGATAACCAAGACACATATCTAAGTACCGCTAAAAGCGCATCGGCGTAGTATGTATGTTCCGTAGAGTTGATATAGTGTAAAGTGGCATGGTCGTTCGCTTGCTCCATATCCTCTCGTATTTTATAAAAGCAGAACCAGAGAACAGGATTGAACCAGTGTATCGATTGTAAAACGACGAGTAAGATATTAAGAATATTATCGCGGCGTTTATAGTGCAATAGTTCATGTAACAATATATACCGGATATGCTCATCGTTCATGTCATTGATGTTTTCACCAAGCAGAATCACCGGTTGTAACAGACCGAACAACGACGGTGTTTTTACAATATCTTGTGTTATGATATCAGGCATGCGCCGGAGGTTCAATTCATCTGCGCATTGATGGAATATTCTTATAATCCGGCTATCGGCAGCATGGCTTGATGTCCTAAGTTTTCGGCGCAAGAATAGTGAACCGAGAAAGAACCAGCATAATGTAAGCATTGCGCCGCCCAACCACACATATGGCAACACCGATATTGTTGGAGTGTCTGATTTTGGTGATGGATATTCAGCCGCCAATTCTGGGGTTGTTTGCGTCACGTTTTCATGTGTGATAATGTCGTCGGGGATGGATACAGGCGGCGTATAGGACACAATCGGCGTAACCGGGTGTTGTGATATCCAATTAAACAGGCTTAATTCGCTTGGTGGGCCAATAGGGATAAGCAATTTTAGGATAAGAATCATCCACAAGCCAAGCTGCCATTTTGCGCTGATTTTACCAAATAGCGCCTGTTTGATTGCAAGTAGTATAAGCCCGACAATTCCGCCATAAAGTGATGCTGTTAGAACGGCATTCCACAGCGCGCTCATATTTTTTTCTCGCTTTTAAGCAGGGCTTGTAAGTCTGCAAAATCTTCCTCTGTTAGTTTTTGCTCTCGAACAAAAGTGGCAAGCATCATTTTCATGGAGTTGTCATAAACCCGCTGCAAAAACGATTGGTTCTCTGCTGCCATGTACTGTTCACGACTTACCGCCGCACGGTATAAGAACATCTTGGGGTTTGTCTTGTCTGCCGTAACCGCAGCCTTGGATACGAGTCTTGTTATCAGAGTCTGTATGGTTTTGGGCTTCCAGTCCGTTGTTTTCAACAATGCATCAATAATTTGCGTACTAGTAGCGGTCTCTCTTTCCCAAAGAATCTTCATGACCGCAAGTTCTGCTTCCGATATTTTCGGAATCACAATATATCGCCCCCCTTGATTACATCTGTAAGTCTAATGTGATATTACACCCGTAATCCAAGCTTGTCAACACAAGCAGTTCCCAAACCCGGAATCAGGACTTGGTGTCGCAACAGTAGCTCCCGTATAATAATCTACCACTTGGTGAGTTTCCCGGGGCCGGAGAGCCAGGCATGCCGATGATGGTATAGCCCACTGCAGAAGGGTCTGTTGCACTAACAGCCCCAAAAAACAGCAAAAGGCGGCGACTGGCAGATGCCAGAAGCCGTCTTTTGCCGTAAAATGCAGGATTCGAGAGTGAAGGAAACTATACCTGTTGCGAGGAGAACGGACAGATGGCCTTCATCAAGCCCGCCAACCATGACCAGGCCAAGACCAGGAAATACAAAAGCGACATCGGCAAACGGGAGAACATGCCTTACGATGCCGAAAATGACGCCTACATCTGTCACGCAGGTTATCCGATCCAGGCTGCGTATGAGAAAAAAACCAAATCAAAGACCGGATACCCCCTCGTGATCACCGTATATTCCTGTACCCACTGCGATGGATGTCCGCATAAGACCAAGTGCATCAAAGAAGCAAGACACCGCTGGAGGAGCGCAGTAAGAACCTTTATGTCTCTAAGAACTTTCAGAGACAACGTATGGAGATGGAAGCCCGGATCAATACCGACGAAGGCATTCTTTTAAGGGTAAACCGTTCCATTCAGGTCGAGGGTGCCTTCGGCGTTCTGAAACAGGACATGAGCTTTCGGCGTTTTCTCCTGCGAGGCCAGGTAAAAGTGCAGACAGGAGTTCCTGTTGCTGGCCAGTGCATTAACATAAACAAACTCCACTTAAGTTTCCTATAGACGTAAGAACTCTCTCTGTTTTATCTATTTTTGTATGTCGCGATTCTTATGAATAACTTAAATTCGGATTATCGGCTTCTTGTTTTATTTGTAAATAATTTCAATTAGGTTACCTATTCTCTCCTTCACAAGGAGAGAATAGGTTTGTTCAACAGATTCTGCAAAAATTTTTGGCTTATTAATAATTCGTGTTTACAAGTTAAGCAATTTTTTATCTTTATGAATAATAAAGCCTTTTGAGAATGGAGTGGATTTTAGCGCCTTTGTTTTTTAGAAAACGCAAAAAAATGTCAATGAAAGTGTTGCAAAATACCTCCTGAATTGTCTTATACATATGAAAGGAATAGTCTATTTTAAAACCTTGTAAAAATGGTACTAAGTCAGAAGATTAGACAATCATTTAAGATAATCGAAAGTTTATCAAGACGTGCTATAAAAAGTCAATAGGTTAAAAAAGTTCTTTGACAATCACATAGAGATTCCGGTTACCCATTGGGGTTTGTGGGCGACCAGGTATAATTCGGGTCAAAGGGACGATTTTCTTTCCAAAGAGAATAGATCAAATGCACCAAACGCCGCGCTACAGCTCCGGTAGCCACACTCGAATGCTTGCCCTGGCTGCACTTCAATTCGTAAAAAGCTTTCCGTTCCGGATTGAATCTGCGGGCCGAAACGGCAGCCAGCCATAGGCTGTTGCGTAAAACAGGGGAGCCCCGTTTAGACATCCGATTACGGGTGCCCTCAAACTGACCCGAAGAGCGAACCGTAGCATCAATACCGGCATAAGCCACCAAAGCCTTGGCATTAGGGAATCGACTAATATCGCCCACCTCGCCAATGATGGCAGCAGCCAGTACAGGACCGATGCCAGGAATGGTCTCCAGAACATGGCGGTAAGGCGTATCAGGGCTGGGGCGCATTTCCTCCATGACCTGGTTGATGGCTTCCTCAATGACAGCGATCTGATCTTCAATGAATTCAACCTGTTCAACCATAAGGCGGAGTTCTAGAGTAAAAGCGTCCAAGGCCAGGTTAATCCCAAACGTACCCTTGGCCAAAGCCTGAATCTGTTCAGCCCGTTCTGCACCGAGGCGGCCGCGGGAGTGCTGCTTAAGAAAGCCAGTCAATTCTGAGATATCCAACTCGGCGATTTCCTCGGGTTCACAATAGCGCTTAAGCAATTCCTTGGAAGTGCGAATAAAGACATTAGAAAAGCACTTGGGGTATTCAGGAAAGATCCGGTCGAGGATACCAAGCACCCTGTTCTTTAAAGCGCCGATCTGGTGCACAAATTCAATTCGAATACGAGAGAGGGTTTGCAGCTTCATTACCGTTTCCGAAGCCAGATTGGCTTCAGGGGCAAGACCAAGACGCAGCATCTCAGCCAGGAGCAAAGCATCCTTCTCATCAGTTTTGATTTTGCGAATGTAGAGATTGCGCAGGGCATCAGACTGAATAGGATTAATAACGCTAACCTTATAGTCCAGCTCCTTAAGATGGCAATAGAGAGCTAACCAGTAATGCCCGGTAGCTTCCATGCAGAACCGAACTCCATCAGGAGCAACTTCTAAACCATTGATCGCTTGCAAAAGCTTTTCAAACCCCTTGTGAGTATTCTCGATAAAAATCTGCAAAACCGGTTTACCTGTCTCATCAACCAGGCAAAGCTCGTGACGGTGCTTGGCGATGTCAATACCTGCATAGAACATACTAACCCCTACTTTCACAAAATACGGCAGGTTCCCTTTAGCCCCTACGAGCCTCAACCTTGCGCGTAACTCGCAGCATGCGGCAAGCCGCATCAACAACGTGCTCATTCGAGTCCTCTCGTACGGGTGGGGCTTCACTCTTAATTTCGGGACAGAGCAATACTTCCCAAGGAGGACCTTCGAAGCCCCCTGCCTTTACGAGAATATTTATCCGAGTTACCCCGGAATTCCTATGTGATTGTCAAAAGAACTAAGCTTTTTGATTTAAGTACGTCTAACTACAATGTACAAGGAGGTGTAATATTCTGGCAAGGCATATCCTATTCGAACTCAGCAGTGGCAGTGTTTAAATATTGGCACCATACTTTCTCGTTCTGACCGAATTTCAAAAAATCTTTGAAAGATGTGAATTCTAATAAATGTAATATTTTATGTGAAGACAAATACTCTTTTGAACCCTTGTAAAGGCAGTAGAAATAGGAGGTGAACACTCAGGCTATCGGGGGTATTTTAAAAATAAAACGGATACAGATAAAGGAGGTATAAAATCTTGGATAAAAAAAAGTTTATAATTGCCGTATCCCTTTCATTCTTAATTTGCCTCAGCTTATTTGCGTTTAAGAGCAGCGCGATGCAAAAAATCCTATTGTATATAAACGGTGAAGAATTTACCGACGCCTCTCCGGTTATCATCGATGATCGCGTGTATGTGCCGGTCAGAAGTATTGCGGAAAAGCTAGGCGCTGAGGCCAATTGGGATGAAGAAAAACAAGCGGTGCGTATTGACAGCGATATCAAGCTCATTGCTTCGATACCGGAGGAAAAAATATACTTGTACGCTTTAAACAAGGAAGAGGACCAGTTATTACGGGCTGAAATGTACAAAGGACTAATCCTGAGCGTTAACGGGAAAAAGCAGGTTTTTGACTGGGAGACTATCGCCATGATCGAAGATTTGCCTCAATTAAGCTATGTGGATTTAAACGGGGATAATAAAAAAGAAATCGCGGTCATCTTAAGCCGGGGGAGAGGAACTGGCATAATTCATCAAACCGTTCATGTCATCAACCCGGAAAACTTTACGGAATATAAAGTGGAAAATCCGCTGGATATCATTAAAGATAACGTTGAAGACCAGATCATATCCGACAGAGAAGTGAAGGTAATAATAAACGGTGATGTTACCGATGTAAACCTGAACGACTTTCCTAAAGCAATGGCGGAAAGATACCCCAAAACCATATCAAATATTTACTATGAAAATTTTACAGAATATCAAATTACCAATACTGATTATATATTAAGAGCTATGATAGGAGCTGAAGTGGGTCCCACAAAGTATGTTGGATTTATTACGATTGACTATTCTTTCCAAGAGGGGGAATTTAAAGCTGATAAAATATCATTTGCGGAATACCCAAGCAATTCCTGAAGTAAAGAGGAAACGGCTTCAAACCGAGGCTTCTCGACGAGTTCTATTTTTACTAATAACATCAAGGGGCTGCTCTGTTTAAGACAGCCTCTTGATGCGGAGTTGCGGGCTAGCCCTCGTTATAGAACCAGTGGTCCCCTATTTTTATTTCATCTACTGCCCAGGAAGGTAGCCCTTTGGAAAAATACAACCTATTTCCGATAGGGTTGTATTGTGTTGTAATGTTTGAAGCAATGTAGAGGCTTTCAGCCCACGCGGTCGAATTTAAAGTCGGTTTTCTTGCCATCTCTGTTGTCATGCCGCGAAACTGGCCACGTGCTAACAATACTGCTTCAAAAGTACTTCCACCAAAACCGCCATTATTTCTTCGGTTTAGTGCTACATGCCCGACCCCTTGCTTGCCTACATATGCCTGATCAGCGGCTTCACTATAGATCATTCTTGCCAGCAAATCCACGCTGTCTCTTCCTACGAACTCTGTAAAATCCCATATATCTGTTCCTATGTTTTCTAACGGTTCACCATATGGATAACTCATTTCAATTCCTCCTAGCATTAAGTTTTGTGAATTTTCTTTACTCCAGCGGCAGGAGAAAATATAATATCAACTGCAATTTCCTGCTTTTGGGTAATGGTGATTGCTGGTCCTGGATAAGGCTCTACTTGCCGGTGGGCTTGTCCAGGACAAAATGTTTTTTCAACTTGTTTAACGCTCGTGCTTTCATCTGATGCACCGCCGGTTGCGAAATTCCCAATCTTGTAGCGGCCTCGTTCTCCGGTCGTCCTTCCAGGACTGTTGCCGTAATGACTTTTTGTTGCTGGGGCGTCAGCAGCGAGAGCGCTTCCTGAAGAAATATCGAATTCTCCACTTCTAAAAAGATGTCATTGGCGTCGGCTATGGTATCGAGCATATCCGTCACCTCATCTTCATAATCCTGACTCATTGGGCTGTTGAGGATTAGTGGTTCATGTTCCCGTAACCGCTTGTACTTCTTAGCCAGTCTAATGGCTTCGTGGTTCAAGCCGGTTATAAACCAAGCCAGTATGCGGGCTTCCTCAAGGTTATTGTCATAAGTGCTAAGTATAGGGAATCATCCCTGTCCACCTCCTTTCGGCCTGTCTATTTCGCCCTCTGCTATATAAAGAGAAAATAGGGGGTCATTTTAATAACCCTCTATCACAGATTTTTTATTTATTTTTCTGATTTTTATCCGGTTGAACTGAAAAACTTTTTTATCTTTTTCTCGCATGGCGTTCGGCTGGGTAACGATGAATTGCTTCTATAATCCAAATTGTTAAATCTGACGTGGCTTCGTCGTAACCTAACCAGTGGCTATGCTTCCTCACAAGCGGAGCAAAACGGTCAACAACTTGTACTGTGGCTTCGGCATCACCGCTTTTGGCCTTAGCAATCAACTCCCGTAATTTCGGCTCATGCTTCATTTTTTATCCCCCTTTTAAAAAGTAAAAAGGCCTACCTCATATTATTGAAGGGCAGGTCTTGATACTGGCAACATGTAACTAAGCTGTAGTAACGCTAAGCACTTCAGGATAGCTTTTCACTCAAAATTTTTAAATTACCCCCTAAGTTCTTTTTACCATATAAAGACAATCTATAAAGATTTTTGCAACATATACTTTTGAAATATCTTCGGTTCCAGACATTAGCTAATTTTCAAGATGCCCTTATTTTTGTCGCCAACTTCATGGGGAGGCGGAAATCTACGGCTTTAACCACGACCAAAGGGAAGTGCTGGAGGAACTTTTGTGCGGCGCATACGACCGGTATTTTATGGCCCTGATTGACGAAACAGTGAGTCCCAAAAAGCTACTCAAAAAAAGATCCCGTATCACTATCTAAGTGGTACGGGATCGCTATTTAATAGTATCTTACTCAGCCAATTGCAGGATAAAATCACACCTCAGAATATCAATTGAATCCAATGGTTGTATCGATTCTCAAAGAACCATGTTGACGTGGGCATCAAGCTACGCTGAAATCAGTTTGTATACTTAATCGCGTTTTCAATCGCATACTGCTGCGCATATGAGTCCTTCGGACAAATGATTGTAAGGTTCTCGCAACCATCGAACGCCGTTTTGCCAATAAAAGTCACGCTGGACGGAATGGTGATGGAGGTCAAGCCGGTGCAGTTAAAGAAGGCACTCGCATCAATCGAAGCAATGCTATCCGGGATGGTGATGGAGCGCAAGCTCTCGCAGTTCCCAAACAATACCTCGTTAATTGACGTTATCCCGCGGGGGAGTTCCACTGCGGTCAATTTTCTGCAATTTCCAAAGGCATCCTTTCCTATGGTTGTGATGGCGGCGGAAAGTTTGATGGAAGTCAAGCCGGTGCAATTAAAGAAGGCCCCATCCCCTATTTTGGTTACGCTCTCCGGCAGGGTGATGGTTTTAAGCTGGCTGCAATTTCCAAAAGCGCCAGCGTTTATTTCGGTAACGGTATCCGGTATGGTATAGGCGGTGTAGCTGGCCGGAACATAGCAAAGCAGTTTACCCTGGTGGATGATAACCGGCTCGGATATACCGGTACGATTAAAAGCGGCTCTACCAATTTGCGTCACGCTGGCCGGAATGGTGATGGTTTTAAGCTGCCCACACCCCTCAAAGGCGTAATCGCCAATGGTGGTTACACTGTCCGGAAGGGTCGCGGAAGTGAGGCTGCTGCAATTGGAGAACGCGTAGCCGTTTATAGTTGTCACGGTATTGGGTATAGTATAGCTGGTCATTCCGAGCGGCACATAGCACAACGTTTTTCCATCATTAATGATGACGGGAGAGGAAAGCTTGGTTCCCTCAAAAGCCCGGTTGCCGATGGAGGTCACACCGCTCCCCATCGTTGCCGAGGCTAAGCTGCCGCAGTTACTGAACGCTAAACTGCCGATGGAGGTTACGCTGTCCGGGATGATGACCGAGGTTAAACTGCTGCAATTGCTAAAGGCACCGTCGCCAATGGAAGTCACGCCCTCCGGGATGGTAATGGAGATTAAGCTGCTGCAACCACCAAAGGCAGCAGCGCCAATAGATTCCAATGTATCGGGAACCGTGACCGATGTCAAGCCGGTGCAATTCTCGAACGCACCTTCGCCAATGGATACGACCCCTTTAGGGATGTTCACTGCTGAAATGCCGGGGCGATGGCTGAAAGCCATACCCCCGATAGCGGTAATACCTAAATTATCAGGGATATTTACTACTATGTCAGCCTTTATGTTATCTGGTACCGAGTCACCGGCTTCAACCGGTTCGGCACCTGCGTAGCGTGTTAAAACGCCATTTTCAACCACAAAATCCCCTGTGTCGGTCCCTCCGGTGCAACCCGTGCTGCTTAAAGCAACAACCAGCACCGCCATCATGATTAACATGCCAACAGTTTTTGACACTTTCATCTCTGTTCCTCCTTCATACTTAGATTTAGAAGATCCTTAATAGCCCTGTTGTATTATAACAGCCAGTCAATATGTCACCGTGTCAGAATATACTGATTGACTTTCCAACAGAGTGCCGGAAACGTTATAAACTTTAGCGGTAGCGCATACCCGATAGGTGCCACGGACAACATAATAATCCTCTTCTATTCTGGCGAGGGAGGCTCCGGTCGATGACGCGGACCAAGACTTAATTGTGCTCCAGCCTCCGGATTTTTGCAATTCGACGGTCAGCTTAGTGGTGTGCGAGCTGTCGTAAGCAGAGGCTATTCCTACGCAGGTGGCTGTCCCTAACGAATTGATCTCTAGTCCCGGAGTTAATGTTGAAACGTAGGTGTATTGAGGCGTTATTACGCCTTGTATCCCCGCGTTTTGGGTCCCGTCAGCCGCGTAAGCCGGAACAGCTAAGAAAACGGTCATAAAGGCAAGAATACTAATGCTGATGAATTTTTTCATAAATCAAACCTCCTTTAAAATATCTTTCAACTAGAAAAGACAATCAAAGGAGGCTTTTGCAACACTATTTTTCTATTTTTTTTGGAATATTTTTAAGCTTAATCTAGATATTTCACTCCTTCGGCCATCTTTATCACCATGTCTTTCTCTATCTCTCCCCGAATCATGAACATACGATCTTCCATTGCCCAAATGATGGTCACCAGAGAGTTTTTCACCACCAGCGCTCCTTCATGCCCGTTGATGCTGACTGCTTCAAAGGCGGATGCGTTTTCCGTATCCACTGTGGGCTTTGTGCCTTCGCTTAATTCTGTGTAAGTGATGATGGAGCCTTGCGGATTTTGAAATTCAATTGTTTTTATAAGTTTACCGTCAGAAATATCTCTGACTTCAAATCCTTCCGGTATATAGGTCGGGACATAAGCTTGGCGCCAGTCTAAGGTTGCACTGCCCCCCTCCGAATCGCTGCTGCTGTCCTTCAACTGAAAAGAGGTGTATTCCTGCTGAATATCCATTAGAAAATTCAACACCCTGACTCTAACTGCCTCCACGGTCATTACCGTGGTGCCTAATATAACCAGCATGATCAGCATGGCGACTGCCACTCTGTTTAAAGTCTGCCGAATGCGCCGCCGTTTGCCATAAACCTGCGACTTTTTTAGCTGCGCATCCAGTTGCTGACTGAATTTTTGGGTAGCCTCCTGAGAAGGCAGAAATTCCGGATCGTTTTTCAGCTTTTCTTTTTCCTCCAGGAAAAGCTGGCCTTCTTTCTCCGCAACGTCGTGCATGACCAATTTGAAGAGACTGTCTTCATATTCCTCATAAAGTTTTTGGCGAAGTCGTTCCGAACTGTTATTCGGCATGCTGATTCACCTCCTTATCCATGAGCTTTTTGGCTTCTCTCCGAGCTCTGGTCAGATACTGCCGAACACTGTCCGGATCGATTTTTAAAATCTCCGCTATTTCCCTATCATGCATTTCCAATATGTATTTGAAATACAACAGGTCTTTTTGCTTCTCCGGAAGCCTCAATATGGCATTCTCCATCCCTTTCATTTCTTCCTGACGGATAATCCGCTCTTCTATGGTACTCTCAAGGTCAGGCATCTTTTCTGTTAGATCCGTGTCTCCTCCATAATATGCATGCTTTCTCTGGACAATTTTATGTTTTATATGATTAATAGCCACGCTCCTAGAAGTATAGACAACATAAGCGGCCAATCTGCAACTTTCCAGCGTTCGAATTATAGATATTTTTTCAATTAATTTTATAAACGTATCGTTGACCAAATCTTCTACATTGTCCGCATCGTGGGTAATATTGTAAACCGTCTTTCGCACCAGACCATAATACTCATTATATAAATTTATCATGTAGGTCTTATCGTCATCGCCTTCCAGTGCGGTGATTATCATCATGATCACTTAAATTACCCCCTTATATTGATTATACAGGCAATTAAAAGAGAATCTTACGACAAAAATAAAAACATTTTGGAAGCCCAAGTATAACCTGAAAAATATTTCAGCGATAAATCTGATTCATTTGGTCCAAAAATTTAAAAAAGGACTTATGTATATGTTGCAAAATTTTCCATTAATTGTCTCTGTATAATGAAAGACATTTTAACTTAAATCCGTAAATAAGCATCAAAAGTTCGGGCTTATTAACCCAGATTTTTAAATTGTTAGGGGTGTCTTCTCTGGTTAGCTTCTTAAAAACCAAAAACCGTTGTTTCGGCGGTAGAATAATTAACGGGGAATAACTAACAAATGCCAAACGGCGGTTTTGGAATAAGAAATCAAAGCCGCCGTTTTCATTTTTAAAATAGGATTGCGGAGGATTTTAAGGTTCCCTTCTTTAAAGGACGGTGGCATTAGGAGGTTGCCGCCGTGCTGCTTGCTCTCTCTCGACATTATCAG
Source organism: Syntrophomonas curvata (assembly GCF_052976825.1). Classification (NCBI taxonomy): domain Bacteria; kingdom Bacillati; phylum Bacillota; class Clostridia; order Eubacteriales; family Syntrophomonadaceae; genus Syntrophomonas; species Syntrophomonas curvata. The sequence goes on from NZ_CM129641.1 coordinate 717,330, forward strand.
GCAAGAGTTTAAACCCGACACGGCAATGAGCGACAAAAACGCTTTGTTTGCAAGCTTCCTAACAAAATGGCTGCAGGATGTTATCGGCAAAGTGGACGCTGACACCTACGCTCTCTACTTGTACGATACAAAAAACTTCATCATCCCTTACTTTAAGAATACCCCCATTACGGTAGCGAAAATAAAGACGGAGGATATAGAAGGCTACTATCAGTATGAGAGAACAGAAAATCGCACCTTAAACAATGCCCTGCTCCAATATCACGAGGTCATCAAGGAAGCCTTGGCATACGCCGTGGAGCTTGAACTGATCCGGGACAATCCGGCTGATAAAGTAAACCCGATCTCCGGCGAGGTGCAAATACTGTTTACCGACTTCCTGCTGGAATGGCTGGAGATGATCAAGCACAATGTGGAAATGACCACCTACGCCTCTTATGCTATGTGCATCAAGAGCCGCGTTATTCCTTATTTTAAGGAATTCAAGCTTACGTTGAAGGACGTGACCCCGAAACACATCCAGGACTATTATCAATACGGTCTGAACGTCGAAAAAGTAAGCGCCAATACCGTCATTCATCGCCATGCCAATATCAGAAAGGCACTGCAATACGCTTTCAGAACCGAGCTGATCGCCTTTAACCCGGCCGACCGGGTGGAGCGTCCCCGAAATGTTAAATACACCGCAGCCACCTATAATGACAAGGAGTTGGAAGCCCTATTCGCAATCGTCAAGGGAAAGAAGATCGAGCTGGCTGTCATCCTGGGCGCGTTTTACGGACTGCGCCGCAGCGAGATCGTCGGACTGAAATGGGACGCCATTGACTTCAAAAAAAAGACGCTGACCATCAAGCACACCGTAACCGAGGTAAGGGTGGACGGAAAAGCCATCATCGTGGAAAAGGACCGTGCCAAAACCAAGTCGAGCCACCGCACCTTGCCGCTGGTAGAGCCCTTTGAAAAGCTTCTCCGGCAGCTAAAGGAAGAGCAGGAGCGCGATCAAAAAGTATGCGGAAAAGCCTATTGCCGGGAGCATCTTGGCTACATTTACGTGAACGAGTTGGGAGAACGGGTCAAGCCGGGTTATATCACCCAGAATTTCGCGCTCACCCTGAAAAACCATGGCTTGAAAAAAATCCGTTTTCACGATTTGCGCCATAGCTGCGCCAGTTTATTGTACGCCAACGGCGTCAGCCTGAAGGAGATCCAGGAGTGGTTGGGGCACAGCGATATCTCCACCACCTCGAACATTTACACTCACTTGGATTTCAGCTCCAAGGTCGCTTCGGCCAACGCCATCATCGGCGTATATCCCTCCTGACATCCCTCCAAAGCGGGAGGAATGTCAGGCCAGAAGGGAGCTGAGAGCATTGCAAATTTGCGCTAAAATGGTTCGTGTGAAGGTATACCAGGCGGAAACGATAGGTGCCGCCAGAAAAGAAAAAAGCTCTCAAATCCGCTTGTACCGCGGCTTTAAGAGCGATTGATTCTGGTGCCGATGGCCGGAGTCGAACCGGCATGGAGGTTATCCGCCGCATTTTGAGTGCGGTGCGTCTGCCAATTCCGCCACATCGGCAAGTTTATTTCAATTTCCCTCTCCATAATCCATCTCTGGAATTTGGAGGGATATGGTGGAGGGATATGAAAAACCATAAAGACTATTCAATTATCAAGAACCCAGCAACCACGCGGGTTCAGGAGTCACCGACCGGTCGAAAAGGGCTTTTCACGCAGTAGATTTTGAGTCGCGCTCGTCTGCCAATTCCGACACTCTGGCTTATTTCATGCATAGTAAATTATAGCTGGCGAATTATTGCTTGTCAAGCTTAAGGCCCCTCATGGAGCTAGTCCGAGGAGCCTCAAGCGGTTTAAGGACAGGACAGAATCAAGGCGAAATCTTAAAAACCTCAGCAGGATTTGAATCCCGGATTGGTTTTCTTTTCAATTTTTGCTATGCCCAGGGTGGTTATTCCCCGGGCCAGAATAATTTTCTGCGCTTGGTCCACGCAGTCGCCCGCAAGCAGCAGGGAAATGCCGCATGAAGTACTGGCCTCGCGGGGTGTCGGGGCAATGATGCATTTTATCCCGGCTGCCTTCAGAGCCTTGTGGGCCCGAAGACCTTCATTATGGTTGGGGAACAGGATATAGTAATTATAGATTTTTTCTGTCATTTTAGTATCCTATTTTTCCAGCATCTCCAGGAAAGCTTGGACCCTGGTCCTGAGCTGTTCAAAATCCTGGTCGCTGTAATCGGTTTCAATGTGCAGCACCGGTATACCAGCTTCTTTAAGGGCCCGATCCACCAGATAGCTCTCGGTGGAGTATATTCCGCAGAATTGCAGATTGCAGTCGACTACTCCGTCAACCTTATACTCTTTTACCAAGCGCAGGATGTCGTCTATTCTTCCCGTATTAGGGGTAAAACAGGCACAGTTGATCTTCATATAGCGTTCGGCCAGGGCGTTCAGCTGCTCGTCGATGGTGGTACCGCTTTCATCCACCGGATTTTGAAAATAGCGCGTTCCGGTGCAGAGTTCTTCCACCACTACGGCTGCTCCGCTGGATTCCAATACGTGGTGCAGCTTCCAATTGGGGATAGCCATGGGGGTGCCGGTAATCAAAATGCGGGGGGCGTCAGCCGGGATCACCCCCTCGCCTTTTGCTATCCTGGCGTCAAGCTCATCACACAGCGCGTTCACCTGTTCGGTAAAGCGGGCCGGGTCATCATAGAAGGCGATCTGGGTAATCAGAAGAACGTCTTTGCCGCTTATCGGTACCGGGGAATTCTTCCTGGTATTATACAGACGAGCCAGGGCCTGGCGTTTGCCGTTGATCAGCTTAATATTTTCCGCCAGGGATGCGGCCGTGATTTTGGTCCCACACTGCTCTTCCACTCTTTGCATCAATATTTTAATTTCATCTTCCCAGGCCTTGATGTCTTTTGCCCTCTTCATCTGGGGGAGGTCCATAACATGAACCGGAACATGCTCGTTGAGAATCTCCCAGGCTTTTTTCTTGCCGTCGCAGGTGGTCTCCCCGATATACATGTCGGCTATCTTAAAAAAGGGACAGGTACCGTCCAGGCGCGCGCCGACCGAGGCTTTGATCAGGGGACAGGTATTGGCGGGGAGCACCTTTTCTCCGCCGGGAATCCAGAACTGGGAACCGCCGCAGAGACCGGTTGCAATACCGCCGGCAGCGAATATCACCTCGTCAGGGACATATACACAGAAAGTACCGAAAACCTTGCCGCCTTTTTGCTGATGGGCGATCAGTTCCGAGGGGCGTACTCCATGGATTTCAGCTACCACAAAATTAAAATAGTCCATTCCTTCAGGGCGGTTTTCCTGAGAAAGGTAGACGGAACCGAAGGCCTCGGGAAGAACTTGGCAGAGAATATCATGTTTCTCCAAATCCATTCCCAAATCGATCCACATCTGACGATAGTCACCCATTTAAAAAACTCCTCTCATTTTTGATCCGAAAGATTTGCGACGAGCCTATATGTGTATAACTATATATAATACAATATATAATTATAGTTCAAATATATAATACAATATCTTATGCGGAAAAGGAAAGGGATTAACTCCGGGCAGAGGATATTTTAACAGAGGTGAGGCATTAAAAAACCCCGACCAGTACGGCCGGGGTTCCAGGACAAGATATTTATTATTTGATTCCCATGCGAATCGCGCCGTCAAGGCGGATAGCCTGAGCGTTGATATATGGATTCTCTACAATAGCGCAGCACAGATGGGCAAATTCAGGCGGATCTCCCATGCGTTTGGGGAAGGGTACCTGAGCACCCAGTGAATCCCGGGCAGCCTGCGGCAGCAACTGCATCATTGGCGTATCGAAGATACCGGGAGCAATAGTATTTACCCGGATGCCATCGCGGGAAAGATCACGGGCAATGGGAAGGGTCATAGCCACTACGCCGCCTTTGGAAGCGGAATAGGAAGCCTGTCCCATCTGACCATCGAATGCGGCTACGGAGGCTACGTTGATGATGCATCCTTTTTCACCTTTATCATTGGGTTCGTTCTTGGACATTTCCCAAGCAGCCAGTCTCATGACATCAAAAGTACCGATGAGGTTGATGTCAATGACCATCTTGAACCAATCCAGATTGGTGGGGCCGTCTTTGCCGATAATCTTGGAAGCACTGCCTATGCCGGCAGCATTTATCAGCACATCTAACTTGCCGAAGTTGTCTATGGCAGCCTTTACGGCAGCCTCATTGTCGGGAGTAGAAGTAACATTGCACTTTACAAATACAGCTTTGTCACCGAATTTAGCGGCAAATTCCTTGCCTTTCTCTTCATTTAAGTCGGCAACAATACACTTGGCGCCCTTGGCAATCAGCATTTCTACTGCTGCTGCGCCCAGTCCGGAAGCTCCACCCGTTACCAAGGCAACCAGACCATTGATATTCATTAGAATTCCCCCTTTTGTTGTTACTATTTATATAACTAGGTAAATTATAACAGAATTGTTATGGAACTTAAATCCCTTTTTTATAATAGCTGTATTTGTTTTAATAATATGGAATAAAATAAAACCCATAGTTGGTATATCCCAGAAAAGCCTCATAATAGTGTACCTGTTATAACAAGGAAGTGGAGACGAAAAGGAATTTATGTAAATGTGTTGAATTTTTATAGTATAGTTTATTAAGATATAAGCACGCTTCGTTAATTATATAGATTGGTTATATCCCGCAACTATAAGATTAAGGGAGAAATTAATGCAGTCAGAGGAATATTTAGTTAAGCAAAGCATACAGGGTGATACCCGTGCTTTCGAAGAACTTGTCGTACAATATCACAATAAAATATATGCCCTAGCCTATCGCTATATGGGTAATGAAGAAGACGCTTATGACATGGCTCAGGAGGCTTTTATCAAGGCTTTCCGTTCCCTGCGCTCTTTTAAAGGCAATTCCAGCTTCAGTACCTGGCTGTACCGTATCACTACTAACGTTTGTCTGGATGAACTGCGACGAAGGAAGCGAAGAATCATGCCGCTATCCTTGGATGAGCCTCTGGCTACCCGGGAAGGGGATGAGGTGGAAAAGGAAATAGCGGACAGTTCGCCAGGTGCAGACATATTATATGAACAAAAGGAATTTGCTCGATACATACAAGGACTGCTGAACGAAATGAAGCCTGAACATAAAACAGCTATTGTGCTGCGTGATGTGATGGAACTGAGTTATGAAGAGATTGCCGAAGTTTTGAATTGTTCGATGGGAACCGTCAAGTCCAGGATTAGCCGGGCCCGGGAAGTCTTAAGAAAAAAAATATCCGAGAGGGAACTTTTACCTTAGATTCTCGTCTAAAAAAGCGAGGAGGAAAGGGCTATGAAGTGCGAACAGGTAAGGGATATGCTGTCGTCCTATATCGATGGCATGACCAGCGAGAAAGATAATACGGCTATAAGCGCACACCTTGAGAATTGTTCCCAGTGTCGGCAGGAACTGGAGCACTTAAGGTCGATTCGTATTGCTCTGAAAAACCTTTCCGCCCCGGAATTGCCAGAGAGTTTTGCTGAGGATTTAAGAAAACGTCTGGCGGATGAGAAGACTATTCTATTTGGCCCCAGAAAAATCAAGAAACCTAAAAAACAGGGTTGGATAGCAGCTGGCGTAGCGGGTGTGGCACTGGTAGTAGGGATTTATGCCAGCAGTGCTTTGCCCCTTGCTCCCATGATTGCTTCCTGGCAAGATAAGCATAATAAAGTAAACGATAATAAGCCTTCAGTGGCTATTAATGAAATAATAAGCCGTATATATAATGGGAAAGAAGAAAAATCAACGGATGTAGCTCAAGCACCGGAGGTGAATCCAGAAAAAACTCGGGTAACAGATAATGACGGCTCTAAAAAAGTACCGGCAAAAACTACCGATGAGCAGGATGGTGAGACCAAAGGACCGGATGTAAGTACGGCTAAAGTTGTAACTCCAAAACTGGCCGATGTGTTTTCCACCCGCCTTAAGGTGCAGAATGCTGGTGATTCTTTAAAGCAAGTAGTGCAACTGGCCCAAAGCAATGGCTGGAATTATGAGTATACAGATAATGGCACCGTACCTCAGGCGCTATCCGGTCCTAACGCCAATGGCTTGGCTATAAAAGTCAATGAAAATGATGTGGATAAGGTTATAGGTGCGTTGGGTGGAGTCGGCAAGGCTAGTAGCCCCATGCACAGCCGGGTAGAATTAACCGAACAGTATAGCGAATTAGAAACCCAAATTAATTCGCTGCAGGAAAAAAAGCAGAACCTGCAGCAGGCCGAATGTCCTGATCAAGCAAAGATAAGTGAAATTGAACAACAGATTCAGGATAGTCTGAAGCAAAAAGCGGCATTGGATAAAGAATTGCAGATAGTTACGGTAAATATATACTTTGTAGAAGACGTAAATCCCTAAATCATGTAAACTTCATAAGAATACCGCGGCAGGAAGAGATTCCTGCCTTATTTATTGCTTACTGTTAAGGGATTATGTTATTAACGCCGACCTCCGGATTCTCCTCCACTGCCCAAAGTTTTTCCTTTCCCCCCGGTAATGCTATAATTAGCAAAAGATTCTCAAGGCAGCGCCGGGTTGCCAATGGTTATTATAAAGGTGGGTTTACCATGCCGGAAAAGAAATTAATGTTAATCGATGGGAACAGTCTCCTGTTCCGTGCCTTTTATGCGCTGCCCCTGCTGCACAGCCGGGAAGGGGTATACACTAACGGGGTGTATGGCTTTCTGACCATGTTCAACCGGGTGACAGCCGGTGAACAGCCCAGCCATATAGTAGTGGCTTTTGATATGGATCGCAAGACCTTCCGCTGTGACAGGTACAGCGAATACAAGGCCAACCGTTCTGCTCCGCCGGATGAACTGAAAGGGCAGTTCCAGCTTTTACGCGATGTGCTTACCGCATTAAATGTTCACTATATCGAAATACCCGGCTACGAAGCCGATGATATTATAGGTACCTTGAGCCAGCGGGCCCAGGATGAGAATATGGACTGCCTTATTGTTACCGGTGATGGTGACGCCCTGCAGCTGGTATCAGAAAAGGTTAAGGTTTTGATGACCAAAAGAGGCATCAGTGAAATGGAAATCTATGACCCCGGGCAGGTTACTGCCAAATGGGAAGTATTACCGGAGCAGATGATTGAGATAAAAGCCCTGATGGGTGATACTTCCGATAATATACCCGGAGTACCGGGGGTAGGGGCCAAGACGGCAGTCAAGCTGATAAAGGAATACGGCAACCTGGAAAACCTCTATCAGCATCTGGGGGAGATAAGCGGGCGCAAACTGACGGAAAGGCTTGTCGAGAACCGGGAGCAGGCCTTTATGAGCCGGGAACTGGCAACCATCGTCAGAGATATTGACCTTGACTGGGACCTGGACAAATTCCTGGTCGCGGAGCCTGACCGGAATAGTTTAATCGAGCTCTATAAACGCCTGGAGTTTAACAATTTCCTCACTGCCCTGCAGGAAAGCAAGAGTACCGGGCGGGAAGTAACGGCCGAGGATGTAACCGTTACCGAGCTGGAAACCGAAGAAGAAGCTGGGAATTTCAGAGAGAGCCTGGACTCCCTTCAACCCCTGGCCCTGTATATTGAAACCGACTATCACCATCCGATGTGGGCCAGGATTAAAGGCATATATTTCGAACAGGGAGACCTGGTCTATCATTTGCCGGTGGGAGAGCGCGCCAGCTATCGTCTGGAATGGGTCAGGCCCCTGCTGGAGTCGGATTTCGTTGGGAAAATCATGCATAATGCCAAATACGTTCAGGTAATATTGATGAGGTACGGTATTAAACTGCAGGGGATAGCCGGGGATACTCTGCTGGCAGCTTATATTGACGACCCCAGCTTCGAAGGGGATGAACTGAGCACAGCTCTGTTCAAATATCTGGATATTAACGTGCCGGACAAAAATCCGGCCATCAGTGTATCACGCCTGCACAGCCTGCTTAAACGGCTGGAAGAGGATATTCCGGCCGAGCAGAAGCCCTTGCTTAAGAATGTGGAAATGCCTATATCAGAGGTACTGGCTCACATGGAATTTGCCGGAATCAAAGTGGACAGGGAAACCCTGCAGGAGTTATCGAAGGAGATGGCCGCAGGCATAGAGGGCAGTGAGAGACGCATTTTTGCGCTGGCCGGTCAGGAGTTTAATATCAATTCCCCCAAACAACTGGGGAAAGTTCTGTTTGAAGACATGGGATTGCGAGTAATTAAAAAGACTAAAACCGGCTATGCTACCGGTGCGGAAATATTGGAAGAGCTCTATGACGATCATGAGATTATTGCCCACATCTTGAATTACCGGCAGCTTACCAAATTAAAATCCACCTATGTGGATGCTTTGCAGGAGCTGATTCACCAGGATACCGGCCGGGTACACACCATATTCAAGCAGGCCCAGACTGCCACCGGGCGCTTATCCAGCGTGGAACCCAACCTGCAGAACATTCCGATCAAGATGGAGGAAGGACGCCGCATCCGCAAGGCCTTTACCGCAGCCAATGACCATTATATACTGATGTCAGCCGATTACTCCCAAATTGATTTACGGGCTCTGGCCCATATAAGCGGGGATGAGACCCTGATAGAGACCTTCCATCAGGGTATAGATATCCATACCCGCACGGCAGCAGAGATATTTAAAGTACCGCTGGATCAGGTGGACAGTGAATTACGCCGACGGGCCAAGGCGGTTAATTTCGGCATTGTATATGGGATAAGCGATTTTGGCCTTTCCCGGGATACCGGGGTAAGCCGTAAGGAGGCCCGCCTGTATATAGACAATTACCTGGATTCCTATCCCGGGGTCAAGCGATACATGGAAGATATCGTAAAATTCGGCCAGCAGCACGGCTATGTCGAAACCTATTTAAAACGCCGCCGCTACCTGCCTGACCTTAACGCCAAAAACAAGATGCAGCAGTCTTTCGCCCGGAGGATGGCGTTAAATACACCGATTCAGGGGACCTCGGCTGATATAATAAAACTGGCCATGATTAAGGTGTTTGCCCAATTAAGAGAGCGGGAACTGCAGGCTAAGCTGCTGCTGCAGGTGCATGATGAGCTGGTTCTGGAGGTGCCGCTTACCGAGATCCAGGACGTAGCCGAACTGTTGAAAGACTGCATGGAAAATGCCTGCGAACTGAAGGTTCCCCTGGAGATATCGCTAAAAATCGGGCGGAACTGGTACGACATGGCGGATTTCAGGGTGTAGGTTAATTATAATAGATTGATGAATTTAGGAGGCGTATGATGCCTGAACTTCCGGAAGTGGAGACCATAGTCAGAGCACTGCAGGAGAATGTTGGAGCCGGGATTGAAATTATCGATATAAGGCGGCAAGATATCCTGCGCCAGGAGGAATTTCCGGTGAATCAACTGTATGGCAAGACGATTAAGGAAATCAGACGTCGGGGGAAATTCCTTATTTTTGAACTGGAGGACGACCTTAATCTGATATTTCACCTGGGCATGAGCGGACGCTTTTATATGCTGTCTCAGCCTGGTGAGCCGGATGAAAAACATATTCACGTCATCGTACGGCTTGATAACGGCATCAGGATGGTTTACCAGGACCCCCGCCGTTTTGGCGGGGTTTGGCTTATACGGGACCGGAAGCTCTTTTTCAACCGTATGGGAAAAGAGCCTTTATCCCCTGGCTTTACCGCTACTTATCTTCAGGAAATATTGGGTCACCGAAAAGCCCCGGTCAAAAATCTCCTGTTAAATCAGAACCTTATCAGCGGCATCGGTAATATCTACGCGGATGAAGCCCTGTTTGAGGCTGGTATTCTGCCTGACCGTCCCGCATCTTCCCTGTCCCGGCGCGAGATTGAAAAACTGCACCGGGCCATAAAAAAAGTTCTGCACCAGGGTATTAAATTTCGGGGGACTACCTTTCGCGACTACCGCGATGCCTATAACGAAAGCGGCGGCTTTCAGAACCACCTCAAGGTTTATGGCCGCCATAACCAGCCCTGCCTTAAGTGCGGCCATACCCTTGAACGCATCCGTATAGGAGGACGCAGCACGCACTTCTGCAGTAATTGCCAGCACTGAAGCGGGTAACACTTTAACCCTTTTGTCCATATAGTAGATTGAAACTGCTAATAATGGATAGGAGTGTTGCCCGTGGAGTTCCTGACTATATTACTTTTTGCCTTGGCCGTAAGTGCAGACGGCTTTGCCGCCGGAATAGCTTACGGCATAGGCAAGATCAGGATTCCTTTTTTATCTCTGCTGGTAATATCCCTGGCTTCGGCTCTGGCGGTCAGCGTATCTATGCTTTGTGGCGCAGGTCTTACCGAATTGCTGTCCCCCCAATTATCCTCATACCTGGGTGCCCTCATAATCCTGGGCATAGGAGCCTGGTTCCTTCTCAATGCCTGCCGGGATAAGATTGATTCCCTGGAAAACGGTGACGAGGAGCCTTTGCTCGCATTTAGTATAAAACCACTGGGCATCATCGTGCAGATATTAAAACAGCCTTCGCGGGCGGACTTCGATTGTTCCGGCGAGATAAGCACCGGTGAGGCTTTTTTCCTGGGTTTGGCTCTGGCCATGGATGCCCTGGGAGCAGGAATAGGAATGGCCATGACCGGAAGCAATATTTTATATACAGCGATAAGCGTTGGTGTGTTAAAATTTATACTAGTAAATAGCGGCATTTTTCTGGGGAGTAAAATAAATACCACCAGGATAAAAGCCGTTGCCTCACTGGTTCCCGGGCTGGTCTTTATGACTATCGGGATTATCGAATTATTATAAGGTGGTTGCGGATGAGAATAATTGGTCTCACAGGCGGCATTGCCAGCGGCAAGAGTACGGTAGCTTCGGTCTTCAGGGAAATGGGGGCCATAATACTTGATGCCGACCAGATTGCCCGTGAAGTGGTTCTGCCCCGCCAACCTGCCTGGGTGGATATAGTGGAGTTCTTTGGACCTCGGATTTTGAAGCCGGACCAGAGCTTGAACCGCGAAAAAATAGGGAAGATTGTCTTCAGCAACCCCGACTGCCTGCAAGAACTGAACCGCATCACTCATCCCCGCATCATGCAATACTACAAAGATGCCCTGCGCCAGACAAGCCTGGAAAAACCGGAAGCTATCGTAATACTGGAGGTTCCCCTGCTGTACGAGACTAATATGGACAAGCTCTGCCAGCAGGTGGTTGTTGTCTGGGTAGATCGGGAAACCCAGATCAAACGTTTGATGGAGAGGGAAAATCTGAGCCATGCGGACGCCATAAAGCGGGTTGACTCTCAGATGCCGCTGGATGAGAAAGCCAGGCGCGCTGACTTTGTCATTGACAACCGGGGCAGCATGGTGGAAACAAAAGAAAAGGCCGCCATATATTACAAAGAAAATTTACAGGCAGTTTAATATAGAATGTAACAGCAGTATAATACCGGAGGTTTTTATATTGAAACGCAGTATCAGGACAAAATTTTCTGCCGTGATGTGGCTCGCTATTCTCATATTTCTGGCCGTGGTTTTAACCTTCCCCAGGTGGATAAGCATTTTTTATCCTGAGCCTCACCGAAACCTGGTATTCTCCGCTGCTTATGAATATGATGTTGATCCTTATCTGGTCTTTGCGATTATCAGGGCGGAAAGCAAGTACCAGAATGGGGCCGAGTCTCCGGCAGGGGCGCGGGGGCTTATGCAGATTATGCCCGAAACTGCCCGCTGGATAGCGGAACAGCAGGGAATAAGCGACTTTGATCCGGATAGCCTGCATGACCCGGAGACCAATATACGTTTCGGCTGCTGGTATCTGGCTGATCTTAACCGCGAATTTGATGGGCACACTCCCGTGGTGGTAGCCGCCTATAATGCCGGGCGGGGAAAGCTTAAGGAATGGATGACCGAGGGAGAATGGGACGGCAGCTCCGACTCAATTGAGAAGATCCCTTTCCGGGAGACCCGGCTTTATGTGAAAAGCGTACTCAAAAACTATGAAGCCTACCAGGCTATTTATAAATAAGATTTTCTTTAGTTCCTATAACCGGGGCGGCAACCTCCGAATGCCGATATATTTGATTATGACAACCCGCCAAGGAGCGGGTTTCTTGATGCGTATAGGTTTGAAACAGCAAAAAATGGAATAAAACTGATGCTTGTCTAATATAATGTCCCCATAAATATCGTTTAAAAGGGGGACAAGTGCATGTTAAAGTTGCAAAAGAAGCTGCCGCTTGCCTTGGGCGGGTTATTGCTGCTTCTCATCGCTCTGCTGGCAATTCTTATATATAAGCATAACCTGGCGGTTTATACCGCTAATCTGGATACCCGGCCGCTGAACGCGGGCCTGTGCCGGCCGGTCAGCTTGCTCGACCCGGCCACGCTTACGGAGCATCAGGAACGCCTGATTGCATCGGCCATCTATGAAGGCCTGCTCTGCTACGACGGCAGATCCGGTGAGCTCAAGCCCCGTCTGGCCAGGAAATGGAAGTACTCCTCCGATGCCAAAACCCTTACTCTGCATTTAAATGACAAGGTTAAATTTCATAACGGCAAAAAAGTTAGTGCCGCTGCGGTCAAAGCCGCCTGGGAAAAGAGCTTTACCAACAGCAAAGAGTGGTCTAATATCAGTATGTTCCTTCCCATAGTGGGCAGCAATACTATGCTGGATGGCTATAAACAGGATATTTCCGGGATCCAGGCAGTAAATAACAGCACCCTGAAAATAGTCTTCGACCAGCCTAATACGACATTTGTCTATATGCTTACCAGTCCCGCCTTCTGGGTCTATGACAGCAGTCAGGAAGACGGTCCTTATCCCGGGACCGGGCCTTACTTGCTTAAAGAATATCGGGAAAACCAGAACATCCTGCTGGTTAGAAATGAAAAATACCATCAGGGGCCGCCGCGGCTGAGCGCCATCAATTTCATCGTTTACGACGATGAGCTTAAAGCTCTGGAGGATTACAAGGCAGGCAAGCTTGATTACCTGGATTCGGTTCCCTTTGACCAGATAAAGGAGATTATAAAAAACCCGGACTATAAAGGACTATATGTCGGCAGGCCCCTGCTCAATACCTATTTCCTGGTCTTTCATGTCAACAAACAGCCCTTTGTCGACGGTTATCTGCTGCGGCGGGCGCTGAACTATGCCATTGACCGCAAGGCCATAAACGATACGGTTCTGGGGGGAGCCTATACCCCGGCCCGGGGTGCAGTACCTTCCGGACTGGCGGGTTACAAAAGCGAAATGAGCGGCTACAGTTATGACCCGGAAAAAGCCCGGCAGCTGCTGGAGGATGCAGGCTACATAGTAGGCGATCAGTTAATCCCCTTGTCCATAAGCTATGACAGCGACGAGGGGCACCGGGCGGTACTGGATATGGTTGCTCAGCAGCTTAACCAGATCGGAATTTCCGTGGAATTCAGCCCCATGGAATGGGATTACTATAAGAAACAGCTGGGGAAAATGCAGATTCCCTGTGGACGGGTAAGCTGGTATGCCGATTACCCTGATCCGGATAACTTCCTGTATAGCATGTTTCACAGTTCCAAAATCGGAGTCAGCAACTTCTCCGCCTATCACAACCCCCAGGTGGATAAGCTGCTCGATTCATCCCGCAAGCAGACAGACCCTGAGAAGCGCATGCACTGCCTCCACCAGGCCGAAGAAATAATCGTAGACGACGCCCCCTGTCTCTGGCTCTTCCAGAAATGCGCCCACAAGCTCATTGGCAAGAACGTGGCCTCGCTAAGCGTCGACAGCATGGAGATGATAGACTGGTACCAGGTGGAGCTGCTTAAACCTGATTTGGATAACGGAAAGGGGAAAGCCGGAGAGACGAACAAGAAGATATAGCCCGAACACGCAATCCCGGCTACACAATCACAGCAGGGGGCTTTTTCCCAACGGTAGCTATAGCGAAAGGTTATCGCCCGGGCGGCAGAATAATTGACACCGCCCCCAAAGCATTATATAATTGTTCTCGTCGGGATACCGACAAACTTAATAACTGTGTCGGAGTGGTGGAACGGGCAGACACGTACGTTTGAGGGGCGTATCCTTAACCGGGTGCGGGTTCAAGTCCCGCCTCCGACACCATATAAGCTAAATTCCGGGCTTTGTGTGACTTGTTTAAGAACAAACTATGCAAGGCTCTTTTTGATTATGCGTATGCGGTAAAAACGCATGCGTTCCATTTATTGGGAAATAACACAAGAATGCGTTGGTCTCCTAAATAAAAATTGGGAAGAAGAACTACTATGCTTCGTGATCCTTATTGCTATATTACATCAAAGCTTCATAAATGGCATCTCTGCATCTTATCACAGCCTTGTCTATCTCGTCCTCATTGATAATTAAAGGTGGATTGAAGTATAGAACATTACCCAGCGGTCTAAGCAGCAGTCCCTTTTCTAAAGCGCGCTTATAAATCTTATATCCTATTCGTAGTTTGGAATCAAAGCCGATTTTACTACTTTTGTCCGTAACCAGCTCTATTGCATTGATTAATCCGATATGACGTATTTCGCCAATGTTGGGGTGTTGAAGCAGGGTGGCTGCTAACTTGTTATGCAAGTATTCCGCTCTAATTGTAGCTTTTTCAAGAATGTGGTCTTCTTTAAGAATTTTTTGCACGGCCAAGGCAGCAGAACAACCCAGAGGATTTCCACTGTAGGTATGGCTGTGCATAAATGCTTTACCCTCGTTATAATCTGCATAGAATGCATCATAAATTTCATTGGTGGTGATGGTAATTGCCATAGGCATATACCCACCGGTTAATCCTTTGGAAATGCACATGATATCCGGGCTAACACCAGCATGATCAAAGGCAAACATTTTTCCGGTTCGCCCAAAGCCGGTTGCAATCTCGTCGGCTATAAGCAATACATTGTACTTATCGCAAAGACTCCGCAGTTTTTTTAGATATAACGGCGGATAGATGCGCATTCCTGCACTGCCCTGTAATAGCGGCTCAATAATAATTGCACAGGTTTGATTAGCGTATTCGGCAAAAGCTGCCTCTGCATTGACAAAGCATTCCACCTCGCAGCTATCTCTGTTTTTACCATATGGACAACGATAGCAATCGGGAGCTTCAATATGAATAGTATCCATCAGCATCGGTTTGTAGATTTTAGCGTACAGATCCATACTGCCAACCGATAATGCCCCGATGGTTTCGCCGTGATATCCCTCCGTAAAGCACATAAATCTGGTCTTTTGTGTATCACCTGTCTGATAATAATACTGAAAACTCATTTTCAGGGCACATTCAACCGCAGACGAGCCATTATCCGAGAAGTTAAACTTGGCCAATCCACGGGGGATGATATCCATTAGCTGTTCACAAAGTGCAATGGCCGGTTCGTGGGAAAAGTTCGCGAATATCACATGTTCCAGGGTATCCAGTTGGAGCTTGATAGCCTCATTTATTTTGGGATGACAATGTCCCAGCAGATTACACCACCATGAGCTGACAATATCAATATATTCCTTTTCGTTTTTATCATATAGATAAACCCCCTGCCCATGATCGATGATAATCGGCTTCAGTTCTTCATAGTCCTTCATTTGTGAACATGGATGCCAGATATATTTTAAATCCTTGTCAATTAAATTCACATTTCTTCCTCCTTGTACATTGTAGTTAGACGTACCTAAATCAAAAAGCTTAGTTCTTTTGACAATCACATAGGAATTCCGGGGTAACTCGGATAAATATTCTCGTAAAGGCAGGGGGCTTCGAAGGTCCTCCTTGGGAAGTATTGCTCTGTCCCGAAATTAAGAGTGAAGCCCCACCCGTACGAGAGGACTCGAATGAGCACGTTGTTGATGCGGCTTGCCGCATGCTGCGAGTTACGCGCAAGGTTGAGGCTCGTAGGGGCTAAAGGGAACCTGCCGTATTTTGTGAAAGTAGGGGTTAGTATGTTCTATGCAGGTATTGACATCGCCAAGCACCGTCACGAGCTTTGCCTGGTTGATGAGACAGGTAAACCGGTTTTGCAGATTTTTATCGAGAATACTCACAAGGGGTTTGAAAAGCTTTTGCAAGCGATCAATGGTTTAGAAGTTGCTCCTGATGGAGTTCGGTTCTGCATGGAAGCTACCGGGCATTACTGGTTAGCTCTCTATTGCCATCTTAAGGAGCTGGACTATAAGGTTAGCGTTATTAATCCTATTCAGTCTGATGCCCTGCGCAATCTCTACATTCGCAAAATCAAAACTGATGAGAAGGATGCTTTGCTCCTGGCTGAGATGCTGCGTCTTGGTCTTGCCCCTGAAGCCAATCTGGCTTCGGAAACGGTAATGAAGCTGCAAACCCTCTCTCGTATTCGAATTGAATTTGTGCACCAGATCGGCGCTTTAAAGAACAGGGTGCTTGGTATCCTCGACCGGATCTTTCCTGAATACCCCAAGTGCTTTTCTAATGTCTTTATTCGCACTTCCAAGGAATTGCTTAAGCGCTATTGTGAACCCGAGGAAATCGCCGAGTTGGATATCTCAGAATTGACTGGCTTTCTTAAGCAGCACTCCCGCGGCCGCCTCGGTGCAGAACGGGCTGAACAGATTCAGGCTTTGGCCAAGGGTACGTTTGGGATTAACCTGGCCTTGGACGCTTTTACTCTAGAACTCCGCCTTATGGTTGAACAGGTTGAATTCATTGAAGATCAGATCGCTGTCATTGAGGAAGCCATCAACCAGGTCATGGAGGAAATGCGCCCCAGCCCTGATACGCCTTACCGCCATGTTCTGGAGACCATTCCTGGCATCGGTCCTGTACTGGCTGCTGCCATCATTGGCGAGGTGGGCGATATTAGTCGATTCCCTAATGCCAAGGCTTTGGTGGCTTATGCCGGTATTGATGCTACGGTTCGCTCTTCGGGTCAGTTTGAGGGCACCCGTAATCGGATGTCTAAACGGGGCTCCCCTGTTTTACGCAACAGCCTATGGCTGGCTGCCGTTTCGGCCCGCAGATTCAATCCGGAACGGAAAGCTTTTTACGAATTGAAGTGCAGCCAGGGCAAGCATTCGAGTGTGGCTACCGGAGCTGTAGCGCGGCGTTTGGTGCATTTGATCTATTCTCTTTGGAAAGAAAATCGTCCCTTTGACCCGAATTATACCTGGTCGCCCACAAACCCCAATGGGTAACCGGAATCTCTATGTGATTGTCAAAGAACTTTTTTAAACCTATTGACTTTTCATAGCACGTCTTATTATTCATATATCGCCAGCAGTTCCTGCACATCAATATCAAGATTTTCAGCCTCATTTTCTACCAAAGCTATCACCGGAACACCGGTAATTTCCGTAATCATTTTCCGGTTGTCTTCCTCCATCATATTCCCCTGATGATAATGGTTGAGGATGATTCCTTTGACAGGAATATTCCTCTGCTTTAAATATTCAATGGTCAATACGACGGCGTTAATGGTACCCAGTCCGGCATCTGCAACAATAAGTACAGCCAACTGCAGACTCTTGATGATATCAACCAGAAAAATGTGTTGGGTATCATCATAGCGGAGTGGACAGACAATGCCACCACTGCCCTCAACAGTAACATACTCATATTGAGATGAAACACAGGCAAAGTCAGATAGTACCTGGGACAGTTCAACTGGGTTACCTTCCAGTTGCGCCGCCAGATGGGGTGATACGGCAGTTTTATAAACGTATGAAACCATATTCTCCAATCGTTCTCCGATTGCTGCCGTCCGGTTCACATAATCAGCATCTCCGGGCAATAAAGCATTTCCGGTTGCTTCTGCCCCGCTGAGGGCTGCCTTGTAATACCCGGCCTGATATCCCGCAGCGCGCATTTTTTTTATTATCAGTGCCGTTACATAGGTTTTTCCCACATCTGTACCGGTAGCAGTTATAAATATGCTTTTACTCATTCCATAACACTGCCTTGTAGCCCAGCTCGGCCAGCATTTTCATATCCTCTTCAATGGATATGCCCGAGGTTGTCAGCATATCGCCTGATATGGCTGCATTCGCACCTGATAGAAAGCACTGCCTGCCTTTATCTGGCAGCAAGCCTCTGCCGCCGGCCAAGCGAATTGATGCATTGGGCACCAGGAATCGAAACACCGCGATAATCCGGCACATATCCTCATTTGTCAGTTGAGGATATGTAGCCAGAGGAGTGCCGGGTATGGGGTTAAGCATATTCACCGGAATTGATCGAATCCCCATTGCGCGGATGGTCATTACCATGTCGATGCGATCCTCCACGGTTTCGCCCAGTCCCATAATACCGCCGCTGCAAACATTAAGACCGGCCTTCTGGGCAGCCCGAATTACCGCTATTTTGTCTGCATGGCTATGGGTTGTGCAAATATTGGGAAAGAAGCTTAAAGATGTCTCCAAATTGTTATGAATGCGGCTTACCCCCGCTTCTTTCAGCTGGCGGAATTGTTCTTCATTTAAAAGACCCAACGATACACACACTGCAATATTGGTTTGCTGACGGATGGTCCGGATACTTGCACAAATCTGATCCAGTTCTATTGCACTTAGTCTTTTCCCCGAGGTCACAATTGAATAACGCAGCACACCGCGCTCCTCATTGTACCGGGCTTGCTCCACGATGGTTTCTGTGTCCAGCAAGGGATATTCTTTCAGTTGGGTTTGATAAAATGATGACTGCGCACAATATTTGCAGTCTTCAGAGCATCTGCTGCTTTTGCCGTTGATGATGGTGCAGATGTCAAAGGCATTGCCGCAGAAATGAGCTCTGATATCGTTGGCAACTGCACCAAGCTCCTCTAGTGGTGCCTTGCTGATGATTAATGCTTCCTGTTTGTTAATCATCTGGCCTTGCAGCACACAATTTTTTATGTTTTCCAATTGGGTCACTGCCATGCTCCTTTCTTTTATCCTATTTATATCATTTAGTCTATACGGCTTTTAAAATGCCGTATAACGTTCAGCTCCTCATAGAGAGCAAGGCCGGTTAAATCTCCAGCTTTTCCATTGTTTGCAGTACTTCCCGGTAGAACTTGCTTTGTACGGCACCGTAGATAATGCCTATGACTAGCCAGGACAAACCGACTATTTTGCAGGTAACATCAAAACCTGTCCAAATATAGGCAAGTATAATAATTCCCATCCAGGGAGCCAGGAGATAAATGCAGATGCTTCTAAATTTACGATATCCCTTCCTGATGAAAAAGAAATAGAATACCGTAAAATTCAGAAGAATAAATGCACTCACTGCCCCAAAATTAACCAGTTTTATGATGATTTCCAGATCCGTAGCCAAAGAACAGATCAGAGACAGCAAGGCCACCATCAAAGTCGCCCAATGCGGAGTTTTAAAACGAGGATGAACCCGACCAATAAATTCCGGCAGCAAACCATCGCGGGATATGCTAAAAAGGATTCTCGCGGTAGCGGCTTGTGATGTCATGGTATTAGCGATACCCGTGGCCATAATGCTGACCGCCAGCATTAACACCTTCAGCCAATGCCCGCCGACTATTGCTCCAGCATCAAAATAGGCAGTTTCCGCATTAATAAGCGTATAGTCCGGGGTAATTAATGTAACGATATAAGTCTGCAGCACAAACAGGCCCCCTACCAGTAATAGAGCGGACAAGGTAGCTCTGCCAACGGTTTTCTCAGGTTCAATAGTTTCTTCGGCCAGGGTACTTATAGCATCAAAGCCTAAAAATCCAAGAGCCGCAATGCTGCAAGCTGAAGCTGTAAATTGCAGATTAATCTGACCCGGTTGATAAAAAGGATGCAGATTAAAACTGCCGCTTCCACCTCCGGCACTGATATACATAATCCCACATATTAGGATCAACAATAGTACAGTCAATTCAAATGCTAACATTAATTTTCCTGACCGAACCGTATATTCAATTCCCAGTATATTTGTGACAGTATTAAGAGTAGCGAAAGCAATAATCCAAAGCCAGCCGGGGATGGACGGTATTAGTGCCACACAAAAGTTGCTGGTCATTAGGTACAACACGCTAGGCAGCAAAAGATAATCAAGAATGATAAGCCAGCCTGCCAAAAAGCCGACATGCGGGTTGAGCCCTTCTTTTACATAGGTATACACCGAACCGGCTTGGGGAATATGTTTACTCATCTGCACATAACTAAGAGCAGTGAAAAACATTGCGATCATGCCAATCAAATAAACCAGCGGAGCCATTCCGTGGCTTTCCTTGGAAACGTAGCCGAAAACACTCATCGGAGCAATTACCACCATAAACAACATGCCATAAATCAGCAGATCCTTGAAAGATAAAACCCTTTTTAATTCTTGCTTCATTTCCTTATCTCCATCGAATTTGAAAATCTATTTAATTGAGACAGGCGCACGTCACAATGATATACAGCGATACCGATAACGGTTACCATCGTTTACGCACCTCATTGTAAAAAGAAGAGCAACATGTGAGTTTAGTTTTTTATTATTCATTAGTATAAGGTATCTTAAGCTAATTGTTAACCATTATTTTCATTAACGGTTAACGATAATTTCGGAAAAAGTATTGGAATGTAAAATTCTTGCAGTAGAGGTGCTAAAAAAACGGAAGACTTCTTTTCCCGCAAACTTCGCAAGTAAATTCGGATTACTATGCTTTGCTGGCCAATAAATTGAAAGAACAAGGATGCTTCGAAATGCTGGGATACCTCGCGGGGGCAAACAGACGTCCGCGCTTTTTAGCCCCCTGACCGGCTTGCGGGACGATTAACGGGAGAAGCCGCACAGACGATTTGCACATACAGTCATTGGTGTTGGCAGCGGATTGTATTTACAAAGTTAATATTAAATACTATAATCATCCTTATAATTAAATATGCGTCAGCTGGGGGTGCCGGAAGGCTGAGATAGGGCGTAGCCCTTGTCCCTTTGAACCTGATGCGGGTAATGCCGCCGTAGGGAAGCTTTGCTAGTAAGTTTTACGAGCCTGTTCTATGCGGAACAGGCTTTTTGAATTTTACTTCCCTGCCGACGAGTTAATCAGATACATTTACTGAATCAGAAAATAGGAGGCTGAATTATGACACAAATGGATTATGCCCGAAGGGGGCAAGCAACTCCACAGATGGAAGCAGTTGCCCGTAAAGAGGGTATTCCTCTAAAGGTTTTAATAGACAAGGTTGCGCGTGGGGCGGTAGCTATTCCAGCCAATATAAACCACAAGTCGCTTGACCCCGAGGGAGTGGGAGAAGGGCTTAGAACCAAGATAAATGTTAATCTGGGCATATCACGTGACTGCCTAAATTATGATAATGAACTGGAAAAGGTCGACCTGGCTTTAAAACTTGGTGCAGAAGCTATCATGGATCTGAGCAGTTACGGCAATACCCGTGAGTTTCGCCGCAAGGTGGCGGAAATATCACCAGCTATGTTGGGGACTGTTCCCATGTATGACGCCATAGGCTTTTTGGAAAAAGACCTGGAAAATATAACAGTTGATGAGTTTTTTAAAGTAGTGGAAGCCCACGCGGAAGATGGTGTCGACTTTATGACCATTCATGCAGGTATGAACCGCAAGACGGCTGAACGCTTCAAGAAAAATCCCAGACTAATGAATATTGTATCCCGCGGCGGTTCTTTATTATTTGCGTGGATGGAACTGACCGGTAATGAAAATCCTTTTTATGAGCATTATGACCGGCTTTTGGATTTACTCCATAAATATGATGTAACTATCAGCCTTGGTGATGCCTGCCGCCCCGGGTGTATCAATGATGCTACTGATGCGGTTCAGATAGAGGAATTAATTACTCTTGGGGAATTAACCCGGGCGGCGTGGGACAAAAACGTACAGGTTATAGTGGAGGGGCCTGGGCACATGGCTTTGGATGAGATTGCCGCCAACATGAAGCTGCAAAAAAAACTGTGCCACGGAGCCCCCTTTTATGTTCTCGGACCTCTGGTTACAGATATCGCACCAGGTTATGATCATATAACCAGTGCTATCGGAGGAGCAATTGCAGCATCTGCCGGGGCGGATTTTCTGTGTTATGTTACTCCCGCCGAGCACTTACGCTTACCAGCCCTGGAGGATGTAAAGGAAGGGATAATAGCTTCCCGTATTGCCGCTCATGCTGCTGACGTTGTCAAGGGTGTACCTGGCGCCCGGGAATGGGACCGGCGCATGTCGGATGCACGGCAAAAACTGGATTGGGAAACACAATTTAAGGAAGCTATTGATCCGGAAAAGGCTCGCGCCTACCGTACATCCTCTGCTCATGATGGTCAGACCTGTACCATGTGCGGTAAAATATGCGCAGTGCAAACTATAAATAAGGCTCTGGCTGGAGAAAGAGTCAGCTTTAAATAAAAGGAATAAATCGATACTACAGATAACAGCTCTATAGGACTGTGTAAAGCATTAAAGAATCATGGCTGTTTAAGATAATCCAAAAAGGAAAAACTAGTAGTATGACCAATAGAAGGAGGTATGGGTTATCCAGTTAAGTGCACGTAACCGATTGAAAGGAAAGGTAGTTAAGCTTGATCATGGGCCGGTAAACACGGAGGTTAATTTGCAGCTTCCAGGCGGAGAAACCATAGTTGCAGTTATTACTACGGAAGCGGCTGACAATCTGGGTTTGGAAAACGGCAAGGAAGCATATGCAGTAATAAAAGCCTCCAGTATAATGGTAGGAGTGGACTAGCCTTTTAAAGGTAATAACCAAGCGGAGTCAATAGATAATTTTATGACTCCGCTTAGTTATTGCAGAGCAGGAAAAAATATGGTAAAAGACTGGTGAAATATTTTGCGGATTTATTTTGGTTATGTGGCTATGTCCGTAATAGTCCCGGAATGTACTCCTTCAAAGACTATTACCTTTCAGAATTTGTCCAAAATCGACGGCGAAAAAGCCAGATTCTCCAGATTAAGTTCCATTGCCAGGGAGAATCTGCGCAATACCCGGCGGCTTTTTTTCCATAACCAAGCCCACGACATTAAGTTATTTCGCATCACTTCAAAACTGATTCCTCTGGCTACCCATCCGATAGCGGAAAACTGGGATTGGTTTGTTGAGGTGAAGGATGAACTTAAATCCCTGGGTGACTATGCCCGGGAGAACGCATTTCGCATTAGCGCCCATCCCGACCATTTTACGTTATTAAATTCCCCCCGGGAGGAAGTTGCCGAGGCATCGATTAGAGATTTGGAGTATCACCTGCGCATAATGGATGGCATGGGATTGGATTCATCGGCCAAGCTGGTAATCCATGTAGGCGGAAGTTATGGCAATAAAGAAGCATCGTTAAAGCGGTTTATACAGAACTACAAACTCCTTTCCAGTGAGTTCAAGCAGAGAATAGTGCTGGAAAACGATGACAAGATTTACACCGCCAGAGAAGTCCTGGGTTTGTGCCAGGAATTGAAGATTCCTATGGTACTGGATATTCATCATCACTGGTGCAATAACCATAATGATGATGTCGGGGACTATCTAGCGGATATATTCGCTACCTGGGAAGGCGAGGCAAGGCCTCCGAAGATACATCTGTCCAGCCCCAAAGATGCGAAAAGATTCAGAAGCCATGCTGATAATGTTGAGGCTTCGTTTTTCCTGGAATTCCTCGCCAAGGCCAGGCCACTCAACCGGGACTTCGATGTCATGATCGAGGCGAAAAACAAAGATCAGGCTCTTTTTAATCTGTTAGCGGAATTGAAGTCAATACCATATATCCATTTTATTGATGAGGGCAGTATAGAGGTTTAAAATATGGTCAGATGTAACGGGAAAAACAAAATGGGCGCCGGTAACGGACTCAGGAAGTTAAAGGAGGCCTGATTATGCTACATCGGGTTAAGCTGACGACGGGGCAGCATGCGCAGATGATTGACATTACGGCTCAGGTTCAGGATGCGGTTCGGCAGGAAGGAGTAACCGAAGGTATGGTTCTGGTCTACTGCCCGCATACCACGGCAGGCATTACTGTGAACGAAAACGCGGACCCGGATGTCGTGCATGACATTTTGATGAGATTAAACGAGCTTTACCCCTGGAAGCATCCGGGTTATAATCACGGGGAAGGCAATTCCGCCGCTCACTTGAAAGCCAGTACTATAGGTATATCGCAGCTCGTTCCGGTAGCCGATGGCCGTTTGCTGCTGGGGACCTGGCAGGGAATCTATTTCTGCGAATTCGACGGGCCGCGCCAACGGTCTTTTTATGTCAAGGTACAGAAAGATTAATGACATGATTATTACCATTATGTTACAATTGCTTTGATTTCGTTTATCAAGGAGTGATAGCAGTAGGAATGCGAATAATAACCGACAACTGTTGTGACTTACCCCGGGAGGTGCTGGAGCGTTATGATATCGCAGTGGTACCCTTAAGAGTAAGATTCGGGGATGAGGAAATCCCGCCGGAGAATTTTGATAATGCTGCCTTCTATTCCCGTTTGAAGACATCATCTCGATTGCCCAGCACCAGCCAGCCTATGCCAGGAGATTTTTTGGAACAATACCGGAAAGGCACTGCAGAAAACCAGGAAATCATTAGCATCCATTTATCCTCAGGAATATCGGGAACGGTTCAGTCGGCCAATATAGCGGCCGATATGCTGCCCGGCAAACCTATACATGTGGTTGATTCCAGGAAAGCTTCGGTGGGCCAGGGATTAATGGTATTGGAAGCCGCCCGCATGGCCCGTTCGGGAGAATCAGCAGCATCAATCTTGCTTCGGCTAAGTGAAATGCAGAAAAGGATGCGTTGCATCTTTGTTGTCGGTAATCTTGATATATTGATTAAAGGGGGACGCCTATCCCGGGCCAAGGGGTTATTGGCAGGTGCTCTGGATATAAAACCAGTACTGCATATGGACGCGGAGGGGAAAATCGTACCCTTTAGCAAGGCCCGCGGCCATCGGGGGGCGAGAAATAAGCTTATCGAGCTCATGGAAACTCTGGGCTCTGATCTTGGCAGCCAAACTGCAGGAATTTGTCACAGCGCCTGTCCGGATGACGCCGAATACCTGAAAAGCACCATAATAGAAAAGCTTGATGTTCCGGAGGTAATCATAGGTGAGATAGGGCCGGTCATCGGTTCCCATGTAGGTGCAGGGACGTTTTCGGTGTTTTTCGAAGATTAAGGAGCGCTATAATCACAGATCATGCAGATTTAAAACATGGGTTAAGCTTGCATCCATGGTTATATCTGATGCTGTTGCAAAGTTATTGTTTCTGCAGTCCCCGGATTCGCCGTGTCGGTTTTAAGGTGCACCGAACAATTCAAGGTATTCCCCGTACCCCTCTTCCTCCAAGCGCTCAAGAGGGATGAAGCGCAGGCTGGCGGAATTAATGCAGTAGCGCTGGCCGGTGGGCAGAGGTCCGTCGTCAAAGACATGACCAAGGTGGGAATCGCCTTTCCGGCTCCGAACTTCGATGCGGGTCATGCCGTGGCCGGCATCTGGTTTTTTGACTATTTTCCCCTCGTTAATTGGGCGGGTGAAGCTAGGCCAGCCGCAGCCGGAGTCGTATTTGTCCCGCGAACTGAACAGGGGTTCACCGGAGGCAATATCCACATAAATACCTTCCTCTTTATGATCCCAATATTCGTTACGAAACGGTGGTTCGGTAGCATTATTCTGAGTGACGTCAAACTGCAACTTGGTGAGTCGGTGCTGCAGGGCTTCACGGTCCTTTAAATTGGCTGTCATATCCTTTTTCGTCCAGTGTTCCTTAATAAATGCATCCCGTCCCGAACCCAGCCGGTATAGTTCATAGCGCTGCGGGTTCTTGCGGTAGTAGTCCTGGTGATAATCTTCCGCCGGGTAAAAAGGGGCAGCGGGCAGAATAGTCGTCATAATAGGGCGCGGGAAGCGCCGGCTGGCATCCAGAGTCTTTTTAGAGGCTTCAGCCTGCTGGCGCTGGCTTTCGTTATGATAAAAAATAGCTGTGGTATACGAATGCCCCCGGTCATGAAATTGTCCTCCGGCATCGGTAGGGTCAATCGAGCGCCAGAAAACATCCAGAAGCTCGGTATAGTTTACCCGTTCAGGGTCAAATCTGACCTCAACCGCCTCATAATGGCCGGTTTTCCCTTCGCATACTTCTGCATACGTAGGGTTTTCTGTCATCCCTCCGGTATACCCCGAGGCCACATCCAGCACACCGTCGAGCTGCACAAAAGGTGCTACCATGCACCAGAAGCAGCCACCGGCAAAGGTAGCCAGCTCATATTTTCCTTTAGCTGCATCAGTCATAATAATACCTCTATCTGTGCTCTATTTTTGCTCCCAGTAGGCTTCGGCTTCCTTCTCCATCTTCTCCAGGCGGGTATAGTAGTCCGGAAACTCATTCAGGTGGGCCAGGGCTATTTTACCCGTAGTTAAGGCATCATCGTCGGTTACATTGGTGTGCGCGTCCTGCAGGCCGTGCTCCAGCTCGACGTCCATGCCCATACGGAACTGCTCGACATCGAACTTGCTCCAATCTATCCCCAGTTGTTCACCGATGGTCCTGGCCTCCTCAGCGGTAAAATGCTTTTTTGCCGTCATTTCATTCTCTCCTTTCATGGCGCCCGGCAATCGGATTTTATGGTTAAACCGAACCAATCTGACTATATTATAACCGTCCGCATTGTTTTGTAATAAATTTTCTGCTCAAATGCATGCTTTTAGTTTTGCTTAAATTAGCTCACATATGTCGGAGAGCTCTGATTATTTTCGATTCCGGCAGGCAAATCGAAAGGCGTTTGTTTATCAGGTTAAATGAATAATAAATGCAGAAAACACGGTTGACATTATATCTTATTATATTTAGAGTTATGTCAGGTAATGTATAGTTTTGTTTGATTTTGCTTGAGCTTAGTAAATTCTTGGTAGCCCTATATCCCAATCTTGTTTCCAAATAAATTTACAGGAGGCTGACGAATATGGTTAGTGTTCCGCAGGAAGCGGTTTCTATCCGACCGGTCGGGGTAGTTGTTTCCGATTTTAAAAAAGTAAGCCGGGAGTATGATTATAGTAATGAAAGCATGATTTATATGCGGGAAGATCTTAGCGACGCCCTGATCGGGATTGAGTATTTTTCCCATATCCATATTATCTACTACCAGCACCGGCGGAAAGACTGGTTTGAATTGATAGGAATGGGACGGGAAGATGAGGCTCCTCTGACCATGCCGTTTGCCAGTGAACCGACCTGTCAGGGAATATACTCCACCCGCAACCCGGCCCGCCCTTCCGGCATAGGGTCCTGTGTGGTTGAACTCATAAGACGGGACCAGAACCGCCTTTTTGTGAAAGGGCTGGACGCCATTGACGGAACTCCGATTCTGGACATAAAGATATACATACCTCACTTTGATGCCTTCCCCTTGGCCGAAACCCCTTTGAATTGGTGCCGGGGAAATGAACTGATAACAACTTCCCGTGCTTTCCACTGGGATACCATCAATGTTGGGCTTACCCTGGGACTAAGGACTGGAGCCAGGGCGTTGCAGGTTTTGGGCATCGGTCGGGGGGAAGCGGTGCAAGCGGAAGTTGTGGGAGGACATTTCTTTGCCCAGGGGATAGAAGCGGTTACCGGATGCAGCACTCTGCGGGGCAATATGAGCTTTAAAGAGCTCAAGAGTTCAACCGGGGAATGGAAGTTAAGACTGGTAAGTCAGGATAAAGAGGTGGAAATCAAGCTTAACGATAATCTCTACTCGGGGGCGGGTGAAGTTCTGGAACTGAAGGAAGACACATTATTTGCCTCGGTGGTAAAAGGCTAGAATATATTGATTGTGAGGAAATCCCATGGCCCATGCGTTAGCAGTATTTTCATCGCTTAATTTGGTAAACCGTATGAAAAGCCGGTTAAATCAGGGTAACGATTATTTTGCCATGATTCGCGCTCCTCAGTGTATAGCGGTTGGGGGGTGCAGCTTTGCCCTCCGCTTTGAGGACAGCAAGCTGCCGCTGGTGCAGCACACAGCCCAGGAATTAGGGATTGCCATCATTGGCATGTACGTAGAAGAAGACCGGGCAAACGGCAACAAAGTATATATTCCGATCGAGTAAGCAGCGAGGCGTTTTTAAAATGATATATCTGGATAATGCCGCTACCTCGTGGCCCAAGCCTGATGCAGTGGGTGAGGCTATGGTTGCCTGCATTAAAAATTACGGGGCCAACCCGGGGCGAAGCGGCCACCGCCTGGCGATGCAGGCCGGCGAGAAAATATATGAATGCCGGGAGAATCTCGCCCGGCTGTTCGGGATTGGCGACCCTTTGCGGATAGCTTTCACGGCCAATGCTACCGAAGCCATCAATCTGGCTGTTAAAGGGCTGCTGGCAGCGGGCGACCATGTGCTTATCAGCAGCATGGAGCATAACGCGGTGGTTCGTCCCCTGAAAAAACTGGAGAGCCGGGGAGTGGAGCTTTCGATTGTAAAAGCCGACCCAGGTGGGCGGGTCGACCTTAAGGATATTGAAAAAAGCATCAAACCGAATACCAGACTATTGATTGTTACCCACGCATCGAATGTAACCGGAACGGTCAATGACGTGCAGTCAATCGGCTCCCTGGCGCGAGCGCATAAAATCATCTTTATGGTGGACGCGGCGCAGACAGCCGGAAAATATCCGGTGGATGTTGAACTCATGAATATCGACCTGCTGGCTTTTCCGGGACATAAAGGCTTGTTGGGACCCCAGGGTACCGGAGGATTGTATGTGCGGGAAGGGTTGACGCTGGATACCTTGAAGGAAGGCGGCACGGGCAGTGTTTCCGAAAGTCTGGAACAGCCGGACTTTTTGCCCGATCGCTATGAGAGCGGCACACTAAACACCCCTGGGATTGCCGGTTTAAATGAAGGGGTAAAATATATCCTTGACACCGGTATCGATAACATCCGACAGCATGAAAAACAGCTGGAAGAGCAGATGCTGAAGGGACTCGGTCAAATCCCTGGAGTAAAGGCATACGGGAGCAATAATCCTGAACTTGGCGTCATATCCATCACCATCGACGGCAGGGACTGCAACGAGGTAGGCAATGAATTGGATGATAAATATGGCATCGCTGTCCGGGGAGGCCTGCACTGCGCCTTCCTGGCCCATGAAACCATGGGAACCCAAAACACAGGCACCGTCAGGTTCAGTATCGGGCCTTTCAACACCACCGGGGATATTGAGCAGGCAATAACAGCGGTCAAAACTATTGCCGGGGCTTGAGCCCCTGGGGTTGATCGAGTAAAAATAAGCCGGGAATAGCCCGTTGGCCTATCCCCGGTGTTTCTTCTGCCCTCGTCCTTGGGGCTTACGCCTTTTTGTCAAAAGACGGTTGCGCTTCTCTTGCGATCTAGCTGGAATACCTTCGCCTCTTAAATCTCCAAACAAATAGCAGCCCCGGGAGAACGCACCCGGTACTGATAGCAATACAAGCTTTTTGGGCGGGTGCAAGCCGGTTGAGGGAATTCCTGCTCCCGAAGGGGTCATTGTCTCTGTTCCCGGGGGGAGGGTTGCCGGCCCGGTCCCGACCGCCGTCTTGCCCCGGCATGCCGGGAGGCATGTTTTTCATTCTCTCAATCATGCTGTCGTCCAGGCCCAGTTCCCTGAGCCGGGCTGTCTGCTCAGCCGACAATTCGCTGCCATTGGCATCCTGCATTATTTCCCTGGCCTTCATCATGATTTCCGGGCCGGGCCTATTGCCGCCCGGGAACCCCCCAGGCCTTTCACCGGCGATATTACTGCCAGGTTCTCCGGCACCGGGTAAAGCTCCCGGTTCTCCATCACGATTATTATTGTTATGCGGGCTTCCGCCGCCAAAGGCTCCCGGCTCCTGCCCCTTGTCAGGACTGTTTCCGCCAGGCAGGGCGACTCCGCCTTGCTGCGGGGGACTCCCGGCGGGGCGTTTGCCGCCTCTGCCTCCCATGCCGCCCAGTGCGCTTAAATCAATACTGCCGGCATCGATATTCTGAGCTGTGTTATTGCTTTGCTCGGCGGCAGTGGCCGGCTGCTTTCCTGATAATTGGGCACTTATACTCTGGCCCCGCAGCTTGGCGAATTCCACCAGGACCGGCAGCGATTTCTCATATTCGGCGTAGGCGGTGAAAGCGGTGGCATCATTTTTTACCGAGCTGTTAATCAAGCGGTCAACCTTTTGTACCGTATCTTCGAAGGCGCCGCTGTTCACATAGTCTTCTACCAGCTGGTTCAGGTATTTATGGTACAGCTCCTTATACTTCGGTACTTCGAGCAATTTGCCGATTAAAGGCCGCTCGCTCAGATTGGCTGTTGTCGGCGTATCTATGGGATGGTTAACCGCCTTATCAGCATCATTTATCTCATGTCCGGCAAAGGCCAGGTTGAAGTCCCAGGGTAAAATGGTGCATACCCCGTTTTCTTCATATAGATAATAATTATGTTTCAGGGTACCGGTATAGCTGTCAAAGTTGACCAGAAAGGTATTGACGGCAAAATAGCGCAAGATGGAGTCTACATCCAAGTAGTTCTCCAGATCGGCGCCATTATTCAGATGCTCGATCATGGTGATGATCTTCTTGAAATCACTGTCGGCAACATCGTAAGCGGCCATCTTTCTTATACCGGAATAGTTGGCGGCACTTTCCCCGGTCCATTTCAAATCAGAGCCGGCGCCCTCCGGGCGATACAGGTGTCCAGCCAGACTGCCGTAATTGCGCTTGACAAAGCTCTCCTCCATGGCTTCCACTGCCAGGTACAACCCCCAGGGTTTTCCGTTCACCGAAATATCGGCATAAGCGTATTCAGGTGTAACTACCCCCATAAAGGCAAACATGTCATAGGCCAGGTATTCCTTCATATAGGTTTTGTCCATAATGATGTTGTTTAAGGCCAGTTTATTCAGGCCAAAACAGGTTTGCCCCTCGATATAGGCGTCAAAATCGACCTTGAAGCTGAAGCGGTCACTGGTATCATCCTGGGCCACCGTTCTCAGGCTGGAATTGCCTTTGGGCCTGATCCCCACATTATTAAAAGTGGCGCCGTTTACCGTTATATCACAGCTCCGGTATTCTTCTCTGGTTGCATTCTCAATAATCCAATCAAAATCATCCTGCTCCATGTCAATATTAATCTCGATGATTTTGTCTTTATCAAAAAGCTTGCTGACATACTCCGGTTCGGCGGTACTGCCTGATTCCGGAGGGGATAGCGCCAGGAATGCCGTCCCCAGAACCGCAGCTATCATCAATAAGACGATAAAGATATTAAGGTGTTTATTCGTTATCATGTGATTTCACCGCCGCTTAAGACATGTATTCGCCGTTGTAGCTTACCAGTACCGCATGATTTACTCCGGCAATACGGCTGATTTCGTTGACGAATCTGGTGGACATATCCTTTAGCCTGATTTCAACCGTCAGTTCCACCCCGCTGGCGGCGGCAACCGTCTTTGATTTCACCACATGCTTTTTAACGCTTTGCTTGATATAATCCAGAACATCTTTTTCACTGTCATCACCATCGCATTTTATTACCAGTATATAAGGGTTGTCGGTGCTCTTTTGGTTGACAAACAAAACCATGACTATACCGATGAACAAGGAGCCGAACACCGCCAGCGGGATCAGCCCGGCGCCCAGTACTATACCGATACTGATGGCCCAAAACAAGAAGGCAATATCAATCGGCTCTTTGATGGCGGAGCGGAATCTCACGATGGATAAGGCGCCGACCATGCCCAGGGAGAGGATGACATTGGAGCTGATGGCCATTATGATCAAGGTTGTGATTAGGGTCAGGGCCAGCAGGGAAACGCCGAAACTGGCGGAATACATGACTCCCTTGAAGGTCTTTTTATAGACCATAAAGATAAAAAGCCCTAATACGAAGGCCAGCCCCAGGGCGATAGCCATGTCCAGCATGGAAAAGGACGTCACCTTATCCAGGAAGTTGGATTTGAAAATGTCGTTGAATGTAAACTGATTGCTTGGATTCACCTTTATTACCTCCGTTCTGAATTTTTAGCCGTACGTCCGGCAGGCGGCGTACTTGGAAATCGAGCTGCTGCGACGCTGATTGGTCTGGATAATGTCCCGTATCAGTTCGGGCAGAAACTCGTCAAATTTGACTTCCAATATAATCTGACCGTTGCCGGTCATAGTCATGGTGGGCAGATCCGGGTCGAGAAAATTACGGGAGAAAAGGCCGCTTTGCAGATGGCGGTCAAAGGTTATTCGCACATTGCCGGGTTCATAGATATAGGCTTCGCGAGAATAATCGACCACGGTTTTGGGGCGTAAAAGCTGATGCTTCATTTTGGCATAGAGCTCCCGGAGCAAAGCGTTGCCGGAAGAGAAAAACCAGTCAATATCACCCCGCAGCAGTTTTTCGGCTTGTTCCCGGCTTAGCAGGGCTTTTTCCTTGCAGCATAATCCGTTTACTTTGCTTTTCTTCTCCAGGCGTATCAAGGACGGATCATGGTTATAAAAACGCAGGCGGAATTTTTCCCGGCGGCTGATGCCGTTGACTTTATCCAGCAAGGCCTTGTTTTCAGGGGTGTCAAAATACAAGCTGCGTACCTGGTAGGTCCCGTCACTTCCGGCAAAGCCGTCCAGGCGGGCAATATGCTTCAGCCTGCCCTGCAGGGTATAATAATCCGAAATATTGATAAAGTGTTTGATTTCGTGCCTGAATTTGGGCTTATCCATGGGAATCACCTCCTTATTGTGAAAACGGTATATATCCATCATAAAATACCTGCCTTAAATGAATCTTAAACTTAAAGATGTTTTTAAGGTTGGCATGATAATATAAAGATGTAGTAGATGACCGTAAAAGGCAGGGATTAATATGAGATTGTTGCTGGTTGAAGATGAAAGGCAGCTTGCTGAAGCCCTGACCGAGCTTCTTATTAAGAACAAATACACGGTGGATGCTGTTTATGACGGAGAGACCGGACTCGATTATGCCCTGACGGGAATATATGATGTAATTCTGTTGGATATTATGCTGCCGCGGCTGAACGGATTAAAACTGCTGCGGCAGCTGCGGTCGAGCGGGATTTCTACCCCAACCATATTGCTGACGGCCAAAGGGGAGCTGGAAGATAAAGTTACCGGTCTTGACGACGGGGCGGATGATTATCTGGTGAAGCCCTTTGCGGCGCCGGAATTACTGGCCCGCATCAGGGCGCTTGCCCGGCGCAAGGGGGAAATGATTGTTGATGATACCTTGAATTTTGCCGATTTCCGGCTTAATCTGTCCTCATATGAGCTGGAAGGGCCAAGCGACAGCGTAAGGCTTACCTTAAAGGAATTCGAGATATTGAGATATTTCCTGTACCGCCCCCATCGTGCGGTAAGCAAGGATGAGCTGATTGAAAAGGTCTGGGGCTTTGATTCCGAGGCTGATTACAACAATATCGAAGTATACATCTCCTTTTTGCGCAAGAAACTGGCCCATATCGGTTCCCGGGCAGCTATAACAACCTTGAGGGGAATCGGGTACAAGTTGGAGGAGTAAATCGTGTTTGATAAGCTGAAACGAAAATTTGTAATGATCAATATGGCGCTGCTGACCATTGTTTTTGTGGCTATATTCTCGGTTATTTACATGTTGACCGCAATAGCGGGAGACCGCCAGGCCGAGTTTGCCTTAAACACCATAATGTTCGCCCCGCCCCGCCCTTTTCCGGATAATCCGGTGGCGGCAAACAGCATGGTGGCTGAGCTGGATAAAGAAAATAATATCGTAAAAACGTTCTCATTTATGAATATAAACCAAGACATTATTGCCCGGGCTGTGCGTCAGGCGGGCAAAACCGAAGCCGTATCCGGCAAAATACGGATTGATGAGACCCGATATGCCTTCTTGAAACAAAAGACTCCCTACGGCGCCAAAATCGTATTTGTAGACCGGACCCCGCAGCATCGCACCCTCATGAATATGCTGCTGATATTTTTGGCGGTGGGGGGGATCAGCCTGATACTGCTTTTTATAATCAGTGTCTATTTTGCCAACAAATCCATTGAGCCTATCCAGGAGGTGTTTGAAAAACAAAAGCAGTTTATTGCTGATGCTTCCCATGAGCTCAGGACTCCGCTTACGGTGATAAAGACGAATCTGGCGCTGATTGCGGCCAACAGTGAAGCAACCGTGAAAAGCCAGGCCCGCTGGATAGGATATATATCTTCCCAGACGGACAGAATGTCCGGCCTGGTTGACGACATGCTGGCTCTGGCCCGGGTTGATTATATGGAAACCGGGCCGATGTTTTCCGGTTTTGATTTAAGCCAGATGCTAAACAGCACGCTCCTGTCCTTCGAAGCTATTCTGTTTGAAAGCCATATAACCCTGGAGCCCCGTATCCAACCGGAGGTTTCCCTTAATGGGGACAAGGAGGGCATCAAAAAGGTCATCGACATCTTAATCGATAATGCCGTAAAGAACACCCCGGTAAACGGGAAGGTTGCCGTATCACTGACGGGTGCTGACAATAAAATCAAGCTGCGGATTACCAATACCGGCCCGGGTATTGCGGCCGCAGACCTGGAAAAAATATTCGAGCGTTTTTATCGGGCGGATACCGCGCGATCCCGGGAAAACGGCGGCTATGGCTTGGGCTTGGCTATTGCCAAAGCCATCGTAGAACAACACCGGGGAAGAATTTACGCTACCAGCAATCCCGGGGCAGATACAGCTTTTGTGGTGGAATTACCGGCTGGATAGAGTCAGGGGATGGGCTCGGGAAAGGACATTGCCAGTAAGTAAAGTAACTTGAGGCAACTGATGGTATGTATGAGGTAGTGAGCTTGCAAGAGCGGGATTCTATATTAACCGGCTGGCCAGCAGAAAATCTCTATCAGCCAGGAGGGTTTCCCTGGGTTCATAACGGATTAATTCTCCATTTTGCATCACTATTATCCGATCGGCGATGACGGCCGTCTTGATATCGTGCTCTACGGCAATTATGGTTTTGCCCTGAGAACGCAGTTTTTCCAAGGCCCGGGCTACTTTTTTTCGACCGGCATGATCAAGCTGGGACAGAACCTCGTCCAGAACTAGTACCGGTGGGTCAAGAGTCAAGACCGAAGCCAAGGCCACCAAATGTTTCTCCCCGCCCGAAAGCTGATGAGGATTAACCTCTATCAAGGATCCGATTCCCAGCAAGTCAACCGCATAATCTACCCTTTCCCGGATATGAATCGGGGAGAGGCACATGTTTTCTGGAGCAAAAGCGATCTCGTCTTCCACCGTGGGAGAAAAAAGCTGGGTATCAGGATCCTGAAAGACCATGCCTACCTCCTCGGCCAGACAAGCAACTCCGGAGTCCCTGGTATTTTTGCCGTTAATCAGCACTTTTCCTTCCATTATCCCGCCCCGGCAATTGGGTATAATTCCGCTCAAACAATAGCAAAGGGTGCTTTTTCCGCAGCCGCTTAAGCCCGTCAAAACTACTATTTCACCCCGTGCTATATCAAAAGAAAGCTTTTTTAATATTGCTAACCCTTCTGCCTGATATCTATAACTCAAGTTTTCAACTACTACAGCTTTCATTAAGATTATCTCCTTCACAAAATATTTGTCATAAATAGACGCGAAGCGTCATTTTTATGTTAGTTTATGATTGGTTTAGTTTAATTTGGCTTGGGGATCTCAAAAAGCGCATGTTTATAGGAAAATGATAAATAATTTGTCGCTTATATTTCGTAAAATCCCGTATTTATGGGATTTGATGATAAAGAACAAACGACAATATTGTCAAACCATGGTTGACATTATAGCATATAACAATTAGATTTATGTTAAGATATTTATGGTTTAGTTAGGTTATGTTGGTAAATGGGTATATTTTCCGTATGTGTGCTGATTATAAGCCGTTTTGCCTGGTACACGGTTAAGAAGAGTGGAATTAGCCAAAGCATGCTATCCGACCAGATAATTCTTTCATAGTACTTATCTGCTGACATATATAAAGCAACCTTACTGATCTGGGTTCGAACCGGCACAGAAATAGGGGAGGTGTAAAAATTAAATCGTAACGTACGGTATTTAAGGCTATTACAGGAGGGAGAAGAAAAGTGCAGTTGATAAAATTCGGATTTAAGTCCAATAGAAAAGCCGGGTTATTTATAATGGCGATTTTTATATTCATATTCAGCCTTGCAGGGATGGTGCAATCAGGTACAGCCGTGGCCAAGACGGAGTATAGCGACCCGGCCGCTTCGCTTACAGTTGTACTCAATGATAACGGAGAAGTTTTTGAATTAGCAACTTATACTATTCCGGAGCTTGCGGGCATGTCCCAGGTGCAGCGGGAATACTCTTCCATAGACAGGATGCCGGCCCCGGTCTTCACTGCCGGCAAGGGTTTGGATCTGGGAGCTTTCCTGAGCAGTCAGGGTATAGATCTGAATTCCATAACCCATTGCAGATTTTATGCTACCGATAATGTGGTAAAGAGACTGGACCGAAATGTACTGCTTGACCGAACCGGCTACTATTTCCCTAAAATAGTAGAATGTTGGGATACTGACTGGGATGGGAATACCAATTCCTATATTGATGTCCCAAAGGTAAGCGCGGGAGCCGTTCCAGTCAAACCGATGCTGGCCATAACCTCTTCTCAGGGCCGCTGGCTGGAGAGGCCCGATTGGAGCAATCTGGACGGCTCAACTTGTCTGAGATTATGCTTGGGGCAGGCTGCTCCCGAAGAGTGCATCACCATGAACTTCGTCCGGTGGGTATATAAAATTGAAGTATTCGGCAAACTGCAGCCGGGAACGGGAGGTTCCGCGGTTGCCCCCCGGGTGACACTGGGCAAGCCGACGGCAAGCCAAACCTATCAAGTGGGTGACACGGTAGAAATCACCGGAACGGTTGAAAGAATGTCATCGGTTACGTTAACCGTTACCGATCCCGATAACCATGTTGTATATACTGCCTTCGATATTGAAGTCAAGGACGGCAAGTTTGCCGAGGAATTTCCCCTGGGGCCGGATACCGTAACTGGAAACTACACTATCGAGGTAGGACCGAAAGCGGGATCGAGCCTGGGCTGCAAACAGACCTTCAAGGTGACTGCGGCATCAGCCCCGGTGGCTAATATCGTTCTGACCACTCCCGAGGCGGGTTATGCCGTACAAGCAGGGAATAAAGTCAAGATTAGCGGATCCGTCACTGGCCTGACCAGTACAAAACTGGAGATCGTCGGCCCCGGCGGAAAAACCGTTTATACCGGCACTATTGATAAAAGCGGTGATTTTACCAAGGAATTTACCTTGGCAGCCGATGCCCCACTTGGCGACTATACCATTCAAATCAATGGACCCGGAATGAAGCAGAATTATTCCCGCGTCTTCAAGGCCACGAAAACAATAGCAAACAGCGCTTCAGATGTTCCGGTAAAAAGTGTTCCCGAAATCACACCAGTATCTGTTAACCAACCTGGGACAGCTAACCCAGCCAATCCCTTAAAAGATATAAGCAATCACTGGGCGGCGGATAGGATTAAAGATCTGATCGCCCGGGGAGCTATCAAGGGATATCCCGACGGCAACTTCCGGCCTGATGCCACCATTACCCGGGCGGAATATACCACTGCCGTGGTAAAAGCATTTAATCTGGCTGCGGCCAATGGCAAGCACTTTGCCGATACCAGCGGACACTGGGCCCGGGATTATGTTGCCGTTGCCACTGCCGCAGGAATTGTGGGCGGTTACAATGACGATTCCTTTGCTCCCGATGAGCCCATAACCCGGCAGCAGATGGCGTCCATGGCGGTAAAGGCAGCCCGACTTGCTCCCTCCGCAGCCTCAAATCAATTCAGCGATAATGACAGCATTGCCGACTGGGCTCGGGAGGCCGTTGCTACCGCGGTGAACAACCAGATCATAAAAGGTTACCCCGATAACACCTTTAAACCGGGTGGTAAAGCCACCAGGGCGGAGGCGGCCGCAGTTATTGTAAACGCCTTGAGCCTCCTGAAATAGCAGGTGCCAGGCCATGCGGGAAACGACCGGGAGTAATAAAGCGCAAAAACTATTGCAATGGGGTATCTTGCTGCTGGTAGTGCTGGTGGCCGTATGTTCTTTCTTAAACCGCGGCCAGGATAATTTGCAGGAAGGGCAGTTGTTGATCAAAGCCGGCGATGACCGGCTGGCTCTGCTGACTATTGCCGACCTGCGGCAGCTGCCGGCGGTAGAAAAGAAAATGGTGATCAACTCGTCTCGCGGCCAAAGCGAACACCTCTTTACCTGTACCGAACTCAGGGGAATTCTCGACCGTATTGACCCTGAGCTTACCTCGCGCTATGCCCGGATCATGACCCGCGGAATCGACAATTATACCTCGGGCCTGGAGATGAGAGAAGTATTGCGGCCGGATAATGTCTATATCGCTTATGCCGACGGTGGCGAACCTTTGAAAACCAAGACCGGACAGGAAGGCAGTATGCGAGTCATTATCAGGTCTGATGAATTCGGTCAGCGGTTTACCAATTTTCTGGTAAGCCTGGAAATGGAATAGGAAAAAGGCGGGTTTTATTAGATGCGTACAATGGTAAACAAACTGATCCCGGTTTTACTGATCTTTACTGTAATACTGACCTTGGCCGGCTGCGGGGAAAAAACGGAAACCGCCGGCGATCCGGCTGCTGAAGATGGGCAGAAAATTGTCATTACGGGATTGACGGACAGTGATTATCCCATTACCGTAGGGGAATTGAAAAAGCTCCCGGCGGTTACTAAAAAAGCCCGGGCCACCCGATCCAACGGTGAAGTCGTCAAGGTTAAAGCAACCGGATGTTTGCTGGAAGACCTGCTGCAGCAACAGGGAAAAACGGTAAAAGACTACAACACCATTCGCTTTTCGGCCCGGGACGGCTATTCCATCGCAGTTCCGCCCGATATTCTGAAAAATCGCTCCATTATCCTGGCCTACCGGATTGACGGTAAATCTCCGGATGAGGAAAATCGGCCGGTGCGGGTGGTGATTCCGGGCGAAAGAGCCATGTACTGGGTACGGATGCTGGAAAGGATCGACCTGGAGACCGGAGCTGAACAGACGCCGGTCAAAAAGGTGGTATTCCTGGAGACAGCCGTAAAGACATTGCCGCAAGAAGAGCTAAAGGATTTTGACAGCACCGACAAGGCGGTTAAGACTAAAGATTTGATCAACGCCTATGCCGGGGGCGATAAGAGTCAAAACGCCTTTATCACAGCCGGCGACGGCTTGCACAAGAACGAAACGGAATCCAATTTTCTGAGCGCCTATATCAAAATAACAGGTAAAGAAGCGCCGAAATTCCTGGCGCCCCACTTGCCCCAGGGCATGCATATACGGGATGTGCTCTGCATCAATTATGGCGCAACCAGCTTTCTGGCTTATTCCCAGGGGAAAAAAGCATTGCCCCCGCAGACGCTGGAGGGACAAAGCGGAATCGCCCTATCAGATGTCATCAAACAAACCGGCCTGAGCCGCGCGGCCCGATACAGGTTCAGCAGCCTTGACGGTCAAAGTCTGGAAGTGGCAGTTGATGAGCTGGGGAATGGTTTAATCCATGAAAATGCCCAGGGAAATCCGGCCTTTTATTGTCCCGGTACGGCAGATAAGAGCATGGATAACCTGCTCGCGATTGAATGCCTGGAATAACAGCGAGACAGAAGGAGTTAGAGCAGTGAACGGAAGAAATCGGCTTCTGGCCATGAGCTTGGGCTTGCTGGGTTTTATTATCGGGAGCCTGGCCTTTGGAGTTTTCCGGCAGACTCCCGGCTATATTCCTCCTCTGAAAATAGTGGGGGATGTTGCCCGGGTGATAAAGCTGGAAGACCCGCAGCAGCTGGGCAAACTGCAGACAATAAGCTTTGACGGGCACAAGTACC
This sequence comes from Syntrophomonas curvata, assembly GCF_052976825.1. Taxonomy (NCBI): domain Bacteria; kingdom Bacillati; phylum Bacillota; class Clostridia; order Eubacteriales; family Syntrophomonadaceae; genus Syntrophomonas; species Syntrophomonas curvata. The sequence continues at coordinate 757,131 of NZ_CM129641.1, forward strand.
GGGCTATTAAACTGACCGATATCATCACCGCCGCCCAACCCATAGCGATACCGGAGCAGATATACCTGGTCGGCAGCGACGGCTTTACTTCCTCACTTCCGGCCCAGGGACTGGAAAAATCCTATATTGCCTTTACGGCTCAAAACGGTTGGGAAGCGATCAACCTCAACCATCCGGTTAACAGCAATGCCAAAATGCTTAAAGAAATTGTTATCGTCTCGGGTGAAAGCTCACCCCATTTCGGGATAACGGTCATCGATTCGGAAAAGGAGCTGGCCCGCATCACTCCGGGACAGCTCTATACCCGTACCCTGCTGCAATACCCTTATCCTGAAGGCCAGGCTGCGATTAAAAACCAGGGGAAAAACTACACCGCTTCGGTCTATACCCAGCGCCGGGTTTTCCGGCTGGCGGACTTAACTCCGGTTCAGGATGGAGCAATACTGCTGCTGATGGGGGCCGACGGAGAATATCGTTATCTGGAAAACCGAGGTTATTTCGAGCTGAAAGAAAACTATATCAATTACCTGGATCTGGACGAACGCAGCCGGACGGAAAAAATAGCCGGGGTCATAGTAAATCCCCCTCCGGCCAGTATCATGGATACCTACTATGATGCCCGGCACTATCTGGAAAATGGCCAGAAAGTGCTGGTGGTAGTGGGAAATGGTTTGACCTATAGCCGTTATATCCAGGCTCTCGAAAAAGGGCGGCTGTCCTTTCTGAAAAACGCAGCCCCGGCAGTGAAGGCAGCCGGGGTATATCCGCGGGGAAAAAACATATGGCTGGCAGCGATGATAACCGGAAAAGCACCGCAGGAGAATGGGGTTATCAGCTCCCGGGATCAGGACCTGAAAGCACCCTCATTGTTTGCTCTGACCGAGCAATTGCAAAAACCGGCTTTATTATTACACTCCGGGCCGAAATTGCTGAACCCGGAAACAGAACCGCAAGTGGTAAAGGATAAAAATGGTGATAAAACGGCCGACGATGAAATCTATGGCATGACTCTGGAGAAGCTGGAGCAGGGATATGATTTCATAATGCTCGGCTTTGACGATATTACCGCCGGCAAGACCGATAAGTATCTGCAGGAAATAGTAAACCAATGGTCGGGTAAGGTCATTATTACCGGCACTCCGGAAAATACCGCTCAGGATTTCACCTGTGATTCCATGTTCGTACCTTATTTATGTCTCAAGTAGGAATATATTTTTCCCTGACAGCCTTGATAAAGAACGGGAGGTGAGTCAGATAAAGCCCTCTATCAAGTTGCCGATCAAAGAAAATGGGCCGGGATGCAGACGCAGCCCGGGAAAGTATATAACGATGGCCGCCCTATACATATTTACATTGACAGCGCTGCTGGTTATTGCCGGCGGCCTGATTACACCCCTGATGGTACAGGCGGAGGAACCCCCCCTGTATATAATTGACGCCAATAACCGGTTAATCATGGCTGATCCGCCGCCGATCGCCGTAGAAGGCGGTATCCTGGTGCCGATATCCGCTCTGGCTGATACCTTGCAGGGCAAGGTGGTCTGGGACGCCGAGCAGCAAACCGTTACCCTGACCAAGAACCGGGATACGATCCGCATGCGGGTAGACAGCAACCAGGCCAGGATGAACGGGCAGGAATTGGTCCTGGACGCCCCGGTCCGCAACATTGACGACCGCATCTACGTTCCCTTCGCAGCGGTGGCCGAAGCCATGGGGGCAAAGCTGGAATGGGACGGGGAGATAAAGACCGTCAAGCTGCTTCCCGGCATGGGGAACGTGGCCCAGGAGAGATCTTCCCCCACCAGAGACGGGGTACCGTCACTGACCTTGACGGTTAAGGCGGGATATTTCGGTACCCCCTACAATACCCAAAAAGTTTTTACCTTCAGCGATTTGGAGGCCATGGCCGATGTCTACCAGGCCTATACCTTTATTGACAGTATGCCGGCAGTAGTTCTGGATTCGGCTCAAGGGGTAAAACTGACCGATATCCTGGAGGCTTCCGGGATTGATATCAACTCCATAGACAAGCTCTATTTCTATACCACTGACGTTAATAAAGGCTGGTATCAAAGCTTATCCAAATCTTTCTTATTGGATACCAGACGTTATTACTATCCCAACTTGCCTACCCATTGGGATTACGATGAGGAAAAAGCTCGGCCCGGAGCTGAAGGAGGAGCGATAGCGGTAGATCCCATCATAGCCGTTCGGGATTATTGGAAACGCTTCGCCACTGCTCCCGATTTCAGCCAGATGGTTGAGAGCAACGGTTTCAGGCTGGTATTCGGACAGAGTGATACCAGCACCGTTACCGCTGTGCGCTCGGCCAAATGGATACGAGAAATATCCGTAATGCTGATGGGCAAGTCCCCTGACCGGGTGACCCTTGACCGATATACGGCCCAGGCTCCGGTGGGCAGCAGCCTGCAGCTGGAAGCCACGGTAGGCCCCTCTGATGCGGCCGACAAAAGGGTTACCTGGAGTTCCAGCAACCCGGCGGTAGCCGTCGTAGATGACAAGGGACGGGTATCGGTTATTGCTCCGGGTACGGCTGCCATTACCGTAACCACGGCAGTAGGCGGGTATACCGTCAGTTGCGTTATAAATGACCCGGGCCCGGCGGCCGGCAGTCAGAAAAATGGAGCCGGGGAAAGCGGGGCGGACAATGAAAAGGCGGCCGCCGGGCAGCAGCGGCTGGCTAAAAAAGGCGCCGCCGTTGTCTCCCGGCTGCCCGGCAGAATATACGAGATGTCAGCCGACATCGTGCCCCTGCAGCCGCATAACGAGCACGGCGATGTAAACAGGCCGGCAGCGGCGGCAGCATTCATCCTTTTTCTCCTGGGGGCAGGCAGAAAATACACTGATTATACGGAGGAGGTAGCCCAGTGATATTTGCCGTATTAGAACCGCTGCGGGAAACCATGCATACCGTTTCCTACAGTTTATTGGCGCCAACCATTATTGCTCTGTTGCTGTTGGCCGCTTTTATGGTGTTTGAATTGGGAGGTTTATTGGTAGAAATATTTACCGAACGGCGTAAGGCGAAAACCAACCTGTCTGAATTGATGGAATCTTTTCAGGAGAAAGAGGCTGAGGAAATTAAGACCGTAATTGATAACAGCAACTTGTTTCGGCGCCAAAAGCTGGCTTTGCAGGAGCTGCTGCAGCACAGCGATTTGCCCGCCGCCTCTCTGCAGGCGCTGGCCCGACGTTTACTGACCAATGAAGAACTCCACTATTTCAAGATAACCAACCGCACTGATATAGTAGCTCGCCTGGGGCCCATGCTGGGTTTGATGGCTACCTTGATTCCCCTGGGACCTGGTCTGATCGCCCTCGGTCAGGGTGATACCAAAACCCTGGCCGATTGCCTGCTTACCGCCTTTGACGCTACGGTAACCGGTTTGGCGGCGGCGGCGATCGCCTATGCCGTTTCCCGTCTGCGCAAAAGGTGGTATGAGGACTATCTGAGTTCCCTGGAGGCTTTACTGGAGAGCTTGTTGGAGGTGTTGGGTTGAACCGGAGATTACGGAACAGCAGAAGGTTAAGAACACTGGATGAGGAGGTCAGCCCCCTCGAAGGTGCTGTTAATATTGTGGATGCCATGCTGGTATTTGCCTGCGGGCTGATGCTGGCCCTGGTCATTCGCTGGAATGTTGACCTGGCCCAGTTCGGGGAAAGCATCAACGTCACCCAGGGAAAGGAAGTGACAGATGATGCCGATATCCGCAACGACCTGGTAGAAACCGAGGGAGAGGGCCAGCTCTACCAAAAAATGGGGACAGTATACAAAGACCCCGATACCGGAAAGTTGTTTATGCTTACCGATGAATGAGGCACTGTTGAAGCTTATTTCTTTCGGAAAGGGCTTGAGGGGAGGAGATAATCATTACATTGCCTTATTACCGGGCAGTGTCTGCAGAGCTCAAATAAATCCCAGCAGACACTGACCTTAGACCTATTTAAGCGATAAATAAGGAGGGTTTTAAATGCGGTTGATGAATGGGGGATTAAAGACTTCCGGCAGGAAACTTATGGCCTGTCTGGTGGCCTTGATCATGCTTTTCAGCGGCATGGGGCTGGGCAGCCCCGGTTCGGCCTGGGCCAAGACGGATGAGAGCCAGCCGGCCCAATCTTTGATTGTCAACATTCTCAATCCCGACGGCACCACCACTCCGGTGCATGAATATGTGTACTCGGAATTGGAGCCTTTGGAAGAGACTGAATACTACGCCACTATTGATGCCATGCCCACAGGCGTGGGCACCAAGGCCAAGGGGGTCAAAATCGGCGGCCTTATAACAGACGCCCAAAAGTATAATCCCGATATCAAATGGGAATCAGGCCGGAAATTAGTGTTTTATGTCACGGATGCTCCGGGTTATCCTTATCAGGGAAACAACTACTATACTTATAATTTTTTATACGGGCAAGAGCGTTATTATTTCCCGAATCTGGTTGAGACCTATGACCCGGAATACGGCAGGGAAGCTATTGATCTTACCGGATCCGTGCCGGTAGAGCCCATGCTGGCTTCATCGTCCTATCAGGAAAGAGGGGCGACGGATGCCATCCTTAAGAATGAAGCCAGTCCCGTGGCAATGGAAGGCAGGGAGTCTTTCCGATTCTGCATGGGCATTACCGAAGCGGAAGCCAGAGATGAAAATTTCTCCAGCACCAATAAATTTGGCCGCTGGATATACCGGATGGATGTCGGTCCGGTGAACGGTCCCAAACTAAAGGCTGATACAACCGGCAATGAAGTGGGCCAGCCGATCGAGATCACCTTTACGGATAACTCCGCCTGGCGGGCGGCCATCAACAGCGTCAAGGTAAACGACAGTGCGCTGACCGGGGAGCAATACGCAGTAGCTGCTGGGAAAATCACCATCAACCCCGGTGTATTTGCCGGAGCCGGCGAATACACGGTGACTGTGGAGGCTTCGGGTTTTATGAACTCCACTGTTAAGCAGGCCATAACCCAAAGCACAAGCACCTGCACCGTAGCTTTTAGCGCAGGAGAGAACGGCTCATTGACGGCAGCAGTTGATAATGTAGCCATCAACTCCGGCGATGCAGTGGAAGCCGGTAAAACGGTAGTATTTACAGCAACACCGGCCGAAGGCTACCAGGTAAAACAATGGACGGTGGCTGGTCAAGCTGTAGCCGGTAACAAGACTAACACATTAAACATAGAAAACCTTGCCGCAGACACAACCGTAACCGTGGAATTCGAAGCTGTACCGGCAGCCACCTACACTGTAACGGTGGACAACACCATCAGCGGCGGTAGCGTTGCAGTAAATCCGGTCCAAGGAAGCACGGGTACGGCCATTACCGTAACCGTGACGCCCGACAGCGGCAAGCGGCTGGTAGCGGACAGCCTTAAATACACCGCCGACAACGGCAGCACCTATTCACCCATTACCGCCACCGAGGAGGTATACAGCTTTACTCTCCCGGCGGCAAATGTAACCGTGACTGCCCGGTTTGAGAATATCGGCAGCGGAGCCAGCGTCTGGGACGGATCGGTTGATGTCTCCTGGTACAACCCTACCGACACCGTATTTTACATCGACACCCCGGCTAAGCTGGCCGGCCTGGCAGCGATTGTCAACGGCCATGTAGACGCTAGCGTAACTCCGGATAAGATTATCGGCACATTCACTCCATCAGCCAACTATTGGACCGGAATAGATGACTTCGGCGGCAAAACCGTTTGCCTGACAGCCGATCTGGACATGGGCGGTGTCTACGACAGCGCGAGCGGTACCTGGAGCGGTCCCAACTATACTCCTGTCGGCGGCCAGTGGCCCACGGATGTCAATGATCCCGGCACCGCCTTAAGCACCTCCTTCAACGGTACTCTTGATGGTCAGGGCCATATCGTCAAAAACATCTATTGCAATCGCTACTGCAGTGCAGACTACAAGGCCAGCCAGTCCATCGGCCTAATCGGCCGCCTCGGTTGCCACGACAGCGATGCTCCATCAATGTGGGCCGATAACCCTACCGTCCGCAATGTTGCCGTCACCGGCTATATCTATGGCAGACGCAGCATTGGCGGGATTGTAGGCAAAATCGGCAAAACCAATAAAGGCGGCATCATTGAAAACTGTGCCAACTTTGCTACAGTCCGAAATACTGATTCCAAGGGTATCGGAGGTATTGTCGGTGCAGGATGGAATGGCGGCTATATCAAGAACTGTTATAATGCCGGCAGTATAAGCTCGACCTACAATTGCCCGAGCGGCGGTATCAGCGGCAGTAACGAGATTAATATCTACAACTGCTTCAATGTGGGTACCGTTGCAGCGAAAAGCGATAGCTTTGCCATGGGAATCGGCAGCAATAATGGCGGTGACCAAACGGTAAGCAATTGTTATTGGCTGACTGGATCCGCTCCCGGTGGCGGATATTATCAGGGAGGCAGTAATATAAGCGTTACCGAAGTAACTGCTGAACAGATGAAGTCAGCCGAGTTCCTGGCCGGCCTTAACGGCCCGGGCTGTGCCTTTGTGGCGGATACCACGCCTAATATCAACAGTGGCTACCCCGTCCTGGCTTGGCAGAACCCGGGTGCCGCCCCCGCTACTTATGCCGTAAATTTCAGTGTAACCGGAGGTAACGGGACCATAGCAGCAACAGTTAATGGTGTAGCCATTTGCTCTGGCGATGCCATAGTAGCGGGCAAAGATGTGGTATTTACAGCAACACCGGCCGAAGGCTATCAAGTAAAGCAATGGACGGCGGCCGGCCAAGCTGTAGCCGATAACAAGACTAACACATTAAACGTAGAGAACCTTGCCGCAAATACAACCGTAACCGTGGAATTCGAAGCTGTACCGGCAGCAACCTACAGCGTCACGGTGGATAACAGCATCAGTGATGGTAGTGTTGCGGTAGAGCCAGCCCAGGGGAATGAGGGTACGACCGTCATCGTAGCCGTAACGCCGGATGCTGGCAAGCGGATGGTAACGGGCAGCCTTAAATACACGACCGACGGCGGAGTGAGCTATACTGAGATTACCGCCACCGAGGGCGTATACGGCTTTGCTCTCCCGGCGGCAAACGTTATCGTGACTGCAAAGTTTGAGAATATTCCCGCCGCGACTTATAGTATCACCAAAGCAGAGGTTCCCGACGGCATTTGGACGGTAAGTCCCGACAAGACATTGGCGGCAGCGGGTGAAACCGTGACCGTCACGGTATCCGACACAACAGTCACTTCCTGGGCCACCGGCCTTATCGTGACAGGCGATTCCGGTGCGGCCTATGACTTTACCACCGTAACCGCTGCTACCGGCAACGCCAGCGGCAAGAACGGAGCCGGTGTATATAGCTTTGTCATGCCGTCTGAACCTGTAACCATAAGTTTTACCGCCGACTATACCCCCTTGGATATTTATATCCAGGTGGGCGCTGGAGAGGAAAACCTGGTACACTCTTATACCAGAGCGGAAATGTTGGGATTGGCAGAAGAAAATACAGAAGACGTTTATTATTCATTCTGGGACAATTATCCTGCCCCCTGCGTTGGCAAGGCCATTCAGTATGTTACTATAGCTCAGCTGGTGGAAGATGCCCAAAAATACAACTCTGCCTTGCGCTACAACAACTCGGACTGCGTCATGAGGGGGCTGAGTCTGGATGGCTGGACTCTGGACCTCACCTGGGACTATTTGATGGGTACGGATCGCAAATACTACGCGGCGCTCGGTGACCAGTACCTGGCAGAGGAAAATCGAACCGGAATAGACCGGGGGGCTATTCCCGTCCTTGCTATTACTGGCTGGGCCGGTAGGCGGGCGCAGGTTGATAACCAGTTCTATGACACCCTTAACGCCTATCGCTTCTTCTACGGCCAGTCAGAACCCGAATACGGCAACGGTGTTCTGCCGACAAAAGACGAAAGAGACGCGCGATGTACGGCCAACAATACTGCAAAGTGGGTCAACAAGCTCGTATTTGCAGTGCCCGAAGCCGCTCCCGCCACCTACCCGGTAAACTTCAGCGTAACCGGAGATAACGGAACATTAACAGCGGCAGTTGAGAGCGCAAGCATCAACTCCGGTGACGCAGTGGAAGCAGGCAAGACTATAGAATTTACAGCCACACCAGCCGCAGGCTATCAAGTAAAACAATGGACAGTGGACGGCCAGGCCGCAGCCGATAACAAAACCAACACATTAACCGCAGAAAACCTGGCTTCAGCTAAAACCGTAACCGTTGAATTCGAAGCCGTACCGACAGCAACCACTTACTATACCCTTACCTTGAGCGGAGAAGGCCTGACCTCAGACCCTGCAGCCGGTGCCGTTGCCGAGAACACTGAGGTAACCATAACCGTTACCCCGGCAGAAGGGAAACAGACGGCAACCCTTACCGTAAATGGAACAGACAAAAAAGCCGAACTGGCAGAAGGTAAATATACCTTTACCATAACTGCCGACACAACCGTAGCAGTAACCTATCAAGACATACCCAGCACCCAGGTGGCCACCCAAAACGGGAACATAGCCATAACCAATAATCCGGTAACCATAACCGTACCTCCCGGTGTTACCGACACAGGAATCTCGGTTACCCCCAATACAGCCCTGCCGGCCATAAAAATTGAGTCGGCGCAGGTTGACATGACTATTCCCCAAGGAGCCCAGGTAAGTGGTTCCGACACCATAAAACTGCCCGAAGTAAAGCCCGGCTCCAGTGTGAATGTAGCTGCTGCTCAGCAGGTAGACCTGGTCATTAAAGTTGGTTCGGACTTAGGAACTATTGCATTTACCAAACCGGTAAAACTGGTACTTAAAGGACAGGCCGCCAAATCTGCCGGATTTATCGATAGCCGGAACAACTTCAAGGAAATCAGGAAACTGGCCTCCCTGAGCGGTCTTATCCATGATGCCGATACGGATGCTGCCGCTGCGGCGCTAACCGGTGCCGGAGCAGAAGAAGGAGCAGTTGCTTCCGGCAACGACCTCATAGTCTGGACCAAACACTTTACCCAATTTATAGCCTACACACCCCAGACCGGTAGCGGTTCCGGCGGAGGCTACGTTACTCCTGCGGGTCAGACCATGGGCAGCAAAGGCGGCACCATAAAAGAAGCCGGAGCTGAAATAAGCTTCCCGGCTGATGCCGTAAGCAGTGACATCAAGATAACCGTCAAAAAACTGGGCACAGGCGTACCCTCCGTTCCTACAGGCTTAAGCCTGCTGGGCGAGGTATATGAAATCAGCAGCAATACCGACACCAAATTCCAAAAACCAGTTACCGTTACCCTGCCCTTTAACCAGGATAAAATAGATAAAGACAAATATGATGCAGGCATCTATTGCTGGAACAATAACCGGTGGGAACCCTTAAGCCAGATGAAAACCGACCTGAAGGCTAAAAAAATCAGCGGCGAAACTGAGCACTTCAGTAAATTCGCCGTCCTTATGAACGAAAAAAATACCCCTGCAGACAAGAAAAAAGAGCCGAGTCAAAACGTAATCGCACCGGCCAAACCAGCATTGACAGACATCGCCGGCCACTGGGCGGAAGCCGGTATAACCAAGCTGATAAATGCAGGAGCTATCAGCGGATACCCGGACGGAACCTTTAAGCCGGACAGCAGCATAACCCGGGCGGAATTTGCTGCAGTACTGGTCAAAGCCTTTAAATTACAGCCTAAGGGCGGCAAAACATTTAACGATACTGCCGGGCACTGGGCTAAAGACAGCATCAACACCGCAGCTGCCCACGGCATAGTGAGCGGCTACGATGCCGGCGCATTTGGCCCCGACAACCTGATAACCCGGGAACAGGTGGCGGTAATGATCGTCAGAGCGGCCAACCTGAGCGCAGGAGAAGGCAAGACCTTTACCGATGCCAACCAGATTGCCGAATGGGCGCGGACAGCAACAGCGGCCGCCAGTGGTAAGAACATAATCAGCGGCTATCCCGACGGCAGCTTCAGGCCCCAGGCCAATGCGACCCGGGCGGAAGCAGCCGCGGTTATTATTAAAATCTTGGAACTGATGTAAAAAACACGGGGTCAGGTCCTGATCCGGCCTGGCCCCTTTAAAAACTGACTCAATAATGATAATCCTTTCTTTCAGAAGCCTTACGCTAGGCCTCTAAAAATTAAAGCTATAACTTGGGCGTAGGCCTTATCCATGGAAAACGAGGAGGTTTTGGAAAATGCAGTTGATGAATGGGGGATTAAAGCCTCACAGCAGTAAACTTATGGCCTGTCTGGTGGCCTTGATCATGCTTTTCAGCGGCATGGGGCTGGGCAGCCCCGGTTCGGCCTGGGCCAAGACGGATGAGAGCCAGCCGGCCCAATCTTTGATTGTCAACATTCTCAATCCCGACGGCACCACTACCCTGGTGCATGATTATTCGTACGAAGAATTGGAGGTTTTGGAAGAGACTGAATACTACGCCACTATTGATGCCATGCCCACAGGCGTGGGCACCAAGGCCAAGGGGGTCAAAATCGGCGGCCTTATAACAGACGCCCAAAAGTATAATCCCGATATCAAATGGGAATCAGGCCGGAAATTAGTGTTTTATGTCACGGATGCTCCGGGTTATCCTTATCAGGGAACTAATTACTATACTTATGATTTTTTATACGGGCAAGAGCGTTATTATTTTCCGAATCTGGTTGAGACCTATGACCCGGAATACGGCAGGGAAGCTATTGATCTTACCGGAGCCGTGCCGGTAGAGCCCATGCTGGCTTCATCGTCCTATCAGGAAAGAGGGGCGACGGATGCCATCCTTAAGAATGAAGCCAGTCCCGTGGCAATGGAAGGCAGGGAGTCTTTCCGATTCTGCATGGGCATTACCGAAGCGGAAGCCAGAGATGAAAATTTCTCCAGCACCAATAAATTTGGCCGCTGGATATACCGCGTAGATGTCGGTCCGGTGAACGGTCCCAAACTAAAGGCTGATACAACCGGCAATGAAGTGGGCCAGCCGATCGAGATCACCTTTACGGATAACTCCGCCTGGCGGGCGGCCATCAGCAGCGTCAAGGTAAACGACAGTGTGCTGACCGGGGAGCAATACGCAGTAGCTGCTGGGAAAATCACCATCAACCCCGGTGTATTTGCCGGAGCCGGCGAATACACGGTGACTGTGGAGGCTTCGGGTTTTATGGACTCCACTGTTAAGCAGACCATACTTAAGCAGCAGGTTGCTGAACCTCAGGCTCAATATAAGCTGACCCCGCTGGACGATGAAGTTTATGTCCCGGGGGAGACTCCCGATGGGATTAAAACCATGACGGTAAATGCCGGTTTATCGGGAATTAAATACTTTACTGTAAACGTCGACCCGGTTCTGCCTCACGAAGGCCTGGAAACCGTGGTGTTTTCCCACTGGAGGGACGATGTTCAGCTCACCCTAAATGCAATCCGGGCGGATTTTGACGTTGTCCGGGAAGCGCAGGCCGGCTTCAACGTACAGCCGGGTGACATTATCAAGGCCTATGTTGTCGACCAGTTAAGCAATGATGCTGACCGCAATCCGGTTCCCTTTCATTAAATGGAACAAGAATGCTGGGGAGGAAAACTTAATTGCTTATTAATTCGTGTTGCGGGGAAGGTGATAAGAAATTGGGCTGGACCCGGAAGATGCTGGATAGATTTAGCCTGTTTGACCTGATTATCATTGCTATGATGGCGGCTCTGGGGATTGCCGTCAAACCGGTGGTGGTTCCTCTGGCTCATATTATTACCGGTCCCCTTTTTATTCCCAGCGGGGCCGTGGCCGGCGGGTTTTATATGATGTGGATGGTTTTGGGATTTGGGCTCACCGGTAAGCGGGGTACAGCCGTTTTAATTGCCCTGGTGCAGGCTTTGGTGGTAACCGGCACGGGTATGGTCGGTTCTCATGGCGCCATGAGCCTTATTACCTATACCGTACCTGGAATTATGGCCGATCTAGGGCTGTTGCTTATCGGCCACCGGGTCTGCTGCAACCCCTGCTCGTTTCTGGCGGGGATGCTGGCCAATATGGGGGGGACCATTATGGTAAATTTCGTATATTTCCGCCTTCCCCTGATACCTTTGGTTTTAGCTTTGAGTGCAGCGGCTTTGTCCGGAGGTCTGGGCGGGATTCTTGCTTTCCAGATCCGGCAGCAGCTGCTGAAGTATCAAACCGGATCGTTTCCGAATCCTTCGGTTTAACGGAGGGTGAGGAATGGCGGAAAAGAAAACTGACATAAGGAAAGGAACAAGTTGCATACCTGGCGGCAGTTGTATAGAAGAAAGCGGAGCCGCTTTTTTAAAATTGTGTCAAATCGGTTTTTCCTATCCGGGTAAAAGGTCGCCCGTTTTAAGTGGGATTAACCTGACTTTTACCGGGGAAGGGATAACCGCAATTGTTGGTCCCAATGGTTGTGGTAAGACTACCCTGACCAAACTGATGGTTGGAATTCTAAACCCGACCAGCGGGACAATAACCCTGGAAGGGCGCTCCCTGCAGGAATATACCCTGGCTGAAATCGGCCGCCGTATCGGGTATGTTTTCCAGAATCCTAACCACCAGCTCTTTTGCTCCAATGTGGCGGAGGAAGTTGGGTTTGGTTTGACCCATCTGGGGGAGGAGGCGGAAATAGTCAGGGAACGGGTGGATTTTTATCTGGACTATTTCGAACTGTTACCGTACCGTTATCAATTCCCCCTGCACCTGAGTTACGGGGAAAAACGGCGCCTGGCCATTGCGGCGGTATTGGCCAGTGAACCTGGATTTCTTATCCTGGATGAACCTACGGTAGGTTTGGATGCTTACCGGAAAAAGCTATTGGTGAACCAACTGTACAAGGTTGCAGGATTAGGAAGAGGAATGGTTATAGTCAGCCATGACAGCGGGTTCGTAAAACAAGTGGCCGAACGGATTATTACCCTGGAAAACGGCCGGGTAAAGCGGGATAGCGGTTCAAGGGGGGGAGGGGGGCCGTGAATCTGGATCCCCGGACTAAACTGATCATAGTGCTATGTATTACCACCCTGGCTATTGTATACAATAGCCCCGGGACACTTTTTTTATTGTTGGCAGCCACTACCGGCTTATTAATCCTTTTTGGTATTAATCTTAAGCAGGTTATAGTGTACCTGAAACCGTATTTTTTACTCCTGTTAGTTCTTTTTTTGGCCCAGTGCATTTTCACTCCCGGGGGGGAGGTACTGCTGACAGTAGGTTCGGTACGCCTGTTGGAAAGCAGGGGATTGGTGCTGGGAGCAAGCGTGATTTTACGTTTACTGGTGGTTATTGCTGCTGCCGTACTATTGACTACCAGTAATTCCCGGGATTTTATTACCGGTTTAGTACAGTGGAAAGTTCCTTATGAGATAGCCTTTATGGTGTCCGTAGCTATCCGCTTTCTCCCTGTATTCAGGGATGAATTCGTTGATGTAGTGACAGCGGTGCAATTGCGCGGGGTTGAACTGAAACAGGTACCTTGGGGTAAAAAAATATACCTGTTTCGTCACCTCTTTTTCCCGGTGGTTTATGGAACCGTACTAAAGGCCCAGCAACTGTCGGTTGCAATGGAGGCGCGCGGCTTTAGGGCTTATCCCCGGCGGACTTATCTTCGACAGTTATATCTGACCCGGTTGGATTATTGCTTGATGTTGGCTTGTCCCGGCTTTACCCTATTGATGATTGGATTATATGTAACTAATTATTAAATTAATTTCAAGAGGTGAGATTGATGGCAAGGAAACGAATTGCTGCGGTCGTTGCAGCTTTGCTTATATTTTCAACCCTCCCGGGGATGGCCCTGGCTGCGGAGGTCAGTTTGGATTTAAGTAGAAATGCTGCTGCGGTAGGAGACAGCGTAGCTGCCTCTGGCAATGCCGGTCCCGATGAACCGGTATGCATAAAGGCGGTGGACAGCTTCGGGAGCATAGTGGTTTTCGATATAGCTGTATCAGCCAGCGACGGGCGTTACAGCTACAGCTTTAAAGTCCCCCGGGTCTCTCCCGGAACCCTGACGGTGACAGCCGGGTGTGGTAAAAATGTTGAAACCAAAGCGCTGCAAGTATCAGGCGAAGGGAGCGGGGCCCTCAACAGTATAGCTATTACCAAACCAGCGGCCAAGATAATTTATACTGTGGGTGAGACACTGGATATCAGCGGTTTGGTAGTAACCGGGTCTTACAGCGATGGCAGTTCCAAGATAGAGGATATTGCCGTTGCCAATATATCCGGATTTGATAGTTCCAAGCCGGTGGCCCGGCAGACCTTGACCGTTAGTCTTGGCGATAAAACAGCTAATTATGCAGTAGCTATTTCAGAGCCGGTGACAGCTGTCAGCGATAAAAATATAATTATTACGAATACTCCGTTGACCATAACTGTCCCTGAAAATAGTGAAAACACCGGAATTCAGGTGCCGCAAAATTCACCTCTCCCGCCGATAAAGGCGAAATCCGATCAGGTAGAGATGACTATTGCTCACGGTACCGTAATATCTGGTTCCGATACCCTACAACTGCCCGAAGTAAAGCCCAGTTCCAGTGTAAAGGTAGCGGAGGCTCAGAAAGTTGATTTGGTTATCCAGGTAGGTTCCGGTACGAATACCATTACCTTTGATAAACCGGTTCGCCTGCTGCTGAAAGGGCAGGGAAATAAGTCAGCCGGGTTTATTGATAATGACGGCAAATTCAGGCGAATAGGAAGACCTGCTTCTCTGACCGGTCTCGCCGGTGATGGTGATGCCGATGCAGTTGCTATGGTTTTTGAAAGAGAGGGGTTGCAGGAGGGCGCTGTTACTTCTGGCTCAGACCTCATAATATGGACCAAGCACTTTACGGCGTTTTTAGCTTACACACCTGTGAGCTTTAAGCCGCCGGTTATCGCTATTCCCGAGATTATTGAGGAAATTTTAATGCTTGACGAGATTATAAGAAGTCAAACTATCAGTAGCCGGGGTGGCATTATAAAAACAGCGGGGGCTATGCTCATTTTCCCGTCAAATGCAGTCAGTGAAGATATCAAGGTAAGTATCAAGAAGCTGGGGAAAGATAGTATTCCCGCCATTCCTTCGGGATTGCAGCTGCTGGGCCAAGCTTATGAAATTACCGCCGATGATAAGGAAATTGCATTTGCGAAGCCGGTTACCGTTACTCTATATTTCGACCCGAACAAAGTAGATAACGGCAAACATGATGCAGGCATCTACTGCTGGAGCAATAACCAGTGGTTACTGTTGGAGCAAGTGCAAGCAAACATGGAAACTGGAAAAGTAAGCGGCACAGTAAACCACTTCAGCAAATTTGCCCTTCTTCTCAGCGAAAAAAGTGAAACTGCAAGTGACCAAAGGCCGCCAAGCCAGGAGGCATTCCAGCCGGTTAAAGTGGAATGCATAGATATTACCGGCCACTGGGCCGAAAAGTTCATAAGGCAACTGCTGGCAACAGGTGCGGTAAGCGGATATCCGGATGGGACCTTTAAACCGGATAATACCGTTACCAGGGCAGAATTTATTACCATGGCGGTTAAAGCCTTCGAATTAAAGCCTAGAAGCGGCAAAGTATTTACCGACATTTCCCGGCACTGGGCCAAGGATAGCATAAGCACGGCTGCTGCCCATGGAATAGTAAGCGGTTATGATGAAACTGTTTTCGGCCCCGATGACCCCGTTACCCGCGAGCAAATGGCAGTGGTAATCAGCAAAGCGGCACGGCTCAGCGGCGGCGAAGGTAAAACCTATGCCGATAGCAGCCAGATTGCTGATTGGGCTCGGGAGGCAGTGGCTGCCGCCAGCGGCAAAAACATTATCCGGGGTTATCCCGACAATACTTTCGGGCCGCGAGCCGATGCAACCCGGGCTGAGGCCGTAACCGTTATCGTTAAAGCGTTAAACTGACAGAAGAGGGGATAAACATGTTAGCAGCAGCGTTGAGTTATAAAGGCAGAGATGAGGAAAGCGATTTTGGTTCTATATTTGTACGGCAATTTAATGATTTCAAGGTGGTCAAGCTAACTCCTTGCGATGAAGCTGAAAAGGGTCGGTTACAATTGTGTCAACCTGAGGAGTATAAAGAACTGGTGAAACATATCCAAAAGAAGTGGGATCCATCGGAAACCTTCCTGGAAATCAGCGGGCTTAAGGTTAAACTCTTAAGAGCGGTACGGCAGATGTTTTTTTTCGACGAGGAAAGGAAATATGAAAAAGTTCTCCTGGAGGGCGGCGATAGTATAAAGGATTTCCCCTGGGCGCTGCAAATTGTGGTGATTCAGCCGCCGGTACCGGAAGCTGAGCTAAACCCGGAATTAATAAGCAGGGCGGATATTCTGGTCATAAACGATTCACCGGAGGATCAAAGCAGGGATTTTATAGCCGGATTGAAACTGCATCATCCGGATATCCCCGTTTTTAAAGAAAAGATGCGGGAGGACTTTTCTAATGAACTAAAAGACAGCCTGGAGGCTTTATTTGCTGTTTATCTGGAGAAAAGGGAAAGAATCAGAGCGGTGTTGGAAGAAAAACTATCCGAACCGTCAATAAGCTGCGAACAGGCCCGCCGCATGGCTAGAGAATTGAGGGTGAGCTCATTTTTATTTGGTAATGTATGTGACGAATGCGGCTATAGCATAACCCACTGCGGGTTAAGTTGTTTTTAAAGGAATTGCCGATAAAGGTTCAGGGGAACAGGGTACGGGTTCGGTAAAAAAGGCTATAATATAGGATATTACTAGCGGGCAAAGGAACTCGATGCAGATGAATCTTCTGGCTATGGATAATGTAAGCAAAAGCTTCGGGGAAAAACGGCTTTTGAATAGTGTAGGCTTCGGGGTTGCTGAAGGCGAAAAGGTTGGTATAGTAGGTCTTAATGGTTCCGGCAAGTCCACCCTTTTAAAACTTGCAGCCGGACTGGAAGAACCGGATGAAGGGGATATTGTCAGGAACAGAGATTTGCGCCTGCAGTATCTTGCCCAAAATCCGGTACCGGACCCCGGGTCTACGGTTTTGGAAACGGTATTAAACGGTGACTCCCCGGCCATGAATATCTGGCGTCGCTATCGGACGGCAGTGGCAGGTATGGGTAACAAACTGGGGAATGATGAAGCCGGGCAGCAGGAACTGGCGTTGCTGAGTCAGCAGATGGAGGCTCTCGATGCCTGGACCCTGGAGAGTGAAGCTCAGGCCATGCTTACCCGATTGGGTATCAGTCAGTTTGATGCGCCCATGAGCCGGCTTTCCGGAGGACAACGCAAAAGGGTGGCCCTGGCTGCTGCCCTGCTGAACCCGGCCGACCTGCTTATCCTCGATGAACCCAGCAACCATCTGGACAACCGGGCTATCGACTGGCTGGAGAAATACCTGCAGAGATTCAACGGGGCACTGTTGATGGTTACCCATGACCGTTATTTTCTGGAACGGGTAACCAATCGCATGGTTGAGATCAATGGAGCGCACCTCTACAGCTATCCCGGAAATTACAGTATCTACCTGGAGACCAAACTGGCCCGGGAGGAGCAGGCAACTGCCGCCGCCAGCAAAAAGAAGGCTTTGTTGCGCCAGGAACTGGCCTGGGTTCGCCGGGGGGCTCGCGCCCGCAGTACCAAGCAAAAGGCCCGGATACAGCGTTTCGAAAAGCTGAAAGCGGAACAAGCTCCGGTAAAGGGGGAAAGTTTGCAGATTGCCTCCGCCGCCAGCCGCCTGGGCAAGAAGACCGTTATCCTGCAGGGTATCGCGCACAGTTTTGGAGCGGAAAAAATTATCGCCGGCTATTCCACTATTCTGGCTCGGGACGAGCGTTTGGGAATAGTGGGGCCTAACGGGATTGGAAAATCAACCCTGCTGCGAATTATGGGCGGTGAGCTGACCCCGGCAGATGGTAAGGTCGAGATAGGCACTACCGTGAAGATTGGCTGCTTCCCCCAGGAAAGCACCGACCTGCCGGATGAAATGAGGGTCATCGATTATATCCGGGAGGCTGGCGAATACCTGCAAAGCGGCAAAAAGATGATCAGTGCGGCCCAGATGCTGGAGACTTTTTTGTTTCCGCCCTCGTCCCACTGGACGGTTCTGGGGAAACTGTCCGGCGGGGAGAAGAGAAGACTGCACCTTTTGCGCATTCTAATGACTGCCCCCAATGTTCTATTGCTTGATGAACCGGGTAATGATCTGGATATTGAGACCCTGACTATCCTGGAAGACTACCTGGATGATTTCCCTGGCGCTGTTGTGGCCGTGTCCCACGACCGCTATTTTTTGGACCGGATATGTGACCGGATCCTGGCTTTCGAAGGGCAGGGCCGGCTTACGGAATACCCGGGCAACTATTCCGATTATCTACTCCAGGCTGCAGCCAAACAGGAGAGCAAACCGACCCCAAACCGCGAACCGGGTCAAGGCAGGAAGAAAACTGATGGTCAGGAAAAGATCCGTACTGTCAAGTTTTCCTTCAAAGAACAAAAAGAATTCGAAGAAATTGAAGATAGGATTACCGCTGTGGAAGAGGAGTTAAAGAATCTCAATGACCAAATCAACCAAGCCGGCAGTGATTATCAGCTATTGGAGAAGCTGGCGTCCAGGCGCCAGGAAGCGGAGCGGCGCCAGGATTACTTGCTGGAACGCTGGACCTATTTGACTGAACTGGCCGAAGAGATAGAAAAACACAGGAAGAAATAAAACAGCGCCTCTGGGTCAGCTATTTGACCGTACGCCTGTATTCAGACTTCTGTTATCCTGCTTCCGGATTTTTTAATCGTGAGTTTATAATCTGCTTCAGTATCTTTCCGCAAAGCCTCCCCGCCAATTGACTCATTTAAAACGACAGAATTCAAGAAATATCAGCTGGTTCTGTGTCACTGGCAGAGGCCGGCTGTCCTGCCTGATAATACCTTTGACCGGGTTTCATTGTTAACGATAGAATTTCATGTATGGACAAGCATTTTAAAGGAAGGAGTGGAATCAAGCGGCATATATAAAGAAGCGATGCGGTAATGATTATATCTGTGGGGGATAATTTATGCGAATTAGATATAGCTTGAGTATTGTAATTGGCGTACTGATATTGTTGATAGCGGCTTTTACGATAAAGTCGGTTTACTTGACCGCCAGGCCCGCGGTAGATACGGCAGAGGCACATATGCAGGGGGGCAAGGCTGCGTTGAAGGGTATTATACATAACACCGGAGGGAAAAGTATAATCCATTATGGCTTCAGATGGGGGACAGACCAGGGCCTGGATAAGGAAGAAACCCTGCCCGGGGACATTAATGCCAATCAACCCTTTTCCACCACCATCGAGGGGTTGAAGGAAGGGGTTACCTACTATTACCGGGCTTATGCGACCAATGCCAAAGGTATTGCCTATGGTGATATTAAAAGCTTTACGCTGCCGGTTAAGTATAATGCCCCGCCTGTAGTTTCCATAACCAGTCCGGGCCATAACCTGACCATTATCCGGGGTGAGGTAGTAAAGATAGCCGCGTCGGCTGCAGATGATAGAAACATAGAAGCGATGGAATTGTACATCAATGATACATCAAAGACTAAAGCCAAAGCCGGGAAAGACTCGCTGGTTTATAACTGGGATACCGGTACCGCAGTTCCAGGAAAGTACGTCCTGAAGGTAACCGCCGAAGACGGGGAGAAATCGGATGAAAAGACCGTTACCTTAACAGTTGAAGATGATTTGAAAATGGTCAGCCAGGTTGCGGTTAGCGCTCCCGCTACCAGCAAGAAAGCTTCTGTTCCAGGCACAACGGTATCGACACCATCCCGGGGATCTAATTCTGTCGATAAAAGCAGGTATCCCAGGGTGAGCAAGGTCAATGGGGCTTTCGGACAGTTCCACTACCGGGATGCCAGCGGCGGCAGAATCGAGATTGACCCTCAGTGGATGGCGGAAAATATAGTAACCATAAAACTACCGGGCCTAAACCGATACGTACAGGTACATAAAGATGCCAAAGATAATTTTATCCAGGCTTTTAAATACATAGAAAGCGGCACTGCCACTATAAACGGAAAAAAGGTGCCGCTACTAAGCTTGATCAAGACTATGGACGGAACCTTTGTACCCCGGCATGTAAACTGGAATCCGGCCCGGGGGCTGAGCAATCACTCCTGGGGAACCGCTATAGACATTAATGCCGCTAATCATTTCAGATATGTTGACCCGGCCCGGGAACCATATGATCCTAATTACATCCTCTGGGAGAAAGCCTTCAAACCGGCTGGTTTTAGCTGGGGCAATTCCTATGCCGATGCCATGCATTATGAACTGTTTAAATAGAGTTGACCATGCTATCATAAGGTGAGAGGCATGGCTGGAGGTAGGTAATTAATGCAGGAGATTCGAACTGTCTGGGTAATGGGCCTGGGTGGTGTAGGCGGATTCTTTGGCGGGCAGATAGCCTATTATCTGCATCAACATGATGACAGCAGGCGGGTCTACTTTATTGCCCGGGGACAGCATCTGAGAGAAATCCGGGAGCACGGCCTGATTTTACGGTCCAATAACGAAAATCTGATTTGCCATCCGGCTGGTGCGGCAGAAGATCCGGGAGATTTCCCGGTACCGGATTTATGCCTGTTAGCAGTGAAGAGCTATGATCTGCAAAGATCAGTTCAACAGATAAACCCCTACATACACGATAATGCGGTAGTCCTGCCCCTGCTTAACGGTCTGGATATATATGACCGGGTTTGCCGTACGCTGGATTATGGCATCGTTTTGCCTGCCTGCATATACATAGCCAGTCACATTGAACAGCCTGGCCGAGTGGTGCACAATGGGCCGCCTGGCAGGATTCTGTTCGGCAATGATCCCCGCTTCCCCGAGTTTGATCCTGAAGTCTTACTGGCATTTTGCCGGGAAATAAATCTGGATGTCAGCCGGGTGGACGATCCCTGCCCTGCCATCTGGGAAAAGTATCTGATGGTGGCTCCCTTTGCTCTGGTTACCGCAGCCAGAGGCAAGAGTTTCGGGGAAGTGCTGGAGGATGCAGAGGACAATGGCTGCACAGCGGCAATCATGCAGGAAATTATTCGTATCGGGCAAAAACAAGGGATTGAACTGGACATGGGCTTCGTCGCCAAGACTCTCGCTGCAGCTGGCCGTTTCCCCTATAATGCCCGGAGCTCATTCCAGCGAGATCTGGAACAGGGCAGAGGCAAAGCAGAGGGGGATGTCTTCGGAGCCACGATTAGCCGTATGGGCAGGGAAGCGGGTGTGGCTACTCCTATGACCGATAAAATGATGAGGTTAATCCGGGAGCGTTTTAAATATTCGTGGTAAAGTACTGGTGGTGAACGGTTTGCCTTCGCAAACGTGGAGAATATACTTCCCGGCATATAACCACCGAGCTTGGGGCGGTTCATCTGTATTGCCAACGTAAGCCAAAGAGGAAAGGTCTGATTGCTGCAGCCCATCACGATTTCCGCGATGAACTGAGCAATTAAGCCCGGAGGTATATAATAATAATTGACGGATATTAAGATTATGCAGCTCATAGAAAGTTACATATAGGGAAACAGGGGACCGAAACTAAAAATGGCCCGACCCCCTGTTACGGTAAAAAGTTTAGGGTTAAGCAGGTTTACTGCTGCTTAAGCAAAATACCTCTTTAACAATCCTGCGAATGCTGCTCCGTGCCGGGCTTCGTCCTTGCACATCTCGTGGACGGTGTCGTGAATGGCATCATAATTCAACTGCTTGGCCCGGGCAGCCAGGTCTTTTTTACCCTGGCAGGCGCCATATTCGGCCTCTACCCTGGCTTTAAGGTTGGCCTTGGTATCGGCCTGCACCACTTCTCCCAGCAGTTCAGCGAATTTGGCGGCGTGATCAGCTTCCTCCAAGGCGATTCTGCGATAGGCTTCGGCTATTTCGGGATAGCCTTCGCGGTCAGCCTGGCGACTCATAGCCAGATACATTCCCACCTCGGTGCATTCACCCACGAAATTGGCTCTCAAGCCTGTCAGTACCTCGGTATCCACATCTCTGGCAATCCCTATGCGGTGCTC
The DNA here is from genome assembly GCF_052976825.1 of Syntrophomonas curvata. Classification (NCBI taxonomy): domain Bacteria; kingdom Bacillati; phylum Bacillota; class Clostridia; order Eubacteriales; family Syntrophomonadaceae; genus Syntrophomonas; species Syntrophomonas curvata. Next base: position 779,116 of record NZ_CM129641.1, read on the forward strand.
ATCGGCCCAGTTCAGTTCCATATTATTCGAAGCGAGATTAAACTTTTCCGCTGGAGATTTACACTGGGGGCACACTTCCGGGGGGGTATCCCCTTCGTGCACGTAACCGCATATACTGCATACCCATTTCTTCATAAATGATTCCTCCTAAAATTCAGATTTCTCTTTATTATGGCCACCCCGCATCTTTAAGCATTGGGGACAGACACCTTTGAAATATATGTGACTCTCTTCGACCTCGAATTTATCCAAGTCGGCAAAATCGATAGAGGAAAGTTGCAGGCCGATATCATAAACTTCGCCGCATTTATTGCACTGCAGATGCCCATGCAGGCTGGTATCGGCGTCATATCGGCTCTCGTTTTCATCAATGGTAATCAAGCTTACTATCCCCCTCTCCACAAAAAGATTGAGGGTGTTATACAGGGTGGTCTTGGACAGGGTAGGTATCTCTGCTACCAAGTCATGAAACATCAGGTCAACAGTCGGATGGTTGCGCCGCTCCGTCAAATACTGGAAGACCCTGATCCGATGGTGCGAGGGTTTGATATTATGCATCTTTAAAAAATTACTGGCTGTGCCGGTATCCATATAGTGCCGCCGCCTTTAAAGAGATTGTAATTAAAACAAATGTGTAACGATTACAATTAAATTATAATATAATGTTGCCCCATGTCAATAGTAATTGGGAAAAAGCTGCTACATATCGAAGCCAATAAAAGAGTGGGGTGAGGTAAAACTATCAGAAAATTCTGATGTTAGAGTTAATAATAATATTGGCAGCCAATCACTGCCGGAGACGGGTCGGAGTGATTTCCCGGCCGATATGGCAGAATATGCTGCGGCAAGCAAGGCGGGGTAGGCTCTGAAGCAAAAACGGGCCCAGGGACGGGCTTTTGCTTCGGAGCCTTCCCCGAGACTGGTAAAGCAGAAAAACCGCCCCTTGGCTTTGGTTATAGCGTAATCGGTTACGAATGATTCAATACCATAAAAGCTGAGAACTAGCCTTCCAGTACCACCTGATCGCCGACCTTAACCCGGCCTGATTCCAATACCCGGGCGAAAATTCCTTCCGCCGGCATGACACAGGAGCCAACCTGTTTTTTGATGGCGCAGGCATGATTATGGCATTCCTTTCCGATTTGGGTTACCTCCAGCAGACTCTCACCCAGCCGCAGCCGGGTGCCCACCGGCAGGGTAACGACATCCATCCCGCCGATGGATATATTTTCAGCGAAATCGCCATAATTGACATCCGCTCCCAGAGCCCGCATTTTTTCAAAACTGGATAAGGAAAGCAGGCTCACCTGGCGGTGCCAGCCGCCGCCGTGGGCATCTGTGTCAATTCCGAATCCCGCTTGCAAATAGGCTTCGCCGATGTTATGCTTTTTTAATCCCCGCTTATCCGAAATATTTACCGCCAGTACTTCACCGCTCGTCATAAATTCCTACCTCCAACTCTGTTTCTAGTGAAAATAATACCTGATTTTCAAACCTGAAGCAAAAAGCGCCGACACCTGGTTTTTAATAGGTGGCAGGCAATAGTGTTAAGCCTTGTTTTCCCACTCGCCCAGCCGGTTTTTAAACAAGGCGATTCTTATGGCAAAATAGCTGATGGTTTCAGGCAGATCATCCTTGATGGGGCGCAGCTTTTCAGTTCCTATGGCCCGGGCTGCAGCTAATATACGGGCTTCTTCCCGGGGGCTTAAAAATTGATCCCAGTTTACCGTATAGCCCTCCCCGGCAGCTCGTAGCAGGTGAGCTTCAATGGTGGATAAGCTTAAATTACGTTCAGCAGCTATTGTCGGCAGGGCCTTACCGGCCTGGTGTTCCTGCCAGGAGATGAGGTGAGTCGGAGTTTTCGGCTCTTGGCCCTTCTCCCGGGATGCCCCCGGTTTTTTCCCGCTGGGTGGAGGCGGGCTGTCATGTCCGGCTGTACCCTGGCTTAGTATCGGAGCCTCGGAGGATGCGGACGATATGGTATGGAGCTTTATAATATCCAGGAACTGTTCCCCATATCTTTCGTATTTAACCTGACCCACCCCATTTATGGCAAGCATTGCCTCCCGATCCTGGGGCAGGCAAGCAGCCATATCCCGCAGGGTAGTGTCCGGGAAAATCACGTAGGGAGGCAGACCCTGTCTTTGAGCAATTTGCCGGCGTAAACTGCGTAAAGCCTCGAACATAGAATTTTCAGGGCTTGCTGCTTCCGGTATTTTCGGCAGGCTTGCTATTACTTTTTGCTGGCCCCGCAAAACCGGGCGGGCCTGGGGGCTAAGCTGAACTACCGGGTACTTCCCGCTGCTGATAACCAGGTAATCCTCTGCCGCGAGCAGATTGATCAAGTCCGTGATCTGAACGGTGCTCAGGTCATTCATGATACCATAGGTGGAGAGCTGGTCAAAACCCAGCTCTCTAATTCGCTTTTGCTGCGATCCTTTTAAGACCGCAGCAATCAATTTACTGCCGTAGGCCTGTTTCATCCTCACAATGCAGGAAAAAATCTTCTGGGCCTCAATCGTGATATCCTGCAGTTCACGCTCCAAACAATTGGCGCATTTATCGCAATGTTCAGGGATGTCTTCTTCTCCAAAATACTTGAGGATAAACTGATGCAGGCAATGGGTCGTGTGGCAATAGTCGATCATACTCTGGAGTTTGGCGTATTCCGCCTCCTGGTGCGGCCAGGATAAATGGCCCTGCTCAATTAAATACTTTTGGATCTGGATATCGGCAGCCTGGTAGAGCAGGACACAATCAGCATCCTGCCCATCCCGTCCTGCTCGCCCGGCTTCCTGATAATAGGCTTCCAGGTGCCGGGGCATATTATGGTGGATGACAAAGCGGACGTTGGATTTATCGATACCCAAGCCAAAGGCATTGGTAGCAACCATTACCTGAATCTGATCATAGATAAAGGCTTCCTGATAGCTGTTTCTTTCGGCATTGCTCAAACCGGCATGGTATTTGCCTGCTGCATAACCCCCGGAGGCAAGCTCATTGAACAGCCCCTCCACTTCTTTGCGGGTAGCGGCATAGACAATTCCGGAGTAATTCGGGTGTTCTTCCAGGTAGCGGCTGATAAAGCGAGTACGATCCGTACCTTTGACTACGGAAAAATAGAGATTGGGCCGTTTAAAGCTGTTTATAGAAACCAGGGGACGGTCAAGTCCTAAAAGTTTTATCATATCCTCCCGCACTCGCTGGGTAGCGGTAGCGGTAAAGGCAGCTATCACCGGACGCTCAGGCAGAGCTGCAATCCAGGGCCCGATACCCAGATAACTGGGGCGGAAATCATGTCCCCACTGGGAAATGCAATGGGCTTCGTCAACAGCCACCAGGGAGAGGGGAAGCTCACTGAGAAGTTCGGTAAAACCCTCCGACTCCAGGCGTTCGGGAGCCACGTAGAGAAGCTTGTAATGCCCCTGGCGAGCCATATGAAGACGCCGGTGAAGCTCGCTCCGGTTGAGGGAACTATTAATATAGGAGGCGGCTATACCCTGGTCGTTAAGAGCATCCACCTGGTCCTTCATCAAGGCAATCAATGGCGAGACAACCAGGGTAAGTCCGGGCAGAACCAGGGCAGGGAGCTGGTAGCACAACGATTTGCCGCCGCCGGTAGGCATCACCCCCAGGGTGTCGCGGTATTGTAAGATACTATGTATTATCTGTTCCTGACCGGTTTTAAAGCTCAGGAAGCCGAAGTGCTGATGCATTATCTGTTTAACCTTTGCTTCCATATCCCCATCTCCTTGTAAACAGACCTGTCTCGAGTGGAAAAGGGCCGTATCATACCTTACAGATGTCTGTAAATATCATACCCGACTCTACCAGGAAGCAAAAGATATGCCAAGCAGGTTGTACCCAAAAGCTACACCTGCCGGCAAGTAAAATTTGGTATCTGTCTTCCGAACACGGGAATAAGCAAAGGGATACTATGCCAAGAACGTCCCTTTGCTTATCTGAATTACTGGGATATACGATTACTTCTGCGCCAGATCCCCATGTGCTGGGCTTCACTTACGAGCTCATCCCGAAAATCCGGGTGGGCGATGCTTATCAAGGCTTCAGCCCGTTGCCAGGTTGATTTGCCCTTAATATTGATTGTACCGTACTCGGTTATAATATAATGAGCGATGGTTCTGGGGACGGTAACTATAGTGCCTGGTGGGAGAGTCGGTCTGATTCGGGAATGTATATTACCCTTTTTGTCCGTAAAAGTGGAGGACATGCAGATAATTCCCTTTCCGCCCTGGGACATAAAAGAACCCAGCATAAAATCTACCTGACCGCCAGTACCGGAGATGTGCCTGGTACCCACTGACTCGGAGTTGATCTGGGAGAAGAGGTCTACTTCAATAGCGTTATTGATAGCTATTACCTTAGGGTTTTTAGCTATATTGTGGGGGAGATTTATATATGATACGGGATAAGACTGACATATCGGATTGCGGTCAATAAAATCGTAGAGCTCCTTTGACCCCATGGCAAAGCCAAATACCATTGCTCCGTTATTAATCGTCTTGTTTTTACCGGTGACCCGCCCTGTCTCGTACATAACCATGTGGGCGTCGGCCAGCATTTCCGTGTGTACCCCCAGATCCTTTAAATCCGACTGGGCTATAAGCTTTCCTACCGCATTAGGCATCTTGCCTATCCCCAGTTGAATGCAGGCCCCATCTTCGATTTCCTCCATTACCAGGGCAGCTATCTTCTCATCCAGGGGTTCGGGTTCAGCCGCTGGAATAGTTAACATAGCAGGATTATCACCTTCAACGATGATGTCGACTTCGCTAATATGAACACGGTGGTCAAATTCACCGTAAACCACCGGCATGTTTTTATTGACTTCGACAATTACTTTGCTGGAGGAATCGATAATCGGCTTGGCCTGAGCCACACTGGGGCCGAAATTGAAGTAACCGTCTTCGTCCATGGGGGCAACATGCAGCATAGCCACGTCGAGTATCTGTCTGCGGCTTAGGTCTATAGGCATCTCATAGTATAAATAAGGGACGTAAAAAAAATTGCCGCTACTGCTGAACTGGCGGTCATAATCGGAAGAGTGCCAGCTATGATAAATAAAATGCTCCCCGGTCGGGTCGGATGATATAGTGTGGAGGGGGTATAAGGCAACGCTGGTATTAATAATAACCCCCTGCAGTTCGTCCCGGCGCTGGGATAAGGCCATATCCAAAGCTGGGGGAACTCCGTTGAAGGAATTATACTGTACCATGTCTCCGGATTTTACCACTTTAACTGCTTCTTCCGGATTTTGCAGTTTAGAAAGATATTCCTGTTGAAATTTCAACAAAATAACCTCCCATTTGACAAAATTATTAATAATGCTACCAGTATATCACAGCTACCACATATTAAAACAGGCATTTAATGCCTAATCTATGCTTTTTTTCTGGAGGAGAAATAATGTATACTATTTATGGAAGGGAGTGGGAAAATTTGCTTTTTAACCTCGGCTTAAAGCAGAAGACGGTCAAAGAATTGCGCAAAAATCAAGGAATGACTGCCCGTGATCTGGCCCAGCGCCTTAATTTGAATACGGCGGCCATAGCTCGCATTGATGATATGAAGCTAAGAGAAGTCCCGGAACCGTTAAGAAGTAAAATAACGCCGATCTTAAGAGGCGATGACCTCGATAAAATCCCATGGCTGTAAATAAAATTATAGGACGAAGAGCGGCTAGACGATGACCAAGGTGATGATATGCCGGTTGCCCGTGGCGGAGCCTGTGAATGCTAGAAAAAGCGGGGCTGTTAAATACTAACAGCCCCGCCTTTGGCTTCTTTTAGAGCACCGATTATTAGTCGTCCAGCACGTAAATTGCAATCCATGTCTTGGCATGGCCGTATTCATCGCCGGCAATACTGAGAATCAAGGTTTTGAGGGTAAAGTTGTCAACCATGTTGGCCATATTGGCATACATAGCAACGGCACCGATTTCATCAGCTATAGCATCCCATACCATATCTTTAAAAGTCTCAGGCACATAAACACCTCCTTTAAAAGAATTTGAAATAGCAATGCCGGGTAACACTATACAATATGATTTAAGGTAAAATATGGTGAACAATACAATAAAAAGGTGAATTAGCAAAAACAACATGACTTACATAGGATATTAATGATTCTTGTGTAGGAGGGATATATATGGAAACAAAGGATAAGTTATTGACGGCCCTAAACCAGGCTTTATTAAAGAAACAAGAAAGCTGCAGCTATTATGAATATCTTGCCGACAGTGCTCCTGAGCAGCGGATGCGCGAGGTGTCGAGAAGAATCCTGGTTAGTGAGAAACAACATCTGGATTTGTTGACTTCCCTATTAAACAAGCTGCAGCAAGATAAGAGCCATTCTGCCGACCTGGATGAAGCCGGGAGGAAAAACGGCAGCTTTAAAAGCTCACTTGCGCTGGAAAACCGTCCCGGCATACCGCAGGAGATTGCGGCGGAGCTATATGCCCGGGCTACAGGCCGAAACGGGTCTAAATAGCAGTGCGCCCCGGCAGTGACAAACAGAGTAGTCGGTTTGCCGCCTGCCCCCATTTCTCCCTTTTATAACCTGCGAGATCACCCCCCCTGCCCGGTCAGGCTATGGTATTTTCCGCCTGGCCGGGAATATATTTTAAAAAAGCCGGTGAATGAAAGGGATGAAAGCTGTGGTAGTAAATCTGCGCCAGCTGAGATTGCTTCTTATTGTGGTACCACTGCTGCTTATCTTTATATTTATGCAAAAGCATACCCTGCCCGAAATGGAAACGGAGCCGTCACTGCCCCAACCCAAGGAGTTTTATGGACAGTTTCTTGCCTGGGAAGAAGCCCGGCAGCATTTCAATAAATACAGCAGTGCGACTGTTATTGACCTCAATACCGGGCTGCAGTTTAACGTGCAAAGGCGGGGAGGCAGCAGCCATGCCGATGTGCAGCCTCTGACGGCTGAGGATACCGCTACGATGAAGGCAATTTATAACGGGAAATGGAGTTGGAAACGGCGGGCGGTTATTCTGGTGCTGGAAAACGGGATGAGAATTGCCGGATCTATGAATGGTATGCCTCATGGTCAAGGTGCCATAGCCGGAAACAGATTCCAGGGGCATTTCTGTATCCACTTCCGGGACAGCAAGACCCACGGCAGTCGCCAAGTGGATCTGGCTCACCAGATGATGGTGTGGAAAGCTGCCAATGTTGTAAAAAGTCAAATCAAGGCCATGGGGCCGGAAGATAGTATAAGGCTGTTCTTTACCGCTATTGACCAGGATGAGCCGAAGCTGGCCGGCCGGTTATTGAACGGAAAGGCAGGGACGACAGCTATTCTGGAGCTGTTTCAGGATTATGATTATGTCAGAACTTACGAAATTAACCGGCTGAGTGAAGAAACCTTTGAAGTAGGCGTACTTCTGGGTTATGACAGCGGCAGGAAGCAATTGCGCAAGTCTATACCGCTTAAACTAATTAAAAGGAATTCCGGCTGGAAGATTGAGATGGACTCGGTCATAGTGCTGCTGCAACAGCCGGGAAGCACCGCAAATAAGGAATAATATATAAAGTATTGGATAAAACTATAAAAACAGCTTAAAGTGACTATTTAGCGGTTTTCGCAGCAAAAAACCGTGAAACCAGATAGCAGACCGCCAGGGCCAGGATGAAGCGCCCGATTTGCAGTGGGATGGCCATGGCTCCCAGGGCTGCCCAAATGAGAGTATCTTCAATAACTGAATGGCAGAGCACTAGAAACAGATTTATTAAGTAAATATCCTGGCTGCTGAGTTTACCTTGACGCGTGCTGTCCAGGATAATGGCTCCCCCATAGCCGATACCCAGCAAAAGTCCGGCCATCAGGGGCAGATTGGCTTCGGATGACATACCTAGCAGCCGGGTAAATGGTGACATCAAGGCAGTCAGTTTATCCAGTATTTTATATTCCTGAAAAAACTCTACCATTATCATCACTGCGGTGACGATAAGAGCCAGTTGGCCGACCAACAAAAAGCCGCCTTTAAGAATTGTGCTGCTAATGGTTATAAAGGACAATATAATGACCTCCTAAATAATCTGATTGATAAACATGGCCAGACCTGCGGCGGCAAGAAGGCGAACCATAATCAGGGAGCTTACCCGGGAGCCGCTCTTCTTGCTTATAACTGACTCCAGGGGAAGATCATGGGCGCACAGAATAAATGCTGCTATTATGGTCAGTTCTTTAGCGTCAAAGCCCAGTGGAACCAGTGCCCCTACTCCGGCATAAAAACTGACCAGGGCCCCCAAAACCAACGGTAATGCTGCTTCTCCCGGCAGACCGATAATATGCATGAGAGGCTCCAGCAGATTGGAAATCCATTTAATCACCGGGGTATAATTTAAAAGGCTGACCAGAATATAGGCGGGCAGGACAACTTTGACTCCCAGTTCCCATGTAATCGTCAGCCCTCTTCGTATCCCCCGCAGTAAGATATGCATCGCCTACACCCCCTGCCATAGGGGCGTTATTCCTGTTATTTGCAGAAGCCCGTTATCACTGGTCATTAAATCTTCCCAGTTCAGTTCGCAAATCCGCTGCTTTCCCAGTGCAGCTACAGCCAGAGCAGTTTCCTGGCGCAATGCTTCCATAAAATTACCGAGAGATTGGCTGGCTGCTTTTGCCTTCAATTTAGCGGCTTTTTTACCGTCGGCCAGAACCAGCGACTCTACCGGTTGCCAGGGTATAGCCTTGGTTATCTGGCGATGGAGCATGGCAAAGAGAACGACATTATCCAGCATAACGGCTTGTGCGCCCAGGGCCAAAAGTTTAAGGCTGGCGCCAGCATCCCATATGCCGCCGCTGGCTATCAAATCAATCCGTTTATCCAGGCTCTGCCGATGCAGAAAACGACTGGCCCGGGCCAGGGCATAGGAAAGGGGAAGACCAAAATTAGCTGCCGTTACCGCCGGAGCCAGCAAAGAACTGGACTCATGACCCTCAAGGATAACCGCATCTACTTCTGCCTGAGCCAGTATGTCCAGGTCCTTTTCTATGCGGGCACTGCCAGCCAGGCGGACAGCTATGGGAATGCCTCCGCCCAAGTGTTTTAATTCATGGACCAGGCGGAAAAGCTCTTTTTTGCCTCCGGCAAGATGATAAAAATGGGGGATATAGGCCTGCTGAGATGAAGGACTGAAGCCGGTCTGCTCCCAGTTTAGGGGGAAGACAGAACCTTGACCCAGTTTTATTTCCAGCATACGGGCCAGTTTAATGCCAGCAGGCGTTAGCATTGGCGAATCAGGTTGATCCAGGGTCAAAATCGGGTTTTCTATTTTTTGAAGCTCGTTCCGGCTAAACAGCTGTTCACCAGTTAACAGAGCAGTTCCGCTCATATTGGCTGCCTCTATTAGCGCCTGGCGGGCGGTATCACTTATCTGCAGCCCGGTGGAGGGGGCGGCAATAATAAAAGGGGAGGCCAGTTTTAAGGGCTTCCCACTTTTAGTACCAATACTTACTCCGGTGTCTACGGAGTACTGGTCGCGAACCGGCGGGCAGGAGATCTGGGCTGGATTAAGATAGACTTGGGAGAGGACGTTGCCTGTTTCCAGGTGCTCACAGGGCTTGAGCAGGGGGTGTCCGGTTTCAGCCCGGCGTATAACCTCAACCAGGCGCAGCCAGGGGATATTATAGTAGCTATAAGTATAGGAAAGTAGCGAATCCTTAAGCGACGAGCCGCTGATAAGCTTTTTAGCCAGTTTGTCTACGGTCAGGTTAATAATCAGCGGAGCAAAAACGGCAGTTAAAATGGAGCCCAGCAGAGCCCCACCGAAAGACCAAAGGTAACTGTTTACCACAGTCAGAATTACCTCCTTTAACCATATAAAAATAGTATTGCCGCCTTATCTGTAAATAATTTTGGTTCCCGGTCGAATATATTACTGCAGATGGTAGAGGATGGTATGCTTAAGCTTTTAAAGGGTATTCCCTCTGCTGCTAACTACGATCCAGAATCATATACTGGGTGCTGGCGGAGGCTACGAGTTGATTTTCCCGGTTGTAGCCTTCAGCCGTCATATATACCATAGTACGTCCCTTCGATTTCACGGTAGCAATTATGATAAGCTCATCATCGGGGAAGATTGGTCGATGATAGGCAGTGTTTATGTAAAGGGTAGTAGCTTTGGCAGCAGGGGTTGCCGTCGAACAGAGCGGCCCAAAGGCGTTATCAAAGGCAGCAGATATGAAACCGCCCTGCATTGACCCTGCCGGGTTGCAATAGGACTCCAGAACCGGGATAGCTACCGTGACACGGCCGGGAGCTAAATCCAGCAGGCGGGTTTGCATGCTGGTGTAACAGCGGGGAGGAGTACCCAGATCAATATCAATCATAGCATATTCCTTTTCTCCATCGCCACTTGGACGGTTGCTCATCTGTATCCCTGCTTCCCAATTATAATTGCTCTGGGATTGAATTCGCTATTCTTTCTGTTTATCCTGCCTGGTAACAGGGGATTTTGATACATATTGCGGAGCAGGCAGAAAAGGCCCGGTCGGTACCGGGCCCCGAATAAACAAGTCTATTCTATTTTCTGCAACTGGGCAAACCATTTGGCATTATGGTGGGCTGTAACCTGTGCATCGACATAGCCGTCCAGCATCATGGAAGCGAATTCTACCCGGGATTTGGGGTGAACGGCAGCCAGGAAAAAGTGTCCCGCCACCAGTAAGATCATTACCATGGCAGTCCAGAAGTGAATGTTGTAGCAGATGGCAAGGAATGCTGAGGATACCGCATCCCGCCATAGCCACATGGGAAAACCGGTGATAATTATTAAAAGGCAGCCTACGATAATCAGGCCCCCCAGGATTTTTTGACCGGCATTATACTTTTCCTGGGGAGGCGCCTGCTCGACTTTAATGAACGGTACATATCCTCCCATGGTCTTTAGCCAGGCAAAATCGTCCTTGGTGAAAGTGGATATGGTATCTACAAAACGGGAAAAGCGGTCAAAGTTTAATAGAATATAAAGGGTTGGCCCCACGGTAAAAATAACCCCGGCCCAGCGGTGAACCAAAGAGGCGTTGGCCGGTCCTCCAAATATACTGGCTATACCGGCGATATCCCAGTAAAAACCTATTCCCGTAAGTCCAAGAACAATAAAGGCCAGCAGGTGAATCCAGTGCATGGTACGGGTTTGGGTATCATGCTTCAGTACATTTCCTTTAATTTCTTCGCTCATCACTATACCTCCCTTTTACGCTGCTTCATGGTTGTCTTCGCCCTGGTGACGCCCTTTAAGTTCTTCGATAAAGGTTGGGATATCTTTGCCATATTTAGTGTGGAGCAGGTGATGAGCTTTTTCGCTCAGGTATTTCTCCTCCCCGGGTGACAGGAATTCCCGGTAAATCTCGACTATCTCCGGATTTTGATGGGATTTGCGTAAGGCCATTTTTTCGTCCAGGGTATAAAGTCCCGCTGCCCGCTGGGCAATATAATCGTCACCGGCAGCAAAAGCATCAATACCTATCTTGGCGAAAACCCCGGATACTATGACGGCAACAGCCAGCATGCCGCTTCCTTTTAGGAACTGACGTCTGGTCATGCCCGTTTTTTCAATAAAGATATTCATAACAGGATCCCCCTTCCTTTAATAGGTATCACGCCTTATGGGCTGACCGCCGCCATTAATACATCCGCCGGGACAGTTCATCACTTCAATAAAGTGATACTTGCTGCGACCAGCCAATACATCTTCAATTATACGGTCAACGTGCTTGGTGCCAGTTACTATACATACGCTGACCGGCAGGGCCTTTCCTCCCAGGGCTTGGATCGGGACCTCTACCACTGCTTCTCTTACCGGTTTAAGCCCTCTTACTGCCTGGAAATCAACTTTACCCAGGGTTTCCCCGCTAAGTACTTCGTAGGCGGTACGCAGAGCCGCCTCCATAACTCCTCCGGTAACTCCGAATATGGTTGCTGCCCCGGTGGAGCTTCCTATAAATTGATCGGCGCGTTCATCATGAAGATTGACAAAATCTATACCTGCAGTCTTTATCATTTGCGCCAGTTCCCGGGTGGTCATTACGGCATCAACATCCTTGTAGCCGCTGGCAATGAATTCAGGACGGTCGCATTCATACTTTTTGGCGGTACAGGGCATGACCGAAACGGAATATATACTGCCGGGGTCAAGGTTTAGTTTCTCTGCCAAATAAGTCTTGGACACGGCTCCGAACATTTGCTGGGGAGATTTGGCAGTTGAAACATGGGGCAGGATTTGCGGGTATTTATCTTCGGCATACTTTACCCAGGCGGGGCAGCAGGAAGTAAACTGGGGGAGAGGTCCGGCATGTTCAAAACCGGGAACCCCCAGGGCGTTGAAGACCCGGTGGATGAGTTCAGTTCCTTCTTCGGTTATGGTCAGGTCAGCCGCAAATTCGGTGTCGTACACCTTATCAAAACCGAGTTTTCTTAAAGCGGCATACATTTTATGTTTGACATTGGTTCCTGGCGCCAGGCCGAATTCTTCACCCAGAGCTACCCTTACTGCCGGGGCTTCCTGAACTACTACGAATTGGTTGGGATTATCCAGAGCTTTTATTATCCGCTCATTGACCATGCTGAAATCGTCAATAGCGCCAAAGGGACAATTGATAAGGCATTGTCCGCAGTTTATGCATTTCCCAACTTCAATATGATGCTTTTCCCCCAATCTGCCCTGGATGGCGCCGGTAGGACAGATGGACGTACAATGATCACAGGCCTTGCATTTATCACTGACATGAATAACACCATTATTTAGCACTGCAGTACTCAATATTCTCCCTCCTTGTATAGAAGTTCACAGAAAACAAAAAATCCTTCACCTCCTTTGCATGAACCATCCGTCTGATTGACTTCTATCCTTCATGGATAGGTTCACTCCCGGTTTATATCCGGGAAAAAGAAAGTTTAGGAATTCTGCTCCTGCTGTCTGGTTTCCAGCAGCTTCGTTTTCACTTCGTGTGAACGACTATTATTAATGAATATTGTACCAATTAAAGATTACTTTGTCATTAGCGGATAAAAAAAGGCCCGCTTACAAAAGCAAGCGGGAGGAAAAAGATTGGGATTGTATGAAAAAGCCTTTTACAGCTTTTTGCCATATGTAAAAACAATGGTCGTATCCTCGTAAAAAAGGTACGACCAACCAGACCTAACAATATAGGCCTAAACTGAACTCCTTTTCACAATAGGGGAAGGCACAGGAGTTTCCCTCTGCACCCAGGCTCCAGAACCATAGCAAAACACCTTAGGTAGGGGAGCTCGGAGAACCTATTTATTTTGTTCAGCTTATCACATGGTCAGGGAAAAGGCAATAAAAAAATCCAACTTAGATATGGGCTTTTTCAATTATTTCTATAAAGTAGTCGAGCAGATAAGGGTCGAATTGTATACCGGCAAAGCGCCGAAGTTCCGAAATAGCATCATTTTTTTTCATGGCTTTGCGATAAGGGCGGTCGCTGGTCATGGCGTCATAGGCGTCGGCAATAGCCAGCATCCTGCTTTCCAGAGGAATTTCCTCTGCTTTCAGCCCCAGGGGATAACCGTTTCCATTCCACCATTCATGGTGTTTTAATATCCAATCGGCGATAGGCACCAGATCCGGGGCGGACAGGGCGATGCGGTGCCCGATTTCGGAATGGCGCTGCATTTCGAACACTTCTTCCTCGCTCAAAGGGCCGGGTTTAAAAAGAATATTATCGGAGATTCCTACCTTGCCGATATCATGAAATTCAGCTAATAAGCGCAGGTCGGCGATATGATGGCCGGGCAGCCCGATATATTCTCCCAAAGACGCTACCAGCCCCTGAATGCGTTCTGCATGCCCCTCGGTTAGAAAATCCCTGGCCTGAAGTGCTTTCATAAGCGTTTTGACAATAGCGCTCCGGGCACTCTGACGTCGGTGAAGTTTTTCCCGATACATGTTATTGTCAGCCGCTTGAAAAACTTCATTCATGCTTATGGAAGGCTCATTCCGGACAGCAAAGCCGATAGAAAGACTTAGGGGTATATCCGGGTTGTTATTGTTATAGCTTTCTACTGCGTCCCGAACTCTCTGACAGGCGGTCTCTACAATCAGTTCCGGACTGCGCAGCATGAGAACGGCAAATTCATCGCCTCCTACCCGGGCTACCACATCATCGCCCCGGAAGCATTTTTCAATCACCCGGGATACGGCAATCAATACCTTATCACCGGCATCATGCCCCAGGGTATCATTTACCAGCTTCAGACCATCCACATCACAGACTAAAAGACCGGTGGGGTAGAAGCGGCCGTTTTCTATCCGCCTAATCTCTTCTTCAAAGTAAGTGCGGTTATATAGTCCGGTAAGCCGGTCATGCAGGCTGAGATAACGAAGCTGCTCTTCGATATGTTTACGCTCGCTTATATCCCGGATAGACTCTATAGCCCCTACCCGGTTGCCGTCAGTGTCAAAGAGGGGAGAGGCTTTAACCCAAATGTAGGCGCCTTCTCCATCATATACGCCCGGAGAGAAGATTTCCGTATACAGGCTTTGCCCCTCGCGGCGGACTTCCTTGTAATGCTTGCCTATATCCTCGTCTGAAGCCGTAATCAAGTCCAGCAGCATAGGGCGGGGGTATCCGTAAAAAGGTATGGCGTAGCCATAATCACCCTGCCCGATTATGTCTTTTTTATTAAGACCGGTCATTTCCTCAGTAGCGCGGTTCCAGGCAATTACCCTGCGGTTCTGGTCAATGACAAAGGTAGCATCGGGAAGGAATTCGATTATATCAAGCAGCCGCTGGTTGGTAGCCCGAAGCTGATTCTCCATTAACTTCCGTTCGGCTATATCCCGGGCGATACCCTGTACCGCATACGGCTTGCCATCTTTATACAGGAGCCGGGGGCGAATCTCCAGAGGCACCCGTTGGCCGGACTTGGTGATAATGTCCAGCTCATAGGTGGGGATGCGCCCTTGAAAAATATCCTTTACAATTTGTTTGCCGGCAATATCCGCATGTTCCGGGGCGACCACATCCAGGAAACCTATCTGCAATGCTTCCTCACGGCTGTATCCGGTAATCTGTTCGGCATTTTTATTTATTGATGTAAACTTACCCTTTAAGTCATGTATGTAGATCAGATCATTGGCATTCTCGAAGAGATCCAAGAAGTGTTCCTGGCTTTCCCGCAGGGCTTCCTCGGTTAGCTTGCGCTGGGTAATATCCATGAAATTGCCCAGGGTAGCAAGTTTACCCAGGTATTGTATAGAGGTGACCGTTTCCATGATCCATTTTATATTGCCCCCTTTTTGTATTACCCGGTATTCATAAGGGGGAGTAGGGTGCCCTTTTAGCATTCTGATAGCGTTTTCCTTGACCTGAGCCCGGTTTTCCGGAACTACCAGATCCAGAGAATTGCCCCCCCGCAGTTCAGCTTTGCTAAACCCGATCAATTTTTCGAATTGGGGATTAACATCAACAAATTTACCATTTTGAACTATAAAAATACCTATCGGCGAGCTTATAAATAGAGCCGTGAATAATTCCTGCGAACGTTTATTGCGGGAATCAAGCAGTTCCAATTCGGCAATTTGCTGGCGAATTTTTTGTAGACTTATTTTTAACTGCTCTTGCAGGTATTCACTATTTCCCACTACAGAACCTCCCGATAGGAAAATTTTTTAAAAGGGCAGAAAAGCAGCAAAAAAGAGAAGGGCAGTAACGTAAATGGCTTTAGTAAACATGGTATGTGCGTGTGTTGCAAGCAATAGTATCTTAATTATTATTCTACTTTTCTGGTTAATTACCTCTTTAACTTCCAAAAAAAAGAATTTCATAAATATAAGGCTGGGGCAGCTTTTACACTGCGATGCTCTGCCCCTATTGGCAAGAACTGTCGGGGCAAGATTACAGCCCGGCGAATATCCAGAACCTAAAGGCTGTGAGCAGGATATGAACTGCTTTTTGTAGAAATGATTTAAATAAAACAATTCAATGCAATTTGGGGGTGGCGGCATGAATTTTATCAATATGCCTGAAAATGTACGGGAAATTCTAATCAAACTACATGACAATGGTTATAAAGCTTACATCTATGGCGCCTGCATAAGGGACTGCCTCTTGGGGAAGGAGCCTATAACCTGGGATATTACTACCAGTGCGCTGCCCAATGACATAGTGGTTATTTTCGATGAGAAAGAAGGCTTCGCTACCATTCCCTCGATTGAGGATTATGGCGTCGTTACCGTTGTTTTTAAAGAAGAGAGCTACCGGATTAATACCTTCCGCACCGGGGAAGCAAGACGGTTTACCGATGATATTAACCAGGATCTGCTGCATAAGGATTTTACCATGGACTCCATTGCCTATAATGAAGAAGAGGGCCTGCTGGATCCGTATGATGGCGTGGAAGATATTAAAAACCGGTTGCTGCGCTGTGCCAGAAACCCATATGACCAAATGCGGGAAGACAGCGTAAGAATCCTGCGTGCCGTAAGATTTGAAACCGAACTGGGGTTTAAGATTGATGCGGAATTATTGCAGGCAATCAAGGATTTGAAAAACAGTGTTCCCGTCAGCGGATCGGAAAGGGTGTGCAATGAGCTCATCCAGATTATCTTGAGCGATGTGCCCTCCCGCGGGATACGCAGGCTCATGGAACTGGGTTTGCTGGAGGTGCTTATGCCCGAGCTGATACCGACGATAGGCTTTGACACACGCAGTTCGTATCACGATAAGGATGTGTTTGAACACAGTCTGATAGTTATGGATAGTACCGAACCTAATCTTACGCTGCGGCTGGCTGCCCTTTTGCATGATATCGATAAGCCCAACTGCCTGACGGTGGACGAGCAGGGGGAGGGGCACTGCTATGGTCATGCCAGCGGGGGCGGCGAGATGGCGCGGACCATATTGGAGAGGCTTGATTTTGACCGCAAAACCATAAAAGCAGTTTCAGCCCTTATCAAGGAACATATGAATGATTATGACAATATAACCGATCTCAGCATTAAAAGACTGATAAGACGGGTGGGGCCGGACAACATCGACCGTCTGTTTGCACTCCAGCTGGCCGATATTAAGGGTGCCAAGCTATCGGGGCGAGACCCGGAACGGATAATGAAAATAAGAAACAAATGCTGGGAAGTATTGTCCCGTCATGAACCCTTAACGGTTCATGACCTGGATATAAGCGGCTATGATCTGCTGACCCTGGGTTATCCTCCCGGAAAAGAGATAGGGGAGGGGATGAGCTATCTGCTGGATAAGGTGGTGGACAATCCGGGCCTTAATCAACGGGATACCCTCATTGCTTTATTAAAAAACAAACAATAATAGAAACTGTGGTATTTCTCAAATTTTAGGTTTTCAACGAGGACCATATGCGATTAAAAAGCTGAATGATTATTAAAGATATGGCTGCTGCCAGCAGAACGATAAGCAGTTCCAGGCTGCCTGGCGGGGTGGTTTGCAGAACCCGGTTCATCAAAGGGGTATAAACGGCAGCGGTTTGCAGCGCCATGACCAATACGATAGCCCCCCAGATATAAGGGTTGAAAAAAAGGGTCCGGTTCAGCCGAAGCAGTCCCCCGGTGCGGACATTAAAGATATGCAGCAGCTGCACCAGTGCCAGGGTAAGGAAGGCAACGGTTCGGGCCGCATCCAGGCTGTCTGTTGACTCCAGGGTATACAGGTAAGCGCCCAGGGTCGCTGCGGCCAAAAGCAATCCCTGGAACAGTATAAGCAGTTGAAAACGGAGGGTGAGTATCTCTTCCCCGGGGTTGCGGGGGGGACGCTGCATTACATTTTCTTCGGCTGGTTCCCAGCCCAGCGACAATGCAGGAAAAACATCGGTAACCAGGTTAAGCCACAGGATCTGCAGCGCTGCCAAAGGAAGGGGAACCCCGATTATTAGGGCGATGAGGATTACCAGAATCTCACTCAGGTTACAGGAAAAAAGGTACTGAATAAACTTATGGATGTTATCAAAAATTACCCGACCCTCTTTTACGGCCCGGATAATAGTGGCGAAGTTGTCGTCGGCCAGTACCATGTCGGCTGCCTCCCGGGCCACCA
Organism: Syntrophomonas curvata; assembly: GCF_052976825.1. Classification (NCBI taxonomy): domain Bacteria; kingdom Bacillati; phylum Bacillota; class Clostridia; order Eubacteriales; family Syntrophomonadaceae; genus Syntrophomonas; species Syntrophomonas curvata. The sequence continues at coordinate 797,182 of NZ_CM129641.1, forward strand.
CCGTTCCTTCGATGCCCATGGCAATGCCGATATCAGCTTCTTTGAGCGCAGGAGCATCGTTGACCCCGTCCCCGGTCATAGCCACGATTTCACCTTTTTCCTGCAGGGTATCCACAATATTAAGCTTATCCCGGGGACTTACCCGGGCGAATATGCTAACCTGACCAATTTCCTCAGCCAGTTCCGCACTGGTCATAGTCTTAAGCTGTTGCTGGTGGATTACTGCTCCGTAGGCCAGTCCCAGCCTTTCCCCGATAGAACGAGCTGTCTGCGGTTGATCACCCGTAATCATGATGGTTCTGATTCCGGCCCGGGCTGCTTCTTGAATAGCGTTGGCGGCTTCCCCGCGGGGAGGGTCCATTATACCGGCCAGCCCTAAGAAAATAAGGTCATGGAAAGCATCTTCGTCAGCCGATGCTACTGGACGGTAGGCTACCGCCAGTACCCGTAAGCCGCGAGCGGCCATATCATCGTTGATTTCAGCGATAAGCTCTTTTTCCTGCCCGCTGACCGGCTTAAGTTCCCCGTTTACCTGCCGGCGGGTGCAGGAGTTGAGAATAATGCTGGGGGAGCCTTTGGCTATAACAAATTGTCCTTCAGGCATCTGGTAATAAACGGCCATCCGTTTTTCCTCGGAACTAAAGGGGATTTCCTTGAGCTCCCGGTAATTCTTCAGCCGTTCCTTCTGGGGGTCAAAACCCTTTTTCATAGCCGCCACCACCAGAGCCCCTTCGGTGGGATCGCCCACTACGTCCCAACGGCCTCCCCGGTTGCGATTCACCGCGGCATTGCTGGCCAGGGCGGCAGTCTTTAAAAACCATTCGAGATCAGCGGTCTGGTCATCGCCGCTCTCCGGCAAAAATCCGCCTTCCGGCTGATAGCCGCTTCCGGTTACCCGGATAGGGGAGGCTCCGAGCCAAATTTCCTCCAGTGTCATCTGGTTTTCGGTCAGGGTGCCGGTTTTGTCCGTACAAATGACGGTAGTGGAGCCCAAGGTCTCAACCGCCGGCAGGCGCCGGATAATGGCATTATGACGGGCCATCCGGGTCATGCCGATGGCCAGGGTGATGGTGGCTACGGCGGGAAGTCCTTCGGGAACAGCGGCAATGGCCAGAGCGATAGAGGTTCTGAGAATTTCCGCTACCGGATGCCCCAGAGCGATACCGACTACGGCTACCAGAGCTGCGACACCGATACTGATAAAGGCCAAAGAACGCCCCATAGCCGCCAGCCGTTTTTCCAGAGGCGTGCTCTCCGGGGCGCTCTCCTGCAGCAGGGAGGATACCTCACCGATTTCCGTGCCGCTGCCGGTAGCGGTAACTACTGCCCGCCCATTACCACGCACAATGGCAGTTCCCATATAAAGCATGTTGATCCGGTCACCGATGGGAATGTCTCTTTCTTCCAGCCGGACTGCCTTTTTATCTACGGAATGAGCTTCACCGGTTAAAGATGCCTCTACTGCCGCCAGGTTGTCGGCCACAATCAGGCGGGCATCGGCGGTTACCTGGTCACCTTCCTCCACTATAATGATATCGCCCGGCACCAGACCCCGGGCATCGATTTCTGCGAGACTTCCTTCCCGCAGCACTTTGGCTGTCGATACAACCATCTTATTGAGGGCATCCATGGCTTTTTCCGCCCGGTATTCGGTAAAGAAGCCCAACAGGGCGTTTAGCAATATAACTACAGCGATGGCCAATGCCTCAACATAATCCTGCAAAAACAGGGAGATAGCAACGGCGACGACCAAAAGCAGGACAATTATATTCTTGAATTGGCTGACCAGAATAGTCCAGGCAGAAATCCCCTTCTTTTCCTTCAGGCGGTTTTCACCATATTGGGCCAGCCGCTGTTCCGCTTCGGGTTCATCTAAGCCCCATTCTGCATCTGTGCCCAACTGTTTAAGCACCTCTTCCGCTTCGATGGTATGCAAAGGTAAATTCATTATTGCCTCCTTTGGTTTTACTGAACCTTCAGGATAGTTTTCACCACTTTTAAAAATAATAAGCGGGGGAAGCAGGGTTGAGGTGCCACGGTAGCCAGTCTCCCATAGTCCGGAAAGGGACGGATTGCATAACGGACGTATTTGTATATGCAGAAATAGACCGCACACTTCTTTATATTCGCGTCTATAACAGTAGAGATATGCGCCAAAACCGGGCGCGCAGACTCTTGCAGAAGGTTTTGCAGTCAAGAAGCATACGGGTAATACCGTGCATTTTTTATTTCCGCCTGATATGGTGGGCTGCTTATAAGCTATTAGTATGGCTTATAAAGAAAGAGCCGAGCCCCCCGGCTCATATCTTCTGCTTATCCCCTGTTCGGACTTATGGCCTTATGTTTTTTAATGGTTTTTAATACGGCAAGTAAAACTCCTCCCCAAAACCATAAAAGTCGGATAGTTCGCGGTTTTACCATGAAAATGGCTCCTTTCTTTTACTTTAGTATTTGAAGAAAGCAGGAGCTTCACTCTTAAAAAAATTCCCATCCGGCAGGTTAATAACCGGTCGGGTTTGATAATCTTATATCTAGTTTCAGCAGAAATCGGCCCTCCGGGGGAAATTTACTCTTCATATCCCATGGCTACACCGACCACGGTCACCAGAGAGGCCAGGCCGTTGGCGATGAGGTTTACCTGTTCATCGGTAATAATCTGGTAACCGAAAGCATCTGACACCAATTTGCCGGCACCTAAAAGGGCCAGGTAAAAAGCCGGCTTATTTAAGCGGCTGAAGATCTTGTTCCGCTTTTCATCCATCACTATCTACCTCCTCCTGATTGTAAAAATTATGTATCATGCCGCCAGATTTAACAAAGCGGTATAGGATTATATATCGCCGGTCCGCTAATTTTTGCCCCGTCTTACGAAATCGACCACTTCATCCAGTTTGGCTTCCTGTCTTGCAAAATTAATCTGGAACAGGGTCGATAGCTGTTCGATAGCCCGGGTATTGTTTTCCACCACTTCAGCCAGGCATCTGCTTTCATCCGATCGTACCACGTCAGCCTTCTGCCGGTGGTTCCCGGGCCGACTCTGGCGAATTAGAACAATAAAGGCGGCGGCTAATGAAGCCACCGCCAGCATACCAATGGTCCAATCTTTTACTTGTTCCCAGGGCACATGACATCTACCCTCTCGTTAATAAGATTGCCGCCCCCCCCCCCTTGGGAGCGGCAGTTGCTAAGATGATATTTTTTTATTCTATTGCTTTTTGCACATAATTGGTCTACTGCGCGGTATTCAGCAGTGTCTGCACTTCTGCCCGGAAGCTGTCAGGTACCTGGTCGATAGTACGTAGCCCCTGCCTAACCAATGTGTAGTATAGCTGTATCATTAGGCTGTCCCCCCTTCCATCAATGCCCGGAAAGATAAAATTTCCTCAAATGTCGCTGCCAGTGCGTCCATGAGGATTAGGTTTTGCTGCTCTAACTGCTCTAATCTCGTCTGTGTTACTGTTCTAATTATTGCCTCCTGCTGGCTTACAGAACTAAGTAACAACGCTATTTCATCTTGATGAAGTACAACTGTACCCGGTATATGCTGTTCTATTGACCACTGCCCGTCCTCATATTTCTTCCAAATATAGCTTTCGTCAAAAGCTTCCAATGGAATTAAGCTGCTATCATTAGGCTCCCCGGCTAACTCTGATATTCCAATACAAATATTGTCCTTGTTTAACTGGGCGTAAAACATATAATCCCTCCTATCTAAATTCGACTACCTGCCATTCAACAGGTCCGTCGCAACTGATCTGAGTAGAACTAACCAACTTTGCGCTATACTCTTTTACGATCAAATTAGTGCTGCCACCAGTTAAAGTAACAGATGCAGATAATGGCGTAACATAATTAGAATTACAACTACTATCAAAGTACACATTAGTCCAAGGAAGCCCGTTTTCTGATGTTGTAACGCCTAATACTTTGTGCTGCGGTATTGTGCTGTTTGTGGCTACTGTACCAGCACTGCCCTTTGATTTACTGAAAACAACCGTTTTATTGATATTAACCTCACTAATTGTGATCGTTCCGGCAGAGGCTGCAACTCCACGTTGTATTGATTTCACTGCACCAATCGATGTAAGCATATCGTCATAAATTTTGCATAAATAACCCATTATAGTGGTGGTTCCAGATATAGGATTAGCAACTCCAACTAAATCTGTTTTCGCCTTAACTGCATCCAGTGTAGGCTTATCAGCTATAAAAATTTCGTTAGCCAACTAAACCACCTCCTCATAAATCAGTACCGCCACACCGCTAGCAGTCTTGAGTCCCCATTTATAGGTTTTACCTGCATCCGTAAAACGGTGTGGCATAGTATCGGCCTTATGAGCAATAAGCTCACTATTCATCTGTTCCAATGATTTCACCGGTGTATCCCACCAGTTAGGTTTACCTGTAATGGCCCTTATTCGGTTGGGTAGCCAACTCAGCCATTGGCCCAGTTTACCAGGGCCGTTGCCGGTCGGTACTTGAGTGGGGTCGGCCGTTCTGGCTCCGAGGGCATCATCAGATATAGTGTCAGGTCCTGGGGCTGCATCCGCCTTGTCCTCAACTACTTTAAGCCGGTTGTCAATGGCGTCCATGTTCTGATTGATCACCGCTATATCCGCGGTTTCGTTATCGAGGGGTTTAATGAACCCATAGTTGGTTGTTTGGTTCGGCATTTTATATCTCCTTTCTAAGCGATTTCTCTGCTGCGCAGTTGCTCCCAGCTGCCGGTTTTGACTTGGGTCCAGTTCAAGGCCTTGACTTCCTGCCAGGTAGTCAGGGTAAACGCGTAAGTCACGGACAGATGAGCCGGTTTGGCCTTTTCAATGGCTTCCTTGACATCGTTGATATTGGGCGGCACTCCCCGGGAATCTATGAACTTAACGGTAAAACCGTATTGAGCCGGATGCTCCGTTACCGCGACTTTTCCATAGACATAGCTTTCAGCGATGTTTTGTATTAAAGGGACGGTTACCGTTCCCATCCCTCTGAGCATGGCTATTATCCGGCTGCGGCGCTGATCGAGGGGCTTGCCCGTATGGTTAGGAAGTCCCAGCATCTCCTCCCAAAGATCCAATCCTGGTTCGGCAGCCGTTGCCACATAGAATTGCTTCAGCAGACTTTGCCCATTAGCAACGAGTTCGTCAAATTCCTTCCCTTCGGCTGTCAGCAGCGTTGCGAAAAACCTGGAGCCGCCCAGCCATTCGGGAATATAGCTCAGCATGGTACTGCTTCTATTCATGCAGGTTCACCGTCCCTTTAACCGCTACCTGGGTATCACTGACAGCGATATTGGCCGTACCGCCGTTTAAAGTCAGGCTGGTATAATCCATTACCCCGGGGATATCCAGGATCAAAGTACCTACCTGGGCATAGCTCACGTAGGCCTGTTGGAACGCGATCCTGCGCAGATAGCTATCCAAGGCTTGATGAAAGCGGTTTCCCACATCACTTATAACCGCTCCGGGCAAAAGTGTTACCGCAGCTGCTACATCAATGTTCAAACCGCTTGCGCTTTCCACGGTGACATCGGCACCTATGGGTCTCGCCTGGGCGATGTGGTCAGCTACCGCTTGAATCAGCTGGGTGGTTACCGGCTGCTTGTTGGCGTCTATTGCCACTACCTTGACGGTGCCGGGGCCGTTCCAGAGGGGCAGTACTCTGGCATCGCCGACTCCAGGCACTTCCAGGGCCCACTGCTTGTAATGGGAGATGTTGCCGCTGGTGGCCGGCTCCCTGACCTTGGTCAACAACCTGTTCAGCAGGTCGGCGTCGCCTTCTTCATCGGTACCGCCTGCAGTGGGGAGGGGATTTGTTACTGACGTTACGCCGGTCAAGGCGACCGGTGTCCGGATTATGGTATCTGCCGGAACATTTCCGGCTTTTCCGGCTTCCTCGGCCAATATCGCTGCCGTTGTTTGCCCCGAGTCATCGATCACTGCTTCGGCACTGCTTAGGAACCTAAGTCCACCAACGGTGGAGAATATCGATCCGGCCGGTATGATTGATCCGGCCGTTCCGCTTATGGTTACCCGACCGCTGGCTTGGGTGGCCGGTTTGCGCTGGAGGCCATGCTCCACGGCCCGGTGGTCAAGGTATTGACCGGAAGAGGTGGGGGCAAACCCCAGCTTCAGGATGTTATCCAGCTGGACATAAGCCTGGGCCAGTTCCAGAGCCGCCGGGGCCAGGGCATCGTAAATAAAAGATCCTTCCGATTTCTGCACATCGGAAGGAACCTGGTCGAGCAGCCTTTGCAATATCTTTTCAAAGGTTTGGTTTTCATACATTTATCATTACCTCCCCATAGTCAGTAATGCCTGTAAAGCTTATCGTGAGTTTTTCGCCCCGGAAGCTGGTTTTCAGATCTTTGATGCTCTTAAGATAGGGATTCACCAGCAGGCATTCTTCTACATACCGTTTGGCCTCGCTTTGGGTTGCAGCACGGGAATAGCCGGTTCCGATCAGGGTTTCCAGCTCACTGCCATAATTCCAGGAGTAGATGGGCCACCGGTACCGGGCTGTAAGCAGCGCTTTGCAGATCCAGATTTTAATGGCTTCCAGGCCTTCAACTACGATGATTCTGCCGTCTTGCCGCAGGAACTCTCCTTTAGCGAAATCCCAGGCATACTCTCTGGGCGCCGGCAGGGAAGCGGATATAACCTGTTGATCTGCAACGGCATCGATAAAAGGAAATATGCTCATACGCTCACCACCTTTGCCAGGATAATGTAGGTCTGTCCGTCATGGGTAGGCATCACCGCCGCCATGTCTCCCGCTTTTAATGTATCGGTCCAGGTGATCTGCCCGGTATCAACCAGGCTTTCTAAAATGGTATATTCGGAGTATTCTACCGGACTAGGCGGGGTTTTGGAAATAATGGTCCCCTTGCCGGTCTGGAAAAACTGCCTTTGATAGCCGGTCAACAGGTAATCGGCTATGAGAATATTGGGCTTTCCCACCTGGATATCCCCTACTTTTATCCGCAGATCGGGGGGAGGGGACAAGACCTCGGCCAGCATAAGGGAAGGGGGATTATGGACGCTGCCTTCCTGGCGCATGATGCCTATGATGGTTGAATAAGGGTTTTCCTGCATCTGTTTATCCCTCCTTATGGTCCATTTGATTTTCCCATTCCAGTACGAGGTTCATGGTATGCAGCCCGTCTTTCCAGGTATGGGTGTCCCCGTCAATGAAAAAAACCTGCTCCAGGCCGGAATAGGGTTCCTTTACTTTTACAGCTTTTCCGGTGGTACAGGCGATGTTTCCCATGGCATCCACACTGGCTTTCTGTTCCATTTTTTTCAGCATACCCTGAGCAACAGCGGCGGGATTTTTCCCCGCTTCTTTTTGATAAATCGACTGCAGCAGTCCATAGTCTTTCAGCCACTGGTCATGCTGAACCTGACTAATCCGATTGCCTTTTTCATCGGTAATGACGACCCGGTTTATCATGCCGTCTATACTCTCGGAATAGCTTGAGTTGGTAAGATTCAGATGATTGCTCAGCTCATAGTCGGCTATCGTTAACCCTTTTTCGATCACATCAAGCCTGCCCTGGTTCATTACCGGGATGTATTTTTTACCGGTCTGAGAGCTGGCTGCCGCATAAGCCGTCATAATAATGTCATACCCGGTCCTGGCTTGAGCGATGAGCGACTGGTTGATGCCGGTGGCGATGAGATTGCCGGGAATAATGCCTAAATCGCTGCATACTTTCCTGGTTATGGCCTCGGCGGTCATGTTTTGAAAGTTATACGACATCTGACTTTTGGTAAGGTAAATCAACCCGTCGAAAGCGGTTATCTGGAGCTCGGAGCCTGCATAAGCCAGTTGCTTGGAAAAAATAAAGCCTTTCATTAATTCCATACCGTCGTCGGTTTGCAATTTCAGTATATTGCCCAGGCCGACCACTACCCTGGGCAGGTAATGATCATGGGGAGATGCCGCCAGGTTAATCTCCAGTTTCCGGGCGGCTTGCTGCACCTCACCCGACCAGGTTATGGATGTTACCAATGGGGTGATATCTTTGTATCCTTCTGAGTTAGCTAAAATTATTTTCATCCGATCACCAGCTTCTGGCCGGGATAGATGAGATCAGGGTTTTTGATCCCGTTTTTTTGAGCAATCGCCGTGTAATTGGAACCATTCCCGGTAAGTCTTTTCGCAATCATCCACAGGCTGTCACCGGGCTTGACCGTATATTCCCTGGGCATTTCTTGGTTTGCCGGCCGGGCGGCTGCGACCCTACCGGGGGGGCCTGCTGGGACAGCCGGCGTCAACGCAGCAATTTCAATGAAGCGAAATTCTTTCAGGGCCAATGCAAAGTTCACATCTCCGCTGCCGGCCTTTTCCCCATACTCGAAGGTCTCGATGACCATGGCCATGTTTATATCGGCATCGGTAATCATAAGCCGGATGGGCTTCCCGGACTGTTTCCAGGAGTCGATTAATTGAACACAGTCATAAGGGGAAGGGAAGCCCTGGTACTGGCAAAAATAGTAATTGTGCGCCGGAAAAAAAGAAGCCAGGCTGATAGACGCCAGACCCGGCTTGCCGATGATATTTATTTCCCCAACCGCATTTATATTGACGGTTTGATTTTGGTTTCCTTTGGAAATCGTAAACTCCGCCGGGTTTACTGGAAGCTGAAGCCTTGCGGCGTTGTTATTATCTGACAGCCAGAATTCCATCAGCACTCCTCCCCGCGTAATTGATCTGGGCGGCTTTTAGTTGGGCTGCCACCGCTTTGGCAATCCGATTAATATCGGCTTCTTCCCGAACGACTATGGTGTCAGCCAGCTTGGCGATGGCGACGTTCCCGGATTTCTGCCGGTACTGATCAGCCTCAGCCCTTGTAAGTACCCGCTCCCCCTGATGCAGCAGAGCCGGATAGTTGTTAAAAGGAACGTAAGCCAGACCTGAGGCATGTGATTTCGGCTTTTTCTCCGGGGCAAAAGAAAATCCCCAACGCTCTAACGTAGATACAACCCAGGCTGGCAGAATACCTTTGAACGCATTGAGTAATTTGCCCGGAGCTTCCTTGATCCCAGAAATAATACCGTTGACCATTTCTCTGCCGAAGTTTACTGCCGTGGCAACCAGTTCACTGAATTTGGTCTTGATCGATAGAATGAGTTCGGTTATTGCCTTGACCAGGTTGTCCTTTATCTGAATAAAGGACTGTACGATGGTATCCCAGTTCCGCCAAATAGCCACTACTGCCGCTACCGCAGCCACAACGGCCAATATGGGCCAACCAATAGCGGCAATCACAGGTATCAGGCCAATGATTGCACCGTGCAAAATTGCTATAAGCGGTAAAATCACTCCAAAAATCGTTACGGCTGCCGCTATACCGGATAGGATCGGAATAACTGCCTCCTTGTTTTTTTGCAGCCACTTGCCTAGTTTTTCTATAAAGCTGATTACTGCGAGACCTGCCTCAAGGAGTTTTCCCAATGCTGTGGCAGCGGCATCCACGAATTTTTGGAATCCCGGACTGCCTGTAAAGGTTTCAATTTTTTGGGCGTATGTCTGTACTTTTTTTAACAATTCCTCCAGTTTGCTAAGATTTTTGGTCCCCATTTGTGTGAAGGCGTTGGCGAGGTTCCCTTTAATGTCTTTAACAGTATTCCCAATGCTTGTCCAGTTTTTGGAAGCGCCTGAATCAGGATTTTTCTGCATGGCACTTCCAAGGGTCGCATTGAATAACCATTTACCGCCCTTTGCCAAGGTACCCAGGTTAAGATATTGGTCTTTCCTACTTTTCATTCTGCTCGTTATCTTATCCTTGAAAGCAGATTGAGCCGTTTGGTTTAATCCAAGGATTTTTTGCTTTATGATGGCTAGAGATTTGCTGACCTGGTCCTTCAAGCTGATGCTTGGTTTCAATTGCAAAGAAGCCAGTGCTTTCATTAAACTCAGCCATTTCAGCGCAGGTGGGATTACTTGCCTGGTTATATCCGCTATTTTTGCTATTGCACCTGCCATCCTGGCTAGTTGGGTATTTAATTTCGTGGTCGTCTGCAAAGAGGTTTTTAAAGAGGTATTGGCTAATAACAGATTCAAGTCTGCACCTCCATCCGTTATTTAAATATACGGTGTTTGTAACAAGGAGATCTCCCTGCTGCCAATTCAAAACAGCAGGATAGATCTCCTTGGTCTATAGAATGAATGATAAGAGCGGACAACCTGCGCTTTTATTCACGGCGGCAGCTATGTTTTCCTTCCGCTCCAATTCGGTTGCCATGGACCAGTAAAGAAAGACCTTTTCGCCTTCCGATGCGTTGTAAATCTCTGACGGCCTTATGCCTTTTTGGGCATAGTAGTGAATCATGCAGGCCAGACCGTCATTTTTTATGAGTTTTTTACTTCTTCTCCATCCGTTTCACCCAGGGAGTTAAAGCCGCTCAGCTTCATGATCTGTTCGCTTATACTGGCAATTTCGCCGGATAGAAGCAACTTTTTAACCAGTTCCTTGGGGGTGGGGGCGGCCAGGTTTTCCAATAGCCGCCTGTCTCTTAGATCCGGATCTGTAACCCCTTTCAAAATGGCAAAAAGCGCGGCTTCTTCTTCATCGTAGTAGTCTTCCCGTTCATGGGCTTTGTTGAACCGGATTTTGGCAGCGCTTTCCCGGATTTCTTTGGCTTCATCCAGGGTCAGGGCCTGAATGGTAAACCAGACTTTGGACCCGGTCAACTCTGAAAGCCGGGGCATATACAGTTGCTTGCTGGGTCTGCTGCTGATATCTTCCGGTTTGATGTTTAGAAGCATGTCAAGGGTTTGGCTCATCATCAGTCCTCCCTACGGTTGAACAATATCTAGAAGTTCCCAATCACTGAAGGTAAACGGGCATTCCAGTTCCCCTTTGGCTTTGGTTTCCCAAGCAGCCAGGGTTAAATCGTCAAAAGCGGCATCCTTGATGAGAATGCGTTCGGCGCCTTTGGCAGCCGGGTCGGCCAAAGCGGATAGAATCTGCAACCGAGGGTTTATGCCCTGTTTGATACGGTGGCTGAGTTTAAGCATCATACGGCTGTTCATCTTATGCATCTTAATCGAGCCGGTCCCTTTGTAGCCCATAAATTTTGTATCTGTTCCCGGACGGCCGCACATAGCTATTTCCTCTTTCTCCAGTTCTATTTTGGCTTCCAGTCCATAGGCTTCGGCTACTTTTTCTCCATCCAGCCATATTTCGCCGAAGCTGCCGTTCATAATATTTTCAGCATTGGCCAATTATAATACCCCCTGTCTTATAAATTGATGACTAAGTTGACGTCTTCGATGGCATCCAGCGGCCGCACTGTTGACACCAGAAATACCTTGTCCCTGGTATTGGCTTCCTTGATTTGCTGCTCTTTCCAGGCATCGGCCGGTTCTCCGATACTTTTCAGATAGGCTTTTTGGGCCGGGACATTGATCTGACAACGGTTCTTGCCGGAATCCAAAACCCTTTCCAGTTCCAGGGTTTCATAATAGGCGTTGACAGCCGCTATCAGCAGCAGTTTGTTAGGATAACTGTTTTGAACTGAGCCTATGTACTCATCCTCAATGGTTTCTTTTATATCGTGATAAACCATGTCCAGTATCCTGACCAGCTTGATCTTCTGCCAGTCTGCTCCCTTGGCTTCAGTGGTGGTTAGCAGGCTGGTAACAGCACGGGCAATTTTAACCTTTTCTCCGTCATGGTAAAGAATCAGTTGCCCGGCATTGATTTTAGTATCCGCTTCACCTTTAGTTAATTTGGGAACATCGTCAATCTCAGGCAGTACCCGGAAGGTAGGGGACACAGTCAGAGGAAGACCGGCAATCAGGCCGGCAATTCTGGCTGTAAACTCACTGGCGGAATAGGTATTTCCTTTCATCGCAATATTTTCGGTGGTAAAGTTAATCACTGCCTCATGGTCAGCACTTTCGTTAGGTAATACCGCCATTATTCTGCGTTCTTTATTGTCCCGCATGCTTTTTGCCCAGGTTGCTACCGCACTGGTATCAGCAGAAGCAATGCCTGGAATAGCCAGGATATTAAATTTAATGGTTTCCAGATAATTGAGAGCATTGGCATAACCAGCCGCAGAATCCGGCAATACCACTGCTTTAATATCCTTGGGAGTACCCATAAAGGCGTGTTCCAGGTACATTTTATTGGCTGCCGATAATGTACCCGGTATGTCGGCGATATCAAGCAAATAATATTCGGTTAAATTTGTGACGCTGCTGTCTTTCAGAACCAAGGCCAGTGTTCCGACCGTACCTTGTTCAATTGCTTTAATCGCTTTGTTTTGAAAAATAATATTAACTGAAGGCAATCCCACAGTTTATCCCTCCTTATAATGGTTGTAAATATCTTGCATGAGATCATAATTGGGTTCTGTTCGAGTATTCAAAGTTTCCAAACCTAATAAGCAATAAAGCTCGTAATCCCGGAATTCCGCATCTAAATTAAGTATTTGATATTGGGTTCCATCAGGAGCAGTCAGCTTCATAATTTCCATCAGTGCCTGGTGCAATTGCTCGGTGACGCCCAACTGGTCCATCAGGTCAATATTGCCGTTCTGATCCTGGGGTGAATAATAGGCGATCTGCCAGGTGATTTTATTTTGATACTGGTTCCGGTTGAGGTCTTCACTGGACCCCTTGATTAACTGAACAAAAAAGCTGGGCCTGGTGAACCCAGCCGGGAGCTTGTTTAAATAGATGTTTGTTATTGAGGAAAACTTACTGTTGAGAAAAAGTGTTATAGCAGCAAAACTGCTCTTGTACATTTACCCGCCTCCTTTCCCGTACGATGAAGAAAATTCTTAAAGTACGTTGCCATTAAGTACTAGCCATGAAATTCTTCCCCACCTCCATAAATTTAGTATCCCAACTAATAAAAGAGCCCGCAGGCTCTATTATTGGGGTCAAATATTAAACATCTACTGCACTGTCAGTATAATTCCTCAGGGACCAAATAGATTCGCGACTTTTTCGTATTATGTTCTCCTCATTTTTCTAAATAAGCGTCAATTGGAGATATACCAAGTACTTCATCTGCCTCCTCGTCTGGCAAAAGGCCTAAACACCAGGCCATCTTATGTATAATCTGTTTTCTTTTACGGTAATAAACATCCTTTTCCAGACCTTGAATCCCAAGATCAGAACAGATATATTGCCAGGATTTTTTTTGGTTATAGGTCAGATTGATAATGGCCTTTTCTTCCGCATCCATCATTATTTCAAGGGAGTGCTCGACTAATTCCATTAGGGTTTTCAGTTGTTGTATCATCTGCTGGGTTTTGTGTACGGCCTCTAGATCTCTAATAGCATCGTTTTCAACTGAAGAATAAACACCATAGTATTTGCCTTCCCGCAACCGGTACGATGAGACCAGGGTCTGGCTGGAAGGTGTAGTGTTGTTTTGCAAGGCTTTCATTTTTTCCTCCAGGGCATGCACTCTGATAGGGAAACTCTTATAGTTGTATAGTAGCGCCTCTGTCTCCCGGTACCATTTTTTTTTTTGCTCAACGATATCCTCTCCTTTGTACTTTTTTAAGCTTGACTGTCAATTTAAGCACGCAGTGCGTAAAAAAACAGAGCTTTCGTAGCTCCGTTAATTAAATGCTTATTGTCCGGTTTTAGTGGGCAGCTATTTTTATATGGTCCAACAAGGATGGTATTAAATCCAGTGATGATATGTTAAGTTATGTTTGATTATAAATAATGATAGGCAGAAGTGTTCTCCTTTTATTCGCAATATTTTCGTTGATTTTCTAAATAACTGGATTTTAATTATAGATGTAAAAATATGTAGGAAAAAATATATGTAAATAGCCGGTAATTAAAATAACTGGAAAATGCATTTCGGAAAATAAAGGAAAGAACGCAGCCGTTTGGTGAAGTCGATAAAACAACTAAGAAAGAAGCTGCGTAATATGTTGGCTCGCCCTGGCGGGAGACTCTTAAGGCGCTTCTAGATCGGGAAACAGAGACTAGCCAGAAACTTAAGGGGTGTAATCGAATAATGCTGTTGTATGCCTGCAGGGCCGGGAGGCGAGGCAACAATGTCATTGAAGGGCTTAATCGGGAAATCCGTCATGAGGCTGGTTTGCGCCAGACTCAGGCAGGTGGTCGGCAAAGCTTGGGGCATCAGGAAACCTGTTAGTCTTTGGGAATGGTTCACGCCTATCTACTGAAACTCTATACCGGCCTGAATATTATCTATATGTTGGAGCATTTTTGACTTGGCAGCTTCTGAATTCCTGTCCCGGATAGCATTATATATCGCTTCATGCTCGCATATGATTTCTGTGCCTTTATCGGCAAAAAGCTCCTCGCGCTGAACACGAAAGGCGTTATGCATCAGGTCTGCGACGGTGTTCATGATCCGCAACAAAATGGTATTATGGGTTGCCTCGGCAATAGTAAAGTGAAATCGCAAGTCAGCTTCAACCGATTGGGATATGGTTTGGGCTGTTTTCATATGGTTCAGATTTGTTTTTATATTTTTAAGGTCTTCTTCAGTGGCGCGCTGAGCTGCCAGGGCCGCCATCTCCGTCTCCAGGACCCGCCGGACTTCCATTAGCTGTCCTCCGGGGTTTTGCTCCATTTCCAGTACCATCGCCAGTGGAGCAAAGGTAGCTGAAACACTGGTTTCACGTACAAAGGTACCTTCTCCCGGCCGAATATCCAGGATGCCTATAGCTTCCAGAGCAGTAAGGGCTTCGCGGACAGAAGCCCGGCTAACCCCCAACGATTCGGCCATATCTCGCTCTGATGGCAATTTCTGGCCTGGCTTCAATTCTCCGTTGCTAATCATTTCTTTTAATTGTTCAACGATTTCTTCATAGATTTTTTTGATTTTTATAGGCTGAAAGCTCAAGAGCAACACCTATCTTCTGCATTAAGCAATACTTTGATTCCTCTCTTGCCTTATTTTTATAGTGTAATGCATGCCGGTTCCTATAACTTTAGCCAGCATTTTTTCTCTTGCAGGTTTTGACCAGATAATCGTAAATATATCCATTACACCGTTAGTTTCTAATAATAGGCCCGGCATACCGGTACCAGCGGTGGTCATGACTATGAAGGCCCGTAAAAACTGTGCCGATTGCCTGGCGCGCCGCTGACAGATGGAAAACAGGCACTGAACAAGCGAAAGCTATATCGTAATCTTCGCCCGTTCCCGCATAAAGGCGATCTCGTGATCGATGTCGCCCTGAATTTCGGCAATGCGCTGCGCCGCGTCAGGGCCTTTAAGCAGGCGGCTGAAGCGACCCTGCTTCATTACATATTCGTCCACCGGTTCAGCCGCCTTTTTGCCGCTGATGATATGCGAACTGGGGTTATTAAAACTGATCTTGCCATTCTCCCCTTCCCATAACAGCCAGGCGCCGCTGCGCACAGCCATACGGCTCATCTGCACGGTTTCGGGCATATCGAACTGCCAGCCTAAGTAGCAGGGGGCCAGGATTTCGATATATTTCATGCCACGGATGCCTTTAGCTTTTACCACTTTGTCGTACAGGTCGCCGGGGTAAGCCACGGTGGCGGTAGCCACGTAGGGAATATTGTGCTCCAGCATCAGCAGGGCCATGTTTTTCTTGGGCTGGCGCTTGCCGGTGGGGGTGGTGGTGGTGAAGCTGCCCCGCGGGGTGGCGCCGCTGCGCTGCACGCCGGTGTTGCTGTAGGCTTCGTTGTTATAGCAAAAATGAATGATATTATCGTTGCGCTCGGCGGCGGCGGAAAGTGCCTGAAAGCCGATGTCATAGGTGCCGCCGTCGCCCACCCAGCTGAATACGGTAGGCAGCTCGCCCTGCAGACGCCCCTTTTCCTGCATTATTTCAAGCGCGTGGGTAATACCGGAGGCCGACGAACCGGCGGTCGCAAAGCAGATATTAATACCGGGCCAGTTATAGCCCAGCTTGGGGGTCATGCCCATGCTGGCCACCGCGCAGGAGGGGGTCAGCAGCATGACAGCGTTGGGACCCAAAGCCTTGCCCACGATACGCAAGGCCATAGTGGCCGGGCAGCCGCCGCAGGCGCCGTTGCCGCTTAAAACCTGCTCAATATCCGGTAAGTTTTTAATACTGGTAGTCATATCTCATCCATTCCTTTCATGGTCATGCATTTATTCATCCATCATGGCGCGGATCTCATCGGCCATGAAGCGGCGGGTCAGATCGATGCCGCCAATGCCCATAACCCGGTTTTTAACCGTGATATCGCTGCGCCGGCCAAAGAGCACGCTTTTCAGTTCGGAGGCCAAAATGCCGCCGGGATGGCCGAAATTATAGTTGCGATCCAAGACCATTACCTGCGCATTTTGCGGCAAGGCCTCGACGATATCCTCGGCCGGGAAGGGCAGATACAGGCGCGGCCGCAACAGGCCGGCCTTTATGCCCTGCTCGCGCAGGATATCGACGGAAAGCCTTAATTCCGCCGCCATGCTGTTGACCGCAAAGGCTACCACTTCGGCGTCTTCCAGCCGGTAGGTATCGATGGTGTCGCCGTCCCACATGCCGGTGATATCCTTGTATTCCTGCGCCGCCTGCTTTGCCAGCGGGATGGCCGCCATGATATCGTCGGACAGCATCTGGCGGAAGGGTGCGTATTCAGCCGCCATGGTCACATTGCTGAAGGAAGAGGGATGAGCCGGGTCGAGCCGCCATTCCGGTTCATGCGGAGGCAGAAAACGGTCGATATCCTCCTGGGGCGGTATGGTAAGGGGCATCAGACAATGGGAAATGGCAAAGCCGTCAAAGTTGACCATTACCGGGATATTGATCTGTTCGGCCAGGCGGAAGGCCTGTAAAATGGTGTTGAACACCTCCTGGTTGGAGGAGCAGTGATATTGGATCCAGCCGGTATCGCGCTGGGCAAATGAGTCCTGATGATCGGCCCATAGGGTCCAGGGGGCAAATATACCGCGGTTGACGTTGCACATTACAACCGGCAAACGCCCGCCGGAAGCCATATGCAACACCTCGTGCATATACAGCAGGCCGTTGGCCGAGGTGGCTGTGAAGACGCGGGCGCCGGCAGCGGATGCGGCCACGGCAGCGGCCATGGCGCTGTGTTCGCCTTCCACCGGAATGAAGCGGGCATTAAGTTCGCCGTTTTCAACCATGGCAGCCACCGCTTCCATAATGCTGGTCTGAGGGGTGATGGGGTAGCCGGGCACTACGTCCACCCGGGCGCTTTTTACGGCCAGCGCGGCGGCATGGGCACCGGTATCCATTATAACTTGCGCTGCTTTCATACTGCTACTCCTCCTTTTCCATGCGTATGGCGCCGGTAGGGCATTCTGCGGCGCATATGCCGCAGCCCTTGCAGTAGCGGTAATCAATCGTAATTTCGTGGCGGTCGATAACCGCCTCCGGACAATACACCCAGCAAAATTGGCATTTGGTGCATATCTTAATGTCAACTACCGGACGGTGTACCCGCCAGGAACCGGTGTCACCGCCGGCTCCCTTCATCGGCCAGGAAATGGGCCGGTAGGCTTTCGTAATTGATTTCATTATGTCCATTCCTTTCGCTAATCGAAATATAAAGCGCGCTATAAGCTAATCTGCGTTACGGTGCTATAAGCCTTGCCGGCGGCGCCCAGATTACGTTCGCCGTTATTGCCCGGCCATTTATTCCGTATGGTTTGTTCCATAATATTTTGCGGGATGTTTAACACCCGGCACACCGCGCCAAACAGCGGAATATTGATAAAGGGCCCGTCGGCGGAAAATAATCCGGCTTCGCGGGCGATGGCGTCGGCATCCACCCGCCAGGTAGGGTGTTTCTCTACAGCTGCGGTGTGGGGAGCATTGATGATCACGGCACCGTTTTCATTAATGCCTTCATTGACTGCCGCTTCGGTCAGTTTTTCGCTCATCACTACCACATAATCCGGCAGCTCGCATTGACTGTGGGCGTGGATAGTGGTGGGAGACATGCGTACTGCCGCCCGTACCGGAGCTCCACGCCTTTCCACCCCGAAGAAAGGCAAGGCTTGTCCCTGATCACCATTTTCCAGCGCAGCCTGCGCTAACATGTGAGCCAGGGTAACGGAGCCCTGCCCGCCAAATCCGTTGATTCGCAGTTCCAACATATTATTCCTCCATTCTTGCATGGTGCTGCCAGAGTTACATGTTATCTGAAGTTTTCAATGAAACCAGATTTCCTCCCGTGCTTTAAGTCACCAAAAATTTACTTGCCGCATTACCTACTTACTAAGTGTCCTGGTGGTATGACCAGTTATATTGTAAGGTATATTCTGTCATTTAAGCAATATTCCTTTCAAAGTTTTGGATTTATTTGCGAGTAATAGTACCGGCGTTTAGCATGTCTTTTTATTTTATGGGACACTTTCCCGTTTTGCGAAATTTATTTTACCTTAAGAATTAATGATGATAACGGCAGGGAAACTGATGATAATATTAAAGACAGAAAAATCCTTCCACAAGAGAAGGATAAAGGCAGAAAAACAACCTATTCTTTTTATTCGGGATGGCGGTCCTGGATAAATTTTATACCCCGGTTGCAGTATTTTAGTTACTGCAACCACTTCAAACACTGGTGGAGACGAGGGGATTCGAACCCCTGACCCCCTCGTTGCGAACGAGGTGCTCTCCCAGCTGAGCCACGCCCCCACGAATTAATAGTTTGCTTGGTGTGTTCCACTTTATTTTTAACCTATTTATTATAACACAAGGTGGTCAAATATGAAAGTAAAGTGCGTAAAATCGAGTTTTATAAAGTTACAAGGAAATAAATTATAGCAAATAAAACGAAGTCATAGAGCAGTGAGAATGAGGACATATAAACAGGGCATAATGCAGCCAAGACCTTGCAATGATGATTTGGTGCTACACCGGCAGGGTGACAACCCAGGCGGCTTCCCTTTATTTTTTCTTAATATGTTTAATAATGTAAGAACCAACTGCATCGCATGAAATATCCAGGGCTATTGATAATTCTTGATTTAACTGCTTTTCGGCTTCATTCAAAATGTCTTCATCTGTCTTGGTGAGTTTTCTGCCACTGGCGGATCTTGCTTTTTTTTCTAAATACAGCGTTTTAATAATCTTTACCCAGTTTTCATGATTTCCTGATTTAAGAGCGGCTTTAAAATCAGCAGTTCTTTGTTTCTCATTATCAATCCAAACGGTTTTTATTTCCGGCATCGCCGCTATTAGCGACATTGCATCATGTTTACTGATTACGGCTCTCATCATAATACTTTGACTATTTACAGGAACCTTTATGGTCATATTGTTGTTGTAAACGGGATTTAAAACATAGTACTGGGTTTCATTAGAGCTGATATATTCGTCTTTTCTTATGTCTGTAATTTGGCATACTCCTGTTAAGCCATACACAACATAATCATTTACGTGAAACATAAGTTTTTCTCCTTTCTCTTAAAAAAGCAAAGTGGATCGCCTGCGCTTACCAAACAATATTTAGTGCTTGCTGGTATGTATATCCTTTCCGGTTTCTTTTTCCTGATAGACTGTTTTCATGGCTTGATAGACTTTATTAATGGTATCAATCATTATCATACAGTCCACTTCTTTGAATTTTGAAAATTCCTTCTCCAAACCTTCGGCGAAGCTAAGAACATACTTCTGAATATACTGCTCTCCCAGTTCGGTTGCCTGCACCAATACAACACGTTTATCAGACGGGGAAGTAATTTTTTTGACGATATTCAATTCAACCATTTCGTTAATAAACTTTGTTGTATTGGGAGGCAATAACCCAGATACATTGCTGATATCGGAAACGCGTGAACTACCAGTATCCCCGCCAATTTTATGAATCGCGCTTAATATACGTAAATAGACCGGTTTCATATTATCTGGCAACTGCGGTAATAATGTCAATGCTTGCTTGGCACATTCAAGTGCATCCACGATATTGTTTACTAGTTTGTCATCCAATTTATCCAACCGTAGCACCCCAAATAATTATAAAGTATAATTATATTATATAATAAAATGGGGAAATGTCAAAAGTCTCTAATAATATGATTTAATGGAATGGGTTTAAGGGGGAGGCTTGTCTTGAATACAAAAAAACAGCACCTGCACTGGGGAGGCAGGTGCTGTTTCGAAAATGGCTGTTACATCTGAGTCATATAAAGGTCTAAAAGTTGGGTAGAACCGTGCCACGAGGTATCAGTCACTTCAAAGTCTTTGCCATTTATGCGGACGATGGCTCCGATGAGGTTATAGTTAGAACCGCTATAGCTGAAGTGGGCTGGATCAGTAATTACGATTCTATCGAAGCTTATCCACTGACGGTTGGCGTAAATAGAAACGCCTGCGGTGGCCCCTTCCTGATATTTAGCGTTATTTACATAGAATACATATTTCATCGGCTGGTTGCTCCAGGCTCCGGTAGCTTCGCTAGTATCTATGATTACAGCCTGCAGGTTGGCATTAAAATCGATTCGGTCAATACTATAGATCTTATTGCCATAACGGCATTTAAAAGAAGAATCCAGGTTATATTGTTTGCCGCCGATACGGATGAGGTTGCGGCTGACTACCATTACCTGTTCTATGTCGTAAACGATATTGTCTTTTAATATTTTCACCTCGGACGCATCGCGATAGACATCGTTAATCATAACCCAGTTACTGAGTGTACTGGTAACACAATAAAAGATAAATTTCTCTTTATACATTTGCAGGTGGTTAATCTTATACTGGTTGCCATCAACAAGCATTATTACGTTACTGCACTGGTAGCTTTGGCTATTAACCGTGAAACTTCCAGCTGCGTCTATACTTACCTCAGAAAGACGATAGCGTCTTCCGTCGATAATAAATTCTATATCTCTGACTGTAGCCATATTAAGGGTGTTGTTGTCAACAAAAATAGATGATATTTTACCTAAAGTCATGGAATTGATTACAACCGCTTCGGTTTCGAGCAATTGCAGATTATTATCGGTCGGGGATAGAATGGCTCTTTGGATATCGTAATATTTACTTCCTGCCGATATGGTAACCCGATCCTGACCCAGGTTATAAATCTTGCCGTTAAGCTGCACCCTATACTGATCTAGCAGGAGCAGGTCGGATAAATAGTTTTCGCTATTAGCTGAGTTAATATAGACTTTTATATAATCTGAATCATATTTTAAAGAACCCACCGTAAGATTAGCAATTTTTTGACCAGCGGGGTAAATTACCAGCTTATTGCCGTTAACCATGATTTTATCGACTTCGTACCGCTTGTTATGGACAATCAAGTCCAGGTCGTCAAGGGAGGCATTAAGAGCAAAGCTATAACTGCCATTTACATAGAGGCTGTTCTGCTTGGAGGAAAGGGTGTTAACTTTTACATCGTTGAACCCGACTCTGATGCTTACCGGGGTAAGAGCCAAATCATAAAGTTCATCACCGACGGCGATAGCACTGAAAGAGCCGCTTATCGGATTTACCGGATTAGATGTAGGAGAAGGCGCAGATGTCGGTGCCCCGCCGTTTACCTCCATAAAATTAAGTATCAGTTTGCACATCTGAGCCCGGGTTACGTATTCAAAAGGTTTAAATTCACCCCCGGGGTATCCGGTCAATAGATTCAGATTATAGGCGGTTTTTATGTATCCACGGTACATGCTTTTTTCCACGTCGGCCTTATCGGTAAAAGAGATGGCGCCGTTATCCGGCTGCCGTCCCAAAGCCCGAACCAGCATAGCCGCCGCCTGGCTGCGTTTGAGGCCGCTGTCAGGCTGCAGCACATTGGAATATTCAGAGGGAACGAGTATCCCCTGCTTTACCGCTTCATTAATAGAACCACGAGCCCAGTGGTTCTTTATATCGCTAAAATGACTGGTTTGGGTATCGGTTGGGGTGATCCCCATACAGGATATGAGAACAGTGATAAATTCAGCCTGGCTTACGGTTTTATCGGGCTTGAACGTACCGTCTGGGTAACCGCTGATATAACCGGCCGATGACAGGGTGGAAATAAATTCGCCGGCCCAGTGTTTATTGATATCAGAAAAATCACCCGCAGCCAATCCCTGTCCTGGAAAAGAAAAAGCCAAAAAGGACATCAATACCAGGATACTCACAATTTTTTTGTTCACGAGTGTTGAACCTCCTTTTCACTCTGCTTATAATAACTACGATTTTAGTATAGTAAAACTTTCCTCCAGCGGGTTTCCTTTACTTAAAGATTAGCCAAAAATGAAGTTTTTCCTGCCTGTGAAAAGATTTTATATGACATATACCGGACGCTGGCTAACGGAAGAGACTACCCGGGCCAGTTCCTGAAGCCGGGCGGGAGAGGGCGGCTTTATATACTGCAGTTCATAATTAAGACCCAGCAGCTTCCATTTGTGGCTGCCCATGGAGTGATAGGGGAGGAGGTCTACCCGCTCCACCATGGGCAATTCCCGGATGAACAGCGCCATATTGCGCAGATCTTCATATTTATCGGTCCAGCCGGGCAGAATCACATATCTTATCCAGATGCGTACACCGCTGTCATTCAGTAACTGCAGATTATCAAGATTGAGCTGATTACCGGCTCCGGTCAGTTCATGGCTTTTTTTGCTGTTTATATGTTTTATATCGGCCAGTACCAAATCGGTAAGGGGAGCAAGGTCCCGGACTATTTGGGAACTGGTATACAGCGAGGAATCATAAGCCGTAGAAATCTTTTCTTGCCGACAGCGATGAAATACTTCTTTAATAAACCCGTGCTGCATCAGGGGCTCGCCGCCCGAAAAGGTCACACCGCCACCCGAAGCCCTGTAATAAGGGCGGTTTTTCAGAATAAGCTCCATCAGCTCTTCCGACCGATACTCCCGGGCACTCGGGCTGTTTAAAGCCCAGGTATCCGGGTTATGGCAGTATTTGCAGCGCAGGGGGCAGCCCTGCATAAAAATAACCGTTCTTATCCCCGGACCATCCAGGGTGCTGAAAGTGTCGATAGAGTGCACTTTACCTTTCATGCCAACCTCTGTTTTTATAAGAAAATATGTTGCTATCAATTCTACGCCAAACCCTTAAAAAGGTCTATCTATTATCGGCGGGTTACATATGCCGGTAAAAGGTGCGCGCGATTATCTCTTCCTGCTGTTCCCGGTTCAGCTTTATAAAGTGTACGGCATAGCCTGACACTCTAATGGTAAGATCAGGGTATTTCTCCGGGTGCTCCATGGCTTCCATGAGTACTTCCGGGCGAATGACATTGACGTTCATGTGATGGCCGCCCTGCACAAAATAACCTGCTAAGAGCCCCTTAAGGTTATTTACCTGTTCCTCGTCGGTTTTCCCCAGTGATTCTGGTACTATGGAAAAAGTAAAAGATATTCCGTCACGGGCATATTTATAGGGGATTTTAGCTACCGAATTGCAGGCTGCCAGGGCGCCGTTCTCCTCGCGCCCGTGCAGGGGATTGGCCCCCGGAGCCAGGGCTTCTCCATGCTTGCGTCCATCGGGTGTTGTCCCGGTATGTTTACCGTACATGACATTGGAGGTTATAGTCAGGACGGAAAGGGTGTGCTGGGCATTCCGGTAGGCAGGATACTTTTTCAGGTATTTGATAAACATCCGCACCAGTTCGACGGCCAACTCATCGACCCGGTCATCGTCATTACCGTAGCGGGGGTATTCCCCTTCGATTATAAAATCATTGATGATTCCCCGCTGGTCGCGCAGTGGTTTTACCCGGGCATATTTGATGGCGCTCAGGGAGTCTGCCGCCACTGAAAGGCCGGCGATGCCAAAAGCCATATAATAATGCACGTCGCTGTCATGCAAAGCCATCTGCAGGTTTTCCGGGGCATAACGGTCGTGCATGTAATGAATCACATTCATAGTGTTTACATACAGCTCGGCCAGCCAGTCCATCTGCATTTTAAGCCGCTCCAGGATCTGGTCGAAATCAAGATACTCTTTCTCGTAAACGGCCATCGCCCGTCCTACCTGGTCGCCGGTTATTTCGTCTATACCTCCGTTAATGGCATAGAGAAGCAGCTTGGCCAGGTTGCAGCGGGCACCGAATAGCTGCGATTCCTGCCCCAGCCGCATTGCCGACACACAACAGGCTATGGCATAGTCGTCGCCATAGAGAGGGCGCATCAAATCATCATTTTCATATTGGATGGAACTGGTGTTGATGGACAATCGGCAGCAGAAATCAATAAACGGGGGCGGCAGATGCATAGACCAGAGCACAGTCATATTCGGTTCTGGCGCCGACCCGAGATTATACAAGGTTTGCAGTACGCGGTAGCTGCTCTTGGTCACCAGGTGGCGCCCATCCACACCCGCGCCTCCTATGGATTCTGTCACCCAGTTAGGATCGCCGGCAAACAACTGGCCGTATTCCGGGGTACGCAGGTGACGTACCAGCCGCAGTTTAATCACCAACTGATCGATTAACTCCTGAGCCTGTTCTTCATTAATAATCCCCCGGGCCAGATCCCGTTCCAGATAGACATCCAGGAAGTTCGACACCCGCCCCAGGCTCATGGCAGCCCCGTTTTGCTCCTTGACTGCTCCCAGATAGGCAAAATAAAGCCATTGCACCGCTTCCCGGGCATCGGCTGCCGGCCGGGAAATATCGAAGCCATAGGATAAAGCCATCTCCTTTAAGGCTTGCAGAGCCCCGATTTGGTCTGAAATTCGCTCCCGCAACTGGATGGAATAGTCACTCATAGTTTTATTAAGGCTGTTAATATCACTCTCTTTGGAGCTGATTAGAAATTCAACCCCATAAAGGGGGACCCGGCGGTAGTCGGCAATAATACGGCCGCGGCCATAGGAATCAGGCAGGCCGGTTATTATACCTACCCTGCGGGCCAGTCGCATTTCCGGGGTATAAACCGTAAATACGCCGTCATTATGGGTGCGCCGGTGTTTCTTGAAAAAATCCATCATCTCCCGGGGGGGCTCGGAGCCATAAGCCCGGCAGGCCCTGACACTGGTGCGTAAGCCGCCGTAAATATTAATCGCCCGTTTCAGGGGACGGTCAGTTTGCAGTCCTGCAATTACTTCCAATTCCCGGTCAATATAGCCCGGGGGGTGGCTGTTGATAGCGATCGGGTTGTCGGCATCCACCTCAAGTACCCCGCCCCGGGAACGCTCCTGGCGCAGTAGTTCCTGGCATTTACCCCACAGTTTCCTGGTCCTTTCCGAGGGGCCGCAAAGAAATGACGCGTTATGATCATAGGGTGAATAATTTTGCTGGACAAAATCCCGTACATCGATCTCCTTCGTCCATCTTCCAGGCTTAAAATCCTGCCACTGTTCAAACACCGTCTATCCCACCTGTCAGCTGATTTTATACCTGTATTGTCTACAAAAATCAAAAAAATTAGTCATTCAGGGGCTGTCAACCAACCCGCCCTCTAATCTGCCTTGGCGAAAGAGTGCATCTTTACTATAATTATTTTATGCGCCCTTGAAGTAAAAGAACGGTTGGTGAATTCATGGTTATTTTTCAGGCCAATAATATAAATAAATCTTTTGGCGAGCACCAGGTACTAAAGTCAGCAGCCCTGGTTCTGCAGGAAAAAGACAGAGTGGGGCTGGTCGGGGTCAACGGTTCGGGAAAAACCACTCTTTTGAAATGCCTGACCGGTGAAATAGAGGCTGACAGCGGGGAGATTGCCAAACCGAATTCCTTGACGCTGGCTTACCTGGAGCAATTGCCCCAGGTGGAAGCTGCTGCCACCGTGTGGGAGGCAATGATGGACAGCTTTGCCGATATTCTGCAAATGCGTCGGCATCTCCATGGGCTGGAGCAGCAGATGGGGAGGAAAGAGTCCCGGCTGGAGAAGATCATGGGAGATTATGCCCGCGTTATGGAACAATATGAAAGGGCGGGGGGGTATGCGTGTGAAGCGTCTGCCCGCAGGATTATGCTGGGTTTGGGATTTAATGGAAATGAGATGCAAAAGCCCTTCAAAGCACTTAGCGGCGGGGAGAAGACCCGCCTAAACCTGGGACGTTTGCTGGCAGTTCAGGCGGACATAATAATGCTGGACGAACCTACCAATCATCTCGACATGCCCTCGGTGGAATGGCTGGAAGAGTGGCTTAACAACTATCCGGGAACAGTGCTGCTGGTTTCCCATGACCGGATGTTTTTGGACAGGGTAGTATCCCGGGTGGTGGAGTTAAAGGACGGCGCTCTTATCTCTTATCCCGGCAATTATTCGCGCTATCTCCAGCTTAAGGCCAGGAGCGAGGAAGCCCGGCTAAGGGCTTATGAGAAGCAGCAGGAATTTATCCGGGAAAACGAGGAATATATAAGAAAATACAAAGCCGGGATTAAATCCAGACAGGCTCGGGGAAGGCAATCCCAACTGCAGCGCCTGGAGAGACTGGAAAAAACCGGTGAAGACAAAAACATCGGCTCCTGGAGCCTGAAACCTGAGCTGGAAAGCGGGCAGGAGGTACTGTTGCTGCGGGATATAACCAAATCTTTCGGGTCCCATACCGTACTGGCAGGGATAGGATTCACCCTGCGCAAGGGAGAAAAGACAGCGGTTATAGGCCCTAATGGCTGCGGAAAGAGCACCCTGTTAAAAATCATACTTGGAATTATTGAGCCTGATCAGGGTGAGGTCAAGCTGGGAAGCAGGGTAAAGGCAGCCTATTTCTCCCAGGAGTTTGAGGATTTGGATCCCGGCAATACGGTTCTGGATGAAATCATGGACAGCTCCGGTCTGGATTTGGCCTCAGCCCGCAGCCTGCTGGGGCGTATGCTGTTCAGGGGTGATGATGTTTTTAAGCCGGTAGCCAGTTTAAGCGGGGGAGAAAAAGGCCGGTTATGCCTATTGAAGGTTATTCTCAGCGGCGCCAATTTTCTGGTTCTGGACGAGCCAACCAATCATCTGGATATTGCAAGCCGACAGGCGGCGGAAGAATTGCTGTCTGGTTATTTAGGAACGGTGTTGCTGGTTTCCCACGACCGCTATTTTATTGACCGATTGGCCACCCGGGTTGCAGCCCTGGATGATAAAAAACTGACTTTCTACCCCGGAAACTACAGCTATTATCATGAAAAACTTAAGCAATTGCAGGCCAGTCAGTCAGCTCCGGCCAAGAATGAGCGCAAAGAGAACAGCAAGCAGCAGCATTTCCGTACGGAGCAGAAAAATTGGCAGCGGGAAGCCCGCCGGCTGCAAAGCACGTTACAGACGGTGGAAGAGGAAATCAGTCGCTTGGAAGATAGAAAAGCAGAACTGGAAAGGATTCTGGCCGATCCGGGCATTTATACCGGGAACGAACGGGCTCGCGTCTACAGCTCAGAATATCAGCATTTGGAAGAGGAATTAGCCTCGGCTTATACCCGTTGGGAAAGGTCGTTGGAGGAAATCGAGAATCATCATGGCAATAAGCAGGTGTTGGGCTAAAAGTCGGTAATAACCCGCATGACCGAATGAAACATGTACTGCCCTCGCAGGGGATATAATCTGCGGATATTTTCCTGTTAAACGAAATTAAATTATTTAGGAGTGAATAACTGCTGTCAGAAGAAAAGGTTTTACTCGTAATTATTAACAGAAAGAAAGATAGTATAGATATTGAATCCTCCCGCAAGGAAATGGAAGATCTGGCGGAGGCTGCCGGAGGCCGGGTCGTAGCGGTACTCACCCAATCCCGGGAGCGGGCTGATAGTGCAACCTGTATAGGGCGGGGCAAACTGGAGGAATTAAAGAAGCTGGCAGAAGAGTTGGAACCTGATTTAATTATTTTTAATACAGAGCTTTCCCCGGTTCAATTGCGCAACCTGGAAAACGGTCTTGACCTAAGGGTCATAGATCGCACTATGCTTATTCTGGATATATTTGCCCGGCGGGCCCGGTCGCGTGAAGGCATACTGCAGGTACAACTTGCCAGTTTGGAGTACAGGCTGCCGCGGCTTACCGGCATGGGAAAAGAGCTGAGCCGAACCGGCGGAGGAATAGGCACCCGCGGGGCCGGCGAGCAGAAGCTGGAAATGGATCGGCGTGTCATCCGCAGACGCATAAAGGATATAAAACAGCAATTGCAGAAGGTGCAAAAAACCCGTGAACTCCATCGCAAACAGCGCCGGCGGGGCGGATTGCCCCTTATCTCTTTGGTGGGATACACCAATGCCGGGAAATCTTCGCTCTTTAATGCCCTCTGCAGAATTGGCCACAGCAGTGGAAGCGGGCAGGTTGAGGCTGATGACCGGCTTTTTCAGACCCTGGATACCACCATACGTAAAATTAGCATTCGTCCCGGGCAGGAGATACTAATTTCTGATACCGTAGGTTTTATTCAGGATCTGCCGCTTAACCTGGTGGCAGCCTTTCGCTCCACCCTGGAAGAAGTCCTGGAGGCTGATTTGCTCCTGCACGTGGCCGATATCTCCGATCCCGATTACCTGGATAAAATAGACACTGTTGATGAAGTATTGCAGGAACTCGGTGCCGATGGGGAGCGGGTCCTGCGGGTGTTTAATAAAATCGACCTGCTGGAAGCGTCTGCTTCTCCCGGGTTTGAAAGCCCCTGCATATCAGCGCGCTATGGTATTGGTATAAGGGATTTGTTGGAGACCATAGCGCTGAAAGTTATGTGAAAGCGAACTGGAAATTGCTAAAATAAATTGGATTTCGTATATAGTTAAGGGAAAGAGGAGAAAACGTGGGTCGGGTTAAAGCAAATTACGGATTAATAATTCTTTGTCTGTCAGTTTTTTTAATTACTTTCGGTGCAGGGGCATTTATCGGCAACCATATGCAGGTAGGGCCGTTTGACCGTTCCATTACCGCCAAAGCTGAACGGGGAAAGCGGATTAATATATTGTTTATGGGAATTGACGCCCGTAAAACGGAGACCAATTCCCGCAGCGATACCATGATTCTGGCCAGTGTAGATACCAAAGCCAATAAAATAGCCATGGTGTGGATTCCCCGCGATACCAAGGTCGAAGTCAAACGAAACCGTTATGATAAAATAAACAGTGTAAACTATTTGCAGGGTCCTGAGGCTGCCTGCAAGGTGGCGGGCGATCTGCTCGACATCCGGGTAGATCATTATGTGGTAACTAATTTTGACGGATTTGCCCGGATCGTAGATATTCTGGGCGGCGTTACCCTGGAGGTGCCGCCGGATATGAAGCATAATGATCCGGATCCCAAGCTGCGGATCAATCTGTCCCCGGGGGTACGGAGGCTGAACGGACAGGAGGCTTTGGGTTACGTACGATTCCGGGGCACTCCGACTGCCGATATCGGCCGTACCGGGAGACAGCAGAAGTTTATCAAGGCTCTGGCGGAAGAGATGCTGCAGGGTAAAACCATATTAAAGTTACCGGAACTGCTGCCTGAACTATCCAAGAATGTGCATACCAACATACCGGTAAAAGATATGCCGGCCATGGTAAAAGTGGCCAGAAATTTCAGCTCCCAGGAAATATACACCCAGACCTTGCCGGGATATTCTTATACCGACCGGCAAACCGGTGCCAGTTACTGGCAGGCTGACCCGGAAATAGCCAAGGGGATTATCGATGATCTGTTTGCGGGCAAGAAGTACGATGTTGCCCAAGATCCGCCGAAGTGGATAAAGAAACAGCCGCAGATACAAGTGCAGCCGGTGGCAGAGGAAACTGAAGATACACTAAATGAAGAAAACGCGGCCGGCGAGGGGAAAGAACAGCCCGAAGACAAGGGTAATCCTGGTGAAGTAGAAGTACCGTCTGAATTACCGGGCGATAAACTTCCCGGCGAGCCGGGCCGAGAGCCTGGAATACAGCCGGGCGTGCAACCAGGAACAGATCCGGGTAATAATACGCCGCCTGACAGCAGCGGAGAAACAACCTTGCCTAAACCGGAGGAACAGCCAACCCCGGTACCTGAACCGGCGCCCGAAGACAATACCGGTGTGTATGGATACTAACTCATACTGATAACCTAAAAACAGTAAGAACCCGGCCTTGAGCTAAGGCCGGGTTTGTTCATATGATAAAAAGTCCGGGGTGAACTGCATAGAATGCCGCCATGTTCTGTTACCTGTATTGAAAACATAAGATTAGTAACAATAAACGGGCGAGAGAGAGGGTAGCGATTGAAAAGAATGATACAGCCCCGATTTATATTGCTGCTGATACTAAGCTTTACGCTGCTGGGAGCTGAAATAAATCATGCCTGGCCCCACTCTATAAAAAGCAGGATTAGTCAGGGTGAAGTGGTAAACATTCTTTTAATGGGCATTGATGCCCGGCCGGGAGAGCAAAACACCCGCAGTGATACCATGATTGTAGCCAGTATAAATTATGAACAGGGCAAAATTGTACTGCTGTCCATACCCCGGGATACCAGAGTCGATGGTTGGGATAGAACCGGAAAAATAAACATGGTTAACCAATTAAAGGGCCCCCGTGAAAGCTGCCAGGAAGTATCGCGCCTGTTGGGCAAAAAGGTGGATTACTACATACTTACCAATTTTCAGGGTTTTGAAAAGATGATTGATACCCTGGGAGGTGTGGATATGTACGTAGACATAAACCTCAAAAGCTATTCCCAGGGTGTTTATCTGGAAAAAGGCCAGCGCCATCTCAATGGCAAAGAGGCCTTGACGTATGTTCGTTTCCGGGAAACCCAGCAGGGAGATATCGGGAGAACGGCCAGACAGCAAAGGCTGTTGAAGGCATTAGCCCAACAAATCGGCCGCAAGGAGACGGTTTCGCGCTTGCCCCGGTTGATAGCTCAATTACGGGAAAATGTCCAAAGCAATATATCCTTAAGCGATATAGTCTACCTGGCCAATATCATACCCGGACTGAAGGAAGATGATATCATAAGCCAGACCTTGCCCGGCTATCATTTTGTCGATCCCTACAGCGGCGCCAGTTACTGGGAGGCGGATCGGGAGATAGCGCTAAGTATTATTGATTCCCTGTTTAAAGGCGAGCGTTTTGAAGTGCACCTGCAGAGTCCCCCCTGGGCAAGGGATTACTGATATTTAAGGCCGAACTGTATAATCCGTGATTATTTTTCTAATTATAGCCTGTGTTCCTGCTAATACTAACACCTAAGACCATGCTATAATATTGCTGGCGCCAGGTTGGATAATTTTACTATGTTCTGGTGCCTGGAAAGGGAGGAAGCAGATGACTGAAGGAATCAAGAAGCGGAGTGAAATAGCTGAGGAACATAAATGGAAACTGGAAGACGCTTATAGCGACCAGGAAAGCTGGGAGCGGGATTTCAGACAGGTACAGGATAAGTTGCCGGAAATAGGGGAATTTAGGGGCAGATTATCGGAATCGGCCAACGGCCTGTATAATGCTCTTAAAATATTGGAAGAACTACAGCGCCGTTCGGAGAAGCTGTACGTATATGCTAAAATGCGCCGGGATGAGGATAATGCCAATACCAGCTTCCAAACCCTTTATGAGCGGATTGAACGCTTAAGTGTGCAGGTAAGCAGTGCCACAGCTTTTGTTATTCCGGAAATTACAGCTACAGACCAGGAAAAAATGGAACAATTTTTTCAGCAAGAAGAGAAGCTGAAAAAATATCGGCATTTTATGGAGGAATTATGGCGGCAGAAATCGCACATCCTGTCTCCGGAAGAAGAACGCGTACTGGCCATGAGTGCGGATCTGGCGACTGCGGCTCAAAACATCTTTACCATGTTTAACAATGCGGATATAAAATTCCCCCAGATAAAAGATGAAAACGGCAAAGAAGTAGAACTGACCAAGGGCAGGTATGGCCGTTACATGGAAAGCAGCGACCGGCGGGTACGGCAGGAGGCCTTTAGTGGCCTTTACCACAGCTATGGCAAGTTTAAAAACACTTTGGCCAGTACCTTGGCCTCCGCTGTTAAAAGGGATATTTTTTATGCCCGGGTGCGCCAATATCCTTCTGCTTTGGAGGCTGCCCTGGATCAGGATAATATAGCGGCCGATGTCTATAACCAACTGATTAAAACGGTTCACGATAAGATGGATTATATGTATCGTTATATGAGATTGCGGAAAAAAGTTCTGGGTGTGGACCAGCTGCACATGTACGATATCTATACCCCGCTGATAAGCGAATACCGGGTAGAGATACCCTATGAAGAGGCCTGCGAGAAGGTTCTGGCTGGTCTTAGACCCCTGGGAGAAGAATACCTTGCCCTGCTTAAAAACGGAATGGAATCAGGCTGGATTGATGTCTACGAAAACGAGGGCAAGACCAGCGGAGCTTATTCCTGGGGAACATTCGATACCCATCCCTATGTATTAATGAACTATGACAACAAGCTGGACGACGTATTCACTCTGGCTCACGAGTTGGGACATTCCCTGCATTCGTATTACTCCAATCATAACCAGCCCTTTATATACAGCCAGTATACTATTTTTCTGGCTGAGGTCGCATCAACGGTCAACGAGTCTTTACTGATTGATTTTCTCCTGAAGCATTCCAGCAACCGGCAGGAAAAAATGTACCTCATCAATCACTACCTGGAGCAGTTCCGGGGAACAGTTTATCGCCAGACCATGTTTGCTGAATTTGAAAAAATTATTCATGAAATGGTGGAACAGGGTGGAGGACTGACCCCCGATGAATTATGCCGTATTTACCGGGAACTGAATATCCTTTATTTTGGTCCCGATGTGGTGATTGATAAGGAAGTTGAAGTCGAATGGTCGCGAATACCTCATTTCTATTCAGCCTTTTATGTGTACAAATACGCCACCGGCTTTTCCGCTGCCACCGCAATCAAGGAAAAAATATTGGAAGAAGGCGAACCTGCCGTGACCCGTTACCTGGATTTCTTGAAATCGGGAAGCTCGGATTATCCGTTAAACCTTCTGCATAAAGCCGGGGTAGATTTAACTACCCCCCAGCCGGTCGAGAAGGCGCTGGATTATTTCGGCCATCTGCTGGATGAGATGGAAAGACTGCTATAAACATGAAAGGAGGCTGTCCCAAAAGGACGGCCTCTTTTTTATGGTAAGGCCGTATAAAACATGAGCCTTGATAGGCGGCTTAAGAAAGGCTTACTGGAGACTATAGAGGGCTCCATAATTAACTCAAGCTCTTCGGACTCCCCTACCGGAGAGAACAAGGGCCAATCAGTTTATACGAAACATATCAAACGCTTCGTCAATCCACGCCAACTGCCGTATACAGAACGGTAGGCACGGTGGTGTGAGAGGACGGGGTTAGTCGCTCCCTCCTACTCGATTAAAAAAGTTCAGAGGTATTCTCCAGGCAGTATGGATTGAACAGCTTGGGCTTTCAAATGCCGCATTCAGAGTCTGGTAAGGGAGGTACAGCATGTTTTTTAAGATCTCCGATTATTTAATCTCGTTCATGATTACATTGTTTATTTTGTTATCATTAGTTCCAAAACCTCTAATACCGCAGTCGAGTATAACAGTAACGATATCAGCCCTGATTGCAGCCCTTTACTCGGAACTTTAACTAATATAATTAGGTATATGATCTGATTAAAGCCGCAGTGGCCAGAGTCTAATTCCTCTGGTCTTTATATTTTTCCTTATGTTTTCTAGTCTAGTAACTCATGAGAAAAGAGGCTGCACCTCAATCCAATTTTGGATTTAGGACAGACTCTTGAAAATTTCCCGGAATTATGCCGGATAACGCCTTCAGTCCGCATATATCCTGTCCAATTCTTTCTGCCATTGATAAACCCAGGAGGGGACCTGGTGCAAGTATTCTGTACGCTCCTTGTCTCCCAGGTGGAACTTGTTGCGATAAAGGGGCTGGTTCTTAAACCCTTCTTCATAAATCTTGTCAACTAGCGCTTCCAATTTTTATCACCTCTTTTGTTGAACATGACAAACTTCCTGATAATATCATTAGCATAAATAATCAAAAATATTGCGGTAATATTTGTGCTTATTGTAACATGACTCGAAATATGTCGCAAAACTTAGAGCAATACCAGGAGGCACTTTTTAAGCCCGGCGATAAAATATAAAAGCCGTAAAATGCGCATAATTATTTAGGGAATAAAAATATTATCAAGGGGGTTCAATAATTGACCCAGTTAAACAGGGAAAGTCTTTTCGACCAAACCATGAAAGAAATTGCTCCCCGGCTTACGCGGTTTACTGATTATGACCTGGTCATAGGCATACCCTTTTTGGATGAGCAAGAGCGGTTAGCAGCGTTGCTGAATTCAGTGGACCAGGTCTTGCAGTCCTGGATTGGCCGCCGCCAATTAATAGTATGCGCCGGTGATATCTCCGCCGGCCAGTCCCTGCGAACCGTTAAAAACCTCGATCTCAAACACCCCCATATAGAATTTCTGATGCCGGCCGGGCTTAGTGGCCGGGGAATGAGCGTAAGGGCTATTCTGGAGATATGCCAAAAACTCGATGCCGATTTGTTGCTGTTTAGCGCCAGTATGGCCGGTACTCAAAAGAGAATTGAAAAGTGTTGGCTGGACAGCCTTTTAACTCCGATACAAGGCCCTTACGATATGGTCCTGGCCAGTCTCAGGAGGCACTCCGGGATAGATAGTATTGCCCATATGCTGGCTGCCCCGGTTCTGGAATCATTTTACGGCTGTCGAGTAAGCGACCCTTTAGGCGGCATTTATGCCATCGCTCATGATTTTATTGCCGAGCTGGCCCATGAAGCCCGTTTCTGGGGCGAAAGCATCGGCGGTTACGGCATAGATTTCTGGATACTGACCCGGGCCTTAAGCTGGAACAAAAGCATCTGTGAATTGAATTTGGGCGGTGAAGTTGCAGAGCATGATTTGGCTAAAAGAAACCGAATCTTTTACGAGGTGGCGCTGACTATATTCGAAGCTATCAAAAGGGATAGCGCCATATGGCTGCAAGACCGGCTGGTCATCAAGGTTGCTGACATTCTGGCTCGCAGCGAGGTGCGTAGTCCCGACCCGGTTAATTATCCCATTCTTGAACTGCTGACTAATTTTATCAATGGCTGCACTGCAGATTCTGCCCTGTTGCGGGCGTGTTTGCCGGAAGAAGCGGTAAAGGAGATAGTTGCCAACCTGGCCGATAATTTTCACATATCCGACCAGGTTTGGGTGAAAGCCGTCACTAATCTTTTACTGCATTATGCCTTTGAGGATGAGCCGCCGGAGAAAATCCTGCGCTTGCTGACTGCTATATATAACGGGCGCATAGCCAGCCATATCCTGGATATGGATAATTTTAAAAAGCAACTCCCTCCCTGTGCCGAGAAAGATGAACTCATGGTTCAGAAGATGGATTCCATCCGCCATCACCTGAGCAGCGAGTTATGGCGGGCCAAACCTGAATTTAACCAGAGATGGCTGAGCCGGCAGGAACAAGTAAAGCCTCCTATTATACCTTTGGGATATATGGAATATGTGCCGGGAAAACCGGTGGTGGTCCCTAAAAAAATAGCCGGTAAAGACCGCCGCATGGTGTCTACCGATAATATTTTCAAAGAATTGAGAAAACGCTATGAAAAGCGTTTTGTGGATTTTATGACTGCCAGTCTGGGAATCAGCTGCGATTCTCCGCCCCAGGTGTTGGTGGCAGCGGTACAGGATTTTATGGCTCAGGCGGAAAGCACCCTGGATGGTTTATTGCCCGGAGACCTGCGCCGGGAAGAAGGATTGCAGAGTTTTGTCAATGCGCTGTTCAAGTTATTTCCTGAACAACGCATGTTTACCATCAATTCCGACCTTTTGCGGGAGATGGTGGTGCGCTTTCCCCCGGTCAATTTGATGATACCGATGGGGTTTTATAAGCCCCGGGATCTATTGGCCCGCATGGATGCGCGGGATATAATAACCTTTGCCAACTTGGTGGACAGCTGGAATTACACCGACCGTGACTTGATCTGGCTGCTGGACAATCTAAAACCGGAAAGCTTCGAATGGGTTGATTTAAAGCCTCTGGTTATCACGGAGGAACTGCGGACCGGGATACTGTCCCAGGGTAAAATCTCCAACCTCAATCGGGTCACAGCACGTATAGTGGTCAAAGGAATGGAGGCTGACAAAGGCGGGAAGTATCCCAAGATGAGATACTTTACCGGCCTGGTGCGGCGGATGGCCGTAGCGGAGGATTATTCTCAGCTGTTTACCCTTAATGCTGCGGAGAGAAAGAATATAAGCAATAAAATGGGGAACTCTTTGCTGGGTTTGCAAAGAGGGGATGAGTTCTCGGCTCATAGTATATTTGAAAATAACCACCATCGGGGATTAGTAAGCCGGATAAGGCAATTGGCCCGGGATTGCGGGTCCCGGGGAGATAAAGACGCCGCCCGCATATTCGGCTTGCTGGCTGAGTCCTACGGACTGAGCCAGGTATTGGAGGATAACACCTTTCTTACTTGTACGGCGTGGAGCTGGTCCAGTTACAGTTTTAAGGGGGGATTGAATATACCTACGCCCCTTACCACCAGTGTGGAGAGCCGTTGGTTCAACCATGAGTTTCTGGAGTTTCTCTATGAGGAACTGGGATATGACCCGGATGAAATCATGCAGATAGTGTTTCGCCATATCCAGAACGGCAAGAGCAACCAGAATCTGCTTGACACCCTGCTTCCCACCCGGCCTAAAGATGTTGCCGTAGTAGTGCAGGAAACCACTAACGAGCCCAGCAAACATCTGCAGCGCTATGAGGGCAATCCTTTGCTGGAACCGCTGGACAACAGCCCCTGGGAGAACAAATACGTCCTCAATCCGGGAGCTATCCGCCTGGGGGATAAAGTATATCTCTTTTACCGGGCGGTGGGAGAGGATAACATATCCCACATCGGCCTTGCTATAAGCGATGGCTACCGGATATTGGAACGCCTGCCCGAACCTATTCTTTCCCCGGAAATACCGGAAGAAAAGATGGGCTGTGAAGATGCGCGCGTAATCCGGATCAGTGACCGACTATACATGCTGTATACCGCTTATGATGGCAATGTTGCCCAGATTGCCGCCGCCTCTATCAAGGTTGATGATTTTATTCAGGGCAAATATAATAATTGGTGCCGGGAAGGGCTGGCCTTTAAAAATATTTGGGATAAGGATGCCATTATTTTTCCGGAAAAGATTAACGGCAAATATGTGGTTTACCACCGCATAGAACCCAGCATATGGGTAACCTATTGCAGCGAAATTAAATTTCCGCTCAAGGATAAACACGCTATCATTGTAGGACCCAGGCCGGGAAGGATGTGGGATTCTTTAAAAATAGGCGCGGGAGCCCAGCCCCTGAAAACAAAATACGGCTGGCTCCTCATATATCACGGAGTTGACCACAACTACGTATACCGCCTGGGGGTCCTGCTGGTGGATCTTAACAATCCCCAGAAAGTGATTTACCGTTCTCCCAATCCCATCCTGGAGCCGGAAGAAGATTACGAAATAGGGCTTAGCGGAGCCTGGGTGCCTAACGTAGTATTCACCTGCGGAGCAGTGCCGGGTGTTGACAAAGAGACTCTTGAGGATAGCGATGAAATCCTGGTTTATTACGGCGCTGCCGATACCAGCATAGGCCTGGCTAAAGCTACCCTGGCCGATCTGATTCCGGAAACTTTTCGCTCCAGCTAGAAGAGGCCAGGTAAAAAAATTGTTCCCTACTCCATTACCTGAGTCATGGTTATGACTACAGGAATAGGAGCAGATTGAACCGCGACGATAGCAGACGGGGATACATTCCGCATACAAGAAAAAATGCCGCTGACGGCACTTAACAAGCAAGCCGGAGGACAACTGTCCTTCGGCTTGCTTGAGATTGGTTACAGCAACAAAAACTTTGGCATCACGGTTTTTACACCGCAGGCAGCCCGGCGTCAGCTGCGTTATTCGACCGGAATGCGGGTGCCGTTGATGATGACGGCAGTAACCTCAGCGACATCAAGGGGTGTTTTCGTGTACCAGTGCAGACCGAAGGTCTGTTTTTTAGAATCGTGTTCTCCTCCGCCTCCTTCCAGCGGAATAACACCGTCGGCAGTCTCCAGCGCCAGGGACATTTCGCTCGCCCGACACCGCTCACCTTTGTAGCTGCCCCGGACTTCAAGCCCCAGCGGGCTGAGGGTCAAGTACCCAAAGAGGTGCCCGTCGACGGCAATATCATTGGTCCAGATACGCATCTGCCGGCTGGTGTCGCTTAAATTAGCCGCTACCTTCCACCGACCCTCCACGCCGGAACGGAACGAACCGCTGAAGCAGAGGGTATAGCCATCCAGTTCTGCAGGGTTTACGGAAAAGACGGATTCCTCGTATTTGTATACCGCGTCGCTTATTCTTTTATCAAGCAGGCGCTGCTTCCCGTCGCCGAGGAAGGCCAATTCATAATCGCAGTAAATGAATTCACCGTCCGGAGCTTTCAGAGAGAGCGTTGCGTCGCTACTGCCAAACTCTTGGCTAAAAACCTGGCCTATCTGCACATGCAGCTTTCCGTTCACCATACCTATGTTGGAGACCCATTGATCGTCTTCCCCGGGCGGCAGGGAGGCATAATGACCTGGCGCAAGCGCCTCGGTGAGTCCGCTGCGGTCGTCCGGCACATTCATGCCGCCCCAAATCTGGTCTTCCCCGATGGGCGTGATCTCCGCCTCGTCAAGATCGGACAGGGAGACGGAAACCGGTTCGTTTTTATAGTCTCTGGCGCTGAAATAAATTAGGAAGCTGCCCAGTTCCAGCGGATCAGACAACGGCGAATCCGGATCGGCCGCAATATTAAATTCATAATAAGCGGTATTGGTATCCTGGTTAAAATAGAGCAGTTTTTGCTTCCATGAGACACCGGCGACGGCAACATCCTCTCCCGGTCCGGTTGTCTCCCGGGTCCGCGGGTTCATGGTTACGCTGAATCCGTCCCGAAAATCGGTCAGCTCGGTCAGCCGGTTTTGCCCGCTTATATCCTGGAGGGACAGGTAAACGATGGCCCGGTTATCATATCTCTGCGCGCCGATGACCTCCATGCGGATTCCCTGGTCTTCACAGGAGACCTCCACCGGCTCGACAATCTCGCCAAAGGAAGGATTGATTTTAGCCATAAGCCAATCAAAGCTCCCTGCTGCCGCAGCCGCCGCACTGACAACCAACACTGCCGCTATCGCCGCCGCCACCACCCATGGCCTGCGCACCCGCCGCGGCGCCGAGCCGGGAATCTCCTCATTCAGCCGGTTCCTGACCTGTCCGGCCAGTCCGCTGGCTTCAACGGTTATTCGGGAAAGCGCATCGTGTATTTTCTGCTCGTCCCGGTCAAATGCACTCATCTTTTTGTTCCTCCTTTCCATCATACTGGTCGGCCAAATAGCTCGCCAGCTTCTTTTTCGCTCGTTCGTATCGTTTGCGCAGGGCGGCGGGAGAACGCCCCAGAAGGCGGGATAGTTGCTCATAACTCTGCTCTTCCATAATCCGTCCATAAAGAAGAGCCCTATCTTCCGGCTTGAGCCGCCGCAGCGCCTGAAACGTCTTTTCGCTCATATCCGTATCCTCAGGGGGCGGGGCCGCCTCCTGGCGGACTTCGCTGAAATAGAGCATCCGGGGTCTTTTCCGCTGGGTCAGGCTGCGGTTGTAAGTGATTTTGTACAGCCAGGCGGACAGGTTGATTCCGTCAAAGGTTGCCCGGTTTTGATAAGCCGTAATGAATACCTCCTGCACCACATTCTCCGCCTCCTGATGGTCGCATAATATGGCGGTTGCATAGCGGAGCAGTTTTGCCCCATAGAGATTGATCATCTCTTCCAGCTCATCCTCTCCGCCGGAGGCAAACCGCCGCCCCAGCTCCATGTCGCTCATGTGCTTCCTCCTTTGTATGTTCATCAGCCGGCTCTGCCCTTATAACAATCAATATAACGATTTTGTGACAATGAATCTCAAATTGCCTTATGCTTTTCATAAATTGCACCGTATACAAAGCGTTTTATATTTTTAAACAATCCCTGCTTTAAGAACAAAAAGCACCAGGCTTCCGGTTATAAACCAAAGCCTGGTGCTTTTGTTAGGCATTCCTGTTTCATAAACTCCTTTATATCCATGTCTATAGTAGCCCCGAGTGAAATAATTTCTTCCTGGCCCATGGGTCCCATATGTCCTTGGAACCAAATCAATGCCCGGATTGCTAATATTTATATCCCAGCAGATTCCAATAATTCAGCCATAATATCATGCCGGCAAAAGTTATCATAACCATGGAATAAGATATTTTTTGCCCTAGAGTCATTTTATTTGCCGACCAGCTTTTAATCAGCAGAATGAAAAAAATCATGCTCAAAATTGATGCCAGCAGCAACAGGGTTAACATAATTTCAGCCGGTAATGAGACGCCGAAAGCAAATGCGGGGAAACCGGCCACACGCTTAAAAAACAGAGTATACAATGTTCCGATGGTTCCCGTCAGGAACAGTAATGACAGGAATCCGCTGATTTGTAATACGTTTCTACGCCGCTTAACCAATTGGAGGAAATGGATGGTGATTACAGTTAAAAACACAGCCATATAAAAAATCAGCAAATATAATTGGATTCTGCTTGATTCATACCAGGGGATTTTGACAAACGAGCCGTGATAGCCTGAGCCGGAAGTAAGACTGATTATTTCGCCCGCTTCATTTTCCTGAAAAGCCATATATCTTTCCTGGTCGACCCGGCGGAATAATAAGGGCTTGATTTCTTCCCATTTGCTGACTTTAGGAAACCCACCGTATATTTCGCTTTCTCCCAGAACCGTTACCGTTAAATCTCCCTTTTTATCAGCTTTTATTTGCAAATCTCCCATAGCCAGCGCTTCCATTTTTACCAGGGTATGTTTCGCGGTCTGCGCAGGCCGGTATATTCCTTCGTATTTCCCCAGCTCCTTGGAATCGAAATCAATCGGCTTATCCAATTTTTCTTCTTTACCGGGGAAAAATTGATCCATAAAAGCCTCATTGAATTCCTCGGCCATTTCATCTCCTCTGATATTCTGCACATAAAAATAGCCTAAATTATGCTCCGGCAATAAATATATTTGACTTCTGATGCCAACGCCGCTGCCATCACGTATCAGGCCTCTTTGCCCGTTGTAAAGTGATTCCATAAAGCCGTAAGTAACTCCAGGCAAAGAAGGATTAGGCGTGTACTGCCGGGTTAACATCTTTTCCGCAGTTCTTTTCTGCAGGATCCTGTTCTCACCGTATCGGTCCCCGTTGAGCAGAGCAAGCAAAAATTTCCCCATGTCCTCAGGGGTGGTGCTCAACGCGCCAGTTGGAGCAGTGTTTACATACAAGAATGGAGCCGGGGTAAACTGGCCCGTAGATTCTTCATAATTATAAACAACAGCCAGGTTTTCTTTTAAATTTTCCGGGAGGACCTGGTCAAAAGTGCTATTTTCCATATTCAAAGGCCGGAATATAGAATCGTTCAGATATTCTTCAAAGGGCCTATCCGTTACCTGGCTGATCAGATAACCTGCCAAGGCAGTGCCGTAGCCTCCATAGGTGATCTTGCTGCCCGGGGCTTGAACCGGACTGTTTAAATCATTCTTCAGTATATTCTCTAAAGGGAGCAAATCAGCCGGCTCCTGAGCAAAGGTGCCTAAATCCCGGGTCTCAAATCCGTCCGTATGGGTTAATAAATATTTGATTCTGATTGGCTCCGCATAATTATTTTCCACCTTAAAATTTCTTAAATAGTTATTTACGTCCTGGTTTATATCAATCAAACCCTGTTCTTCTAACTGCATAACGCCGGCAATGGTGGAAATTTTAGAAACAGAAGCCACTCGAAATATTGTATTTTGGGGGTTAACCGGTATCTTCTTTTCAATATTCGCATATCCGTAACCCTTAGAAAAAATTATTTCACCATCTTTTACAATTACCAGCGCAGCTCCGGGCACATGATGCCGCGACATTTTTTGCAGGAAAAAATCGTCCGCAAATGCGTCCAATGCTTTGGAATCTTGTAGTGTTTCAGCCTTTGCCATAACCGGAGGGGTCCATACCATCATTGCAAAAATAAAAAACCAAAAATGAATAACCGCTTTCATCATTGCCTGTCTGGACATTTTAGCCTCCTTGCCGCCGCTGTCCCCGTGCATCAACAGTATATTCCATAATACTTGCTTATGCTCGTTATCTCACCCTGTACTGCTTGTTTGTTTTTAATAAGCGCCCTGCTGATAGGAATACAATATCAATTACAATTTTGGAGTACCAGGTCAAAAATATAGGCCCAGTATAGCATCTTCCTTAGAGAATCGCCATTGCTAAAAGGCGGTCTGTTTGGGGTGATCTGTCGAGAGTTGGGTAACGCTCTTTTATAGAAATTCTTGTGTCGAAAAATAATTAATGCGATAAAGCTGAATAAGGGAGGAAGAAAAAGAATGCATGGAGAAAATTACCATAATTAACAACAATTTTGGAGGTAACGCAATGCAACGCAATAATAATATTCACTTTATTGCGGTACATACTTTGCTCTCAGAAGAAAAATACCGCCTGATAGCTGAAAACACCCAGGATATGATTGCCGTTGTAGATCCGGAAACCCTTCTCTTTAAATATGTTAGCCCGGCCAACATAAAAACTATCGGTTACAGTGAAGACGAATTCCTGGCCCGGAGTTGTCTGGACAGTATTCATCCTGAAGACCGGGATTATGTACGCATGCGTTTACTAACCGGGGTCAGGTACCAGGTGGGGGGAAACGTGGAATATCGTTGTTTAAAAAAAGATGGGTCCTATATTTGGTTGGAGACCAGTGGCAGAATATATCGTTCGGAAGATGGCAAAGCGGAGATATTGCTTGTATCCCGGGATATGACCGAAAGGAAGCGTACCGATGAAGCCCTGCGGGACAGCGAGCAGCGCTTACGGCGCATAACCGATAATATGTTGGATAGTATTGTATGTATGAATCGTAAGGGCATCATGGATTATGTAAGTCCCTCCCATAAAAAAATAATGGGCTATATGCCCGAAGAGATGGTAGGGAAAACCAATGCGGAGCTCCTGCATCCGGAGGATTATCAGAGATGTATCAGCTTTATTGTGCATCTGCTGCGGGAGGGAGGAAACGGTGAAATTGAATACCGTGCTCGCCATAAGGAAGGGCACTATGTGTGGCTGGAATCAGCGGGCAAAGCAGTCCGGGACAGCAATGCAAAAACGTTGGAGGTGGTATTTGGCACCAGGGATATTAGCGCCAGAAAATTAGCGGAACAGGAACTGCAGCAGCAATTGGATTACCAGAATTCGCTCATAAACGATATGAATGAATGGTTCTGTACCTATGACTGTAATTATCGATTAACTTATGTAAACAGAATTGCCGCTGAGAATATAGGTTACAGCCTTGAAGAGCTGCAGAACATGACCATCTTTGACCTGGTGGTTCCCGAACAGCAAGAGATTGTCCGGCAAAAAGCCTGGGAGCGCCAGCAGGGAGGGGTAGCGGGCAGCTATGAGGTGCTGGTTAAGTGTAAAAACGGGCAGGAAACCTTATTGCGGGTTAAATTGTCCCCTATTACAAACCATTCCGGTATCAACGCGGGATTAATTCTGGCTGAGGATATAAGCGAACAGCGCAGAATGGAAAAAGAGATGACCAGGATGGCTCAACTATATACGGTAGGAGAAATGGCTGCAGGCATAGGACATGAAATCAGAAATCCTCTGACAGCAGTACGCGGTTTTCTCCAACTATTGCAAAAAAGCGGTGATTTTGACCAATATAACCGTTACTTTGAGATCATGCTGGAAGAACTTGATCGAGCCAATACTATAATAAGCGAGTTCTTAATGCTGGCTAAAAATCGACTTATAGATCTCAGGCTCCATAACCTGAACCAAATAATTGAGACCCTTTATCCCCTTTTGCAGGCTGATGCGATTATGGCTGATAAAATTGTCATACTGGCCCTGCAAAGGGTTCCAGACATATTTCTGGATGAAAAAGAAGTTCGACAGCTAGTGCTCAACCTGGTACGCAACGGGTTAGAAGCTACCCCGGCTGGCGGCAAAGTTAAGATTGCCACTTGGCGGAATAAAAAAGAAATAATTTTAGAGGTGGCTGACCAAGGGGAAGGAATTGCTCCCGATATATTCGAAAAATTAGGTACCCCATTCTATACCACCAAGGAAGAAGGTACCGGATTAGGATTGGCGATATGCTATGGGGTTGCGGCACGTCATCAGGCGCAGATAGAGATAATCAGCAGTGACAGCGGAAGCCGATTCCTGGTGAGATTCAAAATGCCTGATACCGAACCTGCTGAAAAATCATCATAATTGCTGGAAGCCTCAGTACTGATGGAATTGGGGGAAGAAGTGGTGTTAAGGGATATACTGGAGGGAGATTACCGCTTAGTTGCTGAGTATTCAACTGAGATAGTAGATGTTTTTGACCGGGAAACTTTCAAGTGTATCTATGCCAGTCCTGCCAACCAGAGAATACTGGGCTACAAACCGGAAGAACTGCTGGGCAGGATGTGTCTGGATTTGGTACATCCTGACGATTTGGAATACATCAGCCGCGAACTGCGGGAGGGCATTGCTCGGGGAAGCGGAAAAGCAGAATTGCGAGAAAGAAAAAAAGACGGTTCGTATATCT
Source organism: Syntrophomonas curvata (assembly GCF_052976825.1). Taxonomy (NCBI): domain Bacteria; kingdom Bacillati; phylum Bacillota; class Clostridia; order Eubacteriales; family Syntrophomonadaceae; genus Syntrophomonas; species Syntrophomonas curvata. Next base: position 841,671 of record NZ_CM129641.1, read on the forward strand.
GGGCTGAGGTGCAGGGACATTTAATAAGCAGTCCTGATGGGCATCAGGAAATCCTACTGGTAAGCAGAGACATTAATGACCGCAAGATAGCCGAAAATACTCTGCGGGAGATAACCGATAACATGCTGGACGGTATCGTACTGTTCGATAAGGCGGGTATTATAGAGTATGCCAGCCCCTCTTGCCGGAATCTGCTTGGCTATACGCCGCAGGAATTGAAGAACCGGGCTAAGCTGGAACTGGTTCACCCCGAGGATCGTTGGCAGCTGGTCCAAGCGGTTAGAGAAGAGATAAGAAATCAATCATTCGTACGGTTAGAATTTCGCTGCTGCCATGCTTGGGGACATTACATCTGGGTAGAGGCAGTAGGCAACACCCTGGTGGACCGTAATAAAAGAGTAAAAGGCATGGTGTTTGCTTTTCGGGATATTAATGCGCGTAAACAAGCGGAGCAGAGAATCCAGGAAAATGAAGATAAGCTTAAAGACCAGTATAATTATCTCAATACCTTGATTAACAACATGAATGAGTTCTGCTATACCTATGATCGGAATTATAACTTAACTTTTGTTAATCAGAAGACTATTGTCGGAACCGGTTACAGCAAGGAAGAAATGCTGGGCCGACCCATTTTTGATTTTGTTCACCCTGAAGACCGGGAAAAGGTCCGCAATATAGCCAGGGGACGGTTTCAAAGTATAGATCCCGGAAGGTATGAGCACCGTTTAATCTGCCGGGATGGACGTGAATTGCTGGTTAGGATTAAAGGTGCACCCATTTACAACCATGGTGAGATAACCGGGATGGTTGTTCTATCTGACGATATCACCGAACATACCAAGATGCAGGTCGAGATGGCCAGATTGGATCAAATGCATATTGTGGGAGAAATAGCTGCAGGCATAGCTCATGAAATCAGAAACCCAATGACTACCGTTAAAGGTTTTTTACAGCTCTTACTGAGGGACGATGATTTTTCCGGCAAACAGGAGTATCTGGAAATAATGATTGAAGAATTGAACCGCGCCAATGCCATTATTGGCGAATTCCTGAGCATGGCCCGGAACAAGATGGTTGATCTCAAAAGCTGCCAGTTGAATCAAGTGATACGTTCTATGGCTCCTTTATTACAGGCAGATGCTTTCTTGGCCGACCGGACGATTATCCTCAAATTAACTGATATACCGGATTTGCTGCTGGACGTCAAAGAAATCAGGCAGCTTATTATCAATCTGGTGCGTAACGCCCTTGAGGCCACCCCGCGGGGAGGCATTGTGGAGATTAAAACCTGGCAGGAGAATGATGTTGTAAACCTGGCTATAAAAGATGAGGGTGGAGGCATTCCTGCCGAGGTTATGGAAAAACTGGGAACCCCATTTATTTCCGGCAAAGAAAACGGAACCGGATTGGGCTTGGCTGTTTGTTTTGGAATAATTGAAAGACATAAAGCAACTACCGATATTAAAACCAGCCCGCTTGGTACTACCTTTACCGTCAAATTTAATTGCCCAGCGAAATACGAGCTGGAGTAAAGAATGTTCTTGGTGTTAAAGCTATATTGCTTTTGCTATGAACTGGAACCACCTTCCGCTTGCAGCTCCATATTGCCTTCGGCTTGGAGATCGCACAGAAGCAGGGACAAAGTGGATTCAGCTCCCTGGTTTAGATTTAAGCCTCCCGCAGTGAGGGCATCAAAACAGCCGCCGGTTTTTGAATTATGCAGCGATAACTTATGAATGTTTTTACCCCGGAACCAGGCATGAGCCATACCGGCCAGTTCCAGGTACTCCTGATAGCCAATAGCCTGGTAAGCTTCCATGCAGGCAAAATAGGCCGAAGCGGCATCTACTGGCTGCTGGTCAAACAACGCTATTGATTCTCCTTTTCTATACCAGCCCTGGTTCCCTATAATATTGAGATAACCTTTCCGGAATAAGATACCGTTAAGGAAATTAAGGGAGTCATATCCTATCTTGAGTGCTTTTTTATCTCCGTTGACCGTGTAAACGGCAAACAGGGCCTGAGGCAAAATCCCGTTGCAATAGGTAAAATAGTCTTCAAACCATAGCCAGTCATGATGGTGTTTGGTTTGATAAAGACCGATCAATCGGTTGCTCAATAAACTGATAATCTGTAAGAGCTTTTCAGGGAAAACCGGTATTTCTCCCTTGCACAGGCCGAGCAAAGTATAGGCGATAGCCCGGGGTGAGGTAAAATCAAAAGCCCGGGGCAGATTGCGGGTCAACATATCAATACATAGTTTCCTTATCTCCGGCCAGTTACTGACGGCTCCCACACAACAGGCCAATAAAGCCCTGCCCACACTGTCTTCGGAATCAAAGCTGGAACTAAACTGGTTGCCCAACTGAAAATTTGACCAGGATCCGTCCGGGCGCTGGGAACGATAAAGATTAGAGGCATAGCATCCTGCCAGTTCCTTACCGTCGGCGCTGAAAATAGAGGCCAGCAAAGCCCGGGCGTTATCGTCAAGAGTGTAGCCGCTATTCGGGTCAGGCAAATCACAGTGGGAAAACTGCAACAGACCATTATCATCAGTCATGGCAATTAAGTGCTTAAAATCCGCCATAGCCTAAGTTATGCTCCTCTAAATAATTTTTGTTAAGCACCTGCTTGAACAAACCTTTATATTGCTGACCGACATTAAACCAGGTCCAGGACTTGCCCAAATCCTGAGCCCGGTTCTGCAACCTTGATTTCAAGGCCTGATCCATCAGTATGCTTCGAATCAGGCCGGAAAGCTCCTGAGCTTCCGGCTGCTGTGCCAGCAAACCCCGTTTACCAGCCAGTACTTCACTGGCATAGGCATAAGCCGTAGATACGATAGCCCGCCCGCAACCTACTGCGAAGGCTGTTGTTCCGCTAACCGCCTGATCCTTGTTGGGATAGGGGCTGAGATATATATCAGACATATACAAATACTCCCCAATTTCTTCGTCACTCAGGTATTTATTCACAAATCGCACATTGTTCGTAAGACCCAGATCGTGAACCAACTGTTCCAGCATATGGCGATACTTTTCCCCTTCATACTGTTTAAGCATGGGATGAGTCTGCCCCAGAACCAGGTAGCATAGCGAAGGCCATTCCGGCACCAGGCCGGAAATAGCCTCGATTCCTAATTCCAACCCTTTGCCCGGTCCAATTAAACCGAAGGTACTTATTATCTCACGACCCTCAAACCCGTACTTCTTTTTCAGACAGTTGCTGTTTTGCTTTTTAAAATCGGGCACTCCGTGAGGGATAACATGAATCAACTCTGCCGGAGCTTCATAAAGGTCGGCGAGCAATCCGGCTGATTTGCGAGTCATGCCGACAACAGCAGCAGCATGGTGGCACAACTGATTGAGTACTTGCTTCTGATGTTTGGAAGGCTGAGGCAAGACGGTATGGGTGACGACTACATATGGCTTGTGCAGGCGTCGAACCAGTTCCAGAAGGTAGTCCCCATCCTCTCCTCCGTAAATACCATATTCATGCTGAACAATCACTAATGGGACGGCCGCGGCAGAATTAATAAACTTGGCAGCCTTGACATAATCCTGTTTATTATGCTGCTGCAGGTTAAAAAGCACCTCGTCGGGATAAGCGTATTTATAACTTTCATCCGAAACCGCCATAACCTTGACATCACAATTATTTTTTATCAGACTGCGCCTTAAATCGGCGGAAAACGTTGCTATACCGCACTGTTTGGGCGGATAGGTACCGAGATTCAGTATACTCATAATCGCTTCACTCCTTAATCGCACGCTCTAAAATTACTTAAAAATTATTTTCCCAGATAATTTTCCTACTTATACCCCGGGTCATTGGTGATAAGTTGCCCGGGTACCATTTAAAATCATCAGTTAACAGCAATTGCCAAACCGTTTTGCTTTAAATAGGAAAATAATTCGTCTTTGATTTTTATAAGCGTTTCGGGTGAATCGGCTTCGCACCTTACAATCAGTTCCGGCCCGGTATTGGAAGCCCGGACCAATCCCCAGCCGTCAGGAAAAAGAATCCGGGCGCCATCGACGTCTATTATCGGATATCGACGGCCAAAATATTCCAGTATTTTAGCCACCGTTTTAAACTTCTCGGTATCACTGCTGGGTATGCGGATTTCAGGAGTGGAATAGTAGCGGGGAACATCCTCGAGCATCGCTTGCAGGGTTTTATTACTGCGGGACAGCAGCGCTAAAAGCCTGGCGCCTGCATAGACCGCATCATCAAACCCATAATATTCATCGGCAAAAAACATATGACCGGACATCTCGCCGGTGAATACAGCTCCGATCTCTTTCATCTTAGCCTTGATTAAGGAGTGACCAGTCTTATACAGAATCGGCTCTCCTCCCAGACGTTTAATTTCATCGATAAGAGCCTGAGAACATTTTACTTCCACAATGGCCTTGGCGCCGGGATAACGGGGCATGATGTCACGCCAAAAAAGTATCATCAGCATATCGCCCCAGATAAGGTTGCCCTGATGGTCTACAACCCCTAAACGGTCACCGTCGCCATCGATACCTATACCCAGATCAGCTTTATTTTTTTTAACCTGCTCTATTAAGTCTTTCATATTTTCAGGATTGATCGGATCAGGATGATGATTGGGAAAATGGGGATCGGATTCACAATATAACTCGATTACTTCGCATCCCAGGTTTTTAAAAATTTGAGGGGCGAAAACTGATGCGGTTCCATTACCGCAATCAATTACTACTTTCAGTCTGCGTGTCCCCAAAGAAATCTTTTCGTTTATCATTCGCGCATAGGCGTCACTTATATCCAATGTTTTCAACGAGCCCCGGGGTCCGCTGAAAAAATCCCGGCGGTCAATAATGCGTTTGATGTCCTGAATCTGCTCTCCGTATATAGTGGAATCACCCAACAGGATTTTACAGCCGTTATACTCAGGAGGATTATGGCTGGCAGTTATCATTATTCCTGCCCTTATATCCAGATAACGGGAGGCAAAGTAAAAAACCGGAGTTATGACCATGCCCAGATCAATGACGTTACAACCCGAACTTAACAATGCTTCTATCATAATCTTACTTACGGCAGGAGATGATACCCGATTATCCCGGCCTACCAAAACCGTATCCTGCCCTTTCCTTATGGTATAGGATGCGAATGCCCGGGCTATGTCATAGGCCGTTTGATCATTTAATTCTTCACCTACGATGCCTCTGATATCATATTGCCGAAAAATATTATTCATCAATTCACTCTCCATTTATTAGTCCCGACAGGCAGGGTCGGAAACCGCAGGCTGCATAAGTATTAAAAACCATGTCTGCTTTCTCCGGCATTAAAGTAGGTCGTCGCGGTTTTGCGCCTGCAAAGCCTCCACGATCTGGCGAATGTCCTGGGAACGGTCGCGTTGGGAAACAAAAATAACGTCATCCGTTTCCACCACCAGAAGATTGTCGACCCCGAAAAGGACCAGCGATTTTTCGGTTTGCTTTACCAGACAATTACTGCTATCCATAACAATTACATCCTGGCCGCAGCATACGTTCATATTCTCGTCGGGTTGGTGCAGCTCGGCCAGAGCATTCCAGCTGCCCAGATCAGACCAGCCGAAATCGGCCGGCACAACCGCCATACGATCAGACTTTTCGGCTATGCCGTAATCCAGACTGATATCAGGAAGTTCTTCATAGGAGCTGACATATCCGTCAAAGCCAAGCATCATCTTTTCGTAAATATGAGGCAGGTGCTTGCGAAACTCATCCATCAGGACGGAGGCTTTACCTACATAGATTCCGGCATTCCACATATGCCGGCCGCTGTCCAGATAACTATTGGCCGTAGCTGAATCAGGTTTTTCACAGAAAGAATTGACCTCATAAACATCAGGGATATCAGCGACCTCCCATTTAGTCTTCTCAATATAGCCGTAACCGGTCTCGGCGCGGCTGGGGGAAATGCCGATGGTAGCCAGATGGTTACTGCGGGCAGCTTGCATGGCTTTTTCTAAACTTTGGACGAAGGCTTTTCGGTCAAGCACATGATGGTCAGCCGGGAAAATCCCCAATAGCTCATCCGAGTTTTCCCCCAGATAACGAGCCAGCACGAGCCCGACCGCCGGCGCCGTATTTTTACCCTGGGGTTCACTCAGAATTTCAATAAGATCGTTATCTGTTCGCTGCTTTAACAATTCCTTAATCGGCAGCGCCAGTTCCTCGCTGGTGATAATAACAATACGGTGGGAGCCTGCGTCCAGTAAACGGTCGATTGTTTCATCCAGCATAGATTTAGTACCAATAAACTTGCATAATTGTTTGGGGCGTTTTTGTCTGCTCTCCGGCCAAAGGCGCAGGCCTTTACCGCCAGCCAAAATTACCGCTATCATTATATACCCTCCATTTTGGTTGCCAGTTATATTGTATGATAGTTGTTTATTTTTATATTCCCCTTAAGAGTTTGTCCCTAAAAATCGGGATTAATACCTTTGAGGCTTGGCGCCGGGAAGCGCCGGGCGACAATCAAGCATGTTTAGCCTGATGATTTCATTATTATTGGCAGCATTGGGGAAATATAATGATAAATACAGAAGGAGCATATCTGGGCGGTGAAAAGCTTTCAAATAGAAAAGAAGTACCGGGAAATATTTTCGGTCAAAGACATAGGCGGAATCCTGCTGGGATCATTTATCCTGGCTGCAGCCATCCAATGGGTGCTGGTACCGGCCAACCTGCTTACCGGAGGTGTAGGCGGGATAGCCATAATAATGAGATTCTTGACCGGGATTGAGATATGGGTTTGGTACCTGTTATTAAATATACCTATATTTATAGCCGGGTATAAATATGTCAGCCATCGTTTTGTGATCTACAGTCTCGTCGGTACCGCAGCCCTGACCCTTTTCCTGGGGATGCTTAAACCGATTGGCTGGACTTTAAACGATAACCTGCTTTCTGCTTTATTGGGAGGGGTAATAGCCGGGATAGGTTCCGGAATAATACTGCACAGTAAAGGCTCGACTGGCGGTTTGGATATCATAGCGGTTCTGGTAAGGAGATTTCGCGGTTATAACATTGGCCAAGTTACTTTTGCCAGTAACCTGCTGGTTTTGAGCCTATCATTAATAACATTCAACATAAAACTGGCACTATTTTCGGCTATATCTATTTTTGTCTCTTCCCAGGTAATTGATTTCGTTATATATGGCCCCGAGCTTAACCGAACGGCTATGATTATTTCGCATAATTGCGAAGATATTACTTACGCCATCATCAATAATCTCCATCGCGGCTGTACCTGTTTACCGGCCCGGGGCGCATATACCGGAGAAGATATAAATATAATCATGGTGACGGTAGCCCGCACCCAGCTTCCACGCTTAAAAGAGATGGTATTCCAGCTCGATCCCCAGGCTTTTATCACCGTAAGCGAAACCATAGAAGTTTACGGCAAGGGCTTCAGAACCGAGTTGAGTGATTTCTAAAAAATTATTGCCTTAAAACAGTTAGCGCCTCAACCTGTTGCTATGGCAAACCGAAATAATCTTAAAAAGGCAACTTTCTTGAGAAGAATTTAAAGAAAGTGTTATACGGATGTTGACTTTTGTCGAGCCTGGTGATAATATAAATCTTGCCGCGCGAAATACGCGACAGGATCTTGATAAAACAGAACAGCAAGGAAAGAAGTGCGGGAGAAATGGGACTGCATTTTCGGTATAAGAAAATACAAGCCAAGACTCCGAAAGAGACAACAAAAAGCCAGCCTTAAAAAGATTGAGGCTAGGAAATAAACTTTCATTGGAGAGTTTGATCCTGGCTCAGGACGAACGCTGGCGGCGTGCCTAACACATGCAAGTCGAACGGTTCAACACTCGACACTGAATGTTCTTGAAGTGATAAAAAGAGAGTAGGCGACAGCGTAGATGCGAACGGAGAGAGCATCAGGCCAAAAAGCCTAACACAAAAGGGAAGACAGAGAACATTGAGTGTTGAGTGTTGAATAGTGGCGGACGGGTGAGTAACGCGTGGGCAACCTACCCATAAGAGGGGGATAACAGTTGGAAACGACTGCTAATACCGCATAAACTATTGAGGTGGCATGACCTTGATAGAAAAGATGGCCTCTGAATATGCTATCGCTTATGGATGGGCCCGCGTCTGATTAGCTGGTTGGTGGGGTAACGGCCTACCAAGGCGACGATCAGTAGCCGGCCTGAGAGGGTGAACGGCCACACTGGGACTGAGACACGGCCCAGACTCCTACGGGAGGCAGCAGTGGGGAATATTGCGCAATGGGGGAAACCCTGACGCAGCGACGCCGCGTGAGCGAAGAAGGCCTTAGGGTCGTAAAGCTCTGTTGTAAGGGACGAAAGTTCGTATTGCGAATAGTGATACGGAATGACGGTACCTTACCAGCAAGCCCCGGCTAACTACGTGCCAGCAGCCGCGGTAAGACGTAGGGGGCGAGCGTTGTCCGGAATTACTGGGCGTAAAGAGCACGTAGGCGGATAACTAAGTCAGATGTGAAAGACCGGGGCCCAACCCTGGGGTTGCATCTGAAACTGGATATCTTGAGGGCAGGAGAGGGCAGTGGAATTCCTGGTGTAGCGGTGAAATGCGTAGAAATCAGGAGGAACACCAGTGGCGAAGGCGGCTGCCTGGACTGACCCTGACGCTGAGGTGCGAAAGCGTGGGTAGCAAACAGGATTAGATACCCTGGTAGTCCACGCCGTAAACGATGGATACTAGGTGTGGGAGGTATCGACCCCTTCCGTGCCGCAGCTAACGCAATAAGTATCCCGCCTGGGGAGTACGGTCGCAAGGCTGAAACTCAAAGGAATTGACGGGGGCCCGCACAAGCGGTGGAGCATGTGGTTTAATTCGATGCAACGCGAAGAACCTTACCAGGTCTTGACATCCAGAGGACCTTTGTGAAAGCAGGGGGTGCCTTCGGGAGCTCTGAGACAGGTGGTGCATGGTTGTCGTCAGCTCGTGTCGTGAGATGTTGGGTTAAGTCCCGCAACGAGCGCAACCCTTGCTATTAGTTGCTAACAGGCAAAGCTGAGCACTCTAATGGGACTGCCCGTGACAAGCGGGAGGAAGGTGGGGATGACGTCAAATCATCATGCCCTTTATGATCTGGGCTACACACGTGCTACAATGGATGGTACAGAGAGCAGCGAGACTGCGAAGTGGAGCGAATCTCAAAAAGCCATTCTCAGTTCGGATTGCAGTCTGCAACTCGACTGCATGAAGTCGGAATCGCTAGTAATCGCGAATCAGCATGTCGCGGTGAATGCGTTCCCGGGCCTTGTACACACCGCCCGTCACACCACGAAAGTCGGCAACACCCGAAGCCGGTGACTCAACTAGCAATAGAGAGAGCCGTCGAAGGTGGGGTTGGTGATTGGGGTGAAGTCGTAACAAGGTATCCGTACCGGAAGGTGCGGATGGATCACCTCCTTTCTAAGGAGTAGGGTTAACACCCGAAACAGGTCGATCACTTCGACCTTGCTGTTCGTTTTATATACATACCGCCAGAGAGGGCGGGAAGTTCTTTGAAAACTGCACAGGATAAAAAAGCAGAACAATTTCATTCGAGGGAAGCGGGAATGGCGAATCGAGGTTCAAAAGACCCGCTAAACGAAAGAAAGTTCTCTCGCAAAGGTCAAGATAAAAAGGGCGTATGGTGGATGCCTTGGCGCCAGAAGGCGAAGAAGGACGCGGCCAGCGGCGAAACGCCACGGGGAGCTGCAAGCGAGCATAGATCCGTGGATATCCGAATGGGGAAACCCGGTACCTGAGAACAGGTATCATCCCTACCTGAACACATAGGGTAGGAGAAGCGAGACCCGGTGAACTGAAACATCTTAGTAACCGGAGGAAGAGAAATCAAGAGAGATTTTCCTAGTAGCGGCGAGCGAACGGGAAAGAGCCCAAACCTTATATGTGTAAGCCTGCAAGCGTTGCATATGAGGGGTTGAGGGGCTGACAGGGCAGAATTGCAGAGCTGTCAAAGAGTTACAAAACCGATATTTAGGCGAACCTGTCTGGAAAGTCAGGCCGCAGAGAGTGAAAGCCTCGTAGCCGAAAAACATCGGACTCTTAGTCAGGACCCCGAGTACCGCCGGACACGTGGAACCCGGTGGGAAGCAGGGAGGACCACCTTCCAAGGCTAAATACTAACTGGCGACCGATAGCGAACAGTACCGTGAGGGAAAGGTGAAAAGCACCCCGGGAGGGGAGTGAAAAAGAACCTGAAACCGTATGCCTACAAACAGTCAGAGCACTATTGGGAAGTGAGAAGTGGGAAGTTAATTGAGAAGTGAGAAGCGGGAAGTTAGAAGTGAGAAATGTCTCACCTCCAACATCGCACCTCACACCTGTCAACCCAACCTCTCACCTCTCACTTCCCAAGTGTGATGGCGTACCTTTTGTAGAATGGGCCAGCGAGTTACGGTATCATGCGAGGTTAAATCAAAAAAGGATGGAGCCGAAGCGAAAGCGAGTCTTAAAAGGGCGAAAAAGTATGATACGGTAGACCCGAAACCGGGTGATCTATCCATGGCCAGGGTGAAGTCTCGGTAACACGAGATGGAGGCCCGAACCAGAGTACGTTAAAAAGTGCGTGGATGAGCTGTGGATAGGGGTGAAATGCCAATCGAACCCGGAGATAGCTGGTTCTCCCCGAAATAGCTTTAGGGCTAGCGTTATGAAGTGCCTTATGGGGGTAGAGCACTGGTTAGGCTAGGGGCCTTACTCGGTTACCGAACCTTCCCAAACTCCGAATACCATAAGGAAAAACATAGCAGTCAGTCTGCGGGTAACAAGGTCCGTAGACGAGAGGGAAACAGCCCAGACCAACAGCTAAGGTCCCCAAATCTATGCTAAGTGGGAAAGGATGTAGGGCTGCACAGACAGCCAGGATGTTGGCTTAGAAGCAGCCACCATTCAAAGAGTGCGTAATAGCTCACTGGTCAAGTGGCCCTGCGCCGAAAATATAACGGGGCTAAGCATAGTACCGAAGCTTTGGGATTGAGAAGTGAGATGTGGGAAGTTAGAAGTGAGAAAAAAGTGAGAGGTGTGCCAGATGGGAGAAGAAAAGATAAAAAGCTTTGAAGATCTCATAGTGTACCAAAAAGCATACCAACTAGTACTACAAGCTCACAAACTGACTAACACATTTCCAGAAGCAGAGAAAAGGGAATTAGGATATCAGATAAGAAGAGCAGCAGTATCCATACCAGCCAACATAGCCGAAGGCTATGGCCGGAAGAACTCCGCCAAAGAATTCAAGCATTACCTAAGAAATGCCTTAGGTTCCAGCAACGAAATGATAGTTCTTCTAAAGTTAAGCAAAGATTTAGGATACATGCAAGACGATAAAATCATAGAAGACTATGATGTACTCGGAAAACAGCTCTTTAGACTGATAGAAAAGTGGGAATAAAAATCCCGCGTCCAACTTCTCACATCTCACTTCTCAATCGGTAGGGGAGCGTTCCTATGGGGCAGAAGCTGTACCGTAAGGAGCAGTGGACTAATAGGAAGTGAGAATGCTGGCATAAGTAAGCGAGAAGGCAGGTGAGAATCCTGTCCGCCGTAAACCTAAGGTTTCCTGGGGAAGGCTCGTCCGCCCAGGGTAAGCCGGGACCTAACCCGAGGCCGAAAGGCGTAGGGGATGGACAACTGGTTGAAAATCCAGTGCCACCTAGTTTCCGATTGAGTGAAGGGGTGACGCAGGAGGATAGGTGAAGCGCACGATTGGAAGAGTGCGTCCAAGCACGTAGGGTGCCAGGCAGGCAAATCCGCCTGGTGTAAGCCTGAGGTGTGATGGGGAGGGAAGCGTAGTACCGAAGTCATTGAGTCCAAACTGCCAAGAAAAGCCTCTAGCAAGGAAGCGGGTGCCCGTACCGCAAACCGACACAGGTAGGTGAGGAGAGAATCCTAAGGCGCGCGAGAGAACCCTCGTTAAGGAACTCGGCAAAATAACCCCGTAACTTCGGGAGAAGGGGTGCTCTGACAGCGTGAGTACGTAAAACATGTACTTTGCGTGAGAGAGCCGCAGTGACCAGGCCCAGGCGACTGTTTAGCAAAAACACAGGTCTCTGCCAAATCGAAAGATGAAGTATAGAGGCTGACGCCTGCCCGGTGCTGGAAGGTTAAGGGGAGAGCTTAGCGGCAACGCGAAGGCTTGAGCCGAAGCCCCAGTGAACGGCGGCCGTAACTATAACGGTCCTAAGGTAGCGAAATTCCTTGTCTGGTAAGTTCAGACCCGCACGAAAGGCGTAACGATCTGGGCGCTGTCTCGACGAGGGGCTCGGTGAAATTGTAATACCGGTGAAGATGCCGGTTACCTGCGATAGGACAGAAAGACCCCGTGGAGCTTTACTGCAGCTTGATATTGGATTTTGGTAGTGCATGTACAGGATAGGTGGGAGACTAAGAATCCAGGTCGCAAGGCTTGGAGGAGTCACTGGTGGGATACCACTCTTGGATTGCTGGAGTTCTAACCTGGGCCCGTAAACCGGGTCAGGGACATTGTCTGGCGGGCAGTTTGACTGGGGCGGTCGCCTCCCAAAGAGTAACGGAGGCGCCCAAAGGTTCCCTCAGCGCGGATGGAAATCGCGCGAAGAGTGTAAAGGCATAAGGGAGCTTGACTGCGAGAGAGACATCTCGAGCAGGGACGAAAGTCGGGCTTAGTGATCCGGCGGTGCCGAGTGGAAGGGCCGTCGCTCATCGGATAAAAGCTACCCCGGGGATAACAGGCTTATCTCCCCCAAGAGTTCACATCGACGGGGAGGTTTGGCACCTCGATGTCGGCTCATCACATCCTGGGGCTGGAGAAGGTCCCAAGGGTTGGGCTGTTCGCCCATTAAAGTGGTACGTGAGCTGGGTTCAGAACGTCGTGAGACAGTTCGGTCCCTATCCATCGCAGGCGCAGGAGAATTGAGAGGATCTGTCCCTAGTACGAGAGGACCGGGATGGACAGACCGCTGGTGTACCAGTTGTCTCGCCAGAGGCACAGCTGGGTAGCTATGTCTGGACGTGATAAGCGCTGAAAGCATCTAAGCGCGAAGCCGACCTCAAGATGAGTTCTCCCATTCCGTCAAGGAAGTAAGGTCCCACTAAGACTAAGTGGTTGATAGGCCGGATGTGTAAGTGCAGCGATGCATTAAGCTGACCGGTACTAATAGACCGAGGGCTTGACCTTAAAGAGAACAGTATCTGCTTAATACCTGTGCAGTTTTGAGAGAACACGAGCGTTTCGCCTGAGCAAGGCGAAGAGCGAAATGCCGGGCTATCACATCCTGACCCAGAGGTCATGGGCCAGGGAACTGAAACAAAAACCAAACAAGTAATCATATTTCCTGGTGCGTCGATGCTCAGCCTAACGGCTTCGATCCATCGACACTCGCCGAGATATCGTCGGCTCGCAATGGCGGTCTCCGCCATACGTAAGTCAAAACTCGGCAGACAGGTTAATCTAAGCAAAACTTAATACGTAATCATATTTCCTGGTGACAATGGCGGAGAGGCCACACCCGTTCCCATCCCGAACACGGAAGTTAAGCTCTCCAGCGCCGATGGTACTGCAGAATCCTGTGGGAGAGTAGGACGTTGCCAGGATTTGATTTTTTCTGGAAAGACTCTGCATCGGCAGAGTCTTTCTTTTTCCAGCCTCCCGCTGCGGGCGCCGCCAGTCCTGCCCCGCGGGCTTCTTTTCGGCGGCATTGGGCGAGGCGTCGTTGCCAGGTGGATGGGGACTGCTTATGTTCCGCTTTGCTTCACTGGTTAAGGCTGCAGGATTTATTTGTATACCGGTAGACATAATAGAGCTTTGCGGTAAATGTTCTAGTGATTCAATTTTCCCCATACTTTGCTCTAAAGAATCAAATAAGGCTCTCTTTTTCTCACTCTTTCCCCAGACAGCTTTTTACAAATCCGATCGGGTGCTGGGTTATTTCTGAGGTTTCTTCTATGGATAGTCCTTGGGCGATAAATTTTTTCACCACGCTGCACATGCTTTCGCCGACTTCAATAATGTTCAGATCGGGATCATAGAAGCGAATCACCCGCTGACCCCAGGAATATTCCTTGACATCATGAACATATCGAATAGGATGCAATTGCAGTCGGGCGATAAAATCATCAAAATTATCTTCTTCAAAATATAGTTCGAAGTTGTTTGACTGGGTTAAAATCTCATTTTCCCTTTTATCAATAAAATCAGCCCAGGAAGCCTTGGTCTGCAGTGAATAATCCCCGGCAAAGGTAATATTAGCACCAAAGTCCAGGATTACTTTTTGATTTAAGATCTCTTCATAAAACTTCCTGGATGTTTCCATATTTTCAACCACGATTAAGGGGCAGCGATAAACCATTTATTAGATACCTCCTTGCTGAAAATAAACTGTAACGGATATTTCCTAATCATGGAAAAAATCAAGCCGTGGCTATATCTTCTAGGGACGGGCAGTATCCTTTTAAAAGCAAACAATCGGACAATACCTTGGATTTTGGATTACCATGCTATAACCTCTTTAAGGTAACAATCCCCTTACGTCACTTTTAATTTTTTGGCTGAGAGGTACCATACTTTAAAACCAGCAGTTCCTGTACATTTTTCAGGATGGGTTCGCTTTCTACCGGAATCATCAGCCATTTGGTACCATTAAACGGCCGAGCTGAATGGATGATGTTCATTACCGCCGGTTCAAATTTATTGACCATAGATGTAATAATATGGGCTAATTCCAGTTTGATCACAATCAGGACAGTAAAAGAGTTTTTTTCGGGATAAAGTGTACATAACGACTTGCCGGATTTATGGTATTTTATATTCCATCCCTTTTGCATTGAGCAATTGCTGAAGGTTATTTTAGGCTTGGTTTTATATTCTTCCCGGATAAAGGAATTAAGAGTATTCCACCAGGTTAAGGCCGGCTCATTAACATAGGTCAATATTTCTTCGTAGACCAGCTTATGGTGGGCATCCAAAATCAAATCCTTTTCGGCTTCAGCCATTGCTCATCGCTCCTTTCCAATCACTTGAGCGGAAAGACAATTTTGGTTACCAGTTCATTTTCGGGTGTTTCGGCGGGATCATTGAGATAAAACTCATAACATACCCCGGTTGATATGTGCCCGTTGGCGGGTATCCAGTCCATAATAGCATTGTAAGCAGGCTCGATCTTATTATAGGGTCCGCTATAGAGGCAGGACACCTGTTTGCCGGCCGGGATTTCACTGGGTTTAAGTTCATTGTTGCCTGCTGCCGGCTGGGCTACGGGCAAACCGCATTCTATATCCAGGTCTTGCATATCCATATTAAAATAGCCTACATATGGTGCACCTGAAGGCGGGATGCCTATTTCATTGAGATAGGTAATTATAGAAGCATAGGCTTTCCCCAATACCTGCGGCAGGTTCTGTACCGGTGTCCGAGCCCGGATGGATATGGTAGGTTGAGCTTCCTTTTCTTCCAATACAAATTGATATTGCATAATCTTAGCCCCCTCAATTCATTTTTCTTGATTATAGCATTTGAAACCTGACAGCTATATGACAGGTTTAAGAAGAATATTTCCTATATATTTCCGCAGTGATGTTGGCCAGAATGCTGCGAATATGAGGCGGGTTTATAACCTCCATTCCGCTGCCAAAACTCAAAAGGTAGCCATATAGCCAATTATTCTCCGGGAGGCTGATCTTAACCATAATCTTACCGTCATCCTGGTGGATTGAATTCTCACCGAAGCATTCCAGCGCCACGTTTCCCATATACTTATCAAAAAGCAGGTCCAACTCCACCAGCCTGGCCTTTTCCTGCCACTGGTCCTCCCAGGGAGCTTGTTCGGCAGGCACTTCCCTGGGGTGATAAGGTCTGGTCGTAAGCAATATATCCTTTATCCGTGCCAGCTTGAAAAGACGAAAATCCTCCCTTAGCTGGCACCAGGCATAAAGGTACCAGGATTGCCCCTTGAGCAGCAGTGAGTAAGGCTCGACCTGGCGCATGGTTCTTATGCCGTCAGCATCAATATAAGAGAATTCAATCAGCCTGTAATTCTTAATGCCCATGCGCAGCAGTGAAATTTTTTCTTTAAACGGTTCGTTACCTCCCCAGGGAGATAAGTCGATTATCATCTGCCGGGTCTTCAGGTCAAGCGACTGAAGCTGTGATGAGGATAAAGGTATTTTCAGCTTTTCGACTAATATATCCAGGTTACTGTCGGTCATACTGGCGGCAACTCCCTTTAAAGCAGAGATCATGGCCGCCAAATCATCGGCGCTGAGCACGCTCTTATCCAGGCGATAGCCTTCAGCAATGCTGATACCGCCATTCACCCCCTGATAGGTTATGATAGGGATTCCGGCCAGGTTTATGGCGTCAATGTCACGCAGGATCGTGCGGACGGACACGTCAAACATTTCAGCCAGCTCCTTGGCCCGGACCCGCTTTTTTCTGAGCAGGACTATAATGATGGATATTAATCGATCTAGCTTCACTTCATTATCACCTGTTCCTGGCTATAAAACCTTGGCGTTATACAGTTCATTCCTGCCATAAGGTAAAATCGTATCCCGTTTTATGCAGGAATTTATTGGTTATGACGACAATGTCAAGTAATATTATACGGGATATTTATGAGTCTGGGTAATAATACAGTAATATGGTAAAGATTTCCCTGCAAGTTTCTTCATAGTTATCACCCGTTTAACTAAAGAAGAAAGTTGGGTTTATGTTTCATTTTAGGAATGTCCCCAGCCCCCATACATAAAAGTGAAGTCCGTTTTTAAAAGACTTTCCATGACATTTCCGCACCTAGAGGATTCTTTCGATTCAGGAGGGGTTACCCGTAAAGGAAGCGGCATTGCTTTCGATTTTGCTGTAAAAGGCCCACTGATTGAGCTTGCGAAAAACCATTTGGGAATTAAGACATTTCAATAACAGCATGTCAGTTTTTATAATAAGGGTTGTTTTTAATTCCGCCTCCAATTAATCCGGGCAGACTACAGTTGATTATAGACTACTGCAGCTGATATTAGTTGATTACAGTTAACGGATTGATTATAATCGAGACGGGAGGTGATATTTTGGCCATAGATAAGGAGTTGATTACAGCCCGGTCGCTGGCTGAGGCCCTGGATATTTCTGTGGAAACGATTTGGAGATATACCCGGGAAAATAAAATACCCTGCGTTGAATTGGGCAGCAGAAAATACCGGTATAAGCTGGATGATGTAATAAAAGCACTGCGTGGTGACATCATTCGGGAAAATACCGCCCCATACGAGACCGAACCTGGCAAGAAGCTTACTTATCAGGAGTACCTGGATATACCAGAAGAACCAGGCTATCGTTTTGAGATCCTTGACGGTATGTTGATTAGAGAACCATCACCCAATGTTATGCACCAGCGAGTTTCCCGCCGGTTGCAAAGGATTCTGGAGGATTATTTTGAGGAAGCTGATTCTGAAGGAGAGATATTTGATGCCCCTTTGGATGTTACCCCGCTTGATTACAATGTAGTCCAGCCCGATATATTCTATGTAGCAGGCGAACAGCAGCCTATTGTAAAAGATAACCGGATTGACGGGGCTCCTGTATTGGTAGTTGAGATATTGTCACCTTCCAGCCGCCGTAAAGACCGGCTGCAAAAAATGCAGATTTATCAGCGGGCTGGGGTGCAGCATTATTGGCTGGTTGATCCGCAGGATAAAACCCTCGAGTGCTTTGCCTGGTATGATGGCGTATACGCCCTGGTTGCTTCCGGTATGGATGAGGATGTGGTGGAACATCCGGATTTTACAGGGTTGTCAATCGCATTAAAATCCTTATGGTCTAAATAAAAAGCAGAGCGGGATATCTATTAAGGTAAAATCCTGTTGCTGATTTGTGGTGTGGATTCAGTATCGGGTTTTACCATCGGGCCCATGATCTGAATCCGCATAATGCAAAACTTGATTTACGGCCCTTATTGCTCCGCTGCTTTCGGCCGAGATAAAATTTTAATGGGCATGGAGCGAAGGCCAGCGCATAGCCCCCACCAGATCAGAACTGTTAATCAAAACGGTTTTCCTCAATGAATTCTATTTCCGAAAATTATGTCCGTAGCCGGGTACATTAATCCGTGCCTGTTCCGATATCCCAACCATATGCAATCACGGGCGCCCTAAACCCCCGGTATTCGTCAATAGCCTGGGTGATGATGCGTCCGCCCAGTTTTTCATAAAAACGTCGACTGGGGTTAAAATAGTTTTCAAGCATGATTATTTGGTTCATGTGCAAGATTAATTTTTTGGCGATAATGGTAATGGAATTAGTTGTTAACCGAATTGTGAAAAATTATCGAACGATATATAATTAAGGAAAATTGAATAATGGTTCTCCTGCGGAAACATGGTTTATAACTTGTAGCGGGTGTTTGCCGCATTGCCGGGCTAATGGAGTAATGAATGCCTTCCATAAGAACAGAAACCGGTGGTTTTTTGTAGCGGAACCAATATAAATAGAGAATCTCGGGGGTTATGAGTTGAATATTTTCTGAATTAATGACCCCGGTACGATGACTATGAATAACAGGTGATCCTAGGGTTGCCTGTTATTATTTTGACCCAACTTACTACAACCTGAATCGAGGGAAAGGGGGTACGGAGTAGGTAAAGACAAACCTTTTTAATACGGTTAACCGATCTAAAATAATGGAGAGGGGTAAAAAGTTATGATACTTACAGCAGAAAAAATAGAAATTTTTAAAGAAATTGCTTCAATACTGGTTGATAAAATGCCCAATGGGGCAATGGTAGCAATAGCAGACCGGGAAAAAATAAGTTGGAAAGCAGCTTCAAAGGTTTTTGATGTCAAGGATTTTAGCGTGGGCACACCGCTAAGAGTAGGTGGAGCTCCTTACCAGTGTATTAGAAGCAATCGGGAGGAGCAGGAAAATGTACCTCGGAATGTGTACGGCATGCGTCTCTTAATGAATGCTTGGCCGATTGTTGATAATGGTGAAGCAATAGGGAGCGCTATTCTGGTATTGCCTAGACTGCATCCCATAGCCCGTTCCTTTGATGATTTCGCTCCCTTAATAGCAGATATGTTTCCTGAAGGTGCTTTTCTCTATATGACCGACTTGGAGAAAATTGCCTACCGCCATCCTTCGATAAAGTTTGATATGCCTGATTTACAGCTAGGGGATAAAATCCTTTCAGGGGGGGTTACTGAGCGGGCTATCAAAAGTGCACAGCTGGCGGTTGAGGAATTAAGTGCCAGTGTTCATGGCGTACCTGTTTTAATCATGAGCAATCCTTGTTTTGATGAAGATGATAGGAGCAAAGTGGTAGCCACTTTCAACCTGGCTCTTCCTAAACAAAGCGCCGTCAATTTACGCAAATTATCTGACCAGCTGACAATGAGCTTGGAAGAAATATCATCGGTAATAGAAGAATTGGCTGCATCAGCTGCACAAATTAATATCAACGAAAAAGACCTTAACATTTCGGTTGACCAGGTTAACGGACTAGCTGACGATATAAGCAAGGTGCTGGCTTTTATCAAGCAGATAGCAGATGAAACGAAAATGCTTGGGCTTAACGCCGCTATTGAGGCAGCCAGAGCCGGCGATGCGGGGCGCGGCTTTGGGGTGGTGGCCGAAGAGATTAGAAAACTATCAGATGAATCCAAACAAACGGTGGTAAGCATAGGCAAGCTCATAAGTAAAATCAAAGATAATGTGGACGAAACCGTACGCAAGAGCCAACTTAATCTCGATGCCAGTCAGGAACAAGCGGCAGCCACCGAAGAAATTTCTGCCAGTGTAGAGGAAATAAGGGCCATGGCAGAATCGCTGGATAGAATGGCTAAGGATATGTAAGATGCTGCCGATGTTGCAAGATAGGATGGCCAAATTGGCACGCTGCATTTGTAATTTAGTTTTTACGTTCCTTGGCGGTCATTTTTCTACATCTTCTGTCTCGGAAGTAACTGCGGCCGGGAAGGACATGGCGGACATAAATAATAAGAAAAAAATGCCGCATGCCTCAGTATTTGCAGGAATTTATTAGTTATAGTGGAAATAAATAATAAATATCTTCTTGATTCGGGGTCGTATAGCAGTTTATTAGAAAGTTATTCTACCCCGTTTCTCTTGCTGGAGACTATTAAATAGAAAAAGAGGGGGCGGAAGTGAAAAGGCTGTTTAGGCATGGTCTTTGCTGGTTTTAACCAGTCTTGCGCTGGGCTGCGGAACTATTGCCAAGAGGCCAAAGCAAACCGTCCCATCAGCGCATTCCAAATATAAATTGGTAAGAGGGGGCAAAGGGTATGGAGCAGAAGTATTCACAGGAGGCAGTTCGGGCCTTTTGGATACTGCTGGCGATTTATTTCATAATCTCCGGTGGGTTGGTGGTTTTAAACTGCATGGGCATATGCAAATTTGCGGTTAGTATGACCAGTCTGGACAACATAATTTTCAGTCTTCCCATGATAGCATTGTACCTGCTGGTTTTCCTGGCTGCTACGGCGGGCTATGCCCGCGGTAAGTATATGCTGGAAGAACTGCCTTTAAACATGCGTCTCAAGCAGGAACTGCATCTTCGCACTATGGCCGGTGCCGGTATAAAAACCAAGATTCGCGCTGGTTCACAAATAACCTTAGAAGACAGTTTCGCGGACGTGCTTAATAATATGGTGTCTTCGCGCATATCGATACTGGCGGTAGTGGATGAAAAAAATGAGGTAAAAGGGGTTGTAACGCCTACCGATTTATTGCTGTATGTTCAGAAAACCCTGAAGGATAACGGTGCTAACGATATTAAAAGCCTGCATGAAGCCAAGGTCAGAGATCTCCAACCCAGCGAACCTGTCTTGATTGAGACCAGTGACCAATTGCAGTCCGTAACCGAAAAGATGATTCAACACCAATATACCAAACTGATTGTCACCGACAACGGGCAATTCAGTGGAACGGTGGATGCCCTTGACATTCTGGCTGAGTTATTGGAAGCTGAGACTTCCAGGTGAAATCCGGTATTATATTGTTCTTGCAAATTGTGGAGTCTAAATTGACCACGTGCCGGTGCTTAAGGTTATTGCCCGAAGTCTTCAGTCTTCAGAAGAGGTCTTACTGCTGAAATATTTTTCTCATTTCTCAGAACAAACCTACACCAACGGTTAACGGGCAACGCCTTTCCTTACTGGCTACCTTCTGTTGTTTTATTTATTCCGTATCTGGTACTCAGGATAAAAGGCGAAGAAACCCTGCTTTTACGAGACCTTCCGGGATACAATGAATACCTTGCTGAGACTAGATATCGATTGATTCCTTACGTTTGGTAGAGAATATGGCTAGCATAATTTGGGGAAGCTTTGCGTCTTTCTATTTTTTCCAATACATAATATATTCTATCTCATTGTTAGACTCATTCAGCTGTTCTTCCGCTATGTGAAACCCCCTTTTTTTATAGAATGCAAGTGCCCTTATATTCTCTTTGTATACCGCTAAACTCAGCTTAGTATAATTATCCTGAACAAAATCCAGCAATTCTGTTCCTATTCCTTTTCCCTGGGAATCTACATCTACAAACAAGGCCCCTATAAAGTCAGTTTCGATAATGCTGATAAAACCTCTAATGCTGTAATTATCCTGGTAGACAAAAGTCTTTGCCATTGGAATATATTGTTCTTTAACCAGGGTGTAGTTCTCCATCCAATACGGTTGCGGTATAAAATCATGTGTTTTAACAGCGGACTTTAGCCATATGTCCATTAAAAGCTCCGTATCTGCTTTTTTTGCTTCTCTGATCATTTCTTCACCTATCTTTAACCAGGCTGTACCGCAGCATAGAGCTTCGGTACAGCCTGGTATTGATTATTTGTTTCCTTTGTTCTTTCTGTTAAACGCCTGCATCTGTCGGCATGTTTTGAGCGACCCCATCATATCGATTATTTTTTGCTTCTGGGCCTGTTGCAGAGACATAGTGCTTTTGCGTTCGGCAAAGGTCAGTTCTTTCTGCAGCTTCTTATAGCTTTCCAGCCGTTGGGAAGAGAGGGTTCCCTCTGCTATGGCCTTTCTGACCGCACACTGCGGTTCCGACTCATGTCTGCAATCATTAAAGCGACAATGAGCAGCTAACTCCTCAATATCGGCAAAGGATGAGGATAAATCGGCCCCCGCAATCTGGAGCTCTCTCATACCGGGGGTGTCAATGACAACTCCGCCGCCAGGCAGGACTAAAAGCTGGCGATGAGTGGTAGTATGTCTGCCCTTATCATCAGCTCTGATTTCCTGGGTGGCAAGCACCTCATCGCCTAACAGCTTATTGATAAGCGTGGATTTGCCTACCCCCGATGAACCGATAAAAGCAACTGTTTTTCCGGGCTGCAGATATTGTTTGATATTATCATCATATCCGTCTTTGCTCAGACTTGAGGTCACCAGCACATCGACACCCGGAGCAACCGCTTCAATCTCCGGAAGTTTCTGGTCCAAGTCGCTGCACAGATCGGACTTCGTAAGCACGATCACAGGAGTAGCCCGGCTTTCCCAGGCGATGGAAAGATACCGCTCCAACCGCCGCAGATTATAATCATTGTTCAGAGACATGCAGATAAACACGGTATCAATATTGGCAGCCACCACCTGGCACTCATATCCGGTTCCCGCCGCCTTGCGTTCAAAGGAGCTTTTTCTGGTTAATACATGGTGAATAATCGCATTACCTGATACGCCTTCACTCCGATCCACAAGAACCCAGTCACCCACGGCAGGGTAATTCTCGGCGGCAGATGCCCGGTAGATAAACTTCCCTGAGACCTCCGCCGGAAATTCGCCATACTGGGTGATGACCTGGTATATATCCCGGTGCTGGACCGAAATCCGGGCCAGATGCAAGGATTTTTCATACATGGCGGCTTCCTGGACAAAACGCTCGCAAAGCCCTATATCATTTAAACTGAACTTACTCATATATTAGTGTCCTCCCGTTATTTTAATGGCATGATAGGGGGAGGGCAGATGAAATTTAGTCTGTACGCACCTCCCCCAATACTGCTATCTCCGTTCTATAAGTTTTAAACACAATATCAGCTCCCTTCTCTATATATCAATCATTGTACTATCTGAACCTTGCCCAATCAATTAGTACCGGGGCCAGCAGTCCCGGTCCTGTCGGCATCAGTTCATTTCTCCCTTATTAAGACTATTTTTCTGCTGTATAAGTTCTTGGTATTCTTGCTCAAGGTTTAAATAACCTGGATCACCAGGTTTATTCCGGCTTAGTTCACTTATTACCCGGGAAATCTTGGTTTCCAGCAGCAGCTTCTCCTCCTCCCCGTTCTTTTTTAAATATGGTGAGGCAGCAGCTTTTTCGGTCAGATATCCCGATACCTTGTCTTCTATCCGCCGTATTTTTTTATCTTCAAAGACCAGCAGACGGTCGCAAACCTGGTTCAGGAGGTAGCGGTCGTGGGAAATAAGCATGATAGTTCCCGGAAATCGGCTTAAGCTTTCTTCCAGGGCTTCCCGGCTGTACAGATCCAGATGATTGGTGGGTTCATCAAGCATGAGCAGATCATATGCCCCTATGATCGCCAATCCTATGGCGATTTTCATTCTTTCTCCCCGGCTGAGGCTCCCCAGGGCTGCCTGAAGGCGGTCATAGTCTATTCCCAGCCTGACCAGCAGTTCAAAAGTGGATTTCTGTTTTTCCAGCGGCCAATCTCGTATCCGGTCTTTTAAGCTTTCTTTTTCATCCGGGGGCAATTCCTGGGTCACATAGGCCACCCGGGCGCTGGGGCTCAGAAATATGCTCCCCGCATCCAGGCCCTCCTGTCCCAGGATAGTTTTAAGCAGGGTAGTTTTTCCACACCCGTTGGGGCCCAGAATACCTATCTTTTCGCCTCGGTTTATATAAAATGAGCTGTTGGCAAATAACCGCAAGCCTTCATAGGCTTTGCTGACAGAATCTGCTTCCAGCAGACGCCGCCCGCCTTTTTCCAAGCCGTTAAAGTCAAAATTGACCCGCAGCTCTTCTGCCGGGCGCAATACTCCCTGCCGGCGCATATTTTCCAGGCGCTTAATATGGGATTTTACCGCCTGGTCCCGCTTTTTGGCTTTCTTGCGAAAGTACTCCTTACCTCCCATCTTTCCTTCTCCCTTTTTACGAGATTCGCGATGGGCTTTTTCTGACCAGCCCTTTAATCGGGCTATATTGGCTTCGATTTCCTGCTGTTCTTTTTGCTGTGACTGGTAGGCATGCATTTGGCTTTCCCGTTCTTTTTGCCTGGTTTCCCGGTAGCAGGAATAGTTGCCGGGGTAAACTTTGATAATCCCTTTTTCTATTGCCGCAATTTTAGATACTGTCTGATCCAGGAAATAACGGTCATGGGAAATAATAATCGCCGCCCCCGGATAGTTAGACAGCTCTGATATCAGATAATTTACCCCCTGGTAATCCATATGATTGGTCGGCTCATCCAGAATAAGCAGATCAGGTTGGGAAGACCAGACTCGGGCCAAGGCCAGTTTGGTTTTTTCCCCTCCGCTGAGATTTTGCCACCTCTGTTGGGGCCACTCCATGACCCGGCTCATTCCCAGGTGACCGGCGAGACGCTGGAATTCACCATTGACTTCGGTTTCGCTATCCCGGACCTGGAGCAAAAACTCGGCTGAGGATTCAGTCTGGCGCAGGTAGCCGATATTCAATCGCCTGCGGGCAGTAATAATATGCCCTTCATCGTAATCAATATGGCCGGTCAGAATATTGGCCAAAGTGGTTTTGCCGCTTCCATTGCGGCCTATCAGACCCAGACGGTCTCCCTGAACTATATCCAGATCAATCCCGTTTAAGACCACTTGTTCGCCAAAACTTTTTTTAACTCCGCGGCAGCTAAGCAGCATTTAAAACACCTCCAGAAAACAACAAGGGCTGCAAGTAACCCCTGTTACTTACAGCCTTTTCAAGCTATACGAGTATCTGTAATCATCCAACCCCTTCGGTTGGCATGACCGGCTTATTATTAAAAAATAAGAAACAAGCGTTCTGGACATAACAGGACTAAGGGAAGAACTTCCTTTTAGACCTGTATATATTTATTTAGGCCAGAATACGCTTGCGCATTGACTTCTCCCATCTATTTTCAAAAAATTTTATGGCTTTATATTAGCATAAATGCAGGGGACCGGCAAGTCCAGTGATTTTGAGTGTCAAAGGGCTAAAAGGGTAGGGGACAGGTTTATGAAGAAACTATCCTCAGGTATAGCAGCAAGACAGAGTAAACGTTAATTGCTGGGATGAAAGCCTGCGTCCCCGGTCTATTTGTTTGTGAGCGCCGGACTGTATGGATTTTAAAACCCAGTTTCTTGCCAATCGGACCAATCTATGCCTCTTTCTTCAAGATAAAGCATATCTTCTTCGGTAACATAGACAACACAATCACAGAAATCTCCGATATATAAGGCGATATTACCATCTAAATAGTATTGGAAGTCCCATAGTTCCGGATGCTCACCATTAAATGCCGGAGTTTGATATCCAACAAATAAATCCTTTGTCTCCCTGGTTAGCTTCCCGCTTATTTCGATGCTATCCTTCATCCCTTCCCAAGGCTTAATATTAACATCGAGAAGTTGTTTGAAAACTGATATCCCTTTGTTTAAAAAGCCTTCTTCACCTTCAGGAAAATGAATTACAAAGTTGTTGGACTTATCAGTAAAAAAGAGAAATATTTCTTTCCAATCAAGTGGATTGATATTAGCAGCGTAAAAGAAAAAAGGTTTCCCGAGCATCTTATAGTCCTTTCTGTAGTGCTGCTATTTCCTAATTATATAACAGCTTTATCAGGTCTCGTATCAGGAAATAGTGCACGGTCAAATGGACTGATGTTTTGCTCTTTACAAATATATATAGTACGTTTAGAATATACTAAACTAACTGTATGATAATTTCAATCTGGCGCTGGGGGGGATGAAGATGGTTGAATTATCAAAAACCGAGAGCAGTGAAACCGGGATGCTGGCAGCGATTGTGGCGGTGGGTTTTTTTCCCGAGCTGGCAATCGTGGTAATCGTGGCCCGTATCTGGTTAAGCGGGCCGCAGGTGCTCTGGGTAGCGGTACCTTATGCTCTGCTGGGTTTGTTTCTTATTTACTATTTTGGGCGGGTGATCCCGCGGACTTCCCATCAACTGAGCCCGGAGGTTCTGACACTCAGGCACGGATATTGGTTCCGCTTCACCATACCCCGCAGCAACATTTCTTCTCTGCAGGTTTATATGGGGAAAGCCAGAGCTTCTTTCGGGGTGTTCCGGGAACGAGCCCCGGGAGTGCTATGCGTTCTCAGCGGCCATAAAAACATCCTGCATCTGGCCCTGGAAGAACCGGTTATGGCGAAGGGATTGTTTAAAAATTATGGTTATATCCAGGAAGTCGTATTCAACCTTGATAATCCCCAGTTTTTAATGGAGGAACTGAACCTTTGGAGGCAGGAACCAAGGGAAGTATTACGCCCGGAACAACCTGCCGCTTTATTTCCTTCCCGGTCAACTGATTCCGCCTTTTCCCCGGCCTCAGCACCGGTGTTAAGCCTGACTGAGGTGAGCAAACAGTACAACGGGGTACCGGCGGTAGAGAGTATGTCCCTGGAATTATATGCGGGCGAATTGTTTGGGCTGTTGGGCAGTAACGGGGCGGGAAAGACGACTACCCTGAAATTGATAAGCGGGCTGCTTAAGCCTACTGCCGGCCAAATTGATGCCGCTGGCAATACCATTGCTTACATGCCCGAATATACAGTTCCCTATGAGCGTATGAGCGGACGGGAGTTTCTCCTGTTTCTTTCCGTTCTCTATGATCTGGACCCGGTTTCATCCCGTCGGCAAGTGGAAGAATACCTGGAACGCTTTGACCTTGCTGCTGCAGCTGACCGGGTGATTGACTCCTATTCGCAGGGCATGAAACGCAAAATCTGCCTGATCGCAGCCCTATTAAAAGACAGTGCGATTATACTGCTGGATGAACCTACCAACGGCCTGGACCCGGGTGGCATTATCCAGGTGAAGAATATCATGCGGGAATTAACCTCTCGGGGGAAAACGGTGATATTCTCGACTCATATTCTGGAAATGGCGGAAAGGCTCTGCGACCGGGTGGGCATCATAGCCGGCGGTCGCCTCATTTTCACCGGCAGCCTGGAAGATTTGCGTCGGCAGACCTCCATGCAGGAGGCATCTCTGGAGGAGATTTTCCTGCGGCTGGTTTATGGAGGGCAACATGATGCGGCGAGCTTTTAAACTGCTGGTACTCAGGGAAAGGTTGCTGGCCCGGCATTGGAGCCGACGCGACTGGTTAAGCGGTGGGCTGAACCTAGCTGTTGCGGTGGCTGCTTATGTAGCGACGAAAAGAATCCTGGCCGGGATGGAGGAGGTCCAAATGTTTGCCGTGGCCGGACTAATGGGGGGTACTTTCCTGGCCGGGTTCGTTTTTACCGCCGCCAATTTTATGAAAGCCTGGTTCTCTTCCCCGGATGCTTTTTATCTTATGACCCTCCCCGCCCCGGTCGGAGAGTTGTATAGCTTTCATTACCTGGACATTGTGCTTAGATTTTTGAAATATTTCGGGCACCTTCTCGGTCCTGTTTCGCTTTCCTTGGGAGCAGTTATGGGCGGTTGGCCGGGGGCGTTGCTGCTGCTGGGTGCGCTTTCTTTATCCGTCGGGCTGGCGGTGGAATGTGGATTCTTCTATATGTTTTTTGTTTTCCGGGGAAATAAGTTGCTGCTTCGAGCTTTGGGGGGAGCACTGGCCGGATTGCTGGTGCTGGCCGGCGCGGTTTGGCTGGGCCTGGTCTGGCCGGCTACAGCGGCGGGAGTCAGTGCTATTCTGATCATTATGGTGTTCTGGCATACTCCCCGTTACGCTGAGAGCTCCATTCGCGAGTGTCGGGAAGCCAGCAGCGGCAGATTTGCCATTTATATCGCCACCCCCTGGCAGCGATTGTTGGCCAAAACCATCCTCGACAATCATTTTCTAAAACCTCGCTTCCGTGCCTTCCTATACCGGGAGGTGGCGACTGATGCACGGAATATAGTCTTTTGCGGGAAATACCTGGCCGTTATGGCCCTGTTTTTTCTCTACTGGCCCTTGATGAGGGTGGACTTGATCGCCGAGTCCGGGCTGGCAGGCGCCTTGATTTTCTGTTTCCTGGTCTTTGCCACCAGCATTTTTGAGTCGTTTATAACCACCTTTGCCAAAGAAGGTGACCGTATCGTTTTTTTACTTCCGGCCTTTCATTCCTGGCAAGGGGTAGGCCTGGCCAAGTTTTTGGCCGCGGTGTTGGAAATGCTGCCTCTGCTCCTGGTCGCGGTTGTGGTGGTGGGAAGCCGCTGGCATTGGAGCGGATGGGAAGCACTGACCTTTGCGGCGGGTCTGCTGCTAATGATAGCGGTGCAGCTGGCGGTTACCATAGTGATGGCTGCCTGCCTTTTAACTATGGAGAATCACAACTTTACCCTATGGGAAGGGATGGTCTATGAGCAGGTCCTGGGTAATGTTGACCCGCTGATGCTGCGCCGCTACCTTCCCCTGCAGGTCGTTCCCGCTCTGCTGGCGGTCATAATCTGGATACTTCATGCTTCCTTTCCCGCAGAGGATTTTATGACCGTGCTGTGGTATTTCAATATACTTATGGCTGCTGTAGTGGCCGGGATTTTATATGCCGGGCGGCGCGTTTTTGCCCTGCGCCTGACCTCCCTATTAAAATGAATAGCTTGGTGTGAAGATTAGGATGGTTAAGTGAAAGTAATTGCTTGAAATGGTAAACTGATTTAAAACATGTTGGTGGGAGGTAAGCTGGTTTGGAACAGGAACGCCTTTTACAGGCTCGTGATATTATGATAGACGCCTTTGGCCGCGTATATGCCATGTTCGGTATCCCGGAAGTGGTAGGGCGCATCTATGGTCTGCTGTTCTTTTCTGATCAGCCCTTGGGGCTGGAGGACATTGCCTCGGAGTTGGAAGTAAGCAAAGCTACGGTTAGCATCCATATCCGTTTCCTTGAAGGTATGAAGACTGTCCGCAAGGTATGGGTAAAGGGAAGCCGCCGGGATTATTATGAAGCGGAACGGGATACGGGTAAAATAATGGTTGAGCACCTGCAAAGCAGTTTCATCAATGAGCGGGAGATAGCTATGGAGGCGGCGGGACGCAGCCGGGAAGTTTTGAACGACTTGCGGCAGTCCTCAGAACCGGCGGTTTTGCAGCAAGTCGAACTCTTCGCTCAATGCCTGGACAACCTGGAGGAGAATTATAAGTGGAGTCAGCAGTTTCTTCAGCAAATGGTGGAAACCTGGGATAAGTGGAAGAAATGAACTGTGAGGATTGAGGGCCGACAGAGTCGAGGGGGGAGGTTAATGCAACTGGTTCCAGAAGCAGACAATATTGATCCTTATCTTGAGTCATCAGATGTAATTGATTTTTTTAATCCGAATATCCAAATAGTTGCTGAAGATTTACGCCGGGGAAGCAACGATGAGATTAACCTGGCCCGTTCATGTTACGAATGGGTGAGGGATAATATTTATCATTCCTTTGATATCGACGGAACAACTGTTGCCTGCACGGCTTCCGAAGTTCTGCAGCATAAGGAAGGAATATGCTACGCCAAATCGCATCTTTTAGCAGCCATCCTGCGTTATCTAGGTATTCCCGCTGGCTTCTGCTACCAGAAGCTTGTGCTTGACGACTCGGATATGTCAAGATTGGTGATTCACGGATTGAATGCCATATATATTAAAAGCCTGAACAGGTGGATAAGAGTCGATGCCCGTGGAAATAATGAAGAGGTTCATGCTGAATTCAGCACTGAAGAAGAAAAACTTGCCTTTCCGGTTAGGAAAGATTTAGGAGAAATTGATTATCCCATAATCTACCTTCAACCCCACCCACGAGTTGTACATGCTTTAAAGGCAAGCAAAACTATAGAAGAACTAAGAACCAATCTGCCAGAAGATTTATGAATGCTAAAGGGAAAGCTTCACCTCAGCCTGGCTAATTCCTTTTATCCCGTTTTCTTCTGCGTTAGGGACCATGTAAGGTTTAACTTCTCCTGTGCTCTCGAATCATACTGAATAAATTTTACGCGACTTAGATATCGCAAAGCATTAAATAAAATCCACCTTCGTGGTTAATTTTTGCTGAATCGTTAAAGGTTATTTCTTTTACGCTTTTAAAGCCGTTGTATTGGTATAGCTTTTGGGCGGATATATTATCTGATAAAACAAACAGGCTGAGTTTATCAAAACCACAGGATTTGGCTTCCTCTCTGACCGTTGAAATAAGCCTGCTGGCAATACCCTTGCGTCGATATTTTTCATCAACATACATTGCGTTAATTAAGAAGCTGTTATCGACTCTGGAATTATAAAACTCTTCGAATTGCTCGAGTCTTTCTTCTGGAATAAAGGACCTCATTTCATCGTCTATTTTATGATGCATGTTGGAGTAAGCTTGTATCATCCCGACAATTTTGTCGTTATACTCGGCAACAATAACTCCTTTAAAAGAGTTGTACCTTTGCTCGTCTTCTAACCCAAAAATTAACAGTTGAGTTACTGTCATACCGGAAATAGTGTCTTTGAATAGATAATCAAGTACACCGTCAGAGGCATAATAAATATATTCAGCCAGCATCGGACATTCGCTGTTATAGGCTTTACGGTAAGCAATATCCATAAGGCAACCACTCTTCCATAGTTATTTTTTTACAATGCTAGCATTTACGCGGTTATTCTGTAAAGAGAGATAATGTCGCAGTACAAATTAGAAAGTACAATGATGTTAGCCGATTTGATATTTCTTTATGGGAGCACAAAGCCGACGTAAGATTTATGAATTTAATGGCATCGATATTGAAAGACGCATAAGAGATATGACCGGCGGAGTCTTTAATTATATCAATTTCTATCTGATTGATGAGGCGGAGCATATACCGCTTACAAAAAGATAGTGAATGTCCTGGAACAGAATAATGTATCGGACGATAATATCGAAAAAGTGTGGGATTTAGCGGTTAAACTGACTAAATCAAAATACCGGAGTTATCATATGTATGCGGTTCCAGGCACCATTGTTCAGAATTTAAGCCAACACCGGGAATATTCCTCAACTGATGTTTTCATATATCACCTCCACAAGATATAAATTATCCCTTAATGAGTATAAGTGTGGCGGCAATATTTTATTCCACCTCTCTGTAATGCTTTGTTGGCTTAAGCATACTTACTTATAGAAGCACCTGGCCGGGGTATGTTTTAAAAAAGTACTGTTGAATTTAGGAAGTATAGTTTATAAATGACGACATTTTTACATTATACGTCAGACAGATTTTTTGGAGAGGGGAATGTAATGGAAAGAGTTTTAACAATGTCACTGTCCAAGGAATTATGTCTTCAGGATGAAGTACGTTCTTATGCGGATATTTTTGCTGAGATCTTTGACCGCTACTACAATCGCATCTACAAGTACATGCGCTATCGCCTCAATAGTATAGAAGAAGCTGAAGATATGAGCAGTCAGGTTTTTGAAAAGGTGATGCAGAAAATCGAGACCTATCGTCCGGATAGAGCGCCCTTTGAAGTCTGGATGTTTTCCATTGCCCAGAACACGGTAAATGCTTATTACCGGCGCCGCAAACGCGGGATATGGTTCCCGTTGGAAAGCATCCGGGATTTGCCTTCCGAGCGGCCCAATCCTGAAGAAAAGGCAGTTCGCAATGAGGAGCAAGGCAGGCTGCTGGTAGCCCTGAGTTCTTTAGAGGAGCGGGAACGCAATATTATTGCCATGAAATTTGCCGGTGGACTGAAGAATAAAGAAATCGCAGAAATAATGGGACTATCTGAAAGCAATACCGGCGTAATCCTTTACCGAGCCCTGCATCGATTGCGGGAAATACTTAAAAGTGAGGAGTGAGTCGATGGACCAATTTAACCTTATGAAGCATTTCAATGAAGAGGTAGATAATATTCTGGCCGGTGATCCGCAAGTCAGCCGCCCGGAGCTTCAATCCGAATATAACGATCTATTGAATTTAGCGGAAGTACTAGCATCAGTAGATCTTGCCCCTGAAAGCCAAAAACAGAAAATACTGCGGCGGCAGTTAATCAACCGCTGTCTGGCGAAAAATACAGCTGGGAATAATAAGGAGGTTATTATGAAAAATTTCTTGAGGAAACATCGTCCCGCAATGCTGACATGCTCATTTGCCATGGTTGCCATGCTGGGTTTTTATCTTATTTTCCCCGGGGCCTTGACAGCAATGGCGAACAGCATTGGAAATATACTGAAACTAGGGCCGTATGTTACTTTGATTGCTGATGATGCGGCTCCTGAGCCGGCGCCCGCCACTTCCTTAACGGCTGAACAGCAGGCGCAGTTAGATAAAAACGGCTATGTTGAATACACAGATGAAAATGGAAACCTCGTTACGATAGGTACCCGGACTAAACCACCGGTAGACACGGTTAGTTATTCCAACCTGACCGATGCTCAGGAAGGTGTATCGTATAAGCTTCTGGCTCCGACCTATTTACCGCAAGGCTATGCTTTTAAAAACGCCGAGTGCTTTAAAGGCTCCCAAGAATATATTACCTTGAACTTCCAGGGGCCAGGGAAAGACATTATCCTCATGCAGCGGCTTTTGAACGAACAAACCAAATACGAATCAGCAGGGGGAGAGGTTGAGCCGGTTACGGTCAATGGAAACAACGGTGCCTGGGTTGATTCGAGCCTGACATGGGGAATAGGCGATGTAAACTATACCCTTATTGCGAAGGGACAGAGCAAGGATGAAATTATGAAAATTGCCGAGTCCGTAAAATAAAGATAGGACAAAAAAGAGCTGGTCGCTTGGATGAAGTGCACCCCAAATGTTGGACAAAAAAGTTCAATGTTTGGAGGTGCACTTCACCCTGTTCTTTCGCCATAGTAACCTCCATTCCGGTTGGTTATTTTAAAGTAAGCAGGTCATGATAGATACTTAACAAATGGTAGGGTTTTTCTTCATCGAAAAGCTTCCAGCGCAGCCAATTATCCAGCCAGATTCCGAAGGGGATCAGCGGGACCCATAAAATCGCATAGATTAAGCATATTTGTCCGTTTAAATTAAGGGGCATAGCAGAATAGTCCCATATTCCCATCCCCAGCCATACATTCAGCAGCATGCCGGAAGAGTATTCTATGACTAATATGACCAGCCACGATATCAGGGTCTGCTGCCATATTTTCAGATTAAAATATTGGGGGTATTCATCTAAAAGTCCGATAAGCGCGCCGCACAAACCTCCGACAAATAACATGACTATATTGGTCCACCCCCGCCAAAAACCCTCCAGGGTAAAGTAGCACATACCCATAATAAAACCGAGAATTAAGAATCGCTTCATAAAAAACCTCTGCATAGTTTTAACCCAACCCGAGCTTTTCTTATTTTAGCCGGATGGCAAGCTGATAATGTAAAACGGAGATATTAGGGTTTACCAAGTTTTGGCTTGAATGCTATAATCTTAAAACCTAGATCCTGACTATGCAGGCAAATTGACTACAGTGAGGGAGACGTTGGTATGCCATTGGTAAAAGTCGAAATATTACAGGGGAAAACCGTGCCAGATGTTTTGTTTGGAATGGTGGGGGAAGGGGGGAATTTTGTTGACTTCGCCGATCAGATATATCCAGGGTGCTGAAGACTTACTGGACAGTATCCAGCCCCTTTGGGAGGAACTAAATGAGCACCATAAGAAAATCTCATCCTATTTTCGTTACGAATACGAAACATTTACCTTCAAAACAAGGAAGGACATGCTTCGGGAAAAAGTCCGGAGAGGAACCATGTCAATTCATGTGGCAGAGGATGAGACCCGTAGATTGCCTGTAGCTTATTGTATAGCAACACTTGGCGCCAGTGGGCAAGGGGAGATTGATTCTATTTTGGTGCGAGAAAATTATCGGGGGATGGGAATAGGGGATCGCCTGATGCAAATGGCTCTGGATTGGCTGGAGCAATCAGGGGCAAAAGTCAAAACCGTTCATGTTGCTGCTGGCAATGAACAAGCCTTTTCCTTCTATGCTCATTATGGTTTTTTCCCACGACAAACAGTGCTGAAGCAAAAGAGCGAATAGAATCAGGTTTATGCCAATTGCACCGCTTTATGATGCCTCAAGGTGCTTAAGTGGTGAAGCATGCCGGGAATGGGGGTGTAATTAGGATAGGGGGAGGATACGGGGAGGTAAGACTGTGCGAGAGCTGTCCCCAAACATTATCTGATTATCATTATCAGGTAATTTGGTCCCGTACCCCTCCCGTATTCTTCCTATACACAGGCAGAGTACATTTACTTTGTGATCTCAATCAGGGACGGGATGCCGGTACTATCCCGGACCTCGGGGGCTTTTTCCCGCATCTCTTTTTCCATCTGTGCTTCGTAAACCTTCGCATCTTTTACCCAGGGGTCATATTCCACGCCCAGTAATTCTTGATTATACCTTGAAAATGTTATGCGAGCCTCCTGGCCGCTATCGGACTTTACGGTCATGGTAATATCGGGATTAACGCTTTGTTTAAAGTAGGTATAGCCTTGTCCATAATAATCTGCAGCTACTATTTTGCCGGATACGAGCTGGAATTTTTCAGCCGCTGCTCTTGCCAGAGCCGCATATTGCCGGTGATTTTTAATAAGGGTCTGGTCCATACCGACATTGATATCGCCGCTCCAGTATTTGGACTGGCCTACGGCTCGATACTCACCGGTTACGGCGTCCACCAAAAAACTATAGGAAGGTACTTCACCGTTGAAAATGATGCCCATCCATTCCGCACGGGGATTAAAGGAACTATTTGCGGTATAAGACATTTCGATGGTTTTGCCGTCCAGATTCACTTTGAAAAATCTCCAAAGATTTTGCGCGCCAAGCTCGGCGGCTTCTTCCATGGACATGTCCTTATCACCGGGGCGGCCGCTGAATTCGGAAAGCTTTACCTGATAGGACGCTTTTGCATAACCCTCGGGTATAGCATGCTGCTCGGAATGACTGCCCGTAGTTGAATATGCGGTCGGGATAGTATTCGTTTGATTGACCAGGGATGCTTTTGCTACCTGGGTGATGCCGCTGAAAACCAGCGCGCAAATACCGATTATGGCAGCCGTTCCTAATGCTACCTTTTTCAGTTGGCTGAAGCTTGCCGTTTTACTGTTCATACTGAATTCTCCTTTACTTATTTTAATGGTTGTGATCACATAGTAAGTATAAAACAGCTTAATTACCAAGCTATAATCAACTTATTACAGACTTGTAAAAGATATTTTAGCATTGGTTCCCTTGCGGGGATGAGAAGAAAAGGATATTTCAGCGCCGTGGCGGGCAGCAATCTTTTCGCATAAGGATAACCCCAAACCAGCGCCGCCCTCGGCACGGCTGCGCGGTTTGTCCGCCCGATAAAACGCTTCGGTAATATGGCTGAGCTGTTCTTCAGTCATGCCTTTGCCGTTATCCCGGACGGTAATAACCTTTTTATCACCTTCACAGCAGGCTTCGATTTTGACCTTGCCGCCGCTATGGCAGGCTTTTATCCCATTATCCGTCAAATTTATCAGCAAGCATTTTAAAAGTTCAAAGTCCCCCGTCAGACTGTCATACTGACAGTCATATTCCAGCCGCACCTGTCTTTCTTCTGCCTTTGGCTGCAGTTCTTCCACTGTACCGCGCAAGAGCTCCGGAACCCTGACATCGGTAAAGGTGATCTCATCGTTGCGCAGCCGGGCCAAATCCAATAAGCGATGAGCTATATTCTGCAGCCGGCTGCATTCCGACATGACATAGCCGGCGGCCGAGAGCTTTTCTTCCTCCGTAGCGGCGGCTTTCTGGATGTATTCCGCATATCCGTAAATTGTCGTCAGCGGGGTGCGCATTTCATGAGCAAAATTGTCAATGAAAGCCTGCTTCCGTTGGGCCTGCTTGGCCAATTGCAGTATCTGGCCTTGGATTTCCTCGGCCATATTATTGAAGCTTTCCGCCATTTCAGCCAGCTCATCCTGGCCGGTCGCCGGAATCCGGTTTTCATAATTCCCCCGGGCGATGTTTTGTGAAGCAAGGGAGATTTGCTTCAGCGGCTTAAAGATATAGTTAAGCAGCAAAAGCAAACAGATGGCCAGCAGTAGGGAAAGAACGATTCCAAATGAAAATAAAATACGGGTCATCTTGTTCCATGACTCGACCGTTGCCGATAAATCATAA
Source organism: Syntrophomonas curvata (assembly GCF_052976825.1). NCBI lineage: Bacteria > Bacillati > Bacillota > Clostridia > Eubacteriales > Syntrophomonadaceae > Syntrophomonas > Syntrophomonas curvata. The sequence goes on from NZ_CM129641.1 coordinate 877,929, forward strand.
AGATAGGTCAATGTATAGGCAGTATAGGGAGCCGGGAGCAATCCTGCCACACTTATATACTCTTTATTCTTCAGTTTTACAGTGGATAAGACCCGATTGTTTGCCATTTGCTTTGGATTTTGACCGGGAACGATCTCCATTTCGGGTATGCCGGAATAGAGCGGATGCCCTTCCCGGGATAGAGCTAAAACCACATTTTGTTTGCCATAATAATGGACATACGGCTGAAAAAGCGGTCCCATTGCAGAATCTATCGAGGCTCCCCGGTTTTCTACGGCGTTTAAATCTTTGGCCAGGGCGGATGCGATAAAATAATGCTCGCCCAGGCAGCGTTCCCTGATGTTGCCCAGATTGCTGTTTAAATTGACGCAGGAAATCAGCAGAATGCTGCCGTTAAAGAAAAGGAGGAACAGCAGCAGGGTCAGAAAATAAGTTTTCAGTTTCATGCCTATACCTCTAAGCGATAGCCCAGTTTATACACGGTTACGATACGGTCTTCCCACCCCAGCTTTTTACGCAGTTTTTGAACATGCACATCGACCGTTCTGGTATCGCCTTCATAGTCGAACCCCCAGGCAAGCTCTAAAAGCTTTTCCCGTGATAGGGCAATGTTCCTGTTTTTTACGAAAGTTTCCAGCAGTTCATATTCCTTTGGGGTGCAATCAATAACCTTTCCGTCGGCAAATATCTGCCGGCTGTCAAAATTAATGATGATTTTATCAAGTTCAAAGCTGGCAGTTTCTTTTTTGGTTCGCCGCAGCACCGCATCTGCACGTGCCAGAAGCTCAAGCATTTCAAAAGGTTTGCTTAAATAATCATCAGCCCCCATCGTTAACCCTTTGACCCGGTCGGACAAAGAATTTTTGGCGGTAAGAAAGATCGTGGGAATATCTTTTATTCTTTTGAAAACCTCATAACCGTCAAGCTCCGGCAGCATCACGTCCAGCAGGATCAAGTCAAATGAATGCTGCCGGACGCAAACCAGGGCTTCTTTCCCGTCAAAGGCGGAAACGCATCTATGACCAACCAGATTAAGATTCCTTTTGATCAGCTCGTTGATGGGGATTTCATCCTCCACGATAAGAATATGTGCCATCTTCTCACCTCTGCTTCAATTTAGCACAGACTTATTATAAAGTTGTAAAAGAGTTGCGGGCATTGACGTGATTATTGAACCGAGCCTTAAAAGTCACCTGAATATGGCACGGCTTTTTTAACCGCAAGAGATTTCCCCAGATCCAGGATGCGCTGGTTGGATGAACCCCGGAAGGGGAGTTCGCTTCGTTTCTCCTTCATAAAGGGCCCGTCCACCATAATATCGCTTAAAGCCATAAGCTCGTAGGCCTGCGGATGGTTCAACAGTTCTTCGAAAGTGTAGCCGCTATAGATCAGCACCGACAGCTGGGGACACTCTTTCCGGATCAGGGCCACCAATTCCCTGCAGGCATCTATTTGTAAAAAGGGTTCGCCGCCGGACAAAGTGATGCCGTCAAGGAGTTCTGCTTTGGATACTATTTGTTCTGCAATGGCGGCAACCTCGACCGCGCAGCCGCCATTTTCCTTCCAGGTCTCGGGATTATGGCAGCCGGGACAGCTGCGGCGGCAGCCCTGCACAAAAACTACAAAACGCAGTCCGGGACCATCGGCACAGCTCTCTTCCGTTATGCCAGCCAAACGTATCTGCATGACATCATTTCCTAATTATGGGTAATGCGGCTCCGCAGCTCAGCCAGTTTGCCGTCGCCAAAACGATCAACCGTACTGAGGTAACCGGTAATCCTTCGGATACGCCGAATATTCTGATCAGGGTTGCCGCAAACGGGACAATCGCCGCTGATAATACCGGAATGGGCACACTGCGGACACTCGTCGATGGGAAAATTAACCCCCATATAGCCGATATCTTGCTTAAAACCATATTTTATGATGCTTTCCACTGCTTTCGGGTTATGATGCGGAGATTCCTTCAGTTCAACGTAAGAAATGTGGCCTGCATCACAGAGCTTGTGAAAGGGGCCTTCGATTTTCAGTTTTTCCTGGATGCTGATCGGGCAGTCGACCGGAATATGAAAACTGTTCGTATAATAACCTTTATCCGTAATACCCGGGATGACCCTGAATTTTTTGCGATCCAGTTTAATGAAGCGGCCGGATAGCCCCTCCGCCGGTGTTGCCAGGGCAGTGAAGTTCAGATGGTGCCTCTTGGTCATGTCCCGCACCGCCTGGGAAATACGCAGAACGATACGATAGCCTTCGTCAAAAGCCGCTCTGGATTCTCCGTGATGATGGCCGGTAAGCAGGATTAAGGCTTCCGCCAGGCCGATAAAGCCAATAGAAAGAGTGCCGTTTTTTACCGCTTCCGTAATATAATCTTCATCCTGAAGTTGCCCGCTGTCTATATAAAGCTTTTGTCCCATCAGGAAAGGCAGATCCTTTACCCGCAGGCGGCAAACCGTTTCGTAGCGATGAAGCAGCTGCTCTTCACAAAGCTGCAGCACTTTATCAAGGCTCCGGCAGAACTGATCGAGGCTTCCCTTCGCTTTGATGGCCAAACGGGGGAGATTTACAGTAACGAAACCGATGTTTCCCCGGGCTTCAGCCTGGGCCGGACCGTTCACATTGGCCTCCACCCTGGTGCGGCAGCCCATATAACTTACATCATCCCCATACGGTTGGTTGATGCTCATGTCCATATTGCTGAAGGTGGGGTTCATGCGCCGGGCGGATACCCTGCAGGCCAACTGGAATAAATCGTAATTGGGGTCGCCGGGATCAGTATTGACGCCTTTTTTCAGACGGAAAATCAGGTTGGGAAAAAGCGGCGTTTCGCCTCGGCCCAATCCTTTCTCGAAGGCCAGCAGAAGCTGTTCGATTATGAGCCGTTCCTCCGGACTGGTTCCTGTGCCGAAGTTTAGGGAAGAGAATGGAACCTGGGCTCCGGCCCGGGAATGCATGCTGTTCAGGTTATAGACCAAACCCTCCATGGCCTGGTAGACTATATTGACCATTTCTGCCAGCTCTTTTGCGGTAGCTGCCCTTTCCGCGGGGTTGCAGTCGGATTGAAGAACAGAAAAAGCTTGTGCGTATCCGGCCGGAACATAAGGGGCCAGGGCAGTTTCGAAGCGATGAAAGGACTGGCCGCCGTACATATCATTCTGATTGGACTGCAAGATGATGGCTGCCAGAGCGGTTGCACTGCCGATGCGCTGCGGAGGACGAATATATCCTTTGCCGGCATTGAAGCCTTGATTCAGCAACCGGGCCAGGGGAATCTGAAGGCAGTTGATAGTCTTTTCGTAATAATCAAGGTCGTGAATATGTATATCGCCATTGATATGGGCCTGGGCAATATAGTCGGGCATATGGTGCAGGTTATACCATTTCGAGCTTTCCGAGCCGATTTGCAGCATTTTGCCTGAAGGGGAATTGGACACATTGGCGTTGTCCCGGGTAGTTTCTTTAACAATGGCGGCAATTTCGTTCATAAGCCTGGAATTGGCATCGCGCTGGGAATCTCTTTTTTCCCGGAAAGAAATGAACGTACCCAATACATCATAAAGTTCATGCTCGGCTAATACGTTGACGGTGATGCGATAAACTTCCTGGGCGGGAATCTCTCCCCCCTGCACCTGTTCTTCAACGTTTGCCGCCACTTCCTCTGTCAACTTCTGCACCAGTGATCGGTTAATAGTGATTTCCTGTTCCTTACTGTGCAGCATAGCCTGGACGATGCCGTTGAATATACGGGCAGGGTCGAACAATTCCCTCCGCCCGTCACGTTTTATCAATTGCCGGGGCCCCATTTTATAATCATAAACGAGCTGCAGTTGTTTCACATATCATCTCTCCTTTAACGGGAATCTACTATACATTGTATATCTATTGCCGGAATAATACAAGATATGGTATAAGCAATGGAACCGTAGGGGACAAATATAAGTGAAACAACTTTGGCTGTTTACCCAAATTAAAAAGAAAAAGCCAGACTTGCGCAATTGAGCTTATCCGGCCCTGGTTTAAATTCTGCTTGAAAGCTTTATTTCTTCATCCCGGTGTAAATTAGAATTGCATCCCGTAAAAACTTGGTTGCACCAGGTTGCTGCTGGTCATAATATGATGTAAACCTTTCGTCATCAACATACATCCGAGCCAGGCCAGCATGAGCTTCTTTACTATAATCCCCCCAGGTAAAAATCAGCCACTGGCGATGCAATTCTGCGGTTTTTTGGGCTAGTTCACCAGCCGGGTCGCCATTGGCAAACGCCTCTGTCAGGGTGTCAATTACCTGGGCACCGAGTTCCTGCAACTGATTATATTGCTCCTGATCCATGCCTTTAAGTCTTTCATTCGATTGATCGATCCTCTCATTGCCATATTTCGCCCTGATTTCTTTACCGTACATTTTCTCATTGCTATCTATCATATTTTGTTTAAAGCCTTCAAACTTTTCTTTATCAGCCATAGTGATTCTCCCTTCAGTTAAAACTATGGTTTTCTCCACATTGACAATCAACAATTCCAGCTTTTGTTTCTTATCGAGCAGTTTGAGGCGATGTTCTTTCAGTGCCGCCAGTCCGTCAAATGATGGTGCAGTTATTATTTCTCTGATATTATCCAAACTCACTCCCAGCTCCCGATAAAAGAGAATTTGCTGCAGTCTGTCGACCTCAGCCGTCCCATATACCCGGTACCCCGAAGAATTGATTCTTGCCGGCGTAAGAATCCCGATCTCATCGTAATACCGCAGTGTCCGGCCGCTAATGCCCGCCATCCGGGCCAGTTTTTGCACTGTATATTCCATATCCTCATCTCCTCACAGAATCACTATAAACCTTAACGCAGCGTTAAAGTCAATAGCAAAGTTGTGCAAATGTCGTTAATCAGTGATAATGTCATGGTATAACTCTTCAGGGAAAATGTCATCCCCCAGAAAAGATATAATGGGAGGATGAAATTAGAAATGAGCAAACAAGAAGCAAGAAAAATAACTATCATCGAAGAACTGTTGGCAGGCCGGTTTACAAATAAGCAGGCTGCAGAGCTTTTAGACCTCAGTGTAAGACAAGTACAGCGGATGAAAGCGGAGGCATCCGCAAATGGGGTTATAAGTATTTTGCATAAGAATAGAGGACGGAAACCGGCTAATGCATTGGATCCTGAAGTTGCTGAAAAAATCTGCCGAATTTATCAAACGGAGTTGTCCGGATATAATTTTTGTCATGCTACCGATGTGCTTGCTGAAGATAAAGATATTTTTGTTTCGGTAAGCACTGTCTCAAGGTATCTTAGGGCCAGTGGTATTCGCTCTCCAAAGGCCAAGCGCAGACCCAAGAAACATCGTTCCAGAAATGCCCGGGAGCGCGAGGGTGAAATGATTCAGATGGATGCTTCCAGCTTTGATTGGCTTGGCAATGGTTCCTACTTGCACCTGCACGGTGCGGTTGACGATGCCACTGGTCGTATCCTGGCTCTTCATTTCGAAAAGGAAGAAACCTTTGAAGGTTATTGTGAACTGATGTTTCAGATGAATCAGAATGGGCACCTGCCAAGAGAAATCTACACTGATGGCAGAACCGTTTTTGTTTATAACAGCAAAAAGAAAAAGGAATTAACCCTTGAAGAAGAATTGGCCGGCAAAGTGGAAAAGCAGACTAACTTTGCCAGAGCCCTTAAAGAACTCAACATCCTGTTAATCATTGCCCGGTCTGCTCAGGCTAAAGGTGGTATTGAAAGGCTCTGGGAGACTTTACAGGACCGTTTGGCGAAAGATATGCAGCGTAAAGGAATTTCTTCTATCGAACAGGCTAATGATTTCCTAAAGCATTATATTCCCTACTACAACCGTAAATTCGCCGTCCAGGCTGCCAGCCCGGAAAAGGCCTATTTGCCTAAGCAAGATATGTCTGCATTGCAGTTGATTTTTGCCAAGCATGTAACAAGAAAAATCGATTCAGGGCTTTCCTTTTCCTTTGAGAACCATAAATACCGTCTGCCTGCCAAGGTGGAAAATATAAAAGTCCCTGCATCCCCTCATGATACGATTACTGTAGCAACCAGTAAGCATATCGGAATGCAGGTCCTTTACAAAGGCCTCGTTATTAAACCCGAATTGCTCAAAACTCAGCCCAAGGAAAGTATAGTACAAATACCTCAGCAGGACAATTCCTTGAATAGCCTGCCGGCTCAGCCCAAAATCAAGCCAAAGAACAAATCACCTTGGTTCGCATATAGTGAAATCTTCTATTCTAAGAGCCGCAGCAGGGATGACATTTCTGCTGCTGAGTTATCTAGGTAAAGGGGTGACATTTTCCCTGACCATTGACATAGCAAAGTTGTGCAAAGGAAAAAGGTATTCTATTCTGCCGGAATAATGTGGAGTATCTGGGAAGTGTTTTATGAGGGGCGAACAATCTGCGATGCCTTCAGTCGCAGTGGTGTATCTTTTCTGTAGAACGTTCCAATAAACGGGTACATAAAATGGGGATATCTATATTGACGGCGAAAAAATTGAGACAAACATCATAATCCTGTCTCAGGCAACTATCCGGGGCGGGAATGTTTGAGATACGTACTGGAATTTTCATAGCACAGCTGTAATGTCTAACCATCCATAAGCGGTTATCAGATTTGTGAACCCTTCCGTTTCAAGCAACTTGGTCTCAATTGGATGTCCGCCATGGCGTTCGTAAAATTTTCGATAGGGGCTATCAGAAAGAACCCAAAGTAATAACGAAGTTATGCCTGATTTTTCGAGTTCTTTAATTATTGATCGGAATAAAGTACTGCCAACTCCATTGTTTTGATGTTCCGGGCATATATAAATGGCATATAGTTCGCCCGCGTATGTTGGGCTTAGTGCTCTTTCCGGACCGGCAGCAGCAAAACCGATTATATTTTGAGTTTCGTCTTCGGCGACATAGATAAAAGAATTATGAAAGGGGAATTGTCTCCAACCTTCTTCCCGATCCCTATAGGATAAATTATTTAGATAGTTGTCATCGATAATTCCACGATAAGCGGTTTTCCACGTATCAACAGTAACCTTGGCAATTGATGGGATATCGCTAATAGTGGCTTTTCGGATATTCACTGGGGCACACAACCTTTCGAGTAATTTGTTTTAGCAAGTTACTGATTATAGTTTGCCTATTCCGTTCCCGCTTTTAGCGCCTCACTCATGGAAACCGCGATCACCTTCTTTGTACACAGCAGTTTGCTAAGCTGATAGGTCAGCATTATGGCCGCAAAGCAGATAATCACATAAAGCGGACTGATAATCGTTGGCAGCACTAAATTTATCATAGCGCCAAGATAGCTGTACATTGAAGTCATCGAAGCTGCCATTACAGGAATGCTGATAATAAATCCGGCCACTACCACCAAAGTAGGACTGTTCAGTATCAGAGCACTGATTTCCCGGCGCCTGTAGCCAAAAATCTTGAAAAGGGAGATTGTGTTTTTATTTTCCTCTATAATCAGCGAGGTTACCAGATAGATGATAATCAAGCCCACGACACAGGCGATAATGGTCATCATAAGCACCATAGAAACCATCGGCCCCAGCAGTTCATCCACAGCATCAGCGGTCTCGCTTAACGACTTTATTCCTGCCAGGCGTTTTTCGGGAATGTCAAGCTTTTTTGTACTCCAAAGCCCGGTGTAGCTGTCTTCGGGAAGTCCCAGCCGGGTGTTAAACTCGGCCGCCGGTATAAAAATAAACTGCCCCGCATAGGAACCGGCAACAGCATCAATATGAAAAGTGTAACGCTTTCCATCCTGCTTATTTATGAAGCTTGCGCTGTCGCCTGCCTTAATACCCAGCCGATCTGCCAAAGGCTTGGTAATGTTGGTCTGGTTATTGGGAAGCAGGCTACCGGCATTGCTGTTCAGTGTCAAAATGGTCGAATCCGGCTCAACGCCGGTAATATAAAACTCAATTTTTTCATTATTTTCAGGATAAAACCTTCCGGCGGAGAAAACCTCCGCACCTTCCGGCGCCTTACCGTATTGTATATCCTTAAAGGCATATTCGTATTCAAACCGGTAGGTGTCGGCAGTGCTGTTTTTAAATACATAATCCATAGAATTCATTATCGTGAAACCCAGGAGCATAAGTACGGAGGCGCTGGTAACGCCCAAAAGCAGGAACAGCAGTCTTGAAATGCTTCTCACTTGCTCCCGCAGCTTAAATTTGGTGCTGAACTTAAACCTTTCCAGTTTAAGAGCGCGTTCTATAGCATTGACACCGCTTTTTTGCTTTTCGCCTTTCATAAGCTCCGCCGGGGAGCGTTTCAATTCCTTAAATATAACAATATAGCCGCTGGCGCCTAAAAACAATACTGGGGTCAATATTCCAATCATAACATTAAAAGCACTTAGTTCAATGCCAGTAACGGGGACATTATAATATGAAACCATAGCCATAACCGAAGGCCCTATGGACGGCAGCGCCAGCAGGCTTCCTATAGCTCCGCCTGATAAGGCGAGCAGCAAAGGAACAGCCATATAATGACGCATTAACTCAAACCGCCGGTAACCTTGCGCGTAAAGTGTACCTATAATGACCGAGTCATGCCGAATTACACGCCATATCATGATGCCTATAATCAAGCAGGACAAAATCAACATGGCCGCAGGCACCGGTACGCTCATCGTCTTTAAGCCGGTTATGGACGCCCAAGCCATTCTTGCCCGTTTATTGTTCATAATGTCAATCCAGTCGGACTCGACTATGCCTTCATCATGCAAACGTTCCCGAAATTCAGCCGCCTGCTTATTAAGGCTCTGGGTTCGGTCATGAAACCTTACGGAATAAATGGTGGAAACGTTTTCAACACCCGCAAAATCTCCTCGATTTATAACGCCCACACCGAAGTTGCATGGCGATACCATGATATCGTGTACGCTTTTTAAGGGATAGATATAGTGGGGCAAAGACACCAAGCCCACCACAGTGAAGGTTTTGCCCGCCGCTTCAATTTGGCTTCCCACCGGATACCCGTTTGCTTGGGCGAAGGCAGGGTCAAGCAGTATTTCTCCCGTACCGGAAAGCGCCTGCCCCTCAATGACAGCCGGGATGTTGAGCTTTTCCGTTTCACTAAGCAGCCGCAGGGTAAGCGAGTCGGAAAGGGAGGCGTCATAGCTCCGGTATCCGTCTATGATGGCATCGGTTTCCTTTTCCATTTCTTCGAGCTTAAGGATACCCCGGTCGGTTGAAAAGGACAGATCTTCCTGCATATGCCCCTCTGTAAATGTGGTGACCAGAGTATCGAGATTCTGAGAAATCCCCGCCGCCAGAATAAACGCATAACTTCCTAGGATGATTAGCACAAGAACACCAAGATAGCGCAGGGGGGTTTCTCTCAGTGTCCGCAAAACTCTCTTATTCAGCGCCATTACCATTCAATCCTTTCCGCCGGAAAAATCGTCTGATTAATTATATCTTCTACGATTTCTCCGTTCCTGAGCTTAAATACTCTATTGGCCATAGAGGCAATGGCGGTATTATGGGTTATCATCAAAATGGTTGTTCCATATTCTTCGTTCACCTGCTGCAGCAGGTTCAATATACTGCGGGACGTCTGATAATCAAGTGCCCCGGTCGGTTCGTCACACAGCAGCAGCTTGGGATTCTTGACAATGGCCCTGGCAATGGAGACCCTTTGCTGCTCGCCTCCACTCAGCTCCCGGGGGAAGCTATGCTTTTTATCCTGCACTCCGACTGCCGCCAGAACTTCATCGATGTTCAAGGGGGATTTACTGATGCTGGCAACCACCTCGATGTTTTCCCCGACGGTAAGGTTGGGCACCAGATTGTAGAACTGAAAAACAAAACCCACTTTTTCACGCCTGTAATCTGTCAGTCGGTCGTCGTTCAAACGGTTTATCTCGACCCCGCCAACAGTGACAGAGCCGCTGTCGCCGCGATCAATGCCGCCGATGATATTCATCATGGTGGATTTTCCTGAACCGGACGGCCCGAGAATGATGCCAATTTTTCCTTTTTCCAGCTTCAGTCCGATTCCCTTTAAAACCTGATTTTTAACCACGCCCGACGTATAGCTTTTTTTCAAATCGGAAACGTCAATAAACATGTTATTGCTCCTCCTCTTTATAAAAACAGCGTTTCATTAGGTCAAAATAATCATCCCATTCGTCAAGCACTTCCATACCGATATCCTCAAAGGAATCTACTGCATCTCTTTGCTGTTCGGCAAAACCCAGTATCGCCCAGTTAATAATATTAATCGCTTTTTGAACATCAATATCATCACGGAATTTTGTCAAATCTATATTCTTATAACCTCTTTCTAAACCGCCGGCAATGAGGCTTTTTCCCAGTTTATTGATTTCAGGTTTCACTTCGGCAGCCTCCTCATGGGCTAAAGCCTTAAGAAAAATAAATACCGGCGGGAATTTTTTATAAACCTTAAATTTAACTAATCCGATGGCTTTCATTCTCCTGAAAATATCAGTTTCATTCCAATCTACTTCGTCGTAGATTTTATCTACAATCTCAACCATATAGTCTATCAAGAATAAATACAGTTCCTTTTTGCTGTTGAAATAGTTAAATAATGACCCTTTCGATATTCCTGCTTCTTTTATAATCTCATTGGTAGAAGCCTTGTCATAACCTTTTTGGGCAAACTCCTTAAGAGCAGCATTAATAATACGTTCCCGCTTCTCCGCTTCCAAATTAATAAATTTCGGATAAATGACAGCCACCTCATCTCTATGTAGATATAGACAGGGCAATGACCACATCGGTCAATCCTATTTTACACCGGAATGACCAAAGTGGTCAATAAACTTTTTGAAATTTCCGGATGGGGCGGCAGACCTACGCTTGCGGGAACCATTCCAACTACAAGTGCTTCCGTGGTCCCAACAGATATTGCCCCTGCTATTTCACCCTGTCCGCTGCAAAGACCATTTGATCCTGAGCAGCTTTCCCAACGCCATAGTAAAAGGAGGTTTCAGAGTTAGCGCTGAAAACCCCCTTTCACTATTTATTGACTCTGTCTGGCAGGGACATGAGCTTCAGGTAGTCAAGCCGGTAAGGTTATATGCCCGGACTTATATGTAATTTGGGTATTTACGCAGTTTTCTAAAAATCAGAAGCTTTTGGCAAAAGCCTGCGCCCTGGTTATTGCGCCGGCAATTATGGCTTCGGCATCCTGCTCTCTAGCATCCAAGTTATCTGCTGCTATCGTAGTAAAATCTGTGATTCCCAAATAACCTAAAATTATCCTCAGATATCTGTCTCCCATTTCCCAAACAACCAGTTCACCTTCGGAAAAATTTCCGCCTCTTGAAGTGATATTTACCGCTTTTTTGTTATTGCACAGTCCTACAGGGCCTTCTGCCGTGTATTTAAAGGTGATGTTGGCAACACTTATATAGTCAATATAAGCCTTTAATATGGCGGGGATACTCAAATTCCATAAAGGCTCGGCAAATACATATTTATCTGCGTCCAAAAACTGGTAGGCATATTTGAGGATTGGATCGCTTCTTCCTTCACCTGGCTCCACAAAATGCATCCTGACTCCTTCTGCAGATAAAAAAGCAATACCTTCTTTATATAAATCCAGAGTTACGATTGTATCGTCAGGGTTGTGCTCCTTGTAGGCTTCAATAAACTTGTCCGATATTTTGAAGGTTCTTGATGCTCCTTCAGGTTTGGGATTGGCTTTGATATAAAGTACTGTGCTCATTTTTTCTGCTCCTTTCTTAATCTCATTTATGAATTACTTCTCCAAGCTGATCTCTCTTACCGGATTTTCCACCAATTTGCCATACCGCTTGAATCTTGATCCCTTTTCATAAGTCAAATGGATATCATAATTAGCCTTGTACTTTAACTGTTTGTTTTAAAATCTATTTTATTAATAACATTACGGTACCACTTAAACAAGTAGGCACTATTTTGTGCTATAGTATACAAAAAGATACTTAAAATGAGGTGGTAATTTGACGAGCAATAAAGAAATACACGAAGCGTGTTTTATGAAAGAAAAGTGCTTACAGTATGATACCTGCCCAATGGTTTTGGTCCAAAACCTTCTTGCGGGCAAGAGGAAAATCTTAATCCTGTGGTACTTAAACTACGGCACATTAAGATTTAATGAGATTAGAAAAAAAATTCCCGATGTAACCCAAAAAATGCTAACACAGCAATTGAGGAGTCTGGAAAAAGATGGATTGATATATCGGAACGTCTATCCGGTTGTTCCTCCCAAGGTAGAGTATGGATTGACAAAATTGGGCAAAAAAATAATACCCATACTAAAGATGATGCATGGTTTCGGGGCGGATTACTTGGAAAAGAACCCAAATATTCCGGATGGAAATTGTTAAATTGAGACTTTTGCATGAAAAACACGTTCTTTTCTTAACAGCGTTGCTTTTGCCCACCCCGTTAGCACATAACAGGGCTATTTTATCGTTGCGGCCAATCGATAACCGCCAGATCGACCTTGGGATGATCGATATCGCCTGAGGTGTCTAAAGGTTTGCCCAGCATTTCTTGACATGGAGAATTACCGCTTCCTCTTTGCGGACGCCTAAGTAGGTCTTCTGCTGTCCTGCAAATGACGCAGTTGGTAAACCTTCCGCTGTTGCGCTGGAGCGGACAGCAACCGGTAAATTGTCCATAACTACCAACCAATCGCCACAACAACGGTTCATAATTGTTCGTTTGCTGCCTAAATATTTACCTCTGGCCGCCTAAATACTGTTTTAGATGAGCACTTGTAACGGATTTTTTACAATTAAGCAGCTCTTGCGGTGTTCCCTCAAACATAATTTTGCCGCCCTGCTCTCCGGCTCCGGGACCTAGATCAATTATCCAGTCCGCATGACAAATCATCTCTAAATTGTGTTCAATTACAATTAGAGTACTGCCATGATTTAATAATTCTTCAAACACTGCCAACAGTGTTTCTATATCAAAAAAATGTAGCCCTGTTGTTGGTTCGTCGAACACATATATTTTTCCCGGCTGTCCTAATTCAGCGGCTAATTTTAACCGTTGCAGTTCTCCACCAGATAATGTGGTAAGAGATTGCCCTAAACTCAAGTATCCTAAACCAATTTTTTTCAGTTGGTTTAAGCTGTCGGTTATTTCCGGTTCCATGAAAAATCTCACCGCTTCATCAACATCCATATTAAGCACGTCACTAATGCTTTTTCCGTGCCACAAATATTTCAGCACTTGTTTAGTAAAACGTTTCCCTCCGCAAAGCTCGCATACATCTGTTACGCTTTCCATAAAGGCCAAGTCGAGCTCGACTAAACCAAGTCCCTTGCAATTCGGGCAGGCTCCTTTTGAATTGAAGCTGAAACATGCATCGCTCACACCGTTCTTACGCGCAAACAAATTTCTGATATTATCAAAGATGCTGGTGAAAGTGGCAATGTTGGAACGACGGTTAGTTGTAATCGGTTTTTGATCGATAACGACACATTCGGGATAGTGCTGCGGAAGTATTCTATCAAACAAAGTGCTTTTCCCAGAACCAGCAACACCGGTCACCATTGTTAATATACCTTTTGGTATCTGTACATTTACATTGTGAATGTTGAACATAGAAGCATTGCTGATTTCAAGCCAGCCGCTCGGTTTTCTGTAATTGCTCTTAATACTATGCTTTTGCAGCATGTATCTTGAGGTCAGGGTGGGGGTCGCGTAAAAAGCGTTCATATCCCCTTGAAACATAACTCGCCCACCGTTTTTTCCCGAATAAGGCCCTATTTCAATTATGTTGTCCGCAATTTGAATAACGTCTGGGTCGTGTTCTACAATCAGAATAGTGTTGCCCTTATCCCTTAGCTTGAAAAATAGTTGGTTAATTTTATAAATATCAGCCGGATGCAGACCCACGCTCGGTTCATCAAAAATATAAATAAGTCCATTCAGGCTGCTTCCAAGTTGTCGTATCATTTTGATACGCTGTGATTCGCCCCCCGACAAAGTTGAAGTGGCACGATTCAGCGTTAAATATCCAAGACCAACACTTTCTGCAAAGGCAAGCTGCTGTAAAATAGCCTGTGTCACAGTATCAACTTGATTGACTTGTATAGCCTCAATAAAAGAGATTAGTTCCGTAATTGGCATATTGGCGCAATCCGTAATATTTTTCCCGTTGATTTTGCAACTGGATACTTTAGGATTCAGCCGGCTACCGGAACAGGCCGGGCAAACTTTTTCCATCACAACCCGGTTAATATCTGCTTGATATAGCTTTGCGTCACGGCAGCTTTTTGACAAGTACGTTCTTTTAATACGCGGTATCACACCCTCGTATTTTGAGGTAGGAGGCCATTCGCTTGTCGGATTTTTAGGTTTGAACCCGGATTTATAAAGCAAGGTATCAAGTTCATCAGGCGTATAGTCTTTCAGCTTTTTATCATTGTCAAAAAGTTCTGTGTGTATATAGCGTTTCCATCGGACGCCGCCGGGATAAAAAGTAGGAAAACGGATAGCCCCCTCATTAAGGGATTTCTCTTTATCCAATAATTTGTCAATATCAAAATCCTGCACAACTCCAAGCCCTTGACATTCTTTGCACATCCCCTGCGGATTATTGAACGAAAATGCATCAGAGTATCCAACAAATGGAGTGCCGATTCTTGAAAACAAAAGCCTCAGCAAGCTATAAATATCTGTAACCGTGCCAACAGTAGAACGATTGTTGTCACCAAGTCTTTTTTGATTGATGATAATGGAAACAGACAGGTTTTGTATGGACTCCACATTGGGCTTTCCATAGTGAGGCAGGCGATTCCTGATAAAACTGGAGTAGGTTTCATTTAATTGCCGTTGTGATTCCGCTGCAATAGTATCGAACACCAATGCGGATTTTCCAGAGCCGGAAACACCGACAACGGAAGTTATCTTGCTCTTGAGTATGGATACGCTCACATTTTTTAAATTTTTTTCTTTTGCTCCGCTTATAATTATTTCATTAGTAATGATAATACTTACCTCCAATCTTGATATGGTCTCATTTTCATTGTATGATAAAACTATGACAATACCTGTCATGGTTTTGCAAAGAGGGTAAGAAAAATGAGTAAAACTACAAAGCTGTTTGATTTGCTGCTTTATGTGAATACAAAACGAAGCTTTACGGCAAACGACGTTGCCCAAAAGTTTGGTATTTCCGTTAGAACAGCACATAGATATTTGCTGGAATTAGGAGAAATGGGTGTGCCGCTATACACAGAGCTGGGGAGAAATGGCGGGTATCGCATTTTATCCAGCCGGGTGTTACCTCCCATCATTTTTAACGAAGACGAAGCACTCGCAATCTTTTTTTCATTTCAATCTTTGAAATACTTCAAGTCCTTACCTTTTGAAGTGGATATTGAATCTGCATCCAGAAAGCTATTAGCGCGATTACCCGAAGATGTAAAAAAGCATGTGGACAATTTAGAAACCACATTGTTATTTTGGAACCATAAGCGAGATATAGAAACACCTTTACTAAAAAACGCCATTAAAAAAGCAGCCGACAAATCAATAATTGAAATCAAATATCAATCAAAGCAACAACTCACTATCAGAACAGTAGCTCCCATCGGCGTATATGCAAACAACGGAATATGGTACATGCCCGCTTACGACTATCAAGATAAAGGAGTACGCTTATTTAGGGTCGATAGAATTTTAGAAATCACCGATTCAAAAAAGGAATATCCTCTCCCCGACACAACCTTGGAAGATATATTGTATTCATATAAAATAACGGAACCAGTTCACTTGTATGTGAAGTTGTCCGGCAAAGGGATGGTTTCTTGTAAGGATAATCCGTATTTTGAAACGAGTGTTTGTGTTAATGCTGATGGTAAAGGTGGATTTATTGAACAAACAATTGACCAAAGGGACTTCGATTATATCAGTCGCTTTTTTATGAGCTTGGGTGTAGATGCGGAGGTTATTGAGCCTTTAGAAATACGTAAAAGCATTTACAGTATGGCGCGAGATATACAGGAACAATATAAATAAAACATCTGCATCAACTCCATTTTTTCACTCACTTTCGAGATTCCGCTAAACGGCAAGCAATGTGACTGTGGTCACAGTCACGGATTTTTTATAATTTTCCCTGCGGTCAAATCATAAAAAACTGTTTGTTGGGGAGGCTCCCCAACCCTGCTACTTCGAGCCAAGTTGGCCCGAAGTGGCAGGGTTGCGCTCTTTGATGAACTTCGGGAGGCAGGGAAAACCAACTGGGTGGATTATACTATGATCGCAAAACGAAAAGCGGTTATTTTAATTAATGGGATTTGACTTTTCTTATCAGCCGGCAGCTGGATGCTGATCAGATACCGGCATATCGCGCGGGAGTCAGCGCAGCGTGTCTCCGGCCTGTTAAGGGATCTGACGGAGGGATCAGGTTCATTCGGGATAATAGGGCAATCCGCGTACTGTGCAGTTTTTTCCTGGCAGTGTTTGCCGTTATCCAGCCGCTATTCGCGGTAGTGCTGCCTTGTTTTTTAATACCAAACTGGCCTATACGAACACCCAGTACGGCTATCTGCAAGTGATAATAGCATTAGGGGCCATGGTGGGAGCATTCTGGTGGGGGTGGTTTTCAGCAAAGATAAAGCAGTCATCAAACCGCTGGCAACCGGCTGCGGCTTGATGATGTTTACCATGCTGGCCGGCGTTCTTGGCCAGATGAGTGTTGCTATCATGTTTATGAATGTTCCGATTCAGACCTATATCCAAAAAGCGACCCCGGAGATTACATTTCCCGCATATTCTCAATTGTAGGAATGATCAGCAAAGGCGGCATGCCCTTCGGTGCGCTTATCTATGGTTTTGTCCTCAGCCTGATCCAAGTGCATTGGGCCGGATTAACAGCCGCAGGGTTGATGATGATAATATCAATTTCCTTTCTGGTCCTGCTTTTTAAAACCAATGCAAGTTTTTCAGGGACAACTAACTAGCAAAAATTGTTTCATGTCAAGTGGTGTTCTGGATTACTGCTCAGTCCCTGAATTTCATCCTGCGCGTATAAACAGCAGAGGTTAACCCATCATTATTCAGCCCCACGGTCTTTCCAGGCCGGCAATTTGGCCATCATATTTTGGGCAGCTGACCGGGCAGCTTTCTCATCCAGTCCCTGGGTTTTGACAATGAAAGTAGTCATTCCCTCGAGCTTCTGCTCGTAAGAATGCATGGAGCCGTCAGGATTGCAGCAAAACCGGCAATAATCCTTGCCTTGATCCCCCAGCGCAAAGTCCTCCGCTTTATTCATAGGCATTCCACAGGCTATACAAATTTTCATAACACTTATCTCCTCTCATAAATGTTGACGCCAAGATTTATCATCTGTTTAGTACCTTCTTCGGTAAGTTCATAGACCGTGGCTTTATCCCGGTCCGGTTTCAGCCATTCAAGCTCCATCAATCGGTTAAACAGTCGTTCGCCCAGCGTTCCTCCCAGGTGTCCGTAGCATACCCGAGCCTTAAGCATTTTCAGCGGTTTCTTTTTCACCGCAGTCCCCCCTTGCCAAACCCATGAAATGCTCCAGGAGCATCCCGCCATAACGTTTCATCACACAGCCTTCCGGGGCAAATAAATAACCATTGCTCAAGTAATAATGTATGAGTGCCATCCAGGTATTAAAAAAGAGAGCCAGCGGCATGGCACGGATATTGCCGGCATCCATCTCCCGCTGGGCAGCCTGATTGATATGAAAAGATACCGCTGACTGAATCATAATGAAAGTATCCCTGGCTGCCGTCGGCAGAAGCCGGGCCTCAACCACCAATCTGGTATAGAAGTCCTCAAATTCCATGATGCTGGTCAAGTGGGCGGCCAATAATTCCCTGACTTCCCTGCAGTCACATGCCAGTTCGTGGGTACGCAAAGTCATCTTTCCGCCGAATTCTTCAATCACGGTAGTGATCATGGCTTCGTAATTGGCAAAATGAGCAAATACCGTACCGTGCGAAACACCGGCCGCTTTAGCAATATCCTGCATACGCGTTGCCATGATCCCGCGTGCCCCGAATTCTGAAAACGCAGCATCCAGGATTTTGCGGCGGGTCTGCTCCTTCTGTAATTGTCGTTGATTGTTTTTCATTTCAATTGACTCCCGAGTCAATGACTACAAAGTCATTATATTGAGAAAATATCGCCTTGTCAAGAATTTTAACAGAACCTGAAAAACATATTATGAAGACTTTACACAATCGAGGGGAGAAGACCACTTAATGGAGTATCACGTTATAAAGGTTGGAGTCTGGTCGTGTGTAATTATTAGGTGTAATGGCTTGATAGCATTGGAAGCGGTAGTTGTAAGAATACATCTTGTTAACCAATTCCTCGCGCCATGACATGGTAGATTCCTGTTTCGCTCTTCTGCCTAGGCTGTCTGGGCATTTGATCACTTCTTCTTTTCTCTCATTTTGCCATGTCTTTTGACTTGATACAAAAGAACCGCCCCTCCCCTTGGCCCCCTCGATAATTGAGACACCCATAACTTAAGGATTAAATTATAATAATCTTGGGGAGGGTATCCATGGGAGCTAGAAGAAGATATAGTGAAGATGAAAAACTTAATATTATTACACGGTGCTTACGGGGTGAAACGCTAGCGGATATAAGCCGAGATACTGGGATTCATCAAGTGCTTATTAGCCGTTGGAGGAAAGAGTACAGTGAAACTGGGCGTTTTGGAAAAAGCCGAAAAACTGCTTCCAACAGCACTATTCCGAAAGAACTTCAAGACGAGATGCGGCACCTTAAAAAACGAATCGAAGATAAAAACCTTGAAATTGCAGTCTTAAGGGATATGTTAAAAAAAAACAGCTGAAGACCGCTGAGAAAGCCCAGATTGTTTTGAAATGGCACTTGCTTGGGCATGAGATCCGAAAATTATGCTATATTGTTGAGCTTCCCCGGGCTTCGTTTTACAGATTGACATCAGCAACAGTCCATAAAGGGGACCCTCCACTGGTTTTGATCTCCCGAAAACATAATAGTTACAGCTATGATCTTGATGGAGCCCAATACGATGATAATGCTCTTAAGGATCTTTTGAAAAAAATCGTTGCAAGTGAGGGTTATAACTATGGTTATCGGAAGCTGACATTTTGCCTGCGAATGCATCATCGCATTCATATCAACAAGAAAAAAGTCTATCGTCTGTGTAAAGAATCCGAGTTGCTCAAGCCAGCAAGAAAATCAAGGCATCGAGCACCCAGGATGCTGGCCAGGAATCGTATAGTCAACGGGCCTAACCAATTGTGGCAAGGTGACATCAAGTATGGTTACATCCATGGGGAAGAACGAAATTTCTATATTCTTTCATTCATCGATGTTTTTGACAGAACAATAGTCGGGTACAGGATCGGGAAAAACTGTCTTTCTCAGCATGCAGGTCAAGCATTGAAGCAAGGGCTGATGAAAAGGCAATTGTATAACCGAGACCAAGAGCTTGTCGTCAGAACTGATAATGGACCTCAATTTACATCTTTAAAATTCGCGTCCGATTGTCATGATCTTGGGGTTATTCATGAGCGAATACCGCCTAAAACGCCAAATATGAACGCATATATCGAAGCTTACCACAGCGTTTTAGAAGATGATTTCATGCAACAGATGATATTTGAATCATTTGAAGAAGCAATGACAAAGCTGGAGCGATATGTAAAGTATTACAACAAGGTGCGAATACATGGCAGTCTGGGGTATTTAAGTCCGGAGCAGTATAATAACTTGTACAACCAAGGTTTGCTTCCGCCAGTAGAAATCAGGCTCTGAGGGTCGTTCACAAAAAATTGCGCGTCTCATTTTGAGGGGCCTATCCGTTTTTGTCTCACCCTATGGGAGCATTATACCTCTGTGTCCTTAATTATTTTAGAATGGGTTTTAAGTAATTCAATAAATCTGATTTAGTTAGAGGCTCCGCATGACTTAAAATACAATATTTACAGTCGATAATTTCTATCAAATTTGTTAATGTCCTTAATTTTTCATTATCCATATACCCCTCATTGAAGAAATCCTCGCTGGTTGAATCTCCCAGAAATAATATTTTTTCCTCAGGAATATAGATAAGCACCGTATCTTCCGAATGGGGAGATACCGTATGAAAAATCTTTGCAGTTACTCCACCGAGATTAAGGGTAAGCTCTTTTTCAAATTGAATATCCGATAGAACGACAATAATTCTTTTATTATCTGCATATTCTCTGCCGAGGCACTCATCGTCCTTTATCAAAAATTTTATATATGCACTGTCAGATAGTTTGGCTCTTTCCTGATTTAAAAACTCGTTGGTTTTATGGTGTGCAATGGACAATCCGTGAATTTGATGCATTCCAAAGGTATGATCCCAGTGCCAATGAGTGATGGCTGTAAAATCCGGCTTCTTTAGGCCCTCGATTTCCAGGGATTTATAAAACTCATCAACATGGTCTGCTGAATTTCCTGCATCAATGGCCAGTGCAATTTTATCTCCTTTTAAATATGACAACATAGGCCGATCAGTTTCTGGTTGATGTGGATAATAAAACACTCTATTACTTATCTTTTTCAGTTCCATTTGCTATCCCACCTTTCCGGCAATAAATCTTTCAGCAACACTTCTTTCATTTCAGGTATCATAATCCGGGTTTCTATATTAAGGTCGTCTACCTGTGCAATAAATTCTCTGCACCTTCCACATGGCGAAAGAATACTCCCATCTTCATACACCGCGATAATTCTATTAATTGCTGTTTCGTCGTTCTTTACCATTTCAGCAATAGCTGACTGTTCCGCGCATAAGCCAATAGAACAGGGCAAGTCAACACATATTCCGGTAAAAACACTTCCTTGAGTTGTTTCCAATGCACATCCAACATGTCCAGAAGTTCCGAACTTTCGTAGTTTTTTATGATTAATTAAACTAAATGCAATTTTATATAGTTCATGTTTATTCATTTTCTTCCCCCTAATTGATATGACCCCGCCCTGCGGTACTCCTTTCTGCCATTCAGTTGTTTTACATTGATTATCGGTTCCTGTTTACACTTGGGACAAAACAGCGGGAAGTTTTCCAAGCAGCGTATCACAACGTATCTTAACCGTGTTTTGTTGCCGCATACCGTAAATAATTTTTATTAATATTCGCCCACTCTACCATCCCTTTACTTGATGTTTTTGTTAGTCACTACTATTTTAACGCCCGCAAACCTTAAGCCGCTGTCCGTTTATATGCCCGTATCGCAAACAGATATGCTGAAATCATTATACCTAAGCACCACGCAAGTGCAATCCAGATGTCGTTACCCACCGGTTGATTAGACAATAACGCAAGGAGCGCGTCTACGATAATTAATATTTTTCAACATTCCCGGTGGGGACATAGCGTCTAAAGCACAGTCTTTAGCTTTAATCTGAAACCCAATCCGAATTTGAAAAGCATCAGCAGTTATCAATCCTCTACTGAAATCCCAAGTACTAAAACAATTCATCCAGTAGAATATAGTACTTTATTTTCTCCCAATCAGGTTCTATACCTAGCAAGTCAAAAAACAGCTTGACGTACTTTTCTTCCCCAATATCTTCCCTAATAGACCTGACACAGAAAGCAATATCATACCACCTGTCCGCCTTGCCGCTTCTCCCAAGATCAATAAAGCCGCTTATTCTTCCATTTTTAACCATAATATTGCTGTCTCCCAAGTCGCCATGTGAAAAGACTAATTCCTCATTGGGCTTTTGCATCTTTAGAAAATCATATAACTCAAGCGGCCCTTTGAACGGAGTGTCTTCTTCCCAATTTTCGCAATCCACATCAGCTAAATTGTTACTCAGCAAATAATCCAATTCGGCCAGGCGGCTGTCTATATTATTATTAAAGGGACAATCAGATATGTCGATGGATTGAAAAAGCCTGATACACTCAGCATACAGCTTGATAGTCTTCTCAGGGTTTTGTTCTGTTTGATACTCTTCTGAACATATGACACCATCAACCTCGCTCATGAGCAGATTGTTCCAGTGTTCATGCTGTTCAAAGTACAAGACCTCTGGAACAGGCAGCTTTCCTTCTAACCATAGCATTATGTCTTTTTCGCGTTTCACATCATATGTGGTTCCTTTATACCGATCGTCCGTCATTTTTAAATACAGATTTTTATTCTCTCCTATTAATTTATATACTTTGGCAGGGGACATCCCTTCCGTATCTTTTACGCAACGGTATTTTGCAATCAGTTTTTTTAATTGTGGTGATATTTCCAGCATAGTCTATTTTTCCTTATGTTAAATTTCCTACAGCGCTTTTAATAATTCTGCACAAGAAAAAAGTATTTCAATTTTAATTGTGCCCTATACTCTAGAACTTTAAATGCCAAAGAACCGTTTTCAAAATTGTTGTCGGAAGATACTACGAGGTCGCCTTCCCGATAGAGATAGAACATCCGGGTGCAAAAGCGGGCTGTAATAGTGACAATCAGGAGCAAAAATCACCTGTCCCGGCTATATGATAATTTCCCAGGTAGAGTTGCCATCGCACTAAGCAGCATAATGATGACCATAGCAATACCTGTAATTAAAAACCAATTAGCCACTCCGTAAGCCTGGGTTATTGGCGCGGCAATTACCAGACCTACGGGCATAGCCAATGACATCAGACTAATCACCAGCGAAAGCACACGGCCCTGAGCTTTCAAGCGGATGGCCTGTTGCAGATAAGCCATGTAGGGTATATTAGACAGATTCCGGGCTGCGCCCATCACCGCACAGAGCGCGGCGAATATCCAAAACACCGATAAATCAGGGGGCAATAATCCACACACTAGCGATCCCAAACCAAATCCGATCGGGCGATATGGATGGCAGCGATCTTGTTCCGGATGTCTCCATAAAAACTTAAACATTAAACTGTTTTCCGTTTATATGAACGCATCGCAAACAGATATGCTGAGATCATTATACCTAAGCACCACGCGAGCGCAACCCAAATGTCGTTGCCCACTGCTTGATCAGACAATAACGCACGGATCGCGTCTACGATCGAGGTTACCGGCTGGTTTTCGGCAAAGGCGCGAATTACCGGTGGCATCGACGCGGTCGGTACAAATGACGAACTGATAAATGGCAGGAAGATAATCGGATAGGAAAAGGCGTATGCACCGTCCACCGATTTTGCAGACAGCCCGGCAATCGCCGCGATCCAGGTTAAGGCCAGCGTAAACAACACGAGTATACCGGCCACGGCAAGCCATGACAATACTCCTGCCGACGAGCGGAAGCCCATAATTAGCGCTACGAGAATGATTGCGACAACCGAAATCGCATTGGATACCAGCGAGGTCAGCACATGCCCCCACAGCGCAGCCGAACGCGCAATCGGCATGGAATGGAACCGTTCGAAGATGCCGCTTTGCATATCCATAAACAGACGGAAAGCCGTATAGGCGATGCCGCTTGCAATCGCAATCAGCAGGATGCCGGGCAGCAGGTAATTTACATAGTTGTCCGTGCCGGTTTGAATGGCGCCGCCGAACACATAGACGAACAACAGCATAAATGCGATTGGCATGATGGTGACTGTGATAATGGTGTCCATGCTACGGGAAATATGGCGCAGGGAACGACCAATCATCACGCACATATCGCCGAAAAAGTGTTTATTTGACGATTCCATCATTTTTCCTCCTTCTTGCCGATGATTGCGAGAAATATTTCCTCCAAGCTGGGCTGTTTTTCAATGTACTCAACCTTTGCGGGCGGGAACAGCTTTTTCAGTTCCGCGAGTGTGCCGCTCGCAATAATCATACCTTCATGCAGAATGGCAATTCGATCTGCAAGCTGTTCGGCTTCCTCCAGATACTGCGTGGTCAGAAAAACCGTTGTACCGCCCCCGGCAAGCTCTCTGACAACCTTCCAAACCTCGATGCGTGCCTCGGGGTCAAGTCCGGTGGTCGGCTCATCAAGGAAAATGAGCTGCGGTTTTCCTATAAGGCTCATGGCTATGTCAAGCCTGCGGCGCATGCCGCCCGAATAGGTGGAAACCCTTCGGTCGGCGGCATCGGTCAGGCCGAAGCGGTTCAGTAGATTATCCGCGATCTGGCGCGGATTTTTAAGGTGCCGCAGCCTGCCGATCATAATGAGATTTTCCCGCCCGGTCAAGATCTCGTCCACGGCGGCAAACTGCCCGGTCAGGCTGATCGACAGCCGTACCTGGTCGGGCTTTGAAGCGACGTCAAAGCCGTTTACGATGGCTGCGCCTCCGTCCTGTTTGAGCAGCGTGGTGAGGATTTTGACAATCGTCGTCTTGCCCGCGCCGTTGGAGCCGAGCAGGGCGAAAATACTGCCTTTTTCCACCTCGAAATCCACACCCTTTAGAACATGAATTTTCTTGTAGGACTTTTGAAGTCCTTTCACTTGAACTGCGATGTCTTTCATTTGGAATCGTTTTCCTTTCCAAGTTTTTTTAGTATATCGCGGTTGAGCGATTCGCGCCAGTCTTCCGTGTATGTCCTGGCGCTGCGCAGAAGCTCGTCGCAGAACGCGGCCACGTCTTCGCCGGTAATCTCCAAAACATGCTTGCCGTCTGCTGCGCCGGCCTCGAACAGTTCTATTAGGCCAGAATGGATCTCCATCATGTCATAGCCGGAGCCCGCCGCGAACATCCACATGTGCCCCTGGATTTTTTTAAATACGTATTGATAGTCTTTCGGCAGAGCCTCCACCCTTGCCATTTGTTGCCGATACTCGCGCTTGCTCTCAAACATTTTTTTGATATTGAAGTAATTATCGAAAAACTCAGACATTGGATTCCTCCTCCTTCAATTGGTTAATTTTCGACGCGACAAATTCCCATTTTTCCCAGAACCTCCGCAATTCCTCACGCCCCAGGTCGTTAAGCGTGAAAAATTTTCGTGGCGGTCCCATGTCGGAGGGCTTTTTTTCTATGTCCACGAGGTTATTCTTCTCAAGCCGCACCAAAATAGTGTACACCGTTCCCTCCACAACATCTGCGAAGCCGAGAGCGTTCAACTGCCGCGTAATTTCGTAGCCATAGGTTTCCTTACGGCTTATTATTTCCAGGACGCAGCCCTCAAGGACACCTTTGAGCATTTCTGTTAGGTTTTCCAGCACAATCACTCCTCGCTATTCTGTATGACCAATATGAAGTAATACTTACTACCGCTATATAGTAATACGGGATAGCGGATTTGTCAATAGCGGTTGTTCTGATAATGAATCTCGACAAAAATACAAGATGCTAACCGGCAAGCAGACAACTGTGGCCACAGTTGTACGCCCATTTGGCGGAGTATGGTGGGTTGCTTTGAGAAGAGCGATCCGTTTTAACTGAAACCATGAAATGGTGGGATAAATATTAAATAGCTATTGCTTTAGATTGGCAGAGCAGTTGAAGAAGCTATAAATAAGATTAAAAATACACCTTTGGCGCCTATTATTAATATACTGTTACAAAAATAATAAAGGCGTGATTCTGTGCCGACCATTAATTCGTTTATCCGTTTTTTACATGTATCCCCGGGAGCTCCAGCTGTAGACGTTTACGCTGACGAAAACCTTGTTTTTCAGAACGTAGCCTACAATGAGATTAGTGAATACTTGGTGGTAGGACCCGAAGATATTCATATTGAAGTGTTTCCTGCCGGTGAGAAATCCAATCCATTGATTGACACGAACGTAAACATTCCACCCAGTGAAAGAATCACAATCGCCATGATAGGAGCTCCGACTGACCTTAGTCTGCTGCCCATTTTTTTACCCGGTGAACCAATAACTACCGATGACGGCCGCATACGGTTCGCCCACCTGTCACCCGGGGCACCCGATATGAGCCTTGCAGTTGAAAACGGGCCCCAGTTCGATGACGTAGCATATACCCAGGTGACCGATTTTGAGACTATAGCTCCCGGCACCTACAACCTTAAATTGCGTTGGGCCGGTGAAGATGAAGTACTCCTAAAAGAAACTTTGCGAGTTCAGGAAAGGACGGCCTATACAGTGTATGCGGCCGGGCTTCTTGACGGAGAACCCCCCTTGGAAATCAGCTTCTATCAGGACCAGATACCCTATATTGGTAATGCGGTTAAGGAAACCAAGTTTCGAAAAGAAGTGATCAGGGGAAAAGCTCCCCTGATAAAATTCGTATACAGTCCGAAATAATTTAAACCAATTCTGGTAACCTGGTGAGACGATTCTGATAAGAATCCTTGGGGTGTGGAGTTTGGGGTGAGTAAGGGGGCGAATCAGGGGAGCCTCCCCCTTGCTCGCTCCTGACTCACCGCAGGTATTGTTTTTTCCTTTATCGTTTAACTTCGATGCCACCCAGTATGCAAAGGCAGTTAAGGTGAATTATTTTGTCGGCGCTTTGCAGATCACCGCTCTGCATGCTGGCATTGCCAACTATTCCCCCTGACCCTCGCCCCATTAAATCGATTCCGCCCAGTACTGCGGTTCCCTTACAGGTCACGGCCACATCTTCAGGCACAATAACGGTTATACCACCCATAATAACGGATAAGCCAAGATTAATCTCTTTTTCGCTAAAGGCAGCTTTGCGTATATCAAGTTCAATACCACCCATTATCGCAGAATACTCTGCACTTTTTAGCTCCCAACCCGCATTGCTCTTCTCCACAGCGCCCATTATCGCCAGGTGCCCGGAACTATTATGCTTATTTTTACTGAGCAGACTCACCCCGATTAAGATAATGATAACGGGCCAGAATCCCTGCCAGAAGTTCTGCATATCAATATCGAAAAACCCTGCGTTATGCCCTAAGAAAATAACGCCCAAGGCAATCAGTAAGCTGCCCGTTATGATACCGGGGAGATCGCGCCGGTTTACAATGAAGCTGATTCCTGCAATACTCAACAGCAGTGGCCATAATAAACTGATGACATAGCTGAAGCTGATATCAGCCAGACCGAAATTATTGAGCAGGGCAATCACGCCAACCATAATAATGAGTATACCGGCAAGATAACGGCCGCTTATTTTTTGCATAATAGGTTGCCCCCCTTTCCTGCAATAATGATCATAAACCATTCCCGTATTAATCAAGATTTTATGTTCTTATTGTATGCTATTTTTACACAGATATTTAAAAACGACAAGAGCCAGTGGAAAATGGGCATCAATAGATGCGTATAGTGTTATGCAGCGGTATGCTGGTTAAAAATACGGCATAACCGAGAACCGGGTTGTGTTAAATAATTTGGATCAGATCAGGCAGGCGTATCTAAATGGAAGTTGTTAAACTGCGAATGGCACCCGATTCCCCTATGGAATATTGGGTTAAAAACCAAGCCAAGTAATACTTGCTTAAGGAAAACGCTGTTTCTGGACTCAAGAGGGTGCTGCAAGTAAAACCTCCCTTTTAATCCATAAAACTTTCATAAACCAGGTGGACGGATTCAACTTTATCCTCGGGAGCGATTGGCTGATTAACCAGGGTATCATCGTCCTTAAAATTAAAGATCAACCATACTCCTTCTTCCACGACAAACCAGCCCGGAAGCTCATTCCCTTCAAAGTGGTCTTGAGCCAGGGGATATTTATCCGCATAGGCGGGCAGCACCTTCTCCGCCTTATCTCCTACCCGGCATCCATCCGGGGCAGTATAATCATCGTCATATAGATTTACCTGCAAAACTTTGCCGGTTTCATCACCCATGATTACCTCGACGTCATCATCATAAAGCCAACGAGAGGCTGGTTCTCCAAACCAATCTCCATCCATGGACTCACTCATATAATCCATGCCTAGTTTTTGCTTTACATCCTTGCCGCTATCGCCCAGGCCAATCCCTGCCACAGTAACTTTTTTAACCGCTGCCGGGGGATTTTCTTTCTTATCCCCCTTGTCGGCTGATGATTGGCAACCGACAGCCAGCATAACCGCCAGTGCCAGCAACGCCAGTATATCCACATATTTTCGCATACATCACATGCTCCCATGGTTTATTTGCTTACCATAATAATACTGCTGACGTTCCGAAACCTTGCAGCAGAGGATTAAATTTTTAATCGATTCCGACAGTAAGTCGGATATGAAGCAGGATTCACCAATCCTTATATAGAATAATTTTCTTCTATATTAAGATTTGGCTGGCTGCATAAGAGAATGGCATTCAGTTTCTGGAAGGTGATTCAAACGGATAACATCGTAGACCTGTTAATCAACTTAATTAAGAACATGTCAGTGATTATAGTGCTGGCTTATGTTTTGACCAGAACCAAGGCTTTTGCAGCAATGACGAACAAGCAGGCTATGACTTGGCAGCAAAAATCCTGTCTGGCTTTAATTTTTGGGGTATTCTCCATTTACGGCACCTTGAGCGGCATCAATATTAACGGTGCTATTGCCAATATTCGCGATCTGGGACCGGCGATTGCCGGTCTGGTCGGGGGGCCTCTGGCCGGGATTGGGGCCGGATTGATCGGCGGGATTCACCGCTACAGCATGGGTGGACTTACAGCGGTTCCCTGCTCCCTGTCTACGGTTCTGGCAGGTCTGGTCGGGGGGCTGATTTGGTACTATAAAAAGGGCCAGTTTGTCAGTATTAAGGGAGCCGTTATATTCATGGCTCTTTTCGAAGCTTTTCACATGGGCTTGAATCTTGTCATGGTACGTCCGTTTGATCAGATCTATGTAATTATTAAGAATGTAAGTCTGCCGATGATCTGCACCAACGCATTGGGGATCGGCATCTTTGCTTTTATAATTCACAATCTGGTCAGGGAAAAGGAAACCCAGAAGCAAAAAGAGCTTATTGAGGGTGAACTGACAGTGGCCCGCGAGATTCAGATGAGCATTGTGCCTAAAATCTTTCCTCCTTTTCCCGGACGACCGGAGTTCGATATTTTTGCTGTTCTGGAACCGGCCAAGGAAGTCGGGGGCGATTTATATGACTTTTTCTTGTTGGATGATGATCATCTCTGCTTTACCATAGGAGATGTCTCAGGCAAAGGGGTTCCGGCATCACTCTTCATGGCGGTTACCAAGACCCTTATCAAGGCCAAGGCGGATATTAGACTGAGGCCGGATGAAATTCTCTGCGCGGTAAACAATGACTTGTGTGAAGATAATGATTCGGGAATGTTTGTGACCGAATTCCTGGGGATATTGACTATCTCAACCGGTGAAATAGTGTACAGCAATGGCGGACATAATCTGCCCTACATACTTCGTGCGGATGGCTCTTTTGAAATGCTGCCCCGGATGGCCGGAATGGCGTTGGGGGTTATGGAAGAGATGCCTTATGTCTGTGCCGACCTGAAATTGAATCCGGGAGATAGTCTGGTGATGTACACGGATGGTGTAACCGAGGCCATGAACGAAGCTGGGGAACTGTTTACTGAAGCCAGACTGGAAAATAGCCTGGCGGGTCTTGCAGGTCAAACCGCTCGGGAGCAGATCGAGCTTATTCTGGGGTCAATTCGCAAGTTTGTGAAGACAGCCAAACAGTCAGATGATATCACCATGGTGGTTCTGCAATATATAGGGGGAAAGTAAATGGAATTCCGTTTAAAAAATCAATTGGAAGAGATTCAATTACTGGCTGAAGCAGTAGAGCTCTATGGGGAAGAAAACGGAATTCCGGCCAAGACGCTTTTTCAGGTCAACCTGGCACTGGATGAACTGCTGACCAATACTATCAGTTATGGTTATCCTGAGGGTGGGGAGCACGAGATTCTGGTATCAAACATACTGACCGGGGAACGGGAATTGCGCATCGAGATTCACGATGACGGCAAGGTTTTCAACCCTCTGGAGGCGGAGGAACCCGATACCAGCCAGGGCATCGACGAAAGACCTGTCGGCGGATTGGGGATTCATCTGGTGCGGCAGATGATGGATGAGATTGAATACCGGCGGGAAGGCAAACAGAATATCCTGGTTATGAAGAAGAAATTCTAGACTGTCATAAACAGAGGAGGGTTTAAAGTGAATATCAAAGAGGTTAAAAAGGACAAAATCATGGTCGTTATGCTTGAAGGAAGGCTGGATTCCAGCAGCTCAGGAATACTGGAGAAAAAACTTTTATCTTTGATGGAGACGGGCGAGAAAAACTTCCTGATTGATTTTTCGGACATGGATTATATCAGCAGTGCCGGATTGAGGGTTTTACTGATGGCAGCCAAGAAGACCAAGCCGGCTGGGGGCAAGGTGGTGCTGTCGGCCTTGTCTGATAATGTAAAGGAAGTCTTCGATATCGCTGGCTTTACCAGTATTTTTACTATCTTTGCCACCGGGGAGGAAGCCGTTCAATCTTTCTAAGCAGCCGCAGTAATGCCTGTACCGACCGATTAAGAGCGCTTTGTTCTGCTTTTATCCGGAGCAAGCAACCAGGCAGCAAACAGCTATTGGGGGAGGATGGTATATGGAGACCAAAACACAGGATATATCTCTGGAACTGTACATGGACAGGGGAATGGTTCCGGTTGTTCTGGCAACAGTTGAAAACTATGCCCAGGTTTGCGGCATGGATCATAAAGATACCTTGAAGCTGGTTCTGGCAGTAGAAGAGATTTTTAGCTACCTGAGCAATACGACTCTGACTGACGAGAAAATACTTCTGCAATGCAGGTGTTTGGCTTATTGCCTACAGGTCGATTTTAATTTCCCGGTTCGAGGGTTAAACCTGAGGGCGTTTAATTTAACTACGGAGCTGTCTATGGATAACGAGTCCTCACTGGACGAAATGGGCCTGTTGATTGCCTCACGTTCGGTGGAACGACTTTTTCTATCCCGGGTATATCCGGATAAGCTGCGATTAAGCATTATCAAGGAGAAGTCTTATCCAGCTATAATAAAGCACCCTTTAGTTGACCTGTCACCTTCCGCCCAGGGAATAGCAAGGTCGGCTGAGCCTGAAGAGATTAAGGAATTTTGCCAACGCCTGGTACAACAGCTCCCTCAATATCAATATCCCTCCTTTTTTAATTATCCGGGAAAGCTGATTGATATGCTTGCTGGTGGTGAATACAGCATATTACTGGCCTTTGATGACAAAGACAACGTAATCGGCGGAATATGCTGGACTGGAAGCGAAGACAGAACAGTGGAATGTTTTGGCCCCTATGTTTTTAATGATAATCAACAGACCGCACTTTTACTGGCAGATGGATGCCTGGTGCGCATCGGCCGCTCCAGCGTGCCTGGTATCATCAGCCGGTATGCAGAGACGAAAATGCCGGCATCCTATTTTGAAAGGCTGGGGCTTACCAGTGTCTATAAGGCTGGAGAAAAAGTATGCCAAAAGGAGGCATTTTATCGCCAGATAAATGAAGACACCGGCAGCCGGGTCTGGGTGCACCCCGAGATAGAAGAGTTTCTCAGGGAGGTATACCAGCGCTTATATTTGCCCCGGGAAATCCGAATGGTTCAGCGTCAGGGAGAAACGCAGAGTCAGGATTCTGTATTCACTACAGAATTTGACCAGGGCCGGGAGCAGGTGACAATCAGACCGCTTATGTTTGGTGAGGATGCTGCTCTTAATCTGGCGAAGCATGTCCAGAGCCTTGGTCAGGAAAACCTCTTTAATATCTTTTTTGAAATGGATTTGGGGAATGCTTGGCAGGTGAATCTGACCCCCGATTTGCTCTCATGCGGTTTCAAACCGTGTCTGTTGCTGCCTTATGCGGGAGATGGCGATATACTAATATTCCAGTATGAAGCTGGTGCGGCTTTATGAACATACCTAACCTCGACCGACTGGTTCCTTCATATATCAAAGGCTTTGAAGCCTACATCCCCAGTAAACCCGACCCGGAGCTGAAGAAGCTGTTCAGATGCGATCACCTCTATCGTTTAAACAACAACGAAAATCCGCTGGGCCCGCCTCCGGCTGCCCGGGAGGCATTGGAGCGCTTTGAAACGCATCGGGCAGCGATTTACCCCAGCGGTGATTCATATTACCTGCGCGATAAATTAGCCGAAAGATTTGATTTGCATCCCGACCAGATACTGGTAGGCAACGGGGCCAATGAGGTTATAACCTTTGCCATCAAGGCCTTCTGTGAAGCAGGGGATAATATTATCACCGCTGACAAAACCTTTGCGGTTTATGAATGGGTAGCTATTTTTTCTGGATATGAGGCCCGGCTGGTTCCATTGCAGGATTTTTGTTTCGACAGTGGGGCCATGCTGGAGCTAATCGATGCCCGCACCAAAATCCTCTTTGTTTGCAACCCCAACAATCCTACCGGAACTTACTGGAATGAAGAAAAACTGTGTCATTTTCTGGACCGCATCGATGGAAAACAAATCGTAGTGGTTGATGAAGCCTATTGCGAGTTCGTGGAAAAAGAAGATTTTCCGGACAGTGTTGCACTTATAAAACGTTATCCCAACCTGGTGGTCTTCCGTACCTTTTCCAAAATGTATGGACTGGCTGGGCTGCGCATTGGCTATTTGATGGGCAGCCTGGATGTGGTCAACATAATTCGCCGGGCCTGTGTAGTGTATTCGGTTAACACCTTGGCCCAGGAGACTGCACTGCTGGCACTGGACGACCCGGAGCATATAAAGAGGACCAACACCCTGGTCGGAGAGGAGAAGGCCTATCTATGCCGGGAATTAACCTCATTGGGACTGCCGTTTGTTGCGCATGAGGGCAATTTTATAATGGTGAAGCTTCCCATCAGCGATACTCTGGCTTACCGCAAGCTGATGCACCGGGGTGTTATGGTTCGTACCATGACCGGTTTTCGCTATCCCAATTATATTAGAATAACCATTGCTCCCCATGAAGCCATGGCGGCACTCATCGACGGTTTGCATGTCATACTTGATTCCAGCCTTGGCTGATAGAACTCCAGCTTGTAGGCGATCAGCCCTGACTCAAGATACAATCTAAGCCTGCCGGCAGCTTCGAATCGAATCGGAAATAGGACTGGTGGGCTTACATTAGGAATATTTTTAAAGGAGGATACTACTGTGGGTAATGTAAACGATAACGGCAGTAAAAAGCCGCCTATTGAAGTTCGCCTTATGCAGCCGGAGGATGCGCCCGGCGTTGTGGAATTATATAAGGCGGTTTACGGCAATGAGTACCCGATTAAAACCGTATATGACCCCGAGGGCATAGCAAGGCAGCAGGAAGACGGCGACATGTACCGTATTATTGCCCGCAGCGGAGATAAAGTGGTAGGGCAGACCGCCATTTATCGCTCCACCCCGTCGAACCCCGATTTGTATGAAGAAGGTCAGGGAATTGTATTGCCTGATTTTCGCAACCAGGGAATTATCGAGCGTTGCATGGGCTATGGGCACCAGGTGGTTTACCCTGGTCTGAATGTACAACAGCTATGGGGGGAAGCGGTCTGTAATCATGTATTCATGCAAAAAGCCGGGGCTTCCCTCAACTGTTTTGAAACCGGTATTGAATTGGATCTGATGCCGGCTTCTTCTTATGTAAAGGAACAGAGCAGTCAGGGGAGGGTCGCGGCTCTCCTGATGTTTAAAACCTATAAACCTTTGGCGCAGACCGTTTATCTGCCGGAAGCTTATCAGGAATCACTGCCTTATCTTTATTCCGTATATGATTTTGGACACCAATTCATCTCCGCCCCTTCCTCCGATCCCGGGCAGGCAACCCGGGGACATGAGGAAATCTATGAAGGTGCGGGTGTAGCTCGTTTTGCTCTGCTGGAAACCGGACCCGACCTGGAAACCTATTTGCTGGCACACGAGAATGAAGCTCTTGCCAAAGGCTGCTCTGTGCTTCAGGTTTATCTCAATCTGGCCCGTCCCGCCGTCGGTTGCGCGGTAAGTATCCTGCGGAACCACCAGTACTTTTTGAGCGGGTTTTTGCCCCGCTGGTTCGGTACCGATGGTTTGTTAATGCAAAAAATTATGCATGAACCGAACCTGGATGGAATCAAGCTTTATTCCGACCGTGCAGAAAAGATTTTGCAGATGATTGTTGCCGATAGAGATTCCGTAATGAAATAAAAGCGCCGGAAGCATATATCTTACATTAGATGCGAGGAGTGGTCTTATTAGATGACAGTTAACGCCAGCCCTGTTGGGACTACCTTGAAACGAGCGGATGGGCCTGCTAAAATATGCGGTTTGGAAAAGTATGCGGCCGATTACTATCCGGCCAACCTGCTCTGGGCAGGAGTTAAACGGTCGGATCATCCCCATGCTCTGATCAAAGGTATAGACCTGTCCGTGGCAAGAAATCTCCCCGGTATCTTTGCCGTACTGACCTGTGACGACATAAAAGGCGCCAACCGCATCGGTATTCCTGAAATGGACCAACCCATACTGGCTGACCGTAAGGTTCGCTGCAAAGGAGACCCGGTTGTACTGGCCCTGGCAGAAACCAAAGCAGCATTACAGCATGCACTATCCCAAATTAAGATAGATTATGAACCATTGCCGGCAGTCTTTGACCCCGAAGCGGCACTGGCAGCAGATGCACCGCTGGTGCATGAAGAGCGCAGAGAAAAAAACATCCTGCTCAGCGGAAAAGTTGTGCATGGAAACGGCCTGGCTGGGTTGGGTGAATGTGATGCAGTAGTAGAAGGAGACTTTAGCCTGCCCTGGCAGGAACATGCTTACCTGGAAACAGAGGCAGGGATAGCCCAGGTCGCTGAGGACGGGGTCCTGGAGATAACGGCCTCAACCCAGACCCCCTGGCGGGACCGCAATGAGCTGGCTCATGCCCTGGGTCTGCCAACTGATAAGATTCGAGTGATTGCCCCTTATCTGGGAGGCGCTTTCGGCGGGAAAGATGGAATAACGGTTCAGGGCTTGCTGGGAGTAGCTGCGCTCAATGCCGGAGGACGGCCGGTAAAAATGTGGCTGTCACGGGAGGAGAGCTTTTTGGCTTCTACCAAACGGCATCCCGGATCGGTACATTATCGCCTGGGTTGCAAGAAGGATGGAACCTTGCATGGAATGAGTTGCCGAGTCGTATTGGATACGGGTGCCTATGCTTCTCTGGGAGGCCCGGTTCTGGCTCTGGCGATGGAACACGCAGCCGGGGTCTATCGCATCCCCCATGCACTGGCAGAGGGTTATTGTGTATATACCAACAACCCGATCGGCGGAGCTTTTCGAGGCTTTGGCGCACCTCAGGTTCTGGCCGGGCTGGAGCAAATGGTGGATATGCTGGCTGACAAAATAGGAATGGATCCGATTGCTTTTCGGCTTAAGAATGCAGTCGCTCGTGGGGATGAGACCGGATGTGGGGTATGGATGACCAATTCTACCGGCATCATTCCCTGCCTGGAAAAAGTGCAGAACCATCCGCTATGGGCCTTACGTCAGACCTGGGTAAGCCAGGCCCCTTCCTTTAAAAGAAGAGGTGTAGGGATCGCAGCAGGATTGCAGGGAACCGGGTATGGCCCCATGGTTGCTGATATTGCCAATGCCAAAATCGAACTGCTCCCCGACGGACGTTTTCGGATTTATTCCGGGGTGTCGGATATGGGCCAGGGCAATAATCCCACCAATGTACAAATCGCAGCAGAAATCCTGGGCCAGTCACCTGACTGTTTTGAACTGATACAGCCGGATACTGCCCGCACCCTGCCTTCCGGCTCTTCCGCAGCCAGTCGAACTACCTATTCTTATGGAAACGCCTTGAAAGAGGCCGCAGCCATTTTAAAAAATCGTATCCTTACCCGGGCATGCAATATGGGGCTGGGGATATATATTGAAGACCTGCTGCTTGGCTCCGGCAGGGTAAGCCATCTTGTTGGTGGCCGTGAGATACCCCTGAGCTTGATTGCTGCCGGTATGCAGCCTGAGGAGCTCATTTGCACCTACTCCTATACTGCTCCCGTAAACCGCTATCCGGAAAGCATTGATATAGGTATTCGCAGCGCCGGATTTCCGCATCGGGTTTTTGCCTTCGCCTGTCATTTGGCCAGAGTTGAAATAGATGAACTGACCGGGGAAGTGGAGGTCTGCGACTACCTGGCGGTAACCGACGGCGGACGGGTGCTCAATCCTCAGCTGTATGAACAGCAGGTTCACGGAGGTGCGGTACAGGGCATGGGATACGCCCTCTGGGAAGACTTTAAGGTTGCCGAAGGTGAGGTCATAACCCGTAATCTGGCAACCTACATTCTGCCTACAACGTTGGATGTACCGGATATGCTGAGTCTTCCGGTAGAGACATTTGAAGAAACCGGTCCTTTTGGAATGAAAGGAATCGGGGAAGTAGTGATTAATCTCCCCTTGCCGGCCATTGCCAATGCAATTGCCCGGGCAACAGGCGAGCATATTTATAAAAATCCGTTTACCCCGGAAGGGGTATTATTAACCCTGGAAAAGAGGCGAGCAGAATGATAATAGCATTTACCTTAAACGGTGAAAAGCAACAGATTGATTGCGCCCCTGATCGCCGGGTAGTAGATCTTCTGCGCGAAGATTTCGGATATACCGGAACCAAGGAAGCATGCGGTTCAGGTGAATGTGGTGCCTGTAGCATCCTGGTGGACGGGGTCAGCAAATTATCCTGCTTGATGCTCGCTGCCCAGTTGAACGGCCGCCGTATTACTACCATAGAGGGTATGGCAGCGGGCGGGGTGCTTCATCCTATCCAGCGGGCTTTTATAGAGAAGGGCGCTATCCAGTGCGGATTCTGCAGCCCCGGAATGGTTATAGCCACGGCTGATCTTCTACACCGCAATCCAGCGCCCAGCCGCCGGGAAATCCGTGAAGCTTTGAGCGGCAACCTGTGCCGCTGTACAGGCTATCAAAAGATAGTAGACGCGGTGGAAACCGCTGCGGCAGAGATGAGGGGTGAGGTATGAGCCAGGTATTTTTACCCCGCCAACTAGGCGAACTCTGGGATATAATGCAGGAAAATCCGGCCACGGCCGTAATGGCCGGAGGAACGGATTTGCTGGTGCACATAAGGGATAACGGACATGCCCCTGCGGTCATACTGGGCCTGGAGAATATAGATGAATTAAAGCAAATAGAAATGCAGGATGGCGAGATTAGAATCGGCGGTATGGTCACGCATCAGCAATTGCTGCAAAGCCCCTTGATTCAATCCCGGCTTCCATGCCTGCATCAAGCAGTTGCGGTGCTGGGCTCGCCTCCTATTCGTCATATGGGTACCATCGGCGGGAATATCTGCACCGCTTCTCCGGCTGGAGATACCCTGCCGCCGCTCTATGTGCTGAATGCCAGCCTGGAACTGAGAACCTCTACGGCCAGCCGGGTGCTGCCCATTCAGGAATTTATTCTGGGGCCTGGTCAAACTGCACTTGTCCGCAATGAAATCCTGTATCAGATTAGAATTCCGGTTATAGCTCCCCATGCCCGGGGCTTTTATTTCAAGGTCGGCCAGCGTAAGGCTCTGGCGATTGCTATAACCAGTATGGCATCCATTCTGCACATAAGCGATGACAATGATATTATGGATTGCCGTTTGGCCTGGGGCAGTATCGGCCCTACCAT
This sequence comes from Syntrophomonas curvata, assembly GCF_052976825.1. Lineage (NCBI taxonomy): Bacteria > Bacillati > Bacillota > Clostridia > Eubacteriales > Syntrophomonadaceae > Syntrophomonas > Syntrophomonas curvata. The sequence continues at coordinate 915,369 of NZ_CM129641.1, forward strand.
CATGCGTTTTCCCGACCTGGAAAAGAATTTTACCGGTGAGAAGCTGAATGCGCTTACACTGGGCAGATTGGGCCAAAGCACCGCCCAATTGGTATCTCCCATAAGTGATGTCCGGGCCTCGGCAGAATACCGCCGGTTGCTGGTAAGAAACCTGCCCCTTAAGATATTACCGGCTGATAGTCAGCAGAGTTGGAAATAAACGCATAGGAGTGCTTCCAGACAATGAAAAGTGCACCGTCAAGGCAGTTGGATATGGGCAGCGACCCTGTTCTCCGGGTTCTTATTACCCTGGCTCTGCCCGCAATGCTCTCCATGTTCTTACAAAATCTTTATGAATTTGTAGATACCATGTTTATTTCCTGGCTGGGCTCATCAGCCCTGGCGGCGCAGTCGTTGTCCATGCCGCTTTTTTATCTGGTCCTTTCGCTGGGTAAAGGGGTGCAGGTAGGAACTACCACCCTGATGAGTCAGGCGCGGGGTCAGGGTGAAAAAGAAGAAGCAAACCAACTGGCCAGGGCTTCATTGCCCCTGCTCCTTATGTGCATTTTGCCGATTTTCCTTCTGCTAATACCTGGAACATGCCATGCCTTTTATTATTTTCTGGGGGCGCGGGGTTCGGTCTTACCGGAGGTCTACCCGTACACCTTCTGGCTGGTCTTAAGCTTTCCCGTTATGGGTTATGTGATGATCGCCGAAGCAATCTCGATGAGCCATGGTGATACCCTCACGCCCATGAAAGCCATGCTTATAGGTAACGTTATAAACCTGACCCTGGACCCGGTCCTGATGTTTGTAATGGGATGGGGTATTGCCGGTGCATCCATAGCCACCCTCATCGGACAGACGGTATCAGCGGTCATCATTTACAGGAAGCTCAAACAAGCGGGAAGGCCAGTGCCCTTTATACGTCTGGGTAAAGAAATCCATAGCTGTTGGAGGAAAATAACCGCTCTGGGCATTTTCGTAACCGTTTCCCAGTTGATCAGTCCGCTGGGGCTTTCTCTGATAAATGGTGTCCTGGCTTCCTTTGGGGCGGAAGCGGTTGGCGCCTGGAACATAATGGCCAGACTTGAAATGATGGGCCTGCTTCCTCTTTATGGCATGGCCGGAGCCTTGATCCCTTTTATTGCCTTTAACTACGGCCAAAAGAACTGGGAGCGAATCCGCAGCGGGGCGCGCATCGTTGTCCTGGGAACGGGTCTGATTGTCCTGCCCATTATGGCCGTGCTGATTTTTGGTGCCCCCTGGCTGGTCTTACCCTTCCGGGCTGACGCCCGGGTCGCTGAACTGGCCATGCATGCCATACGCATAGCGGCGCTGGCCCATATACTGGCACCGCTGGAAATGGGTTTATATGGTACGGCCCAGGGCCTGAAGCGGCCCTGGTATGCCCTCATCACTTCAGGTATGAGGCTGCTCGTTTTTCGCTATCCGCTGGCTGTACTGTTCGCTTCCTATTGGGGCGTTACCGGTGTCTACTGGAGCCAGCCCATTGCCGTAGCCTTGTCCGGAATAATCTCCGGATGTTTATTATGGAGATTATTAAAGACTATCAAGGTTTCTGCTGCCCAGGAGGACGCGGTTCAGCCCTGTTAGAAAATTTTACAGTCGTCAATACATAAACATGATTATCCCAGCGAGTCAATAAACTGCCGGGCAGTACGACCGGAAGGGCCGTGGTGGGAGCGCTCCCATTCCAGGGCCTCGCGCCGCAGTTGGTCTGAATCAAACCGCAAACCCCGCTCTATGGCCATACTCTCCACAATATCCAGGTAAACGGTCTGGGTTGGAGGAGGGAAGCTTATCCGGAGGCCAAAGCGGTCGGCCAGGGATAGTTTTTCCTCCATGGTGTCACGGGTATGAATCTCTTCATCCTGGCTGGAACGGTCAGAGAAATACTCTTTGACCAGGTGGCGGCGATTGGAGGTAGCGTAAAGCAATACGTTGGGTGCCCGTCCCTCCAGACTTCCTTCCATAACTGCCTTAAGCCCCTTGTATTCCGTTTCATAATCCTCAAAAGACAGGTCGTCGACAAATACGATAAACTTCCTGGCCGAATAATCACGCAGATAATTTACCAACCGGGGCAGATCCTTTAATTGCTCCCGGGTTATTTCCACCAGGCTAAGATTACGGTTTTCATAATGGTTGAGCAGGGCCTTGACCATGCTCGATTTGCCCGTACCCCGGCTGCCGTAGAGCAGAACGTTATTGGCTATACCGGTAGAAAGAAAGTTTTCCGTATTATGGCACAAAAGCTCTTTTTGCCGGTCACAGCCGATCAAATCCTCCAGCCTAGACGAATCCGGATACTCAATTCCCAATAACCCCTTTTCACTGTCCCAGCGCAAAGCCCGGCAAGAAGAGACGATTCCCCGGGAATGAACGGTATAATAGCCAGCCAGTTCCTTGGCCGATTCAGGCCAGCAGGATTCATCATCTTTACGTCCAGCTTGAGACTTATCTTCCTCCCATACAGGTTCCAGCCCCAGCTCTCTCGCCAGGACCTTTATATCCAGGTCTTTTATAGTTTTAAGCATTTGTAAATCTCGGTTGGCAGCTTGAATCAACCGGGGGTCTATTGCATGAAAGGCCATAGTTTCCGCTGCCCGGCTAAATGGGTTATCGTCTTGCAGTATCAGATTTACTAAATGAGCGGGAAGAGTCCTGGCGGTTGCAAAATAGGCAAATATAAATCTATGAAAAGTGTCGGTTATCTCCAGCTCACCGCAGCCTCCGCCCACAGCAGAAAGGCAAGTGCGGAGAGCACTGACCAGGGGATCCTGTAAAATGTTGCGGTAGACGGATAGGCTTGCCAGCGAACGGCTTAATTCTTTCAGCATGGTTTCCTCCTTCAGGCCTGGTGAATTGGATTTATCATAAGTGCTTGAAAATACAGTTGTTCACATGAATCTTATATTATGCTCCTATTGTTATCTCGTTTAGGGGGAGTGAGAGGCTGCCCCTTCCCCTCCTGTAAAATAGTTCACAATATCACCGCATTTTTGCTTATCCATACCTTTCAATTTAAAGGTGATGCCGGTATTGCATGATGCGACCGCGACCAATAGGTTGCTTAAGTGGTTGCGCGCCTGAAGGGGATTCTGCGACACGTGCAAAGATTGAATCCGGCGTCTGGGAATTATCATGGTTACCCTGCCCAGACATCTTGACCTAAGTAATATTTTATCCTCCATCACCTGATAGCCGGCATCCAAGTACTGCCTATTGCCCAGCAAGGCTCCCAGTAAAGGCAGAATAAATGCAATATACCCCCAAGGCAGGTAGATGACGCACAATATGGCGATAATCAGGGCGGGGATGATATTGATCAGCAAATAGCGCCGTCTTGATTTGGAAGGTAATCCTTGCACCTCCCCAGGCATAATAAATTCAGGCGCGATTTTCTCAAGAAAGGCTGCCAGATCTGATTTCGGCAATAATGGAAAAAGTACATTGCCCTCACCCTTGGTGCCGGTATTGCTGATGCTCACGATCTGTATACTGACCATGCCCAAAGGTTGCCGCAGCAGGCTTTCGACCACTTTGACGGCTTGAATGCGGCTGAGCGGGATGCGTACTTGTTGTTTTTGGAATACACCGCGGCTGATATTGATATTGCCTGCCTCTCGCCGCAGCTTAAAACCGCCAAATTGAATGATGGTTCCCAGGAGAGACAGGAGCCAGGCCAGCAGAAACAAAAGGAAAACCGTAAAAATAATATGGCTTATTTTCCCGGAAGCCAAATGCTGGGCATAGGCTCCGACTTTGCCCCAAACATCCAGTTCGGAAAAGAAATCGTCAAGCTGCGAAGCCACCACAAACATTCCGCTGAGCACTACCCCGATACTATTGGAAGTAGTCGCCAACAATAGTAAAGAACGGGTCGGTAGCTTGTATTCGATATATTCCTTTTCGTCTGCGGTTTCCGCAATCTGCTTTCCGCCTGATTGCAGAGTCCGTTGCAGTTCCTCAGCTTTTTCCCGTGCTAGAGCGTCCAGGACAAACTCTGCCTTACTGCCTCCGCCCGCTGTTTCTATCTGAACTTTGACCAGGCCTAATAGACGCTGCAGAACACCGGCAGACATCTGTACAGTTTGAATCCGCTCGAAGGGAATATATCTTTTCTTTCTTACCAGTACGCCATATTCCACGCGCAATTCCTGCCCGCTTATATAGAATACATAACGCAGCCAGTACATAATAGTATAGGCAACGAAGAGGACAAGAAAAACAGGGATGACCAGAAATAACCATTGCCGAAATTCTTCCCGGGCGATGGCAATAATGAGCAGAGGGAGAAGTGCCTGTGCCAGCGAATAACCTTTACGCACAATAAATTCGAATATGGCGAAGGGGTGAAGCCGCTGCGGTTTATACATCCTCGTCTACCACCCGAGCCAATACCGAAATTTGATCTCTCAGCAAAGCTGCTGCTTCATCTGCCAGTGCCGGTATCTGGTGGCTTCCGGCAGCAGTGGAGATGGTTACGGACGAAAGCCCGAAACGGCGAAGCAGCGGACCTTGCTCGGTATCAACATGCTGGACTCTCACCATCGGAATAAGGGTTCTGGTTTTAACGAAAACTCCATGCAGGAGGTCGATCTCTGGTTCGGAAACCTCATAACGCCAGGTTTGCCAGGTAATCACAGGTCGAATGAGAATCAAATAGACAGCATATATAAAGGTTAAGCCCAGCAGGACAAAGGTAATCCATCCAGGCCAGTGCCAGTATCGCTGGGCAAAATGATAGCCTGCGGGAACGAGCAGTAACAAAACTGATTCAATAGCTCCGCACCAGCGCCAGTAGGGCACAGCTTTAGCATCAATACGTTGTTCAGGATTGTCTCGCATAATAACATACCATGTTCTTCGTTACTATTGATTTTGTTTGTTCATGCACCTGTTCTGCTGACCTCATATAATTCAGCTCCTATTAAGTGAGTTCCCTTAATAAAATATTATATAATAAAAAAGATAGCTGCTGGGTATTAGAAATATTTTACAAAATGACGGCAAGGACTTTATAAGGAGCAAATATTATGGAACAGATATTTAACCGCATAGCAGAAGAAACCCATATAGCGCTCAGGCAGATCCGGGCGGTGGTCCGGTTGCTGGATGACAAGAACACGGTGCCCTTTATCGCCCGTTACCGCAAAGAGATGACCGGAGGCCTGGACGAAAACCAAATCCGTTTAATCGAAGAGAGGCTGAACTTTCATCGCAGCCTGGAGCAAAGAAAAGAAGAAGTAATCCGTTTGATTGAGGGACAGGGCAAACTCACTGCCGAGTTGGAGAGCCGGATACGGCAGGCCGGCAAGCTGGTGGAAATCGAAGACATCTACCTGCCCTTTCGCCCCAAACGCAAAACCCGGGCTTCTACCGCTCGTGCCCGGGGACTACAGCCTCTGGCCGATTTTTTGCTGGCTTGCCCCGCCCAGGGAATACCGGAGGAGCAAGCCGGCCATTACCTCTCGGACGAAGTAGGCAGTGCCGAAGCTGCTCTGCAGGGGGCCATGGATATCGTAGCTGAACAGGTTTCCGAAGATGCACCTGCCCGGGGTTGGATTCGTGAGTATACCCGCAGACATGGCCTGCTGGTAGCGGCGGCCAAAGACAAGAATGTGGAATCACCGTACCGCATGTATTACGAATATCAGGAACCGGTGAGCAAGATACCTCCCCACCGCATACTGGCCATAAACCGGGGTGAGAGGGAAGAGATACTGAAGGTAGCAATTTTTCTGGAAAATGACGAAATAGTGGATTATCTGAGCCGGCGCTACGTCAAGCCGGGAGTCACCGCAGAATACCTGGTTCAAGCTGTACAGGACAGCTACAGCCGACTGATCAAGCCTTCGATTGAAAGGGATTTGCGGCATGAATTGAGTGAAAAAGCTGAGGAACAGGCCATAAACGTGTTTGCCAAAAATCTGCGCAGCCTTTTGCTGCAGCCGCCGGTCAAGGGGCGGATAATTCTGGGTCTGGACCCGGCTTACCGTACCGGCTGCAAATGGACCATAGTCGATGACACCGGGAAAATGCTGGAGGTGGGAGTAGTGTACCCCACGCCGCCCCAGAAAAAAATCACCGAAGCCGAGGAGATTCTGACCCGGCAGATAAAAAAATATGGGGTAACGGCTATCGCTATCGGTAACGGCACTGCCTCAAGGGAAACCGAGCAGTTCGTGGCCCAGATGATTAAGAACAGGCAACTGCAGATTCCTTACACCATTGTCAGCGAAGCGGGGGCCAGTGTATATTCGGCTTCTCCTTTGGCAGCGCAGGAATTTCCACAGTTGGATGTAGCCCAGCGCAGCGCCGTATCCATTGCCCGCCGCTTGCAGGACCCTCTGGCGGAACTGGTCAAGATCGAACCCCGGGCGATTGGGGTAGGGCAATATCAACATGACCTGCCGCAGAAGGAACTTAATCAAAACCTGACCGCCGTAGTCGAGTCCGCCGTTAATCAGGTGGGAGTGGAGCTTAACACTGCTTCTGCTTCTCTTTTGACCTATGTTTCCGGCCTTTCTTCCGCAGTGGCCAACAAAGTCGTGGAGTACCGCGATCAGAACGGCAGATTCAAAAACCGTAAACAACTGCTTAAGGTCTCCAAGCTGGGCCCCAAGGCCTTTCAGCAAGCGGCCGGATTTCTGCGCATATATCAGGAGGAAAACCTCCTGGACAGCACTGCCATTCATCCGGAATCCTACGAGCTGGCCTTGCGCATCCTGGAAACAGCCGGGGCCAGCCTGGAGGAAATCGGAACCCCTGCCCTGGCAGCCAAGCTTGGCGTTCTCAAGCCCGCTGCTCTGGCCCAGAGTCTGGAAGCAGGGGAGCCGACTGTAAAGGACGTAATTGAATGCCTCCTGAAACCGCACCGCGACCCGCGCGAAGACCTGCCCCCGGTAGTATTTCGCACCGATGTCCTGAGCATCGAGGATATCGCCCCGGGCATGTCCCTGACCGGAACAGTCAGAAACGTGGTGGATTTCGGTGCTTTCGTTGATATAGGGATAAAGAATGACGGCCTGGTGCATATATCCCAGATGGCGGACCGCTTTATTCGCCATCCTATGGAAATAGTGGCAGTAGGGGATGTGGTAACCGTACAGGTTTTATCCGTCGACAGGGAAAGGGGTAAAGTGGCTTTATCGATGAAAATAGGATGATTTAACAGTAGGTTTTGTCACTTCCATTATAGCTTGGGCAGCGCGAAAGAATCCGCTGCCCAAGCTTATGGTGTAAGTATCTTACATTATCCGGTTGTAATGATAGTAAAATATCACATATAAAAGTACCATTACGGCTATACAATAACCCAGCAGGTCATAGGGATTTACCGTCACTTCCGGGCCGAAAGCTGAACCGGTAAGCACAACCAGGGCCGCCAGCAGTATACTGCTGACCATGGCAGCGTAGGATGCTTTGCCGGCAATATAATAAGTTCTCTCATCATAAGGATTCAGACCCTTGGCCCGCATCTCCTTGATCTTCCTTTGTTTAATATAGCGGGCAACAGATACGCCCACAGCCCCACCGATTAAACCTGTTCCAAAACCGGGGCTGACAAAAATCAGTTGCCATAGTCCCAATCCGGCCAGAATGGCTATAGTTATCCAAAAGGCAGCAGTTCTCCGTATATTTGTCATATTAAATCCTCTCCTTTCTCATTAAAGACAAATACTTCCTCGATGCTTAAACTAAAAGCTCGGGCTAATTTATAGGCCAGAGAAATTGACGGGTTGTACTTCCCTTTTTCCAGCGAAATAATAGTCTGTCGGGAAACGCCTACCAGTACAGCAAGATCTTCCTGGGTAAGTCCATTTTGTTCTCGAAGTTCGCGCAGGCGATTTTGCATTCGCTACCACCATCCTTGAGTAAAGTTGACTTTACATATAGGTTAGTTCGGCTCCGGCAATATGTCAAGTTAATTTTACATAATGGATAATAAAAAATGAACTTTTGCAAGAGCCAGGGACTCTTAAGAGAAGAGAGGTGTAAAAGTGGAGACAGCAGTACTTGTAAAAAAAGCCAAAAAAGGAGACCGGGAAGCGCTGGTTCAACTGATTATTGAGCGGAAAGAGGATTATTATAAACTGGCTTATGTCTACATGAAAAACCCGGAGGATACCCTGGATGCTTTGGAAGACATGATTGTAATCCTCTATGAGAATATTCATCGGCTGAGAAAAGAGGAAGTTTTTTGCAGCTGGAGTAAAACCATCCTGGCGAACTGCTGTAAAAGCCTGCTCCGTAAAAACAAAAAGCTGGTTTCCCTGGACGCTCTTCGCGAAGAGGCCGGTGAGAGCCCCTTCGGGTTCAAGGATTCCCAGATTGTACTGGAGCAGCATTTGTCCCGTTTGAGCGGAAAACAGCAGGAGGCTATAAGACTTCGCTTTTACCTGGATCTGGATTATCAGACCATTGCGGATATTCTTAAGATACCGGTAGGAACAGTTAAATCCAGAATCTCCATTGGACTGCAGAAATTAGAAAAGGCCCTGGGAGGTGAGCGCTTTGAATAAGGTGGAAGAATGGCTCAGTAAAAAGAAAAGCGAGACGGAACAAATACCGGTACCGGATGAAATGGAATCGCGGCTGCGCAGTGCTTTAAACCAGCAGCAAGCATGGCCGGGGCGAAAGAGAAACTGGAAGCCGGGGATAGCTGTGCTGTGTATCCTGGCTCTGCTGGCGGTTTATCAGTCCGATACCCTGGCTTATTACGGCAAGAAACTGATCGGCTACGACCCCATTATGAACGGCACCTTACAGCAGCTCAACGAACTGGGTAAAGGGCAGAGTATTAATAAAAGCTATACCTATAAAAATGGCGTCATATTAACTCTGGATGGGATCATGCTGGATGATAACCAGCTTCTGGCCTACTATAGCATTAAAAACCCCCATGGGAAGTTGGATACCGGAAGCGCAAACATATGTATTAAAGGAATGTTTAGCGAGTATATGATGCGCTCGTCGCGGGGGATAATTAATGACAGTGAAACCCGGGCAAGGTATATTGCCGATTTTAAGCCTCCGTATTTCTTTGAGAAAGGGCTTTCATTTGTTTGCAGTCTGGGTGATAGCCCCAACAGGGAGACCGGAAGTATCGCGTTTACCCTGGATCGCAACCGGGCTATGGGACATACCCTGAAAAAGGAACTCCGCAAGTCGGTGCAATTAGACGAGACCAAACTCCGTTTTGATACTATTATGGCTACGCCAACTACTACCGTTATAAAAGGCACCTTGCAAACTCCGCTGGAGCTGGCCCGGGATCAGGTTCTGCATAAGCGCTTTCGGCCTCATGATTTAGAGATGGAACTGGTTGCCAACGGGAAAAAGCTGGAGCAAAAGGGAGCAGGCATGACAACGGATGCCCAAGGGATTACATTTGAGCAGGAATTTGATGCCCTGCCGGTTGATCTAAAAGATCTGCACCTGAATGTGGTACGTTTCAGTGCTGATCACGATGTTGATCAGCAGTTTGAATTGCGGTTAGGCAAGATGAGGCAGTCTCATCAGACAATGGGGCAGTCCCTGGTTTTAGATCAATTATATACATCCCAGGGTGATACCTATCTGGCCATCAGCAGCGAAGAAAGTGTAGTGTTGACCAAGGTATACCTCATAATGGACGGAAAACGGGTGAGCCTGGAAGAAACCATCAGGGATGAATACGATAAAAAAGAGGATGGCGCTATCATCCATACCCGGACCCTGCATTTCCCCGGAAGCGGGAAAACATATCAGCTCGATATACAGAGAATGACTTATGCCAAGACCTATAATAAAAACATAGTCATACCGGTAAATTGACCAAACAGGCAAAAATTGGTATATAATTAAAGTGCCATAAAGTTATGAATGTGTTCACCGTATACAATTATTTCATGAAAGTGTTTTAAGAATTTGTGTGTGAGCGCCGACCATAACCTTATGGCTTTTCGTTTAATAACTGAAACATTTAAGGTGGGGAGAATATGAAAAAGCTCAGTCAGTTAAGCACCCGGGAATTGGAGGCAATAGAAGGGGTTTTAAATGGGGTTGAAGGAGCTATCATAATTGATGAAAACGGCATCATAAGGATTTTTACCGATTATTATGAACGGGAATCAGGTTTTGTAAAAGAAGAGGTGCTGGGTAAAAGAGTTGACCAGGTCTTTCCCCATACCCGCCTGTTGGAGGTTCTGAACACGGGGAAAGCCATAACCGCTGATATGTGGGAACTAAACGGCAAATGCCAGATTGTTTCGCGGGTTCCCATTATGAGCGAAGGTGAGATTATCGGGGTACTGGGAATCAATATTTTCCGCTATCTCAACGAAGCCCGGGGATTCGCCCGGCGGGTACAGAAGATGTTCTCCGAGCTCAAATACTACAAAGAAGAAGTTCAACGCATCTATGGGGCCAAGTATTCATTGGGGGCGATAATTGGTAAAAGCAAAGAAATACTTGAAGCCAAAGAAATGGTTCAAACCATAGCTCCAACGAATAACCCGGTGCTTATTTACGGTGAAACCGGTACCGGCAAAGAACTGTTCGCTCACGCTGTCCACCAGGAAAGCGCCCGCCGGGAAGGACCGTTTGTGCGGGTAAACTGCGCCGGCATCCCCGATAATCTTATCGAGTCCGAGCTGTTCGGCTATGAAGAAGGAGCCTTTACCGGGGCCCGTAAAGGCGGCAAACCCGGTAAATTCGAGCTGGCCCATCATGGCAGCATATTTCTGGATGAAGTGAGTGAACTGTCCTGGGCAGCCCAGGCCAAGTTGCTGCGGGCTTTGCAGGAAAATGAAATCGAAAGGGTGGGTTCGACTTCACTGACCGCAGTGGATACCAGGTTCATATCCGCCACCAACATTCCCCTGAACAAGCTGGTGGCCGAAGGCAAATTCCGAAAAGACCTGTTTTTCCGTCTCAATACCTTTGCCATAACCATTCCCCCCTTGAGGGAACATCTCAGTGACTTGCCTTTGCTCTGCCGGCATTTCATTCACCACTACAACCAGGAAAACGGTACCACGGTAGTAGGCATAAACAATGAAGCTTTGCAGCTCCTTGCTTCTTATCACTGGCCTGGCAATGTCAGGGAACTCAATATCGCCATTGAAAGGGCCTGTATAGACGCCCGGAAAGGTATTATCACGGTCAATAACCTGCTGCGTTTTACCCGATTCGTCAGTGGGCAGAATAGTATTGCCGAAGGTTACCAGGGCTTCGATATAAAAGAAGCCCGGAAGGAAGCAGAGAAGGCGGTAATTAGCAGAGCCTTGAAAGCCAGCAACAATAACCGCAGAAAAGCGGCAGAACTGATGGGGATCAGCCGCTCCGCACTCTACATTAAAATCGAGGCGCTGGAAATTGAGTGAATATTTAAAACTGTCTGATTTGTTGAACTATAGTCCAGTTTAATGGACATCTACACCCGCCAAAGAATAACAAGGTTGAAAAAAGAGTCCAATTATCTTGACATTACCTTATGAATAAAATACGGTAAACAGCCGGGAAACAGCCTCCCTCCGGGATTGGTACGCTGCTTGCAACCTGATCGGCAGTAATCTAATTTGGGGGAGGTTTTGTTATGGCAATATCAGGGGGACAGATTAATGCGGGGAAATACCTGTCGTGGAAGGATGAATACCGAAGCAAACTGCGCAGTGCCGAAGATTTGGCAGCCATGATCAAGAGTGGCGACGTAATTCTGGAACCTGGCGGTATCAACATACCGCACGACTTTCATGTGGCGCTGTCCAAGCGGGTACAGGAACTGAACCGGGTTACCATATGCCTGGGATTGGCTCTGAAGCTCTATGATTTTATGCAGCCGCAATATAAAGAGAATATTCATATCGAAACACCTTTTGTGGGACCGGTGGAAAGAACTCTGATTGAATGGGGGACGGCATCTTATGTCCCTCAGCATTTGAATCAACTGGGTCCCTGGCAGGCCCGAAGAAAACCGAATGTAGTGTCGATGGTGGTGACTCCGCCGGATGAAAACGGTTTCTTCAACCGCTCCTGCTTCGGCGGTCTGGTCCCCAGGGACGCCATCACCCAAGCAGATGTGGTTATGGTCGAAGTAAATCCTAAAACCCCGTGGCTGGAAGGGAAAGACCTCCTGATCCACGTTTCTGAAATCGACTATATCTGCGAAAGCAATGCCGATCTGGTAGAGATACCTGATATCCCAATTACCGAGATCGAACGGCAAATAGCGGCCTACATTACAGAAATGATACCTGACGGCTCCACTATTCAATTGGGTCTGGGCGGTCTGGCCAATGCCATTGGCTATTTCCTGCTGGACAAAAAGGATCTGGGCGTTCATACCGAGGTAGTGCAAAAGTCATTTATGGATTTGATGAAAGCCGGAGTAGTAAACGGCTCCCGCAAGAATTTTTATCCGGATAAGGTACTGGCAACTTTTTGCGTGGGGGACCAGGAATTATGGGATTACGTAAATCGTAACGCCGATTTTCTGTTTACCGAAGTGGCATTCAATAATGACCCCCAGGTAATAGGAAAAAACGACAACCTGGTGTCAATCAATAACGCATTGTGCATGGATCTGACCGGGCAGGTGGGATCAGAGTCAATTCGTCACCGCCAGTATAGCGGAACCGGGGGGCAGATGAATTTTCTACAGGGTGCGGCTCTGTCCCGGGGCGGCAAAAGTGTTATCGCCCTTAACTCCACTTGGAAGGATAAAGAAGGAAATCTAAGATCCAGCATAGTGCCTTTCATCCCTCCCGGAACCATTGTCACTACTCCCCGCACCGAAGTGGATTATGTGGTTACCGAGTACGGTGTAGTCAACCTGAAATACAAGCGGGTTTCGGAGCGGGTCAACGCTATGATTTCCATCGCCCATCCCGACTTTAGGGACCAACTGAAGTTTCAGGCCCGGCGCTTTTGGCGGGAGTAAAACTCCCTGACTTTACTTTTAAAGGGGGAGACCAGATGAGTGCTTATTGGGATGAGTATAAATCAAAGCTCATAAGTGCAAAAACCGCAGCCCAACTGGTTAAATCGGGAGATACTGTGGAATACGGTATGTTTGCTACCAAACCGATTGATTTTGATACAGCTTTGGGACAACGTGCCGGAGACGGGCTGGAGAACGTTTCTATCCGCGGAACGGGTACCGTGCTGCCAGTTCCGGAAGTAATCAAAAATGACCCGGAACAAAAAAGTTTTCAATATTTCAGCTGGTATTTTACTGCTATAGACCGGAAGGCAGGGGACTACGGCCTGGCCTGTCACTGTCCTTTTAATTATCATGAAGCCACCTTGCTGGCATATAGTCCTGATTTTTCCCATGCCTGGGCCGATGTATGGGTGGCTCAGGTTTCACCCATGGATCCCTCCGGGTGTTTTAACTTCGGCCTGGGTAATTCGCATAATCGCGGAATTGCGCTTAACAGCAGAATCGCCATTGCCGAGGTGAACCGGAACATGCCGCGTTGTTTGGGCGGCAGTGATGAATTTATCCACATCAGTGAAATCGATTATATCATCGAAGGCTCCGATCAACCTGTTTTTGCAGTGCCTCCTGCTCCGGAAGCAAATGATGCCGAACGACAGATTGCCGATTACATTATGGAGGAAATCCCCGTTGGTGCGTGCCTGCAACTGGGTATCGGAGCTCTGCCCAACCTGATCGGCAACCTGATAGCGGAGTCTGACCTCAAAGAACTGGGGATTCAGAGTGAGATGTTCTGCGATGCCATGGTACGCATGTACGAAAGAGGCAAGGTAACCAACAGCAGGAAGGCCAAGGACAGACATAAAAGTGCCTACTCCTTTTGCCTGGGTTCTCAGGAAACCTATGACTTCTTACACGAAAATCCCCGCTGCGCCTCCATGGCCGTATATGATGTGAACAGCCCGTCCGCTATAGCTGCCAATGATAATGCCGTTTCCATCAATAACATACTGGAAATCGATTTATTTTCCCAGATATGCTCTGAGACTCATGGCCTGCGCCAGATATCGGGAACAGGCGGACAACTGGATTTTGTGGAAGGCGCCTTTCATTCCAGAGGAGGTAAGAGCTTTCTCGCTTTCAGCTCTACATTCCAGGACAAGGACGGGAATCGGCACTCCCGCATCAAACCCCTTTTGACCCCGGGGGCTATTGTTACCGTTCCCCGAACGGTGGTGCAGTATGTGGTCAGCGAATACGGCAAAGCCAATCTCAAATCGCTTTCCATCTGGGGGAGAGCCGAGGCTCTAATCAAACTTGCCCATCCTGATTTCCGGGATGAGCTGATCAGGAATGCCCGGGAACTGAAGATATGGTCCCGGACTAACCGCATTCCTTTTTAGAAAAACCGGAGTATAGTTTAAACCATCTGATAAGAGAGGGAGTGTATATATGGACTGGATGAAAGAATACCAAAGCAAGCTGGTTTCGCCTGAACAAGCAGTCAAGCATATAAAATCCGGAGACTGGGTGGATTACGGTCTGCTCTGCGGTCAGGTAAAAATCCTGGACGAAGCTTTGGCCGAACGTAAAAATGAACTGAAAGAGGTCAAGATATGGAGTATGCTGCCGCTTTCACCGCCTCGAATAATGGCGGCTGACCCGGAGGGAGAAAGCTTTGTTTGGAATTCCTGGCATTTTTCCAGTCTGGACCGAAAACTATCAGGCAACGGAACTCCAGTTTACTATACTCCCATGCGCTATTCCGAATTGCCGCGCTATATCCGCGAAGAAATAGAACCTATCGACGTTGCCATGCGCCAGGTCGCCCCTATGGATAAACACGGTTACTTCAATTTTGGGCCGCAGAATTCACATAGCAAGGCTGTATGTGACCGGGCCAGGATAGTGATAGTTGAAATTAACCAGAATCAACCGCGCTGCCTGGGGGGGTACCATGAAGCCATCCACATTTCGGAAGTGGATTATATTGTTGAAGGTGAAAACCCTGCTTTGGACCAGTTGAAGAATCCTGAACCTTCACCGGCTGACTTAAAAGTTGCCGAATACGTTGTGGAGGAAATCCGTGACGGAGCCTGTATCCAACTGGGGATCGGAGGTCTGCCCGGCGCGGTGGGTGATATGGTAGCCGCATCCGGGCTTAAAGATTTGGGTTGCCATACGGAAATGCTTGGCGACCCTTATCTTAAAATGCACCGGGCCGGGAAGCTTACCGGGAAGCGAAAAGCGGTAGACCGAGGTAAAATAGCATACTGCTTCGCCCTGGGCACCCAGGAGGTATATGATTTTATCGATGACAATCCCCTGTGTGCCAGTTACCCGGTTGATTACACCAACCGTTCATCTATCGCTGCCTCGAATGATAACCTGATAACCGTAAACAGCGCCGTTCAAATAGACCTTTATGGCCAGGTATGCTCGGAGTCATTGGGAACCCGTCACATAAGCGGAACCGGGGGGCAGCTTGACTTTGTTCTGGCCGCTTACGAATCCCGCGGAGGCAAAGCGTTTATATGCCTGCCCTCATATTATCAGGGCAAATATGGAATAATTAAGTCGCGTATCGTACCCACCCTGGCATTGGGAGGCATAGTAACCGACTGCCGCTCGGTAGCGCATTATATCGTCACTGAATATGGGAAATTTAACTTGAAGGGAAAAACGGCATGGCAAAGAGCCGAAGGCCTGGTTAACCTGGCGCATCCTAAATTCCGGGATGAACTCGTCGCCGCTGCGGAAAAACAAGGAATCTGGCGCCACAGCAATAAAATTTAAGAAGTTAAAATAATAACCCGGCGCAATTTCATTACCAAAAGGCATTAATAACAAAGTATAAAACCACTAACCACAGGGCAATGATGATGATGCCAGCATATATTCCCTTTATTTGAATGCCGGATGAATTAGCACTATTCTCCCTGCATTCCGCAATTATATTATCAGGTATAAGCTTTACGGCCAGAGCAATACCAGCCGGAATCAGGATTAAATCGTCAAGATAGCCCAGGACAGGAATAAAATCGGGTATCAAATCGATAGGGCTTAAAGCGTATGAAATCACGATAACAATTAGAACTTTTACATACCAGGGCGTACGAGGATGTTTAAATGCCAGGTATATAACTCCCAAATCGGATTCCATTGCTTGAGCCCTGGTTTTCAAGGATTCAATGTTCATCAGCAACACCTTTTAAACGCTTTTTACTTCTTTCAATTTCCCAGTTCCAGTACTTATTGGCTAGATCCATGTAAGTCTGCTTATCAGGGAGCATATCCTGGCAAATAGATTGCATGGTAGTCTCTGAAACATCCCCGGTTTGTACGAATTCCTGACCAGCCTTCCGGGTAGCGGCCAAAATCTCCTCTACCTTTTCCTTTAAAGGTGGAGCACTCATAAACTCAGCACTGGGTCGGTATATTTCAGCCCTGATCTGCAAAAGCCCGCGCCCTTCCATAAAACGGAGCCATTGCGACAGGGGATGAAAATGTTCTACTTCGCAGAAGCCAGCCACAGACATGAATACAATTTGCCGGGCTTTCTTATTGCGCAGCGGATGGGTACAGAGCCCATCTTTTTCAATGATGTAGGGTTCGGCCAGAGGTATGGTACGATCTACAAAGTTCTTAAACAAGGCGGTAGGACCAAAAAAATACAGCGGAGTGGCCCAGACCTCCACATCCGCCTTATCCAGAGTTAAGAGGATGTCTTTCATATCATCTTTCAGGGCGCATTGGCCCGGCGTTTTAATCCAGCAACTGTAACACCCGGTGCACATTTTAATATCCTTATCCCGAAGATTGATAGTCTCAACATCAGCCCCTCCCTGCCGGCAACCAGACAAAAAAGCCTCCAGAAGCATTGCAGTCTTGGATATCTTACCCCCCCTGGGGCCCCCGTTGATGGCTGCGATTTGCATAATTCCCCCTCCTTATATCAGGTAATAATACCTGTTCCCTACCTGTAATTTCCATTATAATACATTGTAATAAGCGCTTATATAACTATCCTTCCGATGGTTGTATATGCAAACAACCCGTCCCATTGAAACCGAGCCCCCACGACTTTTTGGAAACCAGTGGTTTTATGGTCGGTGAGGATTAGGCCCAACAGAGGAGAATAGGGAGGCAGACATGGATATTGAAATAAGACAAATGGTTGATGAAGCTGAATTACGTAACAGTGTAAACGTAATCCGGGAATCATTTATCACCGTAGCCCGTCAATTTAAGCTCACCAGGGAAAATGCCCCCACCAACGCTGCTTTTATTCAACTTAAAGACTTATTAAAGATGAAAGAAAAAGACATACATCTATTCGGCGTGTATAAAGATGAAATACAGATAGGTTTCTTTACCATCGAACAAACGGATAACGACCTGTATTATCTGAACAAACTCGCGGTTCTGCCAGATTACAGGCATAACGGTTATGGCAAACAAATGCTAGACTTCGTTTCCGAATATGTAAATCGAGCAGGGGGAGGAAGAATCTCCATCGGAATTATAAATGAAAACCTGGTTTTAAAGAACTGGTATCTACAATATGGTTTTACCGAAACTGCAGTAAAGAATTACCCCCATCTGCCTTTTGAAGTGTGCCTGATGGAGAAAAGTGTTTAGATTTATAAAGAAGGTTTGCTTTCACCTGCTTATTACCGTATTCACCGGGAGTAATAAGTCTGCTCTTCTTACTTCCAATCTTTATATCCACCACCAAAAACTTCAATCTCATCAATCGAGATTAGTTCAAGGCAGTGTAATGTTTTGACCTGAGTATATTCAGTTAATGCCTGGGATTAAGTCAAGACAAAAATATAATGGTTAACAACTTAATAATAGCCCCAAATTACGTAATTTACGGTTGATAAGTAATCAAATTAAGCCTATGCTATAAATATGGAATATTATGCATAAATTTGGTGTCTTGCCCAATGAATTGTCTCCGCTCAGATTCTACGTATATGGGTGAGAATGATTCTGGGTAGATTGACCCCCAAGATAGGGTGCGCTATAAAAATATCCACTTTATTATCTTAGGGATAATGGAAGTTTTACAAGGTTATATAGTAGCTAATGTCTATAATGCGAACCTGTTTGGATTTATAAATCGCGAATAATAAGAAGCCTGCTTTGATTGGGGGAATTGATTATGGATAAGTATTATCTTTTTAGTAATGTAATTAGCGTTGATAGAAATCATAAACTTTTCCCCAAAGCTTTAAATATCAATAATTCCCATGATATATATTCATTTATAAATGATGGAATTGAAAAATCTTGCACTTTACAGTCACATGAGGTTTTTGATGATTTTGTTTATTCTATTAACCTTCTTGTTGATGCATTGAGGGGTAATGAATACTATAATGCCATTAAAATCTATTATCATTTTTATATGACTTTGACAACTATTGATTATAATTTTGAGAAATTTGATTTTGATGCGAGTGTCCTCGAATTTATTAAGTCTCATGATTTTACTTCAATATATTATAACTATGCAGTTTTGATTGGAGAAAATGGAGATGTAAATAATTACCTTCATTATTTGTCTTTGGCTGATAATGAATATGCTATAAAGAATAACTGCAGGGAAGGTACCTTTATTCTTAACCTAATTCAAAGTAAGAATCTCGCCTCATGGAATATTGTCCCATATATAATAAGTGACTATAACAATTACAAAGTTGCCAATAGACATTTTAGTCAGCTTGAAAAAACACTAGAAGCATTTAACATTAATTTGTCCAATGAAAGTTTTAATGATCTTATTTGCGATTTTGAATTTGATGTGATACTGCAATTTATTCATGTTTTGAAACATTTTCGAAGTATCAGTACAAGCTTTAATTTCAGAGAGTCATATAATGAAAATGGTCGATATAGAAACATAAGAACAACTAGATTTATCGGCGAGTTAACATGGTTATTTGAAATTTATTTGAAAGATAAGCTAAAAAGTAAATTTCCTGAGGAGGAGTTCGGTAATCCGTTAGATAAAACAATTCAAACCTTCTTAAATAAAATTGATAGTGAATATGAAAAAAAATTTAAAAAAATCCAAGGGGAATTATTTGATAAATTCAAAACAAATGCCGCTGTAAATACAAAAGGATTGATGGAGTTACTTGAAAAAATCAATTCAAAAAACGAAGGAACTTTTGACAATTTCATACTATATCTTTTAGCCTTGAAAATATTCAGAAACTACTACTCTCATTATATGGATAGGTTAGGAGTGGGATATCTCCAAAACCGAGTGCTCAGATTACTAATTTTCAATGCATTTTTGATTACAAAACAACTATTTGACAATGATTTAAGATTCGATATTTCCAGTGCTTACAGGAAAGTTGAACCTTTAGTGCCAGCTACTGGAGTTATATAGTTTATAGATAAGAATTCTCAATAGCCAGGTAACTCTGGTGCTTTGCATAATATAAAAGAAGAGTGTCAAGGAATGGGGTTGCTGTCATGCGGATTATTCTAATTAGGCTAATAATCTAATTCATGCGACTGAATGTTTTAGCAATTATAAGCAGTTCGATAAATCGGAATTGTAATTGAAAGTACTGGGACTTCAGGTAATAACATATAAACAATTTAATGAAACTTTAAGTGAGAAAGGAGCAAATCATGGTAAACGATGATTTTAATAGAATGGAATTAGCAGGTTTACCAAAAATTAATTATTCTTATACAGCAAACTTGGCATCAGGTATCCAGGCACAAATTGAAGAATCGAATAAAAGAACACAGCAGATTGCCGAAGAAGCCTATAATAATCGTCAAAGAATGCAAGAGGCGATTAAGCAGACGGCAATCAATACCGCCGAAACTAATGTTCAATTACAGAAAGTTGTGGAAAATCAAAATTCATATATTGATATATTGAAGGATCAGTTATCCGCACAGAAACAACAACTTGAACTTGATGAACAGAAGTTGACTATCCTCAAAAATATCTTCGAATCTGGAGAAGATGGAGTAGCTGTTGAAAAGGAAATCATGAAACTTATTCAGGATCAAATAGACTCAAGTCACCCGTTGTGGGATTATGTCAAGGATAAAGGCGGGGATATTGTGGTGGCTGGAGTTACCGGTGGTGCACCTGTTATATACAGTGCAATTAAGATATATTTAGCATCAAAAGGAATACTGTTGCCATAACAGATATTAAGGGCAATTTAATAGTAAGAATATACTTGGCATGATTAAATATGTATAAATTGTATGGATAACTAAGTTCTAGAAAGGCTAATAACCGACATTTTGCAATGAAAGTTTTAGCAATAATGCGAAATCATTAAATAGGTGAAATTCATTACGAGGAGTTGTGGTTATGGGCGGACAAGAAGGAAGTCGTGGATACATATATCAAGGAATAATCTCAATTTTTAATGCTTGTACAGAAAACGATTGGCATGAAATTTCT
Source organism: Syntrophomonas curvata (assembly GCF_052976825.1). Taxonomy (NCBI): domain Bacteria; kingdom Bacillati; phylum Bacillota; class Clostridia; order Eubacteriales; family Syntrophomonadaceae; genus Syntrophomonas; species Syntrophomonas curvata. Next base: position 935,756 of record NZ_CM129641.1, read on the forward strand.
GTTGAATATACAACTCCGAATGATAAAGTTGATATTGCACTTATAGATGACGATAGCTCTGTTCTTAGGGCAATACAAGTCAAATCGTCAGTTAATCTCTTTTCCAAAGATGACATTAAGGGTTGGCTCATAAGTCTAATAAGTGATGTTCCCTCTAAAGTATATCAATTAATTCTCATTGGTAACTGTCAAGAACCAGCTAATACCTTTATCAAATCAGTTGACAAATATTATACAAATAAAATGGATAAAGAAGCTACTTCCAGCATAAATGGATTTGAGAAATATCTTAAAGCTAAAACCATAAATATCATGTTGATGCCGTTTGACGAAAATCATCTAATGGGTGTAATAAGGGATTCATTAAATCGTTTCATCTCTTTAAAAGACTACGATATAGATTATTCTACTTTGGAAGTGATTGCTTATGCATTACTATCTTTTCATATGTTCTTGGGAACTAAAGGTAGAACTGTAAGTAAAGATGAATATGAAAACAAGATCATAGGATGGTTAAAGAAAAAAGATTATGAAAAGATCAATGACAATAACATGCAAACGATTAAGACTTGGACTCGTTCGGATACAGGAAAAGTTGTTACACCAAATGAGCTAATTAAGCAAGGCAATACGATGCTCCAAATAGATGGCGATGAAGCTCGTTGCGAAATTAAAACTCCTGACGGCAAAATCATGTATGCTGAATTCGACATTAATAGTAATGGGGTAAAAAATATTGTAATCAAAGGCTATCCGCAGGAGTACTCTCTCGATATTCCTCAAAGTGTTATCGTGAATAAGCAAGAAGGTGTAACGATTATTCAAGGTGTCGAATATCATGCAAAAAAATACGTTCTCAAGTTTGGTGGTTATTTGAACGCCATATATGATGAAGTAAGCGGAAAAATGCAAGATGTCTCTGCAAAAGCGCCTGCCGGAATGAGTGTGTTTTTGGATGAAACTAATAAATTAGTACGCATCGTTGACAAGAGTGACGTTACAATCAAACCTATGGATAAAGAATAATCATTTTTAGCCGACTTCGCTTAATGTTTATAACCAACTATTCCTTCTGAGTTGTGAGCTTCGCGTTTGGCTAATAATTTCTAGTTGCCTGACATATCAAAAGTTATAACAATATTGGGAAGCTGATATTGAGTAGTCAATGGAAAAGTATAAAAATTTGAAATCGGATTTGTTTTACCGAACTATGTAGGGGTAGAATGTCAAAGATAAAGCTTATTTAGATAAAGTGGAATACATAAAGGAGAAGAAGGAATGGATAATCAAAAAGAAAAAGTTTTTAAAATATTAAATGCTTTAAATATTGAGTACCAGAGTATAAATCATCCGGCTGTTTTTACAGCAGAAGAAGGGCTTAATCTAAATATATCCCAATATGGGGATATGTGTAAAAGCCTATTTTTAAGCGATGCACAAGGAAAACGGCATTTCCTTGTGGTTCTATATCAAGACAAAAAGGCCGATTTAAAAAGTATTCAAAAACAACTGGGTTGCACTAGATTAAGCTTTGCTTCTGAAGAAAGGCTTTTTAAGTATTTACATCTTCAAAAAGGGGAAGTAACACCTTTAGGCATAATTAATGATCCTGATGCTTTTGTAGAAGTAGTACTGGACAAAGATTTAGCGGGAAAAAACAAGCTTGGGGTTCATCCCAATGACAATACTGCTACGGTATGGATTTCTTTTGATGCTTTGAAAAAAATCATCGGGCAAAATGGTAATATGCTTCACTTTGTCACTATTTAAACTTCTTACCAAATTAAACAAAATCTGTAGATTCGCTTAACCCAAATTCCGTATATATAAAGAAGAAAATGCACTATGATATAGACTTCCTGTGTTTGGCAAGTAAAAAATACAGCAAGGAGGTGCGGACGTTTTTTTGGACACCTTAGGCGGCCAAACCAAGGCTTCGCCTATATTCCAACGGACTCATCGCACCCAAAGAAAGTTTGATCCTCTTCTCATTATACCAGACCAAATATTCGTCAAGGATATCCATGAATTCCTCTATGCTGACCCCTGTCCATGATCTATTGTAGAACATCTCGTTCTTGAGCCTGCCGAAGAATCCCTCACAAGCTGCGTTGTCGGGCGAGCAGCCCTTCTTTGACATCGAGCGTTGAAGACCCGCTTTTTCCATTCGTGATATCCACCCAGGCCAACGATAATGGCCGCCCCGATCTGAATGCACCAGCGGATGTTCACCTTCTTTCAGGGTTTCTGTCGCGCGGTCAAGCATGCTGTTGACCAAATCGGCATCAGGGTGAGTATTCCGGAGCAAATTACACCGCCTGTCCGGTGGTTGGAAACCGCTATTCCGTTCTAGAGGAAACCGCTGTACCGGAAGCGGAAACCGTGAAAGAAGCCTCCTCCGATATAATGTATCAATGCACCTGAGGGTGTAAATACATTTGAAGGAGGTCATCACAAAATGACCAAGTATCGGGAAATCCTAAGACTTCATAGTCTTGGATTCAGCCAGCAGAACATCGCCTACAGCAGCAATGTCTCTAAGAAAACAGTCAATCGAGTTATCAACAGGGCTAAAGAACTTAATATTTCATGGCCAATTGACGACAACCAGACTGATGCTGTACTAGAACAAATTCTTTTTTCCAAATCCAAAGTAAACACAGTTAAGAAAATGCCGGACTTTGCTTACATCCACAAAGAGTTGCTTAAAAATGGAGTCAGCAAAAAGCTCTTATGGACCGAATACATGGAGGAATGCCGTCTTAACAATGAGCAGCCGCTTATGTATTCTCAATTCTGCTATTACATCCAGCAGGATGAGCAGAAACGTCGTGCTACCATGCACATAGCCCGCAAACCGGGAGAACAGGTCGAGGTCGATTGGGCAGGTGATCCTGCCCAAATCATAGACCCGGATACCGGCGAAATCATTGAAGCAAGTATATTCGTAGGTGTCATGACTTACAGCCAGTATGCCTATGTCGAAGCTTTTATTAACGAAAAACAACAGGCATGGATCACAGCCCATATCCATATGTACCAATACTTTGGCGGTGTGGCTAAGATTCTGGTCTCGGACAACTGCAAGACAGCTGTGATCCAGAATGGCGGCTGGTATAGCCAGCAGGTCAACACCACCTACTATGAAATGGCAGAACACTATGGCACAGCCATCATTCCTGCCAGAGTCAGAAAGCCTAAGGACAAGCCAAACGTGGAGGGATCTGTCGGAAACATATCCACCTGGATCACCGCAGCTCTCCGCAACGAGCAGTTCTTTTCTCTGTATGAATTAAACAAGGCCATAGGAGTAAAGCTGGAAGCTTTTAATGCCCGGTTATTCCAAAAGAAAGAGGGTAGCCGGATCAGTTTGTTTCTTGCGGAAGAACAGTCACTTTTGGCACCTTTACCTGCTACCCCCTATGAACTGGCAGCTTGGAAAAAAGCCACTGTTCAGTTCAATTATCATATATCTGTTGACAGAATGCTATATTCTGTTCCTTGTGAGTATATCAAACGCAAGGTCGATGTAAGGATAACAGAGACAACCATTGAGGTTTTCTTTAACCATAACCGTCTATGTTCACATGCCCGTCTACACGGTAGGCCTGGGCAGTACAGCACCATTGTGGAACATATGCCGGAAGACCATCAGAAATATCTGGAATGGAACGGCGATCGATTCCGTAAATGGGCTGATAAAATTGGAATCAATACGTATCAAGCTGTTGATGCAATACTTACCTCCCAACGGGTGGAACAACAGAGCTACAAAAGCTGTATGGGGCTTCTGAAGCTTGCGGATAAATATTCCGCAGAGCGTCTGGAAGCGGCCTGTAAAAAGGCTCTCTCCTATACTGCAGCGCCCAGCTACAAGAGTATTAAAAACATACTCACAGCCGGAAAGGATGGTCAGATCACTGATCAATCCCCAATAGCTGAATCCACCACAAACAAATACGGCATCACCAGAGGTGCCGGTTACTATGGGAGGTAAGCAGCCATTATGACAAACCAGAGTACAATCGATAAATTGATTGAAATGCGTCTTACTGCTATGGCAGATGCATTTCGCAACCAGCTGAGCGATCCCAGAATGAAGGACGTACCTTTCGAAGATCGTCTGGGCATGCTGGTGGATATCGAATACACCAGCCGTAAAAACAACCGTTTGAGAAGGTTGATCCGGCAGGCCGAATTGGATCAGCCAGATGCCAGCATTATGGATATCAACTATGCTTCAGGCAGAAAGCTGAATAAGTCGTTACTGCAAAGACTGTCAACCTGTGAATATATCACCGAGCACCGAAATATTTTTATTACCGGCGCAACCGGCAGCGGAAAAACCTACATGGCTTGTGCCTTTGGCATGGAAGCCTGCAAGCAATATTATTCAGTAAAATACATAAGGTTACCTGACCTGCTTCTTGATCTTGAAATTGCAAGAACTGACGGTTCTTACAGAAGAGTTATGACCAAGTATACCAATCCAGTGCTGCTCATTCTGGATGAATGGCTGCTTTTAAAGCCTTCTGAATCAGAAAGTAAGGATATTTTCGAACTGCTTCATAAGCGCCGAAAGAAGTCTTCCACTATCTTCTGTTCCCAGTTCCGCCAGGAAGGCTGGTATGATCAGTTGGGCGGCGATAACAGCACAATAGCAGATGCCATTCTTGACCGCATCGTACACGATGCATACAAAATTAATATCGAAAGCACCGATCCGTCAAAAGACATTTCAATGCGTGAAGTGTATGGTCTAGATAAATTGCTTAGTGAGTAAAGGATTATTCAAGTGCGGTTTCCAGTTCCGGACAGGCGGTTTCCTATTCTCCGGAACTGCGGCTTCGCCGCACCGGAATATTCATCAGGGCTAGTCCCTATAGACCAGCTTGGCAGCAACCCATCAAAACAATCCACAATTGGGGAAAGATATACTTTCCCAGCAGGGATAGCGAATTCCGTTATGTCCGTGAGCCATTTGACTTTCGGCCCATCCGCATGGAAATTGCGCTCGATTAAGTTGTCTGCGCCCGGAGTCTTCTCGCCTTGGTACGAACTGTATTTCCGCCTCCTTTTTTGGAAAACAACAAGCTCGGATTCCCCCATTATACGTCGCACAACCTTTTCGGAAACGCGTGTTTCTTCTCGCGCAAGCAAAGCATGGATTCGTCGGTAGCCATATCGTCCACCGTTCTCCCCAAACAACTCTATGATACGGCGCCTCAGTTCTTCGTATTTGCCTGGAATTGACGCGAGCTTTCGATGGTAAAAGTAACTGCTGCGTGGCATTCCTAGACACGCAAGCACTTCCTTCAACGGATACTCATTTCTCAGGGCGTCGGCCAGAATCGCCTTCTCTTTGTTTGTTAGGTTCTTCGGATCGACGCCCGGATCTTTTTTTATAATCTCTGCTGTCCCTTCCAAAATGGCCTTTTCAAGCTTCAGTCCTTTAATCTGACGTTTCAGCGATTCGATTTCGGATAAAAGGGCATCCTTGTTATCGGGGAGCGGTTTGTCCTCTGCCTCAGGCATCGTTATGCTATCCTCCTTGCCGAGCAGATCGTTTTTCCAGTTGTATAGTGCCTCTCGGGTGACGCCATATTCCCTGGCGATTTCTTTAGCATTGCCGGTTCTGGTGCATAGTGCAATTACGGCTTCTTTCTTCTGCTCTTGAGTGCATTGTACACCTCCAACACGCTTTTTGCGACTTCCTGGTGCCAACTCATCACACCATAATCTGAGTGCCTCCTTAGAGGGGTACCCCAGTAATATTACCGTCCTTGATAAATTGCGACCATGCTCAAAATAGTGTTCTACAGCAGCTATCTTCTGCTCTAGTGAATATTTCGAGCATCGTGAATATCGATCCCACAAGATCCCAGTCTCTTGTTCTTTTAGATATGCTTTATACCATCTCGGCAATAATCCACGGCTTGGATAGCCAAGTTCATGAATTACAGCAGCTATACTTTTATCATACTTGATGTATAGCTCAATTGCCTTCATGCGCTCTTCTCTTGAATACATACGGACACCCTCCTGTCTCTATCAGGGTCCAAGATTTTGTCCGCACCTCCAGAGGCCATTTTTTCCTTGAATCATTACATAATCACCCTGGGAGTAAGCATTCTAGTCATGGTTTTTTCAACTGCCGCTCTTTGCAAAACAATAAAGGGTAATGCAATAATTTGGAGAAATAGTAATATTAAGAAAGATAAGGGTGGGGGTAAAACATGGCGAAAAGGTGGGAAGAATGCACGGAGGAAGATATATTACAGGCGAATATCGAAAAGTATGATAGCGAGCATATTGTAAATTTCTATAAAGATTTTGAAGAACCCCGATATTCCTATATTGAGTATAATGTAATCTTCAAGGCCGTTACCGATATGTTGGAAAAGACGCTTGACCACAGCCTGCGGGCGGTCGACCTCTGCGGGGGGGCGGGTAAGGCGGCATTTGTGCTTAAATCCTGTGCCCCGGAGTGCAAGGTTACGCTGGTGGATCTGTCGGAAAAGATGCTGGCGATTGCCCGGGAAATGATAGCTAAGAATAACATCCAGGAGATAGATGTGGTTCAGGCAGATGCCTTCTCTTTTCTGGATTCCGAGGGGGAGTACGATTTAATTGTATTCTCTTCGGCCATACATCATTTCAAAGAACCGCTTGGTTTACTGAAGAGTGCCGCTGACCGGTTATCGGAAAACGGCGTTATCATTACTATTGCCGATCCCACAACCATCACCAAAAGCAGGCGCTATCAGTTTTTCCGCTTCCTGGCGGCCGGCAGCGAGCATAAAAAACAAATGATAAAGCAGATGTTTTCCCCTAATAGTGGTGCCAACAATGCCGATTTTGATATGGCGGAATATCAGACTTATACCGGGATAGATGACCGGGAATTAGCCCGTGGGGTCAGGGATATCGGCTTATCGCCATTGTTGCACCTGCGCTATCCGGCAGGAGAGCCTTACATGGTAAAAATCATGCCTTATCTGGGTCTTTGCTGGGCTTTTAGCCTGGTTCTGGGCAAAAGTGAAAACAGGGTACCTGCAGCAGTGGTGGATAAACTAAAGCAGGATATTAGACGGGAGATGCCATTCAGGTTTAAATACATTTAGCAAGAAAAAAGACGCAGACTGACGCTGACTTTTTAAGGGAAACTAAAAAATAAAACCCTGTTGGTTATTTTCATAAGTAGTTATGGCCTGGGGTCAAGGACGGTTGTCAAGAATCTTTAGGGGTATCGCTCCTGAAATCAGCAATTTTTTTACAAAATAACTGATTGACAAATTACCTGCAGCGAGGTTAAATTTACAATATCTACAAGCGAATAGCTGATGAGATTGACGAGATGAGAAGAGCAGAGGAGAACATGGACGAGATGAGCCGGTCTTATAATATGGTGACCAGCACATTCTACCGTGCTGGTTTTAATTTTCCCTTGATTCCCAATACTGCTGCGACCACTGCCAGCATGGCCAGTGGCCATATTGTCCTGCCATTCTTTAGTACCAACCATACACCCTGCATTATGCAAAGAGCATTTCTTCCCGGTTTAGACTACCCTTCGACCCAACTATTTCTTACCTCCATTAGCACATTAATTAAGCGTACAATTTTGTCTTCTCACCTGAGTTATGTCATAAACCACGATGGGGGGCTAAAACGATGGCCCCTCTATTAAGCGCGTTTTAGTTTCGTATTCAAGGCAACTGTTTAAAATATGGTGATTTTTTGGCCCCAAAATACTGGTTGATTAACAACACTGCGGAGAACAGAGGAGAATTGACGAGGAGAGGAGAGCTAATATGTTTGACCGTTATTTGAAAACCGTGGTGGGGGGAGAATACCTCAACCTGGAAGAGGCCTATTTGACCGCCCGCATGCTTCTGCATGAGAGTATTCCCGAGGTAAAAGCGGCTGCCTTTCTGAGTGCCCTGCGCACCCGGAAGGAGACTGCTGCTGAACTGAGCGGCTTTGTCCAGGCCCTGTATGAAGAAGCCATTACTATTGACAGTGATTTGGAACTGATAGACACCTGCGGCACCGGGGGAGATGGCTTGGGGACTTTCAATATATCTACGGCTGCTGCTCTGGTGACGGCCAGTTGCGGAGTTCCGGTAGCCAAACATGGCAACCGGGCGGTTACCGGCAATGTAGGCAGTGCTGATGTCCTGGAAGCCCTGGGGGTAAATATTCAGCTCACCCCGGATGAAGCCAGGGAGATGCTGGATAAGGCGGGAATCACATTTTTATTTGCTCCCAATTACCATCCCATTTTGAAGCAATTGGGTCCCCTGCGGCGCGGAATGGGGGTAGCGACTATTTTTAATTTCCTGGGTCCTTTACTTAATCCCTGTCCCCTGGCTTATCAGGTTATGGGTATAGCTGATGCCAGCCTGCAGGAAGCAATCGGGCAGACTTTGTTGCAACTGGGGCGGAAACGGGCTCTGGTAGTATGTGCCCAAAACGGTATGGATGAAATAAGTCCCATTGGCACAACCCGGGTCTTTGATGCCGGAATGCAACAGCAGCAAACCTATAATATCGACCCCACGAGCCTGGGTATAGCACCCTTTGGCCTGGAAGCCATCAGGGGGGGAAATAAGGAAAGTAATGCCAGGATTATTGGCGAGGTATTGCAAGGGATGCCAGGCCCCCATCGGCAGGTAGTTATCCTTAATGCAGCCGCAGCCCTGGTGGCAGCGGAGCGGGCAGCAGATATTGAGGACGGTATGCTGATAGCTGCCGAAGCCATTGATTCCGGCAAGAGCCAGGCAACATTACAGGCCATGATCAGCTACAGCCGGGATAAGGTGATCCCATGTTAGAGCGGATAGTCAGGTTTAAAGAGCTGGAAGTGCGGGAGTTGAAAAGCCGTGGGGCAATAGATGATATAGCTTCCCGCCTTCCACCTCTGGATGTGGATAGAGTATTCAAAAGTTCACAAGACAGTATGGCCGTAATTGCGGAAGTCAAGAAGGCATCTCCGGTGAAAGGGGTACTGGCTCATGAAATGGATGTTTTGCAACTGGCCGGTTGTTACCGGGATAACGGTGCTGCTGCTATTTCCTATATTACTGACAGCCGGTTATTTCAAGGGCGGAAAGACCTGCTTCCCCGGGTAAAGGAAATTACCGGCCTGCCGGTTTTACGCAAAGACTTCATTATTGATGAAGTCCAGCTGTACGAAACTGTTTTGCTGCAGGCCGATATGGTGCTTCTTATAGCCGCCCTGCACGATTATCCTGAGTTGCTGGCTCTATGTGATAAAAGCCGGGAACTGGGGCTGGAAGTGCTGCTGGAGGTGCATGACCGGGAAGAACTGCAAAAGGCCATGGACCTGCCGGCAAAGATGCTGGGGGTAAATAACCGCAATCTGAAAGATTTCTCGGTAGACATTCACCGCAGCCTGGAACTGGCCCAGTATATCCCCCCATCAATGCTCAAGGTGAGTGAAAGCGGCATCAGGACCCGGGAGGATGTCCTGCTGCTTAAGGGGCACGGCTATAATGCGGTTCTGGTAGGAGAAGCCCTGGTCACCGCCCCCGACCCCGGAGCAAAGCTGCGGGAACTTAATAACCACAGATTAACACGGAAATAGACACAGATTAACGCAGATTTTTAAAAGGTTTTTCATTGTGGTTGATCCATATCATTCTATTTTCATTCATGGTTGCGGTTTGCTACGCCATGGTGGGGTTAGTACGAACATAGACGCAGACGGACACACCTATGGGGTACACAAATGTTCCCTGCGGTCGCTATTAAGGAAGCAAACCCTTCAGGCACAGATTAACGCTGATAATAATTAAGAAAAAATAATCTGTGAAAATCAGTGTAATCTGTGGTTCATCCAAAACTGTAAAGCATCTAAATAACCTGCCATGGGAGGGGAAGAAGTAATGACCCTGGTTAAGATATGTGGAATAAAAAACCTGACGGAAGCGGTTTGGGCCGGGAAGTGCGGGGCCTGGGCGGTTGGGGAAGTATTTGCTCCTTCCCCGCGCCGGATTGAGGCAGAGGAGGCTGCCGCCATAAACCGGGAACTAAAGGACGGCATCCTCAAGGTGGGGGTGTTTGTTAATGAAGAACTGGCAGAGGTTAAACGAATCGTGGATTACTGCCGGCTGGACCTGGTGCAGTTGCATGGGGACGAAGCGCCCGAGTACCTGGCGGAGTTAAGCCTGCCGGTTATCAAATGTTTCTCCCTGAAAGGGCCTCCTGACCCTGACTACCTGCGGCGATGGCGACCTTACCTTTATCTGTTTGACACCTGCAGTACTGCCGTAAGGGGAGGCAGCGGCAGAAGTTTTAACTGGGAATGGTTGGGCGAACTCCCGCCGGATATTGAATTCATACTGGCGGGGGGGCTAAACCCGGGTAATGTGGGAACAGCGGTAAGAAGGCTGAACCCCCTGGCTGTGGATGTTTCCAGCGGGGTGGAATATCCCGGAGGAGGCAAAGACCCTTTGATGATAGAGGCGTTTATTAATGAAGTAAAGGAGGCTGATGGCGATGTATCCCGATGACAAAGGTTATTATGGCCGCTATGGAGGCAGGTTCGTACCGGAGACCCTGATTCCAGCGCTAAAAAAGATAGAACAGGCTTACGGGCAAATACTTGAAGACTCCGGGTTCAGTGAGGAGCTTGACTACTACTTGAAAAACTATGTCGGGAGGGAGTCACCACTCTATTTTGCCCGGCGGCTCAGCCAAGAGGTCGGCTCCGCCCGTATATACCTTAAGCGGGAAGACCTCAATCATACCGGTTCGCACAAGATAAACAACACTCTGGGGCAGGCCCTGCTGGCACAAAGGATGGGCAAGGAGCGCCTGATTGCGGAAACTGGTGCCGGGCAGCATGGGGTGGCTACAGCCACGGCCGCAGCCGTGCTGGGAATGAAATGCACGGTTTATATGGGATCTCGCGACATGCAAAGACAGCGGCTTAATGTTTTCCGCATGCAGATGCTGGGGGCCGAGGTAAAAGAGGTGAATAAAGGCAGTCAGACCTTAAAAGATGCCACCAATGAAGCCTTTCGGGATTTTATCCAGAGCTTTGAGTACTCCCATATGCTTATTGGCTCAGTGGTAGGTCCCCATCCCTATCCCATGATAGTGCGCAATTTTCAGTCCATTATAGGCCGGGAACTGAAGGAACAGTTTAAGCAGGAGGAAGGTCGGCTGCCATCGTGCATACTGGCCTGTGTGGGCGGCGGCAGCAATGCCATGGGAATATTTTACCCCTTTCTTAACGAGCCGGTTGAGCTCATCGGGGTGGAAGCCGGTGGCCGCAGTGACCATGCGGGTGAGCATTGTGCCACTCTTTCCCGGGGCACTGATGGTATTCTGCACGGTGCGCTGAGCAAGCTGCTGCAGGACGAAAACGGGCAGATAATGGACACTCATTCCATTTCCGCAGGCCTGGATTATCCCGGGGTGGGTCCGGAACATGCTTACCTGCGGGCTACTGAGCGGGTCAATTATGTCAATGTGAGTGATGATGAAGCGGTAAATGCTTTCCTTATGCTAAGCGAATATGAAGGTATTATCCCTGCCCTGGAAAGTGCTCATGCGGTAGCTTATGCCTTGAAAATGGCCCCCGGGCTTCCGACCGGAACCAGCCTGGTGATAAATATTTCCGGCCGGGGGGATAAGGACACGGAAGAAGTCCTGAGCTACCTGGAATCAAGACGGGAGGTGCAATAATGTCCAGAATAAGAGAGCTGATGCTGCGTTACCAGCAGGAACATAAACCGGCCTTGATTGCCTTCATAATGGCCCTCCTGCCGGATGAAGAACTATGCCTGGATTGTATCAAGGCCCTGGAACAGGGAGGCTGTGATCTTCTGGAACTGGGTGTCCCGTTCACGGACCCGTTGGCTGATGGGGAAGTTATTGAACGGTTTCACCACCGGGGGATAAAGCAGGGATTAAACCTGAAACGGGGCCTGGAATTTGCCCACCGGGTTAGTGAGGCCTGCCATTTGCCCTTAATTCTATTTTCCTATTATAATCCCCTGTACCGTATGGGGTTGGATAGATTTATGCAAGAAGCCCGGGCGGCAGGTATAGAAGGCTTAATCGTACCTGACCTTCCCCTGGATGAAATGCCGGTTCTACAGGAATATCATCTCGAGGCCATACCCATGCTGGCTCCCAGCAGCAGTGAGGACAGAATCCAACTGGCAGCCGAACAGCAGGCAGCCTTTATCTACTGTGTATCCGTACGGGGGGTAACCGGAATGAGAGAGCTCCCTGAGCAGGAGATTAAGGAATACCTGCAGAGGATCAAGAAATTTACCCCAACCCCGCTGGCACTGGGATTTGGTATATCCAGCGGGCAGCAGATAGAAACATTCAGAGACTATGCCGATGCAGTGGTTGTGGGCAGTTATCTGGCCCGGATAATCGAGGAGTATGAATCCCGACCCCGGCTGTTGCCCGGGCAGATGGAAAGGGCGATAAAAGAACTGATCCGCAGCAGGGAGGGGAACTATGGAAGCGTATAAACTGGCCTCCCGCCAGGGTGACAGCAGGACCATAATTGAGATTTCATCTCCCGCAGGGCCAGTATATATAGGAGAAGGTTATTGCACAGTAATAGCCGGGCCCTGTTCCGTGGAATCCCGGGACCGTTATCTGGAAATTGCAGCCCTGATCAAGGACAGGGGAGTGCATATCCTTCGCGGCGGAGCCTATAAACCGCGTACTTCGCCTTATTCCTTTGCCGGTCTGGGGGAAGAGGGATTAAAGATATTGAAGGAAGCCCGGGAAATGACCGGCCTGCCGGTGGTTACCGAGGTTGTAGATGTGCGGGATATGGAGAAGGTGGCTTACTACAGTGACATTATTCAAATCGGCAGCCGCAATATGCAGAATTTTACGCTGTTAAAAGAAGCAGGCCGAATTCAGCGTCCGGTAGTTTTGAAACGGGGATTTGCCGCTACTATAGAGGAATGGCTGTTAGCCTGCGAATATATTCTGGATGCGGGCAATGAGCAGGTAATACTGTGTGAGCGGGGCATTCGTACCTTTGAGGAAATGACCCGCAATACGGTTGACATCGGTGCGGTAGCCCTGGTGAAGGAGCTCTCCCACCTCCCGGTTATAGTCGACCCCAGCCATGCCACCGGCCGCCGTTCCCTGGTGGCTCCGGTAGCCCGGGCGGCGATTGCTGCCGGAGCGGATGGCCTGATGATAGAGGTGCACCAGAATCCGGAACAGGCTTTATCCGATGGGCCCCAATCCATTACTCCGGCGGCTTTTGCCGCCTTGAGCAAGGAATTAAGAAAACAGGCTGCTATATGCAGCAAAACTTATATTACCGGAGTCAGCGGAGAGGAGAACGGCAATGAACCGACATAATGCGGCTGGCCAGTTTACTTCACGAAGCTATGCCAGTCAGGGCGGGATTGAGATACGGCGCGAAGTGGAAGAGGTTGAGGTAAGCGGTGCCAGTGATTATATATTGGAGAGAATTGATTATCAAAAAGGAGCGCTCTTTTCCAGCAGCTACGAGTACCCGGGCCGCTATACCCAGTGGGATATCGGGTTTATCGAGCCCTGCCTGGAAATCCGGGCCCGGCAAAAAGAGTTTGCCATAAAGGCCTTAAATCCCAATGGGCGCAAATTGCTGCCGCCCATCTACCGTTGCCTGGCCTCTACTGCAGCCGTGCTTGATATTTCATATAGCAAAGGAGTCCCCGTGATATATGGGAGAATTATGGGAGCGGAGGGGTTTTTCAGGGAGGAGGAACGCAGTCGGCAGCCCGGTGTTTTCTCTGTAATCAGAGCGCTGCAGGAATTGCTGATGGCAGAGGAAGACCGGTTTCTGGGGCTGTATGGAGCCTTTGGTTATGATCTGGTTTTTCAGTTTGAGCCCATGGAGTTAAAGCGGGAAAGGTCTTCCGATCAATGGGATCTGGTGCTTTATTTGCCGGATAAACTGCTGGTGGTGGATCACCGCATGGGTCGGGCTTACCGCAGCGACTATTCTTTTGGTGGGGCATCAGCAGATGAGCCGTGGTATGCAGGGGAGGCTAGAAGCATAATCAGCGAACCGGCATCTGTGTTGCCGGGGCATCAGGGAGAACTGGCGGGCAGGGGGCAATGTGCCGTAAGGGAACCGCTATGTGCTTTGCCTGAGCACCAGCCGGGCCGCTATGCCGACAAGGTTAAGCTTGCTAAAAAGGCATTTGCCCAGGGTGAACTGTTCGAGGTGGTTTTATCCCAGAGCCTTTACGAGCCCTGCCCTGAGCCTCCTTCCCGGGTGTTTGCCTCTTTGCGCTCCATTAATCCCAGCCCCTATGGTTTCATTATCAATCTCGGGGGCGAGTTCCTGGTAGGGGCTTCACCGGAAATGTATGTCCGGGTGGAGGGGAGACGGGTGGAGACCTGCCCTATCTCCGGAACGGTTAGGCGAGGCAAAGATGCCCTGGAGGATGAGGTGCAGATCAGGGAATTATTGAATTCCGGCAAGGATGAGTCCGAGCTTACCATGTGCACCGATGTTGACCGCAATGACAAGTCGCGCATCTGTGAGCCGGGCTCAGTGCGGGTAATAGGGAGACGGCAGATTGAGTTATATTCCCATGTGATTCATACGGTTGACCATGTCGAAGGGTGCCTGCGTGAAGGATTCGATGCCCTGGATGCCTTTCTCACCCATATGTGGGCGGTAACGGTTACCGGCGCCCCCAAACGGGCGGCCATACAATGGCTGGAGGAGAATGAGGACTCGGCCCGGGGATGGTACGGGGGGGCGGTAGGCTATTTTACCTTCAGCGGGGACCTGAATACCGGCTTGACCCTGCGGACGATCAGTATGAAATCGGGCATGGCGCAAATCAGAGTTGGGGCTACGCTGTTGTACGATTCGGTGCCGGAAAGTGAAGAAGCGGAAACCTATATGAAAGCTGCAGCACTGAAGAGGGCTTTGCGCAGCAGCCATGAATTTCAGGCTACTGAGCCAACAGAAGCCGGGCACCTGCCCGGGCAAGGCAAGAAAGTATTGCTGGTCGACCACGAGGATTCCTTTGTGCATACCTTGGCCGATTACTTCCGCCAGAGCGGAGCCCGGGTGGAAGTGATTCGCTGGAATCTGGTTGCTGAGGTTATGAAGATGACTCCGGATTACAATCTGGTAGTGCTCTCACCCGGACCGGGACGACCGGCGGATTTTAATATCGACGCTACTATTAAGTGCTGCCTTAATCAAGGAATCCCTATTTTCGGCGTATGTCTGGGCTTACAGGCCATAGTTGAATACTTCGGGGGTCAGTTAGGGGTGCTGGGGTACCCCCAGCATGGCAAAACCGGGTGGGTTAGGATTTTACACCCCGGCAGCCTGTGGGAAGAACTTCCCCCGGAATTCAAGGTGGGACGGTACCATTCGTTGTATGCAGCAGCGGTAACAGATTGCCTTAAGGTAAGTGCGGTATCACAGGATAATGTGGTGATGGCAGTTGAACACCGGCATCTGCCGGTTGCTGCGGTGCAATTTCATCCCGAGTCCATAATGAGTGCCCGGGATGATTGCGGCCTGAGGTTAATAATGAATGTAACTGCTCATCTGGCTGGAAGGAAGAAACAAAGTGAAAGCCTGACCGGTTAGAAACAAGTGCGGGGACCGAGGAGGCAGGGATACGGTTTTTTTACCTTTCTCTATAGCATAATATTACATAATAGTTAAAAAAAGTTACGACATGATAAATGATTGCATAATATATGCTATAAAACATTGGTTATGGAGAAAGGAGAAAGTTATCAATGAGCCGAATGATCCGTGGTTTATCCAGATTTCTTCATAATGGTGGAGAGCATAGTCCGGATAAGGTCGGGAAAAACAATATAGTATTATTTAATGAGTTAAATGTTTTGGTAAGCGCAATCAGGCAGGGAAATTTATCGGCCCGGGCCAAAGTTGCAAACGTCAGCGGAACTGACAGAGAACTGTTAAATAATATAAACGAAATGCTGGATGCAATAATAGGGCCGCTGAATGTGGCAGCCGAGTATGTAGAGAGAATATCTCGGGGGGAAATACCGGAAAGAATAACCGATGAATATCAGGGTGATTTTAATACGATCAAAAACAATCTAAACACCTGTATCGATGCGGTAAATCTTTTGGTCAGTGACGCCAATTACCTGGTCCGGGCCGGAGTGGAAGGGAAACTGTCTACCCGGGCAGATGAGACCAGGCACCAGGGAGATTTCCGGGTAATCGTGGAGGGGGTAAACAATACTCTGGATGCAGTGATAGGGCCGCTGAATGTGGCGGCCGAGTATGTAGAGCGGATCTCCCGGGGGGATATACCGGAAAAAATAACCGACAAATATCATGGTGATTTCAATGCGATCAAAAATAATCTAAACCTATTATTAGAAGCTATGGAGCAAATTACACGCTCGGCCCGTGAAATTGCCGCAGGGAATTTAGGCATAAACATTGCCAAACGCTCAGCTGAAGACATATTGATGGAAGCTTTGAGCAGTATGGTGAAAAATCTGCATAATATAGTTGTCAACTTGAGAGACGCTGCGAACGAGCTGGCTTCATCAGGACAGCAGCTTTCTGCCAGTGCCGAGGAAACGTCTGCCGGGGCTAATCAAACTGCAACCAGTATGGTGGAACTGGCCAATCTGGTAACTCGGGTAAGTGAAAATGCCGTTAGAATTAAAGAAGCAGCCAATACTACAAGTGATGAAGCAGGAAAAGGGAAAGATGCTGTTAATAACGTATTAGAGCAAATGAATGAGATTAACCTATCAACCGAAAATGCTACCAAAGTAGTTAACGAGCTGAATTTAATGTCCAGGAAAATAGGGGTAATTGTAAAGACCGTATCGGATATAGCATCACAGACTAATTTGCTTGCACTTAATGCTGCTATCGAAGCAGCTCGGGCAGGAGAGCATGGGCGCGGTTTTGCTGTTGTGGCCGATGAGGTCAGGAAGCTTGCAGAACAGTCGGCAGCGGCAGCCGAAGAGATTCAGCAATTAATCAGCAATATTCAGACCGAAAGTGAGAAAGCGGTAAACGTTATGAATGAAAGTCTGAGTAAAGTTGAGTTCGGAGTAAAAATAGTAAATAATACCGGAGCGTCTTTTCATAATATAATTATGCAGGTAACGGAATTAGCGGGCCAGGTGGAAAATGTTGCGGAAGGAATTCAACAGGCGTTTATGGCTGTTCAAAACGTAACCAGTATAACCCAGGAATCCACGGCTGCGGTGGAAGAAATGGCAGCATCAACGGAAGCTCTGGCCAAATTGGCTGCCAGTATGCAAGCCCTGGCTCAGCAATTCCGTATATAATTATAAAAATATGAAAGGTAATATATATGGTGGCATTCAATTGCAGTGATAGCCTGCTAGTTGACCAGTTGATAAGAGAAGGACTGGTTAAGTTATCCGGTCCTTCTCTGGAGCGCTTTTTTTTACAGATAACCGATTTTGGTTCTCCTGGTACCTTTATTATTTTGGCTATGCTGTTTTCAGTGTTGCTGGTATTCCGGAAAAAACGGTGGGAGGCCTTTTTTATGGATGGATGCCTGCTTACCAGCTGGTGGGTGATGAGGCTGTTAAAAGAATTGTTTGCCCGTCCCAGACCTGAGGGAGAACACCTGACTTATGCTGCCGGATACAGTTTTCCCAGTGGACATGCCATGATTTCAATCGCTTTTTATGGTTTTTTAGCCTATCTGGCTTTACGGTTGTTACCGGGCAGAACAGGGAAAGCATTGGCCGTTATCCTGGGTGTTCTTGTTTTTTTAATCGGCATCAGCCGGATATATCTTAATGTGCACTATTTCAGCGATGTTCTGGCTGGATTTTTAATGGGCGGATTTATACTTTTCATTTTTATAAGGCTAGGGCAAAAAATGCCGACCTCCTCCGGGCAATGATATTATTTCCAGCGTTTGCGTTTTCCCGCCTTCCGGGCTTTATGACTTTTCCTTTCCTTCCGGGCTTCATCCGAGTATAGCTGCTGGTTTTTTTCCTGCTGCTTTTTTCCGCCCAGGTATTCTTTCTCTTTTCCCCGGGCTACCACCAGGGTATGACCTTGATCAAAGCTTAAGGCTACCGGTAAATCTGACTCGCCATACACTACTTTATAACCGTATTCCGGGAGCGATTTTTCCTGACGAAGAAATTTTCGTATTTCAGCCTTAATAACTGAAAAACGATTTTCACTATGATAGCCTTTGCCGTGATTAATATCCAGTACATCGACGCCGTGTCCCATGCACCACGCCAAATTTTTTCTCGTCTTTTCCAGGGCTTGCTCCACCGTGAGTCCGTGTAAATCGAGATACTCTATTCTCATGCCGGTATTCCCTTCTCTGTGTATTTTGCTGTCTTATTTCTGTGTGTTGATGTGGCGATATTTTATCAGATATTTCAGAAAAAACATAAATATATTTATGATATACTCTTGATGTAAAGAAATGTAAAATAACCTTATACATGGAAAAACAATAACTGACTGGAGCCAGTTTGGCTATTGGAGCTATCATTGGCAGGGGGGTTATTATGACTGGTATAAACGCTGGCTCAGAGCCTGTAAACTTCAATCCTATGCTGGTATTAAAACACTTCATGAGCGATTCTCCACAGCCTTTTCTCATAGCCTATCAAAACGGCAAAATAATTGACTTTAATCGGGCATTTCAGAATCTGCTGGGCTATTCCAGGAATGAACTATTGCAAAAGCACTGGGTAACGGATTTAACTCCGTCAGAATGGAGAAGCGCGGAAGAAAAGTCCATCCAGGATCACCTTTTGGCGGGAAAGCCGGGTTTTTACGAAAAAGAGTACCTATTGAAAAACGGCGACCGCCTGCCGGTCGAAATACTGGTGCATTCTCTATTATCGACATCGGGAGACCCCGGTTGTCTGTATTTCTTTATTTATAATATCAGTAAACGCAAAAAAGCCGAACAAAGATTATTAAAGGGCAGATTAAGTGCTCAAAAACAGGTAGCTTACCTCAATACTTTACTGGATAACATGAACGAGCTCTTTTATACTTACGATCTTGATGGAAGTATCACCTTTGCCAATCAGAAGAGCAAGGATTTACTGGGCTATAAACCCGAAGAAGCGGTGGATATGGTTCTCTGGGATTTTGTCCCCGAACGCTACCGCCAGGCGTTTAAGCTTGAGGTCGAACGCAGGTTAAAAAAGGGCCAGCCGGACAGTTATAATGTTACGGTATTGAACAAAAACGGCGAGGAGCGCATATTCCGCTTAAATGCCGCCCCTATTGTAGAGGATGGCAGCATTCGCGGGGAAATGGTACTGGCCCAAGATATAAGCGAGCAGCGCAGGACGGAAAAGGCCTTAAAGCAAAGCAATGAGGAGCTGCAGAGAATACAGGAAGAACTTACGGCTGCCAATGAACAACTGACGGCGGCCGAAGAGGAACTGCGCCAGCAACTGGAAGAGTCCGAAAGCAATAAAGAGGCTCTGGCCAATGCCCACCAGCAGCTTGAAGTCATATTCAACTTCCTGCCCGACCCCACTTTTGTGATTGATGCAGAGGGCAAAGTAGTGATGTGGAATCGGGCCATGGAGGAGCTTACCGGAGTAAGAAACAGGGAGATATGGGGGAGGGGCAGTAGGGAATATTCTCTTATTTTTTACGGCAGCCGCAGGCCGATGTTGATTGACTTGGCCTTGGGGGCTGAGGCGTATGATGAAAGCCGATATATTTTTCTAAAACAGGAAAGAGGAAATTTTTATGGTGAAAGTATCTGTACCCAGATCGGAGAACGCGAGATTTATATCTCGGAGAAGAGTGCCCCCCTCTATGACCGCTGCGGCAAGTTAATCGGGGCGATTGAATCACTGCGGGATGTCACCGAAAATCGTCAGGCCCAAAAAGCCCTTAAGGACAGCGAGGAGAAATACCGCAATATAATCGAAAGCATCGAAGATGGTTACTTCGAAGTCGACCAGGGCGGAAACTTTGTTTTCTTTAATCCCTGGCTGGTTAAAGTGCTGGGTTATACCGAAGATGAATTGCAAAGCCACAACTACCGCAAGGTCATGGATGGTGAAAACGGACGCAAGGTATTTTCTGCCTTTAACCGGGTATATAATACCGGGCAATCGGTAAAAGAACTGGATTGGCAGGTTAGGAAAAAGGATGGCACCACTCTTTTTGTAGAAACTACCGTCTTACCTATCAAAGATAATATTACAGTAGTCGGCTTCAGAGGCATAGTGCGCGATATCAGCGAACGCAAGCAGGCCGAGGAAGCTCTGCGCAAGTCGGAAAACCTATACCGAACCATATTTGAGACTACGGGAACAGCTACTATTATTATCGAAGATGACATGACCGTTTCCTTGATGAACAGTGAAATGGAAAGGCTGATAGGCTATAGCAAGAAGGAAATAGAGGGGAAGCAGAAGTGGACCATGTTTGTGGAGCCGGAACATCGGAACCGCATGATCGAATATCATTTAAAACGGCGGGAATCGCCAGACAAGGCGCCCCGTAACTATGAATTCAAGCTGCTGAGCCGGGATGGCGGTATAAAGGAAGTAGTGCTTACCATTGCGATGATACCGGGAACTACACAGAGCGTGACCTCTCTGCTCGATATCACCAACCGCAAGATATATGAGGAGGCTTTGGCTATCAGCGAAGCCCGCTACCGGGGAATCGTGGAAGACCAGACCGAACTTATCTGTCGCTTTTTACCGGGTGGGGAGCTTACATTTGTAAATGAAACCTACTGCCGCTATTTCAGCAAAAAGCGCCCGGAACTGCTGGGAAAGGACTTTAGAATCAATTTTCTCCAGGATGATATGGTTCTGGTGGAAAGTGAAATTGCTCGTTTAAGCTATAGGAATCCGGTTACTACCATAGAGCACCGGGTTATGCTGGAAGGAGGAAAGATCCGCTGGCAGCAGTGGACTCATCGGGCGCTGTATAATGAAAAAGGCCTGTTGGTGGACTACCAGTCGGTTGGGCGGGATATAACGGAAAGAAAAGAAGCCGAGGAACAACTGCGCTATTTGAGCACCCATGATTCTCTTACGGACTTACATAATCGACTGTATTTTGAAGAGCAGATGGCGGTTATGGAAAATGGCGGGTATGACCCGATAGGTCTGGTTATGTGTGATGTAGATGGGCTTAAAATAGTCAATGATACCCTGGGTCATGATAAAGGCGACCGACTGCTCAAAACAGTGGCCGGCCTGGTTAACCAATGTTTCCGCAAAAACGATATAGTTGCCCGGGTTGGGGGAGATGAATTTGCCATCCTCCTGCCCGAAACTTCCAAAATTACGGTGGAACAGACTTTAAGCCGCATAAGGGAGAAAGTAAGAGAATACAACCTGATCAATCCCGAGCTTCCCCTAAGCGTATCCTTGGGGTACGCAGTGCGCACTACCCCGGAAACCACAATGGGGACTATATTCGAAGAGGCTGATAATAATATGTACCGGGAAAAGCTGCATAGCCGGTTAAGTGCCCGCAGTTCCATTGTTCAGACCTTGATGCGGGCACTGGAAGCGAGGGATTTTATCACCGAAGGCCATGGGGACCGCTTGCAGCGCCTGGTGGTTAAAATGGCCCGGGTACTTGATTTGTCTGAAGGAAAGGAAAATGATCTGCGCCTGCTGGCCCAGTTTCATGATATCGGCAAAGTGGGCGTCCCTGATTCGATACTGTTTAAAAGGGGTTCCCTTACCAAATCCGAATATTCTATAATGCAGAGGCACTGCGAGATAGGCCACCGCATTGCCCTGTCCGCACCGGAACTGGTGCTCATTGCCGACTGGATACTGAAACACCACGAATGGTGGAATGGAAAAGGATATCCGCTGGGGCTGGAAGGGGAGAACATACCGCTGGAGTGTCGTATTTTAGCTTTGGCTGATGCTTACGATGCCATGACCAGTGACCGTCCCTATCGTCGAGCCATGCCCCACGGCAGGGCGATCGAAGAATTAAGAAGATTTGCCGGAATTCAATTTGACCCCGACCTGGTCGGTATGTTTATAGATGTTATCGAGCCCGAAAGCGACCTGAACTAATAGATATTGGGGCAATTTTTAAATTGGCCCGGTAATATGCGCAGGAGTGCTGCTCCCTGGCATTTCCCCCATTACATGTCGAGGTTCATCTCTTATGGAGTCCCCAATTAGAATGAAAGAGTTTTAGTCTTTATGGTATTATTAATACTAGTTTAACAACTGTGGGAAAGATCAAGCCGCTAGGTGATGAAGGGAGTAATCCGGAATAAATCCGAAAAAACGTTGCTTTTTTATAATTTATCATTCCCGGTAGCAAAAGGTGGTTTTAATATTATGATAGATTTGATGAAGGATTTAAATGAACAACAAAAGCAGGCAGTCTTGCAAAGAGAAGGGCCCTGTATGGTGCTGGCCGGAGCCGGCAGTGGCAAGACCAGGGTTCTTACCAGAAGAATAGCCCATCTGATTGAGCAGGGGGTACCTGCCAATTCCATTCTTGCCATTACCTTTACCAATAAGGCGGCCCAGGAAATGCGCTCCCGGGTGGCAGGCATGATACCTGACTATGCAGGCAGATGGATACAGACCTTCCATGCGGCCTGTTACCGCATACTGCGCATGGATATCGAAATATTAGGGTACCAGCCTAACTTTACCATAGTCGATGAAACCGAGTGCAAATCCCTGATAAAAAGCCTGTTGAAAGAAGAGAATGACCTGGAGACCGCCCCGGACGAACTGCTGTACGGTTTCAAACAGGTGAAAAACAGTCTGCTGGATCCGGAGAAGCATTTTGACAGCCTCAAACTGCCTTACTATGTTAAGGAAAAGAATCTGCGGATATACAAACTCTACAATGCCAGGCTAAAGGAACTGAATGCTCTTGATTTTGATGACCTGATAGTACTATGTATAAGGCTTTTTCAGCAATATCCCGACATTCTGGAAAAATACCAGCATTGGTTTAAATATATCATGATCGACGAATACCAGGATACCAACTACGCCCAGTATTACTGGGCCCGGTTGTTAGCCTCGGGCCATCATAATATATTTGTGGTCGGTGACCCTGATCAATCCATATACAGCTGGCGGGGAGCAGAGCCCTATAACATTACCCGATTCCTGAATGACTATCAGGATACTGTGGTGATCAAGCTGGAAATGAATTACCGTTCCAGCCAGAATATACTCTCGGCCGCCAACTCGCTTATAGCCAACAACCTGGAGCGCCAGGAAAAAAACCTATACAGCAGCCGGGGAGAAGGGGAAAAGGTAGTTTATTTCTGCGCCAGTGACAGCTATCAGGAATCCCGCTTTGTGGCCGACACCATTGCGGATCTGCTGGACCGGGAAGGGAGAAAATACAGCGACTTTGCTATTTTTTACCGCACTCATGCCCAATCCCGGATTCTGGAGGAATCCCTGGTGAGAAGATATATACCCTATAAGATTATTGGGGCGCGCAGGTTCTATGAGAGAAAAGAAATAAAGGATATCATAGCTTATCTTAAGCTGGCCTGTAATCCCAATGATACCTTAAGCTTTGACCGGATAATAAATACTCCCCGGCGCGGCATCGGAGACAAGACCCTGGAAAAAATCAAGGCTTTTGCTCAGGAGAGAAACCTGCCTCTCCTGGAAGCCCTGGCTCATGCTCCGGAAATAACCGGTATCAGTAAAAAAATAGTAGAAAAATTGGAAGAATTTCACGGCATGATTGATTTTCTTAACATAATGGGCACGGATAAAGCTTCGGTGCATGAAATCATCGACCAGCTCATAAGCGTGAGCAATTACGTAGAGGATATTAAAAAGAATAATCCGATCGAAGCCCAAACGCGGATAGAAAATATTGAGGAACTGAGATCACTGGCCTTGGAATATGAAAAAGAGGGCGGGGAGACCCTGGAGGACTTCCTGGCGGACATAGCCCTGGTTCAGGACAATGACGGCATCGACTACTCCGAATCAGTGATGCTTATGACCTTTCACGGGGCTAAAGGCCTTGAGTTTCCGGTAGTATTCATGACGGGCATGGAGGAGGGAGTCTTCCCCTCCTATCGCAGTGAGACCCCGAAGGAGATTGAGGAAGAGAGACGGCTCTGCTATGTCGGTATTACCAGAGCCATGGAAAGGCTTTACCTGACTAATGCCGTAAGCCGCCTGCTGTATGGATATGAGAGGAGCAATCCTCCCTCCCGTTTTCTGCAGGAGATACCGTTGGATTTGGTACTTTCACCTCATGAAAAGGAAATCGTCGATTGCCAGTTGGAAAAGGGAGATACTGTTATTCATCATAAATTCGGCATGGGAGTAATAATTAGCATAAGTGAAGACTACGAAACCGCAATAATTGATTTTGAGCGGGCGGGAACCAGGACGCTGCGTTTAGATATTGCTCCTCTGGAAAAGATAAGTTAAAATACTGAAATTTCAGGGAGGAATTATAGTGGCCGGAATTGCCCAGCGTATAAACCAGCTGCGGGAAGAACTGCGCAAGCATGAATACCGTTACTATGTACTTGACGATCCCCTGATAAGCGACACGGAATATGACCTTATGATGCGGGAATTGAGTCGCTTGGAAAAGGAAAACCCGGAATTCTTGACTTCCGATTCACCTACGCAGAGGGTAGGGGGAGAGACGGCGCAAAGATTTAACCCGGTTACCCACCGTCGGCCCTTACTCAGTCTGGACAACGCCTTTTCCCTAGCTGACCTTAAGGATTTTGACCGCCGGGTGGCGCGGGTAGTATCCCCGGCTCCTTATATGGCCGAGTTGAAAATAGACGGGGTATCCATTGCCCTGATCTATGAGGACGGAATTCTGATTAATGCTGCTACCAGGGGTGATGGTCTGGTAGGGGAGGATGTTACTGCCAATATCAAGACGATAAAAAGTATCCCCTTGCGGCTGCAGGAAAAAGTTGCCCGCCTGGAGGTGCGCGGAGAAGTCTATATGCCCAAGCGGGAGTTTTTGCGGCTTAACCAGGACAAGGAAGAAAAGGGGGAAAGGGTTTTTGCCAACCCCCGCAACGCCGCTGCCGGTTCCCTGCGCCAACTGAACCCGGGTATTACCGCTCAACGGGCCTTGGCAGCTTTCATCTACGATATTATTTTTTGTGACGACGTAAAAATTGAAAAACAGCGGCAGGCTTTGGATTATTTAAAGCAGCAGGGCTTCCCGGTTAACAGTGAGGCCCGTTTTTGTCCGGGTATAGACGAGGTTTATGAGTATAGTCAGGAGTATCAGGAAAAACGCCACGATTTACCCTATGAAATCGATGGGGTTGTAATCAAACTTGACCCCTTTGCCGAACGGGAAGAACTCGGTCAGACTGCCAAAAGCCCGCGCTGGGCCATAGCCTATAAATTTCCGGCGGAAGAAAAAGAAACCCGTTTGTTGAAGGTGGAAGTCAATGTCGGCAGAACGGGAATAATCGCACCTACCGCCATTCTGGAGCCGGTAGTTCTGGCTGGAACCACCGTGAGTCGAGCCAGCATGCACAACTTCGACCTGCTCCAGGAAAAGGACATCCGGGTCGGCGACCTGGTACTGGTACACAAGGCTGGAGACATTATCCCGGAGATAATCAGACCCATAAGCGAAAGAAGACAGGGCGATGAGCAGAAGATAGAGCCTCCCCGTGATTGTCCGGCCTGCGGCAGCCAGGTAGTGCGATTTGAAGGGGAAGTAGCTTATCGCTGCGGGAACATCAATTGCCCTGCCCGCCTGAAAGAAAGCCTGGTCTTTTTTGCTTCCCGTACCGCTATGGACATAGATGGCCTGGGTCCGGCAGTTATCGACCAGGTGGTGGAGAAAAAACTGGTGCAAAAAGTCGATGATCTCTACTACCTGCAGGAAGAGCAGATAGCCGGACTGGAAAGAATGGGAGCTAAATCGGCAACCAACCTTATCCGGGCTATTGAAGACAGCAAATCACGGCCTTTGTACCGGCTATTGACCGCTCTGGGTATTCGCCATGTGGGGGCCAAGACGGCTCGTATTTTGACCGAGTATGTCCATGATATCGAGACCTTTACGGAGATAGGCGAGGAACAACTGTTAAGTATTCCGGATATTGGCCCTAAAATGGCCGAAAGCGTGGTCAAGTTCTTCCGGGAGCCTCGCAACCAGGCCACTATTGCCCGGCTTAAAGCAGCCGGGGTCAATACCGCGGAAGCAGAAAGTGAAAAAGGACTGCAGCCCCTGACCGGTAAAACCTTCGTTCTGACCGGAACCATGGAGAGCATGACCCGTAACGAAGCCAGCGACAGAATAGAGGCCCTGGGCGGCAAAGTCAGCAGCAGCGTGAGTAAAAAGACCAGTTACGTGGTAGCCGGCAGCGAACCGGGCAGTAAATACGACAAAGCCATACAACTGGGGGTTGCCTTACTGACGGAAGAAGAGTTTATGAAGATGCTGCCCTAGACACTGAATACAAAGATATTATAAATAACACTGCAGTACTTAACCCCGTGGCCGTGAGCCATACCCTCCGGGCATAGGCAGGCGGGCGAGTGTGAAACAAAGGTGGGGACTGTTTTGACCTAAAAAAAGCAGTGTTAATCCGTGCAATCTGCGCCTATTTTCTATTAATTTTACGGCAGGGTGATTTCGTGACAGGTACTATAATAAATGCGGCCGCAATAGCGGGAGCGGGATTGGTAGGATTATTATTACGCCGGGGGATAAGGGAGAACTTCAGCAAGAGTATTCAGGATGGACTGGCCTTGCTGGTATTTATAATAGGGGTGAAATATAGCTTTCAGGCTGACAATTTTGCCGTTATCGGATTGGCTTTGGCGCTTGGAGCCCTGATTGGCGAATGGCGGCAGTGGGAGCATAAACTCGAAGTTTTGGGCACCAGAATCCAAAGCCGCTTCGCCTTCGGAGAGAGTGAGTTTGTAAAGGGCTTTGTTTCTGCCAGCCTGCTTTTCTGCGCAGGGGCCATGGGGGTGGTTGGCGCGCTGGAAGACGGGCTCACCGGCAACTATCAGATTCTGTTGGTAAAATCCTTGCTGGATGGTATTTTCTCCATTATATTTGCCGCCAGCATGGGCATGGGAGTATTGTTCTCCTCGGTACCGGTTTTGCTCTATCAGGGGGCGATCAGCCTGGGTGCAGGCTTCTTAAAACCGCTATTAAGCGGCCCCATGTTGGATAACATCACCGCTCTGGGCGGAATCCTTATAGCAGGCCTGGGCTTAAACCTGCTGGGTCTTACCCGCATCCGGGTAGCCAATCTCCTGCCGGGTCTCATTCTGGTTCCTTTTGTTATGCTGCTGTTCCGGCATCTCCCCTTTTAGTTTACATAATATTAGGCCCTGATATAGGTCGGATTGAGGGTTAGACTTGCCCTCCGGGGCGGAGAACCGGCATGAGAGACCTTGACGGAACAGCCGGCTCCAACAGTTATAACAGGTATACAGTATAAAGAGCCGCAAAGAGTTGTTTGGATTGGCAGAGGTGCTATAATAATGTCAAACTGAATATTATACTTTGAAGGCAAAGGCGTCCTTGGGGTGTGAAGCTGCAAATGGCCCGCAGACTTTATCTTAAGGGCGTTTTTTTTATTTCCGGATAGAGATGAAAGGGTGGCTGTCCGGGGTTGACAACAGCGCTTTGGAGAGGGGGACTGGTCAGTGCCGATTCTGGGTGGAAAGATTGTTGTCCAGAATATTGCCCCTTCGCTCAGGGGGCAAGAGCAGAAAAAGAAGGGAGTGAGATTTATGAACTTTACCAAGATGCACGGTCTGGGTAACGATTTCATTGTGGTTCGGGCGGAATCCTTTGCGGAAGCAGTCCGTTTTCGGCCCCTGAGCATGTCCTGGTGCAATCGCAATTATGGCATTGGCGCTGATGGTATTCTGGCTGCCGGTTACGATTCCGAAGAGGGTGTTTTCATGCGCATCTTCAATCCTGACGGCTCCGAAGCGGAGATGTGCGGTAACGGCATTCGCTGTATCGCCTTATGGGCAAAGCAGGCCGGGCTGGTTGATAAAGATGAATTCCCGGTAAAAACCTTGGCCGGTACCCGAGTGGTTAAGATAGTTTCCCCGGGAAGTAAAGCGGTTCGGGTAGATATGGGGCAGCCCGGACTAAACCCTTTAAACCTTCCTGTAATGAGAAAGGAAGATAATTTGAATATGGCAGTAAGCGCTGCCGGACAGCATTTTAAAGTAACTGCTGTTTCCTTGGGAAATCCCCATGCCGTGGCTGTGGTGGAAGATGTAAGCCGGATCCCCCTGGAAAAATGGGGAGCCGGTTTGGAAAACAACCCCTTGTTCCCATACGGCGCCAACGTGGAGTTTGTTGAGATCCTGGGGAAGGAAGAACTCAAGGTGCGGGTTTGGGAGCGGGGGGCAGGAATGACCCAGGCCTGTGGAACCGGAGCCTGTGCGGCCGTGGTAGCATGCTGCCTGCTGGGTAAAAGCAACCGCCAGGCCCGGGTATATTTGCCGGGCGGAGATTTATGGATAGAGTGGAATGCTGAGGATGACCATGTTTATATGACCGGAACTGCGGTTGAGGTATTTAAGGGTGTTATCGTTGAGCAGAACATATAAAAGCGAAGAGGAGGATGGTGCTTATGAGGGAAAGCGCTGTCATGCAAAAATTACCCCCTTATCTGTTTGCCCGTATCGAAAAGAAAATAGATGAGGCCCGGCAACAAGGTCTCGACGTTATTAATCTGGGGATAGGAGACCCCGACCAGCCTACCCCGGAACATATCCTTGCAGCAATGGCGGAAGCAATTTACCAAAGAGCCAATCACCAATATCCCAGTTCAGTCGGATTATTGCGTTATCGTGAGGCAGTTGCCCGCTGGTATCAAAATCGTTTTGGAGTGGAGCTGGACCCCCAAACGGAAGTGGTGTCATTGCTGGGATCGAAAGAAGGAATCGCTCACATATCGTTTGCCTGCATGAACCCGGGTGATGTTAACCTGGTCCCTGATCCCGGTTACCCGGTCTATGGGATTGCCACTCAGCTGGCGGGAGGGATTGCGCACATTATGCCGTTAAAAGAAGAAAACGGCTACCTGCCGTTGCTGGAAGATATTCCCTCTCGCATGGCGCAAACAGCTTGCCTTATGTTTATCAACTATCCCAACAACCCTACCGGAGCGGTGGCGGATATCGGCTTTTATCAGCAGGTAGTGGAGTTTGCCCGCAGCTATGATATTCTGGTTTGTCATGATGCCGCTTATTCGGAACTGGTTTATGATGGTTATGCAGCCCCCAGTTTTCTGCAAACGCCCGGGGCCAAAGAAGTGGGGGTTGAATTTCACTCTCTTTCCAAGACCTACAATATGACCGGCTGGAGAATTGGGTGGATGGCAGGCAACCGGAATGCCGTGGAAGTGATGGGGCGCTTTAAATCCAATATTGATTCCGGTATATTTCAGGCCATACAATATGCTGGTATAGCTGCCCTGGAAGGTTCTCATGATGACGTGGCCGGCTTGCAGAAGATGTACCGGGAGCGGCGTGATGTTGCTGTGAAAGGCATGTGTGAGCTGGGCTGGTCATTTCGACCACCGCGGGGAAGCTTCTATATGTGGGTAAAGGTCCCGCGGGGATACACTTCGGCCGAGTATTGTGAATTCATCTTGGATAAGGCCCGGGTTATAATTACGCCGGGGAATGGTTATGGTCAATACGGAGAAGGATATTTCCGGGTTGCCCTTACCGTGGATGCTGCCAGGATAAAAGAGGCTTTGACCAGGATAAGGTCGGTTTCCTGATTAACGCTGCCGCCCCGATGAGGAAGCAAAAAGAAAAATCCTTTTGCTTCCTTCAGGAAGGTTTAGGCAACACCTTGGGCCAGCATGGCTCGGGCTACTTTCATAAATCCTGCAATGTTTGCTCCTGCCGCCAGATTGTCCTCATAACCGTATTCACAGGCCACTGCGGAGGCATTTCTATATATGTTAACCATGATGTTTTTAAGCTTGGCATCGGTTTCTTCAAACGTCCAGGAATATCTCATGCTGTTCTGAGCCATCTCCAGGGCGGAAGTGGCAACTCCTCCGGCATTGGCGGCTTTGCCGGGGGCAAATAACACCTGGTTGGTCTGGAAAATACGAATGGCCGCCTGAGTCGACGGCATGTTGGCACCTTCCCCAACCGCGAAGCAGCCGTTGGCAACCAAAGCCCGGGCATCTTCTTCCCCCAATTCGTTTTGAGTCGCGCAGGGCAGGGCAATATCGCATTTAATCTGCCATATGTCTTTGCCTTCAAAGTATTGGGCGGCAGGGTGAGCTTTGACGTAATCCCTGATTCTGCCTCTTTCAATCTCCTTGATACGTTTTACGGTAGTAAGTTTGATTCCGCCGGCATCGTAAATATACCCGTCCGAATCACTCAGGGCCACGACTTTACCGCCCAGCTGATGGATTTTTTCGGCGGCATAAACCGCCACATTGCCTGAACCGGATATCACTGCGTCAGATCCGGCTATGGTCTTGCCCTTGTCTCTCAGCATCTCATCCATAAAGTAAACCAGACCGTACCCGGTAGCTTCGGTTCGAACCAGGCTGCCGCCCCAATCCAGGCCTTTACCAGTCAATACCCCCTCATAGGCCTGGGTGATTCTCTTGTACTGCCCATATAAGTAGCCGATCTCACGACTGCCTACACCGATATCACCGGCCGGTATATCGACATCCGCACCGATATGACGGTATAATTCAGTCATAAAGCTCTGGCAGAAACGCATCACCTCGCCGTCGGACTTGCCTTTAGGGTCAAAGTCGGCCCCCCCTTTAGCCCCGCCGATGGGCAAGCCCGTTAAAGAATTTTTGAATATCTGTTCAAAACCCAAAAATTTGATAATACCGGGATAGACCGTAGAATGAAGCCGCAGCCCGCCTTTATAGGGGCCGATGGCACTGTTGAATTGAATACGCATACCGCGATTTACCTGGATTTTACCCGCATCGTCCACCCAGGGCACGCGGAAAATGATTTGCCTTTCCGGCTCTACAAGCCTCTCCAGGATACCGGCTTTTTTATACTCCGGATATCTTTCCAGCACCGGCTCCAGCGACTCCAGAACCTCGGTTACCGCCTGGTGAAACTCCGGTTCGTTCGGGTTCCTCGCTTTTACCTTATTAATCACATCTTGTATATACCCCATTGTATTTCTCCTTTCTCTGCTTCCTGACAAAGATCGTCCCTCAGTCCCGTTTGGGGGCCGGCAAAATGCAGCATGCCTCCAAAAGGGGGATAGGCTTCTTTAAAAAGCAAAAAGGCGTCTTCTGCGCAAAGTAATTTACGCAAAAGGACGCCTTTGTCCCCGGAATTCTTACCGCTGTTAATATTCATTTACAATGTTCTGCACCTAAGCAACCGTCATGGCTGCTTTCCAGGAATTACACACCTATGAATCTATTCTGTTTGATAATAGTACTGGATTTGTTTGCTGTCAATGGATTAATGCTTTACCTGATGCCATGGCAGGACATGATTCAGCTTTTTCATCGGGTGCGTAATAACAGGCAACCGTCCCGCTGTTGGTATTCGCAGTAAACCATAAATGTGCGTTAACGGAAGCTAAATCCGTAATCGTTATGACCTTCTTCAACTTAGGCTCTTCGGGCAGGACTTGGTCGGGCTGGTTCGAGCTGTTCAATAACTTCGGATTAAAGCAAGCTCCGTCTTGTCCGGGATACAGGGCAACATAGCTTATCCGGTTTTCGACCAGATCCTGAAAAAAATGAGTACCAAAGGATACTTCGGGCAAATAGCCACAACCGGCAATCTCAACCAGAACTGCAAAATTGCATATTTCAGCAAACGAAACCGGCACTCCCAGGGAAGGAATACTGCTTCCCCATCGTCCCGGCCCAATCAGCATTGCCGTTGCGGCAGGGCGTTTAAAAGTGCGGTTCAGACGACCCACCCACCGTGCTACCAGGTGTTTATCGGCCTCATTCAACCGGGAATAGGCTTTGGAGTCAATCATAATGACCCATTGTATCAACTGGGAAGTATTCCCGCCCATGCAATTTCCTTGGGAGATAAACACAGCATTTTCCGGGATGATCGGCGGAGCGCGCAGCTGATTTTGATGTCTATTCCAAGTTTGCATAGGCCGACATTGCAGCAGGTTTATTTTCAGTGTGTCTCCGCTCAAGTTTGCGGTGAATTCAATATCCACGGGGTGATTATAGGCTTTTTCCAGAGTTTTCAGCATCTCCCGGATTATCCGGGGAAAGGAGGTGCCGCCCAGCACTCGGCCAAAAGTGAGTACCCATCTCTTTTCCCGGCGGCGGTTGTGCTGCAGTTCATGATCCTCTTCAGCCACTGATTTCCAGAACTCCGGTTCAGGGCGTAAAGCCCCCAGGGTATTAACGGGTACGGTAACCAATCTGTTTTCTGCGGTATCCAGAAGGTCAACCTGGTGCTGGGAAAAGCTGCGTACATCGTTCCAGGCCGATTCGGGCCGCAGCAACGGTTGGTCCAAAGCTGCAATGCGGGTATAATCGCCTCCGGTGCGAGCCACCGCCCGGGTTCCGAGACCTGCTACCAGACGCATCATTCCGGCCCTCTGATCCATACCCTTTTGCCATACGTAAAGATTGTGAGATAGTGCGACACCGGCCAGATCGGGGAAAAAATAGCGGCCGCGATATGACCCGGAAACGCGTTGAATTAAAAGCGGCATTTGTTCATTGCATCGGTCCATTCCTCTTTGCCGCCGGTAAGTCAAGGCATCCTCGCTCATGGTACTGGCATATACCGACTTGATGGCTTGCTCAAGGCGGCGGCAGCGCTCCTGGGGATCACCCTGGTTCACACAGAACAGACTTTCATATTTACCGGCAAAGGCATGGCCGAAATTGTCCTCCAGCAAGCTGCTGGAGCGGACGATAATCGGAGCCTGACCAAAATAATCAATAACCTCGGTGAAGTGCTCGCGAATGGTCTCCGGCAAGACTCCGTCCAATATTCTTTGCCGTAATTTTACGGCCATGGAAAAATAATTTTCCGGTTTTCTCTGTTCCAATATCAGATTCCAGCAATCGTTCTCAATCAGATAGGTGTAATAGACGTCTGAGCCGACAAAAAAGGAGTCATGCGGTTCCAAAACCAGATGCCAATCATGGTCGCGGCTGTCGCGCAGGATACTGCGGGCCAGGAGCATTCCCGCCGCCTTGCCCCCGATCATACCGGTGCCGATGAGTCGGCTGCGGATGTAAAGCAGATCTCTCAGGGAAAAGTGTTTGCGAGCCAGAGCTGATACTCCGGTCTCCCGCCCTATCATCATTCGGCACAGCATCTCAACCGTCGCATTGATTTTTTCCGGCGGGACTGTTTCGCCGCTGTAAATTCGGTCCTGTAATTCCTGGGCTTTCAGTATTACCCTATCCCAGTAGTCCAATTTGCGTCCGGCATCACCCAAGCGCTGAAAGCGGGCAAACAGATTCGATACCTCGTAGCTGTTGGTAACAGGAACCATGTCATTATTGACCATCAGGTGAGGCAGGAACATGGTGGGGGAATAACGCCCGTTTGCTTTGAGCGGATGAACATAATACTTGTCTTCATACCGATAAACATCCAGCAGCAGCTGGGTGGTATTGCGGATGCGCATCGTCGTGTGCTGCGAATTGCAGTTGCGAAGGATGGCGAAGTAGGCTATGGCCCTTAATTTATAAAGATAAGGGCAGATAATGCGAAAGAAGTTGCCTATCATCAAGTCTGTGGCCCATGCGTATAATAAATCCGACAGCGAATCAAAAACATAAACAGTATTTGCTCCTTCCCGGGCAGCTATTTCGTGTACGCGGCTCAAGAAAGCTTCAAATCCGGTTTGAGGGTTCAACCGATAGGTCTTGACCGTCGATTCATCAATTACGGGAGCATGGTGGGCAAATCGTATATAAACCATTTTGCGCTTTTCTTTTAATCCCTGCTTAACCAAAG
Organism: Syntrophomonas curvata; assembly: GCF_052976825.1. Lineage (NCBI taxonomy): Bacteria > Bacillati > Bacillota > Clostridia > Eubacteriales > Syntrophomonadaceae > Syntrophomonas > Syntrophomonas curvata. Next base: position 969,710 of record NZ_CM129641.1, read on the forward strand.
GTATTATAAAGCGTTGGTAATCCTGGACGGATTCAACCTGCCATACTACGTTATCTCCCGGCCGCAAATAATCCAGAACCGTGTCTAAACCTGGAATTCCCGTAGATATGCAATTATATTCCACCATCATTTCCTCCTTTGCTCAGGAGTTGTTCCTAAACCATCCGCCCCTATAGATTCCTAAAAAATGGCGTCCGTTGATATGCCGGCAAGCATACCCACGGACGCCATTGTCCTTGCGTTCTGGCTATTCTCTTAAATTTCCGCTCCTTTGCGGGTCAGGTCAGCCTTTAACCGAAGCTGTACCAACCTCAGTATAGCATTAATCAATGCAATCTGGAAGCAAGTATGTTAGGTATACAGTATAAAGAAATGAATAGCCTTGATTTAAATTTCAGCGCTGCTATAATAATTGACAGCAAAGCTTAAACTAAATATTACCAAGGGCAAAGGCGTCCTCTTGACCTATGTCGATATCAAGTCAGGAAGGACGTTTTTTTGCTGCCCGGGAGGGAAAAATATGAACCTGAGAGAAGGATACCTGGTTCTCGAAGACGGCTCGGTCTATTCCGGACGTCTTAATACCGGGGATTGCGAATCCGCGGGCGAGGTAGTCTTTAACACCAGTATGAGCGGTTATGAGCAGATAGCCACTGACCCATCTTATGCCGGTCAGATTGTAGTTTTGACTTACCCTCTGATCGGCAACTATGGAGTAAACCCGGAAAATCTGGAAAGCGATCATCCCTGGCTCAAGGGTATGGTGGTAAGAGATTTATGTGAGGATGAGGGAGGAAAGCATTATCAGCAGAAAATGAGCTTTAAGCAGTTTTTGGCTCAAAACCGTGTTCCTTGTCTTAGCGGAGTAGATACACGAGCTCTGGCCCGCCACTTAAGAATGAGGGGAACCATGGGAGGGGTCCTTGCTTCCTCCCTGAAATATAACAATGATCTCATCGAGCGGGCCCGAAGGGCAATGCAGCCGCCTGCCGGCGGATATGCACTGCAGGCCGGTCGCCAGAATATCGTCAGACTGGGTGCAGGCCGTAAACGATTGCTCCTTATGGACTTTGGCACTAAAAAGAGCATGGTTGATGCATTACTGAAACGTAAAAATCAGGTAATAGTGGTGCCTGCCCATACCAGCCCGGAAAAGATTAAGCAGCTGGCTCCCGATGCCATAGTATTGTCCAATGGACCCGGTGATCCGGGTGAATGTACCTACGCCATCGAAACAATCCGCAAATTGCTGGGATGCCAACCCATGTTGGGCATTTGTCTGGGACATCAGCTATTGTCCCTGGCTCTGGGGGCGAGTACCTATAAGCTCAAATTTGGACACCGGGGAGCCAATCATCCGGTAAAAGACCTTACCAGCGGCCGCATTTATATAAGTGCCCAGAATCATGGCTATGCGGTCGAACCGAATTCCCTGGTTCAAACCGGGGCAGAGCTTTGGTTTCAAAACTTAAACGATAATAGTGTTGAGGGAATTATACACCGGGAAATGAATATAAGGGGAGTGCAATTCCACCCGGAAGCTGCACCGGGCCCACAGGATACCCGGTATTTAATTGATGATTTCCTGGCTGCAATGGCATAAAGAATCAATGGCAGGCAAAGGCGCCAAGCTACCTGATAAGAAGGGTAACCAGGCGTTTTTTTTACTAATTAAGAATTATTAAGGAGGGGTGAGAATGAAGAAGGTTGAGGCCGTCATTCGGCCTACCAGGCTGGAGGAACTGAAACAGGCCTTAAACGATTTGGAGGTCAGAGGAATGACGATTTACAATGTCATGGGCAGAGGATTGCAGAAGGATGTAAAACAATACTATCGTGGGCAGGAGGTGTCAGTGGACCTTTTCCCCAAGGTCAAGGTGGAGATTATCTGCCGCGATTATTGGCTGGAGAGAATAATCGATACCATTTTAAGGGTCTGCTCCACTGGAAGTATTGGCGATGGCAAAATATTCGTCTATCCGGTAGATGAAATTATCAGGATAAGCAGTAAAGAAAGGGGGGATTCGGCTCTGTAAACTGCAAACGGTTGTTGGGCAAAGGCGCTCACCGGATATATGGTCCGGGTGAACGCCTTTTTATTTTTAGGAGAGATGTTTTATGAAAACGGGAATAAAAAGACGGCTTACCATAATGATTGCGGTTTCGCTTTTACTATGCCTGCCCGTTACTGCCTGGGCAGCAGAAAATCCGGCCGACCCTGGAAATACAGCATTTATACTGCTGTGTTCCGCTCTGGTAATGTTGATGACCCCCGGGCTGGCCTTATTTTATGGCGGGATGGTACGGAAAAAGAATGTACTCAGTATTCTGATGCAGTGTTTTACGGTTCTGGCTATAGTTTCGGTACAGTGGGTTTTAGGCGGTTATACCCTGGCTTTCGGTTCTGACCATGGTGGTTTGATAGGAAGTCTGGAATTTTTAGGCTTGCAGGGTATTGCGACTTGTTCTTCGGTGGGGAGCATACCGCAACTGGCCTTTGTTGGTTTCCAGCTTATGTTCGCGGTAATCACGGGTGCGATTATATGCGGTTCCTTTGCTGAACGCATGAATTTCACTGCCTTTGTCATCTTCATCTTGTTATGGACCACCCTGGTCTATGATCCCCTGGCTCACTGGGTCTGGGGAGGAGGATGGCTGGGACGATTGGGGGCGCTGGACTTTGCCGGAGGTGCTGTTGTCCATATCAGCTCAGGCATTTCCGGCCTGGTAGCTGCTCTGGTACTGGGGCGGCGCATTGGTCAGGAAAAAGAAGCGATTGTTCCCCATAACCTGCCCATGACGATAACCGGAGCCTCCTTACTGTGGTTTGGCTGGTTCGGATTTAATGCCGGCAGCGCTTTGGCGGCTGATGGGCTGGCTTCGCTCGCTTTCCTGGTTACCAATACCTGTGCAGCCACGGCGGCCCTTTCCTGGGTGACAGCAGAATGGTTGCACCACGGCAAGCCTACTGTGTTTGGGGCGGTCAGCGGTGCGGTAGCAGGCCTGGTAGCCGTTACCCCGGCCGCCGGTTTCGTAAGCCCGCTGGCTTCCATCATAATGGGATTGCTGGTCGGGCCCGTCTGCTACCTGGCCATAAGCAGAATGAAGGAAAAACTGGCTTATGATGATTCTTTGGATGCCTTTGGCATCCACGGTGTAGGCGGCACCTTTGGTGCTCTGGCTACTGGCGTTTTCGCCAGCACAGCCGTCAATCCCGCCGGCGCCGACGGCCTTCTGGCATCAGGGGGCATTCGTCTGTTGTCAGTGCAGCTTGTTGCAGTAGCGGCTACCTATGTTTTTGCGGGAATAATGACCTTTTTGATTCTAAAGTTTATTCATCGGTTCCTGCCCTTGCGGGTAAGCAGTTCCGAAGAGGAAGCGGGACTTGATGCCTCACTGCAGGGAGAAGTTGCCTATAGCCAGGTCAGCGGCGATGGGCAGAATCTTAGCTGCTAATTAACTCACCCGGGCCTTTCCTGCCGATTCAGGCAGGCTTTGCCCCAGGATTCATTTAGAAATGCTTTACGTGTGCGGCGACAGGCATTCTTCGCCCTATGCCGAAGGCCTTTGCGGTTATCTTTAGCCCGGGGGCGGCCTGCCTTCGCTTGTACTCGTTCTGGTCCACGGCCTGAATCACCCATTTTACGGTAACCGGCCCGAAGCCCAGGTCAATTATCTGCTGGGGAGAATAGCCGCCCTCAATATAATAGTGCAGTATAAGATCAAGAATATCATAGGGAGGAAGTTCATCCTGATCCGTCTGTCCGGGTTTCAATTCGGCTGAAGGGGGTTTGCTGAGGATTTCATGAGGAATGAGCTCCCCGTCGCGGTTAATATAATGCGCCAGCTCATAGACCGTGGTTTTGGGGACGTCGGCCAGAACATTCAACCCTCCGCTCATATCTCCGTAGAGGGTACAATAGCCTACGGCCAATTCGCTTTTGTTTCCGGTAGAGAGAAGCAGATAACCGTACTTGTTGGATATAGCCATTAAAATACTGCCCCGAATGCGGGCCTGGATGTTTCCCAGCGTTATTTCGGTGCTTTCCCCGGTCGACGCATCACCCAGAGTCCTGACATAGGAATGATAAATCTCTCCTATGGGAAGTACGTTACATTCGATACCCAGGTTTTGCGCAAGTTTTCGGGAATCATCAACGCTGCCGGAAGATGAAAACGGTGAGGGCATCGAAATGGCCCGGACATTTTCCTTCCCTACGGCTTGTACCGCCAGGCAGGCGGTGAGTGCGGAATCAATGCCTCCCGAAAGGCCGATCAGCACCTTTTTAAAACCGCATTTGCGGACATAATCTTTTATACCCAGACCCAGCGCCCGGTAGACGGACTCGATTCCGCAATCCGGCCGGTGGAGCCTCTCGGAACCGGGCGTTCGGGTATCAACTGTTGCCTGATATTCTTCATAAGCGGGGGCAGTCAAAAAAGGTTTGCCGCTGCGGTCGATGCACATGCTGCGACCGTCAAATATAAGTTCGTCATTGGCCCCCACCTGGTTGACGTAGATAAAAGGCAAAGCATGACGGCGAGCATGATTGCAAATAAGACGGTATCGGGTTTCTTCCTTTCCGGCATGGAAAGGGGAGGCGGAAATGTTAATCAGGAGGGTGGCGCCTTGGGCGGCCAGAGCCGCTATGGGATTAAAACTGTAATTGCTCCTGGAGTTCCAGAACCGGGGGTCATTCCAGGCGTCTTCACAGATTGAAATGCCCAGCACTTCTTCTTTGAAAGGTACGGTAAGAATATCCGGGGCCGGGTCAAAATACCTGGCTTCATCAAAAAAATCGTAGACCGGAAGCAAGGATTTATGCCGGGAAGCAAGAATTTGCCCCCGGTAAACCAGCAGCGCAGAGTTATACAGCCCCTTGCCGGTACCATTGTTTATTTGGGGGATGCCAAATAATATTCCGGTATGGGAGTAACTGCCGGAAACATTGATTATTTTTTGCAGGGCCTGTTGGTTCTGCTCGATAAACCAAGCTTTTTCCAGGAGGTCACGGGGAGGGTATCCGGGTAAAAACAGTTCGGGAAAAACGACTAGATCACTGTTTCCCCGACTGCCCTGTTCCCAAGCGTCTATCATTTTCAGCATGTTTCCCTGAATATCTCCAACTGTCGGATTTAACTGAGCCAGGGTAATTCGCATGGCCGGTTGTCCTTTCTGCAGGAATGTTCCTGGCTAAAAGGTTACCACCGGCAAACTAATTAAGCAATGGCATTAACCAGTCCCCGGAATTTACTTGCCGGAAGGCAATACTGCAATGCGGTGGGGAAAAATTCCAAACACATTTGAACCATAAATTAATATCCTATAGCGAAGGCAATGGCGCCAAGGACATGGATCCTTAAGCGCCATTTTTTTTGGCCGGTGGTATCGCTTAGCAAAGGGATTCCTCCGGCTGGCTCATAAAGATTCAAACTTGAGGGAGGGGAATAAAATGTGTGGAATTGTCGGCTGGATAGACTGGAAACAAGATTTGACTGAGCAGAGCCGTATCCTGGATAAGATGACCAAAGCCGTCAGGCACCGGGGGCCGGACGCAGAAGGTGTTTATTTGTCAAAACACGCAGCTCTGGGGCACCGGCGGCTGGTGGTGGTGGATCCCGAAGGGGGGGCTCAGCCCATGACCCGTCGGCGCGGGGACAATAGTTACACCATTACCTATAACGGGGAGTTGTACAATACCCTGGAATTGCGCCGGGAACTGGAAGCACGGAAATATACTTTTCTTAGCCGCAACTCCGATACCGAAGTGCTTCTGCTGGCATTTATGGAGTGGGGTGAAGCTTGTCTGCAGCGTTTAAACGGCATATTTGCCTTTGCCGTCTGGGATGAGTTCAACCGGAGCCTTTTTTTAGCCCGTGACCGCCTGGGGGTGAAACCGCTTTTCTATGCCCGGCAGGGTGAAAGCTTCCTTTTTGCTTCGGAATTGAAAGCTTTGCTGGCTCATCCGGCCGTAAAAACCGAAATCACAAAAGAAGGGCTGGCGGAAATCCTTGTCATGGGGCCTTCGCGTACACCAGGTCAGGGGATTTTCAAGGGGATTGCGGAACTGAAGCCGGGCCACTGGCTGTTATACCAGAGAAAAGGAGTTCGTATCACCAAATACTGGGGATTGGCAAGTAAGCCGCACGAGGATGACCTGGAGATGACGGCCGGAAAGGTGCGCGAATTGCTGGAAGATACGGTTTCCAGGCAGCTTGTGGCTGATGTCGGGGTATGCGCCCTTCTTTCCGGCGGCCTGGATTCCAGTGCCCTTACCGCTTTAGCGGCAGAGGTATTCAGGCCAGCCGGACGGACACCGTTGCACAGCCTTTCGGTTGATTATGCGGAGAACCAGGATTATTTTGCGATCAGTGAATTTCAGCCGGATGCCGATTTCGCGTGGGCAGGAAGAGTGGCCCAAAGCCTGGGAACTGTACACCGTCAGATAACCATCGACAACCAGGAACTGGCGGATGCTTTATTCCCCGCTGCATGGGCCCGGGACTTGCCCGGAATGGCCGACATCGATTCTTCCCTTTACCTCTTTTGCCGGGAAATCAGGAAAACCGCTACGGTTGCTTTATCCGGCGAATGTGCCGATGAAGTTTTCGGCGGTTATCCCTGGTTTTATCAGCAGGAAGCCATGGATACGCCATACTTCCCCTGGATCAGAATGCTTCCTGAACGGCTGCGGTTATTATCACCGGATGCAGCGGCGGCAATCAGGCCATGGGATTATATCACCGCCAGGTACCGGGAGGCTCTTGAAGAAGTGCCGCGTATTCCGGGTGAAGAAGTTTTTGAAGCCCGTATACGGGAAATGTCTTATCTGAATATTACCCGTTTTATGCCTGCTTTGTTGGAACGCAAGGATCGTATGAGCATGGCCTGGGGGCTGGAAATCCGTGTTCCGTTCAGCGACCACCGTTTGGTGGAATACGCTTGGAACATCCCCTGGCAGATGAAAAACTGGGGCGGGAGGAGCAAGGGAATCCTGCGGCGGGCATTAATGGATATTTTGCCTGCTGATGTTTTGCAAAGACCTAAAAGTCCCTATCCCCGAAGCCATAACCCCTCCTACCGGCAAACCGTTCACAGCAGGTTTCTAAAAATAGTGAATGACTCTTCTTCACCGCTGCTGGAGCTGGTGGATATCAATGCCGTCAGAAGTGCGCTGACCTCATCCGGTAGCCTGTTCGCCCGGCCTTGGTTCGGGCAGCTTATGGGAGAGACCCAGTATCTGGCTTATCTGCTTCAGCTTGATGCCTGGCTAAGAGCCTATAAAGTAACCATCGGCTAATGCGTGCAATCCATATTGAAGCAGCAGCAACATCAAGCTGCCAAGTATACAATATATCTGGCTTATAACTCTTGTCAGCTTGATTGCTGCAGGTTTAGAATGATTTAGCAAGGCAGTGAACGCATTTTCAGCTTAATAATTATTCAAGCGGACAAAGGCGTCCAGACAGGTTTTACATAACTATGACAGAACCTGGACTGGACGCTTTTATTTCTGCCCTGAACCCAAGTTGTGATGATGTTGGAAGGCAGGTGATGCTATTGGGTGGACGGATTATTGTTGCCGACGATATACTGCCGGAACGCAAAATGATCGTTGAAACTTTAAGCCGTGCCGGTTACCAGATCACGGCTGAAACAGCAGGCATGAACCATACCTTCAGACGAATCCGGACCCTTTATTGCGATCTGGTTATTGTTGACAGCGGCATTGAAGGCGGCAAGGGCTTAAAAACCGCGGCTATAATCAGTGAGGATCAGTTGGCGGCTGTTTTACTTCTGGTAGACCGGGATATATTGCCCCGGATGCACCAGTTTCATTACCTGATGAAACCGCTGAACTACAACAATCTGATTCCGGCGGTAGAAGCAGCCCTTATGTACTGGCACCGGGAAGGGGAACTGAGAGAAGAAATCAGGAAGCTGAAAGAAACCCTCCAGACCCGCAAGCTCTTGGATAAGGCCAAAGGAATCCTCATTGCGCAGATGGGTATAAATGAAGGTCAGGCCCATCGCTGGATCCAGAAAGAAGCCATGAACCGGGGGCAGACTCTGCGCCAGGTGGCCCGGGAGATTATCGATAATCTGCTTCCCGGTGATGACCGATTAGAAAAGGAGTGATTTTGATGACCAAAGACAAGCAAGCTGAAGTTATGGAAAAAGTGAGGGAATACGGAGTTCGCTTTATCAGGCTTCAATTCACGGATATACACGGCATACTCAAAAATGTTGCCATACCTGTAAACCAGCTGGCAAAGGCTCTGGACGGTGAGTTGATGTTTGACGGTTCATCCATTGACGGCTTTGCCAGCATTGAAGAATCCGACATGTTTCTGGTTCCTGATGCGGACACCTTCAGCATCTTTCCCTGGCGACCCAGCAACGGTGCCGTAGCCCGGCTGATATGTGATGTTTATACACCGGATAAAGAACCTTTTGCCGGTGACCCGCGTACCAACCTGAAACGGGTGGTAAAAGAAGCGGAAGAGATGGGGATGGTCATGAATGCCGGACCGGAGTGCGAGTTTTTCCTTTTCCTGGTTGACCGGCAGGGTCAGCCGCTGCTTCATACCCAGGATCAGGCCGCCTATTTTGATTTGGCCCCCCTGGATCTGGGGGAAGATGCCCGACGGGATATAGTATGTACTCTGGAGGACATGGGGTTTGAGATCGAAGCTTCCCATCACGAGGTAGCACCCGGGCAGCATGAGATTGATTTTAAATACGGTCCCGCTGTGAAAATAGCGGATGATATTATGACTTACAAGCTGGTGGTAAGAGCAATTGCCGAACGGCATGGATTGCATGCCTCTTTTATGGCCAAACCGATCGGCGGCATTAACGGTTCCGGTATGCACTGTCACCAGTCCCTGTGGACTCTGGATGGAAAAAATGCCTTTTATGATTCCGGCAGTCCCAGCCAGTTAAGCGACATTGCCCGCTGGTATACGGGGGGGATAATAAAACATGCCCGCAGTTTGGCCGCTGTTACCAACCCCGGGGTAAATTCCTACAAACGGCTGGTGCCCGGTTACGAAGCCCCGGTTTATATTGCCTGGTCGGAGAAGAACCGAAGCTGTCTGATCCGGGTTCCGGCCAAAAGGGGGGCATCCACCCGGATAGAAGTACGTCATCCCGATCCTACCTGTAATCCGTATATGGCTCTGGCCGCGATGCTGGCTGCCGGAATGGACGGTATCAGGAATAAAATCGAGCCCCCGCTGCCGGTCGATGCCAACATTTATCGTATGAGCCGGGAAGACCGGGAAGCCATGGGGATAGAAAGCCTGCCCGGCAACCTGGGTGAAGCCCTGGAGGAGTTGGCCCGGGATGAGGTTATTATAAACGCCCTGGGGCCCCATATTTATACCCGCTTTATGGAGGCCAAATACGATGAATGGCAGCGTTACAACATTGAGGTGCATCCGTGGGAAGTCAAGGAGTATCTGCGCCGCTATTAAAAACCAGGGTAAAAGAGAGGAGTGAACATGGTGCGGCTGAAAGAAGGAGAGGTCAGAATCCCGAGCGGCTGTGCTATTGCCGGGATATTGAATCAGAAGGGTAATTGTTTCAGCGGTGACAGGATCATATCCTGTATCGCCGGTATGCACCAGCGCTCCAACGGGTTGGGGGGAGGCTTCGCTGCTTATGGCATTTACCCGCAATATGAAAGGGAATACGCTCTGCACCTTTATTATGACCATGAAAAGGCGCGCAGCGACAGTGAAACTTTGCTTAACCGCAATTTTAAAATATATTACGCGGAACCCGTCCCGGTAAGAAAACATTCCCGGGTGGGTGAAGCTCCGCTGGCATGGCGCTATTTCGCCGACCCGCGGGAAGAGCGGTTGCATGAAAAGGGGATGGGCGAAGAAGAGTTTATGGTGCGAACGGTCATGCAGATTAATTCCGGCATAGCCGGAGCCTTTGTGGCTTCCAGCGGTCATAATATGGGAGTGTTCAAGGGAGTGGCTTACCCTGAAGATTTAGGCGCTTATTTCCGCCTGGATGAATACCGGGCTTACCTGTGGACTGCCCATGGACGGTTTCCTACCAACACACCGGGCTGGTGGGGCGGGGCCCATCCGTTTACCCTGCTGGATTGGTCGGTGGTGCATAACGGGGAGATTTCCTCCTACGGCAGCAACCGCCGCTTTTTGGAGATGCTTGGCTACTGCTGCAGTTTGCAGACCGATACTGAAGTGATCGCTTATATTTTTGACTTCCTGATGCGCCAACAGAGGCTCAGCCTGGATGAGACCGTAAATATCATTGCCGCTCCCCTGTGGGAAGATATTGACGATCCCAAACTGGCCTGGCTGCGGCATAGGTATTCCAGTCTGCTGCTTAATGGCCCCTTCTCTATTATTATTGCCACCGGTAACGGTATGGTGGCGGTCAATGACCGTATCAAGCTGCGTCCTCTGGTGGCTGCCCGCAAAGACGATTTTCTTTATGTCAGCAGCGAAGAAGCAGCCATACGCGGAGTAGAACCCATCCTGGATAAACTATGGTCTCCTTCCGGCGGGGAGCCGGTAATAGGGTTGATTGACAACAAAGTTGGACTATTAGAACCAAAGCTGACCGGCGTTTTTATCCGTTCAGCCTAAGGAAGGTGAAAGCAATGGCGCTCACTATGTTAGCCCCGGTCTTTAAAGTGGAAAGGGAGGAGGGCCGCTGTATCAAGTGCGGCGTTTGTGTTCAGCAATGTGCCAACGAGGTGCACCAGCTTGAAAGTGGCTGGATGTGGACCAATGATGAGGAATGTGTAGCCTGCCAGCGCTGTGTGTCGCTTTGCCCTACCCAAGCCCTGGCTATAAAGGAGTATCCCCTGAGCTTCAGAGTTAACAGTCACTGGACTCCGGCCACCATCAGGGAAATATATGCTCAGGCTGACAGCGGCGGGGTTTTGCTTGCCGGTATGGGCAACCCCCGATCTTATAAATCGTATTTCGACCACCTGCTTTTAAACGCCAGTCAGGTAACCAATCCCTCCATAGATCCTCTGCGGGAGCCTATGGAATTAAATACTTCTTTGGGCAATAAAAGCGGGCCCTCCCAATCATCGGAGAAACCCCTGATCAGCCTGCGCCTGCCGATTATGTTTTCGGCCATGTCGTTTGGTTCGGTAAGCCTTAATGTGCATAAATCCCTGTCCCGGGCAGCAAATGCGATGGGCACTTTGTGGAACACGGGAGAGGGGGGCCTGCACCCGGATTTATTTTCCTATAAAGATAATGCGGTGGTCCAGGTTGCTTCCGGACGTTTCGGCGTTCACCCCGCCTATCTGGAAAATTCGGCGGTGATTGAGATCAAGATCGGCCAGGGAGCCAAACCGGGTATTGGGGGTCATCTGCCCGGCGCCAAGGTTAGTGAGGAGGTAGCCCGGACTCGGATGATACCGGCTTGGTCCGATGCCATATCCCCGGCTCCTCATCATGATATTTACTCTATTGAGGATCTGGCCCAATTAATAGAAAGTCTTAAAGTGGCTACCGGATATAAAAAACCGATAGCGGTCAAGGTGGCCGCAGTTCATAATATCAGTGCCATTGCTTCGGGGGTGGCAAGAGCGGGGGCTGACATCCTGGCCATAGACGGTTTCCGGGGGGCTACCGGAGCAGCGCCCATGAGAATAAGGGATCATGTCGGCATTCCCATAGAAATAGCATTGGCCCAGGTGGACAGCCGCTTGCGGGATGAAGGTATTCGCCAGCAGGTTTCCCTGGTAGCAGCGGGGGGGATCAGAAACAGCGCTGATGTGGTAAAGGCCATAGCCCTGGGGGCGGACGCCGTGTATATCGCTACCGCGGCACTCATCGCCCTGGGCTGCCACTTATGCCAGATGTGCTTTACCGGCAAATGCAACTGGGGGATAGCTACCACCCGACCCGACCTCAGCCGGCGTTTAAATCCGGAAGTGGGAGCCAGGCGGGCTCAAAACCTGCTTCAGGCCTGGGAACATGAAATCAAAGAGATAATGGGGGCTATGGGCATAAATGCTATTGACAGCCTGCGCGGCAACCGCCTTATGCTGAGGGGAATCGGGCTTGGACCCGAGGAACTGCAAATCCTGGGAGTTAAAGCGGCAGGGGAAGAGGGGTGACAGCCATGAAGATAACAGCTATACCTGATTATTGCTTAGGCTGCGGCCTATGCAGAATTTACTGCGCTGCTGCTCATGATGGCTTCCAAGGCAATGTTTTACGGGCTTTCAAACATGGTGCTCCCCTCCCTCGAATTAATTTAATCAATTGGCAGGGACTGACCTATTTTAATGTCTGCCGTCATTGTCAGGATGCTCCCTGCATAAATGCCTGTATCAGTGGCGCCATGCAGAGAGATGAAAATGGTCGGGTCTATGTGGATAACAGCCGTTGCGTCAGCTGCTATACCTGTATTCTGGTCTGTCCCTTCGGCCACCCGCAAGTTTCCCGGGAAAGGCCGGGGATACTGAAATGTGACCTGTGCCGCGAAAGCAATCGTGAACCGGCTTGTGTAAAGCATTGCCCCAATGAAGCTATTATTTGGGATGAGGAAAGCGGCCCAACCGGCAGCGCTAAAAATAATGTGCATGGGGAATAGAATTTGATTATGAACCGGTCAGGAGGAATGAGTGATGAGATACTTGATTGTCGGCAGCGGTATCGCCGCCGTGGGAGCAGTGGAAGGGATAAGGCGCTTTGACCGGCGGGGGGAAATAACCGTTTTGGACGGAGAAAAACGGGGGGTCTATACCCGCCCGCTTATTTCCTATTATTTAAGCGATCCGATTCACTATGCCGACTTATCTTTCCGGCCGGACTCGTTTTTTCGATTAAACCAGGTGGAAATGATTAAAGCCCGGGGCATTAAAATAGACCGCCGAGCCAGGATACTGAACTTGGATAGTGGAATGCAGCTCGCCTATGACCGCCTTCTGCTTGCTTGTGGAGCCTCACCGGTGCAGCCTGAACTTTCTGATCTGAACCAGCGGTGGGTGAGCAATTTCTATACTTTAGAGGATGTGGAAAGGCTGGATATGAATATCAGAGAGGGTCAAGAGGCCGTAGTAACAGGAGCAGGCCTGATTGGTCTAAAGGCTGCCGAAGCCCTACTCAAGAGAGGACTGCGGGTTACCCTGGTCGAGAAAGCCCAGCATATACTGCCCCAGGTTTTGAGCCCGACAGCGGCTGCCCGGTTGGGCGTATATCTGGAAAAGGCCGGAATCAAAATAATAGCAGGTGACGAACTGGCGGCAGTTTACCCCCGGCACCGGATACAGCTTGGCAGTGGAACGGTTCTGCAGTCGGATCAACTGATAATGGCGGTCGGGATCAGGCCTAACACTGAACTGGCTTTTAGCGCCGGCCTGAAGGTCGGCAAAGGTATTGTGGTCGACCGCTGCCTGCGTACTTCTGATGAATATATCTTTGCCGCCGGAGATGTAATAGAAACCCCGAATCTCATTACATCGAAGCGTGAATTTATGGCTCTTCTCCCCCATGCCCACCGGGAAGGATACCTAGCCGGGGCTAATATGTCAGGCCAGACCTTGTTCTATCGGGGCGGAGTGGCAATGAATTCGGTAAAATTGCAGGGATGGAGTCTCTTTGCGGCTGGTATTCCCAAACCCGGAGCATCAAGATTTTACTGGCAGGAAGATGATAAATATCTGGAAATTCATCACCACCAGAACTGCCTGCAAAAATTCATAGCCATTAATCTGCCGGAAGCAGCAGGCCCGCTATTGAGTATTATCGAAACCCAGTTGCCTATTCCGGAAAAAATGTGGCAGGAGTATGTGGAAGGCTATCCCACAATAGCCAATCTGCCTGCCCCCTACCGGCAGAAAATATGGGAGGGTGAAAAAAATGACGGTATTGAATGCTGACCGATATTCCCAGGAAGAACTGCTGCAAAGGCTGAATAGCACTGATGAAACGGAAATAGAGGTAACCAACCTGTGCGGGCAGCGCTATATCGCTTGTGGGTGGCAGCAGAAAAAGAGTCTTATTTTAAAAGGAACGGCCGGCAACAACCTGGGGGCCTTTGCCTCCGGGCCGGAAATAGTGCTGTATGGCAATTGCCAGGAAGGGGTGGCCAATACTATGAGTGAAGGGCGCATCATTGTTCATGGGCGTGCCGGTGATATTGCCGGATATGCCATGCGGGGCGGAGAACTTTTTATTCGTGATGATGCGGGCTATCGCCTGGGTATTCACACGAAAGCCTATCAGGATAAAAAGCCGCTGATCGTGGTCGGAGGTACTGCCGGGGCATTTGCCGGCGAATACATGGCCGGAGGAACTATCATCATATTGGGTTTGAACCGTGATCAAGAACTGGTGGGTAAATACTGTGGTACCGGCCTTTATGCCGGAAGCATCTACCTGCGTGGCAACTATCCGGTAAATAATCTGGCTTCCGGTGTGCAAGCCGAAGTGATGGAATCCGGCCAACTGGGCGAATTGGAGCAAGCCCTGGAGGACTTTGCCGCCTGCTTCGGATACCCTTTAGACCTTATCCGGCAACAGCCGTTTACCCGCCTGACCCGTAAAAGAGACCGCCCTTTTGCCGCCCTCTATACCGGATTCGTCAGTTGATCCACCCGGATATCGTAATCATGCAAACGTCCAGGATAAATATATATGCTATCTTGCCTGAACTGAGTACACAATTTTGTATACTCAGTTTTTTATGAATAGAAATTAGTTTATCGATAGCCTTTTTGATATAATAGTGAACATAAATGTTTTAGCGGGTTTGGAGGTAGTGTTATGCCCCTTACGACAAACGAGGTTGAACACGTGGCCTTGCTGGCCAGATTGACCCTTAATGACAAGGAAAAGAAAGAATTTGCCGGGCAACTTAGCTTAATATTAGATTATGCCAACCGTTTGAATGAGATCAATACCGATGAGATAGAACCGTTAGCCCATATCCTGCCGGTTTACAATGTTTTTCGCGAGGATATTGTAGGGGCAAGTCCGTCCCGGGACGAGATATTAGCCAATGGACCGTTGCTGGAAGACGGCCAGTACAAAGTTCCGAAAATCGTATAGGGGGGCAACTGGCTGTGGAGTTATATGAGCTTGGTTTACATGAATTGCGGGATAAGTTGAACAATGAAGAAATCTCGCCTCGCGACATTATAGAGTCGGTATTGCAGCGGATTCACCAAGTGGATGACAGGGTGAGAGCTTTTGTTACCCTGGATGAAGAAAACGCACTGCAAAAGGCTGACGGGCTTAACCGCAAAGAGCTCCGCCAGGGGCGGATAGCCGGGTTGCCTTTTGCCCTCAAGGATCTTATCTGTACCCGCGGTTTAAGAACTACCTGTTCCTCACGCATGCTGGAGCAATTTATACCGACTTATGATGCTACGGTTGCCGCCCGGCTCAATGCCGAGCAGGGCATATCCGTTGGAAAATTGAATATGGATGAATTTGCTATGGGCTCTTCCACTGAATTTTCCGCTTTTTTCCCCACCCATAACCCCTGGGATCTGGAGCGGGTGTCGGGGGGGTCTTCCGGCGGTTCTGCTGCTGCAGTAGCTGCGGGTGAGGTGCCGTTTGCACTGGGAACCGACACTGGTGGTTCTATTCGCCAGCCGGCTGCCTTCTGTGGGGTGGTAGGCTTAAAACCTACATATGGTCGGGTTTCTCGCTGGGGAGTAGTTGCTTTTGCCTCTTCTCTGGATCAGGTGGGGGTATTCAGCAAGGACGTAGCCGATTGTGCTCTGGTTATGAATATAATCTGTGGTTACGACCCGCTTGATTCCACCAGCGTTAATATCAAAGTACCGGATTACACCTCGTTCCTGAGCACGAATATAAAGGGTATGAAAATAGCTTACCCGCGGGAATATTTTCAGCAGGGGGTAGATAAAAAAACCAGGGATTTGGTTATGGAAGCCCTTAAAAAATACGGAGAATTGGGCGCCATTGTCGAGGAGGTTTCTTTGCCGCACAGTGAATATGCCTTGCCGGCTTATTATATTATTGCTCCGGCGGAAGCCAGTGCCAATCTGGCTCGTTTTGACGGAGTCCGTTATGGGCTCAGGGATTTCGAGGCTGATAATGTGACCGACATGTTCTCCCATAGCCGGTCCGCAGGCTTTGGGGCTGAAGTGAAGCGCAGGATTATGCTGGGTACCTATGCCCTGAGTTCAGGATATTATGATGCCTACTACCTTAAGGCCCTGAAAATAAGACGCTTAATCAATAACGACTTTGATAAAGTATTTAAAGATTTTGATATTATCGTTTCTCCGACCACACCTACGACTGCCTTTAAAATAGGGGAACAAAGCAGCGAACCGTTAACCCTGTATATGAATGATATATTAACCGTCCCCGTTAATTTAGCCGGTTTACCCGGAATATCAGTTCCCTGCGGTTTCAGTGACGGCCTTCCCGTAGGTATGCAGATAGTTGGTAAGCCATTTGATGAAGGCAGCCTGATAAAAGCTGCTTACGCCTTCGAACAAAATACTGCGTATCACGCGGTCAAGCCTTCGCTGGGGGGTGAATGATTGATGAACCGTAATTATGAAACCGTGATTGGGCTGGAAGTACATGCGGAATTAAAAACCGCGACCAAGATATTTTGCTCCTGTTCCACTGCTTTTGGAGCCGAGCCCAACACCCAGGTTTGCCCGATCTGTTCCGGCTTTCCCGGTATGCTGCCGGTCCTGAACAAAAAGGTGGTGGAAATAGCCGTTAAAGCCGGGTTGGCCCTGAATTGTGAAATTGCTGAAATCTGCAAATTTGACCGGAAAAATTACTTTTACCCGGATTTGCCCAAGGCTTATCAGATTTCGCAATACGACCTGCCCATTTGCAAGAACGGGTACCTGGAAATCGATCTGGACGGCGATAAAAAACGGGTTGGCATAACCCGGGCGCATATGGAGGAGGACGCGGGTAAACTGGTGCATCAGGGCAATATCACCAGCACCCCTTTTTCTCTGGTTGACTTGAATCGTTCAGGGATGCCGCTGTTGGAAATAGTATCCGAGCCGGATATGAGGAGTGCTCGGGAGGCCAGGGCTTATTTGGAGAAACTGCGTTCCATTCTGCTTTTTGCCGGTGTCTCTGACTGCAAGATGCAGGAGGGCTCACTGCGCTGTGATGCCAATGTATCAGTGCGTCCCTGCGGCCAAAAAGAGCTGGGAACCCGTACTGAAATTAAGAATCTGAATTCATTCCGGGCTCTGGAAAGAGCTATTGAATATGAAGCCCAAAGGCAGGTGGAGTCTATTGAAGACGGTGAAGCGATTATTCAGGAGACCAGAACCTGGGACGAAGAAAAACAGATAACCAGGGGGATGCGCAGTAAGGAAGAAGCCCATGATTATCGTTATTTCCCCGATCCGGACTTGCCGCCCCTTAAGATTGAGCGGGAATGGGTAGAGCAATTAAAGGCAGATCTGCCGGAGCTTCCCGACCAGGCCCAGCAAAGGCTGATGGAGAAATACGATTTACCTCAATATGATGCTGCTATTCTGACCTTAACCCCCGAATTCCTGGAGTATTTTGACCAGTGCCTGTCCTTATATGATGATGCCAAGCAGGTATCCAACTGGATGATGGGGGAACTGAGCAAATATTTGAATCAATATAATATAGAAATTGCCGCTTGCAGGATCAAACCAGCCGCTATGGCCAGACTTCTGGCCCTCATTGATAAAGGCACGATTAGCGGCAAAATGGCTAAAGGTGTATTTGAGGAGATGTTTATTACCGGTAAGGATCCGGATGTAGTTGTTAAGGAAAAAGGCATGGTGCAAATATCCGATGAATCAACTCTGCAGAAGATGATTGACGAAATTATAGGGGCTAATCCCGGTGTTGTTGAGGATTATCGTAATGGAAAGGAAAAGGCTTTCGGGTTTTTTGTAGGCCAGGTGATGAAAGCTACCAAAGGCCAGGCCAACCCGGCCGTTGTCAACTCTTTGTTAAAGGAACGCTTAAAGAGCGAGTGATGGGGGAGCGAGTTTGTCGATGAAAATGGATGATATTCAAAAAGATTGGTTTAAAGAAAAAGATGCCCGGGTATATGTAGTGGATACTACTTTAAGGGATGGGGAACAGACTGCCGGGGTGGTATTCACCAACCAGGAAAAAGTGCAGATAGCCCGCTATCTGAATCAAATGGGAGTCGACCAGATTGAAGCGGGAATCCCGGTAATGGGAGGTTTTGAGAAAGACTGTATCAAGGAGATAATGAGCCTGGGCTTAAAATCCAGTATAATGGCCTGGAATCGCGCGGTTATTTCGGATATAGAGCAGTCGATTTGCTGTGGAGTGGATGCGGTAGCCATATCCATATCTACTTCGGATATCCATATTGAGCACAAGCTGCAGACTACCCGTCAGGATGTGCTGAATCGCATGGCTGACGCTGTCAAGTTTGCCAAGGACAATCAGCTTTATGTATCAGTCAATGCCGAAGACGCTTCTCGTTCCGATATAGCGTATTTAACGGAATTTGCCCTGATTGCCAAGCATGCGGGCGCCGACCGTCTGCGCTTCTGCGACACGGTGGGGACGCTTGATCCCCTTACTACCTACCGTTATATAAGCACCTTAATCAATGCGGTGGGGATAGATATAGAGATGCACACCCATAATGACTTTGGTATGGCCACCGCCAATGCCCTGGCGGGGGTATATGCCGGGGCCAAATATGTAGGCGTAACAGTTAACGGCCTGGGAGAAAGAGCGGGCAATGCCTGTCTCCAGGAAGTCATTATGGGCATGAAATACCTGATGAAGCTGGAACTGCCTTATAATACCACCCTGTTCCGGGAAGTGGCGGAATATGTAGCCCGGGCTTCAGGCCGGGATTTGCCGGTGAGCAAGCCCATAGTAGGATCTAATATTTTTGCCCATGAATCGGGGATACACGGGGATGGAGTACTGAAAAACCCCCTCACTTACGAGGTGTTCAGCCCGGAAGAAGTTGGTCTGGAAAGGCAGATAGTGATAGGAAAACACTCGGGATCAGCGGCTATTCGCTCCAAGTTTGCCCGGGAGTACGGCATCAAGCTCCAAAACGATGAGGTCCGGGATATACTGGCCCTGGCACGGCAGATGTCGATAGATAAAAAACGTTCCTTATTTGATAAAGAACTCATGTATATATATGAGGAATACCTGAAGGCAAAAAAGAATAACTAGGAATTCCTGAATATCAACCGAAGGGAGAAGTAAAAGCATTGGGGAAGACGATAGCGGAGAAGATTTTAAGCAGGAAAAGCGGACAGGATGCCAAGGCTGGTGATATTGTTATTGCCAGTCTGGATTTTGTTATGGGGCAGGATGGGACTTCTCCCCTGGCTATAAAGGCCTTTTCGGAAATGCAGGCTACTAAGGTTTTTGACCCATCCCGGGTGGCCATGGTGATTGACCACAGTTCACCCAGTCCGTTGGAAGGAGTATCGGAGCTGCATCGGCAAATGCGGGTATTTGCAGGTGAGCAGGGAATAAATTTTTACGATATTGGCGAGGGTGTTTGCCACCAGCTTATGCCGGAGCAGGGTCATGTGATTCCGGGTGATCTGGTGATAGGGGCGGATTCCCATACCTGCACTTATGGGGCCATAAATGCCTTTTCGACCGGGGTGGGATCCACCGACCTGGCAGCCGGGCTGATAGCAGGCAAGCTATGGTTTAAAGTACCGGATACCTTTAAATTCGTGTTAAACGGTGCCTTGCCAGCCGGGGTATTTTCCAAGGATTTGATTCTGTATCTGATTGGTGATGTAACTGCTGACGGAGCTACCTACATGGCGGCGGAATATGTCGGTGAAGCGATCGATGCCCTCTCGGTGGAACAGCGTTTCACCATCAGCAATATGGCCATAGAGATGGGAGCCAAATGCGGATTGATGGAAGCTGACCAGAAAACCGTAGATTGGGTAAATGCTCACGGCAGGAAAGATTTTGCATCGGTAAAGGCTGATGATGATGCGGTATATGCCCGGGTCAAGGAATACGATGTTTCCACCCTGGAGCCCCAGGTGGCCAAGCCCCATACCGTAGACAACGTGTCCCCCGTCGGCCAGGTAGCCGGAACTCCAATTCAGCAGGGAGTTATAGGAACCTGTACCAATGGGAGGATTGAGGATTTGCGTATTGCTGCCGGCATTCTCAAAGGGCGCAGAATAGACCGGCAGACCCGCCTGATTGTAGCCCCGGCATCGCGGCAGGTAATGCTTCAGGCTATGCGGGAAGGTTTGCTGGAGATATTCGTTGAAGCCGGCGCGGCCGTGGTAACACCGGGCTGCGGCCCTTGCGTAGGCACCCATAACGGCGTGCCTTCTGACGGGGAGAATGTTATCTCAACCGCCAATCGTAATTTTAAGGGGCGTATGGGGAATAACAAGGCCTTCATATACCTGGGTTCACCGGCTACAGTTGCGGCTTCGGTGCTGTTCGGCAAGATTACCGACCCCAGGGAATTTTTAGTGTAGAGCAGGAGGATAAGGATGGAGTTAAAAGGCAGGGTACACAAGTTCGGTGATGACGTTAATACCGATTATATAATTTCCGGACGGCATAAATTTAAAACCCTGGATATGAAAGAACTGGCCAAACATGTTATGGAGGATTTGGATCCGGATTTTTATGCCAAGGTGGCAAAAGGTGATTTTATTGTCGGGGGAAGGAATTTTGGCTGTGGTTCTTCCCGGGAACAGGCCCCGCTGGCTATAATCAATGCTGATATAAGTGCCGTAGTGGCAAAATCTTTTGCCCGCATTTTCTATCGCAATTGCATAAATACGGGTTTACCGGTAATAGAATGTGATACCGACCAAATCGATGAGGGGGATGAACTGGAAATAGATTTGCAGGCCGGGATATTGCATAACCGGACCAAAGGGCTGGATGTCAAGATTGCACCTTTGCCCCAGGTAATGCTGCAAATCCTTTCCGAGGGTGGGCTGGTCGAACATTTTAAAAAATACGGCACCTTTAACTTTGATTAAGTTATGGTTTTAAGGAGGAAGCTTCATGCAGGGAGAGAAAATTTCGGTTCGGGATGGGATATTGCAGGTTCCTGACCACCCTATTATTCCATTTATTGAGGGCGATGGCACCGGGCCCGATATATGGGCGGCGGCATCGCGGGTTTTTGATGCCGCAGTTGCCAAAGCCTATAACGGGAAAAAGTCAATTGTATGGAAAGAGATTTATGCCGGGGAAAAGGCATATGGCAAAACCGGAGAATGGCTTCCCCAGGAAACGGTGGATATCATCCGGGATTATATAATTGCCATTAAAGGCCCGCTTACGACACCGGTGGGGGGGGGAATACGTTCTCTAAACGTTGCCCTGCGCCAGGAACTGGATTTATATACCTGCCTGCGCCCGGTACGTTATTTTAAAGGAGTGCCTTCACCGGTAAAACATCCGGAATACGTTGATATGGCTATCTTTCGCGAAAATACCGAGGATATATATGCCGGAATCGAATATGCCCGTGATTCAAAAGAGGCCAAGCAACTGCTCCGGTTTCTGCTGGACGAGATGAAAGTCAATAAAATACGTTTCCCTGAGAGTTCGGGAATTGGTATTAAGCCTGTATCCGAAGAAGGCAGCAAACGTCTGGTGCGGGCAGCCGTTAACTATGCCCTGCATAATGACCGCAGGAGTGTAACCCTGGTGCATAAGGGCAATATAATGAAATTCACCGAAGGCGCTTTTAAGAATTGGGGTTACGAAGTAGCGGAAGCAGAATTCGGCGGCCAGGTTTTTACCTGGAACCAATACGACCGGATAAAGGACAATGAGGGCGAACAGGCTGCTGACAAGGCCCAAAAGGCGGCGGAAAATGAAGGCAAGATCATTATAAAGGATGCTATAGCCGATATGTTCCTGCAACAGATCCTTACCCGACCCAAGGAGTTTGACGTGGTGGCTACCCTTAACCTCAACGGCGACTATATATCAGATGCTTTGGCAGCGCAGGTGGGGGGAATAGGCATAGCTCCTGGCGCCAACCTTAACTATGATACCGGTCACGCCATATTTGAGGCAACTCACGGCACTGCGCCCAAATATGCAGGGCTGGACAAGGTCAATCCTTCCTCGGTAATACTGTCGGGAGAGATGATGCTGCGCCACCTGAAATGGGATGAGGCTGCCGACCTTATTATTAAGGCCATGGAAAAGACTATCGCCAGCAAGGTGGTTACTTACGATTTTGCCCGGCTTATGGAAGGGGCTACGGAGGTCAAATGTTCGGAGTTTGCCAGCGAGTTAATCAATAACCTGTAATCAACGGTTGGGGAGAGGGGTATAAATGAGAATAATTGATTTATATGGGGGAGAACCACCGATTCTTTCCCTGGAGATATTTCCCCCCAGAACTGATTACCCGCTGGAGACTATTTTTGAGACCCTTGACCATTTGAGAACACTTAACCCCGGTTTTATCAGTGTTACCTATGGTGCCGGGGGGAGCAACCGGGCCCGGACAGTGGAAATTGCGGCCCGGATTAAAAAAGAATACGGGATCGAATCCCTGGCTCACCTGACCTGTGTTCGCCATACCCGGTCAGAGGTTAATGAAATTCTGGACGACTTGATAAACGAAGGAATCAACAATATATTGGCTTTGCGCGGGGATTTGCCTGAGGATGAGCCAAATTTTGATCTAAGTCGGCAGGATTATCGTTTTGCCTATGAATTAATCCATGATATCCGGAAAAAAGCAGCGTTTGGTGTCGCTGCTGCGGCTTATCCTGCCGGGCATCCCGAATGTCTGCGCCTAAAGGATGATTTGGTAAACCTAAAGCAAAAAGTTGATTGCGGGGTGGATTTTTTAATTACCCAGCTTTTTTTTGATAACCGCATATACTATGATTTTATTGACAAGGCTCTGGCAATGCAGATAGGCTGCCCGGTCGTACCTGGGATTATGCCGGTGCTGAATGCCCGGCAGATAAAAAGGACGATTTACCTCTGCGGGGCGTCCATACCAGCCCCGCTTTTAAAGCTGGTGGATAAGTACGAGAATGACCCCGAGGGAATGGGAAAAGCGGGAATCGAATATGCCTCTATGCAGGTGAAAGACCTGCTGGATAGCGGAGTGCCCGGCATACATCTCTATACCATGAATAAATACCGCCAGATAGCAGAAATAGTAAACAATGTGGGTCTTTAATATATAAAGCGGGATCTCTAGACCCCGCTTTTTCAATAAAAAGCTATACCCAGAGTGCCGGGACCTACATGGGAGCCGATAACTGGCCCGGCCTCACTGATAAGAACAGGCAGATGGTACTGTTCCTGCAGCTTTTGCTGAAGCAGTAAAGCTTGCTCTTCCGCTTGAATATGGATTACAGCCAGTTGCTCCAACCAGGATTGGCTTAGTTCCACCTGCCGCAGTATTGCCTGTATGGCCCGGTGAGAAGTACGCACTTTGTCAAAGAGTTCAATCCTGCCGTCCTGCAGGCGCAAAACCGGTTTCAGCTTCAGCAGATTACCGATGAGGCCGCTTTTTTTGCCTAACCTGCCCCCCCTGACCAGATATTCCAGATTGTCTACCGCAAAAAAAATCTCCTGCTTAAATTTTATACGCTTATTTTCTTCCAGGACTTCCTTTACCGGCCGGCCCTGAGCAAGCATTTCTCCCGCTTGCAACAGTTGAAAGCCCAGTCCTGCGGCGGCAGAACGGGAATCTATGATAGTAATCCTATCTTGCCGTTCCGGTTGCAGCATGCTGCGAGCCATCAAGGCCGACTGTACGGTTCCAGAGAGTTCGGCGGAAAGCAATATCACTAAAGCTTCGTCATCCGAACCAAGACTCTGGAATATTTCTAGAAACTCTCCGGCAGAGGGTTGCGAGGTGGTGGGAAACTCCTTGCTGGACTTAAAAATGCTGTAGAAGTCGGTGGGGCTTATATCTCGGCCTTCTTTATAGGATTTTCCTTCCAAATGAATATTAAGAGGTATTATAATGATGCCATAGTGGTTTATCGTATCTTCAGGTAAATATGAGGTGCTATCACTTATGAGTATCCGGGACATGCCAACCTCCTTATTCGAAATATTCTGAAAACAATCACCATAAGTTTAGCTAATATTGATATGCAGTGTCAAGGAGAGCAATCTGAATTGGCGGGGGAGTTAAAATGACAGAGGCTAGAATCATAAGAATACCATTACGTTTTGCCAACAGCTATCTGGTTGCAGGTGAAAAGACAATAATAGTTGATACAGGAGACCCCGGGTTTAGCCGGGGGATTCTTAGGGCCATGCAGAAAAATGATATAAAAAAGTCGGATATCAGTCTGATTTTTATTACCCACGGGCATATTGACCATTACGGCAGCTTGTTTGAGTTAAAGAAAAGCATTGATGTACCGGTAGCCATCCAACGCTTGGATGCGCCTTATCTTAATCAAGGGGTGCAAGCCCCTCTTTATCCGGTTAATCCAGTTGCCGGCGCCGTTAAGCTGGTAGGAAAAAACCTTAAGGTGAAAAAACGCTATGGCATAAAGGCCGATATAGCCTTTAATAACAGGGTTGAGCTAGAAAAGTATGGCATTAAAGGGCTTATACTGCCTACCCCCGGGCATACTCTGGGTTCAGCCTCCTTGTTTTTGCCGGATGGCAGAGCAATTACCGGCGATTTGATCGTGCGGAAACACTTATTTCGGGGAAAGCCTTGCCCGGCTCCGTTCATGCATGACCGGAGCAGATTCAATAAAAGTATGAACCTATTAAAAGGCCGGGGAGTGAAGGTTATCTACCCCGGCCATGGCGGCCCGATTAATGCCGGCGACATCAAGCCGTTTATAAGGATTAAGGTTTAGTTATTTCCCCTGAAAAACCGGTTTCCTCTTTTCCAGAAAGGCCTGGATGCCTTCTCTGAAATCCTGCGAATTCCAGCACATGACCTGAGCTCCCGATTCCAGGGATGCTATGGTTTGCAGGGTGTTGTCACTGCAGGCACGGAGAATATTTTTCATATATTTCAGGGTGATGGGTGGGCCGGCGGCAATTTTCCCAGCCAGTTTATATACTTCTTCCTCCAGGGATTCCGGCGGGACTACCCGGTTGAAAACCCCTGCCTGCAGCCCCTCCTGGGCATCCAGTATTTTACCGGTGAATAATATTTCGGCTGCCCGATGATGTCCCAGCTTTTCAAACAGGAAGTATGAGGTCCCGCCGTCCGGGACAAAAGCTATATTAACGAAATTAGCCGCAAATTTAGCTTTTTCCGATGCAATCACGATATCACAAGCCAGAGCCGCACCGGTAGCGGCTCCTGCGGCTACCCCGTTTACGGCTGCAATAACCGGCTTGGGGAAGCTGTAAATGGTTTGAATAAGCAGGGCGGAGCGGTCAAAAATATAGCGGGCATCAAAACTACTCTGCATGGCAGCCAGCATACCCGCATCTCCACCTGCCGAAAACGATTTCCCGGCTCCCGTTATAACCAGCACTTTGACAGCATCATCTTCTGCTGCCAGCCTGCAGGCTGCCAGAACATCACCTATCTGGGCGTCATTAAAAGAATTGAACAGCTCGGGACGGTTCAATGTAATACTGGCTACCCCGTTATCCTTAACAGTAAAAATAATGGTACTAAATTCCACAACAATACCCCCCATAAATATCTCTCTATATGCTACAAATTAGTATTATAACAAATTATAACCTTATATAGCAGTTAATGTCGACCGGAATTGTTCAACCAACCTGCTGGTTGGCCTCTTCGTAGAGCTGATACAGTTGTTCCAAAGCATGCTTAATATTTGGAAATGAGGCCTCCCGGGCGGCCTTTTCGATTAAGGCGGCACTGCTGGAAATCTCCTTGAAGCCATACATCCCGGCCGTACCTTTAATATCATGGCTGATACTTTTTATAGCCTGTAAATCACGATTTTCGAAAGCCAACCCGAGATTGTCAACCATGTCTTCAAGCTGGGCCATAAACTCGGGTAACAGCTCGTTTATAAAGTTATTAAGCTCGGGGTCATGGTTATGACCGGGAGGTATGCCGGTGTTAAAATGCTGCCTGATTTCCCGGGCCAGCTCCTCAGACTTAAAGGGCTTGGCGATGTAAGAGGTGCAGCCGCTGGCCAGACATTTCTCCCGGTCACCAGTCATGGCGTGAGCGGTCATGGCTATTATAGGAATATCCCGCAGTTCTTCATACTGGCGTATCATGCGGGTAGCTTCATAGCCGTCCATTACCGGCATTTGCATATCCATCAAAAGTACGTCGAAATGCCTTTCCTGCAAAAGTCTTAGGCAATCCAGCCCATTGTTGGCCAGAGTTACTTCAAAACCGTAGTTTATCAACATCTGGGAGACTATCTTCTGGTTAAGGTCGTTATCCTCCACCAGTAAAATCTTAACCGGAGTAAAACCCAGCACCAGCTTGTCCTCGAAACGGTCGTCGCTATAAAGACCGGACTCGTTAGCTGCTTCGGGCTGGGAGATAATTTCCACCGGGATTTTTATAGAAAAAGTAGTCCCGACCCCTTCCTCACTGGTAAGGTTAATAGTACCTTTCATCAAATCTACATATCTTTTACTGATATACAGGCCAAGACCAGTGCCCCCATACTGGCGGGAGGTAGAATTATCTACCTGGGTAAAAGGATTAAAAATGTTTTTGAATTCATATTCGGGAATACCGATACCGGTATCGGAAATTATCGTAGAGAGATAGAACAGGTCGTCCTCTTCTTCCAAAGCGGCAGTAAAGCTTATATATCCCCGATTGGTAAATTTAATCGCATTGTAAAAAAGATTGCTTAAAATCTGACGTAGTTTGGCCTCATCTACCCGGATGAGAGCCGGGATATCGGCAGATATGTCAAGTTTAACCTGCAGCCCCTTATTCTTGAGCAGTGGTTCTATATTATTGACCAGACGATTGAATATATTGACGGGGTTACATACCCGGGGGTGCAGCTCCATCAGGGACAGCTCAATCTTGGACATGTCCAGGATATCGTTGATTATATTAAGCAATTGTTCACCGCATTCACGTATGATTTCCACGTTTTCGTTTTGGACATTGTCCAGTTTGCTCTCGTGCAGCAGATCCACCGCTCCTAAGATACCTATCATGGGGGTGCGTATTTCGTGACTCATATTAGCAAGAAACTGGCTTTTAGCCATATTGGCAGCCTGAGCCTGTTCCCGGTTTTTTACCAGTTCGGTGATATCGGTTGATATGACAACTGCTCCGCTTACGCTTCCGTTCTCTTGCAGAGAATCGATGCGATGCATGAAATGGCGGCCGATACCGTCAATATAGAGAATGGTTTCCCCCTGCCAACTCCGCCCGGCCAGCACGTCGTCCAGCATTTGCTTGAAATCCGCCTCCCTCATAGCCAGTATATTCTGGATATTATTGCTGCAGCATTGGGGTGCGGCTTTTGAGTTGATGAGCTCCTGAGCCTGTCGGTTTAAGAACAGTACTTTGCCTTTGGTATCCAGTGCGATTATACTTTCTTGAATGTTTTCTAATATGTAAGCCTGGTAGTGCGCCCATTTGTCGGCAATTATTTTTTCCGTTACATCTACAAGATTCGATTCAATTTCTTCCGTATAGGGGTTTAAACGTGCAAATAATTCAATTGTCTTTATGCTATTATCGCGACAGCGGGCTTCAAAATAATAGTTGGATATAATATGTTCGTCCTGCAGAAGCTTGGTAAAGGCATTTCTTTCCTCCGGGTTGGCCCATACATCTTGGGAAGGAAGGCCAATAAGATCACTGGCCCGATTATAGCCCATTATATGAGCAACTATTTCGTTGGTCATTATAATTTCGGAACCGTCTAATTTGCTGGTCAATAATCCCACCTGGGCATTGTTGTAGAGCGTATGATACTTTTCTTCAGATGTTTTCAGCTTGTTTTCCAGCTCCAGGTCACGCTCTATATTTACAGCAATGGCTACCGCTCCCCGGAAAGTACCATATTCATCAAAAATGGGTGAGTTATGGGCGCTGACGTGTATAACCCCGTTTTTAGCCAGCATTCGGAAACGGAAGCTGAAGGGACCATGGCGGACTTGCTGGATAACCAAATGCATATCTCTTTTATCATCGGGGTAAACCCATTCCAGGCAATTTGTACCTACGAACTGTTCCGGATCCCAGCCGGTATGTTCCTTGATCGCACCGTTCATGTACTGGAGGATGCCGTTTTCATTATAAATGAATATGACATTATAAGAGTTCTCGACTATATCGCGGTATAATTTTTCCGATGTGGTCAGCGCTTGCTCCATCTTTATGCGTTTACTGACATCCCAACTGCTTATTACGATCTTGTCCAGGTGACCTTTATTATGTATGGGAATAGCCGTATGCTCCAGATAGATAGGGCTACCGTCTTTTTTCCTCAACTGCCTTGTACCGGATAATGACCCGATATTATTTATATTGTCAAATGGCTGCTCCTTATCAATGAATAAGATACTCGGAAGAATATCATCTTTTAAAACTTCTTCCGCCGTGTAACCAAGAACGTCCTTAATTGCCTGATTAACATAAACAAAGCGCTTTTCCCCCACATCAAAAATGGTTACTATTTCCCGTGCCTTGTCAAGACTGGCAGAAATGAATGCTTCGGCTGAGCGCAGTTTTATAACCAAATAGGCCAGAAAAGCAGCCATGATCAGAAACCATATAAACAGGGGAGTCAGGGCATGAACGGTCCATGCAGGCGAGAAGACATGATAAGGGTTTTCTTTCCATATAAAGCCCGCGATGACCAGGGTAAGCAAAAGGAGAATATTAATGTGAAGTTTTACTTTTGACGACAAGGTTTTTTCACCATCCCGAATTTTAATGAAATGAAAGATAATATAGATGCTAAATAAAAGATTACACCATGGTTTTTAAAAAATGTGTCTGCTTATGGTTCCTGCCGATGCAATATTTTTAGGGTTTTATGTTGAATTCATAGGTAAATACTCTTCTTTTTTGGGTTACTCTTAAGATTAAGCCGATTATTCACGCTTATTGACGTAAAAGTGCAAGCTTTGTATGAAAAAAATCATAATAATAACGGGCAGGATTTTGATGGAAGCAAAGGGAATTAAAAAAGTATTGTGGAAATTGTATGGAGGTGCAGAACTGTTGTTAGGATTTAATAAGAAAATAGCGCCCGGGAGGGCATTGATGCCCCCCAGGTTCGCTGTTAAGGTAGCAGATTGCCCGGATGGTCACAGATTGACGCTGTTTTTTTTCAGGCTGCTAGCTAAGAAAGCATGGCAGGTAATGGCATTATTTCTAGTTCTGGGAACATTTACCCTGGCTGCTGCGGCGAACCTGCATGCAGCAGAGCCGATAAGCATACATATCGATGGCAAAGTTGTTCAATCTGATGTTGCGCCCGTAATTGTAAATGACCGAACTATGGTTCCGGTACGGGTAATCAGTGAAGAGTTAGGACGGGACGTATACTGGCAGCCGGATAAGCGTCAGGTAATAATTACTACTCCCGGAGTTAACCGTGAGCTTCCTCTGGTCAGTTCTCCCACTGACATGGGGGTGAGGATATTTGTTGACGGCCGTTATATCGAAACGGGCGGACAGCCGGTGCCATTTATCTTGAAAGACCGAACTATGGTTCCCCTGCGGGTAATTGCTGAGGGCTTGGGGATGGAGGTGGAGTGGGAAAAAGATATTCGCCGGGTTGTAATCACCACACTCCCGCCGATAGATAATGAAGTTGTCGACCGGAACCCTGCAACAGGGGAAAACCCGCCTGCTAAAGAGCCGGTTGGGAATGGAGAGCCTGACCCCGCCATTAATTATGGCCTTACCATTATGGGTGCGGCCGAAGCGGGAAGGGCTGAGCTGCTGGCAATTATGCAAAAGAACAACCCGGCCGCACCACGGGAACTGGTTGACCTGTACCTGCAAATAGGTAAAGAATATGGGGTTAGAGGGGATGTTGCATTCTGCCAGGCTGCCAAGGAAACCGGGTGGTGGAAATTCGGGGGACTGGTACAGCCCTACCAGTATAATTACTGTGGACTGGGGGCTACTGGGAGCGCAGCTACCGGCGAAGAAGACCTCATGGGAGCTGACCCTGCCCGGGTGAGATATGAAGCCGAAGTTCACGGTGCCATCTTTGACAGCCCGGCTACCGGGGTAGAAGCCCACATCCAGCATCTGTATGCTTATGCCTGCAAGGCACCCCTGCCCGCAGGCAAGGTTCTGGTCGATCCCCGTTTTATCAAGCCTACCCGGGGGATCGCATCCCGCTGGATTGACCTGGGAGGTAAATGGGCTTTTCCTGGTTTTGATAGGGTGAAATATGAAAATGACTTTCAGAGGGCTTTTGCCAATTATGATACCTATGGTCACAGCATATTAAAGGATTATTATCAAAAAATTCTGGATATTAAGACAAATTAACCTCATGTCCCAAGGATATACGATGCAGCCACCAATGATAATGGATTAAAGGGAGAGTTAACCACTATTAAAAAACCTTAAGAATTCTATGTTGATCCGTGCAATCTTTGGTCATGAAAATCAGGATGACCGGCAGGATACTCGCTATCAGAGTGTCCTGCCTTTTTACATTCATTTCTTATATTTCCTTAATTTATCTTTTGCATTGAATTAACCATTTCCTGCCTTTATAATAATAGTAAAAATATTACGGTTTACAACTTTTTTGCCACAAACTACCTGTCGAATTGTCCCACAATTCCATCAAATTAGATGTTATCGAATAGCATGGGGGGTGATATTCGAGTACATGGGCTTTTCTACGCAACACCAAAAATACAAAAAAGGAGGCCAGATTTTATGGGTTATCAGTATGTAACAGAGGAGCAAATGCAGCGGCTTGTCGATTTTAAAGGAGCCCGTGAATATCATCTTAAGAAAAAACGGGACAAGGTCGATAAAAGAATGAGTTTGAGCGAGGCGGTAGGGCGGTTTGTTGAGGATGGGGACATCTTTGCCGAAACTGGTTTTGCTTATGTCCGTGCCCCTCTGCAAGCATATTTTGAGATGATTCGCCAGGAGAAAAAGAATCTGGTGGGTATTGGCTCACCTATGTCCAACTGTTCATATTTAATGGCCCTGGGTTTGATGAAAGCAATCCACCTGTCTTATATCGGAGTGGAAATGAGAGGCAACGACAAGAATTTTGCCCGGGTTATAAAAACCAAACAGGCGGAAATCGTATCCATCTGGAGCCATGGTGCTATGGCTCTGGGTTTTAAAGCTGCTCAACTGGGTGCCCCGTTTATAGCATCCAAGCAACTGCTGGGTTCGGATATGTTAAAACAAAACCCTTATGTTAAAGTGATTGATAGTCCGGTGGGCAAGGACAACGACCCGGTCTGCCTGATCCCGGCTCTTTTTCCTGATATTTGCGTCATTCATGTTCAAAAAGCGGACCGCTACGGCAATGCCATAATCGATGGGCCGGCCGTGAATGATATTGCTCTGGCTGCCGCCTGCCGCAGGGTCATTGTCACTGCGGAAAGAATCGTACCGGAGATGGCTATACGGGAGAATACCAGTGGGTCGATACCTTTCTGGTATGTAGACGCGGTAGTTGATATGCCCTATGGAGCATTGCCGGGCTGCTGCCCGGGGTACTACTATTGGGCCCGTGAATGGTGGGAATGGCTGGTTCGCTGCTCCACACCGTCGGCCGAAGCGGTGCAAGATTTCTTTGACTACTGGGTTTACAGCACCAAAGACCAGTATGATTTTATTGAAAAATTGGGGGGCATTCGCTTTATAGATAAGGCGCGCCAGTTGATGGAAGCTGCTGAAGCCGATATTGATGACTCCCAGATTAGCTTTGCCTACCAGGAAGTCATTCCCCAACGGAATTAGGAAAGGAGGTAATAGTCTATGAGTAAAACAGCGCCTGCGAACCCCCTGGAGATGCTGGCCTACAATATTTCCCTGCAGATTGAAAACGGGCAGATTGTTTATGTGGGGACCGGGTTGCCCATGGTTGGAGCCTTATTGGCAGCCAAGACTCATGCTCCCCACATAACCATGGTATACGAAAGCGGTGGTCAGGATCCCTTGGAGGGTGATATGCCCTGGTCGGTGGGATGTCCCTTCACTTTCCGCAAATCCCCGATGGTAATGGAAATGGCCGCCTCATTTGGTCAGTGTGCTTTGGGATATGTCGATATAGCGTTTCAGGGCGGAGCGCAAATAGACATGTATGGCAATGTCAACACTTCTGTAATCGGCTCTTATGATAATCTGAAATCCATATTGCCGGGGAGCGGAGGGGGCAACGATATTGGATCCCTAACTGAAAAGTCGGTGCTGGTTGGTTTGCAAACCCCGGATCGCTTTCCCGCCCGGGTTGACTTTATAACTACGCCCGGTTACCTGGATGGCGGCGATTCGCGGGAGAAGGCGGGGCTAATCGGAGGCCCGGTAGCAGTGGTTACCCAGTGCGGTGTTTTTGATTTTGAGCCGGTAAGCAAGCGTATGCGAATAAAGGCTCTGAACCCGGGAATGACCGTGGAAATTGCCCAAGCCTGCACCGGATTTGAACTGCTGGTTCCTGACGAGGTTGTGACTATCCCGGTTCCCAGCGAAGAGATTCTGGAGATATTGCGCCGGGATGTTGACGCCCGTGCGGTCTTCACCAAAATGCCGGGAAGCTGATTAGATAGAGAAATAGTTTGTGAGTTTAGGGGGGTACTGTATTTGGCAACCAATTTTATTTATTCATCCCGGGATCATAAATTTATACTCAAAGAATGGCTGGATATGGAGAAGATTTTTAATTTCGAAGAATTCAAGGATTGCTATAGTGTTGATGATATAGACAATATTTTGGATCAGGCTTTAAAGGTGGCAAGGGAAATAACCGCCCCCAGCAGGGACGATAATGAGAAGGTTCAGGCCAGGTTTGACGAGGGCAAAGTAACGGTTCCGGCTTCCTTTAAAGAGGCTTATCGGTTCCTAAACCAAAACGGGTGGGGGGCCAGCAACGAGAATGAAGAAACGGAAGGGCACCTGCCCCAGACCCTTTTCCGGGCCTGCACCGAATATCAAATAGCCGCCAACGCGGCTTTAATGCCCTACATACTTGCTTCGGCCGGAGCGGCAGGGCTTATTGCCCATTATGGCAGCGAAAAGGTAAAAAATTTATTTAAGGAGAAGATGTACAGCGGAGATTGGAGCGGCACCATGTGCCTGACCGAACCCAATGCCGGTTCGGACGTGGGAGACCTGTTAACCCGGGCCTATCCGACGGAC
Source organism: Syntrophomonas curvata (assembly GCF_052976825.1). NCBI lineage: Bacteria > Bacillati > Bacillota > Clostridia > Eubacteriales > Syntrophomonadaceae > Syntrophomonas > Syntrophomonas curvata. Next base: position 1,002,963 of record NZ_CM129641.1, read on the forward strand.
GAGGAAGGTGTTTACCGGATAAAGGGCACCAAATGTTTTATCACCGGTGGCGATCAGGACATTACCGAAAATATTATCCACCTGGTACTGGCCCGGGTTGAAGGCGCCAAACCTGGTACGAAAGGCATATCTTTGTTTGTGGTACCTAAAATGTGGGTGGATGATGACGGCAACATAGCCGGCAGCAATGATGTCAATTGTATAGGTATCGAACATAAGATGGGAATTAAGGGCTCCGCCACATGTGTTATGGCTTTTGGCGAGGATAGCCGGTGCCGGGGGTATATCCTGGGCAATCCTCCGAATGCCGAAGGCAAAGGTGAGGGGATGGCCCAGATGTTTCAGATGATGAATGGAGCGCGGATGGAGACCGGTCATGCGGCATTGGCTGAAACCGTGCTGGCCTATTATAATGCAGTGGCCTATGCCAGCGAGCGCATTCAAGGCCGGCCTATAACCAATCCCCGGTCAGAAAGACAGCCGATTATAAAACATGAAGATATCAGGCGGATGCTGCTGGATCTTAAAGCCTATGTGGAAGCTATGCGCGCGCTCATATTTAAGACCTATTACTATTTCGATGTGGCTGCCTGTTCCAAGGATCAGGATGAAGTTCAGCGGGTGAAGGCTCGCATCGAGGTCAACACGCCCATCGTAAAGGCTTACTGTTCCGATCGGGCGTGGGAATTAACGGCTGAAGCCATGCAGGTTTTCGGGGGCAATGGTTATTCTGAAGAATATCCCGTAGCTGAGCTGTGTAGAGATGTTAAGATTTACTCCATATGGGAAGGGACAAACTATATACAATCAATGGATTTGATAGGGCGCAAATGGATGATGGGTAAGGGGAAAGTTTTTGCCGATTGGCTGGCGGAGATTGAAGAATTCGCAGCAGCTAATGCCGCTGAAGCCGGATTGGAAAAAGACATGGCTATATTGAAGCGGGCAGTGGAAGCCTATAAAGAGATACAAACCACCATAGCCTCTTATTTCATGAATCAGCAAATCTCGATGATGCCGCTTTATGCTACCAGGATTCTGCAGGCCAGCGGGGATTTGATTTGTGGACAGCTGCTGCTGGAACAGGCCGTATTGGCTGGGAAGAAGATTGATGAACTAGGCAACGACCATTATGATTATCCTTTTTATAGCGGCAAGGTAATGGCGGCCCGGTATTTTATCCGCAATATTGTACCGAACCTGTTTAAAACCCTGGAAGTGGTTAAAGAAGGTGACACCTCGGTTCTCGACATTAAAGAGGAGGCTTTTACGGTTTAGACTTATAATAAAAATTCGTGGAAAGGGTGCTTGACCCTTTCCACGAGCGCATAAAGAAGCAGGCTTGATAGTTGACGCCTGCTTTTTATGCCATTTATATTTAATATTTTGCCTGGGCAGCCCTGGTCCAGGGACCAAAAGGCGCGCCGATGGGCAGTACCGTGTATCCGTAGTGGGTATTGAGTACCGTAGCGGCTGAGCCGTAAAAAGAGAATATGGAGATACCAAGTTCAGCATAGGCAGCCAGTACGTGCCATGCTTCTCCGCCCCATCCCAGAGTGCTCATAAATAATCCCAGGAAAAGCAAATCAATAAGGAAGAAAATAATAAAGAGTACTTTGTTGGCGCCCATGGCTCCGACAGTCATGTATACGGTAAAAATAAAATAACCCAGGAAGGCAAACCCCAGTTGAGCGGTATCTATTACCGCGTCCGGGTTCATTCCGAACATACCATTCCCTATCATCCAGGTCATTGCTACTCCGAACCAGAAGAAGCCGTAACCACAAAATGCAGTAGCGCCAAAGGTATTGTTATGTTTAAAATCAAAAAGGCCAGCAACGAATTGGGCTGTTGCACCCAGGAAGATGGCCCAGGGAATAATAAAAGCAGTTCCATCAGTAATCCCCAATTTCTGCGTACACGCTACCAGGGTCACCATAGCTAATCCCAATAATCCCAATGGTGACGGATTGGCAACCACCTCTTGAATATGCCCGCTAATTTTTGTTTCGTTTGAGTTTGCCATAATTCCCTCCCTAATAATCTACAGATTTTGATGTTTACAAAGGTATCCGGCCTGCCCCTCCTTTCCGTTAGTGAAATAAATATTTTTTATTCCACATGTATATTCAACACCATTTCGCAAAATCCTGTTGAGTTTGTGACATTTTTCATTTTTTGCTCTGAGTAAACCTGACGGAACGATCAGAACTGTCATTCTTCTGCAAAATCTGGTGATAGACCTTAACATTGGAATTTCCTTTTTGCTTTACTCATGCCGGGGTGAAGGATATAATAAATATATAGCAGATAAATGGCATATTGTGAATGGTATGGCAATAAAGACAATTAAAGGATTCTTTGTGCCATTCAAGAGAATCAAGGCTAAGCTGATTTTATGGGTTTTTAAGGATACTCTTCAGTTTAATCCGTTAGGGTGGAAGCAGGCGCCGTTACCAGGCGGGTTTCGGTATCTGCTGAGGTCTTGCTGGAGAGGCGATTCCTGATTATAGGGGGTGATTGGGGGGAGTTTTAAGCTTTTGCCGGATAGGCGTTTACTTGGGGGAAGTTTGTTTTATTAGAGAAAAGGGGGAGCTTCCTTAAAATAGGGGATGCGATATTATTTCAATCTGCTGTCTATGCTTGTTTGGGGGGCCTCCTTAAAAATGGAGGGAGTATAGAAAGATGGCTGCTAATTTTGCATATCAAAACATCAGAGATTTTGAGTTTATTATTCAAGAATGGCTACCCACAGAACAGATTTTTAATTATCCTCAGTTTGCCGATTACTATTCGAAAGATGATGTAAAATCAGTTCTGCAACCAATACTTAAGCTGGCCAAAGAAGTTGTGGAGCCCACTAATGAAGATGGAGACAAGAACCCGGTCAAATTAGAAAACGGTAAAGTAACCCTGCCGCCTACCTTTGGACCGCTGTTTAAGCAGCTGCAGCAAGAAGGATGGGGAACCAGTAATATTGACGAATCAGAAGACGCCATGGTTCTGCCCCACATCCTGCATTCCATGGTATGGGAGATGCTGGCTGCCGCCAATCCCACCTTTGGACCTTATATTATTCTGACCAGTGGCGCTGCCGGTCTGATTCAAAGTTTTGGCGATGACCATCTGAAGGAAATGTTCCTGCCTAAGATGATGGATGGAACTTGGTCCGGGACCATGTGTTTGACCGAACCTACTGCCGGTTCCGACGTCGGGGATATTTTGTCCAGGGCTTATCCTACCGATGATCCCCGCTTATTCAAAATCAAAGGCAGCAAAATATTTATAACCGGCGGAGACAATGACTTCACGGAAAACATTATTCACCTTTATCTCGCCCGGGTAGAAGGGGCAAAATCAGGAACCAAGGGAATATCGCTGTTTGTTGTACCCAAATACTGGGTTAACGAGGATGGCAGCCTGGGCGAACTGAATGATGTCGAAACTACGGCGGCGGAACATAAACTGGGACAGCACGGTTCCTGTACGGCGGCCCTTTCCTTTGGCGAAAACAACACTTGCCGGGGCTGGCTGCTGGGCAAAAATCCGCTGGAAAATGATGGTGCCGGTGAAGGTATGGCCCAGATGTTCCAGATGATGAACGGTGCCCGCATGGAGACCGGACATGCTGCTCTTTCCTGTATCGCCAATGCCTACTATAATGCCCGCGACTATGCCAAAGAAAGAATTCAGGGCCGCCCGCTGACCAATCCCAAGGGCGACCGGGTAACTATTATAAACCATGAAGACATCAAACGCGCCCTGCTCTGCGGCAAGGCTCATGTTGAAGCCATGCGCGCTATGATGTACAAAATCTATTTTGCCTTTGATGTACGTCACTGCGACCCCGATCCCGAAGTAAGGGCCAAGGCCAATGACCTGGTAGAAGTTGCTACTCCGCTCTGCAAAGCTTATCCTTCGGACGAAGCCTGGTGGCTGATCGGCGAAGCCATTCAATGTTATGGCGGCTATGGATACTGTGAAGAATACCCGGTAGCTCAGATTGCCCGGGATGTCAAGATTTACTCCATTTGGGAAGGAACCAACTTCATCCAGTCCATGGACCTCATTGGACGTAAATGGATGCTGAAGAAAGGCGCAGCCTTTGGAGCGTTTGTTCAGGAAATGAGAGATTTCTTTGAAGCCAACAAGGGTGTGGAAGGCTTTGAAAGAGAATTTGAAAACCTGGGCCGGGCGCTGGATGCTTATACCCAGATTCAAATGGCTATCGGCGGCTATTTTGGCAACAAGCAATATGGAATGATGCCGCTTTATTCCCGCCGTATCCTGACCGCAACTGCGCAGCTTTTCTGTGGCCGCCTGATACTTGACCAGGCCTTGCTGGCTGCCAAGAAAGCCCAGGAGGTTGGGGCGGGCCACTTTGACTACGAATTCTATACCGGCAAGGTAGCCGTTGCCCGTTACTACCTGAGAAATGTTGTTCCTAATGTATGGGCGGTAGCGGAAATTGTTAAGGATGGAGATACCTCAGTTTTAGACGTTCCTATTGGAGCATTCGAATACTAACATTTATCCGGTTGGCCCCCACTGCGGTGGGGGCTTTTTTTTTGATGTAAGGCAGGCAACAAAGGGGCGGCTCTGCTGGTCCGGACACCCATGTAAAAAAAAAGCCGTCCTATTCAGGACGGTAATGCTCATATATATTTACCAAGTACTTGTTATATGAGCATTTAAAGAGAGGGAAGGGAAAGTAAGGCTTACAATAAAGTTAATTATCAAGTTGATAGTGAACTTAAAAATTTTGGCTGCTATGAGGGGTACTTCACAATTTGTTGTAAGCTTAAGATTGCCGATTTTACAGGTTTGGAACTTTATTGCTGCGCCTGATAACAATCTATGAAGTGAGAGGGGGAAAGGTGCTACTTTGGAAGAAAGATTTTATAAAATTGGTGAAGTGGCAGAAATTTTGGAAATAGAACAGCATACTTTGCGCTACCTGGAGAATTCGCTCAAATTAAAAATAAAACGTAACGAACGGGGTGACCGTCTCTATACTGATTCCGACCTTGATACCTTAAGGCTGGTTCTGCAGTTAAAAAGCAGGGGACTTAACACTACGGCAATAAAGCTGGCTTTGGAAAATACCGAGGAAGCTGAAGAAACTGGTATCGCCCCCAGCAGTGCCGGTGCAGCTCTGGATTTGGTCGAGATGGTGTCCCTGGCCCGGCAGATCAGGGAACAGAATACGGAATTACTGCAGCAGAATCGTCGTTTAGAACAAAGAATGGAAAAATTGGAACAAAAGGTAGAGCAGCGCAATCTGGAAAGGGAAAAGAAGATAGATGAGTTCTTGAATCTTTGGAAGGCTGAGCAACAAGAAGGCCGGAAATCCTGGCTATCCCGCCTGAGGGGAAAATGAGGGGATGGGGAAGGGACTCGCCCTCTATCCTGATACTTGCCAGTTGCATTAAAAGGGGAAAAGCTTCCGCTTTAGCTTGTTTCAGGCAAAACGGCCGCCTACTACTTTGGTGGTAGGCTCGGGTGCCAAAGGTGGCACTTAAACTGGGCCGACCGGGGCAGAAAAAATTCTACTTTTGCATAATATAATTTGATAGGGGATTTCCCTATACTGTGATTATAAGAAAGAAGCGCTGCTATGCTCTCCGTATAAAAAGCAAGCCACCCCAATGATTTCGAAATCATCGGGGTGGCTTTATTGTACCCAATTAAATTTTACCAGGGAAAATGGTGTCAGAAAATAAAAAAAGTCCTTGGATGAGGATATAAAATCCTTTTTCCTGTTTTTATGGTATTATAATGCTAAGCTCATACTAAGGGGTATTGTCAAATGAAAAACGAAGAAAAAATCCTCATCATCCTTGAATCTATACAGTCAGACATTAAATCTCTTAAAGAGGGCCAGGCTAATCTGGAGAAAGGCCAGGCTAATCTGGAGAAAGGCCAAGCCGATTTGCAAATAGGGCTGGCTGATTTGCAAATCGGCCAAGCCAGCCTTGAAGCCGGTCAAGCTAAGTTGCAGAATGATGTTGCGGATATTAAACGTGATATAAGAGAAATTTGGTCTGACATTAAACGGCTTGATAAACGTCTCACTGCCCAGGAAAAGGAACTGGACTCTCTTCGCAGATAAAAAGCCCTGATGAGGATCCTCCCGGAAATTTTTCAAATCAAGCGGCAGACAAAGCGGATGAAACAGGCTGGTTTGTCTGCTGCTTTTTTATGCCGCTGCTAATTATAGCTGGGTATTCACAAGTAACAACAGACCAAAATGTCCTGGAGGGGAAATCCTCACCCCTCCGGAACACCTTTACTCCTCGCCCTTGAATCCCGATATGAAATCACAGGGGTCGGTGCATTCGGAGCACTTTTTATGTTGTATTTTAAGCTGCGGCTGGCGCAGGGCTTCTTTGACCAGGCCAAGCAGGTATAACGACTGCTCCTCGTTTTCATATTCCACGGCCAGCATTACCGCTCCTTCCATGCCGCCTACACCGCCGCCGGCCACTTGGACGGCATCAAGACCGGTTAAAATCTTTATGCTCTCAATTTCGGTAATAACCGTACTATTGGGCACTATCATGTAACCGGTTTTCAATCCGAAACGGTGACCGATATGGTACCGGCCCATTAATTTTTCTGCTTCCCGGCAGGAAGGAATCAGTTTTTCCCGGCCTACCGGGGTTATCATCTGTATTCCCTGGGCTTTCAGTATACCCATGGCATTGCCGATCGTTCCTCCAGTCGGGTCAGCCATTAATATTCCTACATTCCCTTCCGGATCCAGGGCATTGGCTCCCTTGATAAATATATCACCGGGTGCCATGGAACGTATAAAGTCCAGCCAGTTATCTGTTTTTATCAGGCGCCCCCTTTCGATGCAGAAGGGCCCCCGGCGCTCATTGACAGCGGTGGAGCAGGCACATTGCTGAGTTGTAACACCGGCAACATAGGCTCCGGGCTTATCAAGCCTTATATTGAGCAATTCCTGGGCAACGGCTATATTGCCGGTACCGGCGCCGATAAAAATCTTTCCCCGCCGGAAAGCGTTTTCTACCTCGGGAAGCACTTTTACCGCCTTGGCGATGAGATGTTTGGACGCAGCCGGATGAAGAGCAAAAGTAGTAATCACTGCATATCATTCCTTTCAAAACGGCTATAACAGCTGTAAAAAAGCCAGCAGTTTAAAGATCAATAGTATGGAATAATCCTGATTCGAGCTTGCTGCCAGATTATGATATTGCTGCAGATATCCGGCATAATCGCGCAGAAGCTCAGGATTACTGCCGGGGTATAGACTGAGATATTCCAGGACGGTTTCCTGGCGGGCAAAAAAATGAGCAAAAGGCTTTGCAGCGGGAATAGGACTGGTCTTATGGCCCTCTCCCAGTTCTATAACGGAATTACCCAGATTCAGATATAAGTCTACCATATCCGAATCCATTTCTGGGCAGTCAAGCTGTAAAACCAGATCCTGTCCCATAAAATGCTGCACACTGGCCCGGGAATCCCCCTGAGCGAGCTCATAAATCCTCAACTTCAGGCGGTCTGGCTGGTTGGCCAGATTGTAAGGGGAGTGTAGCGGAAACGTAAAGATTTTATATCTGCTGCCGATATCAAGCTCCAGATTTTCGGTGTCAAAAGGTATCTTCTGCAAAACCGTGCCAGCCTTTGCCCCGTCCCATTTTTCAATATAGAAATTAAAAGGATAAATACTTTTCACCCTAATAGCGGAAGGCATATACTCCTGCTTCCAGAGGCAAAGTCCCCTGACCACATTGAAGCTAAGATCGTGGGGACAGATTATTTCCGGACCGGGGCATAAATCAGATATCAGCTCCTTTATCCCCCGGGTTTGGGATGCTCCTCCCAACAGCAGCAGGTAATCCAGGGCAAAGCGTCCTTCCCGGTAAAGCCCCAGGTATTCTGCCCGTTCCCGAACATGGTGGATGATATAATGCTTCAGGCGGAAAAAAAATGAATCAAGCTGGGCCAAAAATATTTCTGCGGAGAGGGAAAAAACCAGTGAATCCTCCTGGTAGAAGCCGGGGATATTAAAATAAGCGCTATTCTGCCGGCTCATCCTTATTTTGACCTCTTCGGCAGTTGCCATGAGGCGGTTAAACCAGTATCGTTCTGCTCCCTGCAGGTTCTTTTCAGATATAATGGGGGAAGGTATTTCATAGCTATGCTGCATCCTGAAGAGGGGATTAAGAATAAGGCGCAAAACCCCCCGATCCAGTTCACTTCCGGAAAAGGCGTCATGCCCAATCTGGAATTGACTCTCCATGACGATTTCGTCACGGCTGCGGGATAAACTTACAAAACTGAAATCAGTAGTGCCACCCCCAATATCGATGCAGAGTATTGCTCCTTTCAAATAATTGGCGGGTTGCCTATGATTATACCCCAGCAGAGCTGCCACGGGCTCGGGTAGGAGGTAGATTTCCTGCACCGCAAAACTTGCGCTGATGGCCTGCATTAATATGCTTCTGGCCCGGAGTCCAAAGTAATTGGGTACCGAAACCGTAACCGAGTCGATCTTCTCGCCCCCAGGCTGTACATACTCGTCCCTAAGAAATATAAAATACTCTCTTATGATATCCTCTAGAGTATATTCCCCCAGTCTAAAACCTGGATTGCGCTTCAATTCCAGCTTAAAAAAACGTGCCTGGGTTGCTCCGGGCTCATTCAGCCGCTGGGCTATTTTGCCGAAATACAGTTTTTTTGCCTGGTTAGGCAGATACACTACCAGACTTGGAATCTGAGCACCGGGCCCGGCCAGGTTAATAAACCTGCCATTTTTGATATAGCCCAGTTTGGTATATGAAGTTCCGAAATCAATTCCCAGGTGCATAATTCAACCCTTCTGGACGATGAGCAGGTAGGGCATTTCTTCCTCCACCAGTTCATCGACCCGAATAATAAAGACGTCCCCTTCTTCATGCAGGATCAGGTTGGCTTCCTCCCCGTCCTTGCCAATACGGGTTTCAACCAGGTGTTTGTCCAGGAGATACAGGTAGTCGGGAGGGAATACTTGCCCCTTTTCCAAAGGGATACGCTCGACCTTCACGGCTGTTCCCTTCCAGGTTCGGGATATATTGCGGGGGGCCAGTATTCTCTCCAGGTCAGCCCGGATATTGGCCAGTAGATTAAGATGGTTGTCCAGCATATTAATAATGCTTAAGAACTGTCTGAGAACTTCATTGTGATGTTCCTGTCTCTGGTTGAGCAAATCTATGCGGGCCGCCCATAAAGATGATTCCGCTTCCAATCGGTTGAGGCGAGTGGCAATCTCGGGGAAACCGGCCAATACTTGGCTGTGCCGAGCCTCTTTGAGCCGGAGCAGCAGCGGCTGCAAAGTCTCCAGGGTCCGGCTGCCGAAGTAGGTAAGATCAGGCTCGCTTGAATCAGACAAATCCTGCTTGAGGCTGGCTATTGCTTCGACTCCGTCGCGGATGTCCCGGTTAAGATTTTTAATGAATTCCACATTAAGATTATAATCCAGGCTTACACTGGCGCAAATGACCGGACTATAACCGGATGTGGCCTTTTCTATTAAACGGATTAAACCGCTGACCCAGTTTTCAAAATCCAGCAAACTGCGGTTAAAGAGAACGGGTTCCTCACTGGCTGAGCTAAGGATTAAAACATTAAGATAAAGGTCTGCTTCAGCTTCAATCTGAACCTTGTAAAAATAAGACAGGGCTTTAACTTCGGCAGCTGGTAAAAAATCCGGGCGCCGATCCATCATTTCCCCGATGATCCCTCGGATTTGTTTCTTGTCGTCCTGACGGTGCCGGAGCCGGGCCAGGCTTTTAGCCAGGTAGGTAAGATAAACCAGCAGACGATTTAAAGCATCGCCTATCACAGGGTTATCCCGGTCCAGGGAAGGCATCAACTGCAGGGCGGGGAGGGCGGCCGGATGGTTTTGCCATACGGGCAGCAATTCCTGATCCTGCATCCAGCTCAAGGTTCCGGCGGTTAGCTCTTCCAGACGGGCAAATCCTCCGTGCAGCTGTTTCAGCGTACATAATAACTCCGCTGACCGATAATCCTGTTGCCGGCTTATGGCCAGCCGAGCCTCGCCGGCCTTTTCCCGGGATGCTTTAAACAGGGATAATACGCTTTTAACCTGGTTGTAGAGTATGGCATAGCGTTTAATATTAGCCATGATGTCTCTTTTTACCATGTCTTCCTGAGAGCTTATTTTTAAAAGCCGGGTCATTTCCTCCTGTACTGAATTTTTGTAAAGCGGGAATAGTCGTTCGCTGAAGCTGCGATAATAGAAGGCATTAAGCTCATGGAGATATTTATCCCACTCATCGTTGCCTTCTCGGGCAACAGCAGGTAATGATAAGTCTATTTCCTGTCTCAGTCTGAAAAGTATTTGCTCCAATTGTTGGGTGAAGAAATCCGGGTCAAAATCTTTGCTGTCCATTTACAATGCCCCCATTAATCTGCCGGCCAGAATACCCCGGCGAATATTCTCACCCTTTTGGCGAAACAACTGTGGACGGGTAGCCAGTTCGCTCTTTAGTCTGCCGCTGGTCATAGTATGCATGAAATCTATTATACGCTGAGCCTGGTAGCGGCTGTTGTTGTCAACCAACGGTGCTATCTGGTCGAGCAAATCACTATGCATAAAGGTTCGGCAGGGAAGCCATTGCCACAGCAGTAAATAAGCACCGAGCAAGCGCGAAGCCGTTTTCCCATGCAGCGTTGTCCGCTTTTTGTAATGCAGCAGCCGGATAAGTTCCAAAACTACAAATGCCTCATGGGGCAGAGCACTAAGTTTTTCTTCTCCATTTCCCAGCAGTTCTTCCAGACGCTGCGGGCTTAAACCTCTTCCTATATCTTCCTCCGTCAGCAGCGGCAGCTCTGCAGGCCGGAACTGCTCAGCTTTTTTGGCCGTATATAGCAACTCCAGGAGATTATCGGGAGCATCAGTTCTGAATCCGGCTGTAATCACTTCCCATAGTTTGAGATACTGCAGAGGTGCAGCTTCGGGGCTTATAAGCGGAAAATACTGTTCATATAAATGGCGGGCGCAGGCATAGGCCTGCAATGGGTCATAAACCAGGCTATAGACCGGTATGACAGCACGAAGCAATTGATGCAGGCCCTTATAAATCTTGTGGTCGCTCATTATTTCTACCAGACGGTTTTTTTGCTGGTAATCACTGTAGATGTCCAGCAGGAATGCCAGGCTGTCTTCTGCTAAGCCGCATTTGAAGACCATTTCGGCGGCCTCTATCTGCAGTAGAAAACGGTCAGCCTGATAAGGGTCGGAAAAATTATCGGCACTGCTGTGTTGCAGCTGTTCCAAGGCGCCTCTAATAAGCTCCACCTTGTCCCCGTAAAGGGTCGGGAAACTATTATTGCGGGGCGGCCCCTCCAACCCGTAATAGGATTCCATCCGCATCTGCTGCAGGGTTGCCTGCCTGGCCTTTAATAAGCGGCGTAATTCGGCATTAGCTGTCCGTGAGGTAAGGTGAAGACAACTATCTTGGTCCAATATGTTAATAACCGCTTCAAAAGCCGGCCGATGCTCTTCCTGGTAGATGCGGGCCATAAACTCCAGGTCTGCCGGTTTCACCCTGGAATTAAGGATATACCAGGGCAGAAAGCTCAAAAAATCATCCATTACCTGGGCGGGAGCATGAACCAGCCACTGTAGTACCGGCATAAACCGTAGACTGGAGAAAAGAATCTTAAAGAAGTCATACTTGCGTCCGGCATAATACAGAGAGCGGTAAAGAAAGTCCACCTGGGCAGTACTGTCTACCATAACCGCAGTAGTTAAAGCCCTCCGGCGCAGAGCTGTGCGCATGCTTAATTCCTGCTCCCAGAATGTGAAAATATCATCGTTCTCCGATATATGCTGATATTGCCCCAAAATATCCTGCATAATGCATTCTCCTTGCTGCACGCGGATAGCGCTGATTAATCATGATTTGTGATTTGCGCTGTAATCTTAAAAAATCTGTGTTAATCCGTAGCTGTTTTCATCTTCATGAATAAAAGGCCGTATTCAAAACCCGGCAGGCATTCTCAGCTTTACGAGCGTCTTTTTCGCTTAAGAATACCAGGTAATAAATGGATTTATCCTTATTGGTAAAAATACCTCCCAAAAGGCCGGTATCAATATACTCAAACCTGTCAGTGCGGGCTTTGTTACGGGTAAGGTAGCGGTAAGTTTGTAAACGGGTAACAAAGGAATAGCGTTCCAGCCTGGCAAAATGAGTCTGTAATCCAGCCTCTTTACCCTCATTATCGTCTTCATATTTGTAAACCATTGGGCCTTTTCGGGGGCAGGGCAAGATGTTTGTTTCCGGAAGCAACTGGTCCAAAGTCCCCAATGCCATCTGCAAAGCCCGGGTATCAGCCTGATGGCTGAAGGTGTAACGCAGGTAAGGGTGCAGGTCTGCGGGAAATTCCTGCAGGGGCAAGGGGGTTTGTTGCAGAAATTGCAGAGCTTCAGGCTGCTGCAAGAGGTGGTTCAGCAAATCATCAAAACCCTGCCGGAAACGGGGGATAAAGGTACTATAATCCCGATACAGCAGAGAAGCATATTGCTCATAAAAGACGGCATAGGATTCTGGTGAAGCAAGCATCAGGCTGTCTATGTAGCTTAAGAGTTTACCGTACTCAACAGCAGCCAGTTCTTCGCCGTTATTTAATTTTCTGAAAATATTGCGCATCCGTTTACACCGCCAAGCTTTTATATTATTTTAACGCAAAGTTTTGGAAGTCGTAAGCTGGGAAATAGCGAAATGGAGGAAATGGGAAGGCCGCACAGCCTTCTCAGGCCAGTTACAGGCTGCCGGCGCTGGGATGAGTCGGGTTAAGATCCGGCTTGGCCCGGTTGGTGTTTAATATATAGTCAGGGCAGGCTGCCTTCCGGGCTATCGATCAAATAGAGCAAAAACGTAGCCCTGGGCAGTTAAATCTTTGATTATTCCGTCCAGGGCCTCGGTGTTGCTCTGGGAAACGGCATGCAGGAGGATTACCGCGCCGGGGTGAATATTATTAATTACATGCTGGTAGGAATATTCAGCTCCGGGTTGGTTATTTACGTCCCAATCCTTGAAGGCCATGCTCCAGAAAACGGTGTGATATCCCATTTCTCTAGCATAGCCAAGGCTGGCGGGAGAATAATTACCCATGGGGGGACGCAGATATTTGTCCATTTCCTGGCCGGTAAGGTCTCGGAAGTTGTTATCCAGGGAACTAGTCTCCTGTTCGAGCTTCTCCTGGGAAACAGTGGATAAATCAGGGTGATTTAATGTATGGTTGCATACCAGGTGGCCTTCGTTTTTCATTCTCGTCACCAGTTCGGGTTGGCTTTTAAGATAATGACCGGTGATAAAGAAGGCGGCCCGGACGTTATTGGCTTTCAGAATATCCAGGATCTGAGCGGTATATCCATTTTCGTAACCCTCATCAAAAGTGAGATAAATTTTGTTGTCCTTATTAGGTAAAACATAAAAAGCATCATTGTTCGCCAGCATTATCCGGATATCTTCACTTACTGAAGGGGGTTGGTGCTCGCTATTGGGACGAAAATACCAGGAGTAAGATTTCTGAACAGGATTATTGGCAGCAGCAGGCACTGCCGGAGCAGGATCTTTAGCTTGCTGCTGCGCAGGTTTTACCGGCTCCGCAGGTTCGGCAGATTTAGTCTGGGGCGGCGGAGCCTGGCTAACTTCAGAAACAAAGTCAGGACTGGAACCGGAAGGAGAATCTTCCTTACAACCTGCTGGCAGCGCAAGTAATAGTATGATTACTAAAAAGACCGGCAATTTTTTCATGATCTGTCCTTCTTTCCAAGTTTGAAAGTCGATTTTTAAAATGGTTGCAAGGAATTGCCTTCTATTATTTTATTTTACGTCAATTACTGTCGGAACTTGCAGGTAAACGAATGTCAAATATTATTTCGTCCTCCAGATTGGAAAAGTCGATAATAATACCATCTTCCATGAGCATGCTGATATTGTTTTCGGTGCAGTTTAAAATCATTTTAACCGCTTTGCCTTCCATGTATCGGCTAAGCATATCATAATCGTCGAGCAAAAGCTTTGAAACCTGACAACGGGCCATTACAATTCACCTCTATACTAAATATATAGAATCCGGCCCTGATGGTGACACTATGAAAGAAGTTTTATGAACGGAAGCTATCAACCTGCTAATATTTTTTCCTGGCCCCGGCCTTCTTTACCCTGACAGCTTTGAATATCCAGCATATATTTCGAAACGAAATAACCCGCTGGTCGAAATCCGTCCCCGCCAGATATGTCAGTGATTCCCAAGCTGGAAGCATCATGGCTTTAAAACGTTACCAGCTGCGGAGGAGATATCCGCAGCCGCTACCGTTGATCTAAAAGACGGTTGCATTTAAGCGTATCCCATATTTTAATGGCGGTATAGAGATTGACCCGGGTATCCATCCGGGACAGATCAAGTGCAAGTAAATGTTCTATTTTATTGATGCGGTAATAAAGGGTGTTAATATGGATAAACAGGCTGTCTGCCGTTGCCTTCCAGTTGAAGCTGTTATCCAGCAATTGTCTTAGCGTAGCCAGCAGTTCGCCCTGGTGGTTTCTATCATACTCCGTTAGCGGATACAGCGTTTTTTGGCAGTAATCGCTCAGAACCTTTACCTCCTGAGAAAAGATAAGTGAGCATATCCCCAGGGCTGAAAACGGCTGATCGAAAGATTTTATTCCCATGAGCCGGGACAGGGTTAAAGCGATGCGGGCCTCGTGAAAGCTTTTTTTCAAATCCAGCAAGGCATAAGATTGGCCTATACCCTGAGACAACTTCAGATTGAATCGGGTTTCCAGCCCTTTTTTATAGTTGCTTAAGGCTGGCAAATCAGACTCTGGTTGCAGGGGAGGGAAATTGCCGGCGGGGAATAGAATAACCAGACCATTGGGCCCGGTTAGAGGAATAACATCGGGCCGGGTATGCTTGAAATAATCACGGCAATAAACTCCAATTCTATGCCAATCGAGGGCCGGGTCGGTTGTATCGGCTTCAATCAGGCTGACATAGAAAGGCGCATGTATATCCAGTTCCGACTCGCTTAATTTAAGAATAGCGGCTATATCGGTTTGATTTGGTTTAAACAAATAATCAGCCAGGTTTTGCTCAAAAGACGGTTTGCTCCTTTCCCTTTTGCTTAAATCGGAAAAATAGCACTTGATCGCCAATTTGGCCTCCTGGAGTATGGCCAAACTCGGGGCCAGCCTGTTTTTAGACAGGCTTTTGACGATAATATAAACCTGGTTCCCGTTGCATTCAATCGGATAATATAAAGATTTTTCACTTTCCTGATAACCATAGGCATTTTCTGCCGGTTTGGACGGCAGCTGAATGAAAACGTTATCAATTCCGGCAGAATTCAGGGGCAGATTAGGGTAGTGTATCAAGCCGTTGTGATCCGCAATGATAATGGAGCGATTGATTGCTTTTTCCAGATAGGAAGCAACATAGGTCAATCCTTCTTCCAGCAGCCCGTCGATTAATTGGTATGCACATCCTGCTGCAACCGACATCGTACATCACCTCGCCGATATTAATTGCAACATGTATGCCAACCCTGGGAATGGGTTGATAAAGAAGTTATTTCAAGGTTTGCTGCCCATTAAGGGCAAGCAAGCGTTTCCCAAAATAGTACATGAATAGCTTGTTGGTGACACGAACAGACATAAAATGTGCTATTATGAGAATACAGTGAACGCCAAGGTATATAGTCCTTCAAAGGAGAGATAATCATGTGGTCTCTGGAGCAGATGCTAAGTCCTATTCGAGATAATATCATTTCGCGGAATCCGAACCATAACGAAGTTATTCTGATGGAACGCATCAAAAAGCAAAAGGCGGATCTGATTCGTCAGCGCATCAGCCCGGCCCAGGTGGATCTGGTACGTCCAGAGATCGTTGCCTCCTGGATCAGATCCTATAATTACGGCTTGGACCCTTTTTCGTATAACCACTGTAATATACTCGATGAAGCTGATTTTGCAGAGCTGCTGCGGGAAAAAGATTATTTTATAAAGGCGGCTGATCCGTATATCCATCAACTGCAGAACATGGACAGCAATTACCTGGTTTTCCTGACCGATGATAAGGGCATTATTCTGCGGGTGGTTACCGGAAATCAGAAGGTTCTGGAGCAGGTCAAAGAACGGTTTCAACTTACTCCGGGAGCAGTGTGGACGGAAGAATCGGTGGGAACCTGCTCCCATGTGCTGAGCCTTCTGCTGGGAAGACCCATTCAATTATGCGGCCCCGAGATGTACCTGGAGACCTGTTCGTATGTGCTGGGGCTTTTACTGGGCAATCATACAGATCAATTATTGGCTCCGGATATAAATACGCTGAGCCTTAACCAGACCGCCTGTTCTTCAGCCCCCATCTTTGATGCCGGCGGTCATCTGGCCGGCAGTTTGACCATCATCAGTCCTTATCTGCATCATCAAAATGTTCACTCATTGGGGTTAACGGTTTCTACGGCCTGGGCCATTCAAAACCAGTATCAGCTATCCTTGAACAGCGAATTGCTCAGCGTTACCCTGGAGGCTGCAGAAGATGCCGTATTGACTATTGACCGGAAGGGAATCGTTACCAAGTCGAATATGGCTGCGCAAAAACTGCTGCAATCGCTGGGGCAGGTATTGAGTCCGGACCAAACAGAAAATATTTTTGCTGATCAAGTCCTGGTTAAATCGGTATTGGAGACCGGCCGGCCGGTCCTTGATCGAGAGGTAAGAATCGACGGCTGTGATCAACCCCTGCACCTGCGTTCCATCCATCCGGTGAAGGATCCTTACGGAAAGATCTATGGCTGCGTGTTAAGCATCAAGCCCGGTGATCGATCCGGAAAACTGCTCAGTCCAGCCGGACTTGCAACCAGATTCACCTTTGATACGATGATCGGTTATTCTGAGCCCATGCTCAGGTTAATCGACAGGGCCCAGAGGTTTGCCCGGCTGGATGCCAATATTCTCATTCAGGGGGAAAGCGGAACCGGCAAAGAGGTTCTGGCTCAGGCCGTTCACAACGTCAGCCGTCCCCATCAACCCTTTATCGCCGTAAATTGTGCGGCGATTCCCAAAAGCCTCATTGAGAGTGAGCTTTTCGGTTATGAAGGGGGGGCCTTTACCGGGGCTGAAAGGCGAGGACGGCCCGGAAAAATAGAACTGGCCCACAAAGGTACGTTGTTTTTGGATGAAATCGGGGATATGCCCCTGGAATTGCAAGCCGTGCTATTACGCGTGCTGGAAGAAAAAACGGTTATGCGGGTTGGCGGCAGCCGCTATATTCCGGTTGATTTCCGGTTAATTACGGTAAGCAACAAAAAGCTGGCTGATTTGGTAGATAAGAAGCAATTTCGCCAGGACCTATACTACCGTTTGGCGGTATTTACGCTCCAACTCCCGGCTTTGCGGGAAAGGGGCTTGGATGTGATAAGCCTGGCTAAATCTTTTGTTGAAACCATGGCCCGCGATCAGCAGGTCCCGGTTCCGGTGCTAAGTGATGCGGCGATTTACTCCTTATTGCAATACCGCTGGCCCGGCAATGTACGACAATTGAAAAATGCCATGCTCTACGCCGTGGCTATGGCCAGGGACGGAATTATAAACGCAGCGGACTTGCCGGAAGAGGTCAGGGGAAAAATGGCTGCTTCCAACTCTGCCCAGTCGGGTTCGCGATGGGAAACCGTTCCCGGCAATCCCCGGAGCCCGGAACTGTCTTTGAAGGAAATGGAGAAGATCACCATTATGCAAACGCTGCTCAAAACCGATCATAATATCAGCGAAGCGGCTGCGCGGTTGGGGATGAGCCGGTCTACCCTGTACCGCAAGATTAAAGCATATGAACTGCCGGAGCAAGTAAGATCCGGAGTTGAAATAAATAAATAAAAGAGTAAGAACTTTAATGCCGTTCTTACTCTCATGCTGAAGGATTATTGTAAAGGGGGAATGTTAAGCTTTTTTGCCGGCGGCATTTTGTCCGGCCAGCCGACCAAACGTTGCTGTCCGGCCAAGAGCCAGGCCTCCCACCATCTCGGGATAGTTCAATGCAAAGAAGGAGCCGCTGTCGTTGCCGGCTGCGTAAAGTCCCGGAATGGGTTGCAAATCAGTATCCAGTACCTGCAGTTGGGTGTTGATTCTTAATCCATTCAGATTGCAGATCAGCATGCCGGCCAAGTTAGCCGCATAAAAAGGTGCTTGCTCCAGCGTTGATAAACGGGAGGGCATCTTGCCGAAATCGCTGTCTTTTCCCTGTTTACAGAGTTGGTTATATCTTCCCACCGTAGCCTTGAAGGCTGCTGCCGGTACCTTCATCTGCTGGGCTAGGCCTTCAATGGTGTCGGCTTTTTTGACTAGGCCCATCTTCACCAGTTTATTGATCTCTTTTTCCTGCAGTTCCAGGCCGCCTCGGGGAGGTGCACCCGGGCCGGGGACAATGCGGGAGCAGATGGTGGTATGGAAGCGGGCCACGTCGGCTTTCCAGTTGTTGTCCCAGATTTCCCACCATACCTTGCCTGGTTCCAGCAAAGCCGCATCCCAGGCGTAATCATAGGGCAAATCTTCATTACAGAAACGTTCTCCCCGCAGATTGACGCGCAGGAAAGGCTGACTGCCTAACTGCAGATAACCGCCTTCCCAGGGCGGACCGAGTTTTTTACCCTCAATAACGACTCCCCGGTCAAAAACCATCATGGCATGGGTGGGATCCATCGCGGCGCCGACCCAGAGGGCTGCTTTTATACCGTCGCCGATATTGGTCAACGGGCATACACTCATACTAGTGGACAGGGCTTCGGGACATAGTTCCTCAACCATTTTCGCATCCCGGGCATAACCTCCGGTACACAGAATAACCCCTTTTAAAGCATTGAAACGGATATATTCACCCTTGGAATTTTGGGCGACGGCGCCGCTTACCCGGCCTCTTTCCTCTCGAATCAGCTGAACCAGGGGCGTCTCATAGCGGATCTCAACACCCAGCTCCTGGGCTTTTTTCACCAGAATAGGCAGGTAATAGACCGAGCCGATTCCTCCGGTGGGAAAACTGTTGGCCTCCTGGTCGGGTGCGACGGCTATATGAGCCACCGGATAACTCTTGTAGGAGCCTTCTTTCATGTCGGTTTCCACCATCACCTGCAGCCCTCCGGTTTCCACGATAGGGATAAACCAATCCATAACCTCGCCGCTCTTGTCGGCCCACAGGTTAACCAGCCGCTGATCAACCAGATGTCCCCCATAGCGACAGATCTCGGCTACCAGTTCATCCCGGTCGATTTTGACCCCCAGTTTTTTCTGCAAACTGCTGTTAACGGCCGCCATCCAGGCCGGTCCGGCTGCGGCAACCGGGCCTTTTTCCAGCAGGATGGTCTTAGCTCCGGCTTCGGCAGCGGCGATGGCGGCAAACATCCCCCCGGTTCCCCCGCCAACTACAACTACATCAACGGTTACGGTGCTTTTAATCTTCTTTTCCGGAATGGGTTCAGGGGCTGCCTCATAGCTGGCCTGGGCTGTTCCTGATGGCGTACCGTTGCCGGCAGGATTGACGTCATCCTGCCCGCAACCGGCCAGGAGACTAACCGAGGCGACGCCTACGGCACTGATGGCAGTGCCTTTAATGAAGTCTCTGCGATTGATACCGCTTCGCTCTGTCCCTTCATTACTCATAATAAAGCCTCCTCTAACATTAAAATCTGGTTTGCTTGGATGCCTAACCATGCATACTTATAGCCTGCTAATGAACCTTATACGGTCGACGCTGTGCAGATGTTTGCATAATTCAGCTTATCATCCCTGATTTAATAGCGTCATTGTATCTTTTCCTGAATTTGTTTGGAGGAATCTCCATAGGCAACAGGGCGAGCGGAGTTATATACTGCATAAACAACGATTTGTTATGAGAAGAGCAATCATTCAAGTTTAGGACAGGAGGGAACCGTCATGGGAGGTAACGATAGGAAATCCAAGGGGTTTCGAGCCAGGTTTTTTAATAAAAAGGTACTGATGATAGCTGCCCTGGTAGTGGTTGCGGTTGGAGCAGGAGGGGGCATATGGATGGTAAAGATCAGTGACCGGCCTTCTTTTTGCAACAGCTGTCATATCATGAAACCCTATTATGATTCCTGGCAGGACAGCAGCCTTCTGGCTAAGAAACATGCCGATGCGGATGTGAACTGTCATGATTGTCACACACCTTCTATTTCCACCCAGATGGAAGAGGGGGTTAAGTACATCACCGGCAACTATCAGACACCTTTGGAAAAACGTGAGTTTCCCAAGCAGCTTTGCTTGGATTGTCATGATGATTTTACTGCGATTCAAGCGAAAACCGATTTTGAAGAATCCAATCCCCATGATTCGCATAATGGCCAACAGGAATGTAATTTGTGTCACAGCATGCATCAGGAATCTAAAGTCATGTGTGCACAATGTCATTTTTTCGACTGGACGCTGGAATTGGATGACAGCTGGGCCAGGTAGGGAGTGATTAGAATGACAGCAGGCGGAAGAATCATGAAAAAGATGATGGGGTTTCTGGCTGCTATGCAAACCGGGTTGGTTCTGCTGGTCCTGGTTGGCCTGGCTGCAGCCTTGGGCAGTGCATTCCTGCCGGATACGTTTTATAAGACGATTATCTTTAAAATCCTGCTGGGCTTGCTTTTTTTCAACCTGCTGCTATGTACCTCCCGACAGATCAGGGGGCTTCCGAAAGCTTATGCCCGTCGTCTCCCGGCTCGGCAGTTGCTGATGCAGACCGGTCTGACCGGGCTGCATCTGGGTGTGGTCTTGATTATTGCCGGAGGAGCTGTTTGCATGTATTGGGGGCAAACCGGCGAGATCCATCTGGTCAAGGGTCAAAGCGCCGATATCCGGGAAATAAAAGCCAAGAAGCCTTTTGTGCTGCAGTTGGATGATTTTGAGATGCGGTATAACGAAGATGGCTCCACTGCGCAGTACTATTCATATCTTACCATTTTAAAAAATCACCAAGCCGAGCAGAAAGCGGTTATCAGTGTCAACCATCCATTGCGTTATCAGGGAGTGAAAGTCTACCAGATGAGTTACGGATATTTCATCAAAGTTCAACTCGTCCTGGCCGGGGAAAAGCAAACCGAAAGGCTGTGCCGGGAAGGCGACCGGATAACGTTTCCCGACAGCCGTCAGGCCTTGAAGGCTTATCGTTATCTGCCTGATTTCGATCCCCGGCAGGGAATGACCTCCAGGAGCATGAGGCCTAATAATCCCCATCTTATTTTCTCCGTTTATAAGGGTGAGCAGCTTCAGGGAATCGGCGCAGTCAAAGCAGGGGAAAAAGTCAGGCTGGATGCCGGGCATGAGGTCGTTTTTACCGGAGTCGAACCCTACACGGTCCTGAAGCTCAAGTCAGATCCGGGACTGCCGCTGGTTTTATGCGGGGGGGTGCTGTTAACCATGGGGGTAACGATGGCCTGGATAGCAGCAGTGCTGAACAGAAAGGCGGCCTATTCATAAAATAACATACTGCATAAAGCTTGGTCGGAACATGCGAATAAAAGTTTAGTGGTGGTGAAAATGGTGATAACGCTGATCAAAGCAACAATTTATTGGGTAGCTATCCTATATGCGCTGGCGGCAGGTCTCTATTTCTGGGGAGAGGCAGCAGGAAAACGGCCGGTTTTAAGATTGGCCTGGATACTGGCAGGTACAGGATGCTTTTCAAACCTGTTGTTGTTAGTCCTGCGGGGCATCCTGACGGGAAGGCTGCCATTAAGCAACGGCAGTGAGTTTTTGCTGAGTTTTACCTGGATAACGGTGGGGTTATATCTATGTCTGGAAACGCGCCGTCAGCTAAAAGGGGTAGGTGGATATGTAATGTTCATAGCGGCCCTTTTTATGCTTATCGTACTTATGGTCATGAAAGGGCAGTTGATGGAGACAAGTCCTCTAATGCCCGCTCTGAAAAGCCCCTGGCTTTCCATACATGTTTTAACCGCCGCTTTGGCCTATGCCGGTTTTACCCTGGCAGCCGGTCTGGCGGCAAAGAAGCTTTTCCAGGCCGATGCCGGTCTAATGCCCGATCCTATCTACCGGATCATTGCCGCCGCCTTTGCCCTGCTTTCCCTGTCCATCGTATCTGGAGCCGTTTGGGCGGAGCAGGTCTGGGGCAGCTACTGGACCTGGGACCCCAAGGAAACCTGGGCACTCATTACCTGGATCATATATGCTCTGTATTTGCATCTTTATAAAAAACAGAACTGGCAGGGGAGATATGCCTGCCTGGTGGTAATGACAGGGTACCTGCTGGTCCTGTTCACTTTTTTCGGAGTCAACTTTCTATTGCCCGGCTTGCACAGCTATGCTGTGCAATGCATAAATAATACTTTTGTGTGTTAAAATCTTAGCGGTGGAAATATCAGGCACATAAGAAATGAAAAGATAATCGAGGAAAAAATCTGCTATGTTTACTTTTATAGGAAGCTTGGGTCGCCGGGAGCTGGCTGTTATTCTGATGGTAGTATTGCTCGTTTTTGGCCCGGGTAAGCTGACTAAAGCAGCAGAGGCCGTGGGCAAGACAGCTTTAAAAAGCCCGGGAGGAACGCTTTGGAGGAATGGTGATATTGGGTGAGGTTAACATACATTGAATTTTAAAAAGTATGATATGCTAAAAATATCGGTAAAAGTGGTCTATAGGGGGAAGCTGGGGGTAGATAGGAAATGGTAGTATGGGGCGGTGATGATTATTGCCAGCCTGATGCCATCCCTTGGAGAAACGGCTGCGTCCGCTGGCCGGTCGCCGCTATGCTGAATATATGGAATCTGGTTCTGGTGGTGACGCTATGAAAGGATTTTTTGTGAGAGGGAAGCATTTTAACCTGGTAATATTTCCTTTTCTGGCCTTGATATTCTTTAGCCTGATAGCCTTGAGCAACCAGCATATATTTCGAGACGATAAAGCGGTAATGTACGTCTATGTTAAAAGTGCCCGCCAGGGTCACATCGGCTACGGATTTAACAGCTATTACGGCAATGATATCTCGTTTGCGGGGCTGGAACCCGGGGATTTAATCCTGGGAGCTTATCCAGGCTGTGCCTATGGGCGCTTTTCCCACGTCGGCATTTATCTGGGCAAGGGGGAAGTTATGGAGAGTTATGGCGACCTTGGGGTCAATGTTCAACCCGTCAGCCACTACCGGCAATACAGTGAAGTGTGCCTTTTACGGGTAAAGGCTGATGCTGCGGTAAAAAAGAGGGCTGTCGATTATGCCGGTAAGCAGCAGGGAGCCATGTTTTATCCTCTGGCATTTAAAAATGGGGAAAGGTACTGGAACTGCACTAAAATTATGTGGAAAGCCTATTTTGAGCAGGGGCTTGACTTTGATCCGGGAAACGATTTCTGGGTCGCTCCCGATCTTTTTTATAAGAGCGATTTGGTTGAGGTAATACGGGAAAGAAGTGTTTAATGAAGATTGCGAAGGCTATTTTACGCTTATATTTTATTCATATTTGCGCTTTCCTGGCGGTAGGCTTGAGTACCTATTATCCGCCCTGGGACATCCTGCTCGCCTTTCTCTACTTGCTGGTCGTAGGCATCGAAGCCCGTAAATTGGAACCATATGCCTCCGGCAGCAGGCGAGCGGTTATACTGGCCTGGCAGGGACCGGGCATTTTGTTGTTTTTATTTATCATAAGCCATACCACTGTTTGTGATCTAAGCAACTACGCCTTCTTCGTTATGCTGTTCTGGTATACCCCCTTAATGCCTGTGCTTTCACTCCTGCCAGGCATCGCTTGGCGGGGATGGCCCCTCTACTACTACTTGCTTCTCGCTTTGCCTTTTATCATGACGGCGTATCATTACTTTTTAAGTAATTTTCAGTATGATATCGGGATGACTCATGACATTCCGGGAAGCTGCGGCCGCAAACGGGTTTGATGAGAGAGTCGATTGAGCAGCGGCGAAGGTTGAGGCCATTATTGCACCATAAAATAATCCGCTGGTTCTTTCTCAATCATTAGAAAATCGGATCGACCGACAACTATGTGAGAAAAATTAACCAGCGGATTTTTATCAAGCCAGCGATACTCCTTACGGAAGCTTTGTTAAAATAGTACTAAGATTTATCTTCAGTTTGAAGGACTTAGAACTTTAACAAAATGGTATCGCTTGACTCTAATCATATTATGGACAAATTCATAGCGGCTATACTGGAAAAATCAAGCAAATATTAAATTGTGAAATATATAAATGCAATTAAAGTATAGATTAGTATACGGCCTATTCGTTGCTGGCGAAAGGGGATTCCTGTGAGACCGGGTAAGAATGGAAGTTTTTTGATTAAAATCATATTGCTGCTTTTGCTGTTGCCGCTGGTTATACCTTTTTTTATACCGGATTTCGGGGTTGCCTACAGCGGTGTAGTCTACGAACTGTTTACCCGGGACAAAATAGTCGCCCTTACCTTCGATGATGGTCCCCATCCCATCTATACCCCCCAGATTCTGGATATCCTGGATCAATATCAGGCCAAAGCCACGTTTTTTATGATTGGCAGCCGCATGGAGGAGTATCCCGAGATAGTAGAGGAAGTTTCCGGCCGGGGCCATCTTATTGCCAACCATACCTATACTCACCCTAAAAATTTACGAGCAGAATCCCCGGAAAGCATAAAAAAAGAAGTAGCCCGATGCCAGCAGAGCATAGAACGTTTAGCCAACCAGAACGCTTGCCTTTTTCGTCCCCCGCGAGGCATTCTGAACCAGAAAATAATCAAAATGCTGCATAAACAGGGCTATACGGTGGTGCTGTGGAGCATATCGGCTGACCACCATGATGCACCTACCCCGGAATTAATGGCGGCCCGGGTGATTAAGCATGCTCATCCTGGCGAGATTGTTCTTATTCACGATGGCCGGACGGATTTACGCTGGAAAGATGTGGAGGCTACCCGCTTGATAATCGAAAACCTCTCCAAACAAGGTTATCGATTCGTCACCCTCGAAGAACTGGCTCAAAAGCGGCCTTTAAACCGGGAGTCTGCATCCCGGGAGTAATCCTTGGTTCTTCCTGTAAATAAGAATCTATTAAAGCGCAAACAATAACTTCACAGGTATCATCAGGAAGGGCAATAAAAGTGCAAAACAATCTTCGGTCAATAGCTATTCTTTTTTTTATCTTATTTCTGGTTATGGTTGGCTTTGGCATCATCATTCCCATAATGCCGTTCTTCCTTGTTGAGTTGGGAGGAAATGCAAGTATTCTGGGTCTGTTCATGGCTACCTATTCCTTGATGCATTTTCTGCTTGCTCCCTTTTGGGGTCGTTTATCAGACCGCATAGGCCGGCGGCCGGTAATACTGATCGGGTTGTCGGGATATGGTATTACCTTTGTCCTATTTGGCCTGGTCAGCGAACTATGGATGCTGTTTGCGGTAAGGATTCTTTCCGGTGCTATTTCATCAGCTACTCTGCCTGCGGCTATGGCCTACGTAGCGGATACCACCAGCGAGGATGAGAGATCGCAGGGTATTGGTCTCATGAGTGCGGCTATGGGACTGGGATTGATTTTTGGACCTGCTCTGGGCGGGGGGCTGGGGCAACAGGGCCTTTCTATGCCGTTTTTTATTGCGGGAGGGTTGGCTCTGGTTACCTGGCCTTTTGCCTACAGGTATCTTCCTGAAACACTTAGCAGGACAGGTATAAATGCAGTGGCCGATGCAAGCGCAGCCTTATCTTCCCGCGTGATTGCCAGCCCGTTGTTTCCACTTTTTGCGCTGGCTTTGATACTTAATTTTAGTGCCGCTATGTTTGAAGCTACCTTTGTTCTCTTTGCTGCTCATCGAGCGGCTTTCGGACCTAAAGAGATAGGGCTGCTCTTTACTATACTGGGGGCAATCGGGGTGATAGTCCAAGGAAGTCTGATTGGTAGGCTGGTAAAGCGATTTGGGGATATGAGTCTCATAAAAGCAGGGCTGTTGCTGTCTGCTGCCGGCCTAAGCCTGATTCTTTTTGCCTTTGATATGGTGTCTTTATTACTCGCTGCAGCTATCTATAATATTGGTGTATCATTAATTGGGCCTAGTTCTTCAACCCTGGCAACTCAGTATAATGACCAGGGTCAAGGTACGTCTCTGGGATTAATGCAGTCTTTTGGGAGTCTGGGCAGGATAATTGGGCCGGTAGTGGGCGGTGGTTTATATGAGCTTAGCATCTTTAGTCCCTATTTGCTTGGAACCGCTATTATGATCCTGACTTACCTAGTCATAAGGCTTCATTTACACGAATTTGCCATCAGCCCGGCGGGGGAAGGGAGCTAGAGGTTTTGGCGCTTTCAGGCATCCTTCACCATTGAGAACATATCCTGCAGCACAATTTCAAACTCCCTTACCAGCACCGGATCGAGTTTCCCCTCATCAGCCTCTTGCCTGATGATACTGAGGGCCTCATTTATGCTCAAAGCTGACCGATAAGACCGATCTGTAGTCAATGCATCAAAGATGTCTACTATAGTTACTATTCTTACCTCCAGCGGTATCTCATCTCCCTTGAGCCCGTCGGGATACCCGGATCCGTCCATTTTCTCATGATGATTACGGATGATGAGCATGGCATCATGCAGCGAATTAAGCGGATGGCAAATATCAGCCCCCAGAATAGGATGGGATTCAATCTGTTGCCTCTCGCCAGGGGTTAAGGGACTGGTTTTGTTGAGTACATTTTGGTCAATTCCGATTTTTCCTATATCATGAATCAATGCTCCAATCCGCAGATTTTTTAATTGCTTTTCATTCATACCCATCCTTTCTCCCAGAAACAATGCATATTGACTAACCCGTTCGGTATGGCCTTCGGTATAGCGATCCTTGGCATCAATAGCTCGAGCCAACGAAATTACCACGTCTTCTATGTTTTCTACTGCAGCAGCATATTCCTGGCGTACCGCCAGGAAATGCTGCTTTAGCTCCCGGATGGCACATAGATACGCC
This sequence comes from Syntrophomonas curvata, assembly GCF_052976825.1. Lineage (NCBI taxonomy): Bacteria > Bacillati > Bacillota > Clostridia > Eubacteriales > Syntrophomonadaceae > Syntrophomonas > Syntrophomonas curvata. Next base: position 1,029,946 of record NZ_CM129641.1, read on the forward strand.
CAGCTTACCCAGGAAAAAATTATAAGACAACCACATATTCCAAAAACTGCTATAATCACAGTAACGTTTAAAATATGAGAATTAAACATCCTTGGAACCTGCCAGCGCCAATAGTAATTATAAATTAGAATAACAGACAGCCTGGGTAAATTCTACCACAGATTAGGGATATCGTCCTAGAACAATAGACATCTTTGCCCTTCTATTGGCAAGACTGGCATGAGCCGGCAGGTGGCAGGGAAAGCCCGGAAATGCATATTCATTGCCTTCTGCAGCATGCAGAGACTGAAATATTAACAAAGATTTAACATAAATAGGCGGCTTATATGTATTATAATTAAATATCGATATCGAAAAAGCGCGAATTTGCCAGAATAAAGCAATTTGGGCAGTATAAACAGTTTAAGCTGCAATTATATATAGGGGGTATACATAAAATCCCTTAATATCCTGCTAAATACGGTTGTAAAAGTAGCGCTACTAAGTTTAGATTAGAAGATGGGGTTCATGTCTTGTGAAAAGCCTGCTTTAGCATGCGCCAGCTTATCGCAAGGCATTTTTAGGAAAGGAGTGAAGCTTATGGGGACTACTGTAAAACTGGTACCTCCTCAAGGAAAAGATCGCGCCCTGCTGAGCAGGATAGAACAGGAAGCCGGAACCAGCATTAATTTGTGCTACCAGTGCGGCAAGTGTTCTGCTGGTTGTCCGGTGGGGTTCGCTATGGATTATACCCCCCGGCAGGTTATCAGGTTATTGCAGCTCAACTTGACTGATGAGGCCCTGAATGCTGAGAGCATATGGATTTGCGCCAGTTGCGATACCTGTTCCGCCCGTTGCCCCAGAGGGGTTGATATAGCTTCTCTAATGGACACCTTGAGGCGGGAAGCCTTGGCGCAAGGGAAAATTAGTGATAAAAAAGTAGCCATATTTAATGAAGCCTTTCTGGGTGGAGTTAGAAATTTCGGGAGAACATTTGAGGCCGGGCTGCTCTTAAAGCATAACCTGAAAACCATGCAGCCTTTCAAGGATGCCCAACTGGGTTTGCCTATGATGAGTCGGGGCAAGGTTCACCTCTTGCCCGCTAAAATAAAGGGCCGGGAACAGGTAAAGAAGATATTTGAACGGGCTGAAAAGATGAGGGGTGAGCAAGAATGAAACTAGCCTACTATCCTGGTTGTTCCTCGGAGGGCAGCGCTATAGAATATGATCTTTCCACGAAAAAAACCGCCCTGCTTTTGGAAACGGAACTGAAGGAACTTAAAGATTGGAATTGCTGCGGGGCCACATCTGCCCATAATACCAATAAACTGTTGTCCCTGGCTCTGCCGGCCAGGAATCTTGCCATTGCCGAGCAAAACGGCATGGACATGATTCTTGCTCCCTGTGCCGCCTGCTATAACCGTTTGCACAGCACCGAATTGATAGCACGTAAGGATGAAGCGGTACGGGAGCAGATTAAAGAAGTAATAGATATGGATTTTGCCGCCCAAACCTCTACTGTTTCCGTTCTGGAATGGCTGGATGGCAAGGTGGGGGCAGATAAAATAAAAGCCATGGTTAAAAATCCTTTGAAGGGAATGAAAGCGGCCTGCTATTACGGCTGTTTACTGGTTAGACCGGTGGAGCATACCGGATTTGATGACCCGGAAGACCCCCGGAGCATGGACCGGATTGTGCAAGCACTGGGGGCAGAGACGGTGGACTGGCCCTTCAAAGTCGAGTGCTGTGGTGCAGCCCTCGCTACCTCCAGGCCGGAAATTGGGGCCAAAATGATTTATGATGTGATAAGTAATGCCAGAGATGCCGGGGCTGATTGCCTGGTTACGGCCTGCCCTCTTTGTATGCTTAATCTTGATATGCGCCAGGCGGGAGCAGAAAAGGCAGCTGGCGAAAAGCTGGGCCTGCCGGTATATTACGTAACCGAACTGGTAGCTTTGGCCGGCGGAGCCAGCCCGGACGAAATAGGCATAGGCAAGCACTTTGTGGAGGCAAAGGGCTATCTGGCTTCACTTCCGGCCCGGGCGGCGGCGATGGAAGCGGCAGCCCCGAAAAAAGCCGAAAAAGCAGGAAGTGAAGATAAAACTGCTGATGCTGCTGGTAATGAAGATGCCGAAGCGCTGCAGAAAAAGATAGATGCCATGATCAAGGCCTTCAACAAGAGCCCTGACAAGATGGCCGCCCGTCTGATTGAAGGCGAGGAAAGGGCTAAAATACTGGCGGAGATAATAACCGGGGATGAGAAAAAGATAGCCCGTCTGGCCGAGCTTATGATTACCGATAAGGATAAAGCCGGCAAAGCCGCCGATGCTTTTGTCACCGGTGAGCTTAAAAAGAGAGAAAAAGCAGGCTCATAGGAGGATAGGCGTTATCCCCTCACCCCTTACTATAGATAAAATTTTGATACAGTTTGAGAACGATCATAGAGTCTGTGTTAATCCAGTGATTTAAGGAGGGAGAGAAGATGAGCAAACGGGTGGGTGTTTTCGTATGTGAGTGCGGCACCAACATAGCTTCCGTGGTAGACACCGTTCGGGTGGCAGAGGAAGCTTTAAAGCTGCCCGGGGTTGTATTTGCCACCACCTATAAATATATGTGCTCGGACCCGGGACAGGAGTTAATCAGAAAATCGATTGAAGAGCAGGGGCTGTCCCAGGTTGTAGTTGCGTCCTGTTCACCGCGTATGCATGAAAAGACTTTTCGTAAAGCGGTGGAGGCAGGCGGGATAAACCCCTACCTTTTCGAGATGGTCAATATCAGAGAACAGGATTCCTGGGTTCATCATGACCGGGAAGAGGCCACGCGAAAGGCTATTGACCTGGTCAGAATGTCAGTTAACAAGGTTTTGCGCAATAAACCGCTGCAGATTTCTACAATTCCGGTTACCCGGAAGGCACTGGTAGTGGGAGGCGGTATTTCCGGAATGCAAGCGGCCTTGGACATTGCCGAAGCCGGGCATCCGGTAATACTGGTGGAAAGGGAAGCCAGTATCGGGGGCAAAATGACCCAGATTGACAAAACCTTTCCTACCATGGACTGCGCCGCCTGAATAGGCACCCCCAAGATGGTTGCTGTGGCGCAGCACCCTAACATTGAACTTATAACCTATGCCGAGGTAACCAAAGTTACCGGATATATCGGCAATTTTAATATAACCATCAAGAAAAAGGCGAAATACGTTGACTGGGATGCCTGTACCGGATGCGGTACCTGTATGGAGAAATGTCCCACCAAGAAAATCAAGGATGAGTTTGACCTGGGTCTGGGTTTAAGAACCGCGATTCACAAGGTCTACCCCCAGGCAGTTCCGGGCAAACCCTATATAGATGCCGAACATTGTACCAAGCTGACCAAAGGCAAGTGCGGGGTCTGTGAGAAGGTATGTCCAACCCAGGCCATCAAGTTTGATGACCAGGATGAGTATATAACCCGGGAGGCAGGAGCCATAGTTATGGCTACCGGTTATGACCTGTTTAACTGGGAAGAGGCCTACGGGGAGTACGGTTATGGCAAATACCCGGATGTAGTCAGCAGTCTGCACTTTGAACGCCTGGTAAGCGCCGGTGGTCCTACCGGAGGCAAGATAAAGAGGCCTTCAGATGGCAGGGAACCTAAAAGCGTTGCCTTTATCAAGTGCGTGGGCTCGCGGGATGACACCAAGGGCAAGAGCTATTGCTCCCGGGCCTGCTGCATGTACACGGCCAAACATGCCTATCAGGTAAAGGATAAAATTGCCGATAGCGAAGCCTATGTATTCTATATGGACGTGCGCACTGCCGGCAAGAACTACGAAGAATTTTACCAGCGCTCCCTTAATGCCGGAGCCAGATATATTAGAGGCCGGGTAAGCAAGATTTATCCCCGCGGGGACCGGTTGGTTTTAAAAGCTGAAGACAGCCTTATAGGCCGGCCCATTGAAGTGGAAGCTGATATGGTGGTTTTAGCGACTGCCATGGTGCCTTCCATGGGTTCGGGCGAACTGGCCAGGACGATAGGCTTTTCCATCGACAAGGATGGCTTTTATCAGGAAGCCCATCCCAAACTGCAGCCGGTAGAAACATTTGCCGCCGGCGTATTTCTGGCCGGAGCCTGCCAGGGACCCAAGGATATTCCGGATTCAGTGGCTCAGGCCAGTGCGGCTGCAGCGAAAGTGATGGGGCTTTTGGCTAAAACCGAATTGGCCACGGAGCCGATGGTTTCCGAAGTCGACACCAATAAATGTTCGGGCTGCGGGCTATGCGTTCCCATATGCCCTTACAATGCCATCACCCTGGGTGAGATTCAGGAGAGAGGGCATCATGGTCCCATCAAACGTAATGTAGCGCAAATCAACAGCAGCCTTTGCCAGGGATGTGGAGCCTGTGTTCCCGCCTGCCGCAGTGCAGCCCTGAATACCAAAGGTTTTACCGACGAACAACTGGTAGCGGAGGTGGATGCTTTATGTCTATAGACAGCAAAACTGGCTGGGAGCCCAGGATAATCGTTTTTGCCTGTAACTGGTGTACCTATGCGGCGGCTGACCTGGCCGGTCTGAACCATCTGGAATATCCGGCCGATGTCAGGATTATCCGTACACCGTGCTCCGGACGCATGGATCCCATGTTTGTACTGCGGGCCTTCAACCGGGGGGCAGACGGAGTGCTTTTATCGGGGTGACACCCGGGTGAATGCCACTATGGTAGTGGCAATTACTATAACCGCCGCCGCCACACGATAATGAAGAGTATGTTGGAATATATCGGGGTGGAGCCGGAAAGATACCAGACTGCCTGGATATCTGGGGCTGAAGGCATTAAGTTTCAGCAGACCATGGAAAAATTGGTGGCCGACGTCAAGTCGCTGGGACCTAACGGAAAGCTGAGGGATGCAAGATGACAGATATAACCTTAAAAATAAGAGAAATTGCTGCCCGGCTTTTGGAAAATGGTCAGGTGCAAATGTTTCTGGGTTGGGAAAAAGGTCCGGAGGAACACCAGACCCGTCCCTTTATCGCCCGCCGGGTGGAAGATGTCGAAAAGCTGGTATTTAACGAGTATTCGATTCATAACCTGGCCAATACCCTGTTAAAATACCGGGATGGAAACGAGAAGATAGGAATTGTAGCCAAGGGCTGCGATTCCCGCGGAATCATTAGATTATTGCAAGACGGTCAATTCCAGAGAGAACGCCTGTATATAGTAGGAGTCCCCTGCCCGGGAATGAAAGACCCGCTGCAGGCGGTCAAAAACAAATCGGGATTCTTCCCTGTTGCAGCTGATTCCGGGCTGGCTGCAAAATGCGTTAACTGCATTGAGCCCAACCCGGTTATCTATGATGAATTGATTGGCGAGAAAGAGACCCCACGGGTGCAGGAGGGGCGTTTCCAGCAGGTACAGGATATAGAAAACATGTCTGTCGATGAGCGCTATCGCTTCTTTGAAGACATATTTTCCCGCTGCATTCGCTGCTACGCCTGCCGTCAGGCCTGTGTAGCCTGCAACTGCCGCACCTGTATATTTGATGAGATGAAGCCCCAGTGGGTAGGACGGGAAACCAGTATCAGCGACAATTTTATGTACCACCTGGTGCGGGCCTCCCATATGGCCGGACGCTGTGTTGAGTGTGGCGAATGTGAACGGGTCTGCCCGGTAAACATCCCTCTTATGCTCATAAACCAGAAGCTGATCAAAGATGTAAACACTTTCTTCGGGCCTTATGAAGCGGGTATGGCTTATACTGAGGGGGCTAAACCACCCCTTAGCAGCTATCAGGAAAACGACCCGGATAATTTCCTATAGGGGGTGAAGATATGCAGATATTAAGCAAATCAAAACTAAATGCTGCCCTTGATTTATTAAGCCGGCAGGCTGAGCTGTTTGTCCCCCTGGCCCGGGGAGAGGAGAGCGGCTATTATCCCTGGAAGAGCTATCAGGCCGGGAGCGACCAGCTGATGCTGGATGCTTTAAATGTTATGCTTCCTCCGAAAGGGATAGTATTCCCTCAGACCGAGAGGATTTACAGTTTTATCGGCAATGGTCAGGGAGTGGAAATAAAGGAAAGCTTTGAAAACCGTGAACCCAGCATTATTTTTGGCATCCGTTCCTGTGACGCGGCGGCTATCGGCTGTTTTGATGATGTGTTTTTAACCATGGGTTATGTAGACAGCCTTTATGCAGCCCGCCGGGAAAATACCGCTATAATAGCCCATGCCTGTTACCAGCCGGGAGATAATTGCTTCTGCGATGCCATGGGCATTGATCCGATTGAACCGGCTAATGCGGATGTGATTCTCAGGGATAGCGGGGATGCCTACATCTGGGAAAGCAAGACCGAAAAAGGTGATAAACTGACTGCGGCCCTGAGTTCCCTGCTGGAAAATAAAGAGGCTGCAGCACCGCCGATGCAGGCTTTTAAGCACCAGGTGGATTATGGGGGGGTAGCCGAAAAACTTAAAGACATGTTCGAAGATTCGATATGGGATGACCTTTCCCAGACCTGTCAGACCTGTGGTATTTGTACCTATGTCTGCCCCTCCTGCTATTGTTTCGATGTTCAGGTAAAATCGTGGGGAGATGAAGGCTATCGCTTCCGTTGCTACGATTCCTGTATGTATGGCGAATATACGCAGATGGCTGGTGGTCACAATCCCCGTAGTGATACCCGGGAACGCTTCCGTAACCGCTTTCTGCACAAGCTGGAGTTTTTTAAGGAGAGATATGGCAAACCCCTTTGCACCGGTTGCGGCAGATGCATAGTGGCCTGTCCGGCCGGGATAAATATAGCCCAGATTATAAAGCGGATTAAGGAGGCGGATACCAGTGCCGGAGCATAAGTGTAACTGTGAGAACCCGCTGGTTCCGGGAATTGTGGAAGTTATAGACATTAAAGACGAAACCCCGGATGTCAAGAGTTTCTTTGTACGCAGTGTTGACGGGGGAGTACCCTTTGATGTTATGCCGGGTCAGTTGGGGATGGTGTCCCTCTTGCCGGTAGGTGAAGGTATGTACTCCGTTTCCTGGCAGGAAGAACAGGAGTACCTGCAATTTGCCATAAAAAGAGTGGGCTTGATGACCGATGAATTACATCGGATAGAAGTGGGGCAGAAACTGGGGGTCAGAGGACCATACGGCAACGGATTCCCGGTAGAGGACTGCAAAGGCAAGGATATGCTGTTTATTGCCGGCGGTATCGGGCTGGCTCCTTTGCGTTCCTTTATCAAGTACTGCTTTAAACACCGTGCGGACTATGGCAAAATTCAGATAATATATGGCAGCCGCAGCTATGCCGATCTTTGTTTTAAAGATGAGCTCTTTGAAAAATGGCCCCGGGAAAAAGATACTGAAGTCTATACCACCATTGACAACCCGGAAGCAGCCTGGGACGGTCATGTAGGATTTGTCCCGGCCTACCTGGAAGAAATAAATCCCTCACCAGAGGGCACAATAGCAGTTGTCTGCGGACCGCCGATAATGATAAAGTTCGTACTGCAGTCTCTGGAGAAGATGGGATACACCGATGAACAGGTCATAAGTACCCTGGAAATGCGGATGAAATGCGGCATCGGCAAGTGCGGACGCTGCAACGTGGGCAGCGAGTATATCTGTCTGGACGGCCCGGTTTTCACCCTGGCCCAGCTTAAAAAACTGCCCCCGGAGTGGTAGATGCTCCCCCAACCCGGATAGTATTTCTAGTGTTCGGATAAACGTTTGTGGAGAGAGCGGAAGTCGTAGCCGCAATATTCCTTAAAAGCCCGGCCTTCTGCTGTGGTAAAGCCGATGTTGTGGATTAATAATGGTTAGGGGTAGGGGACTGAGGTTCCATCGCTTTCCCTCGCCTTTATCTCTTTTAATCCATATTGCGGCTACACCTTCCTAGGGAAGTTTCCCACCAAACTTCTAAGGGTGCCTGCATACCAAACTGCAGGCACCCTTAATGCTAATTGCGGCTGATCCAACTGGTCAGGATAACGCCAATCGCGTTGGCCAGCCATCCGTTCTCTTCCAGCAGCCCTTGAAAGTCAGAGAGGCTTCCCGGCTTGATTGCTTTAGCCGATAAGATTTCTTTTAACCTGGCCAGTAAAGACTCATACTCCGTCGATGACCCGGAGGCCTTGATTTTTATCAAGCCGCTCAGATAATCCAGATAATCACTAAGCCTGTTTTCCTGCTCGAGTTCAGTAAACAGCGCTTCAGTGCAGCAAGAGGTTTCTTCTCCATTGTCATAATAGGCTCGATCCTGAAACCATTCACCGTCAACATATTCGTGCTCTGCAGCAGCAACCAAAAACGTTTCCTGCGACTTGAGATCCGTCAGGATATCACCAGCCGCAATATCTGCGCCCGGATACAAAGCTATATACCTGCGTCCGGTATAGGGGTCTTGATTTTTCAGTCCGGAAACCTCTGCAATTACCTCGGAGTCTCTCTTCACAGCCAGTCTTAATCCGGCCATTTCCATTATGGTTTGCAAAACAGGATTAACATCCATAACTTCCCCCCACTTTACACCTTACTACCTTAATTATTAATTATCCTAAGGATTAATAATACCTGCAAATGAAATAAAAAATCAGCGCGAAATTTCCGATCATCAATTTCCCGGTTAGTCAAGGCAGACATGAGGGGGAGGGGGAAAAGCAAAAAAACAAGAACCGATGGATAATCAACCCACCGGTCCGGTTCATGATAACACTTTTTTAAAAAAATGCTCCGCCATATAGGTAGCCAAGGTAGAACAACCCTACTATAGCTACTACATGAAGTATCCACCATCCGGCCTTGAGGAAATTAAATGTTCCAAGATCATAACCTTCCTCAGTTTTGATTTCATGATCTTCCACTGGGAAGCCTCCTTTCCATTTTGTAAATTAATTTAGTGTTAATATTGCCAATTTAGATAAGAATATACATTAAGGGGGCCAAACAACAGTAAATAAAATATTTATGACTGCGATAAAACCTAGAATTGCTTAAATAATTTGACAGGTTGATTTTTATTAATAAAATGTAATCTATACCAAAGCAATTATTGCACAAACTTGTGCACGAGGAATGAAGGGAGAATTGAAGATGCCAAACCTGCGTAAAGATCTTCTTAACCCCACCTTAAAAGAAACATTGAGCCTGTTTCAACTGGATAAGAACTACGTATCAGGACAGGGACACTACCTGGTCGATGGAAATAACCGGCGTTATCTGGACTTCATTTCCCAGTACGGGGCGGTTCCCTTCGGGTATAACCCTGATTTTATCTGGGAACGGCTGCAGGAAGTAAGGGAAAAATCCCTGCCCAGTTTGGTTCAGCCTTCCCTGCCGGGGGAAGCCTTGAAACTGGCCAATATGCTGGCAGATGTTACTCCGGGCGACCTTTGCTATTGTACTTTTTGCCAGAGTGGCACCGAAGCGGTGGAAACCGCTATTAAAATGGTCCGTTCCGGCAGCGGCAGAGAAATGATAGTTTCGACTAAAAACAGTTTTCACGGCAAGACCATGGGGGCTTTGTCAGCCACCGGCAAAGAATCTTATCAGAAGCCTTTCTTTGCGCCGATTCCCGGATTCATAACGATACCCTACAACGATGTAAAGGCATTACAACAGGTTTTTGCCGAACATGGCAGTAATATTGCAGCTTTTATTGTCGAGCCGGTGCAGGGTGAAGGCGGTATAATCGTGGCCGAGCCCGGTTACCTGGCTGCAGCCCGGGAAATATGTACAGCTTATGGGGCAGCCCTTATTGTCGATGAAATCCAAACTGGTCTGGGCCGAACCGGGAAACTGTTTGCCTGTGAATACGATGGCATTGAACCGGATATCCTGCTTCTGGCTAAAGCCTTAGGGGGCGGACTGCTGCCCATGGGGGTCTGTATCAGCAACTCTGCGGTATGGAACGATGATTTTGGTATGCTGCACAGTTCAACTTTCGCCAATAATAATCTGACCTGTTATGTAGGTCAGGCGGTATTGGAAAAACTGCTCGCCAATAAACAAGAGATTATACGGGAAGTAGCTGACAAAGGCGATTATATTCTGGATAAGTTAAGGAAACTGGCAGAACGCTACCCGGATGCGGTCAAGGAAGTCCGTGGCCGCGGTCTTATGTTGGGCTTGGAATTCCATGACCTGCGCGATACCGGCTCCTACGACATGGCTTTTATGGTCAACTACGGCGGGTTTACCGCCCTGGTGGTTGGTTTTCTGCTCAATGTATATCACATTCGGCTGGCGCCTTTTCTAAATGACTCTATGACCTTAAGACTGGAGCCTTCGTTAGACATATCTTATGAGGATATTGACTATGTTCTGGAAGCTTTGGAGGTAGTCTGCAGAATTGTCAGCAAGCGTGATTTTGCCAAGTTTTATCGCTACCTGATCGGCGATTGCAGCAAAGTTGAGGAAATTATAGATTATCGTCCGATCAGTCGTAAAATAAAGAGCACTGAACTTCGTGAAGGGGAAGAACCCACCCAGAAGTTTGCCTTTATCATTCATTACCCGGGTCCGGAAGATGTAATAGCTAACAACCCGTCTTTTAATTCATTTACTCGTCAGGAGCTATACCGCTTCCTGGATTGGCAAAAAGACAGTCCCGGAGTGGATGTGGTTTGCCACATGCCGGCCATCAGGTCAAGAGATGGCAAAATCGCCGAAGGCTGGTTAATCGGAGTGCCCTTTGGCGCCCGGGAGATCATGAGCCTGCCCCGGGAGGAAACAACAGCGGCGATTGCTGAAGCTGTCGATTTGGGTAAGGAGCTGGGCGCCGGAATAGTTGGGCTGGGGGCCTTGACTTCGGTGGTGACCCGGGGGGGGAGATCAGTGCAGGGGCGGGGAGTGGCTATAACCAGCGGCAACAGTTTTACCACTCTTATGGCTGTGGAAGCTTTATTTGCCGGAGCCTGCAGAATGCATATCGATCTTACTCAGGCTCGGGCTGCGGTAGTGGGGGCAACCGGTTCTATCGGCCGTGCATGCGCTCTTATATTATCTGAACAAATAAGCCGGATAACCCTGCTGGGCAATCCTAACCGGCTGAACAGCAGCAGCCGGAGGTTAAAATCGCTGTTCTCCGATCTCTTCACCTATGCTCACCAGAGAATGAAGGCAGGTAAGCTAAGCGGCTTAAGTGAGTGGTTAAAGCAAACGGTGGATATGCTGATGGCGCAGGATGATTCCCGGGCGCGGAATTTCGCTCAGGTACTCCTTGACGGAGTGGATCTATCCACCCAGATGTTATCCGATATATGTGACCATCTGGACATAGATTTGCCGTTAAAGGCTAGTGTAGAGGTGGATGAAACCCTGCCTTTGTGTGATATGATTGTGGCGGCCAGCAATTCTCCGGATTACATTATTTATCCCCGGCATCTTAAGCCTGGGGCGGTTGTTTGTGATGTTGCCCGCCCGGCTGATGTATCACCGCAGGTCTTTAAAGAACGGGATGATGTTCTTATCCTTGAGGGGGGGCTGGTACAGTATCCGAGCGACATAGCCTTCGGCCCTAATCTGGGCTACCGTGATGGTGTAAACCTGGCCTGTCTTTCGGAAACGGTGCTGCTGGCCCTGGAAGGCGATTATAATGACTGCAGCATCGGCTCCAAGATGCCGCTGGAGACAGTCAACTATCTGCGTGAGCTGGGGCAAAAGCATGGGCTGGGCCTGGCCGGACTCAAGATGAATAATCAGGAAATAAGCAATCGGGAGATCGAAGCCATATACCAGAGGTCTTTGCAGTTAAAAAATGTTGAAAACATGTAATGCCGCCGCTCCCCAAATAAATCAGCCGGAGTGAGCCAGGAATAAGTTCCTGGCTTAATGCTGTGTACTTGCCTTTTTTTGCTTTCCGGGAAAGATTTGCAGTAAAATATAGGGAAGCAACATGCAGGGAGGGTAAATGATGGAACTCACAGAGATAATCATAAAAAAAGATGGCAAGTGGTATTTTGGTCAGGCGGAGATGTTTCGCCGCAACATTTTAAATATCCTGGCCAGGAACATCGAGCGTCAGGACGATGGCAGCTATTGCATAAAGTTGGGTGAAGATATCAATCCGATAACCGTGGAAGATGTGCCGTTTCTGGCTACCGGATATACAGAAGATGAGGATGGAAGGGTAAAGCTTTGCTTTCATGATTTGCAGGAGATGGCGCTCTTGAATGAGCTCAAGCTCTATCTCAAAGGTGATGTTCCTTATATAAGCTTCAGATGGGAGGCCGATACCCGTTTGAGCCGGGGAGTTTACTGGAAGCTCAGTGAGTTCTTTGACCTCCGGGGAGAGGAAATATATATCGTCCCGCCGGGAGCGGCAAAGCTGCAACAGTAATTATATCTACCGTTATGGGAGGTTAGGAGGAGAATAATGGCTTTAAGGATAATAACTGATACGTCCTGCGACTTGCCTGACAGCGAGCTGGGAAAATACAGTATCGAGATGATACCGCTAAAGGTTACCTTTGATAACGGGGAGACCTTTCTGGACCGTTTTGAACTGGGACCGGCTAATTTTGTTAAAAAAATGAAACTTGCCAAAATACTTCCCAAGACTTCCGCTCCTGACCCCAATATCTTTATTGAGTATTTCGAGAAAGGGTTAAAAGACGTCGGAGAGGTTCTTTTTGTCAGTCTTTCCTCGGGGCTTAGCAGTACTTACCAGACGGCACAGCTGGCCTGCAATATGCTGGGCAGTGAAAAGGTTAAAATCTTCGATACCCTTACCGCATCTCTGGGAACAGGTATCATGGCTATCAAGGCTGCCCGTATGGCTGCCCAGGGTTTGTCGACGGACCGTATTATGGAACGGTTAAACCAGATGCGGGCGAGCAGGGAAGTCATTTTTACCCTGGATACACTGGAAAATGTGGTAAAAGGCGGTCGCCTCAGCCGAATCGAAGGCCTGGCTGGCACATTGTTACATATAAAGCCCATCTTGAGGGGAAATGATCAGGGTGTTCCCGAGGTGATTGAGAAGGTTAAGGGAAGAAAGAAGGCTATGCACCGGCTGGTAAGCATGCTGGGAGAGGTGGCAGGCAGTTCGGTAAAGGACAAACTGATTGGAATAAGCCATGTGAACTGTGAGCGGGATGCGATTCACCTCAGCGAAGAGATAAAAGACCGCTATAATCCGGCCAACGAGATAATTATATCCGAAATGAGCGCCACCATCGGCACTTATGCCGGTGAAGGCGGGCTCATGATAAATATCTGAGGGCAAAAAAAAGGGGCTTTAAAAGCCGATCAAGCCCCTGTTAGTAATGGTATTAACCCTATATCTAATCCCCCCATATTATTTATATATGCAAATTCTGTGCCTTAATTATATGCCTACGTAATTTACCCGCCGTTAAGGGCTTTAAGCCGGATTCACTTTCAAGAATATTCAATTAATTTGTTGCACAATCAAGACGCTAGTGGTATTACCCGCTGAGACACTGTCTCAGCGGGAGACATTATTTACAATCTGCTCAGGTGGGGGGGACGAAAATGCGACCTGTCCAGGGAAAGGGCGTGATCAATGGAGGCCAGCATTTTGTGTTTATCTTCGGGCAGCTTACCTTGTACATTCCAATAGTTGGCGACATGATCGCTTAAAACCATGCTGCGGTCGCATTCCAGATTTTCCACCAGCCAGCGCAGTTCCTGCAAGGCCTGGTGGGGGGTTAATAATGTAAAATTGCCCTGGCCGTACTCTTCATAGAGCGGAGTACCAGGGTAGGGAACCAGGGTCCTTATTCTGATAAAGTCAGGGCTAAAGACGCTCAGTACCCGGGCACTGTTAATGGCATGTTCCTTGCTTCTTTCCAGCCCGCCGACCCCGGTAAGGTAATATTCGCTGACATCGATACCGGCTTTCTTCAGTTTTAAACCGGCAGATATTATCTGTTCGGCATTGGTCCCTTTTTTTATTCTTTCCAGGGTAACGTCGTCGCCGCTTTCCATACCGGTGTGTATCCGGCTTAGTCCGGCTGCCTTAAGCTGGCGCAGCTCCTCATCGCTTTTGCGGTCCACAAAACGGGCTGAACCATAGACGGTTATACGCTGCAGGCGGGGAAACAACTGGCGGGCATAATTTAATATTTCCACCAGTCGCTCCGTTTTCATCACTATCGTATTTCCATCCGGGAAAAAGAGTGATTCTATATATTCCCCATAATAGCCCCGGGCCGCGGCCAGGTCTTCTTTGATTTCCTCAACCGAACGCAGCCGGAATTTAGTTTTTTTGTACATATTGCAAAAGGTGCATTTATTATGGGGGCAGCCTATACTGGCCTGAATCAAGAGACTATGGGCTTCACTAGGGGGGCGGTATACGGTTCCTTCATAACGCATGATTACACCTCCTCTGCTCACTAGATTAGCAAAAAGCAGTGCTCTTTTAAAGTATGCAGCGGCAAATAGATATTGTTATATCTCTGTAAAACCTATATATTAACAATAGGCGCTGTCTTATAAAAATGGCTTATACCCAGGAATAGGGGTTGGTTAATAACCATGTCTGTAAGGCTGTTAATCGTTGATGATGATGAACGGGAAAGAATAGTACTCCGCTATGTGCTTGAGCAAATCAAAGACGTTGCGATTGTAGGGGAAGCTTCGCATGGCCTGGAGGCTCTCCTGCTATGCCAGGAAAAAAAAGTGGATCTGGTTTTCCTGGATATTACCATGCCGGAAATGGGCGGTTTGGAGACCGCGCATAAATTAAGGCAATTAAAAGATTTGCCCTTGTTTGCTTTCATCACCGTTAAAAAGGATATGGCAGTAGAAGCTTACGAATTGGGGGCCCTGGATTATATTGTGAAACCAATTGAACAGAGTCGTATTGAACGTACTATTGAACGGGCCAAGCAACAGATAGCCCATCAAGATATTATCGAAGAACTGGTAAAAGGCAAATTAAAAGAGCGTATTGACTTAATCCTGGAACGCTACCGCAATTATGAAATATATTCCAACAAACTGCCGGTACGGGAAAAGGGTAAAATATCTTTATTAAACCAGGAAGATATTGTATTTTGTGAGAGCCAGGGGAAAAAGGTTTATATATGTACCTGTGACGGGGGCTACCTCAGCAACTACACCCTTAATGAACTGGAAAACCGCTTAAACAGTATTAATTTTTTCAGAGCCCATCAGGCCTTTATTGTTAACATCAACTTTATTAAAGAGATTATTAATTTTGGGGAAGGCTCTTATCTCCTGCACCTGGAAAACTGCAATAAAGATATTATTCTGAGCCGTTCCAAGGCCAAATTGCTGAGGCAAAAGCTGGGGATTTGAGATAAAACGAATCATACCTAAAAAAATGCAAATGAAACCTAAAAACTGATACAATATACCCAATATCAATTATTTCGAGACTTACTGGCCGGGATATTGTTTACATTAAAACGGTTGGGGGGAAGGCCTTTTGAGGTGCGTCCCCCTTACTATTTACTACTTTTTCGAAAAAACCCTAAAAATGTGAAAAGCAATGCAAGCTAGTGCAAAGTATCCGCCTAATACAACCAACTATAACATATATAGAGAAAAAAATCACAAAATGATTTATAGTATAGTTGTGGGAGAAGAACGTTAATTAAATGCAAAGGGGGGAGAAGGAGGAGTTTATAAACCTGAATAGCTGTGCGGAGTAAAACTATTCGGGAATAGAGAAGCAATTAAATATACAGACTTGAAGCATTCCATTTGTATATAGCAGATATAAGCAGCAGATTTGTCTATTGGATGTTGTAAATGTAACAGGCAAGAGATTGGAGTGATGCTCATGATACCTTTTTATAAGCTCGAACGTTACGAGGGTAATGAAGCCCTGTTTGAACTGGTAACAATGTCGGTCGTTTCCAGCTATGTGGGGGAGCCCCTGCATATACACGCGGAAGGATTGAGGGGTACCGGAAAGACCACAATAATGCGGGCGGCACGAGGAATACTCCCTACTATTGAACGTATTCGGGGATGTATTTATAATTGTGATCCGGCTGCTCCCCATTGTCCGCATCATAAAAACCTGAGTGCAGAGGAAATTAATGCTATCGGAACAGAAGTTATTCCTATGCCTTTTCTGGAAATCTCTCACTCAGCCAAGATTGGTACGGTTGCAGGCAGTATTGATCTGGCCCGGTTAACTGATCCCACCCATCCTGAAGCCCAATTGCTTCCCGGGCTTATCCCGCAAGCCCACCGGGGCATAATATTCATTGATGAAATTAACCGGCTTGCCGACACCTCTCCAGAAATCACCGACATATTATTGGATGTTATGGGCAATAAACCCGGTCATATACAGATTGAAGAAGCGGGACTGCCGGTAGTGGAGATACCGGTTAACGTTTCGGTCTGGGCAGCCTCCAACCCAGATGAAGACCCGGGGCCGCTGGAGGAAATACGCCGGCAGTTGTCCGACCGTTTCGACATGGTATGCTATATGGGCCGGCCTGACTCCCTGGATGTATTGTCCAGCATGCTGGAGGAGAACTCCCATTTTCACCGGGTAAGGCAGGCTCATAAAGCGGAAATGGCGGAAGTTGATGAAAAGAAAAATGACCAGTACCGCAACGACATCATCAACTGGGCAGCTATGTATGAAAAAACAGATCTCCCTGATTTCCTGCGTAATTTTATCGCCCGTCTGTATATAAAACATAATCTGGAAAGCATCCGGGCCATTGAAGCCATGCAGCAGGGAGCAGTGTTGCACAGTGTTTTGAAGAATAGGGATAAGGTTATGATTACCGATGTTACTTATATGATTCCACTGGTGTTGAAGCACCGGGTTGATGGCGATACCCTGGTACGGATGATTAACGACGTAGATTCCCGGGGTTCAAAAGACAGCATTCTAAGTTTTAAAAATAAGAAAAACAAAAAGGATGAAGAAAACCCCGATTATTTTCAGCAGATAGCCCGTCCACTAAAGGATATGCATCGGGGGGAGCTGGTACACACCGAGAAAACCTTAACCCCGGGGGACTATTAAAGGGGGTGTGGTCTTATGCTGGGTGAACAGACTAACGTTGACAAGGCCGCTTCCGTAGGCAATTATCTCAGCCTCTATTTTGGTCAAAACCAGGGCGTAAGACTGGGTGAAAGTACGGTAGCCAGCCGCCGGGCTCATGCCAGAATGCCGGAAAAGAGGGTCAAGGGCCAGATAAAGATTCTTATCAACCGGGACGCCGGTAAAACTTATCTGGACTATGTAGATGTTGATCAGATTGTTCATATTGATGTATATCACAAGGCAGGGGAAATAGACCCCCGTGATGTTGCCCGGGTAATTTTCTGGGCTCTGGATGAACATTTCCTGGAAAAGGACCCGCAGCTGCAATATGCCGAGGATGAGCGTTTTAAGCTGGTCAGCAGCTTTGCCAACAAGATTTTTATAACCACCAATCAGGGTAAAGGGCTTCTGTACGATTTGTTTCAGGATGTGGTAAAGCCTTTTATCCAAGGAGAAGAGGGGTATGACCATGTTCACATTCTGGCCCGCCTCAGTCGGGAGGAATACTACTTGGTCTATGTCATGGCTGAGGCAGTTGAAGAAGTGGTACTGGCATCCGGGGTAAAGCTGTCCAAGGTACGCAACATTACGCATGGCAACCAGAAAGAAGAACGGGAAAGCTATGCCGGATATATAAAACTGCCCTGGAAGAATTTCAAAGGTCAAAATGCCCGTCAGCTTCCCGATAAAGAGAACGTCAACCAGCTGATTCTTAAGCTGGCCGAAAAATTCGGCGGTGTGGATGAAATAGAAGAATTTATGGAGAGCTACTCCACCAATATTTTTAAACGCAAAGGCATAGAACAGCAGAAGAAAAAATGGGGAGACGTAGAGCATGATGTTGAGCAGTTGGAGGAACTGGGGCTGATCAAGAATAGTATTCTGGGTAAGGTGCTTACTAAAAAAGGCCTCCAACTGAAAGAGTTTGTGGTCAACCACAAGTGCGAGCTGGAAACCGAAATCCGCCGTAATGTTCGTCGGGCGCCGTCCGGAGGTAGTGGACGTTTTAAGAAACTGGGCAAAATGGAGCGTAAAACAGCTCAGGTTGAATACACCAATCGCAACCGGACGATTAATGATCCCGATAAAAGCTGGTCCGGTGACCTGGCAGTGCCGGAAACAATAATCCAGGCCAAGAAAAACAGCTTTCTACGGGGAGATCAGCATTTTACGGTAAAAAAACAGGATTTGCATTTCTATGATAAAAAAACCTACGTGCCAATTGATATCTGTCTGTTAATTGACGCTAGCGGCAGTATGGCGGGTGATAAGAGGCAGGCGGCCTGTTTCCTGGCGGAACACCTGCTTATCAGCGGCAAAGAAAAGGTGGCCGTAGTTACTTTTCAGGAACGCAGCAGCAATGTGGTAGTACCCTTTACCCGCAACCAAAGGGTACTGAGCAGAGGTTTGTCTACTATCAGTCCGGCGGGTTTGACTCCTATGGCCAACGGTATCGTGACGGCAGTGGACCTTATCAAAAACAATCGGGTCAAGAACCCGCTGCTGGTATTGATAACCGATGGCATACCCAATACTCCGCTCTGGACTCTGGATGCCAAAGCTGATGCTCTGGAAGCGGCTGCCCATATCAAGGAGAATAAAATTCGACTGATATGCATCGGGGTAGAGTCTAACCGCAACTTCCTGGAGAAACTGGCAGATCACGCCGACGGGGCGCTCTACCTGGTTGACGATCTGAACAAGGATAATCTCATCAATATCGTCAGATACGAAAAAAAGAGCATGATGGAGGCAGGCAAGCGCATGGCCTAATAAATCAGGGTAATCTTACAGATTGCCAGCGTAGTTTCAGCACAGGTTAAACTGGCGGGATCACTGACCCGTAGTTTGCTTTAATAACTCCTCCTTCATAAATGAGCACCATATGGTGCTCTCTTTTTTGTCCTGTTTATTGTTGCATCTTTTCTTTCGGCAAGACACCGCAAGGTTTAAGACTGGCATTTTACAGGAACTGCTTTATTGGTTATCAATATCGTTTGATTCCCCGGCACGGCGCATTATAAAAAAACAATCTGCTTGGTCTTTGATATGGAGAGTAAGGAAAGAAATGGAAAAATAAAAAAACACACGGAGGAAAAACCATTTAATGTATAGAATCATAAAAGATGGATAGAAAATAGACGGAGTTTTACTATTATAGATAGTTAACCAGACATCATCCCATTAATAATGGGGAAGCATCGGTTAAGTCTATGGAGAGGAGGTATAAGAATGGACCCGTTGTTAGGCGATATCGAATTATTACCGTATGGATATGCTCCTTCCTACTGGATGGTATGTAATGGAGCAACATTAAGCATTTCAGGGAATCAAGCACTCTTTTCACTGATTGGAACGACCTTCGGAGGAAATGGAACGACCACATTCCAATTGCCCAATATTCCTGAAGACAAATGCCCGGCGGGAATGAGATACTATATTGCCGTCCAGGGAATATATCCGTCCAGAAACTAAATGAGATTAAATTATTAAAGGAGGTAAATATAATGGACTATTTTTTAGGTCAAATTGTTTTGTTTCCATATACCTTTACACCGCTGGGGTGGATGAAATGCGACGGAGCAACCCTGAACATTCAGCAGAATACAGCATTGTTTTCCCTGATTGGCAACAAATTCGGAGGGAATGGGACAACCACCTTCTGCATTCCTAACTTGCTGGGTGCGGAACCTATTTCCGGTATGAATTACTACATATGCATATCAGGTATTTATCCGACCAGAGATTAAAACAGCATATGCATTTGTGCTCTTTCCAAACCGATTCTGCATAGGTGCATTAATGCGGAAAGGATGAGTTAGATGGGAAATATAGCGTTAGGTACAATCGCCACAGCCAGCAGCTATGTAATGCCTTTTGCTCCGTCCAAGGCAGTGGACAACGATTTGAACCAGCTCAAACGCTGGGTGTGCAATGTTACTCCGGGGTGGCTGATGCTTGATCTGGGAAAACCTGCCTGGATCAACCGCTGGGTGGTCAAAAATATGGGTGCAATCGGTTTTCCGTCTCCGGACTATAATAACCGCAGCTATAGGCTGCAAGGAAGCAGTGACAACAGTCACTGGAATGATATAGACACCGGTCTGACGGAGAATTCCGCTGATATTACCGATCGAACGTTTGGTGCGGTTTGTTATCGATATGTGAGAGTTTATGTGGATTCCGGATTAAGGATTAATAAATATCTGACCTCCATCGCGGAACTGGAAATATATGAAGCCCCCAATCCCTATCTCCGAAGCCTTACAATCAGCAGCGGAGCTCTGAATCCTGCCTTTTCAAGTACGGTATTTAATTATACGGCCGATGTCGGCAATGACACCGGAGTTATTACCGTCACTGCAACGGCGGATGATCCAACCTCCGCAATCAAGGTTAACGGCAATACTGCTGCATCGGGGCAGCCATACGGACCTGTTAACCTGAACCTGGGAAGCAATTCAATCAGTATTGAAGTAACAGCAGCTTCCGGATTAAAACAGACCTATACGGTAGCTGTAACCAGGGCCAGCAGTCCGTATCTCACCGGCATAAGCTTCAGCAACGGCGCATTGGCTGGTACTTTCGCCAAGACCACTCTGAATTATAACGCCAATATCGGTTATGATGGCAGTTCAATAACTGTAACCCCAACGGCTGAGGATGCCAATGCCGGTATAACCGTTAACGGAATTCAGGTGACCAGCGGTCATCCCACAACAACCCCCATCAACCTTAATGTGGGAGTCAACGGACCCATAACAATTGTAGTAAATTCCAAGGAAGGCGTCGACAGCCGTACTTATACCGTAATTCCGACCCGGGCCAGCAGTCCGTATCTGTCAGGGTTGTTAATTGACGGGGTAAGAAACATGAATCCAGCTTTCAACCGGGCTGCTTATATTTATACCGCTTCTGTAGCCAACAGCAAGACATTTGCCCAGATAAGAGCTACCGCTGAAAGCGGAGGAAACATAACCGTAAATAGTCAGCCGGTTCAAAGCGGGCAGCTATCACAAAATATACCTTTACAGGCAGGAGCCAATCTGGTAACTGTTATCTGTAATTCCGCTACAGGTTCAGATTTCAGAAAATATGAAATAACCATAACCAGAGCAGCCCAATAATATAATTTACGGAAAAATATTTGCAACTATATACCACTAGAAGCCGCAATCTTTACTTACCGTATTGCGGCTTCTAATTTTCCCAGATTAAATTTCTTAATTTTTAGTATGAAGACCCAGCCGAATTGTAATCGGTAAAAGCTTTTGAGGTTTCCGGCAAGGAGATAATTTTCTAAAGCCAGCCATCGAATCTCCTATGATAGATTAATGGGGGTCTTGCTATGAAGAAAATCTTTAACCATATCAATATTATTTCTTTAATTACTTTTGGTTTTTTTATTTTATCCGTTTTTTTAATTCCTGATGAAGCGGCAGCGACTTTGACCTTGCCGATCAATGAGAGTTTTGAAACGGCCAACACGAGCGGAAATTCATCCGCTCTGCCCAATAACTGGTTAACTACGACATATAGCAGTGTTCAATGGTCGCGGTGTGGTACGGAACCTTCCACTGCGGAGGAAAACGCCTTTAAGGAAATTACACCTAACGGAAGCTATATGGGTAAGGCTAATTTATTTTACACGACTGACAAAGGAGCTCTTGTTCGACTGTATACAGCCGACAACTTCGTTTTTCCGTCCGAAGGTTTCTGTGAAACAAGTTTTTACATGTATCATTATCCGGATTTATATGCAGGTACAGATGGTGCCAATGATCGAATTCAGTTCCAGGTTTCAGCAGATGGAGGTACCTCATGGAATGATATTGGTTCACCTGTGTATCGGGTTAATGGGACGGCGGTGGGGTGGTCCTCATACACGTTTAGCCTGTCTGCAGCCGCATATGGTGGAGCAAACATGCGGGTAGGCTTTCTTGTCTATGGAGATGCTGGCTATAACATATATTTGGATGATATCGGCATATACTCAACCACCCCTGCTAATCTGACCGCAACTGCAGGGAATGGAAACGTGGTTTTAAACTGGGACAGCGTAAAAGGGGCAACCTACTACAAAGTATATAAAAGCACAACCGCCGGATCATACAGTGAAGTAGACGCAGGGGTGGCCAAGACCGGAACCAGCTATACAGTAACCGGATTGACCAACGGTACACCTTATTACTTTGTAGTAACTGCCACCACAAATTTTTCGGCAGAAAGTGCTTATTCAGCTTATACTACTTCCACTCCGATTTCCACCATCCCGGCTCCTCCCTCCGGCCTGACCGCAACGGAAGGCAACGGGCAGATAACTCTAAGCTGGGGGAGCGTAACCGGAGCGACCAGCTACAGGGTTTATCAAAGCACAACCTCTGGTTCAGGATACAGCGAAGTAGATGCGGGGGTGGTCAAAACCGAAACCAGCTATACAGTAACCGGACTCAGCAACAGCGTTAACTATTACTTCGTAGTTACAGCCACTACTGCCGGCGGAACCAGCCCTTATTCTGATGAGTTAACGGCTATGTCTTCAGTACCTTCAGCCCCGGCCAATCTTAAGGCTGCCGCAGGAGACGGTCAGGTAACTTTAAGCTGGGACAGCGTAACCGGAGCAAGCAGCTATAAAGTATATCAAAGTACGACCCAGGGAGGAGCATATACTGAAGTAGAGCCAGGTATGACCAAAACGGGCACTAGTTATACTGTAAGCGGGTTAACCAACAATATCCCCTATTACTTTGCAGTTAAAGCCAGGAGATCTGAAGATAGCTCCAATTCCAATGAAGTATGCTGCAAACCGCTTAAAATAGAAGCACCGGCCGGTTCCGGCACATCAGCAGATCCCTATATTATTGATAATCCGTATGATCTGGTATGGATGTCTGCCAATATATCCACTGTAAATGCGGTTTATTTTAAGCAGACGGTCGATATTGATATGACCGGCGTTGATTTGACTCCAATTGGCAATAATGCATATAGTTTCAAAGGAATATATGATGGAAGCGGACGAACCATATCCAATCTGACCATAAACAGTAATTTAACCAGCATTGGCCTTTTTGGCAGAATATATGACGGTACTGTTAAAAACCTGACATTAAACAACATTAGTGTTAAATGTACAGGTACTGCCATAAGTGACGTAGGTGGTCTGGCCGGATTTGCCAGCGGGACTATTGAAGGCTGTAATGTAATAGGTGGCAGTTATATTGAAGGTTCGGCACAATCCTCGGAAGGTGCAATTCTGGGTTCATTTGGCAGTGGCAGCATCAAAAATTGTTACAGTACGGCAACCATTACAGGGAATTCTTCCAATTCTTCTATCGGAGGAATTGTTGGATACGTGACCAATGGTACAAGCCTCGATTCTTCCGTTCAGAACTGCTATTTTGCAGGAACCCTTGCAGGTACTGCCGGTGCCCAAGGAGGGATTGCAGGACTTACCTACGGAAACTTTTTATTATCTGATAATTACTTCCTTAATTCCGTGACAACCAACGGAATAGGTTCTCCCGCATCAAATAGCGGTGCTTCCCCGGCTACAGATGCCAGCTTAAAACAACAGCTTGCCAATTGGAATTACAGTACGGTATGGTATCTTGACGCGGGTAATAAATATCCGGATTTACGGACCCCGGCCCCATGTGCCGGTGATATTGTGATTACTGTGAATCCTGAAGGTACAGATGACACTTTAACTGTTAGCGGAGTTGCTGCCAATGACATAATAAAAGTATACAATGCCCCAACCGGAGGGGATCTGATCGCCACTAGAACAGTTGCTGCAGGACCGACCTCAGAGGCAGTGAGTATCGGAAAAATAAATACCGGCAGCGGCAGTGTATATGTTTCGGTCACCTCTTCCTTCAGGCCCGAAAGCGGACGGATTCAAAAGGGAATACCGTCAGCGCCTACCGGAGTAACGGCCACAGCCGGAGACCGGCAGGCCACGGTAAGCTTTACCGCCCCGGCGTCTGACGGAGGCAGCGCCGTAACCGGTTATACGGTAACCTCAGACCCTGCCGGGGGGATCGACAGCAATGCGGGCAGCACCGGTTTAAGCCACGTCATAACCGGTCTGACCAACGGAACCGCCTATACCTTTACGGTTACCGCCACGAACAGTATTGGAACAGGCGCGGCCTCAGCCCCTTCGGCCGCAGTCACTCCGGTAGGAGCACCCGGAGCGCCCACCGGAGTGACCGCCACAGCCGGAGACCGGCAGGCCACGGTAAGCTTTACCGCTCCGGCGTCTGACGGAGGCAGCGCCGTAACCGGTTATACGGTAACCTCAGACCCTGCCGGGGGGATCGACAGCAATGCGGGCAGCACCGGTTTAAGCCACGTCATAACCGGTCTGACCAACGGAACCGCCTATACCTTTACGGTTATCGCCACGAACAGTATTGGAACAGGCGCGGCCTCAGCCCCTTCGGCTGCAGTCACTCCGGCAACTGTGCCCGGAGCGCCCACCGGAGTGACCGCCACAGCCGGAGACCGGCAGGCCACGGTAAGCTTTACCGCCCCGGCGTCTGACGGAGGCAGCGCCGTAACCGGTTATACGGTAACCTCAGACCCTGCCGGGGGGATCGACAGCAATGCGGGCAGCACCGGTTTAAGCCACGTCATAACCGGTCTGACCAACGGAACCGCCTATGCCTTTACGGTTACCGCCACGAACAGTATTGGAACAGGCGCGGCCTCAGCCCCTTCAACCGCAGTAATTCCGTTTTCAAGCAGCACGATAAGCCCGGCTGCGGCGACATTTGATAAAAAGACGTCAGCCCAGGCGGATATACCGGTCATATTAACCTTGAACGGAAATATACTAAGCAGTATCCAAAATGGTGCCGCCACTCTGGTTAAGGATACCGATTATAGCATATCAGGAACAACAGTAACCATATTAAAAGCTTATCTGGCTGGTCAGGCAACCGGAACTCTGACATTAACATTTAACTTCAGCGCCGGAAGCGCACGGACACTAATTATAACCATAATAGACAGCACAGGACCGGTTAATCATGCTCCCACCGCCAAAAGCCCGGTACCCACCCAGACCATAACCGGTACCGGCAGCAGCAGTTTTAACGCTGGCGATGTTGCCGAAGACACAGACGGAGATACCTTAACCGTCACGTCAATAAAAAACAATCCCGATCCAGCCATAGCCACCGCAGCCTTGAACAGCGGAACGGTTACGGTAACCGGGGTAGTATATGGAGCAACCACCGTTGTGGTAGTAGTAAGCGACGGTGCATTGACCGTTGACGTATCCGTGCCCATTGCAGTTTCAGCAACTCCCGAGCAGAACAGTACGATCAGCCCGGTTACAGCAACATTTGACAAGAAGAGTTCAGCTCAGGCGGATATATCGGTAGCATTAACCTTGAACGGCAATACTTTAAGCGGTATCCAAAATGGCATTACCGTGCTGATGAAAGACGCTGATTATATAATAACAGGTTCAACCGTAACCCTACTCAAAGCCTACCTGGCAAGTCAGGCAACTGGTACGGCAGTATTAAGGTTTAATTTCAGCGCCGGAAACGTACAGACGCTTACCATAACAGTAATTGACAGCACTTCAGGCGGCAGCGGAGGAACATCCGGCTCTTCAGGTACAACTGGTGCAGCATCAACTACTGCATCAAACAATGCTTCGATTATTGTCAACGGTGACACCATGACTGCGGGAGCCCTGGAAACCCAAACCAGAAACGGTCAGACTGTTACCGCCTTGACGGTTGATCCGGCCAAACTGGCCGGTATTCTGGTCGCAGCAGGAAACAACGCTATTCTCACAATTCCTGTAACCGGCTCTGACGTAACACGGAGTATGCTGACCGGAAAAATGATCACGGATCTGCAAGCCCAACAAATTATTTTGGAGATTAAAACAGACTCAGCCACTTATACATTGCCTGCGTCAGAAATTGACATCGGCGCTATAAGCGAACAGTTTGGAGCGTCCGTTAACCTGGAAGACATCAAGGTGCAGATAGAAATTGCAGAGCCTCCTGCTGAGACCACTGAATTGGTTGAGAATGCTGCAGCAGCCGGTGAATTCACAATTGTGGCGCCTGCGGTTAATTTCGCCGTAAGCTGCACCTATAACAACCAAGCAGTTAATATCAGCAGTTTTAGCTCATTTGTTGAAAGAACTATCGAGATTCCGGACGCTGTCGATCCCCATAAAGTAACAACCGGAATCATTGTCAATCCTGATGGAACAGTTCGCCATATACCGACCAAAATAGTGCAAAAAGACGGCAGGTATCATGCCGTGCTGAATAGTCTGACCAACAGCACCTATACATTAATATGGCATCGGGTGGAATTCACCGATGTTTCTGTTCATTGGGCCAAAGCGGCCGTAAATGATATGGGATCAAGGATGGTCGTTACCGGAGTTGGTAACAATAATTACGCTCCGGACCGTGACATCACCCGTGCCGAGTTTGCAGCAATCGTTGTCAAAGCTCTGGGGCTTGAGGTGGGTAAGGGAGAAAATAAATTTAATGATGTTAGGGCCAGCGATTGGTATTGCGGTTATATTACAGCAGCCAATGCATACGGCATTATCAACGGGTACAGTGAAACCGCCTTTGGTCCCCGGGATAAAATAACCCGTGAGCAGGCCATGGCTATAATTGCCAATACCATGAAGGTTACGGGCCTTGAATCATCTTTGACCGATAGTGAAGTCAAGAATCTGCTGGCCAACTTTACGGACGCAAGCGATATATCGGACTATGCCCCAAACAGTATAGCATTATGTCTGAAGACTGGTATAGCATCAGGAAGAAGCAGTAGTACGGTAGCTCCCCTGGACTATATAACCAGAGCGGAAACGGCAGCTATGATCCAGAGACTTCTGCAAAAATCAGATTTAATTTAAATATGCAAGGTGCCGAAAATATAGAAGAATGAATATGTCTTTCATACCAGGGCCAGTATATGTGGACTTTTTTATCATATTTTTGGAACCAGCCTCGTATCTTTTAAAAGGAAAAAAGAGGGAGGTTGGCATTATGAGTAAAAAGGCTATAATTATTCTGGCGGTGATTCTGCTGGCCATCTGCCTGATTAGTGGGGGCTGCTCATCATCTGCAGATAAGAGGGTGGATATAAAGAACTGGAAGGATTTACTCAGCTTGGCTCCGGAAAAATCCTCCACCCCACCCTCCGCTGAAAGCGGGGAGCAAAGCAAGCTCCAAAAAAATCCTGAAACCGCAGGTCGGGATTTAATTGAAGTAAAGCTTTACTTTATAGGAGCAGATGGCAAAAGCCTGGTTGTGGAAGAAAGAAATATCGCCAGAACTGAAAGTTTAGCGCGCAACACCCTTAAAGAACTGGTAAAGGGGCCCGCCAAAGCTGAGAACTTGCCGGTAATTCCGGAAGGTACTCGTTTGCGGGATATTAATCTTAAGCCTGATGGTTTATGTATTGTGGATTTGAGCTCGGAAGCCCGCCATACTGGAAGTGCCGAGCAGGAAAAGCTGATGGTTTATGCCGTTGCCAATACTCTAGGACAATTTGCCACAGTCAAGAATATCAGCTTTATGATTGACGGCCAGAATGTGGAAACTATCGCCGGCTTTGTGGATGTTTCCAGCTCCGTTAAACCTGACTACAGCATCTAAGGCAAACAAGGGGACGTTCCTTTTGTTCCCTCACAAGGGAGGGAACAAAAGGAACGTCCCCTTGTTTTGCCCTTGTTTCCCTAGAATATATAGCTTAAAAGTGTTAAATTATTTAAGAAGTTATTTATGAGGTTGATTTTTTATACAGGCTATACCGGCTGGGGAGCCAGCCAGGTGACAAAGGAGTGTTTGGGTTGGGGGATAACAGGCCCATAGGAATACTGGATTCGGGAGTAGGGGGATTAACGGTGGTTAGATCCCTTATGGAAAAACTTCCGGAAGAAAGCTTCATCTATTTTGGCGACACCGCTCATTTGCCTTATGGCAGCAAAAGCGAGCCGGAACTTATGCGCTATGCCCGGGAGATAATAGCATTTTTGCTGAAACATGAGGTGAAGGCAATTATAGTTGCCTGTGGTACCCATTCATCCATAACTCTTCCGCATATTGCAGAGGATTATGATATTCCCTTGATGGGAGTAGTTAAAGCTGCTGCCAGTTGTGCAGTTAAGGCCTCCCGGAATAGGAGGATAGGGATTGCAGCTACTCAAGCCACGGTAAACAGCCGGGCCTATACTGGTGAAATACAGCGCCTTAACCCTGACTGCCAGGTTTTTGAAACCGCCTGCCCGCAATTCGTACCTCTGGTTGAGAGTGGGAAACTGGAGGATGGGGAAACCATGCAGGCCGTCGCCGAATATCTCCAGCCTCTGCTGGGACAGGGAATTGACAGCCTGGTTCTGGGATGCACTCATTATCCCTTCCTGTCAAGGCTTATAGAAAATTTCGTGGGCAAGGGGGTAGAGGTGATAGACCCTTCCTGCAAGACGGTGGAACAGGCAATGGGAATTTTTGCTGAAAAAAATTTGTTCGGTCATAACCCCGACCCTTCAAGAACATTCTATGTTAGCGGCAATGATGAGTCCTTCTATAAAGTGGGCCGTTTGCTTATCGGCGATACTATCAAGAAAGTGCTCAAGGTCAAGCTGGATTGAGGGTGGTCACACATGGGTAAAATAGCTTTTACTACCAGTATTCCGGTCGAGCTTATTATCGCTGCCGGTAAGACTGCACTGGATCTTAATAATATATTTATCACTGCGGAAAGGCCCCAGGCGATGCTGGATATAGCTGAAGAAGCCGGATACCCGCGCAGCACCTGCGGCTGGATCAAGGGTTTGTATGCCGCCGGGCTGAGCGAGGATTTGGAGGCGTTAATAGCCGTGATGCATGGGGATTGCAGCAATACCCAGGCTCTGATGGAGACCCTGCAGCTTAAGGGAGTTAATATTATACCCTTCGCTTATCCCTTTGACCGTGACCCTGCCAGCCTTAAGGCCCAAATCGGAAAACTAATGGCCTGTTTTCAGGTGGATGAAAAACAGGTGGAAGATGCCAGAAATGCCCTGCGGCCAATCCGCAACTTATGCCGGCAGCTTGATCTTATGACCTGGCGGGACAACCTGGTCAGCGGCGGAGAAAATCATTACTTTCTGGTTTCATCCAGTGATTTTAACCAGGATCCGGTTCAATATCAAAACGAGCTGCAGACGTTTATTAATATGGCCGGTAAACGCCAACCCTTCAAGGATAAAGTGCGTCTGGCCTATATAGGGGTTCCGCCTATATTTACCGACCTTTATACAGTACTGGAATCCTATGGCGCCCGGGTGGTCTATAATGAAGTCCAGCGCCAGTTTTCCATGCCTGGCGAAACCACTGACATTATTGAGCAGTATGTAAGATATACTTATCCCTATGGGGCTTTTGCCCGCCTCGAAGACATGCGGGAACAAATCGCCGAACGAAACATCGATGGTATTATACACTACACCCAGACCTTCTGCTACCGGCAGATTGAGGATTTGATTTTTCGCGAAAAGCTGGACTTGCCTTTTTTAACCCTGGAAGGAGACCGCCCCGGGCGGGTTGATGCCCGCAGCCGCATGCGCCTGGAGGCGTTTATCAATATGCTGAGATAACGCTGGATTTCTTAAATTGACCGAATATTTAAAAACTGTTCCGCGCTGTGCTTTGCCATTTTCTGCATCCAGCGTCAAAACTTTAAAATCATCCATCTTTTTTGAGAGGACGAATGTCAATAATGATAGGCATAGACCTGGGATCGCGCAATGTTAAAATTGTAAGGTTCAATAACGGACAGGCTGTCGAGCATAGGGTATATGATACTATAGAATTTTATCGCAGTTACGGCAGAAGTATAAATAATCGGCTGCAACTGGACTGGAAACGCCTGCAACTGCCCCGGGAAGAGGTTGTGGCAACCGGCTACGGTAAAATAACCGTGGAACTGGAGGGGGCTGTCCAGATACCGGAGATTCAAGCCCATAGTAAGGGAGCCGTTTTTCAGAGCGGGATTAATGACTTCACTTTACTGGATATTGGCGGTCAGGATAGCAAGGTGATTAAAATCAGGAACTCGCGACCAGTGGATTTTATGACCAATGACCGCTGTGCCGCCAGTTCCGGGCGTTATATGGAAAATATGGCGGCGGTGCTGGGGATTACCCTAACTGAATTGGCATCCTATAGCCAGGAACCGGTGGAGTTGAGTTCTACCTGTGCTATTTTTGGCGAGACGGAAGTCATTGCCCGCATAGTTGAGGGTTATCCGGTAAGCAGGATTGGCGCCGGAGTCAACCACACGTTGTTCAAGAGATTTGCCCCCATGCTGCGTAAGCTTTCCAGCGATATTATCGTCATTTCCGGCGGGGGGGCTCTTAACCGGGCTTTGCAGGATATAATCGGTTCGGCTACCGGCTGCCAGGTGAAGGTTCTGGCAGAGCCCCTTTTAAATGGGGCGCTGGGATGTTGTGTTTATGGCGAGGAAGTGCTGGATGAAAAAAGGAGGTAACCGGTGCGCCGGATTAAAGCGGAAAAAATAAGTGATGCCGTAGCCAGGGCATTAATCGAGGCCAATACCCACCTGCCCGAAGATGTCGTTTATGCCCTGCAGGCGGCACTGGAAAAGGAAAGCTCGGCCCGGGCGCGCAGGTTTCTGGAGATTATTCTGGAAAATGCCGAGCTGGCTTGCAATGAAGGCTGGGCTCTGTGTCAGGATACCGGCATGGTAGTAGCCGAGGTGGAAGTGGGACAGGAAGTCTATATCGAAGGTGATTTTAGCCAGGCCATAAATCAGGGTGTAAAGACTGGCTATGAACGAGGCTACTTTCGCAAATCAGTGGTGAAAGACCCCTTTAATCGTATTAACAGTGGCGACAACACCCCGGCTATTATTCATACCTGCCTGGTTCCCGGGGAAGAGATTAGAATTGCCCTGCTGCCCAAAGGAGCTGGAAGCGAAAACATGGGGCAGCTGGCTATGCTAAAACCAGCTGCCGGGCTGGAGGGAGTGAAGGATTTTATTATTAAGGTGGTGCGGGAAGCAGGGGCTAATCCCTGCCCCCCGATAATCGTTGGAGTAGGAGCAGGGGGCAATATGGAAACTGCTGCTCTGCTGGCCAAAAAAGCCTTGTTGCGTCCGGTGAATCAGCACCATCCCCGCTCTGACCTGGCAGAGCTGGAGGCTGAGATGCTGGAGGAGGTAAACCGCCTGGGTATAGGCCCCCAGGGAATGGGAGGGGATACCACCGCCCTGGCAGTAAACATCGAGGTATACCCCACCCATATTGCCAGCCTGCCGGCAGCAGTAAGCCTGGGCTGCCACTCGACCCGTCGGATGGTTGTTACGATATAGCCCTGGAGGTTAAAAGGTGAAAGTTTTACGAGCTCCCTTGAATGGGAAGGATATAATAGAGCTTAATATGGGTGATGAGGTTCTGGTTCAGGGTATGGTATATGCTGCCAGGGACGCGGCTCACCGTTTGATGGTGGAAAGTCTGATGCATAAAGATAACCTTCCCTTTGATATAAGCGGGCAGATTATTTACTATACAGGGCCATGTCCCGCCGCTCCGGGAAGGATTATCGGCTCTGCCGGTCCCACCACCAGCGGCAGGATGGATGTTTACACACCGGCCTTGCTGGGAAAAGGCCTTAAAGCCATGATTGGCAAAGGCGGCCGCAGCCCGGAGGTTATTCAAGCCATGCAAGAACATGGGGCGGTTTACCTGGCAACCGTGGGTGGAGCCGGGGCATACCTGGCCAAGCGGATTAAATCGGTTACTGCTATCGCCTATCCGGAACTGGGCCCCGAAGCTCTGTTGCGCTTGGAAGTACGAGATTTTCCCTGCATCGTCGCCATCGATTCCAGGGGGAATAACATTTATCAAACCACATATTAACATAGATTTAATAGTCTGAGAGGAGTGTAGGTTAATGAGCAGACCTGGTGACAGGTTAAATGACCAGATGAGACCGGTTCAGATAATACCGGGGTTCTTAAAACACCCCGACGGTTCGGTTTTGATTGAAACCGGGGATACCAGAGTACTTTGTTCGGCCATGGTGGAGGAACGGGTACCGCCCTTTCTGAAAAACAGCGGCAATGGCTGGGTAACCGCAGAATATTCGCTGCTCCCGGCCTCAACCGAAACCAGAAGCCCCCGTGAAGCTGCCAAAGGTAAAATCAGCGGCCGGACTTCGGAGATTCAAAGACTTATCGGCAGGTCCCTCCGGGCAGTGGTAGATATGGAGAAACTGGGGGAGAGAACCGTATGGATTGACTGCGACGTAATTCAAGCCGATGGAGGTACCAGGACGGCATCAGTTACCGGAAGCTTTGTCGCTCTTGGTTTGGCTTTGAAGAAGCTTAAAGACCGGGGAGTGATTGAGAGCATACCTCTGAAGGACTATGTTGCCGCCATCAGTGTCGGTATAGTGGAAGGGACTCCGGTATTGGATCTGGAATATGTCGAGGATTCCAATGCCGATGTGGATATGAACGTGATTATGACGGGAAGCGGCGAATTTGTGGAGATACAGGGTACCGGGGAAAAAAGTGTGTTCAGCCGTCAGGACCTTGATGTACTGCTGACCCTGGCCCGGAAGGGGATACAGGAACTGATCACCCTGCAGAAATCTATAATCGAGGGGCTAATATAATGGTGAAGAAGCTGTTATTGGCCAGCCGCAACCGGCATAAAATGAAAGAGCTGCAGCAAATGCTGCGGGGTCTGGATATTGAAATCCTCAGCCTGGATGATATCAGGGATATGCCGGTAGTTGAGGAGGATGGGGATACTTTTATGGCCAATGCCAGTAAGAAGGCGCGGCTTACGGCAATATATACCGGCTATGTCAGCCTGGCCGACGATTCCGGCCTGGTAGTGGATGCCCTGGGGGGACAGCCGGGTGTTTATTCTGCCCGTTTCGCCGGGGAAGAAGCTGACGACCTTAAAAACAATCAAAAACTGCTGCAGATGATGAGCCGGTTGGAGGGTAATAAACGCCGTGCTCGTTTTGTCTGCGTTATTGCCATCAGTGACCTGGAGGGCAATATCTATACGGTCGAAGGCAAATGCGAAGGGCAGATAGGTTATGAGGGACGGGGAGCGGGAGGATTCGGCTATGACCCCCTTTTTATCCCGAAGGGCTATACCCGAACCTTTGCCGAACTTTCCAGCGCAGAGAAAAATAAGATCAGCCACCGAGGCCAAGCTCTGGTTAAGGCCAGAGTTCTATTGGAGCAGATGGATGAACCAGGGGGACGGTTTTTTTGATTAACTGCCCGTGATAGCGCATGACATATAAGGGGAGCGGATATATTGAGAATTGCAGTTGCCGGGGACACCCACGGCAGAACCGAAAAACTGACCCGAACCATGCAGATGCTTAAGCCCGATCACCTGTTTTTTACCGGTGATTTTTATAATGACGGATTAAAACTGGCCCGCCGCTTAAATATCGATTGGACCGGGGTGACAGGGAATTGCGATTTTGGCCCGAAGGGCAGGCAAGAGCAACTGGTCACCTATGCAGGGCGAAGCTTCTACCTGATTCACGGCCACCAGTATGGAGCCAAACGAAGCCTTAACTCATTGTTTTATCGGGGGCAGGAAGTGGGAGCAAATGTGGTGCTGTTTGGTCATACCCATGTTCCCGTCTGTGAGCGGATGGACGGGATTTGGATGATTAACCCCGGAAGCGCGTCCCTCCCTCGCCATGGTTCCAGCTGCAGCTATGCCTTGATTGACCTCGGTGAGAAAGTTGATATTGACGCATAATGCTTGATATTACGGGACTTTATTGACCTTATCTCTAGTACTTGGTGTTTATTTGGTGTTTGAATTTATGACACGATAAGCAACAGTTCTAAACGAAACGGCTATTGCCGGAAATTAGATCTGTTGCTTTTTGTGTGTATTATTGAAGCTGTACTCATTATATCGTTTAATTATTCACACTATCGTGATACAATATTTGGTAGAACAGTTGCTGCGGGAGGTTACCGGAATGGGCGTCTGCTATAATAGGTTGTTTAAATTATTAATCGATAAGAAAATGACCAATGCTGAACTAGCTGAAAAAGCGGGATTCAGTGCGAATATTATCACACGTCTTAAAAGGGACAAGTCCGTCTCTCTCGACAGCATTGAAAAAATTTGTAGCGTTCTCGGCTGTGGTGTCGATGATATTTTAGAGTTTGTGCCGGATGCAACCACTGCTACTAAAGCTGGACGAAGGGGGGCGAGAGCCATTGAGTAAGACGTATAACGAGAATTCACGTGTAAAAATACCTGCTCTGGTTCATTTTACAAGGCTTGGGTATGACTATATATCCCTTAAGAACTACAGCGGTACCATTGACGCAGATACCAACATTTTTGTAGATATCTTCCGTGAGGCCGTAAACAGGATAAACAGAACCAACCTTTCCGCCTCAGATATACATAGAATCATCCAGGAAATCAAAATGGTACTGTCTTCAGATGACCTGGGCAGGGCTTTCTACACCATGCTGTTAACCGGATACAACGGGCTGAAACTGGTGGATTTTGAAACAGCTAATGGCTCAGACAACACTTTTCAGATTGTCACAGAACTAACATATAAAAATGACAATGACGAATTCCGTCCAGATATTACTGTGCTAATAAACGGTATGCCCCTGGCTTTTATTGAGGTAAAGAAGCCAAATAACAAAGATGGCATTCAAGCCGAATATGCCCGAATTAATAAGCGATTCAGCAATAAGAAGTTTAAGCGGTTTGTAAACATCACCCAGCTTATGGTCTTTTCCAATAATAGCGAATATGACGATAATGAGGTTGTGCCGTTAGAAGGTGCTTTTTATGCCGCCAGCAGTTACAAAAAGCTGTTCTTTAGCCATTTCCGCGAAGAGGATGATATGATTTTTGGCAGAATAGAGCCAATAAACGAGGACAAAGAAGCCGCTATCCTAAGAGACACCAACCTAGTGTCCATCAAGCATACACCAGAATACGCGACCAATCTTTCACCTTTGTCCCCGACTAACCGGATGATTACGTCCATGTTTTCACACGAGCGTATCATGATGTTGCTGAAGTACGCTATTGCCTATGTAGAAAAGACCGATGATCAAAGGATAACCACCTTAGAAAAGCATTTGATGCGCTATCCCCAATTTTTTGCAACCAAAGCGATTGAACACAAGCTAAATTCCGGAATAAAGAATGGAATCATCTGGCATACGCAGGGCAGCGGAAAAACCGCACTAGTTTACTATAATGTCCGCTATTTGAAGGACTATTACCAGCGTCAGGGCATTATTGCTAAGTTCTATTTTGTCGTTGACCGGTTGGACTTGTTAACACAAGCGGCGGATGAATTTCGTTCTCGTGGTCTGTTTGTAGAAGAAGTCAACTCCAAGGAGGATTTTGTAGCTAATATTAGAACAACCGGAACCGTAAACAATACAGGCCAGGATACAATTACGGTGGTAAATATCCAGAAGTTTTCAGAGGAATCTGTAGCCAGAGCAGCGGATTACAATGTGAATGTTCAAAGGATATATTTCCTTGATGAAGCACACCGCAGCTATAAGCCGACAGGTTCATTCCTGTCCAACCTAATATCCTCTGATCGCAATGCTGTTATGGTTGCCCTGACCGGTACTCCCTTGATTGGGGACGGATATAATTCCAAGGATGTCTTTGGCGCATACATCCATAAGTATTACTACAACCGCTCAATATCAGATGGCTATACCTTGAAACTAATACGTGAGGGAATCGCAACCACTTATCGGAAGAGACTGCAGACCGCCTTGGATGAAATTGAAACAGTCAAAGGCTCGATTCCGAAAAAAGAACTGTATGCTCATCCGAAATACGTCTCGGCCCTTGTGGAATACATCACTGCAGACTTTGCCAAGAGCAGGGTCGCAATGAATGATTACACCATCGGCGGCATGATTGTGTGCGATTCCTCTGAACAGGCACGAGCGGTTTTTTCAGAGATGAAGCATTACTCGTTTACTTCCGCGCTCATTCTCCATGACGAGGACGACACAGAAACGCGCAAACAGTATCGGAATGACTTTAAAAAAGGAAAGCTTGATTTTCTCGTCGTTTATAATATGCTTCTAACAGGGTTTGACGCACCGCGATTAAAGAAGTTGTATCTTGGGCGCGTCATAAAAGAGCATTCCCTGTTGCAGGCGCTTACCCGTGTCAATCGGCCCTATCAGAAATTCCGTTACGGATACGTGGTGGATTTTGCAGACATACGCGCTGAATTTGATAAGACCAACAAGGCCTATTTTGATGAGCTGCAAGCAGAGCTAGGCGACGAGTTTAAGCAATATGACAACATTTTCAAAACTCCGGAAGAGATAGAAGCCGACTTGAAGACCATCGCAGACAAACTGTTTCTTTTTGATACTTCCAATGCAGAGATGTTTTCTAAGCAAATATCTGCCTTCGATGATAAGGAAGCGTTAATAGAACTTCGCCATGCTCTGGAACTTTACAAAGAACTGTTTAATATCGCCAAACTCTTCGGTTATGATGAACTGTCCGATAAGTTTGAACTGGATAATATCACTGCCCTTTACAATGAGGTTAATAACCGCATCAATATGATTAACCTCAAACAAAACCTCCAAAATGCAGAGGATATGAGTGCTATATTAAATCTGGCTTTGGACGAGATTGATTTTCAGTTTAAAAAAGTTTCAGAGAGCGAACTGGTTATAGCCGATAAGTTCAGGGAAAGCCTGGAACGCGCCCGTATAGAAATGCAGCGCAACCTCGACCCTAAAGACCCAGAATACATAACCTTGCTAGAGGAGTTGCAACGCTTGCTGAGCAAAAAGAACATTGAGGAACTGACCGGTGAAGAAATGAACGCTTATATAGACGAACTCGACCATATCCGCAAGGCCGCAGAGCAACGCAACCTTGCCGATCAGATGCTTACGATGAAATACGAAAACGATCCTAAATTTATGAGAACACATAAACGACTCAAGGAAACTCCGCCGCCGCTTGCTTCCGATCCGGTCTTACATAAAGTATTGTTGTCGCTCAAGCATCACATCGACAAACGTGTGCTGGCCAATGAGCGGCTTCTGAATAACGAGCCGTATTTCCTACAGGATATGTATCCACTGATAAAACAGGAGCTAAGTGACAGCGGAATATCATTCAATGCTTCGCAGGTTAAATATGTAGGCGCCTGCATTTCCAATGAATATTTCAGTGAAAGGAATTGGGCCAACTAATGCAGATTTCGGATATAGCATTGCAAACCAAAAACATGATTGATGATTTAAAGGCAATTTGCACCAACTTTGGGCTTGGTAATGCCAGCAGCGAGTATAAAATCATTACCGAGGTTTTTCTCTATAAGTTTCTCAACGACAAATTTATATATGAGGCAAGGCAGGCTGTTCCTCGCTTTTCCCGGATGACATCCGCCGAAATAGAAGCATCTATGACCGCAATGTCCGAAGATGACTATGAACTAATGCTGATGGATTTTGGTGGGGCAACGGCTAAGCTGAAAAAGGAGCATTACATCTCTTACCTATTCAACCGTAAAAACCACCCAGATTTTCACAGACTATTCGATGATACGCTCATTGACATCGCTAATTTTAATATAGATATATTTTCCGTACAAACGGGCAGTCAGTCCAAAATTCGCCTGTTCGACGCACTTTCACAGTATGTTATCGAACAGGAAAAGAAGGCTAACTTTTGCCGGGCTATCATAGACAAATTGGCAAACTGCAGCTTTGATCAAGTGTTTGCCCAGAAGTACGATTTCTTTGCAACCATTTTTGAGTACCTCATTAAGGACTACAATAAAGATTTCGGTAAGTATGCCGAATATTACACACCTCATGCCATCGCCAGTATCATAGCTAAAATATTAGTGCCTAACAAGGTACAAAACGTATCAGTATATGACCCGGCAGCGGGTTCCGGCACACTGGTGCTGGCTCTGGCTCATGAAATCGGAGAAAGCAACTGTACCATATTCACACAGGACATATCACAGAAGTCTAATGAGTTTCTCCGGCTGAACCTGATATTAAATAATCTTGTCCATTCCCTACCTAACGTGGTGCATGATGACACATTGCTAAATCCAAGGCATCTAAATGATAAAAAAGATGGGCTTGCAACATTTGACTATATAGTTAGTAATCCACCTTTCAATATGGACTTTTCCGAAAGTCGGGATACGCTGGCCGGTGAAAAGCATCAGAAACGCTTCTTTGCAGGGGTACCGAACATTCCCAACAAGGATAAAAGCGGTATGGCAATTTATCTGATGTTTTTACAACATATCATCTATTCATTGGATGAAAAGAAGGGCAAGGCGGCAATTGTTGTGCCGACCGGCTTTTTAACCGCAGGCTCAGGAATTCAGAAGAAAATACGTGAACACCTTGTGAAAGAAAGAATGCTGCGTGGCGTAATTTCGATGCCTTCCAATATCTTCGCAACCACAGGTACCAATGTATCCATTCTTTTTATCGACCGCGAGAATAAAGAAGGTAAGGTTGTTCTTATGGATGCCTCCAAAATGGGCACAAAAGTCAAAGAGGATGGCAAGAATCAAAAGACTGTTCTGAGTCCAGAAGAAATAAGCTCGATTATCGACACTTTCAACTCCGCCCAACCAGTGGATGACTTCTGTGTAGTGGTGGATTACAAGGATATTGAAGAAAAGAAGCTGTCTTTTAGCGCCGGGCAATATTTCGATGTAAAAATTGAATATGTGGAGCTGACTCAGGAAGAATTTGCTGAAAAAATAGCTGGCTTTACAAGAAGGCTAGAAAGCCTATTTGCTGAAGGGCGAGAATTGGAAGCTGAGATTAAAAAACAGTTAGGTCGGTTGAACTATGAGTGATCAAATTTTTGTTGAAACACCTATTAAAGAAATGGGGGATGTTATTACTGGAAAAACCCCTGAGACAGCCATTCGAGATTACTACGGAACAGATTATATGTTTGTTACTCCAAATGAACTTCATAGCGGATATATTATTAGACATTCAGAAAAGGGATTAAGTGAAAAAGGACTTGCCAGCATAAAGAATAATACAATTAGCGGTATTAGTGTTTTGGTTGGGTGCATTGGTTGGGATATGGGTAATGTTGCCTTGTGTGTTGATACTTGTGCTACTAACCAGCAAATTAATTCTATTACAAACTTTAAAGCAAAATACAATCCATATTATGTTTATTATTGGTTATCAATGAAAAAAGAGTATTTATTTCAAATTGCTTCAGTAACGCGAACTCCTATTTTGAATAAAAGCACCTTTGAAGAAATATTAATTCCTATGCCTGAATTAAGTATACAGAACAAAGTCGTTTCTGTTCTTACGGCTATTGACAATAAAATCCAACTCAACAACCGTATTATTGCCGAACTGGAAGCCCTGGCGAAAACCATCTATGATTACTGGTTTGTGCAATTTGATTTTCCTAATGCCGAAGGGAAACCTTACCGCTCTTCCGGCGGAGAAATGGTATGGAATGAGCAATTGAATAGAGAAATACCTAAGGGATGGAAACAAGGCAATTTATACGACATAGCTGATTTTATAAACGGATTGGCTTGTCAAAAATACCGCCCTAAAGAGGGAGAAGATTCACTTCCCGTAATAAAAATCAAAGAAATGCGTGAAGGAATATCTAAAGATACCGAAACTGTCTCGGCGAATATACCAGATAAAAATAAAATAAATAATGGAGATATTTTGTTTTCTTGGTCAGCGACACTTGAAGTGATGTATTGGACTGATGGTATTGGTGGATTGAATCAACATATTTTTAAGATCATACCCAAAAGCCCGTACTCAAAAGAATACGTTTATCACCAGCTATCATCGTATGTAATTAGATTTATAAAAATGGCGGAAGCCCGCAAAACAACTATGGGCCACATCACAACAGATCATCTTTCACAAAGCCTTATTGTTCTACCTAACACTAGTACGTTAATTCAGTTTCAGAAAATCGTTAAACCGATACATAAAAAAATTCTGCAATGTAGTATAGAGAATCATGAACTCACGAAACTCCGTGACTGGCTATTGCCCATGCTCATGAACGGACAAGTTACAGTGGAATAAGGGGGGATGCTTTATGCTTGAAAACCAGAATGAAATAAAAAAGATAACCTCCAGTTTGATTAAGTACTTTGATTCACAACACAAATGGGATATTTCCAGACTTTTGAAGGCATCATACCCATCTTCCGAAGAAATAGCATATGACAATTGGAACGGCGGAACTTACATATATGCACTTATCTATGAACTGGAAATTGATGATTATTTACAATTTCGACCGTTGCTTGAAATATTCACTAACGAAATTAGAGAGGCTGCCGAATTATTTGTCCGTTCAAATTACGAACAGTTGGGCGAAGTTCGGATAGTGCCTATATGCAGGGAATATTTAAACTGGAGTGAATTGGTGGGCATAGCGACTAAAAAAGATGTTCTTGATAAAATAGAAGAATTAAAAAATCTTATGATAGCTGTTTCAACAGGTGGGCCGCAAATCAAAACCGTTGATAACGAGTATAAGAAAAACTATGTGCTTCTAGATCAGTGGCTGGAAACACTTGGTGTTGATAATCCGAACCCATATAAAAGTCTATGGGACTGGTATGGTAGATGGAGTCAGTCAGATTTGAGCACTTATGCATCCAGAAGATCATTTATTCCCAATTTGTATCAGCCGCTGATAGACATTATAACTAAGTCTACTGAGGATTCTATTACAACAGAGTATGAACCAACAGGATGGGATAGAGTCGATAGAGCCGTGTATGAAATGAAAAAACGATTAGCTACGGCGACAACTGAAGAACAATTTCAGGCAATTGGTATGCTTGGTAGAGAAACGATAATTACTGTAGCACAGCAGGTTTTTGATAAGTTAATTCACAAAACGGAAGACGGAGTTGAACCAAGTGAAACTGACGCAAAACGGATGCTTGATGCGTTTTTAAATTATGAACTATCAGGAGCGTCTAATGAAAGGACTCGTAGATTTGCGAAGTCAGCAGTTGATATGGCGAATCACCTTACACATGATCGAATGGCAACTAAAAGAGATGCCTCCATGTGTTTGGTTTCTGTAACCGCAGTTGCATCACTAATAAAATTAATTCAAGAGAATGCCAGCAATTAAGTTACTAATGTTCACAGAAATGATTTGCAATCTGTACCCTACAGAGCGATGTATGTAGTACCAAAACAGAAAGGTGGTACTGCATATATGGAAACGAAGATCGCATACAACGTTAAAGGAAAGGAACGCCAGGAACTGGCAAAGGCTGTAGGCGAGGTACTGAAAACGGCCCCGGTATATAAAGGAGTCCCCAGCTGTGCATACGAAATAGGCGATTGCTTATTGGACAGGCAGGGCACCCTCCTGATTGGCAGCAGCCTTGATAACGAAACAGTTAACCACCTGCTTGCCCACCTGGAGGAGCGCGGATTTGCAGGTAAGGCCGCAGACATCGCTAGCCGAGAGCATAACGGCCTGGTAATTTCCATGCCGAGGGATAGCTTCACCGACCAGTCGCTTAACAATCTTATCCGGCTGGCAGAGAGCAAAAGTAACCTGCTAATAAATGCGTTTGGCACTGATTCGCCTGCACCAGTTATTACCGAGGACACAGTCAGCTTCCCCTGGTTCCCCGAAACCACAGAATCGGACGAGGTTAACGCCTACACCCAGTTCGTTTACAAGCTGTGTGAGATGGCAAGAAACCAGAAGCGGGTTATTGCCCAGGTAACAGAAACCGACAACGAGAAGTACGCCTTCCGCTGCTTCCTCCTGCGGCTGGGTTTCATCGGCAGCGAGTACAAGACGGTGCGGAAAATACTGCTCCGAAACCTTACCGGCGATTCCGCATTCCGGCATGGTAAGAAATAATATACCAGCGGTCATCATCGGCAACAAAGGAAATAGTCACTGAATCCAAAATTGGATTCAGCGACTATAGCCAATACTGCAGTTATACAGCCATTTTAAGCACCTTGACCGCTTCCGGAAGAATTAGCTTGCCATCCATACGCTCATAGGCTGTAAAGCCAATCTGCCCCTGAATACTATAAAGTTCTTTCAGCCGTTTGATGGCTAAAGGCTGGCGTTCAATCACCCAATAATAGGAAAGTTCACCAAAGGCGATAGGTTTTGTTCCCGCCGCCGCTACCGGCATCGATGGTGTGGTAATGACCGGCTTGCTGAAAATGGTGTCACCCTGGGCATTCCAGATAGGATTCCCGGCGCTGTCCTTCAGAGTACGAAGCGCCATGGCTGTATCATCATGCATCAGGAATACCGCATTGGCTCGGTATTCAGGCTTTAGGGAAAAGTACAGTTTCACCACTTCATCATAGGCGATAACCGTTTCACTTGCCGCCGTTATACCCACCTCGGCTCCAGTATCACTTAAAAGGCCGGTAGGCTGGTCAATGCCAGTACCGTTAAGGAACGCTGCCTCCTCCGCCCTGCCAAAGCGTCTGGCGAAAACATTGAGCAGGTAATTCTCAATGTCAAAAGCATTATCAGCCACAAAGGATTCCTTGAGCCTGACTAGACTCGCCAGCTTGTAGGAATAGACAGGAAACTGCGTTATGGTATCGGAACTTTCGTTATAGGCTTGGCCATCAGCAATCCAGTCTGCCGTTCCTGTGGATGTGACCGCCTGAATAGTTCCCTCTGGCGATGTAGTTCTTATCACCGTACCTAGCCTGCGGAATACATTATCCCTGGCCAGGGACTGGTCAAGCTTTGCCCTAAACTCCTCCGGAGTCAGATAGCCACCATTACCATCCATCTTTTCAGACAGGGCTGAGAGGTTGGCATTCCTTCCCCGCATAACGTTCCAGAAGCTTTGTCCATAGGTATTTGTCATAATAGATTCCTCCATTTCTAATTTTTGGGGCTTAATTCCCCGTTTGAATCTGAATTTTTTTGCGCGAAACCCGCCGCCCGTTCTTCTGTTAAAAGCCGCAGGGATTTTCTCCCCCCTGGGGGTTAATGCCTGCGTGAACCATCTGGTCTCTCATCGCATATCAAGCAACGGTACTTGTTCACCCGGTTCTTCGCGTTAACCAACTGTGAGCTGCACCTAGGGCATCTGACCTTGTGGTAAATAACCCTCTCGTTTGGTTCAGTGTTATGAAGATCAAAAGAGCCATCCGCATTCTCCACCAGGTAGTACCGGTAGCCCTCTCCTCTATCGCGAATTAATAAAACATTACCGGGGTAATAGCGAGGGCAGAGTATGTTGTTTTTATCCGGGACTAGAACGTAGTTTTTTAACATAACATTCACTCCTTCCTTTTTGCCTGTTTTTAACACAGGGGGGAACCCCCGATTTATCAAGGGTTTTAAGTCTTTGTCGCAGGATGTCGCAGGTAAAAAGTAAATTTTCTATACGAGAGCGTTTTTTAAATAACCTGTTTTTGCTGCGACAACCTGCGACAAGGTGTTTAAAGAGCCAAAAATCTATCCTCATCAGACAGCTTGTAACCTATCAACAGCGTGGTTTCACTGCCGCCTGACCTTGGCCGCTTGCGTTCCACCCTGGCGATGGCCGAAAGCGCCTGCTTAAAATTCCTGGCGTTTTCAGAGTAGCAACCATTATCCCGACACCAAATCTGGTAGCGGGCGTAGACCTCTGATGTCCGCACCTCACTGTTAGGACTTGCTTGAAGAACATCCTCGAAAAACAATGCGATCTTATCACTGTCGTGACGATATGCTTCAGTAGCTGCCCTGACCGCCTGCGGCTGTGTAAACCCATCCCGTTGAAGCATCTGGTAGCCCTCGATCAGCCAGTTTAATATAGCGCTCTGGTTCTTTGACTTGGTAAACTCCCGCTTTAAGGTTTTATCCTGCTCATCCTCCGCAAAATGACGCTCAAAGGGTATGATCACTACTCTGCCGCTAGTAAAGAGTGTCATATCGTTAATCACCGGCAGATAATTGGTGTTGATATACAGCTTGAAGCGGGGCGAGAAGTCAAAGGAATTCTCATGCAGAAACCGAGCATTGATGCTGTCGCCACCGGTCATGCTTTTGACCTGGGCGGCATTTAGCACCAGTCCCCGGCTGGGCTCAGAGATATTGGCAAAGCGTACTCCGGCAAGCCTAGCGATATCCTCACTGGGAC
Source organism: Syntrophomonas curvata (assembly GCF_052976825.1). Classification (NCBI taxonomy): domain Bacteria; kingdom Bacillati; phylum Bacillota; class Clostridia; order Eubacteriales; family Syntrophomonadaceae; genus Syntrophomonas; species Syntrophomonas curvata. The sequence goes on from NZ_CM129641.1 coordinate 1,074,132, forward strand.
TCCCGCTGTTATTGTTGTTCTTTAAGCTGATGGTTTCCGGACGAGCGGTACAGCCATAGCTGCCCAATACCTTCAGGACACTCTCGCATAACGTGCCTTTACCGTTCCTGGTGGTTGCCCCGTATAAAATAAACAGGCATTCATAGCTGGTATCGCCGCTCATACCGTATCCGAAAGCCTTCTGCAGAAATTTGGCTTTTTCATGGTCTCCGCTCATAATCTCATGTATAAAAGCTTCCCAGCGAGCACTTTTAGCTGCCGGGTCATACTTCACCCCGGATATCTTGGTCAGCTTGTCCTCGCTGCTGTGGGGCTTGAACTCCATGGTCTTGAGGAACAAGGTACCGTTGGCGCAATTAAACACATACGGGTCTTTATCGAACTCGGCCATGGCTATTGGATATACACTCTGCGCATCTTTTAAGACCGTCTCGCGATAGCGGCGAACCTGCCACTTGCGGCAGTAGTCGATATAATCGTTACGCCGGTTCTCATCTTTGATGCTTACGGCATATATGAGCAGCTGGTTAGCCAGAGACTTGCAGAATTCCATAGCTTTCAGGTTGCCGACATCAGGTACCCATATCCCACCCTCATAGCAGTACCACAGCTTTCGCTCTGGAACATAGCGAGCGACAGATTTGTAATAGTCGGCAAAAAGCCTGCTGGCTCCGATGTCAGTCCAGGGATAGAGATCATTGCTCTCCGGATGCAGATCGGCCAGGGTATACTCGCCGGGAGCAAAATCTTCCGCAATAGAGGAACGTTTACCGTAGGGCTTGTAGTAATCGCTAACGTTGGACAGAGCTTTCTGTATGGTTAGCATCCCGTAGGTGCTGCCGGATTGCGCCCTGTCCCACTTGTCACGCATAAGAGCGCTCCTGCGAAACAGTCGGTCGATTTGCTCTACATCACCTCCGCACCAGAAGGCCAGCATGGAACATAAAGCCAAGTCCGCCTCGCTGGGGGAAGCGTAGTCTGTAATATCACCTTTCCATAATGCCTTGAACTTATTGCCCTGCGCCGAGGAGAACGCCTTTTCAATGACTGAATCGTCATACAGGTACGATTGACCTGCCGCAGCCGGAAATGTATGTGCCTGCACCGGACGCTTCATATACTTATCCAATATGGCTTGCAGGGCTTCGGTTTTTTCCAGCACATCGCCTTCGCGGTAGACATTGCCGGTCAGGGTTACGAAGCGGTTGGTCGCTCCAGACACATATACTTCCAGACCAAGCTTCCGGTTGTTGATATAGTAGCGGGTCTTATCATATGTGAAACCTGGTGAAGCAAAGGCAATCCGCAGGCCATTACCGGAGGGACTTTTCTCCATATAGCAGCCATCAAAGCGGTCAGCGATATCCTTAGCCCAGGGTTTCAACAGACCAGCTTCAGTAAAACAGTCATCCAGATCGAGAAAATTTATTTCATTGCCGACCAGGAAACCGATACCATCGTAACTGCCTACTGCAGTTATGGTAGTAGCATAATCCCGGAAGGTATCAAGCCGGTCGGTTTTGGCTCGTCTGCCGGTTGCCGGGTCGTAGGGCACCTTGGTTTTCTTACCGTTTCGCTGTTCATATTTAAAGCAGCAGAAGCGATTCTCATCTTTAATCCGCTGCGGCAGGTTATCGTATGGCGTCAAAGGCGCACCTCCTCCCCGGTATGAATAACCTTGTGTTTATTAGTCCTCAAATGTGGTTTCATCGTCCTGTTCACCAGCACAGTCATTACATAAAAACCCGCCATAAATAGAATCACGCTCGGTGCATTCAATGAGTGTTTTTATAATCCCCAAGACATCAGCTTTGGTTTGTACGCCACAGTTAGCGCATTCGACGCATACCTTCATCCTCACACCCCCCTTCACCAAAATCCCCAGTACCTAAAGCAGCAAGCTGCTCGCACAGCTTGTCGAAGTTCACTAAGGCTTTCCTGCCGACGAATAAGGCTGGCAATCGGCCTGCTTTTAACATCAGGCGCAGGGCGTGTTCAGGAAGAATGCCCGTTGCCGCTATTTCCCGGATGGTCATCATTTTTGGTTGTTTCGCTTCCATGAAATTCCCTCCTTCTGTGAGATTCTATAATTTATGATATAACATTTAGTGAGACTTGTAAATAGATAATCTCACGCTTAGTTACCTTTAGGTGGTATACGGAACTCAATGTACTAACATAATGTTATAAATAACTTGCCAATGTTAACAGTTAGTGATACTATAGCAGTGCGAGGTGATAAAAATGTTTGCAGACAGATTGAAGAAAATCCGGGCTGAAAAAGGCATGACCCAGGTACAGCTAGCTGAAGCCCTCGGCGTTTCCAAAGGTACCATCGCTATGTGGGAGACTGGCAAGCGGGAACCGAACTTTGAAACATTAAATGAGCTGTCGGAGATTTTTGATAAACGTATCGATTATATACTGGGGTATTCCAATGACGCATCCTCTCCCAAAATGACCGAGGAGGAGATTGAAAAGCTGGGTGTGTGGGCAGCGGAGGAAAGCTTCCAAGAAACTGTAATTAATTATTTAAGGCTCGATGAATATGGGAAAGCAGCAGTAGAAAGCCTTATCCTTGCTGAATTAGCACGATGCCGGGAGCAGGATACGCTTTTCCCTGCCAGCGACTTCTTGGTCAGCATCCGCTTGAAAAAGGAGGTGAAGGACGATGCCGAGCGTAACTAAAAGGGGCGATACCTTCCGCATTACAGTCAGTTTGGGTTATGACATGGATGGTAAGCTAATTCGCAAAACGACCACATACAGGCCACCAGAAGGCAGCAGCGAGAGCCAGGCGAGGAAGCTTGCTGAAGCTTATGCTTACGATTTTGAAAAGAAGTGCGAGGATAGGCACTACACTAAAGAAGAAGGGATGAACTAATGGCGTCGATCAAAAAGCGAGGAGATAGCTTTCGAATCATGGTTTCCCTCGGGTACGGCTTGGACGGACGGCAAATAAGAAAGACCACCACTTACAAGCCGCCTGAAGGTGTAACCGAGGGCAAGGCGAGGAAACTGGCCGAGGCATACGCTCATGATTTTGAGAAAAAGTGCCGGGGAGTAACCAACCTCGGAGAGAATATGCGATTTCATGAACTGGCCGAGTGGTACTATTCTGAAATTGCTCCCAATGTGGTTAAGGGTATTACCATCTACAATCAGAAGCTGCTCTTGGATTTATACGTCATGCCGGAATTTGGGCATTTGAAACTAAAGGATATATCGACAGCCAGGCTGGATGAAATGTTCAATTACCTGAAGCGGGACGGAGGCCATAGGGCTTATTACGCCTTGATTGACACAAACAGCATACCGTTAGGAACAAGGCGGGAAACGGCGAAATTGGTGGGCATCCAGGAAAACATAATATACAGGCTCACTAGTGGTGGCAGGGTGAACCTGGCAACGGCTGAAAAGATTTCGGCGGCGCTTGGGAAGAAAAGAAAAGACCTGTTTTATCTGGTATATGAAAAAGGTGGGTTATCGGCCTCCACAGTAGGCAGAGTGCGAGGGGCGGTGTCGGCAATCTTTACCACAGCCGTCCGCAAGGGGATGCTTGAGAAGAACCCAGTCGCAAACACTACACCTCCGAAAATTGAGCATACGAAGAAGCCGTTTCTTGATGACAGTCAATGCAAACGGCTTCTCTCTATTTTGGATAAGCAGGACAATGCTCAACTGAAGGTAATGATTACGATGCTTTTGTATACGGGGCTTCGCTCCGGAGAACTACTCGCCCTGCGCTGGGAGGATATTGATTTTGAGAATGGCATTATTTCCGTATACCATACCTTGACGCTTCTGCATGGGGAATACATCCTATCAAGGCCAAAAACCAAATCCAGCGAGCGGATGATTAAGGCTCCACCGGAACTAATTGAACTTCTTAAGGGGCATAAACGCTGGCAGGCGGAACGTAAGCTAAGATTGGGCGCAGCCTGGAATTACTGTGGACAGGTTTTCACCAACGAAAAAGGCGGCTTTTACAACCGTACTACCTTAAACCAGCAGTTCAAAAGGCTTCTTAAAAAGAACGATCTGCCTGACCTGCATATACACGACCTCCGCCATGCTAATGCCAGCCTGTTGATTAACTCAGGGGTACCAGCCAAGGTGATAGCTGAACACCTTGGCCATCAGAGCACCCAAACCACCGAGAATGTTTACAGCCATGTGTTTGCCGCAAGCAAGGCAAAAGCCACCGAAGCCATTAGCCTAGCGCTAAACAAATAGAATGGGGCATACGCAATCCGTAGTTCCTCTCGGGAAATGAGCCGCCGTTCCTGGAAAAGTACAGAACCGGGTACGGCGGCTTGGTGTTTGGTGTTTATTTGGTGTTTTAATCTATGAAAAAGGGCAAAACGGTGCCATACGATGCTAAACACTGAAAGCCTGAAAAGCCCGAGTTACCGCACTTTATTGCACTATGCTATACGATATGATACGCCTTCGTTAGTTTCGGTGAAGATGATCTGAACCCACAAATTATAGAATTATAGGAGCGAAATAAGGGGACGTTCTTTTGGTTTCCTCTTTCAGAAGGAAACCAAAAGAACGTCCCTGTTTGCTTCTTTTCTGCATACTGCGATACTTCAAGGGGAAAATAGAGATAAAACGTATTTTCTTGCCAAAATAAATGAAATTATTTTAATATAAGGAGGATAGAAATGGAAAACGATGATCCGAGATTATTATACGGAAGAAAATTAGCCGATGCTATGCTTGATGAAGTGGCCGGTGAAGTGAAGGAATTGAAAGAAGCCGGTGTCGAGCCTTTTTTGATGACCCTGGAAGCCGATGATGATACAGCGTCGAAAGTCTACCGGGACTCCCAGCGGCGGATTGCCAAGCGGGTGGGGATAAACTACGAAACCATAGAATTATCTCCTGCCACCTCCCAGCAGCGGCTCCTGAACTATGTGGACCGCATTAACCGCGACCCTTTTATAAACGGGCTGATAGTAAACCTGCCGCTTCCTGAACATATAAATACGACTGCGGTGCAGTGGTCGATTGCCCGCAAAAAAGATGTGGAAGGGGTTACCCCCTGCAACCTGGGGGGGCTTTTTCTGGGAGCTGAAGGGCTCCGCCCCTGTACAGCTCAGGCTATCCTGGCTTTGATTAAATCTACCGGTATTGACCTCAGGGGCAAAGAAGTGGTAATGGTAGGTCACAGTGAAATTGTTGGCAAACCAACCGCCCTGTTGCTGCTGCATGAAGACGCCACCGTCAGTGTTTGTCATTATGCCACCTCCCAGCGGGGGTTACTCGAGGAACACGTCAGAAATGCTGAAGTGCTGGTGGTGGCGGTAGGAAAACCCGGTTTAATAAAGGGGGAATGGATAAAAGAAGGAGCGCTGGTGATTGATGCCGGCATAAGCACGGTTGACGATAGGATTGTCGGTGACGTTGAATTCGAATCAGCTCTCAAGCGAGCATCCTACATTACCCCGGTTCCCGGCGGCGTAGGTGCGGTAACCGTAGCCTATTTGATGAAAAACACGATTGAGGCCCTGCGCTGGCAGATGAATGAAAAAAGCTAATCAACTATAATAGTAATAATCACTTAAGGAGGGATAAAATGCCTTTGAAACAGACACCGCTATACGAAATGCACCAGAAATACGGCGGCAAAATTATTGATTTCGGGGGATGGGCGCTACCGGTACAATTCGAAGGGATTATCAAAGAGCACCATATGGTGCGCCAGAAAGCCGGGCTCTTCGATGTTTCCCATATGGGGGAAATCAGCGTTAAGGGGGCAAGGGCCGAAGAATTTACCCGTTATCTGGTCACCAATGATATTAAACAGCTGAAGGACAACCAGATTGCCTATACCCTCATGTGTTATCCTGAGGGCGGAGTGGTGGACGATCTGCTGGTGTACAAGATTTCACCCCAATATTATTTCCTGGTAGTAAACGCTGCCAATCTGGACAAAGATTTTGCCTGGATCAAGGAGCATGCATTTTCGGGTATAGAGGTAAAAGACCTGTCCGACAGCTATGCTCAGCTTGCCATACAGGGGCCGGAGGCCCAAAGGATACTCCAGACTATTTCCGACACTGATCTCTCCGCCATAAAATTCTTCTGGTTTAAACCTGACGTAAAAATTGCCGGGGCAGAGTGCCTGGTCTCCAGAACCGGTTATACCGGTGAAGATGGTTTCGAGATCTACGTCAGCCCGGACCAAGCCGCTTATCTTTGGGAAGAAATCCTTAATGCCGGGGGAGAAGATATTGCTCCGATTGGACTGGGAGCCCGAGACACTTTGCGCTTTGAGGCCAAGCTGCCGCTCTACGGACAGGAGCTCGATAAAGATATAACCCCTCTGGAAGCAGGACTGGGATACTTTGTCAAACTGCAGGGTGATGACTTTATCGGCAAGGAGGCGCTGGTCAAGCAAAAAGAAGCCAACCCCGATCGGGTGCTGGTTGAATTTGAAATGCTGGGTAAAGGCATACCCCGTCCCCACTATGAGGTGGAAAAGGATGGAGACAATATTGGCTGGGTTACCACCGGCGCTCACTCACCAACCTTAAACAAGGCCATCGGCTTAGCCCTGATTAAGCGCGAATACAACCGGCCGGGTGAGGAAATAGATATTATGATTCGCAATAAACCAGTAAAAGCCAGGATAGGCAAGGGTATTTTCTATAGCAAAAACACCAAAAACAAGTAATTTGAACCCGCTATCGGGTATACTACCAGGGGGAGCAACCGTAAGGACATCAGGACGGGCCTGACCAACCCCTTTAGCTACAGTAAATTTTAATGGAGGGATAGTTAATGAACATACCGAACGACCTGCTGTACACCAGTGAACACGAATGGCTCAGAGTTAATGGAGAACAGGCTTACCTGGGGATCACCGACTTCGCCCAGCATCATCTGGGTGATATTGTTTTTGTCGAACTGCCCGAAATGGATACCGAGATTAGCATTGGAGAATCCATTGCTGTAGTAGAGTCGGTAAAGGCCGTTTCTTCAGTCTACAGCCCGCTTACCGGTACGGTGGTGGAGAATAATGAAGAACTGGAAGACTCTCCGGAACTGCTTAATCAAGATCCTTATGCCAACCATATTGCTATTATCAGCATCAGCAACAGGGATGAGTTAAATGACCTTATGTCTCCCGAAGCATACGCCGCTTTTTGTGCGGAACAGGAGTAGGGAGGAAGTAAGATGAAATACACTCCCAATTCGCCGGCAGTGATAAAGGCGATGCTTGACAGTGCTGGATTCAGCAGTATGGATGAGCTCTTTGCCGATATCCCCGATGCCGTAAAATTAAAAGGCGAGCTTAGTCTGGGCCCGGGCCGAGGTGAGATGGAAGTGGGGCGGGAGCTTAAAGCACTGGCCGCCCGGAACCTTAACACTGAAGATTATCCCTGCTTCCTCGGTGCCGGTGCTTACGACCACTATATACCGGCAGCGATAGATCAGCTTCTGCTGCGCTCTGAATTTTATACTGCCTATACTCCCTATCAACCGGAAATCAGCCAGGGGATACTGCAGTCCATATTCGAATATCAGAGCATGATCTGCCTTTTGACCGGTATGGATGTAGCCAACGCTTCCATGTATGACGGGGGCAGTGCTCTGGCTGAGGCCTGTGCTCTGGCCTGTGCCAACGCCAAAGGAAAAAAAGTCTTGCTGCCGGATACCATCCACCCCGAATATCTGCAGGTGTTGAAAACCTATGCCATTTCCGGGAGAATGGAAATAGTAACCGTTGCTTCCGAAGAAGGGGTCTGCGGCCAGGAGCAAATGCTCGCGCTGATTGACAAGGACACCGCCGCTGTGGTTATTCAGCAGCCTAACTTTTTCGGTAATCTGGAACAGGTACAGAATCTGGCCGAAGCTGTCCACCAGAATAAAGGTTTTCTGGTTATGGCGGTTGATCCCATATCCCTGGCCGTTTTAAAGCCACCGGCAGAATTGGGAGCGGATATTGTGGTCGGAGAGGGACAGGCACTGGGCAACAGCTTAAGCTTTGGCGGACCCTACCTGGGCTTTTTTGCCGCCTCGAAAAAATTCCTGCGCAAGATTCCCGGCCGTATAGTGGGACAAACCACCGACCTTGAAGGTAAAAGGGCCTTTGTTTTAACCCTGCAGGCGCGGGAACAGCATATTCGCCGGGAAAAAGCCAGCTCCAATATCTGTTCCAATGAGGCCTTGAACGCCCTGGCTGCCACTATTTACCTGACCCTGGTAGGAAGGGCGGGATTGCATGCTATTGCCACCCGCTGCCATCAACTGGCGGTCTACGCCGCCCGGGAATTGGAGAAAGCCGGATTGAAATTAAAATATCAACAGCCCTTCTTCCGTGAGTTTGCTGTTTTATTGGATGACCCGGCCGGAGCCAACCGCAGACTCCTGGAAAACGGTATCATCGGCGGCTACGATTTAAAAGACGCCATGCTGCTGGCCTTTACCGAGAAAAGAAGCAAAGCCGAAATTGACCGGCTGGTTGCGGTGTTAGGAGGTAAGGCATAATGAGTAAACTGATATTTGAAAAAAATATGGAAGGAAGCAACACCTTTACCATACCCCCGGCGGAAGTACCTGAGGTGGATATCAGGGAAAGCATCCCGGCTTCTTTGCTGCGGGAAACACCGGCCCATCTGCCTGACATCAGCGAAGTGGAAGCGGTAAGACATTTTGTCGACCTTTCCCACAAAGCTTTTGGTGTGGACAATGGGTTTTATCCCCTGGGTTCCTGCACCATGAAATATAGCCCCAAAATTAACGAATGGGCCGCCCGTTTGTCCGGATTCGCCAACCTTCACCCTTATCAGCCGGCGGAAACCGTTCAGGGAGCCATGGAACTGCTTTACGACATGCAAAACCTGCTGGCGGAAATCACCGGTATGGATGCTCTCACCCTGCAGCCTGCAGCCGGAGCTCATGGCGAGATGACCGGGGTAATGATTATAAAGGCTTATCACCGGCAGCGCAATGATCATCAGCGAACCAAGATGATGGTGCCGGACTCTGCCCATGGTACCAATCCGGCTACGGCCAATATGGTCGGTTTTGATGTAATCGAGGTAAAATCCAATAGCCGCGGTCTGGTCGATATAGAGGACTTAAAGAGTAAAATGGGCCCGGAAGTGGCCGGTTTGATGTTGACTAACCCTAATACTCTGGGATTATTTGAAGAAGAAATTCAGGATATTGCCGCCGTTGTCCATGAAGGCGGAGGGCTGCTTTATTACGACGGCGCCAATCTCAATGCGGTAATGGGCATATCCCGTCCGGGAGATATGGGCTTTGACGTAGTTCATCTCAATCTGCACAAAACCTTCTCCACACCCCATGGCGGAGGCGGCCCCGGTTCCGGCCCGGTAGGAGTTAAATCCCATCTGGCCGATTATCTGCCTGTTCCGGTGGTAGGCAAGCAGGGGAATAAATTTGTCTTCGACTATGACCGTCCCTTGTCTATCGGCAAGGTTAAAAACTTCTACGGCAACTTTGGGGTTATAGTCAAGGCTTATGCCTATATCCTGACCCTGGGGGCTGAGGGGATAAAAGACGCCGCTCAGCAGGCGGTTCTTAATGCCAATTACCTTCGCCAGCAGCTTAAGCAGTACTACCATATACCCTTTGACCGCCTGTGCAAGCATGAGTTTATCGCCACGGCTAAAAATCAGATGGATGAAAACGGGGTCACTACCCTGGATATTGCCAAGCGTTTGACTGACTATGGCTTCCATCCGCCGACCGTCTATTTCCCGCTTATAGTGAAGGAGGCCCTGATGATTGAGCCTACCGAGACTGAAACCCGGGAGAGGCTGGATGACTTTGTCCAGGCCATGGGCCGCATAGCCGAGGAGGCCCGCCAGCAGCCGGAAATTTTAATCGGAGCTCCCCATCTTGCGGTGATAAAACGGGTGGATGAAGTGACAGCGGCCCGCAATCCCATTGTCAAGTGGGAAGGATAGATAAAAACCATAACTTGATATAGGAGACATGTTAAGATGAAGGATTTAGTCATAATCGGAGGGGGACCGGGGGGATATGTGGCAGCTATCAGGGCACGGCAGTTGGGAATGGATGTAACCCTGGCCGAAAAAGAAGCGTTAGGAGGCACCTGCCTTAACTGGGGCTGCATACCCACCAAGGCCTACTACCGCAATGCCGAGATCATGCGCAACTTGTCCCGGGCGACGGATTTTAACGTATCGGTTGAAGGCCTAAAATTTAATATGGAACAGGCCCGGGAGCGCAAGGAGCGGATCGTGAAAACCCTGGTTGGAGGAGTGGAAAAACTGCTGGCCGACCATGGAGTTGAGGTGCTTAAGGCCACTGCTCAAGTGATAGACCCTAACACGGTCAGTGTGTCCGGTCAGGAAATCAAGACCCGGCATATATTGCTGGCTACCGGGTCAACTCCTGCTAGCCTCCCTCTTCCGGGCATGGAACTGGATGGAGTGGTGGACAGCACCGGGTTGCTGAAGATAGATAGCGTACCACCCCGCCTGGCAGTAATCGGGGGCGGGGTAATCGGTCTGGAATATGCCTGTATTTTCAATGCCTTTGGCAGTCAGGTGACGGTGATCGAATACCTGCCCACCATACTCAATCTGCTGGATCGGGAAATCAGCAAGCGCCTGGGAGTATTCCTGAAAAAGCAGGGAATCACGGTGCATAGCGGTACCGCTCTGGAAAAAATCGAAAAGAACGGCGGCGAGCTGGTGCTTACGGCTAAAGGTAAAAAGGGTGATTTAAACATTACGGCCGATCTGGTCCTGGTTTCCGCCGGGAGAAAACCTTTGACCGATGGGCTTAATCTGGAGGCTTTAGGTATAGCAACCGATGAGCGTGGGTTTATCAAGGTTGATGAAAATTTTGCCACCAATGTACCCGGCATTTATGCTATCGGCGACGTGATCGGCGGTCTGATGCTGGCTCATGTGGCCTCGGAAGAAGGCATCGCAGCGGTAGAGAAAATAGCCGGACATAAAGGTCAGGTTCATTATCATGCTGTCCCCAGTTGTATTTTTACCTTCCCGGAGATTGCCACCGTAGGCATGAGTGAAGAGGAATGCGCAAGCCGGGAGATGAATTACCGGGTGGGCAAATTCAATTTTGCCGCCAACGGCAAAGCCTTGACCCTGGGCGAAACCGACGGGCTGGTCAAAGTGATAGCCGATGAAGACGATGTTATCCGGGGGGTGCATATATTAGGCCCCCATGCCAGCGATTTGATTTTGGAGGGCACCATACTGGTTCAGGAAGGGATAAAAGCCTCTGATTTTGCCGGTATTATCCATGCTCATCCCACTTTAGGGGAAGCATTGATGGAAGCGGTACTGGATGTAAACGGCCGGGCCATCCATCTCTCCCCCCGCAAGCGCTGATTAGGGTGAAATATTGATGCTGGAAATAATTAATCGGTCAAATGACCCGTATTTTAATCTGGCCCTGGAGGAGTATCTGCTTAACCGGAGAGATATCAAAGAGGATGTCTTCCTGCTCTGGCAGAACCGCCCGGTAGTAGTGGTAGGCCGGAATCAGAATACGGTGGAAGAAATAAACCGGGAATTTGTCCGCAGCCGGGGCGTAGAGGTGGTGCGCCGTATATCCGGGGGCGGCGCAGTTTATCATGACCTGGGAAACCTCAATTTTACATTTATTGCCCATGAAGAGCCGGGCCTCAGCCTGGACTTTGCCCGTTACACCGCTCCGGTTATCAAAGCCCTGGGGCTTATAGGGGTTAAGGCAGAAAATCAGGGGCGTAATGACATCACCATACAGGGCAGGAAGTTTTCCGGCAATGCCCAATGTCGGCTGCGCGGGCGGGTCATGCATCATGGCACCATTCTCTTTGACAGCAATCTGGAAGACATGCAGCAGGCCTTGACCGTTGATCCCGCCAAAATAGCTTCCAAGGGTGTCAAATCAGTAAGGAGCAGGGTGACCAATATCAAAGAGCATATCACATCGCCCTTAACTATTGCTGAGTTCAAGAACGTTCTCAGCAGCGCTATCGATAAAGGCAGGGAATGCCGGGAATTGACCCCTGCCGAGCAGTCGGCGGTAGAATCGCTGCGGGACAACAAGTTTCGCCGCTGGGAATGGGTATACGGTTTTTCGCCGCCGTTCAATGTACGCAAATCCCAGCGCTTCGAATGGGGCAACATTGATTTTCGTATTGAGGTAAAAAAGGGTCTGGTCAAAAAGTGCAGAATTTATGGCGACTTTTTTGCTACCGGGGATATTGGTATTATCGAGCGGCAGCTTATCGGCTTATGCTACCAGGGCGAAGATATGCGACGGGCCCTGGAATCCCTAAACCTCCCTTCCTACATCCCTGAGGCCCAACCCGGCGAGATAATTGATCTGCTGCTCAAATAACTTTAACGCATGCTGTGAAAACCGTTATTTCTTGCTGGTGGATTAAAAATATTTCTGCCCGGCGGGCTGGAGGTTAATATGGATATGCAGCTTTTGCAAGGCCGCACCTGGTGGCTGGACTTTCCCAGTGCAGTCGGTATCTACCTTTTCCCCGACAAAACCTGCTTATTGGTCGACAGTGGAGCCAGCGAGAATTTTGGCCGGCGTATACATAGGATAATGGAAAAACGCGGCTATACGGTGCGGGCTTTATTCAATACTCATGCTCATGCCGACCACTGCGGCGGCAACCGCTACCTGCAGAAAGCGACCGGTTGCCAAATCTATGCTTCCCCGCTGGAAGCCGCTTTCATGGAAAACCCCCTACTGATACCATATGGCCTCTATTCAGCCAGTCCCGTAAGGGCATTGAAAAACAAATTCCTCATGCCCGAGGCTTGCCGGGTGGCTTGCCGGGTAGATGAAGGGGAGCTTTTTATAAATGGGTGTGTTTTTAAGGTGCTGGAACTTCCTGGTCACAGCCTGGGCCATTTGGGCCTGATTACCCCTGATGGAGTCCTGTTCGCCGGCGACAGTCTTATAAGTAAAGATAAATTGAGCGAATTTCCTTTTCTCTATCTGGCTGACGTGGAAAAACAACTGGATACCCTGAATCTATTGCGGAATATTAATGTGAAGAGGATATTTTTAGCCCACGGCGGTCTGCAGGATGATGTTCATGATCTGATCGACAGCAATTACCGGATGCTTACGGAACTGCTGGATTGTACCCGGGGACTTATAAATCAGCCCCGGACGCGGGAGGAAATGCTTCCCCTGCTGGTCGAACGGTTTAGATTGCCGGTAAACCGCAACCAATACTTTCTTATTCTCGCTACCCTATCTGCCTGCCTTTCCTACCTCTGCAATACCAAACAGGCAAAAGTATATATTGATAATAACCGCCTTCTCTTCATGTTGTCAGGAGGGCGGGATTGTTGACAACCTTTTGCTCAGCCTGATCCCCAGTTGCCGTGAGGCTGCATCCAGGGATTGGCGGTCCCTCAAGACCGGGGCAAAGAGTTCGCCTACCTTTTTCAGGCGGGGAATAATAGTCTTTATATTGAAATCGGCGGGGGTAACACGATTGACTTCGTCCCAATATAACGGCGCGGATACGGTAGCACCGTGACGAGGGCGGACACTGTAGGCAGAGCAGAGAGTTTTGCCTTTGACATTCTGCAGGTAATCCACATAGATTTTTGCTCCCCGTTTTTTGACCGTCCGCTCTATCGTGGCGCTGTCAGGCGCCATGGTGCAGATGATTTCCGCTGCCGGACGGGCGAATTCACGGATATCTTCGTAAGTGTAGTCATTTTTGACCGGTACATATACATGCAGGCCTTCCGAACCGGAAGTCTTGATATAACTGCGCAGTCCCAACTGGTCAAGCACCTGTTTGGTCAGGAGGGCAACTTTTCTGACCTGGGCAAAGGTGTTTCCGGGTGAGGGGTCAAGGTCAAACACTACAAAATCAGGATAATCCTCAGAGGCGAACCTGGATAGCCAGGGGTGCATCTCGATACAGGCCTGGTTGGCCAGCCAGGCCAGAGCAGCACTTTCTTCCACCAGAATGAAATTAATCTGGCGTTGGGATTCAGTTGAATAATAGGGAAAGGTGTTGATCCACTCGGGAAGAGAGGCGGGGGCGTTTTTCTGATAAAAATGCTTATCCTCAATCCCGTGGGGATAGCGGGTGAAGACCATGGGGCGGTCCCGCAGATGGTCCATTATATAAGGGGCCACCTCCAGGTAATAGTGGATCAGTTCCCCTTTGGTATAGCCCTCGCCAGGCCAGAGCACCTTGTCCAGATTGCTTAAGGCAAAACTGCGGCCTTCTATACTTACCGTAGTACTATTAGCCATCTGTCTTTCTCCTTATACGAAAATGGATGCGGGTCACACAGGTAAAAATATTTTTCGTGTTCTTGTTCACATCTGACATTTCCGGGGTGCGCTTTTTAAAAAACCCTTTATAACCGGTGAGCGCAGATGCATGTTATCTGTCCACTCGGCATATTCCACTTCAACAACCAGGCGAGGCTCTATAAATTGCGCTTCCCGGGTCAGGGCGGAAGGCAGGCCGGCAAAAGGAGAGCTGCTGATCTGCAGATCGCGCAGCCTCATATCCGCTTCTTTCCATTGCGCTTCACTCATACCACTGCCAGCCCGGCCCACATAATGCAATGATTCCCTTTGATAAACACCCAGCAGCAGGGAATTAACTATGCCGTTTCTGGTACTATAGCCCCCGACCACACAGGCCTGGCGGCGACGGTATTTGATCTTGAACCAGTCCCGGTGCCTCTTCCCCGCCTGGTAATGACTGTTTTTTCTTTTGGCCACGATACCTTCCAGGTTGGCTGCCTGGACAGCAGCGAGAAGACTGGTGCCGGAAGTGAAGTCCTCTATCAGATGGATGGCCGCTTCCGGCTTAACCAAATCCTGCAGGCGCTGCTGCCGTTCTGTCAGGGGCAAGACCCGCAAATCCTGGTCACCCTCCCGCAGAAGATCGAAAACGATATAACTTACCGGTATCTCCTGCAGCAGAAGTTTAACCTGCTGTTCGGAACGGGTGTTATCCCTGCTCATTACTGTCGGAAAACTCGGTTTTGAGTCCTTGAAGGCCACAACTTCTCCATCCAGAACTGCCCTTTTACCCTTTAAAAGCGATGTCAGCAACTGCAGTTCGGGATATTGTGCCGTACGGTTATTAAGCCTTTTATTGATTAATTCGACCCGGTTGGCATTCACGTAGGCCAGCATCCGCACCCCATCCCATTTTAGCTGGTAGGTAAATTCTTGGTTATCAAAAACCTGGTCATGCAAAACCGGCTCCATCGGCTGAATAAGATCCATTTAAACTAACTACCCGTTTTCGCTTTACGTCCTTTTTTTTTCACCGCAGCGTCCCCGGCGCCGTCCTTTTGCCGGTTTTCCTCAGCCAGCTTTACACTGGCCTGCAGCGCTTCCATCAGATCCACCACTTTGCCCCTGTCACTAACTGCCGGAGCATTGACCACTTCTTGGCCGGCAATTTTGGCATCAATCAATTCCCGCAGAGCCTGACGGTACTCATCATGGTATTTTTGGGGTTCGAAGTCTACTGACAGGTTCTCAATGAGGCTGACCGCCATCTTGACTTCATTTTCGTGGAGCCGGGCACTTTCCAGGCCCGGATTGAGGCTTGCCGGAGAGCGAATTTCATCGGGATAGAATATGGTTTCCATCAAGAGCAACCGATCCTTGACCCGCAGTGCCGCCAGGGACTGCTTGGTACGAATAATTACCCGGGCAATAGCCACTTTGCCGGTTTTATTCATGGCCTCGATCAAAAGCGAATAAGCCTTCTCCCCACCGGCGGCGGCTTCCAGGTAATAACTTTTGTCGAAATAGACGGGATCTACCTGCTGTAAATCGACGAAGTCCAGAATATCAATGGTTTTGGTGTTATCCAGGGGTATGCGTTCCAGATCCTCCTCATTTAAAACCACATAATTGCCTTTCTGGTATTCATATCCTCTGACAATTTCTTCACTGCTTATTTCCCGCCCACAGCGGGGACAATATTTGTGATACTCGATCGGGGACATACACTCCCGGTGCAGATAGTTGAACTTAATATCCTTATTTTCCGTAGCCACGTACATTTTGACCGGAATATTCACCAGCCCGAAACTTACTGCACCCTTCCAAAGCGTTCGCATCTGCCGTCACCTGCCTGCCTTGATACATAGAATTGCTGTGCGGTTCACTGTTTTTAAAAGATACCGTCTCTGTCTTTAGCTTTGCTTCTTTATCAGGCTTTTATTCCCGTAAACACCGGCTGTATACTTTTTGCAGGCCTTGATAAAAAGAGTATTTTGAGGTATATTTTAGCGGGGACTCATGTACCTGTCCCAAATACAAGTTTAAAGGGTGTTGCAAATGGGCAAATTACCTGATTATTTTGGAGTATCTGCTTTTGGTATTAAAATGGGGGTTATAGTACCGGGAAGCGATGTAGTGGATATGGCGTATGAATCACTGCTTAAATGTAATGAAGATGGTTTTCTGGATCACGGAGATACGATTTGTATAACCGAATCAGTTGTTGCCAGAGCTCAGAACAACTACGTTACGGTTAATGATATAGCTTCACAGGTACGCAAAAAACTTAAGCTCAGAGCCGACGGTAAAATAGGGGTGTTATTTCCCATCCTGAGCAGAAACCGCTTTTCCATGATAATGAAAGGCTTGGCCGCAGCTGTTCCGGAAGGTCATGTAGTGGTTCAGCTTTCTCATCCTGCCGATGAGGTGGGCAATCAAATCCTGCCTTATGATTTTGCCGAGAAACTGGGAAAAAACAATGGTGAAGTTATAAATCTGGATGATATCGGAGTTGAGCGTTTTCGGCATCCTATCACCGGGGTTGATTATATCGAACTATATCAGGATATTATCCGGGAGCAGGCCCGGGGCAGCACCATATTCTTGAGCAATGATCCCTTGCAGATTCTGGGTTATAAACTGGACGGAGTCATTGTCGCCAATATCCATAAAAGGGAAAAAATCAGGCAAAAACTGGCTGCGCAGGGACAGGACTGCATCACTCTGCAGGATCTCTGTAATGAAGGGGCGTCCTGGTCTGAGTGGGGGCTGCTGGGAAGCAACATATCCTCAGGGGACAAACTGAAGCTTGCTCCCCGCGAGGCAGATGTGGTGGCGGAGAAGATTCAGGCTAGAGTACGGGATGGACTGGGCAAGAACATTGAAGTCATAGTCTATGGTGACGGTGCTTATTGCGACCCGTCTACCGGTATTTATGAACTGGCCGATCCTCAGCCCGCTTTTGGCATGACCGCAGGACTGCGGGGCAAGTATCGGGAAGGACTCAAGTACAAATACCTAGTGGATAAAATGCTGGACGAAGGGGTAGGACTCGAGGCCATTGAAGGCAAGCTGGAAGAAAAGAAGAAAGAGGGCTTTGGCCGGAATTCGTACGAAACGGAAGGTACTACTCCGCGCAAAGCGGAAGACCTCATCGCCAGTCTGGCTGATTTGGTAAGCGGTTCAGCTGATGCAGGAACCCCCCTGATCCTGGTTAAGGGTTTTTTGGGAAACTAGGGAATAAAGAAGCAACTAAGGCAGGGTTATACGCCCTGCTTTTTATTTATTAAAAATTATTGACATATGCCCGAAATAAAAATATAATTAATTAATAACAGACAGGAGAGAGTATTATGGCTCGGCAACCCAAATGCAGGCACGTAGAATTTATTCCGGCAATCACATCCTTTAAGCCGGCGGGCATTCCGCGTTTTTGCATGGAGGAAACAGTACTTCTGGTGGAAGAAATGGAAGCTATTCGCCTTAAGGATTACCTGGGAATGGAACAGGAAGAGTGCGCCCATAAAATGCAGGTTTCCCGCCCTACCTTTCAACGTATTTTAATTGAAGGCAGGGCGAAAATTGCTGAAGCGCTTATAACGGGTAAGGCCATACGTATTGAAGGAGGCGACTACTGCCTGGGCGGAAACCGGTGCCGACGCCGAGAGCGCCTGGGAAAAGAAATGAACGGCTGTCCCTATTCAAGAATGGGGGTTCGGGGCAAAAATGACCAACAAAGGAGGCCGGGTCAAATGGGAAATATTATTGCTGTTTGCTCATCGGGAGATTCCATGGATAGCATGGTAGATGGACGCTTTGGCAGATGCCCCTATTTTATCCTGTGGGACAGGGAAAAAACTGAACATAAAGCATTAACCAACATGGGTTCGGAACTTAACCATGGAGCCGGTACGGGTTTAGCCCAGGAACTGCTCAATCAGGGAGTCGCAATCCTAATATGCAGCCGGATCGGCCCCAAAGCCTTTACGGTTTTAAATAAGGCGGGGATAAAAATTTTCGGAAGCAACGAAGGGATAACAGTGGCAGCGGCGCTGGAAAAGCACCGGGCAGGTGAGCTTGAACCGTTGGAATCAGCCAACAATTAATAAGGAGGAATATGATAATGAGAATTGCACTGGCAGCTGAAGAAGACAATGTATGCGGGCATTTTGGACACTGTGAGCGCTTTGCCCTCTATGACAGTGAGACGAAAGAGTGGGAATACGTTGATAATCCCGGTCACCAACCTGGTTACCTGCCGGAATATTTGTCCGGGTTAGGCGTTGGGATGGTAATTGCCGGAGGTATGGGTGCCATGGCCCAGGAACTGTTTGCCCAAAAGAATATAAAAGTGATCGTAGGTATACAAGGGAATCTCGAAGAAGTTATTGGCCTTTATGAAAAGGATAATCTGGTGAGCAGTGGTGCGGTATGCCAGGAACACGCGCATGCCGGTGACTGCGACTCGCACAGGTAAACAGTCACACTCACTCTTATGGTCTGGAGCCTGGCTCCGGATTTTTTTTAAACCTAAAATAATTGGCATATGCTCATTAAATAGATTACCAAATCGATTAGAGCGTGTGTTAAAACAGAAGGTGAGAACAATGAGACTGGCAATTGCCGGCGGCAAGGGAGGCACAGGCAAAACCATGATAGCTGCCTGTCTGGTGGAGTATCTGGGTAATAACGAGGTAGCATTGTTTGACGTAGATGTTGAAGAGCCTGATGCACATTTTTTTCTTGGGCATGAAATCCTGGACAAGAAAAACCATTTTCGCCTGGTTCCCCGAATAGATGCAAACAAGTGCAATTACTGCGGCTTATGTGCCCGAATCTGTGCTTTTAACGCCCTGGCGGTCTTGCCCGGAGAGGTGCTTCTGTTTCCGGAGCTGTGTCATTCCTGCTCAGCCTGTCTCCATCTCTGCCCTAGCCGTGCGATCAGTGAAGAAGAACATCATACCGGAGAGATAGAAGAAGCCTTACTGTTTGGCGGGGGAAAGATGGTTAGCGGCTTTCTTGATGTGGGTGAACCACGGGCCACCACTTTGATTAATGCGGTGAAGCAGTATGCTCAAGGCATTAACTGGAATATAATTGATTGCCCTCCGGGCAGCAGCTGTCCGGTAATCGAAGCTATCAGATACTGTGATTATTGTCTGCTGGTAACAGAACCTACGCCATTTGGGCTTCACGATTTGGAACTGGTGTTGGAAGCATGCCGGATGCTTGATATACCGGCCGGAATCGTTATCAATCGCTGGCAGGGCAGTGACGGTAATATTGACCATGCTGCGGCACGGAACGGAGTACCGGTTTTAACCCGGATACCATTTATGCCGGAGTTGGCCCGGGCCTATTCCCGGGGAAAAAATCCTCTGCATGCTGCGCCCTGTCTGTATAAATCGATGGAAGAGATAATCCGGGGTGTAAAGGAGGCCTTGGCGTGAAGGAAATACTGATACTAAGCGGCAAAGGAGGCAGCGGTAAAACCTCACTCACGTCCTCGTTTATCGGATTCAGCAGTAACTGCATGGCCTGTGATTATGATGTCGACGCCTCCAACCTGCCCCTGCTCTTTCAGCTTGACACAGTAGAAGAACACCCGTTTACCGGCGGACAGGTTGCCGGTATAGACCCTGCTCTATGCATAGGCTGCGGTTTGTGTGAGGAACTATGTCGTTTTCAGGCTATCAAAAGTTTGCAGGTCGTCATCCTGTCCTGTGAAGGCTGCGGATTATGTGCCCGCATCTGTCCGGTGCAGGCAATTAAAATGGAAGCCCGCAGTTCCGGCCGCTGGTTTTCTGCCCCTTTGCCCGGAAAAGGGAGTATTTTTTATGCGGAATTAAAGCCGGGGGAAGAAAATTCAGGCAAGTTGGTAGCCTGTATGAAAGAGCAGGCCCGCCATACTGCTCAGAGCGAAAATATTGACCTAATCATCGCTGACGGTCCGGCCGGGTTGGGATGCCCGGTTATATCTGCTTTGACTGCAGCAGACCTGGTGGTTATGATTGCCGAACCCAGCATCAGCGGCATCTCCGACGTTCAAAGACTCTATCACCTGGTAAAGGCCAGAGGGATAAAAACGGTATTAGTAATCAACAAGCATGACATTAATCCGGGAGGTACTACGCAACTGGAAAATTGGGCAACGGGTGAAGGTATTTCTATTTGCGGGAAAATACCTTTTGATACCAGGGTGGTTGCTGCAGTTGCATCAGGGATAGTGCCTGGGAGTATCGCCGAAATAAGGCAGCAGCTTAAACCCATTTGGGAGGAAGTACTGCTCCATATTTGACAGACCGCAAGAGAAAGGGGGTATAAAAATGCCGTGGGGAGATGGAACCGGACCTAGGAGCATGAAAGTGGACGGCTCAGGCGCCCGACCCGCAGTATTGCAATGCAGGACTGCCGGCGCTAGAAACTGGCGGGGTCAGGGAACGGGTATGGGCCGGGGCAACCGTGCCCGGCTCAGGGTTTGCAACCCGGGTGTACGTCCCGGATGCAGGCGTAGCCGGCCAGACAGTGGCTAGGGAGTTCGAGGGTTAGAAAAGCAGGAGCTTTCGAGCTCCTGCTTTTTTAAGATTTGATCACGATTAATGTGCAATAAAGCCTATTTTACCCTCTGCCAGATAGCGGCAGCGCCATGGCCGTGGCCTATGCACATGGACTCCATAATGTATTCAACATCTGCGAAATCGGGATCTTTGAAGAGGGCGGTGATGTCACAGGCGATGCGGGCACCGGTGCAGGCCAGCGGATGGCCAATGGAGATTCCGGAACCCCAAACGTTTACACGATCTTTGGGAAGTCCCAGGGTGTCTCTGCAGTATACCGACTGGGAGGCAAAAGCTTCGTTAACTTCCCACAGGCCAATCTGATCCTGAGTCATGCCGGCTCTTTTCAGGGCTTTGGGGATGGCTAGCGTGGGTCCGATACCCATGATGTCGGGCTCCAGGCCAACAACGGCCCAGGAGACCATTTTCATTATCGGCTTCTTGCCCAGCGCTTTGGCACCTTCTTCGGTAGCCAGAACTACGCCGGCGGCAGCGTCATTAATCTGGGAAGAATTGCCGGCGGTAACTGAAGCGATTTCATCCTGCATAAAAACAGGGGCCATAGCAGCCAGGCTCTCCATGGTGGTTTCGGGACGCACACCCTGGTCACGAGCACATACGACTTCGGCCAGTTCGTCACCCTTTTCAGCAGCGGCTTTAGCCAGGTGATCTGTAGCCACATAGGCAGGAGCAACACCGAACGGATTGGTGTTCTTGGCCGCTTTGGCCGGAACTTTGCACTGGATGGGAATCAGGACGTCTTTGGTCTTGTTGGCAGCCTGAGCCGCGGCACATTTCAGGTGGGATTCCATAGAGAACTGATCCTGCTGCTCACGGCTGATGTTGAAACGACGAGCTACGATTTCAGCTGTGTAGCCCATGTTAATGGCCATCATGTTCATGTAGTTGCCCAGATCGGGATGAACATCGGCTCCGGCTCCCATCGGAATATGAGACATATGCTGGCAGCCGCCGGCGATGGCAACATCTCCGCCCCAGCCGTTCATCATGGTAGCAATGGCGAATTCAATGGAGTTTAAGCCGGATGCGCAGAAACGGTCTACGGTACATCCGGGAACGTCATAAGAGCCGTCGGAGAGTATCCAGGCCAAACGGCCGATGTTGAGACCTTGCTCCATAAAGGCATTGGCGGTTGCTGCCCATACTACGTCATCGATGATACCCTGTTTGGCTTTGTCTTCCAGACCGACCCTCTTTCTCAGTTCTTTGAAGACAATCGCGGATAATTCGTCAGCACGAACATTGGTAAACCAGGATTGCTTGCCTGCGCGAGCCACCGGTGTGCGCGCAGCCTCGACTACGAATACTTCCTTCATTTAAAATCCCCCTTAAATATTTTATATTTTTCTCTCTACACTGCCGGCTAAAAGCCTACCACTCACAGTTACATTTTACCAAATAGTGTGAATAAAAAAATTAATAATAATATTACAAAAAGTATCATAGTTCAACAAAAACGATGTTATAATTACATTCATCTTTGCAATTCGTCTCGAATTCAAAAAAAACTACAGAAAAGGCGCGAACAGGAGGAGATTTTTATGAGAAATTTTACTAAATATTACGAAAAATTAATCAAGGGTTGTAAAAAAACAATGTTATTTTTGCACAAAGATACAAATGGACAAGTCTCTGCCCATATTTTTAAGAGCGGCTTAAGACAACAATCTGCTGGTATGAGCAAATAATTCGGAATATCCTCTATTTTAGGTTAGTAAATGAAGGAAATCGGAACTAACTGTCGAAGAAATACTAGGGTAATAGTGTTAGGGTGATGATGATGAAAGAATACATACTTTATGTAATCCTAATTTTTATTCCTATTGGCGGCCTTATGATATATCTGCTGCGTAAGGACGGCCTTCCGGGAAGATACATAAACATTATATTATTACTGTCCCTGCTTATTATTTTGTCTTTTCCCATAAGCATGGAACGGTTGGGCAGGCCAGTCTCGCTTATGATTTACATATTGGTGCTGGCAGCTATGGCTTGGTGTTTACTCAAGGCTAGAGTTGGCAGTTTTGCTTTGTCTATGGTGCCGGAGCTCCCTACGGCTAACCAGCCTAGTAGCGTTAATACGGCTTTATTGGAACCTTCTCGGTTGGTGTCGGAAAGCAATGATAGCCTGCTTTCAGTTGTGGAGCCTACCGCAACTGAAGCAGCAGAAAAAATCATTGGCAATGAAAAACCCGAGCCTGTTCCCGGGGGGCAGAGTGAAGAATCACCGTTAATCCCAGGTGAAACAAGGGCGGACGGGGCTGGTGGGTTGGCAGCACCTGCGGGAGATAACGAGCAATTGCCGGTGCAGGTATTGGAATCGAGTCCCGCTATTGTACCAGATAAGATAACTTCAGATTGGGATGAGGCAAAGGTAATCGCCGAACCTCATGAAGCGGCTGATGAAGCAGGAAAAGAGGCGGGTGTAGATATATCGGAACGGCAGAGTCTGCTGGCAACTACTGCGCGGGAAAATCAGCCCGTTGAAAAAGATGGAGAAGCCCTTATTATCGCTGTACCCTTGCCGACTGAGCTGCAGCAAAGCGATGGCGACACCGGTGAACCGTTGACTCCGGAATCAACCGATACGGTTTCCGTGCAGCAAAACGAAACAGATTCCGAACTGGAGCAGATGAAAGAAGCATCTGCGGTATTGACCGCTGTTTCCGGTGATACGATAGAATCATTTTCTTCAGATCCGCCTGATAAGGAAGCAGCAGACACCAATGCTGACGAAGACCGGCTGATCAGTCTGATCGATTACGCATTTGCCTGCCGCTCCGCCGACCTGGCTGAAGCTGCCCGGTGCTTTGAGGAGGCTTGGCATTTAACCTCCGATTACGAGCTCAAATACCTGCTAACAGTGGAACTGGCTGAGATATTTAAGGAGAGCGGCTGGTATAAAAAAGCGGCGTCGATGCTAGACAGCTTTATTGCCCTGCCCAACCATAAATCTGATATAATAAACGAAATTAGCCGTCAATTCGATTATATCAGCCTGCTGGCAGCAGAGCTGGAGCGCCTGGGTATAAGCGACTTGCCTGTATCCAGGATACCTAGGTGGGTTCGTCTAAAAGTGGATGCGGAAACGAACCACCAGGAGTATAGATGAAGGGAGAAGCGATAATGAAAAAAAGCCAGGAGATTATTGGCCTGCCTGTCTTTTCCATCGTGGATGGAAGAAAGATTGGACAGGTTAAAGATCTGGTGATTAATCCCGAAGAGGGTAAACTGGATTTTATTCTGGTCAGTAACGGCAGCTGGTACGTGGGGGCCAGGGTTCTGCCCTACAAGGCAGTTATGGGCATAGGCGAACATGCCGTGACTACTGAGAGTGAGCACCTTTTGTCCAACATAAACGATACCTCCAGTGCCAACACTTTATTGCAGCGCAACATTGAACTTAAGGGCAATCGGGTTTTAACCAACAAGGGGAATTTGATCGGGGTAATAAGCGAATATGAGGTTGACGAAACCAGCGGCAAAATAACCCGTCTGGAGTATAAGACGGCTCAGGATGAATCTAAAATTGACATAATCGAAGCTGGCGATGTGCTGACCTATGGAACTGATGTCGTAGTAGTCCGGGAGAGACAGGATAGCCCCAATCCTACCAGCCCTAACGAGCCTGAGGATAATGCCTCCAAGCCTTCCGGCGGGGAGACTGATGGAGCTGCTTTTTTCAAGCAGAGACAGAGACAATTCCTGTTGGGGAAAAAGCTGGTCCAGGATATCAAGGATGGGGCAGGCAACATACTGATTGCTGAAGGCACCATGGTTACGGAAGATATTATAAATCTGGCCGAACAGCATAACCGCTTTGTGGAACTCTCTCAGTGCGCCAAGTAGCATAACTGCAGGTGTGGAAAATGGTAGACTCTAGAAAACATGTGGCCCGGATTGTTTTACTGCTGGTAGCGGCAGTAATGCTGACGCTTTTTCTCGCCTCTCTGGCCCTGGCTAAAAGAGATGCCAAGGTTTATCCTTCCAATATTGCAGTAAGTGGAGTGGAGCTAGGCGGGTTAAGCCGTGATAAAGCCGGCCGCGTTCTGGCCGACCGGTTACCAGCCAATTATGGTAGCCATTTGCTGCTTCAGACCCCTTCCCGCTCCTTGAGCATACCGATAGACCAGGTGAAGATAGCCTATGATATTCCCGCTACCCTTGCCAAAATCGATGTTTCCCTGCAGCCGGAGGGTATAGCTGGTATTTTTCAGCATAGCATTGCTCGTGGTAGTACTCAGGATATAGCACCGGAGATAAATTGGAATACAACTTTACTGCAAGAGCAATTAAATAGAATAAAGCTTGCTTATGACCAGCCGGCCATTGATGCACGCATCCTGTACAGTAACGATTACCTTGATTACATCAGCCATAAAAATGGCTATTCCATAGACATCACAGCCAGCCTGGATAATGTCTGCGCTGCCCTGAAAAAGGGCTCGCTGGGGCCTATCCCTCTCGCTACCCGAGAGACTCATCCCCGGGTAAGGCTGGAAGACATAAAAGAGGTCAAAGATATACTGGGGATCGGGGGGGATAAAATAAATCAGCCTCCGGCAGATTTTAGACCCTTGCTGGAAATATGTAATGGCTCGGTTGTTATGCCGGGAGAAAAGTTTTCATTGGCCAAAACTATAAGAGCCAGACATTCAAAGATCAATAAAGCTGCACTGACTGTGGTAAATGATATCCTGTACCGAACCTGCTCTCAGGCAGGACTTGAGCTGGTTGAACAGCGAACCGGCTTTATAAACAACCTTCAACACCCGATACTGATTACCTCAGCAATAGAGGGGAACAGCTTGGTTACTAAAATATTTGGCTGTCAGACCGAAACCGGCAAAGAAATAAAATTTATAACTGAAAAAGAGGAGCTAGCCCCAGGGTTTGAAATTAAGGTTAATAAGAAACTATCACCTCAGCAGCGGATTGTTTTACAGGAGGGCAAGAGCGGATACATCAAGCGCAGCTACCGTGTAGTAAAGGTTAATGGCAAAGAAATGGAAAAGAACCTTCTGTCTGAGGAGTTTACCCCTGGACGGGATACAATAATAGCCGTAGGCCCGGGAACTATAAAAAAATAAGTCGGGGCCGCGGGTATCCGAGTATATTATTTACCGCTAATATGCATGGAATAAGATAATGGTGGCAACCTCTTTATAGGGAGGACTTATTTTTAAGCTTATGTTATAATAAGCCTGAATTTTTAATTCATGAGCAGGAGGAATTAAAATGGATGAATTAGCTAAACAGGTAAAATCTGATATGCTCAGAACCCTGATATGGACAGTTATTTCCTTGAGTGCGGCTATAGCCGTAGTTTACATTGGCTGGTAGCCTGCAGAATTTAACTGGAAAGAACAGGAGGGATATTATGGCGCTAACTGAATTAAATGCAGATAACTGGGAACAGGAGGTAATGCAGTCAGAGCTTCCGGTTCTCGTTGACTTTTGGGCTCCCTGGTGTGGTCCCTGTAAAATGGTGGGACCGGTGGTAGAAGCCCTGGCAGCTGAAAATGCCGGTAAATTAAATGTTGGCAAGCTAAATGTTGATGAAAACAAAAGTATTGCCATCCAATATGGCGTTCGCGGTATACCCACACTTGCCTTTTTCAAGGACGGGCAGGAGATAAAACGTGTAGTGGGCTCCCAGGGTAAAGAGCAACTGCAAAAAGTCATTGACTCAGTACTGGGCTAATAGCAGAGGGGACATTATTTTGTCCCCTGTTTCCGGATGATTGTACAGGCCATCTCCGATCAGGGTTGGGATGGCTTTATTTTTTGTGTAAGCATAGCCATGAAGTCTTTGATTTTCTTTTCATAGCCATTATCTTGCGCTTGGTAGAAATGGCTGCCTTGCAGTTCGGCGGGGAGATAACTTTGCTTTACATAGCCCCCGTAATCATGGGGGTATTTGTAGCCCTTACCTTTGCCCAGCATGCTTGCTTTGGAATGCGAAGCATCAGCTAAGTGTGGAGGTACGCTTATCTTACGGCTGCTGCGTACTGCAGCTATGGCCTGGTCAATAGCTGCCTTGCTGCTGTTGCTCTTGGGAGCGGTGGCCAGATAAATAGCAGTCTCGGCCAGGGGGATACGTGCTTCCGGTAGTCCCACAAACTCCACTGAGCGCGCCGCAGCCGTTGCCAGGGTAAGTGCATAGGGGTCAGCCAAGCCGATATCCTCTGCTGCATGAACAATCAGTCGGCGGGCAATAAACTTGGGATCTTCCCCTCCCTCAAGCATTACTGCCAGCCAGAACAGGGCGGCATCAGGGTCGGAGCCGCGTATGCTTTTTATAAAGGCAGAGGTAGTGTCATAATGATAATCTCCGGTTTTATCATATTTCAGCATAGGTTTTCCGGTAATCTGCTCCAACAATCGGGCATTAATATGTAAAGTGCTGCCAGGCTCGGCATAAGAATTAACCGCTGCTTCCAGTATATTCAGGGCCATACGGGCATCCCCCTTGACCAGACTGATGATAATGTCTATGGCTTCTTCATCGATGCTGATATCGAAACCACCCAGGCCTCGCTCCTCATCCTGCAGAGCCTCTTCCATTATTAGACGGACAGCTTTTTCGTCCAGCTCTTTCAGGATATAAAGCCGCAGGCGGGAAAGCAGAGCATTGTTAAGTTCATAAAGCGGATTTTCGGTGGTGGCCCCGATGAGCAGCAGCGTACCGTTTTCGACAAAAGGGAGCAGTACATCCTGCTGGCTTTTATTGAAGCGGTGAATCTCATCGACGAACAGGATAGTGCGCTGCTGATAGAATTTAAGGCGCTCGGCAGCATCGGCGGCAATTTTCTTTATGTCGCTGACCCCACCGGTTACAGCCTGCAGCATTTCAAAATGGGAATTGGTCATGCGGGCAATGATGCGGGCGATGCTGGTTTTACCCGTACCAGGAGGGCCAAACAAAACAAAGGAGTGAAGATCATCCTTTTCTATGCCCCTCCTTAAAGCCGAGGTCCTGCCTACAATATGCTCCTGACCCCGCACTTCATCCAAATGGCGAGGCCGCATCCGATAAGCCAGCGGAGCCGGCTGCTGTCTGTTTCTGTTCTCCTGTAAATCAAAAAGGTCCATAAGCCTGTTTGGAACAGGGCCTGCTTTCCTGTCCCATCTCCTTATCCCGTAAACTCTTGCAGTAATTATAGAATAATTTGTTGCCGCATGCCATACTGGTTGAAGCCGACCTTGTTTGATGATATATATAGTTGGAAAAGATAATGGCGTGGGCTGTCAAGTATAAGGAGATTAAAAGATGAAGGTAGCCGTTCTCATGAGTGGTGGCGTAGACAGTACGGTAGCTGCTCTGCTGTTAAAGGAGCAGGGCCATAAAGTAACAGGCCTTACCATGATCAACTGGAATCCGGGGGTGGCAATAAAAGCTGCTGAAGCTGCTGCGTCGATTGGGATTAAGCATCTGGTAGCTGACCTGCGCAAGCAATTTCAGAAGAGGGTCGTTGATTATTTTACCGGGATTTATGAGCAGGGCCAGACTCCCAATCCCTGTGTTATGTGCAACCGCTATATAAAATTTGGCGGTCTTCTGGATTGCGCCCTGGATATGGGCTTTGAAAAAGTGGCTACCGGGCATTATGCCCGTATTGAACATGATAAGGGACGTAAAAGATACTTGCTCAGGAAAGCAAAATATCTGCCCAAGGATCAGAGCTATTTTCTTTATGCCCTAAATCAGGAGCAGCTTGGTCATATTCTCTTTCCGCTGGGCGAGATGAGCAAGCCCCAGGTAAAAGAGATAGCCCGGGAGCATAATTTCAAAGTCGCCGCAAGCAAGGAAAGTCAGGAAATCTGCTTTATTGAAGGTGATTATCGTGATTTTCTTAAAGGAAGGGTCAAGTACCAGTCCGGGCCAGTGGTGGATTTGCAGGGAAACATACTGGGAAAGCATCAGGGTCTGCCTTTTTATACCATAGGCCAGCGTAAAGGTCTGGGCATCAGTGGCGGAAGGCCTCTCTATGTGGTGGCCCTGGATCCGGAAAACAATCGGCTCATACTGGATGGCCGGGAGCATTTATTCGGTAAGTCCCTGACCGCAGTTAACAATAATTATGTCTATTATGAAAACCTCGAAGAACCGCTGGCGGTACAGGCCCGCATACGTTACCGGGCCCAGGATGCTCCTGCTCGGCTATCGCCGGAGGGTGATAAAGCTGTACTTCACTTCGATAAACCCCAGCGTGCCATAACCCCGGGGCAGTCCGCAGTCTACTACCTGGGCGAATACGTCCTCGGCGGCGGAACCATAATTTAAGCGGTTGGTCAGAGGCGACGGGGGGACACTTCTTTTGTCCCCTTGTTTTTTCGTCCTGCATTATTTTTTCCTACCGGGAAAACCTATCCCTATGAAGATAAGAAATATTAAAAACCTGCCGGTGTTTGACCGGGAAAGCGCTAAGGTAATTGGACGGGTGGAAAAAGCGGTAGTAGGGGATGACTACCGCCTGGCCTATCTGATTATCGAAATGACTGAAGGTGAACCCGGCATGGTTTTGCGTAAAGATATGGACATAGGGGAAGCATCAGTAACCATCAACAGCCGCCAAAGTATTAAATCCTATGTTGCCGGGGAAGAATTATCAATATATCAGAAAAAACTCGGCGATACTGTTTTTGACCAGGGAGGCAGAGAATTGGGCACAGTAAGCGATTTCATCTTTTCTCGGGATAATATGAAGGTCTGGGGAGTGGAAATATCCTCCGGCGCCATTAAGGACATATTACAAGGGCGGGAGGAAGTTCCCCTGGAACAGGTTAGTTGGAGAACTGCGGAGAGCGCCGTGCTATTTGATGAAGGGAGCAATGGTGATGATTATTAGGTGTCCGGTATGCAATGGTATGCAAATTGGAAAAGTTGGCAATGAACAGTATTACTGCTGGAATTGTTTTATGGAATTCAACTTCAACAAAGGAAGGGTGAACCTCTACGAAGTAGCCGAAGACGGCACTCTGGTTTCTATGGACAAAGCTTCAGAGCTGCTTTAAAGGAGTGCCTATTATTAAACTTGTACCGGGAGGTGATTGGCGTGCGCGGATATTGGAACGGGCTGTTTATGGGTGCCCTGGTAGGGGCCGCGGCCGCTGCGTTTTACAAAAACAATCAAAAACGGATTAAACGCAGTACCCGTCAGGTCAAGGCCAGATATAAAAGAGCCGTGGATATAATCAATGATGCCGAGGAAGACCTGAGCGCTCTGATTGGAAAGCAGGAGTCTTGATGCAGCTAAATTCCCGCAAGTTATCCCATTATTTTATCTTTGCCGTTGCGCTCATAATCAGTATCTATTTTCTCTATCTGGTAAGAGAAGTACTGCTTACCTTTTTTCTTGGGGCCCTTCTGGCCTACCTGCTTTTTCGCCCCGTAGCCTTCATCGAAAAAAAAGGATTGAAACGGGTATGGTCTATTATTGCACTATATCTGGCAGCAACTGTCCTATCAGGTATAATACTGGCCCTGGTGATACCAGGATTGGTAAAGGAACTGAGCAAGCTGGCCGAACTCTATCCCCAGTATGCCCAACAGGCCCAACAGATGGCGGGAAGATTAAATGAGATAAACGCGCCGGAACAGCTAAGCCAGGTGATAAATAAAAACCTGGGCAGAATTGAATCCTATATCTATCAGGCGCTCAATAGCTTCTTGGGCGGCTTTTATAATTTCCTGGGTAAAATCCTGGCCCTTATTTTCTCCCCCATTCTGGCTTTTTATATAATGAATGACTGGGAGAAAATCAGAGAGAGTTTCCTTAACCTCTTTTCTCCCCGGGCCCGCCATGAGATTACCATGGTAAGCCACCAGATTGACAATGTACTCATAGAATTCATCAAGGGACATTTGATGGTAGCCGCTTTGGTTGGTTTCGGGATAGGCATATCGGCGGCTCTAATCGGGGTAAAGTTCCCCCTCCTGATTGGAATACTGTCTGGAATAACCAATCTGGTTCCGTACTTCGGCCCCATCCTGGGGGGCATACCCGCCGTCGCTTTGGCGGCATCCGAGTCTTTTCGGCTGGCCCTGTATATGACCGTGGCCATCGTGCTTATTCAGCAATTGGAGAGCAATCTGGTCACCCCTAAGATAATGGGCGACAAATTAGGCCTGCATCCGCTGGTTATAGTCTTTGCCTTGCTGGCCGGGGGCAAGCTGCTGGGCATCTGGGGCATGCTCTTTGCGGTACCGGTAACCGCGATATTGAAAGTAATTATCGGATGGAGTTATTTAAAGCTGGTGGAATGACGAAGCAGCGCAGAAGAGCTTTATTGACAGAGGTGCTTTTATAAAAGAAAATAGATTAGAGTACTTTAAAGGGAAAGAGGAGGCCAAACCGTGTGGACAAGCGATAAAATCAGGAGCACCTTTTTAGAATATTTTGCCGATAAAGGTCATAGTGTAGTGGAAAGCTCGTCGCTGGTACCAGTAAATGACCCCACCCTGCTGTTCAGCAATGCGGGCATGAACCAATTTAAGGACGTTTTCCTGGGAATAGACCGGCGCAGCTACAGCCGGGCAACGACGGCTCAAAAATGCGTGCGGGCCGGAGGCAAACATAATGATTTGGATACGGTCGGAAGAACTGCCCGGCATCATACCTTCTTTGAAATGTTGGGTAATTTCTCTTTCGGAGATTATTTTAAGGCTGACGCTATTCGATACGCCTGGGAATTCCTGACCGAAGTTGCGGGCTTACCCCAAGACCGCCTCTGGGTCACCATCTACCGGGACGATGACGAGGCCTACACCCTGTGGCAGGAGCTTACGGATGTAAATCCCCGGCGGATTCTACGTCTGGATGAAAGCGATAATTTCTGGAGTATGGGTGATACCGGTCCTTGCGGCCCCTGCAGCGAAATCCACTATGACCGGGGAGAACAATATGCCTGCGGGTCCAACTGCGCTCTGGGAGTCTGTGACTGTGACCGCTGGCTGGAAGTATGGAATTTGGTCTTTATGCAATATAACCGGGATGAAACCGGGCTTCTCACCCCTTTGCCGCATCCCAGCATCGATACGGGTATGGGATTGGAAAGGCTGGCTTCACTTCTGCAGGGTGTTGACAGCAATTTTGATACCGACTTGTTTACCCCCCTTTTAGCCCAGATTGAAAAGCTCAGCGGCCAAAAATATGACCGGGGGGAAAACGGGTTCCCCTTCCGGGTTATCGCCGACCATAGCCGCGCCTGCACCTTCCTTATAGCCGACGGGGTGCTGCCCGCCAATGACGGACGGGGCTACGTGCTGCGCCGGATACTGAGAAGGGCCTTGCGCTTTGGGCGTCTGTTGGGAATAAACAAAGCTTTTCTTTACCAAAACGTAGATGTGGTCTGCTCCATCATGGGCCGTTCCTACCCGGAACTTCTTGAGAAATCGGACTTCGTCAAGGAGGTCATAAAAATGGAGGAAGAGCGCTTTCTGGTGACCCTCAATGAAGGCTTGAAAAAGATTGAGGATATCCTGGAGCAAGCCCGGGAACAGGGCCGTAATGAAATAGAGGGGGAAGAAGCCTTCATGCTCTATGATACCTATGGCTTCCCCCTGGACTTGACCGAGGATATGGCTGAAGAAAATGGGTTTACAGTAGACAAAGACGGCTTCAGCTCCATGATGGAGGAACAGCGTCATCGCGCACGTCAAGCCGGCAAGGGAGAGAATGCTTTTGCCCGCGACATTCAGATCGCGGAATTATTAACCCATACCCCACCAACGTATTTCAGCGGTTATGAAAAACTCAGGGATAAAGCTTCTCTGCTGGCTATAATTAAGGATGGCGAATTATGCGACCAAGTCGCCGACGATGAATTATTGGTTGTTGCCGCCAGTACTCCCTTCTATGCGGAAAGCGGGGGACAGGTGGCAGACAGCGGTATAATTACGGGTAAATCGGGCAAAATGCAGGTTGTGGATGTACAAAAGGTAGCTTCCTGGTTTATTCATCGGGGTCTTTTAGAGGGGAGCCTGCAGACAGGTGAAGAACTGCAGCTGGAGGTAAACCAGCAGCAAAGGACGGCCACGGCCAGAAATCACACTGCCACCCACCTCCTGCATCGGGCTCTGCGTCAGGTGCTGGGGGAACATGCCCAGCAAAAAGGTTCACTGGTCGAGCCTTCGCGTCTGCGTTTTGATTTTTCCCACCTGGCATCACTGGATGAGGATGAACTGGAAGCCATTGAAAATATGGTCAACCAAGCCATCTGGACCATGTATCCGGTTGACACCACCGTCACCGGTATCAACCAGGCCCGTGAAATGGGGGCCATCGCTCTATTTGGAGAAAAGTATGGAGATCAGGTGCGGGTAGTACAGGTAGGGGACTTTAGCCAGGAGCTCTGTGGTGGTACCCATGTCGGAAATACCGGTCAGATAGGCTTGTTCAAAATAATCAGTGAAGGCAGCATCGGCTCCGGCCTGCGCAGGATTGAAGCTTTTACCGGCAAATATGCCCTGGATTATCTAAACCAGGCTGATGCTGAACTAAAGGCAATAGCTAATACTCTGAAAGCTTCCCCTGATGATATCCACCATAAAGTCGAGAGCTTGACCCGCAATTTAAAAGATAAAGAAAAAGAAATAGAGAGCCTCCGCAGCCGTTTATCACAGGCCTCCAGTGCTGATTTATTGCAGAAGGTAGTTCAGGTTAACGGGGCTCGGGTTTTAATTGCCAAGGTAGAAGGGGTCGACGCTAATACTTTGCGTCAGAACGCTGAAATGCTTAAGGATAAACTGGGCAGTTCGGTAGTGATGCTGGCTTCGGTTATAGAGGACAAGGTTCTCCTGGTCTGTTTTGTCAGCAAAGACCTTACCGGCAAAGGTCTGCACGCCGGGAAAATAGTAGGCGCCGCTGCCAAAGCTGCTGGTGGGGGGGGCGGAGGAAGACCGGATATGGCTCAGGCAGGAGCCAAGGATAGCGGAAAAATAGACCAGGCTATGGCTGCTGCCCGCCAGATAATAGAAAAAAGCTTTTCATAATGGCTTGAAACTAGTAATATCAATAATAGGAAGCCTTAAAGAGGGGGTGTTTATATGCCTCAGGTATCTGATGAAACCGTCAGCTTCAATAAGGAACGTGATGACAGCAACAAGGTGCAGGCTATTTTACAGGCGGTTTATGCAGCCCTGGAGGAAAAGGGTTACAATCCTATCAACCAGCTGGTAGGTTACATGATTTCCGGGGATCCGGCATACATAACCAGTCATAACAATGCCCGCAGCCTGATCTGCAAGGTAGACCGGGATGAAATATTGGAAATCCTTTTGAAGAACTACCTGCAAAAATAACGCTTAAGCCCCATGCTCAAAGTATGGGGCTGTTTTTACCTGTTTAAGGAGTTGCATTAATGAGAATAATGGGTTTAGATGTGGGGGAAAAGAGAATAGGTATAGCTATCAGTGATCCTATGGGTTGGACCGCTCAAGGACATTCGGTGCTGCAGCGCAGTGAATTGGAAGCAGATTTAAAGCAGATACAGCAAATATGCCAGGACTACGAGGTAGAAAAGATAGTAGTGGGACTGCCGTTAAACATGGATGGAAGCATCGGGGCCAAAGCCCTGGAGATACAGGAATTCGGCACAGCGGTCAAGAACAGGTTGACCGTTGCGGTAGAGTACTGGGACGAGCGTCTTAGCACCCGAAGCGCTGAAAGGATCCTGATTGAAGCGGATGTATCCCGCCGCCGCCGTAAACAGGTCATTGATAAAATGGCGGCGGTGAACATTCTGCAGGCTTATCTGGATCGTTTGGCCTCCGGCTCCAGGGGAGTTTGACAAGGGTGGGCATTAATATTAGAATGACTTTAGTTTGCAGAAAGAGGTGTAAAGATGAGCAACGAGGAAGAGCTTTTTGATGACGAGTTTTATACCCTGGTACTGGTGGATGATGAAGGTGAGGAACATGAATTTGAACTTCTGGCCGAACTGGAGATAGAGGATGAGGTCTACCGCGTACTTATGCCCATGTCGGAAGAGGAAGAAGATGAGGACGTAATAGTCATCCTGAAGGTAGTCCACGATGACGAAGGCAATGAGCTCATGAGTGAAATTGAGGATGATGACGAACTGGAGATGGTAGTTGCGGCCTGGCAGGAACTGGAGGACATGGAAATCTAGTCTCTTACCCCAAAGAGCCCATAGAGGCTCTTTTTTTATTCGTCAAAATATGAGGAATGCGGTAAAATGAATAAGTCCAGAGATTTTTCGTTATATATTTACTAGATGACAGGCAGCGACAATTAACATTCTGGGGGCAGCGCTATTGATTCAGGTAAAATGGAAGTCAATCATTATATATGTGCTGGTTCTTCTCCTGGGCATCAGCGCAGCATTGGTTTTATATTTCTACCAGGTGTTTTATAAGTCCCATCACTTTTTGCCTGGTGTGCGTATTGCCACCATAAACGTAGGCGGTTACGACCAAAATGGCGCAGCCGATTTACTGGCAGCAGAGTTTGACTATCTGTCTGATACCGGGATTTCGTTTAATTATCGCGATTACCAGTACGATACCAGGCTGGGGGATTTGGTAGATTCCCCTGATCCCAGAAAAATAATCGTTGACGTTTGGGAGCAGGAGAGACACCGCAACCTTTTTTCCAAGGTGTTTAATTTGGATGGAGCTGAAGCTATAGAATATCCGGTCAAAATTACGTATGACGCCCAAAAACTCAAGAACATGGGCAGCGACTGGAAAGAGCATTTGGAATCCGAATGCCTAAACGCGCGGTTGGAAATAGACCCGGTAAAAGGACTGGTAGTAATACCGGCGAAAAAGGGCATACAGGTTGACATTCAGCCTACCCTGGCTGCTCTGCCGGGGGAATGGCAGCCGGCGGAAAATATTAATATTAAAATCGCCGTCCAAGAAATAGAACCTAGAATCAAAGAGAGCGATTTACACGGGATGGGGGAAATATCTTCCTTCAGCACCTGGTACAATCCCAGCCAGACGGATCGCTCACATAATGTGGCTTTGGCTACCAGAGCCCTTAATACCACCATGGTGGCTGCGGGCGAGGTATTCTCCTTTAATAAAACGGTAGGCCCCCGACTCCCGGAAGGCGGCTACCGGGATGCCATGGTTATCGTGGGTGATAAATTTGAACAGGGCTTGGCGGGGGGAATATGCCAGGTTTCGTCCACCCTTTATAATGCCTGCTTGCTGGCAGGGTTAAAGATTACCGAGAGGCATAACCATAACCTGGCAGTTGCCTACGTACCGCTGGGCCAAGATGCAACCGTATCCTACGGTACGCAGGATTTCTGTTTTCAGAACAACCTGGGTGATCCTATTTACATATGGTCTCAGGCCGGTAACGGCAAAGTGACAATGAGGATATATGGCAAACTGAAATACAAGCAAAGTATCCAGGTCAGCCATATAGTAGACCAGGTTATAGATTTTAAGGAAATCAGAGAAACCAAAGAGGATCTGCCGCCGGGTACTACCAAAATTGAACAGAACGGCAGCCCGGGCTATGTGGTAAGATCATTTCGCACCTTTTTCGGCAATGACGGTAATATAGTCCGGCAGGAGCAACTAGCCCGGGACAACTACCGCCCCTTAAACCGTCTGGTTTATGTAGGTCCGGCGGAAAGTTCACAGCCCGGCGGGGAGCCCCCGGAAACGGAAGATCCCACCCATACAAGTCCGGAAGAAAACGAAGGCGGAAATGCTGCAGAGGATGGCAGCGATGTTGAACTCAGGGGATAAGAAGCAGCCACAGGGAGCAAGGTAACGGTTCCCTTTGCTTCCGGGAGGACTCCCCCGATCTCTTACCCCAAACCATAACAGGGCTATTCTGCGAACTGTGCGAGCATAAGTTGCACCCTTAGGGAATGTAATCTGCGGTTATTTTAATTATAATTAGGTGAAGAGGATATGATGGAAATAAAAGTTAAACAGCCCCGCAAAAATAAAGGCCGTATGCTGATTATATTTATAGTTTTACTGACTATTAGCGGTTTCTGCGGCAGCAGGTTCGTTAACCTGCAATACCTTCCGGTAGATGCAAATAATAAAACACCGATAGATGTTTTTATACCCGCAGCATCCAGCGCCCGCCAGGTAGCGGCGATTCTGGAAGAGCACCAGCTTATTCGCAGCCAGAGCGCCTTTCTGTCTTATTGCCGCAAAGAAAAACTGGATGTACAGTTAAAACCGGGGCATTACTCTTTCAATCGCAGTCTGAGCCTGGCCCAAATAGCGCACAGTATCGCTGAAGGCCGGGTAGTCAAAATCAAAGTAACGGTGCCGGAAGGATATACCGTAAAAGAAATCGGGGCTATGCTGATGGAAAAAGGGGTGTGCACGGAAGAATCATGGCAGGAAGCTATAAAAGCAGATTACCCCTATGAGTTTTTGCAGGATGTACCGGCCAGCAGCAAATATCGACTGGAGGGCTTCCTATTCCCCGATACCTATTATATTGAAGAAAACACCAGCAGCCGAGAAATCATCAGTATGATGCTTGAAAATTTTGTCAACCTTTGGAACCAGGAATTTGCCGCTCAGGCCAAAGCTGAAAACATGAATGTTTACGACACTGTAATACTGGCTTCATTAATTGAGGAAGAGGCTATGCACGATGATGAGCGCGGTACCATATCCGGGGTCATTAAAAAC
Organism: Syntrophomonas curvata; assembly: GCF_052976825.1. NCBI lineage: Bacteria > Bacillati > Bacillota > Clostridia > Eubacteriales > Syntrophomonadaceae > Syntrophomonas > Syntrophomonas curvata. The sequence continues at coordinate 1,111,632 of NZ_CM129641.1, forward strand.
CGGCTGCGGGACGGGATGTACCTGCAGTTATGTCCTACCGTCCTGTACTGCTTTGACCAGAAGAAAACCAAGCTAAATAATGCTGACCTGGAAGTAAATTCCCCTTATAACACCTATCGTAATCCAGGTTTGCCCCCCGGCCCCATTTCCAGTCCGGGCAGAGCATCGATAGCAGCAGCCCTTAACCCGGAAAAACACCCGTATTATTTCTATGTATCCAAGGGGGACGGCAGCCACTACTTCTCCCGCACCTATGAAGAACACCTCCGGGCCATGTCCCGATACATAAAATAGTACTATAGCACTGATTAGCAGAATTATACTCCTTTTTCCGAATAATAATAACTAAAACTGCGCAACCGGATAAATTTTGCTTCTTTTGCATGGAGGAATGATATGAAACTGCCGGAGCTGCTTATGCCAGCAGGCAATCTGGAAAAACTGAAAACCGCCATACTATTCGGGGCTGATGCCGTTTATCTGGGAGGCAAGGACTTCAGCTTGCGGGCCGCGGCTGATAATTTTACCCTGGAAGAAACAGCGGATGGATTAGCTTTTGCCCGTCAGCATAACAAAAAGCTTTATGTGACCGTGAATATCCTGGCCCACAACCGGGATATCGAAGAGCTGCCTGCCTATCTGGAGAAGATGGAGGAAATAAAGGTGGACGGGCTTATCGTATCTGACCCGGGGGTTATAAACCTGGCCCGGCGCTATGCTCCTTCACTCCCGCTTACTCTCAGCACCCAAGCCAGCGTAACCAACTATGAGGCTGCAGCATTTTACTGCGACCTGGGGGTCAAACGTATTGTGCTGGCACGTGAGCTTAGCCTGGACGAAATTCAGGAAATCAAACAGCGGGTTAACATAGAAATCGAGATATTTATTCACGGGGCTATGTGTGTTTCCTACTCCGGCCGCTGTCTGCTCTCGCACTATATGACCGGAAGAAGCGCCAACTCCGGTACCTGTGCTCATCCCTGCCGCTACCGCTATGCTTTGGTGGAAGAAAAACGCCCCGGTCAGTACTTCCCGATAGAGGAAGACCGGTGGGGAAGTTATATCTTAAACTCCCGCGACCTCTGTCTGCTGGAGTATTTGCCCCGACTAATAGAAACAGGAATTGAGTCCTTCAAAGTAGAAGGGCGGATGAAAAGCCCGCTCTATGTGGCCAGCGTAGCTTCGGTCTATCGTCAGGCAATCGACCGTTATATTGACCGGAGAGAAGAGTTTTCGCCGGAAGATCTGGACAACTGGATAGAAGAACTGGCCGGAACTGCCGCCCGGCCTTTTACCAATGGATTCATTGCAGGGGAGTCTGCCCTTCTGCAGGATATTAATAAGCAGGAAAAGCATGCCAGGACGGAATTCTGCGGCATCGTTCGCGGCTACCACGATGGCAGAAACATGTTGCAAATAGAACAGAGGGCAAATTTTGGTCCTGGTGACCCGCTGCAGCTGATGGCGCCGGGGGGGGAAAACCTCCCTCTGCAGCTTAAGGAGCTGTATGATGAAGCGTTCAACATAATCGACCGTGCCCGTCACGCCCGTCAAACCGTCTATATCCCTTACCCCGTACCCTTAAGCGAATACACCATCCTGAGGCGGGGTTAGGTGCATGGATGCGGAGGCGGTTCTTTTGAACCCGAAAGGCAGGAAAACATGATGGCATCAGAAATTAAAGCCCAGGTTGCTCCAGAAAACATCGATATGCTTACCCGCATAATAGAGGCTTATAATCATTTGGGCATTGTTTCTACCCTTGACCGTGAGCAAGGCCTGGTCATTATCCGCGGCACCGAAGACACCTGCCCGGAACTGGAAAAAATCTTGCATCACCTGCCGTTTGCTATCAAAATATGATAAATTGGACTGTTCCCGATACTATTATGCTTTCGGTATAACTAACCCCTGCGGAGCCAAAGATAATAACAGGCTTGATGTAAAGGGGTTTTTTTTTGTCATACAAACGGGTTTTTATAATAATGGCTTTTTTTCTCGTAGCTGCCAGCGGCTTATTGGCTAAACTGGGATATTATCAGATTATAAAAGGGCAGGAGATTGCCCGGCAGGCGGTAGTCATGCGCAGCCGACAGGTGGAGCTGAAAGAATACAACCGGGGTGATATACTGGATTGCAACCTGCTGCCCATAACTGGTACCCGGGCCGAAACTGCTGCTTATTGCCTGCCCCGGGAAATGAGCAGAAATCATCCCTCTGATAGCAGTACCGCGGGGCAACCGGCAGTTAAATCAGGAGAGCAGGCCCTCATCCGGGCAGCCCGGATATTGGCCGAGGTTAGCGGGAACCAGACCAGCCAGCAGTTGTATAAGGAATTAAAACAGGCAGCCAAATCCGGAAAGCCCTTTGTCCGTATCGCCTCCAACCTTACCCCGGAACAGACCGCTCGCATAAACTCTTCCCGGCTCACCGGGGTGGTGGTGGCTCCGGTGATAAGGCGCTACCCTGAGAACGGTTTTATGGCTCATCTCCTGGGTTACAGCAGCGCGGGAGCAAACAACAAAGGAATAACCGGTCTGGAAAAGTGCTACGATAATGTTCTCTGTGAAAATACCGGCTCGCAAGCACTGACATCGATTCTGGATGCCCGGGGGATAGCTATCCAGGGGTTAATGTTTAAACTGCGCAACGAGCAGGAGCATTACCAGGGTACCGTAGTTTTAACCATAGACAAAAGGATCCAGGAAGCAGTTGAGCAGGCCATGAATGAACGGATAAAATGCGGAGCCGTAGTAGTCATGGATGTAAGCAGCAAAGAGGTACTGGCCATGGCCAGCAGACCTACCTTTGACCCCTATGAAGTTGAAAAAATCGTGGAAGACGATGAAAAGGGCAGCCTTAATAATCGAGCCTTGATGGCCTACCACCCCGGCTCAATCTTTAAAATACTGGTTGCAGCGGCAGCTTTGGAAGAGAAACTGGTTGTCCTTGGAGAGCAGTTTAACTGTCAGGGGAAATATGTCTTTAACGACCAGGTATTCATACCTTGCTTGAGGGAAAAGGGCCATGGCAACATTAGCTTCGCTGAAGCTTTTGCCCTATCCTGCAACCCCAGCTTTATTGCCACAGGACTTAGGCTTCACCGTGAAGGGTTGATAAAATATGCCGAACGCTTGCATTTGACTGACGAAAAGCTTCTGGGCTATGGTGAATATGAGGCTGGATCCCACATTGCTATAGAGAATGCGGATCCGGCGGTCGGCAATGCCAGTCTGGGTCAGGAAGGGGTAATGCTCACCCCCTTGCAAATATGCAATATGGTAGCTACCATAGCAGATGACGGTCGTTATGCCCCGCCGGTACTGGTGCGTTTCACCGTTGACCGGGAAGGGGAGAAACAAATGCTGACCCGGCCGGATAAAGAACAGGCGCTCAGCCCGGAAACCGCCCGTACCGTACAGCAGCTAATGGAAAAAGTGGTAACCGAAGGAACCGGTAAAAATGCAGCCCTGTCTGAGGTAAGGGTGGCAGGTAAGACAGCCACCAGCCAGACCGGCAACTATAATCCCAATGGAGAGGAATTACTAAACACCTGGTTTGCCGGCTACTTCCCGGCTGAAAAACCCCGCTGGGCCATAGTGGTCCTGGCAGAAGGGGGAAAATCCGGTGCTGAAAACGCCGCTCCGGTATTTAAAGCCATTACCCAGCAGATGCTGATGTATGGGGTCAGGCCGCTAACCCGCTAACTTTTCTTCTCAGATAAGTTCGCGGGTTAGCGGCCTGACCCCATCTAGTACATCTCGTCTATCAGGTCTTTGTATTTTTCGAGGATGACTTTGACCCGGGTTTTTTGGGAGGGGGTCACTTCTCCGTTTTCTTCGCTGAAACGGCGGTTTAACAGGCGAAAGGCGCGAATGGATTCGTAGCTCTTAAGTTTGGCATTGATTATATCAATCTGGTCCTGCAGGGCCATTTTTACGAAATCATTGTCAATAATATCGTCACCCACTTCGACCACTCTGTGTATACCGTCAATTTCGGCATGCTTAAGCTGGCACTCGTCAAAAGGTATGCCGTGATTGCGCAGAACCCGGATGATAAAGTTAAAATTGGGCACTATCAGGGCTCCGATATACTCCCGATCCTGGCCGACGATGGCAACCTGGTCAATGAGCCCGGAACCGGCACATAGGGCCTCGATGCGTGCCTGAGCTACATTTTTGCCGTTGTCCAGTACAATCATCAGTTTCTTGCGATCCACTATACGAATGTAGCCGTCAGCATCAATCTCAACTATGTCCCCGGTTTTAAACCAGCCGTCTGGGGTAAAGCTCTCTCTATCAGCATCTTTATTCCGGAAGTATTCCCGAATGATACCTTGCCCCCGGATAAGCAGTTCTCCATCCTCTTCCCGTCTAAATTCAACCCCGGGACAGGGCGGGGATATACAGGCTATTTTATATCTATTGGGGCAGGATACGGCGATGCCAGAACCGCTCTCGGTAAGCCCATAGCCCAGCATAATATTAAAGCCCATGCCTACCAGTTTTGCTTGCAAATCGCTGTCCATATAGGCGCCACCGATGATCATGGTCTGCAAACGCCCGCCCAGGGCATGATGGATACGCCAATAGACCGTGTTGTATGCTTCCAGCCACTCCTCACGCAATGCCCCCTGCAACTGCTGTTCAATAGGTATAGTGGTATCTATAAAACCATTTTCCGTCTGCAGGGCGGCAGTAGTACGGACGGCTACGTCTACCGCCTTTTCCCAGGCCATCCGCCCGTCCTTGGTTGCCATAAATGCTTTTTGAAACCCTAAAAACAGGGTGGAAGCAATGCGCGGAACCCAGGTCACCCAGTTGGGCCTTATGGTAGTCATGTCGGTCAGGATATTCTCGGGTGCACTGACAAACCCCAGGGTACCTCCGAGCAGCATTGGTCCCAGGTAGCCGTGAATTTTTTCCATGATATGGGAAAGGGGGAGATACACCAGAGAGACCATTTCAGAGTTCTCTATGCGCCCATAATTATAAAAGTGACGGTAAATGCGGGTACAGGAGTCCAAAATGTCCTGGTGGGAAAATAAGGCGGCTTTAAGATTATCGACTGAGCCCGAGGTATAGACCAGCATGGCGGGACTGTCAGCCTGCAGGGATTTGAGTCTGGCTTTTAACTGGCCATGGTGTTCCTGACGAACTGCCGCCCCCATGCCGATTAGCTCTCCAAAGCCGAATATATTTTTATCATTGCCATGAAACGATTTTTCCAGGCAGACCAGGTATTGCAGTGAAGGGATATCACTGCGGTGAGCGGAGATGTCCTGCACTGCCTGCCGGCTTTCCACAAAGAGCAATTTGACCCCGCTGTGGTTAGCCACCGCAATAGTTTCGGTTGCAGATAGTGAAGGATAAATGGATACGCTGACTGCTCCGGCATACACACTCCCCAGATCGGCCCAGGTCCAGCGGGCGCTGTTGCAAGCTTTGACGCCTACAAAATCACCTGGGTTTATACCCAGCTTAATCAGCCCCATAGCCAGGTTCTCAACCCCCGTAAGCAGGTCGTTATAAGTTATAACTCGCCACTTCCCACCCTCTTTAAAAAGGTTGGCCGGGCGATTGCCAAAGTTCATTTGAATATTGTAAAGTGCCCGGGGAATGGTATGTACCTTTTCGTCAAACAGGCTTAAAATGCTCCCATCCATCAGTTTACCTCCTCAGTCTGGTATTGTAGCAGAGGGGATATATGACTGTATATACGTATTCTGTATTAGATAGAATATTGTGTCAATAGCATAATGAATCCGGGCTGGCATCAAAGCAGGCCAACCGAGTGGATACCTAAATTTACCGGTCAAATTGAAGCACACTTCACCGGGCGCCTTCATATAGTATAAAGCGCTCAATTTTTTTGGAGGTGGTAGCTTGACCATCCTGGGCTGGGCATTAGCGGCATCGGCAGTAGTCAAGGGGATCCTTTTTCTGTTTGGTTACCTGCATAACCAGGTGTTTCCGCAACCTCTGGATGAAGCGGAAGAGAGGGGTTTCTTAACTGAACTGAAGAACGGTAGTGAAGAAGCCAGGAATGTCCTGATAGAGCGAAATCTGCGCCTGGTGGCGCACGTAGTGCGGAAGTACGAGAGCAGCGGTGAGGATATGGAGGATTTAATCTCCATCGGCACTATCGGACTAATTAAGGCTATCAAAACCTACAATGATGATCGGGGCGTACGCCTTGCCACCTATGCGGCACGCTGTATTGAAAATGAAGTGCTCATGCATTTGCGCAATATTAAAAAGGTAAAGCAGGAGGTTTCTATTTACGACCCTATTGGTTATGACAAGGAAGGCAATGAGATTTCCCTGCTTGATGTTCTGACTGTTGACAATGAGATTATTGACCTGGTAGAAACGAAGCTGCAGGAAGAGAAGGTGCGGGACAAAATTAATGTGCTTTCCCGCCGGGAGCGCCAGGTGATTGAGATGCGCTACGGTCTCTTTAACGGCTTGAAGGAAACCCAGCGGGAAATCGCTCGTAAGCTGGGCATTTCCCGCTCCTATGTATCCCGGATTGAAAAACGGGCTTTAAAGAAATTGATTCGGGAGATCAGCGTAGAAATTTAAAAAAGGGGATATCCCATTAAGTTATTTTACAAATAAAAAAACCTCACAACTTATTAAGGTTGTGAGGTTTTTCATCGCTGGTTATTTATTCTTGGCTGGCAAATTCTTCTACTTGTCGGTTGGAATTCTCATACCGTAGAAGGAGCGCCACACGAAGAAAAGGGCAATCGCCAGGAACACAATGCCTACGGTGGGAGCTATATGGCGGAATGATTCCGAGATAGCGATTTCCATAGCCAGCAGGCCAAACAGGGTGGTGAACTTGATGATTGGGTTAAGGGCTACCGAAGAGGTATCCTTGAAGGGATCGCCTACGGTATCGCCTACCACCGATGCGTCATGCAGCGGGGTACCTTTTTCCTGCAGGTCCACTTCCACCACCTTTTTGGCATTATCCCAGCAGCCGCCGGCATTGGCCATGAAGACGGCCTGGAACAGACCGAATACGGCAATTGAAATCAGATAGGAAACAAATAAGGAAACGGGAGCCTGGCTGCCTGATGGAGCAGCGAGGAAAGCAAACGCCAGGGCAAATGAGAATATAGCGATAAAGATGTTAAACATACCGGCCTGGGCATATTGGGTACAGATTTTAACAACTTCTTTGGAATTCTCAATGTTAGCTTTTTGGCTGGCGCTTTCGTCCAGGTTAATATTGTCTTTGATATATTGTACTGCTCTATAAGCACCGGTTGTGACCGCCTGGGTTGATGCGCCGGTAAACCAGTAGATTACCGCACCACCACAGATAAACCCTAAGATGGTGTAAGGATTGAGCAGGTTAAGGATTGCTTCCGGTTCTACTCCCAGTACACTCTGGATAACCAGAATCAGGGAGAAGATCATGGTGGTGGCCCCGACCACCGCCGTACCTATCAACACCGGCTTGGCCGTGGCTTTAAAGGTATTGCCGGCGCCGTCGTTTGCTTCCAGATAGTATTTGGCTTTATCAAAATCAGGTTTAAAACCAAAATCCTTTTCAATCTGTTTGGCGATATCGGGAATTTCTTCAATCAAAGAGAGCTCATAAATGGACTGGGCATTATCGGTAACCGGGCCGTAACTGTCAACCGCAATGGTAACCGGTCCCATACCCAGCATGCCGAAAGCCACCAGACCGAAAGCAAATATGGAAGGATAAATCATGATGTCAGCTAAACCAAATCCGCTGGCATAGTAAGCGCCGAACATGAGAGCGAGGAAAACCATGCCGATCCAGAATGCGCTGAAGTTACCGGCAACCAGACCGGACAGGATGTTGAGTGAGGGACCGCCCTCGCGGGATGCCTTCACTACTTCGGCCACGTGGCTGGATTTGGGGCTGGTAAATATTTTGGTAAACTCGGGGATAATAGCTGCACCCAAGGTACCGAAGCTTATGATTATGGCCAAAACGAACCAGAGAGCGGACAGTTCGGCCGGTACTCCGGAGCTTGGTCCCAGGAGCATATAGCTTACCACAAAAGTAACTATAATGGAGAGGATGGAGGTAATCCATACCAGACTGGTCAAAGGCTGTTCAAAATCAAGATCTTCAACATTGGCGTATTTGGCCTGGCTCATGCTTCTGTTAATGTAGAAGGCAGCCACGGAGGTAATAACCATGAGAACCCGCATGACGAAGATCCAGGTAAGCAGAGCAGTTTGCAGTGCCGGTGCCACAGCCAGAACGATGAAGGTAACCAGAGCAACTCCGGTAACCCCGTAGGTCTCGAATCCGTCTGCAGTTGGTCCAACACTGTCACCGGCATTATCTCCGGTACAGTCGGCAATAACACCAGGGTTACGGGGATCGTCTTCCTTGATGCCGAAGACGATTTTCATAAGATCGGAACCGATGTCAGCAATCTTGGTGAATATGCCGCCGGCGATACGCAGGGCACTGGCGCCTAGGGATTCACCAATGGCAAAGCCGATGAAGCTGGCTCCCGCCAATTCCCGGGGAACGAAGAGCAGGATGATCAGCATCATGATCAGCTCAACGCAGACCAGGAGCAACCCGATGCTCATGCCGGCATCCAGGGCGATATTCAATACCTTGAGAGGTTTGCGGGTAAGTCCGGCAAAAGCGGTTCTGCTGTTGGCCAGAGTATTCATGCGGATACCGTACCAGGCAACACTGTAGGAACCCAGGATACCTATGATGGTCCACATTAGAATAAACAATACTGATCCGATGGGCATTTGTTGAAGAAAGCCGAAGTAGAAGGCTATACACAAGCCAATAAAGGCAAAGAGTATGGCCAGGAATTTACCCTGCTGAATAAGGTAGGTCTTGCAGGTCTCATAAATGGTATTGGCTACATCGAGCATAGCCGGATGAGCTTCAAGCTTTTTTACTTTGTTGAACTGATATAAGCCGAACAGCATACCCAGTATACATACCACGATACCGATGAGAAGTAAATTGTTCTGATGCTGATTTAAATTGGGAATCACTAAATTGGCCTCACTGGCAACTGCTAGCGCAGGTGTAAGCAACAACACGGGTAAGCTAAACAAACTACCCAACAGTGCTTTGGTTGTCTTATTCTTGATTAAAAACGAAAAATCCACTATTTATACTCCTTTCCTACTGTGTTCACTATCCCCGCACATCCCTAATGATCTTGTTTTACGGGATGGGGGAGATACACTGTAAATCAGGTGTAAGTGCAATACTTACAATCCCTATTTTTCCGTGTTTTACCTTTTCTATTCCAACCCCCTTTAAGCCTACAAATAATCAGGTCCCGTAGGGCTATATAGAACCGGATTCTTGGCCGGCACATTATTGTTACTGGCCTGAACCTTATAATATACAGGTAGGAAACAGGCACAATGACGTGAAGTGTCATAGAGATATGATAAACTGAGCTTAAGAATAATACAAAGGATAAAAACAGGCTGAATTCGGCTTTATTTCATCAGTACATGATAGGGTCTGCATATTTATGCATTAGTTTATAAATAAGCTAGAAATATCGAGCATTGTCTTGACTTGCGAGCAATAGTATGTAAACATATAATCGCCGACGATTTGAATTAGGTGTATACTTGACCCACTTTGTAACTCTAAGTGTTTCCTTTCAGCAACTCCAAAAAATGATATAGCATGCGAGCTGTAAGACCCCAGATAACTTCGCCTTCCCATATGTAAAAATATTGTTGAAGCCGGTTGATACGGAAAGGGTAATTGGCGCCCTGCGGTATGAGATACAGGGGAAAATTGTCTGGAAATTCCGGCTTGAGAATTACTTCAAATTCCAGGGGCCGGTATTCCAACAGATATTCCAAGGGAATCCAAAAGACTCTCTCCACTTCCGCAGGGTTTATTTTGATACGGCTAATATCCTTTATTCGAGCCACAAATGAGCGCATAATCAAACTGGAGGGGGTAATCAAGGTATCCAGTTCGCCCAGCATTTCGATGTCATCCGGTATCAGCCCCAGTTCTTCACAGGTCTCCCGGATAGCGGTAGTCTGTGACTGGCCGTCAGCGGGGTCCTTTCGCCCCCCGGGGAAGCAGATTTCACCAGGCTGGTGCTGCAGAGTGGGGGACCGCTTTTCAAAGAGCAGGCCGGTTTTCCCCTCCACCTCAGCCAGCGGGACTAATACCGCCGTTTTAAGAGCCTGCTCATGCCCCAGAATGTTAGCTTTACGGTTTTTTAAATCTTCAATCCTATCCAAGAGCATTATTCCTCCATCCCGCTTCATCATACAAATATAAAACTATCTGTCAGCCTTCTTCAATCTACTACCCTAATAATTAGGCATTATCCAGGAAATCCCTCCCTGTTTGCTATAAATTTTTAAAACAAAGGGTGAAGAGAGAAGTGAGATCCGAGGGGGTCTTGCCCCGCTGCTTGTTTTTTGTCGGTCTTCTATTTCTATATGCAGGAGGAATCAGATAATAAGGGTGCGAATCTATTTAGTTGAACCTTTAGCAACTATATCGGACTTTTAAGGGGGGAGTTAATATGAACGATCTGGAGTATCTATTACGGCCTATACGAATAAGAAACCTGGAGATACCCAACCGGGTGGTGATGCCGCCCATGGGCACCAACCTGGGGAATGCCGACGGCACTGTAAGTGAAGCCAACCTGGCTTATTTTAAACGCCGGGTTCAGAGCGGATCAGGATTGATCATTACGGAAATTACCTCGGTGCATCCGGACGGCACGGCCAGTCCTGGTACACTATGCGTCTATGACGACCGTTTTATTCCCGGTCTCAAGCAAATGGCGGATATCGTGCACCGACGGGGGGCCAAAATCGCCATGCAGTTGCATCACGCGGGGCGGGAAAGCTATTACCAGTTGAAGGCCGGGCGAGCTGTCGCTCCCTCGGCAATAGCAAGCTATATTTACGGGATGAAACCCCGTAAGATGAGCAGTGATGATATCAACGAAACTATCCGCTCGTTTGCCCAAGCCGCCTGTAGGGCCCGGGAAGCCGGTTTTGATGCGGTCGAATTACATGCGGCGCATGGCTATCTGTTAATGCAGTTTCTTTCCCTGCATTCCAACCAGCGCCAGGATGAATATGGGGGCGATTTTTCCTGCCGAGCCCGTTTTGTGGTCGAATGCCTGCAGGAGGTAAGAAAGGCAGTGGGAGAAGATTTTCCTATCTCGATAAGGATATCAGCCGAGGAAATTATCAGGAATGGTTATTCCATTGAAGATATGCAAGCAATCCTGCCGGATCTGGTCAAGGGCGGGGCCGACATAGTCCATGCCTCCTTTGGTACTCATGGCAGTCCGGGAGGCATCACCTCGGCCCCGGTGGAATATGCTCCGGGATTTAAGGCTGACCTGGCTCGCCGCCTAAAAGAAGTGGTAAATGTTCCGGTTATTGCGGTGGGGCGTTTTACCGACCCGTTGCTGGCGAATGCGGTTATTGCCCGGGGAGATGCAGATATGGTTGCTTTTGGACGGCAGCATCTGGCTGATCCCGATTTTCTGATCAACGCCCTTCGGGGCCGGGACGAGGAGACCTTTGAATGCTTGGCCTGCAACCAGGGCTGTATCGAACGTTTATTATTTGAACAGGGCAGCATCCGCTGTGCCATCAATCCGGAAACTGGTCAGGAACTCGATTATCCGACCCGGCCTGCCGAACTTAAGAAGGAGGTATGGGTAATTGGCGGTGGACCGGGAGGGCTGACTGCAGCCAGCGAAGCCGCCCGCCTGGGGCATAAGGTAAGCTTGTTTGAAGCCGGGGCGGAAGTGGGAGGACAACTGCGGCTCGCGGCCCGGGTTCCCTATAAAGAAGTTTATGGTCGCTGGATAGAACGCCTTACGGCCCGGGCTAAAAGATTTGGGGCCGAGATATTTGCCGGACAGGAGGTTGACGAAGAAATGATACGTCAATGCCCTCCCGATGCGGTTATACTGGCCAGTGGAGCCGGGCCTGCCCGCCCGGATATCAATGGCGTAGGTCTACCCCATGTTTGTTATGCTCAGGAGCTCTTGAGCGGAGCGGTTAAAAACCGGGAGCATGTAGCAATACTAGGCAGTGGACTGGTAGGCTTGGAAACGGCAGATTATCTGCGGTGCCAGGGAATCCGGGATATAAGCATAATAGAAGCCGAGGCCCGCTCACCTGTTTCAACGCTGACCTCGCATGGGTATATGCTGCACAAACGTTTGCGTGCTGCCGGGGTTAAGTTACTGTTTAACAGCCGGGTACTGGAGATAAAGGGTGATTCTCTTATCGTATTGCGCAGCCCTGATCGGTACCAGGAGTTAAAGCCGATTGGGCAGGTTGTAATTGCAACCGGCAGTATTCGGGCTCATAGTCTGGAGGATTGCCTGAAGCGGGAGGCTATACCTTATCACCTGATAGGTGATGCCCGCCAGCCCCGGCGCATAATTGAAGCTGTTGAGGAAGGAGCACGTGCCGCCTGGGCTGTAGGTTGAGAGATAAGCGGCCGGGAAACCATTATTCAGCAAGCCAAGATATTTCTTCCCAACCAGTGACTTTATTGTCGATCAATTCTCCGGATTATATATTTATAAAGGCAGTCCACAGATTATTTTTTATGTTAAAATAGCCTTAATTGAGAGTGCGGAAAAACACAAAAATTAATTAGTGAGGGGAAATAGCATGAGAAAAGTAGTGAAATTAATACTATGCGCTGTCCTGGTGATGGGATTGTGCATAACCGCAGTTGGTTGTAAGGGCTCAGGTGGACCGGGTGAACCGGGTGAATTTAAGGTAGGTCTGGAATGTGACTACCCTCCGTTTAACTGGACGCAGATAGATAATTCCAATGGTGCTGTTCCCATTGCCGGTACGAAAGAATATGCCGGGGGATATGACGTGGAAATAGCCAAACGTTTAGCAGAGGGTATGGGCAAAGAACTGGTTATTGTAAAAACCTCCTGGGCCGGTTTGCCCCCGGCGGTACAGTCAGGAAAAATTGATGGCATTATTGCCGGTATGTCTCCAATTGCTGACCGAAGAAAGACTATTGACTTTTCCGATCCCTATTACAGTTCCGATCTGGTCATAGTTGTGCAAAAGGGTTCGAAATACGAGAAGGCTACCGGCATTAAGGATTTTGCCGGAGCCAAAATTACCGGCCAGCTAGACACCTTCCATTATTCGGTTATAGACCAGATTCCCAATGTGGCTAAAAAGCCGGCCATGGATGATTTTCCGGCTATGCGGGTAGCGTTGGAATCAGGTATTATTGATGGTTATGTTTCGGAAAGGCCCGAGGCTATTTCCGCCACCACTGCCAATGCCAAATTTGGCATGGCCGAGTTTGCCAAGGGTCAGGGTTTCAAATATACACCTGATGATGTTGCCATTGCCGTTGGGCTTAAAAAGGGAAATACTGAACTGGCCGAACAGATAAATAAGGTTTTAGCGGGAATATCGCAGGAAGAAAGAAATGAATTAATGAACCAGGCCGTCTTAAATCAGCCGGTCGCCAAATAAACATAGCAGTATAAACAGGAGTGTATTTAATTTATGGTGGTGGACGCAGACAGTAGTTTTCTTCAATGGGTAATTTATATATTACAGCATTACTGGCCCCTCTTTCTAAGAGGGGCTGAGGTTACCCTCATTATTTCCTTGACCGGTACGATTATAGGTTTTGCCATTGGTATATTGATCGGAGTCATCCGCACCGTTCCCGTCGATAATAATAACCATATACTGAAAAGGGCAACTTTTAAGGCAGTTAATTTTTTATTGCTTTGCTATATAGAAGTATTCCGGGGCACCCCCATGATTGTACAGGCCATGGTTATTTTCTATGGGGTAGCCATGATTTGGGGTATTCATCTGTCTACCTTTGTTGCCGGCATTTTTATAGTTTCTATAAATACCGGGGCTTACATGGCGGAAATCGTTCGCGGCGGTATTATTTCCATAGATAAGGGCCAGTTTGAAGCAGCTCATGCCATTGGCATGACTCATTCCCAAACTATGGCCTGTATCGTTTTGCCCCAGGCTATTCGCAATATTCTACCGGCCTTAAGCAATGAATTTGTTATCAACATCAAAGATACTTCCGTGCTTAATGTAATCGGGGTCACTGAGCTTTTCTTCCAGTCCAAGTCGGCGGCTGGTAATAACTATCGCTATTTCGAGGTCTTTTTAATCACCTGTTTAGTATACCTGGTAATGACATTTACCGTTACCCGCATACTCAGGTATTTGGAGAAGCGGCTGGAAGGTCCTGAAGTCTATACTATTCACGGTTCGCAAACTGTTCCCGAGGCAGAAATAAAGATTGTAGGCAGGTAGCAAGTTTAATGGAAAATATTATTGAAATTAGCCATCTCCAGAAATATTTCGGAAAAAACGAAGTTCTGAAAGATATTAACTTTTCAGTCAGCAAGGGAGAAGTAGTATGTATAATCGGTGCCAGCGGTTCGGGGAAATCTACTCTTTTGCGCTGTTTAAATCTCCTGGAGCTGCCGACCAGCGGGGAAATTTTATATCATGGTCAGAATATTTTGAAGCATGATATGAGCAACGCTGTCTACCGGGCCAAGATGGGCATGGTTTTTCAGCAGTTCAATCTGTTCAATAACCTGAGCGTGCTGGAAAACTGCACGGTCGGTCAGATTAAGGTTTTGAAACGGAGTATGGAGGAGTCCAGGAAGACGGCGATGGAATACCTGGATCTGGTGGGCATGTCAGGGTTTATCGATGCCAGACCCCATCAAATCTCAGGTGGGCAAAAACAGCGGGTAGCCATTGCCCGGGCCCTTTCCATGGAACCGGAAGCACTCCTTTTTGACGAACCTACCAGTGCCCTTGATCCGGAGATGGTGGGGGAAGTGCTCAAGGTCATGAAAAACCTGGCCCGAAGCGGACTTACCATGCTGGTGGTTACCCATGAAATGGCTTTTGCCCGTGATGTGGCCCACCGAGTCGTTTTTATGGATGGCGGAGTTATTGTCGAAGACGATACTCCCGATGTAATCTTTAACCGCCCCAATAACGAAAGGACCCGTATTTTCCTCAAAAGGATACTTAATGACTAAATTATTAGAAATACCGGGGACGTTCTTTTTGCTTGCCTTTCAAGATTGAGTCAAACAAAAAGAACGTCTCTGTTTTCTGAAGAAAAATTAACATCAGGTGGTGTATTATATTAAATAAGGATCTCTATAGCTAAAGGGGGCAGGGAGAATTGGCAGCCGAACTACGCAGGGATTTGGTAAGGGATAATTGGGTCATAATTGCTACTGACCGGGCCTTGAAGCCCAATGATTTTCCTATTAATAAGGGCTGGGAAAAAGCCCGGGTAAGCGGGCAGCAGGTCTGTCCTTTCTGCGAGGGCAACGAGTCTTATACTACCGATGAAATTGCCGCCTTCAGGGATGATAATAGCCTTCCGGATACACCGGGCTGGACCGTACGCACTATACCCAACAAATTTTCCGCCTTTAAACTGGAAGGGGAACTGGAGCTAAAGCGGAACGGGATTTTTCAAAGCTGCAACGGACTGGGACAGCATGAGGTTGTGGTGGAAACTCCGCAGCATGGGGTTGACTTCAGCCAACTGCCGGCAGATAGAATCAAACAGATTTATCTCATGCTGCAGCAACGCTACCTTCAGTTAGCTGCAGATCGGCGGGTTAAGTATATACAGATTTACAAGAACCGGGGCCTTTTCGCCGGAGCTTCACTGGAACACAGCCATAGCCAGATACTGGCTCTCCCCGACGTACCCCCCGAAAACCGGGGTTTAAGCAAGTACTATGAGCAGGAAGGCAAATGCCTGTTATGTACGATACTGGAGGAGGAAATAAGGAGCCGGCAACGGCTGGTGTATGAGAGCCAGCATTTTCTCCTGGTTTGTCCCTATGCTTCCCGTTTTTCCTATGAGACCTGGATTATTCCCCGACGCCATACCGAGCATTTTGCCGATATAAACGATGAGGAATTGGATGATCTGGCTGCCATAATGAAGGCTTTTATGCCTGCCATGCTTGATTGTCTGAACGATCCCTCTTATAATATGGTGATAAATACCGCACCTGTTAACCAGGATATCGGAGGCGGTTACCACTGGTATATGGAAATAGCGCCCCGCCTCATAGTGACGGCCGGGGTGGAGTTTGCCACCGGTTTTTATATGAACCCGGTAGCCCCGGAAATATCGGCGGCCATGCTGCGGGAAAAACTGCTGAGGTGAGTGATGTTTAGCTTGCTGTATCCCCGGTTATATGTTGATTCCATTCTCGGCATACCCCTTGAGCGATTGCGGGAATTAAAAATCAGAGCCTTCATACTGGATTTGGATAACACGGTCACCGAATGGAACAGCAATGAAGTCCGCGAAGAAGTAAGTCGGTGGTTTGGTCTGATCAAGCAGGAGGGTTTTAAAGCCTGCATACTTTCCAATAATGGTG
The DNA here is from genome assembly GCF_052976825.1 of Syntrophomonas curvata. Taxonomy (NCBI): domain Bacteria; kingdom Bacillati; phylum Bacillota; class Clostridia; order Eubacteriales; family Syntrophomonadaceae; genus Syntrophomonas; species Syntrophomonas curvata. The sequence goes on from NZ_CM129641.1 coordinate 1,128,085, forward strand.
AGCAAAGAATCGTTGCCGTAGCCAAGAGCCTGGACATTCCTTACGTACACCGGGCCCAAAAGCCACGCCGAGGAGGTTACCGCCGGGCCCTGAAGCTCATGGGCGTCGCTGCCCGTGAGACCGCAGTGATAGGCGACCAGATATTTACGGATGTACTGGGGGGCAACCGTTCGGGTTTATTTACCATACTGGTAAAACCGATAGCCCGGAAAGAATTTATGGGAACGAAGATATCCAGGGGCATGGAGTTCTTTGTTTTACGCCGGTTGCAGAGTAAGATAAAATCGGGGAATTTCCCGCGGATATAACTGTTGCCGACTTGCCAGGCTTACTATCAAGTGCCATAATTTTAACAATCGCGAATGCAGTTTATATAACGCTGTCTGAATAATCAGGAGCGAACCGGCTTCCCCGGCTTCGCGTAAAATGGTAAGGGGCTGGTTAAATGCCTGTAGATGCTAACACCCGGTGCCTGGGTTTATTCGGAAATCCGGTGGCACATAGCCTGTCACCTCTACTGCATAATTATACCCTGCAAATGATGGGGCTTAATTATGTGTACCTCCCCTTCGCCATTCCGGCCGGTGGAATAAAAGGAGCGGTGGATGCTATTCGCAGCCTTGATTTTTGCGGTGTCAATGTGACCATACCCTACAAGGAAGAGGTTATAACCTATCTGGATGACATTTCTCCCGAAGCGGAGGCTTGCGGAGCAGTAAATGTCATCAGCAATGAAGGGGGCCGACTGCGGGGGCATAACACCGATGGAGCCGGATTTATAGCAGCCCTGCGGGAAGAAGGGGTTGCTGTTCGGGGATCGACCCTGCTCATCGGTGCCGGTGGAGCGGCTCGATCTCTGGCCTGGGCTCTGGGCAGTGCAGGGGTAACCCGGCTTGACTTTATGGATGTTAACCTGGAAAAGGCGGAGGCTCTGGCGGCATCGCTGGCTGTGTCCGACGGCGTTGCCCTGGCTGCTCATGGCGCGAATAAAGACAAATTTGCCGAACTGGCTGCAGCAAGCAATATCATCATCAACTGTTCTCCGGTAGGCATGCACCCTCATATTGATCAATCGCCGGTAGCGGCCATGGATATGCTGCAGCCGGGAACGGTGGTCTGTGATATAATCTATAATCCCCTGAATACAAAGTTTCTGTCTATGGGAAAGGCCCGGGGCCTGAAAACAGTTAGCGGCCTTCCTATGTTTGTTCACCAGGCTGCCCTCAGCCTGGAAATATGGCTGGGAATTAAACCGCCGGTACAGCAGATGAAAGAGGTGCTGCGCCATGAGTTGGAGTGAACGGGGTTTTACCCAGTTCGAGCTTTTAATGGTTCTGGCGCTGGTGGCAATACTGGCAGCCATAACTTTACCTCGCTTTGACCGGATAATAGAAAGCTACAAGCTCAGGACTGATGCCCGTCAATTAGCCTGGGTTTTACGTTCCGCCCGCCAGGAGGCCATCACTACCGGGCATAATCAGTTGGTAATGCTCAAAATCTATCAGCACCAGTACGAAATGGGCAGCACCACCTATACGCTTAGCCCGGGTATTAGATTTGAGGGCACTACTAACTTTAAGGAGGTGGGGAGAATCCCTGCCTGCGGTTTTACGCCTTCGGGTGCTCCGACTGGTGCTGGTACGGTAACTTTGAAGAACAAGTATGATAAAAAAATAGAGATTAAAGTAAACGTTGGTGCCGGTAGGGTAAGAATAGTGGAATAAGTAAAGCACTTTAGAAATGGAGAGGACAAATGATACTGCAATTGCTTTTTATTTTTTTTGCCAGGGTAATTGATGTTTCTCTGGGTACTATCCGCATGATACTGGTTATAAGAGGCGATAAAATACCTGCGGCCATAATCGGTTTTTTTGAGATTCTGGTCTACACTGTAGCTCTGGGTATGGTGGTTCAGGCTCTAAGCGACCCGGTAAAATTACTGGTCTTCTGTTCCGGTTTTGCCCTGGGTATTTTGGTAGGAAGCGTGATTGAAGAAAAACTGGCGCTGGGCTATCGGGGTATTCAGGTTACCATAGACCGGGATCAGTTAAAACTGGTTGAAGAGCTTCGGGAAGAGGGCTTGGCCGTAACCTGCTGGGAAGCCAGTGGCAAAATGGGTCCCAAATTGGTACTTAGTATCATTGTGAAAAGGAATATGGCCGGTGCGGTGGCAGATAAAATAGCTAACCAAGCCCCCGATGCCTTTATCGTTTTAATGGAACCCAAGTACTTTCAGGGTGGTTACATAAAAAAGAAGTAGGATGGTGGGGAATGCTGAGATTTTCAACTTCGGGGGAGTCCCACGGCAAGGGCTTGATTGGTATTATAGAAGGTCTGCCGGCGGGTCTGCAGATTGATGAAGAACTTATTAACCGTGAACTGGCCCGGCGGCAGAAGGGGTATGGGCGCGGGGAACGGATGCGGATTGAAACCGATAAGGTGGAAATTTTCGCCGGGGTGAGAGACCGGAAGACCTTGGGCAGTCCCATCAGTTTTTTAATCCGTAACCGCGATTACGAGAACTGGCAGGAGATTATGAATAGTGGTGACTGCCGGTGTGTTGATAGTCGGGCGGTAACGAGGCCTCGCCCGGGACATGCCGATTTGCCCGGAGCAATGAAGTACCAGCACCAGGATATGCGCAACGTATTGGAAAGAGCGAGTGCCCGGGAAACTGCCTCCCGGGTAGCGGCAGGGGCATTTTTTAAAGCATTCCTGAAGCATTTTGGCATATTTATATACAGTCAGGTTACCTCGATCGGTTCAATCAAGGCTGAAGTACAGAACCAAAACAAGGAAAAATTGAGTCAATTCTATGCCTTGGTTGAGGAATCACCGGTACGTTGTGCAGATAAAAAAAGTGAAGCCGAAATGATAAGGGCGATTGAGCAGGCCAAAGGCGAGGGAGAATCGCTGGGAGGCAGTTTCGAAGTGGGGGCCGTTTCGGTTCCTCCTGGGCTGGGCAGCCATGTGGGCTGGGAATATAAACTTGATGGCCAGATTGCTGCGGCTTTGGTAAGTATCCCGGCCATCAAGGCGGTGGAGATAGGCGATGGTATAGCTAATGCTGCCAGCCCTGGCTCCGGGGTTCATGATGAGATAGCTTACCGCAGGGATAAGGGGCTGTACCGAACCAGCAACCGGGCTGGAGGGATCGAAGGCGGCATCAGCAACGGAGAGACTATATGGGCCAGGGCCTATATGAAACCGATACCTACTTTATATAAACCTTTGCTGAGTGTTAATACTGCCACCTGGCAGGAAGAGAGGGCTCAGGTGGAGCGCTCCGATGTATGTGCGGTTCCGGCGGCGGCGGTAGTAGCTGAAGCCATGCTGGCCTTTGTGCTGGCGCGGGCCTGCCGGGAGCAATTTGCGGGGGAAAGTATGGAACAGGCGGAGCAGGCGTACAAAAATTATCGGGAATATTTAGATAAGGTGTGGAAATGGAAAAAAATATAGTTCTGATTGGCTTCATGGGTACCGGCAAAAGCTCGGTGGGAATGAAGTTGGCCCAAAAACTAAAAAGGCAATTTGTAGATATGGATAAGGAAATCGAACGCATAACCGGGCTTAGTGTCAGCAACATTTTTAAGCTCCATGGCGAGATTAGATTTCGTTCAGAGGAAAAGCTGCTTTCCGGCAAACTTGCATGCCAGAGCGGACTGGTGATTGCCACCGGAGGGGGAGTGGTGCTGGAGCAGGAAAACATTGACGTCCTCCGCCGGAACGGGATTTTAATATGCCTTCAAGCCGGCGCTCAGGAGATATTTGAGCGGGTAAGCCGGCGCAGGGGTACCCGTCCCCTGCTTAAAAAGGATTTGCGCCTGGAAGACATAGAAGACATGCTGAAGGCTCGGGAGAGCTTTTACGCGCAGGCGCGCTACCAGGTGAATACCAGTCACAAAAGCCCGGAACAGGTGAGTAATGAGATAATTGGGTTATTGAAAAACAGTGAGAGGTGAGGCGTCAGAAGCAAGGTGGAAATAATCCGGCCGCTAACCTCTTACCTATTAAACTGAGTTGGAGTGTGAGATATATTAATGCAGGAACTTGAGGTCAGCTTGAACGAACGCAGTTATTTCATAAAAATCGCTTCGGGCTTGCTGAATGATGCCGGCGCGTTATTGCGCGGCATAAGCAGAAACAATAAAGTTATGCTGGTCAGCAATCCTACCGTTTATTCCCTCTACGGCCAAAAGGCCCTTGATTCTCTGGAAAAGGCCGGTTTTACCGTGCATGTAGCCCTGATGCCGGATGGAGAAGCGTATAAAAATATGGATGAAGCACTTAAGATTCTGGATGAAGGATTTGCTTGCGGACTGGAACGGGGCAGCACGGTAGCAGCTCTGGGGGGGGGAGTGGTTGGCGACCTGGCCGGGTTCGCAGCCGCTATTTACCAGCGGGGAATAGATTTTGTGCAGTTTCCCACCACCCTGCTGGCCCAGGTGGACAGCAGCGTAGGGGGGAAAGTGGCAGTTAACCACCCCCGGGGCAAGAACCTGATCGGCGCTTTTCATCAGCCCCGGCTGGTGGTCATAGATACGGATACCCTCAGCACTTTGGAGAAAAGGGATTATTACAGCGGTCTGGGGGAGGTCTTTAAATACGGCATCGTAAATGACGAATCATTTTTTGCCTACCTGGAAGAACAGGTGGAGCAAATCGCGGCCCGGAACAAGGATTGTCTGGCTTATATAATTTATAACTCCTGCCGCATCAAGAGTGAAATTGTGGCTGCGGATGAGAAAGAGGAAGGCTGGCGGGCAGTACTTAATTTGGGGCATACCTTCGGCCATGCCATTGAGCAATTGACCGGCTACGGCAGCTATCGCCACGGCGAAGCGGTGGCTATGGGTACGATGGCGGCTATTTATCTGGCATGGGATGAAGGCCTTCTGCCGGAGGAGGAGGCCAGCCGGATCAAAGAGCTTTACCGTAAAACCGGAATCCCCATAGTTTTTCCCGAACTTAATCCCGAAGAGGTTTATCAGGCGATGCTAAATGACAAAAAGGTAGTAAACGGCAGATTAAGATTGATCCTTCCCGCAGGTATAGGTGCTTTTACCATCAGAGACGATTGCAGCAAGGAAAAGATACTGAAAGCTATAGCAAAGGCTCAGTCTGATTGCCAGGCTGTGAAATTTGGCGGTTGACAGGGGATTCTTATCTTGATGCCGGGGAACCTCCGGTATGCGCAATTTACAAGCAAGAGCCTAACGATTGAGGTTATCCCAGTGTTCGCGGATTTCACATAACTCTACCAGAGACGGTTTCGGATCCCGATTGGCTATAGTTCCTTTCAGGCGGGCCAGGCTGACATTAATCGCATTTATTTCATCCTTTTCCACGCTGAATTGGATGCGGGGAACTATCCTTTTCCAGGCCCGGCTTAATTTTTCATTATTGCTTACAGCCTGTTCCCATTCGTCGGTGGTGATATTTTCCCGCACCTTATCCATATAAAGCGCAAAATCGTCCTGGGATCCCAACGGCTTTTTGAACAGGTCGCCCCCGTTCATGATGAAAACAAACACTGCAAACAGCAGTGCAATGACTGCATAATATTCTTTCCTTTTCATCCTGTGTTCTCCTCAAGAAAGATTGTCGTTATATCTGTCGATATATAAATTCCCGCTGTTAGCGTCGTAAACAGCCAAGAATACATCGTCACTGCTGCTTATGCCCTGGGAACGCAGCTGTTGCTCCAGCCAGATGCGGTCAACCCCGGCCTTGGCCAGGTTTTCTTCAATTACCATGCCGTTAAAAATCAATTCGTTGCTAAGACCCCCGTTACTGCTGGCGATATTCAAATCGCTGGGAGTAACCGGCTGATATTCGGGCTTGAGCAGTACTGATAGCTTCCCGTTGGTCTCCAGTACCGCAAAACCGACCCGGTTAAGGTCAAAAACATCTTTATCCCGGAGCTGTTCCAGCAGGTCGGAGGTGGTATAGCGAAGTTTGCGCATAGTATCCTCCATGATTTGCCCGTTAATCATGATTATCGCCGGTTCACCGGCCAGATAGCGGTATGCCCGCTTATCTTTGAATGAAATAAATTGCAGCGCAAATACCGCAGCGGTCCAGGTAGCCAGCCCTATCCAGTGGGGCCAGGCTCTGCTGGTAAGGTCAACCGAGAGGCTGGATGCTATCGAACCTATAGTGATTCCCAGTACATAATCAAAGAAAGTTAACTGGCTGATCTGCTGTTTCCCCAGCATACGGGCGAATATCAACAAGGTAAAAAACCCGATCAAGCTTCTTACCACTACTACCAGAGCTTCATTCAGCGTTAAACACCCCGATCATAAAGGTCTAATTGTATTATGGGTCATTGAAACAGTAAAAATTCACATACGGTGGATAGTAGGGACGATGTCAGCGGATACCGTTCCGCTGTCGCTTCCCAAGCATTACTATGTTCAAATTGGCCTTATAGATTTATAATGAATAATAAACTTAAGGGGAGGGAACAGCGTTGAACGTCAAGGAAGCCCTGGAGCTGGCGATAAAAGAGGAACTGAAAGCCCGGGACAGGTACAGGGAGCTCACTAAACAGGCTGACGACCCCGAAACCAGGTTAATGTTCGAGCAAATTGCCCGGGAGGAAGAGAGCCATCATAAGAGGCTGTCGGAGAGGTTAAAGGCTATAAAGCTGATGGATTAGAAAGGCAGAGTGCTTTATTGCAAGTATTGTATAAATTATATTGGTAATCGTTTGCAGCAAAGATAAAAGGGGGGGAGTTGCCCATACTCCCCCCGGTCGCTCGTTTGCGCCCTTTGGGCGTGTGCCTTAAGGTGCGCGCTGCCAAGAGAGTGTTAAATTGACGCTAAGAGCCCGGCACGACTAATGCGCCGGGCTCTTGCCTGTAAATAATGTACCAATGACTATCACTATGAAGATAAGCAACAGAGAAAGGCCTGTAAACCATAGCTTTTTGCGTACATGGGTTTCGCCCTGGAGATATTCAGCCATCAGGTGAGTGCAATAAACGGTATTGCCGGAAAAAATCATGACTGCCAGAAACTGAATCCAGCCGGGGATAGCCAAATAAGCGTTATGAGCCAGATGGGACCAGAGGCTGTGGCTGTAATAAGCCAGCACGATAAACTCAATTAAACCGGCGGCGTATTGAAAGACCAGGCTTTGCTTCTGTATCTGGGTGTTTACTTCCATTAGTTCCTTGATTTGTTCTTGGGTGGCAATATTGGCCCGGCTATTAAGGATATCGATTTTGCTGCGAACAACTTCAATGGCAGCCCGGTGATTTTCCCGGGACACCCGCAGCTCCTCCAGGCTTTCAAGCATTTCCGTCCGGCGAGTCTCGTAAGGTTGGATAAATCTATTGTAAACCTCAGCATCCATTTTCAGGCCTGGCTGCACGCGAAACTGCTGGTTGAGTTCCCTAAGGAGGGAATTAATCTTTTTACAATCCTCACTTAACAGGGCATAATCTCCTGCTATCATTCCGTAAGAACCGGAAAGCTCGTCAATCTGGTTTTCCAACCCTATGGATTCTTCCAGGCAGCTTTTTTCGGTAACCAGGTGGGTATGAAGTATCTGGGAGAGCTTACGGTCTAAATCCTCCTTTTCCCTGACAATAGTCTGGTGACGGTCACGTAAAAGGGAAATGATCATCTGCAGCCTGATCACCCGGGCTTGAAGCTGAGGCAGGCCTTCCAGCAGAAAGCGCTGGTTCAAGGCGGTGTATTCATCCAGGCGACAAATATAAAAGGTCTCTCCCTTAGCCCGGCTATCGAATACCCGGGCTATCCGCCCGCGGTCAATTTCCGCTGCTATCAGCTCTTTTACAGCTATGTTCCGTGCCGCCGCCTCTAACAGCGTTTCCCACTCATCACCGTACCCGCAAAGCACGCTGGCTGTACCCACTAAATTATCACCGCCGATGCCAGCCTTCTCTTCACAGGAGGCCAGCAATGAGAGGTTGGTTTGCCAGTCTGAATCATTATAATTTAGGCCTATTATCAGAACTTTAACATTGGCTGTTTCCAGCTCATAATATACCCCTTGCGTAAGCGCTTCATTATAATCACGCGGATTATATAGTTTGAGGGATAAATGGTTCTGCAACGTTGCCGGCAGCCCCTTAAGTTTATCAGCTTCATCATCCAGATAATAATAATAGCGGAGGACACTGTAATCGGGCATATCAAACCTTCTCCTTTTGCCAATACCGCATATAATGCATCTGCTTAAGATTATAAAGTATAGGAAGAAATTATCATATAATCAAAAATTCAAATTAATATTGCCGGGTTCCAAAAGGATATACAATTTATTGCATAGAATAGATAAAATAACCAATATAACCATAATATGATTGACACTAACCGGGACTATAGTATAATAAATCTATTGACTTAAGGGAAATTATTCAGACTATTGCGCATATGGTGATAGTGGGTAGCTATATCTGATGGGGAGAAGGGAATGGCTATTCAGCGAAAAATGATGGGGGAAATGCTCACCGAGCTTGGTATTATAAGCAGCGAACAGCTTGCAGCCGCCCTTGATGAACAGCGGGACAGCGGAGACAAGCTGGGCAGGATCCTGGTCAGACGTGGAGTTATTACTGATGATCAACTCTTGGAAGTTCTGGAATTTACCCTGGGAATTCCCCGGGTGCAGATTAACCGTATGGATATTAACCCGGAAACAGTGAAACTGCTGCCCGCAACCATGATCAGCAAATATCGTATTCTGCCCTTGTCCGTAAATCAGGGGCGTATGACCCTGATTATGGCAGACCCGCTTAATTTTCAGGCTATAGATGATGTGCGCATTGTGACCGGACTGGATGTAGTGCCGGTTATGGCTTCGGAAAGGGAAATGGAGTCTGCTATTCAGCAGTATACTGCTTTGCAGATAGACAGCAAGATGGAAAAGCTGCTGGGTGAGCTCAGCCAATATAATTATGGTGCGGCGGTCGAAGCGGAATCTTCAGGAATGGAATTGGCTGATGACGCGCCAGTAATCCGTATGGTTAATTCTTTGCTGAAGCAGGCAGTGCAGGGTGGGGCTTCTGATATACATATCGAACCGCTGGAGCATGACGTGCGGGTTCGTTTCCGTATTGACGGTGATTTATGGGAAGTAGTCGCATTACCTAAGAAATCTTTTCCGGCTACCGTATCCCGTATCAAAATCATGGCTAATCTGGATATCTCCGAAAAAAGAGTTCCTCAGGACGGCCGTACCCGTTTAATAATAGACGGCCGGGAGATTGATTTTCGCATTTCCACTCTGCCCTCCATTCATGGAGAGAAAATAGTTTTACGCATACTGGACCGTACCAATGCGATTATGTCATTGGAAAAACTGGGTTTTAGTTTGGCCAATAAACAAAGAATCGAGTCGTTGATCAGAAGACCGCATGGTATGGTGATTGTTACCGGGCCTACCGGATCAGGTAAAACTACTGCCCTGTACAGCGTGCTGAACGAGTTGAATAATTCCGATCGCAACATTGTTACCCTGGAAGACCCGGTGGAATACAGTCTGCCTGGTATCACCCAGGTGCAGATTAATACCAAGGCCGGACTTACGTTTCCAGCCGGACTACGCTCCATTCTGCGGCAGGATCCGGATATTATCATGGTAGGGGAAATGCGCGACGGAGAAACTGCGGAATTGGGCGTAAGAGCAGCCTTAACCGGCCATTTGTTCTTCTCCACTCTCCATACCAACAGTGCTGCCGGTACGATTGCCCGCATGGTAAACATGGGGATTGAAAATTATCTGCTATCTTCCTCGCTGGCAGGGGTAGTATCGCAGCGCTTGATTCGCCGCTTATGTAAAAACTGCCGTCGGCCCTATAAATTAGATGAGGAAACGGCTGTCCAGCTTAAAATGCCAGACTACGCGGGAAAACAGTTCTTTGCCCCGGTTGGCTGTAATTTGTGCCGGCAGTCAGGTTATTCTGGCCGTATGGCGCTGCATGAGGTCCTGGTAGTGGGACCGGAAATACGTAAAGCTATTAACAATAAAATTCAGTCGGAAGACCAGCTGGAAGAGATCGCCGTCAGCGAGGGCATGACAACTATTATCAAAGATGGCATTTATAAGGCTTACGAAGGCATGTCCTCTCTGCAGGAAGTAATGAAAGGGGTACTATTAGGTGGCTAAGTTTGAGATCTTAAATTTTATTGATCTTGCCAAAATGGGGGCGGAACGGGGGGCTTCCGATATCCATCTCACCGTGGCGCGTCCGCCTACCTTTCGCATAAACGGGAAGCTTGTCAGTTTGGAGGATTACCCTAATCTGAGTCCGGCTGACACCTATAAATTCGGTCGGGAATTGATGTCTGACGAGAAAATACTTCGTCAAATTGATGAACAGGGGCATGCTGATTTTTCCATGTCTTTGCCTGAAGTAGGACGCTTTCGAGCAAATGTATACCTGCAGCGGGGCTCCTATGCCATTGCCATTCGTCTGATACCGATGAACGTTCCCGGTATAGAATCCCTGGGCCTGCCGTCGGTATGTAAAGAACTGCCGTTAAAAGGCAGCGGGCTGATTCTGGTTACCGGACCGACCGGAAGCGGCAAATCGACTTCCCTGGCCGCCATGATTCAATTGATTAATCAAACGGTCAGCGGCAATATCATAACCCTGGAAGACCCGATTGAATACCTGCACCGGCATGGAACCTGTCTTATCAATCAGCGGGAAATCGGCACCGATTGCTCCAGCTTTGCCCAGGGATTGCGGGCTGCCTTGCGTCAGGATCCGGATGTAATCCTGGTAGGAGAAATGCGCGATCTGGATACCATAGCCATAGCCATGACGGCAGCAGAAACCGGCCATCTGGTGATGGCCACCCTGCACGCTTCGACTGCTATTCAAACGGTGGAACGGATTATAGATGTTTTTCCTCCTCATCAGCAGGATCAGATCAGGATTCAATTAGCCAACACCCTGCTGGGCATTATCTCTCAGCAGTTAATACCCCGGGCAGACGGAAGCGGCCGGGTATTAGCCTGTGAAGTGCTAATAGCTAACTCGGCTGTGCGCAATCTGATTCGCGACAATAAGGCTTTTCAACTGCATACGGTAATGCAGACCGGTTCTGCGCTGGGTATGATAACCATGGAAAAATCCCTTAAATCCTTTTTGGACCGGGGATTGATCAGTACCGAGGAAGTGAGGAAGCGCACTATCAATCCTAACCAATAGATTATCAGGGGGGGGGGAGCGCATGATATTTTCCTACCGGGCCCGGGATGCTGCCGGGGTCTTTGTCAAGGGAACCCTGGAGGCGGATGACCGTAATTGGGTCGTCGAATCCCTGCTGCGCCAAAATTATACCATTGTAGAGTTAAAGGAAGATAAAAATAAGGAAAAGGAGCAAAAGGCGTCCCTGAATATAACCTTGTTTGAAAGTGTCAAGATTAACGACTTGTCGCTGTTTACGCGTCAGCTATCGACCATGGTGGGAGCCGGACTGCCGATTGTCAGGAGCTTTCAGATACTGGAGGAGCAGACCAAGAACCCGATGCTGCGCCGGGCGGTGGGGGATATCAGCACCAGCCTGGAAGGCGGCCTGGCCTTGAATGAATGTATGGAACATCACCCCAAGATTTTCTCGCCCATGTATGTCAGCATGGTAAAAGCGGGTGAAACCGGCGGCGCGCTGGATACCATACTTAGCCGCCTGGCCGATACCCTGGAGCGCGACCGGGAAATAAACGCCAAAATCAAATCGGCCTCTATCTACCCCATCATGGTATTATGTGTGGCCCTGCTGGTGGTAATTTTTATTCTCACCTTTGTCATGCCTGTCTTTATCGAACAGTTTTCCTCCTCCGGAGCCGAACTGCCCGCTTTTACCCAGTTCTTTATGAACATCAGCTATTTTATCCGTGACTACTGGTATTTGTTGCTGATTGGTATCATCGTACTGGCGGTGGGACTCAAATGGATTGGCCGGCAACCGCTGGGGCGGATGTTCTTCGATCGTCTCTATCTTAATCTGCCCATCATCGGCAAAGCCGTGAACCGTATTGCCGTATCCCGCTTTACCCGTATCCTGGGCACCCTGATAAAATCAGGCGTTCCCATCCTGGAAGCCCTGGAGGTACTTAAAGGCGTAGTCGGCAACCGGGTTGTCAGCGATGCCATAGGTAAAGCCCGGGACAGCATCCGCGAAGGGCAAACCATTGCCGCTCCCCTGGCGGCTACCGGAGTATTTGAACCTATGGTTACCCAGATGATAGCGGTAGGAGAGGAAACCGGTGCTTTGGATGACATGCTGGAAAGGATGTCATCCTTTTACGACAATGAAGTGACTTTTGCCATCGAGGCCATGCTGAAATCCATGGAACCGGCCATGATTATTTTTGTAGCGGCCATTATCGGGTCCATTATAATTGCCACCTATTTACCGGTCTTTAATATTATCGGCGCCATGAGCTAGAGGCAGTGCGGCGCAGAGCGCGCTGTAGATAAATATACTGTAGTTCTGTTGCCAGAGAAGCCTTTAAAGGAGGGGGATGCATAATCTTAAAACCCTAATCGGTGGGAGAAAAACAGCTGAAGAATTTTAGTCGGTAAAGGGGGGTAACGAATGTTAATGAAACTGCGCAGTAAAATGCAGAGTACTAATAATCAAAAAGGATTCACCCTGGTAGAGTTGATGGTGGTTGTTGTTATTATCGGTGTTCTGGTGGCCATTGCGGTACCCATCTATAACAATGTATCAGAGAAGGCTAAACTAAATGCTCATCTGGCTAACATAAGAACAATCGAAGGAGCTATTGAATCCTATAAAGCAGCAAACGATACTGCAGCTTTGTCAACTATAGATGTGACTCAAGCTGGTGTGGGAGTTCTTATACCCAACTATATTAGGGAATGGCCGACCAAGCCTGGAACTTACACAGTAACGGATGGGGTTCTAACTGCTAACCCAACAAAAGCTGCTACCATAACCGCGATTGGCGGTGGAACTGCTGTTGCATGGCCATAAAAACAAGTTGACGGGGAACGGTTACTTTGACAACTTCTGGCTCAAGATCTTACCATAGTGATACCTGTAGGAAACATAGTGCAAAATGTTATGAAGGGAGGATGTCGACAATTCTCTTGCCTTCTTGAATTGTTTTATAAGTGTCAAGGGGACGGTTCCTCTTTCGCCTACTAACAGCGCATTGCTGATTTGTCATAATGATACTCACCGAGCACAGCCCAAGAGGCAAGGAGTAAACATTGGGAGAGAAAGATACCCCTAACTCCTTGCCCCTTACCGATAATCCGAATCAAAGGGGGGGGTACCGTTGGATATATACGCATATATTATCGTAATTACGGCAGGCCTCCTGTTCGGTTCTTTTACCAATGTCATAATTGCCCGTATGCCGGCGGGGGAATCGATTGTGTCCCCTCCCAGCCGCTGTCCGCGCTGCCGGGAGCAGTTAAGGGCGGTGGACCTGGTGCCGGTATTCAGTTATTTATTTTTGCGGGGACATTGCCGGCACTGTCAGGGAAAAATCAGCCCGCGCTATCCGCTGGTGGAAGCGCTTTGCGCATTGCTCTTTATCGGAGTCTACCTGCGCTGGGGCCTGAGTACGGTAACGGCAGCAGGGTGGGTTTTCGCCGTAATACTTTTGGCTGCGGCCTTTATCGATATCGACCATGGTATTATCCCCAACCGCCTGACTTATCCGGCTATCGTTATGGGATTAGTTCTGTCCTTCCGGACCCTGGCATTCCTACCGGCGTTATACGGAACCCTGGCTTTCGGCGGATTGATGCTTGCCGTTGCCTTCATTTCCAACGGCGGCATGGGGGGCGGAGATGTGAAACTGGCGGCAGTAATCGGGGCTTTTACCGGTCTGACCGGTTCGGCGGTTACGCTGCTGCTGGCTTCCTTTTCCGGAGCAATATTTGGCTTGATCATTATGACGGTCGAAAAAACCGGGCGCAAGACTCCGGTAAAATTTGGACCGTTCCTGGCTGCGTCAGCTTATACAGCTTTTTTATTTGCTGATGCTATCGCTTCTTGGTACCTGGGGTTTTTATAAAGATACGGCTTTTTCGGTTAAGGCGAAACGGGCAAAGTGAGTTTTGGTTTAAGCTAATAAGCATTTTATTGGGGCCGTATATATTAGTACTGGGGGGATACCAATTGTTTATCGGCAGGATGTCGGTAGGTTTGGATATCGGCAGCAAATTTATAAAACTGGCGGGAATGCAGCGGCATGGAAATACCGGTACGGTTAAAATTTTCGGCCATATCGCTACCCCGACCGGTATGGTGGAAAACGGTCTGATTAATAATCCCGGGGAGGTCGGACAGGAGCTGGGAAAACTGGTGGAGCAGCTAAAACTTAAGGGCAGCAGGGTTATATCCGCCCTATCGGGACAGCAGGTTTATACCCGCCTCCTGACCCTGCCGGCTATGCATATGGATGAAATGAGAACGGCCGCGCTGTACCAGTCCACTGGTTTTCTGCCCATCAGTATAGATGATATTACAGCTGACATTTATCCGGTACGCCAATTTGACGAACCTGAGGGCAGGATGGCGGAAGTCTTTTTTGTGGCCGCCCGTAAAACCCAGGCGGAAAATCTGGTTCAAACCTGCCGCATAGCCGGGCTGAAGCTAACCATACTGGAGATCGAGCCCTTAGCTTTAAAAAGCCTCTATTATCCGCAAACCTGCAATGACAAAGTTTACGGTATCGTAAATATTGGCGCCCAACGCAGTTATTTATCGATATTTCAGGACCATAATCCCGTTTTTCTCCGCTCCATCGCTTTTGGCTGCTCGGCTTTTTTCCTGCAGATTCCCCAGGTTGCTCAGGGCGAACGGCGGCTGGAAGACCTGAGTGCGGAGGAACCTGAGTGCAGGACCCTATTGCGCAATCTGATTGATGAACTGGTGCGCTCGCTTGATTATTTCCGTTTGCAGAATAAGGAGGATAAAATAGCCAGCATACTGCTTTGCGGAGGATGTGCCCGCTTAAACGGCATCGATGAACTGCTGGGCAGAGAACTGAATATACCGGTTCAACTGGGGAAAATTGACCGGAATCTCAAGCTTCCCCAAAATATAAGTGAACAACAGAAAAACGACCTGTGCTTTGATTATCCCATAGCATTGGGATTAGCTTTGAGGGGGGAGCATAAACAGTGAGGGTTAACAAAGAGCCCAGGATAAACCTGCTGCGCTATCAGCAGGAAGAAAAATTGGAAAGGAAAAGCAATATCCGGTTTATGGGGATACTGGGTCTGGCAGCCTTGCTGTTTGTGGGTGCCCTGGGGGGAACCTGGTGGATGCAGAATCAAAAGCTGCAGGCGCTGAAAGCTGAAAATCAGCAACTGCAGCGGCAAATAGACAAGCTGAACAGGTCGGCAGTTTCCACCGATAGCGGCAGCAAATACTCTGACAAGTTTAATGCTCACAGGACTATGGTAGAGGCTCTGGAAAAACGGGTGAAAGTGAAATCGAAATATCTCAAGGAGATTTACCTGTTGAGCATCCCCGATGTCACTATCGGGAAAATGGATGTCACGTCCGATAATGATTTTACCATGTCGGCTTATTGTAAAAGCCAGGTAAAATTTATTAAGTATCTGGAACAGCTAAGAGAGTTGAATTTTGTTAAAGAGGTAAAAAGCGTATCCTCCAAATATAATACTAAAACCGGGGAAGTGAATTTTAATATAACTTTGGTTTGGGGGGAGGCGGAATAGTGAGTTTATCACAACGGGACCAGGCATTATTAGTATTTCTTATCGTAATTCTGATAGGATTTGGTTTTTACCGTCTGTTATATTTACCGATTAACAAGGAGATCCGGACTATTACTGCCGGCAACCGGCAATTGCAGATGGAAAAAGAAAATCTGCAGGCCAAAGTCAGAAAAGTTCCGGCTAAGCTCGGGCCGATCGAGGATAAGTTAGCCGACCTGAACAAGCGTTTACCTGCCGACGACGAAATGATTTCACTGTTAACCGTGCTGGATGAAACTACTGCCGAACATAGTCTGCCTTTTGCGGCAATCGATTATAAGGGGGCGGAAAAACCGGATAAAACCGGAGTCCAGGTCCTGGTGTTCAATATCGGGACCAAAGGTCGAATAACGCAACTGTTAAATTTCCTGAACGAGCTGGAGAAAGCGGAGCGACTAATCAGCGTAGAAGATGTTTCTTTTAATGCGGTTAAGGCCGAGACCCAGGAAACAGAGGCGATAGATGAGAGACCTCCGGCTTACTACATAGCCCCTCCGGATATTCCGGAGGCCAAATTGCAAAGAATCAAGTTTGAAGCGGCGGAAGAAAAAGAAAGCGCAACTGAAGCTGAAAGACCGGTGGCAGAAAGTTTCATGCCGGACAGCTTTGAAATGAAAATCACAATTAACGCTTATTATGCCGGCCGGGATAAAGCTGCCCGGGCTGAGGATGCCGATACCGGAAATAAACCGGCAAACGATGCTCAAAATATAAAGGGGGAGGTATAGATGGCAGGAATATTGAAAAAGCCCTGGAGAATTCTTGAGATCATTGCTGCTGTTTTTGTGATTACAGTAATAATCGCAGGCTCAGTAACGCTTGCTCTGGCTAGAGATTTGCCCGCATCTACCTTCCTGCCCTTTTATAATAAACAAATGATTGATTTTAATACAACTGATGTTAATCGCTGTATATACCCCACTGAGGATGGTTATATATTTATGTCCTACAAGCAGGACATAATATCTGGTGATCGTGACATAAGAGCGCAAAAGCTGGATAAGGACGGTAAAGAGTTATGGAATAAGGTGTACAACCTAAAGGGCCAGGACACGCTGCAGCTTATGCATATGCAGAAGGGCGGCTTTGTAATCGCAGTCGACAGCCAGCAATCGGGACGAAATATAATTCGGGTTTTGCAGATCGGAAGCAACGGAGAAGTAGTATGGCAGAGGGAACTGCCTGTTAAGACGGTGAATACCATTGCCGGCACCAATGACGATGGGTTTGTGATAGCGGGAACTACTGGGGAAGACAGCCGGGATATCCGAATTATTAAAATGGACAAATCGGGACTATGGACTGGTAAAGCAAAAAGCTCTGCCCGATGGGAAAAAACATATCCTGATTCAGGCAATCAAGGGGCCAGTCAAATCGTTCAGGTATTAGACAAAGAAGGATATAACGATGGCTATATCCTTACCGGTTATACCGACAGCAATACCAACGGCAAACAGGATTTATACCTGGTTCGTCTGGACGCATATGGAGAAGTGGAGTGGAGCAGGAACTACGGTGGTAAGGACGACGAACGAGGGATTACCGTTGGGGTGATGGTAAATATCAATAATGACGAAGTTATAGGATTTCTGGTTGCCGGTAATACAGTAAGCAGTCATGGCGACCAGGATGTTTATCTTATCTATGTGAATAAATATGGGCGTATAGACAGCTGGCCGGGCTATGAGCGTGTCGGGGACGGGGTAAAGGAACGCCGCCTGGGTGGCCCGGGGGAACAGATGCCGATGGCGCTGCTCCCCGTGCCGGATGCATTCAAAGACAGCCGTAAACTGCGTGGAGAAGACATAGATGGGCAGGGGGGGGTTGTTCTGGCATGCTACTCCCCTGATAAAAAGGATGTACGAGTGATAAGAATTAATGAGTATGGTCGGGTTTTATGGGAACAGAGTTTGCCCATACCAGGAGATAATCTTATTTTAAATACCCTTACCAAAGGAGACGGTAAAAATCAGCAGATAGCATATAGTGTACGCTATCCTGGTATTAAGGGAGCAGCTATGGAAGTTCATACCCTTAAGATTCTTCTGGAGGGTGTACTGGAACAGGATAGGGCCATGCCAAAGGAAGACCAGTTGGAAACCAACGGTGAAAGTGTCAGATGGGAAGAGTCTACATTAAAATATGAAGCCATGCGGGATGTCAGTAAAGAAATTAAGGACCTGTTAAAACAGCAAACCCATGTTCCCCTGACTGCCACCCGCGCCTCTCTTGGAGATATTAACTGGCCGGACAGCAGCTATTACCTCGGCAACCTGGTATTGGGCAAGGCTGACGGTCAAGGAACCTTGTTCTTCACAAATGGCGTCTGGTATAAGGGCTCCTGGATAAACAATATGTTCAACGGCAAAGGCTGCCTGCGTTTTCCTACCGGAGAGTGTTACGAAGGCGAGTTCAAGGAACACATGATGCAGGGCAAAGGCATAATGAAATGGCCTGCCGGAGAAA
Source organism: Syntrophomonas curvata (assembly GCF_052976825.1). Taxonomy (NCBI): domain Bacteria; kingdom Bacillati; phylum Bacillota; class Clostridia; order Eubacteriales; family Syntrophomonadaceae; genus Syntrophomonas; species Syntrophomonas curvata. The sequence goes on from NZ_CM129641.1 coordinate 1,146,306, forward strand.
AGTATGAAGGCGATTTCAAAAACAATCAGCGTGATGGTAAGGGCAAATTAGTCTGGCCCAATGGTACATTTTACGAGGGCGGATTCAAAGAAGACGAAGCATCCGGCATGGGTGCCATCCGCTGGCCCAACGGTGAATACTACGAAGGGCAGATGGAAAAAGGCGCTGCAACCGGACAGGGCAGTTATTATTTTCCCAGTGGTGAATGGTACCGGGGAGAGTTCAAGAGTCTGGTTTTTGAAGGTGTGGGAGTATATCACTGGCCTGACGGCTCGTACTATGCGGGTGAATTCAAACGGGACCGCTTGAACGGCGAAGGCTGCTATGTATGGCCGAACGGTGTACAACAGTGGGGCTACTGGAAAGACGACCGTTACCTGGGTACTGATCCCGATGCGGTCAAAACGAGAGAGAAATGGTGAAAACCTATTCAATATGATTTTTAAGCTCATCCCAGCGGGAAGACTGCCACCCCGAATTGGCGGGATCGGGAAAATGGGGCGGTGCATCGTAAAGAAAGCGAGGATCATGGCTGTAGCTCTTTTTGTATCCGTCTTGATCCAGGAAGCCTGATATACCCTGGGGACCGCGGTATTTCTGGGCGATTGACCCCACTACGTAAGCAGTATCCTTAACTCGGCCCCGGTCATAGGCTTCAAAACCAAAGGACTCCTCCTGGGCGCAGATAGCGGCATGAAGATTAATATTATTGGGAGCATGATCGACCGGAACGCCAAGATTCATGAACGTCCAGCAGTAGTCTCTATATGTGAACAAATCCAGAGGATCCAGAATTGAACCGAAAAAATCTACATTTTCATCATACTGCGACGACCAGTTGTAATGCAGAACATCTACGTGATTGGTTGCAGCCAATCCCAGCATGTCTTCACCGCTGTTTCCGCCTACCTCAGTATGAGACCACTCGCCGTTTACCATAATCTGTTCAAACGTAGTATTACTGTAGGTTACGCCCGGAGCACTATCATACCAGCTACTGCTCCAATCGGGCCTTTTCCAGTCACAGGGGTCGTGGGCGGTAATGAAGATATCATTGGCTGCGGCTATGGTCAGGCGCCCGTCCAGCTTACCCGATACAAAAACATTGCCAAGCCCGACATCATACTTGGATACTCCTGCAGCATCATTGCCACCGGTTCCTCCGTCAACATAAACAACTCCATTTTCAGGAAGCTTCAAAGGACTGACTGTAGCAGCAAAAGCGGCAAAAGAACGGAAACTTTGAGTTAGGGTGTCCTGGATACTTCCATCTTCGTTGCGAAATATCCTTTGAAACATGACAGCATTGCTATTATAAGCCTCCTCGTTTGCAATCTCCCGATCATACCACTTATTATTTGTCAGCGGGCGATCCGTTGTAGGTACAAAATGGTACTCTGCATCATTATAGTGCCAGGTATCGGTACTCCGATCATAATAACGAACATTATAGCCCCCGCTTTCCAGTAGGCGAATACAGGCGCGGCCATTGTAATAATGACCTGCAATGCGGGCATGGGCTTTAAGGTTGCTAAGACTGCTGTTGAAGCTTAGCACCTCTGCCACCTTGGAATTGCCTTTGCGAAAGATTGCCGGATTATACATATTCCCGGCAGGGGTGATATTGATGCTGTTCACATAGGTGACCGGTCCGTGGAAAATCGGGGTGCCATTGACAAACAAGGTATCATTGGTATGTAATGGACCGTAAACAACTTCCCCGGTTGTCCAGTAAAGGGGATTGCCGGCTTTATCCCTTTCACTGTTGTTAGCCATGCAAAATTGAGTAAAGGTTTTTTTATATACTTCTACTTCAATTGAGCGCAACCGCTCCGGATAGCGGTTATCCCAACCGGTAGCGCGTATAATCCGGCGGTAGCTGTCTTCGGCTTTATCAGTACTTCCCGCTATTTCTACCAGCGGCACCAGCACCTGCACTCGATAGTTTGAGCCGGCAGTAAGTTTATATAAGTTATAGGGTTTGCCGCCGTAGTATATTTCCTCCGGACTACTGTCTTCCGCGGCTAGAAAATTGGTTTTTTCGTTATTCAGGCGCCATAAAGTTCTGTTGTAGCCCTGTTCGGCGGCATAGAGGGCTTTTTCGCTGCTGGAGGCCATGGCGACAATGCCTGTGTTTCCCTGGCTCACCTGGTATGCGGCCGCCGACAAAATAAACATAAGTATCATCAGGATGAGCACCAGGGGAAGCGCTGCCCCTTGTTGGTTTCCAGATGATGCTACAGTTGAATTTACACATCGCATTTTTACGCTCCCCCCTACAACCATTTATTTATGTTTATCTTGCAAGTAGCACTTGTACCACCAGTATTAGCGGTGGCTGTAATTGTAACATCAGGAGGCCACAGATTCAGGAAATCCCAATAACTCCAATCACTTTGCTTTTTCATTAATTTCATAGTTGCGTGCAAACTATCATTAGGATCATAATCAACCGCTACCCATTCGGATTTGGATGACGTCCAGGTAATTGATTTATCAGTGGCGTTTGCCGGCCAGATTTCAGTTATAAAGACTTGTTGTTCGTGTGTATTTGTTTCACTAATTATCATTTTGGTAGACTCGGGACTAATAATAATCTTATGAGCGGGAACCACCGGCGGTTCAGTTGCATCCGGTACCGGGGCCCCGGTTATAGCCCCGACTTCCCGGCTTCTGATCATATAAGCGGAAGCCAGGTCAAAAGGTGGAAAGCGGGGATTAACCTGCCCGCTGTCGCTTACCTGAAGGTTAACTTCTACCGTTCGGGAGTTTACCGGTCGATTAAAAACCGGATTGCTGGTGATCCCCTCCAATAGAGTGGTCCAGCCCGTATTGCTTTCAGCAGGGATAGCAGCACTGATGACTGCAGACGGATCAGTATCAGATATAACTATCCTGTTAAGTTTGTTGGCCCTGACCTGATAAATGATTTTTTCCCACTTCGAGTCGGTTTCATTGTAGCCATATATTATTAAACGCTGCCCGTCATCTTCTGCCCACACAGAGTCAACTGTACCGGAGGGTTGCACCGCCCCGCGGATTTCCCGGCTAATTCGGGTCATAGAAGTATTGGCCTGGGCTATACAAGGATTAATGGCTTTGTTATGAGACCAGATGCGATCAGCAGTGCTTAAGGCATTGACTGTCGGTGCCAAAACAACTGCCAGCAAGACTAAAACTACCAGTACTTCGACCAGGGTTATACCTTGATTCCTATAAATCGCTTTAATCCGGTTTTTGATAAGCAGGGTCATGTTGTTTCCCCCTTGGTATGACAATTAATTACCGGAAATCACTATATTGCGGTTTTGTCCAGGTCCAGTAAACTCAATGCTGGGCAGATTGTCATAAGTACAGCGGATACTAAAATTGCGGAAAAACAAAGTATTAATGTACGGGCTGCTGTCAAAACGCATTTTAAAGGACTTGGAGAAATATTCTTCCTTAAGCCCCAGCTCTGTGTCAGCAGGGATAGTTAACTGATCGGAGGATTCTATAGCCAGGGTATTGCCGTTCTCATATAATAGAACCCTTTCCCCGCTAACGGGATCCTTATGGATTTTTATACAAGGAGTCCAATCATCGCTATTATCACTGTCCAGCGCGGCCTCTTCTTTACCCAGATAAACCAGATTAAAATCATCAGGCAGAGGAGCGCCCAATCCCGATAAAGAAAATTCGGTGAAAGAGGCCGTAAGCCTGGCAGTGACACCGGCTAAAACCGGTTTAAAAGGTCTCATATCGATTATTTCAGGCTCAAAAGGTTCAGATTCGGGCAATTTGCTAAACGCCAGCCGGTGCGGCGATTCAGGATTCGTATTGGGAGCCGCCGCCGATGCCACCCAGGCCGGATTACCATTGTAACTCGGCTCATAATTCCACAAATTCAAGACGGGGGGCGATGGGTCATCAGGATCAACGGGATACCGATCTGCCGGGTATTCCAAGCCGGCCTCGGGCAGAGCGTTATATGCCAGAAGAGGCTTTTCCATAGTAAGGCTGTAGGTTCCGCCCGAACAAACCCTTCCCGGATGGTCGGGGTCTTTACCCGCCGGCCAGAGATTGGCAAATGTTACCCTGCTATTCCCGGCAATCAAGGTTTCTTCCTTGGGTCCGCCCATAATAAGGCCTCCATCCAAGGCAATATCAACATCTTTCTCACTCGGAGCAAACCTGAGGGTAAGGGTTGCCGGTTCTTCCATCTCCATCTGAATATAATTCGTACTGTAAGGTCGTGCTTCCACCGGTAGTGCTTTTTGATCCGGCCGAGGTATCATTCCCAGGCGTTCGGTTTGGACCTGGTAAGAATATACGGTGCTGTCATCGGGAAAAGTTATAGGAATTAAAGCCTGGCCTGAAGAATTGGTCATGCCCATATGTCTGGGACCAGTGCCATCAAGGGTTACGGTGGCACCCTCCAGGGGAATGCGGTTGCCATATTCATCAGTCCAGCCCCGGACTACTTCAATAATTACTCCAACAATAGGGGATGCAGCTCCCTCACGGGCCACAAAGGTTTTGAAATCAGCCTGTTTAACTACTTGCCCGGTAAATTGGGAAGGACAGGAAACTTCAATAATCAATACCTTATAGTCGAAGGGAGTTTTATCAGCAGGATGTACACCATCAGCAGGATCATCTATCCATTCTACAATTTTCCGGGCTTCAAAACGGGCAAAGCGTGATCTGGAATCTCGAATAGCTATAGGCTTGCCATTATCATCAAAATAATAGGTAGCTGACACGCCTGTTTTGAGTGGGGCTGTGTCCGGGTCGTCGTCCTCGCTGATATAGCTGCCGGGCGTTACTTGTGCCAGTATTCGCTCCAGTTCCCGTTTGGCTAATTCATTAGCAGTCAGGCGAGCTCGATTTTCATTGGTTGTTTTGGTAGCCAAAGTAAAAAGGGGGAAACAGGCGGTGACAATTAATAAGAGGATAACCATGGCGACAAGGACTTCTACCAGCGTAAAGCCGTTTTCATAATGAAAACCAAACGAACTGTTACGTTTAAGCATCGACAATCTCCTTTTGTGAAAAAATCCAGGGCTTTATTTTCAAAAAAGCAGTCCGGGTCTTTCAACAAGATACTTAGAAAAATATGAAATGGTATATCAATAGGAAATATATATGCCAGTTTAACCAGCGTTTTAAGCCTAATGTCATAATAACATTATTTTAGAAGCAAATACATTATTATGGTATTTTGAGAATAATTTCATTAACGGGTTCAGGTCTGAACAGCGGGACCCTTATATTCTTTATATGTATATGAGAAAAACCGTAATTGTAATTTGCTGATAATTATTTATTTTAATCATCTTTATGGAGGAATATGGTAAAAAAGGCAGAATAATAATTAAATGAGCTTTAATCTATTGATGCGGGCGCAGGCTATGAACAGATCATTTAATAGGCGGGATAGTCGTTTAAGGCAATCCGCATATACGGAAGGCGGACTTGTCCTGTTGGAAGTGGTTGTATCCCTGGCACTGACTTTGGTACTGATCGGCGGATTATTGAATTTGCTGCTGCTGGGGATAAACAATGTATCCCGAGGGGGAGGGCGAACCGCTGCATGTATTTATGCCAGTTCTTTGTTAGAAGAAATGAAAGCCTGTCCGGAAATGTTGACCGGGCTTGTCGAGTCGGGACAGGCAAGAGCTGACAGCCTGTCATTTCTAACTTCGCCGCCGCCCGGTCTTGAGGCTGAGATTACTATTAAACCGCTGGTGGGAGCCCAGCGTTTATATGTCGTCAAGGTTGAGGTCTTGACGACCGGGGGGAGCAGTCAGTGGGAAGAATTCCTGGTAGGAGTAGCCTCGGTACCTTAAAACTTAGTTCGCTTTTTTTCTCAGCAAATGATGAGCGGGGAAATATGCTGATCGAGCTATTGTTGGGTTTCGCGTTAGCCCTGTTAATAATAGGAATTCTTCAACAAGCGGCAGGTTTAGTTTTGAGCGGCTACAGGAACAGCAACAATCGTGCTGAGCTGCAGTATTCATCACGTATGGCAATGGATTGTATTCAGCAGGATATAAGAACATCGCGGGATTTTCAGGTGAGTGCAGATGCCGGTAAACTGATAATTACCGGTGCCGGCGGTGAGAATATCCGTATATATGCCAATAATGGCAATCTGTATCGCGTTTATAAAAGTACGGTTCCGGTAGCGGAAAATATCTCTGCAGTTGAATTTATCAAGTCCGGTCCGAGATTGCATGGGAAATTAATGTTGCATAATCAGGATGGCGATTATGAAATAGAGTTTTGCTGCTTTTCCCGGGTCATGCAGGCGCAGGAGTAGGAGTATGGTGATACGATCTTTACGTCCGATCAGACATGATGAAGGCTATGTACTGGTATGGGTTATTTTTTATTTAATGCTTTTATATCTTATTGTTGTGTCCTTTGCCAATTCTTCTTTTTTAGAGGGGTTAATGAGTGTTAATCACAGGCAGGCTGCCCAGGCGTATGAAATGGCAGATGGCGGCGTACTGGTGGGGATGAAAGAGATTTATGATATTCTGAAAAGGGATTATAGTAATAGTCAGGATATTCCCGCCGAGCTTGTTCTGTCCAAACAGGAATGGATCCTACATGAATCCGGAAGGGAAATGGGATTTTATTTGGAAAATCCGAAATGCAGCGGTGTTGATGGCGATAAGTGCCGTTTTCAGCTTGTCAGTAAGGGAGTCAGTCCTCCGGCGCAAAGAACTTTGGCAGCTGAAGTGCAGGTGGAATTTCTGGATATTTATAAGATCGAGTTTGATGTTGGTGGAGGGGTAGTTTCCGTATTTGACCATCGGGAATTTATTTATCCTGCCGAAATTATTTCAATCCGGTATAAAGATAAATAATAAGATACAGATAAATAGCCTGCTATCTTTTTTACCTTTTTAGCAGGAATAAGCGGCTTTTTCCTGAATTAATAGACGTAGCCCTAATTAATATGGTCAAAAAAAGGGAATTCTATCTGACAGAGTGCTGTTTTGGAGGGAAATAAGCTGGATAAAGTAATGCTGGAAAAAGTTTTGGAGGAAGCCCTGAAAAAGGGCGGGGACTTTGCCGAGATATACATCGAAGAAAAGCAGTCGAGCAATGTGTTTTGCGAGGATGACCGGATTGAAAAGGTCAACAGCGGCAGGGAGAAGGGGGCCGGGATCAGGGTAGTCAGGGAAGGCAAAACGGCCTATGTATACACCAGCGACCTGAGCGAAGAAGGCCTGCTCAAAGCTGCTGCTGTCGCCCGGCATTCATCGGTTGCCGGTTCAGGAGCCTGCCCGATAGCTCTCATGCCGAAAAAGCCTGCCTTTGACCTGAGCTGCAAACGGCTGCCCGACTCAGTAAGCTTTGACGAAAAAATTGAACATGTATTGGCAGCCAATAAAAGCGCCCGCAACGTTGGCGACGAGATTCGCCAGGTTACGGTGGCTGTGGGCGATTTGCACAAGAAGGTCATTATAGCTAACAGTGACGGCGATATGGCCGAGGATGAACGCACCCGCATCAGACTGACGGTCAGTGCGGTGGCGTCCCGGGATGGTATTATTCAGACCGGTTATGAATCGGCCGGAGGAGTATGCGGCTGGGAACTGCTGGAGGAGGTTGCCTTTGAGGATATGGCGGAAAAGGCGGCCCGTCTGGCGGTTAATATGCTTTCGGCTCGGCCGGCCCCGGCAGGGCGTATGCCGGTGGTTATGTCCTCGGAGGCGGGCGGGACTATGGTACACGAGGCCTGCGGCCACGGCCTGGAGGCTGACCTGGTTCAGAAGGGCCTCTCCGTTTACAGGGATAAGCTGGGGGAGAGGGTAGCGGCTGACGGGGTAAGTGTTATTGATGATGCTACCCTGGAGGGCAAGTACGGTACCTTCCGTTTTGACGATGAAGGCAATTGTGGTCAGCATACGGTTTTAATCGATAACGGGGTACTGGAACGGTATATGTATGACCGCTTAACGGCTGCCAAGGATGGACGGGATTCCACCGGCAACGGGCGGCGCGAATCTTACCGGGATAAGCCCATACCGCGCATGAGCAACACTTTTATTGCTTCCGGCCGGGATGACCCGGAAGCAATTATCAGTTCGACCCCCTCGGGCTTGCTGGTTAAAAAAATGGGCGGGGGGCAGGTTAATACTACCAATGGTGATTTTGTATTTGACGTGCAGGAAGCTTACATCATAGAAGATGGTGAAGTTAAATACCCGGTGCGGGGGGCTACTCTGACCGGCAACGGGCCCAGGGTTTTAAACAGCATAGATATGATAGGAAATGACCTGGGGTTCAGCATCGGGGTATGCGGTAAAGACGGGCAGGGGGTGCCGGTTTCCGATGCCCAGCCTACCATCCGAATCAAGGAATTGACGGTGGGAGGAACTGCCCCGGCCAGCGGCCCGGCAAAGCGTAAGATCAGGAGAATATGATTTTGCTAAAAATAGACGCGGAATAGGAAAGGAATAACTGCAGGTCGTACCTATACCTGACAAGTTAGTTATATAAATTCAAAGTAAAATTACAAAGTGCTATTTGATTATATGGTATAAAACGCGGATTCCCTAAAGTTTCCCCGGGTTCCGCGTCTGATTTAGGAGCGTGTTAGCGGTGGAAGATTTTTTGAGCAATGCAGGGGAGAAGGCTCTGGAGCTGGCCCGTAAAAAAGGAGTGGAGGCCGAGGCATTTCTGCTGCATGGTCGGGAGTTAAGTGTAGAGGTTATAGAGGGACAGGTTGAAACCTTGAAAGAAGCGGAGGAAGCGGGTCTGGGATTACGGGTAATCAATGATGGCCGGCTGGGCTTCGTTTTTACCAGTGACCTTTCCGACCAGGCCATAAGGCAGGTAGTAGATGATGCCATAAGCATTTCCCGTTATACCGAAGCCGACCCTCACAACTGTCTGCCTCAGGGTAAGTGTGAGTATCCGGTGCTGGAGATATATGATCCGAAGATACCTGAAACCAGCCTGGAGGAAAAGATAGAGATGGCCCGCGAAGTGGAGCAAATAGCATTATCCAGTGATCCCCGGGTCAGTATTGTTGAGCGGGCCGGTTACGAAGACAGTGAATTTACCAGTGTTATAATGAATACCAGTGGACTTTATGCCAGCGACAGAGGAAATTTTTGCGGAATCTATATCTTCCTGGTGGCAGAGGATGACGGGGATGCCCAGAATGGCTTTTCGGTAATGGTGAGGAAGAACTATAAGGATCTGGGCCCTGTGTTTACCGGACGGGAAGCTGCCGGTAACGCGGTAAGGGCCTTAAAGGCGCGCACCATAGGTTCGGCTCATCTCCCCTGTGTGATGGAACCCTATGTAACCACCCGTTTTCTGAGTCTCCTGGCCCAGATGGTAGATGCCCAGATGGTACAGAAGGGCAAATCCCTCCTGGCCGGGAAACTGGAGCAGTTAGTGGCCTCACCGGCAGTCACCCTGGTGGACGACGCTACCTTCAGGGGTGGGATCGGCACGTTCCCCTTTGATGGTGAAGGGGTGGCGGCCCGGAGCAACACGGTGATAAAGGACGGGATCCTGACCGGCTATCTTTATGACAGCTATACCGCCAGCAAAGCCGGCGTAGAATCGACCGGCAACGGACAGCGAGGCTCGTTCCGGGGTCTGCCTTCAGTGGGTACCAGCAATTTTATCTTGCAGGCAGGAGCCGGAAACCCGCCATATTTATATGGAGATATTAAAAAGGGTCTGTACATTACAGAAGTAATGGGGATGCATACCGCTAATCCTATTTCCGGTGATTTTTCCGTGGGAGCGGCCGGCATTATGATTGAAAACGGCCGATTGACCTACCCGGTACGGGGGGCGACTATTGCCGGCAACCTGGGCGATTTTTTCAAGGATATTGAATCGGTAGGCAGTGATCTCAGATTTTTCGGGGGTAAGGCTGCCCCCAGTATACGCCTCAAGAGTCTGAGCATAGCTGGTGAATAATAGAGGAGTGATAGTTTGAGCGGGGGTATTTTGATTATAAACGGACCTAATCTCAATCTTCTGGGGCGGAGGGAACCGTCTCTTTATGGCAGCCGAAGCCTGGAGGAAATCAACCAGGATTTGAGGAGTATGGCCGCTGCCGCTGGTATAAGGGTTGATTTCTATCAGTCCAATCATGAAGGGGAATTACTGGACCGGATACAGCAGGCGCGGGATAATTTCGAGGTTATCATTATAAATGCCGGAGCTCTGTCCCATTACAGCATCGCCCTCCATGATGCTTTGCGGGCGGCAGCTATTCCGGTTATCGAGGTTCATCTGTCCAACATTTATACCCGGGAGGAATTCCGCCATCATTCCCTGATTTCACCGGTAGCCCGGGGAGGAATATTTGGCTTCGGTCCGCTCTCTTACCGCCTGGCTTTTTTAGCCGCCTGCGAGATTATAAAAGAGAAGCGAGAAAAGTGAATACATGGAATAGAAATCATATATTTATACAGATTGATAAGAGAATGGACGGGAAAATTAACGCAGATCACGCACCCATAGGGAACACTGATGTTCGCTACCGCTCACTATTAGTGTAGCGGATTATTATGGATCACGCTGACTTAAATATAATTTAACCCCGGCTGCTATTTTCATTAGCGGCTCTGCGTGCCTTTTGGATATGGCCTTCGGCTCGAGGTTAGAAATAGTATGGGAAAATCGTCTTAATATACTATTTTACATATAGTGCTGGTACGGTAAAATAGAACAGTATTCAATAATAATTCTACGAGGCACCCAGGATAACTTGGAGAATTATTAACAGAAGGGCTGTGTGAACCTTAATTTAATCAGCGCGATCCGCGTCTAATTCCCGAAGCGAGGATAGTTGATGAACGAGCGAATTAACAATATGTTGTTTTTAATGGAGGAGAATCAGCTTGATGCCTTTCTGGTAAGTAAAGCGGAAAACATTCGTTACCTCTCCGGATTTACCGGGGGCGAAGATGGCAGGCTGTTATTAAGCCCGGGGCATTGCTATATATTTACCGATTCCCGCTACTTTGAACAGGTGGCAAGGGAATGCCCGGACTGGGAACTGGTAGAAAGCCGGCCACCCGGTCTGGAGAAGCTGCAGAGGGTCTCTTCCGGGTTCACCCGGCTCGGGGTTGAGAGCCATGCGATAAGTTATAATGATTATGGTGAACTGGAGCAATCTTTATCAGCCGAGTTGGTGCCGCTGGTTAATATGGTAGAGAAGCTGCGTCAGATAAAAGATGAGGACGAACTGCAGATGATGCGGGAAGCAGCCCGTATCGGGGACGAGGTATTCAGTGACCTGTGCCGCCATAAGATAGCTCCTGGAGCAAGTGAAAGGGAGCTGGCCAGTGAAATAGCATATTTATTGCGCCGCAAGGGTTGTGATAAGGAAGCCTTTGACACCATTGCATTGTCCGGGGATAATACCGCCCTCCCCCATGGCCGACCCGGTGAACGCCGACTGGTCGCAGGCGATATGCTCACTATGGACTTTGGTGGTTTTTACTCGGGTTATGCCGCTGATATGACCCGCACCGTAGCAATCGGTGCAGCCCAGGGTGAGTTCCCGTCAAGGTATCAGGCCGTCCTGGAGTCGCAACAGCTCGGGGTGGCAATGGTTAAAGCAGGCGTTACCTGCCGCGGGGTTGATAAGGCAGTCAGAAACTGCCTGGAGCAACATGGTCTGGGTAAGTATTTTCAGCACAGTACCGGCCATAGTCTGGGTCTGGAGATCCACGAAGGGCCATCCATCTCCGCGCGCAGTGAGGCCGTCCTGAAGGAAAACATGGTCGTCACCGTGGAACCAGGCATCTACATAGCAGGATGGGGAGGAATACGCATCGAGGATACGGTGATAGTTAAAAGCGGGGGATGCGAGGTCATAACCCACAGTGATAAAAGCCTATTAATTATTTGATGGAGGGATAAGATGATATCGGTTAATGATTTTAAAACCGGAGTGACCATCGAATTAGATGGACAGGCCTGGCAGGTAGTAGAATTTCAGCATGTTAAACCCGGAAAAGGTGCTGCTTTTGTCCGGGCTAAATTAAAGAATGTCAAGACCGGGGGGTCAGTTGAAAGGACCTTCCGCGGGGGAGAAAAAGTGCCCCGGGCCCATCTGGACAGAAGAGAGATGCAGTATCTCTATAATGACGGCGATGGCTATGTTTGCATGGATACCGAAAATTACGAGCAGATATCCATCAGCGCAGAGGCAATAGGCGAAGGCGTTAAATGGCTGCTGGAGAATATGAACATACAGGTTCTTATGTTTCAGGGCAATATAATCGGGATTGAACTGCCCAATTTCGTAGAAATGGAAGTAGTGGACACTGAACCGGGGGTCAAGGGTGACACGGCTACCGGGGCAACCAAAAATGCCACCCTGGAAAGCGGTGCGACGGTCAAAGTACCCCTGTTTATCAATACCGGTGATAGAATCAGGATAGATACCCGTATCGGCGAATACCTGGATAGAGCATAATGATAAGAAAGGCTGCTTTTGGCAGCCTTTTGGCTATCAGCCTCGTTAGTTCATATACCTCCCCCATAGAAATGATATCTCCGCTCTTAAAGGCTTTGACCACCTCCCCGGCAGTGGTCAGTTTTCTCCGGTATTATTCCCTCCATCCACACAACTCCCCCTTTTTTTATAACTCTGAATATTTATTAATAAAGTTTATTTGATTTACGCCAGATGCCCTGCCGCTGTGCAGCCTTTACCAGCTCATCCCGGAAATCAGGTTGAGCGATACTTATGAGCCCCTCGGCCCGCTGCCATACCGATTTGCCTTTCAGGTTCACCTTGCCGTACTCGGTGACTATGATATGGGCAACTGTACGGGGGTCGGTAACTACCGCTCCCGGAGGCAGAATGGGCACTATTCTCGACCTGGCCCTACCATCGCTATCCAGCACGCAGGAAGGTAAACAGATAAAGGCTTTACCTCCCCGGGATTCATAACCGGCCAATACAAAATCCAACTGTCCGCCGGTTCCGCTAATCTGCCGAATACCATACGATTCTGAACATACCTGTCCGTAAAGGTCCACTTCAATGGCATTATTGACGCTCACCAGGTTATCGTTGAGGGCAGCTATGGCAGGGTTGTTGGTGTAGTCGACCGGGAAACTGGCGCAAAGGGGATTATCATCGATAAAATCATAGAGCTGTTGCGTACCCAGGGCAAAGGAATAGACTATTTTGCCCGGGTCAATGTTCTTACGGCTCCCGTTTAATTTACCGGCCTGATACATATCCAGGTAGGCATCTCCCAGCATTTCCGTATGGCAGCCCAGGTCTTTTAAATCCGAAGCGGCAATTAGTTTGCCTACGGCTGTTGCCATGGCGCCAATTCCCAGTTGTATGCATGAACCGTCCTTAAGTTCGGAAACCACGTGCTGGGCTACCTGTTTATCTACTGATGTGATAGGGGAGAGGGGCAGTTCAGGTAAGGCGGGATTGTCACCCTGAACAATATAGTCTACCTCGGATATATGAACGGATTCAAAATAGCCTCCCAGGCAACGGGGCTGATTATGGTTTATTTCTACGATAACTGTACGGGCCCGATCGCAAACCGCCTTGCTGTGGGAGTTTTGCGGGCCGAAATTAAAATAGCCGTGTTTATCCATGGGGCCGACCTGGCGCAGGGATACATCCAGGCGTTCCATGTTTTCTTTTACATAGCGCGGCAATTCCGAATAGCGCATCGGGCAATAGTAGACCGGAACGCCGGATTGGGCCATTTTACGGTCCAGGCCGGAAAGATGCCAGGAATTCCAGACAAAGGATTCGCCTGCCGGATCGGCTTTAGTAACCTCGGGCGGGTAAAGGGTTAAAACCGAAAAAATATTTACATTTTCAAGTTCATCCCTGCGCCTGGCCATTGCTTTATCCAGGCTTACCACCTGGGCGCAGAGCAGTCCGTAATCAATCCAGTCCCCGGATTTGATTACCTTGACTGCTTCTTCGGCCGATACCAGTTTGCGAAGATATTCGTTCTGATAAGTGATTTTATTGTCCCCCTTTCGATCGCAAGAGCTTTTCCATGGCCGGATAGCTTTCTTCCAGCACCCGCATGTAAAAAGCAAATCCTTTTTCGGGGTCAGCCATGGCAGCCCTCCCGTTGCCCAGATAGAGTCCAAAAGGGTCCAGGGTGCGCATTATTTCCACCTGTTCCGTGGTTGGCGGTTCAGTTGCAGCTGGCTGCGGGGCTATTTTAAGATCCCAGGAAACGCTGGCCTGGACCTGTTCCGGCCTAACTCCCGGATGACATTTCTCCAGGTACATTTCCTTGCTGTCAGGAGCAAAACGAAAAACACCCATGTCCGTAATAACGCCTGAAGGGCCATCTCCCCTGAGGCCGGCTTTTAATCTGCTATCACCCCCATCCAGAAACCCGGGGGTGGTCAGATAATCGACCCTGTCTATAAAGCGCCGCTTTTCCTGGCGCATCATAACCAGCAGTCTGCCGGCGGAAGAACCGATATCATTGCCCCCGCCGCTGCCGGCAACCCGTACTTTCGACCGGGGATACCCACCGATGCCGGTAGTATTGAGATTCCCATATTTATCGATTTGAGCCGCTCCAATCAGGCCCACATCGTAAAATCCCCTTTGCTGGTCACCGAAAAGCCTCCACATGGGGATACAGGAGTAAGCCCGCTCGTCAATAGTGCTGTCAGCAATACAGGTAAGCAGCCTTCGCGGCGCTGAACCGACAGCGCCTCCCTCCACCGCGATGGTCATATCCGGGGCATGAGTAAGATTGGCCAGCATAGCGGCAATAAGCGGGGGGCCTATTCCCACAAAGGCGGTTTCCTGGTTTCTGAATTCGCGGGCCATGGTCGCTGCCATAAGCTCCGTCAAGGTATATTCTTCTGCATACCGGGACATTTTATCTCACCTACCTTATTTCACCGAAGGCTTGAAAGCGTCTTTCGGCCCGGGCCAGTCGGGTCAAACGTTCCCAGCCCACTTTACGGCAGTAACCCTCCCAGTCGTCTACACCAAAAATCCATGCATCGGCCCAGCGCCGAAAACCCTCTTCACTGGACCAGGCATCGGCTACCTGCAACCCGAAGGGAACATCCATGGAGTAATAATAGGAACAGCCCCGGCCATGAGAACCAAACGGCACCTCTGCCACCGCATCAACGCAATAATAGGGTATGGTGGTGAGGTTGGGAAAACGGCGTATTTCATCGCTGGGAACGATTTCTTCAGTGGTAATGACAACATGCCGGGCGGCCCGGGACAGAGAGTCGTCATCACCTATATGCCCTAATATTTGGGCGTTGCCCAGGGAGTCACAGCGCTGGACGTGAATAAAAGCGGTATCAGGATAGGCTGCCGGAACCAGGGCTACTGGTTCACCGGTGTAAGGGTCGTCGATAATCTTGATTTGAGGATTATAAACCGGAATATCGGAACCCAGCAGTGATTTTACCGGCAGGAAAGAGAGCCCCAGGGAAGCTGCCAGAAAGCGCATACCCATGGAAAAATTAGAGTATTCTTCGATTTCTATGGGCCGGGGAATTCCCTTTTCCAGTACCCTGCGGTAAACCGCATCTGCCCCCCAGATACCTCCCCAGTTATAGGCTATTTCCAATTTTGCAACCCGACCCAGGCCCAGGAGGATGGAATCATGGACAAAAGATACCGATGTATCACTTACCAGGCAGAGATTGGTTTTACCCTGCCGGGCCACTTCATGTACGGCTGCTGTAGGGGTTCGATCTCCAATTCCGCCAAAGCTCAAATAGCACCCGTCATGGACAAAACGATTTACCGCCTCCCTCAAAGTGGTTACTTTGTTTTTTGGTGGCTTGCTTACTTTTTCAGCCATAACGCCCTCCTGTGGAATATATTAATTAACAAAAATTACTGCAAAATGTATACCATAATGTAAATCTGAATTTTCCGCCGCCATTAAAGTAATGTTATCATACAGTGTTGGATGTTTTGAACACAAGTGGTGCGGATTAGGAAAATAATTCGGTATTTTTTGGCATATATAGCCTGTCGGTGTTTTAATACACTGTATAAAAATAACTACAGAAAACCAGGGTTAATTCTTTGTTTTTTACCAATAATATTAACGCAAATATTTCTTTCTAATAAAAAGGAGGCAAGGTTGTGAGGGATATCAGTGAAAAGGTGAGTTATCTTCAGGGATTGAGTGAAGGGCTGAATATCAGTGACGGTAACCCCCAGGGTAAAATAATTACCGGGATTCTGGGAGTGCTGGATGATATTTCGGGAATGCTGGCAGAGATGCGTTCTGAATTAAATACGGTCAGGGAATATATTGAAAGTATCGATGACGACCTTTTTGAACTGGAGGAGAACCTTAAGCGGGATCAGGATGTTATTGAAGTAAAATGTGATAACTGCGGTGAGGAGCTTTTATTTGATGCAGATCTGATGGAAGACGAGGATGTTATAGAAATTATCTGTCCGCGCTGCAATGAAGTGGTCTTTGTAAATGACGGCTCCTTCGATTTTGAGTATGGTGATTATGGAGATGAAATTGAAGATGGCCGGGCGACAAGGAATACTAATGCATAAGCGCTAAATCACCCAACAATAACGAGTATATCCAGGGGCGGTTCCGATAATATGGTAATAAACCATACGTTGCCGGAATCGCCCCTTTGCTATGGTCAGACCCTCTCCATAATATACCGGTTTAATTGGCATATTTTCCTCTCCAAACCAATATTTATGGTAAAGCAGGGAGGTGGATTTATGCTTGAGCCCGGTAAGGATTTGCTGCGAAGAGAAATACTTCCCTACTTTGCTCCTGCGATTAAAGATTTATTGCTTAATATGGAGGAGGAGCGATGTCGGCAGCTGGAAGAAATTCGATTGCGCTGTGATCAACCCCTGCTATTGAAAGCGGGGGAACGGGATTTTACCCTGGACAGGCGGGGGCGTTTGAGTGAGGATATCGCAACTGGCTTTAGGGTAAGCGAAGAGGACATACACCGTACCGTCTCCTCTATCAGTGATAATTCACTATATGCGTTTGAAGAAGAAATAAGGAGAGGGTTTATTACCGTAGCTGGCGGACATCGGGTGGGACTGGCGGGACAGGTTGTACTGCAGGGAGAAACGGTTAAAACCATGAAGGACTTTTCCAGTCTTTGTTTCCGTATAGCCCGCGAGGTTAAGGACTGTGCCCTGCCCCTGCTTCCCTACATAAACGGCAGTAGCGGAAATACGGCCGTAAATACCCTGATCGTTTCTCCCCCCCGCTGTGGCAAGACTACTATATTAAGAGATTTGGCCCGCCTTCTGGCCAACAGCCATAAACCCTTGCCAGCCCGCAATGTGGTCGTTGTTGATGAGCGTTCCGAATTGGCCGGAAGTTATCGGGGGATACCGCAGTTGGACGTGGGACCCCGCACCGATGTGCTGGACTCCTGTCCCAAGGCGCAGGGAATGGTCATGGCCTTACGTTCCCTTTCTCCTCAGGTGATTATTACTGATGAAATCGGGCGCCGGGAGGATGTTCTGGCTGTCCAGGAATGTGTCAATGCCGGAGTAGCGGTTATAAGCAGCGTTCATGCCAGTACGGCCGACGAATTGCAGAAACGGCCGATAATGCGGGAGTTGTTGTCAAGCCGGGCCTTTAAGCTGGCGGTTATTCTGTCACGGGTAAACGGCCCGGGCTCAATACAGGAAATAGTCAGGTGGGATTGACATGCTGTTTAAAACCCTGGGGATAGCTTTAATTATCGGCGGATTTGGAGGCTTCGGCTTAAGTGGCGCCTGGCGCTTTGAAAAGAGGGTTGACGAACTGAAAAATATCAGGATGGCTCTGGGTTTCCTGGAGAAGGAAATTACCTGCGCCTATACCCCTCTTTCCCTTGCTCTGACCCGAACGGCCGTATTTTGTAAGAAACCGGCGTCATTCTTGTTCGCAGAAAGTGCGGGGCGGCTTAAGTCCCGGCAAGGGACTACCGCGGAAGAGGCTTGGCGGGCAGGCCTGAAAAAATTGGCTTCACATTCCAATCTTAACGCCGGAGATATAAGTTTGCTGGACAGCATATCTGTGCAACTGGGCAGATCAGATGCAGGTGAGCAAAGAAAGGTGTTCGACCTTCTGCAGGAAGAGTTAAGGATTCAGGAGGAGAAGGCACGGGAGGAACTGAATTCAGGCCACAAGCTCTGGACTTACGGAGGCTTCATTATAGGAGCCGTGGTAGTCTTGTTGCTGATTTAAGGCGGCAGGGACGAGAGACGTTAAATGGCGCGCAATTTTAAGTTCAATATAAAAATAAAGGGGCGGTTGGGGTGAATGTCGATATAATTTTTCGCATTGCCGGTATTGGGATACTGATTTCAGTGCTGTCAATCGTGCTCAAACAGGCTAAAAAGGAAGAGCAGGCTGAGATGCTGACTCTAGCCGGAGTCGTTGTAGTTCTAATCATAGTCGTGCAGCTGATGAACCAGCTTTTCATGGTAGTCAGGTCAGTATTCAACCTGTAACCTTGTCTTTTAACCATATGGGACTGCACCTTTCCCGAAGGTCATGACAAGACTTGCAAGGAGCGATGGCCATGGAAATAGCTCAAGTGGTGGGATTAGCCCTGGTTACCACTATCCTCCTCTTGATATTGCGGCAAGAGAAGCCGGTTCTGGCAGTAATATTGAGCATTGTTTTTAGCATCATCATCTTTACTGTGATGATGGGAAAGATGGCTTCCATCCTTAATGTAATGCGAGAACTGACCCGCCGGGCCGAGGTGAATTATTTTTTCTTTGCCACCATTTTAAAAATACTGGGGGTGGCTTACCTGGGTGAATTTGCAGCTGCCATCTGCCAGGATGCAGGTGAGCAGGCGGTAGCCAAGAAGGTGGAATTCGCCTCCAAGATTATTATCGCCGTACTGGCGCTTCCCATCATGATAGCCATACTGGAATCCCTTATGCAGCTAATGCCCGGATAGGAGTAAGGGGTAGGATTTAGGGGAGATTGGTTAAAGATGCAGAGGAAAAAAACGGCATTAATAATAGAATACCCCCGGTTTGGCGCTGAAATCTGGTCTTTAATTATCATAACGGGGCTGCTGGTGTTCCTTTGCGCCCTGTTTTTCCCCCCGGCAGCCTGGGCTGATGATAGTGAGCCGGTTTTTTCCTTTGACGATACCTTGAAGGATCTTGATCTGACGGCACTGGAAGAATACCGGGATAAGCTGGACACTGATGTTTCTACCCTGATGGAAGGCAAACCCCTGAAGGAATGGCTGCTTGATTTTATCAAGGGAGAATGGGAATTCAATGTAAAGGACGCAGGGGAGGGGATTCTGCGCCTGCTGGGCAAGGAAATACTGGCAAATTCAAGCTTGCTGGGGAGATTGTTGGTTCTTTCCGTTATTGCGGCTTTGCTCATCAATTTGCAAACCGCATTTTCCTCATCAGTTGCTCAGATGTCTTACCTGGCCTGCTTCCTGGCTTTATCCGCTATTGCCCTGAGCTCTTTTAAAATCGTGTTGGCCATCGGCCAGCAGAGTATAGATAATATGGTATCTTTCATGACGGCTATGCTCCCCCAGATGCTGATATTAACGGCAGGTCTGGGCAATATCAACACCACCGCCATGCTGCTTCCGTTACTCATGACCGGTGCGACTGCTTTTGCTACCACGGTAAAAAATGTAGTTTTCCCTTTAATAATTCTTTCCGCCATCCTCAACCTGGTAAATCATATGTCAAATACCTTAAAGGTGGAGAGAATGGCCAAATTCTTTACCCAGATGGCTCAATTATCACTGGGGTTTTTCCTGACCGTCTTTGTTGGTTTTATCAGCTTGAGGGCAGTATATGCCGCTACTTTGGATAAGATAGCCTTAAGGACCACAAAATTTGTTACCGACAACGCCATACCGGTAGTAGGCAAGATGTTTTCCGACACCGTGGAGGTGGCCGCCGGATACGTGGTAATGATAAAACAGGCGCTGGGCATATACGGAGTACTGGTAATAGCGGGGATTATACTTGCTCCCCTGGTAAAGATTGCCGCTATTGCGCTGATTTACAAAATATCTGCTGCAATTGTAGAGCCTTTGGGTGATTCGCGAACGGCTGCCATACTTGAGGTTATGAGCACTCACCTTTTTTTAATGCTGGCTACGGTGGCGGCGGTAGGTCTGATGTTTTTCGTTATGATTGCCATTGTGGCAGGAATGACCAATAACCTGGGCATGCTGCGGTAAGGAGGTCGTTATGGCGCTGCTGGCGGGAATGGTAAAGAATGTACTGGTAATAATCATCGTGGCCAGTTTTCTGGAAATTCTGCTTCCTGAGGGGCGGGTAAAACCCTTTGTTCGCTTTGCCATTGGCCTGTTTATTATCATAGCGGTTTTGAATCCGGTGTTAAATGCTTTGTTTGAACGAAAGGACTGGGAAGTGAACCTCTGGGATTACCATCTTGCTCCGGAGCAGGAAAGAGAGGTGCTGGAGCGGGGCAGTCGCATCAACCGGCAACTTGCCGATACTTCTGAAAGCAGTTTCGCGGCAAAAATCGAGGGACAAATAAGCGCGGTGGCAATGCTGGTACCCGGGGTAAAAAAAGTAGAGACCAGAGCCATGCTGGATAGTGAGGGGGCGCTGAAGCAGTTGCACCTGATAGTAAGACCGGAGGAAAACGCAGGTCTGTCGGGAGAGGGGGGTGGAGTAAAGGCCTTTTCCAAAGAAGGGGAGCATTCCCCCGCCATCGACCAAAAGCAAATGGAAGATAAAATTCGCAGTGTTATAAATAACCTGTATGGGTTTAAAAATATTCAAATCGAAATCAAGTTTGAGGGGGGTTAAAGCTGTGCTATACGAGTGGATCAGGGGGAATAAGAATGATAATGAGGGGTCAGTCCGTTTCCCCAATAAGAAGAGCAGATATATCATGGTTATTGCTATCTGCCTTGGCCTTCTGGCCTTAATCTGGCCGGTTACCCGAACTGACAACAAAGACAGCGGCAGCAAAACCATAGCGAATAACACCGTCAGCAAGGAGAGCAAGAAAATCAACCAGGACTTGGCCGCGGAACTGGAATACATATTATCGCGGATTGATGGGGCGGGCAAAGTGGAAGTAAGCATAACCCTGGCTTCGGGAGGGGTAAAGACCTATGCTGCCAATACCCGCAACGAGAAACGGGAGATTGAGGAGAGCCAGAACGGTTTGAAAAAAACCACCAGTGAGAGTAATGTAGCTCGTGACCTGGCCGTATCTGCCGGCGCCCCTCTCCTGGTGGAGAACAAAACCCCGGAAGTAATTGGAGTGCTGGTCGTAGCTGAGGGCGCCGGTTCGCCGCTGATCCAGGAAAAGCTTATTCAGGCTACGGCTACCCTGTTAAATGTATCACCCCATCAGGTCTGTGTTATGCCGGGGCAGGATATGTAAAAGCGAAGGGGGAGAGGCATATGGTGGTGGAAATAAAGAAGGCCAAGAGATTTATCGTTATTGCCGGTGTGGTACTGGCGGTAATCGTGGCGATCAATGTGTTATGGGGAGGGCGAAGTTTTAAAGAGCCCATCAATAGCCCCAATAGTGCTTTGAGTGAGTCCAAGCCTGAAAAGACGATATCTGGTAAGGTGGAATCCCGCAGCGGGGAGGATTTTTTTGCTGAGTACCGCCTGCAGAGAGAACGCAGCCGCAGCCGTGAGATGGAAGTACTGCGGGAGTTGGCTCGTGATGAGGAGCAGGGTCAGGCATCGCGGGAAGCCGCTTCCTTGAAAATTATAGGTATAATGGAAGAAATGGAAAAAGAAATGAAGGCGGAAAATTTAGTTAAATCCCGGGGGATTGAGGAATGTGTAGTGATAAGTGAACCGGGGATGAGCACCGTAGTCATAAAAGGGTCCGCGGCAGCTGTTGATGAGAATGCAATTAAAGGTCTGATCGGCCGGGTTTTAGAGGTCAGTGACGAAAACATATGCATGGTTTTTCGGGGCGGGAATGATGAGTAATGTATACATTGATAAAAATGATTGAAATAGAGAGGCTTTATTTTTATAATATTAACAAGTGTAGTGGGACCAACTTGCTCAGGCCCTTGGCCTGAGCCTATTTGTATATAGGGTAAGCTCCAGGTATTATTAAGTTTTATGATGGTTATACCACTGGGAGGTAAGTAATGGGAAAAATTAAGATTACCGATACGAGTTTAAGGGATGGACACCAGAGCCTGTGGGCTACCAGGATGACCACTGATGACATGCTCCCGGTACTGCATAATCTGGACAATGCAGGATACTATTCGCTTGAAGTGTGGGGGGGTGCCACTTTTGACGTATGCATCCGCTATCTTAACGAAGACCCATGGGAAAGGCTCAGAACCATCCGCCGGGAAATTAAGCAGACCAAGCTGCAGATGCTTATAAGAGGACAATCACTGGTAGGGTACAACCACTATCCCGATGATATTGTGGAAAAATTCATCGATAAGGCAGCGGAAAATGGTATCGATATTTTCCGGACTTTTGATGCCCTCAATGATATCCGTAACCTGGAGACCTGCATGAAGGCCATCAAAAGAACGGGTAAACATGCCCAGCCTTCGGTAGTCTATACCATCAGCCCGGTTCACTCTATGCAGCATTTTGTTGATACTGCATTATATTTGCGGGATATGGGGGCCGATTCCATCTGCGTAAAGGATATGGCCGGCTTGCTTGCCCCTTATGCCTCCCATGAACTGGTTCAAGCCTTAAAGGACAACCTGGACGTACCTATTCAGCTGCATACCCATTATATAGGAGGCTTGGCTATTGCCACCCTGATAAAGGCGGTAGAAGCGGGAGTGGACATTATAGATACTGCCAGTGTGCCTATGGCCTTTGGCTCTTCCCAGCCGCCGGTAGAAACGATTGTACGCGCTCTGCAGGGGACCGAATGGGATACCGGCATGGAGCTGCATCAGCTTTTTGGTATTGCCACCCACTTTGAACAATTGCGTAAGCATAAGGGCTTTGAGCGTGGCGTCACCCGGATTTCAGATATGAAAGTTTTTGAACATCAAGTTCCCGGGGGAATGATTTCCAACCTGCACTCCCAGTTGGAACAGCAGAAGGCCGCTCACCGCATGGATGAAGTACTGCAGGAGATTCCCCATGTAAGGGAAGACCTGGGTTATCCTCCGTTGGTTACACCCACCAGCCAGATTATAGGCATTCAGGCGGTGTTGAATGTTTTGATGGGGGAAAGGTATAAGCTGTGCCCAGGAGAGGTTAAAGATTATGTGCGGGGCTATTATGGCAAACCTCCGGCTCCCATCGGAGAGGATATTCGCAAAAAGATTATCGGCGACGAGGAGATTATTCGGGTAAGGCCGGCTAATTTGATTCCGCCCGCCTGGGAGCGGTCAAAGCAGGAAGTAGCAGTATGGACCGATAAAGAAGAAGATATTTTAACTTATGCCCTCTTCCCTCAGGTAGCATTAAAGTTTTTTGAATATCGTCAGGGGAGAAGCCATGAAGACATTCCTCAGATTTCATCCCGGGATGAAGTAAGGGATGAAATACAGAAAGAGAAGCCGGCAGTTAAGCTGCCAGCCAGCCGGGTAAGTGAGATGCAAAATAGGGGAGATAATGAAATGAATATTGATGAGATAAGAGAACTAATGTTAATACTTGACCAAACCAGTATCGCCGAGCTGGAATTGCAGAAAGACGATTATAAACTCAGCCTGCGCAAAACCAGTTCTGCCGGGCAGGATAGGCCGGTGCCGGCTGCTGCCGGCGGCAGCGAAGCAACACCGGTTAGAGAAGAAAGTTTGCCGGTCAATAATCAAAATATTGCCGAAGTAGTGGCCCCGATGGTAGGGACTTTTTATAGCGCTCCCGCACCGGATGCTTCGGCTTTTGTAAAACTGGGAGACCGGGTGGATCCGGGACAGACCCTTTGTATTCTGGAAGCCATGAAGCTGATGAATGAAATTAAATCAGAAGTTGCCGGCACTATAGTTGATATTCTGGTACGCAACGCGGAAGCAGTCGAGTACGGCCAGGCATTATTCCTGATAGAGAAAGATTAGGGGTGGTAGATTGTTTTCCAGGGTACTTATTGCCAACCGTGGCGAAATAGCCCTCAGGGTTATAAGAGCCTGCCGGGAACTAGGGGTAGAAACAGTGGCGGTTTATTCAACTGCCGACCGGGACAGCTTGCATGTACAGGCAGCGGATGAGAAGGTTTGCATAGGTGGCCCGCCGGCGCGGGAAAGTTACTTGAATATAGCCAATATTATAGCAGCGGCAAAGAATAAAGGGGTGGATGCTATTCACCCCGGTTATGGTTTTCTGGCTGAAAACGCCTACTTTGCTGAGCTCTGTGATACCCATGGAATAAAGTTTATTGGCCCCCGGCCTGATGTTATAAAGCTTATGGGCGACAAGGTCACAGCCCGGGAGGTCGTGAGCAAAGCCGGAGTTCCACTGGTTCCGGGCAGCAATGGTGCGGTTGCTTCCTATGAAGAGGCATTGGCTGTAGCGCGGGAGATCGGCTATCCGGTAATGATAAAAGCTTCTGCCGGCGGAGGGGGCAAAGGCATGCGCCTGGCTCATGGAGAAGCAACTTTAAAAGAGTCGCTGGAAATGGCCAAAATGGAAGCAGGGGCTGCTTTTGATAATAACGAGGTTTACATTGAGAAGTATATAGAAGAACCTCGCCATATCGAATTTCAGGTGCTGGGAGACGAGCAGGGCAATATCATTCACCTGGGGGAAAGGGATTGCTCTTTACAAAGGCGCAACCAGAAGCTTCTGGAGGAGGCTCCTTCTACTTTCCTGGACCAGGAATTACGCGGCCGTATGGGGGCGGTTGCAGTTAATGCCGCCCGGGCTGCCGGTTACTACAGTGCCGGGACGGTAGAGTTTCTGGTGGATAAAAACCGTAATTTCTATTTTATAGAAATGAATACCCGAATCCAGGTCGAGCACCCGGTGACCGAAATGATTACCGGAGTTGATTTAGTTAAGGAACAGATAAGGATTGCCGCCGGGGAGACCCTGCTTTATACCCAGGAAGATATCCGAATCAATGGCTGTGCCATGGAGTGCCGGGTTAATGCGGAAGACCCCGATAATGATTTCCGGCCCTCGCCGGGCAGAGTGGGCCAATACCTGATTCCGGGAGGACCTGGAGTTAGAGTCGATTCAGCCGTATATTCCAATTACACTATACCGCCATATTATGATTCCATGGTGGCCAAACTCATTGTTTGGGCTCCAGGGCGGCAGGAGCTTATCAGCCGGATGAAAAGAGCCCTGCAGGAATTTAACATTGAAAACATCGCCACTACCATACCTTTTCATCTTAAAGTACTGGATAATGCCTTTTTTCAAAGAGGTGAGGTATATACCAACTTCATCCAGCGCAGAATGAGTGATGAGAGATAATGACAGGGAAAATCGATAGTATAATTTGATAATATGGCTTTGCATGCTAAAATATCAAGTATACAATTATAATGGAGGTGGACAAATATGGATAATGACAAACCGGAGATCAATAATGAATTCGGGGCGATAAGAATTGCTGACGAAGTAGTAGCTACGGTTGCAGGTCTGGCCGCTGCTGATGTTGAGGGTGTTGCTTCCATGAGCGGCGGGTGGAGTACCGATCTGGTCGAAAAGCTTGGAAAAAGGAATTTTGGCAAGGGGATTAAGGTAGAGGTTATAGATGACGAAACTAAAATTGATATCTATATAGTAGTTGAATTTGGTTATCAGATCCCTGAGGTAGCGGAAACTGTGCAGAAAGAAGTCAAAATAGCCGTTGAAACCATGACGGGGCTTGCTGTCACTGCAGTAAACGTGCATATTGTCGGCGTATCTATGAAGAAAAGCGGCAATGCTGACGATACCAACGCTCCGTTGGTTGCAGAGTAATCTTTGGTATTAGCGATATGGACAACCCCCTGCTTTCCCAGGGGGTTATCTGTATTATGACCGTCTGAAAGAGGTGAAGTAATGCAGAGTATATGGCGACTGCTTCTTTTTGTCTATAACCTGCTGCTGATCATTGTAGCAGGCATGGCTGTGGCGGCTTCCATTGGCCGGCCTGAGCCCGTTGCTTACATAGAGCTAGCCCTGTCCACACCCCAAAATCGAATAATTGTAGGACTGGTGGGGGTTATATTACTGGTAGTGGGAGTTTTGGTTTTTCTGTCCACCATCAAGCTGGAGCCCCGGGCCAAATCGGTTGAGGTCGAACGCAGTCTGGCTGGTGAGGTATCAATCACGGTTCCTGCAATCAAGATCATTATTATGAAAGCGGTTAAAAAAATTGAGGGGATCAAAGAAATCAGGCCGGTAGTAACCAACGGAGCGGACGGGCTGCAGGTTTACCTGCACATGATGATAAACCCGGATATAAGTGTTCCCGAACTCAGCAAGAAGGTTCAGGATGTGGTCAGGGAATACCTGGAAAATATCGGAGGCCTGAAAGTAGCCGAGGTTAAAGTGCTGGTTGATGACCTGAACCCGGGCGCAAAAACCAGCAACGGTTAGAGACCCGGTGATTAACCGTACGTGGAACAGCGGAAGCCGAATATTCCTCCCCCGCGGGGACAGCCTATGTACCCTGACATCTTCCCGGGTAGTTTGTGCGTTTGGAAAGGGGGCATAATTATGTGGGAGAATATCCTGCGGATTATATTTGAACAGCATCGAGGTAAAGCTATAGGTATAGTACTGGGATTGCTGGCCAGTATCCTTTTTATAAGCTATGGTTTCTGGCGCACAATCTTCATAATTATCTGTATTGCGCTGGGGTTTTTTATTGGTAAGGAATTAGATGAGAAAAAGAATTTTGAGCAATGGTTAAAGCGCATGTTTAAAGATAAGCAGTAGTAGAAAGGAGAACAGGTTTGAGCAGGAGAAAGGCACGGGAATTTGCTTTTAAGGTATTGTTTCAGGTTGACCAGGTAGATGCTGACCCTCACCGCGCGTTCAGATACCTGCTGCAAGACAATTCTCTGGCGGACAAAGACCGGGTGTTTTCGTGGGACTTGATTATGGGATGTTTAGCCCATCTGGAACAGATCGATAGCAAAATCAGCCATTATGCCAGAGACTGGTCCTTAAACCGGATGTCGGCCATCGACCGGAATATTATTCGGGTTGCTGGCTATGAAGTGATGTTTTACGAGCAGTCTGAACCTATAGTGGCTATAGATGAAGCCCTGGAAATAGCTAAAAAATATGGTGACGAAACCTCAGCCGCATTTATAAATGCCATTTTGGATAAAATGCTGGGAGAGTCGAGATGAAACTCTATCTAGGGATAGATACCAGCGCTTACACCACATCAATAGCGGTGGTGGATGCTGATTACAATATCATTAGTGATAGAAGAAAGGTACTGGAGGTCAGACAGGGAGAAAAGGGTTTGCAGCAGTCAGAAGCGCTTTTTCTACACCTGCGAAACCTTCCTTTTTTATTTGTCCAGCTGCCGGCAGGCGTGAATGAAAAGGTGGCTGCTATGGCCGTAAGTGCGTTTCCCCGCAATATAGAGGGGAGTTATATGCCGGTATTTACCGCCGGTTTATCCCAGGCTCAAGTGCTCAGCCATTACAATGCTGTTCCTTTGCTCAGGCTCAGCCATCAGGAAGGGCACATTATGGCGGGAATAAAGGGAAATGAAGAACTGATGTCTACCGCAGCGTTCATCGCCTGCCACTTTTCCGGGGGAACATCCGAGGTATTGCTGGTAAGGCGGGGAAAAGAAAGGGCTTTTGACATAGATATCACCATGGCGGGTTCCGACCTGCATGCCGGTCAGCTGGTTGATCGGGTTGGTGTAGCCCTGGGATTATCCTTTCCCTCGGGCAAGTTACTGGAAGAAATGGCCTGCAGGTGGGATGGGGACACTATGCCGGTTATTCCGTCGGCAGTCAAAGGGGATTCCTTTTCTTTCTCGGGAGCGGAAACCCGCGCCCTGCATTTGCTCGAACGGGGAGAAGCGCCAGGGGGCATAGCTGGTGCGGTATTCAGAACCATAGCCAATACCCTGGAAAAATGTTTGCTGCAGCAGGCAGAAAAAAGCGGCTTAAAGGAAGTGTTGCTGGTAGGCGGGGTAATGGCCAACGGCTTTATCCGGCAGCGTTTGCTGGAGCGTCTGGAACACCCGGCAGTGGGACTTAAACTCTACTTCGCCGATCCCTGCCTCAGTACCGACAACGCCGTAGGCATCGCCATGTTAGCCGCTTACCTGAGTCAGCGGGAAAGTAATTAGACGCTGAGCTTCAGTAGTGCCGGGGAATACGCGGCAATTAACGGTAATTCAGGTTCCCGGTTCGGCGAGATTCGTATCAAAATAAATCAATTATTTAGGGGTGTAATTGATGGAAACTATTAGTGGTACCCAGATTGCCCAGGAGATTCGGGAAGGTTTACAAAAAGCCAATAAGAAAGACGGTATCAAACCGGTACTGGCCGTAATTGTGGTTGGTGACCGGCAGGAGAACCTGGTTTATGTGGGATTGAAGGAAAAGGCTGTCGCCTCCATAGGGGGAGAGACCCTTATGGTGGTATTGCCCGAGGATGCCAGCAAGCAAGCGCTGCTGGATGCTATTGGGGAGCTCAATCAGGACAACAGCGTGGATGGTATTTTATTGCAGCTTCCGATATCCGATGAGTTGGAAAAAGATAAGGAAGAAATCCTATCGGCCATAAAGATGGAAAAGGATGTGGATGGATTTACACCCGCCAATCGGGGGCGGCTGGCGGGCGATGGGGCTGAATTCATCAGTTGTGCGGCCCTGGCCTGTATGGAAGTGATTGATAGGGTTTATCCTTCGCTGGAAGGAAAGAGAATTGTGCTGGCAGGGGATTCTTTTGATGTCATCGTTCCGGTTGCCACCATTTTATTAAAACGGGGTTATCCGGTTAACATATACCCTTGCTATCAGGATAATCTGGTCAGCCAGGCTGATATTCTGGTGGTGGAGAAAGGGGCGCCACAGATCATCAAGGGGTCGGATATACAAGGTGAACCGCTTATTATTGATGCCGGTTTTTATTGGGAGTCCGGTTCCAGTTGCGGCAATGTGCACCGTGAATCAGTGGCCGGCAGCGGCGGTTATCTCTTGCCGGTTCCAGGTGGATTGGGGCCGGTACTGATTGCCAAGCTCTGTGCTAATGTGTCGCAGGCGGCTCGCCGAAACCGAGGCCAGGTATGAATGAATATTTAAGCGTAAGCCAATTGAACAATTATATAAACCGCCTCCTGGTTGGTGACGACCTGCTGCAGGACTTCTGGCTTAAGGGCGAAATATCGGGGTTCAGGCTTTACCAGCAATCGGGTCATGCCTATTTCACCCTGAAGGATGAGGACGCAGCAGTAAGCTGTGTCATGTTTAAAAGCCGGGCCCGTAACTTGAAATTCAAGCCGGAGGATGGCATGGAAATTCTTTTGCGGGGGTCTATGGCGGTTTATGCCCGCCAGGGGAAGTATCAGATCTATGCCGAGGAAATGCAGCCTTACGGAGTGGGAGGGCTGTTTTTGTATCTGGAACAACTGAAGAATCGGCTGGAAGCAGAGGGGTATTTTGCCCTGGAAAAAAAGAAGCCTATTCCGCCTCTGGTCAACCGGGTGGGGGTGGTTACCTCCCAGGATGGCGCAGCCTTTCAGGATATTTTACGGGTGCTGCGACAAAGGCACCGGGGAGTGGAGCTGATACTGGCCCACAGCTCGGTTCAGGGGGCGGAGGCTCCGCTGGAGCTGGCGGCGGCCGTGCAAATGCTCAATCAGTACTCCGCGGTGGATGTGATAATTATAGGCCGGGGTGGCGGCTCTTTTGAGGACTTGATGGCTTTCAACAGCGAAGAAGTGGTAAAAGCCATCTATGAGTCCACTATACCTGTAATATCTGCGGTAGGCCATGAAGTTGACTATAGCCTGGCCGATCTGGCCGCTGATCTGCGGGCAGCTACCCCGACCCAGGCTGCCCAACTGGCCGTACCGGATATGCTGCATTTGGAGGCCGGGATTAACGATTTTCAACAAAGATTGTTACGGGCAGCTGATAACAGGTTAAATCAAAGTGCTGAAAGGCTGGATGGGGTTATGATGCGCCGGGTCTGGCGTGAACCCGGGATGGTACTGGATAAAAGCAGGGAGAGGCTGGTGGGCCTGAGCCATAACCTGTCGGATGAAGTACTGGCAGGCTGGAGGTTAAAAGAGCATCAGTTTTCGGTAGGCGTTACGGCTCTAGACAAGCTAAGCCCCTTAAAAGTGTTAAGACGGGGTTACGCTGTGGTCCGCCGGGGAGACCGGGTGATTCGTCGGATCGAAGAGGTTGAGCCCGGCGAAGAGGTAAGGATAGATTTATCTGATGGTGTGATTAATGCTGCCGTAAAAGACAGGGAGAGGGTGAACCGGTGGGAGAGATGAAGTTCGAAGATGCCTTGAAAACATTGGAGGAAATAGTGGAAAAGCTGGAATCAGGCAATCTGGAGTTGGAGGAATCCATCCGGCTGTTCGAGCAGGGGGTCAAACTGTCGCTCTATTGCCGGCAGCAGTTGCAGCAGGCTGAAGCTAAAATCCAGCGTCTGGTCAAAAACCTCAATGGTGAACTGGAATTGCTGGATATGGAGTAGATGAGAAAGGAGAGTTCAATGGATTTCGATTTCACGGAATTCAAGCAGGAATTGGAGAAGCGCAAGCAGCATATAGATAGCTGTCTTAAGCTGTATCTTACCCGGGAGGATGCCCATCCCCCGATTATCCATGAAGCCATGCATTATGCGGTATTCAACGGAGGGAAAAGGCTGCGGCCGATAATGGTGCTGGAAGGGGCCAGGCTGGCGGGAGGAAATCAGGCGAATGCCGTTCCCATTGCCTGTGCTCTGGAGATGATACATTCCTATTCCCTGGTCCATGACGACTTGCCGGCTATGGATAATGATGAACTGCGCCGGGGCAAACCCACCTGTCACATAGTATTTGGGGAAGCCAACGCTATCTTGGTCGGGGATGCCCTGTTGACCGGGGCATTTGCCGTAATGACGGAAGCGGCTGAACTGCCGGGAGTAAAATTGGGCAACCTGATCCGGGTGATAAGGGAAACGGCAGAATCTGCCGGCAGCCAGGGAATGGTTGGAGGGCAGGTGATTGACCTGGAATCGGAAGGAAAGAACATTGATTATGATACTTTGAAGACCCTGCATAGCCTGAAAACCGGGAAATTATTTCAGGTTGCTTTAAGGTCCGGAGCTCTGATATGTGATATAAATCAGGAAGGGTTGGCGGCCGTGGACGAGTATGCCAGGAATTTTGGACTGGCTTTTCAGATAACCGATGATATACTGGACATAAGTGGAAACCAGGAGTTGCTGGGCAAGCCTACCGGCAGTGATGCTAAGAATGGCAAGACTACATATCCCGGCCTGTTGGGATTGGATAAATCCCGGGAAATGGCGTCAAGTTGTGTTGAAGCCTGTATCCGCAGCCTGCAAAACTTTGGCAGTGATGCCGATTTTCTGCGTCAACTGGCCTATTTTACTTTGGTGCGCAAAAACTAATCAAGCTGAAAACAGGATGCATCTGGAATTGATACGTTACTAGATAGAAAAGCATCTGCTATGATATAATATAGTACTGATAAACAACCTGGCAAAAGGTTGCAGTATTCTAGTCAACCCTATCAGCTTTGAAAACGGGCCTAAAAATCCGTTAAGGGCACAACGATGAAGCTTCTGGTTTTGGCTTGTGACGCCCAGTCAGGGGTCATTGCTGGGAGTTAAGGGCAGGGGGGCAATCCGCAACGGCATGCGGGCATGACCCTCCTATCCGCGGAGGCATATTACGGTGGTAATATGAAAACCTGCATTTGGTAGAAGCTGGGTGCAGCGTAGCCTGCCTTGAGTGGTGGCGGCGAATGGGCGCAGAAGGATGGTCAAGTCCCGGCCAGGATTCGGTCATCTGCTCTGAAACCGTTATTGCAAAAGAGGCTAGAAATTGATGTGGGTTGCAGAGGAAAACTCCTAGACTGTGTGCGTTGCACAATTTGACGAGGATTAAAGTGCGTACTAAGTGGTAATCCAGTCCCATCTCCGGTAACGGGGTGGAGCAGGCGTAAAGGGAAACCGCCCTTTTGGCGACAATCGGGTGACCTGCTGGGAAAACCTGCTGGACCTAAGTCGCAGCGTTTACTCGCCAAATAACCTTTTGCCAGCGTTACATATACTCTTATTTTCCCCTGGTAAACATGTATTAACGGAATAGAACCAATACTAATACCGGGGATAGCCGGGAGATATAGCACGATTGATGGGCTATGTTAAAAAGGGTAATTTAATATCGGGATCTATAGTAGCCTTTTTTACGTTTTTTATTGCTCTGCTGGTAAGTCTAGGGTCAGAGGCCCTGGTCAGGGCGGTAAACAGTGTGATTGTGGCTATTGTTCTATTATTTATCATTATTTTTCTGGGCATATTCTTTGATATTATAGGAACTGCTGCTACCGCAGCCATTTTGCCGCCTTTTAATGCCAGGGCGGCAAAAAAAGTATTTGGCGCCAAACAGGCGGTAAAGATTATTCGCAACAACGATGTGGTGGCTAATTTCTGCAATGATGTGGTAGGGGATGTTGCCGGTACCTTGAGCGGAGCTATTGGCGCCGGAATAGTTATCAGCCTTGGCTCCCGCCTGGGATTTATCGATCTGATCCTGGGCGGTTCGGTGATGACCAGCCTGATTGCGGCTCTTACCGTGGGGGGCAAGGCCGTAGGCAAAAGTATTGCGGTCAACAATGCCAATAGTATTATTTTCAGCGTAGCTGTAATCATGGCGTGGTGGGAGAGTATAAGCGGTATGGAAGTGTTTAAAAATAGAAGGTGAATTATATGTACAGGATATTGGAATCGATAAGCTCACCTGAAGACGTAAAAAGGCTTAATATAAGCAAGATGAATGAGTTAGCCGAGGATATAAGGGAGATGCTGATTAACAGCGTTTCTCGCTGCGGCGGGCATCTGGCTGCTAATCTGGGAGTGGTGGAGACCACTATAGCGCTCCATTTTGTCTTTCATACCCCCGAGGACAAAATAATATGGGATGTAGGGCACCAGAGTTATGTGCACAAGATTCTTACCGGGCGCTGGCAGGAGATGGGTTCGCTGCGTCAATTCGGGGGGCTGAGCGGTTTCCCTAAAAATGACGAATCCCCCCATGATGCGTTTAACACCGGTCACAGCAGCACCTCGATTTCGGCTGCGCTGGGTATGGCGCTGGCCCGGGATATCAGGGGAGAGAAGCATTCAGTGGTAGCCGTTATCGGGGATGGAGCCCTTACCGGGGGCATGGCCTTCGAGGCTCTGAATCATGCCGGGCATGAGGCCCGGGATCTGATTGTTGTTCTAAACGATAATGAAATGTCCATTTCCCGCAATGTGGGCGCCATGTCTGCCTATCTTAACCGGCTTCGCACCGACCCTTCCTATTCCCGGAAAAAGGAAGAAATAGAATCTGCCCTGAATAAAATTCCGGCCATCGGACCCAATATTGCCAGGGCGGCAGGTAAATTTAAGGACATGGTCAAGTATGTCATGGTTCCGGGGATACTATTCGAGGAGCTGGGCTTTACTTATATCGGCCCGGTCAACGGGCATAATCTGGAGGAATTGATTACGGTTCTGGCCAATGTACGCAAAATGAAAGGACCGGTGCTGGTTCATACTATTACCCAGAAGGGGCGTGGTTATGAGCCGGCCTTAAACGACCCTGATCGTTTTCATGGCATCGGGCCCTTTGATATTGATACCGGCAGGCAGCGTCCCCGGACCATCAGGACCTATACCGAGATTTTTGGCGAATTTATGTTAGAGAGGGCTCGGGAAGACCACAGGGTGGTAGCCATTACTGCAGCTATGGCCAGCGGCACCGGTCTGATTGAATTCGCCCATCACTACCCTGACCGATTTTTCGATGTAGGCATATGTGAACAGCATGCGGTGACCCTGGCGGCAGGTTTGGCCCGGGGCGGGCTGAGGCCGGTGGTGGCTGTTTACTCCACCTTTTTACAGCGGGCTTATGACCAGATCATCCATGATGTGGCTATGCAGAAACTGCCGGTTATTTTTGCGGTCGACCGGGCCGGGCTGGTAGGTGAGGACGGACCTACCCACCATGGGGTATTCGATTTATCTTATTTACGCAGTATCCCCAACTTGACGGTCATGGTTCCGGCCAATGAATTGGAACTGCGGAACATGCTCCACACGGCCTTTAATATCGACGGGCCGGTGGCTATAAGATACCCGCGCGGGGCGGGGGAGGGGCTGCCGCTTGATGAACCTCTGCAATTGCTGGAGTTGGGACAGGCCCGGATGGTGGAAGAAGGTAATGATGTTGCTATTATCGGAATCGGCAGAGGAGTGGGCATAGGTTCGGATGTCAGGCAGCTCCTGACAGCAAGGGGAATCAGCACCAGGCTGATCGACGCCCGCTTTGCCAAGCCGCTGGATAATAAACTTATTTGTCAAACCGCCCGGCAGTGCCGGCGGCTGGTCTGTATCGAAGACAATTGCCGGGCCGGAGGATTCGGCAGTGCATTATTGGAACTGCTGGAAGATAATGGACTCAAAGCCGAGGTGCTCCGGGTGGGTATCCCGGATGATTTTATCGAGCAGGGCAAAGTTGAACAGCTGCTGGAATTTCTTAATATGGACCCCGAGTCCATAACCGAGAGTGTTATAACCAGGTGGCCCGAGTTACTGGCCAACAGCAGGGTATGGGGGTTAATTCATTTTGGCAAAAACTAGATTGGACAACCTGCTGCTGGCCCGGGGTATGGTCTCCAGTCGGGAAAAAGCCCGGGCGATCATACTTGCCGGCGAGGTTAAAGTAAATGGCCTGCGGGTTGACAAGCCGGGAGCCGGGTTCCCTGACGAGGTCGAAATTACAGTGGAGAGCAGCAGTCCCAGATATGTGAGCCGGGGCGGCTTGAAACTGGAAAAGGCGATAAAGGAATTTGCCATAGATTTTATGGATAGAACCGTGCTTGACGTAGGTGCGTCCACCGGGGGATATACCGATTGCGCACTGCAGCACGGTGCCCGACGGGTTTTTGCGGTAGATGTGGGCTACGGGCAACTGGATTGGACTCTGCGCAATGACTCCCGGGTGGTCTGCCTGGAGAAAACCAATATTCGCTATTTTAAGCCGGAACAGTTAGGGCGGCAAGTTGATATTATAACTGTAGATGTATCATTTATTTCCACTGCCCTGGTTTTTCCTGTCATAAAGGATATGCTGACCGCGCAAGGCAATATCATAAGCCTTATAAAACCTCAGTTTGAAGCAGGCAGAAATAAAGTGGGCAAAAAGGGAGTAGTACGGGACCGGACCGTACACCGCGAGGTACTGCTCGGTTGCATCACCGCTGCTGCCGGTGAAAACCTTAACTGTGCGGGGATAACTTATTCTCCCATTACCGGACCCCAGGGGAATATCGAGTTTTTTATTCATC
This sequence comes from Syntrophomonas curvata, assembly GCF_052976825.1. Classification (NCBI taxonomy): domain Bacteria; kingdom Bacillati; phylum Bacillota; class Clostridia; order Eubacteriales; family Syntrophomonadaceae; genus Syntrophomonas; species Syntrophomonas curvata. The sequence goes on from NZ_CM129641.1 coordinate 1,181,757, forward strand.
TTAGGAAAACGACAGTTTCTCCGGAGCTTGAAATTGATAAAACGGTGGCGTCGGTAGTTGATGAAGCTCACCAGCAGTTGGGAGGCAAAGGCAGTTGAAGATCCTTCTGGTAAATAACCGCTATAAGGAACATACTGCGGAGATGGCGCGAAAGCTGGCCGGTAAACTGGATGCCTTGAATATAGATGTGGAAATAGAGGGAGAAGGCCAAAGCGGGGAGCAGGATCTGGTAATAGTGCTGGGCGGTGACGGTACTATCCTAAGGGCAGCCAGGCATTATGCCTCCCGTAATCTGCCGGTGCTGGGTGTAAATATGGGAACAGTGGGCTTCCTCAGCAACATAGAAGCTGACGAGCTGGATTATTATCTGAAACAGCTTGTAAGCAGCAATTACGCTATCGATGAGCGCATGATGCTTAATATAGATTTATACGAGCAGGCAAAAATAGCTGAGAGCTTCTACTGTCTTAATGAACTGGTGGTTAGGGCCGCTACTCCGCGCATGGTTAGTTTCAACCTGGCTATCGATGGACAGAACCTGGGGGTATACCGGGGGGATGGCTTAATAATAGCTTCCCCCACCGGATCAACTGCTTATTCGCTTTCAGCCGGCGGGCCGATCTGCGATCCGGAGATGAATGCGTTTATAATAACTCCGATTGCACCCCATTTTATCTGTCAAAGACCGATGGTTCTGTCTTCCCGGAGATTGCTGGAACTTACCCCCCTGGACTGTCAGGGTGCGATTATCTGCATAGACGGACAGATCAGGCGGGACTTTAAAGCACTGAATACTATAGGGGTCAGCCGGGCAGAATTCAAGTTAAGTCTGGTTGACCTAAAAGGTTCAGGCTTTTTCAATAATATGGGGAACAGATTGCGGCGCATAGAAGGGATATGGTAATGCGTAGTGGAATGTTCGGCAATGCGGTATCGATTTCCCACCAAGTAATTGCCCGGGTGGTGCAGCCGGGAGATACGGTTGTCGACGCTACCTGCGGGCGGGGCAAGGACACGCTATTTCTGGCTCAGCTGGTTGGCTCTCGGGGCAGGGTATATGCCTTCGATATCCAGGATGAGGCTCTGAAAAGCACCCGGGAACTGCTGAACAAGAATAAATGTTTGAATCAGGCAGTACTGATAAACGCAAATCATAGCCAGATGGCTTCCTATGTTGAAGGGCATCCCTCTGCCTGTATGTTTAATCTGGGCTATCTCCCCGGAGGGGATCATAGCCTGATAACCAATAGCAAGGATACTCTGCGGGCCTTGTCCGATTGCATAACCCTCCTCGCCCCGCAGGGGATAGTAAGCCTGGTTTTTTATCCGGGTCATCCCGGCGGGCAGGAAGAAATGGAATCTATAGAGAAATTCTTGTCAGGATTACCCCAGCAGTTATTTGAGGTGATCAGAGCAAGCTTCTTAAATCAGATTAATTGCCCCCCTCAGATAATATGCATAGAAAAACTAGGCGGAGGTCAGTTATGAAAGCCAGGCGTACATTTGCCATAGTAGATATAATAGCTAACCAGCGCATCTCTACCCAGGAAGAGTTATGCGAGGCCCTCAAGAGCAGCGGCTATGATGTTACCCAGGCCACAGTATCCCGGGATATTAAGGAGCTTCATCTGATTAAGATACCTGACGACCAGGGATACCACTATGCTCTCCCTGAAAACAGCCCCATAAGGAATTCCCGGGAACGTATACGCAGGTTATTTCAAGATTCGGTTATAGATATCGACTACAGTGAAAATATAGTGGTTATTAAAACCCTGCCCGGCGCGGCTCCGTCCATAGCTTCCCTGATAGACTTCGCCGGCCTGGAAAATATCCTGGGTACAGTTGCAGGAGATGACACTATATTTGTAGTAGTAAAACCTAAAAAAGCGGTAAACAGCATTGTAAACTACTTCGAGGCTTTGATTAATTCCTGATTCATTCCCTGATTAACGGGAGGTAAGCCATGTTACAGGAAATATACATAAGCAATTTCGTGTTAATCGATGAACTGCGGATAGAGTTCAATACCGGGCTTAATGTCCTGAGCGGTGAAACCGGTGCCGGCAAATCAATAATCATTGATGCCCTGGGCTTAATCATGGGTGAAAGGGTAAAAAATGATTGGATACGAGATAATAGCCGCAAGGCCGTAGCCGAAGCGGTTTTTGTTTTGCCTCCCGGCAGTGAGGCTCTTTTGTTTCTTACCGAGAATACGCTCGTCGAGGAGGATGAAGATACCCTCATCATAAGCCGGGAGATTTACCCCAGCGGAAGAAGCGCAGCCAGGATTAACGGACGCAATGTCACTGCGGGAGTGCTGAAAAAACTGGCTGCTCTGTTATTGGATATGCACCTGCAGCATGAACACCTGAGCATCCTGCAATCAGAAAAATACATGGATTATCTGGACAGCTTTGCCGATGGTGCTGAAGAACTGCTGGCAGAGTTAGAAGGCATATTTAAGCAGCTGCGGGCCCGGCAAGAGGAACTGAGGACAATCGAACTGGGACAGCGGGACAAGCTGGAGCGGATGGAGTTTATCGACTACCAGATCAAAGAGCTGGAAAATGCAAGTCTCCGTGAAGGGGAAGAAGAAGAACTCAATGCGCTGAGAACCCGAATTAAGAACGCGGCCAGACTGTTGGAGGGGACCGACCAGGTTCTCAACCTGCTTTACAGCAATGATGCGGGTAGAAATGCCTATGATTTGATATCCGGCGCCCGGGACATAATCAACAACCTGAAGGGGGAAGAATTTTTCGCCGAGCTGGGTATTGCCCTGGAGGAGATAAATTACAGTCTGCAGGATATGGCCATGAAGCTGGCTTCCTTCAGGGAAACCCTGGATTTTCAGCCCGGACAATTGGAAGAGCTGGAAGACAGGCTGTATCAAATATCCCGATTACAAAAGAAATATGGCAACAGCGTTGGTGACGTACTGAATTATCTGGAAGCGGCGCGAAGTGAGCTGGAAACGCTGGGCCGGCAGCAGGAAAGCAGGGAGGAACTGCAGAGTATTGTTGCGGATCTGCAGCGCACTTATCGGCTTAAGGCGGATGAACTGAGCAGGATTCGCGCCCAGGCGGCAAGATTGATAGAAGATAAGGTTCATGATGAACTCATTCAACTTGGCATGCCCCATGTGAGATTTGTTGTGAGTCTGCAAACCAGGGAAGTACCAGGCCCTAAAGGTACGGATCATATTGATTTTCTCTTTTCACCCAATCCTGGTGAACCTCCCGGACCATTGTCGCGCATAGCCTCGGGGGGAGAGCTGTCCCGTTTCGTTTTGGCTCTTAAAACCGTTCTGGCTTGGGTTTACAAGGTGCCTACCATGATATTTGATGAGATCGACGTGGGCGTCGGTGGGAGTGCACTGACGGCCATGGCCAGGAAACTGGCCCAGATGGCAGCCAGCCACCAGGTTATTCTGGTAACGCACTCGGCTCAGGTGGCAAGCTTTGCCGATGCCCATTACTTAATTGAAAAACAGGTGGAAAATGAGACTACCCTCACCCGGGTGAAGGTATTGGATGATAAAGAACGAGAACAGGAAATAGCCCGGATGCTATCCGGCGACAACTTATCGCCACTTACCCTGGAACACGCCCGGGAAATGCTGAACCAGGCCAAAGAATAACCGGGGGGGCGGCGCAAATGCCCTTACCCCCGGCGTTCTGCTTACTTGATGTCAATGCGGTGATGATTGGGGTTTTCTTCCTTTAATTTGGGGAGAATAATGGTCAACAATCCGTCGTTATACTCGGCGCTTACTTTCTCGCTGTCCACGTTTTCTACATAGAAGCTGCGTTTAACATTTCCCTGCCTTCTTTCCCGACGCACATAGTTGGGCTTTTCTTCATTAATTTCTTCATTTTGTTGGGCAGATATGGTCAAATAATTTTCTTTTAATTCGACCATGATTTGATCCTTCTTTACTCCAGGAAGTTCAGCTTCCACAATGTATTCTTTGGCGTTTTCCCTGATATCGGCTTTGATGCCCAAGTCAAACCAGGATTCGGGGTCAAAGAAGTCCCGGATAAAATCTCGGCCGAAATCAGCAGGCGAAAGGTCTCTTCTTCTTCTAAAAGGACTCAGTTCGAACATTGTTTACCAACCTCCTTATAAAATTATACTTGATGGGTTTAAATACATTGTATATTAATAGTCAGATAAAGTCAAACAATTATCTGGCTTTTGCTAGAAACTTCAGTATAGTATGCCCGGGTAAGGGAGAAAATATAGCATATGAATTTGGTGGGAGTGAATTTGGTGCGTAAAATCAGGCCCGTAATAGGAATTATACTGGCACTGGCTTTCCTTACTGTTTGTTTTACTCCCCAGGCCAGGACCATGTTAAGCCTGCCTTCCTATCAGCGCATGGTAGTAGGTGAATCAAACGAGATAGCGATTGAATTGCCTGCACTGCTGGCCAGCAAAGTGGATTTACAGGTTATAAGGCCAACCGAGAGTGTTTTCGCTTCATCCCAGGATCCGCCGGTAGTAGTCAACCGCGATGGCGACAATTATGAAATAACCGCCCTCCGCCCTGGAAAAGTGGATGTTCAGCTAAAACTGCTGGGTTACATCCCGATAAAGTCAATGGCAATAGAATCGCTGCCTACCCGCCGCCTGGTGGCGGGAGGCCATTCCATTGGGGTACTGCTGCAATCACGCGGAATAATGGTAGTTGGTTTTGCTCCCGTGCTGGATAAAAAGGGGGAAAAGCAATATCCGGCCCGGGATGAAGGAATAGAAATCGGCGACCTTATTTATCGCGTTGATGGGAAAACCGTAAACAGTGAAAATGATCTGGCCCGGGTAATAGACGATAAAAAGGGCGAGTCGGTATCGCTCAGTATAAAACGGCGGGGGAAATTTATAAGTGTTCCGGTTATCCCCGCTCCCTGCAGTGAAACGGGCAGATATCGCGTAGGCCTTTATGTGCGTGATGGAATAGTGGGAGTCGGCACCCTTAGTTTCTGGGACCCCGGCACCAATCAATATGCAGCCCTGGGTCACATTATAGTTGATGCCGATACCCGCCAGGGAATTGATGTTTTGCAGGGGAAAATTGTAAGCGCCTCTATTCAGGCTATCAAAAGAGGCAAGCCCGGGCAGCCGGGAGAAAAAATAGGAATTTTTAACGGTAAAGGTGAAATTGAAGGCAGCATAAACAAGAATACCTTTTATGGTATTTACGGAAAGACTGAAGCCCAGGTAGAAAATCCGCTCTCGGCCTATTCTCTGGAGGTGGGTTATGCTCATCAGGTAAAGGAAGGAGAAGCGGAGATATTCACCGTGGTGAACGGGGAGGATATTGAGCGGTTCAGCATTATGATTGAGAAGGTTTATCCGGAGCGGAGCAACGGCAAGGGAATGATAATCAGAGTTACCGACCCGCGGCTGCTAAGCTTAAGCGGAGGTATTGTGCAGGGAATGAGCGGCAGCCCTATAATTCAGGATTCTCGCCTGGTAGGGGCAGTAACCCATGTTTTCCTTAATGACCCGGAACGGGGCTACGGTATTTTCATCGATAATATGCTGTCGGAAATGAATGAAGTAAAGGAGCGATAAAGATGGTTTCGACAAATTTAGGAGCAGCCCTAATTGAATAGATATCCTCACAAATTAGTAGATTTAAGGTATAATAACAAAAAAAGGTCTCGCTTGTACCTATGTATTTATCTGTACCATTATGTTAATGCCTGTGAGATAATCGGTTAATTTAGTGGAAAAAAAAAGCAGGAAATGCTTAATCTACCGTCGAAAACGGTTAGTAATTCAATAAAATCTGATTTATTAAGGGATGAGGGGGAATAAATCGGTATGTTCAATGAATCTAATCAAATTAAGGTTCTGGTTGCAGATGACAATCGTGAATTTTGCGGAATCCTCAGGGACTACTTTTCCAATGAAGCCGATTTTGAAATGGTTGGTGTTTGTGCCAATGGTATGGAAGTTTTGGACGTACTGGAGAAAAAGGAGGTTGAAGTGCTCATCCTCGACCTTATTATGCCATACATGGATGGTATAGGGGTCCTGGAGAAAATCAACGAACTTAATCTGCAGACTCGTCCTAAAATTATAATACTTACTGCCTTCGGCCAGGAAAACATTACCCAAAAAGCGGTGCAGTTGGGAGCGGATTATTACATCTTGAAACCTTTTAACCTTCAGGTGCTGGGTGACCGGGTGAAACAGGTGGTAAGGGATATCAGACCAAGAACTGAAAACATAACCCCCATGTCTACGATTAGTATACCGTCAGCATCCCCCAAAAACCTTGAAGTAGAGGTCACCAAAGTGATTCATGAAATTGGAGTGCCCGCCCATGTTAAAGGTTATCAATATCTGCGGGATGCAATAATGCTGGTGGTGGAAGAGATTAATTACCTGGGGGCGGTAACCAAGGAGCTCTATCCCACCATAGCCCAAAAGTATGATACCACCCCCAGCCGGGTGGAAAGGGCGATCCGGCATGCGATAGAGCTTGCCTGGGATCGGGGCGACGTCGATAAGATTAACAAGTTCTTTGGTTATACTATCAGCGGTGAGAAGGGCAAACCTACCAACTCCGAATTTATTGCCATAATTGCTGACCGCCTGCGTTTGGAGAATAAGGTCGGCTAAGTGCTGCCGGGTATCCAATACCTCTTGTTGATTGCAATTGCAAGCAATGAGAGGTATTTTTTCATATAAGGAAGTAGCTGGATGCAAGTTTTTCTTTACCCGGACTATATGATAATATTAAGGGCGATATTAATGTGCTGTGGGCAGCAGAGGTGAAAGATGAGTATAAAAGGAAGGGCTCGCCTGGACAGGCGCACCAAGAATCTGGTCAAGCGCCTGAAAAGACAGGACATAGCCATAATTGACCATGATGATGTTGATGAGGTGGCCGCCAACTCTTTAATCGATATCCGTCCTCAGGCTATAATTAATGCCCAGGCCTCAATAACCGGACGTTATCCGGCCAAAGGCATATACAAAATTCTCAAGGCCGGTATTCCGGTTCTGGATGAGGTAGGAGACGGTATTTTTTCGGAAACCAGGGAAGGCAACTTTATAGAAATCCGGGGAGACGAAGTCTTCAGCGGCAAGCGGACGATAGCCCGGGGCCGGATACTAACCCTGGATGAAGTAGCGCGCAAGCTGCGCATTGCCAACGAGAATATTCAAACCGAGCTCGATAATTTTGTGGATAATACCCTGGAATATGCCAAAAAGGAAAAAGATATTCTGCTCGGAAACGTTGACGTTCCTTTGCTCGGTACCTATATGCTGAACCGGCATGTGCTGATTGTGGTTCGGGGCAGCAGCTACAAGGAAGACTTAAAGACCATAAGTTCCTACATACAGGAGGAAAGGCCAGTTTTAATAGGGGTGGACGGGGGGGCGGACGCCCTGTTGGAATTTGGCCTTAAACCTGATATTATCGTTGGAGATATGGACAGTGTGTCTGATGCGGCTCTTTGCAGCGGTGCGGAAATAGTGGTGCATGCCTATGCCAATGGCAAGGCGCCTGGATTGGAAAGGGTTCAGGCCGTGGGTTTGGAGGCCAGTGTATTTCCCATGCCGGGTACCAGCGAAGATATAGCCATGATTATTGCCTGGGAATACGGCGCCAGCCTTATTGTGGCTGTGGGTACCCACTCCAATATGATTGATTTTCTGGAAAAGGGACGCAAAGGCATGGGCAGCACTTTTCTGGTTCGGCTCAAGGTGGGCTCTATATTGGTAGATGCGCGAGGGGTAAGCCAGCTGTATAAGCAGAGTCTGCACAGCCGATATTTAATTCAGCTTTTTATAGCCGCTCTGGTGCCTATCATTATTATTTTATGGGTTTCTCCCGCCAGCAAACCTTTTTTCCGCCTCTTGCTGCTGCAGTTGCGGTTATTGTTTGGTACCTAAAATTTTAATAAAGATTGAGGAACAAGAACCGTAAGAGCCGTTTTATAGTGAGGTGAACATAACATTGATTGATTTGAAATATCATATAACTTCAATAGTTGCTATCTTTCTTGCCCTCGGTCTGGGAGTGCTGATAGGCAGCTCCATAGTCGGGGATAATCTTCTGGTAGACCAGCAAAAAAAGATGATAGATCGTCTGGAAGAGCAATTTTATGTTTTGCGGGATAAAGAGGATAAACTGGAGGCTGATAACGAATATAAAACCAATATTATCAGCAACTATGAAAACTACAGCCAAACCGTGCTGCCGTTACTGGTTGAAGGTCGCTTAAAGGGCTACAAGGCTGCCGTGGTAGTAACCGGTGACAGCGAAGTGCCGGCAGGGATGGCCAATGCCCTTTCCAACTCCGGAGCGGAAGTGGTCAGCCAGATTATATTGCTGTCCAACATGAACCTGGAGTCACCTGAGCTGCGCAGCCGCCTGATAAATTTTTATAATTTAGACGGCAAGACCTCGCGGGATACTCTGCGGCACTATGTGGCGGTAAGTGTAGCCGCGATACTAAACGGCATCGACGAGCCGGGGCTGGTCACCTTTCTGGAGCAGAATAACCTGATCAAATTCAGCGGTAATAACAGGGTCCCATTAAACGGCGTAGTTCTTCTGGGAGGAGCCAATAACTTGAACAGCTACTTTGCCGAGAGCTTTGACCAGGGTTTGGTGAGCTATTTTAACGAAAAGGGGATCAAGGTATATGGGGTGGAGCAATCCCAGGTGGCCTATTCTTATATGAGCGTTTATCAAAACAATAATATAAGCACGGTTGACAATATTGACCTTAGCCCGGGACAGATATCCCTGGTTCTTGCTATGGAAGGTGAAGCCGGCGATTACGGTATGAAACCCACGGCCAAGAAGTTTATGCCTTCACTACTGGTGGACAATCCCGGAGAAAGGTAAGCGTTATGACCATTACAGCAGTTATACCCGCCTATAATGAAGAAGAACGGATAGTCGATACCTTAAGGGCAGTAAAGAGCCTGGGCCGGATAGACGATATAATTGTGGTCAATGACGGTTCCCATGATCAGACTGCACAGCGGGTCAAGGCGGAAGGGGTTGCCCTGATTGACCTTCCCGGCAACCAGGGCAAAGGAGGAGCCCTAAATGCTGCTCTTCCTTATATTAACGCTGATATAGTGGTGTTTCTCGATGCCGACCTGGGAAAGTCGGCGGCCGAAGCGGAAAAGCTCATAGAGGCGGTCAGAACCGACCTATGCGATCTGGCCATAGCTGCTTTTCCTCCTGCCGGCCGCAAGGGGGGCTTTGGTCTGGTTAAGGGGACTGCAGCCCGGGCTATAAACCGGGCGGGTAAAATGAAAGCGACAGCACCCTTGAGCGGGCAGCGAGCGCTGAATCGCAAGGCACTTATGTTGCTGGCCCCTTTTGACGAAGATTATGGGGTGGAACTGGGCATGACCATCAGGGCGCTGGCTAAGGGCCTGCGGGTGATGGAGGTACCCACTGTCATGAGTCATAAGGAAACTGGAAGGGATATCAAGGGTTTCCTGCATCGGGGGAAACAATTCCTGGATGTCATTCGGGTCTTAAACAAGCTAAGGAGGAGTGGCCTTTGAGTATTGCGCTTATAGCCGTATTGGCTATACTGTCAGGCGCAGTGGCCGAAGGGATAGTTTTATATTTTTTGCTTAGCATGCTAAGAGAATCAGGAGCGGTCAGAAAAAACTACCTGGGACATGACATACCGGTTGGCGCCGGTATAGGTTTTCCGGTAAGCGTGATCCTGGTTTTTATTGTTTATATGCTGTTTTCCCGCTATGATTCTTCTTTCAGCACCTACCTGATCGGGATAATAGCAATTTCTTTTCTGGGCTTTATCGATGACATGCTGGGGCAAAGGGATACCCTGGGTTTTAAGGGCCACTTCGGAGCCCTGTTTCAAGGAAAGCTCACTACCGGGGGCTTTAAAGCCCTGGGAGGAGGGGTTGTTGCCTTTTTTATGGCCTTTTCCCTGGTGACTCCGGGATCGTTGGGGCATAACCTGGGGAATATAATCGTCAACACCTTGATCATCGCCCTTTTTACCAATACGCTTAATTTACTGGATCTGAGGCCGGGCCGCGCTTTAAAGGGATACCTGTTTTTTCTGCTGCTGATTGGGTTAATGGCTGCCGGCAAGGTAAACTGGCTTTTGATAGCTCCCCTGCTGGGGGCAGTGCTGGTATATCTCCCGGTCGACCTCAAGGCGCGGGCCATGATGGGGGACGCCGGTTCCAACGTGCTGGGCCTGACTCTGGGATACTGCAGCGCAATCCACCTGCCCTGGCCTTACCGGATAGGGGTGCTGATTTTTCTTATAGCCATGCATATATACACCGAAAAATTTTCCTTGACCCGCACAATCGAAAGGGTACCATGGTTACGGGCTATTGACCAACTGGGAAGGAGCAACGAGAATGGTTGATGAGAGAAGACTGGTGGATTTGTTTATACGCCTGGTTGAAACCGACTCGGTTTCCGGACATGAGGGCCGGGTCAGGGATTTACTCAAACAGCACTTCAGCGCAAGAGGCTTTGAGCCGGAAGAGGATGATGCTGCCGGGATACTGAACGGAAACTCCGGAAATTTACTGGTCAGGGTAGGGGGAGACGTAGATAAGCCGCCGGTATTATTTGCGGCTCATATGGATACGGTCGAACCGGGAGAGGGTGTAAAGGCCATCATCGGGGATGACAGGATCATCCGCAGCCAGGGCGATACTATCCTGGGTTCTGATGACAAGGCTGCCATAGCTGCACTGCTGGAGGCCTATGAAGTGATACGGGAGCAGCAGATTCCCCATCCGCCACTGGAAATTTTATTTACCGTAGGCGAAGAGCAGGGGCTGATGGGGGCCAAATCATTTGATTTTACCCTTCTCAGATCCAAGCTCGGTTATGTTCTGGATGACGGCAATGATCCCGGTACCATCGTAATCAAATCACCCTGCCAGAATGAGATCGAATACCAGGTTGAGGGCCGGGCCTCTCATGCCGGCATGAACCCGGAGGACGGCATCAATGCCATTCAACTGGCAGCTCAGGCTCTGGCGCAGATGCCCTGTGGACGCATAGACGAGAATACTACCTGTAATTTCGGTATTATTGAAGGCGGCCTGGCGCGTAACATAGTTGCTCCGCAATGCCGGATAAAAGGAGAAGCCCGCAGCCATAACCGGGAAAAGCTGGATCAGCTGAGCGAACATTTAAAAGATACCTTTATCAGTGAAGTGGAAAAGCTGGGTGGCAAGGCCCGGGTGCATATAGAATTTCTCTACCCGGAGATAGCCCTGGAGCCCGAGGAAGAGGTGGTTCAGCGGGCTATCAGAGCTGTGCGCAAGTCAGGCCTGAACCCGTGCTTGGCGGCTACCGGGGGAGGCAGCGATGCCAGTGTTATCAACGGGCAGGGTATTCGCTGCGTCAATCTGGGGGTGGGCATGAAAAATGTCCATACTACCGGTGAATATATTGCCATCGACCACCTGGTGCAGGATGTGAAGCTGATTCTGGCCATTATAGAAGAAAGCTGACGGTAGGGGGGGTTTTCAGGACAGGCGCAGCCATAATATGGAACAGAAGAGGTGAAAGCGGGGAAAGCGATGAAACGCGGTTCTGAGCCAGGTAGTGGGAATCCCAGGGTTTTGCCCGACGGTAAAAAAAAGACCGGCTTTTGAGGAATATTATGGCTGCGCCTGTCCCTCCACGAATTATGTTTTTAGAAAAAATAGTAAAAGCATACGGATGCAGATTTGAAAGTATAAGAGCCTGGTTTGGACGTATAAATAGGCGGTAGTTTTAACGACGGAGTATTTATGCATCCAAACCGCCACGTTATATTGCGATAGGGCAGAGTTGGCAAGTCAATTTATCAGGAGGAACGATGTTGGAAATACGGCGCGGAACGATTATAAAGGAACTGTTTGCCCGGGAAGGGATAAAGGGCTTTCTGGTAAAAACCGAAGCAGGAGAAGCCGGATGTATAGCCTACCCGGATTTAAGCGGCGATATAAATCCGGGGGATGAAGTATTGCTGAACACCACGGCTGTTTCCCTGAAGCTGGGAAGCGGCGGTTATCACTATGTTATCGCCAACCTTAACTCACCCGGAAAGGAAATGCCGCCTGGGGGGCATATCATGAAAATGCGCTATACCCCCATGCAGATAAAAATCTTGAGCGTGGAGGAGGAGGATAGCCCCCACCACCAAGCGATGATGAAGGCCGACAGCCTGGACCGGATTCCGGTACTGGTTGCCACTCTGCACTCCATGCTGGCGCCTCTGGCGCTGTATCTGGGCCGGCAGGGTTTCCGGCTGGCCTATGTTATGACCGATGGAGCTGCGCTCCCCCTGGCATTCAGTCAAACGGTCGACTATTTGAAAAAGGAGAAGCTGCTGGCAGGAACAGTTACCGTGGGTCACGCCTTCGGGGGAGACCTGGAGGCGGTTAACGTCTTTTCCGGACTGCTGGCCGCGCGCAAGGTGCTGCAGGCCGATATTATAATAGCAAGCATGGGGCCCGGTATAGTAGGAACCGGAACCCGGTGGGGATTTACCGGGATAGAGCAGGGACAGATACTCAATGCGGTACACAGTCTGGGAGGAGTCCCGGTGGCGGTTCCCCGTATCAGCTTCGCCGATCCCAGAATCAGGCACCGGGGAATAAGTCACCACAGCCTGACCGTTCTTTCCCGGGTTTGCCTGGTAGAAGCCGTAGTCCCGCTGCCTGATCTGGCCGCTGACCAAATGGCTTATATTCTGGGGCAATTGCAGGCCCGGGAACTGATGGATAAGCATAATATCTGCCTGGAAAACAATCCCGGTATCCTTGAGATTCTTAATAATAGCGGCCTCAAACTCAGCACCATGGGCAGAGGGGTTGAAGAGGAACGGGAGTTCTTCCTGACCCTGGGCGCCGCTGCCCGGGCAGCGGAAAAACTGTCCCGGAAAGAGCCGTTAAATCGAATCCATGCCGTTTAGTGCAGGTTCCGGTGAATAAATTCCTGCAGGGTAATATGGGCCGGAATACCCTTGAAAAACGAAGGCAGATCCTTTACCTGGCCTATAAAGGTAATACCCCCTTTTTGAATTACGATTTGCATTGCCATCACCTCGGTTGCAGTCTATGCAATGGGTGGTAATTTTATGCAGGAGGGAAAGCATGAAATTTGAGGAGAAAACTATTAAAAGCGAAGATATCTTCAGCGGCCGCATCATCAAGGTCAGGGTAGATACGGTAAGTCTTCCCGATGGGCGGGAAAGCACCCGGGAAATTGTTGAACATGCCGGCGCGGTAGCTATTGTGGCCCTGGATGATGAAAACAATATTCGCCTGGTACGTCAGTATCGCAAACCGGTAGAACAGGTTTTACTGGAGATACCGGCGGGAACTATGGAAGCAGATGAAGAAGCGTTAAGCTGCGCTCAGCGGGAATTGGCTGAAGAAACCGGCCTGCAGGCTGCCGTTTGGGAAAGAATTCTATCATATTACAGTGCTCCCGGCTTCAGCGATGAAGAATTGCACCTGTATCTGGCTCGGGATCTCACCTCTGGCGAGTGCAGCCCGGATAGTGATGAATTTCTGGAAAGTGTAAGTATTCCCCTGAATGAAGCTTACCGGATGATTTTTACAGGTCAAATCGTTGACGGTAAGAGTATTATAGGTATACAATATGCTTTTAATCGTCTGGTGAGGGAATAAAATTGAGGAATATTTACGGTGACCTGCATATCCACGTTGGCAGTGCCGGCGGGCGGGCAGTCAAGATAACTGCCTCCCGCAAGCTGGATCTGTATTCAGTATTGTTTGATGCCGCCCCCCGCAAAGGTTTGGATATGGTAGGTATAGTAGATGCGGGCAGCATCCTGGTGAGTGCGGAAATCGAAGCCATGCTGGAAAAGGGCGACCTGCGTGAGCATCCCCGGGGAGGAATGCTGGCCCGCAATGGTGTGCTTTTAATTCCCGGCTGCGAGGTGGAAAGCCGGGAAGGCGTTCACCTGATTCTATATTTACCCAGGCTGAAGAGTATAAAAGACTACCAGAAATATATGCGCAGCCGGGTCAGCAATATGACGCTCTCTACCCAGAGGGCCGATGTCTCCATAGCTGAACTCATCAATTTGAGTCTGGTTCTGGATGGAATATTTTGTCCGGCTCATGCCTTTACTCCCCATAAGGGCATATATGGTTTCCTGACCCGCAGGTTGGGGGATGAACTGGGGAGGGATGCCGGCAGTATCAAGGTGCTGGAACTGGGCCTGAGTGCCGATACCGATATGGCTGGCATGATAGGCGAAACCCGCGATTATACTTTCTTATCCAACTCTGATGCCCATTCGGCCGATAATATCGGCCGTGAGTACAATCTTTTGCGCATGGCCGATAAGAATTTTCAGGAACTGGGATACTGTTTGGAAAATTTCGAGGGACGCCGGGTTCTGGCCAATTACGGAATGGATCCCCTGATGGGCAAATACCACCGCAGCTATTGCACCAACTGCATGACTATAAGCAGTGATGCCCCACCGGTTCTGAGGTGCAGCCGTTGTGGCAATGACAAGCTGGTCATGGGAGTTTATGACCGGATTATACAGATTAGGGATCAGGAGGAGCCACGCTATCCGGTAGGCCGGCCTCCTTATAATTACCGGGTACCGTTGAAGGATTTGCCGGGAGTGGGGCCCAAGTTAAGAGAGAAACTGATGGCTTCATTTCACAATGAGATAAATTTATTGGAAAAAGCCAGTAAAGATGATATTGAAAGAGTGGCAGGAGCAGTTGTGGCCTCCTATATTACCCGTATGCGGGTGGGCAGGTTGCCTATCACCCCGGGTGGGGGAGGCAAATATGGCCGGGTCAGGAAATAATCTCTATAACCCGGGTTTTAAGGTGGTATATGAGTGGACAGGTCCAAGAAGATAATCGTTGGCAGTGATGCCAGCGGTGCCCGCGATGCGGCCCGTGAAGGCCTGCTGGTCATGATTGTTGATGTTATTGACATGTCAACAACCCTGGAGAGCGCAATGGATGCCGGCGCCTATGCGGTGTTGGGGTGCAGCCCTGATTATGCCACGGCTCCGGTCGAGGTAGTGCCGGAAAGGATAGGCAGGGAAGCCTGCCGCCTTTCCCGCGAATGCGGGGGGGGTATTATCCTGGTGGCCGAACCCCGGTCTGGGTCCGAGGATGAGCGCCGGGCCCGCTGCCGGAAGGTTATGCGGGAAATCAAAAAGGAAAAGGGCATAGTGGAAGCCGTGCTTCCCAATATCGGGGCGGAGACGCCCAAACTGCTGGATATGCAAAACCGGGTGGTGGTGGCAGTCACCGACACCGGGGGCGTAGCCTATGATGCAGCCTTTCAGGTTAATCCCCGGGTGACAACCGGCACGGTGGCCCGGACCTATAAGCAGAAGGGGATGGAGCCGGCATTGACCGCTGCCCGCCGGGCTCTCCGCCTGCTTGACCGGAATGACCGGGGTATAGCCGTAATAGCCGCCAGCCGCAACTCGCTGGAAGATGTTCTGGCCGCCCAGTTTATTGCCAATTTACTTCTGCAGGATAATATTCTCTAAATGGTTGGCGGAAGGCATAGCCACAATATTCCATAAAAGCCCGGTCTTCGGTGGCGGTGGGACTGATGCCGGGGATTAATGATAGCTTTGTGCCTGGGAAGAACAGGATAAAGCGCTTTCCCTCGCCTTTACCTCTTTTACTCCATATTGTGACTATGCCTTCACAGGGTTTTAAAAATTTATAAAGTAGGTGATGACTGATGAAACCGGTTTATGTTATAGGTCATAAAAACCCGGATGTGGACTCAATTGCCGCCGCGATTGCTTATAAGGTGTACAAGCAGAGCAGTGCTGAAGGCCTGTATATAGCGGCTGCTGCCGGAGAGCTGAATGAGGAAAGCGGTTTTGTATTGGAACAGCTTGAATTTGAGGTTCCGGCGATTGTTAAGAACGTGGGCACTACTGTGGACGATCTGCTGGATATGGATGAGATTGTCTACGTAACCGCTGATATGACCGTAGTTGAGTTGAGCAACTTTATGCAGAAGCACCGGCTGAGGACCTTGCCGGTGCTGGATGATAAACATAAATTCCTGGGTCTGTTGACTATCGGTGACCTGGCCATGATTTTTATGGAGCGTCTGGGTCAGGGCAAAGATGTGGAAAATAGTCCCGAAATCCTGCGGGATATCCTTAGCAAAAAAGTAGCGGATATCATGAAGACCCGTGATCTGGTTCTGTTCGAAAGTCATGAAGCGGTGGAAGATGCCCGTAAGCAGATGCTCTCTTCCCGCTTTCGCAATTATCCGGTGGTAGACGAGGATAATCGCTACCTGGGGATGATATCCCGTTATGATTTGCTGCAAATGAAGCGCAAAAAGGTAATCCTGGTAGACCATAATGAAAAAAAACAGGCGGTCGATGGAGTGGATGAAGCGGAAATACTGGAAATCATAGACCACCACCGGGTGGGCGACCTGCAGACCATTATGCCCATCTATTTCCACAATGAGCCGGTGGGTTCCACCTGCACCCTGGTGGCCGAGGCTTTCCTCGGTAATTCGGTGTATTTTAGTCCCAACCTGGCAGGACTGATGCTTTCAGGTATTTTAAGCGACACCATGATCTTCAAATCACCTACCACAACCGCCAAAGACCGCCGGGTAGCGGCTGAACTGGAGCGGATGTCGGGACTTAACTCCCTGGAATGGGGTAAAGCCATCTACAGCACCTCACATCTGGAACTGCATAGCGAAGAGGAACTGATAACCGAGGACCTGAAGGAATACGTCAGCGGTGATGAACTCTTCGCCGTTGCTCAGGTCGAGACTGTAGACCTGGGGCGAATAAGACAACGTAAAGATAAATTGGTCAACGCCATGCAAGAGGTTTGCCAGCGTCATAAGTATGCTTTTATGTGTCTTATGGTTACCGATATTCTGGAGGCGGCTACCGAGCTTATTGTCGCCGGAGATAAAAGCAATCTGGTGGAACAGGCCTTCGGACAAACAGGAGGGGGCGGTATTTATCTGCACGGGGTTATGTCCCGCAAAAAACAGGTGGTGCCAGTCATTTATGAGGCCCTGCGCAAGCAGAAAATGATGTAATTGCCATTTGATTCTGCTGCCAAAAGTTATAACGTGGTGGTGTGGATGCATAAATATTCCGTTGCCAAGACTCCGCATGGGCAACACCAGCTGCTTGTCTTGCGGCTGCAGGGTATTGCTCTCAGCTTCTGCATATTTATGCATCCACACAGAGTTTTTGCAGTGGAAGCACATTTAGATTTTGGAATATAATCCCAACGATATGAGCCGGTTTCTGGCTCATTTTTCTTTTAACGCATAAACTATCTCCCGAAAAAATATTATTTTCTAGGGAGCCATGACAGCTCTTTAAGCAACGCCAGATACCGTAAAAGGGCATGATATTCCCGCTAATTCAAGCCGTAAGGAGCCAGGATATGAGTTTCAAAGCCCGGATCAAACAGCACATAAGTGAAAACCGCCCCCAGTATGTCCTGGTTCTTCTTATGTTCGTTATTGGTTTAATTATGGGCAATTACCAGGTTCCCGGCCTGGACGGAGGTGTGAAAGACCAATTATCGGGTATTGTTGACAGTTATTTAAGGGGGGGCATGGAGGGGAGCCTGGGCGGGCATGCGATACTGGCCAGTGCATTTCGTAAACAGCTGCAGGCGGTACTGATGTTATGGTTCCTGGGATTAACGGTGATTGGTTTGCCCCTGGTATTGGCAGTTATCTGGCTCAGAGGCTTTTCCCTGGGTTTTACAGTAAGTTTTCTGCTGCATGATCGGGCTGGAGCCGGAATACTGATTACTCTGATATCGCTTCTGCCCCAAAACTTCATCTATATTCCTTTTTTTCTGGCCTGGTCGGTGGTGGCTATTAATTTTTCCGTTTATATCATGGGAGGAAGGCCCAACGGTATAACATTGGGCCGAGCGGTGCTCGGGTATACCGGTTTGATGCTGGTTTATCTTTTGATTATGCTTGCGGGAGCCTTTGTGGAGGCATACCTGTCACCCTGGTTTCTAAGCTTGATACTTTAGTCAGCGGAGGTGGAATAGGTGATTGTTATCATCGATAATTGGAAGAAAAAGCTGTTTCAGGTGGGTGTGGCTCTGGTATTAATTGCAGTTTTTATTTATACTTTACCCATAATCACCGGTTTGTGGCATAAGCAGGTGCCAGTTGGCGGACGATGGTTCCAGGAAGAACACCCCAGCGGCAATCCCATGCGGGTGGAACAACGCAGCCGGGGAAGCAACTTTGATCGAATGCTGGACCAATTCGTTATTAAAGTTCAGGATTTTTACTACGAGGAATAGCCTGCAGAAGGAAAAACCGAACGCAAGGTCAAAAATACTAGAAAAATGCAGGAGTGAGCTGATGCAGAAATACGTCTCTGCCTTTATTGAATACCTTGATTATGAGAAGGGTTTGTCCTTAAATACCCAGGCGGCTTATCGTCGTGATTTGACCAAATTCAGTAATTACCTGCAGAAAAGTGCGGGGCTTACTGACCCGATTGGGGTCGGTAAGCAACAGGTAATGGGCTTTCTAACTGCCCAGGTGGACGAAGGGGCAGCTTACTCAACGGTAGCGCGCAGCCTTTCCAGCATCAAAACTTTTTATAAGTTCCTGGTGCTGGAAGACTATGTCCTGAACAATCCCACCTCGGATTTGGAGACGCCTAAAATTAAACGCAAGCTTCCTGAGATTTTGACTATCGAAGAGGTGGACAAACTTATGCAGCAGCCCCGGATAACTCTTCCTTTGGGGTTGAGAGACCGGGCCATGCTGGAATTGATGTACGGAACCGGGGTCCGTGTATCCGAGCTGTTGAGTCTGCAGATTGAGGATGTTAATACTACGGCCGGTTTTATGCGCTGCTTGGGTAAGGGAAGAAAGGAGCGAATCATACCGGTTAACCAGACCTCGGTAGACTGGATAATCAGGTACCTGGCCCGGGCCCGCAATTCATTGGTAAAGAATCACCTGGAAAGAACCCTTTTTGTCAACGCCAATGGCAGGGCTATGAGCAGGCAGGGGTTCTTTAAGATTTTGGCCGGTTATGTGGAGAAGATGGAGATAAATAAGGAGGTTACCCCGCACACGTTGAGGCATTCTTTTGCTACCCACCTGCTGGAAAATGGAGCAGATTTGCGGGCCGTACAGGAAATGCTGGGCCATGCCGATATCTCCACCACCCAGATTTACACCCATCTAACCAGATCCCGACTGATGGAGGTTTATCAGCTTTACCATCCCCGGGCCTAAAGGCTGTAAAATGATTGGAGGTAGTGATAGTAATGGGCAAAAGAGCTGTAGTTATAGTACTTGACAGCCTGGGAGCAGGAGAGTGTGCGGACAGTTGCCTTTACGGTGATCAGGGGTCCAACACCCTGGCCCATACCGCCCTGGCGGCAGGAGGACTTAACCTGCCGCACCTGCAGGAACTGGGAATGGGCAATATAATTGCCATCCAGGGAGTACCGCCGGTGGAATTACCGCAGGCGGCCTATGGCAAGATGCAGGAGAAATCGCCGGGCAAAGACACCACTACCGGTCATTGGGAACTGATGGGATTGGTGCTGGAGCAGGCTTTTCCCACTTATCCCAATGGGTTTCCGCCTGCATTGATCAGTGAGTTTGAACGGCGCATCGGCCGTAAAACCCTGGGAAACATAGTGGCTTCCGGAACTGAGATTATAAAGGAACTGGGCCTCACCCATATGCGGACAGGCTACCCTATCGTATATACTTCGGCTGACAGCGTATTTCAGATAGCCGCCCATGAAGAGACAATCCCCTTGGAAACCCTTTACCGATATTGCCGTATGGCGCGGGATGTTCTAACCGGCGAACATGCGGTGGGCCGGGTTATTGCCCGCCCCTTTACCGGCGATCCCGGAAGTTTTGTCCGTACGGCTAATCGCCATGACTTTTCCCGGGAGCCGGATACAACTCTTTTGGATCATATCAGGAGTAGCGGGCAGATGGTGATCGGGGTGGGTAAAATCAATGATATATTTGCCGGGCGCGGTATAAGCGAGTCTTATCCGACTGTTGATAACCAGGATGGGATTAATAGAATCCTGGAAATTTTGGCTCGGGATTTCAGCGGGCTGCTCTTCGCCAACCTGGTGGATTTTGACCAGCTCTACGGGCATCGCAATGACCCTGTTGGTTATGCCCGGGCACTGGAGGAATTCGACCGGCGGCTGCCGGAAATACTGGCTTTATTAAGTCCTGAAGATTGGCTGATTATTACGGCTGACCATGGTTGTGACCCTACTACCGGCAGTACCGATCATTCGCGGGAATATGTGCCTTTACTGGTTTACGGGCAGGGAGTAAAACCGGCGGTTAGCCTGGGCTGCAGGGAAAGCTTTGCCGATGTTGCTGCCACTCTGGCCGACTACCTGGAAGTTTCATCGGATAAGCTGGCCGGTAAAAGCTTTTATTCCTGTTTAAATAAACACTAATTATTTTAAGGGGTTGATGCAGTAATGAACGTACAGGATCTGATAATTAAAAAAAGGGACGGGCAGGAATTGACCCGGGAAGAGATTGAATTTTTGGTTGATGGTATCAGCAATGGCACCATCCCTGATTACCAGTTGGCTGCCTGGCTCATGGCAGTATATTTTAAGGGAATGAACGCAGCCGAGATCCGCCATTTGTCATTGGCAATGGCGTATTCCGGCGAAGTAGTGGATCTTTCCGAAGTTGATGGTATAACGGTAGACAAACATAGTACCGGCGGCGTGGGGGATAAGACTACCATGGTAGTAGTTCCTCTGGTTGCTGCTGCCGGGGTACCAATAGCCAAGATGTCAGGCCGGGGTTTAGGCCATACCGGGGGAACCATAGATAAGTTTGAAGCTATTCCCGGCTTCCGGGTGGAACTGCCCCACAACCGGTTCGTAGAGCAGGTTAACCGGGTAAAGGCGGCCGTCATATCCCAAAGCGGCAATTTGGTACCGGCCGACAAAAGACTTTATGCCATTCGGGATGTAACCGGAACCGTGGAAAGCATACCTTTGATCGCATCGAGCATAATGAGCAAAAAAATTGCTTCCGGGGCCCGGGGAATCGTACTGGATGTAAAGGTAGGCAGCGGGGCTTTTATGAAAAATAAGGAGAAAGCCCTCGAGCTGGCCAAGGATATGGTAAAGATAGGGCAGGGAGCTGATCGCCAGGTAGTTGCCGTATTAAGCAATATGTACCAGCCGCTGGGGCACATGGTGGGGAACAGCCTGGAAGTACGGGAAGCTATTGCTACTTTACGGGGGGAAGGTCCGTCCGACCTGGAAGAGATTAGTGTTGTCCTGGCGGCTCATATGCTGGTTCTGGGGGGCAGGCATGCCGATGTAAACCTTGCCGCCGGCGAGATCAGGCAATTGCTTAAATCCGGCCGGGGGCTGGATAAATTCAAAGAAATAGTGGAAGCCCAGGGAGGCAGGCTGGACTATGATATACCGGCTTGTGGAATGCCCCGAGCCCGCTTTAAAGCTGCATTAAGGGTAAACAGAAGCGGATATGTCACTGAACTTAACGCAGAGGAAGTTGGCAGAGCAGCCATGCTGGCAGGCGCCGGAAGGGAACGGCTGGGAGACAGCGTCGACTATACGGCCGGGGTAAAACTGATTAGAAAATGCGGCGATTATGTGGAAAACGGTGATGCCATCGCCATGATCTATGGCGGCAATGAAGCCAAAATTGAAACTGCCAAAAAAAGGCTGGCCCAGGCTTATCGGTTTGGCGACCAGCAGCCACAGCCTGTTCCTTTGCTCATAGATACTATAAAATAAGGACATAAACCACGGGGAAAGTGTAGGGGGCGGTTTCTTGCCTGCAGGGCTGCAGGCAAGAAACCGCCCCCCGCGCCTGAAACCCGCATTAGAAAAGGAGGAAACGGATATGACCTGGAATTGGTTGTCACCTACCAGATTCTTTTTTGGCAGTGGCGCGATAGCTGACAAATATGAAGAGATTAAGACCCTGGGCAAACGGGCCTTGATTGTGACCGGAAAGGGTGGGTCGGCGGTAAGAAACGGTTCCCTGCGGGACCTCTGCCGGGCCTTGTCGGACTGCGATATAAGCTGGGATATATTCCGGGAAGTGGAGGCTAACCCGTCGGTGGAAACAGTACGCCGGGGGGCTGCAATAGCCCGGGAGACCAAGACGGAATTTGTTGTAGGTCTGGGGGGAGGTTCTCCCCTGGATGCTGCGAAAGCCATTGCAGTGCTGGCGGTAAATGATATTACCGATGAAGAAATGTTTGCCGCCCGATTTACTGCCGCCCTTCCCCTGGTAGCTATACCCACCACGGCTGGAACCGGCTCAGAGGTGACGCCTTACAGTATCCTTACCTATCCTGCCATAGACAGTAAGAAAAGCATTTTCAGCCCTGTGATTATTCCTGTGCTTGCTTATATCGACCCTGAATATACCCGGGATATACCTTTAAATATCACTGTCGATACGGCTGTTGATGCTTATTCCCATGCCTTGGAGGGTTATCTGGCGGTAAAAAGCAACCCTATAAGCGACCTGATTGCCCGGGAAGCACTAAGAATCAGCGGGACCGAGCTTAAACTGCTGACAAGCGGGACTAGTCCGGGAAGAGCCAGTCGGGAGGCTTTGCTTTATGCTTCCACTCTGGCGGGATTGGTTATTAGTCAAACCGGAACCTCTATTCCTCATGCCATGGGATATCCTTTGACCTACTTTAAAGGGATTCCGCACGGCAGGGCCAATGGTATCTTAATGCCGGCTTATCTTGCCTTCACCCTCAGAAACGGCGACAACCCCAAAGTGATGGAGGCTCTGCAATGCTCCGGCTTCAGCAGCTTACAGGAATTCAAAAAATTGATGAGGGACTTGTGCGGGCCGGCCCCCGAATGCAGCGACAATGAGCAAACCCGCTTTATAGAAATTTGCTCTCAAGCCAAGAATCTCAGTAATCACATTGTCCGGCCGTCACGGCAGGATCTTGAATCCATGCTTCAGGAGTCTCTATAAGAGAAATGCGGGGGCGATTCTCTGATATAAATTGAACCTATATCATGGAATCACCCCGCGATGCGCCATCGCCCGCACTATTGGCAAAAGCTATTATTCCCGGCGGAAATTACGATATAAGTAACAAGGCTGATTTTATGAATTATGATTGCAATTCTACTGGAATGGGGGCAAAAAGATGAAGTTGTTTATTTTGCACGGACCGTCGGCATCAGGTAAGACCATCCTAATGAATTACCTTTTATCAGAGGATTCTGACTATCTGGAACCTCTGATTTCTTTCACCACCCGTCGCCAACGGACCCGGGAAAAGCAAGGTCGGAATTATCATTTTATTACTCGCCGGCAGTATGTTGAATATTGCCGGGCGGGTAAGATTTATGAGGAAGTCAAGTATCTCGACGAGTCCTATGGAGTCACCAGTGATGAATTGCAGCAGGTGAATCAAACTAAAAAAAACGGGCTGACCATAATGAACATCGAAGGCATCAGAATTTTTAAAAACAAGATGGAAGCCCAGGATGTGGTCAGTATTTTTATTTATCGTGATTTAACGGATATTATAAACTCGATAATGGAAAGCGACCGCAGCCAGGAGGAAAAGGAGAGACGGATTGAGCTGGCCAAAGAAGAAATGCCGGAAATGAGCAGCTGTGATTATATTGTATATAATATCGGCACCCTGGCCGACGCCTATTCCCAATTAAGAAAGATTATCAAGCAAGAAATAAATGCCCGGCCCATAAATATGCAGATTAGAGCGGGAGAGCGCTACCGCCATTTTAAGGGCGATGTTTACGAAATTATAACCACTGCCCTGTACACCGAAAACTACTGCCCGCTGGTGGTATACAAAGATGCCCGCAGCGGAATCGATTACGCCCGGCCTTATGAAATCTTTTGCGGCAAGAAAGAGTTGAAGAAAGAAAACCGGATTGTAAACCGTTTCGAGCTGGTTAAAGAACCCGAATAGTGAGAGAAGGTGCGGTGAGGGTTCATTCACCTTACAGTAAAGGTGAATGAACCCTTACTGTGTCTTGCCCAAATCTGCTGGCATAATAGCCTGTATACCTAAATATAATCTAATAATGATTAATTAAAGGGGGTGTACACCTTTATGCGCTGTCAAAGAAAAATCGGCTTGATGGTGATGCTTGTCTTCCTGATTACATTATCTGCCCCGGCTAAGCTCTATGCTGATACGGTTGACGCTAAAGCCGAGGCTTACGTACTGATGGATGCTGATTCCGGTAAGATTTTGCTGGCCCGAAACGAGCATAAAAGGCTTGCCCCGGCAAGTATGACCAAGCTGATGACCCTGATCCTGGCCTTAAAAGACCTGGAGGACGGCAAAGTCGGACTTAAAGACAAGGTTATAACCAGTGAAGAGGCCTGGAAAATGGGTGGTTCACAAATCTATCTGGAACCGGGGGAAGAGCTTACGTATGAGGATATGCTGATATCCATTGCGGTTGGCTCCGCCAACGATGCCTGCGTAGCGGTGGCTGAACACCTGGAAGGCACCCACAAGAACTTTGTTGAGCGCATGAACCGGGAAGCCAAGATGTTGGGCTTAAAGGATACCCATTTTGTTAATTCCTACGGTCTTTCCGCTCCGGAACACTACACCAGCGCTTATGATATGGCAGTCATCGCCCGCCATGCCCTGGCCGACCCGCGAATATTGGAATACACCTCGATTAAGGAATATAATCTGCGCCAGGGTGAGTTTAAATTATATAATACCAACAAGCTGTTGTGGTGGTACCAAGGGGCAGACGGCTTTAAAACCGGCTGGACTAATGAAGCTAAATACTGCCTGACCGCAACTGCTAAAAGAGACGGTTTGCGCTTAATCGGAGTGGTTATGGCTGCTCCGGAAAGTCATGGTAACTTTAGAGATGCGATGAAGCTGTTCAATTATGGCTTTGCCCGTTATACCTATAAAAGTATATCGCCCTGTTGCAGTGTCTGCGGGGTGGTGAAAATAGGTAAAGGGGTAAAAGAGAAGGTGGAGGTTGTTGCTGAAGAAGATGTCGGTTCTATTGTTAAAAAGGGCGATGAGAAAAAGATTGCCAGTGAGTTGAGCCTGCCCGCTTATGTTGACGCTCCAGTCAAAAAAGGCCAAAAACTCGGGGAATACCTGGTCTACAACAATGGGCAGTTATACAAAAAGGTCAATCTGGTGGCCAATCAGGATGTACCCCGTTCGGGAATAATAAAGGAAATAATGAAGATGCTTGCTGAAACTTATCTATTATAAATGGAATTTTGTGGAAGGAAAAAATCCCCTTCTTGCCGAAGACATAACATGTTATCAGCAGCAAGAAGGGGATGAGGAAATGGATATAGAGTATAAAATGGTTAGGAATACGCTTGTTGTCAGGGCCAAGGGTGAGCTGGACATGCTTATTGCGGATGAGATGAGGCAGGAGATAGACCGGCGGTTGGAGGAGAATGGCATAAGAAATCTTATCCTTAACCTGGAGAAAGTTACTTTCATAGATAGCTCCGGCCTGGGGGTTATTATCGGCAGGTACAAAAAAATCACTTCCGCTAATGGACGGATGTTCATCGTGGGGGCTAAAAACCCGGTAGAAAAAATCTTGCATTTTTCGGGAATTAACCGGCTGGTTCCCATGTACAGCAGTGAACAGGATATAATTAATCTGTAGAGGGAGGTGGACACCAGCCTGTTGGGGCTGGGAATAAATGAACGTGATAAACTATGTGCGATTTGAATTTCCGAGTTTGCCGGAAAATGTTTCTTTTGCCCGTTCCTGTGTGGGGGCCTTCGCCTCCCAGTTGAACTGCACCCTGGATGATATCGAAGAGATCAAGCTGGTGGTATCGGAGGCCGTATCCAACTGCATTATTCATGCTTACCAGAAACAGGGTGACGGCAGGATTGAGATTATTGCCAGCCTTCTGGATGACCGCTCTCTGGAGTTGACGATTAAGGACTACGGCAAGGGGATCGACAATCTGGAAGAGGCGCTGCAGCCCAGCTATTCCAGTGACCCTGCCCGGATGGGTATGGGTTTTACCTTTATGAAATCCTTTATGGATGAAATGCTGGTAAGCAGCAAGCCTGATGAGGGGACAAGCGTGATTTTGAAGCGTCACTTTATAACCAGAGACCGGGAAGCTTATGCTTAAAAGGGGGATGGTTATGTCCTCACCGAATTCCTACCAGGATAATGAAGAGCTGCTGCGCTTGGCCCAACAGGGTGATGATGATGCCCGGGGCCGGGTATATGAGGCGAATCTGGGGTTGATCTATATGGTGCTGGAAAGATTCAAGAACTCCTCCTATGAATATGAGGATCTTTTTCAGGTGGGGTCAATCGGTCTGCTGAAGGCCATCGACAAGTTTGACTTTTCTTTCAATGTTCGCTTTTCCACCTATGCCGTTCCCATGATTATCGGTGAAATAAAGAAATTTTTGCGTGATGATGGAATTGTTAAAGTGCAGCGCAATATAAAGGAAACCTACACCAAGATTCGTTGGGCCCAGGACAAGCTGCGCGGCGACCTCGGCCGGGAACCGGGTGTAAACGAGATTGCCGGTCTGCTGGAAATGGATAAGGAAGATATTGTAGTGGCAATGGAGGCCTGCCAGGCTCCGGCCTATATGCATGATGTGGTGCCGGGAGAGGAGAAAGAGCAGCTATCGCTCATCGACCGCCTGGCTAATGAAGAAGGCAGCGTCCTTTTGCTGGAGAAGCTCGCTTTGCGGGAAGCTCTGGGGCACCTGGAGGCGCGGGAACAGGAAGTGATTCTGAGGCGCTTTTTTAAAGACGAAACCCAGTCTTCTATAGCAGATGATTTGGGCGTTTCCCAGGTGCAGGTATCCCGAATTGAAAAACGGGCCATCAATAAACTCAAAGACCTGCTGGAGTAATCCCCTAATTAAAAAGCTACAGGCCGAAAGGCCTGTTTTTTTGTTCCTTCATTGTATGACTGCCATAACCGCAATCCCTCTTTCCATAAAGTCTGAAAATTTCGTATGTATAAAGGTTAATCAAACTTCTTTTTGCCAGTCAGTCCCAGAGCAGTCACAGTCACTCGGATTTTCTCATATTATGGATATTGAGATTGAGTTTGAATTGCTGCTTATCTCAGTATAGAACGGGGGTACAACAGCATGGAAGTAAAGGTAACGCGCACCAAGCCGGTTCAGTTAGTTTTCGGTAACAACAGGCAACCCCAGCAGAGATCCGGCAGAGCACCGGTAAGGCACAATTTAAAGACGGGCGACAGGTTTATAGAGGGCGTATCTGTTATAACCTGCACCAATCGCCCCGAATACCGGGAGAGGATTATACAAAACTATATTCATCAGTATTACGGTCCGGTGGAACTCATTATCATACTTAATAATAATGGTGCTGACCTTGACGAATGGCAAACATGGGCCCGCTCTTATCCTAATGTAAGGGTGTTTCAACTGGACCAATCGGTAACCCTGGGTGAATGCTTGAATTATGCAGTTGAGCAAGCCAGGTATGGTTATGTTGCCAAGTTCGATGATGATGATTATTACGCCGCTGGTTATCTGCAACAGGCAGTCGATACATTTAAGGCTACTAATGCCGATATTGTTGGCAAGTGCAGCATATTTGTCTTTTTCGAAGGCAGCAGCACCCTGGCTATAGCCCATCCCAACCAGGAGGATCGCTTTACCAGCATGCTGGCGGGAGCAACCATGGTTATTAATAAGCGGGTATTTAATTTGATAAAGTTTAAGGCACTGGATCATGGAGAAGATACCGAATTTCAAAACAACTGCAGCCAGCATGGCATAAAGATGTATTCAACCAACCGGTTCAATTACACCTGCATCCGGCGTGCCAGTGCGGATACCCATACCTGGAGGGTAGAGGAAGATGAGTACCTTCGCTTTTGCCATGTGGTTGACCGTATGGATGATTTCAAGGATGCAGTTACTGCGTATTAAGGGATGAAGGAATAGATGCGATGAAAGAGATCGGAAAGCTTAGCCAATCCGGGGTAAAGAAGGCTCTGCTCACTGGCGTAACCGGTCAGGATGGGTCTTACCTGGCGGAATTGCTTATTAATCAGGGTTATCAGGTGCATGGCATTATCCGTCGTACATCAACCTTTAACACCGACCGCATCGACCATCTTTATCAGGACCCGCACCAGCCTGATCCCCCCCTGTATCTGCACTATGGTGATTTAACCGATGCTACCGGGCTGAGGAGGATATTACAAAAGGTTGAACCGGATGAGGTATATAACCTGGGGGCCCAGTCCCATGTAAAAGTCTCTTTTGAACAACCGGAATATACGGCTGATACGGTGGCCATGGGAACCCTGCGTCTGCTGGAGGCCCTGCGCGACTATATGGAGGCGTCGGGCCGGGAAGTGCGCCTTTACCAGGCGGCTTCATCGGAGATGTTCGGGTCTGCGGCTCCTCCGCAGAACGAATTGACCCCTTTTTACCCGCGCAGTCCTTATGCCGTTTCCAAAGCAGCCGCTTATTGGTATGCCAAGAACTACCGTGAAGCTTATGGCATGTATATTGCCAGCGGCATACTCTTTAACCACGAGTCACCCCGGCGGGGCGAGACTTTCGTTACCCGCAAGATCAGCCGGGCGGCTGCCCGTATTAAGATGGGGCTGCAGGATAGGCTCTATCTGGGTAACCTTGATGCCAAGCGGGACTGGGGCTATGCCGGCGATTATGTCAGGGCCATGTGGCTGATGCTGCAGCAGGATTGTCCGGATGATTTTGTCATAGCCACCGGAGAATCCTATTCGGTAAGGGAATTTCTGGAAGAATGTTTCTCCTATCTGGATTTGCGCTGGCAGGATCATGTCAGTATTGATAAACGCTACTTCCGGCCCAGCGAGGTTGATTATCTGCTGGGGGATGCCACCCGGGCATGGGAGAAACTGGGTTGGAGTCCCCAGGTCAGGTTTAAGGAACTGGTGAAAATGATGGCTGACCATGACCTGGTTCTGGCCCGGCAGGAAAAAATATTGCGCGATGCGGGACATATTACCGTAGTCAGAGGCAGTGCCCATGGATAGCAAGGCTAAGATTTATGTAGCCGGGCATCAGGGTTTGGCAGGCTCAGCCATCCTGCGCCAACTTGAGGCTCAGGGCTATTCCAATATTTTGCTCCGCCCCCGGGAAGTGCTGGATCTTTGTGACCAGGCGGAAGTTTATCGTTTTTTTGCCCGGGAAAAACCGGAATACGTTTTCCTGGCTGCCGCCCGGGTGGGGGGAATAGAGGCAAATCGCAGCTTCCCTGCCGAGTTTATCCGGGAGAACCTGATGATACAGACCAATGTCATTGATGCCGCCTATCGTTATGGAGTCAGAAAACTGTTATTCCTGGGCTCCTCCTGCATATACCCTGCACTCGCTCCCCAGCCCTTGAGGGAGGAGTATCTTTTGAGCGGCGGACTGGAGGAAACCAATGAGGCCTATGCCATAGCCAAAATTGCCGGAATAAAGATGTGTCAGGCCTACAGCCTGCAATATGGGTGCAGTTTTATTGCGGTTATGCCCACTAATCTCTATGGGCCGGGAGATAATTTTGACTTGAATTCTTCCCATGTTCTTCCTGCCCTGATTAGGAAATTTCATGAGGCTAATGCCGGGCGGGCTAAGGAGGTAGTGGTCTGGGGCAGCGGACAGCCACGCCGGGAATTTTTGCATGTAGATGATCTGGCATCGGCCTGTGTTTTCCTGATGAACAACTACCGGGAACCGGAGATTATAAATATCGGCTGGGGAAAAGACATCAGTATTGCTGATCTGGCACAACTGGTAAAGGCTATTGTAGGCTATGCCGGCAAGGTCGTCTATGATGAGGGTAAGCCTGACGGGACGCCCCGCAAGCTGCTGGACATCAGCAGATTGACCCGACTGGGGTGGCAGCCTCGAATATCTTTAAGGCAGGGAATCCGGGACACTTATCACTGGTATTTAAAATCGGGGCGCTACGGTGGCTGGGAGGCATGAACACTCCGGCGCCGGGACTTCCCCTATTCATACATTCCAATCGGGTTTGAGCAGTGGGTTCAATATAAAATAAGCTAAGGAGGTTCGTTTTGATCAGGGTCAAATTAAGTACTGATTTCCCATATGAGCCGTTAATCAGGCAGACTCCAGGGCGGCGTGGAATCTGGGGCAACTGTCAGTTTTTTATCGATAGCGGTATAAGTGATTGCGATTACTGGGTGGTATATAACGGGGTGCTGCAGCATGAGACTGCCTTTTGCCCACCCCAAAATACTATCCTCATCACCGGAGAACCGCCCAGTATAACTGATTATCCCCCGGCCTACGCGAACCAATTCGCCCGGGTAGTGACCTGTCATGCTCACATGCCCCACCCCCGGCTAATACTTAGTCAAACCGGGCTGTGCTGGCATGTGGGCAGGGTGCTGATAGATGTTGATAGCCGCCGCAGTATTATTAATCGGGATTACGATGATTTCAAGGATTCGTATGCTTTGCCCAAGAGTAAGCTGATGTCGGTTATCACTTCCAGTAAAGATTTTACTGAGGGGCACCAGAAAAGGCTGAATTTTGTAAGAAGGCTTAAGGCTTATTTTGGTGAGGATATTGATGTTTTCGGGCGTGGTATACGCGAGGTGGAGGATAAGTGGGATGCCGTCAGCCCTTATAAATATCATATCGCGCTGGAAAATTCGGTCTATCCCTATTACTGGACGGAAAAATTGGCAGATGCTTATCTGGCCGGGGCTTACCCTATTTATCACGGCTGCCCTAATGTGGATGATTATTTTCCGGCTGGTTCCAATACCCGGATTGATATCGATGATGCGGAAGGCTCAATCAGGGTAATCGAAGATTGTATTCGGGAACGGCGCTATGAAGCTTCACTGGACGGGATTATACAGGCCAGGAATCTGGTACTGGACAGGTACAATCTTTTTGCCCTTATTGCCGGCCTGGTTGAAGAACCGGCAACTCGCAGAAAAAGGGTGGTAGTGGCAGCCGGTGAGCCAGTCAGCCGGGTGCTAAGCTCTAATTCGGCCGCCAAACAGAGGATAAGTTTTTATCCGGCAGGGTAGGCTGATGGAAAAATGCAGCCGCACAGGCTATAAAAGCTGCCGTCTGAGTGGGGGGCTGGGTTCCAAGGGAGGAAAAGGGGGACGAGTTGTCTTTACCGGAAAGCGGCAGAAATATGGCCAAGCGGAACCGCGGCTACAGCAGACTGATTATGAAAAAGGACGCCCGGTTTCTGAGCCGGATTAAGGCCGGCTGGCAATGGACTGGTAGTCATCGGTGCGGGCGATGATCATACAATCCTCGAGAATTCGCTCTTCGCTGTCCTGCCAGGTATGAGAGTCAATATTCAGGCGCCGTATGCCAACAAAATTATAACGATCGGTGGCATAGATACGAACATTATTTCTGATGCAGTCCCGGCAAAACTCAACATCTTCGCCCGCATCCAGGTTGCGAAAGCGGATCTGTTTTAAGATGTTTTTCCGGATTAACATGGTAGCCCCGGTGACTTTGTCAACAAAGGCGTCTTCACGACCCGGGGCAAAAAGGGCTAAAGTCCTGCTGCCTTCAAAATACAGAAACCAACTGGCTTTGCCGACCAACCCCGCGCCGCTGTTTTCCAGTGCGGCTACTGAGTTGGACAGGTAAGTGGGGGAGTAATAATCGTCATCATCAAATTTGGCTACATAGTCATAGGAAGCCTGATTGGCGGCATAGTTGAGGCATGAACCCTGGCCTATTTTTTCATCTACCCGAAGCACCCTTACCTGTGGATATTCTGCTGTCTGTCTTCTCCAGAGCCCCAGATCAATCGAATTGTTATTGATTATGATAATCAATTCTTTGGGCGTAAAATCCTGCCGTAAAAAGTTGCCTAAAATGTTTTGCAGATAAGCCGGACGCTTGGTGCAGGTTATAATCGATACCCCCCGGAAACTTTGGCTTTGGCGCTGGGGAGCATTAACTCTGTAAGATCTGTTGGCAATCTTTATAATCGGATTATTACTCATTTAGAGACCCTCCTGACAAATGTGCCTGCCGCACATATTTTAATCTGCCGTCTGATTTACAGGTGGCGAGGCAAGCGGGATAGCAGGCGAATAAAGTCATCGTAACCGGAATGTAGTTTCTCGCGTTCTAATACGTAAGCCGGAATCTTCTGGTGCGATATCCAGTGCAGAAATTCGATTTCTCCCATATTTATAATTTCCTCGCTCATGATAGCCTGGTCATAGTCAATCAGATAGGTGGTCCTGCCGTCAAAGATTATGTTTCCGGGATGCAAATCTCCTTGATATACCCCCAATTGCTTTTGTTCAAACAAGGCCAGCAGAATATCGGCCAGTATAGCTTCACCCTGGGGGTGTATCCTCTCCTCAATGAAATAAGGCCTGCCGTCATCCAATTTTCCATAAGCTAAAAGATGGGGGCAACTGTTACAGCCCTGGTTATTAAGGTATTTTATTACTTCTACTTCTTCGTCCAAAGTGCGCAGCTTATTTTCATGGCGGCGGTTTTCAATCTTGATAATCTGTTGGGGTGAGATGCCGATATAATGGGTATTGCTTTCTGACGGCAAGAGTTCAAAGGTTGTATCGTCTACCATAATTGTCTCCGGGCTATCGTTTTCACAGTGGGGCATGCTAATCACCCCTTTATAAACCCTGACATCAATATCTTATTCCACTATCAGGAAATCGGTGCAAACTTAAGGCTTTGCTCGCTACTAGGTAATGGACGGGGACGAATCGGCTCCCGCAGCTAGCCCGGAGTCTACACAAAACTATCCGGTCCCTTTGCTGTAAAGCGTTGTGGGCTGCAGGCTGAATAAAAAAGGGGGGCAAAGCTCAAAATACAAGCAAAATTGCAAGGAGGTATTGATAATGCAGGTTAAAATCGCAGAATTCGTAGGCGAGTCCCGTAAGAGCTGGCAGGAAGCTATAGAAAACGCAGTAACGGAAGCTTCCGGCAGTTTAAACAACATAACCGGTGTGGAGGTTTACAATTGGACTGCAGATTGCCAGAACAACAAGATCGTTGAGTACAAAGCCAATATTAAGATAGCCTATGTAGAGTAATTCTCCGGCAGCGAAACGACATCTTTTGAAGGTCTTGTGATAATCCGATAGCTAGTTCCGGTATGGTTCCACAGGACTTTTAAGAGGTGTTGTTTCTTTTTAATAGGCATAAAACAGAACATGAAATGTCAATAATATGTTAACGGGGGGTGAACGAAACGGAAACACCAAACGCAGAGGAGTTAAGACAGGCGGAAATAAATGAATATGACAGTTTGGTCAAACAGATTAAACCGAAACCACCCCTGCTTAAAAACTGTGTCTGGGCCTTTATTGTAGGGGGATTGATCTGTGTCCTGGCACAAATTATACTTAATTCTCTGCAGGCAGGAGGAATGGGCCAGACCGATGCCAGTTCGGCCACCTCGGTGGTTATGATATTTCTGGGAGCCCTATTTACTGGGATTGGCGTCTACGATGAATTGGGAAAAAAAGCAGGGGCAGGTTCCATTGTGCCTATAACCGGTTTTTCCAATGCCATTGTAGCCTCAGCTATAGAGTTTAAAAGGGAAGGCTATATTTTTGGGGTAGGCGCCCGTATTTTCAGCGTTGCCGGACCTACACTGGTCTTTGGGTTCGCTGTTTCTACTTTAATCGGTTTGATCAAGCTGCTGCTGATGTGACAATCGATGCGGACGAAGGCTGACAACCTATGACTGATGCAGAGTTTTTTATAAAATTGACGCTTAACTACCCGGCCCCTTAACTTTGACACTTGCCCCAAGAGGTATGGCCCTGCGGCCATGGGCGGGCGCGGGGTAAGCCGATCCGGGGTTAAAGTGTCCAGCGAAAGGGTTGCCATGCTTTTAAAAGGGGGATATGAATGCCAGGATCTAAAAAAAGAGGTATGCAGACAGTAGTTTTTGACAACCCCCCGATTCTCTCCTCCTGGGCTTCCATAGTTGGTCCCAAGGAAGGTGAGGGGCCCTGGGGGAATGATTTTGACCTTATAATGCCTGACTATCTGTTGGGTGAGGATACCTGGGAAAAAGCCGAAAACAAAATGCTCAAGCAGACGGTTGAGCTGGCTCTTAACAAGAGCGGCCTTAATACCCGGGATGCCGAAGTGTTGCTGGCAGGTGACCTGTTAAATCAGCTGGTTTCCTCCAATTTTGCCGCTGCCCAGCTCAGTATCCCTTTTTTGGGCTTATACGGGGCTTGCTCGACCGTGGTTGAGGCTATACTGATCGGCTCCATGCTGGTGGATGGGGGATTTTACGAGCGAGTGGTTGCCGCTGCCTGCAGCCATCATTATACCGCGGAAAGGCAGTTTCGCTTTCCGACCGAGCAAGGGGTGCAAAAGCCCCCCAGTTCGCAATGGACGGCTACTGCTGCCGGGGCTGTAATTCTGGAGGCTTCGGGGTCGGGCCCCCGGATTACCAGCGCTACCATTGGCAGGGTAATCGATATGGGACAAACCGATGTTAATGACATGGGCAGTGCTATGGCTCCGGCCGCAGCGGATACCGTCAAGATGCATCTGCAGGATTTGAAGCGGCTGCCGGACTACTATGACCTGGTTATTACGGGTGATCTGGGAAAGCTGGGGATGGCTATACTGGGACAGCTTTTGGTCCGGGAAGGGGTAGTGCCGCAGCCCAATTATAGTGATTGCGGGGTTTTAATCTATGATGAAAAACAGGATATCGGCTCGGGGGGAAGTGGGTGTGGTTGTGCTGCCTCCATGCTGTGCGGGCCTCTCATGAAAAAGATGTTCAAAGCTGAGATCAAAAAGCTGCTGCTGGTAGCTACCGGTGCGTTAATGAGTCCTATTACCAGCTTCCAGGGCAGTACGATCCCAGCCATAGCACACGCGGTAGCCATTGAGTATTAACTTGGAGGTAATTCTATTATGTCACTTCTGATGGCATTTTTGGTTGGTGGCAGTCTCTGTCTTATCGGACAGATAGTAATGGACCTTACCAAGCCCAGTATCACACCGGGACATATTCTGGTGGGTTATATCAGTATCGGAGCCTTACTTAGCGGCCTGGGACTTTACAAACCTCTGGCCGATATCGGTGGAGCCGGCGCTACCATCCCTTTGTCGGGGTTTGGGCACCTTCTGGCCCAAGGAACCTTGAAGGCTGTTGAACAAAAGGGCTTGCTGGGAGCTTTTAGCGGTGGGGTTGAAGCTGCTGCGGCCGGAATAGCTGCCGCTATTATATTTGGCTACATTGCTGCGGTAATCTTTAACCCTAAAGGGTAATTGCCGGATTGGAAGGAGGAACTGGAATGCAAAGGGTAGGCATACCGCACGGCCTGTTTTATTACTACTACTATCCCTTATGGAAGACTTTTTTTTCCGACCTGGGGGCGGAGGTGATATCGTCTTCGGAAAGCAACCGCCTAACCCTGGATGAAGGCATAAAGTTTGCCGTAGATGAAACCTGTCTGCCGATAAAGGTTTATTTTGGCCATGTCCGGGAATTATGCCGGCAGAACCTGGATTATATATTCATACCGCGGTTGGTAAGCGTTGAACCCAAAAGCTATATATGCCCTAAATTTATGGGTATTCCGGATATGGTAAAGGCTGCCTTTGATGAATTGCCGCCGCTGATTGACCTCACCATTGACGTAAGCCGAAGTGACCGTGGGCTTAAGCAGGATATTGTACGGGTGGGAAGTTTGTTCACCAAGGATAAAAAAAAGATCAGACGGGCGCATATTCATGCCTGCCAGGAAAATCATTTCTGTACCAGACTGGCTCGGGAGGGATATACCAGGGCCGAAGCTATCCGCCTGTGGGAGGGGAAACAGGTGAACAGCTTTTTAACCGGTGATTTAAATATTGGTGTGCTGGGGCATGGCTATTCCCTCTATGATCAGTTTATAAGCATGAATCTGATTGGCAGGTTAAGAAAAATGGGGTGTAATACCTTTTTTCCGGAATCGTTGGAGCGGGAAGCTGTGGAAAACGAAGCTGCCACCATACCCAAGCGGGTCTTCTGGACTCTGGGACGAAAAATAGTGGGCAGCGCCCTCTATATGGATAAATGTACGGCAATAGACGGAATTATATATCTGGCTTGCTTTGGCTGTGGGCCGGACTCTCTGATTGGTGAAATCATTGAAAGAAAGGTCCGCAATAAACCGTTTATGATGTTGACCATAGATGAACATAGTGGTGAAGGCGGGTTGGTAACCAGACTGGAGGCCTTCTGTGATATGTTGCGTAGAAGGAGGATGCGTGGTGAAGGTAACCTTTCCGCATATGGGTAATGCCCATATTCCTATAAAGGCATTGTTAAAGGGGTTGAGATTGGAGGTAATACCCCCTCCGCCGGTGAGCAAGAAAACCATGGAACTGGGAGTGAAATACTCGCCTGAGTTTGCTTGCCTGCCTTTAAAGATTAATATGGGGAACTTCATCGAAGCCATCGAAGCCGGTGCGGATACCATTGTCATGGCTGGAGGCTGGGGGCCTTGCCGTTTCGGCTATTATGCCCAGGTGGAAAGGGATATTCTGCAGAGCCTGGATTATGATTTTAGAATGATTATCCTGGAAGCACCGGATTCACGTCTTTCCGATTTACTTAAACAGTTAAAAGCCCTGGGGGAAAACGTAACCTTCTGGGAAGCCCTTAAAGCCATTAAATTTGCCTGGTATAAGCTTAATGCGGTAGAAAAATTGGAAAAACAGCTCGAATATCACCTGCCCCGGGCAGCCAATAAAGAGCGGGCAGAAAAAATCTTTGATGAAGGCCTGGAGCAAATCGACCGGGCCGGTGACCGGGAAGCGGTTTACCGCCTTGCTAATCAGTACTTGAAAAAGCTGCAGGATCAGCCCGGGCATGGGAAGCCGATTTTACGTATAGGTCTGGTAGGGGAGATATATACCATACTGGAACCGGCCGCCAACTACTATCTGGCCCGCTACATGGGAAGGTTAAATGCCGAGGTTACATGTTCCATCTATATGAGTGAATGGGTCAATGACCATCTGCTGGGGGGATGGATTAAGCGTTCCCGGCATGGTGAAATAATAAACTGTGCCAGTCCCTATCTCAATTACTGGGTAGGTGGCCATGGACAGGAAACAGTCGGTTATACCGTGGATTTTGCCCGAAAAAAATATGACGGCGTAGTGCAGATCGGACCCCTTACCTGTATGCCGGAAATAGTAGCGCAGTCGGTGCTGGGAAAGGTCAGCGAAATTGAAGGTATTCCTTGTATGAGCATGTATTTTGATGAACATTCCGGCCAGGCGGGAATTTATACCCGCCTGGAGGCCTTCCTGGATATGCTGCAGAGAAAGTCGTGTCAGCCGTTCAGGAGCGTTGACCGCCCGGCAAACGCAAGTATTTAGCAGCGATCCCCGGAGGGCTTTCCTCGTAGAGAGCGGTTATTTTCTTATTGACAGGAGGATGTAACATTGCAGCAGTTTCTTGGAGTCGATATCGGGTCGGTCAGCAGCAACTTTGTACTCATGGACCAATACGGCAATATCCGGGAGAAGGTTTATTTACGTACTCTGGGGAACCCGGTCAATGCTATTAAAGAAGGCTTTGCCCGGATCAAAAAACAACATGGCGGAACCCTTGATATCAGGGGAGTGGGGACCACCGGCAGCGGCCGCCACCTGGCTGAGGTTTTGCTGGGGGCGGATGTGGTAAAAAATGAAATAACAGCTCATGCGGTAGCGGCGTCAGCAATATTTCCCGGGGTCCGCACCATAATCGAAATCGGAGGTCAGGATTCCAAAATAATCATCCTTAAGGATGGGATAGTGCAGGATTTTGCCATGAATACCGTCTGCGCTGCGGGTACCGGTTCATTTCTGGATCAGCAGGCCGCCAGATTAAATATAGCTATCGAGAATTTTGGAGAACATGCCCTGGGCTCACGCCAGGCAGTTCGTATAGCAGGCCGCTGCGGCGTGTTTGCGGAATCGGATATGATTCACAAGCAGCAGATGGGTTACCCGGTAGGGGATATTATCATGGGGCTTTGCGAGGCTCTGGTGAGAAATTATCTGAATAATGTGGCCAAGGGCAAAAAGATCCGGGAACCGGTTGTGTTTCAGGGCGGAGTGGCCGCCAACGCCGGTATCAGAAAAGCGTTTGAAAGGGTATTGGATTGTCCCGTCCATGTGCCCGGACCCTATGAAGTTATGGGCGCCATTGGCGCCGCCATGCTGGCTCAGGAACAGGCGGGGCAGAGTCAAGCGCCGGGTAAATTCCGCGGGGAGGATTTTATTATGGAGGGCGAGTTCAAGTCAAGCAGCCGCGAATGCAAGGGCTGTCCCAATCTCTGCGAAGTAGTCTGCATCAAACGAGGTTCACAGGTGCTGGCCTACTGGGGCGATCGCTGCAAGAAGTGGGAAAGCTCGTTAAACGACAGTTCTGAAAAGCTGCAGGTGGTGTAGAAATATTGCCAATACGGATATTACCCCGGTGTGCCGAACTGCGAAAGTTGAGGACTTTAGGCGAGGATTCACCGGATTTCAGCTTCCTCTTCCAGCAGGGTTAAAATCCTTTCCCGCAGTCGCTCCTTTTCATCTCTGGTTGAGGTAGCAGCCAGGTCAATTTCCAGCTTGATATATGCCGGGCGGGCAGAGAGAACATAGATTCGATCTGCCAGTTGCAAAGCCTCACCGATATC
Organism: Syntrophomonas curvata; assembly: GCF_052976825.1. Classification (NCBI taxonomy): domain Bacteria; kingdom Bacillati; phylum Bacillota; class Clostridia; order Eubacteriales; family Syntrophomonadaceae; genus Syntrophomonas; species Syntrophomonas curvata. Next base: position 1,220,497 of record NZ_CM129641.1, read on the forward strand.
ATGGGTTACAAAAAGAATCGAGGGCTGGTAGCGTTTGCGCAAATCTTTTAACCAGATCTGCATTTTGTGCCGGGTAATAGCGTCAAGGGCGGCAAAGGGCTCGTCCAGGAGCAAAATGTCGCTGGCAAAAAGATAGGTCCTTAGCAATGCCGCCCTTTGTCTCATGCCGCCCGAGAGCTGCCGGGGGTAATAAGCGGCAAAATCCTGCAGGCCGAAATCCTGCAGGTAGTGCCGGGCCGTATCCCGGGCTTGATTCTTATTGACGCCTTTTAAAAGCAGGGGGATGGACACATTATCCAGGATATTCTTCCAGGGCAGGAGAAGGTCTTTTTGCTGCATATAGCTTACCCTGGCGGTGCGCCCGCTCCAATCCTCGCCATCAATGCAGACGCCCCCCTGATCGGGTTTGATTAAGCCGGCGATAATATTTAACAGGGTGCTTTTACCGCAGCCGCTGGGCCCCAGAATAACTACGAACTCCCGCTCCCGGAGTTCTATGCTGACGTTATCCAGGGTATGAAGCCTCTCCAGGGTTTTGCTTACATTTACAACTTCTAATTTGGCCAAGTCCATCTCTCCCAAGACCAGAATTAATATTCTACAGACCCATAATTTAGGGCAAGTATTTATTGGTAAAGGCTTTCTCCGGGTCAATGTTCTTTTTTATCAGCTCGTTCTCAAACATAAAATCAGCGTACTTTTTCCAGACTTCCTGCTTCATCCCGCCCCAGCGCGGGGCATCAGCCTGATATTCCCGGGCCAGGTACTTCTGGCTGGCCCTGACCAGGTTTTGATCCAGTTCCGGAACGTTGTTAAGCAGTATCCTTCCGGCCTCCTCCGGATTCTTGATGGCAAACTCATAACCCTTGCTGCAGGCCCGCAGGAATTTTTGAGCCAATTCCGGATTATCCCGGAGTTTTGTCTCACTGGCTATTATGACCGGGGTGTAGAAGTCCAGGGAGTCGTTTTCATCCCGTAGTTTGATGAAATTGAGCTTCATGTCCCGCTGTTCAGCCTCGATCCCGGTCCAGCCCCAGTAAATCCAGGAAAAATCAATGCCTTTATGCATGCTGGTAAAGAAATCGGCGGAACCGATATTCACCATTTTGACCTGACTGAAATCAGCCCCGTACTTGGTCATTAATGCCCTGATCATGGCCGTTTCTGCCGGTGAACCCCAGCCCCCGTAAGTTTTACCGGCAAAATCACCGGGATTCTTAATCCCCCTTTCCACCGGAGAAGCAAAACCGGAAGTATTGTGCTGAATTACAGCGGCCAGGGCTACTACCGGGATGTCTTCCGAGCGGGCTACCGTTACTTCCTCCTGATAACTGATGCCGAAATCACCCTTTCCGGCGGCCAGTAATTGGGCGGTGCCTCCTTCACCCGGTTGCAGAAGCTCTGCCTCCAGACCTTCGGCTTTAAAATAACCCTTGTCTTGAGCCACGTAAAGCCCGGTATGGTTGGTGTTAGGCAGCCAGTCCAGCAGAACCGTAACTTTAGTCAGTTTTTCATTCGGAGCCGGTTGAGGGGTTTGATTACAACCGGCCAGGGGTATTGACAATAGACCTATAATTATAAGCAATGCCGTTATTTTTCTCATGCTGAATTCTCCTTTTTGCTGTAATCTTCCCCAGGCAGGGAATTGAAATACGACCTGTTCCACGGCACCAGAAGGTATTCGCCCAAATCGATCAGCTTGACCAGCAGCAGGCTTAAAAGACAGATTATCACCACCGCAGCCAGCACCCGGTCAATAGCAAACTGTTTTTGCTGCAGGGTCATATAGTATCCCAATCCCCGGTTTGACCCCAGCCATTCAGCTATTACGGCAGCCATAATACTGTAGGTGGCTGATATCCTGATACCGGAAAAGAATGCCGGCATAGCTGCCGGAAGTTTGACCATGGCAAAGGTTTTCAGGCGGCTGGCCCCCATGGAGCGGAACAGGTTCAACTGATCCGGGTCAACCTTACGCAGTCCGTTGCTGAAGCTGATAACCACCGGGAAAAAACAAACCAGTATGACCACCAGTATTTTCGGCAGCAAGCCGAATCCGAACCAGATGGTGAACAGTACCGCCAGTACGATCAGGGGTATGGTCTGGGATATTATCAGGAGGGGATAGACCGCCCGGTTTAACCATACGCAGGTATCCAGCAGGAATGCCATGACAAAGGCTATAATAATGGCCAGGATGAAACCGGTAACCGCCTCCAGCAGTGTCATGCTGCCATGAAAGCAAAGTGCCGGGTATATGTCAGTAATGGTAGCCAGAACTTTGCCCGGGCTGGCCAGAACGTATCCGGGCAGGTTATATGCCCTCACCCCCAGTTCCCATATCAGGAGCAGGAGCAGGAAGGCCAGCCAGGGGGCTACTTTATGGCCGATATTGGCTGAGTTTTTCATCAATGGATACTCCGTTCGGGCTATAATCGATTTTTATGATTGAGACTATACGGCCGGCGCCGGCTTCTACACAAATATCCTGGGCTTTCCTGACCAGATTCAGCATCTGTTCCAGATCTCCCTCCATAGTGGTCTCCAGAGGGCCTACCACGTACTTCAGGCCGCTGGCCTGAATGGCGGCAATAACTTTATCCACCACTGCATATACCTGGTCTTCCGCCACCAGAGGCAGGATCTGCAGGCTTAAGTTGGCATTGGGCAAAGGAATCCCCCTTCCTTAAAAAAAACAGCTGCTTCTTATCGCACAGAAAAGAGCAGCTTTCGGTTCGAGTAACTCTTGTCCCTACGCTGGCATTACCCAGATCAGGTTCAAGGGTCAGGACTGCCGTCCACTCTCAGCCGGACCGTTCCGGCTCCCCTCTGTCTTGCCAGCATTATACTATTATGTTCCCTGCTGGTCAAAGATTTATCAGGACTGATAAAGAACAGGGTGACCTCAAAAGGAAGCCTTGTAGATATTTATATATAGACCTGTGCATAATCAAGGTCGCGGCACTTGCGATGCCTATTATCCTGTGCTAAACTAAATTTTAAATACTTAATCAAATACGAGAGGAGAGATTAGCTGAGATGAGTAGAGCCGAGCTCACCAAAATCATTCTGCCGGAGGATAGGATTCCGAAATTCTGGTATAATGTCCAGGCAGATATGCCCAATCCCCTTGCTCCTGGTTTAAATCCCCAGACTATGCAGCCATTAAGCCCGGCTGATTTGGAGCCTATATTTGCCCGGGAACTTATTGCCCAGGAAGTATCGATCGAAAGGTTTATAGAGATACCGAAGGAGGTACGGGAACTTTACAAGCAATACCGGCCTTCACCCTTGTTTCGGGCCCGCAGCCTGGAAAAGGCTCTGGACACCAACTGCCGTATTTACTACAAATATGAGGGCATTAGCCCCGTGGGCAGCCATAAATTTAACTCAGCCTTGCCCCAGGTATTTTTCAACAAGGTTCAGGGCATCAAGCGGATTAGTACCGAGACCGGGGCCGGACAATGGGGAACTGCATTGTCCCTGGCCTGCAAGCTGTTTGGCCTGGAGGCTATGGTATACATGGTGAAAGTGAGCTATTACCAGAAGCCTTATCGGCGTTCGATCATGGAGCTATATGGCGCCACCTGTGTTGCCAGTCCCAGCAGTCTGACTGCTGCCGGACGCCAGGCCCTGGAAAAGAACCCCGATACCCCGGGAAGTTTGGGAATGGCTATCAGTGAAGCGGTGGAAGACGCAGTATCCAGGGATGATACCAACTACTCCCTGGGAAGTGTTTTGAATCATGTCTGTCTGCACCAGAGTGTAATCGGACAGGAAGTAAAGCTGCAGCTGGAAATGGTTGACGATTATCCCGATGTTATCATCGGCTGCTGTGGCGGAGGCAGCAATTTCGCCGGCATCGCCTTCCCCTTCATACCGGATAAACTGGCCGGCAAAAGCATCCGTCTGGTGGGAGTAGAGCCAGCAGCCTGTCCCACTCTTACTAAAGGCGTATTTGCTTATGATTACGGCGATGTGGCAGGTCTTACCCCGGCCCTGAAGATGTATACCCTGGGACATGGATTTGTACCCTCGGGAATCCATGCCGGCGGTCTAAGATACCACGGAGAGTCACCTTTGGTCAGTCAGTTGTATCATGATGGGCTGATTGAAGCCCGGGCGGTAAAACAGAACCCGACCTTTGAAGCTGCCATGCTTTTTGCCCGTACCGAAAGTATTGTGCCGGCACCGGAATCAGCCCATGCTATCCGGGTAGCCATCGACGAAGCTCTAAAAGCCAAAGAAGATGGAGTTCCCCGCACCATTGTCTTCAACCTCAGCGGACATGGCAACCTGGATCTCTATTCCTATGATAAGTTTCTGGCAGGTGAAACCGATGATATCGAGTTTTCCGATGAGGAGCTGGCTTTAAGTGTAAAAGACCTGCCGGTTGTAAAATAGAATAAACAGCTATATATAACCCCGGTCTAGTACTAGGCCGGGGTTTTTAAATTACCTTGTTCGCAGATAATAATTTAATATAATATTAAAATACATAACGAGAGGATGGTTATGATATTGTTATCCCGGCGTCTCCTGGCGCTTGCCGAAATGATAATAAAGGGCGGGGTAACCGCCGACATAGGCGCAGACCACGGGGGACTGGCCCGATTTTTGGTAGAACATAAAATGGCACCGCAGGTTATTGCCACCGAGCTGGGCGATGGCCCTTACCAGCGTTTACTGGCCGGAGTCGCGGACAGCCCCTGCCGGGGGCTGATAAAAATACGCCGGGGCGACGGCTTGGCCGTGCTTGGTTCCGGTGAAGCGGTAAATGTGGTTATAGCCGGTCTGGGAGGGGAAGCGATGGCGGAAATCCTCTCTGCAGATTACAGTAAGGCCTGCAGCTTTAAAAGGTTTGTTTTTCAGCCTATGAGTCGGGCCGGAGCCCTGCGCCGGGAACTTTCCGGGCGGGGCTGGCCGATACTGGAAGAGAGGCTGATTGATGAGAATGGCCGCCTGTTTGTGGCCTTGAGTGCCGGCCCGGGGGACATTCCCTATCGCCTGACCCCTCTGGAAATCGATGTCGGGCCCTTGCTGCTGCGCAGGGAAACGGCCTATAGGTCACGTTACCTGAAATCCTGCCTGAGCAGGTACCGGGCGGCCTGCCACGGTTTAATGCAGGCCGGCGGTGACCGGGATATTGCGGTAGATGAATACCGGGGCAAAATACTAGAACTGGAGGCGATACTTGATGGCAGTCCGGGCTAAAGACATCATGGCTATTATGGAGGAGGCATTTCCCTTATATCTGGCTGAAAGTTGGGATAACAGCGGTTTGCAGATAGGCAGCGCTGATAAAGAAGTAGGCCGTCTGCTGATTGCACTTGATCTGGATGAGTTTGCATTACAACAGGCGGTGGATAATCGGGTCGATATGATCATTACCCATCACCCTTTCTTTTTCCGTCCGATGAAGAATATTAATTATGCATCACCGGGGGGCAGGATGATACAAAAGATGGTTATGGCCGGTATTACTCTTTATACTGCCCATACCAATCTCGATACTGCCCAGCAGGGCCTTAACCAGTTGCTGGCGGAACGTCTGGGTCTGCTGGGTATAGAGCCGCTGTATCCGGCTTACCGGGAAGCCTTGTTCAAGCTGGTGGTATTTGTACCTGTAACCCACGGAGAAGCAGTCAGGGAAGCTATCTGTACGGCTGGAGGCGGTTTTATCGGTCAGTATTCGGATTGCAGCTTTCGTACCCGGGGTACCGGTACTTTTCGTCCCGGACCGGACAGCAACCCCTATATCGGTGAAAGCGGCATACTGGAAGAGACGGATGAGTTCCGCCTGGAGACAATAATTTACGAGCGCGATATTGGCCGGGTTCTAACCGCCATGCAGGAAGCTCACCCCTATGAAGAGGTAGCCTATGATCTCTATCGGTTGGAAAACCAGGGAAGGGTGTTCAGCCCGGGGCGCAAAGGACATTTGCTGCAGAAGACCAGCCTGCGGGATTACGTTCTCCAGGTAAAAGCCGGGCTGGGATTACAATCACTGCGAGTAGTCGGGGAGCTGGACAGTATGGTAAATAATGTTGCCGTAATAAGCGGGTCAGGCGCCAGCCTGATGGGGCATCTCCGGGGCCGTAATATAGATGTGCTGGTCACCGGCGACCTGAAATACCATGAAGCTAAAGAAGCCGAAGCTTCAGGATTGGCGGTCATAGATGCCGGCCACCATGGGACCGAGGCGATTGTAGTTCCCTTGCTGTACGATTTTCTGGAGGATAAGCAATTAGCGGTGGAATTGATTCAGTGCCATTCTCCGGCCTGCATAAAAGATGTCTAAAATTATTAAAGCTAAAAGGAAAATAATTGCTATTTGTAGAATAGCCAATGAGTAGAGTAATTTTAGAAAGGGTACAAGCGATGCTTAAAATAAAGGTTAACAGCTTAAAGCCCGGCGTAACCCTGGGAAAAGACATATTTACCTATGATTCCAAACTGCTTTTGCCCAGAGGGACTATGGTCACCAGGGAACACCTGGACAATCTCCGCAGTCGCAATATTGATGATGTTTTTATCATGGACGCCGAGACCAGGGTTAAATCGGGGAAGCGATTTGAAGATGTCTATAGCGACTCCCTGGGGGTAGTCAGATCATTTATGCTGGAAGCCAAGCTGGGCAAGCCGCTGGATTTCGAGGATATAACCGATTTATTGCTGGAGCAGGTTTTTGATGCCGGCGACTTGTTTCGCCAGATGCGGTTGATGAAGGAAAAGGATGACTATCTCTTCACCCATTCGGTTAACGTAGCCTTGCTCTGTATATTGATGGGGCGCTGGCTTAAATGTGATCCGGAGGCCATAAAGGAATTAGGCGAAGCTGGGTTATTACACGATATCGGTAAGGTATTTATAGATGATGACATATTAAATAAACCGGCCAAGTTGTCCGATAGTGAATATGAGGAGATAAAGAAACATACTCTGATGGGCTATAATCTTTTGACCCAGTATGACTGGATAAGCAGCAATGTTGCCAATGCAGCTCTGATGCATCACGAGCGGGCGGATGGTTCGGGTTATCCCATGGGGACCAGGGGTTACAGCAAAAATCTCTGTGTGTCGGTGGTTGCAGTTGCCGATGTATACGATGCCGTAACCTCTACCCGGGTTTATTCCAGCAAGAGGTCGCCTTACACGGCAGCCGAAATACTCTGGCAGGAGTCTTTCGGTAAACTTAACCCCAGCATATCCAAGGTATTTTACGATAAAATCACCAGTTTCTATGTCGGCAATGAAGTACTGCTTTCCAATGATGAAATAGGGGTGGTGATTTACGTTGATCCATCTCAACCTACTCGGCCAATCGTGATGGTGGGGGACACCTTCTACAACCTGGCTACTGACCGCAGCATTTCTATATTGGAAGTTATTGATTAGCAGTATTGCCGCATTTATTAAGCTTTTTTATTACTAAGAGCCTGAAAATAGGGGTTCAGTGCATAAAGTTGATCGAAACTGGAAAAATATAAACTACCTACTAAATTGAAAATTTATAAGAAATCTAAAAAATTTTTTGTTTAGTAGCAGGAATTGCCCTTTTTATGGGGAATGTAAATTATGGTTAATAAATTTTTTAAGGGAGGACTAGTCGTGAACAAATCGGAACTTGTTAAATCTTTGGCGGAAAAGGCCGAGGTCACTCAGAAGGATGCTGCTAAAGCGCTTGATGCACTGGTAGAGACCATCCAACAGGCACTGGCAAATGGCGACAAGGTTCAAATTATCGGCTTTGGTAGCTTTGAAGTGCGTGACCGGAAAGAAAGAAAAGTCATCAGTCCGGCAACGGGGGAAGAAATTAAAGTTCCTGCTACCAAAGTTCCGGCATTCAAACCTGGTAAATCCCTCAAGGAAGCTGTTGCAGTAAAGCCTGCCACCAAAGGTCCGAAAAAGGGTAAAGGCGGCAAAAAAGCGAAATAGCTAAAACAAAAATCATAAGGAGGTATACTGCCGGTATATCTCCTTATTTTTTGCGGTCAAAAATCAAAGAAGAAGTGACAGGCACTTCTTCTTTGACAGGGGAATTATTGGGTGGAAGTTTGCATATAAAATATGCGGGAAATATTTCATGCCTGGCGGAAGCACATGCTTCCGCCAGCGGCACTTATAACATTACTTAATAGTCAAAGGACTCCAGGTCGATATCCAAAGCCGAAGTATCGGCATCAGCAATAATATCGGCCATACACCAGATATTAGGCACCACGTTTCTTAGATACCAGCGGGTGGCTTCCACTTTGCCTTTGTAGAACTTGTAATCGTAATGTTCGGGACCTATTTCAGCCATTTTCTTCAGGCAAATCAGGGCCTGATCCAGCAGCAGATGACCGGCATGCAGCTGGGAAGTGGCAGTTAAAACCCGGCGGGAATAGGTTGGAATCAGGGAAGGATTACTGCCCTTCCAGCTGACCAGGGTACCCAGGATACTGTCATAGGCTTCCAGAGCCCGCCCCAGGTTATGGAATTCCTTCTCCAGACCTGCAGTATCCTTATTGGCAGCGAAGAAGTCTTTGATTTCCTGAATGAAGGCTGCAAAGGCAGCCCCCTTGGCCATGCCCATCTTACGGCCGATCAAGTCCAGAGACTGGATGAAGTTGGTGCCTTCCCAGATGGAGTAAATCTTTATATCACGGGCAATTTGAGCTACCGGATATTCTTCACAGAAGCCGTAGCCGCCATAGGCCTGAATAGCTTCGCCACAGAGCCACCAGCCTTCGTCACTGGGATAAGCCTTGCATAACGGAGTCACAATTTCCACGTAAGTTTGGGCTTTTTGTCTTTCTTCCGGACTAGGGTCATGTTCACGAATATCGAAATTAAACAGGGCTTTCATCAGCATGGCGCGGGTGGCTTCCATATGAGCTTTGCCCATAATCAGGGTGCGCCGGATATCCTCGTGGTTGATAATGGCGACCCGTTCGCCGCGGGGATTGGTGAAGGGGCGTCCCTGCACCCTGTCTTTGGCATAATCGCGGGCATTATAGAAGGCGTTGGCGATGCAGCAATGAGCCATGTGGCCGGTTTCCATCCGGGCCAGGTTCATCATCTGGAACATCTGGGCCATGCCTTCCCCTCTGCCATCGTTCTCCAACGGGCTCTTGCCCAGCAGCCAGCCCCGGCAGCTGGCGTTATCACCAAATGAAAGCGCAGCGGTACAGGAGGCATACTGACCCAGCTTATGCTCTACCCCGGTGGTAACCACATCATTATCACTCAGGCTGCCGTCTTCGTTAACCCAGTATTTGGGTACGATAAACAGGGAGATACCGCTGGTACCGGCTTTAGCACCCTCCACCCGGGCCAGGTAAAGGTGGATGATATTATCGGTAAAATCATTGTCGCCGCCGGTAATAAAGATCTTCTGCCCTTTAATATTAAAGATGCGAGGGTCATCAGTGGGATAGGCCTTGGACAGGATGTCGCCCACATCAGAGCCCGCACTGGGTTCAGTCAAACACATGGTGCCCGCCCAGGTTCCATCCATCATTTTGGGCAGGAACACCTGCTTCAGGTCTTCATCGGCAAAACTCTGAATAAGGTCGGCGGCACCGCTGGTCAACAGGATATAGGGATAGAATACCGGATTGGCCGCGCAGAGCAATTCGGTAACGGCGGCGTTTAAAACATGAGGCATGATCATGGCGTCTTCTGATTTGTCAATATTGCTGGTCCCCCAGCCTTCCGATTGCAGCTTGTGGAACAAAGGCCCAAAGCTCTTGGGGAGTATGACCTTGCCATCCACCAGCTTGACCGGGTTCTTGTCGCCATCCTCGTTAGTGGGTTCAACCACTTCTTTGGCCATTTTAAGTATCGGAGCCAGAAAAGCTTTGACATCATCTTTGGAATAGTAATCTTTAAACTGGTCATAATTAAAGACCTGTTCTGTAGGCAGCCATTCTTGAATAATGAATTCCAGATCCCTGGTGTTTAAATAAGCGAAATTAGCTGACATTGTATTCCCTCCAATTCTTTAAATATGATACTGCTTCCTTAGAAGGGCATAAAATCTTCCCTTAAATGTTTTCTCTCTAACGTATCATACCGGCCGTCCTGCAGGAAGCGTTAAGCAGGCTATCAACTATATGTCTCTGGTCCAGAGCGATGCCAGAGCGGGTCCGGTACCGACGCAAAGTGATGCCCCGCCGGTAGTTTTGCCCTGTCTTTCCAGTTCATAATACAGGGATACCACTATACGAAGAGCAGTACAGCCTACCGGGTGGCCCAGAGCTATTCCGGAACCGTTGAGATTGCATTTTTCCATATCCAGCTCGATGCCTGAATCCTGCTTGAGCATCCGTCCGACACCCAGGAATTGTGCTGCGAAGGCTTCGTTGATTTCCCAGTAATCTATATCTTCAAATTTCAGACCGGCCTGTTTAAGACCCTTGGGGACAGCAACTGCCGGACCCAGACCCATGACTTCCGGGGCAACCCCTTCGGCCACAATATTTATCATTTTCATCAATGGCTTAACTCCCAGTTCGGCTGCCTTGTCCTTGGACATAACAACTACTGCAGCCGCAGCATCATTTATACCGGAGGCATTGGCGGCAGTTACAACTCCGCCTTTTTTGAAGGCGGAGGGCAGCTTGCCCATGGCTTCAAGGTTGGCGTCGGGGATCATGTGTTCATCGGTTTCATAGTAGGTAACGCCTTTTTTAGTTTTAATTTCTACCGGGATAATTTCACGCTTGAAGGTACCTTCCTTAACGGCCCGAGTTGCCCGCTGGTGACTCATAAGTGCCAGCTCATCGCATTCGAGACGAGTGATACCGTATTTCTCAGCTACATTTTCCGCAGTCAAGCCCATGTGACCGGGAACCAGGCCGTCAATCAGACCGTCATGCAGCATGGCATCTTCAATAGTACCGGGTCCCATCCGGTATCCTGATCTTCCTTTGGGTATCATATAGGGGGCCGCGCTCATATTCTCAACCCCGACTACCAGAGCTATGTCAGACTTGCCGACCATTATGTTGGTACAGGCAATGTCCAGAGCCCGCATACCAGAAGCACAGTTCTGGTTAACATTACAGGCATTGCTTCTGACCGGTAATCCTACGGCCAGCCCTACCTGGCGGGCTGGCAGTGAACCCTGCATATGGGGATACACTTCGCCCATTACTATTTCATCAACCAGGTCTGCTGGGATACCTGCCCTTGTTACAGCAGCTTTTCCCACGGTAATCGCCAACTCCTTGGCCGGTACATCTTTAAGGCTGCCCAGGAATTTGCCTATGGCAGTACGGCAAGCACTTACTATTACTACTTCCCTCATTAAAACGCCCCTTTCTCAAAACATTTAAGTCCTTAAGGACAATATAATTGATTATTGGATACTGAATAGGACTCCAAAACCCTAATAGCGATAGAGTATAGTACCACCCCCCCAAGGATTCCTCCCTACACATGCAGTAACTATAAGCAACTATAAGCAAAATTTATGCCAACTTCTTCTTGGGTTTGTAATTTCGGAAATAAGGCCGCTTTGGTTATAGCTGCGATTGGAGAATAAACAAAAAAAGGTAATGATTTGCGATAATGGATTATAAATGCCATAAAAAGCGAAAAACCTGTATCCTTTTTTGAGAGACCAGGTTCGCAAAATAAAACGCTGGGTTCATGTTTTATTGCAAATATTCATGAACTGCTTGCACAAATGCAAATTATTCTTATTTCCATTGCATATAGCCATTCATAAGTTCGAAATTTTCCAAATTTATAATATCATTACAGCCCAAGACCGTAAGATTGGGGCGGACAAGTTTATTAACGCCTAATAATAGCTGTTAGGTCTGGTGCACAAATGCAATAATTAGCTGATGTGGTATTTTTTCAATTTCCTGTATAAGACCGACGGATGGATATCAAGCAGCCGGGCAGTCATAGCTTTGTTATAATCATTATCCTTCAAGGTATTGCTAATCATCTGGTATTCCAGGTCTTCCACGGCCTGGTTGAGGGAAGTCCGCCGGTTGGAAGATTGGCGGATGTTTAAGGCAGGCAGGTACTCGGGTTGGATTATTTTCTGACCGTCCAGGTCGGCGAGATTAATAGCGCGTTCCACTAGATTTTCCAGTTCCCTTATATTGCCCGGCCAGTCGTAAGCTTTTAAAAGCGTTAAAGAATCATCATCAACCCCGCTTATAAATGTTCCTAACTTGTGATTGATTTTATCGATAAAGTGGTCTACCAGCAGTTCCAAATCTTCGATTCTGCTTTGCAGGGGAGGGATCAAAATTGATACCACATTTAGACGATAGTAAAGGTCCTCGCGAAAAGTCCCCTGAGCTACCGCCTCCACTAGATTGTTATTGGTAGCTGCAATAACCCGAACATCAGTTTTGATCAGTTCGTTACCGCCGATACGTTCAAATTCCCTTTCCTGAAGGAAACTTAGAAGTTTGGCCTGCATCATCAAAGGTAATTCCCCGATTTCATCCAGAAATACAGTTCCCCCATGGGCTAGCTCCAATTTACCGATTTTACCACCCTTTTTAGCACCGGTAAAGGAACCTTCCTCGTAACCAAATAATTCCGATTCCAGCAGATTTTCCGGGATACAGGCGCAGTTTATACGGATAAAGGGATAGTTCCTGCGATAGCCGCTGCTGTGTATGGCATGCGCAAACAACTCTTTACCGGTTCCGCTTTCGCCAATAATCAATACGTTGGATATGTTGTTGGCTATCTGGGCGCAGAGAGTCTTAATCCGCATTATATTTTGAGTCTGGCCGATAATATCGTCCAGGGTGTATTTGCTGCAATACTTCCCGTTTTTTTGCTGGGGATTGACATTGTGCAGTTCGTGCATATGCTTAATCATTATCTGGGCGGCCTCCATGTCGAGGAAAAGGGTTTTAGCCATCGCCCCTACTATTTCACCGTCATTAAATATGGGCACCCGCATGGATATTACTTCCTTATGGTTTACCGTGCAGAGCTCACAGAGGTTGGTTTCACCGCTTTTAACGGTATGGGGGAGGCGTGAGCGGGGGATTACCTCGTTGACGTGCCTGCCTATCAAGTTCTCTTTCCGGACCTGCAGAATATCGGCAAAGGTCTGGTTAACCAGCAGTATCCGGCAACTGGTATCGATATAAACCACACCCATGTAGGGGTTCTCTATCATATGCTGCAAAATATAGAGCATCTGATGGTCATTTATTTTCATCCGTAAATACCTGCCTTGAATTTTGTGTAACATTATGGCACAAAATATAATTATTGCCTTATATTACAACAACAGTTTAACACAAGTCGGACAACAAAAAAACCGCCTGAGCGGCGGTTCTTATTGAACGAAGTAAGTAAATCTGTAAGCGGAGTTCTGTATTTGATAGTCATCTATCTGGGATGCCAGTCGCCTGGCACCTCTAGCGACCAACCCGGGAAAGAAGCGGGCTACTTCATTATTCCCCTATTAGGTCTTGCTCCGGGTGGGGTTTGCCGAGCCATTTAGTCGCCTAAATGCTGGTGAGCCCTTACCTCACCTTTCCACCCTTACCGTAAACGGAGACCAGAATCCAGAAGAGCAGATCCTGCTTCTGACCTCCGGCCTCTGATCTCCGTTTGCGGCGGTTTGTTTCTGTGGCACTTTCCTTGGGGTCGCCCCCACTGGACGTTATCCAGCACCCTGCCCTGCGGAGCTCCGACTTTCCTCAAGCCCAAAAGCCTGCGACTATCTGATTTACTTACTTTATTTTCTTTTAAAGCAGAAACTATTATAATTTATATTAATGTATTTGTAAAGCTTTGCGGGATTTAAACAATTTTTATCAAAAATTATCTTTTTTAAAGAAGGAAATGCGTTGCATATAGAGAATATCTACTTGAAAGGACAGGGAATTGGGGAATTCGTTGCACTCATCGGTATTTGCTTTCCTTGTTGTATTAGAAGTAAAGTAATACAATAGCTTTTAATAAGGAAGGAGAGAGGGGGGGGAAACAAGTGTTAGCAGTATTTGGCTCATCGGGAGCTAGTGCGCCAGGAATATGGGGCAATCCGCTATTTACCTTCTTGATGGTATTACTGGGGATTTTTATATTCCTAAAGTTTTGCGGCTGGGCAAAAAAATTCCAGCTGTCGGGAGGATTTAAAAAGATTATCTTTATCCTGACCGGAGTGGGATTGGTAGTTTTTAATGTTATGTACTCCATAGGCAACAAACAGTTGGCTCACAGCGGGGATGTGAACGGAGCTTTGGTTGCGTTTCTGGCATCAATGATATGGGTTTTTATATTTGCGTTTGCTCTTATGGCAGAAACCAAACCCGAATAAACCTAATGGGCAAAAAGGCGGCCACTGGCCGCCTTTTTATATTTCTCGGCTGAAGCCGCATATTCTTAAATAAACGATTTGGAGGTAGGGTTGTTTTGGCTCAGGAAGCAATATACCGCTTAATCCACCGATACTCACCCGAAAAGGGGATTGAGGAATACCGGGAATTGATAATAAACGAGCAGTGCTTCAATGTTAATATTAATAATGCCCATTACCAGAGCATTTGCTGTACCCCTTCCCACCTGGAAGAATTGCTGACCGGACATCTGGCGATGGAGGGTCTGATTTCCAGGGGGGAGGAGATTAAGGGCATAGAATTTGACGGCGATACCATACATCTGAATCTCAGCCCCCGATCCGGGCTCAAAAGTGATGCCGGGTCAAGCAACCTTGCCGACATCTCCTGCCCGGCGGACAGACTGACTGAGTTGATGCGGAAACATCTTGACAGTTCAGATTTACACAAGCAAACAGGCGGGGTGCACATTATGAGCCTGGCTACGCCGGAAGGGATAATTATAAGCCGTGAGGATATCGGCCGGCATAATGCCGTAGATAAACTATATGGATACTGCCTGTTAAAAGACCTCGATTGTGCGGATAAGATATTTCTCAGCAGCGGGCGGATAAGTCATGAAATAATTCAAAAGCTGGTGCTTATGAGGGTTAAGATAGTTGTTTCCCGGGCGGCGGTAACCAGTTTGGCCCAAACGATAGCCCGGCAGTCGGGAATTACGGTGCTTGGTTTTGCCAGAGGCGACAGGTTCAATATTTATACCCATCCCCATAGAATAACTGCCGGGAAGGGCTGGTGATCAGATGCCTGATAAGGTGAGAATCAGACTGGTCTATCCTGACGGAACCGATGACGAGTATTGGACTTTCCCCGGTGTGAACCTTTGGCGCAGTATGGCCGCCCATGGCATAGATGTTGCGGGTTCATGCAGCGGCATGGGAACCTGCGGCCGGTGCAAGGTACGGATTGAGGGACGGGTAAGCGAGCAGAGCGATAATGAGCGGGGGTATCTGCTGGCGGAAGAGATTAAGAGCGGGGAGAGACTGGCCTGTTATTGTAATGTGGATGAGTCTATCACCGTTTACCTGGATTACGGCGACTTCGGTTCCGATGCCAAGGATAAGCTTTTTAAGGAACGGCATCAGTACCAGTCCAGCCCCAGAGTAAATCTGCGTAAAATCTATATCCCGGGGCTGGATAAGGATAGTCCCATTCCTATCCAGCGAAGGCTTAAACAGGCCCTTAACGGAAAGCAGATCCGGCTGAGCAGCAAAAACTGGAATGAATTGTCCAGCCTGGATCGGGTTGGACGTCCGACCCTGGAATTATGGGCTCTGGAATGGGAACAGCGGACGGTAAAACATATCGGACGGGAAAAGAAAAGTGCTTACGGTATTGCCTTGGACATCGGCAGTACCAGCCTCTTTGCAGCTCTCGTCGACCTGCAGGATGGAAAAGTGGCGGCTATGGCTTCCGGAACCAATATGCAGCGGGTTTATGGAGCCGATGTCATCTCCCGGATAAGTTATTGCCTGGAGAATCCTGATGGTTTAGGCAAAATGCGTCAGGTTTTACTGAACAGTATAAATACAATCGTGGAGGAATTACTCCAGGAGGCAGCGCTAAGTTCTTCTGACCTCTATGAATATGCGGTGGCAGCGAATCCGGTTATGCTGCATTTTCTGCTGGGCATAAATCCATCCGGTTTTGCGGTGGCACCCTATAGCGGAGTTGTAATTGATGAACTGGATTTGGGAGCCGCAGAACTGGGCCTGATAGCTGACGGAGATACCCGGGTCTATATTCTGCCCCAGGCAGGTGGATTTGTGGGTGCTGACACCATAGCCGGTTTATTGACTCTGGAGGTAAAGCCTTCGGCAGCCTGGATGTTTATTGATATCGGCACCAATGGCGAGATTGTTCTTTGCCATCGCGGCCGGCTCTGGGCAGCATCGGCTGCTGCCGGACCTGCCTTTGAAGGCGGAGGAATCAGCAGTGGCGCCCGGGCTGGCACAGGAGTGGTAGACCGGGTGGATGCAGATGATGAAGGCCGTCTGCATTTTCATATCCCCGGCGCTCAGGTAGCGCGTGGTATTTGCGGTTCAGCTGTTATTGACCTAATGGCTGTTCTGTTAAAGCTGGGATATACAGATGAAAAAGGGATTATAACACCGGAAGCCGTCGACCGGCTTCAAATCAGGGAAAGTGAACGAGGTCTGGAAATCGTGCTGCTTAAGACAGAATCAGGTCCTCCCCTGGTTTTAAACCAGGAGGATATCAGACAACTGCAGCTGGCCAAAGCCGCTTTACGTACGGCTATCGATATCCTCATGGAAAAAGCGGGACTGGACTGCAGGCAACTGGAAAAGGTATATATAGCCGGTGCCTTTGGCAACTATATTAATCCGGAAAACGCCATCCTGGTAAAAATGCTGCCCCCGGTGGAACCCAGCAAGATTATAAACATTGGCAATACTGCTGCTCAAGGAGCCGTGCTGGCCCTGCTCTCAGATGCCAAGCGTCGCGAGGCCAGGATTCTGCAAGGCAAGATTGAGTGTATAGAGCTTGCCCACCATCCCGGTTTCCAGGAAAAGTTTCTGCATAACCTTAATTTCTAAAAGAGTTGTGAAAAACTTATGTGGAGAGAGCGGAAGCTGTAGCCGCAATGTTTCCCCCCTGCGGGGATAACTTATGTTGGCAAAAGCCCGCTCTCCTGTTATGATACGGTGCCGACCTTGTGAATAATGCTTCTCTCGGATCGGAAATAAAGGGCTGCAACGCTTTCCCCCGCCTTTATCTCTTTTTATCCATATTGCGCCGCGTCTTCCCGGGATAGTTCCTCCCCGGCGTTATAATGGTTTTTTACAAGACTTAAAAGTACGGAATAGAAAGGAATTTTGGTTATACCTGGAGAATTATTGGTTAGATATTGCTGTAAATGGTTTGTGAATGATATTGAGGGGGGTTTTGGCTGATGAGATTAGAAGAAAAAGTTGCGGTAGTTACCGGCGGAGGCACCGGGATAGGCAAAGGGGCGGCGATAGCCCTGGCGGAAAACGGGGCTCGGGTTCTGGTTGCGGGGCGGCGTTCTCAGCCTCTGGAGGAGACGGTGGCGGAGATAAAGCAAAATGGCGGAACGGCCTTGGCATGTCCAGGCGATGTAACCGTTCGGGCTGATATCGAAAAAATGCGCGCCCTGGTTAAAAGCGAATGGGGACGTTTGGATATTCTGGTGAACAATGCGGGTTCAGCGATGCGCAAGCCATTTCTGGAGACCACTATGGATGAGTTTGACCAGATGTATCGCGTTGACCTGCGCAGTGTTTTCGAGGTATCGCAAGTGCTGGTTCCCTTTATCCAGGAGAGCGGCGGGGGCAGTATTATCAATATTGCTTCGATATTGGGCACTCTGGGCGCGTTTCAATCTACCGCTTATTGTGCCATGAAAGGCGGGGTGGTAAATCTTACCCGGGCTATGGCGGCAGACCTGGGCCCGACTATACGGGTGAACTGTCTTTGCCCTTCACATATTGTTACCCCTATGATGCAGGGAGAAATAGACCGTTTGGCGGCCGCAGGCAAGATGGATAAACTCAACCGCTTGTTTCCTATGAAACGGGTGGGATATCCCGAAGATATGAACGGCGCCGTTATATTCTTTGCCTCGGAGGAATCATCCTGGCTGACCGGGAATATCTTTCTGGTCGACGGGGGTTTGGCCTGTTACGTATAAACTTAAAAAATCATGCGGCGGGAGCAAGGGATAAACGGCCCTTGCTCTTTCGATTTGAGGGAGAAAATTGTATGATGATGATTTGAGCTTTGCTGTAAAATAATTTAGAATTGTTTAGAAGTCCTGTCCGGGTACCAGGTGTCAAGCGGAAGGCTTTGCCGATATTAAAACCCAGAATGGAGGATATTTATATCCATGTTACAGGATTACCACATCCATGCCCTGGCCCACGGGGAGTACCGATATACCTATGACTGGCTCAAGACCTTCGCTGTAGCGGCCCGGGAGCAGGGAATACTGGAGTTAGGCTTTAGTGAACATGATGAATACCTCTCCCGGATAGATACCGCAGTACTTCAGCAGCTGCGGGAAGAATTCCCGGATATAAATATCAGGCTGGGTTTAGAAGTGGATTATATTCCCGGCCGGGAAGAGCATATCAGGGAAATAAGCCGGCAGTATGATTTTGACTACCTTATCGGCTCGATCCACTTTATAGAAGGCTGGGGATTCGACCACCCTGATTTTTCCCATCTTTTTACCGGAAAAGACATCGACCAGATTTACCGCAGTTATTTTAACCTGGTACATAGGGCAATTAAATCCGGTTTATTTGACGTGGTGGGACATTTGGACTTGATAAAAATCTGGGGCCACCGTCCCCGGGAGCATACCGTAGAGCATTATGTTGAACCTCTATTAAACAGTATTAAAGCTGCGGACATGGTAATAGAAATTAATAGTGCCGGCCTGCGTAAGCCGGTAAAGGAAATATATCCCGCCCCGGAGATTATCGACCTGGTTTTTGCCAAGGAAATAGCCGTGACCCTGGGTTCCGATGCGCACCACCCCTCGCAGCTGGGCGAAGGACTGGCAGAAGCTCACCGGAGGCTGATCGGTGCCGGCTTTAAGAGCATAGCCATGCTTGAACAGCGGCAGGTTAAGTTAATGGCGTTAAAATAAGATACTAAAGGAGAGCAGAGAATGAAGAGTATTGCCATACTTGTAGCCAGTCTGGGAATTATACTATTAGCAGCAGAACTCTTTGTTAATGGAGTCGAATGGCTGGGTAAAAAGCTCAACCTGTCCGAAGGAGCAGTAGGAAGTGTGCTGGCAGCAGTGGGCACAGCTCTGCCGGAAACCATAATCCCCATCATTGCTATTCTTTTTGGCGGCCAGGGCAGCGAGGGGCGTGATATCGGCATCGGGGCCATTCTTGGTGCTCCTCTCATGCTATCCACCCTGGCCATGTTTGTAACCGGTCTGGCAGTAATAATATTCCGCCGCCGACGCATGCACGGCATGAAGGTAGTAGCGGATTATTCCACCATGTCCCGGGACCTGTTGTTTTTCATGATCATCTTTGCCGTGGCTATTCTGGCGGGTATGATTCCTCCCGGGCTTCGAACCTTACAACTAGCTGTTGCTGTCATTATGGTAATATCATATGTTGTTTATGTACGCACCATGTTTCGCGAGGAACGGGATATCGAATCTGATTCGGAAATGCCGCCCTGCTATTTCGACCGCCGCCAGGCTGCCCTGCACCGAATTGCGGTTCAAATCATAGTAGCCCTGGCGCTTATTATCTTTGGCGCCAACCTGTTTGTGGAATCGGTAAAGGTGGTAGCTGTTACCTACGGCGTTCCTGCCTTTGTATTGGCATTGATAGTAACTCCGATAGCTACAGAACTGCCGGAAAAATTCAACAGCGTTATCTGGATATCCCGGGAAAAGGATACTCTGGCCCTGGGAAACATCACTGGAGCCATGGTTTTTCAGAGCTCGCTGATTCCCGCCCTGGGAATATTTTTAACTGACTGGCAGTTAACCGCTGGAGCGCTGTTCTCGGCTGTTTTGGCTTTGCTGTCCGCCTTGATTATGTTTACTCAGTTACGCATACACAAACATATCAGTGCTCCGATTTTAATGGCTGGGGGACTGTTTTATGCCGTATTTCTCGTGGCGGTATTTAAAGGGATTGTTAATTGTTAGGAGGAAGTTCACAGATGAGCGTATCGAGCCGACTGCAGGAACTGGGAATAGTAATACCGGAGGTGGCCAAACCTTTGGCAGCGTATCTTCCAGCCGTGCAGGCCGGGGATCTCATGTTCGTTTCCGGGCAATTGCCCCGTCAGAATGATAAAGTAGTGTACACCGGACGATTAGGCCAGGAAATAAATATGGAGCAGGGAATGAAAGCTGCGGAACTGGCAGCCATCAACTGCCTGGCGGTTCTTAAAGCCTATATCGGGGAGTGGGAATCCCTGTTACAGATTGTCAAGATAACAGGCTATATTCAATGCCGGGAGGATTTTTACCGGCAGGCCGATGTTCTTAACGGAGCATCCCAGCTGCTGGAAAAAATATTGGGTGAAAAAGGCCGCCATGCCCGGGCAGCGGTGGGGGTCAACTCGCTGCCTTTGAATGCCGCCTGTGAAATAGAGATGATTGCCCGGGTCAAGCAGTTGCTTGACCCGGGTGTAATTAGTTGTTAAGTTTAAATGGATTATTGTTAAGGAAGTGTTAATAATGGCAGACCTGGTTAATCCCTATGATAAAGCTCAAGAATTGGCCCGCGCCATAACCGGCCATGAGGTATATAAAAGGTATGTGGCAGCCAAGGGCGGAGTGGAAAACAACCCTGAGCATCAGGAAATGATAGTGAAGATACGCAACCAGCAGATGGAGGTAAATCGGGCTCAAATTCTGGGGCAAGAGGCGGATGCCGATGTTATCTTTGAGATCAGCAGGCTGTTTGCTGAGGCTAGCCAGATAAAGGAGATGGAAGAGTTCTTCACTGCTGAAAGCTCTTTTATCCAGATGTTTAATGATGTGCTGGAGATTATTCAAAAAGCAGTCGAGGCTGGTTTTAAGTAAAAGCAAAAGACTAAGGGGACAGGGGCTCTTTCTTATACAGGGAGGGCGATCTGTCCCTTGTTCCGCAGACACAGACCGGGAGATGCATACAATATACCCGGGATAAAACTATTTACAGGAAGAAAAGCAGGAAATTATAATTTGGAATAGCTGGATTAATGGTTAGGTAGTATTCCAAAGGGGGAGTAAACATGTCTTATGTAAATGAACTGATGGGGCGGGTAATCAAGCGCAATCCCGGCGAGCCTGAATTTCACCAGGCTGTGCACGAGGTGCTGGAATCTTTGCAGCCGGTTATTGACAGGCATCCCGAGTATATAACCAGCGGGGTGCTGGAAAGGATAGTGGAGCCGGAGCGACAAGTGATTTTCCGGGTTCCGTGGGTTGATGACAGCGGAGAGGTTCAAGTCAACCGGGGGTTCAGAGTACAGTTTAACAGTGCCATAGGCCCATATAAAGGCGGCTTGCGTTTCCATCCTTCAGTTAACCTCGGTATAATCAAGTTCCTTGGTTTTGAACAGACTTTTAAAAATTCGCTTACCGGTCTCCCTATGGGGGGGGCCAAGGGAGGCAGTGATTTTGACCCCCGGGGAAAATCGGATGGTGAAGTAATGCGTTTTTGCCAGAGTTTTATGACTGAACTATATCGCCATATAGGCCCTGATACCGATGTCCCGGCCGGGGATATTGGTGTCGGAGGACGGGAGATAGGCTATCTTTTTGGACAGTACAAGAGAATAGTAAATAATTTTGAAGGTGTTCTTACCGGCAAAGGGAGAAGCTGGGGCGGAAGTCTGGCCCGGCCGGAAGCTACTGGTTATGGTACCGTATACTTTATTGAGGAAATGTTAAAATCCCGGGGAGAAAGTATCCAGGGGAAGACCATCACCATTTCCGGCTATGGCAATGTCGGTACTTATTTTATCGAAAAGGCCAACCAGCTTGGCGGTAAAGTAGTCACTATCGGTGATGAATATGGCTATGTTTTTGATCCTGAAGGAATAAAAGGCGAAAAGCTGGAATTCCTGATGGACCTATGGTGTGTTTATCGGCGTCCGGCCCGTGCTTATGCCGAACAATTTGGGTTCAGGTGGGTGGAAGGCAAATCTCCCTGGGAGGTGCCCTGTGATATTGCGGTACCGACCGCTACTCAAAACGAGCTTTGCCTGGACGATGCCCGGCAGCTTGTAGCCAACGGCTGTATCTGCGTGGCTGAAGCAGCCAATATGCCCTGTACGGCAGAAGCGGCGGAGATATTTTTAAGCCGCCAGGTGCTGTTTGGCCCCGCTAAGGCAGTTAATGCCGGAGGAGTAGCAGTTTCGGGATTGGAAATGTCCCAGAACAGTATGAGGTATTCCTGGAGCTTCGAGGAAGTTGATGCCAAACTAAAGGATATCATGGCCGATATTTACCGCAAGGCCAGTGAAGCGGCCAAGGAATATGGACTGGAAGGCAATCTGGTAGCCGGGGCCAATATCGCGGGCTTTACCAAAGTGGCAGATGCCATGATGGCTCAAGGAATAGTATAATAAATCGTTGGGTTTACTGCGAAAGACCTGCTTCAACCCCGATTAAGCAGGTCGCATTTTAAACTATAAATTTCGTACTGACCCTGAAGCTACAGTATTTACTATAAGAATAAGCGAGCCCCGAGGGGCTCCTTTTTTTGTAAAAACAGGTATTGACGAGTTTCACCGTAGCCAGCGGAATTGTGTTATAATTGCAAGCAGTAATACGGAAGGAGAACATGAATGAAAAAACGATATTTCCTGGTAGCATTGCTACTGTTAGGCTTGTTAGTGGCAGGCTGCAAACCTGGCAGCCAGGCTCAGTCCAAAGTTATTGCCGAGGTGAACGGTGATAAAATTACCCAAACTGAATTTGACCAGCACCTGAAGCTGTTAAAATTTACTTATGAAAAACAGGTTCTGGGAACGGGAAAACTGGATGCTGTCAAAGACAAGGAAACCATATCTAAATTGGCAGAACAGTCATATAAGGAAATGGTTTTACAGAAATTACTTTGGCAGGAGGCCGAAAAGCAGAAAATCAATATAAAAGACAGCGAAGTTGACGAGGCTCTAAAGGATCAGGATATTAAAACCTTCCTCGCAGATAGCGGTATGGAGGAAAACTATTTTCGCCAGGAAATGAAAACCCAGATTCTCTACTGGAAGATCAGGGACAAGGTTACCGCCAAAATCAGTGCAAGCGAAGCAGAGGCCCAAAAGTATTACCAGGATAATATCGGCCAGTATACCGAACCAGGTGGGATGCAGGTAGCGCATATCCTGGTAGCAACAGAAAAAGAAGCCCTTGACATCCTGGCTCAGCTAAAAGCGGGAAGCGATTTTGCAGAACTGGCCAAGCAGTATTCCACCTGCCCCAGCAAGGAAAGGGGAGGCGATCTGGGCCCAATTAATGAAAACAGCAATTATGTTACGGAATTCAAAGAGGCGGCTTTGAAATTACAGCCGGGGGAAATTACCCGGGAACCAGTTAAAAGTGAGGCCGGATATCATTTAATCAAGGCTGGCGATAAGGTGGAAAGCAAAGTGCATCCCTTTGAAGAAGTAAAGAACTCGGTTGTGGCCGATTTGGAAAATCAGAAAAAAGATAAGGCTTACGGAGACTACCTTAACAGTTTGAATAAAAAGGCGGAAGTAAAGGATTTAAGAAAATAGCGGTGTAAAAGAATGCCGGGAATTGTCCTGGCATTCTTTTACGGTTATTGCTAAAATGAAATTTAATAACCATTATCATATTCAGGAGACGGATATGGACAAAATCAAAGATAAATTGAGAGACAGCAATTACCGTATAACCGGGCAGCGTTCGGCTATCCTTGAAGTTATGATGGATAACCGGGGCAAGCATCTCAGTGCAGAAGAGGTGCTGGCCGAAGCCCGCAAGATAGTGCCGAATATTGGGATTGCCACCGTTTACCGGACTCTGGAGAAGCTGGCCAGCATTGAGATCCTTTACAAAACCTGGTTCGATGAAGGGTGCTATCGCTATGAATTGTCAGATGAAGGCATACATCAGCATCATCATGTTATTTGCCTGGAATGTGGCCGAATTACCGAATTGAAGGACGATATTCTCAGTATTTTAGAGCAGCAGCTGGAGAACCAGGGATATCAGGTTATTGACCATGAGTTGAAATTTTATGCGTATTGTCCGTCATGCCTTAGGAAAAGGTAAATTTTTTTAAACTTGTAATGATAATGATTATCAATATCTGGATGGGAGAAACAATATGGCAATTGTTCTTATAGGCCTGCCTAATACCGGTAAAAGCGCGATTTTCAACCGTCTGACCGGTTCGCAGAGCATTGTTTCCAACTATGCCGGAACTTCGATGGAAACAAGCAAGGCGAGATTGTATCTGAGAGGCAGGGAATTTACCGTTTATGATACACCAGGAATATACTCCCTCTATACAGTCGACCAGGCTGCGGAACAAGTAAAAAAACTGCTGCAGGAAGAAAGCGTTGAGCTGATTATTAACGTAGTCGACGCCAGCCGTTTGGAACAGAACCTGCCCTTAACGCTCGAACTGCTGGAACTGTCACTTCCGGTTGTAGTAGCCCTCAACCAGATTGATCAGATCGAGAGTATGGGACTTGAGATCGACAGCGGGGCTCTGGCAAGCCTGCTGAATTGCCCGGTGGTGGAGTTCTCGGTTTATGATGCCGGAAGCCGGGAAGAGTTGAAGAAGGCGATTGAAGGATATGGGACAGGGGCAACAAACCTTGCCCGGTCAGGCGATACCTGCAGGATAAGGGCGGAAAGACCTGATGATAGGCATTGTTCAGGGTGCAAGGCCTGTACAGCGGGTGATTGTGAAGCCGCTATGATACGGCGCTCAGATAAAGCCAGGGTTATAAGTGATATGACTGCCACGGTGGTAAATAAAAAGCAGTCGGACGGGCTGAATAAAATACAGACTATAGTTGATAAGCCCTTCCCCGGTATACTGATTCTTCTGCTGCTGGGATATCTGGGTTTTGTCCTGCTGCTGAAATCTATTCAATGGGCTGAAGGCCCTTTGACCACCGTTCTGCTGCCTCTGAACAACTATATAGAAGCATCTATCCGCGCTGTTATACCGTCGGGAATGGTTCAAAATATTATGTCCCGGGCTGTACCGGAGGGATTGCTCATCCCTTTTACCATAGTTATGCCGGCCATGCTGATGGTTTCTGTCATCATGGCCTTTCTAGAGGATACCGGCCTGCTGCCCAGATATTCGGTGGCTTTTGCCCGCCTGGGAAGCTTGGTAGGTATCTCCGGTGAAGCGGTCATCCCCCTTTCCCTTGGGTTTGGCTGCCGTACCCCGGCCGTAGTAGCCAGCAGAATGATGACCCGGGAGCGGGAGCGCTTTATTGTCATCACCCTGCTTTCCATTGTTATACCCTGTGCCGCAACCCTGGGTATCGTGGCTTCAGTTATCTCAGCCTTCAATGTTTCTCCGGCGGTCATAGTAGCCGTCATGCTGGTTACCCTGATTGCGCTGGGATTAATCCTTAATCGTTTGCTGCCCCAGGAGAAACTGTTTGTCTGTGAACTGCCCCCCTTAAGAGTCCCCCGATGGACTAATCTGCTGAACAAGGTTAAAATACGCTTTGCTGGCTTCTTTACCGAGGTTTTGCCTTTACTGTTAGTAATGAGTATAGCGGTAAGGGCCTTAATCGAATCCGGCATTCTGGAGAACCTGCATTCATTCGAGGGGATAAGCCATTTTTTGTTTGGTATACCGAGCGAGGCTCTGGTAGCAGTATTGATAACTATATTCCAGCGTTATCTCGCTCCCTTGATTCTGCTGCATCTGACTTTGACTTCCCGGGAAGCAACTATAGCTATCGCCATGATAAGCCTTTCCCTACCCTGTCTTCCGGCTATGGTAATGATAGTCCGCGAAATCGGCGCCCGGGGTTTAATTAAAATAATCGGAATGGGATTGGCTACCTCATGTACGGTAGGAATACTGCTCAATATCCTTTTACCGGTCTAAGGAGTGGAATTATGACGATTAAAGATTTACTTCCAGGCCAGCAAGCTACCATAATCGGCATTAACAAAGGCGAAGCGGCCCGCAACCGCCTGCTGGCGATGGGAATTACCCCGGGAAGCAATATCACCTTGTTGGCCAGCCATCCCTTCAGGGGTCCCCTGACCGTTGCGATCGGGAACACTCGTTTAGCCCTGGGGCGGGAAATTGCTTCTGCCGTAGAAGTAATGCCTGCACCTGAGAAACAGAAAAATGAGTAGCTTCTTGGCTTAAAAAGTAATAGAAAGAATGATATTTATCTTTTCTGGAGCAATGACATTAGTACATAACTCCTGGTTATGCTAAAATAAATCTCAAGAATAACTGTCAGCCTGAAAAATGGAGGTAGAATAATGCTGAAACTAGAAAATTTGGTCATGACGGTTGATAATACAAATGGTTCGCGCCGGGATATTATTCATAATATCAATATCGATTTTGAACCCGGCAAACTCTATGCCATAACTGGCCCTAACGGCGGAGGGAAGACTACCCTGGCCAAAATTATAATGGGAATCTATCGGCAGAGCAGCGGGCATATTTATCTGGATGGAGAAGATATAAGCGAACTGGGTGTCACTGAGCGCGCCCGGCGGGGTATTACCTATGCTTTCCAACAGCCTCCCCGGTTT
Source organism: Syntrophomonas curvata (assembly GCF_052976825.1). Lineage (NCBI taxonomy): Bacteria > Bacillati > Bacillota > Clostridia > Eubacteriales > Syntrophomonadaceae > Syntrophomonas > Syntrophomonas curvata. The sequence continues at coordinate 1,247,113 of NZ_CM129641.1, forward strand.
AAGGGCCTAAACGTATCCGATTTGATAAAAATTGCCCGGCCTGGAATTGACGGATTGGGTTTAAGGATAAAAATGCGTGACGTGGGTCTTTGTCCCGAGGATTACCTGGAGCGTGACCTGGGACCGGGCTTAAGCGGGGGCGAGATAAAACGGATAGAAATTGCCCAGGTACTGGCCCGGGAAGGTATTATCAGTATTTTTGACGAACCTGAAGCCGGGGTTGACTTATGGACGGTTCAGCGGCTTATCAGCCTGATTGTGCAAAAATATCAGAATAACCCTCGGTCGACAGCTATAATTATCACCCACCACGAGAATGTATTGCCTATATGTGACGAGATTATCGTTCTTGAAGAAGGGGCAATAAAATTAAAAGGGTCGGCCCAGGAAATATGGCCGTTAATCAGGGATGATATCCAGTGTAAAATGAAAGACCAGTGCAGGGGAGAAGTATGCTATGAACTTTAAAGCAGTAGATATGCAGCTATTAAATACTATAAGTGATATTAAAGCCATACCCCGGGGAGCTGTAAACATCAGAAAAGATGGCAAGCCGGTTGTGCGCCAGTCTTCCCCCAATATTTTTGTTGGTCCCAATTCCGCCAATAACGGTTTACTGGTGGAAATAAAACCGGGCACCCGCAATGAAACGGTGCATGTACCGGTAATAGTAACCAGGTCTGGTTTTCACGACCAGGTTTACAATACCTTTATCGTCGGTGAAGGCGCTGATATTACCATTATCGCGGGTTGCGGCATTCATAATGACAGCCATAGCGATTCCGGTCATGATGGCATACACGAAATAATTGTTAAAAAAGGCGCCCGTATGAAGTACGTGGAAAAACATTACGGCGAAGGAAACGGGGAAGGAAAAAGGATTTTGAATCCCACCACCAAGATTATTCTGGAGACTGGCGCCGTGGCTGAAATGGAAATGGTGCAGATCAAGGGGGTAGATGATACCGTCCGCACCACAATTGCCCATATAGGGGACAAGGCTAACCTGAAAATCGTCGAAAGGCTTATGACCCATGGGACGCAAAAAGCGGAATCGGACATTAAGTTAAACATAGAAGGCCGGGGAGCCAGTGGGCAGATTCTATCCCGGTCGGTAGGGCGTGATGATTCATTGCAGATTTTTAAGGCAGCCATGGCGGGCAGAAGCGAATGCGTGGGTCACGTCGAATGCGATGCCATTATAATGGACCGGGCTAAAATCCAGTCGATACCCGAGCTTATAGCTGAAAATGCCGAGGCGGTTTTAACCCATGAGGCTGCTATCGGCAAAATAGCCGGTGAGCAATTGATCAAATTGATGTCGCTGGGGCTGACGGAAAAGGAGGCTATTGATACTATACTGGAAGGTTTCCTCAGGTAAAAATAAGAGGGGTGGGCACTAATAATGAACTTAAATCTTTTTAAGACCTATGTGAAGGTGGTAGAAACCCAGAACCTTTCCAAGACTGCCGAGGAGTTCGGACTTTCCCAGCCGGCGGTTACCAAACAGATTCAGGCTCTGGAAGACACCTATGGAGTATTGCTGCTGGAGCGCTCCGGGCGTCGGCTTAAGACTACCGAGGCTGGAGAGACCCTGTATTATTGTGCCCGGGATATTATCAAGGCCATGGATAAAACCAACAAGGCGATGGAAGAAGTCTCCGAAAGCCGCAGGGGCAGTCTATGTCTGGGAGCCAGCAGCATCCCCGGGGAATATATTTTGCCTCAGTTGATAAAAAGATTTAAGGAAAAGTACCCGAATGTAAGCATCAGTATAGATATTGCCGACACCGAAAAAATTTTCGCGCGGCTGGCGGAGCGGGAATTGGATGTCGGCATCGTGGGTGGATGGATAAATAATCGCAAGATAGAAGGCTTTGAATGGTTGGAAGACGAACTGGTGGTAGTATTGCCCGAAAACCACAAACTAGCCCGGCTATCTGAAATTACTCTGGACAGTCTTCTCAATGAGCGCTGGATATTCCGGGAAAAAGGCTCGGGTACCCGCAAGGCGGTTGAAGACCTCTTGACAGCCCACGGTATTAAACGGGAAGACTTGAATGTCTATATCGAGGCGGGAAGCACGGAGGCAGTTCTGGCCAGTATTGAAGCCGGGATGGGAGTGTCTATAGTTTCGCGCTGGGCAGTTAAAAAAGCTGATTCTTATCGCAGAATTCGCAGTATAAAAATCAGTGACCCCCTGGTGAAAAGAAATTTTTATGTTATTTATCCCCGGCAGAAATCCCGGCGGAAATCAGTCAATAATTTTCTGGAATATGTAAAGAAACTGGAGGAGCCTGGAAAAATCTAATATCATGCCTGACAGGGCTGTGTAAATCTGGGAAGAAGCTTTGCATTCAGATCCGTTGGCAACCGGTCTGACAGGCACAACTCCCTCCGAGGACGATGATGCGCTTGGGGCGGGCGCGATTTGCGGGGCTGCGATGCTCCGCTTCAACCCACCGTTAAGGCCGGTCGTTTAGCGGAATCACATGGCCGGGAGATGTTGCTGCGAACTCATATTGCGGAATTATATGGAACGCTGCTGGTCGACCGCCTATCCCGCCGTATTCTGCATTCTCCTCCTGCTTTCCGGATTTGCGCAACCCTTTGACAACCCTCCGCTTATCCCCGATTATACAACACCTCTGATTCTCTTTCCTCGGCACTTTTACCCGGTTGTAGTTTATTTGGCAGCCAAGCTGGAATTATGTTTTATTTTACTAATCATTTGTATATAATGTATCTGTTGTCTGTAAAAAAATAATCTCCGGAGGTGTATACCCTTGTTACCGTTACCGAAAAAGTATTTTCTTACCGCTGCTTCGGCTGAAGGAGAAACCGAGCTTACCGCGTTTGATGGGGCTTTATTGAACGCCCGGGTTGGAAATACAAATCTTTTGAAAGTAAGCAGTATTTTACCTCCAGGCTGTGAATATGAACCTGGTCTGGCAATACCCCCTGGGTCTCTCTTGCCCATCGCTTACGGCACTATTATAAGCACGGTTCCCGGCGAAGTTATTTCCGCTGCCGTAGCAGTCGGCATCAAGCAGAATAGTTTTGGCGTCATCATGGAGTATGAAGGCCGGTGCGGGGCCGATGAAGCTGAGGCCCGGGTAAGAAAAATGGTGGAAGAGGCGTTTCGGATCAGAAACCTGGAATTGGACGAGATTAAAGTGGCTGCAACCGAGCATACTGTCAGAAGGATAGGTTGTGCCTTTGCTGCCGTACCTCTATGGTATTAATCTACTAGCGAACGAGGAGGAAAACAGGATTGGAACTATGGGTAACTGAATATCAAACCCCTGTTTTGGGGTTTAGCTGCAAGACCACAGAAACTTTACGGGTTGAACAGACTCCCTTTCAACACCTCTGTGTTGTAAACACGGAACAATTCGGCAGAATGCTGCTTCTGGACGGTATGGTACAGACCACCGAAAAGGACGAGTTTGTCTACCATGAGATGATAACCATGATTGCCCTTAACGCTCACCCTCGGCCCAAGAATGTTCTGGTCATCGGGGGAGGGGACGGCGGCGCCTTAAGAGAGGTGGTACGCCACCCTGCGGTTGAATGTGGTACTCTCGCGGAAATAGATGAACGGGTAATTCAGGCATCCCGGGATTTTTTCCCGGATCATTCCTGTTCTTTTAGCGCCACCAAGGCTCAGCTTATCGTGGCTGACGGTATTCAGTTTATCAAGGAGCATGCTGATACCTTTGATGTAGTCATAGTAGATTCAACCGAGCCCGTAGGGCCAGCCCAGGAGCTGTTTTCTCCTGCCTTTTACGCCAGCGTTGCCAAAGCCTTAAAGGATGACGGCATGTTAGTGGTGCAGAGCGAATCCCCGTTTTTTAATGGAGATGTGATTAAAATGGCCTATGGTGGAATTAAGCAATCTTTTCCCATTACCAAGCTGTATTTAGCTGCCGTCCCCACCTACCCCAGCGGCCTGTGGAGCTTTACGGTGGGCTCTAAGCGCTACGACCCGGAAGTGCCGTTTTGTACCGGTAAATTGGAGTATAAATACTATACATCGGAAATTCACCAAGCTGCCTTTAAGCTGCCGGCTTTTGTCCGAAACCTCATAGGAGATAAGTAGATTATGGGCGGGGATTTTAGAGAACTGTTAGAGGAAAAGGCCAGTTTTATGGCCAGCAGCAGGGACTATGAGCAGTCCGCCAAAGTTATCATAGGCATACCCATGGATGCCACCACCAGCTTCCGGCCGGGCACCAGGCTGGCACCCTACCGGGTGCGCGAAGTATCAGAAAGTGTGGAAGAGTATAGTATCTACCAGGATAAATCCCTGGAGGAGATTTGTTTTTATGATGCCGGGGATATAATCATACCCTTCGGCAATGTAGGTGAAAGCCTGCGGCGTATCGAGGAGGTAAGCCGGGGTCTGGTCAAAGATAGGAAAAAGGTGTTTGCTGTTGGCGGGGAGCATCTGGTGTCACTGCCCTTGATAAAAGCTTACCACCAGCAATATTCTGATCTGGTAGTGATACAGATGGACGCCCATGCCGATTTGCGTACTGATTACCTGGGTGAGACCCTGTCCCATGCTACGGTTATGCGCCATGTGGTGGAGGAGATAGGAGACAGGAACCTTTACCAGTTGGGTATTCGCTCCGCCACCCGGGATGAGCTCAAGTTTGCCGCATCCAGGACCAATCTGTACCTGGACAGCTTGCTGGGTGCGGTGGATGAAGTTATGGATAAGATAGGCGGCCGCCCCGTTTACCTGAGCCTCGACATCGATATTTTGGACCCGGCTTTTGCACCGGGCACCGGAACTCCGGAGGCTGGCGGCATATCAAGCCGGGAATTGCTGCAGGCCTTGCATCGTTTGGGTGAGCTTAAGGTTGTGGGTTTCGATATGGTGGAGATTTCTCCACCATATGAAAAGGGAGATAATACTTCCATACTGGGGGCCAAAATACTGCGTGAGGCCCTGCTGGCCTATTAATATATAAAAGCGTCTGCCTGATCGGGCAGACGCTTTTTCCTAGTAATTCTCGGCCATTACTTCGTAATAGCTCTGGGGGTGATCACAGGCCGGGCAGCGATCCGGGGCTTCCGTACCTTCATGTACATAACCGCAGTTACGGCACTTCCATTTGACGGGCTTATCCTTTTTGAAAACGGCGCCATCCTTGATATTTTGCAGCAGTTTTCTAAACCGTTTTTCATGTTCTTCTTCTACTTCGGCAATTTCCTTAAATATGTCGGCGATTTCATTAAAACCTTCTTCACGGGCGATTTTTTCAAATTCAGGGTACATACTGGTATGTTCTTCATTTTCACCTTCGGCTGCACTGAGAAGATTTTCGACGGTTGGAGGGACAGAACCTCCGAGCGCTAACTTAAAGAGCCGTTTGGCATGTTCTTTCTCGTTATCGGCGGTCTCGGTAAATATGGCGGCAATTTGCTTGAATCCTTCCTTGTCCGCCTGACTGGCAAAGTAAGTATACTTGTTGCGCGCCTGGGATTCACCTGAGAACGCTGTCCACAGGTTTTCTTCAGTTTTGGAACCTTTTAAGCTCATCCTGATTGCCTCCTTGCTTTATATTTATATTAATCACCCGCAGGTGATCAATAAACAGTTAACCCTTGGGGATAGACATAGATAAGGTTGCTTTGCTCCTGGCGGTTAAAGGTACATACAGACTCCAATAATTCCAGGATTTTTTCCAGTCCGTCGTCATCATTACCGTCAGGAATGATTTCAAATACCGAAGCCTTGAGCTGCATCCAATTAAGTAATTTCAACTCCTGCAGACCTTCGTCCAGAAAGGCCAGGTTCGATACAGGCATGGAAAACGGCGCTCGGGGTTTACTTTTGATATGGGCTTCCATTAATCCTATGAACGATTGCAGCTTTTCTTCTTCTGCCGGAGTTATTGCATATTGAAACAAAACGTCATACAGGTGCTGGACTACTTTGATAGATGTGACATTGGGCAGCAGCAAGTGCTCCTCCTGTCCCAGGAACTTGAGTTGGAATGCCGGGATATCCTGCATGTTTATCCACTCCTTAATGCACTATTAGTATTAAATTCTACATTATTAACAGCAAAAAAAACAGTTCTCATCTTAAAATAGTATTCACCCTGGAGCGTGGAAAAAATATTTATAGATTTATAATATACAATAAAGCTGCGGTACAAGGATTAATGGAGGTAAAGGTATGGGGTACAAGTATTATTCCCGGAGGAAAAGAGACCGGGTGCAAGGTGAAGCCGAGCGCAGGAGAATCGAACAGCAGAGATTAAGATACAACCTCCTGGGTATGCTGGTTATGGCTATAATACTGGCTTTGGCCCTGGACCTGTTCGACTTGGGGGAGAGAATAACCCGGTTCTTCACCGGCAATTGATTACAGGCATGACAGGAAAACCGGTTATATCAAGGAGAATGCCATTAATATGAGCCTTACTGCTTCTGAGGATATATCAGAACAAAATAGACTTTTTTTCGCGGTTTGAGAAAAAGGACTCTCAAGGTTATACTTAATAAATAAACAATTATATACTCCTATGGAACGGCGATTGCCATTCTCAGGCTTAATCCTGGTATTACCAGGAGCGGGGGAACCGTTTATTGGGGTGAATCCAGATCAAACTGGTAGGGTCGCCCTGGACCCGAATCCGGCAGCTAACCCCGTAAGCAGCAGAAAGGGGAGAATGGGGATATATTTACCTTCTTCAAATTATTTTCACCTCCGAAGGTTATCCCTACGATCATGAATCCTCTCGTTTTAATATGCCATATAGTGTTGCCTGCTTAAGGCTGAATGTTGGTTTTTATCAGCACCAGACCTCTATTGCCATATCTTAAAATACGATGGGAAAATCCCGGTTCGATTTTCTGCAGATGCTGTCCTGCGATTGCTTGAAGGCTTCGCTTCCGGGAATGGCCGCACACTGGTCTATTGCCTGCCTGCTGCTTGCCTAATCAGTAAAGGGGGGATTATTTGTGGAAATAATCAAGGTAGAACATCTAACCAAGATTTATGGCGCAGATGCAAACAAGGCGCTTAAACTTCTGCAACAGGGTCAGGATAATAACACGATTAAAAGAAAAACCCGCCAGGTGGTAGGAATCAGGGATGTCAGTTTTCACATTGAACCGGGGGAAAGCTTTGTGATTATGGGGCTTTCAGGCAGTGGCAAGTCGACCTTATTACGTTGCCTTAACGGTTTGATTAGTGCCACGGCCGGCAAAATCTTTATCGATGGTCATGAGCTTACGGGAATGTCCAGGCACTCGCTTGAAGAACTGCGCCGCAAGAAGATGGGTATGGTCTTTCAGCGTTTTGCACTCTTACCTCATCGTACCGTCCTCGGCAATGTTGGTTACGGCCTGGAGATACAGGGAATAGCACGGGCTGAACGCGAGCAAAGGTCACTGCAGGCCATTGAAATGGTAGGGCTTAAAGGCTGGGAGGACTCTTATCCGGCCGGCCTCAGCGGCGGTATGCAGCAACGAGTGGGGATAGCCCGGGCTCTGGCTACCGACCCGGATATTTTATTGCTGGATGAGCCTTTCAGTGCCCTGGATCCTTTGATCAGACAGGAAATGCAGGATGAATTGCTGGAGATCCAAAAAAAACTGCAGAAGACCATTGTCTTTATTACCCATGATTTGGATGAAGCCCTTAAGATAGGGGACCGGATTGCCCTGATGAAGGATGGTACAATTGTTCAGATGGGACAGCCGGAGGATATATTATTATCTCCCGCCACCGAATATGTGGCCCGTTTTGTCGAAAACGTCAACTACTCCAGGGCTTTGACCGCAGCATCGGTAATGGTGAGGGCCCGGAATGTGGTTTATCCCAAAGACGGCCCCATGACCGCTTTACACATTATGGAAAGATTCGGGATGTCGTCCTTGTTTGTTACCGACCGTGGGGGCAAGCTGCTGGGTTATGTCAATGCGGATGATGCTTCCCGGATTGCGCATCAGGGAATCAGAGAATTAGATATGATTATAAACAAGGATGGTCCCGTAGCTTTGCCTGACACTCCATTATGTGAACTGCTGGAAGTACTGGCTCGCACCAAGGTGCCGGTAGCGGTAGTTGACGAGGCCGGCAGCCTGAAAGGAGTACTGGTGAGAGGGTCAGTGATAGCCGGTCTGGCCGGGGAAAGGAGGGAAACCAGTGAGTAGCCTTATGGACAGCATTCCGCGTATACCGCTGGCGGAATGGACGGATCGCTCTATTGATTACCTGCAGGCGGAATGGGGGGAGTCAACCCAGGCGTTTGCCACCGGAATGGAAGAGTTGATCAAGGGGCTGCAGGGTTTTTTAATAAGCCTGCCTCCGGAATTGCTGATTATTGTTTTCAGCCTGTTGGCCTGGTGGCTGGTCAATAAGAAAATAGCCTTGTTTGCTTTATTGGGTTTGATGTTCATATACAATATCGGGCTATGGAAAGTATCGATGGAAACCCTGGCTCTGGTAATCGGCGCGGTAGCTCTGTGTATATCGATAGGAATTCCGCTGGGGATACTGGCGGCCAAGAATAGGACCGCCCACCGGATTATTGCTCCCGTACTGGATTTTATGCAGACTCTGCCCGCATTTGTATACCTCCTGCCTGCCATTCCCTTCTTTGGGCTGGGGGTAGTTCCGGCCGTATTGACCACTATCGTTTTCTCCATGCCTCCGGTCATAAGACTTACCGAGTTAGGTTTAAAACAGGTTCCGGAAGAACTGGAGGAATTGGGGAAGTCCTTCGGCTCAACTTTTTGGCAGATGTTGTTCAAGATAGAATTACCTCTGGCGCGAGCCAATATATTGGCGGGGATCAACCAATGCATCATGCTTTCACTGTCAATGGTGGTGGTAGCCGCCATGATCGGCGCCAAAGGACTGGGGGGTGTGGTATGGACAGCCATTCAGCAGCTTAAAATGGGAATGGGGTTTGAAGCAGGTGTAGCCATAGTCATTCTGGCGATAATACTTGACCGTATAACCCAGAACCTGGGTAAAACAACGGGGAAGGAGAAGGTAAGATGAAAAAAAGAACCGTATCTATTATCACTCTGGCAGTACTGACGGCGTTTGCCGTCGTAAGCATTGCCGGTTGTGGCAGCGGCGGCGGTAAGCAGGCCGATAAGGAAAACAAGCAGGTTAAGCTTCTCTACGTACAATGGGCCTGTGCCAGCGCCGAAACCCATGTCATGAAAGTTATCCTGGAAGACAAGATGGGTTACGATGTAGAAATAATGGATGTTACGGCTGCAGCCATGTATGAAGGCCTGGCCAATAAAAAAGGCGATGCCGTTTTTACGGCCTGGCTGCCGTTAACTCATGGTGAATACATGAAGCAGGTTAAAGACCAGGTGGAGGATTTGGGACCGAGTATGGAAGGGGCTAAAATCGGTCTGGTAGTACCGGATTATGTTGCTGTTGATTCCATTGCCGACCTGAATTCGGTAAAGGATAAATTTGACGGGAAAATAATCGGCATTGATTCCGGCGCCGGCATTATGAAGGCTACTGAAGCGGCGCTGAAAGACTATAACCTGGAGTATGAACTGGTCGAAGGCAGTGAAGGCACCATGATAGCTTCACTGAAACAGGCTGTTGATAATAATAAATGGGTAGTCGTAACCGGCTGGACTCCGCACTGGAAGTTTGCCCGCTGGGACCTCAAGTATCTGGATGACCCCAAGAAGGATTACGGTGAAGCTGAAACCATTAATACTATAGTGAGAAAAGGCCTGAAGGAAGACATGCCCGATGCTTATACCCTGTTTGACAACTTTGCCTGGAGCCCGGAGGATCTGGCTTCGGCCATGGGGCTGGCCGAGGATATGGGGAACAGTGAAGAGGCGGCCCGGAAGTGGGTGGAGCAGAACCCGGAATTGGTCAATAGCTGGCTGCCGGATAAATATAAAGATAAATAAGGCGCTACCCCCGGCCTTGGCCGGGGGTAAATTACTTTAGTCAAGGTAATTGATGCCCATGGCTTCCCGCACTTCCGCCATCGTATCCAAGGCAACGCGGTGGGCTTTTTTGGTTCCTTCCAGCAATATTTCCCGGATGGCTTCATAATCGTATTTTTCCCTTCTCTCCCGCATGGGTTCCAGCAGCTGGTTGATTTTTCCGCTCAGTTTCTTTTTGCAGTTTACGCAGCCTATATGGCCATGACGGCAATCGTCTTCGATTTCCCCGGCTTCTTCGGGATTAAAGACCCGGTGGTATTCATAGACCGTGCAGACTTCAGGGTGCCCCGGGTCAGTTTTATGGATACGGGCCGGGTCGGTTACGGCATTACGGATTTTTTGCCATACCTCGTCGGCAGTGTCGGCTAAAAATATAGCGTTATTTAAACTTTTGCTCATCTTGGCCTTACCATCCAGCCCTATCAGCCGCGGCACATCCCCTACCAGAACCTCCGGCTCCACCAGCACCGGTTTATAGAGGTCGTTGAAACGGCGTACTATTTTGCGGGCCAATTCAATATGGGGAATCTGGTCTTCCCCTACCGGCACCAGATGAGCCTTGAATATACTGATATCGGCCGCCTGGCTTACCGGATACCCCAAAAAACCGTAAGTCATATCGCTGAACCCGTGCTGGGCGGCTTCTGTCTTTACCGTAGGGTTATGGCGCAAAACGTTTACCGATGTGAACATGGAATAATACATGGTCAATTCATGTATTTCCGGGATCATGCTCTGAATAAAAATGGTCGACAGACCGGGATCAATTCCTGCGGCCAGATAATCGCCGGTAATCTGAAATACGTCCCGTTTCAGGTTATCATCTTTTTCCCAGTGGGTGGTAAGGGCCTGGACATCGGCAATAATAATATAGCTCTCATATTCTTCCTGCAGTTTGACCCGGTTGGCCAGGCTGCCCACATAATGACCCAGGTGCAGGCTCCCGGTAGGTCGGTCTCCGGTCAAGATCCTCTTCTTGCCCTCAGGCATAACACTCATCCTTTCTAATACTTATAATTTATGTTAAACCACGGCTGCCTCCGCTGCCGCAAAATAAAAAAGCCCCTGCCGCTAAAGGGACGGGGCTTCCGCGGTGCCACCCTTATTGACCAAACGGTCCGCTCGACAGGCGCTGGCTGCGCTTTTCCCGGTAACGGGGGAATGCCGGCCCGGCCTAATCTGGTCAACCCATTTCAGCCTGCTACTTAAAGGCCCATTCACTCAATCTTCAGTACCGGTTTCCACCTGCCCGGCTCTCTGCAACTATCCAATCGAGCTACTAATCCTCATCATTGTATTTCCATGCAATATATTCTAAAATACCATATGTACGACCTGTAATTCAAGTTTGGAATCATGCAATTTTTAATTTGAGTTGCGGATTTCAGTTTATAAATTATAATATGGTATAATACTAAAATAAAATATTCATGGCTTAAATCGGGCCATTGCAATTCAAGCAAAGGAGTTTCAGAGGATGACTGACTTTTATACCTTTTTGTGTTTTAGCATGCGGGCGGCAATGAAAAAAATCGACAAACACTTGAGTGCCCAGTTGGAGCCTTATGGCATAAGCATACCCCAGATGTTTGTTCTTACCTGTCTTTACGACGAAAACGGCATAACTTTAAAAGAGATTGGTCATCGTACCCTGATTGACAGTTCCTCTATGACGGTTTTGGTGGATAAACTGGAAAAAGACAAACTGGTGGAGCGTCAGCTTGACCCTGAAGACCGCAGGGCCATAAGGGTTTTTATTACCGAAAAAGGTGAGGCCATAGCCGACGATTTAGTTAGCATAGGTAAGGAATTTAATGTTCATTTATATGATTTACTGGGCGAAGGCAACCAGAAGGAGTTTATGCACGGGATAAAGAATATATTGAACGGCCTGGAATAGGGGCATTCATCGGAGTAGATATTTAAGATACAAGGCAATGAAATAGAGGGCTAGTACAGCGGCAGCTGTTATACCGGAATCATTAAAGATGATGGCTATGATGGCTGCCACTATTATTCCCTGCAGGCTGCTATATATAACCGGCAGCTGTTCCTTAACCCGTTTTATAATGCTGGCCGGGCGAAACACGAAATAGGAAAAAACCAGCACCAATAAAAGCAAAACCCAACCCCAAACACTATAATTGATAACCCGTAACTGCATCTGTACTTTCCGGCTGATTATATTCAAAATTTCGCTGAATCCTCCGTCCCTAATCAGACTTACATTTCGCCCCAGATGGGATTGTATCTCCAGGGGCTGTTTTAAATCTATTACCGCCATAATCGATACCAAAACAATAGTGCCGCAAACCAGCCAGAATACCTTGGTAAGGTTTACTTTATGCTTGGAATAATGCATATAGGTATATCCCAGACCTATACAAGCGGTTATGCTTCCCCCTACATTGATGCCAAAGAGGGGATAGGCAATCAAGAATACAACCAGGCTGAATAGTAGGGCCACTATAAACAGCCTGCGCTTGGAATAGGCTTGCTGTAATACCAGGGCAGATAAGGCTATGGTAGATCCGATTAATACGCCCATGTATTCGTTGCCCAGGCCATAGTAGCGCGAGCCGCTCATAATACGGTAACTAAGTATTGATTGTTTGAGCATGCCCAAATCAAAGACTAGATCCAAGGCAATGGTGCCTATGGTCAAAAGCAGCAGTATGCCCAGGGCACTGGTTTTACCCATCCGGGAGGCAAGCAGGCAAAAAAGGCTGAGAGACAGGTTTAACCCCAGTGAAATAAGCAGGAAGAGCCAGCGGCTGAACACATCAAAATTACCCATGAGCAACAGGCTTAGAGGCATGGCCACCGCAAATAAAATCAGGAATTCAGCAATTTCAGGGTAGATGTTCTTTAAGCGTGCTGCCAGAGCCACAAGCAGCAGGAGAAATATCAGGGCAACGTGAACGGTAACCATCCAGGCCTGGTTAAGGTATTCAAATGCTACCCGCTGATTTATGTGTTTAAGGCTGTCAATTATGCTGTTAGCCGGACTAGCATAAATAGTGTCCAGGACAGCGGGGTTAAAGTAATGCAAGATTGAGTTTTTCAGGCTGATGCTTGAAACTATGCCTTCGCGGCGGGTGGAGTAACTGGTTAAAACTCCTTTTGCCCCTGGCTGGTCTATAATAATGGGGGTCAGGAGTTCACCCTGCAGCGCGGCATCATATGACGGGGTCGGGCTTATAACGTATACCGCATCCCTGCTATCGAGCTCTTTCTGTAATTGGCTGATGCAGGCATCAATTTGAATAAGCCGGTTCTTTCTTTCCACCTGCAACTGCTGACCGGAGTACATGCTGCCTACATTATCCAATCGGGCCAGATCTCCAAACTGGATTAAAATAAGATCGTAGGCTTGAAATTGGCGGAAAGCCTCCAGTATCTTATCGTAATTACTGGATTGAGGGAAGTTTTTGGATTTCCTGACCATTTCTCTGCCGACCAGCCCATTATCCACTATGCCGTTTGAGTCCATAACTATTAAAGCCCCGCTGCGGGAATAATGTCCGGGTAAATCGGCATTCCCGATTACAGCGGTTTTAAGTCCCATAGCATGCAGTTCATCACCCAGCTTTCCTGGCTGGCCCAGCCCCCGTTTTTCATTGTTCTTTTTAATTACCTCGATACTGCTTACCACCACATTATGGTCGGCAGGTAAAAAACCGGTATTACGAAAAAACACATCGCCGGCCCTTTCGTAGTTTACTACCTCGGCGGCCTTAAAATTAAGGTCGGCATTAAAGCTGCCCACGGCCAGTTTCCCAGCCGATATGGTGCAGGGAACATTCTTGCTGGTTCTCTCCCCCGCACTCAGAGTGTTAAGCAGCCCCAATCCGCCTTTACTCTGCATGTACCAGAGATGGGGGGTAATATCAGGGTCAAGATCGCTCAAATTCAGTTTATCAATCATATAGATGATGACGCGCTGATGCGGCTGCTCTTTGTCAGTTTGGGCCTGGATGGAATCGGGGCAGGCAAGGAGCAGAAGCAATATTCCCAGGGTTGCCAGCAGCTTTTTATACATGGTTTTCTACCACCGTCCTTGATAACTGCTCCGGCTTAGGGTGAGCCAGAGACTATCCAGCAGGTATAATACAATAATTGCGGCAGCGATAACACCAGTATCATTTACCAAAAAAACAGTAACGGCAGCGATAAGCAGTATTTTGACAGTCTGACTTATGACCTTGTCATGTACCGAAAGTTGCAACATGAGGTTGGGGCGCTTGTGTTTTAACATAATCAGGGCGGCAATGAGCAATAGCAGAATCAAGCTCCAAATGGAGTGATAAATAGTGCTTCCCAGTATTCCCAGTTTGGTTTTTATCATCGCCAGCAGAACGGCCAGGCCACCCCCGGAATGGAAACTGCTTATAGCTTTGCCGGCATGGGACGGGGTAGGATTAAGCAGAGCATCCAGTTGGGCTACGGCGAATACGGCCATTATAGCCAGAAAAAGGATTAATAAGATTTTAAAGAGCGAAATTTTATGACCTCTGACTATAACGTAGAAGAAGCCCATGCTTACTACTGCCGTTATAAATCCACCCATGTTAGTACCGAAACTGGGGTGACCGATGGCGACACTGACCACGATTAACGGCAATAATCCCATTAATGCCTGGTGTGAAGGCTTAAGTGACAAATGTTTCAGCTTATCCAGCAGCAGTAAAGAGGATATTATAGTACAGGCCAACAGTATTCCCATATAATCATTCCCAATTCCGTAAAAGCGTCCCCCGGCAATAGCATCGGAGCCCAGGGGCGATACCAGCATCAATCTGGAGCCGGTAAATGAATCGAATGCCAGCAGTATGGCGGTAGTTAAGGTAAGAAACAGCAAGGCATCAAACGGGTCCTTAAATAAGAAGTGCACCAGAGCTGCCATTAGCATAGCTGAGCCGAAACTGAGCAGCATAACCCACCCTAGTGAAAAATATTGGCTAAAGCTGATGAACAAGAATACCAGAGGCATACTTAAGGCGCAATATACCGTATAATTTACATGGCGGAAGAATTCTTTGCGGCCGGCAATGAAGGCCAGGGCTCCGACTGCGATTCCCAGCACCGCAAAAAACATGAACATATAATGCAGCGGATTGCGGCTTACCCGTAATTGAGTAAACAGGTTTACCTGCTGATCAAGTTTTTGCAGGCTGTTGTCTGATTTGATAGTACTTATTCCGCGGACAGGGTAATTATGCTCCAGAAAGGAAAATACCGTGGGTTTGAGGTCAGCGTTACTGACCAGGCCGGGACGACGGGTAGTAGCGGAGGTCAGCAAGCCTGGTTCTGACCCCGGGGTGTATATGATGGCTGGGGTAAGGCCAAAATTGCCTGCAGCCAGCATCTCTTTATTGGGGTTGGGAGAAAGTATGATCAGCATAGTTTTTTCCATATTTATACTGTTGATTATCCTGCCCAGCAGAAGGTCATTTCTTTCCACCGCATTTTTACGTTGCTCCACCACTATATAATCAGAGGTGTTTTCCCGGTTCGTTTCCACTCTGCTGGTATCTCCCAGGTCCATAACGAGTATATCGGCGACTGCCAGCAGGCGCTGCATATTGTCTATAATCTGGTCATGGTTGCTTTGCAGGCCCCCGGGGCTGGACGGGTTAACCTCCAGCAGATCCTGGCTGACATTGCCCTGGGGAACGATGCCTTTTTCATCCATAGCCAGTATAACCGAATTGCGGTTGACCAGCTGATGGGTATCGGAATTCCCCAGTACCGCTAAGCGGTAACCTAATTCGCGAGCTTCCCAACCCATGCTGCCAACCTGGTAAGGTGGGTTATAACTGCTGGCGTACTTCCTGGCAGGTTCGATAAAGAGATTGACAACCCCCTCATCAGGCGGCTTGGCCGCCGTGAAAAGAGAGAAAAGGTTAGCGGCATTCAGGGATGAAGCCGTTGAATTATCCAACAGGCCGAATACGAAATCAACTCCCTCAGTACTATTATAAGACAATCCGGCATTTTCAATAGTACCCACCCGTGCACCTGTTGCCAGGGACATATAGGAACTGGAAGGATACCTGTTTTTGGAACGGATATTCATTAATCCTGACCCGCTTTGGGACAGAAGACCGTCCAGGTTGGGGGTATGGGAATTGATAAGATCGCCGGTACCTATGTAGTCGGAAATAAGAATTACAACCTTTTTTTCATCCTGATGCCCACTCTGTCCCATTGCCGGAAAAGGGGGGACCAGGCAAAACAATGCCAGGTTAATTAAAAGTAGCGCCAGTATGCATCGCAATTTATTCATAAATGGAATTTCCTCCTGATTGAAATAGGATATTAATTTCTATTACCATGATAATCTTTCCTGCATAAGTATATATTATAGTTTAACCGGCAGGTTTTAAATCGCAATAATGCGATCTATGCTGCGCTGCTTTTCTAATATGGATTGTATTATAAATCATTGACATGTAACAGAAATATGCTAAAATTCTACATGTATCTTTTTGGGTAAGGGAGGTTTGGGATTATATCTAAAATTTGAAGGGAGGCGCATTTATTGCAGTCTTTAGGGCGACATGTGTTAGCCGAATTGTATGGCTGTCGATTCGAGGTATTGAATGATATCGAAAAAGTTGAGGATATCATGGTCAATGCCGCTTTGGAGGCTGGAGCAGAAATTAGGGAGTTTGTGTTTCACAAGTTTAGCCCTCAAGGAGTAAGCGGAGTAGTTGTGATATCAGAATCTCACCTGGCAATTCACACCTGGCCGGAATTGGGATATGCCGCCGTAGATGTGTTTACCTGCGGTGAAAAAGTAGATCCCTGGGATGCCTGCAAGTATCTGGAACATATGTTCGGTGCGAATTATGTGAGTGCATCCGAAATAAAGAGGGGAATTATACAAGACCAGGAGGAGCGCTTGGTGGCAAATATTTAGGAGGGATACTATTTTAGTAGACCGAAGACGCTTTAAAATGCAATACAGTGTTGGTTAGTGGGCCTTATTTGTTGGAAAATGCAAGTAAGGCCTTGCTTTATTTATTACTACTTGTCTTGACTGCACAATTGTGACTATAATTTAAATGCTGTGGAATTTATTATCGTACCTAATATTTTAATAAAGCACTTTAATATCTGCACTTCTATATATTTACCAGAGATTGACGCCTTTTTCATAGCTGCCTGAATTATGCAAAGGATTAAGGAAAAAAGTTTCTCGAGCAGGAACCGTCATTATTCTGTAGAATGATAGTATAGGCTCTAAGATTAGGTGAGGGGGGCAGCTTTGCTAATGAATCTCATTTTTACCAGGGACTTGAAAGCTGAACTGGCTGATCTGGAACAGGTTTTCAAGCATAGCCTTCTACCCTGGTGGGATAATATCGATAATTATGTCAATAGGCTGAAGAATGATTTTACCTGGACTATTCTTCCCCCTGTGGTTATGAGCATATATAAATACACCGGACATAATCGGCAGCTGTCGATAGCTATGTCCAACATTTTCCGCAACTGCTATCTGGCCCACCGCATCCACGCCTTGGTTAAGGACGATGAGGAAGGGCAGCAGCATGACCAGGAGTTACAGTTCAGCATTTTGATCGGCGATTATTTATTTGGCTATGTTTTAAAAGCGCTGGTTGACACCAGGGCTGACAGCCAGGTGGACGATTTTACCCAAATGATTGCTGAGGTCAACCAGGGAATGCTGGTCAAGCATAAATTAAACGGGAGTTGTGAAGAGGTGGCGGAAAAAACCAGGGCGCCGTTTTATGCAACTGCCTTTTTGACTGCCGCCCAGTTGGCAGGCTATGACCGTGAGACCTGCAAGGTATATCATAATATGGGTTTTCATTTCGGCATGTCGGTTGAACTGGGACAAGACCCGTCTTTAAAACAGCAGGCTCAGTTCCATGTTCATGAATGCGAGAAGCTTTTTATAAAACTGAACCAACGTGATAATATTGCCAACAGTAATCTGGAAAGGGCTATCCGGGATTTGCATTGTCATTTCTGCGACCTGGGAGAATTTGCCGTGGTTTGATACATCAGCAGGCAGCCAAAAGAAATAATCCACCGGTGGGGAAAACAGATGTTTTCCCTAATTATTTAGCAATAAAGTTTCTGCCTGCTATTTTCGTACGCGGCTGCGTATGCCTTGGAGTTATGGCCTCCGGCCACAAGGAGATTAGCAGGAAAACAAACGTTGAAACCGCGATACAGTGGCCGAAACGTTGAACGATGATAGAAACCGCAATCTTAGCCGTAATACAGCGGGCATCAGAAGTACCCGCAGGGTAAACATCTATAATTTCAATCGCTGTTTTGGGGGAGTGAAAAATGGCTTATAAGGATTTGCATGAGTTTGTGCAAAGGCTGGAAAAGGAAGGCGAGCTCAGAAGAATCAACGCAGAAGTGGATTCCGAGCTGGAAATAGCGGAGATCACCGATCGGGTAAGCAAAAAGCACGGACCGGCGTTATTGTTTGAAAATGTCAGGGGTTCAAGCATGCCCGTGCTGATGAATGCTTTTGGCAGTGAAAAACGTATGGCCATGAGTTTGCGGGTGGAACGATTAGATGATATAGCCGCAGAGATTATCGATATACTTCAGATTGCCGACAATGCACCCCAGTCAATGCTGGATAAAGTAAAGATTTTACCCCGCCTGGCCCAACTGTCTTCATTTATGCCCCGAATGGCCAAAAACGGATCCTGCCAGGAAGTAGTGGATGATAATCCTTCCTTGGACAAAATACCGGTACTGAAGTGCTGGCCCGGTGATGCCGGGAGGTTTATAACTTTGCCTCAGGTATACAGCAAAGACCCGGAAAACGGCAAGAGAAATGTGGGCATGTACCGGCTGCAGGTTTTTGACCGCCGGACCACCGGCATGCACTGGCATATGCACCACGACGGCGCATCTAATTATCGAAAAAATGCCAGCCGGGGCCGGGCTACGGAAGTGGCGGTGGCTTTGGGCGGGGACCCGGCTATAACCTATGCCGCAACTGCTCCTTTGCCCAAGGATATTGACGAACTTATATTTGCAGGGTTCCTGCGCCGAAAACCGGTCGACCTGGTGCGTTGCCGGACCGTAGATCTGGAAGTGCCGGCAGATGCGGAAATAGTGCTGGAAGGCTATGTCGATCCGGTGGAGCGGAGAATCGAAGGGCCCTTTGGAGATCACACCGGCTATTACTCGCTGGCGGATGAGTATCCGGTTTTTCATGTTAAGTGTATTACCCACCGTAAAAATGCCATCTATCCGGCTACAATCGTAGGTAAGCCGCCGCAGGAGGACTGCTATATGGCTCTGGCTACCGAGCGCATATTTCTGCCGCTGCTGAAATTTCAGCTTCCCGAAGTGGTGGACATGCATTTGCCCATGGAGGGGGTCTTCCATAACTGTGTACTGGTTTCCATAAAAAAGGCTTTCCCCGGTCATGCCCGCAAGGTAATGAGTTCTCTATGGGGAATGGGACAGATGATGTTTGCCAAGTTCATTGTGGTGGTGGATGAAGGTGTTAACGTACAGAATGTTTCCGAGGTGATGTGGAAGGTATTTAATAACGTCGATCCTCGCCGTGATACCATGATAGTGGAAGGCCCGCTGGATGTGCTGGATCATTCGGCCCCGCTTCCTTTCTATGGCTCCAAGATGGGCATTGATGCTACTAAAAAATGGCCGGCGGAGGGGCATAACCGGGAATGGCCGGAAGATATCAGGATGAGCGAGGAAATAATTGCTCTGGTGGATCAAAAATGGAGTGATTACGGCATTGACTAGAATCAGATATGTTTTGGACATGGTGGATTTTGGCCATACGCTGTTCGGGCTCCCTTTCGCTTATCTGGGGGCATTTCTGGCCGTCAAAGGGATGCCCGCTGTCTCCCAGCTGGTCTGGATTACTCTGGCTATGGTAGGGGCAAGGACAGCCGCGCTGTGCCTTAACCGTTTGATAGACCTGGAGATAGACCGGGCCAACCCCCGTACTTCCAACTGGGTGCTGCCTTCGGGGAAGCTTGCTCTTAACAAGGTATGGGTTATGGTTTTGCTTTCACTGGCCCTGCTTTTTTATTCTGCGGCAGAGCTCAATCCCCTTTGTTTTAAACTGGCGCCGCTGGCAGTTGTGATTTTATGGGTATACTCGTATACCAAGCGGTTTACCTGGTGGTGCCACCTTATTCTAGGACTGGCTATTGGCATCGGGCCGATAGGCGCCTGGTTTGCCATAAGCGGAACCTTCGACCTGCAGCCCCTGGTTTTAGGCCTGGCGGTTGCCTGTTGGATTGCAGGCTTTGATGCCATGTATGCCTGTCAGGATATTGAGTTTGACCGGGAGCACCAGCTTTATTCCATTCCCGCCCGTTTTGGAGAAAGGGGGGCCTTGGCCTTTTCCGCCGGATTTCATGCCTGTACCGTTGTTTTCTTAGTTATGGCCGGTATAATCCTTGAACTGGGATTTTTCTATTATGCTGGCGTGCTGTTGGCCGGAATGGTTTTGATTTATGAGCACCTGATTGTAAAACCGGGAGATTTGAGCCGGGTAAACTTTGCCTCCTTTAGAATAAACCGCTATGTGGGAATCCTGATTTTTATTGCCACCCTTATGGACATTTTTCTATGAAGCAGGAAACACTATAACAATAATTTAGAATTAATCTACCACATTGATACTCCAGAGCTTCCTGGCAGCGGCGGGACAGGAGGCTGAATCTACCCGTTGCTGTACGTGATTGCAGGCTGAGGCTGCGAAGGGTAGCGGGCGCAAGCAGGAAGTTATTAATTTCACAGGGGGATAAGCTGTTGAAGAGATTGATTCTGGCTATAACCGGAGCCAGCGGCGTGATATATGGGGTTCGCATGGCCCGGGAGCTGCTGTTAAGGGATTTCGAAGTCCACCTGATAGCCAGCGATGCTGCCTGCATCGTGCTTGACCAGGAATTAGGCTGGGACTTCACTCCCGGGCGGGAGCAGGTTTTCCGCCGCCATATTCCCGGAGATAATCTGTCCTACTATGATAATACCAATATTGCAGCCCCGGTAGCCAGCGGTTCATTTATCAGCGACGGGATGCTGGTTATGCCCTGCAGCATGTCTACCTTGTCCGCGATTGCTCAAGGCAGCGCCGCTAATTTAATAACCCGGGCAGCCGATGTAATGCTCAAGGAACGGAGACAACTGGTTCTGGTTCCCCGGGAGACGCCCCTGAATACTATACACCTGCGCAATATGCTGGCGCTGTCAGAGATAGGCGTGCAGATAGTTCCGGCCATGCCAGCTTTCTATCACCGGCCTGCAGACCTGGATGATATGGTTGCTTTTATGGTAGGCAAGGTTTTGGATTTATTTCAGGTTGAAAACCACCTGTTTGAACGTTACCGTTAAGACACAGATATTGTTGGAATCTGTCCCATTTGATTTTATAATAGAATTAATTGCGCCTCTGAGGAGAGATATATGCCTGAGCTGAAATTTTTTCAACCGATTGAAAAAGAGCTGGCCACGGTCGAGTCCTGCCTGGCTGGAAATCTTGATAGTTCCCTAAATCTTATGAACCAGGCTGCAGTACATTTGATTAAGGCCGGGGGGAAGAGGTTAAGACCAGCGTTTGCCCTGCTGGCGGCCAAGCTCTACCAGGACGAGTTGGACGAGGTGATTCCCGCTGCCGTAGCCCTGGAATTAATCCACATGGCGACTTTGGTTCATGATGACGTAATTGACGATTCATCCATACGCCGGGGTACGGAAACCGTAAAGAGCGCGTGGGGAAACCGGGTATCCATATATGCCGGCAACTATATTTTTGCCCGGGCGCTCTCATTGATATCTGCTTATCAGCGCAGTGATTTGCTGGATGTTTTGGCCCGGGCCAGCATGAAGATCTGTGAAGGCGAAATTATACAGATGCTGAGCTGCTATAATGTCAATCTTGGTCTGAAGAACTATCTGCGCCGAATCGAACGCAAGACCGCCTTATTGATATCAGTAAGCTGCGAGTTGGGGGCGATGATTTCCAATGCTCCCGCCCCTGAAATTATGGCTCTGAGAAAATACGGTTATTATCTGGGTATGGGTTTCCAGATAACGGATGATATTTTAGATATCGTTGCCGATGAGAAGATGCTGGGAAAGCCTACGGGCAGTGATATACGACAAGGGGTGATTACCCTGCCTTCGTTATATGCCTTGAGATATGACCCCCGGCGGAAAGAATTGGCACGGCTGCTGTCTTCGCCGGAAGCCTGCATAAAGGATGCCCTGCGCATTATTGAGATTGTTAGCGGTTCCGACGGCGTCGATTATGCTTATTCGGTTACCCAGCATTTTGCTTTCAAAGCTCAAAAACAACTGGACTTGCTCCCGGATGCACCCGTAAAACAAACCCTGTATGATCTGGCCGATTTTGTTTTGGCTCGAGAATTTTAAGAAAAAGGTGATAAAACGTGGCTTTAAGCGATTTGTCAGCAGAAGATAAACAGACCATAATCGAACATCTGGAAGCATTGCGGTCATCCCTCATAATAGGGGCGACAGCAATTATTATCGCAGCAATTTTCTGCTTCTACTATAGCGAACAGATTTTAGCCGTTATCACTTTACCTCTGCGCTCTTTAAATGAAAGCTTGATTGTAACCGGAGTAACCGAGGCCTTTTTTGTCAAGCTCAAGCTGTCATTTTATTGCGGTTTTGTTCTGGCATTTCCTATAGTCGTCTGGGCCCTATGGCGATTCTTGAAGCCGGCCCTGTATCCTTCGGAAAGAAAGTATGTCTATATATTCATACCGCTGGCAGTAGGGCTGTTTACGGTTGGAGTCCTGTTCGCCTATTTTGGGATCTTAAGGCTGGTTTTAAATTTCTTCATATATATTGCCGGCGAAAATCTGGACACTATGTTCAAAGTTGACCAGTATGTTTCATTTGTACTGGCATTTACGATTCCCTTCGGTCTGGTTTTCGAGTTGCCGGTGGTGGTCTTTTTCCTGAGCAAGCTGGGAATTGTACGCTACGAAGCGATGGCCCGCAATCGCAAGTATGCCCTGCTGGTTATTGTTGTGTTGGCTGCAGCGCTCACCCCGGGGCCGGATCCGATTTCGCAGATGCTGATGGCAGGTCCGGTTTACCTGCTCTATGAGATTAGCATATGGGTGTCCAAGTTTGCCAAACCTAGGAAGGTGAGGGTTGAACCCGACGAAGTCGGTGATTGAAAAGCGCATTGTTCCTGAATTTGGGGCATCTGGCTTGTCCTTTACAAAGCAATTGCTTTTTGTCATAATTACACTAAAGAATGGGTAAATTGAGGGCGGGTAATTGCTGTTGTCATGTTAAATAAAGGAGGGAAAATCTTGTTTGGGTTAATTGGAAATTTCGGCCCCTGGGAGCTAATTTTGATTCTGGTCATAGTGTTAATAATAGTAGGTCCTGGAAAACTGCCGCAGGTGGGACAATCTCTGGGCAAAGCCCTGCAGAATTTCAGGAAGGCCAAAGAAGAAGAATTTGATGAACTGGAGGAAAAAAAGGATAAATAACCGGTCTGGGTTCAGACCTTTTTTTAACAGTAATGGGCAGGGTGAAAAGATGGTGCACTTATTTCCGATATTCATCAATCTGGCCGGAAAAAATTGCCTGGTGATAGGCGGGGGCCAGGTAGCAGAGCGCAAGGTAGAGAATTTATTCAGCTATGATGCCAATATCATGGTAATTAGTCCGGAAGCTGGAGAGAACATGCGCCGGTGGTTCAATCAGGGCTTAATTGATTGGCAGGCCAGGGAGTTTATTGACAGCGATCTGGACCATGTTTTTTTGGTTTTTGTGGCCACCAATGATGTCCTGGTTAATAGGGGGATTGTCGAGCAATGCCGGCAACGGGGAATTCTGGTAAATGCGGTTGATGACCCGCCTAATTGCGATTTTTATGTACCGGCTGTGGTCCGGAGAAATTCACTGGTAGTGGGGATTTCCACTGAAGGCAAAAGCCCCATGTTCGCCAGGAAACTGCGGGAGCAACTGGAAGAGCTTATTGGTGAAGAATATGGGCAATTTGTAGATATCTTGGGGGAACAGCGCGACTATATAAAGCAGGTTATCCCTGATATAGAAACGCGCAAGAAGGTATTTCAAGCCCTAGTGGATTCCGATATTCTGGATTTGCTGAAATTGGGGGATGGAGAGAGAGTAAAGGAGCGGATGGAAGAATGTATGTCCTCCTGGCGGGACTAAATCACAGGACGGCTCCAGTAAGCATACGGGAGAGGTTTGCTTTTTGTGGAACTAGTCTTGACCATGCTTATGCGTATTTTAAAGATCAGGCTGAAATCGAAGGAACGGTAATACTCGCCACCTGCAACCGTACCGAAATATATGCAACTTCCCGCGATATTGAAAGCGGTATGAAGGTTTTAAGACAGTTTATGTCAGGTTACAGCGGGATGACTAATCAAGAATTAGAGCAATACCTTTATCAGCCCAATTGCTATCAAGCCATATCACATCTGTTTCGGGTCACAGCCGGCCTGGACTCCATGATTCTGGGAGAAGCCCAGATTTTGGGCCAGGTGAAAGATGCCTATCAGGCATCGGTTCAAGCTCATGCTTCCGATGGGGTGCTCAACTCCTTATTTCTGAAAGCCATTTACATCGGCAAGAAGGTCAGAACTGAAACCAGAATCGACCAGCGCCCCTTATCAGTCCCCTTTACTGCCGTTGAACTGGCCCGGCAGATACTGGGTGATTTACAGGGGAAAACGGTAATGGTGATTGGCGCCGGTGAAATGAGTGAACTTACTACCCAGTGTTTGATGGAAAACGGGATCCGAACGGTAATAGTATCGAACCGGTCTTATGACAAGGCTCTGGCTATGGCCAGTGCTTTTAATGGCCGCGCAGTTCGCTTTGACCTTCTGGCTTCGGAGTTGAACGAGGCTGATATTGTTATCAGCTGTACCGCTGCCAGCCATTATGTGGTTCGTGAGGATAATTGCCGACCGGTGCTGCAAGCGCGGCAGGGAAGAAAGATAATCATGATTGATATCGCCGTACCACGGGATATTGACCCGGGTTTAAAAGATATCGACGGTGTGTTTATGTATGACATTGATGATTTGCAGAACGTGGTTGATGCTAACCATCTGGAAAAACAAAAATCTATTCGTCAAGCCGAACGGATTATTGCTGCAGAGATAAGCGGCTTCAACCAATGGCTCGACAGTTTATATGTGGTTCCGGTCATAAAGGCTTTAAAGGCCCGTGGTGAAGATATTAAGCAAAAAGAGCTCAGGAGAGCTTTTAATCGATTGGGAAAAATATCCGAACAGGAAGAAAGAGTTATCAGCTCCATGGCCAACACGATTATTAACCAGCTTCTGCATTCTCCGATGATAAACCTGAAAGAAATGGCGGGCAGCAGTCAGGGGCACTTATATGCAGAAGTGGTTAAAAACCTTTTTGGTCTGCAAATCGATGTAGAGGAGCTGAATAAATATGGCACATCTGATATTGGGGAGCAGGGGTAGCAAGCTGGCCCTGCGGCAGACAGAATATGTGGCTGCTCAGCTTAAGAGGGTATGTCACGGGCTGAGAGTTGACATTAAAACCATCAGGACCACCGGGGATAAGATTCTGGATGTATCCCTCTCGCGCATAGGAGACAAGGGCCTGTTTACCAAGGAAATTGAAAAAGAACTGCTTGACGGTTCAATCGATATGGCTGTACACAGTATGAAGGATTTACCTTCTGCACTGGGTAATGGCCTTTGTCTGGGCGCCGTCCTGGAAAGGGAAAATCCCGGGGATGTTTTGCTGGCGCGCGAAGGTCTCAGCTTTGAAAATTTGCCTGCGGGTGCTGTTATAGGCACTTCCAGCCTGCGGCGCATAGCCCAGATAAGAAGGGCGCGACCCGATGTAAAACTGGTGGACATGCGGGGTAATGTGGAAACCCGTATCCGGAAAATGCAGGAAGAGAAACTGGACGGCATAGTCCTGGCTTATGCCGGAGTAAAAAGATTGGGCTTTGAAGGGCTTATAAGCGATTTTTTACCCCGCGACATAGTATTGCCAGCGGTCGGGCAGGGAGCCATAGCCGTCGAAGCCAGGGAAGAAGACAGTGATAAGCTTCAGCTTCTAAAAATGATTAATCACGATAAGACGTTTCTGGCTACCCGGGCGGAAAGATCGTTTTTACGGGTACTGGAAGGCGGCTGTCAGGTGCCGATCGGCTGTTATGCCGAAATTCGGAAAGACCACATTCTCATTGAAGGGCTGGTAGCTTCTCTCGATGGCCGCCAGGTATTTCGCGGCAGCAAAAGGGGCAGCTGCGACCAAGCCTCGCTGGTGGGGGAACAACTGGCTTTGGAATTACTGCAAATGGGTGCGGCCAAGGTTCTGGCTGATATCCGGAATACGGGAGAGTAGGATAATGAGGAAAAAAGCTTTGGTATATCTAGTGGGAGCCGGACCGGGTGATCCCGGGCTGTTTACCCTGAAAGGGAAAAAAATACTGGAAAAGGCTGAAGTCATTATCTATGACCGCTTGGTGAGCGACAGCATACTGGCGTTGGGCAATCCTGAAGCGGAATATATTTATGTGGGGAAAATCGCTGGCAAACATGCTCTTTCCCAGGATGAGATCAATGCTTTGCTGGTCGAAAAAGCAGCCCAAGGCAAGATAGTTGCACGGCTTAAAGGGGGAGATCCCTTTCTTTTCGGCCGGGGGGGGGAAGAAGCCCTTTATATAAGGGAACGTGGATATGATTTTGAAGTGGTACCGGGAATCAGTTCCGCTATTGCGGTACCGGCCTATGCCGGTATTCCGGTTACCCATCGTGATGCTGCCTCCAGCCTGGCTATCATAACCGGTCACGAGAAGCCGGATAAAGAGGTCAGCTCAATTAAATGGAAGGAACTCGCGCAGGGTACAGGCACTCTGGTTTTCCTGATGGGTGTGGAGAATCTTGAATTCATCTGCCGGCAACTGACAGCAAACGGTAGGAGCGGCAGCACTCCGGTAGCTCTGGTCAGATGGGGGACGCTTCCGTCGCAACAGGTGCTGACCGGTACGCTCGAAGATATAAACATCAAGGCAAGGGAGGCTTCGTTTAAGCCGCCGGCCGTTATTGTTGTAGGCGATGTAGTAAAACTGCGTCCTGAACTGAAGTGGCTGGAGTACAAGCCCCTCTGGGGCAAAAGAATAGTGGTTACCAGGGCGAGGGCGCAGGCCAGCCGACTGGTGGAAGAAATAAATGAACTGGGAGGAGAGGCTATCGAGTTTCCTTCCATAATTATTAAGGCGGAGGAAGACCTCAGCGGCCTGCACAACGCTTATCAGCATCTGGACAGCTACGATTGGATTATATTTACCAGTGTTAATGCTGTCGACCTATTCTTTGCGCAGATGAAAAATGAAGACATCGATATTCGCTTCTTGCACGGCATTAACCTCTGCGCTATTGGCCCGGCCACCAGAGACAGCCTGCAGGACAAAGGCCTCAAAGTAGACCTGGTGCCGGAGGAATACAGGGCTGAAGGCATACTGAAGGAACTGGGAAACAAAGTCAAAAAGGGGCAATGGGTACTTTTACCGCGTGCCCGGGGGGCCAGAAGAATATTGCCGGAGACTCTCCGGCAGTGGGGGGTTCATGTAAATGAAGTTATACTCTATGAGTCTGTACCTGATATGCGGATAGGCAAGACCAGAATGACCGAAATAATTGAGGACGGGATAGATTACTTAACTTTTACCAGTTCGTCAACGGTCAGTAATTTTGTTAGAATGGTGGGGAAGGATAAAGTTTTAAGCCTGAATAACAAGACCAGGGTTGCCTGTATAGGGCCAGTTACGGCGGAGACGGCCAAATCCCACGGCTTTAAGGTGGATGTTACAGCCCGGGAATATACTATCAATGGCCTCCTGACAGCAATTATAGATGACAGCCGTAATAGATAATTTACCAGGGAGAGGGAGGTTTATAAAATATGATTGGGTGTACTAAATTACTATGCGGTACGGCAACCGTCTCTGATGTTATAAAATACAGCGGTCAGCAAAATCTGCCGCCGCAGCTGCTCCAGTTTTCAGACAGCAATCGCCCGCTGGTGGTATGGAATGTAACCAACCGCTGCAACCTGCGCTGCAAGCATTGCTATATCAATGCCGAGGATCAGCAGTACAGAAACGAATTAACGACGGAAGAGGCCATAATATTTATTAAAGACCTGGCTGCCATGAAAGCGCCGGTATTGCTTTTTTCCGGCGGTGAACCCCTGATCCGCAAGGATATTATGGAATTAGGCGGATTGGCTGCCGAGCTGGGTTTGCGCCCCGTTATATCCAGTAACGGCACTCTCATTGATGACGATATGGCTCTAAAGATTAAGCAGGCCGGATTTCAATATGTAGGCATCAGTATCGATGGAGCCCCTGCTACCCATGATGATTTCAGGAATCGCCCCGGAGCCTTTGCGGATGCGTTAAAGGGTGTTAAAGCCTGCATGAAAAATGGGGTTAAGACGGGTATACGCTTTACCGTCAACAAATTGAATCAGGCCGACTTGCCGGAGATATTTAATATTATTGAGAGAGAATCCATACCCCGCTTTTGTATGTATCACCTGGTGTATGCGGGAAGGGGAGAACAAATGGCGGAGCTTGATACCGATCGGGAAGAGAAAAGAGCCATTCTGGAAATGGTCAGCCGCAAGACCATAGAACTTTACCGCCGTGGAGTTGAAGTGGAAATTCTGACCACCGACAATCACGCCGACGGCATTTACCTGTATAACTATATTAAAAAGCATCAGCCGGAACGGGCCGACGAAATCATCCGGCTTCTGCAGATGCACGGCGGCTGCTCAGCCGGAACCAAATTCGCCAATGTCGATCCCCAGGGTAATGTCCACCCCTGCCAGTTCTGGCAGGACTATACGGTAGGCAATGTTCGGGAAAAACCGTTTAGTCAGATCTGGACTTCGGATGATGAACTGATGATAAAGCTGCGGGTAAAAGAAAAACACGTCAAGGGGAAATGTGGCGCCTGTGATTTCAAAAGCCTGTGTTCAGGCTGCCGGATAAGGGCACGAGCTGTTTATGGCGACCTCTGGGCGGAAGATCCGGCGTGTTATCTGAGGGAAGAAGAGATTTCCGGGAGTATGGTCCGGGGAACCGCAGAATAGGAGTCGATAGTATGCTGGTATCATGGAATACAACCAATCAATGCAATATGTTTTGCGACCATTGCTACCGGGAAGCCGGTGCCCGGCTGGCGGACGAACTGAATACCGGGCAGGCCAAAAAGCTTATCCGGGAAATTAAAAAAGCCGGCTTCCGCATTATGATTTTTAGCGGCGGAGAGCCTCTTATGCGGGAGGATATTTACGAACTCGGGGCCTATGCCGCCCAACAGGGCCTAAGGGCGGTACTGGGAACCAATGGTACCCTGATCAGTCCCGAAGCGGCGGCCAAGCTGAAAAAGGCAGGCTTTATGGCTGCCGGGGTGAGTCTGGACAGCCTGGATGCAGGAAAAAATGATTCCTTCCGCAAGCTGGATCGGGCTTATGAACTTACCTTGAAGGGTATGGAAAACCTTAGAGCTGCAGGTGTCCCGTTTCAGATCCATACCACCGTTATGGACTGGAATGTTAATGAACTGGAGAGTATTACCGACTTTGCGGTGGAGATTGGCGCCATGGCGCATCATATCTTTTTCCTGGTACCGACCGGACGAGCAGTAAATATAGAGGATGAGGCCTTGAAGGTGGCGGAATATGAAAAGACTATCGCCCGTTTGATGGAGAAGCAGAAGCAGGTCGATATTGAAATAAAACCTACCTGCGCCCCCCAGTTTATGCGGGTGGCAGATAAAAAAGGGATACCGGTGCGTTTTTCCCGCGGATGTCTGGCAGGTATCAGCTATTGTATCGTAAGTCCCCGGGGGGATGTTCAGCCTTGTGCCTATATGGATATTCGCCTGGGTAATGTTAAAGACGAGCCCTTTGATGTAATTTGGCATGAAAACACTCTGCTGAAGGAGTTGCGCACCACTGAATATAAAGGCAAATGCGGGGCTTGTGATTATAACGATCGCTGCGGGGGATGCCGGGCCCGAGCCTATTATTACAGCGGCGGTGATTATATGGCTGAAGACGAATGGTGCCTTTACCGGCCTAAAGGATGTGAAGGTCATGGATAGTCTGGATAGGTTGGATTGCAAGCTTCTCGATATTATGCAAAACGATTTTCCTCTTAGCCCCCGTCCCTACCTGGATTTGGCTGAAAGGTTGAACATCGGCGAGACTGAGGTATTAGAGCGTATTCGGCGCATGAAAAAAGATGGGGTTATCAGGCGGACCGGCGCTATCTTGGATTCGCGCCGAATGGGTTATTATTCTACCCTTTGCGCCTGTAAGGTTGAAGCCGAACGTATAGATGAAGTAGCCGGGGTGATAAACGCCCGGAAGGGCGTAACTCATAACTATGTGCGTGATCATCGGTATAATGTCTGGTTTACTTTGACTGTCTCCTCATATGAAGAGGCAATGACCACTATATATGATATTGAGAAATCTACCGGGGTTAAGGTTCTTTCCATGCCGACATTAAAACCGTACAAGATTAAAGTAAGCTTAAATATGGGAGATAGCCATGAAGATTAGTGACCTGGATCGAGAGATAATTAATTTTATTCAGGGTGATATTCCGCTGGAGCCCCGTCCTTTTTTATCCCTGGCGCAAAGTCTTAATTTAAGCGAGGATGAAATAATTACCCGTATCAGGCACTGGCAGGAACGTGGTATAATAAGACGATTTGCCACCATACTGGCTCATTACCGGGCTGGTTTTACCGCCAATGCCATGGTGGCCTGGAAAGTCGAAGCGGAGGACGCCGACCAGGTAGGAATGATAATGGCTTCCTATGATCAGGCAAGTCACTGCTATCTGAGGGATGTGCCCGAGGAATTCGGATACAACTTTTTCACCATGATACATGCCGGCAGCGACGAGCAGATGGAAAGACTGGTGGAAGATATGGCTTGGCAGACAGGCGTTAAGGATTATATTATTATCAGGAGTGTCCGGGAACTGAAAAAAGTTAGTATGGAATATGAATTATAATTCCGCGTTCCTTGCATTTCCTGTATTCCGCACCGAAAGAAAGCAGAGGGCCTTTTTACGGGTCGTACCCTTCGGACGTTAAGGGTTAGGCAACGTATTTTAGGTATATTTAAAATTGCGGGTAAATACCGATTATAAGGAGAAATAAAAAATGGCGAGGGAAAAATCTGAACAGCTGTTTGCCAGGGCTCAGTGCTTAATACCAGGCGGGGTAAACAGTCCGGTCAGGGCCTTCAAGGCGGTAGGCATGAATCCGGTGTTTATCAAAGCTGGAAAAGGCTCTAAAATCTATGATGCAGACGGAAATGAATATATCGATTATGTAGGTTCATGGGGCCCTTTAATTCTGGGCCATAGTCATCCTGAAGTAATAGAGGCCATATGCCAGGCCGCACAACGGGGAACCAGTTACGGGGCTCCCTGTGAAGGGGAACTCGAGCTGGCCGAGCTTATAACCAAAGCCATGCCGTCAATAGAGAGAATACGTATGGTTAATTCCGGAACCGAGGCCACCATGAGCGCCGTCAGGCTGGCACGCGCCTATACCGGAAGAAATAAGATAATCAAGTTTGAGGGCTGCTACCACGGACATGCCGATGCTTTTTTGCTTAAGGCCGGTTCCGGTCTTTTGACTGCAGGTGTTCCCAGCAGTCCGGGCGTTCCGGAGGCGGTTGTGCAGGATACCCTGATTGCCCGGTACAATGACCTGGAGTCGGTTAAAAAACTGTTTAAAGAGTGGGGCCGGGATATAGCTGCGGTAATCGTTGAGCCCATTGCCGGCAATATGGGGCTGGTGCTTCCTGATGGGGAATTTCTAAAAGGATTGCGCAGCATTACTGAATTTAATGGCAGTCTGTTAATATTTGATGAAGTAATAAGCGGTTTTCGTCTTTGCTATGGCGGGTTCCAGAACTACTGCAATATAGCTCCCGATCTGACCACCCTGGGCAAAATAATCGGGGGGGGATTACCGGTCGGGGCTTATGGCGGCCGGAAAGATATTATGGAGCGGGTAGCTCCCAGCGGAGACGTGTACCAGGCGGGAACCCTTTCCGGAAATCCTCTGGCCATGGCTGCCGGAGCTGCCACTCTGCGCATACTTAAGGACAGCGACTGGTACGACCGCCTGGAAGTAATGACTTATGTCCTGACCACCCAGGTAAAAAGCGCTTTTGAGGACCATGATCTTTATTACAGCGTAAACCGGCTGGGCTCGATGTTTTGTGTTTTCTTTACCAATGAAGAGGTTCACTGCTATGAAACGGTAATGAACTGCGACACCCGAAAATATGCGGAATTCTACCGTGAATTGCTAAAAGAGGGCGTATACCTGCCCCCGGCTCAGTTTGAAGTTAGCTTCCTATCGTGTGCCCATGATTTGGACGATATAGAGAAAACCGTAGCTGCAGTTAACCGGGCTTTGGAGAGGATTATCTAAAGACGGTGCTGAACACCTTCTCCTAATTATTTTACAAATGCCTCCGGGGGGGATTTTGCTTGGAAAATGACTGGGATTTATTTATACGTAAATTTGAAACTCTCAGTAAAATCGACCTGAAATCATATAAAAGACCGCAGATGGAGAGGCGTATCAATAGTTTTATGCGCACTGTGAATGCGGGTGATTATAAGAGTTTTATCGACCTGTTAGGCAGTAATCGAGAAGTATATCGGAAATTTTTAGACCATATAACCATCAATGTATCAGAGTTTTTTCGTAATACCAATCATTGGGAGATAATGGAGAAGCAGATTACCCCGGTTCTGCTTAAAGACAATAAAAAATTGAGAATCTGGAGCGCCGGTTGTTCGACGGGTGAAGAAGCTTATTCACTGGCTATGATGTGCAGTGAAAGCCATATTGATTTAAGCGACCCTATCCTGGCCACGGATATCGATAATGAAGTGCTGGAGAAGGCGGCTCTGGGCATTTATTCCGGTAAGGCAGTGCAATCGTTGCCATCTAGTTACCTGGAGAAATACTTTGTACCGGAGGGCAGCTTTTACCGCATTAAGGACAATCTTAAAAAAATGGTTCGGTTTCAGCAGCAGGATTTGCTTAAAGACAGCTTCGGACGAGCTTTTGACCTCATACTGTGCCGCAATGTGGTAATATATTTCACTGAGGAGAGCAAGCAGAGGCTGTATCGGAAATTTTGCGATGCCCTGCGTCCCGGGGGGGTTCTCTTCATCGGGAGTACGGAACAGATATTTCAAGCCCGGGAACTGGGCTTACAGTCGATTGCCACGTTTTTCTATCAAAAAATATAGGATTGATACGAAATTAACAAAATCTTTATCATTTAACTTAAAAAAGCAGGAAAAAACACATCAACATCGAACGTTATTATTGATATGCCTATTTTTTTTGAACTTTTAATTATATTTTTAACCCTGGCGGTAATGTTGCCGTGGGCAAAAATATATAGATCTTGATCATGGGGGTGATGGAGAGAGCTAGTTTTGCTTCTCGGTGGGTTATCTTTTTCAGTTTAAGCACAGTTAAAAACTATTAGTTGAAAAGGAGGAATGAACTTGAAGGTTCTAGTATGTGTTAAGCAAACATTTGACACAGAGGCCAAAATTGAATTAAAGGATGGCAAAATCGCCGACGCTGGTATTAATCTGATTATTAATCCTTATGACGAAGTAGCAGTTGAAGGTGCTATCCAGTTGAAGGAAAAGGGCGTAGCCAAGGAAATAGTGGTTGTTTCCGCTGGTTCTGACAAGGCTATGGACGCCATCCGCACCGCTCTTGCCATGGGCGCAGACAGGGGCATACTGGTTACTCAGGACACAGGTGCCGATGAATATGCCCGGGCAGTTGCCTTGGCCGCTGCTATCAAAGACGAGAATCCGGATCTGGTACTGGCAGGCCATGTCGCTGCTGATGACGGCTCTTCCCAGGTTCCCACCCGCATCGCAGAAATCCTTGGCTTACCTCATGTAAACGTTATAACCAGCCTGGATATCGCCGGCGGCAAGGCTGTTGCCGCCAGTGAAGCTGATGGCGGAACTCAAATAACCGAAGTTAGCCTGCCTGCAGTAATATCCAGTCAGGTAAGCTGGAACGAACCCCGTTATCCTTCCATGAAGGGTATCATGCAGGCCAAGAAAAAACCGGTGGCTACAGTTGCTGCTGCTGCGGCTGACAATAAAGTAACCATAGTTGAGTATTCTTTACCGGCAGCAAAACAAGCCGGCATCAAGATCGAAGAAGACCCCGATGTAGCTGCTGCCAAGCTGGCCGACTGGATGAAGAACGTTGTTAAAATAGAAATAAAATAATTATGAATAAGTTTTTACTTATTATATAAGGAGGGTAATCGATGGCAGGAACATGGGTATTTGTAGAACAAAGAGATGGGAATATCCGTAAAGTAACATTCGAAATGCTCACAGAAGCTAAGAAATACGGTGATGAAGTAAGTGCCGTTGTTTTCGGTAAGGGTGTTAAAGGCCTGGCTCCGGAATTTGCCAAATTCGGTGCGGATAAAGTATACGTTGTCGAAGGCGACATATTTGCAGATTATAATACGGGCGCCTATGTAGCCCAGATGGTGGCTATGATAAATGAGTTTAAGCCCAACGCAGTTCTGTTTGCCCACAGCTTTAACGGCAGGGATTTTGCTTCCCGCCTGGCTCAGAAATTGGAAGCAGGATTGGCAACTGACGTTATTGCCGCTGAAATCAGTGCGGGCAAGGGCGTATTCACAAGGGCTATTTACGCTGGTAAAGCCTTGGCCAAGGCAGAAGTTACAACCAGTCCTATACTGGCAACTATTCGCCCGGGCGTATTCGGCGTAGCCGAAGGTGCCGGTGCCGGTGCAGTGGTAGAACCCGCTGTTGCCGCCAGTGCAGGCGATGTTTATCAGGTAGTCAAAGAATTCAAGCCCACGGTTTCAGCTCGTCCGGAACTGACCGAAGCTGAAGTTGTGGTATCCGGCGGCCGCGGATGCAAAGGCCCCGAAGGAATCAAAATTGTCGAAGAATTCGCTGACCTGCTAGGAGCTGCAGTCGGCGGATCACGTGCCTCCATTGATTCCGGCTGGCTGGGACATGAACTCCAGGTAGGGCAAACCGGCAAGGTAGTTAACCCCAACCTCTATGTTGCTTGCGGTATTTCCGGAGCTATCCAGCATCTGGCGGGCATGTCTTCCTCCAAGTTTATAGCTGCGGTTAACACTGATACCGAAGCTCCTATATTTAACGTATCCGATTTTGGCGTTGTCGGCGACTTGTTCAAGGTTGTTCCTCTTCTGGTTGCTGAACTGAAGAAGTAGTTGGCCTCCGTCGGGAATGGTGTTTACTGGGTATACTTATGTATATCCAGTAAATTACCTGGTTGTGTTTTTGAGGAGGGAATGAATCGATGATTTTTGGCTTTGAAAAATTACAAGGCGGCTATGATGTCCCGATGCGGGTAGTCGGGGCCAATGTTCCCTACGAATGGCTTATTTATATTTTAATGTTTATCCCCATAGGAATTTTTCTTTACGGTTTTTATAAGAGGGCGAGGGTATGGTATCTGGCCAAGGGAGAGTTGCATCGAAATGACAAGGCTGGTGCCCGTATTGTCTCCTGGTTGGTTTTCAGCTTTGCTCAGGCCAGAGTTATTCGTAAGCCATTGGCCGGTTGGATGCACGCCTTCCTGTTTTGGGGATTCCTGGTATTGGCCTTGGCAGCGGGTGTGGATGCTTCCCATTTCTGGTTGGGCTGGCCGCATATCGAAGGGTCTTCCTATATCGGCTTTTCAGCTGTAGTTGATATACTTGGCTTGTTAGCCCTGATTGGTATCCTGGTTCTGGCAGCAATCAGATATATACAGAAACCGGAGCGTCTCAATGATACCCGGGCTGAAGACGGTTGGATGATTCTGTTGATATTCGTTATTCTGCTTACCGGTTACTTTATTGAAGGTTTAAGAATATCTGCTCAAATCCAAATGTCAGCCACCCTGGATCAGATTGCCTACGAACAGCTGGCATCTCCTATAGGCTGGCTCTTTGCTAGCCTTTTTGGCGGTATGACCGTCGATTCCGCTCTAATGTGGCACCGTATTCTCTGGTGGTTCCACATGGCTATTGCATTCGCTTTTATAGCCCTTGTCCCTTTTACCAAGCTGTGGCATATTTTTGCCAGCATGCTGAACTATGCTTTCCGCGATCTCGAACCGTCCGCCTGCCGTATGGTATACAATATTGAGGAAGCTACTTCGTTTGGGGTAGAGAACATCGAAGAATTTGGCTGGAAGGATCTGCTTGACCTGGATGCCTGTATCCGTTGCGGAAGGTGTCAGGAGAACTGTCCCGCATTTAACACCGGTAAACATCTCAATCCTAAAGTCACCCTTATTCAGGCCATGAAAAATCACCTGGATGCCAAAGCTCCGTATCTCTTAGAGGCTAAAGCCGGTGGAGCGGCTGAGGTGGAAGAAATGGCGATGACGGAAGAAGCAGAGGCCACCAATCCCATGGAAGCCAGCCTGATTTATGATATTGTTACTACTGACGTTATATGGGATTGCACCAACTGCCGGGCATGTATGGAACATTGCCCCATGTTTATAGAGCACATTCCCAAAATAATCGAAATGCGCCGTAACCTGGTTATGTGGCAGGGCGATATGCTGGGTGAAGCCCAGATGGCCTTTACTAATATGGAGCGCAATTACAATCCCTGGGGGGTAGGTTGGGCTAATCGCGCCGGGTGGTTGACGGAAAGAGGCGTTAGAGAAATGGTAAACCTCTTACCGGAAGACGGCAAAGAATTTGAATATCTGCTTTATGCCGGTTGTGCAGTATCCTTTGATGACAGATATAAGAAGGTTGGCGAAGCGCTGGTCAGACTGCTTGATAAGGCCGGGGTAAGCTTTGGTTATCTGGGCACCGAGGAGTACTGCTGCGGAGACTCGGCTAGAAGATTAGGCAACGAGTACCTTTATCAGACCTTGGTGCAGCAGAATCTGGAGTCCTTTAATAACTATGGCGTCAAGAAGATCATAGTCGTTTGCCCCCATGGTTACACTGCCCTGAAAAACGAATATCCGCAAATGGGTGGAAACTTCGAAGTTTACCACTATACTGAAATTTTGGCCAAGTTAATAGCCGAAGGTAAGCTTAAAGCCAATAAATCCTTGGCTGCCAAGATAACTTATCATGATTCCTGCTTCCTGGGACGCCATAACAACGTATATGAGCAGCCCAGAACGGTTCTTAAGACGGCAGGATGCAATGTAGTTGAGATTGAAAAAGGCAAGAATTTTGGTTTCTGCTGTGGTGCCGGCGGCGGACGCATGTGGCTGGAGGAAGAAGCAGTAGAAGGCTACAAACGTATCAATGATACCAGAACTGACCAACTGCTGGTTCCCGAGCCAGAAATGATAGTAACCAACTGTCCTTTCTGCCTTACCATGATATCTGACGGAGTAAAAGCAGCAGAAAAAGAAGAACAGACCAAAGTGTTTGATGTTGCCGAAATACTTTGGAAGGCTATGGAATAACAACCAACCATAAAAAGGGAACCCTGCTCAAGGGTTCCCTTTTTTATAGAATGAATTGTTGATTTTCTAATAGAATTAGGTTAGTTTATTAGAGCAAAAGAAATATTTTATGAGGAAGGGGGTTAAGGTGTCTGAGCTCATTTTAGAGCCTGGAGGTTTTAATATAATATATTAAGGTTTAGGGGGTAGTGGATTAATGTCAAGAGAAGTTGTGCTGGTTGGAGCTTGCAGAACCCCGGTAGGTACATTTGGCGGAGCCCTTAAGGATACCCCGGTAGTGAACCTGGGTAAGGTAGTTATGGCCGAAGCCCTGAAGCGGGCTGGGATTAAAGGCGAGCAGGTGGATGAGGTAATATTCGGCTGTGTTCTCCAGGCCGCCCAGGGTCAGAACGTTGCCCGGCAGGCTATGATCCATGCCGGTATTCCTCAGGAAACAACCGCATTCACCATCAACAAAGTTTGCGGTTCCGGCTTAAGAGCCGTCAGCCTGGCGGCCCAGGTGATAAAAGCCGGCGATGCCGATATCGTCCTGGCGGGCGGCATGGAAAACATGAGCGCCGCTCCTTTTGCCCTGGACAAAGCCCGCTACGGCTATCGCATGAACAACGGCACCCTGGTCGACGTTATGATCAAAGACGGGCTGTGGGAAGCCTTCAATGGCTATCACATGGGAATTACCGCTGAAAACGTCAATGACCTTTACGGCATTACCCGGGAAGAACAGGATCAGTTCGGTTTCCAGAGCCAGGAAAGAGCTGCCGCCGCCATTGCTTCCGGCAGATTCAAAGATGAAATAGTACCGGTAGTCATTCCCGGCAAAAAAGGCGACCTGGTATTCGACACGGATGAACATCCGCGCCAGTCTACCCTGGACAAAATGGGCGGACTGAAGCCGGCCTTCAAAAAAGACGGCAGTGTAACCGCGGGCAATGCCTCCGGTATCAACGACAGTGCCGCCGCCGTAATCGTTATGTCCAAAGAAAAAGCTGATGAACTGGGTATCAAGCCCATGGCCAGAGTAATAAGCTACGCTTCCGGCGGAGTTGACCCCAAAATCATGGGAGTAGGGCCGGTACCGGCTACCCGCAAAGCTTTGGAGAAAGCCGGACTGACCGTGGACGACCTGGACCTGATTGAAGCCAACGAAGCCTTTGCGGCGCAATCCATAGCCGTAGCCCGGGAATTGGGCTGGGCGAACAAAATGGATAAAGTCAACGTCAACGGCGGCGCTATCGCCATAGGCCATCCGATCGGGGCTTCCGGCGCCAGAATACTGGTCACTCTCCTGTATGAAATGCAGAAGCGCGAATCCAGGTACGGCCTGGCTACCCTGTGCATAGGCGGCGGTATGGGAACTGCCTTGATTGTAGAGAGAATCTAGCCGGGAAAGGGCAGAGCACGAATATATTTTATTAGAAACTGTAATAACTAGATAAAGGAATTTTATCTAAAAATGGGTTGATATAAATTACCCAAGGCAGTATAGTCTCTATTAAGCATTGACATAAACCGGCAATACCCGAGGGTTGGCGTCAAAAAACATCAAATAGAGAGATATATTGGAGGGAGTATTGGTGGACTTTGGCTTAAGCGACGAACAGAGAATGTTCAAAAGAACCTTTGCCGATTTTTCGGATGAGGTTGTAGCCCCCGGAGCGGAAGAGCGGGATGAGAAGGAACAGTTTGATGAGGAATGCTGGAGAAAAATGGCCGAACTGGGCTTGGCCGGCTTGATTGTACCGGAAGAATATGACGGCACCAATGCCGGCGCCTTGGTGTATGCCATGGCCGTCGAGGAAATATCCCGTAATTGTGCCTCCATGGGCGTAACCCTGTCAGCTCATACTTCGTTGTGCACTTGGCCCATATTGCATCTGGCCAATGAAGAGCAGAAACAGAAATGGCTGCCCCGGCTGGCATCAGGTGAAAGCCTGGGAGCTCTGGGCCTGACCGAGCCGGGAGCAGGTTCTGACGTAGGCGCTACGGCGATGACCGCAGTCAAAGATGGTAATTCCTATATACTGAATGGCACCAAGATATTTATCACCAACGGCTACTATGCCGACATCTATGTCAACCTGGTCCGTACCGGAAGCAAAGACCAGAAGCACGGCAACAGCAGTTATATCGTAGTGGAAAAAGGAACTCCCGGCTTTACCTTCGGCAAGAAGGAAAAGAAAATGGGTATCCGCTCTTCGGCTACCTACGAATTGGTATTTGAGGATTGCAGGGTACCTGCCGAAAACCTGATTGGCAATGAAGGCGACGGCTTCAAGCAGACCATGCAGGTCCTCAACGGCGGTCGCGTAGGGATAGCTGCCCAGGCTCTGGGAATTGCCGAAGGAGCTTTCCGTCATGCCTTAGCCTTTGCTCTGGAGCGGCAGCAGTTCGGCAAACCGGTCTTTGCCAACCAGGGGGTATCTTTCAAACTGGCCGATATGGCTATGAAGGTTCAGGCTGCCAGAAACCTGGTTTATGAAGTGGCCTGGAGGGAAGATGCCGGCCTCTCCTACCAGAAGCAGGGGGCATTTGCCAAATGTTTTGCTGGAGATGTGGCCATGCAGGTAACCACTGAAGCGGTGCAGGTACTGGGCGGTTACGGCTATACCCGTGACTATCCGGTAGAAAGAATGATGCGTGATGCCAAGATCACCCAAATCTATGAAGGCACCAATGAAATTCAGAGGCTGACCATTGCCAACTGCCTGAAGCGCGGTGACATCTTCAATTACGAGTACTAAAAAGAGGTAATTAGCCCTATACTAGAAAACGGGAGTAATCCCGTTTTCTTATTTATAATGAAATTAGGAGTTCTGGCAGGGAAATATGAGATGGGAATAGAAAAGTACTTTCTAATAGAGGACTTGGCAAAGGGGGAGTGTAGGTGCGGCTGGCAGTCTATCCGGGGAGTTTTGACCCGGTTACCAATGGTCATATAGACATCTTGGAGAAAACCAGCAAAATCTTTGATAAAATAATAGTCGCCGTAGTACACAACGTAAGTAAAAAGGCGCTATTTACACTCGACGAGCGGGTAGCATTGATTCGAGAAAGCAGCAAACACCTGGTTAATATTGAAGTTGAATGCTTCAGCGGCCTGCTGGCAAATTATCTTAGTGAGAAAAATGCCTGCGCCATTATCAGAGGCTTGAGGACGGTAGCTGATTTTGAGTATGAAATGCACATGGCAATGATAAATAAAAAGCTTATGCCGGGATTAGATACCATTTTTGTAATGTCGGACAGCAAATATATTTTCGTAAGCTCCAGTATCATCAAAGAAGCCGCCCTGCTGGGAGGGGATATAAATGGACTGGTTCCGGAGGTCGTAAAGAAGGGGCTGGAAGAAAAGCGGAGGCAGCTGAATCTGTAAAAAGTGGGACTACCAATAGGGTAGTCCCGTTTTTTACTAATAGACAGTCACCCGTACTTTTCTGATTCCCCAGTTTAGTGCCTGTTGGTGGGTAGAGAAGCAGAGGTCAATCCTGTTCCCTTTAATAGCATTACCCTGATCGGCTGCTATAGCGCTACCATAGCCTTCAATATACAGCCTGCTGCCCATGGGAATTACCCGAGGGTCTACCGCGGCTATACCTTTCCTTAACGGATATCCGAGGTAAGAAGGCTGTCCGCCATAAGGGTAGTTGCATTTTGCGCAGGGGCAATATCCGGTTGCTACCAATGAAATGGTTCTGGTTCCGCGAGACGGAACATAGGCAGGAGAGCCTAAGCGCAAACCTAAAGCCTTTTGGGTTTGGGGTCCTACGATGCCATCTACGCCCAATCCGGCATCACGCTGGAATCTGATTACCGCAGAATATGTTTGGGAACCGAAAATGCCGTCGGCATTTCCACACCAGTAGCCTTTAGAATTGAGGGCTTGCTGTACTTGTACCACAACATTCCCCCGAGAACCTATGGACAGATTAGGATCTGCAGCTACAGCTTGCTGGGCGTTTACTAGTATTAGTCCTGTAAAGAGCAACATTACCATTAGAAGGGGAAAAATAATCTTCTTGCTTAGCATTAAAGACTCCTTTCTAAACTGTTTTTTGTTTCTGGCATAAACTGGTCAGGCATTAATAGCAGTTTAGCAAGGCAGCAAACCAAATATGGCCTAATTGTAAGCAAGAAGCCTAAATGGGACAAACCGGTTATTTTTACTGTGCATGGGATAATTTAAGCTGAGCAGTTATTGTTCCGGCAAATGTTTTATAAACCATAAAGATGCTGGGAGTAACTGTCTGATGGTATTATGCGCCAATGGCGGGCCAAACCGCATAACAGCCAACAACAGTCTCTATCCTGCAAGTTAAGGATAATCAAGCGCTAATTATTCTGTGACCAGTTTTAAATCGTGAATACAGCGCAGTGCTAAATCCTGGTATAATTTCACCCCGATCTGGTTATAAATTCTATTTTGCTCGTCCAGATCTTTGACTACCCGGGCAGGATTACCCATAGCTATCTTGGCTTTAGGTACCGTGCGGCCGGGAGGAAGCACGCTGCCTGCGGCCAGAAGGCTATCGCTCTCCAGCTCACAGCCGGAAGATATTATGGAGCCCATGCCGACGGTGACATTTTGCTGCACCAGGCAGGGGCCGTGAACTATGGCACTATGCCCTATAAGGCTGTTCTCCTCGATTATGGCTATAGTTTCCGGTTCAGAGTGAATAATACAGTTCTCCTGGATATTAGTGCCGCTGCCGATAACGATTTTTCCGTAATCACCCCTGATCACTGCTCCTGCACCAACGTAGCAGCGCTCGCCCAGTTCCACTTCACCGATTATTACCGCCTGCGGGTGAACAAAACAGTCTTTTCCTATCGCCGGACGCTTGCCTTCGAACTCATAGATGGGCATGCCAAAGCTCCTCCAATCGTTATAATATCTTGAATGCAACGGGAACCGTTTCAGGTTGTACGCGCTGGTATAGTATTTATTAATTACCGCCGCCTGCGGATTTAAGCCGCTGCAGCCTAAATCAATTCCTGTTTTATAATTATAAGATATTTTGTCATTTCTGCCTCAATATTTAGTATTTGTTTTCAAAAGCAGGATTCTATTTTGAAACTGGCGGATTTCTGGGTAT
This sequence comes from Syntrophomonas curvata, assembly GCF_052976825.1. Classification (NCBI taxonomy): domain Bacteria; kingdom Bacillati; phylum Bacillota; class Clostridia; order Eubacteriales; family Syntrophomonadaceae; genus Syntrophomonas; species Syntrophomonas curvata. The sequence continues at coordinate 1,289,768 of NZ_CM129641.1, forward strand.
AATTACTAGAGAAACAGATAGAAAGGTACACGGTATGATTACGAAAGATTATTTGCTCAAGGCCATAGATAAAGATAAAACGGTGAGAATTACTATAGCTCACACCACTGCTCTGGCAGAGGAAGCCCATCGCCGGCATGACACCTCAGCAACCGCTTCGGCTGCTCTGGGGCGGGTTTTAACTGCCGCCCTCCTTATGGGCAGTGATTTAAAAAACGAATCGGATACCCTTACCTTAAGAATCAACGGGGAGGGAATAGGGGGGGCTATTGTGGCGACGGTTGACTCGCATGGCAATGGCCGCGCCTTTATTTCCAACCCGCAGGCCGATTTGCCGTCCCGTCATCCGGGAAAATTGGCGGTAGGGGAACTGGTAGGGCGTGAGGGCTATCTGGAAGTCATCAGGGACACAGGAATGAAGCAACCCTTTATAGGCAGGGTAAACCTGGTAAGCGGGGAAATCGCGGAAGACCTGACCAGCTACTTCCTGCTGTCGGAGCAGATTCCTTCGCTGGTTGCCCTGGGGGTGCTGGTGGACACCGATCTCAGCGTCAAAGCGGCTGGAGGCCTGATAGTACAGGCCATGCCAGGTGCACAAGATGCTGTTCTGGAAAGCTTGGAAAACAATATCCTGAGCCTGAACAGTATCAGTGATGTTATGGCCCGGAGTCAAGACCTGGAGTCGGTTTTGAAGATTTTGATGGGTGATATGGGCTACGATATCATCGGCCAAAGTCCTCTGGCTTTCCGCTGTACCTGTGACCGAGAGCGGTTGGCGGCTATACTGGCTAATCTTTCCCGGGAAGAATTAGCGGAAACGGCAGAACAGACAGGCAGGCTGGAGGTATCATGCAACTTTTGCGGTGAAGTCTATCATTATGATTGGGCGGAGATCGAAGAATTGAAAAAACAAAAGCCTTAGATTTTTATCTAAGGCCCGGGTTAGTTATATTGCCCTTTGAACTTTACCTGACCGCAGGCACCGGCTGCAAACGTACATCTTTTTGGGAGTCCCGTTAGCTATTACCTTAACCCGCTGTACATTTGGCTTCCATTGACGGTTAGTTCTTATATGGGAGTGGCTGTATTTTTTGCCAAAGGCTACGCTTTTCCCGCAGATTTCACATTTTGCCATTAACTCTGCCCCCTCTCAATCAAGTGCACTTAAATATTTTACCAGAACGACCGGCAAAGGGCAAGAAGCAGGAATAAATATTAGCGTGTAGAATAAACAATTTTATTAACAGGAGGGAAAGATTATGTACAATATAAAAACAAATGAGCTGGGAAATATCACAGTGGAAAAAGAAGTGGTGGAAACCCTGGCCGGTCTGGCAGCTATGGACTGCTATGGACTGGTAGGGATGGTGGCTCAGGATATCCAATCAGGCCTCAGCAGTATACTGGGTATTGAATCCATCCGTAAGGGCGTTTCAGTACGAAGCTCCGAGGATGGACTAATTGTGGATGTATATGTTATAGTCGGATATGGTGTGAAGATCAAGGAAGTGGCCTACAATGTGATGCAGAAGGTGACCTATTTCTTGAACAATAATGCCGGCCTCAATGTTGCTAATGTTAATGTCAATGTCAAAGGAGTAAGGGTTCTAGGAGAGAAATAGGGGAGGATAATGCATTTTGAGTTTGGTCTATATTGATGGGAATGATCTGGTCAGAAGCATTAAAGCAGGCTGCATCAAACTTGAACATAATCGGGATAGGGTGGATCTGCTGAATGTGTTCCCGGTGCCTGATGGCGATACCGGAACCAATATGTATCTGACCCTGTTATCGGCCGTAAAAGAAGGCGAAAAAAACCTTAATCAGCCTCTCAGTAAGGTGGCCAGAGCTGTTTCGATGGGATCTTTGATGGGAGCCCGGGGCAATTCCGGAGTTATTCTCTCCCAGATTTTTCGAGGTTTCGCCCGTACGCTGGAGGGAAAACAAAAAGCCGGTGCACTGGATCTGGCATTGGCCCTCAAGTCAGGATCGCAGACTGCCTATGAGGCAGTTATGAAGCCGGTAGAGGGCACTATACTCACGGTAATACGAGAGATAGCATTGGCCTGTGAAAACGAAGCGCGCAAGGATAGCGATATTGTTGCCACCCTGTTGGCTGGAATAGCTACTGGTTACGGCACGCTGGAAAAGACTCCGTCTTTGCTGCCTATTTTGAAAGAGGCGGGAGTGGTGGATGCGGGGGGACAAGGGCTGATATACTTCCTGGAGGGCGTTGTAGAAGGGCTGGCTCAGGAAAAGGAGATAGAATTAAGCGATTATCGGGAAAAGATGGCTCCAGTGGCTGGAGACAGAGTGAACAAAGAGGATATTAAGCTCGAGTTTCAGTATTGCACCGAGGTTCTGATTAAGGGCAGAAGCATGGCAGTGGATGATATCAAGGACCACCTCCGGCCGTTGGGAGACTCCATGCTGGTAGTTGGAGACGAGGAACTGGTTAAGGTTCATATTCATTCCAACCACCCCGGCAAGGTGCTCGAGACCTGTCTGCAATGGGGACAATTAAGCGATATCAAGGTGAATAATATGCTGGAAGAGGTTCATGAGCATATTAACAACTGGGATAACGCCCCCCGGGCGGTAAATGCCGGCCCGGCCAAAAAACTGGGCCTGGTTGCGGTAGGTGTAGGCGAGGGGATTATAGAGGTATTGAAAAGCCTGGGCGTGGATGAGGTGGTTGAAGGCGGACAGACTATGAATCCCAGTACCGAAGACCTCTTAAACGCCTGCAATAAGGTTAATGCCGAGTCGGTCATAATTTTTCCCAATAACAGCAATATAATTATGGCAGCGCGCCAGGTGGTGGAACTTTGTGCTAAACAGGCGACGGTGGTTCCAAGTAAATCTGTGATGCAGGCCATTACCGCGCTGATAGCCTATGACCCGGCAGGAGAGATAGCGGAAATTGCCGCCGCCATGATAGAAGAGATGGAACAGGTTGAATACGCTGAAGTAACTTATGCGGTAAGGAATTCAACCATAAACGGACTGACTATAGCCGAAGGCGATATCATTGGTATCTTAGGTGATGAGATTACGGTCACCAGCAGCACTCCGGAAGATGCTCTGCTGAAGCTGCTGGAGTTAATGGTGACCGAGGATAGCAGCCTGATTACCTTTTTCTATGGTGATGAAACTGATGAGGACGATGCCGGCAGGGTCAGGGACATCGTAGTAGAACACTACCCTGATTGCGATGTGGAATACCACTATGGTGGTCAACCCCATTATAGCTACCTGGTATCGGTAGAGTAAAAACCGGCTGCTGTTGCTGGTATTAAAGGCAGAAAATCAAGTATTTTCTGCCTTTTTGAATATCCGGGGAGGTTATTATGGACAGGCTCTTACATGACCTGCAGTATATTAAGGGAGTAGGGCCCAGAAGAAGCAAGCAATTACACCGTTTGGGCCTGGATTCTGTTTTTGACCTGTTATGGAATATTCCCAGGGCATATTTTAACCGGAGCAATACCACTCCCATTTCCTGTTTGCAGAACGGCCAACCGGCAAGTATCAGGGGAAAGGTCGGTGTCACTGCAACCAGCCGCAGCCGTGGCGGCATGATTATTTTTAAGGCTCTGGTACAGGATCAGTCGGGAACGGCTACAGCGGTTTGGTTCAACCAGCCCTTTATGAAAGGAGTCATAAAATCCGGCCAGGAGGTCTTTCTGACCGGTAGGGTCAGGTTATCTTATGATGGCGTCCAACTGCAGGTAAGCGAATACGAAGTAATCGCAGATGACGATCCCCATTTTCAAATACTGCCCGTATACGGTCTAACTGAAGGCCTCAGTCAGAAATTGCTGCGCAGCCTTACCCTCACCAGCTTAAGGGAATATATAGGCTTTTATCCCGAGATATTGAGCGAGGAGTTAAAGCAGAAGTATAAGCTCTGCTCGATAGGCTATGCCTTCAATAATATCCACTTCCCTGAGACCAGGGAGTCATACCGGCAGGCCAGAAGGCGGCTGGCAATGGAGGAATTGCTGCTGTTTCAACTCCAGATTGGAAAGGCCGAAAAGCGGGCAGCAGCGGAAGGCTATGTAGTACATAAGGAAAAAAGTGAACTGGTGGGTAAAATAACAGACCGTCTTTCCTTTAAGCTTACCCCGGCTCAACGGCGGGTTGTGAGGGAGATATTTGCGGATATGGAAGCGCCCTGCCCCATGAACCGCCTGCTTCAAGGTGATGTCGGGGCAGGTAAAACGGTAGTGGCGGCTCTGGCCATGGCTAAAGCGGCGGCCAGTGGTTTTCAGGCTGCCATTATGGCTCCTACCGAGATTCTGGCGGAGCAGCATTACCTGACTATGGACAACATCTTCAGCGCACAGGGAGTGGTGGTTGCCCGCCTCACCGGCGGAACTCCCGCCGGTGAGCGCCGTTTAATACTGGAAGGAGTTAAAAACGGGGAGATAGATATTCTGGTCGGCACCCATGCCCTGATTCAAGCCGATATAGTGTTTGACTCCCTGGGGCTGGTGGTCATAGATGAACAACACCGCTTTGGAGTGCGGCAAAGGGCAGCCTTGAGCCGTAAAGGCACGGCTCCTGACGTTTTGGTCATGACTGCCACCCCAATCCCCAGGACTCTGGCTTTAACCGTATATGGCGATCTGAGCCTTTCAGTTATAGATCAGTTGCCGCCGGGCCGCAAAGCGGTTAAAACCCGGGTGGTGAAGCCGGAGGATCGCCTCAAGGTCTATCATTATGTTCAGGAGCAGCTAACCAGAGGGGCTCAAGCCTATGTGGTCTGTCCCCTGGTAGAAGAATCGGAAAAGCAGGACCTGCAAGCAGCAGTATCACTTTATGAGGAATTAAATACCCGCCTGTTTCCGGGCTTAAACGTAGGACTCATTCACGGGCGCTTGAAACCGGCGGATAAGGAAATGGCGATGCGGATGTTTAAACAGGGTCAGATTCAGATCCTGGTTTCCACCAGTGTGATTGAAGTTGGGGTAGACATTCCCAATGCTGCTATCATGGTTATCGAACAGGCAGAACGCTTTGGCCTTTCCCAGCTGCATCAGCTGCGGGGGCGGGTAGGCCGGGGACAGATGCAATCCTATTGCTTTTTGATTGCCAATCCCAAAACTGATGAAGCTGTGGAGAGGCTCCGGGCTATAGAAAGAACTGCGGATGGGTTTCAACTGGCGGAAGAAGACTTGAAGATACGGGGGCCGGGTGAGTTCTGGGGAGTGAGACAACATGGGCTGGACGGTCTGAAAGTGGCTAATTTAAGCAAAGACCTGAAGCTGGTGGAGATAAGCAGGCAGCTGTCCCGGGAGTTAATGTCCTGCCATACCGATATGACAATAGAAAAGTATATAAATTTAAAATTTAATAAATCCAATCAGGTAGCACCTAATTAATTGTATAAATCTGTTTAAATAAATCAACTCAAAATTATAAATGATAATACTGCGGAAGGATTTTTCGCAGTATTTTTATTTAGAGCTTAGGGGGTTGCGAACTATGAAAGGTAAGGAGAAAAAGGGTAACCATGTTGACCGGCTTAAATTTGAAGTAGCACAGGAATGCGGTATTGCTGCGCCGGATAAATCCAAGGATGGCAAGAAAAAATTTAAAAAGTCTTGAAAATACTTCTAGCATATTAGGCTTGGAGAGGGAAAAAATAAGACTAGACCAGGTGAAGGAGGTGAATTTTAAATGGCAACCAACAGCAATCAGATTTTGGTTCCTCAGGCCAGAGCAGCTATGGATCAGTTCAAATTTGAATCGGCTCAGGAAGTAGGCGTAAACCTGAAACAGGGTTACAATGGTGACCTCACTTCCCGCCAGGCTGGAAGCATAGGTGGACAGATGGTCAAGAAAATGATCTATGATTACCAGCAGAGAGCAGCCGGTGGACAGGGTCAGGGACTGAGCATGACTCAAGACCTGAGTTCCATCAAGCAGCAGAATCAGCAGTACTAATATTACCTGAACTCTAATCATACTATCGTTAACAAGCGGATTTTATATATCCGCTTGTTTTCAATTTGAGCGATTATGCCTGGTCGGTGATTTCCCCCCAATTTATAGGTTTATCGGAATCTGATAAAGGCTTATGATATAAACATAATTATAATTATGGAGATTATGGATAGTGGTTCAGATTGCGAAATTAGCAGCCGGTTCTTATTGGCAGCATATGGGTATGAAAGCCGTCGAAGGCAGTGACGGAAAGATCAGAGTTGTCCTGGAAATAACGGATGACCTGCTGCAGATCTACGGCAATGTTCACGGAGGGGTTTTTGCAGGTCTTTTGGATTCCGCCATTGCAGTAGCTCTCAATCAAAAACTGGACGAAAATGAAGGGGCATCAACGGTGGAAATGAAGTTGAATTACCTGCGTTCCGTAAATAAAGGGATACTGTATGCGGAAGGAGAGGTTATCCAGAAAGGTAAAAAAATTATTGTCGGCAAAGGTGAAATCAAAGATGGCACCGGCCAACTGGTGGCCTTTGGAACAGCTACCTTTATGGTCACCAGGTTGACCGCAGAATAGCGCAGCCGTTTAAGTTGCATACAATACCAGTTGCTCCTCGGAGATGCCGGGGAAAAGGGAACGAGCTACGCCCATGGAGATGATTCGGGCGCTGTTTTCAATTATTTCATCTATTTCCTTGGGGGTAACTCCCATACTCCCGCCAAATGGGCTCAGTATTTCCTTGATGGAATTTAATGAGGCGTTTTCGTTATATGAGGCGCCGCTGTTCAAGCAGAATTTTTTCACCGCTTCATTGGCAATAACGGCGGCGCTTACTATGGTAGGGCAGCCAATTGCTATAACCGGAACTCCTAGATCCTCCTGCCTGATAGCGTGGCGGGCATTGCCTACGCCTGAGCCTGGCTGAATACCGGTATTGGACATCTGCACGCTGGTTCCTATGCGTTCAACATTTTGGGCTGCCAGGGCATCGACTACTACCAGCAAGGCCGGTTTGACCTTTTCTACAATACCCTTGATCACTTCAAAGGTTTCCAGGCCGGTAATTCCCAGCACTCCGGGAGCTATGCCGCAAATGGGTCTCATACCCTGAACCAGGGCATCCGGGGCATAACTGTGATAATGCCGGGTAATAGGGCTGTATTCAATAAATTTTGGCCCCAGGGCATCAGCAACCGCTCTCCAGTTGCCCAGTCCGACCAGAAGCACTGTATCCTGAGGTTTAAGATAATCCCCGATCATAGCGTGCATGCTTTTTTCCATGGTTTGAATTATTTCATCCCGGACATAAGGGTCATTTATCTTCAGCGGCGGTGATTCAATGGTGACATAGGTGCCTATAGGGCGGCCCAACTGGTCGGCTCCGGCTTGGTTAAGAACAGTAATAGTAGTGACTTTGATATGTTCCAATTGCTCAACGTCTTCTTTGACTCCGGGTATTTCCTGATTGGCAGCGCCTCGAACCAAGTCGCGGGCTTCAATCGCCATATCTACGTAAGTATTAAAGTCTTTCAGCAGCATGAAATTAAACCTCCTTTGGATTTATTATCCGTTTACCGTATCCTATTTATACATAAAAAATGGCGACTGTTAAGTCGCCATTTGGGGAGAGGAGAATTTTGTAAAGTTGTTGGGGAGGGTTTGTTACCAGATTCTCTCTGGTACTTATATCATTACCCAGCGGGAGAGATAATATACACCATACTAAAAAAAATTTTCTATGATAAAATGATTCTAGCAAAAAAGGGGCCGGCCGAAAATCGGCGAATATATGACAGAGGAGAAGAACTGTGCGTGTAATATCAGGAACAGCCCGGGGGAAACGCCTGCAGGCCCCTCGAGGAACGGATACCCGGCCTATAACCGACATGATTAAAGAGGCTCTTTTCAATGTGCTGGGGAGCGGCATAGGCGGTGCCAGCCTGCTGGATTTATTTGCCGGCAGCGGCAGTGTGGGAATAGAAGCCTTAAGCCGGGGAGCCCGGCAGGTAGTATTTATCGACAATAGCCATAACGCAGTTCGAGTTATAAGGGATAATTTGAATAACTGCGGTTTTACCCAGGGATTTGAATTATACCGCAACGATGTTTTTCGGGCTGTGGAGATACTAGCCAGGCGGAAAACGAAGTTTGATTATATATACGCTGACCCTCCATTTACTGTGGAGGCTATCTTCGGCCCTCTTCTGGAAACGCTGGACAGAACGTCTTTGCTGGCGCCGGATGGAAGCCTCATAATACGCAGTCCCAGGAGGATGATTCTGCCCCTTAAATTAAAATCGCTTCAAGAATATCGAGTAAACAACTATGGGGAATCGACTCTGCATTACTACCGTTTAATCTGAGCTGGCAAATAAACCTGAAGGAGCTGGCAGTTCGGCTCCCAGGCTAAAATATTTTTAATACCTAAATGTACTCTAAGGAGGTAGTCGGATAATGATGGAAATTTACCGGATACTGGATGAACTCGAGCTTATGATAAAAGACAGCAAAAAGGTGCCTCTTTCCAGTGGCAAGGTTGTAATTGAGAGTTACCGGTTCCTGGATAGGGTAGACCGCATTAGGGCTATCCTGCCTGAAGAACTGGAGACAGCCCGTCTGATCATGAGCGAAAAAGAACGCATCGTCAAGGAAGCCTGTGCTCAGGCAGATGATTATGTGGAACAGTCGCGTCATCAGGTAGCACAAATGGTGGATGATAATGAGATAACCCGTAACGCGATGCAAATGGGAGAGGAAATAGTAGCCAAGGCCGAAGAGATGGCACGGGAGATTCGCCGTGATGCCAACGAATATGCGGACGGGGTTCTCACCCATATGGAAATTGTGTTAAAAAAAGGCCTGGAGGCTATCAGCCGGGGGAAAGATGAAATAAGGGAATCCCAGGCGGAGGATTATTGATTTTGCCAACAGAGGCTTACCAACATCATCAGCCCAATTAAAATCAAACCGATGACCAGACAGGAGAGGGAAACATGCCAGGCATCAAAGGAATACAGGGCTTTATAGTAAGGGATGGTGAAAGCCCCGATGGCCGAGCGGGGAGCGATGACGGCTTTATAGGTAACGATGGTGATGGTTAACGATAGAATGACTTGAATAAGGCGGGAAAGGATATAAAAGGATAAACGTACCGGTGTACCTGCCATAACGCCCATAACTTGCGCAATAATGGAGAAACCGCTAAAGGCCAGGATGGCACTGACTGCCAGCAGCTTATAAACGAAGTCGGCCTGGGCGGCTAGGACTACTGTCCGGGTACCCAGGGTAATTTCGAACATGCCCATACCGAGACCATAGGCCACCTGATAAGGAAGGGACAGGAAATTAAACATACAGGAGAGCATGGCGGCTACGGCATCCATTGCTCCCCAAACAGCCAGCATACGGGTTAAAACCGAAAATATTATAACAAAGCCTGCAATAGCGAAAATGTTGTTCAGGCTGTTTTTTATGGCATCACTCATCAAGGCCCCAATACCCCGAGGGTTATGGTATTGCAGGAAAGCTTGCCAGGCCTCGACCAACCGGGACTGCTTGTGCCGGGTTATGCAACTGCTGGAGGGAGAGGCACGAAACCGCCAGATAATGCCCAGCAGGATGTTGGACAGATAATGGGAAAAGGCCAGCAGGTATCCCGTTATAGGAGAGGCGAACATGCCTACCCCTATGGCTCCCAGTATGAAAAGGGGACTGGAATTATTGGTGAAAGAGACCAGCCTTTCGGTTTCGTCAGCAGTCAGCAGGTTCTCGTCATATAATTTACGGCTCAGGACAGCGCCGATAGGGAATCCGGAAGCAAAACCCATCACCACTACCAGAGAACTGCAGCCGGGCAAGCGGAAAATGGGCCTCATAACCGGCTCCAGGATAACGCCTATAAAGCTGACAAAACCCAGGCTGACCATAAGCTCGGCTACGATAAAAAAGGGCAGCAAAGCCGGCAAGAGAATTGAAAACCAGAGTTTACAGCCCATCCCGGCAGCAGTTACCGTTTCTTGCGGGCTAATAATCATGAAAGCGGTTAGAATTAATATTATAATGAGGAAAAAGATTCGGGAATAGTTACCCAATATAAACAACCCCAATTCGAGAGGCATGGTGAGCAAGGCATGAGGGGCGCAAGCAATCACACCTAACGTCACCCCTGACTCCTTACTCCAATATATGTTTTTAGATCTGGGGTTTAGAAGAACAATACCTATTACCGGAGGTGGCAGCATGGGATACCGGCCTCGGATTGCCCTGGTGCTGGGTGCGGGAAGCGCCCGTGGGTTGGCCCATATTGGGATATTACAGGTATTCCAGGAAAATAATATTCCCTTTGATTTTATTGTGGGGAGCAGCATGGGAGCAATGGTAGGAGGGATATACGCCTGTGGAGCGGATATGAAAATGCTGGGCCGCATGGTCAGCAATCTGGACGCCAGGCTGTTTTATGACGTACAGCTCCCGCGCATGGGCTTTATCTCCGGCAAGAAAATAATGGAGTTGCTCAATCTGCTGACCAAACGCAAGGAATTTCAGGATACCTGTATTCCGTTGCTGGTAGTGGCCACTGACCTGCTATCAGGGCAGGAAGTAGTATTGGAGGAGGGTTCAATTACGGAAGCAGTTCGGGCCAGCATCTCCATCCCGGGAATCTTTCATCCGATAAAGCGTGACGGGATGATCCTGGTGGATGGCGCCGTGGTGGACCGGCTGCCGGTGGAAGTAGCCCGTGACCGGGGTGCGGACATCGTTATCGCGGTGGACGTTACCTTTGGTGACGGCCGGATAGTCAGTGTAAACAATACCATGGATGTAATTCTGACTGCTATAGATATAATGCAGAAGAAACAATTCGATTTGATATACGATAAGGCAGATATCCTTATCCAACCTGCTGTGAGCGGATTCGCCTCCCGCGATTTTGAAAAATCACAGGAATTGATTGAACTGGGCCGGCAGGCGGCAGAAGAAAAATTGGAGGAGATAAGGGAGAAGATAAGCAGATATGGCGATGATTAGAACTTGATACAAGGGGACTCAAGTGGCTAAAGATAGTATTTCGCTTCCTTCCGCCTTTCATCAAACCGTCAGGAACCGGCAGAGGAATATATTAATAACAATATGTAGTGCAGCATTCCGCGAAAAATGTCGAAAAATAATACACTTTATCTGATTCATTTGGTACAATAATATCCAGTGGTCAGCAAGTCAGCTTAGGTGATGCACTCGACCTTGCTTTTTTCCGGATATTAGTGCAGAAATAAGCGCAAACTGGAACCTGCAATAATTAAAGGAGGCATTTGAGCATGAGCAGTTGGATTCTGGATAACTTCCCTCAAATAGCGCAAGCCATGGCAAGGGTTATTCCCTGGGATTTAGCCTTTGTTACAACTGACCTGGAAAAATTCACCTATCTTGATGATACCAAATTTAAACTGGGCGGTGTACAGGTAGGCAATAATTTCGGCCGTGGCCTGGGTTCCGACACCACAATTAAAAACCGGACCGTAAGTGCCTTTGACCTTGACGACAGTCATTACGGGACCGCGGTAAAAGTCATAACTGCGCCCGCTTTTGATGATGATGAACCGGACAAAATTGCCGGTACTTATGCAGTAGCAATATCGCGGCAAAATGCCTTCGTTTTACAGAAGCTCTCGCAGAGTTATCAACAAAGTATGATTGAAATATCTGCCGCCATTGAAGAAAACGCTACCGCTGCAAGCAATATCAGCAATAGCCAGCAAAACCTGCACCAGAATATAATTTCTATTCAAAATAATGCTGATCAAATAATCAAGATACTTGAAGAAATAAAGAATATCGCTGACCAAACCAAAATGCTTGGCCTTAATGCTGCGATTGAAGCCGCCAGGGCTGGCGATGCGGGCAAGGGGTTTGGCGTGGTAGCCGATGAAATCAGGAAACTGTCAGATTCCTCCAAAGAAACAGCATCCCAAATAAAATCGCTGGTTGAAAGTGTAAACCAGTCCATAACGGTTGCAACTACCAGTTCGCAGACAACCCTTAAAGCCAGCGAAGAGCAGGCAGCGGTAAGTCAGCAGGTTAGTGCCCAGATTCAGGAATTAACCAGCCTTATGCACGAACTCAATCAAGTCGCCCAAGAGATATAGAAAAAATGCTCTGTTTTCAGCCCCCTATACCGGTGGCTAAAGCAATCGAAAACCGACTCCGGGTTCGGTTATTATATGCCGGGGACGGCTGGAGTCGTTTTCAATTTTATGCCGCAGCTGACGTACATAAACCCGCAGGTAATGAGTCTCCTTTTCATAGCCAGGACCCCATATCATGCGCAGGAGTTGCCGATGGGTCAGCACCTTGCCTGCGTTAGCGGCAAGTATCTTCAGTAAATCGTATTCGGTAGGAGTCAATCTGATTTCTTTTCCCCCTACTCTAACCTGACGGCGGGCAAAATCTATTTGCAGATCATCGAACTGGAGTAGCGGTTCACTGTCGCTTGGGGCAGAATGACGCAGGGCAGTACGCATACGAGCCAGCAGTTCGCCCATACTGAATGGCTTGGTAACATAATCGTCCGCTCCGGCATCCAGGGCGGCGATTTTGTCCTGCTCAGCTTCCCGCACGGACAAGATTATAATGGGGACCTGGGACCAGCCCCTGATATTTTTTACCAGTTCCAGGCCATCCATATCGGGAAGGCTCATATCCAGCAGGAGCAGATCGGGGCGGAAAAGCGTGGTCTGACGCAAGCCTTCAGCTCCGCTGGCAGCCAGTTCGGTAATGTAATTGTGCGCTTGTAAAGCCACATGCAATAATCGGCGCATCTGTTCCTCATCATCTATAATAAGTATTCGCGCCCCCCCGGTTTCCATTTCATTTTCCTGTGTCATCTTGCACCACCTTATTGTTTTCCGTACCAGTCATGGGCAGGAAGAATTCCAGAACTGCTCCCCGGGGTGAATTATTGCGGGCACGTATGCGTCCCCCATGGGCCTCGATAATGTTTTGACAGATAGCCAGACCCAGGCCGGTTCCGCTGACATCCCCGGAAGTCTGCAAACGATAGAAGGGATGGAAAACCTGCTCCAGCTCGTTTTCAGGTATGCCCGGCCCCTGGTCAATAACAGCTACCTTTAGCTCTCCCTTATGTTGACCGGCCATTATATGGATGGCAGCATCAATCCCCCCGTATTTAACTGCATTATCAAGAATATTAACCAATACTTGCTCGATCAGGACAAAATCGACCTCTATCAAGGGCAATCCCGGTTCAAGCTCTATGCTGCAATGAAATGGTGGCAAGGATCCTGCTCGCCGCACTGCTACCCCGATGATATCCTGGATATCACACCATTCCTTGTTTAATTGCAGGAAACCGCCTTTTAGTCTGGCCATGTCAAGGAGATTGTTGATCAGCCGGTGCATGCGCAGGGCTCCGTAACGGATATTCTCCAGGAGGGCGCGCCTGGCCTGGGCATCATATATATCTTCCTCTTCCAGAAGGCCGGTAACGGCAGCAATAATTGAGGTTAGCGGAGTTCGCAAATCATGCGAAAGCGAGTTAAAAAGGGCGGTACGGAGGCGTTCCGATTCTGCCGTAAGCTGGGCTATCCGTGTCTGTTCGGCCAGTTGGATGCGGTTAATGGCCGCAGCCGTCAGATTAGCCAGCGCCTCCAGGAACCGTTTCCTTTCCCGGAGCAACTTGTCTTCGCTTTCAGCAGCTTTGATACCCAGGACACCAATAGCGCCGCCTTCAATATTAAGGGGTAAGTATAGTAAATCAGCCCCTGTCAGGGTTTCGGTACCCTTACCAGCCGTTTTGCCATGTTCCAACACCCAGCTTGCTACGGCCCTTTCATTGTCTGCCAAATTATCCTTGGATAAGGTTGGACTGCTGGCTCGCAGTTCCAGCTTCCCGTCATCCGGCATCAGTATAACAACCTTACCTCCGGTTACTTCGGTAATTTTTTTGATCGCTGTGCTCATCACCTCATCTATTCCATCAGCGGCTCCGATTTCCCTGCTCAGGCTGTATAATGCGCCTATCATGGCCTCTCGTTGGTGGGCATGGTCGATTTGCCGACGTAAGCGGGAGGCCATGGTACTGGTAACCCAGGCGACCAGCATAAAAATGAAGAAGCTTAAGAGATATCTCAGATCAGCCACTGACAAACTAAGCTGCGGCGGAATATAGAAATAATCCAGAGCCAGGGTGGCACATACGGCAGCGGTAAGGGCCACCCTGCGCCGGCATTTGACTGCACTGTACAATACCGGCAAAAGATAGATCATAGCTGCGTTTACCAATCCCAATTGCTCAATAAACGGCTTTATTATTCCGGTAGTAAGCCCTATCATTAAAGCTGCCTTCAGGTAGGGGAGAAGACGGAAGATATTCCCGGTCTTTTCCGGCAGCCAATTGCCGCCGTCACTATCCTGAACAGCCTGACCCGGTATGACATGGATACTGAAACCCTCGCTGCGGCGGATGACTTTATCCACTACTGAACCTCGCAATAATTCCATAAACCTCGAGCGCAGCGGCTTACCGATAACTACCTGGGTCACATTGCGGGATAAAGCAATTTTAAGCAGTTCGGCAGCAATATCGGTTCCACTGGTATTTATTATCTCTCCGCCCAGTTCTTCCGCCAAACGCAGGTTGGCAAACAAACGATCCCTGGCCGTACTGCTGCTGCCAGATTCCGGGGTTTCCACATAAACCACCAGCAATTCAGCTTTCAATCGCGTTGCCATACGGTGGCCGACCCTAATCAATTTGGCAGCAAAAGGGCTGGAACTGATGCAGACCATTACCCTTTCCCCGGCCGGCCAGGGGCCTTCAATGGCATGAGCCCGCATGTAGGTTTCCATCTGTGAATCCACCATTTGCGCAGTAAAGCGCAGGGACATTTCGCGTAAGGCATTTATATTGCCGGCCCGGAAGAAATTTTTTACCGCTTCGGCTACCTGATCAGGAACATACACTTTGCCTTCATGCAGTCTCTGCAGCAATTCTTCGGTGGGAATATCAATCAATTGTATTTCCGCTTGCTTCAATACCGTATCAGGTACGGTTTCATGTACGGATATACCGGTTATCCGGGCTACAATATCATTCATGCTTGCCAGGTGCTGGATATTGACCGTAGTATAGACGTCAATGCCTGCAGCCAGGACTTCTTCCACATCCTGACAGCGCTTGATGTGGCGGGAACCTGGAATATTGGTATGAGCCAATTCGTCGATCAGGACTATATCCGGCCTGCGGGCCAGCACGGCGTCCAGATCCAGTTCCTGAAAATGCTTGCCCCGGTAGTCCATCGGCCGGGGAGGCAAAATCTCCAGGCCTTGAAGCAGGGCTTCGGTCTCCTTACGGCCGTGCGTTTCCACCCAGCCTATGACAACATCCGTACCTTCACTGACGCGCTCCCGGGCTGCTTCCAGCATGGCATAGGTCTTGCCGACCCCGGCCGCCGCGCCCAGAAATACGGTCAATCGGCCCTGGCCCTCGGTTTTTAGGCTGGCCAGCAGGGCATCCGGATCGATTCGTTTATTGTTCAATGTATACCATCCCTTTTACCTGATTTCTTTATCCAGTGCCAGGTTGAGCTGCAATACATTTACCCTCGGCTCACCCAGTATTCCATATTCCCTGCTTTCTATCTGCTTGACCAGCACCGCCTTAACCTTATCCCCAGGTACTTTTCTGGCTGCAGCCACCCGTTCACATTGCAGGTAGGCTGCCTGGGGGCTGATATGGGGGTCCAAACCGCTGCCCGAAGCAGTCAGGATATCTGCAGGTATCTTCTGATTTTCAGCAAGCTTATTCTCGCTGCGAACCATCTTTTCCTGCTGGGCAATCCTATACAAAAGCTCCGGGTTGGTGGGGCCCAAATTAGAGCCTGATGAAGCTGCAGCGTCATAGCCGCCCCCGGCCGCCGAGGGGCGGCCATGAAAGTATCCGGGACGGCTAAACGGTTGCCCAATCAGTTCCGAGCCTACCGCCTTACCCTTATGATAGATAATTGAGCCGTTGGCCTGGCGGGGAAACAGCATTTGGGCAATTCCGGTTACCAGCAGGGGGTAGATGATTCCCAATAGAAGCGTCATTATAACTATCATCAAAAATGAGTTCTTGATTACTTTGCTCATGGTCTTAAGTCTTCCTTTCCCGAAATACTATTGGTTTAAGCCATACCCAGCATACCCAGGACAAGATCTATTAGTTTAATGCCGATGAAAGGTATTACTAACCCACCCAGTCCATAGATCAGAAGGTTGCGTTTCAAAATGGCGTCAGCGCCTAGAGACCGATAACCAATTCCTTGCAGAGCCAGGGGAATCAGCGCAATAATAATGAGGGCATTGAATATTACCGCTGACAGAATAGCACTCTGGGGAGTGGTCAGATTCATTATGTTCAACCGGCCCAATTGGGGATAGGTGCCGGCAAAAATAGCCGGAATGATGGCAAAATACTTGGCTACATCATTGGCAATACTAAAGGTTGTCAGTGAGCCGCGGGTTATAAGCAGCTGTTTGCCGATCTCAACAATTTCAATCAATTTGGTGGGGTTGTTGTCAAGGTCCACCATATTGCTGGCCTCTTTAGCTGCCTGGGTACCGCTGTTCATAGCTACCCCCACATCGGCCTGGGCCAATGCCGGGGCATCATTGGTTCCGTCTCCGGTCATGGCTACCAGGTGTCCCATAGCTTGATGTTTCCTGATTAATTGCAGCTTGGTCTCAGGAGTGGCTTCAGCCAGGAAGTCATCTACTCCGGCTTCGGCAGCGATAGCGGCTGCGGTTAACGGGTTATCACCGGTAATCATGATGGTCTTGATGCCCATGCGCCGCAGCCGGGCAAAACGCTCCTTTATACCGCCCTTTACCACATCTTTTAGGTTAATGACGCCCAGAGCCTGTTGGTTTTCTACCACCACCAGCGGGGTAGCGCCTCTCTGGGCAATACCGTTGGCAATATTACCGATTTCAGGGGTTAGTTCCTTGCCCTGGGATTGCAGGTAGCCTTTAATAGCATCAACGGCTCCCTTCCAGATTTCGCGACCTTCTAATTTTACTCCGCTCATGCGGGTATGGGCGGAAAAAGGTATAAATTGGGCGCCCATTGCTATAATGTCCCGTTCCCTTAAACCGTACTGATTTTTAGCCAGGACTACTATGCTCCTCCCTTCAGGGGTTTCGTCCGCCAGTGATGACAGTTGGGCAGCATCTGCCAATGCCCGGGCACTTATTCCCGGAGCGGGGATAAATTCCACAGCCATACGGTTACCCAAAGTGATAGTGCCGGTTTTATCCATAAGCAGGACATCGACGTCCCCGGCCGCCTCAACGGCTCGACCCGACATAGCCAGTACATTGTGCTGGAAAAGCCGGTTCATACCGGCAATGCCGATGGCACTCAGCAGTCCTCCGATAGTGGTAGGAATCAAGCAGACCAGCAGGGCAGCAAGCACCGGTACAGATACGGCGGCTCTGGAATAGAGGGCAAAGGATTCCAGCGTGCTCACAGCTATCAAAAAGATAATGGTCAAGCCTGTCAGTAGGATCGTTAAGGCGATTTCGTTGGGGGTTTTCTGACGTTGGGCGGCTTCTACCAGATGGATCATCTTATCCAGGAAAGTTTCTCCCGGATCAGCCGTAATCTTTACGATAATCCAATCCGAGAGCACCTTGGTTCCTCCGGTAACTGAACTGCGATCCCCGCCCGACTCCCGGATTACCGGAGCTGATTCGCCGGTAACGGCGCTTTCATCCACGGAAGCGATTCCTTCCACCACTTCGCCGTCGCCGGGAATGATGTTCCCGGCCTCGACCTTAACCAGGTCCCCCTTGGCCAACTCTGCTGCCGGTATTTTTAAAAGAATGGAACCGGACACTTTTTGGGCGATAGTTGCCGTACGGGTATTGCGCAGCTCGGCTGCCTGGGCCTTGCCTCTTCCTTCGGCTGCCGCTTCGGCAAAATTGGCGAAAAGAACGGTAATCCAGAGCCAGAGGGCTATTTGCGAATTGAGCCCGATACTGTTGTATTGTCCTGTCAATGCGTCCCGTAAAACAAAGACAGTAGTTAAAAGAGCCCCGGTCGCCACCACGAGCATAACCGGATTACGCCACAGCAGGCGAGGATCGAGTTTTTTAATTGCTTCCCCTAGCGCTTGCTTTAAAATAGCTGCGCCAAGAGGTTGCTCTTTACGTTTCCGGTGAGATGTCCCTCGGATAATTGCCATTCTGTAATTTCCTCCTTATGCCTTATACGCCCAGCATTATCAGATGCTCTGCAACGGGCCCCAGGGCCAGAGCTGGAAAATAAGTCAAGGCGCCTACAATAATAACCGTAGCTACCAGCAGGCCGACAAACAGGCCGCCACTGGTGGAAACGGTTCCCGGGCCTGCGGGCGCCGCCTTTTTGCCCGCCATGCTGCCGGCTATCGCCAGAGCCGGCAGTATAATCCCGAATCTGCCTGCCAGCAAAGCCGCACTGAGCATTAAATTATAAAACAGGGTATTGGCATTTAGCCCGGCAAAGGCACTGCCGTTGTTACCCGTACAGGAGGCAAAAGCATAGAGTATCTCGCTTAAACCGTGCGGCCCGGCATTCAATAATGAACTGGTTCCTGCCGGGACTGCTGCGGCTGCTGCACTGCCCAGCAAGATTGAAGCTGCCGGGATCAGCACCGCCAGGGTAACCATTTTCATTTCCCGGGACTCGACCTTCTTACCCAGGTATTCCGGGGTTCTCCCCACCATTAGGCCGATAATAAAAACCGTAATGATTACGAAAACCAGCATTCCGTATAAGCCAGCCCCTACGCCCCCGAAAGCAATTTCACCCAGCATTATAAGTAACAGCGGCATCATCCCACCCAGCGGAGTGAAGCTGTCATGCATGGAATTCACGGCCCCGCATGAAACAGCGGTAGTCACCGTTGCAAACAGGGATGAACTGCCTACCCCGAAACGCAGTTCTTTACCTTCCAGGGCTGAAGCCCCCTGTATGCCCAGAGCGCTTATTTGGGGATTGCCGCTTGTCTCGCTCCAGTAGCAGACCCCCAGAGCCAGAACAAAAAGCAGCAGCATAGCGGCAAATAAAGTTCTTCCTTGTCTTTTATCACCGCTCATGTGCCCGAAAGTAAAAGGCAGGGCGGTCGGAATAATCAAAATGGCCAGCATTTCCAAAAAATTGGTTATGCCATTGGGATTTTCAAAAGGATGGGCCGAGTTGGTGTTGAAAAACCCGCCACCATTAGTTCCCAACATTTTAATGATTTCCTGTGAAGCAACCGGCCCCAGCGCCAGTACCTGGCTTCCGCCCTCCAGGGTCTGTACAGTTGGGTAGGGATGAAGGTTCTGAATAACTCCCTGCGAAACCAGGACAAAAGCCAATACAAAGCAGGCAGGCAATAATATCCGGGTGGCCGAGCGGGTCATATCCGCCCAGAAATTACCGATGGTTACGGCGCTGCGCCGGGTTAAGCCTCTTATTAGAGCCACCGCCACCGCCATACCGGTGGCTGCAGACAGAAAATTTTGCACCGTCAAGCCGGCCATTTGAGTGAAATAGCTCAGGGTGCTCTCCCCTGCGTAGGCCTGCCAGTTTGTGTTGGTCATAAAGCTGATGGCAGTATTAAGAGCCAAATCCCAATTTACCCCGGAAAAACTCTGAGGATTAAAGGGGAGCCAAGCCTGCAGCATCTGTATCAGGAAAAGCAAGAGCATACCGAAAAAATTAAACAAGATTAGGGCCTTGGCGTACTGCCGCCAATCCATCTCTTTTGTGGCATCTACCCCGCTGAGTCGGTATAAAATGTTTTCCAACGGGCCCATAATACTATCCAGAAAATTTTTTTCTCCATTGAAAACCCGGGCTATATAGCTTCCCAACGGAACGGCCAGGGCCATCAGCACCAGCAGGAAGACAAGCATTTGCATAATATCGATAATTTTCATCACAGCTCCTCCGCCTTCATCAAGCAATAGAACAAAAATACCAGTAGTCCCAAACCTACAAGGCCACTAATAACCAAATCCATAATCCATCACCTCTCGCTTTCTGCTACTGGAAGGATTTTAATAACCGCCTTAAACGGGGTTAAACCGCTCTGGCTTTAAAATCTTCCTGTCTGCAATGATAAATCGGTTCAGTGTAAAAAAGGGGAAAAGAAAGATGACGTTCGAGTAAAAAAAACGTAAAGAAGTGCGGAGGTTCAGCGGGGGAGATAAACCCTTCATAAAAACAGGAAGTGAAATTGGCTGTGTGTGAAAGCAATAAGCTTACAATCTGATTGGGTGCCAGCGGAAACTATTAATATACAATTATCGGCGACGTAGTAAAATCTTTTCCGGCCTGCCGCTCTGACGGCTCCGGGTAGAGCAGGGTGTAAACATCAGTTGCCCGTACTTCCAGATCAATCATATCGCGCAAGCTGCTCCCGGGATTCTCGTCCCGGGCTTTTTTCATGTCTTTACCCCGGCTGAAGATCGGAAGTTCTGATTTATTTTTAATTTCTTGAAGGATTTTCTGTCCTTTTGCCGAAAAACCTAGAATATGTAAGTACATTGGGCCATGCTGATCAAAACTTAATATTTGTTCATGGGTAAGTTGAAAAAGTATGTACATCAGAGTACGCTTGATTCTTGTAAAGCTGTAACGTTTGGACTTTACGGATTCCAGAAGCTGATTCAGGGTGCCCGAGCAGCCGGCGGCTTCTTTGAAACGGGATTCCAGGCCTTCACTGATTTCGTAGATGGCTCTAAGATCCTGTAAAGACATAGTCCTGAGTTTAACCAGAACAGCTCTTTCCAGTGGGTCTAATGATACTGGGCAGCGTCCGAGAGAAATCTCTCTTTCCAGTATCTTAAGGCCAGCCTGAGGCATTGAACCACCAAGATCATTCAGGCCGTGATTGGTGAGCAGATGATTCCGGATGGCGGTGGCGCTGGCAAAGGGTGACAAGTTGGTATCGTGGTAACCGGAGCCTATGCGCTTTATCAGGATAGGGACCAAGGCCAGGGATTCCTCCTTGATGACGCGAAGGTATTCTATAGCCAGGATGTTGTTGGGACCGGATAAAACAGCTTGCAGCTCGGCAGAACGCTTACCCAGGTATTGCTGCAAAGCTTGTGAGCGGGCGAGGGGAAAACTTTTGCCGCCGGCCAGGTTCTTTTTGACCAGCTTGGAGTAGGCTGCCGGTTCAGCCGCAAGTATTTCCGTTATGGAGTTTAATGCCTGCAGGCTGTCGCTTTCAGCCCCGAAGGCCAGGTGTGTGATTACGCCGCTGCGCTGCAATAGTTTAAGTGCACCTTGTGCAAAATAGTATGCGCTTCTGACCGAAAAGCAAAAGGGAAGCTCTATGACCAGGTCTGCGCCGGACTTCAAGGCCATTTCAGCCCGAGCCCATTTGTTGCAGATAGCCGGTTCGCCCCGTTGCAGAAAATTGCCGCTCATCACACAGACGACGGGAGAGGAACTATCCGTCCGTTTTGCCTCGGTAATCAGGTGCAGGTGACCGTTGTGAAAAGGATTGTACTCAGCCACGATGCCTATAATAGCCATGGTAAACTCCTTTTAATTAAAAATGTGATTTGATAAATATTACCACTAAATATTCTATTTATGCTAGAATTAACTAGAGAATTGCGGCCTGAGCAAAGCAAAGTAAACTGTTATAAAGAAACGGGAGGTAGAAGGATGAGTCTGTTAGCAGAAATTAGAGAGAAAGCTTCTAAATTGGGTAAAACCATCGTTTTGCCCGAAGGTACCGAGGAAAGAACCCTGCAGGCTATTAAAGGCATAATAGACCAGAAAATAGCCACCCCCATTCTCTTGGGCGATGAAAGTGAAATTAAAGGAATGGCCGGTAAGATTGGCGCTGATTTAACCGGTGCGGAAATCATTAATCCAGCGCGAGCCCCCTTCTTTGATGATTTTGTACAGGCGTTTTATGAAATGCGTAAAAGTAAAGGAGTCGACCTGGACAAGGCTAAAAAAACCATGCTGGATCCGCTATTTTTTGCGTCCATGATGGTTAAAATGGGTAAAGCCGACGGAGAAGTCGCCGGCGCCGAGAATACCACCGGAAATGTGCTTAGACCGGCACTGCAGATTATTAAGACTGCTCCGGGAATAACTGCGGTATCCGGTGCATTTATCGTTATCGTACCCGACTGTGAGTTTGGAGCTAACGGCACCTTCGTGTTTGCTGACTGTGCCGTAACTATCGACCCCACCGCTGAAGAACTGGCTGCATTTGCTAAAGCCTCCGTCGCTACCGCTACCGATCTGTGCGGAATCGAAGAACCCCATATCGGAATGCTGTCCTTTTCCACCAAGGGTAGTGCCAGCCATGCCATGGTGGATAAAGTAACCCAGGCTACTGCTATAGCCAAAGAAAAATATCCCGAATTAAAAATCGACGGAGAATTCCAGTTTGACGCCGCTATAGTGCCCAAGGTGGGCGCTTCCAAAGCCCCGGGCAGTGACGTCGCCGGACAGTGCAACGTTTTGATATTCCCGGATATCAACTCGGGCAATATCGGATACAAAATTGCTCAGAGACTCGGTAAAGCTGAAGCTATCGGCCCGATTCTGCAAGGCATTGCCAAGCCGGTCAATGACCTTTCCCGCGGTTGCAGTGTAGAGGATATAGTTAACGTAGTAGCCATGACCGCAGTAAGAGCTTAAGCTTAAGGTGGGGGGATCTGTACCTTAATATTTTAAGAAAATAAGGAGGTAATTGATTAAATGAAGGTTCTGGTTGTAAATGCGGGTAGTTCATCTATCAAGTATCAGGTCGTTGATATGACCGATGAAAGCGTCCTGGCTGTCGGTCTGGTTGACCGCGTGGGTATCCCCGGTACTACCCTGGAGCATAAACCCATTGGTAAGGACAAGGTATTGATTAAGAAGGATTTGCCTGACCACACCGCAGGTATGAAACTGGTGCTTGAGGTTCTGGTCAATGAAGAATACGGTTGCATCAAGAGCATGGACGAAATCGGGGCGGTAGGCCACCGCGTGGTTCATGGCGGAGAAGAGTTTGCCGAATCGGTTGTAATTGATGACCGGGTTAAAAAGGTTATCAAGGATTGCTTCGACATTGCTCCCCTGCACAATCCCCCCAATATGATGGGAATCGAAGCCTGTCAGGAACTGATGCCCAATGTAAAACATGTGGCTGTTTTTGACACCGCTTTCCATCAGACTATGGAACCGTCCAATTTCCTGTATGCTTTACCCTATGAAGTCTATGAAAAATTCCGGGTAAGAAGATATGGCTTCCACGGAACCTCTCATTTCTATGTATCCCACCGGGCTGCTGATATGCTGGGCAAGCCCTTTGACCAGTGCAAAATCATAACCCTGCACCTGGGCAACGGCGCCAGTATGGCCGCCATCAAGGACGGCAAGGTTATTGATACTACCATGGGCTTTACCCCGTTGGAAGGTCTGGTTATGGGAACCCGCTCCGGCGACATTGACCCCGCCATTGTATTCTTCCTGATGGAGAAACTGGGCTTAAGCACCGCCGAAGCCAACAATTATTTCAACAAGAAATCCGGTATGCTGGGATTGTCCGGTGTATCCAATGACCTGAGAGATATTCTCGAAGCTGCTGCTTCCGGCAACCAGAGAGCCCAGATTGCTCTGGACGTGTATTACAACCGGGTCAAGGGTTACATTGGCAACTATATGGCCAAATTAAACGGCTGCGACTGTCTGGTATTCACCGCCGGCGTAGGTGAAAATGCTATTGATATCAGGGAAAACATCTGTAAAGACCTGGACTATCTGGGTATCAAGATGGATGTTGAAAAGAACAAAGTACGGGGTAAAGAGGTTGATGTAGCTGCCGCCGACTCCAAGATCAAAATCTTTGTTATTCCCACCAACGAAGAACTGGTTATTGCCCGCGACACTTATCGGCTTTCCAAGTAAAAGTAATTATTCAGGAGGCGGGGATTCTTCCCGCCTCTGTTTATTTTTTCTGCTGCAAAGGGTGGTTATCACAGCCTCCGGTTGACAATGCTAAGAAGGGCAGACTATAATTAATCTGGTGTTTTTATGGGGTGATAAATATGAAAATCAACCTGGAAAGGCAAAGGCTTGGCTCCCGGGACAGCCAGGAGTTTTATTTCGATACCCCGGGCAGCGATGGGTATCTGGAGGAATCGGGGGGCGAATACCGGGAGAACCTCGAGGTGAAAGGACTGGTGGAAAAGTCGGGCAAGCATTACCGGGCTCACGGCCAGGTGAAAACAGCTTTGGAGTTGCAGTGTTCCCGCTGTCTGGAAAGTTTTTATTATCCGGTGGTTGCCCAGTTTCAGCTTAACCTGGTGGAATCCAAGTATCAGGCGGAATACTTCCGGGACGAAGACGTTGTATTTTTCAGCTCGGATGAGGTTGAAATACAGCCGTACGTGGAAGGATTGATTTTTTCTGAAATCCCCCTGACACCCCTTTGCAGTCCTAATTGTAAAGGGATTTGCCAGCAGTGTGGTATTAACCGGAACATGGCTCAGTGCCAGTGCCTGTATGAGAATACCGATCCCAGATGGGATAAACTTAAAAATCTCAAGGCAGGGAAGGAGGTTACATAGTGGGAGTTCCTAAAAGAAGACAATCTCACGCTCGGAAGAACAAGCGCCGCTCCGAATGGGCCAAGCTTGAAAAACCGGGTCTGGTTGAATGCCCTCAGTGTCACGAACTGAAGATGCCTCACCGGGCATGCTTAAATTGTGGGTTCTATAAGGGCAAAAACGTTATGTAATTCTATAAAAACTCGTCAAAAAGTAAGGTATAAAGTCTTTGACAACAGACTGGTAGCTTACTTTTTGTTTATTATGAGGAGGTTTCGGGCATGAAAATAGCTTTAGACCTTATGGGAGGAGACAACGCACCTAAAGAGCTGCTGGCTGGTGCGCTTAAATGGCTTGATGAGAATAATACCGGTCAGGTTATACTGGTGGGCAAGCAGGATATGATGGAAGCAGAGCTTTCCGGCTACAGCTACGATAGTCAGAGGCTTATGATGGTAAACGCCGGCCAGGTGATAGAAATGGACGAATCACCGGCAACGGCGCTGCGCAGAAAAAAAGATGCTTCCATAGTAGTGGCCACCCAACTGGTCAAGGAAGGGCGGGCCGATGCTGTAGTCTCCTGCGGCAGTACCGGCGCTCAAATGGCTGCCGCCATATTCATTCTGGGACGGATGGAAGGTGTTGAAAGGCCGCCGATTGTTGCTGCCATTCCAAGCCGGGGAGCACATCCGACCTTACTGATAGATGTTGGAGCCAATGTGGATTGCCGGCCGATGCAGCTGGTACAGTTTGCCCGGTTGGGACGGGCTTATGCCAAGGGAGTGCTTAACATAGAAAATCCCCGGGTTGCCCTGCTTAATAATGGGGAGGAAGAGGGCAAGGGGAATAATCTTACCACCCAGACCTACGAGCTCCTGCGTCAGCAAAAGAATATAAATTTTATAGGCAACCTGGAAGGCCGCGACCTGTTTAATGATCGCAGTGATGTAATAGTATGCGATGGTTTTACCGGCAACATATTGCTTAAGGCGATGGAAGGCATGGCCATCTACCTGGCTGCGGGCGTAAAGCAGGAACTGGGTGCCATACCATCAGCCTTTGCCCGGCTTGATTACACCCGGATAGGGGGGGCCCCGCTGCTGGGGGTTAACGGCATCAGTATCGTCTGTCATGGCAGTTCCAGAAGGGAAGCGGTTTGTGCCGGGCTTGCAATTGCAGCCGAGTGCATCAATAATAATATTGTTGCCCAGCAGTTGCAGGAACTGCAGAGTTAAGCTGAAAATCTTAACATAGCAGGCATCTAGCCTCTTAACCAGGTGTATAATATAATCAATTAAAATACTGGAGGTACTGGTAATGCAGGAATTTTATGCCCAGGCCAGAAAGATTCTGGCCGAGCAACTGGAAATCGAGCTGGAAAATATTGATATGGATACTAAATTCGAAGACATTAATGCCGATTCCATTGACATTGTGGAAATGATAATGGCGCTGGAGGACATTTATGACGTCGAGTTTCCCGAAGAGGACTTGGAAGAGTATCCTACCATGGGTTCACTGGTAAAAGCCTTGTATGAGTATCTTAAGCAGGCACAAAATGAGTCCTGAGAAAACCGCCGCCCGCAACTTTATAAGTGATAACCAGCTCGAGTTTAACAATCCCGACCAGTTGGCTATGGCATTGACTCACCCTTCCTATGCCCAGGAAAAGAATTCTGCCCATAATAATCAGCGGCTCGAATTTCTGGGGGATGCGGTATTAAGCTTTGTGGTTGCCGAGTATCTGTATAATAATTACCAGGACAAGGCTGAGGGTGAATTGACCAAAATCAGGGCCAGGGTGGTTTGTGAGAAATCGCTGCTGAATGTGGCGGGGAAAATTAATCTGGGCAAATATGTACTGCTGGGAAAAGGCGAAGAAATGTCGGGAGGGAGGAAGCGAAAATCTATATTGGCAGATACGGTGGAAGCGGTTATAGGTGCGATATATCTGGATCAGGGGTATAGCAAGGCCAGGGACTTTATTCTGAAACACTTGGAGGATTATATAGTTGAAGGCGCCAGGGGCAACTACTATGACTACAAATCACGGCTGCAGGAACTGGTACAGGGAAAAAACAAGGAAAATGTGCACTATACCATCATCGAAGAAAGCGGCCCGGCCCACTGCAAAAGCTTTATCGCCGGGGTATATTTTCAGGATCAGCTTCTGGCTACGGGTGAGGGCAAAAGCAAAAAGGAAGCGGAGCAGAATGCCGCCGGTAAGGTGCTGAGAGACCGGGCTATGGTAGAAAACATCGGCAAGGGAAAATACAGTGCCACGACATTATAATATTCCTTTGTTTATACCCCACCTGGGCTGCCCTTTTAAATGCATATTCTGTAATCAGAACAAGATTGCTTCGTCCCAGGGAGTACCGGCTGTAAGCGGCCTTACCGCTATCATTGACGAGCACCTGTCCACTATTGCTGACGATGGCGGGAACACCGAGATAGCCTTTTTTGGCGGAAGCTTTACCGCCATTGACCACGAATTGCAAAAGAAATATCTGGCAGCCGTACAGCCTTACCTCAAAAGCGGCAGGATCGGCAGTATCCGCATATCTACCCGCCCGGATTATATCGATGACGGTATCCTGAACTTCCTGGGCAGCTATGGAGTGAAGACTATTGAACTGGGAGCACAGTCGCTATGTGATGAGGTTTTAAAAGCATCCGGCCGCGGCTACAGCCGTGACGATGTTTTTAAAGCCAGTCATCATATAAAGAGCCTGGGTTTTAAACTGGGGCTGCAGTTGATGACAGGGCTGCCGGGGGATAATTATGAACGTGATCTGGGCAGCGCCCGTCAGGCAGCCGCCTTGAATCCCGACCTGGTACGGATATATCCCACTTTGGTTATAGCCGATACCCCGCTGGAGCGTCTGTTTTATGAACATAAATATGTGCCTTTGAGCCTTCCGGAGGCGATTGCCATCTGCAAGGACATGTTTCTTGTTTTTCAGCAGCATGGCATCGATGTTATCCGTATGGGGCTGCAGCCGGGAGAAGAATTACGCAGCCCCGGCACCGTAGTGGCGGGTCCTTTTCATCCGTCTTTCGGGGAGCTGGTAGAACAGGAAGTGTTCAAGGAGCAGGCCGGCATGGCTATATATGATTATAGAGAAAAAGCCGGGCTAAAACCTGAACTGGCGCTGATGGTTCATGAAAAGGACATATCCAAAATGACGGGCCACAGAAAAAGCAGCCTGTTATTTCTGAAGAACCGGTTTCAACTGGAAAGCCTGAAGGTAAAAGCTCATCCCGATTTAGCCCGCGATACCGTCGCGGTTGCTTCGGCAACTGACTCAAACCCGGTTTTTACCTTGACCAGGAAAGAATTTTTATCTGTAAAGAGTCGGGGATGATTTACTCCAATCGACACTTAATCGCATATATTACACCAGAGAATAACATACTCTGGCTTTTTTTTGAGCAATTGCGGGTTTTATATAGGTTTTTGCGAAAAGGTATTAAAAGTCCGGTGTATAATACATATATTATTGATTTTTATGAGAAGGACATGCTTATGCGGCAAAAGATATTAAAAGAACTTTTAGAAAACCGGGACATTTATATCAGCGGAAGTGAATTGGCTGGGCGGCTGGGAATCAGCCGGGTAGCGGTATGGAAGCATATTGAGGCTTTGAAAGCAGAAGGCTATGAGATCAACGGTGTCAGCGGCAAAGGTTACCGGCTTAACGATAAAGGGGCAATAATGCCTGAAACGGTTAAAGCCGGTCTTGCCGGGCAGCTGATTGGCCGCGAGATTCTCTATTATCCCCGATTGGATTCCAGCAGCGAAGCCCTTAAGCGCAGTCTGAAAGACCAGGCCATAGAAGAAGGTACGGTTTATGTGGCGGGAAAGCAGGAGCAAGGAAAGGGGCGCCGGGGGCGCAGATGGGAATCACCTGCCGGAGGGCTGTGGTTCTCCTTTTTGTTGCACCCGGATCTGGCTATGTCCCAGATTGCTTTGCTGTCACTGACATTTGCGGTAGCTCTGGCCAGGAGCCTAGATAACCTGGGGCCGGTATGTATCAAATGGCCCAATGACGTATATTATCGGGATAAAAAGATAGCCGGCATCCTCTTGGAGATGAGCGGCGAAATTGACAGTGCTGATTATCTTATTGTGGGCATCGGTCTTAATCTTAATATAAAACAGGGGGACTTTCCCGGGCGTGTTGCCCTGGATGCCACTTCTTTGATGGAAGAGGGTGGCAAGGCGATAGCCGCTAATGATATGCTAATATCGGTACTAAAAGAGCTTAATCGGTATTACCGCGAATTTTTGCACTCCGGCTTTGCCGGTATTCGGCTGGAGTTCAAATCCCTCTGTATGCATCTGGGTAAAGAAATAGAGGTTATTCAAGGGCCAAAAAAGATTCACGGCATAAATAGTGATATTGACGAAATGGGAAATTTAATAATAGAGAACCAGGGTGGCCGGACACGCATAAGTACCGGAGACGTCCGGGTAGTTAACTAGCAGGGAGGAAAACGGTGTATCTCAAGCGACTGGAGATCAAGGGTTTCAAATCTTTTGCCGACAGCACGGAAATCAATTTGAGACCGGGAATAAACATAATAGTCGGCCCCAACGGCTGCGGTAAAAGCAATGTTGTGGACGCTATCCGCTGGGTGCTGGGGGAAGCCAATATCCGTCACCTGCGGGGATACAAAAGCGAAGATGTAATATTTAACGGAACCGATGTGAAAAAAGCCCTGGGGATGGCCCAGGTGGAAATAGAACTGGATAACAGCGATCAGCTGTTGCCCCTTGATTATAGCGAGATAACCCTCAGCCGCAAGGTTTTCCGCAGCGGAGAGAGTGAATTTTATATCAACAAGGCCCGGGTACGCATGAAGGATATCAGCGATTTGTTTACCGGTACCGGTTTGGGTAAAAAGGGTTATTCGATAATCAGCCAGGGCGAATTGGAGCAGGTATTGAACGGTCAGGCTCTGGACAGACGGCTGATATTGGAAGAAGCCTCCGGTATAATAAAATACCGCCAGCAAAGAGATGAGGTTAAACACCGATTGGAAAACACCGGTAATGACCTGCTGCGCCTGGGTGATATCATAACCGAGGTCAGGGAGCGCAGGGAAGAACTGCGCCATAAAGCAGACAAAGCCCGGCTTTATCTGCAGCTAAATCGGGAATACCGGCAACTGGAAAAGAAGGTCCTATCGGCTGAAATTTTGAAGGCTGATCAGGATTTACAGCGTAAAAAGGATGGGCTGCTGCAGTACCAGAATGAGAGTTCATTATTGCAGCAGAGCCTCTCCGGGCAGGAGCACCGACTGGAAGAGGAAGAACAGAGGCTGCAGACCCAGCAGCAACAGCTGAACAGCAAGCAGACCCAGGCGTACCGGGCTCAAAACGAGCTGAATTCGCTGCAGGGGGAGCTTAAGCTCTGTTCCGAAAGGATTAAAAACCGGCAGGATCGTATGGAGCAATGCCGGGCCGATGAAATCAAATACAATGATATGCTGACCCGGCTCAGACAGGATTTAACCTTAAAGCATCAGGATTATCACCACCAGGAAGCAGACTACCGGCAGCGGACCGGGGATTGTGAACGCCTGCAGCAGGAAATCACCGAACTGGAGCAGGAATTACATATAAACCGGGATTTATTTGCCCAGGGCAAGACCCGGGTTTTTGACCAGATGCAGGAAGAAAGCCGCCTGAAAAACCGAATAAGTGAGCGTGAGGAACAGCTTAAAAAACTGGGGGAAAAAAAAGAGCGGCTGCTGATCAGACTGGATGAGTATAAGAATAAAATCAGGCAGCATAACCGTGATTATGAAGCATTGCAAAACCAGATCACCAGTTATAGAATCTCGCTGGCAGATAATGACCGGCAGCTGGCGGAAAGGGAAGAGCATAGAAAAGGACTGCAGGCAGGATATCAAAAGGCCGAGGCGGACTATGCCAGACTAAATCAGGAAGGAATAAAAATTAATAACAGCCTGCAGGGGCTGAAGGAAATGTCCCGGAATCTGAGCGGTTATTCGGGTGCGATTAAAGCACTTATGAAAGCGGGGACGGCTGGAAGCCTGCATGGAATAATGGGGATACCGGGAGAATTCATGGACGTTCCCCCGGGAATGGAATTGGCGATAGAGATAGCGGTGGGCCGGGGGCTGGAAAATATCGTTACCGACACGGTGGAACACGCCCGTCAGGCGATTGAGTTTTTAAAGGCCAATAAGCTGGGCCGGGTTACATTTCTTCCTCTGGACGTCCTGAAAGCCCAGCCGGCAGCCGAAAAAATTGTACAGCAGGTGGAGTGCCAGCAGGGGGTAGTGGGTCTGGCTTCCCGGGTGGTAGGTTTTGATTCCCGCTACCGGGTGGCAATGGAATACCTGCTGGGCCGGGTGTTGATAGTAGAGGATATGAATACCGCGATTGGTATATTTAAAAGTATTAACTATCCACTGCGCATCGTTAGTCTGGAAGGCGATCTGGTCAATGTGAGCGGCGCGGTCAGCGGGGGAGTCAAGCCTTCGTCCCATGGCAACAGCCCGCTTATACGCCGGGGAGAAGAGAAGCGTTTGCTCAAACAGCAGGATGAAAACAACCGGGCTCAAAGCCGCAGACAAAAAGAGCTGATAGCCCTGCAGGGTGAAATGGATCAATCTGCCACGGAAATAAACGCGGTAAGACAAAAAAGGCTGGAGAACAGCATGGCGTTGGACATAAGGGAAAAGCAAATTAAGGGAATCTCCGCAAGTATCAGTGAGGGTTCCGAGCTGACGGAAAGCTTCCAGCGGGAAGCCAGGGAGCTGGAACAGCAAATAATCAAGCTGCAGAGCGATATTGCCGGGATGCAGGAAAAATTGGGGGGGATGCATGGGGAGAGTGAAAAGGCCGCCGCCCTTTTGGAAGAACTGAGGGAACAACTGGATCTCCAGCAAAGGAATCTGGAAGTTCGCCGGGAGAGACTTTCTTCCCAGCAAGAGCAACTGGCAATGAAAAAACGAGAATTGGACAATATAAAGAAAAACACGCTTCAGTTTGAACAGGTGCAGCAATCCTACCAGCAGTCGGCCGAGGAAGCCAAACAGCTGGGTGAGCAGATGGTAGTTCAAAACCGACGGGAAGAGCTGCGGGTGGAGGAATTGAAGCGGAAAATGGAGGAAGGCAAGGCGGCGGTTGCATCTCTGACCGAGGAAATAGCTCAGCTTAAAATTATTGAAGAGGAACGCAATGTAAATATCCGCAAGCTGCGCCGCGATTTGCTGCCGGGAAGGGAACAGCTGAGCGAATTGGAAAGACAGTGCCGCAGCCTTGAGCTTGCCGTAGCTCGATTGGAAACGGAATTGTCAGCCCTCAATATAAAGTGGAAAGAGAAGTTTCATGATGAAATTGACTTGGAGGCAGAGGTACCGGGCTACACCGAAATAAAAGAGGGCAAACTGCGCATCGAGCAACTGCAGGCCGAATTAGAGCAGGTGGGGCCGGTTGACCCCGAATCCATTCGTGAATATGATGAAATTCAGGAGCGGTTCGACTTCCTCGACAAGCAATACCGTGATATGCTTCAGGCCCGGGAATCTCTGCACAGCCTGCTGGGTGAGACCGAGAAACTGATGCTGAAAAATTTTTCTCATTTTTTACAGATGGCTAATGAAAGTTTCAACCGCACCTTTAAGGAAATATTTGCCGGCGGCGATGCCTGTTTACGGATGGAGAATGGGAAAGAGCGACTGGAGGCAGGGGTGGACATAGAGGTAAAACTCCCGGGTAAACGAACCCAGCTGTTGGGCCTGTTGTCAGGCGGTGAGCGGGCTTTAACCTGTATTGCCTTCATATTCTCATTACTGCGCCTGAAACCGGCACCCTTCTGTTTACTGGATGAGATTGACGCTTCCCTGGATGAGATTAATCTAACCAGATTCGCTCTTTTTTTACAGGGGATGGCAGCCCAGATGCAGTTTATAGTTATAACCCACCGCCAGGCAACTATAGAAGTCGGAGGCAATATCTATGGGGTAACCATGCCGGAGAAAGGCGTATCCTCCATATTGACCCTCGACCTGCAGGAAGCAGAAAGTCTGGCTGGTTAAGATAAAAAAATAGGGAAAGCGGGATGGTGCAATGGCTTTATTTGATAGGTTTAAAAGCAAAAAGCAGATAGATCAGTACAGGGCAGAGGAGGATACCAGCCCCGTAGATACATCCTCTGCCGATGAAGAGGCTGCCCCGGATAAAAAAGAGTTATCCCCACCGCTTCTGCAGGAGCGAAGGGAACAGGCGGGTGACGAGACGGCTCCTGAAAATTATAAAGCGCATAAGAAGAAAGATCAGTCAGGTCTTTTTGCCAAATTTAAACACGGTTTGAGCAAGACCCGAAATAACATCAGCGACAAGATAACAACCCTGGTCAGAAGCAATAAGAAGCTGGATGAGGACTTCTGGGAGGAATTGGAGGAAGTCTTGATAGAAGCTGATGTAGGCGTTGCCACTTCAGTGGAACTGGTATCAAGGGTACGGGAGAGTGCCCGCAAAAAGAAGATAAGCGACAGCTCCGAAGTAATGGCCTTGATCCGGGACGAAGTCAAAACTATGCTGGAAGCCCATAACAGTTCCCTGGTTATGAACAGCGGAGGAATGACGGTAATTCTGGTGGTAGGGGTTAATGGCGCCGGCAAGACCACCTCGATTGCCAAGATGGCCTATCGCTTTAAGAAAGAAAACAAGAAAATTGTTCTGGCGGCAGGGGATACCTTCCGGGCAGCGGCTATTGACCAGTTGCAAATATGGGCTGACAGGACCGGGGTAGAAATAATAAAACACCAGGAAGGCTCTGACCCGGGGGCGGTAGTTTACGATGCCTTAAATGCGGCCCGGGCTCGCAAGGCCGATGTGCTGATTATCGATACTGCCGGCCGCCTGCATAATAAGGCCAACCTGATGAAGGAAATAGGCAAGATCAGGAAGATAATCGAACGGGAAATACCTGAAGCCCCCCATGAAGTATTACTGGTGCTGGATGCGACCACCGGGCAAAATGCGATAAGCCAGGCTCGTATATTTGAAGAAGCCACCGGAGTCAGCGGCATCATATTGACCAAGCTGGATGGAACCGCCAAAGGAGGTATAGTCCTGGCTATCGCCCAGGAGCTGAAGCTGCCGGTAAAGCTGGTGGGACTGGGAGAATCGATGGAAGACCTGCGTGATTTCTCGGCAGCGATTTTTACCGCCGCCCTTTTCGAAGAATAAAGTTTAAACAGGAGGTAATCACATGCTAACCACAGCCATAATTGGAGGTACCGGGGTATATGACCCGGAACTCCTGGACAATACCAGAGAGATTGGGCAAGAAACCCCGTACGGCACAGCAACCGTAATGACCGGAACCTATGAAGGTAAAGAGATTGCCTTTATTCCCCGCCACGGGGGCAGTCACAGCATTCCTCCCCATCTGATAAATTACCGGGCTAATATCATGGCGTTACATATGCTGGGGGTCAAGAACATCATGGCTACTGCAGCCGTAGGTTCCCTGCATTTTGATTTTAAACCCGGCAGCTATATACTTGCCGACCAGTTTTTAGACTTCACCCGTACCCGCAGGAACACTTTTTATGAGGGCGGAGAAATGGGGGTGGTTCATTGCGACATGACTATACCGTATTGTTCACGTTTGCGCCAGGCGATGGTTCAAGGCGGCTGTGACCAGGGGATCAAAGTACAGAATGGCGGAGTTTATGTCTGTACGGAAGGGCCGCGCTTCGAGACGGCGGCCGAGATTGCCATGTTCAAGCAGCTCGGGGGGCACTTGATAGGGATGACCAGCGTCCCCGAAGTTTGCCTGGCCCGGGAGCTGGGTATGTGCTATGCCAACATCTCCATTGTCACCAATTTTGCCGCCGGCATTTCCCCCGGGATATTAACCCACAGTGAAGTGGTGGATATGATGAAACGGAATATAACCGGGGTGCAACGTGTACTTATGGGCAGTCTAAAATATATTCTGGCTGATGAAACCCAAGACTCATGTGACTGCCGCAAGATCTTAAATGAACCCGGGGTAATGAAATGATAAAAACACTTGATTTTGATAATGATGGGATAGTGATACTGGATCAGAGCTTGCTGCCGGACAAGGTGGAATATGTAAGGTGCCGTACTATTGCCGATGTGGCCGGGGCCATTAAAAACTTAAAGGTTCGGGGGGCACCGCTTATCGGAGTTACTGCTGCCTTTGGCCTGGCCATGGCCTTGGCTGCTTATGAAAACAGCCAGGGCACAATGCCCGAGCATTTTGAAAGAGCCAGAGCGCAACTGGCTTCCACCCGACCTACGGCGGTTAATCTCTTCTGGGCCTTGGAACGAATGGAGCGGGTCTTTAAAGAGGCATATAATAACGGCAGCCGGGAGCAAATCGGGAAACTGCTCAAGGATGAAGCCTCCAAGATGTTTGCCGAAGACGTTGCGGCCAATCAGGCCCTGGGGGAAAATGGCCAGGAGCTTCTGGCAGCGGGTTCGCGCATAATGACCATTTGCAATGCCGGAGCCCTGGCAACCTGCGGTTACGGCACGGCCCTGGGAGTTATCCGGGCCGCAGCCCGCCGGAGTAAAATCAACCGGGTATGGGCCTGCGAAACCCGGCCGGTGTTACAGGGAGCCCGTCTTACGGTCTGGGAATTGGCGGAGGACAGGATCCCGGTGACGTTGATATGCGACAACATGGCCGCCTATGTTATGCAGCTGGGGCAGGTTGATGCGGTCATAGTCGGCGCCGATCGTATTGCTGCCAATGGCGATACCGCCAATAAAATCGGCACTTATGGCCTGGCTGTTCTGGCCGCTTACCACCGCCTTCCGTTCTATGTGGCAGCTCCGCTCTCGACCCTGGATTTGCAGACCAGGGCGGGAAGCGATATACCGGTTGAAGAGCGGTCAGGGGATGAAATCCGTCAGTATCGGGGAGCTCAATTTACGGTTCCCGGGGCAGATGTATTTAACCCTGCTTTTGATATAACTCCCCAGCATCTGATCAGCGGAATAATTACGGAAAAAGGGGTGTTAAGACCGCCTTATCTTGAAACCTTAAATAAATATCAGGGGAGTGGGAATAGATGCAGTGCCAGCCAGAGAGAGAATCAGTTCTAAACTGCGCCCGGGAAATATATAAATCCGGCATGGTTACCGGCACCTGGGGCAACGTCAGTGTCAGAGCAGATAACCGGGAACTTATGCTTATAACCCCCAGCGGGATGGATTACAGCCTGCTTGAACCGCAGGACATGGTGCTGCTTGATTTCACCGGCAAGGTGGTGGAAGGAGCGTACCGCCCTTCGGTTGAAACTCCCATGCACCTGGGAATCTACCGGCAGCGGCCCGATGTCAATGCCGTGGTGCATGTGCACAGCCCTTATGCGGTGGCTTTTGCCGTGGCCCGCCGCAACATTCCGGTCATCCTGGAAGAGACCGCCCAGATAGTAGGCCATGAAATCGAATCAGCAGCCTATGCCCATTGCGGTACGCAGGCGTTGGCGGATAACGTGATACAAGCTCTGGGTACCGATAGGAAGTCAGTTCTGCTGGCCAACCATGGGCTGGTGGCAGTGGGGAAAGATATGGCCGAAGCCTTGAAGGTATGTTACATCGTCGAAAAAACCGCCATGATCGCCCTGCGCGCCAGTACCCTGGGGCCGATACATGCCCTGTCAAAGGAGGATACGGCTATCCTGAACCAGAACTTTAAAAGCTACGGGCAAAATAAATAATTACTCTCCTGCGGAGGAGTTATAAAAAGGGGGCTTTAAAAAGTGAGGATTCTATTGGACCATATCGGCTTAATACCGACGGGTGAGGAGGCTTATATTGAAAACGGTTACCTCATGATAGAGGGGCAATTCATAAAGGAAATGGGGCAAGGCCCTGCCCCTGCCGGAAAATATGACCGGATCATTGACGGGCAAGACCGGGTGGTTTTGCCCGGTTTGGTCAACAGCCATACCCATGCTGCCATGACCCTGCTGCGGGGCTATGCCGACGACATGCCCCTGATGGATTGGCTGGAAAACAAGATATGGCCGCTGGAGGCAAAGCTAAGTGCTGATGATGTCTACTGGGGAACCATGCTGGCCATAAGCGAGATGCTGAAATCAGGCACAGTATGTTTTGCCGACATGTATTTCTTCATGGATGCTGCAGCCCGGGCGGTGGAAGACAGCGGTATCAGAGCTGTACTATCCCGGGGTATGGTTGGAGTAGGACCGGAGAATGAAATAGCCTTTGGCGAAAGCCGGGATATGGTGGAAAAATGGCACGGCGCCTGCAAGGGGCGCATTACTTGCAGACTGGGGCCCCATGCTCCCTATACCTGTCCGCCCGACTACCTGGAGCGGGTTATGCAGCTGAGTGATGAACTGGGGGTAGGCCTGCATATACATATAGCTGAAACCAGGGTTGAACTGGAGGACATTATGAGGATATACGGCAATACCCCGGTAGCTCATCTGGATAAACTGGGGCTGTTCGAACGCCAGGTTCTGGCGGCCCACTGTGTTCACGTCAATGCTGAAGATATAGAAATACTGGCGGCGAAACAGGTGGGAGTAGCGCACAATCCTGAGAGCAATATGAAACTGGCCAGCGGCATCGCTCCTATACGGCAGATGCTTAATGCCGGGATAACAGTGGCTCTGGGTACCGACGGGGCATCCAGCAACAACAATCTGGATATGCTGCAGGAAATGCGCAGCGCTTCCTTTCTGCAGAAGGTACACCTGATGGATTCCACCGTGATTCCGGCCCGGCAGGCCCTGCAAATGGCTACCGCCAACGGAGCCCGGGCACTGGGGCTGGACAATGAGATTGGACAGCTAAAGCCGGGCTACAAGGCGGATATGATCATCATGGGCCTGAAAGAGCCTAATATGCTGCCGGTCTATGACCCGATATCCAATATCGTTTATTCAGCCCAGGCGGCAGATGTGGAAACAGTGATAGTAGACGGCAATATCCTCATGGAAGATCGGGTGATAAAGGCTTTCGACGAAGAAGAAGTCCTGGCCAAAGTAAAGGAATGCGCCCTGCGCTTGGTGGGGAAATAAAGGAAAAATTACGCGATCAATTTTATGATCGATATTGAGCTTGAATCCGCCAGGCCCCCTAGGCGCTCTATCTGAAGGCTTTAAGGGATATATAAAGATACCTAAATATATAGCAAAGGTGGAGCGATGATATGGCACCAATTATCTCATTTGTAGGCAAGCATAACTCGGGAAAGACCACCTTGCTTGCTGCCATAGTCTCTATACTGGAGCGGCAGGGAATTAAAACTGCAGTGGTAAAACATGCCAGCAGTGGGCTGGATTTAACCGGGGAACGGGACTCGGACCGCCTGTTTCAGGCCGGAGCCAGCCTGGTTTGCGCCGTCTCACCGGGATTATCGCTGCTCTACCGCCGAGAAAACAATGTTAAGCTGGAGACTGTTTACCGTCAGATAAGTAAGGATGTTGACCTTGTCATAAGTGAGGGTTTTAAAACCGAAGCCTTTCCCAAGATAGAGGTACTGAGGAAAGAAATCAGCACCTCTATCTTGAATATAGATAATGTAGTGGCCCGGGTCGCAGATTTCCCCCTTGAAGGTCCGACACCCTGTTTTGCTTTTAGCCAGCAGAAGGAGATTGCAAATTTTATCTTGGGTTATTTTGGTTTATAAAGGTCTTTGATAATGTTTGTAAGTATGGACGTGTAGTTATATTGGCTAATTCTTTTAACAGGCTGGGTTGATTCCCAGTTGTTTTATATCAGGCATGAACAACGTTTATAATTATAATAAACTGGAAGGAAGGATCCCCTGGCGTATTGAATAAATTATAAGGCGGATTATGCAGAAACGGTATTTGGGGCCCAATTACGGCTGTAGCTACCAAATAAAGGGGCAACCCTCGTAATAAGCATTAACAGCAAGCCGATTCTTAATGTTTACGGCCCAGCAGATACCAGAAATATTAGACAGTGCAAATAAAGAGGCGAGAATAAATTGGCTGTATATAAGAGTTTAGAAGAAGCTGTTTCTATCAGCTGTGAAAATATTCAACCACTTGGCAGCGAGTACGTACATATTGATGATGCCTTCATGAGGGTGACCGCTGAAAATATAGTAAGCTTCATCGATGTACCTCATTTTGATCGTTCTTTAATGGATGGTTACGCAATTGGCGAGGCTGATATGGAAAAACTAAAAACTGGCCGCCCGCTGCCTTTACAGGTAACTGGTACCATCAAAGCAGGTTCCATAGAAAGCAAGCAGATCAGAACCGGGGAAACATATAGAATAATGACTGGCGCCTTGCTTCCCGAAGGCTGCGCTGCGGTTGTAAAGCAGGAAGACGTAAAAACTGATGGAAATTTTATCGTTGCCTGCGGGGTCTGGGAGCAGGGTGAGAATATCCAAAGAACAGGCCACGAATTAAGGGCAGGAGATAAGGTAGCTGCCCAAGGGCAGGTTCTAGAAGCAGAGATTGTGGAAAGAATAGCTACCTGCGGTATCGAAAAAATCCTGGTTCATAAAATTCCCCGCATATCGGTTATTAACACCGGAAGCGAATTGCTTTTACCCGGGGCTCCTATCAGAACCGGACAAATATATGACAGCAATCGAAGCCTAATATCCGGCAAAATAGTACGTGTCGGCGCCATGCCGTTATCAGCGGATTCAATTATTGAAGATGATCTGCAGGCAATTGTAAATGGGATTGAGAAGGCAGCACTTATTTCTGACATGGTAATAATCAGTGGAGGGACTGGCAACGGAGTTTGCGATTTGGTTTATTGCGCGTTTGAGCATTTAAACGCCAGACTTCTTTTCAGAGGCATAAATATTATTCCCGGCAAGAGAACATGCGCCGCACTTTTTAATGGCAAAATCTTGTACAATTTATCTGGCAACACTTCTTCGGCAGGGTTATTATTCGAAGCTTTAATTAAGCCGGCCCTGCTAAGATTGAAAGGAGATCTATTTTCTGCACGGGAATGGTTTGACATACAACTTGGAAGTCCGATAAAAAACATTAAGCCGGACCGAAGCCTGTATAGGGGGGAAATGATCATTGAACAGGGGTGCGTTTATGCCCGACCTGTAAGCAGAAATAATAATAATGTCAGAAATAATCCCTTAATCCTGGACCTCCAGGCCGGACAGGGGGAAACAGGAGATATAGTGAAAGCGAAACTATATTAAACCAGTATAAAGGGGGTACCTGTATGGCACCCCCTCTCTATGATGTTTACCCCGGAAGTTATTCCCTAATGAATCTGATTATCCTTTATCGCATGTTCTGATAACCAGCGTTCGGCTGCAAAATTCAACGGTAGAGTTCTTAAATCTTCCCACATATAATCTTGCACATGCAATTCACGCGCATCTATCTCTTTGAAGTACTGTCCACAGAGTTGACACACTACCATATCAATACCGGGAAAGGCCTCATTCTTGAGATAAATATGCTGCTTTGCATCTTCACTTCCGCAGTGCAAACAGATAATGCGTTTAACCATCCATTCAAAGCCACAGGAGCTGCAGTGCATCATTCTTTTTCCATCGGGTGGTGTTACCACCGCCAGTGAGGCAATTTCACCACAAACCGGGCAAACTGCACTATTACGGGAAAAATCTAGGGAAACCAAACCTTGCGCAGCTTTGTCATTAACCACTCTGGCAGCAAGTTGTGCCACACCGCGCACTGCCATTTGAAAACGGGTAGACATTTGTTCGTCTATTACGTTTTGCAGACTTTGGCTTTCGCAAAAATCCTGCCACATTTGTTTAAGTTCTGTATCCGAGATTTCTACATTGGCAAGGCTATTCAGTCTTTGCCAAAGCTCGATAATCGCTTCCAGTGGCAAATCCCGGATAGGCAAATATGGAGGGCTTTCAGCCAGACTAAGCATCTTGAGCCAATATGCGCCACGTTCTTGCTGCCAATGAACGACTTCCTGTTTCAAAAGGTTGTACTTTTGAAAAGCTTGTTCAATGGTTCCGTTATCTTCTGTTGTGACCAATTTGCCTCTTTTTGCAACCATCTAAAATTTCTCCTTTATATCATTCCGTTCTAAGACTTGCTTACCTTTTCATACCACTTTGCATGATGGTGAGCCGCCCAGTCGGACCGTACCGTACCATTCCACATACCCCAGAAGGACTCGCCGGAACCTGGATGGAAAGAACCCAGGTAGGCGTGCATGCACACCATGCAGGTGGCCAGGATCATACATATACCGTGGATCGGGTAAGCCCACTGGACTAAAACCGGTGGAAAGGCAGCCTTGAACCACATGACATAACCGCTTAAAGCCAAAAATACACAGGAAGTGGTGGTTATTACAGAGTTCATCTTTTCACCACCGTTAAACTTGGTTTGCGGCGGTATTTCCACTTTGAAACCGAAGAATTCCAGCGGGAACTTCATGAGGAACTTGATATCGTTCGTTCCAAAGGAAAAGACATCTTTCCACCATTCGATAAACCCTTTGAAATTGATAGCCAGAGCAATCAGCGGTATAACCGTAAAACCCACCGCCATGATCTTGTGAATCAAGCTGGCATTGACATGACCTCCAAATATGGGGGCCAAAACATTCCCCAACGCTGGGGTAAAAAGGATCAGGCCAGTAAACAGCAAGACTAGGAAGGTTACTGTGTGACCCCAATGCGCAAATCGGGCACTGCCGCTGAAACGTACAATGCGTTCTTTATCCATGAATGTCCCCTCCTTTCGACTTGCTTAAGTTATTGATTATCCTGGTGGAGAAGAAGCTGCCCGCCGAAGCGGCCAGGGCCAAGGGAATCAGCCAGATGCCGTACGGCTGTACCCAATCCTTCCAGACAACCAACGATGCCGAAGTAGTAGGGTTTTCCGGCAATCCATAAAATGCCGGATCCTCTAACAGCAGATAGAGATAAGTGGTCCCGCCCATGGCCTTATCACCATACAGCTGTGCCTTCGGATGGTCTTTTTTGATCCCTTCCAGGCGAGTGTTGGCTAATTGTATCATTTCGTCACGCTCGCCGAAGTGTAGTGCACCTGTTTGACAAGTATAAACGCATGCTGGTTGAAGACCATTCTCGATCCGGTCAATGCACCCCGTGCATTTAAAGGTCTTTTTCAGATTTGGATCTGTCTTGGGAACACTCCAGGGGCAGTTAGCTACACAATATCCGCAACCAATGCATTTATCATGATCAATCAGAGTATATCCCGATTCCGTCTTATAAATCGCTTCAACCGGACAAGCCTTCATACAAGAAGGATCTTCGCAATGGTAGCACTGGTGTTTGAACATCAGCCATTCCATTTTGCCGTTCTCATACTTCTCATGCATACTGATATAGGTCCAGGTATTGTGCGTAGTCCCTGCTTGCGCCTGATAGCTCGTAATCAACTGGTTCTTCTCAGCCTCGAGATCGTTCCAGGCTTTGCAAGCTACTGAGCAGGCTTTGCAGCCAGTACATAATGAAGTATCAACAAAAACCATTTTTTTTGTCGTCATTGTTAAGCCCTCCTTGCGTTGACAAGGCAGCATTTATACTCGGGAGTTCCTGCTCCCGGATCACATGCATTCATTGTCACATTATTCGTACTGGGGCCGGGATTTATGCTGGCAAAGCCCCAGCTCCAGGGCATGCCGATGGTTTCCGTATCCTTCCCGTTTATCTTCAGGGTTTGGAGACGATCGGTAACCAGGGCGCGCACCGTCAGCTTACCGCGAATTGAGGATATCTCGACTTTGTCCCCGTCTTTGATGCCCAGCTTTTTACCCAGGTTTTTGCTGATTTCTGCAAAGGGTTCGGGCATAATCTCATTCAGATAGGGAATGTTTCGAGTAATGCCGCCGGCGCAGAAGTGCTCGCAGACACCATAGGTAGTAAGAACATAGGGATAATCCTTGGGATCGCCAAACTCAGTGGAAACGATCTTGGCACAGGGATTGCTCTGCACCTTGGGATGCAACATATTAGCAGTCGGGCTTTCAATAGGTTCATAGAATTCAGGCATCGGTCCGTCAACCGTCATTCCGGCTCCGCGCACAGGGATAGCAGCAACACTTTCGGTCGGAACCCCGGTGACCGGTAAACCACTGGTATAACTGGCCGCAAACAAGCGGCCTACACCTTCAGCAGCTTGTTTGAAAGCAATCTTTCCTTCGGGGGTATTAGGTCCTTTGGCTTTGTCCACTACATCCGGGCCGTCAACTCCGGTCCAGACTCCTGCAGCAGCATCCCACCAGATCAATTTGCGTTTGGGATCAACGGGCTGACCATTGGCATCACAGGAAGCCCGGTTGTAAAGAACGCGGATGTTTCCCGGCCAGGCAAAAGCATAATCCCGGTTCAGGCCCAGGCCGGTGGGGTCGGAGTCATCCCGACGGTCAGCCAGGTTTTTACCCGGAGGAGTTACCCCGGCATATATCCAGCACCCGGTGGAAACCGTACCAATCGGTGCATTCAGGTATTCTCCTATGCTGGCGGTAAGCTGTCCGGTGTTGTCGTTATAACCATTGAGTTCCTGCAAGACCTTCAAGGGGCTGGGTTCATGGCCATAGTCCCAATTGGCCTTCAGAATCGGCTCATCCTTGGGGTCGTTGCTTCCGGCATAAAGCTCGCGTACCTTCTTAAATATAAAATCTATCATATCCAGGTCAGGTAAGCAGTCATTAAGCGGCTTAAGAGCTCTCTCCTTCCACTGCACCAGGCGGGAAGAGTTAGTCATGGTCCCGGCTTTTTCATAAACGAAAGCCGCCGGCAAGAAGACAACCTCGGTCTGGATTTCCTTGGGATTGAGGCCTGGTTCCCGCCAGAACTGGGCAGTTTCAACCTCAAATATGTCGGCTACAACCAGCATTTCTAATTTGGAAAGGCCTCTGGCTACCATCTTTCTGTCCGGTATGGAAACGGTGGAGTTGGAGCCCCAGTTTAAGAGCATCTTGAACTGGCCCTTTTCCATCCAGTTAAAGAACTGGGGCTGGATCGGCATATTGTTGGGGTCGTTCTTGGGCAGCCATCCATAGCCGTAATCATTCTCGGCGGTGGCGTTTTTACCGAACCAGGCTTTGAGCAGCGCAACCATTGGTTTTAGCTGAGTGTTACCGTTTTTAACCGCAAAATCGTGTAATGTTACCTGTGCATTGGTGGGATAAGGAATATATCCCGGCAGGTTCGCATTGAGGTTGGCCATATCGGTAGAGCCCTGAACATTGGGCTCACCGCGCAGGGCCTGGATGCCGCCGCCGGCTTTGCCTACGTTGCCCAGCAGCAACTGGATAATAGCATAACAGCGAATACCTTGAACACCGGTGGTATGCTGGGTCATGCCCAAGGCATAGAAGATATTGCCCGGTTTGGCTGCGGCAAAGGTATCGGCGATCAGCTTAATCTTATCAGCGGGGATACCGGTGATTTTTGCTGCCACGTCAAAGGTAT
Source organism: Syntrophomonas curvata (assembly GCF_052976825.1). Taxonomy (NCBI): domain Bacteria; kingdom Bacillati; phylum Bacillota; class Clostridia; order Eubacteriales; family Syntrophomonadaceae; genus Syntrophomonas; species Syntrophomonas curvata. The sequence continues at coordinate 1,333,763 of NZ_CM129641.1, forward strand.
ATCTGGAATAGTGGGCTTTGATTTTTTGGAATACGCAGTCCGGATCATCCAGACTAGCAGCTTTTATCGGCTTATTTTCAGCATCGAGCTGATATGACCAGGTTGTATAATCGTATTTCTTCTTTTCGGCATCGAACCCGGAGAAAAGACCGTCGTCGAATTTGAAATCCTTGCTAATCTTATAAAGTGCATTGGTGAAGTTTAAAACATAGAATTCATCGTAAAGCTTCTGCTCAATTATATAATTAATCATGGCCCCCAGATAGGCAATGTCGGTTCCCGGACGAATCTGAGCAAATATGTCAGCCTTTGCCGCGGTACGGGTAAAACGGGGGTCGACCACAATTATCTTGGCGCCCTTTGCCTTGGCGCGGTTTACCCATTTCATGGCGATGGGATGGTTTTCGGCACAGTTGCTGCCGGCAATCAGGAAGCATTCAGAATTCATCATATCCTGCCAGGAGTTGGTCATAGCACCGCGGCCAAACGAAGGTGACAAACTAGCCACCGTGGGCGCGTGTCAGATACGGGCCTGGTGTTCATGAAACGGTGTACCGATCAGTCGGGCAAACTTGGATAGCAGATAAGATTCTTCATTATCAACCTCAGCCGATCCTATCATGGCGATTCCTTCGGCCCGGTTGGCCGGAACGATTTTTTTCTCCCCGGTTTTAGTGGTTATCTCATCAGTCTTCTTCCAGGTTTTGTCCCGAACCTCAACGACCTTCTTGGCAATACGCTCAATGGCCTCATCCCAGGAGATTTCCGTCCAATTATCAGCTCCTGGTGCGCGATACAGCGGTGATTTGGGACGATCCGACGAATAGGCGACTTGTTCCAGACTGGCTGCCTTGGGACAAAGTCCTCCTTCATTAATCGGGTTATCCGGGTTCCCTTCGAGGTGAACCAGCTTGCCATCTTTAACATGCAGGAGCAAACCGCATCCACCCGAACAGAAGTGACAGATACTAGGTATCCTTTCACATCCCTCAAGCTTTAATGCGTACCCCTGGGCTGCTGTTGCTTCAAGGTCTAATCCCAGGCCACTGGCCACAACGGCTATGGAAAGACCTGAAAGCTTAAGAAAGCCACGTCGAGTTACACTAATCACCAATCTCTTCCTCCCCTCGAGTGTTTTGACACTCTCTCTAATTATTACAATCAGTAACTTCCAGTAACTTCGACATCATGGTATAAAAATCCTTGCAAAACTACACACCCAAGTCTCATATTATGATTATTTATGAGAGACATAAACAAAAATTATAGGCAATTTTCAAAAATGATTTTGCCGGTTAAATCAGTATTATATCCGCCTGTCCGTATTAAGCCTTTGCTTAAACTCTTCTGCGGAAAGGATTCGCAATAGGATATCCAATTTCTTCTCATTGAGCAAGTCAGGCAAAACGCAGAGATCATAACTTTCTTCGCATGTCGTAATAATATCCAGACTCATTACCCGGGCGCTGGATATATACCCATGCCGGTGTCGGCAGCATCATTTTTAGACAGTCTGCAGGAGATCAAGGCGGCGGTGGAGTGAAAAAATCGCAGCATCGAATCCAGACCGGGCTGCAGTGTTGGCTGTTCTTCATGGGCTCTGCTGGCCCGTCCCACGGGCAAACATGAAAAACAGAGGGAAAATCCCTCTGTTACTGGATATCGAACCGGAGCAGGGTAAAAAAGGTTATGCCGTAAGGGCGTTATTGCTCAAGTAGTGGGGCATAAAGCTGATAGAACAGCCGTTCTCTGTCGTTTTACCGCCCCAGGGTCTGCAGAAGCTGTTGGCAGAGTTCCTGACGCATTGCTTCCATAGCGTCAAAATCCATAGCCGGAACATAATACGATTCCAGTTCGTCATGGTATTCCTTGGCTTGGCGGATAAAGCCTATTGCATCCCTTATGCCGCTGTGAAAGCGCTCCCGGGCGGAAACGATATATTTTTCATGAGCATCGATTACAGATTTGCGCACCAGTTGGTCGAAATCCAGGAAGCGGCGTTGCCTGATACCGGGGAGCAAAGCTGCATAATCAAACAGGTGGCCGGATACGTCTATCAAAACCGACCTGGATGAAGGAAGTACGATAATATCAATGCTGTTCGGGTCAAACGGATTATGATAAAATTCGGCCTCAGCCGCGCTCAGATTCATGGTTTGCCAGGTATAGGTGAACAACTCTTTAATTCCGGTGCCCGGGTTTCCTTTCACTGCGAACAGGGAATAACCGTTATCGATAAGACTGTCAATTTTGCTGACCACACCCCCGGGGGTTATAGCTGCGGCAAAAAGGTGCCTGATATTCTGCCGGTCATCACCTAGGCCGGAAACAAGGTCCCGGGCCAAAGCCAGGATATTGCGATTAGCGGCCTCATTATCGCGGGCTTCCAGATAGTAGGATTCCCACTCCTCCCACGCTATTTTACTCTCCTCCAGGCGCTGGTAGGCCCGTTTGAAACAGCGGCTGATAATCTGGGTCAGTTCGATTATAGCCGGGCGGTTTTTTCTTATAGCCTTCTGGTGCCAGTAATTGCCCAGATTTATTATCTCGTCTACCGCTCCCGGGAAACGGGGATCTACTACATGAGGAGCAGTACCGTCCAGAATGCAGATCTGCTGCTTGCCAATGACTGCTCCATCCAGGGATTCGTTATCGGATGAACACCAGTGATACTCAATATCATAACCCTGGGCCAGGAAGTCTTCGCCCATTTTCTTCATGAACGAAGATTTCCCTACCCCGGGTCCGCCTTTGAGGATTATTTTACGTTCGACCGCGGGCGATACCATATAATCGTAAAATGAATAAAACCCATAACAGGTATTACCGCCCGGAAATAAGTTCCTGATTTTCGGCATCTGTTTCACCTTCCAACAATTATTTCTACTTATATATGTTAGCTGTACCGCATTCCTCCCAGGATTATTATGGCAAAAATATAAAAGAACAGAAGCCTTTCCTGGCTTGGGGACAGACTTTTTCTTCCTAAAGGTCATATTTTGTAATTCTTTAGTATTTTATAAGAATATCTTTGGATTTTTAGCAGGATTATCTTTATTGCCATAGAATTAAATAATAAACCACAAAAATGAACTATTAATGGTATCTTATTATTAAGCTGACAAACAAAAACCAACCATAACATACTGAAACAAACATAAAGTTCCATGCTTTTCTACGGGTGTTTTACTGTGAGCCGGTAAAAAGATACCATCAGGTTCGTTTAGGAAATGCACGGTTTGACGCTTCCGGGGTATAAGTCTCCCAAGCCTCTGGTATTTGCAGATCAGGGGTTTTCGGTCTGAACTCGTTGGGGGTGGCGCCGTGACATTGTTTTTCTTTAAATATTTTTTAATTGCAATGAAAGGGGGCCGTTTTTATATGGCTAAGAAGCATTTTACCCATAGAGCTGTTTCAATTATTTTATCAATTATGTTAATAGTCACCGGGATAGCAGGCTGTTCCAGTACTGAAAAGGCTGGCCAAACCAGTTCTGAACCGGAAATTACTACCCTTACGGTAACTGACATGGCAGGGCGGGAGGTAGTTGTTCCGAAAGAGATTAAGAAAATATATTCGGCAGTTCCTATTGGGACTGTCCTGTTGTATACAATTAACCCGGACCTACTTGCAGCCAAGAATTTTAAATTATCAGATTTGGAGAAGAAGTATACAGCAGAGGAGTACCGCAATTTACCTGTGTTAGGTACTTATATCATGGGTGATACGGCCAATGAGGAAGATATATTAAAGCTGGCTCCGGATGTAATAATATATGCCGGTTTTATAGATGATTCCTGGAAAACTAAAGTGGATGAGGCCCAGAAAAGGTTGGGAATACCGGTTATTATGGTAGACGGAAACCTTAAGAGCGCGCCGGCGGCCTATAAATTCCTGGGCAAGTTGCTAGGAGAAGAGGAAAAGGCGCAAAAATTAGGTGAGTACTGCCAAAAAACCCTTAATGAAGCTGAACAAATAGCTGCCGAAATACCGGAAGAGAAAAAAGCCAGGATGTATTATGCCTGTGGTGAAGACGGTTTAATGACATATGCCGCAGGGAATCTGCATGCAGAACTCATTGACATAGTGGGAGGGAAAAACATTGCCGGTACCAAGGGGGGGAGTCCTTACCAGAATTCCCGGTTATCAATGGAGCAATTGATAAAATGGAACCCGGATATAATAATAGCTAATAAGGCGGCAGCCCGGGGAGGAGAAGGGGAAACAGCATCTTTGCGGGACAAGATATTAGGAAACAGCGCCCTTAATAATTTGGAAGCGGTAAAGAATGGACAAATATACGAAATACCATGCGCCCCATTCAGTTGGTTCGGGCAGCCGCCATCAGTAGCTCGTATATTGGGAATAAAATGGCTGGGTAATTTAACTTATCCGGAAGAATTCAATTATGACATTAAAAAAGAGACCAAAGAATTTTATAAAACCTTCTATTCCTATGATTTATCAGATAAGGATTTCGAAGAACTCACCAATAACGCCCTGGCCTTAAGATAGTCGGGGCGCACGCCGTTTTAATATAGCCGGTAAAGAGCCTGAATGGATGTCTGATTTTTGGAAAAGGGGTGCATTAAATGAAGATGATAGTTGCCGAAGATACGATCGGTGATATTTTGAACAACTACCCTGAATTATATGAAGCGTTTTGGGAGAGCGGATTTAATTTTAATTCTGCGGAAGAGCTGGTTAGCTCGTTGGGAAAGGATACCATGCTGCGGACGGCTTTAATAGTAAAAGGGATAAATGTAAAGCTGTTTACGAGCATGATAAACGCAAGAATTAACAATGGATGCCAAATGGAGGGGCTGCAATACGATTTTTACAATCCGGATTTACCGGTGAATCTGCTGGTAAAAACGGCATGTGCGGTCAGCGAGCATTTTAAGGAAGAATTGACCGGGATTTTGAAGGCGCGCCAAAAGACGACCGGAGAGACTCCCAATGTATTTATTGTAGATGGTTGTCATGCGCCGCATGAATTTGAAAATTTCCATGACACAGAGAGTATTGATGCATTGCCGGATATTATAATGTCCATGTCTTTTGATGAAATATATGACAAGCGTTTCATAGACAAATATGTAAGCCGAGGGTATTTTACCAGTATGCTGGATGTAGAACAGATGAATCTGCAGGAATGCCTGGACGATAGTTACACGCTGAATGCCGGACTGGCAATGGTTTTCTTAATAGATGAGAAAAAACTGGGGGATTTGCCCAATCCCCGAAAATGGGAAGATTTACTTGATCCCATCTATGAGAATAGCATAATCGCGTTTGGGGATGACTCCAAAGGAATATTCGAATATCCTTTATATTATTTCTACAAAGAATTTGGCCTGGAAAGCATGCAACAGCTAGCCCGTAATGTAAAAGGAATCCAACACGCCGCCAAAGCAGCTAGGCTGGCAGGCACCGACAGCAGGGAAGCAGGTGCTATATACTATATGCCGCTGACCTTTGCCGGGCTTTGTGAAAACAAGGATGTTTCCATAGTTTTCCCCGAAGACGGGGCATTGATAATTCCCATCGCTTTTCTGGTCAAGAAAGATAAAGCGGGTGAGCTGGATTACCTCATTGATCTCTTGCTAAACGGCTACGGACAAATGTGTGCCGATATAAATGCCGCCGTATTCAATACCAGTATTGAAAGTAAAATTCCCCAGGGAACCAAGCTGAAATGGTTGGGCTGGGATTATATAAGGTCAAACAACATTCCGGCTCTGGGGGAAAAACTGCACGAAGAATTTCACAAAGCCTGGGATAAAAAAAGCCGTAAGGAAGTGTAATAGTTGAAAATCGTTACGGTTTCCGGGCCGCCCTCATCAGGAAAGACTTCAGTTATAACAAAAGCCTTGGAGTACCTAAAAAAGGACAACCTGGAGATAGGCGTAGTTAAATTTGACAGTTTATCAACTTATGATGACGAGCTGTACCATAAAATAGGGGTAAAAGTCAAAGTCGGCCTTTCCGGCAATATTTGCCCGGACCATTACTACATGACCAATATAGAGGATTGTGTCAAGTGGGGGGTCAGCGAAAACCTGGATATGCTCATAAGCGAAAGCGCCGGCTTATGCAACCGCTGTTCTCCGCATATAAGAGGTGTTTTGGCAATATGCGTTATAGATAACCTGTCCGGTATAAATACTCCCAAAAAAATCGGGCCTATGTTAAGACTGGCGGATATTGTGGCAATAACCAAAGGGGATATAGTATCTCAGGCCGAGCGGGAAGTGTTTGCATTTAGAGTAAAACAATCCAACCCCAGGGCTTCTATAATTTTCATAAATGGCATTACCGGTCAGGGGGCCTATGATTTGAGCCTGCGCCTGAAAGAAGCCAATGAGTATGAAAGCGTTGAAGATAAAAAACTAAGATTCTCGATGCCTGCGGCAGTGTGTTCCTATTGCACGGGAGAGATAAGAATAGGAGAAAGGTATCAGACCGGCAACATAAGGAAAATAAAGCTCTAGTTACGGAAGGGGTAAAATATTGGAAAAGGAAGATCTGGCTTCATTTAAGCTGGGAAAAATATTGGCAAAATATCCCTATGCCAGAGATTTTTTCATATCCATTGGCATAAACGATATTGATGCCAACCGTGCCTTAAGGGATTTGGATATAAACCACGAACTGCTGGAAGATGCCGGTCTTGCCAGAGAACAGTTAATAGTTAACTTCCTGGCTTTTATTAATAAAATGGAAAAATTAAAAGAGACATCCCGCAACATAGTCGAATCGATAACGATAATAGGAGGAAATGACAAGTCTGGAAATGCTGAAAACATCAACCTCGAATTAAAGGTAGGAGAGGTGATATCGGTAGTAGGGCCGACAGGCTCAGGGAAAAGCAGGCTTTTGGCTGATATAGAATGCCTGGCGCAAAGAGATACCCCTACCAATAGACGGATTTTGCTCAACGGAGAGGTGCCGGATAAAAATCGGAGGCTTTCTATTGAGAACAAACTGGTGGCTCAATTGTCACAGAATATGAATTTTGTGATGGATCTTTCGGTTCGGGATTTTATCGAGCTGCATGCAGAAAGTAGAATGATTGACCACGTAGAAATAATTGTTCAAGAAATAGTAAGCTGTGCCAATGATTTAGCGGGAGAGAAGTTTGACCAGGATACTCCTCTGACGCAATTAAGCGGAGGACAATCCCGTGCCTTGATGATAGCGGACACCGCTCTCTTAAGTCTATCCCCTATCGTGCTTATTGATGAAATAGAAAATGCCGGCATAGATAGAAGAAATGCCATTGAATTATTGGTTAAGGAAGAAAAACTGGTTATAATTTCCACCCACGACCCTGTTTTGGCGCTTATGGGAGGCAAAAGGCTGGTTGTAAAAAACGGGGGAATCAGCAAAGTCATAATATTATCCGAGGAGGAAAAACGCTATATTGACATTTTGGAAGAGACAGACAGAAAAATGTTGAGCATAAGAAACCATTTAAGGAAAGGCGGGGTAATAGACGATAAAATAATAGACTTTGGTGCTGCCCGGCGTAGCCCGGCAGCGCAATGACAAAGGACGCGTCGATTTCATAGGCTTTCGCTCCCTCCCGTCCCATATATCAGGGGGCGAGCTTTTGTTTTTTCTGGAAAGATTGTGACTGTGATTATGGTTTTATTAATCCCAGTTTATAAGTTTGCTGAGCAGAAATGTTGGATTTATCGTACAATATAAGGCGGAAATATAAGGGAAGACAATCTGGTCGAAAGAGCTGAAAATAAAATGGATGATGCAAGAATATGGGAAATAAAAACCTGTGACTACCAGCTGGCCCGGATCCTGAGCCAAAAGCTGGGCCTGAGCCCCCTGATGGCGGAGCTTTTGCTGCAAAGGGGAATTGACACCTGCGAAGAGGCGCACTATTTTCTTAATGCCGGACTGGATGATTTACAGAGCCCATTCCGTTTAACCGGCATGGAGCCGGCCTTGGCCCGAATCAGGCAGGCCATTGAGCAAGGTGAAAGGATAGCCATATATGGTGATTACGATGTTGACGGCATATGCAGCATGGCAATGCTTAAACAAGCTCTGGAAAGGCTGGGAGCTATAGCGGAATATTATGTTCCCGACCGGTTCAGGGAAGGCTATGGACTTAACCGGCCGGCGGTGGAAAAGATTGCCGGTCAGGGCTTTAAACTTTTAATTACCGTAGACTGCGGCATAACCTCGGTGTCCGAGGCCCAAACAGCTCATAACCTGGGAATGGACGTTATAATCAGCGATCATCATACCCCTGCAGCCCAACTGCCTCCGGCATTGGCAGTTATAAACCCTAAACTGGATAACCCTAAAGAACTGGAGGATTTATGCGGAGCCGGGGTGGTGTTTAAGCTCTGCCAGGCTCTGTGTCCCGACTGGGCGCTGGATAAAGATTCCGGTTGGCTGGAACTGGCTGCTCTGGCCACCGTAGCCGATGTGGTGCCATTAAAGGGTGAAAATCGGATTCTGGTTAAATACGGCCTGCTAAGATTGCCTGGAACTGTTAATGACGGATTGCAAGCCCTGCTCAAGGAAAGCGGGCTCACGGGCAAAAAACTCTCTTCCTGGCATGTTGGGTTTGTCCTGGCTCCGCGCCTGAATTCAGCCGGACGTCTGCAGAGCGCCCGCAGCAGCGTGGAACTGCTGCTGAACCAAAATGCAGAACAAGCCAGGGAGCTAGCTGTACTGCTATGCAGTCTCAATAATGAACGGAAAATAATTGAGGAAACCGTGCACAAGGAAGCTCTGCAGCAAGTGGAAAGAGAGGTTAACCTGGACGAGAATCCGGTACTGGTACTGGGAGGTGAAGGCTGGCACCAAGGAGTTACCGGCATAGTAGCTTCCCGTCTATGTGAAAAATACCGGCGTCCGGTCATAATGATCAGTTGGGAAGGGGAGCAGGGACGGGGGTCATGCCGCAGCCTTCCGGGGTTAAACATCTACCGGGCGCTATCCGCCTGCAGTTCTCATCTGCTTCAGTTTGGAGGGCATCAGGCGGCTGCCGGATTAGGTATAAACAGAGCCAGCTTTGACAGCTTTCGCCAGGCCCTGGAACGGTGGGTAAAAGATAACACTAGCAGGGAGGAATTAACGGCCCGGACACTGGCGGATGCGGAGCTGGATCCGGATGAGATAAACGATAGTCTGCTGCAAGAGCTTGAAAAACTGGAACCCTTTGGTGAGGGCAACCCCTCACCCCGCTTTGTAATCAGGGGAGTTGAGGTGGATGCGGCCGTCCTGCTGGGCAGGCAAAATGAGCATTTCCGTGCTCGTTTGGGGCCGGGGGGAGTCGATATTATTGCCTTTAACCGTTCCGATTTGATAAAGCACCCTCTGGATACCTGTTTGCAGGATATATTATTTGAACCGGAGAAAAATGAGTTCCGAGGGATAAAAAGGGTGCAGCTAAAATTAAGTGATATGAAGAGCAGCTGCTGGCCGGACGATAAGGGGGCGGTCAATGAGTATGGACGGGGGCTGCTGAAGGCCATCCATAAAAGTATTGCCGAGGTCTATGCGGGACGGCCGGTGCTTTTTATCTTTCCCACCTACCGAAGCCTGGTCAAGCATAAACCGATGTTTTTAAGCTTTTTACGCCGGGCGGCTTTAAAGGAAGTTCACGGCCACATAAATCGTCGGGAAAGGCGCAATCTTATGAATGAGCTTGCCCAGGGCCGGAATCGATTATTTCTGGTAACGACAGCTTTTGATCATTATTATCGCAGAAACTGCCGCCCGCCGGAAAAATTAAGCTGCGTATTTACCTTTTACCCGGATCAGCCAACCCGGGAAATGCAGGAATATTATAAAGACTGCAACATAATCAGCCTGCAAAAAGACAGCAAACCCAGGATTGTAACCGGAAAGGCAGATTTTGATCCTGCACGCCGCGTGTTCCTGTATGCCAACCGTAATACCACCCTACAGGCTTTTGCAGACAGGGACAGGTTAAATGTGGAAGCAGGAATAAACGATATTCGGCAAAGAAAGGCTATACGCCGGTGTTTTATGCAATCGGGGGGAATACTGATATCTGATGGAGCTCATACTGGCGTAGCCGGGCTGGACGATACCGACGTTTTTTTTGCGGATGCCCCCTATAGCCTTTACGAAGCCCAGATGGTGATGAATCAGCTGGCAGCGGGGGAGGATAGGGAGGCCACAATTCTTTTTGCGCGCCATGATCTGCAGTTTAACCGCCGATACCTGGAGCGCCGCTATCCCGGTATAGAACTCCTTAAAGGAGCCTGGAGCTATTTCAAGACCAGGCAATATCGCCCGCTGACAGCGGGTATCGACCAATTAAGCTCTGCGGTCGGGGCTTATCTGCAAAAAGATTTCAAACCGGCGGACCTCATGGGAGTTCTTGACAGCATAGCAGATCTGGGCTTGTGCGACTTCACGAAAAAAGGTAGTATTATGGCAATAAAGTTTGTCAAGTCCGATAATTCCGCGGTTAATCTGAGAAATTCGCTCTATTATCTGGAAGGTCAGGTGGAGAAGAAGGAATTCAGCCGCTGGGAGAGGGAATTGAATAATATGTTATCGTGGTGAGTACGATGGTTCCTGCAGTACAATTGATAATTGAAAAAGTAAAACGATACGATGCGGATGCAGATTTTGAGCTTATTGAACAGGCGTACAACTATGCGCGCATGGCGCATACCGGGCAAAAAAGGATATCGGGCGAGCCCTATATAATCCACCCGGTGGAAGTTGCCCTGATACTGACCGAAATCGAACTGGACGCCCCGTCGCTTTGTGCCGCCCTGCTTCATGATGTGGTGGAGGATACCAGTTTTACCTATGTAAATATATTAAATGATTTCGGGGAGGAAATCGCCCTATTGGTGGATGGGGTGACCAAATTAAATCGATTGGACTTCGCTTCCCGCGAAGATGCGCAGGCCGAAAACCTGCGTAAAATGTTTATTGCCATGGCTCGGGATATCAGGGTTATACTCATTAAACTGGCCGACCGCTTGCATAATATGAGAACCCTCAACTACCAGAATGAACGCAAGCAAAAAGAAATCGCCAAGGAAACCCTGGAGATTTTTGCTCCCCTGGCTCACCGGCTGGGGGTCTTCAAATTCAAATGGGAACTTGAGGATTTGGCTTTTGCTTATCTGGATTCCGAAATGTACTATGAGATAGCTAAGAGGCTTAAGCGCAAGCGCAAGGAAAGAGAAGACTACGTCCATGAAATTATAGAACAGATTAAAACGGGTCTGGAACAAATAGGTATAGGAGCGGATATCGCGGGCCGACCCAAAAACATCTACAGTATATATAAAAAAATGGTCAAACAGCAGAAGGACATAGATGAAATCTATGACAAAATAGCTATCCGGGTTATTGTGAGCGAAATCAGGGAATGTTATGGGGTGCTGGGGATAATTCATACCATGTGGAAACCGCTGCCCGGGCGTTTCAAAGACTATGTCGCCACCCCCAAGCCCAATATGTATCAGTCGCTGCATACTACCCTGCTGGGAAAAGGCGGGGAACCGTTTGAAGTGCAGATCCGCACCTGGGATATGCATCGTACGGCCGAATATGGAATAGCTGCCCACTGGCGCTATAAGGAAGGCAGCAGCCCCAAAGAAAAGAAGTTTGATGAAAAGCTGTCCTGGTTGAGACAGATACTGGAATGGCAGCAGGATATCAAAGACACCAGGGAATTTATGGAGTCGTTAAGGATTGACCTCTTTGATGATACCGTATTTGTTTTCACTCCTAAGGGGGCGGTAGTAGAATTGCCCAAAGGGGCCTGCCCGGTTGACTTTGCCTATCGGGTGCATACCGAGGTAGGGCATAAGTGTACCGGCGCCCGGGTTAACGGCCGCATAGTCCCCCTGGATTACCCGTTGGGGAATGGGGATATTGTCGAGATTATTACCTCCAAGAACTCTCCCGGGCCCTCGCGGGACTGGCTGAACTTTGTCAAAACCTCTTCCGCCAAAAGCAGAATTAAGCAGTGGTTCAAGAAAGAAAAACGGGAAGAAAATATAATCAAAGGCCATGATTTGCTGGAGAAGGAGCTAAAGAAGAAGCACCTGAACATCAAGGAGTTTCTTAAGGAAGACCGCTTGCAGGAAGTAGCCAAACGCTTCAGCTTTTTATCGGTCGATGACCTCTATGCCGCTCTTGGGGATGGAGCCATCAGTGCCCATCAGGTAATAACCCGGCTTAAAGAGATGTATTTCCAGGATGCCCAGGTGGAAGACATCCTCAGTATTCCGGTCAATACCAAACCAGGTGCAGCCCTGGATAAGGAGACCAGTGCTCTCAGGATCAGGGGCGTGGATGGTGTCGCTATCCGTCTGGCCCATTGCTGCAATCCCCTGCCCGGGGACGAGGTGCTGGGCTATATCACCAGGGGCAGAGGGGTTTCGGTGCATCGTGAGGATTGCCCTAATCTGCAGAATTATCTGCGCCAGGAAAAGGACCGGATAATAGAAGTAGAATGGGCTGACAACCGGGGCACCTACATCGTGGAGCTCGAAGTCAAGGCTTTTGACCGGCCCCGGCTGACTACCGATGTTATGAACGTTATTGCCGATACCAGAATCCAGATCAACTCAGTATTTTCACGGGTAACCAGAAACCAGCTGGCGGTTATGAACTTTAAATTGGAGATTAAGGATATTACCCAGCTTCAGGCTGTAATTCAGCGTATTCAACAGATTCAGGATATCCTGGAGGTCAGACGGACTATGCCGGGGGAAATCAGGAGTGAACAGTAAATGCGGGCGGTTGTGCAAAGAACTACCGGCAGCCGGGTAATGGCTGAAGAAAAAGAGATAGCCCGGATTGGCAGAGGATTGATGGTTCTGCTGGGCATAAAAAAGGGTGACAATACCAGGGATGCCGACTATATTATCGATAAAATAATAAATTTAAGGATTTTCCCGGATGAAAATGATAAAATGAACCTATCCCTTTTGGGTATTGCCGGGGAGGTATTGCTGGTCAGTCAGTTTACTCTTTGCGGAGATGCCCGTAAAGGAAGACGCCCCAGTTTTTCTGATGCGGAGTTGCCTGAGCTGGCCTTACCCCTGTTTGAATATTCGGCCAGGCTGTTTACCCAGGCCGGAATAGAGGTTCAAACCGGTGAATTCGGCGCCGATATGATGGTGGAAATAGATAATGACGGGCCCTGTACCATCTTGCTGGATAGTGAGAAGCTGTTTTGATAAGGAGGTTATTGAAGAATGATTTTAAAAGGTCTGGAAATAAGCAATATGGGGGTAAATTGTTATATTGTCGGCTGCGAAGAAACTAAAGAGGCAGCCGTAATAGATCCCGGCGGCAACCCTAAGGGTATCAAGCGGCTGCTGGACGAAGAAGGCCTTAAGGCAATTTATATTATCAACACCCATGGTCATATCGACCATATCGGGGGCAACCAGGGATTGCAGGAAATAACCGGAGCTAAGATCATGATTCACCAGAAGGATGCCAAGATGCTAACCAATGCGGTGTCCAACTTTTCGTTTCTGATGGGCGGAAAGGTGACCAGCCCTCCAGCCGATAAGTTCATAAAAGAAGGGGATATCATTAAGGTCGGCAATACGGTGGAGCTGGAAGTCATTGAAGTGCCTGGGCACAGCCCCGGAAGCATAGCGCTCAAGACGGGGGATATAATCTTTTCCGGGGATGCTCTTTTCTACGGCTCCATCGGACGCACTGATTTCCCGGGAGGCTCATACAAGGAGCTTATAACCAATATCAAGGAAAAATTGCTCTGCTATGACGATGAGGTAGTGGTATATCCCGGTCATGGTCCCGCCACCAGCATCGGATTTGAAAGGCAAAACAATCCCTTTCTATAAAATCGGCTTTACTTTAGTTAAGTTTTATGCTAATATTTACGCAATATTTCAAATGCCATGAAAAAGTAAAGTAGTTGCGCGGAGTTATGCAGAGAGGAGATGCCACCGGCTGTAAGCATCTCTATAACGAAGCCCGATGAAGTTCACTTTGGAGCACCCGGCTGAAACGAATGCAAGTAGGTCGCGGCGGAACTCCCACCGTTAAAAGGGAGGGGATATCGGATAAACCTGTATCTTTTTATCAAGCGGGCCTGATAAGGCAATTTGGGTGGTACCGCGGGTAAGCAACAAGCTTCTCGTCCCATAGGGATGTGAAGCTTTTTTTATGGATGATGGGTTTTAAGCCTGTATCCTTATCAAGCGACTGCAAGGTAAACTGGGTGGTACCGCGGGAAGTTTTCAGCAACCTCTCGTCCCAATAGGGATGAGGGGTTTATTTTTTATCAGGAGGTGTTGGCATGATTAAATTAGCCAGTCGCGAAGGCGGCGAAATGCTGGTGGCAAGAAAAAACCAGGAGGAAGTCAGCCGAATAAAAGTCAGGGGATGCATTATCGGAGGAGAGCAATTGGCAGTGGTAGCCGGGCCATGTGCGGTTGAAAGCGAGGAAATATTAAAAGAAACCGCTTTCAAGGTCAGAGGGTGTGGAGCGGCTTTTTTAAGAGGGGGAGCGTATAAACCCCGCACTTCGCCCTACAGCTTTCAGGGACTGGGTGAAGAGGGTCTGAAGATTCTGGCCCGGGTGGGTGAAGACATGAACATGCCGGTAATTACAGAATTAATGGATAGCGAAGATATTGAATTGGTAGCCGAGTATACGGATATAATCCAGATTGGAGCCAGGAATATGCATAATTTTGCCCTGCTCCGTAAGTTGGGAAAAGTAGATAAACCCGTAGTATTGAAGCGGGGATTGGCGGCCACCATTGAAGAGTGGCTGCTGGCGGCCGAATATATTCTGACCGGAGGTAACAACCAGGTAATATTGTGTGAGCGGGGGATTCGGTCCGCTGAGCCCTGGACCCGCAACACCCTGGATTTGTCTGCAGTGGCACTGGTTAAGGAACTGTCCCACCTGCCGGTATTGGTTGACCCCAGCCATGCCACCGGGGTGCGCAGCCTGGTTACCCCTATGGCCAAGGCTGCTATCGCCGCCGGGGCTGACGGTATTATGGTGGAAGTCCATCCCCATCCGGAAAAAGCCCTGTCAGACGGGGAGCAGTCCCTCACTCCTAAAGGGTTCAGCCAATTAATGCGGGCGATCGAACCGGTTGCCCGGGCGGTGGGAAGGGGAGTACGCTGATGGCTTGCGCTGTACTGGGTCCCAGAGGAACCTTCAGTGAGGAAGCCGCTTGCGGCTACTGGGGGAAGCGGGATGACATGGTAGTGGCCGCCACTATCAGCCAGGTTTTTGCGCTGGTAGGCAGCGGTGCGGTAGAAGAAGCCCTGGTGCCGTTAGAAAACTCCCTGGCCGGTTCGATCAAAGAAACCATACAGTGTCTGCAGGAGAGCCGGATCAGAATACGGGGGGAAATGAATCTTACTATAAGACAGGACCTGATGGCCTGCAAACAATACAGTCTGGACGAAATTGAGTGGTTGATTACCCAGCCGATCGCTCTCCTCCAGTGTCAAGCTTTTATTGCCCGGCATCTGTCCGCGGTGCGAACTGAAATCTGCGCCAGTACCAGCAGAGCGGCTGCGATGCTGCGCCAGGAAACCAGAAAAGCGGTTTCCATAGGCAACAGCCAGACGGCCATGATTTACGGCCTGAAGATAATATGCCCGGATATCGCCGGTGAAGATAATGTTACTCGATTTATTCACATTGCCCGGGAAAAAGGAGAAACTAAAGGGGATAAAAGCAGTATCATCTTTTCCCTGGCGGACAGAGCAGGCGCCTTATATGAGGTTCTGGGAATCTTCGCCCGCAGGAATCTGAATCTTAGCAAAATTGAATCCTATCCCGGCCGGAATGCGCGGGCCGGTTATAATTTTTACATCGAAGCGGATACTCCTGCCGGGGAAGATCTGCAGCCGGTGCTTGAGGAAATGGAGCCACTATGCCGCTATATAAAATACCTGGGCTCATACCTTAAAGCCCTTCCGACAGAAGCAGACGGTAAATTGGAGGTTAAGAATGATTATTTATTTTAGTTACCAGCCGGAATACCTGTACGATGCATTGCATGAACTGATTCGCATGGCCTATCCTGATGCCGCCTTGGTGCGGGATAATACCGGGCCAGCTGATATGGAAATAGCGGTTAACCTGAAAGAGCGTACTCATATTGTATCAGTCCAGGGAAGCATAAAAGAAGGTACCCGGGCGACTGCTGAGCAGCAGGGCTTTGAGCTGGAGATGGGCGAAGATGGGCGCAGAAATGAAATTAAAAAACGGGCTCGTACTTTTATGCTGCGATTGCTGGAAAAACACCTGGGGCAGCCGGTCAATAGCTACGGTATTCTGACGGGAATGCGGCCGGTAAAGCTGATTCACCGCTTTTTGGATCAGGGGATGCAAAAACAGGATATAGTGAGCCGGCTTGAACATGAATACCGGCTGCAAAGGGAAAAAGCTGATTTGCTGGTGGAAGTGGCCGGCAATGAAAGGCCTTGTCTGCTGGACCCGGAGAGCGCTCGCAGGCTGGTCAGCATATATATTGGCATACCCTATTGCCCTGGCAGGTGTAATTACTGTTCCTTCAGCGGGGCGGTGCTGCACAACTACCGTAGCGAGTTAGTGCCATTTCTGGCCGCCCTGAGAAAAGAGATGGAGGCAATCGGCCTTCTGATTAATAACCTGGGCTTTAAGGTGCAATCCATATATCTGGGAGGAGGCACCCCTACCGTGCTCTCTACGGAGGATATGAGCAGGCTGTTCGAACTGCTCTACCATAGGTATATTTCCTCGGCAACGGTAGAGATTACGGTAGAGGCGGGCAGACCCGATACCCTGAACCCGGCTAAACTGCGGCAGCTGGAGAAGCTGGGGGTGGATCGGGTCTGTATCAATCCTCAAAGCATGAATGATTTCACCCTGTTGCAGATAGGAAGGAATCATAATAGGGAAGGAGTGGTGCGATCGGTAGAATGGGCTCGAGAAGCAGGGATTAAAAATATTAATATGGACCTTATCGTGGGATTTCCCGGGGAAACCCTCCGGGAAAACATGTACACAGCAGAAAAAATTTTACTTTTGCATCCTGAAAATATTACCGTCCATACTCTGGCTATAAAACGCGGCTCCCGGATGGCCGAGATGGGCAAAGCGGTTGACAGCGCCCAAAGGGTGGAAGAAGTCCGGCAGGGAGTGGACTGCTTTGCCGCCGTTTTTCGGCAGGCCGGATATCTGCCTTATTATCTGTACCGGCAGAAATATATGCGGGCCAGTATGGAAAATACCGGCTACTCCCTTAAAGGGCACCTGTGTTTATACAATATCCAGATGATGGAGGAAAGGCAGACCATAGTCGGGCTGGGAGGAGGTGGCGCCAGTAAATTTGTTAATCCCGGGGATTGGTCACTCAGTTCTCTGTACAATCCGAGGAATCCCGACAGCTATGTAGAGAACGTGGAAACCCTCATCCGGCGTAAAGTTGACAAGCTTAAGGCCTTACCTTAGAATTATTCAAGTACTAATTTCCGGAAGCCCGGTACCGGCTTCCGGTGGAATAAGAGGAGAAACCATGCAGATTAAAGCCCCTCGGGGTACATATGATATTCTGCCGCCTGATACCGGAAAATGGCAACACGTGGAAGCGATACTGAAGGAAACCGCTGAAAACTTCGGCTATCGGGAAATACGGACGCCTATTTTTGAGCATACCGAATTATTTGAGCGCGGGGTCGGGACCAGTACCGACATAGTGACCAAAGAGATGTATACCTTTAGGGACAAGTCTTCCCGCAGTCTCACCTTGAGACCGGAGAACACTGCCTCCTGTGCCCGGGCTTTGATTGAGCACAGCATTTACAGCGGGATACTGCCGGCTAAATGGTATTACATAGGACCGATGTTTCGCTATGATCGTCCTCAAACCGGAAGGTACCGGCAGTTCCATCAGTTCGGGGTGGAAGCCTTTGGCAGCAACAACCCCTACCTTGACGCTGAGGTTATTATCCTTTTGGTGGAGGTATTAAAGCGTCTGGGTTTAAATGACTACGAACTCCATATCAATTCCGTTGCCTGCCCCCGATGCCGGGAGGTATACCGGAAAAAACTCGTCGAACATATAGCTCCGGTAAAGGATAAGCTGTGTTCTGATTGCCAGACCAGATATGAGCAGAATCCTTTGCGGGTGCTGGATTGCAAGGAGGATGCCTGTCACCGGGCCATAGCCGGTTATCCCACCCTTTTTGAGCACCTCTGCCATGATTGTGCCCGGCATTATGCGACGGTAAAAGAAGCTTTAAAGGCCAGCCATATTGTCTTCCAGCATGATGATAACCTGGTGCGGGGATTGGATTACTATACCAATACCGCCTTCGAGATTCACATCCCGGGTATCGGCGCTCAAAGTGCCGTCGGCGGAGGGGGAAGGTATAACGGTCTGGTAGCAGAATGCGGTGGCCCCGATCTGCCGGGGATAGGTTTTGCCATGGGCATAGAGCGCTTGCTGCTGGCCGTCGATACCCTGGCCGGCGGAGAGGCTAACGAAAGCAAGACCGATGTTTTTATTTCTATAATGAATGACGCTTATGAGCAGCAGGCGCTGGAATTGCTGACCCGCTTGCGCCTGGCCGGCATCAGGGCGGAGAAGGATTACATGGGACGAAGCGGGCGGGCACAGATGAAATATGCGGATAAGCTGGGAGCCCGATTGGCTATAATTATCGGTGAAGAGGAAATAGCAAAAGGATTTTATACCCTTAGAGATATGCGGGGCAAAGAGCAGGCTAAGATTGGCGGTCAGGACATCATCAATTCGGTAAAGCACAGATTGGCGACAGCTTAGAGGAGGATGCGGGCAGATGAAGAGAACTCATAGGGCAACAGAACTTGACATACAGAATGTAGGGGAAGAGATCATACTCAACGGCTGGATCAACAGCAGGAGGGATCACGGCGGGCTGATATTTATTGACCTGCGGGACCGGTCCGGCTTAATCCAGATAGTATTCAGCCCTGAGGTTGACCGGGAAGCCTTCCACCTGGCCGAACAGGTGCGCAGTGAATATGTGGTAGGAGTAAAGGGAAAGGTCTGCCGCCGGCCGCAGGAAACCGAAAATCCCAGCCTGAAAACCGGTAAAGTTGAAGTATATGCGGATAAAATGGAAGTTTTGAGTACCGCCCGAACCCCTCCCTTTTATATTGAAAACGATATCGATGTGGATGAAACCCTGAGGCTCAAGTATCGCTACCTGGATTTGCGCCGCCCCGAAATGCGGGATAATCTCATTCTGCGCCACCGGGTTATTAAATTAATGCGTGATTTTTTGGATAAAAACGGCTTCCTGGAGATTGAGACCCCCATGCTGACCAAAAGCTCTCCCGAAGGCGCCAGGGATTACCTGGTTCCCAGCCGGGTACACCCGGGGCAGTTCTATGCCCTGCCGCAGTCGCCCCAGATATTCAAGCAGTTGCTGATGGTCGCAGGCATGGAAAAATATTTCCAGATTGCGCGCTGTTTCCGGGATGAAGATTTAAGAGCCGACCGCCAGCCGGAATTTACCCAACTGGATATGGAAATGTCGTTTATAGACGAGGAAGATATCTTCACTCTGGTGGAACAACTGGTGCAGGACATATTCAGCCAGGGGATCGGCCGCCGGGTCAATATCCCCTTTCCCCGCATAGCCTATGATGAAGCTATGAAGAAATACGGCAGCGACAAGCCGGATCTGCGCTTTGGCCTGGAAATTCAGGATATAACCGAAATAGTCAAAGGAGTGGACTTCAAGGTTTTCTCGGCCGCCGTTCAGGCCGGCGGAGTGGTGCGCGCTATCAATGCCAAAACCTGTGCTTCCTTTACCCGCCGGGAGATTGACGATCTGGGCAAAATAGCGGTACAGAACGGAGCCCGGGGTATGGCCTGGATAGTAGTGGCTGAAAATGAACTGAAATCACCCATTGCCAAGTTTTTCAGCGCGGAAAAGATGCAGGAATTGCTGGCTGCCTTGGATGCCCAGCCTGGAGACCTCCTGCTCTTTGCTGCTGACCAGCCTGAGGTAGCAGCCCGGGTGTTGGGTAATTTACGCCTGGAGTTGGGAAAACGGCTTAACCTGATCGATGATAATATTTTGTACTTTGCCTGGGTGGTGGACTTCCCCCTGCTCGAATATGATCAGGAAGAGAAGCGTTACGTAGCGGTACACCATCCCTTTACCTCTCCCCAGGTAAAGGATTATGATTTGCTCGACACCAATCCCGGAGGAGTCAAGGCTAGGGCCTATGACCTGATTCTTAACGGAACCGAAGTCGGCGGTGGAAGCATCAGGATACACCGCCGGGATTGGCAGGAAAAAATGTTCTCCCTGCTTAATATCGGCCCGGAAGAAGCGGAAGATAAATTCGGCTACTTATTGGAAGCCTTCCAATATGGAACCCCTCCCCATGGGGGAATAGCCTTCGGTATTGACCGTCTGCTGATGATAATGGCCGACCGCCAGAGCATTCGTGACGTTATGGCCTTCCCCAAGACCCAGAGTGCATCCTGTCCCATGACTGAAGCTCCTTCCGGGGTAAGCCCCAAACAGCTGCGGGAACTCGCGCTCAGGATCAGAGAAAAGTAGCATAAGTGCCAGAAATGGTGCATAGTGGTGTATATCACTTTCTTGAAGAAGCGTTTAATCTGTGCTATATTCAAGTTAGCAAAAGTAAAGCTTTTAAAGTTAATCCCTGCTGTGTACGTGTGAATTGCCGTTAAGTTTTTGCCAACACCAAAAACCAGGGAGCCTGGCTCTGCGTGAGGCTGTAAACCCACATATGTTAGTGGGAAACATTAATCACGGAGGAGGGCACCCACCTGCGATGCAGGTTTAAACTACGGCGCCACGGCTCGGTGGGGTTTCTGTTTGTAAAAACAACTATTAATGAAGGGCATGCTTGATGAAAGAGGCTTTTAGACGGACGGAAGCATTACTGGGTAGTGCCGGATTGGAAAAACTACAGGAAAGTTCAATTGCGGTCATCGGTCTGGGCGGAGTGGGTTCCTATGCGGCCGAGGCTATCGCCCGGTGCGGGGCAGGAACCATGGTCATAGTTGATTACGACCGGATTGAAGCCAGCAATATTAACCGCCAGCTTCCCGCTCTGCATTCCACCCTGGGCAGGTATAAGGCTGATGTGGTAGCTGCCCGTTTGACGGATATAAACCCTTCATTGATAATCAATAAACATATCGCAGCCTTTAACAGCGGAAGCAGCGAAGAAATTCTTTCCCCAAGGCTTGACTATGTAATCGACGCGATTGACTCCCTGCCCGATAAGGTCCATCTGATTAAATCCTGCCTGGAAAAAAACATCCCGGTGATAAGCTCGATGGGTGCAGCTCGCAGGCTCAATCCCCTGCTCTTAAGAGTTGCCGATATTAAAGATACCAGTGTCTGTCCGCTGGCACGCCGGTTGAGAAGGGAACTGCATAAAGAGGAAATTTATACTGGATTCAAGGTGGTGTTTTCGGTTGAACCGCCGCTTAAACCGGCACCGGGCGAATCCGGGGAACTGGGCAGTATAGTTACCGTTCCTGCCAGCGCCGGTATGCTTCTGGCCTCAGTAGTTATTAACGATCTGCTGGCGCAGTAAGGGGGGAGGGTGTTTTATGCAGCCAAACCGGAACACTCTTGGACAAATCTATGAAGCAATGCTGGAACACTTTGGCCCGCGGGGATGGTGGCCGGGAGATTCACGACTGGAGATTATAATCGGGGCTGTCCTCACCCAGGCGGTAGCCTGGAGAAACGTAAAAAGAGCCATCGATAATCTAAAATCTGCCCGGCTCATAGATATTGACGCCCTTTTGGATATCGACCTGGAGATTCTGGCCGGCCATATCAAACCTGCCCTATACCATCGGCAGAAGGCCAAAAAGCTAAAAGCCATTATGGCCTATATAGCTGACAAATATGATGGCGACCTTGACCTTATGTTTCAAGAACCATTGCCTAAATTACGGGAAGAACTTTTGGCGGTATGGGGCATCGGGCCGGAGACGGCAGATTCTATTCTGCTCTATGCCGGGGATAAGTTGACTTTTGTGGTTGATGCCTATACCAAAAGGATTTTTCATCGTCTGGGATTGACCGGCGAGGCTGTATCCTATCAGGAGATGCAGGAGTTTATGGAGGATAACGTTCCCCCCGACTTATATATCTACAATGAATATCATGCCCTTCTGGTGGGATTGGGGGCCGGGTATTGCAAAAAGAGCAAACCCCGTTGCCAGGAATGCCCGATTTTAAATTTTTGTAAATATTTGACTCACTTGCAGGAAAAATACTGAAGGAGGTAGAATGAATGTCTTACTGGGATAAAGAGAAAGAGTGTATGCCTCGTGAACAACTGAGGGAATTGCAGCTGAGAAGGCTGAAGGAAACGGTGTACCGGGTATATGCTTTTGTCCCTGCCTATAAAGCGAAAATGGATCAGGCGGGAATTCGGCCTGATGACATCAAATGCCTGGAGGATTTGGAGAAACTGCCTTTTACCACCAAGCAGGATCTGCGCGACAATTACCCTTTCGGGTTGTTCGCTCTTCCCATGAGTGAGGTAGTCAGAATTCATTCCTCATCAGGTACTACCGGAAAACCGACCGTAGTAGGTTATTCCAAAAAGGACATTGACACTTGGTCCGAATTAATGGCCCGGGCTCTTACCAGTGCGGGAGCCACCCGCTACTCCGTAATTCAAAATGCTTATGGTTACGGCCTCTTCACCGGGGGATTGGGGGTTCACTATGGAGCCGAAAAAATAGGGGCTTCAGTAATACCCAGTTCCGGCGGCAATACCAAAAGGCAGATAATGCTGATGCAGGATTTTGGGACCACCGAGTTGACCTGTACTCCGTCTTATGTCTTGTTTATGTATGAAATAATGCAGGAAATGGGGATTGAACCTGCCGATCTCAAACTTAAAGCCGGAATATTCGGGGCCGAACCCTGGTCGGAGAACATGCGCCGGGAAATCGAGAACAAGCTAAAAATCAAAGCCTATGATATTTACGGTCTAAGCGAGGTAATAGGCCCGGGAGTGGCCATAGAATGTGCTTGCAAACAAGGTCTGCACATAGCCGAAGACCATTTTATTGCCGAGGTAATAGACCCTCTCAGTGAAAAAGTATTGGATGACGGCAGCCAGGGCGAACTGGTTATAACTACCATCAGCAAAGAAGCTCTGCCTATAATACGTTATCGCACTCGTGATTTGACTGCACTTGACCGCAATATTTGTGATTGCGGAAGGACTCACACCAGAATGCGCAAGGTTCTGGGACGCTCGGATGATATGGTTATCATCCGGGGAGTAAATGTTTTCCCGTCCATGGTGGAAAGTGTCCTGCTAAACATACCTGGAGTAGAACCTCATTACCTGCTCATTGTAGAGCGCAAGGGCAATCTGGACCAGCTTGAAGTACAGGTCGAGGTATCGGAAAAACTTTTCAGTGATGAAGTCAGAAAATTGGAGGAATTGGGTGCCGTAATCGGGAAAGAAATGGAGAGCGCACTGGGCATCAACGCGAAAATCCGTTTGGTTGAGCCCAAGTCTATACAAAGAAGCGAAGGCAAGGCAAAGAGAGTTATTGACCGAAGAAATATTTAAAGGAGGCAGACAAAATGGCCAAGCAGATATCAGTTTTTCTGGAGAACAAGGCAGGCCGTCTCTCCCATGTTACCCGGGTGCTCGGGGATGCCGGAATAAACATCAGGGCCCTCTCCATTGCCGATACATCCGATTTTGGCATTCTGCGTATTATTGTTAATGACCCGGGCAAGGCTTATCGCATATTAAAGGAAGCTGATTTTACCGTTAGCGAGACCGAAGTGGTTGCGGTTCAGGTTCCTGATTCTCCCGGAGGGTTGGCAGCAGTATTGGAGCAGATGGCAGAGTCCGACCTCAATATTGAGTATTTATATGCTTTTCTGGGTACCTCGGAAAAAGATGCCCTGGTAGTTTTTAAGGTTGAGGACTTGGAAAAAGCCTGTAATACTTTTAAAGAAAAGGGGATAAAATTTATTGATGAGAAACAGCTGTATGAGCTGTAATGGGACTGGAGTGCCTTGAACAAGGCACTCCAGATACTTCATTCCCGGTATTGGAGAGTATTTGTTCTTCATAATTAATTTTGATAAACACTCCAATTGTTACATCTTATCTGTGACAACACTTCATTTTGGATTTCCTACATGTATTCTCACCAGCAGACCTGTCTTAATCCCTGCAATTTTCGAAAAATTGAAACAAAAAGGAGGTGAAACCATGAAAAAGGCTGTTGGTCTCGGTCTCCTTGTAGCAATATTTTTCGCAATATTCGTTCTTTTACAAGATTATCTGGGGGCCAGTGCATTCTATATGGCGGCGGTATCGATGGCTATGTTTACAGTTCTGGGACCTTTCGGGGACTATCTGAAAACCGCTATCGCCATTTTGATAGGGGTGGTAGTGGCGCTGGCCGGCATGATAATTTTAGCGGCGAAAATGCCCTTGCCGCCAGACAATCTACTCTTTGTCGCTATAATTTCGGGGGTGTCGCTTTTCCTGCTGATTTTGATATCAACAGCAGGTATGCGAATAGACGCCATGTTCCTGGGGTGGGCGGCATATCTGGCAGCAGTATTTGGCACCTATACTACCAATGCTCCAGCTATGGCATCCCTGGCCTTGCCGGCCGCTGTAGGGGTTAGCGTATCTTTGCTGCTGGGCCTCTTTATGTCGCTGCTGGTGATAAAGATTGCCATGGCAGTAAATCAGTAACTAGGGGAAAGGGGGGATAAGATTTGTTGAAACGCAGTAGATTTAGACACTTTATAATCCTTTTGACGGTGTTGATGCTGGTTTTAGCACCGGTAGCCGGTGTCTACGGGCAAGGCAGCTCAGGGGCCATTCAAGACAACGAACTGGTAGTAACCCAACTGGGAGACAACGGGCAAATAGACAATATTCAGGTGCTAAACAATCTGCACATTATCGGCGGGGGCGTTTCAACCATAGAAGATGGTAAAAAATATGCCGTTTCTTCGGTAAGAAACCTTTACAGCACAGTAAAGATCGGCCAGAAGGACAATAGCCTAAGCGTTAAAACTTCGCCACAAACTGGAAGCTCATACGAGGATTTATACTATCTGGCCAATATCGACAAGAAAGAAATACCGAGGATAAAAATGCCGGTCAGGGTTCAGGTTGATTATTACCTGGATGGTAAAAAAGTTCAACCATCACAGATCTATGGTAAAAGCGGTCATCTGAAGATTGTCTGCGGCCTGGAAAATACCACCGGAGTAGACCGGGAGGTAGAATACCAGGATTCCAAAGGAAACCTGGCCAAAAAGGCGACCACTGTTTATACACCTTATGTAGTTTCCCTGTCGGGTTGGGAATTTGACAACCGTAAATTCTCCAACATCAAGGCTCCCGGTGTAGCCGGAGAGTCACCCCAGGGGGTTATAGTCAACGTAAAGGGTATTACTCAGGTTACCTGGAGCGTTCCTCTGGTACCGCCCAAATATCCGGCCAAGCAGTATGCGGTTCTGGAAGCGGACGGTAAGAATATGGCGCTGCCCAGCTTTAAAATTGCGGTTATACCCATAGTGCCTATTACCTCTGAAATCGATAATATACCGACCATACATGAAAGTTTCCTCAAACTCTATGACGGATTTGACCAGATTCAGAATGGCGTAGGGGCTAGAGAAAAGGATGCCACCATACTGTTTGGCCTAGCGGCGGTTAAAGACGGCATGGGGCAACTCAGCAGTGGCCTGGGCGCCCTGATTGACAAAGTGAAGATGGTCAGATTTGGCATAGCTAATCCTGCTTTTAACCCTGCCACTTATAATGCCAATACCGGCGCGGATGCCGGCGGCAATAAGCCTGGAGTGAAAGACGCGGTAGGAATGCTTAAGGCAGGAGTACAGGAACGGGCTTTACCGGCCTACAAATTGCAAGCGGTAGTGCTCAACCTGTTGGAACAGAGCGTTGGCAAAAGCGGTGATGCTGTTCAGGAGCCTGATGCCAGCACAAGTATAATGAACGATGTCGCTTATTTAAAGAGTCAGGTCCCGGCGCCGCAGCAAAAGATTATCAGCGACAGCATCGAACCCAAGCTTAACCGTCTCGCCAGTAACATAAGGGTCTTCAAAGATGGCGGCAGCATAACGACATCGACTGGTTCCATGCCTTATCCAGCCAGTGTAAAAGCCCTGGAAGAAGGAAGTGCCTCAACCCTGGCCGCCTTGGAAAAAGTTGAAGGCGGTCTGGCTATGATGGAATTGGGAATGGGTCCGGTGGATAAGAATGGGGTGCCTGCCAAAGTAGTGGTCAATGGGAAACCAGGTACCGTTCTTTATGCTCTATCCTATATGCAGGGGACTATAGACGGACAGATGATACCGGGGATAGCCAAATTGCAGGAAGGGTCAGGGAAAATCGGCTCCGGGGCCGGTGCCGCCAAAGAGGCTATCAGTGGTGGTCTGGCAACGTTCGAATCGATCCCGGCAATAGTCTCGGTTCTGGAGGAAAATGCCAGCCAGGCCGATACCTTCCTGGGCAAACCCGCAGGGGCAACCGGAACGGTAGCTTATATATTCCAGACCCCTGAGGTCAGCCAAGAAGCAAATGCAATGAAGTATGGACTGGTTGTAGCCGTCGTAGCTTTAATCCTGTTTGCAGCGATTGGGAGAGCACCCAAACAGGCCTTTGAAGCTCCGGCTGAACATGCTTAAAAAATGAATGGAGGAATACAGTAATGAAGAGAAAATGGATAGTAATGCTTGCTGTAGTAATGCTGTTTGCATTCAGCGCCGGTGTGGTAGCGGCCCCGGTAGTACAACAGATTTCTGCCAACCTGGCCACCGATATTCAATTTACCGTAAAAGGAAAGGCCTGGGCCCCAAAAGATGCTGATGGCTCTGCTCTGTATCCGATTATATACAATGACCGCACCTACTTGCCGGTAAGAGCCGTCGGAGATGCCTTGGGAGTCAAAGTTGACTGGAACAATGATACCCGTACCGTAATTCTGGGTGACGCTGCGGCAGCACCGGAGCCTAAGAAGGAAGAACCCAAGAAAGAAGAACCTAAAAAAGAAGAGCCGAAGCCTGCTGCTGAGCTGGCCATCAGCCCCGCTGCCAGTGATTTTAACAAGAATAAAACCGCCGACATTCCCGTTAATATTACTTGGGGCAGCGCAACTAAAATAACTGAGATCAAGGGATCGGCCATGGCTGGTGCACTGACTATTAGCCCGGTAGAAGGCAAACATTATACGGTTAAGGATAATGGCGACGGTACCGGGGTATTAACGATTAAGACTCAGCTGACCGATTTACTGCCGATACCTATCACTGCAGTTCCTGACAATACCACGCTGACCTTGACTATTAAATTTGACAAAGGTGAAAAGACATTCACCATAAAGGTAGTCAGCTAATAAATCTCTCTGATAGCCGATCTTGTCTGCAGGAAATGTGCCGAGATTGCTTATAATGTTGGTTCAATACTTAACCTTTACCCGGGGCTTATGCCCCGGGTTTATTAATTCCCGGAGGTATAATATAGACAGTGCTCCGATAAAGTTATAGTATGCGAGTCAGAAATCGATTGAGGAGAGAACAAGATGTTTGAATATACGGGTAATATTCACATACACTCCCGCTATTCGGATGGGGGAGGAAGTATTGGGGAAATAGCAGCGCCTGCTTCTCGGACCGGACTGGATTTTATCGTAATTACCGATCATTCTACCCTGGAGGGGATGTCCAACGGCGAGGAGGGGTATCACAACGGTGTACTGGTTTTAATAGGAATGGAGGTAAATGGGGATTTTAACCATTACCTGGCCTTAGGAGTAAAGGAAACGGTGGCAAATAACGATAATGACCCGCAGCAGGTTATCGATGAAGTCAACCGGCAAAAAGGCATTGGCATTATTGCCCACCCCTTTGAAAAAGGCTCGCCTTGTTATCAGGACGGACGCACTTTCCAGTGGAAGGACTGGGATGTTGATGGTTTTCAGGGAATCGAGGTATGGAACTATCTTTCGCAGTACCGGGATGCATTTACCGGTATCCGGAAAGGCATATGCCTGCTCCTGAATCCGGCCGCAGGATTAAGCCCGCCCAGTTTTCAAGCCTTAAAGAAACTTGACCAGCTGCAACTGGAAGGGAAGAAGGTATTTGCTTATGGGGGCTCAGATGCGCACGGAATAAAGACCAGGCTGGGAAGGTGGAGTATTACGGTTTCACCATATGAACTGTGTTTTAAGCTAATCAATATGCATGTCCTGTGCGGTAGAGAGCTTTCCGGCGAGCCGGCCGCTGATAAGCATACGATTTACCAGGCCTTGGGCAATGGACACTCCTGGATTGCTTGTGACTACTATCGAAGAAGTGATGGCTTCAGGTTTGAACTGCGCCACGAATCCCGGAACTGGCCTGTGGGAAGCCGGGTAAAATACCGCCCCGGATTATACATTGACGTAAAGACTCCGGGCGAATCTAAAGTTGTTCTGATAGCCAACGGACACCGCATGAAGGTCAGTATGGGAAAACAGCACCGTTTTACCCGAATTGAACCGGGCATATATCGCATAGAAGCACATCTAAAAGACAAACACCGTTTTCATCCCTGGATATATAGTAATCCTATCTGGGTGTTAAGATAACAACTTAAATCTCATCCGACATATAATCCTGCAAGCATGACCTAGGTTCCTGATTTCAGCTGCAGGCAATTGCTTTATAGGTCACAGGATATCTGGGACCAGGGATTCATTTTTTAAAAGGGCTGATAATCATCATAAAGAGGGAAATCGTTAATTTTAAGGGGTTTAAATGGATTATGAAGCAGAAAATGCTGAAAAAGGTCTAAATGTTACAATTTTCACAAAGAAGGGAACCGGTAGGAACGGGTAGAATAAAGTGGTGTGAAGTGGGTGAAAGTGGAGAGCAATCCCAAAAAAATTAACGGGGTGGAGAAGGATGTTTCTTGGAGAATATCAACATTCCCTTGATTCAAAGGGGAGAATAACAGTTCCTTCAAAATTCCGTGAGCAGCTGGGGGATAAGTTTGTTGCCACCAAGGGCCTGGATGATTGTATTTTCCTTTATCCTATGGAAGAATGGGGAATCATAGAAGAAAAATTAAGGTCATTGCCGTTTACCCGGGCAGATGTACGGTCTTTTGCGCGTTTTTTCTTTTCAGGCGCTTCGGAATTGGAAATCGACCGCCAGGGGAGAACACTCATTCCGCTTAATCTGAGGGAATATGCCGCTATAGATAAAGAACTTATCATAATTGGAGTTGGCAGCAGAATTGAGATTTGGTCCGCAGACAGATGGGGAGAATATACTTCGGATGCGGAATCATCCTACGAAGAAATAGCTGAGAGCCTGGTGGATCTAGGCATTTAGGAGGAAATGAAGCTTGCACCAACCGGTTCTGTTGCATGAGACCATAGACTATTTATTGACTGATCCTAATGGGATTTATGTAGACTGTACCCTGGGCGGGGGCGGACATCTGACTCAATTGATCCGGTCTGCAGGCGGTAAGGCACATATAATTGCCATTGATAAGGATTGGGAAACGCTTGCAGCAACCAGACAAAAGGTGGATTTCCCCAAAATTGCTTTTGTACGCGAGGATTTCCGCCATTTATCGCGAATATTAAAAGAGTTAGGCATTGATAAAGTACATGGCATAATGCTTGATTTGGGGGTTTCCTCAATGCAATTGGATACTGCGGCGCGTGGTTTCAGTTATCATGAGGATGCTCCCCTGGATATGAGGATGGATACCGACCAGGCTCTGAACGCCAGAGATATCATAAATCAGTACAGTGAAGAGGAGCTAAGCAAAATCCTATATAGGTATGGCGAAGAAAGATATGCCAGGGGCATAGCCCGTTCCATCGTAAAGTACCGCCGGGAAAAAGAGATAGGCACTACTCTTGAACTGGTGAATATTATAAAATCATCGGTTCCTGCCCGCTACAGCCGGGAAAAACACCCGGCGCGACGTAGTTTTCAGGCCTTAAGGATTGCCGTCAATAGGGAACTGGATGCCCTGGAGGAAATCTTGCCCGCTGCCCTTGACCACCTGTTTACTGGAGGCAGGTTATGTATAATTACCTTTCATTCTCTGGAAGACAGAATAGTTAAGCAGTTTATGCAGGAAAAGGCCAGGGAGTGCATTTGCCCTCCGGGTTTTCCGGTATGTACCTGTGGTCACCATGCCGATCTGAAAGTATTGACCCGCAAACCGGTACTGCCGGGGGAGGAGGAGTGTAATAGCAACCCCCGGGCACGAAGTGCGAAACTTAGGGTAGCGGAGAAGTTATAGTTCTAATATCAGGGGAGGAAGAATAATATGGTACAGGTGAGCCAGGCTCGCAAGGCCGAGTTTGACTATAGTTACGACTATTCTGCCGGTCAGGCGCAATCGCCGGGGAAAGTTAGAAGGGTATACAAAAAGTCTAACCCCGGAAAAAGAACTCTGATTAAGGTGGGTATGGCAGGATTTGCCTATGCAATTATACTGGTTTATATTTGTGTAACCGTCTCTAATATGGGGTATCAGATGGTGCATTTGGAAAAAGATATTGCCAAGCTGCAGGATGCCAACCATATGCTGGAGTTCAAGATAGCAGAGCAGGTTTCCCTGGATAGAATAGAACTGGTGGCAACCAAGCAGCTGGGAATGTGCAAGTTGGATTCCAACAGGGCTATAGCGGTTACGGCTTCCCGACCGGAAAAGGTTCAGATTGCAGACCAGAAGACAACTGTTGATAAAATGGAGAACAAAAGCATTGGTGAACGGTCACTGCAAAAACTGTATAGCAATTTGATGCTGCTGGCAGAAAAAAGGTAATTTAAGCAAAAATGAGGTGCATTATATGCAAACTACGAGTTTGCTGGTAAGAAAGCGTATAGCAACGCTTTTTTTCTTATTTACGCTGGGTATTTTTTTGCTGGGCGGCAGAGTTTTTTGGGTTCAATTCGTCAGGGGAGCAGAGCTTTCCGCCCGGGCGGAGCAGAATCGTATGCGGGATGAGCCGGTGGCCTCCAAACGAGGGATTATTTACGACCGTAAAGGTAATGAATTGGCGATATCGGTCAGTGCAGACTCCGTATGCGCTTACCCGGCCGAGGTTGTAGCTTCCGAGCGGCATGAGGAGATAGCCCGTAAGCTGGCTGCTCTGCTGGATATGGACGAGGAAAAAATGTTGAAAACCTTGACCAAAAGGACTTCATTTGTATGGATTAAACGGCAGATAAAGCCTGAGCAAGCCCAAAAAATAAGGGAAATGGATTTGCCCGGAATCCGGCTCACCGAGGAAAGCCACCGGCAATATCCCAATGGCATATTCTGCAGCCATGTGTTGGGTATATCGGGAGTGGATAATACCGGGTTGGAAGGGATAGACCATTACTACGATGAACTGGTGGGGGGAACTAAAGGCCGGATTGTGGTGGAAAAGGATGCGGCCAACCGGCCGATACCTGAAGCTACGCATAAATACATCAGTCCGGTTGACGGGGCTAATCTTATTCTGACCATTGATGAGACTATACAATATATTGCCGAGAGGGAACTGGATAAGGTTTTTAAGGAACGCCAGGCCAAGGCGGCGGCGGTAATTGTAATGGATCCCAAGACCGGAGAGATTATGGCAATGGCTTCCCGCCCTACTTTCGACCCCAATGATTTTGGTAAATACCCGGCTTCCAACCGCAGGAACTTTGCTATAAATGATGCTTATGAGCCCGGTTCTACCATGAAAATAGTTACTGCGGCTATGGCTATGGAGGAAAAAGTAGTTGATGCCCAAAGCCGCTTTTTCTGTCCCGGGCATATAAAAGTGGGCAAGGAAACTATTAACTGTGCTAATGGCAAGGCTCATGGCAGCCAAACTTTCGCCCAGATAGTAGAAAATTCGTGCAACGTCGGCTTCGTTCAGGTAGGACTGGATATAGGGCTGGAAAAATACTACCACTATATTAATGCTTTTGGCTTTGGCAAATTGACGGGCATAGATTTGCCGGGAGAAGCCGAAGGGATATTAGTGCCTGAACAGCGTGCCAAACAGATTGACCTGGCCACTATGGCTATGGGGCAGGCTAATGCGGTTACTCCGATACAGCTTGCATCAGCCGTAGCGGCGGTGGCTAATGATGGAAAGCTGATGAAGCCTCATCTGGTGAAGCAGGTCATAGACAATAAAGGGAACGTGGTCAAGAAATATGATCCGGTCGTTGTTAGACGGGTCATATCGGAGAATACGGCCCAGCAATTATGTTTGATACTGGAAGGCGAAGTCGTAAACGGTACCGGAAAAAATGCTTACGTAGAAGGATACCGGGTGGGGGGGAAAACCGGAACCGCGCAAAAAGTAGGCGCTGATGGCCGCTACATGAAAAGTGAGTATATTGCATCATTTGTTGGTTTTGCACCGGTAGTCGACCCCCGTCTGGTCTGCCTGGTTATAGTTGATGCGCCGAAGGGGTATCCTTATTATGGCGGTTGGGTAGCTGCCCCGGTATTTAAAAATATTATGCAGGACGCACTTCATTATCTGGAAGTACCTATGTATAAACCGGCAGAGAATGGCAAAACGCTAGAGAAAGCAGAAAATGTTTTGGTTCCCGATGTGGTAAACTTACCTTTGGCAGAAGCGCTTTCTGTTTTAAACAGCCGGGGACTGAAAGCAAAGGTTAGCGGTGACGGTAATATTGTATGGCAGCAGACCCCTAAACCAAGAACCAGGGTACAGAAAAATACACAGGTAATAATATCCCTGTCTCCCTTTGACAAGGGAGATAAAGATGGCGAAGTGACCATACCTGATTTACAGGGGAAATCTATGCGGGAAGTAGCTAAAATTCTCTCTGATTTGGGTCTGCATCTTATTCCCGAGGGGTATGGCCTAGCCTATGAACAGTCCCCTGGCGCCGGGAAGGTTGTAAGCCGAGGTTCAAGCATTAAAGTAAAGTTTCAACCGGTGGGGGAATAAGCCTTCAGTTGGCGGCAAAGGTCATGTTGGGGGATAAAATGCTGAAGGGAGGAGAAGCGTTTGCTATTAGATGCATTGCTGAGGGGAATCCAGTATAGTATCATTACCGGCGACCCTGAGGTGGATATCAGCGGCATAGCCTATGATTCACGCCGGGTTAAACCGGGTTGCCTTTTTATTTGTATCAGTGGCTTCAAAACTGACGGACACCTCTATATTGAACAGGCAGTAAAAAACGGAGCCGCGGCAGTCCTGACAGAGAGAGAGATCGATTTTCCCAAAGACCTGACCATTATTAAAACTGCCGATAGCCGGCAGGCCCTATCAGTTGCAGCGGCCAATTTTTATGGCCGGCCGACCCACGATTTACGGGTAATAGGGGTAACCGGAACCAACGGTAAAACCACTACCACTCATTTGATTCGAGCCATTTTGCAAGAGGCAGGCTTAAAGACAAGCATAATGGGAACTTTATATGCTCAGGTCGATAACAAGACCGTGGATTTTGGCCGTACCACTCCCGAAGCCCTGGAAATTGAAGGCTTTATGAGAACCGGTCTGGACAGTGGAGCTCGTTATGCGGTCATGGAAGTGTCTTCTCATGCCCTTGCCCTTTACCGGGTAAGCGAAATAGACTTCAATGTTGCGGTTTTCACCAACCTTACTCAAGATCATTTGGATTACCATGACAGCATGGAAAATTACATGGCGGCTAAACAGAGACTTTTTGCCATGATACCCCCCCAAGAGGGGAACCTGGCCGTAGTAAATGCAGATGACGGTTATGCTCGGGATTTCATCCGGGCGGCAAAAACACCGATTATAACATATGCTATAAATTATGAAAGTGATGTAAAAGCAATAAATGTAAAGAACAGCCTCAAAGGGAGCAGTTTCACGGTTTGCTATCAGGACCGGACTTTTAATATAAAAATGAAACTTATCGGCTTATTCAGCGTGTATAATGCTCTGGCGGCTGTTGCGGTTGCATTAGCTGAAGGCGTCAGCCCCGATATTATAAAGAAAGCATTGCAAAAGGTAGAGGGGGTACCGGGCAGGTTTGAGCAGGTGGATGCGGGACAGGACTTTACCATGGTAGTCGACTATGCCCATACTCCGGATGGGCTGGAAAATATCCTGCGCACCGGTCGCGAGTTGACTGAGAGCCGATTGATAACGGTCTTTGGCTGCGGCGGGGATCGGGATCGCGGCAAAAGACCTCTGATGGGAGAGGTTGCTGCTAGTTACAGCGATTTTTGTGTAGTTACGTCAGATAACCCGCGCAGTGAAGACCCGGAAGCTATAATTGACGACATTGTGCCGGGACTGGACAAAGTTAAAGATTCGCGCTATGCCATTATCAGTGACCGCCGGGAAGCTATACGGCATGCTATTTATCTGGCCCGGAAAGGAGACCTGATAATAATCGCCGGCAAGGGGCATGAAACTTACCAGTTGATAAAAGATAAAATGCTTGATTTTGATGATAAAAAGGTGGCTATTGAAATTTTGAAAGGATTGGGCAAGTAGTGCAGGTAAATCTCGAATTTGTTTCCCGTAGTATTGGTGGGAAGATTATATACGGAAATGATAAAGGTATTATAACTGCTATCACTACCGACTCCCGCAGCATGCAACCGGGGTCGCTCTTTATCGCTCTTAAGGGGGATAGGTTCGATGGACATGAATTTGTCCTCCAGGCTTTGGATAAAGGCGCCCGAGCAGCGGTTGTATCCCGAAAACCGGCTGATCTTGGGTTCGTCCCTGATGACGCAGCCGTTATTCTGGTAGATGACACTCTGCAGGCCTTGCAGGATTTGGCTGCCTCCTACCGTATGCAGTTCAAACTGCCTGTGATAGCGGTTACCGGCAGTGTAGGTAAAACCACCACCAAAGAATTGATTGCCTCCTGCCTCTCTTCTACCTGGAAAACCCTCAAAACCGAAGGAAATTTTAACAATGATATCGGCCTTCCCCTGACCTTGTTGCAGATGGATGATAGTTATCAGGCTGCGGTGGTAGAGATGGGCATGCGGGGTTTGGGAGAGATACGGCGGCTGGCAGCCATTGCCCGGCCGAGTTTTGCTTTAATAAGCAATATCGAGCCGGTGCACCTGGAGACGCTGGGGAGCATGGAGAATATAGCCCGGGCAAAATGTGAGGTGCTGGCGGCAATACCCGCAGATGGTTTCGCTTTAATCAACGGCGACCATAAACTGCTGGTGGAAGCGGCGTCAGAGTACCCTTGCCCGTTATATACCTTTGGTTATAATAAAGAGTGTGACTTTCAGGCCCGGGAATGCAGAATTGCGGGTTCAGGCATGCAGATCCGGATGCGGCTGCCTGACGGCATGGGGGAAGAACTATTTTTCCCTCTTCCTGCCGCCGGATTAGCTTTAAACGTGGTATCTGCCGCTGCTCTTTCCAGTCTCCTGGGCATAGACTTTGCATCTATAAGAAGCAGTCTGCGTGATTACCGGCCCAGTGGCAACCGTTTACATATCATCAGCCTTGAAGCCGGAGGAGTTATCATTAACGATACTTATAACGCCAACCCGGTTTCTATGGCGGCAGCCCTCGAAACCGGCCGGCAATTGGCCCGTCCCGGTAAGTATGCCGCTGTTTTGGGAGATATGTATGAACTGGGCAAATTGGAAGAGGAAGGCCATTTAATTGTGGGTCAAAAGGCACACGCGGCGGGAGTGGACCTGCTGGTTGCAGTAGGGGAAAAGGCAAGGGATATAGCTCGGGGCGCAATTGCAGCAGGGATGGATCCCAATCAGGTGCACTATTTTAAAACCAAAGCGGAGGGCATGCAATATCTGCAGACCAGAGTTGATAACAGCTGGATTATGCTCTTTAAGGCTTCTCGTGGCATGCAATTGGAAACTATGGTCGATGAGTTAGAGAAGACAATAATCAGTCCGGGGAGGTAGCCTGGTGCAGGGATACGTAATAAGCATTTTAATAGCGGCAGTAATTGCAGTAGTGGTTTCCGCTTTGATGGGGCCGTTTATGATTCCGTTTTTGCAGCGGCTCAAAGTTGGGCAGAACATCAGGGAGGAAGGCCCCCAGAGGCATTATGCCAAGGCGGGAACGCCAACCATGGGGGGAATAATCATTATTACGGCGGTAATGCTTGCTGCCTTCATCATGGCAGGCAGTAATGCCGAAGTCCTGGCTGCCGTATTAGTAATGACAGCTTTCGGGGGCATAGGCTTCTGGGACGATTATATCAAGGTGGTGCTTAAGCGGTCACTGGGCTTGAGAGCGCGGGAAAAACTGCTGCTCCAGCTTTTAATCGGCCTTCTGTTTGGGATTTTGCTGATTTACTATTTCCACCGGGGGACGGAGATAATTATTCCCTTTAGCGGTACCGTTATCGATTTGGGATACATATATGTCCCGTTTCTTATCCTGGTTCTTATTGCCACATCCAATGCGGTGAATCTAACCGATGGTTTGGACGGTCTGGCTTCCGGGGTTACTTTTTTCGTAGCCCTGGCCTTTGTCTTGATTTGCCTCATGACATCGCATTACCAGCTTGGGGTTTTTTGCGCTGCCCTGGTGGGCGCCTGTGTCGGCTTTTTAATATTCAATCATTATCCGGCGCGTGTATTCATGGGTGATACCGGGTCTATGGCTCTGGGCGGGGCTATGGCGGCAATAGCTGCCATAACCCGTTCGGAAGTGGCTCTGCTTATTCTGGGCGGGGTCTATGTGATAGAGGCCTTGAGTGTGATTATACAGGTAATATCATTCCAGACCACCGGTAAAAGAGTATTCCTTATGAGTCCCTTGCATCACCACTTTGAATTGAAGGGCTGGCCGGAGACTAAAGTAGTCAAGGTATTTTCCCTGGCCTCCCTGGCTTTTGTGGTTTTAGGCCTGCTGGCCTTTAAAGGGATTGGAATTAGATAGGAAGTGTAAATGGATTGGAGTTTGCAGGAAAAAGGATTTTAATAGTAGGAATAGCCCGGAGCGGGACCGCTGCCGCCAAGGTCCTGGTTAAAAGAGGAGCGCTGCTGACGGCCTGCGACCGCAAGACCGGCGCTGAGCTGGGAGAAAGTCTGCAGGAACTGGCTGAACTGGGGATAGAAATATATACCGGGGGTTATCCACCGGTAAGCCGTAAAGATTATGATATGCTGATTGCCAGTCCGGGTGTACCGCTGGATATAGAACCCCTGAAAACAGCCCGCAAGGTTAACCTCCCAATAATAAGTGAGTTGGAATTGGCTTATCTTTTGAAATCCTCTGCAGTTGAAATGTATGCCATCAGCGGCACTAACGGCAAGACTACAGTCGTTTCTTTGTTGCAGGCTATTTTAGCCCATGATGGTCAGATGGCGCTGGCTGGGGGGAATATCGGTATCCCGCTCAGCACCCTGGTTGACGGCATGTCCGCCGGGGTGATTGTGGTAGAGGCCTCCAGCTTTCAATTAGAGACCACCTTCAGATTCAGGCCCCGTATATCCGCTCTGTTAAATATAACCCCTGACCATCTGGACCGCCATAAGACCATGCAGGGTTACATGGAAGCCAAATCTAAAATATTCGTCCGGCAAAACAGGGATGATTATGCCGTTTTAAATTATGAAGATGCCTATATCAGGAAAATGGCAGAGCTGTGCCCGGCCCGGATAGTTTACTTTTCCACGGAGCGGGTTTTAAAAGAAGGGGCCTTTGTCAGGGATGACCTGATTTATTTTGCTTTTGACCAGCAGGCCAAGACGATATGTTCGGTAGACGAAGTTTCTCTGCGGGGCAAGCATAACCTGGAAAATATCCTTTGTGCGGTGGCGGTTGCTGCAATTGCCGGTGCTAAAACGGAATCCATACGGGAAACCCTGAAAACTTTTGCCGCCGTCCGGCACCGGATTGAGGAGGTGGGGGTTGTGGATGGGGTGCTCTATGTAAACGATTCCAAGGCTACCAACCCGGAATCGGCTATAAAGGCTCTGGAATCTTTTACCGAACCCATTGTCCTCCTGGCCGGAGGAAGGAGCAAGGGTTCCGACTTCTATGAATTTGCCAGATTTGTGAATACCAAAGTAAAAGAACTGGTGTTGCTGGGGGAAGCGCGGGAAGAGATAAAGAAGGCAGTCATGGAGGCCGGTTTTAAGAATATACATGAGGTAAATGATTTTAACACGGCGGTAGAAACAGCCCGGCGGCTGGCAACAGCCGGGGATGTAGTATTGCTGTCACCCGCCTGTGCCAGCTGGGATATGTTTGAAAGCTATGAACACCGGGGAGATCTGTTTTGCGAAATCGTTTCGGCCATGAAAAAGGGTTGACTATAGTTATGGATTACTGGCGAAATGCTTCGTGCTCTAGGCTGTATTTGGCAAAAACGTCGTTGTTCCTTCCCTACATGCATAATCTGAATTTAATTATGCCAAGGAGGATAAGGTTTTGAGGCTGAAAAAAGGGCCGCCGGATTTTATTTTATTTATTACCACACTGGCTCTGGTTGGCGTGGGACTGATCATGGTCTTTAGCTCCAGCGCGGTAACCGCCAATCTGGAATACCATAATGCCTATCATTTTTTTAAACGCCAATTGATATGGGCTGCTATAGGCTTGGTAACAATGATAGTAATTATGAGAATCAATTATTATCGGTTGAAGGATTTAGCCTTTCCGGCGATGATAATAGCCTTGATATGTTTGGTACTTGTTCTTACCCCGCTGGGTATCGGCGCCAAAGGGTCTACCCGATGGCTGGGGGTAGGCGCCCTGACCTTTACCCCTTCTGAAATGGTTAAGCTGGCCATGGTAATGTTTATGGCCAAGGTAATGGAGCAAAACCTGGACAAGATAAAATCTTTTAAGAACGGGGTACTGCCATATCTGCTGATAATGGCTTTTGTCTGCGCTTTAATAATGAAGCAGCCTGACCTGGGAACCTCGTTTGTGGTGGCGGGAACGGTTTTTTGTATGCTGCTGATCGCAGGGGCCAAATGGTCGCATATGGGTGCTCTGGCCGTGACCGGAGCAGGTGCTGTAGCTCTGGCAATATATGTTGCGCCTTACCGGGCTGAGCGCTTTCTGGCTTTTTTAGACCCCTGGAAATACCCTAGTGATCAGGGATTCCAGGTGATTCAATCGCTGTATGCCCTTGGCTCTGGAGGTCTGTTTGGCATGGGGCTGGGAAGAAGCAGGCAGAAGTTTTTCTACCTGCCCGAACAGCATACCGATTTTATATTTGCTATCCTGGGGGAAGAACTTGGTTTTATGGGCGCTCTTCTGGTTCTCGCCCTTTTCCTTCTCTTTGCCTGGCGAGGCTTTAAAATTGCTATCAATGCCCCGGATACTTTTGGCAGTATACTGGCGGCAGGGATAACAATTATGATTGTATTTCAGGCCTTCATCAATATCGGAGTAGTATCCGGGGCGCTTCCAGTTACAGGGATAACCCTGCCCTTTATCAGCTATGGGGGCTCGTCATTATTGCTGACTATGGCTGGGGTTGGATTACTGCTTAATATATCCAGATATAGCTCCTAATAATATTGCTGGAAGGGAATTGGCTATGAGAATAATTATCAGCGGCGGCGGGACTGGAGGTCATATTTATCCCGCTTTAGCTATAGCTCAGGAAATAAGAGAGCGGATGCCGGATGCTGCCATACTCTATGTCGGCACTAAGGGGGGCATGGAAAGCGCCATAGTACCCCGGGCGGGATTTGATTTTCAAACCATTGATATCAGCGGCATAAACCGCTCATCTTTAATTAAAGCATCAAGTTCATTAAGTAAATTGCCCCGCAGTTTTTTCCAGGGCTGGGAAGTGGTGCGGGACTTCAAACCCGACATAGTAATAGGTACCGGAGGGTACGTTTCCTTCCCGGTAGTACTGGCGGCAACTTTTTTAGACGGCAAAACCTATATCCATGAGCAAAATGCCCTTCCGGGTCTGGCTAATCGCAGCCTGGCCCGGAGGGTCGATTGCGTTATGCTTACTTTTCCCGAGGCCGAAAAGCATCTAAAAGCCAAGTCAATTAAGGTTACCGGTTTGCCGGTGCGAAAAGACATGATCGGGGTCAACGCCCGCAGGGCAAGGCAGGAGTTGGAACTCATGGAGGGAAAGTTTACCCTGCTGGTTTTCGGCGGCAGTCGCGGAGCCTATAGCATTAACCGAGCTATGCTTGATGCCATGGAAAGACTGCGGAAGGAGGATATACAGATTATATGGTTGACCGGTGAAAGCGGTTACCGGGAGATAAGAACCGCTTTAGCCGATAAGGTTAATATTGACTCTTTTCGGTGCAAGCTGCAGCTGCTACCGTATATGGATAATATTAACCTGGCCTTGGCTTCAGCCGACCTGGCTCTCTGCCGGGCTGGCGCCAGTACTTTGTGTGAACTGGCGATAGTAGGCTTGCCTGCCATTCTTGTACCTTATCCCTATGCAGCCGAAAACCACCAGGAAATGAATGCCCGGGCCCTCCTGAACAAAAACGCAGCAGCCATGGTTATTGATGAGTTTTTAGATGGGGATACTCTTTATCAGAAAGTAAGTGAATTAAAGTCTGATCAAGCCGGGCTGAAGGAAATGAGCAGCAATATACGCCGGGAAGCAAGACCCGATGCGCTTAAAGACATAGCGGATATTGTATTGAGTTAACCCACGGAAGGTGAGTCCTTGATAAGGATGCCGGGATCAGGAAAACCACTGGTTTACACAGATTTGCGGTTACAATTTGGGCTCCAGTCGGTGCTGATCAGAACGGTGTCAATCAGTGCGGTTTTTTCTTATGAGTTTTGCCCTGGATTTCCTGGACAAGTCATAGTTGTGTAACCACTTTTGTTAATTGTGCATACTATACAGTGTAATGCAAACACAGGAGAAGGAGATGAGGAAGTGACCACCAAATCAAAGCAGCGGATTCACATGGTGGGAATTGCCGGAGCCGGCATGAGCAACATAGCAACCATACTGGTAGAGCAGGGTCACCGGGTAAGCGGCTCTGATTTACAGTGTAATAACACAACTCGAAAACTAGAGGAAATGGGTATTGAAATTTACCGGGGTCACTCTTCATCCAACCTCAAGGAAGGAGTTGATTTGCTGGTCGTTTCTTCAGCAATTCCCCAGGACAACAGTGAAGTTAGGCTGGCCCGGGAAAGGAACATTCCGGTTTTGAAGCGGGGACAAATGCTGGCTCATATTGTAAATGACGGCAAAGCTATAGCAGTTGCCGGGGCGCATGGCAAAACCACCACTACATCTATGTTATATACGGCTCTTCACAGTTGCTGTCTGGATCCCACTTTTATTTTAGGCGGAGAGATGCAGGAGAATAACCTGGGGGCCAGGTTGGGCACGGCCGAGTACTCAATTATAGAAGCCGATGAGAGTGATGCATCCTTTTTGGATCTCAAACCTTATATAGCTGTGGTTACCAACATTGAGGATGACCACCTGGACTATTACAAATCCCTGGAAAACATCCGCAAAGCCTTTAAACTCTTTATTGATGAGGTTAAGCCGGAAGGCTTTGCCCTGCTCTATGCAGGCGACAGTGGTGTAGCAGGAATTAAAGCCCATACCCGAAGCCGGGTGATAAGCTATGGCGAAAAAACCGACTGCGACTATTATATGCAGGACTGGCAGGCCGCAGGCACAGGTTCACAATTTGCAGTTTATCACCAGGGGATGCGCCTGGGGCAGGTATTGCTGTCTATACCTGGAAAACATAATTCCCTGAATGCCCTGGCAGCTTTGGCCGCCGCCAATGAGATTGGCCTCGATTTCGATAAGGCGGCCAGGGCTTTGAAAAGCTTTAAAGGGGCCAAGCGCAGATTTGAGTTGATAGGGCAGGTTGGCAATATTCGCATAGTTGATGATTATGCTCATCATCCTACCGAAATCAAGGCTACTATTGCAGCAGCCCACAATTACCATCATGAAGGCCGCATTTTAACCGTCTTTCAGCCCCACCGCTTTTCGCGGACCCAAATGCTGGGCCGGCAGCTGGGAGAGGCTTTAGCCGGTGTGGATAAGGTCATAGTGACCGATATTTATCCGGCAGGTGAAAAACCTATAAACGGAATTACGGGCCGGGTGGTTTATGAAGCGGCGATAAATGCCGGATGTAATGCGGAGTATTTATCATCCCTGGGGGAGATAGAGGATTTTATCCTTCAATTTGTCCAAAACCATGATCTTATAATTACTATGGGTGCAGGCGACATATGGAGATTGGGTATTAATCTGATGCAGAGACTACCGGAAGTTATACCGCAGGCTTAATCCCGGCGGAGGTGTTTACTTGGAAACCTTAGCGGTAAGAGGCAAAAAACCTCTTAAAGGGCAGGTTAAAATCAGCGGGTCGAAAAATGCTACGCTTCCTATTATGGCAGCCAGCTTATTATCTTCAGGGGAAGTCGTCCTGTCAGGTGTTCCTGACCTCGAAGACATAAATGTTATGTCTGAAGTGCTAACGATACTGGGGGCCAAAGTACGAAGAGAGAACGATGTCCTTATAATAGACAGCCGCAGCATAAACTCGGTGGAAGTGCCGGAGTATATTTCGCGCAAGATGAGGGCCTCCAATCTGGTTATGGGAGCTTTACTGGCGCGATTCCATCACGCCCGGGTAGCTTACCCGGGAGGTTGTGCTATTGGCAGCAGACCGATGGATTTGCATGTCAAAGGCTTTAAAAATCTGGGCTATGAGATAAACGATGAATACGGTTTCATGGAAGGCAAAGGGTCGGCCTTGGCCGGCCGGGAGATACTGCTGGATTTTCCCAGTGTGGGGGCAACAGAAAACATCATGATGGCTGCCAGTATGACTCCCGGAACTACTATGATCAGGAACTCGGCTCGGGAGCCGGAGATAGTGGATTTACAGAATTTCCTCAACCGTATGGGGGCTAAAGTAAGGGGCGCCGGCCTTGATACCATCAGGATCGAGGGTGTAAATAATCTGGGAGGGGTTGAGCACAAAGTAATTCCGGACCGGATTGAGGCGGGTACCTTTATGACAGCCGCTGCCATTACCAGAGGCGATGTCCATATTGAGAACGTGGTACTGGAACATATTCAACCGCTTATAGCCAAACTCCGGGAGATAGGCATTGAGATAATATCATGGAGTTCCGGTATCCGGGTGATAGGTAATCACGACATCAAGCCGACGGATATTAAAACCATGCCTTATCCTGGATTTCCAACCGACATGCAGCCCCAGATGATGGCGCTTCTATCAACGGTAGCGGGAACCAGTATAATAGTCGAGACCATATTCGAGAACCGCTACATGCATGTCCAGGAGCTTCGGCGTATGAGTGCGGATATTAAAGTGG
Source organism: Syntrophomonas curvata (assembly GCF_052976825.1). Classification (NCBI taxonomy): domain Bacteria; kingdom Bacillati; phylum Bacillota; class Clostridia; order Eubacteriales; family Syntrophomonadaceae; genus Syntrophomonas; species Syntrophomonas curvata. Next base: position 1,377,106 of record NZ_CM129641.1, read on the forward strand.
AAGGCCGTGTAGCTATAATTAAGGGGAAAAAGCGTTTGGAAGGCGCCCTGGTGGAAGCAACCGATTTAAGAGCCGGAGCTGCGCTGGTATTGGCCGGTTTATTTGCCGAAGGAGAAACAACCATAATCCGGGTGGAACATATCTACCGGGGCTACGAAAGGTTCGATTGCAAGCTCAGGGAGATAGGCGCAGAGATCAATAAGGGACTGAAGGACTAGAACCTTCAGTCCCTTATTTCCTACCAGAGTCTAATAATAAGCAATAATAATGATTTTCATTAAGAATTCTGCTATAATCATCACAGTTCTTTTCGGATTTAGGAGAGTATTATGAGTCAAGGCAGACCTGGCAGATTTTTCAGGGTTTCCGTATTTATTTTGCTCATCCTTGTTTGCGCCTATCTTTTTCTACATAGTTCTTTTTTTGCGATTGATAAAATCTACGTAAGCGGCCTGCATAATGTTTCTCAAAACGAGGTCATAAAGCTATCAGGCCTTTCTACGGGAATGAATGTTTTTATTATTAATGAAAAACTTTCTTGTCAGGCAATTGAAATCCATCCGCTGATTAAGAGTAGTATAATAATAAGGCATCTGCCCAGGGAAATAGAAATACAAGTGCAAGAAAGAAAGATCTGGGCGCTGATCCCCTATCAGGGGAGCCTGCTCTGTGTTGATGAGGAGGGCATATGTATAGATAAACTCAATTATTTTTCTATGACCGACTATCCGGTGATAACGATGGATAAAGTACCGGAGTATGTTACCTTGGGACAGGTTGTCGATGAAACCGGAGTAAAATTAGCCCGAAAGATATGGGATGCGCTTGAACCCAAACAACAAAAAGAAATATCGCAAATGCACTACCGGAACCAGGAAAAAGAAATTTTAATCTTTACCAACTGCGGTACCGAGATAAGGTGGGGCAAGGCGGACCGTACGGAAGAAAAGGCGGCTTATTTTAAACAAATGCTGGGCCTGGAGCAAGACATGCAGGAAAAGGGCAACGATGCTCTGGACTACGTGGATTTGCGTTTTAAAGGACAACCGGTAGTTAAAACCACAATGCAAGCGCAGGAGCAGAAAACATAGGGGTGATTATTAATGCGCAGCAAAAATGCACAGATATCGATTGCGATAGTTAGCCTGGTATTGGGTATAATGCTGGCTATTCAGTTTAAAACCACCGCCAGCAGCAATGACGCTAATTTACCTGCCCGGGTTGAGGATGTCGCCCAGAAATTAGATACCGTAACTCAGGAACGCGATGCGCTGGCGGAAGAAGTCGTATCTTTACGGGAAAAGCTCAGCAATGTCCGTAAAAATGACCAGGCTATGGCAGATTTACAAGGTGAATTGCAGAAATCCAATATGATGGCGGGTTTGACGGCGGTAGAAGGTCCGGGGATTATTCTGACGGTCAATGATATCCCGCGCATTATGCAGGCCGGCGAAGATCCCAACAGTTATATAGTGCATGATACCGACCTGCAAACCCTGGTAAATGATCTCAAGGCCAGCGGAGCTGAGGCCATATCCATTAATGACCAGCGGATTACCGCCATGTCGGAGATAAGGTGCGCTTCCACCCTGATTCTGGTAAACACCAGGCGCATCGGTCCACCCTTTGTGATTAAAGCCACCGGTAATCCGGACATGCTGGAGAGCGGTATGACCATTAAAGGTGGATGGCTGGGTATTATGAAACAATGGGGTTACCAGATCCAAATGCAGAAAGCAGAAAAGGTACAGATACCACCGTACAGCGGTGCCATCAGATTGGAATACAGCGGGCTACCATCAGACAAAGAGAAGGCGGATTAAGGATATGTGGTTACTTATAATATTCTGTTTGTTAATAGGCCTGGCTATTGGCTTTCAAATGCCGGTTCTGCTACCCGTGATACTTGCCAAGTACATGTCGATAGCTATCTTAGCAGCTCTGGACTCGGTATTTGGAGGCATTCGGGCTTATATGGACGATGGTTTTGATAATACGATTTTTGTCAGCGGTTTTTTTGTGAATACCCTTTTAGCCGCCGGGCTGGCCTATATCGGGGACAAGCTGGGAGTTGAATTATACCTGGCCGCGGTGGTGGTTTTTGGAGCCCGCATATTCCAGAATTTAGCTATAATACGTCGATATCTAGTGAAAAAGTACTAAACAAAATTATATGATTTTTAAAGGAATAACGCTGGCTTTGTGGTATTTTTATGTAGGAGATATTGTAAGGGGTGCGTGAGGATTAGAAAAAGAAATATGGTGGCCGGTCTGGATATCGGAACCAGCACTATAAAAGCGGCCCTGGCGGAAGTTGCCCTGGGTCAGGTTGTCAGTATCCTGGGAATCACCCAAGTAGGCTCCTCCGGTTTAAAAAAAGGCAATATAGTTGATATAGAAGGAACTGCAAAAGCCATTGACAACTGTTTGAACGAGCTGGAAAGATTGACCGGAGTAGAAATATATAGTGCTCTTCTGGGCTTTTCCGGTGCCAGTATAAACGCAGTCAATAACCGCGCCGTAGTAGCGGTCGGTAATCCCGGTTATGAGATTACCCGCGACGATAAAGAAAGGGTTTTGCAGTCAGCCTGCAACATAACTCTGCCGCCCGATAAAATTATCATGCAAACCATCGAGAGACAATACATAGTAGACGGATATGACGGCGTAAAAGACCCGGTGGGCATGGTGGGAAGCAGGTTGGAGGCGGAAATTACTATAATAACTGCTGCCGCCGCCGCTATCCAGAATATGCAGCGCAGTACCGCCAGGATCAACCTGGAGGTAGATAAGCTGGTTTATAACCCGCTGCTGGTAAGCGAATCTGTTCTTCTTCCAGCCGAGAAAGAAATGGGAGCGGTCTTGATAGACCTGGGAGCAGGAACAACGGAGGTAACACTGTTTCAGAGCGGCAGCATACTTCATTCCTCGGTGTTGCCGCTGGGTGATGAATATATAACCCGGGATCTGGCGATAGTTTTAAAAACCTCGATTGAAGAAGCTATCAGGGTAAAAGAAGAGTATGGGGTAGCCAGCCCCGGACTGATAAGCGGCGATAAAATGGTAGCCATTAAAAATGTTCAAGGCAAAGAAGTCAAACAGGTCTCCCAGCAAGTTATAGCAGAAATTATCAATGCCAGGATCATTGAGATGGCCGAAATGATATATGCAGAGATTAAGCGATACGGTTCGCTGGAAAGTGTTCCGGGGGGGATGATCCTTACCGGGGGCGGAGCTGAACTGGCGGGAACAGCCGATGTTATGGAAGAATACCTAGGTATTCCGGTTCGGCTGGGGATGCCCGAAAATATACAGGGCCTGCCGACAGAGTTGAATCGGCCGCAGTATGCTGCCGTTCTTGGAGGTGTTATCTACGCTGCCCAATATAAAGGGGCAGTAAATCATGAGGATAAGGCGTTATCAGGTATAGTGCAAAAAGTGAATTACTGGTTAAAAGATCTATTCAGTTAAGGCAGAGGAGGTTTCGGAATGCCGTTAGATTTCGATGTGGAAATGCAGCAGTTTGCTGATATCAAGGTAATAGGTGTAGGCGGCGGAGGTAATAATGCCATAAACCGCATGATTGAGGCCGGTCTCAAAGGGGTCGAATTTGTAGCCGTTAACACTGATGCTCAAGCCCTATATCTTTCCAAGGCAGAGAAAAAGATTCAGGTGGGGGAAAAACTCACTAAGGGGTTAGGGGCCGGCGCTGATCCCGATATCGGCAAAAAAGCGGCAGAGGAAACTGCGGATGAGATAAAGCGGGCCCTGCAGGGAGCCGATATGATATTTGTTACAGCCGGCATGGGCGGCGGCACCGGAACCGGAGGTGCACCGGTCATAGCCCGGATAGCCCGAGAGGTAGGAGCACTCACCGTAGGGGTGGTAACCCGGCCTTTTAGTTTTGAAGGACGTAAGCGTAACCAGCAGGCTGATAACGGTATCCAAGCCTTAAGAGACGAAGTTGATAGCCTGATAACCATCCCTAATGATCGTTTATTACAGGTGGTTGACAAACATACCGGATTTAATGATGCTTTTAAAATAGCTGACGACATTTTGCGCCAGGGGGTGCAAGGCATCTCTGACCTTATTGCCGTACCTGGAGTAATTAATTGCGATTTTGCCGACGTGCAGACCATAATGCAAAACACCGGATCCGCCTTGATGGGGATAGGCATGGCCAGTGGTGAAAATCGTGCCGCTGAGGCGGCTCGCATGGCCATCTCCAGCCCGTTGTTGGAAACGTCTATCGAAGGTGCCAAAGGCGTGCTGTTTAACATCAGCGGAGGCAATAACCTTACCCTGTTTGAAATCAACGAGGCGGCCGAGATAATTCACCAGGCTGCCGACATGGAGGCCAATATCATATTCGGGGCCAATATTGATGAAAGCCTGGATGATGAGGTCAGAGTCACGGTTATTGCTACCGGGTTCAGCGCCCCCAGAAGTCAGCCGCTGAACGAAACCCATACCCATACTCAGCGGCGGGGAATGGATTCTCCGCCTTCCTTCCTGGACAAAGGCGATTTGGACATACCGCCGTTCCTGAGACGAAGATAAGATAAAATTAAGCATCCATAGCTGACCGGGAGATATAATGTTTCCCGGTTTTTTTATTTTAGTAGCTTTATACAGGACATTTAGGAGTAATTTAACCTTTTCCCTGTCCTTATTAAGACAAATTCCCGTCAAGACTGGTGGTATAATTTGGAAGTCATGAATGCTCCCTCGGTTTCATAAAATTGGACTGGCGGAATTATGGTCAGGGTTTAACCATTTCCTGGTTAATAAAACATAAGTATGGTGATAGGGTGGATGGGCCAAAGGTTTACGGCGATTTAACATTTGTAATAAACCTGATTATGGATTTTATCATACTCTGGGCTACAGCCAGACTGGCCGGAACTAAAATTATTATCTCCAGGCTGACCGTCGCTTCACTACTGGGTGCAATATATTCCGTAATCTATCTTTTTCCTTCCATGGCGGTGTGGTACAGTCTCCCGGCCAAGATATTGTTTTCCTGTATAATTTTGGTTTTGGGTCTGGCGCCCAAAAACTGGCGGCAGTTTAAAAGGGCTTTACTCTATTTTTATGCCATAAGTTTTGCTGCTGCCGGAGCTACTATAGCTGTCTCCTATTTAGCCACCGCCCCGGAGCAGGGATTCGAATTTTCCTATCTATGGTTGGCGGCAGGCGCCGGGTTTGCCGTTTTACTGGGTATTTACGGGGAAAAACACCTGCTTAAAAGGATTGTGCCCGACTTATTAAAATTTGGGGTGGAACTGCGGTTTGGAACCAGAAGCTGTAATGGAAAGGGGTTTCTGGATACCGGCAATGGCTTAAGAGACCCGCTGACCAACCGGCCGGTGGTAGTGGCTGAATACGAATTAATCCGTAATTGTTTGCCGGAAGACTTTAAGCAGGTTTTGGATATTTGCCAGAACGAGAACGATATGCTGGACGGTCTGAGCCGCAGCAGTTGGGCTAATCGCTTGCGGATTATACCGTTCAGCTCAATCGGGAGAAGAAATGGTATTTTAGTTGGGATCCGGGCTGATACCGTACTGGTTGACACGGGTAAAAGCGATGTGGCGCACAATAATGTGGTGGTGGGCATTTATCGGGAGAAACTGAGCCGGGACGGAAGCTACCAGATGCTGATTCCATCTGAAATTATGAACAACGGATAGGAGGATGGGTTATGGGATTAATCGCCAGGCTGGAGAGTTGGCGGCTGTATCTATTGCAGTTCTATTTAAGAAAGAGATTACCCCAGCTGATTCACTATATTGGATCAACCGAGGTTCTGCCGCCGCCTTTGCGTGAAAAAGAGGAATTCGATTTAATCAGTAAATTGGCCGAGGGAGACATGGCAGTAAAATCGACTCTCATTGAGCATAACCTGCGGCTGGTAGTATACATAGCTAAAAAATTCGAAAATACCGGGATAAACATAGAGGATTTAGTTTCAATTGGGACGATTGGATTGATTAAGGCGGTCAACACCTTTGAACCCAGGAAAAATATCAAACTGGCCACCTATGCTTCCCGTTGCATAGAAAATGAAATACTGATGTATTTGCGCCGGAATCTAAAAAACCGGGTGGAAGTTTCCCTGGATGAACCGTTAAATGTTGATTGGGATGGCAACGAGCTTCTGCTTTCAGATGTTCTGGGAACCGAAAGCGACATGATTTATAAAAAAATAGAAGGGGAAGTGGAAAAAAGCCTGCTCTGGCAGGCAATGCATAAGCTTAGCGCCCGGGAAAAAACCATAATTCAGCTCCGTTTTGGATTGGGCGACGCGGGCGAAAAGACTCAGAAAGAAGTTGCCGACATTCTGGGTATATCCCAGTCCTATATATCACGCCTGGAAAAGCGCATACTGAAACGCCTGCAGAGAGAAATCCGCAAGATTGAATAATTCGAATAATATTAGCGCGATTAGTAAATAATTTGAAAAAGATTTAAATACCGGGGAAGGGGTGAAGCGGTGATTAACAAAGTAGAAATCTGCGGCGTCAATACCTCCAGACTTCCAGTGCTGAAAAACGATGAAATGCGCACCCTTTTCAAAGCTATGCAAGCGGGCGAAACGGAAGCACGTGACAAGCTGATTCAGGGTAATCTGAGGCTGGTATTAAGTGTTATCCAGAGGTTCAGCAACCGGGGCGAGTATGTTGACGATTTGTTCCAGGTCGGATGTATCGGGCTCATTAAATCCATAGACAACTTTGATCTCAGCCAGAACGTCAGATTCTCAACTTATGCCGTTCCTATGATCATTGGCGAAATAAGGAGGTATCTGCGGGATAATAATGCGGTAAGGGTATCCCGGTCGTTAAGAGACATAGCCTACAAGGCTCTGCAAGTAAGGGAAAAGCTGATATCGGATAATTCAGCCGAACCTACGGTAATGCAAATAGCTGAATACCTTGATGTCCCCCGGGAAGAAGTGGTATTTGCCCTGGATGCCATACAGGAACCGGTTTCTTTATTTGAACCCATTTACAATGATGGCGGCGACCCGATACTGGTGATGGATCAAATCAGTGACGATAAAAACACGGATCAGTTATGGCTGGAAGAGATAGCTATAAAAGAAGCCATGAAAAAATTGGGCGAAAGGGAAAAACACATAGTCAGTCTCCGTTTCTTTGCCGGCAAGACCCAAATGGAAGTCGCGGATGAAATCGGGATTTCCCAGGCTCAGGTTTCCAGGCTGGAGAAGGCAGCTTTAAAGCAATTGAAAAAGTATATCTAAATGTAGGCGCAGAAATTGCGGAAGGGAGGCTTCAATATGGGGCGTAAGTTAATTATTATGCTGCTGGTCGGAGTGATTTTGACCCTGTTGATACCTGTGACTACCCATTTCTATTCCCTTGAGCAGGCCTTTACCGCAGATAATCTGGTGCGCATGAATTCACTGGTTCATTAGTAGTCAGTCATTATTAGACAACCGACGCGAGCAACCGCCCTCTATGATTATGGCAGCCCTGTTAGTGCAGGGCTTTTTTGTGTTAAGATTGGTAGGGAATTATATTAGCGGGAGAATTGCAAGCTATGGAAAAACAGCATCGGGTAAGCCTGGTCTGGGAAAATAAGCAGCAGGAAAAACCGGACCGGCCTGAATCTATAAATATAGAACAGCAGTACATATTTGCCCACCCCCACCAAGGCGGGGAGCTTTTCCCTCATCCATTCGCATCGGCTGCCGCAGGACAGGCCAACTTCCGGGGAAGATTAATCCAGGGAGATAATCTGGAGGCTCTGCAGCTGCTGGTAGGGGAAGGCTATCGGGAGCAGATTGATCTTATATATATTGACCCCCCTTATTTAAGCCGCAAAAAATATTCTTCCAAGATTAAGCTCGGAGATAAAGACAGATACCAAAATCTGGAGCGTCTGGCGTTTGTAGATGAGGGTGAGGAAAATCTGGATAATTATTTGGATGAACTATACACCCGCATTAAGTTAATGAAAGAACTGCTAAGTCCCCGGGGAAGCATCTTTGTGCATCTTGACTGGCATGTAAGCCACTATGTGAAAATTATCCTGGACGAAATCTTTGGCTCCCGTAATTTTATTAACGAAATAGTATGGTGTTATGGCGGAGGCAGTGGCAGCAAGCGTCATTTCCACCGCAAACATGATCTTATATTCTGGTATGGCAAAAGCGCGGACTACATTTTTAATCCTCAGCGTCGCCCGTACAGCAAAGGAACGGTAGAAAGAGGATTAACCAGGGTCAAAGGAGGCAAATATCGTTTGCATCGGGAGGGGGCGTTAATGCAGGATTGGTGGATTGATATCAATAAAATATTGAGTCCTACCGCTTATGAAAATCTTAAGTTCCCTACCCAGAAACCGGAAGCTCTGCTAGAAAGATTGATCTCTACCGCTTCCCATCCGCATAGCCTGGTAGCCGACTTTTATTCCGGTTCAGGCACCACGGCCGCCGCCTGTGAAAAACTAAACCGCCAATGGCTAGCCTGTGACTATAGTCCGCTGGCAACCAGCATTTCCATCCAACGGATGGTGCGGATAAATTCCCGGCCGTTTGTTTGGCATGTGCTAAACCGGGTAGAATCACGGTTTAGCCATAACAGCCTTGAGGTGAAGTTTAACAACCAGGTTCATAATAATGAGTACTCCAGGATTGATGTCGATATAATCTCGTATACTCCGGACCAAAAGACTGGCCTGGGGACTTCTTTTCAAACCCAAATCCAGTTCTGGGAACTGGATCCTGATTACCGCGGCGATATTTTCCGCTCTCAGTTGCAGATTATGCGGGATAAAATGAAATGGGACGAATCGTTGCCGACTTCGGCCAGCGTGCTGATTCCCCGCCGGGAATCGGGGGCTGTAGCTATAAGAGTGCATGATATTTTCGGAGACCGCTGTATGCGGGTGTTTCAATACGGATAACCGCAACTGCAAAGCCCCATAGCCCGGACCCCTGCATCCACGGTTTTCGACGCGGAATTCAGGGAATTTAGAGGAAAGAATGCGGAAGAAAACTTTAATAAATTCCGCGTATTTTCCAAGATTCCGCGAGTTCCGCGTCTCTTTTATAATAATGAGTCTGCATGGATCTGCGTCTATTTTCCTATTAATCGCGGTATAACCTCTGTTGCTGAATAAGACTGCTTATATCGGCTTCTTTATCGTCACCAATCGGCAGCCAAACATCTTCATAGGTATCATCGTCGTCGATATAATGACTGGTGGTGGGTATTCTTAACCGGTTGTTCAAATCCCGTATAGGCTCAATACTGTATAATATCATTTAATCCCCTTTACATCTGCTCCCGTGATTTTTTAGCCGTCATGGTGCCCAGTATATATACGGCTGTAATGGCAGTTGCATGAAGTGCCCACCATCCGGGTTCCAGGAAACTGAAGGTTCCCGGATCCACTTTATCCTGATTCAGTAATTTTTTACTTATGGAGTTCTTATAGTCCATCATACCTGATAACATGATTTCACCCCTTTCACAAAAATATAAAATTGTTTTGTTTATCTTTCCCGGGTTTAATTGAGCTTAGAAACGAAAAATTTCCCACCACTTCTTTAATCCAGTTAAGATACCGGTATATGTGTGAGCAAAAATAAATAGTAAAAGATAACACAAATGTAAATAAAAACTTTTTATCCTTGCCTGCCAACCGGTTTTGTGTTATCAATGACTGTAGGTCAGACTATCGGCAGGAGTCCCGAATAAAGTATTGGGGCTGAGGTCGCCCTGAAATTAAACCTGCCGGCGCCGGTCTTAAGCAGGTGGAATCCCCTATCTGAAGATGCCGCTATGCTTATACGGCACGAAAAAATGCAGCATGGCAGCCAAGCTGCATTTGCTTTATCCCAGTTCTTCCTGGTATATCGGGTTATCCAAAACACCTTAAGAAAGAATGGATGTATGAACATGGACAGGTTGGAAAAAGCTATTGTCTGCAATCTTCACTCCCTACCGGGTTTAGGCAGCAGAAGCCTGCATAAGATAGAAGAAGCTTTCGGCAGTTTCCAGTCTTTTTACCAGGCTGATCGGAGTGTCTTGCATGCTTCGTTTATCGATACCGCCGTGATTGATGCGATTCTGGAGCAAAGAAGGGTTTCCCCCGAGCGCTTGCTGGAAGCATATGAGTCCCATGATATCCGGATAGTATGCTGGAACGAACCTCTCTATCCCCAGAAATTAAAGCATATAAGCAACCCGCCCTATGTCCTTTACTACCGGGGGGATCTGGGGATTACCGACCAGCCCTGTCTGGCTATAGTCGGCTCCCGGGCTGCTACTCTCTATGGAAAAACTACGGCGCAGAAACTGGCTAGAGAGTTAGCTGCTGCCGGGATGGTGATAGTAAGCGGCCTGGCGCGGGGAATTGACAGTGAGGCCCATCGGGGGGCGCTGGAATCCGGCAGGACCATAGCTGTTCTGGGAAGCGGCCCCAATGTAATCTACCCGTCGGAAAACCGGGGACTCTATCAGGATATAATAGCTTCAGGAGCAGTCATAAGCGAGTTCCCTCTCCATACCGCCCCTGAACCGCATAATTTTCCCCTGCGCAACCGCATAATTTCCGGGCTGAGCAAAGGAGTATTGGTGATTGAGGCTAAAGAGAAAAGCGGTGCCCTTATAACGGCTGATTTTGCTCTGGAGCAGGGAAAAGATGTGTTTGCCCTTCCGGGGCCGATCAACAGTAAAACCAGCGCCGGGCCCAATAATTTAATTAAACAGGGGGCCAAACTTATAACAGGTATTGAAGATGTTCTCGAAGAATATTATGATATCAATCGTACGCAGAGGAAAGCGGAGCAGGGGCGGCTGGTCTGGCTGGATGACAGCGAAAAACAGATACTGGATCTGCTGGAGCCCAATTCTCTGCATTTCGATGAAGTGCTTGAAGCTACCGGCTTGGATATAGGCAGATTGAGCACACTTTTGCTGAAACTTGAGATGGAAGGTATAATTAAATCCTTACCGGGTAATTATTATGTGAGAATCTAAATACAACACAATTTGTGGAGAGGTGATATTTTTGGCGGCAACTACCCTGGTAATAGTTGAGTCTGCTGCAAAGGCTAAAACCATAGGCAAGTTTCTGGGTAAAGGCTACAAAATAAAGGCTTCGGTTGGTCATATTAAGGATTTGCCCAAGAGTAAGCTGGGAATTGATTTGGAAAATAATTTTGACCCCCAATATATAACCATACGGGGCAAAGGCAGTCTCTTAAAAGAGATCAAGGAGGAAGCCCAGAAGGCTTCGCGGGTTTTGCTGGCAACTGACCCTGACCGGGAAGGTGAAGCCATTGCCTGGCATCTTCAGAATGCCATAAAATTGGCTCCGGAAGAAAAATGTCGTATAGAATTCAACGAGATCACCCGGGATGCGGTCAAGAATGCGATTAGGAATTCGCGGCCGGTAGATTTGGATCGGGTCAATGCCCAGCAAGCGAGGAGAGTCATGGATCGGCTGGTGGGATATAATCTGAGCCCGCTGCTCTGGAGCAAGGTCCGTAAAGGGCTTTCGGCCGGAAGGGTGCAATCCGTCGTGATTCGCTTGATCTGTGAACGGGAAGAGGAAATCAGAAATTTCGTTCCCGAGGAATACTGGACGATAGAAGCAGTTCTGAGAAATGGCCAAGGTAAAGATTTTGCAGCCCGGGTGACCAGTAAGGGCGACCAGAAAATCGAAATAGGGTCTGCAGCCGAAAAAGACGAGATAGTAAAAAATATACAACAAGCCCGATTAATGGTAAATAGGGTTGAAAAAAAGGAGAAACGCAAAAAAGCTTCTCCGCCCTTTATAACCAGCACCCTGCAGCAGGAAGCTGCCCGTCGGCTTAATTTCTACTCCAAACGCACCATGAAGGTAGCCCAGGAGCTCTACGAAGGTTTGGAGATTGGCAAGGAAGGAACCATAGGCCTTATTACCTATCTCAGGACTGATTCCACCCGGGTAGCGAGCGTGGCCCAGACAGAGGCTATTGATTATATTCGTGCTCACTACGGCGCTCAATTTGCGCCCGCTGTTGCCAACGAGTATAAAAGCAAACAGGGGGCTCAGGATGCCCACGAAGCCATTCGACCCACCTCAGCCTCCCGTTCCCCGGAAAGCATTAAGGAATTTTTAAGCCGGGACCAGTACCGCTTATATAAACTGATTTGGGAACGGTTTCTGGCCAGCCAGATGACGGCGGCGGTATTTGATACCGTAAGTGTGGAGATAAGTGCAGGCCAATACGGTTTGCGGGCCAGCAGTTCCCAGTTAAAATTCGCCGGATATAAGAAGGTCTACAACGACAGCGAGGAGGAAGAGGGTAAAAATTATATACCCGAACTGGAGAAAGGAGACCAACTGGAATTGCGCGCCCTAAAACCGGAGCAGCATTTTACCCAGCCGCCTCCGCGTTTTGGTGAAGCCAGTCTGGTTAAATTGCTGGAGGAAAAAAATATTGGCCGGCCCAGTACTTATGCCCCTATAATTGACACTATCCTAAAAAGGAACTATGTGGAACGGGAAAACAAGCAGTTCGTGCCTACAGAGCTGGGATTTATCGTGGTTGATTTACTTAAGGAACATTTTGCGGGGATTGTGGATGTTGAGTTTACCGCCCGCATGGAAGAGAATCTGGATATGATAGAGGAGGGCGAACTGAACTGGAAGCAAGCAGTTGATAGTTTTTATCGCCCCTTTGCCGAAGATTTGGAGAAGGCGTCGGCTCTGGTGCAAAAGGTAGAAATCAAGGATGAAGAAGCAGGCAAGGACTGCCCGGAATGCGGCAAACCGATGCTGATTAAGCATGGCCGTTTCGGCAAATTTATGGCCTGTTCAGGTTTTCCTGACTGCCGCCATACCGAATCCTTTAATGAAGAAGTGGGAGTGGAGTGTCCCCTCTGCGGTGGTGCGATTGTTGCTCTTAAGAGCAAGAAGGGAAGGCGCTTCTTCGGCTGCAGCAACTATCCCAACTGTGAGTTCCGCTCCTGGAACAAACCTACCGGCGAAAAATGCCCGGCTTGCGGGGACATACTGGTGGAAAAACAGAACCGCAGCAAAGACAGCGCAGCCGTCTGCCACAACCCCGAATGCAAATACAGTAAGGAGATGAGACTCTGAGTTCGCAGCAATGGGTTAATGTTATAGGCGGTGGTCTGGCCGGGTGTGAAGCCGCCTATCATATAGCCTGCAGGGGGCAGAAAGTAAGGCTCTATGAAATGAGACCGGTGCAGACCACCCCTGTCCACCGAACCTCGCAACTGGCCGAGCTGGTATGCAGCAATTCCTTAAAATCCGATCTGGAAGATAGTGCTCAGGGCTTGCTCAAACGAGAAATGCGGGCCCTGGGCTCTCTGTTGTTGGAATGCGCCGATGAAACCAGGGTGCCTGCCGGTTCAGCCCTGGCGGTCGACCGGGATTTATTTGCATCCGCAGTAACGGACCGGATTCTGGCTCACCCTTTGATTGAGGTGGTGAGAGAAGAAATCAGCCGGATTCCGCTTGGCGGCATTTCGATTATAGCTACCGGGCCTCTCACTTCGGAGAGTTTCAGCCGGGAATTGCAGAGGCTCACCGGAGAGGAGCACCTCTATTTTTATGATGCCATAGCCCCCAGCGTTACTGCTGAAAGTCTTGATAAAAGCAAGCTATTCAAGGCATCGCGCTATGGCAAAGGGAGCGACGACTATTACAACTGTCCGATGAGCCGGGAAGAATACGAAAGATTTTATCGGGAACTGGTCAATGCAGATACTAAAGAAGGTCACAGTATTGACCGCAAGCTTTTTTTCGATAGTTGCATGCCGGTGGAGGTGATAGCCCGCCGGGGACAAGATACTCTGCGGTTTGGCCCTATGCGCCCGGTGGGCCTTAATCCCGGAGGAGAAAAACCCAGGCCTTATGCGGTGGTGCAATTGCGGCAGGAGGATGCAGGGGGACGGATATACGGTCTGGTTGGCTTCCAAACCCGCTTGCGCTGGGGGGAGCAGGACCGGATTTTCCGCCTCATACCAGGTTTGGAAAAGGCCGAGTTTGTCCGCTATGGAGTGATGCACCGCAACACCTATATCAACAGCCCGGCGGTATTAATGCCGACCTTGCAGTTTAAACCGGATGAAAGGATCCTTTTTGCCGGGCAGATCAGCGGGGTTGAAGGCTATATGGAGTCAGCGGCTACCGGCATCGTTGCTGCCATCAATGCCCTAAGAATAATGGAAGGCAAGAGCCCGGCAGTTTTATCTTCGGCGACCATGATAGGTGCGCTCCTGCAATTTATAACCCAATCCGATCCGAACAGCTTTCAGCCGGTAAATGCCAATTTTGGCTTGCTCCCTCCCTTGGCGGCGTCGGTACGGGATAAGAAAGCCAGATACGCTGCTTATGTAAGAAGGTCGTTGGAGGAAATGGATAAATTTTCAGAATTGTTTCTGAAACAGTTGTAAAAGTATTTACCTTATGCTAGCATTGCCTTAAAAAAGATAGGATGCAGGAGAATTATGTTATTTCAACATATTGATGGTTTCCTGGACCATATGCGGGTTGAAAAAAGTGCATCCAGCCTGACCCTGGTGAGTTACCGCACCGATCTATGCCAGTTTTTCGATTTTATTGCTGATCAGTACAAAACCCCCCGGGAAGAAATCACTGCTGAGTTTTTCAACCACAGACTGGTAAGAGAATATCTGGCGCACCTGCAACAACGCGGGTTAAGCCGTTCCACCATGGCCAGAAAACTGGCATCTTTGCGCTCATTTGTCAGGTACCTGTGCCGGGAAAACATTTTGCCGGGCAACCCTATTGCCGCTGTCGCCACTCCCAAACAGGACAAAAAACTGCCCCGCTTTCTCTATCCGGTTGAGATAGAAGCCCTGTTGTTAGCTCCGGATTTGACATCGAATGCGGGAAAGCGGGACCGGGCAATACTGGAAACCCTTTATGCCACCGGATTACGGGTCAGTGAATTGGTGGGAATCGATTTGAAAGACATGGATCTGGCCAATGCCATGGTTAAAGTGAAAGGCAAGGGCAACAAGGAGAGGATTACTCCTCTGGGCAGTAAAGCCCGGGAGGCTCTGAAAGCGTATATTAACGGAGCCCGGGGCGGTTTTGCCCGCAAGTCCCGGGAGGCTGTTAGCGCGCTGTTTTTGAATAAATATGGCCAGCGCCTTTCTGAACGAAGTGTAAGAAACATACTCAACAAATATGTGGAAGAGGTAGCTTTAAATCAGAAAGTTAATCCCCATATGCTGCGCCATTCTTTCGCTACTCACCTTCTTAACAACGGCGCCGACCTGCGCTCCGTTCAGGAGCTGCTAGGTCACGTGAAACTTTCCACCACCCAGATATATACCCATTTAACCCGGGAAAATATAAAAAATATCCATAATGAAACCCATCCACGGAGGTAATTGCATGTTTAAAGGAACGACCATTATAGCCGTAAAGAAGGGTGACCATACCGCCATAGCCGGCGATGGGCAGGTGACTTTTGGGCAGAACACAATTATGAAAAGCAACGCCAATAAAACCCGGCGTCTCTACGATGGTAAGGTGATTGCCGGTTTTGCCGGAGCGGTAGCTGACGCCTTTACCCTTTTCGCCAAATTTGAAGAAAAACTTAAACAGGCCGGGGGCAACCTAACCCGAGCTTCGGTTGAAATAGCGAGGGAATGGCGGTCTGACCGGGTATTAAGAAAATTAGAGGCCTTGCTCATAGTAGCTGATAAAGAAAAAATGTTTATAATCTCCGGTAATGGCGAGGTAATTGAACCTGATGACGGAATTACGGCTATCGGTTCGGGAGGAGCCTATGCCCTGGCTGCCGCTCGGGCTCTGGCTCGCCACACCGATTTGGACGCCGGGGAAATCGCCCTGGAGTCAATGAAGATTGCAGCCGAGATATGTATCTATACCAATGAGCATATTAATGTTGAGGTAATTGACTAATATCCTGCGAAGGAGCGAAGCGCATTGGAAAATCTGACCCCCCGGGAAGTTGTTGAAGAGCTGGATAAGTATATAGTGGGACAGCAAAAGGCTAAAAAGGCGGTGGCTATTGCCCTCAGAAACCGTTACCGCAGGAAGAACCTGCCCGAAGAAATCCGGGAAGAAATCTATCCTAAAAATATTATCATGATTGGTTCCACCGGTGTTGGCAAGACTGAGATAGCCCGGCGCCTGGCCCGTTTGGTCAATGCTCCCTTTATCAAAGTGGAGGCCAGTAAGTTTACCGAAGTGGGCTATGTGGGACGGGATGTTGATTCCATGGTCAGGGATCTCCTGCAAACATCGATACGGATGGTAAAACAGGAGAAAATGCAGGTGGTTGAGGATAAGGCCAGAGAGCTGGCCGAAGAGCGCATAGTTGATTTTATACTACCCTTGCCCCGGAAAAAAAGCCGGGCTGCCAGGAATCCGCTCGAGTTTCTGTTGGGGCCTGCGGCTGAAAATGAAGAAAATGAAGAGGAGTTGGAACAGAAAACCCGAAGCGTTGAAGAAAAACGGGAGATAATCAAGCAAAAGGTATCCCGTTATGAACTGGATAAGCAGGTTATTGAAATAGAAGTGGAGGAGAAAAACACTTCCTTCATGGAAATAATCTCCGGTTCCGGAGTGGAAGAGATGGGTATCAACCTGCAGGATATGTTCGGCCAGATGCTGCCTAAAAACAAGAAAAAACGCAAGGTGACTGTGGAGGAAGCCCGGAAGATATTAACCTTTGAGGAAGCCCAGCGCTTGATTGACATGGATGAGGTATACCGGGAGGCTATCCGCAAAACCGAGGAAGGCGGAATAATATTCCTGGACGAGATTGATAAGATAACCAGCCGGGAAGGGGCTTACGGGCCGGATGTTTCCCGTGGGGGGGTACAGAGAGACATTCTTCCCATAGTAGAAGGCTCGACCGTAGTTACTAAATATGGACCGGTGAAGACCGACCACATTCTGTTTATAGCTGCGGGAGCTTTTCATGTCAGCAAACCCTCCGACCTGATTCCGGAATTGCAGGGCCGATTCCCCATCAGAGTAGAGCTGGAAGGTTTAGGCCGCGACGATTTAAAAAGGATACTGGTTGAACCCCATAACTCCCTAATCAAGCAATACTGCGCTCTTTTAAGCACCGAAGGGGTAACCATCAGCTTTGATAATGAATCTATAGATTACATTGCTGCCATAGCCTATGAGGTAAATACCAGAACTGAAAATATCGGCGCCCGGCGCCTGCATACGGTAATGGAAAAAGTTCTGGAGGATCTTTTGTTCGACGCTCCCTACATGCAGGGCCGGGAGATAGTCATTGACAGCAGTTATGTGGCAGAAAGACTGAAGAAGATCGTAGACGATGACGATCTTAGCAGATATATTCTCTAGGGGGGCAGAAAGGTGCAGAAATCATTACTGGAAAGGTCAAGAGCAATCAATAAGATACTGCAAAAAATAGGGGGCAATCCGGTCGATTTTTATGAGATTGCCGATGTTCTGGCGAAAAATCTGGAATGCAGTGTCTTCATAGTGGGCAGGAGGGGCCAGATAGGGGGGTATGCCTTTACCGAAGGCGCCAATTGCACCCAGGTAGAGTATCTGATGAGTCATGCCGAGCGTTTTCCCGAAAGCTTCAACCAGGAATTAATAAGCATCCAGGAAACCAAAACCAATATTGTCCTGGAAGAAGGACGCAAGTGTGTCTTCAACATAAACAGTAATGATTGCGACTGTTCGCGTCGCATTTGGTCCATTACCCCTGTATTTGGCGGAGCCAGGCGTATCGGCACCCTTATTTTGGTGAGGCGCAACCAGCAATTCTGTGATGAGGATATTGTTCTGGCTGAATACGGAGCCATAGTAGTAGCCAATGAAATAATGCGCATGAGGTCGGAAAGGATAGAAGAAGAGGCGCGCAAAAAAGCTTCGGTGCAGATAGCCCTGGCAACCCTTTCCTATTCCGAAAAAGAAGCGATAGAGCACATTATTGCCGAGCTGGACAGCAAGGAAGGGCTGCTGGTAGCCAGCCGCATAGCCGATAAGGTAGGGATAACCAGGTCGGTGATAGTAAGCGCGCTCAGAAAATTCGAAAGTGCCGGGGTGATTGAATCCAGGTCGCTGGGGATGAAAGGCACTTACATAAAAGTTCTGAATGACTATCTGTTCGAGGAACTCAGGAAATAGCCGAAATGTAATTAGGATAGAGCAATCACAGATATCTACGATGCCGGGTCTGCTGCTATTAAATATTTTTATCGCTTTAGCTGATTTTGTTTTAAATTTTAAAGGCTCTGTCTTTCAACGGTAGCTTCATGCCCCATTTAATGGGTTGTCGACAACCGGCAAAGACCGGTTGTTTTTTATGGCAAAAATAACAGAAAATTTTATAAAATTTGTTCGGATTGAAGGAATATTGGCAGCTTAGGTAGAAAAGATAAGGGAAAATCTTGCTAGGGGTGATATTTTGCTGGAAAAAATTTTTGATTCCCCAGCCCAATTTTTGCTCAATAAGGGTTTAGATACGGCGAGCGTCAGGAATAGGGTTATCGCCGATAATATAGCCAATGTCAGCACTCCCGGATTTAAGCGCCGGGAAGTAATTTTCGAAGAAAACATACAAAAAGTCCTAGAAAAAGATGAAATTCATGATAAACTAAAGATAACTGATTCACGGCACATGCAAATTATGGAATCACAGGCGTATAATCAATTAGAGCCAGAAATAAGGATCATGAATGATTTAAGCTACCGCAATGACGAGAATAACGTCGATATCGATGTGGAAACAGCCAAAATGGCTAAAAACAAGGTGTTTTACGATGCCCTGGGTCAGAGTATGAGCAACGAGATTCGTCTGCTGAGAATGGCAATAACCGGAAGGGGGTAAACCATGCGATTTCTGGATACTATCGATATCAGTGCCTCCGGGCTAACCGCCCAGCGCTTGCGTATGGATACCATAGCCAATAATATGGCCAATGTAGAAACCACCCGGGTTCAAAATGGAGCCGGACCTTATCGCAGGCAGGTGGTGGTTTTTGAGGCCCGCACTCCCAGAACCGCCGGCAATAGTTTCGATAACATGCTGGAGCAACAAATTGAAGCCATGGGTTCTGGCGTAAGGGTAAAGGAAATAAGACAGATAAGTGAAAATGAGGCTCCTTTAAGAAGGGTTTATGACCCTTCCCATCCTGATGCCGATGAACAGGGATATGTAAATTATCCCAATGTCAACATAGTTGAAGAGATGATAAACATGATTTCCGCGACCCGGGCTTACGAGGCTAACGCTAAGGTAATCGAAGCGAGTAAGAGCATGGCCATGAGAGCCCTGGATATTGGAAGGTAGGGAAGGTAGCGGTGACAGTAGGAATCGGGGAAAATAGCACTATCACAGGGCTTAAACCTGACTTTAACCAAAGTCTTACTTCCGGCTCGGAAAAAGCCGACAGTAATAAAACCAACTTTATTTCTTACCTTAACGATGCACTTCAAGAAGTAGACAACCTGCAAAAGGAAGCGGCAGCGAGCGCTCAAAAGCTGGCTTTAGGTGAAGAGGGTTATCTACACAACACCATGATTGCATACGAAAAGGCAAATCTTGCTTTACAGCTCACCATTGAGGTTCGGAACAAAATAGTAGAAGCCTATCAGGAAATAATGCGCATGCAAATGTAACTTGACGCTGAGGAGTTAGACAATGGGAAGTTTTGTTGATAATGTCAAGCAACGGGGAGAGATGCTTAAAAACACCTGGAGCAACCTGAGCTTGAACCAGAAGGTGTTATTTGCCGGAGTCATATTGCTCGTCCTGGCGGCAATTGCGGTTATGGCGGCTAATGTCGGAAGACAGGAGCCTTATCAGGTACTTTACACCGAACTTGATGATAAAGACGCTGCTGCGGTGGTAGAAAAACTGAATGAAATGAAAATCAAATTCAAGCTGGAGGACAAGGGTGCCACCATCATGGTACCTCCCGAGGTTAAGGATTCTACCCGGCTAAGATTGGCGGGGGAGAATATTCCCCGGGGCGAATCCGGCTTTGAATTATTCCAAGAAAGCAGTTTTGGCGAGACTCAGACTGATAAAAAGGTCAAATATCAGGCAGCCCTACAGGGTGAACTGGCCAAGAGTATACAGAGCCTGGAAAAAATCAAGGCAGCCAAAGTAAATCTGGCTCTGCCTGAAGAATCACTGTTTTCAGATAATGAGCAGGAAACCAAAGCCTCGGTGGTGATAAATACCCGGGATGACAAAAAGCTGACCCCGAAAGAAGTTCAAGCTATAACCAATCTGGTGGCCAACAGTGTAAAAAACCTCAAACCTGAAAATGTGGTTATTGTCGACCAGAACGGCAACCTGGTATCCGACGACCTTCCGGTTGATGTTGCCAACGTCGGCGAGGTAGTCAAAATGCAACTGACCATGAAAAGGGAGTTTGAAAAAGAAAAAGAAGAGGCTATCCAAACCATGCTGGATAAAGTTTTGGGCAAGGATAATGCCGTGGTCAGGGTGAATGCTGAATTAAACTTTGATAATAAAGAACAGGTGGATGAACATTATACCCATGACCCCGACGGGCCCTTTGTGGTTAGCGAGCATGTTAAAAAAGATTCGGGAACAGAGACCAAAACCACTCAACCCGGGATTCCTGGTACCGATAATAATATACCCCAATATGAACAGGTAAACACCGAAGGGGGAACCTCGAGCTGGGATAAAAGCGAAAAAACGGTTAATTATGATATCAATAAAACTCAGACGATGACTCGCTTTTCGCTGGGGGATGTCCAATACGACTATCTGACCGTTTCGGTTTTCGTCAATAGAGCTGGCACCGAAAATGCCAATATCGGTGAGAATGAAGGGGAAAAAATTGAGAAAGTAAGGAGTATAGTCGCTACTGCCTGTGGGTTAAGGGAGAATCGCGCGAACGAAAATGTTCGCTTACAGGACAATATCTCAGTAGCCTTTATAGATTTCTATACCGAACCGGAACCTGAAGCGGGCCCCCAGGGAGCCCTGCAGAGGTTTGCAGCTGCTCCCTACGCTCCTTGGGTTATGGCCTTGCTGGCCATGTTGCTGGTTGCTCTGATCTGGCTGCTGATAAAACGCAGAGGGCGGAAAACGCTTGAACTGGAACCGGAAGAGCCTGACGGCTTTGAAGCTATTGTTGAAGAAAGCATAAATATTGCCGATATCATTGACCAGAACCTGACCCCGGAAGAAAAGGAAAGGCAAAGGATAAGGCTGGAAGTCGATAAACTAATAGATGAGAACCCGGAAAATGCTGCACAGGTAATCAAAGTATGGTTACTTGAAGATGTGAGGTGACAATGGTGGCAACCACCAAAAAAGGCTTGAGCGGGAAGCAAAAGGCCGCTAACTTCTTTATTTTCCTGGGCCCGGAGAAATCGGCCCAGATATTTAAACACCTAAACGAAGAAGAGATAGAGCAGATTACGTTGGAGATAGCCAATGTACGCCAGGTTTCAAAAGATAAGATAGATGAAATTTTTCGGGAATTCTATGAAATGGCTCTGGCCAGTCAGTTTATTGGTCAGGGAGGGATTTCCTACGCCAAAGAAGTTCTGGAAAGGGCTTATGGAGAAGAAAAAACGGTGGAAATTATCGGCCGCATTTCCGCTTCTCTGCAGGTGCGCCCCTTTGATTTTATGCGCAAGACGGAACCGGCCCAGTTGTTAAACTTTATTCAATCCGAGCATCCTCAAACCATTGCCCTGATACTGGCTTATCTGGAACCGGAGAAATCTTCCACCATACTTTCTGCCCTGCCGCCTGACCGCCAGGCCGAGGTGGCCAAGCGGATAGCCATAATGGATACTACTTCGCCTGAGGTTATTAAAGAAGTGGAAAGGGTTCTGGAACGCAAATTATCTTCTATTGTTCCCCAGGAACTTACTGCTGCCGGCGGCATCAAATCGGTAGTAGAGATTATCAACCGGGTGGATAGGGGGACGGAAAAGACCATAATGGAGGCTCTGGAGGTTCAGGATCCGGAGTTGGCCGAGGAAATCAAGAAACTAATGTTTGTATTCGAAGATATTGTCATGATTGACGACCGTTCGGTACAGCGGGTCTTAAGAGAAGTCGAATCCCAGGATCTGGCTCTGGCTCTCAAGGGCTCCAGCAACGAAGTGTCCCAGAAGATATTCGGCAATATGTCCAGCCGGGCTTCCGATATGCTGAAGGAAGATATAGAATTCATGGGGCCGGTCAGGTTGCGTGATGTTGAGGAAGCGCAGCAGCGTATCGTCAATATTATCAGGAGACTGGAGGAAACCGGTGAAATCGTGGTTGCGCGCGGGGGAGGAGATGAGGTAATTGTCTAGGGTAATAAAAAATGCCGAAATGTTGCTTTCTCCACCTATCGTTATAGACCTGACTGAGTTAATCGGCACAGAAGAAGAAAGTGAGAACGAATTAGCGCTGGTGACTGACGATAACAGTATAAACCTGTTGGATATCGAGCAACAGGAACTGGAGCGGGTAAAAAAGGAAAGCTCAAGTATCCTGGCTGAGACCGAACAGATGGTTATGGAGCTACTGCAGAAAGCCCGGGATGAATCCCGTGATATTATCAGCAACGCGCGGGAAGAGGCTGAAGTTATTAAAGCGCAGGCTGCGGAAGAGGCAGCCCGAATCAGACAGCAGACGCTGAAAGAGGCATATGAAGAGGGTCTTAGAAGGGCTCACGAAGAAATTGAAGCCGACCGTCAGATGGCCATGCGGCAGAGTCAGGAAATACTGGAGGAAGCCCGGCAGACCAAGATAAAACTATTCCGTTCCAGTGAAACCGATATGGTCCGTCTGGTCATAGCCGTTGCTAAAAAGGTGATAGCCGGTGAACTGCAAACCAATCCCGGTATAATTGTTAATGTGGTGCAGGAAGCCATAGACTATCTGGATAGACCGGAGAACGTTACCGTCTATGTAAATCCCCGTGACATGGAAAGCGTTTTAGAAGTAATGAACCACGGCAGTTTGACCGATATTGGAAGTAACAACCTAAGCATAGGGCTCAAAGGTGATGATCGGGTTAGTGCGGGGGGATGCTTATTGGAAAGTGATGCCGGTTCAGTAGACGCACAACTGGAGACCAGAACCGCAAGCGTACTGAATGCTGTTCAGGAAGTGACTGCAGATGAATATTGAACACCCCGGTTTGCAGTTGGAAAAATATATGAATGTACTGGAGAAGGCCTCAACCTGCCAGCTCAAAGGCAGAATATCGCAGGCTATCGGACTTACCCTGGAAGCAACCGGTCCCCGGGTCAGGCTGGGGGAGCTTTGTTATGTCAAGACTAACTATGCCGGAGGGCAATTGATACCGGTTGAAGTGGTAGGATTCAAAGACAAGAAAATTCTGCTTATGCCATTGGGAAATCTGGAAGGGGTGGGCCCGGGCAGCGAGTTGCTGGCCACCGGCACTACCCTGAGGGTGCAGGTGGGAATGGAACTGAGAGGCCGGGTTTTAAACGGCCTGGGGGAAATAATTGACGATAAGGGGCGCATAAAATCAGAGCTGACCTATCCGGTAGCAAATACCCCGCCTAATCCGCTTAAGCGGCAGCGCATCACCAGCGAGCTGCCGGTGGGCATCAAGGTGATTGACGGCTTAATTACAGTTGGCAAGGGTCAGCGCATGGGAATCCTGGCGGGGAGCGGGGTGGGGAAGAGCACCCTGATAGGTATGATCGCCCGTAATACGGAAGCAGATATCAACGTTATTGCCCTTATAGGAGAACGCGGACGTGAAGTGCGCGATTTCCTGGAAAAGGATCTGGGCCCGGAGGGACTGGCCCGGTCGGTAGTGGTAGTTGCAACTTCTGACCAACCGGCACTGATCAGGCTGAAAGGAGCTTTTGTGGCTACCAGTATAGCCGAGTATTTTCGGGATCAAGGTATGGATGTTTTGCTTTTGATGGATTCTCTGACCAGATTTGCTCTGGCTCAGCGGGAAGTGGGTCTGGCGATAGGTGAGCCTCCGGCTACCCGGGGCTATACCCCTTCCGTATTCGCCCTGCTGCCCAAATTACTGGAGCGGTCGGGTACTGCCGAAAAGGGTAGTATAACCGGCCTATACTCGGTTCTGGTAGAAGGTGACGACCTTAACGAACCGGTAACCGATGCAGTACGGGGTATAGTGGATGGGCATATTGCCCTGAACCGAAATTTGGCTGCCCTTAATCTCTATCCGGCGGTTGATGTAAGTCAGAGTATAAGCCGGGTAATGATTGATGTGGCGTCCCCTGAGCACATGGCGGATGCCAACCGTTTCAGGAGCATCCTCGCCACCTATGAGGAGGCCCGGGACCTGATTGATATCGGAGCCTATAAAAAAGGGTCCAATCCACGAATAGACGAGGCTATGGCACTTATAGACCGATGCCATGGTTTTCTCCGCCAAGGCATCTATGAACAAGCCGCTTTTGCGGATACACTGGCAGCATTGCATGAAAGTATTTCGTGAGATGTAAATCTTGGATCAAAATACCCTTTCGGGGTGCAGTAATGGTTACATTTAATGATATTAAGATCGCTCTTGTTCCTTATTGAAAAAAACAGTATATTCAGAGTCTTGAAGCATAGGAGGTTTCATGAAGGCTTTTCATTTCAGGCTGCAGACCAAACTGGATATTTGTCAACGGCAGGAGCAGGTGGTGCGTGAAGAGATGCAGAGGCGGATTTTAAAGCGGAATCAGATTGTGCAGGAACTGGAGCTGCTGGAGAACCGTTTTCAGTCGGTGGAAGATTCCATACGTGAACTTAACGGCCGTCAGGGTCAATTCCCCAGAATTGTGATCAACCGGCAATACATACCGGTACTAAAGCAGGAGATTAAAGCCGCCGAAGATAATCTGGTCCTAGCCGAGCAAAAAGTGGAAGAGGCCAGGCTGGTGCTGATGGAAAGGATGCGCGAGACCAGTACTCTGGAAAAACTGAAGGACAAAGCATGGCGTCGGTATTTGCATGAATTCCTGCTGGAAGAACAAAAACACATTGATGAGGTGGCGGGTGCGGCTCATCATAGAAAAAGCCTTTGACTGGCTGACTTATAGGGGTATTTTTGATGAAAAAGGTCTTGAAGATATTTTTTATTGCATTGTTGACTATCATTTTGCTGGCTGGAGCCGGTTTCGCGTTGCTGTATTTTAAAATACTTGAACCCCCTAATTTTATATCCTACATTCCTGTTGTCAATAATCTGTTAATTGAAGGAAAGGAGAAGATTCCGCCGGAGATAATTGAACTTGAGAAGGCGAAAAAGGAAAACGCCAGCCTCAAGAATACGATTACGGAAAAACAGGAGGAAATGAAAAAACTGCAGAACCAGCTCAATGATATGGAGAAGGGGTTTAAAACCAGCGAAGATGATGGTGATCAGCTAAAAGCTGAAGTAGCGCGGCTAAACGAAGAGATATTAAATCTTAAGACCACCAGAAGCGACAAACAGGGGGCTTATAAGGATATGGCAGGCTATTTCATAGAAATGAAAAGCAAAGATGCGGCTGATATCCTGTCCCGACTGAAAGATGAAGATATTATCGGCATTTTTAATGAGATGCCTAAGGATGTGGTGGCAGAGATGCTGCAGAAAATGGATCGGGACAAAGCCGCCGCACTAACCAAAAAGATGCTGGTTACCGATTCGTAGCCTTCATCTTATAAATAATAGGGAACGAAAGGAGGTGAACCAGTGACAAGCATAAACATGCCGGCAATGATTGCTGCAGGAGCCAAAGAAAAGGCAAGTCCGGCAGAAAAACGTTTACCTGGCAATAACAGCAGCGGCAGTTTCTACAAACAATTAAAACAAATGAGCCAGAGACCGAAATGCCAGCCCGGAAAAGATATAATTGCGGACAATCCCGGCAATAACTCATGGAAACCGGGTTCAAACGAGGTTAAGACCGATGACGGGACAGAAACGATTGCCGCCGGGGGAAGTAAAAAGTATGAACCTGATTCCAGAGGATTGGCCGGAACCAACCCGCAGGAATCCGGCGCCAGCACGGAATGCAATAGCGCTGCCCGGGGAGATGACAGGGGGACGGGAGAAGCAGAGGCCCTACCTGTTGCGGAGCTATTCGTTCAACTTTTCCCTACCGCCCGTCAGGCAGCGTTACCTGAACAGGAGGGCGGGCAATCAGCCCTTAATCCCGAGGCAGTCTCTACTGACGATGCGCATGCTGAAAACCCGGTAAAGAGCGTAATGTTTGTGTCTGAGGCACCGGTGGCAGAGGAAGGGGATATGGTTTTGCCCGCTGCGTCCGGTACGGCTCCGGCAGGGGATTGGGATGCATCCTTAGCCACAATTGACGGCAAACCCGTGCTCGAAGATCAGGTGCGACCGCCAAACAGCGATAGCGATATTTCGCCTGCCGCTGCCAGGGAACCGCAAATTGGCACGGCGCCAACCCCTGCAGGGGCGGGTCAGGAAATCACAGTTGTTGACGGGAAAAGCGGTTTAGTGTTTTCAGAAGACAATACGCCAGCAACCCCGGCAATCAGCAGTAGTGGGAAGGAAGCTGAACCAGCCCTGAAGGATGAGCTGGCCAAAGATCACAGCAGATCAGAGGGAGAAGCGAAGCAGGAAGTCAGGTTGGGGCAGACCGTATCGGCCGGAGACAAAGCGGCAAAAGAAGCACCAGAGATCAAACAATGGGTTAAGGAGCTATGGTCAGACCAAAGGATAAAATCCAAGGCAGCGCCAGATTCCGGGTCAGAGGAAAAAACGCATGCGGACAGGGGGGCTGCTGCCAGTAGCAGAACGGTTCCTGCCACTGATGTCAAAAAACTGATAGACTTTGAGTCCCATCGACTTAATGGCAGGCGCCTGAGTTCGGAACCCCAAACGGCTGCAGAGGGCAAGGCTCAAGCTGCCGGCGACGAAGGCAAAGGGTTTATAAGTGAACTTGCCCGCAATAGCGCGGACGGCTTAAAAACAGCCGCCCCGGGAGGGGAAAGCAGCAGGAATTTACCCAGCGCCAGGGAAATAATGGCTCAGGTGGTACAAAAGGCGGAACTCTTGTTTAGTCATAAGTTATCAGAGCTCAAGATAGACCTGAAGCCGGAATTTTTAGGCCGACTGACCATAAAGGTCATGGTGGAAGAGGGAGTTGTAACCGCCCGCTTTATCGCCGAAAATCAACAGGTCAGGCATTTGCTGGAGAATAATATGCCTACCCTCAGGCAAAATCTGGAAGCGCAAGGACTCCGGGTGGACCGGGCTGAAGTCAATGTGGCTCTGAATAACGGAGGTATGTTTGACGGTTCCGAAGGCAGCCGTCAGTATTTATGGCAGGAAGGCCAGTCACCCGGACGGCATCAAGGTGAAGCCTACCCGGGGGATAACTACGATGAGGCTATATACCCTGAAGAGATGATTTCTGCCGTAATGGCTGAAAACGAAACCGGATTTAACGAAAACGGCAAACTCAGCTTTTTGGTTTAAGGAGGTGAAATTGATGGCAGACATAGTAACCGAAACGGTCCCCTGGCTGCGGGAAACGGCTGCGGCTAAAGCCACGACCCCGGTTTCCAAAACGATACTGGATAAGGATGACTTTCTGAAACTGTTGATAACCGAACTGCAATACCAGGATCCTCTGGAACCCATGAAAGACAGGGAATTCATTTCCCAGATGGCCAACTTCAGTTCCCTGGAACAGATGAAAAATCTGAATACCGGATTTGAAAAGCTGGCCGCCAGTATAAATGACTTTTTAATCCCTGCTCTCATGATACAGCAGTCTACCAATCTGATAGGACGGGAAATCAGCTATCAGGACCCCGACGCGAGCGAAGCCAAACTATTAAAAGGCGTAGTCAGTTCGGTAGTGTTTAAGAACGGCACCGCTTATTGCGTTATCAATGGCAAAGAGGTCGACATGAAGTACCTGTCCGGAATAGGCAGTCCGGTTGTTTCTGATAATAAGCAGCTAGACCAGCTGGTAGACCGGCTGGATGATTTGCTGACTCTGATTACCCCGGAGGAAGGTGGAGCAGGTGAATAATAAGGTCTATTTCCCCCAGCAGGTCATTCAACCGCTGGCTCCTGCCACCAAAACCAATACTCCCGCTACCCCGGATGCTAAAAAGGCCTCATTCGGGCAAGTGCTGGAGAAAAAACTCCAGGGTGAACTGAAATTCTCCCAGCATGCCCGGCAGAGATTGCAGTCCCGTAATATCGAACTGGGAGAAGAGGAACTGGCTCGGTTGGAAAATGCGGTGGGCAAAGCGCGGGAGAAGGGCGCCAGGGATTCTCTGATTCTGATGGATAATTTAGCCCTGGTGGTAAGCATCAGGAACAACACCGTAATTACTGCTGTAGATGAACAAAATCTCAAAGAGAATGTCTTTACCAATATCGACAGCGCCGTTATTGTATAGGGCTGGACCTCTTAGCAGGAAGCCTTGGGATGCGGAATGACGGAAGCATCCGGATAAATTACCAAATACCTACAGGTAAAGGAGGTCATGTAAAAGATGATGCGTTCCATGTATTCTGGGGTTTCGGGTTTGCGGAACCACCAGACCAGAATGGATGTTATAGGAAACAACATTGCCAATGTTAATACCGCCGGGTTTAAAAAGAGCCGGGTAGTCTTTAAAGACGTGCTCTACCAGAATATCAGGGGAGCTTCGAGCCCGGATGGTTCCCGGGGCGGAACCAACCCCATGGGGGTGGGGCTGGGTATGGCGCTGTCCAGCATCGACCAGATTCATACCGGATCGCCTACCAGCAGCACTGCCAAGCTGACCGATATGGCTATTGACGGTAATGGTTACTTTGTAGTCAACGACGGCAGTAACCGATACTATACCCGGGCCGGGGCTTTTGATTTTGACAAGCAGGGCAACCTGGAGACAGCCAATGGCTATAAGGTACAGGGCTGGCTGGCTAATGCGTCGACCTGGGATCTCAGCACCAACGGCGACCCGGTCAGCATAGACATATCGGCTTATAAAAGTCTGAACGCCAAGGCTACCACGAAAATGATGTTTACCGGCAATCTGGATTCCGGGCTGGGTTTTGTCCCCGCCCGCAATGAATGGCAGGCCTTGACCTTCAGCGCAATTCCTTACGGGGGAACGGCAGGGGGAGCTTTCACCCTTACTTTTGATGGATATACGACAAGTAATATTGCGGTCGGCGCTGATGCTGCCACCACTGCGGGCAACATCCAGGCCGCTCTTGAAGCTCTGCCCAATATCGGCTCCGGCAACGTAGCGGTTACCTGGGATGCTGTGAGACAGAGATATGATATTAAATTCCAGGGAGTATTGTCAGCCATGGACCTGCCGGCGCTGACTATTACCACCGGAGGAGCGCCGTATGATGGCGGTACGGCTGCTATAGTCGCCATTACTGAAGGACAGGAGCCTACGACGGTAATCCCCAGGAATGAGATTCAGACTCTCAATCTTACCACCTCCGGTAGCGGTACGTTTACTTTAAGCTACGGCGGTTTTACTACCGCGCCGATCGCTTATAATGCTTCCCTGGCCGATATTCAGACTGCGATTGATACAATCCCGGCCTTAAAGGGCAACGTGACCGTAACCCAGACGACAGCACCGGCAGGCGGCCCCCCACCGACATCAGGTGGAGAATACAGCATTGAGTTTAATACCGCTTTAGCCGGAACCAATGTTGATCAGTTGGTAATTGCCAATGCAGGAGGCTGCGCGGGCAGTGTGCTTACGGCCACGCAGGGGCTGGCGGCCGGCTACCCGGAGAATGTGGTTTCCGGTTCCAAGGATGTTTATGACTCCCAGGGCAATAAGGTAACCGTTCATTACCGTTTCTTTAAATATGAAATAACGCCCGGTTCCGCTCCCGGTGTAACTCCGGTGGCTGACCCGGTTACCCGCTGGGCCTGCGATATCTCTACCGACCCGCTGTTTGACAAACAGGCTGGTTATCTGGCCAATACCGATTTTGGAGCAATGGATATGGCGACCGGAGCAGTTGCCGGCACCGGGGATAAGGTTCTACGGGTATATAATATTCCATTCGATAATATGGGGAATATTAAAGACCCTAAGCTGGCTAAATTCGATTATAATATCAACCGCCAGATACCGCCACCGGGCAATGGAACTGCCAATATAAGCTGTACCATTGATTTTGCCGGGCTTACCCAGCGGGCAGGGGAATCATCAGCCTGGGCCAGCAGCCAGGACGGTTATGCCCAGGGCAGTCTCACCAGTTATTCCGTGGGTATCGATGGCACCATTACGGGTATATATGATAATGGCCAAAATCGGGATTTGGCAAAAGTCGCCGTTGCATCCTTTGAAAATCCCTCCGGCCTGCAGCAGATAGGCGGCACTTTGTTTGCCGTATCGAGCAACTCAGGAGATGCTCATATCGGTGCACCGGGTTCTCAGGGACTGGGCAAGATTATGCCCAGCAGCCTGGAGATGTCCAATGTGGATTTATCGGAGGAATTTACCGATATGATAGTGACCCAGAGGGGATTCCAGGCCAATTCCCGCATTATCACCACATCAGATGAGATGTTGCAGGAACTGGTCAATCTGAAGAGATAATAAACTGCATTCCCCGGGGGATCATGCCCCCGGGGTTGAATAAGAGGTGGCAGAGTGGTTTACCTTACCCGGCTGAATGGAGAAAGGATAGTACTTAACATTGACCTGATTGAAATAATGGAGGAAACCCCGGATACGATTGTCACCCTGACCACCGGCAAAAAGCTGGTAGTAAGGGAACCGGTCAATAAGATCCGGGAGGATATCATAAAATTTCGCAAAAGAACCTGTACCAATTTAAAAGCATAGTGTAAAAGGGGGGAATGCAGTTGGCAGATGAAAAGGGCACCGAGATTAAGGAAAAACCAGGCTTTGATTTTCGCATTATACTGATAGGCTTATTATTATTTCTAGTTGCCATGGGCGTTACATATTTTGTAATGAGAAGCCTTATTGCACCATTGGTGCCTGAGACCAATAAAAAACAGCAGGAATTGCTTTCGGGAAATCTGGTTGAGGTGGGAGAATTTACTACCAATATCAATGCGGCTGGAAGTACCCGTTTTTTAAAGGTCAAGGTCACGGTTGAAGTATCGGCTGACGACAAAAAGGCGCAAGAGACTATAACTAAGTACATGCCGGTAATCAAGGACAGCATTTTAGGCATTCTGGCATCTCAGAGCCTGGCTGATCTGGATGTGCGTAACCGCAATAATCTCAAGGCTCAAATCAAGCTCGACATCAATGCCAAAATCGGAGGAGAGTTGGTAAAAAACGTTTACTTTACCGACTTTATAATGCAATAATTATAACCTGAAGGGAGGGTTATAATGAGTGAGGTACTGTCACAATCGGAAATAGATGCGCTCCTATCCGCTCTGAGCAGCGGCTCGGTTGACGCCAATGAGCTGAAAGAGGAACAGACCCGGAAGAAAGTCAAGGTCTACGATTTTCGGCGGCCCAACAAGTTTTCCAAAGATCAGATACATACTTTGCAGGTTATCTATGAAAACTATGCCCGCTCCCTGGCAACTTATCTGTCTGCTCAACTGCGGGCGCCGGTTCAGATGGAAGTTTTATCAGTGGAGCAGCTGACCTATGAAGAGTTTATTCGCTCTATACCCAATCCGACCATATTGAATATTTTTTCCTTTTATCCACTGGAAGGCAGTGCTATTATGGAAATTAACCCTAACCTGGGTTTTGCCTTTTTAGATCGCCTTCTGGGCGGACCGGGCTATGCTCCTCCCAAGATCAGAGCTCTGACCGAAATAGAGCAAACGGTTATTGAAAGAATAGCTCAGAGAATGCTGGATTATCTCCAGGAACCATGGGGCAGTATCATTGAATTGGAACCTTCCCTGGAACGGGTGGAGACCAACCCGCAGTTTACCCAACTGGTTTCTCCCACCGAGATTATGATGATAGTTTCGCTGGAGACCCAGATGGCCGATGTTCTGGGCATGGTAAATATTTGCATTCCCTTTCTGGTTCTGGAGCCTATACTCGACAAATTGAGTGTGCATTATTATTATTCTTCCAGCAGCCAGAAGGCAACTCAGGAGAACATAGATAATATCCGGCATAAGCTGGAGAACACCAGGGTTCCGGTAAAGGTTATTCTCGGTACTACCACTATAACCGTTAAGGAATTGCTGGAGCTTAATATTGGGGACGTGGTACAACTGGATAGAAGTATCAAAAAAGACCTGGAAGTGGTTATAGGACAGCGGGCCAAGTTTCTTGGCAAGCCAGGAGTGTTAGAAAACCGGATGTCGATTCAGGTTTCCCATATAGTAGAGGAGGGAAATGAAGATGAGTGATGGAATTCTATCCCAGGAGGAAATAGATGCCCTGTTAAAGGGAGGGAACTCAACTGAACCCCAAGCTGATTCCGGGATAGGCCTGAGTGATTTTGAAAAAGATGCTCTGGGGGAGATTGGCAACATCAGCATGGGTACGGCTGCTACTACCTTGTCCACTTTATTGCGTAAAAAGGTGGCCATTACTACCCCGGACGTCTCCATAACCACCAGCAAACAGCTGCAGGATGATTATCCCTTGCCTTACGTAGTGGTTGAGGTTGAGTATACCGAAGGTCTGTATGGTTCCAATATTCTGGTGATCAAGGAGGAGGATGCCTGCATCATTGCCGATCTGATGATGGGCGGGGACGGCCAGGCGGGCAGCAATACCCTCAGTGAACTGGAACTCAGTGCGGTGGGGGAGGCCATGAATCAAATGATGGGGTCGGCTACCACCAGTTTATCCTCCATGTTTAATCGCAGGATTGATATTGCTCCACCCCGGCTGACCATTATGGATTTTGGTAAAGAGAATTTTGAGTTTTCCAGCCAATATGAGGAAATGGCCAGAATTAAATTCAAAATGGAAATCGAGCATTTGATCAACAGCGAAATCATGCAGATAATTCCCATGGAAGCAGTTAAAAACATGATTAATGCCCTAATGGGTAATACCATTGAGGAATCGGGACTGGAAGCGGTGGTAGAAACCGCTCCGGTACAGTCTGCTCCGCCGCCGATGGAGACGGTTGCTGCACCCCAGCCGTTTGCCCATCCTGGCAATCAGCCTGAACCAGCACCGGTTGATAATTGGAGCGGCAATGCTTATAATGACGGCTCTTCAGGAATAAAAAAAGGTGCTCCGTATACGGTACAGCCGGTACAGTTTGCACCGCTGAGGGAGAGTGATTCAGGAAGCGGGCCCAACAATATCGGTCTGATTATGGATGTACCTCTGGACATAGCGGTAGAACTGGGCAAAACCCGCAAAACCATCAAAGAGATACTGGAACTGCACCAGGGAGCGATAATACAGCTTGATAAACTGGCCGGAGAACCGGTAGATATGCTGGTCAACGGTAAACTGATTGCTAAAGGTGAGGTAGTAGTAATTGATGAGAGCTACGGTATTCGCATAACTACGATTATAAGCCCTATGGATAGGATGAACAGATTACAATAGGATGTGAGGAGGTCAACGATGGGAAAGACGGTTCTAATAGTTGATGATGCTGCGTTTATGCGGATGATGATTAAGGATATCTTAAGCAAAAACGGCTACGATGTGGTCGGCGAAGCAGAGAACGGCGCAGTTGCGGTAGAAAAATATAAAGACCTGAAGCCCGACCTGGTTACTATGGATATTACTATGCCGGATATGGATGGTATTGCAGCCGTTCGGGAAATCAAATCCTTCGATGCCGCTGCCAAAATTATTATGTGCAGTGCCATGGGACAACAGGCCATGGTTATTGATGCCATCCAGGCAGGCGCCAAAGATTTTATTGTCAAACCCTTTCAGCCTGAGCGGGTCATCGAAGCTGTAAGTAAAGCCATAGATTAACTAAGTGGATGTGAAGCCCATGCTTTCTGTCAGACACAGGTATATAAGCATTTTAATCATAACTCTGGTACTTATATCAATTTTGGCGGTAAATGTTCTGGCGGTTGAAGACTTCAATGCAGTGGAGAAGGCTATTGATAGTCAGAAGGTGGAAAAGGCCAAGGCTCCGAACCTGTTTTTCAACTTTGTCAAACTGATATTTATATTGGCATTAATCATAGGGGCGGCTTGGTCGATTATCCGTCTTTTTGGTAAAAAAGCAAGTGCCAGGCTCCAAGGTACCTGGATTCATGTGGTTGATGAAGTTATGCTGGGGCAAAATCGAGGTATTGTACTCTGTGAAGCCGGTGAAAAAGTTTATGCCATTGGTGTTACCGACCACAATATCTCGGTACTGTTTGAGGTTGACAACCCGAAGCTGCTGGAAGAAATAAGCCGAAGCAATATTACGGTAGTTGATACCGAAACTGCATTGGCATGGAACAACTGGAAAGAGGTAGTTGCCGGTATTTTAAAACCGCGTAAATCGGTGGAAAAAGTTCCTGATAATTTCCATACCCTCATAGAGCAACAGGCCAGGAGGCTGGACGAAATATCATACCGGGGTACCCAGGATACCGGGGGCGGCTCCAGAAGAAGTGATGACCATGTATAAACCCGCAATTACCTTTACATACCGTTTTGTCCTGGTGCTGATGCTGGTTATGGTATTGGCAGCTGTATTGGTTTCTCCTGCATTTGCCGAGCCTTTGCAAATACCCGATATTAACCTGCAGATAGGCGACCAGGCCGGTAATAATCCCCAGAATCTATCAACTGCCCTGCAGCTGGTAATACTCCTTACCGTACTGGCACTGGCTCCAGCTATACTGGTCATGGTCACGTCCTTTATCAGGATTATTGTCGTACTGGGCTTCATCAGAACTTCTCTGGCTACCCAGCAGATGCCTCCTAATCAGGTACTGATAGGACTGGCTCTATTCCTTACTTTTTTTGTTATGGCGCCTACTTTTCAAGAAGTCAATCATCAGGCCCTGCAGCCTTATTTTAAAGGCAAAATTACCCAAGAAGCCGCTTTTCAAAAAGGTATGCAGCCCTTAAGAGAGTTTATGTTTCAGCAAACCCGGGAAAAGGATCTGGCCTTGTTTGTAAAAATGTCAGAGATGAAACGGCCACGCAACTTCGATGATATTCCCAACTATGTTCTTATACCGTCGTTTGTAATCAGTGAACTGAAAACCGCTTTTCAGATTGGTTTTGTCATATTTGTGCCTTTTCTGGTTATTGATATGGTGGTGGCCAGCGCTTTGATGTCAATGGGTATGATGATGCTGCCTCCCATGATGATTTCACTGCCGTTCAAGATTCTTTTATTTGTGCTGGTAGATGGCTGGAATCTGGTGATTCAATCACTAATACTCAGTTTCAAATAGAGAGGAGTTATTGCTTTGTACGAAAACATAGTTATGGGGATAGCAAATGAAGCGGTATTTACAGTGATTTTAATCTCGGCCCCCATTCTGGGTGCGGCTCTACTGGTAGGATTGCTGATAAGTATTTTGCAGGCAACTACCCAAATCCAGGAAATGACCCTGGTCTTTGTTCCTAAGATTGTTATTGTGCTGCTGGTTGCGGTTATTTTTGGCCCCTGGATGCTCAATATTCTGACTGACTTTACCCAGAGCCTTTATGCCAGTATTCCTCAGTTCTTAGCTATGTAGGACAGGTGGTAGCAGCTTATGCCTTTTG
This sequence comes from Syntrophomonas curvata, assembly GCF_052976825.1. NCBI lineage: Bacteria > Bacillati > Bacillota > Clostridia > Eubacteriales > Syntrophomonadaceae > Syntrophomonas > Syntrophomonas curvata. The sequence goes on from NZ_CM129641.1 coordinate 1,412,738, forward strand.
CGCTGGAGGGTTTTTTACTGCTGATAAGCAGAATATCGGGACTATTTTTAAGTGCTCCCATACTTAGCAGCCGTATGATGCCGGTCAGGGTAAAGATTCTGGTTATTGTGGCCCTGGCAGCTATGATGGCTTATTTTGTTCCTGTTGCCTATGCGCAGGAGATTACCAGTCCGGCTTATTTTATTGCCGCCCTGGCGGTCGAGATCCTGATAGGATACACTATTGGATTTGTTGCCTACATGGTCTTTGGCGCCATACAGTTGGCCGGACAGATCATGGATATGCAGATGGGATTCGGCATTGTCAATGTGGTTGACCCTCAGTCGGGTACCCAAATCCCTCTGATGGGAAACCTGACCCAGACGGTGGCGCTGTTGCTGTACCTGGCTATTGACGGCCACCATTACCTGTTCCAGGCTCTGGTTCAAAGCTATAAGGTCATTCCGGTCCTGGGTTTGAGTTTGAACGGTAAGGTAACCGATTTAATAATCCAGGTAAGCGTTTATATGTTTATTATAGCCGTAAAGATTTCGGCGCCCATAATTATCGCTATTATGACTGCTGACATTGCCATGGGCTTTGTGGCCCGAACCGTTCCCCAAATGAATGTGTTTATTGTGGGCCTGCCCCTGAAGATACTGGTGGGGCTGGGTTCTTTATTGATAATGATGCCGATTTATATCTGGGTGTTCAACCAGCTTTTTGCCCGTTTTTTTGAATACCTGGATCAACTCCTGAGATTAATGGGAATGTGACTTTATGCAGGACGAGCTAATCAAAAACTACATATTTGATTTGCAGCTTTTCGCCGGTGATGGAGACACCGGCGAAAAGACCGAGCAGGCTACCCCCCGGCGCCGCGAAGAAGCCCGTAAAAAAGGCCAGGTGTTTAAGAGCGCCGACCTGAATTCAGCGGTTATTTTGCTGGTAGGAACCGTGGTTCTCTATGCAAGCATGACTTACATGATTAAAAGCCTGGAAAATTTTACATCTTTATATATTCTGGACCGAACTCTCCATGATTTTAGCAATGAATATATTTATGCCATGTTTATTGAGGTGCTCCTGCTCATGGGCAAGGTCCTGTTGCCGGTTTTACTGGCAACCTTTGTAGCCGCTTTGCTGATAACGTATCTGCAGGTGGGCTTTATCTTCAGTGCCGAAGCCCTGACCCCCAAACTGGAGCGTTTGAACCCGATTGAGGGCTTTAAGCGGGTATTCTCCAAAAGGGCTCTGGTAGAACTGGCCAAGGCTTTATTTAAGGTTATAGTCACCGGATATATAGTGTATTCGGTTTTAAGGAAGTATTTTTATGTATTCCCCCGCTTTGTAGATATGGAGCTGGCCTTCAGTATCAAGGTTTTAAGTGTCATGATTTTTGAAATGGCATTGAAAGTCGGGCTGGTCTTTTTAATTATAGGGATAGTGGACTATCTTTATCAGTGGTATGAATATGAAAAATCACTAAAGATGTCCAAATATGATGTTAAACAGGAATACAAGCAGACCGAGGGAGATCCTCTGGTCAAGTCCAAGCAAAGGCAAATTCAAAGGGAGTTTGCCATGCGCAGAATGATGGCTGAAGTACCGCAGGCAGATGTGGTTATAACCAATCCTACGCACTTTGCGGTGGCCTTAAGATATACCTACAAAGAGATGGAGGCTCCGGTGGTTGTGGCCCGGGGACAGGATTTTGTGGCGCTTAAAATCAAAGAGATAGCCCGGGAAAATGAGGTAGTCATTGTGGAAAATCCCCTGCTGGCCAGAACCTTATACTACAGCACGGATATCGGAGATGTGATCCCCGAAGAACTTTACCAGGCCGTAGCCGAAGTGCTGGCCTTTGTCTATAAACAAAAAAAGAAGGTTATGTAGGCGGGAGGACAGGAAATGGAAGAAAGGTCCGGTTTATTAAACAGGCTGATGGCGCACAGTGATATAGTTATAGCTCTTCTGGTGGTCAGCATTGTTATGATGATGATTATACCATTGAAACCGGCTTTGCTGGACGTGCTGCTGACCTTTAATATCAGTTTTGCCCTGGTCATATTAATGGTATCCATGTTTAATACTGATCCCCTGGAATTTTCGGTTTTTCCGGCTCTTTTACTGGTTATGACCCTGTTTCGGCTTTCGCTTAACATATCCTCAACCCGTTTAATACTGCTCTATGCCGATGCCGGCCAGGTGATTGAGTCTTTTGGCTCATTTGTGGTGGGGGGCAATACGGTTGTAGGGCTGGTTATATTTTTAATCCTGGTGGTAATACAGTTTATCGTAATTACCAAGGGAGCGGAAAGGGTATCTGAAGTAGCGGCCCGCTTTACCCTGGATGCCATGCCGGGCAAGCAGATGGCAATCGATGCCGACCTTAATGCGGGATTGATAAATGAGCAGGCCGCCCGGGAGCGGAGACAGAAAATCCAAAGGGAAGCTGATTTCTACGGGGCCATGGATGGCGCCAGCAAGTTTGTCAAGGGTGATGCGATAGCCGGCATCATTATTATAATTATTAATATTATTGGCGGCTTCGTTATTGGGATGGCGCAGATGGGTATGCCCATGAATGAAGCCATGCAGGTTTATACCATACTGACGGTGGGGGATGGACTGGTTACCCAGATACCGGCATTACTGATTTCCACTGCCACCGGTATAGTTGTTACCCGGAGTGCGTCCAAGTCCAGCCTGGGTCATGAACTTACCTTGCAGGTATTCTCCTACCCGAAAGCCCTCGGATTGGCTGCCCTTATCCTGCTGGTTCTGGGAACTATCGGCTTGCCCCGCCTGCCCATGTATTCGCTGGCAGCTTTCTTTGGATTGCTGTTTTTCACTTCCAGAACCTCTGCCCCCCCAACGGAGGAGGTAGATGATATGGAAGAAGTAGTGGAGGCAGAGGAAATTAAGAAGCCGGAAAACGTAGTAGAATTACTGCAGGTGGAGAAGATGGAGATGGAGCTGGGTTACGCCCTTATCCCCCTGGTAGACTCGGAGCAGGGAGGTGATTTGCTGGACCGGATTATTATGATCAGAAGGCAATGCGCGGTGGAAATGGGTTTTATTGTCCCCCCGGTACGCATAAGGGACAATATGCAGCTTAAACCCAGCGCTTATTTAATAAAGATTAAGGGAACCGAGATAGCGGCCGGAGAATTGATGCTGGACAATTATCTCGCCATCGGGCCGGAAATTGAAAATGACGACGAGATAATGGGGGTAGACACCTTGGAACCTGCATTCAATCTACCGGCACGGTGGATAGATACGGCCGATAAGGAGCGGGCGGAAATGAAGGGTTATACCGTGGTTGACCCTGCTTCCGTACTGGCTACCCACCTCACCTCGATAATAAAGTCCCATGCTCATGAATTACTGGGAAGGCAGGAAATACAAAACATCATCAACTTTATCAAGGAACATAATTCAGCGGTGGTGGATGAATTAATACCTGATCCTATGTCACTGGGAGATTTGCAGCGGGTTTTGGCCAATTTGCTGAAGGAACAGATTTCCATCCGGGATATGATTACTATTATGGAGACCCTGGCTGATTACGCCAAAATAACTAAAGATGCCGATGTTTTGACCGAATATGTACGCCAGGCTTTAAAAAGGCAAATCAGCAAACAGTATGGCGGGGATAAGCAAACCATCAGCGTGCTGACTCTGGATCCGTCCCTGGAAGAGAGACTGCGCGAGTCCATTCAACACAGCGAGTTTGGCTCCTACCTGGCCTTGGACCCGGATGTTGCCCAGGGTATGATAGACAAGCTTGCCAAGCAATACGAGGATTGGAGTCAAAGGGGGATTACCCCGGTAGTAATCTGCGCCCCCATTTTAAGGCTTTATTTTAAACGCCTGATAGAGCGCTTTATCTCTAACCTGGTTGTACTGTCTTATAACGAGATTGACTCCAATATTAATGTTGAGGTTATAGGGATGGTGTCATCGTGAAGATCAAAAAATATGTGGCCAAAGATTTTAAGACCGCTATCCAGAGAGCCAAGGAAGAGATGGGCCGGGATGCGATTATATTACATACCCGGCAGATAAAAAAAGGCGGGATTCTGGGTCTGCTTTATCCCCCCCGGGTTGAAATAACGGTGGTGGTGGACGACAACCTGCAGGTTAATACCGACCGGGCCAGGACCAATATGCCTTTACCTCCGGCAGCAGCCAAAACTGAATCAGCGGCGGTTACAGAAAACCCTTACGGCTCACTGGCGGCAAGTTCCGGCGAGAACACCGGCAGGGAAGATGAAGTACTGCTGGAACTGCAGAAAATGAAGAACCTGATGACGGATATTAAATCCCGGATGTATGAAGTCGAGGTTATTAAAGGTATGCCGGAACAGGTGCAGCATTTCTATGAAACGCTGGTGCATAACAATGTTGACCGTGATATCGCTTTGAATGTAGTCAACCATGTTGCTTCCAGACTTCCTAAAGATGGGTTCAGTGATGGCAGCTGGGCCCGGGATGTTTGTCTGCATACCCTGCAGGAATCCATACATCAGATAAAGCCGATCAAGCTTAGTCCGGAGCGCAAAGGAATGATAGTATTTCTGGTAGGGCCTACCGGGGTGGGCAAGACTACTACTATTGCCAAGCTGGCAGCTAATCTCACCTTTGCAGAAGGTAAAAACGTTGCCCTCATTACTCTGGATACCTACCGGGTGTCGGCGGCTGAACAATTAAGGACTTTTGCCGAAATAATCGGTATTCCTATAAGCGTGGTATTTACGCCGGAGGATCTCCTGCTGGCCGTAGAACAGTACCGGCAAAAGGATATTATTTTTGTCGATACCGCCGGACGCAGTCCCTACAATGCGGAACAAATGCAAGAACTGCAAGAGTTTACCAATGCCGCCAGACCCGACGAGACTATTCTGGTTTTAAGTGTTACCACGGACAGCAATGATTTAATCAACATTTATAAAAGGTTCCAGAATATTGGGGTGGATAAAATAATATTTACCAAATTGGACGAGACCTGTAATTATGGCCCCATATTGAACGCGCTGCATGAGATCAAAAAACCTCTGGCCTATTTTACTACGGGACAAAACGTTCCTGATGATATAGAAATACCGGATTCGCTGCGTTTAGCCCAGATGCTCTTAAGAAGGGATGAAGCCCTATGAACGATCAGGCAGACAAGCTAAGGCAAATGGCTCTGGATGTTAAACAGCAAATTGAGCGGGAGATGACCCGTGAGCTTAAACGCACCCGGGTAGTTGTGATCAGCAGCGGCAAAGGCGGGGTAGGCAAAAGCACCCTGGCTCTTAACATTGCCTTGTGCCTGTGCCTCCGGGGTAAAAGGATTTTACTGATGGATGCCGATATGGGGCTGGCTAACATAGATATAATGCTGGGTCTGGTTCCTAAATACAATATCCACCATATGATACAAGGGAAGAAAAGTTTAAAAGATATCATTATCGCCGGACCCGGTGGTTTGAGTATTATTCCCGGGGGCTCGGGTATTGCTGAATTGGCCGATTTGGGGGAAATCGACTTAAAAAGGATAATGGTAGAGCTGGGCAAATTGGATGGAGATTTCGACTACATGATTATTGATACCGGCGCGGGCATATCAAGCAATGTCTTATCATTTTTACTGTCGGCCGACGATGTGATTTTTATCACCACCCCGGAGCCCACTTCCATGACTGATGCCTACGGGATGATAAAAGCAGTTGCGAAAAAATCTGAGGACAAAGTCCTTTACCTGGTGGTAAATCGCGCAGCCGACAGCACCGAGGGGGTCTTGGTGGCAGAGAAATTTAAACTGGTATGTGAGCGCTTTCTGAACCTCAAGATTAATATCCTGGGGCATGTAATCAATGAGCCCATGGTGGGGGAAGGTATCAGGCGCCAACAGGCATTTATAGAGATATTTCCCCGTAGTGTGGCGGCCCGCAACATCAATTCCATTGCCGCTAATCTGATAAGGGCCAATGATGCGGGTGGGAGCGCAGTTGTTAACAATAGCGGAATTAAACATTTTTTTAAGAAGATTATGGGTTTGATGCAATAGCCGTTAAGGGGGGAGTAAGCTGTGAAGGTCAAGGATTTAAAAATAAACCAGCTCATTGAGATAGAAGTAAACCAGGATGAAAAAACTGAATACTTACCCAGCAGAATCGAAGAAATCAAGGAAAAATATATATACATATCGATGCCGATGCGCAAGGGAGCTCTCCTACCCATGCGCCTGGGTGAGGAAATCAAGATTATTTTACGCCAAAAAAACGGCACTTTTGGTTTTTTCACCAAGATAGCGGGGCGAAGAAGGGAACCTATCCCCTATCTGATAATTGATAAGCCGGAACGATTTATCAGCGTTAACCAGAAGCGTGAATTCGTAAGACTGGAGGTTAACTTATCTGTGCGTTTCCGGGTTGTCGATGGAGATAACCGGGGTCCGATTGAAGAAGGGATGACCATTGATATCAGTGCTGGGGGAATATTGTTTTCTACCCAGGCGGATATAAAAGCCGGGCAGAAAATAGAGATGGAACTGCAGCTTTCCGACAAAGAATCTTTCTTCAGCCAGGCCCATGCCATCAGGGTTTTTGAAAGGGGCAAGCACGAGAAAAATTCGGTTCGGGTTGCAATTGAATACGATGATATCAGCGAATCCCAAAGAGATAGAATCTTCAGGTTTATATTTGAAAAACAGCGTGAGTGGATACAGAAAGGAATCCTCTAAGGAAGGAGGTATTCAGTGGCTAAAATCAAGGTTCTGGTAGTGGATGACTCCGCTTTTATGCGTAAAATGATTACCGATATTATCAATAGCTCCCCGGAAATGGAGGTTATTGCCAAAGCCCGGGATGGCAGGGATGCCGTTAATAGGGTAAAAGAATTACAGCCTGACGTGGTGACCATGGATATCGAAATGCCGGAAATGGATGGGCTTACTGCGCTGCAAAGCATAATGAGGGAAACACCGGTACCGGTTATAATGCTCAGCAGCCTGACCCGGAAAGGAGCCGAGCAGACTCTGCGGGCGCTGCAACTGGGAGCGGTAGACTTTATTGCCAAACCGTCCGGGCAGATTTCACTTGATATTGAACAGGTAAGTGAAGATATCGTAAAAAAAATAATTGCCGTTGCAGGTACCAGACGAAAGTTAATGAATTTTAATAGTAGCCCGGAGATTCCAGTGCTCGGTAAAAGCACGGGCGCCAAATATTTTCCCGGAGACAAAGCCCTGAGCAAATTGGTTTTAATCGGGACCTCCACCGGGGGGCCAAAAGCGTTATATCAGGTCATTCCCCGTTTGCCGGCTGAAATCGACGCCGCCGTTCTGGTTGTCCAGCACATGCCGCCGGGGTTTACCAGATCTCTGGCCGAGCGTCTGGATTCTTTGTCGGCAATAAAGGTAAAAGAAGCTGAGCAAGGTGAAAAAATTGTGCCGGGGTGCGTGTACATAGCACCGGGCGATTACCATATGGCGCTTAGTAATAAGGGCCTGGAAAAAGCGGTTAAAGAACTATACATAAGTCTGGAACAGTCTCCCCCCCGGGGCGGGCTCCGACCTGCCGTTGATGTGTTGCTGGAGTCAGCTGCCGAAAAATTCTGGTCCCACATGGTAGGTGTAATTATGACCGGAATGGGTCATGATGGAGCTCTTGGAGTAATACAATTAAAAGCCAGGGGGGCTCGCATTATTGCTGAAGATCCCTCCACCTGCATCGTGTATGGCATGCCCAAAGCGGCCATAGAAACAGGTGTGGTTGATAAAATCGTACCCCTTCATGGTATTAGCGAGGAAATCTTAAAGATGCTGTAAAATCCTAGTGCAATTAATCAGAAACGATAAATTTTAGGAGGTGGTTAGTACAATGAAGATGGATATGTCCCAGTATCTGGACGTTTTTTTGGAGGAAAGCAAAGAACATCTGGAGAGTCTGAACCAGCGCTTGCTGGAACTGGAAAAGGATTCGGGAAATATTGCTGCTCTTAATGAAATATTTCGAGCTGCCCATACCCTTAAAGGCATGTCGTCGACCATGGGGTTTGATGATCTGGCTGATCTTACCCATCATATGGAAAATGTACTTTCTGATTTAAAGGAAGGTATCCTGGCAGTTGATTCCAACGTGGTAGATGTCATATTTAAGTGCTTTGACCGGATACAGTTTATGATCGACAGTATTGAATCTAAAGGTTCGGGAGCCATGGATAACAGCGACCTTATTGCTGTCCTGGAAAACATTAAAACCGGTAATTATGATGAAGCGGCTGCCGCGGTGGAACAAGAATTGACATTACCAGCCCGATTGGGGAAAGATGCCGACGATTACCAGGAATCGTTTACTTTCAATGAATACGATATTACGGTTCTCAAAGAAGCTGTCAGCAGGGGATTCACTATATTTAATGTGAAAATAGCTGTGGACCAGGGCTGTTTGATGAAATCGGTTCGGGCTTTTATGGTATTTAAAGCGGTGGAAGAGGATGGAGAAATAATCAAATCTCTTCCCAGTGCCCAGGATCTGGATGAGGGCAAATTCGACAGTAATTTTGAAATCTTTCTTATTACCAGAATCACAGCTGAGATACTGGAAAAACGCCTGAGCGGTATTTCCGAAATAAGTGTACTGAGAATCCGGGAAATTAATGTTGACTCTATAACTGCCGGGCAGGGGAAACAGATACCGGGCAATACCGGCAGCCAACCTCAATCTTCCGCCGATACTGCTGATAATCCCCGTACCCATAAGGTGAAACAAACGGTAAGGGTCGATATAGACCGTTTGGATAACCTCATGAATCTGGTAGGCGAACTGGTTATGCATAAAGGTCGGTTGGAGCAGATTGGTTTCAGCCGTAAAATCAATGAACTGAACGAGACCATTGAACAGATAGACCGTATCAGTACTGACTTACAAGCGGTAGTGATGAAAGTACGCATGGTTCCCATTGAACAGGTGTTTAACCGTTTTCCCCGTATGGTCAGAGATCTGGCCCGTGATTTAAACAAGGAAGTCGACTTCCTCATAGAGGGAAAGGAAACGGAACTTGATCGCACGGTTATCGACGAAATTGGAGATCCTCTGGTTCATCTTCTGCGCAATGCCATAGATCATGGATTGGAATCATCCCAGGAAAGGATAAAAAATGGCAAGAATTCCAAGGGGACGGTTATGCTTCGAGCCCGGCATGAGGGCAATAACGTTTATATTGAGGTTGAAGATGACGGGGCCGGCATAGACACTGCCCGGGTAATAGAAAAGGCAGTAGAAAAAGGAATGCTTGCCGCCAGAGAAGCAGACCAGCTAAGCCGGGAAGAGGCCATTGAATTGCTATTCAGCCCCGGCTTCAGCACAGCCAGTAATGTTACTGATGTTTCAGGACGGGGAGTAGGGCTGGACGTTGTAAAAACTAAAATTGAGTCCCTCAGCGGAGAAATCTTTGTCGACTCCAAACCGGGCTCGGGTACCCGTTTTCGCATCAAATTACCATTAACCTTGGCTATTATCCAAGCCCTGATGGTATCGGTGCGGGATGAAATATATGCTGTTCCCCTGAGTTCGGTGGATGAGACCACCATGATAACGGCTGGCGATATTAAAATGGTGCAGAGCCAGGAAGTTATAATGCTGCGCGGGAGTGTATTGCCCCTCTACCGGTTGGCGCATCTGCTTGATACAAAGGGCTCTGCCGCGGCTGAAGAGATGTATGTGGTGGTAGTGCGTAAGGCCGAACGGCAGATCGGTCTGGTAGTGGACAGCCTGATAGGACAGCAGGAAATAGTGATCAAATCTCTGGGCAGATTACTAACCGGGATTCCAGGTCTGGCAGGGGCTATTGTGGCCGGCGATGGCAATGTAAGACTAATACTTGATATAACTACGCTTTTTTAAGGAGGTGTATCTATGGAGGAGACGGCAAATATGCGTTTCCAGGGCTCATACAGCCAGGATGAAGAAATCCAGGTAGTTGCGTTTAATCTGGGAAAAGAAGAATATGCAGTAGATATCCTGAATGTTCAGGAGATTAATCGTCTGTTAAATATTACCCGGGTTCCCAGAGCGGAGAACCATATAGAAGGGGTGGTTAATCTAAGGGGCAATATAATCCCCATCATCAACCTGCATAAGAAATTTAATCTCCAGCCTGCGGGCAAGGAAGAGGATAAACGTATAGTCGTTTTCCAGTTTGATGATCTCAAAGCGGGGATAATAGTCGACGAAGTCTCGGAAGTGCTTCGCCTGGTTAAAGCAGACATTGAAGAAACAGCTAAGGTTTATAGTTCTATAAATGCCGAGCATATACAGGGTATTGCCAAAGTAAATGACCGACTTCTTATCCTATTGGATTTATTAAAGATTCTGGAGTCGTAAAAAAATTAGGCAGGTGAAACCAAGTGGAAGACTTTACCCAATTATCCGGTTTACAGATTGACGCTTTAAGGGAAATAGGAAACATTGGCGCAGGGAATGCGGCCACCGCATTGGCCCAAATGGTTCAGACTAAAATTGATATGACTGTACCCCGGGTAAGTATTCTTCCCTTTACCGAGGTACCTGATCTTTTGGGTGGGGCTGATGCCCATGTGGTAGGCATATATTTTAATGTCACCGGCCCGGCGCCTAACAGTATTCTGTTCATACTTTCGGCAGAAAAAGCGGGTTTTTTGATAGACATGCTTTTGCTTCGCCCCAATGGAGCAACCGATATTAATAATCTCGATGAAATAGAGATGTCGGCCATGATGGAATTGGGAAACATTCTGTCCGCTACCTATCTTAATGCCATGTCCATGTTTACCCAGTTGAAATTTGTCCCGTCGGTACCAGCCCTGGGGATAGATATGGCGGGAGCCATTCTTAATGCCATACTGGCTCAATTCGGGGAGATTGCAGATCATGTGCTGCTGCTTGAAACCGAGTTTACCAAGGATGAAGACGAGGTGGTAGGACATTTCTTTCTTCTTCCTGAACCGGGCTCTCTGAATACAATTCTAAAGGCGCTTGGGGTGAGTTACTGATGGCTAAGATAATTCAGGTGGGCATGGCAGATTTGAAGATGACTACGGCGCCGGATAAACTTATGACAGCAGGTCTGGGTTCGTGTATCGGTATTTGCATATATGACAAAGCCATAAAACTGGGTAGCCTGGCGCATATTATGCTGCCGTCCAGCGTGCAGGCTAAAAACCCGGAAAACAAGGCGAAATTTGCTGACACCGCAATTGATTTGGTTCTGGATATGATGATAAAGAGCGGGGCTAATCGCAGCCGCTTACAGGCAAAAATAGCCGGAGGGGCTCAGATGTTCAAGTTCTCCGGAGAAAGCGACATCATGAAAATCGGGGAACGCAATGCTGTTGCGGTGGAGGAGAATTTGCAAAAACATCGAATTCCTCTTTTAGCCCGAGATACCGGAGGCAACTACGGCCGTACCATTACATTTGACCCGGAAACCGGCGACTTGCTGGTCAGAACCATAGGACATGGGGAGAGAATCATTTAATGAAAACGGATATGGGTGTTATCTGGGTTCAATACAAGGAAAAAAACGATATTGAAGCCCGGGATGATTTAATCATCCACTATGCCCATCTGGTAAAATATGTTGCCAATCGATTGGCAATAAACCTTTCTTCGCTGGTTGAAGTTGATGAATTGATTTCTTACGGAATTGAAGGCCTGATAGATGCCATAGAAAAATTTGACCATAAGCGTAATATCAAGTTTGAAACCTATGCCATAACCCGGATTAGAGGGGCCATGATTGACGGGCTCCGGGCTATGGATTGGGTGCCGGTATCGGTAAGGCAAAAAAGCAAGGAATTGGAAAAAACCTATACTGCGCTGGAAAGCAAGCTGGGGCGGGCGGCAACTGATGCGGAAGTAGCCCGGGAACTGGGTATCAATATTGATGAATTCTCGGTTCTATTAAGGGAAGTTGCGGCTAATACGATAATATCTTTAGATGACTTCATTCCAGGTGATGATGGTGATGATAAAAAAAAGCGCATAGTGGATCTTCTGGAAGACCATAATGCCAGCGATGCCCTGGAGCTACTGGAATTGGGGGAAGTCAAAGATTTACTGACCAGGTCGATTAAAAGACTTCCGGAAAAGGAAAAAACAGTTGTACATTTGTATTACTATGAAGGACTAACCTTAAAGGAAATAGGCATGGTGCTTGGCTTATCCGAATCCCGGATATCGCAATTACATACCAAGGCTATTCTAAGGTTAAGAGGAAGCTTGAGCAAGAAAAAAAACCTGGTTATATAAGGGGGTATAATATGGCTGACAACAACTTCAGTATCGATAGCAAAGCCAATGTTTTCATTGATAAGGATTTATTGAAGGCATATGTGGAGATAGTGCCTCCGACCGAGGGTGGAAATCAATGTACATTGGAAACGGTAACTAAAGCTCTGGCTGATAAGCAGGTTGTATACGGCGTCAATGAAGATTACCTTAAAGAAGCGCTGGAAGAAAAGAACTGGGGTTACAAGATATTGGTGGCTGAAGGCAAGCCGGCAGTAAACGGCAAGGATGCCAAAATCATTTACAAATTCCCCCTCCCCTCGGAACGGAGGGGACCCAAGATTGATGAAAAGGGCAGTGTAAACTACCATGACCTGGGCTTGATCCATAATGTTAAAATGGGCCAGCTGCTGGTAGAAAAGATACCTGGTGATGATGGAATTCCTGGTACCAGTGTGTTGGGGATGGAACTGCCGCCTAAAAAAGGCAAGGATATCAGATTGCCCCGAGGCAGTAATACGGTGGCGGACGAAGATGAGCTTAATCTGTATGCTACCATAGATGGTCATGTTACCGTAGTTGACCATAAAGTAACCGTCAATCCCGTGCTTACTGTTTCCGGGGATGTGGATTACTCTACCGGTGATATCGATTTTGTCGGGAATATCTCTATAAATGGCAGTGTAAACTCAGGATTTAAGGTCAGGTCCGGTGGTGATATTGAAATCAGAGGTTTTATTGAGGCGGCCGAGGTTGCGGCCCGGGGAAGCATCATGGTAAAAGGCGGGATTACCGGATGTATGAAGACCCTGGTCAAAGCGGAAGAAAGCATCTATGCTCATTTTGTTGAAAACTCCAGGCTGGATGCGGGGCGGGATGTAATAATCAGGGAAGCCGTAATGCAATCCTATATAAAAGCGGGTGGAAGCATAAAAGTAAGTGACCGCAAGGCCCTTATTGTAGGCGGCACTATACAGGCCGGGAGGGAAGTTGAGGCCAAGGTCATTGGCTCCCAGCTTGCTACCCAGACCATAGTTGAGGTTGGAGTAAACCCTCACCTGCGAGATGAATATCAGATGTTAAACCGGGTGAAGAATGACAAAAAAAAGACGATGGATACCATCAACCATAACCTGCAGGTTTTTCAGAAGAGTGGGATATCTCCGGAGCATCTGAGCGAGAAAAAGAAAATGGAATTAATCAAGATGCTGGACAGCCTTAAAAGCTTACGCCAGGAACTGGAGCAGATCACCGAGAGAATAGTGTTTTTAGAGAACGAATTCCAAAAAACCCAGGCAGCTAAAGTTAGGGTACTGGAAGTGGTATATCCGGGTGTTCGCATCAGTATCGGCCAGTCCATTTATATAGTAAATGACCCTATAAAATATTCCGAGTTTATACTGGATCAGGGAGAAGTGAGGTTGACGTCGCTGCGTTAAAATGAAGGGAAGACCGTTATGACCATCAAAAGCATTGATATGCAGGTCCTGGTTCAAAAAGTAGGCGATGTGGCAAAGATACAGCAGGCACAGCAGATCGGGAACAACCACCGGCAGGAAGAATTTATCAAAAATATCAATCAGGAAACGGATAGATATAGTAAAACCGTTAATAAGCCAGGGGAAAGCCGGCATAAAAAGGTTGATGAAAAAGAGGAAAAAGAGAAACAATCCCAAAAAAGGTACCGGGGCGGCAAGAAAGACCATGAAGAACCGGGAGACAAGACAAATCCTGCTCCAAGCGGGAGCGGCAGTAAACTGGACATTATTGTCTAGCTGGTGGGGCGGATGTAATGCTGCAGCCATAACCTGCGCGCTGGACTTCACGAAGGTAGGTGATAAAGATAACGGCAGCAATCATTCTGGGAATTATTATCCTGGCTTTGGCCGCCTGCGTTCTGGTTAGAAGGGAAGGTTTGACCAATAGTTTCCAGGAATTAAAAGGCGCCATATCTGAGGCCCGCATGGTCAGGGATGATTTAAACTCCATGCTGGAGAAGAGTCTGGATATCTCCCGGGAAATCGTGAATAGTATTGACAGCAGAATGGCTGGAACCGGCCCAGGAGAAACCATTGAAGAGCTTAATCCGTCTCCGGCCGAAGATAGTGAAAGAGGATCGGGGAAAATAAGGATTTATGAGCTTGCCCGGGCCCTGGGCATAAACAGCAAAGAACTCCTGGCCAAGCTGCAGGCTATGGGTCATGCCTATAATAGTCCCCTGAATACAGTAGATGAAAATACAGCGGCGCAAATCCAGGAGCGGCTCATGCTTCGGACGGGAACACCGGATATCCGGTTAGAGTCCCGGGATAATAATCAGATGATTATAGAGCCCGGGGTTACGGATGCAGCTGAAAGCTGTGACCATGGATCAGCTTCAGATAATTATCAGGAAGCGGAAGTCCGGATAGAAGCTTTGCAAGAGGCGCACCCTTATCTGGCGGTTAAAACATTAGCGGATCAGGGATATTCCGTTAAAGCGATTGCCAAGCTTCTGAATCGGGGGCAGGGTGAAGTCGGTTTGATACTTAACCTGTTAAACAAAAAAAGAGCGTAAAAAAACCGGAGGTTATTACTTCAGGTTTTTTTTTGAGATGATTCCCGGCTGGCTTGCAAAACCAGGTAAATTTATGCTATATTATCACTTGGTAATTACACACGCAGCTTGACTTTCTGAACAGTGCTGACTTCAGCTTTCAGACAGGATGAAACTGCGGAGGATTAAAACTGAAAGGAGGGATATCGGTGTCAGTAATTACTATGAAACAGCTCCTGGAAGCAGGGGTACATTTCGGACACCAGACCCGCAGGTGGAACCCCAAGATGGCCACCTATATTTATATGGAGAGAAACGGTATCTATATTATCGATCTCCAGCAAACCGTCAAGAAGTTTGACGATGCCTACGAATTTATCAAATCAGTGGTTGCAGATGGCAAAGGCGTTCTCTTTGTCGGTACCAAAAAACAGGCTCAGGAAACAATTAGGGATGAAGCCACCAGATGCGGGATGTACTTTGTAAACCAGCGCTGGCTGGGAGGTATGCTTACCAATTATAAAACTATCCGCAAAAGGGTATTTCGCCTTAAAGAACTGGAGAAAATGGAGAACGAGGGAGCCTTTGAAGTACTGACCAAGAAAGAGGTGGCGCGTCTGCTCAACGAGCGGGAAAGACTGGAAAGATTCCTGGGGGGCATCAAGGACATGGATAAGCTTCCGGGGGCCGTTTTTGTAGTTGACCCGCGCAAGGAGAAGATAGCCGTAGCGGAAGCCAGAAAACTCAATATTCCGGTGGTGGCTATCGTTGATACCAACTGTGACCCGGATGAAATAGATTACGTTATACCGGGAAACGATGATGCTATAAGAGCGGTTAAGCTAATATCGTCTAAGATTGCGGATGCTGTGCTGGAAGGAAAACAGGGAGAACAGGTTACAGCTTAACAAAACAAGGGGTGTAATCGGAGATGTTTTCCTGATGACACCCCTTTTCTATGAATAAAAATAATTTAGGAGGTTTAAATCAGTGGTTACTGCTGAAATGGTAAAAGAACTGCGTGAGAGAACCGGTGTCGGTATGATGGATTGCAAAAAAGCACTGGTAGCTACCAATGGTGATATTGAGAAAGCCATAGACGAATTGCGCACCAAGGGATTGGCCAAAGCGGCCAAAAAAGCGGGCCGGGTAGCCAGCGAAGGCGTGGTTATATCCTATATCCATGGCGGCGGCCGGATAGGGGTCCTGGTAGAGGTGAACTGCGAAACTGATTTCGTGGGTAAAACACAGGAATTCAAACAATTGGCCTATGATATTGCAATGCAAATTGCCGCTTCCAATCCTGAGTTTATCAGCCGGGAAGAAGTTTCTGCCAGTGTTATTGAACATGAAAAGGAAGTATTAAGAGCCCAGGCGCTGGAGGAAGGCAAACCGGAAAAGGTGGTCGACAAAATGGTGGAAGGCCGCCTGGATAAATTCTACAAAGAGCGCTGCTTGCTGGAGCAACCGTATATTAAAGACCCGGACAGGACCGTGCAGGAACTGATTCACGAAAATATAGCCAGAATCGGTGAAAATATTAACATCAGAAGATTTGTGCGCTACGAATTGGGTGAAGGCATAGAGAAGGAACAGTGTGACTTTGCGGCTGAGGTTATGGCCCAGATAAAAGAATAAACGCAGCTTCATTGTGGTTAATAACACCGTAATTATGGTGACGGCAAGGAGGAAATCGCTTGCAGAACCCCAGGTATAAGAGAATTGTGCTGAAACTTAGCGGAGAGGCGCTGGCAGGTAGCAGTGGCTATGGTATAGACCCCAAAACCCTGGTATCTATTGCCGGGCAGGTAGTGGATGTTGTAGCCAAAGGGGTCGAAGTCGCTATTGTAGTAGGTGGAGGTAATATCTGGCGGGGAGTAGCTGGTAGTGCCCAGGGCATGGATCGGGCCACTGCAGATTACATGGGAATGCTGGCGACGGAAATAAATGCTCTGGCTTTGCAGGATGCCCTGGAAAAACAGAACCTGGGGGTCAGAGTCATGACGGCCATAGAAATGAAAGAAATTGCTGAGCCCTACATAAGAAGGAGAGCTATCCGCCACCTGGAGAAAGGCCGGGTGGTCATATTCGCGGCTGGAACCGGAAATCCTTATTTTTCTACTGATACGGCCGCTGCTTTAAGGTCGGCTGAAATCGAAGCCGAGGTTATTCTTATGGCTAAAAAGGTTGACGGGGTTTATGACTCGGACCCGGTTAAGAACCCTGATGCCAAGAAATTCAGCTTTCTTGAATATATAGATGTTCTTAACAAGGGACTGGGGGTTATGGATTCCACAGCGGCTTCTTTATGTATGGACAACAAAATCCCTATTATTGTGTTTAACTTGATGGAGGACGGCAATATATTGCGGGCAGTTATGGGCGAAAACATTGGTACCTACGTAGGGGAGGTAAGGCAATGATAAAGGATATCTTGAGTGATGCGGAAGAGCGGATGAAAAAAACCATTGAACATTTTACCCGGGATCTGGCAGGTTTACGGGCAGGAAGAGCTAACCCGGCCATGGTGGAAAAGATTATGGTGGACTACTATGGCGAACCGACCCCGCTCAATCAGTTGGCTAATATTACTGTACCGGAAGCCAGGCTGCTGGTGATTCAGCCCTGGGATAAAGGGAGCATGGCCAATATTGAAAAGGCTATTATGAAATCAGATCTGGGGGTCAACCCTAACAACGATGGTAACGTTGTGCGCATCGCTATTCCTCAGCTTACCGAAGAAAGAAGGAAGGATCTGGTCAAAGTAGTGAAGAAAAGAGCTGAGGAAGCCCGGGTAGCAGTGCGAAACATCCGTCGTGAGGGGAATGATTTGCTTAAATCCAGTGAGAAAGAGAAACTGGTTTCCGAGGATGAAAGTAAGAAGGGCATGGACGACATTCAAAAATTAACCGACAAATATATCAAGGACATAGATGCCATCATGCAGACCAAAGAAAAAGATATTATGGAAGTCTAGCTTTTTTGAGTTTAAATAAAAACTGAGTATGGTTATAATTATTACAAAATACCCCCTGTCCGGGGGGTTTTGTAATTTAGTGAGAGAAGGGCTATCTTGCTAAAGAAAAAAGGCGGATTAAAAGATAGTAATACTCTTCCCCGTCATGTCGCCATTATTATGGATGGCAACGGCAGATGGGCGAGACGGCGGCTGATGCCGCGTACCATGGGTCACCGTGCGGGCATGGCGGCTCTAAAAAGGGTGGTTAAAGCCTGTGACGAGCTGAAAATCCCGGTTCTTACCGTTTATGCCTTTTCCACTGAAAATTGGAAAAGGCCGGAAAATGAAGTCCAATACCTGATGAAACTGCTGGTGGAATTTCTCCATAAAGAGTTGGCGGAGCTCCATGAAAACCAGGTTCGAATTAATGTTATCGGAGATTATACGGTTTTAAACCGGGAATGCCGGGATGAAATCGAACAGGCTTTGCTAACCACCCGGGAGAATGGGGGACTGGTCTTTAACATCGCCCTTAATTATGGTTCCCGAACCGAGATAACTGATGCGGTTAAAAAATTAGCGGCTAAAATCGCAAAGGGTGAGATGTCACCCGATACCATAAACGAAGACAGCATGGCCGAATTACTATATACCGCTGGATTACCCGACCCCGACCTCTTAATAAGAACCGCCGGGGAGATGCGTTTAAGCAACTTCCTTCTCTGGCAGCTGGCCTATACTGAAATCTGGGTTACCGACCGCCTATGGCCCGATTTCAGCCGGGAGGATTTTCTTAGCGCCATAGCGGACTATCAGCAGCGAGACAGGAGATTTGGAGCTCTAAGTACACTGGAAGAGGGTAGTGAAGGTGTTTAAAGCCAGGGTGGTTACGGCGATTATTGGTATTCCGATCCTGCTGGGCGTACTCTATGGGGGAGGACTATACTGGAAGGCGTTTTTTGGTCTGGTGGCATTGCTGGCTTTTTATGAATATGCCCGTATGATGGCTAACATTGAGATAAAACCACTATTTACGCCAGGAATACTGTTAATCTTGCTGCTCCTTTTTAAACCCGCCCCCTATCTTTATCCGGGCATATTCGCTATTCTGGTATTGGCGGTGATTATCACTATCTTAAAATATCCGTTATTGAATATCATGAATTTATCCGTCAGCCTGTTTGGAGCTGCCTACATCGGTCTATTGCTAAGCTATACCATTGATGTGGTTACCCTGCCCCAGCCCTTTCTTATTATGCTGCTGGCGTTGCTTCTCACCTGGGCCAGCGATACGGGAGCCTATTGCGCCGGTAAATTATGGGGAAAGCATAAAATGATGCCGGCTCTGAGCCCTAACAAAACCTGGGAAGGGGCTGCGGGAGGACTGGCCCTTGCTGCGGCAGTGGCGCTGGCCTTTTTCCCGATAACAGATATGGCTGAGGTTAATACTGCATATGCTTTAGCATTAGGGGTGGGCGCGAGTATAATGGCTCAACTGGGAGATTTATTTATTTCCGGGGCGAAAAGGTATTTTCAGGTCAAGGATACCGGGAAGATCCTTCCCGGCCATGGCGGGGTCCTGGATCGCTTTGACAGTTTTCTACTGGTAGTTCCGCTGGTCTATTATTATGCCCTTTACATCATCTATTGAGAAGAGCGGCGAGATTCAAAATAAATCGCGAAACCCGCATAAATTTTTTAAGGAAACGGGGGAAAGAAATGGATCCCGAATTGCAAAAAAGCCTCAAAAGATTAATCCGTCTGTCAATACTGGTTATGGCGCTGGTTGCTATATACCTGCTGTTTACTTACGTTTTCCCTATTTTGGGTAAAATACTGTCCTATCTGCCCATAATTTTCCTTCCCTTTATTCTGGCGCTGGTAATCGCCTTAATTATAGAACCGGTTGTAAAATTCTTTGAGAATGAAGCTAAAATAAAGAGAGCCTGGGCTGTGGTTATCAGCCTGATTCTGGTGGTAGGAGGATTTATATACCTGATATCGGCCATAATATCGGTAATAATAAAGGAACTGTCCCGGCTGTATCCTCAGGTGGTGCATTATTCCGACCAAATAATAAGCCGGGTTATTGCAACCTTCAGTGACTTTGAATTATTTTATTTGCGTTTGAACCTGCCGCCGCAAGTGGAGACGGCCATACAGGAAAACCTTGGAAGGAGCCTGCAAACCCTGCAAACTTTGCTGGACAGCAGCATCAATGCCCTGGTGCAAACTCTGACCATGCTGCCGGGAGCCTTAATATTCCTGATGATTGCTACGGTTGCTACCTTCTTTATCACCAAGGATCGTAAAGCCCTGGTGAATTTTTCGATGCGTTTTATCCCGGGAACGGCGCAGTCCAAGACCATAAAAGTCATTACCGAATTATTTCGGGCGTTGATTGGTTTCCTCAAGGCCTATAGCATACTTATAACTATTACTGCCATTATTACCATTGTTTCCTTAAAAGTCCTGCAGCTGGACTATATCCTGACCATCGGCATTATAGTTGGGATATGCGACATTTTGCCGGTTCTGGGTCCGGGGACTATATTTGTACCCTGGATTACCTGGCATTTCATTACCGGTAATACCCGTTTGGCCATAAGCCTGTTGATAGTATATGTTCTAATCTCGGTAGTCAGGCAGTTCCTGGAACCTAAAATTGTGGGGGACAATATCGGACTGCATCCCTTGGCTACCCTGATATCGCTTTATGCCGGTTTGCAGTTGGGAGGAATTATAGGAATGATAATGGGCCCGGTGCTGGTGGTCATTGTAATGGCCTGTTACCGGGTGGGCATCTTTGATGGCCTGGGATGGAGGAAACGGGATTGAAAGAAGATTTAGAAAGCGAAATGATAAATAATATAGTAATACTGGGTTCGACCGGTTCCATTGGGCGGCAGGCACTGGAAGTGGTGGATAAACATCCGGAGCGCTTTCGGGTAATTGCCCTTGCCGCCCGCGACGAAGCAGCCCAGCTGGAAGAACAGGTCAATAGATATAGGCCGGCAGCGGTTGCAGTTTCCGACCCTGCCGCTTACCGGGAGCTGAAAGAGAGAATAGCCGGTAAGTGTCAGATATCGGCTGGCCTGGCTGGCATGATTGAGCTCAGTTCATTGCCGGAGGCTGACACCGTTGTGGTAGCAGTAAGCGGGGCAGTAGGAATAAGGCCTACCCTGGCGGCCATAAAAGCCCGCAAGCGTGTTGCTCTGGCTAACAAGGAGACTCTGGTGGCGGCTGGTGATATTGTAATGAAGATGGCCCGGCAGGAGCAAGTGGATATAATCCCGGTAGACAGTGAGCATTCCGCCATATATCAGTGCTTGCAGGGAGAAGAGAGCTTCCTGCAAAGAATATGGCTCACCGCTTCCGGAGGACCCTTCCGTGATTTTTCCCGGCAGGAACTGGAAGCGGTTACCGTTGGCATGGCATTAAAACACCCTAACTGGTCTATGGGGCCTAAAATTACTATCGATTCCGCCAGCCTGATGAATAAGGGACTGGAGGTTATTGAGGCCCATCATTTATTTGCGGTAGATTATGACCGGATCGAGGTACTGGTGCAAAGGGAAAGTGTCATTCACTCCATGGTGGAACTGGTCGACGGTTCTTTCCTGGCCCACCTGGGCGCAGCCGATATGCGGATTCCCATCCAATATGCCTTAACCTGGCCCCGGAGATTGGAGTCTCCAGCCCGTGGCCTTGATTTTGCCGGTCTAAAAAGTATACACTTTTCTCGGGTGGATGATTCTTTATTTCCCAGTCTAAGCCTGGCCTATGAAGCCGGCAGGTTGGGAGGAACCATGCCGGTGGTTTTGAATGCCGCCAATGAAATAGCGGTAAGCAGTTTCCTGAGTAATAAAATAAAGTTTACGGATATACCCATACTGGTGGAAAAAACCATGAACCGGCACAATGTGGTCCCGGAACCCGGCCTGGATACAATCTTTGCGGCAGATACCTGGGCGCGGGAAACCTGTCTCAGTATGGTAACCTTAACCGGTGAGAAGTGATAAGAAATCACAGCATACACGGATTTTCCAGGTGAAGAAGACAAATCAGTGCTGAAAAGGGAGGGTATTGCTAAGGGAACACCAATTTCCCCATAAAGGATTTTTGGTTGTAAACATTCAGAGGCATACCGATGGGCACAAACATTAATACAGTTTGTGCTAATCAGGGTAGTCTGACTCCCTTAATAGCGACCGAAGGAGTATGTTTTAATTAACATGGCAAGGAGGATAAAGAGTGAATACCGGCGTGACAATTCTTATAACTCTGTTGATTATAGCTGTTCTCATTCTGGTACACGAATGGGGCCATTTCATGGCGGCACGTAAAATCGGTATACCGGTATGGGAGTTTTCTATCGGCTTTGGCCCGCGCCTGTTTGGCTGGAAAAAGCACGGCACCGATTTTTCGGTGCGGATTATACCGCTCGGCGGGTATGTCCGCATGGCCGGGGAGGAACCGGGTGATGCCAATGACCCTGAAGGCTACAACAACCGTAAACCGTGGGAGAAGATGGGGGTCGCATTTGCCGGGCCGTTCATGAATTTTGTTATGGCGCTTTTGATATTTGTCTATGTCTACTCGGTGGTGGGAATACCCCACCCTTCGGAACAGCCTTTGATCGGCCAGGTGGTAGCCGGTACGCCGGCTGAAAAGGCAGGACTTAAGGCGAATGACCTGGTTCTGGCAATAGACCGGAAGCCGATAGCCAGCTGGGATGAGCTTACAGCCGGGATAGCAAGTGCAAAAGCAGGTCAAACCCTGCATTTTCAGGTAAAACGTGACGGACGGACAGTGAACCTTGACATCAACCCGGTGAAGAATGAGCAGACCAGCAAAGCCAGCATCGGGGTTATGGGTGCTATGACCTATGATAAACAGGGAGTAATAAATGCAATCAAAATTGGTTTTCAGCAGACTTACGAGCTGACGGTTTTGCTGTTATCATCACTGGGGATGCTGTTCAGCGGCGGAGCTTCGGTAGGTGATTTGGCCGGTCCGGTAGGTATCACCAAAATGATAGGGGAAGCGGCCCAGGTAGGTATAGTGTTGCTGCTCAGTTTTACTGCTTTTCTAAGTATAAATCTGGGGGTCTTGAATCTTTTGCCGATCCCGGCCCTGGATGGAAGCCGGATTGTCTTTGCCCTGGTGGAAGCGATCAGGAGGAAACCACTGGAACCGGAACGGGAAGGTTTTATTCATTGGCTGGGATTCCTGTTCCTGATTTCGCTTATGGTACTGGTGACCTTCAATGATATCGTTAGGCTGATAAAGGGATAGTGCTTATGGGGAGGAAAAGCAGGGTAGTAAGGATAGGAAACGTTGCTATAGGCGGGGATAATCCGGTGATAGTGCAGTCCATGACCAATACCGATACCCGTGATATTGATTCTACCGCAAAGCAGATACGATTGCTGGAGAAAGCCGGCTGCGAGCTGGTGCGGGTGGCGGTTATTGATCAGCAAGCGGCCCGGGCGATAGGAGCTATTAAGGAACGGATTGATATACCGCTTGTTGCTGATATCCATTTCGATTACCGCCTGGCTCTGCAGAGTATTGCTTCCGGTGCAGATGGTTTACGCATCAATCCCGGCAACATAGGCGAAGCCTGGAAGGTGCGGGAAGTGGTCAAGAGCTGCCGGGAAAGGCAGATACCGATAAGGATAGGGGTTAACGCAGGATCCCTGGATAAGAGGCTTCTTTCCCGTTACGGCGGGGTCTGCGCGGAAGCCATGGTTGAGAGTGCGCAGGATAATATTCATATCCTGGAAGACATGGGCTTTGGGCTGATAAAGGTTTCTCTCAAAGCTTCATCGGTAACACTATCGGTTGAAGCTTACCGCATGATGGCGGAACGAATCGATTACCCGCTCCATGTCGGCATTACTGAGGCTGGCACCCGGGAGCGGGCCTTGATAAAGTCCGCTATGGGAATCGGCATGCTGCTCAGTGAAGGCATAGGAGATACCATACGGGTATCTCTTACGGCTGACCCGGTGGATGAAGTCTGGGCGGCCTACGAAATATTACGCAGTCTGGGCCTGCGGGAACGGGGGGCAGAGCTTATCTCCTGTCCTACCTGCGGGCGTTGTGAAATTGATTTGATAAAGACGGCGGAAGAAGTCGACCGGCAGATCCGGCATCTGGATAAGCCTATGAGAATTGCCGTAATGGGGTGTGTAGTCAATGGCCCGGGAGAGGCCCGGGAAGCCGATTTGGGTATTGCCGGGGGGAGAGGAACCGGTTTGCTCTTTAAACATGGGGAGATCATCAAGAAAGTGCCGGAGGAAATGCTGGTAGAAGCACTGCTTGAAGAAATAGAGAAACTAACCGAAATTAAGGAGGGAGACTGATTTGAAGTCTTCGGAGTTGTTTTATCCGACTTTAAGGGAAATTCCCAGTGAAGCCGAGATAATCAGCCACCAGCTGTTGCTGCGGGCTGGATTTATTCGTAAGGCATCCGGCGGGGTATACACCTACCTCCCCCTTGCCTATAGAGTAATAAGAAAGATTGAAAGCATAGTACGGGAAGAAATGGATCGGGCCGGGGGGCAGGAAGTGCTAATGCCTATCGTCCAGCCGGCCGAATTATGGCAAAGGTCGGGGCGCTGGGAGGTTTACGGCGAAGAAATGTTTCGCCTTCAGGATCGCCATAAGAGAAATTTTGCTCTGGGACCAACCCATGAGGAGATAATTACAGCCCTGGTGGATGGCGACATCCACTCCTACCGGGATTTACCCCTGCTGCTGTATCAAATCCAGAACAAGTATCGGGATGAGATAAGGCCTCGCTTTGGTTTGATGCGGGGGCGGGAATTCATTATGAAGGATCTTTATTCCTTTGATAGCGATTACGAGGGGTTGGATAAATCCTATCACAAGATGTACTATGCCTATAATCAGATATTTCAGAGGATGGGTCTGCGTTACCGGGTGGTGGAAGCCGACAGCGGCGCCATTGGCGGCAATGAAAGTCATGAATTTATGGTGCTGGCGGAAACGGGTGAATCGGAAATTGTCTACTGCGATAGCTGCGATTACGCCGCCAATGTTGAAAAGGCAATCTGCAGTGCCGGGGGAGCAGCAAAGGCTGCCCTGCTGGCAATGGAAAAAGTTCATACCCCGGGACAGCGCACCATTCAGGATATTGCCGATTTTCTTGGCATCCCCTCAGGAGAGCAGGTAAAAACCCTGATGTACAGTGCTGACGGGGAACTCGTTGCAGCGTTAATCAGGGGTGATCGGGAGCTGAACGAAATCAAGCTCAAAAACGCCCTGGGATGCAACGAACTGCTGATGGCAGATGAAGCGGCGGTAAAAGCGTTGTCTGGCGCAGGCTTTGGTTCACTGGGGCCGGTGGGTATGAATGTTAAAATCTATGCTGATTTGGAAATAGCTGCTATGCATAACTTCGCCTGTGGCGCCAATGAAGATGACTATCATTTTAAGAACGTCAATATGGGAAGAGATTTTGTCCCGGAAGCCGTTCTTGATATCAGGAATGCGGTGGCCGGTGATCCCTGCCCGGTATGCGATGGAAAGCTGAATATGGTTCGGGGTATTGAGGTAGGACATATATTTAAACTGGGGGTCAAGTATTCAGAGGCCATGGGGGGCACTTTTTTAGACCCAAGCGGCCAGGCGCGTCCTTTTGTAATGGGTTGTTACGGCATAGGTGTTTCCAGAACCATGGCGGCCGCAGTGGAGCAGAACTATGATGAAAATGGTATAATATGGCCGATTCCCATAGCTCCTTATCATGTAATAGTCGTGCCGGTAAACAGTAAAAATGAAGAGCAAATGCAAGCTGCCCAATCCATCTACCAGCTTCTGCAGGAGGATGGACTGGAGGTATTAATTGATGACCGGGATGAAAGGGCGGGAGTCAAGTTTAAGGATGCCGACCTTATTGGCATACCGGTGAGGATAACGATTGGTCCCAAAGCCTTGCAGGAAAACAAGGTCGAAGTGAAGAAAAGATGGGAAAAAGAGGTTGAACTTACAGATATAGACCTGGTAAGGGAAAAGGTGCTTAAAATCATCAGGGGATAAAAACGAGGGTGGATGTGAAGGAATAATATGTCAATATATGAGATAATATTCAAGCTGGTTTTGGCCTGTATACTGGGGGGGATGATAGGGCTGGAGCGGGAGAGCCTGAACCGCCCTGCCGGTTTGCGTACCTACACCCTGGTTTGCGTAGGCTCAGCCCTGGCCATGATCGTATCTATTGATATCTACTTGCAGTATTATCAGACCGTGAATGCAGATCCGGGCAGAATTGCGGCTCAGGTGGTCAGCGGCATCGGTTTCCTGGGGGCGGGAACCATTATGCGGGAAGGAGCTTCCGTAAGGGGACTGACTACTGCCGCCGGTTTATGGGTGGTAGCCTGCATAGGTCTGGCGGTTGGCGCCGGGTTATACATACCAGCCGTATCTACGACTATTCTTATACTGTTTGTTCTTATTTACTTTATCAAGTTTGAGCAGTTGTTTACCGGCATGCGGGAATACAAGGGCCTAGTTATGGTGGTGGAGGATCGGCCCGGGCAGGTTGGAACCATTGGTTCCATTCTGGGTGACATGGGAGTTTTGATAAAAAACATTCAGCTAAACCGGGTGGAAAATTCAGACGACCTGGAAGTAGAATTATTAATGGAAATCCCCAGCGGAATGAAGATATCCCAGGTAATTGACGAACTTTCAGAAATGAAAGGACTCCGCAGCATCGACCGGCTGAATTAAAAATGCTGCAATCATTAGGGAGGATTTGTAATTGAAGCGTGAGTTTGCTTCCTTTTACCGGGAAATTACCGGGAAGGAGCCGCTGGCTGTATGGCAGCAAGCAAGGATACACAGAATTGAGGTCCATTCCAGCAGTAAAGCCTGGTTTATATATGTCGGGGTCAGTGATACTCTTAACGCAGGGAGCGTACGCCAAACCGCCAAGGAATTGCATGAGCGCATAACCTATCTGGATCACCTGGAAATAGTTCCCCTGCTGGCTGAGCCCGCCCATAAAATAAATGAAATTGTTGCCGCCAGGAAGGAGGAGATAAACTCCTCTTTTTTCAACCAGGAGCAAATCGCCGAGCGGATTGAGTGGATGATCAAAGATGAACGCCTGGATCTTATAGCTGAAGACGAAGAAACCTTTAACTATCTGATCGAACATGAGGTGTGCAATCATCTGGCCGACTGGCTCCTGGAACAATACAGCCTGCGGGTGCTGGTACGAGCTCTGGCCACCGGCAATCAGGAACAACTCCCGGTTGAGCTCACCATTAGCGGGACTAAAGCGGAGGTCCTGGAAATAAGGGACTACAGTCGTGCGCCCCGGCCGTCAGGGAAAAGGGAAAGGCACCGTTTAGACCTTGACCAGCAGAAAGCTGTACCGCTGGGCGAGGTGCAGGAAGGATTGAAGAACCTGGTGGCGGAAGGGGAGGTCTGGAATAAAGAGATAAGCAGTATTCGGGGCGACAGATATGTCGTTACTTACTATTTGACCGATTATACCGATACTCTACTAATAAAAACATTTCTGGATAACCTGGAAGATGACCGGATAAATGTGGGCGATGCCATCAGAGTTGGCGGAAGCCTGCGTTATGATGATATAGCCCATGAACTGGTTCTGTTTTTGGATAACTATCAAATCGCGGAGAAAAAAACTCGAAACGATGATTGCGAGCACAAAAGAATCGAATTGCATGCCCACACCAAGATGAGCGCCATGGACGGCTTATGTGATATTACCGCTCTGGTCAGAAGGGCTGCCGATTGGAAACACCCGGCCATTGCGCTAACTGATCACGGCTGCATCCAGGCTTTTCCGGAGGCTTATCAGGCAGCGCAAAAACACAATATCAAAATAATATATGGAGTGGAAGGCTACCTGATTGAAGATGATAAAAAAGAGACCCCCCACCATATTGTATTATTAGCCCGCAACCGGATTGGTCTGAAGAATCTGTACGGTCTGGTGAGCGTATCCTATCTGGATTATTATTACCGCCAGCCCCGCATTCCCCGCCGGGTATTGGAAGAGAAGCGGGAAGGGATACTCCTGGGTTCGGCCTGTGAAGCCGGAGAATTATATCGGGCGCTGGTTAATGGAGGCAGTGAAGAGGAGTTGGAGAGAATCGCCCGGTTTTATGATTATCTTGAAATCCAGCCCCTGGCCAATAACGAATTTCTCATCCGGGAAGGCCGGGTTAAAGGCCAGGAAGAACTGCGGCAGCTGAACCGGCGTATTGTCGAACTGGGAAAGAAACTTGACAAACCGGTGGTAGCCACCGGCGATGTGCATTTTTTGGATCCCCAGGATGAGGTCTACCGCAGGATAATTCAGTCCGGACAGGGCTATCAGGATGCCGAAGCCCAAGCCCCCCTGTATTTCAAGACTACCGGCGAAATGCTGGAGGAGTATTCTTACCTGGGAGCAGTTGATGCCCGCAAAGTGGTTATCGATAATCCCGCCCTGATTAATGAAATGGTGGAAACGATTCAACCCGTTCCGGAAGGCTTTTACCCGCCTAAAATTGATTCGGCCGAAGAAGATATCATAAAACTGACCTGGGAAGGGGCTCATGACCGGTATGGGGAGGAAATGCCGACCCGGATAAGAGCCAGAATTGAGCGGGAGCTTGATTCTATTACCCGGCACGGATTCAGCGTTCTTTACCTTATCGCCCATAAACTGGTCAAAAAGTCCAACCAGGACGGATATCTGGTAGGGTCAAGAGGCTCGGTGGGCTCTTCGGTGGTGGCTTATCTCACTGGTATAACCGAGGTTAATCCGCTCCCGCCCCATTACCTTTGTCCATCCTGCAAGCATAGCGAAATCGTCGCCGATGCATCAGTGGGATGCGGGGCCGACCTGGAGCGCAAGAACTGTCCGATCTGCGGCAGCCTTATGCATAATGAAGGTTTTGACATACCCTTCGAAACCTTCCTGGGCTTTGAGGGTGACAAGGTACCGGATATCGATTTGAACTTTTCCGGGGATTACCAGAGTCACGCCCACCAGTATGTTGAAGAATTATTCGGGAGCGAGAATGTATTCCGGGCCGGTACCATTTCCACCATTGCGGAGCGAACTGCATTCGGTTTTGTAAAAAAATATGCCGAAGAAAAACAGATTACGCTCAAAAACTCAGAGGTTGAACGCTTGGCTGCCGGTATAACCGGAGTAAGAAGAACTACCGGGCAGCATCCGGGCGGGCTTATAGTTGTGCCCCGGGATCACGATATCCTGGAATTTACCCCCCTGCAGCACCCGGCTGACAATAAAGAATCAGGGGTAATAACCACCCACTTTGAATACCATGCCATCGGCGATCAACTGGTCAAACTGGATATTCTGGGCCATGACGATCCTACTGTAATCAAGGAACTGGAGGATTTAACCGGCATTAAGGCGTCTGCTGTTCCGCTGAATGACGAGCAAACCATGGGATTATTTTCAGGAGTCGAGCCTTTGGGGGTTACGTCTGATGAGATCGGCAGCAGTGTAGGAACTTATGGCATACCCGAATTTGGCACCCGGTTTGTGCGGCAGATGCTGGAAGCAACCCGGCCTACAACTTTTTCCGAGCTGGTCAGGATAAGCGGGCTATCCCACGGTACCGATGTCTGGCTCAATAATGCCCAGACTCTGATTGAAAGCGATGTAGCCAGTCTTAGCGAAGTTATATGTACCCGTGACGACATCATGATATATTTGATTCAGCAGGGAATGGATAAAAACCAGGCCTTTCAAATCATGGAGAATGTGCGTAAAGGCAAGGGGCTGAAGGATAAGCAGAAAAATGTCATGCAAGACTGCCAGATACCATCCTGGTATATCGAATCCTGCCAGAAAATCAAATATATGTTTCCCAAGGCTCATGCGGTTGCTTATGTTATGATGGCTTTTCGCATTGCTTATTTTAAGGTAAACTACCCCAGGGAATTCTATGCCAGTTTCTTCAGCATCCGGGCGGAGGATTTTGAAGCGCAAACCGTCCTGGAGGGAATTGACAGGATAGCCCAGCGGATCAAGGAGATCAACCGCATGGGATTTAAAGCCCCGCAAAAGGAAAAAAAATTGCTGCCGGTGCTGGAATTGGCTCTGGAGATGTATGCGCGGGGCTTCAGATTTTATCCGGTCGACCTCTATCGCTCCCAGGCCAGTCGTTTTGTGGTATACCAAGACGGACTGCTGCTGCCGTTCTCGGCTTTGCCCAATGTGGGCGCTAATGCTGCCCAGAGTATCGTTGATGCCAGGGTTGGAGGAGATTATATTTCCATTGAGGATTTTCAACAGAGAACCCGGCTCAATAAAACGGCTATGGAGGTACTCAAACAAAGCAACTGTTTCGGAGATTTACCCGAAAGCAGCCAGATAAGCCTTTTCTCCTAAGTAAAATCCTAATATCGGCATTGACTTGTATAAATTATTAACATTATGTTATACTGATACTAAGCTTACTAATATCTGTTAACCACAAGTGGGTGTCCGCCCACTTTTTCTATTGTAACGCACCGGTAATCGTAAAAAAACCGCCGGGGGTGATTTTATTGGGAAAGACACAGGAGATCGAAGAGTTGATCGAGAGGGAGCTTGACCAGCTTGCTATAGAACTGGTGGGAATCGAATACCGCAGGGAAAATAAGGAGCAAATGCTTCGCGTTTTTATAGACAGTGAAGCGGGGGTTGACTTAAGTCTTTGCAGTCAAGCTACTCGGGCCATTAAGCCAGTATTGGATGACCGTAATATTTATTATGATCATCTGGAATTGTCATCACCCGGGTTGGACCGTATCTTAAGAAAGGATAAGGATTTTTTGCGTTTCCGTGGCAGTATGGTGAAAATCAAAATGCTCAAGCCCTACCAGGGTCCCCGTAAAATTAATGGAATACTTGTAGAAACCGATAAGGCAAAAATTCAGGTCAGGGTTGAGGGGGAAGTGATGGAGCTTCCCCGCGAACTGGTTTCCATGGTTAGATTATATCCGGATTATTAAGGAGGAAAAACAATGTCTAATGAATTGATACAGGCATTGCACGAAATAGAAAAAGAGCGTGGCATTCCGAAAGTGGCTCTGATAGATGCAATTAAGGCGGCACTTAACACGGCCTACAAGAAAAACTTCGGCACGGCTCAGAGCGTGAGCGTGGAATTCAGCGATTTAACCGGGGAGGTCAAAGTATTTTCCCAGAAAAAAGTAGTGAGTGACGTACAAGACTCCCGCCTGGAAATCGATATAACTGAAGCCCGGGAGCTGTACCCCGACTGCCAGGAAGAAGACATGGTTTACGTTGAAGCTACTCCGGCCAATTTTGGACGTATAGCCGCCCAGACGGCGAAACAGGTGGTTATCCAAAAGCTCCGGGAAGCTGAAAGAAGCTTAATCTATGAGGAGTTTCTCGAGCGTGAAGGGGAAATAGTTACCGGCATCATTCAGAGAATTGAATCCAAAACCATATATATTACCCTGGGAAGGACCGACGGCATCATGCTGCCTTCCGACCAGATCAGCGGAGAAAAATATGAACTGGGACAAAGAATAAAGGCCTATATATATGAAGTTAAGAATACCTCCAAAGGGCCTAACATATACGTATCCCGGACTAACCCCTATTTTTTGCGGCGGTTGTTTGAATTGGAAGTACCGGAGATATATGATGGAGTGGTGGAAATCAAATCAATTGCCCGTGAAGCCGGGGCACGCTCCAAGATAGCGGTTTATTCCCTGGATGAAAGGGTTGATTCCGTTGGCGCCTGCGTGGGACCGAGGGGACTGAGGGTCCAAAACATAGTATCGGAGCTGGGAGGGGAAAAAATTGATATTATCAAGTATGACAAAGATCCGGAAAGATACATTGCCAATGCCTTAAGCCCGGCTAAGGTACTAGCTGTTTATGTCAGTGAAGAAGCTAAAATGGCTACCGTGGTAGTACCGGATTATCAGCTTTCCCTGGCTATCGGCAAAGAGGGGCAAAATGCCAGACTGGCAGCCAAGCTGACCAGTTGGAAGGTTGACATCAAGAGTGAAAGCCAGTTTATGGAGGAGACCGATATAGATGGCCAAAACCCGTAAAATACCGCAGCGTATGTGTGTGGGATGCAGGGAAATGAAAAACAAGAAGGAATTGACCAGGGTGGTTCGCACCCCCCAGGGCAGCATTGAAATAGATAACAGCGGTAAAAAGCCAGGGCGTGGAGCGTACCTGTGCCCGCAACTCGACTGCTTGCAGCAGGCATTGAAGGGTAAACGCCTGCAGAAGGCATTGGAACAGGAAATAC
This sequence comes from Syntrophomonas curvata, assembly GCF_052976825.1. Taxonomy (NCBI): domain Bacteria; kingdom Bacillati; phylum Bacillota; class Clostridia; order Eubacteriales; family Syntrophomonadaceae; genus Syntrophomonas; species Syntrophomonas curvata. The sequence continues at coordinate 1,444,784 of NZ_CM129641.1, forward strand.
CTGCTGAAGTAGTAGAGATGCTTACCAATCAAATCTCCAAATCTTTTCCGTAATACAAGGTGAGTGATAAATTGAACAGAATTTATAGTAGGATAGGTTTAGCGCAAAAGGCAGGGAAAGTGTCGTCAGGTGCCCTGGCGGTACGCTCCAGTTTACTCAATCGGGCCTGCCTGTTAGTAATGAGCAGTGATATTTCTGAAAACACCAGGGATTCACTGATTAGTATCAGCCAAAAACAAAAGGTTCCCTGGATCATCCTGGGGAGTAAATATGAACTCGGCACCTCCGTGGGCAAGGCTTACCGGGTTGCCTTAACTATAAATGATCAGGGAATGGCGGATTCTATTATTAAACTCTTGGAATCGCGGGGCGAAGGGTTAAATAGTACGGGGGTGGTTGAATGGCCAAAATAAGGGTACACGAGATAGCGAAAGAATTGGGCTTGCAAAGTAAAGAGATGGTCGATACTTTGCAGAATATGGGACTAGATGTCAAAAACCATATGAGTACTCTGGAGGAATCCCAGGCTAACTGGGTTAAGAAACAGCTGAAAACAGGTGGAAGGCAAGAAAAGGCCGAGGCCGGAAAAAAGGATAGCACGGGTGTTCCTGGAACCAAATCACTGGAAAACGATACCCCAAGCCCCAAACGGCCACAGCAGCCTGCCCGGGAACAGGCTGACCGGATGGAACATCTGCAGCCCCAGAGGGAAGAGAAAACAGCTTCCAGGCCTGCTCACGGCCAGGAAAGACAGGTCAGGCCGAACGACCGGGCAGCGGGTCAGGAAAAAAAGAGCAATATATCGCGGGAGGGCAAGACCCAGGAACGTTTTAAGAACGCACACCGGCCGGTTGCGGATAAGCCTCAAAATAAAGAACCCTTTAAGGGTTCGCCAAGACCGGTTCAGGACAGGGCTCAACAGCACGAAGCATCCAAAGGCCAACCAAGATCAGGTTCGGACAGGCCTCAGAACCGTGAAGCTTTTAAAAACCAGCCAAGACCGGCTTCAGATAGAGCCCCAAACCGTGAACCACTTAAGGGCGGCTTCCCGAGGCCGAAGCCGGAGAAGCCCCAGAACCGTGAATTCTCAGGTGATGGTCAAGGGCAGAACTTTAGAAGGCCGGGTACTCCGCCTGCCGCTCAGCGCAAAGACCAGCCCCGCACAGGCGACAGGATAGTTGCGCCGGCCCCGGAGAAGCGCGGCGAGCCACACAAGAATAAGGTAGCGGAAAAGAGCAAAGAGGCACGACCCGGCCAGGCGGGTAAATATGATAAAAACAAACCCCGCAAGAGCGCTCCGGTCCAGGCGCAGAAGGATTACAGCCGTCCAGGTAGAAAGCATAAACATAAGCGTAAAAAAGAGGATATGTTGGTCCAATTACCGGATAAAATAAGCCTGGAGGAAAATACCACCGTTAGGGAACTGGCGGAAAAATTACATCGGAGTTCAGCGGAAATAGTCAAAAAATTAATGGAACTAGGTATCATGGCATCCATCAACCAGGCCATTGATTTTGAGACCGCAGAAATAGTGGCCAGCCTGTATGAAGTCAAGGTAGAGCGAGCTGTTTCCGAGGAAGAAAAATTGCTGGAAGAAATAGTTGATGATGAATCCAGCCTCAAGCTGCGTCCTCCAGTAGTAACCGTAATGGGGCACGTTGACCACGGCAAAACTTCATTGCTGGACAGGATACGGAAATCTGACGTGGTTTCCGGAGAGGCTGGGGGAATAACCCAGCATATTGGAGCCTATCAGGTTACCGTGAATGACAATCGGGTTACCTTTATAGATACCCCCGGGCATGAAGCTTTCACCGCCATGCGGGCCCGGGGAGCCAACCTTACCGATATCGTGGTACTGGTAGTAGCCGCCGATGACGGGGTTATGCCTCAGACTATCGAGGCGGTAAATCATATAAAGGCTGCCGACGTGCCATTTGTGGTTGCGATCAATAAGGTCGACAAGCCTGAAGCCAACCCCGACAAAGTTATGCAGCAGCTCACTGAATACGGTATTGTTGCGGAAGAATGGGGCGGTGATACCATATTTGTACCGGTATCGGCCAAGCAGGGCCAAGGAATTGACACCCTGCTGGAAATGATTCTGCTGGTGGCAGAGGTGCATGAAATTAAGGCCAATCCTGACCGCACCGCTGAAGGGGTCGTTATCGAAGGACAACTTGACCGGGGCAGAGGTCCGGTAGCAACCGTACTGGTACTCAAGGGTACGCTGAAAATTGGAGATTTCCTTATCTGCGGCAATAACTATTGTAAGGTAAGGGCCATGACCGACCATAAAGGCAGAAGAGTAGAAAAGGCTTATCCCTCCATGCCGGTGGAGATTACCGGATGGTCAGATGTTCCGGAAGCAGGAGGCAAAGTTCTGGCCTGTGATGAAAAAGTGGCCAAGGAGGTAGTAAATCTGCGTCTGAGTGAAAAGAAAATGGAAGAGCAGAAGCAGAGCAGCAAGGTTTCCCTGGATGACTTTTTCAAACAAATGCAGGATGCTGATATCAAAGAACTTAATCTGATTATAAAAGGTGATGTCCAGGGTTCAATCGAAGCCCTGGCACAATCGCTCCTGCGCCTGGGTACTAATGAAGTCAAAGTAAACGTGATCCATTCTGCGGTAGGAGCTATCAGCGAAACTGACGTTATGCTGGCTTCAGCTTCCCAGGCCATAATCATCGGGTTCAATGTCCGCCCTGATGTAAAAGCCAGGAAATATGCGGAAGATGAAGGTATAGACGTCCGCTTGTACCGTGTTATCTATGAGGCCATCGATGATGTTAAAAAGGCTATGGCCGGATTGCTTGACCCGGAATATAAAGAGAAGTATATGGGGCGGGCTGAAGTCCGGGCTACTTTTAAAGTACCTAATGTGGGTTTAATTGCCGGTTCTTATGTTATCGACGGCAGACTGCAAAGGAATGCTAACATACGGGTACTGCGCGATGGTGTAATCGTGTATGAAGGCAGGCTTTCATCCCTAAAACGTTTTAAGGATGATGTCCGTGAAGTAGTAGAAAACTACGAATGCGGGATAGGCATTCAGGATTTTAATGATGTCAAAGAAGGCGACATTATTGAAGCCTATACCATGGAAGAAATACCCCGGCAGTTATAGATAACGACTTTTTCCCAGCCGTCTACTTAAGATAAAAGGGGGTAAAGCCATGAGCAAACGCAGACAGGAAAGAATGGCTATAGAAATCAGGAGAATCATGGCCCGAATAATCCAGGAAGATATAAAAGACCCCCGGATTGACTTCACCACGGTTTCCATTACCAGGGTTGACGTCAGCAATGACCTGAGTCATGCCCGGGTATATATAAGCGTATTGGGCGACGATGAGAAGCAGGAGGAAACCATGCAGGCCCTGCAAAAAGCTAAAGGTTTCATACGCAGCGAGCTGGTTCAGGCTATCCAGGTCAAACATGCACCGGATCTGGAGTTCCGCCTGGATCATTCCATTGAGCAGGGTATACGGATCGCGTCGCTTTTGGATGAATTAAAGGAAGGGCCAAAAATTCACGATGAATAGCATGGAAGAAGTTGCCCGCCAATTGCTGAAATCTGACGACTACCTTATCCTGGGCCATGTCATCCCCGATGGTGACTGTATAGGTTCACTGCTGGGCCTCTATTGGGGCCTGACCGACAGCGGGAAGCAGGTTGCCATGGTTCTTGCAGATTCGGCGCCGGACCGGTATGATTACTTGTCCGGGTGGGAAATGATTAAAAAGCCATCCGAGCTGGAAGTTATCCCGGCCAATATTATATTTCTTGATTGTGCTGACCGGGAGCGGGTCGGGGAGGAAATATTAGCTAAAATTGACGGGCATACATGTGTTTATAATATCGACCACCATCTCCAGAGCGAGTTATATGGTGACTATAATTATGTAGACCCCGGCGCGGCAGCTACAGGAGAAATAATTTTTGCCCTGCTGCAGGCTATGCAGGTTCCAATCCGGGCAGAAATTGCGGATTGCCTGTATGCTGCCCTTCTTATGGATACCGGAGGCTTCCTGAACAGCAACACCACCTCTGGCACGATGCGTATTGCCGCCAGTTTGCTGGAACTGGGAGCTGATGTTGACCAAGCCCGGATTCGCTTGTTTGAATCCAAATCGCGCCGGGAAGTGCTTTTACTGGGTCTGGCCCTAAAATATATAGAATTCAGTGGTGACGGCAGGATTGCTTGGATGAGCCTTCCCTATGAAGAAGTGAAAGCCATAGAGGCCCTGGATTTTCACCCGGAAGGCATCATTAACTATACCCGCATGATTGCAGGGGTTGAAGTGGGACTACTCTTTCGGGAGACGGAGCCGGGCATCATTAAAATTGGCTTTCGCTCCAAAGGCGCCATTGATGTAGCCGCAATCGCTGCCGTTTATGGCGGGGGAGGGCACCGGCAGGCTTCCGGCGCCCGACAGGAAGGTACACTGGAAGAGATTAAGAAGAAGGTAATTAATACGGTCGAGGACGTGATGGCTTAATTTGCAAGGCTTTCTAAATGTTGATAAACCTCGAGGCATGACCTCTTTTGACGTTGTAAGAAAGATAAAAAAAATCATCCCCCGTGGAATCAAAATTGGCCATCTCGGCACACTTGATCCCATGGCCGGCGGGGTTTTGCCGCTGGCAATAGGGAAGGCCACCAGGGTAATACCCTATGTAGAAGATGAACGCAAAGTTTACATAGCCCAGTTCACTCTGGGGGCGGTCTCCGACACCCAGGATGCCTGGGGCCGCGTTGATTATACGGGGAAAAAGGATTTCCGGGCAGAGCGCCTGGAGGGCATTCTGCAGGAGTTTACCGGGAGGATCAAACAGATCCCCCCGATGTATTCTGCGGTTCATCACCAGGGAAAACGCTTGTATGAGCTCGCCCGTGAGGGGATAACGGTAGCCCGGGAGGAAAGAGAAATAGTGATTCATAGCCTGGAGATACTGGAAATAAACCGGGATGCCGAGTTGCCGGTGATTAAAATCAAGGTCGATTGCTCCCGCGGCACTTATGTGCGTACCCTGGGGCACGACATCGGCGTCAAACTGGGGACGGGCGCTTTGTTGTCCGGCCTGGTACGCATCTGCTCGGGCCGGTTTAATATAGAGCAAGCCTCTCCTCTGGAAAAAATCCTGCAGGATCAGACCTCAATCAACCACTATCTTTGGCCTTTAGACTATCCGCTGACTCATCTGCCCGCCATTCAAATTGATTCCAGGGAAGACCTGCAGGCCATAATGAACGGCCAGGCAGTGGCGATAAAGGCCCGGTTGCCGCAGGGACTTATCCGGGTATACTCGCCGGAAAACAGCTTAGTGGCTCTGGCCCGAAGCAATCATGAAGGAGCCGGCATGATTAAAGCGGAAAGGGTCTTTAATAAAGGAGCTTAAACGATGCAGATAGTACGTGAAATTGAAAATTTCAAGCCTGATCACCGCCCCCTTTATTTGGCCTTGGGTAATTTCGACGGCTTGCACCAGGGCCATCAGCATTTGATCAGAACAATGGTGGCAGCGGCCCGATCAGACGCAGGAAAAGCAACCGCCTTTGTTTTTGAGCCTCACCCGAGCAAGGTGCTTTTTCCCGAGCGGGCTCCCAAGCTGCTGGTGACGGCGGAACGGAAAGCGGAGCTTATGGAAAAATTAGGGGTGCAGATCCTGATATACAACAGCTTTAATCTTAAAATAGCCAGATGCTCCCCCGAGCAATTTGTGCAGCAGATACTTATTGACCGGCTTAGGGTTAAGGAAGTATTTGTCGGGTTTAATTATACCTTTGGCGACAAAGGAGCCGGGACTCCGGAGTTGCTCCGGCAACTGGGGGAAAAACAGGGATTTAAGGTTAATATCATACCACCGGTTGCAGTTGACGGGGTGGTAGTGTCCAGCAGTATGATCCGACGGGCCTTGGATGCAGGTGATATTGGACAGGCCAAAATTATGCTGGGGTATGAGCCTATGCTGGAAGGGCAGGTCATCGAAGGAGAACATAGAGGTTCCACTATTGGTTTCCCTACCGCCAACCTGGGGTTAAGCAATGAAGTCAGCATACCGGGCAAGGGCGTTTACGCTGCCCGGGCCGAGGTTAACGGGCGCCATTATCAGGCGGTGGTCAACATTGGCAGCAAGCCCACCTTTCATGCTCAATATCCGGTGGAGATTGAAGCCCATTTAATCGATTTTAAGGGTGACATATACGGTCAAAAGCTTCGTTTGTACTTTATAGCCAAAATACGGGATGAGCGCAGGTTCAGCAGTGCCGAGGAACTAACCCGGCAGATAGCTTTGGACCGGGATAAAGCCCGAAGAATAGCTTCAACCCGGTAAGTTTACTTTTTTTTCGGGCTATGCTACAATTTACCTTGGTTATTGAGCTCGGGAGTATAAAAATATATGCTGTCCGGGATAATTATATAAAGGTTAAAATCCAGGTAAGAGCGGCAGTCTAACTGCTTTTAAAATCATATACCATTAACAGGAATGAACCATTGGCTAGGGTTGGCGATTCACCGGCGCCAAGCTTGGTTAATGGCGATTTAAAGAAGAGGAGGTGAGAGCGTGGCATTATCGCCGGAAAGAAAGGAAGAGCTGATCAAGGCCTTCCAGATACATGAGAATGATACCGGATCCCCCGAAGTTCAAATAGCGATTCTTACGGAAAGAATAAACTATCTGAATGAACATCTTAAAGCCAATACCAAGGATCATCATTCCCGCAGGGGGCTTTTAAAAATGGTTGGTCAACGCCGCTCTCTTTTAGATTATCTAAAAGAGAAAGACTTTGACCGTTATCGCCAAATTCTGACCAGGCTTGGTTTGAGAAGGTAAAAGAGCGGATAGCCGCTCTTTATCTTTATTTATAATAATGTGAAAGGAGGAGATGGATATAGTCCACAAATATCAAATGGAAATTGCCGGACGTCCGCTAGTCGTGGAAATCGGGCAGCTTGCCAAACAGGCCAATGGAGCGGCTCTGGTAAGGTACGGTGAGACCGTTGTGCTGGTAACGGCAACAGCCTCCAAGGCTCCCCGGGAAGGTATCGATTTTTTCCCTCTGACCGTGGATTACGAAGAAAAGCAGTATGCGGTGGGTAAAATCCCGGGAGGTTTCATAAAAAGGGAAGGCCGGGCCACGGAACTGGCAACCCTCTCGGCCCGGCAGCTGGATCGGCCGATTCGTCCGCTATTCCCCAAGGGATTCAAGAATGATATTCACGTGGTGGCAACCGTAATGTCGGTAGAGAAAGACTGTCCGGCTGATGTCACTGCTACCGTCGGCGCTTCTCTGGCTCTGGGAGTATCCGATATACCCTTTGCCGGCCCTATTGGCGCAGTGGTTGTCGGTATGGTCGACGGTGATCTGATCATAAACCCCACCCTGGAGCAATCCCGCCGTTCGGAAATGCATGTGGTAGTGGCAGGAACCAAAGAAGCGATAATGATGGTGGAGGGGCATGCCGATCAGGTACCCGAGGAGACTATGCTGGAGGCAGTCTTCTTTGCTCATGAGGAGATTAAAAAAATAGTAGCGTTTCAGGAGCCCATCATTGCTGAATTAGGTCAGGCCAAGATTGAAGTACCGGAAATTGCAGTGAATGAAGAAATGGTGAACGCACTTCGCGACTATGCTCTGCCCCGTCTGGAAGAAGCAGTGAAAAACCCGGATAAGAAATCCCGGGAAGAGCAGATGGATTTGGCCAATGACGAGATAATCAACCACTTCCTGGAGAGTTATCCGGAAGAAGAGAAAGAGATTAAAATGACGGTGGACAAACTGCTCAAAGAAGTGGTCAGAAAAATGATCCTGGAGCAGGGAGATCGGGTAGACGGGCGCAAGCTTAATGAAATCAGACCTATCAGTTGTGAAGTAGGCATCCTGCCCAGACCCCATGGCTCCGGTTTGTTCACCCGGGGACAGACCCAGGTTCTATCGGTGACCACCTTGGGTGCCGTCAGCGAGGAACAAATCCTGGACGGACTGGGTAATGACGATAGAAAAAGGTATATTCATCACTATAATTTCCCTCCCTACAGTACCGGTGAAGTAAAGCCCATGCGGGGACCGGGAAGACGAGAAATCGGTCACGGCGCTCTGGCCGAAAGAGCTTTGCTGGCGGTACTTCCTGCGGAAGAAGAATTTCCCTATACCATTCGGGTGGTCTCAGAGGTCCTGGAATCCAATGGCTCCAGTTCCATGGGCAGCGTCTGCGGCAGCACCCTTTCCCTGATGCATGCCGGAGTGCCGATAAAAGCTCCGGTATCAGGCATAGCTATGGGCCTGGTAAAAGGCGAGGACAGCTTTGCCATTCTCAGCGATATTCAGGGAATTGAAGATGCCCTGGGAGACATGGACTTCAAGCTGGCAGGCACCGAAAAAGGCGTGACGGCAGTGCAGATGGATATCAAGATCACCGGGGTCAACCGGGAAATTGTCAAAACGGCGCTGAAGCAGGCGCGCGAAGGCCGCATGTTTATCATGGGGAAAATGATGCAAGCCATTGACAAACCTAATATGGAGCTTTCTCCCTACGCCCCGCGTTTGATAAGAATGCAGATTCATCCCGATAAAATCCGGGAAGTCATTGGACCGGGTGGAAAAACCATTCACAAAATTGTGGATGAAACCGGATGCAAGATAGACATAGAGGATGACGGCAGTCTGTTTATTATGGCGGTTGACGAGGAAGCCGCCTTGAAGGCCAAATTCTTAGTGGAATCTATTGTGGCTGAGGTCGAAGTAGGGAAGACCTATATGGGAACCGTAAAACGCATCATGGATTTTGGCGCCTTTGTGGAGATAATCCCAGGCGTATTGGGAACCAGCGGCAAGGAAGGGCTGGTTCATATATCCCAGCTGGCCGAGGAAAGGGTTAACAAAGTACGGGATGTGGTTGACATAGGCGACCAAATTCTGGTCAAGGTAACCGAGATTGACCGGCAGGGCAGGGTGAATCTATCCCGCAAAGCCGTTTTAAAAAACACGGTTAAACCTGCTACTACCTAGGTTATCGGACCAAAAAAGCAAATATCGTTCCAAGTAAACCGAGTTGTCTCGGTTTATTTGCATTTTATGGGGTTTCTTAAAAGATAAAAATCGCATAGGTATAATCACCTCGGAATAATAATTAAAAGAGTTGTTATAAGGGGTGATGCTTTTATTAAAGGGTTTCTATTTTATCAGGCTGGATCAACGGGTCTGGCTGCTGTTGACTTTTTTTATCAGCATTCCGTTGCTGGCTAACTGGGTGGATCAGGTGGAAAGGCATTTCTTTGGAGTTGCACCGGGGGTTATCATGGCCGGACGGGATTTTTCCGGTATGCTTCCCGAAGAGGTTGCTGCCGATATCGAATATCTGGCTATCAAGCATCAGAAACTCCCCCGGGAGCCAGGTCTGGACAAAAGGACGGGGCAGATTACAGGTGAAGCGACGGGTGTTGTTATTGATGTACCGGGTTCGGTGAATAAAGTTCTTAATGCCGCCGAAGGTCAGCATCTGGAGCTTGAGACTATAACCGTCTATCCCCGATACAGCCGGCGGGATCTGGAGAATGCCAATCAAATACTGGGCAGTTATGAGAGCTGGATCAGTGGGAGTTATCAGCGCTACAGCAATATAGAGCTGGCCAGTTCATGCCTGAATAATTCGGTGATATGGCCTGGTGAAGTTTTTTCGTTTAACCAAACGGTAGGTCCCAGAACGGTGGAAAGGGGATTCATGCCGGCGCCGGTAATTCTGATGGGGGCCAGAGAACTTGACTACGGAGGAGGGGTGTGTCAGGTATCAAGTACTTTATACAATACGGTTTTGGCCAGCGGCCTGAAAATAACCGAAAGGCACCAGCATTCCCTGCCGGTGAGCTATGTTCCTGCCGGCAGCGATGCAGCCGTTGATTATGCTCATATGGATTTAAGGTTCAAAAACACCAGCCAGGATTTGGTAATTATTAAAGCAGGGGTAAGCAGAGGCAGGGTTTGGGTTCAATTATGGGGGGGAGAAAAGAAGTGAGAATTTATTTCTTTACCAAAAGAGCCATGCTGGGAGCAGCAGTTATATTTATACTGCTCTGTGGTTTTTTGGGATTGTCTTTAGCATATTTTAATGATGCCGGAATAGCTTTACACTCTAAAGAACCAATTTATCAGGGAAATACCGGCCAAAAGGCAGTAGCCCTGACGGTGAATGTTGACTGGGGAGAAGAATATATCCCGGCGATGCTGAAGGAATTCAAAAAATATGACGCCCGGGTAACCTTCTTCGTTACCGGCCGCTGGGCGGAGAAGAATCCGGGCCTACTGAAAGAAATGAGCAAAGCCGGTCACAGCATTCAAAACCATGGCTACAAGCATCTGCACTTTAACCAGCTTGCTCCGGCTCAGGCGGAGGAACAGATAAAGAAAGCGGAAAAGGTAATCAAGGATATAACCGGCGGCCAGTGCCGGTTTTTTGCCTCACCCTATGGTGAGCAGGGGAAACAGCTTATGCAGGTAGTCTCGAGCCTGGATTATGACCTGATCATGTGGAGCATCGATACCATTGACTGGCAGCGTCCCAGCCCTGAAACCATAGTTAAGCGGGTTACGAACCGGCTCCATAATGATGCTATTGTGCTTATGCATCCTACCGAACCTACCGTAAAAGCGCTGCCGGAAATGCTCAAGGGGCTTAAAGAGCAGGGATATAAGATGGTTGGCATTGATGATATAATAAAAAAAGACGGAAAGTTGCCCGATGAAAAGAGTAAATAAGGCGGTCAGGGGCTTGGTGTTGGCCTTCCTGACCCTGTTTTTTTTAAATGCCCCGCTGGCAGCAGCAGTACCTTATCTCAGTTCCGCTTATTATTGTCTGGCGGATGGTGACAGCGGGCAGATTATTTTATCCCGCCAGGCTGATGTGGTGCGGCCGGTAGCCAGCACTACCAAGATGATGACCGCTATCCTGGCGACCGAATATGCCGGTTCGAAAGAGATTGCCACGGTCAGCAGCCATGCGCAAAAAACGCCGCAATACTCAATTGGGCTGCGTGCCGGTCAGGAAGTGGAGGTTGCTGAGCTTCTGAAAGCGGCGCTAATACGTTCGGCCAACGATGCCGCTGTAGTTCTGGCCGAGCATGTGGCTGGCGAAGAACGCTTTTTTGCCCATTTAATGAGCAAAAAGGCCTTCACCATCGGGGCGGTAAACACCCACTTTTGCAACGCTTCGGGTTTACCGTCGGCCGATCATTACAGCACGGCCTACGATTTGACCCGGATAGGAAGCTACCTTCTGGAGGATGGATATTTAAAAGGCCTGGTAGCCAGCCGGCGGGTTCAGTTCCAGCATCCCGGCTACCACCAGCCTATGCTTATTGACAATACCAATACCCTGCTGGATAATTACCCCGGAGCCGATGGCATAAAAACCGGTACTACCAATGCGGCGGGCAAGTGCCTGGTTGCATCGGCTACCCGTAATGGACGCCGGCTGATAGCAGTTGCTTTAAAGTCGGGTAACCGGAGCAATGACTGTGCCTCGCTGCTGGATTACGGATTCCAATCCACCCAGCTTATGAAAATGGTTGACAAAAACGTGCCGTTTAAACAAGTTAAGGTGGCTAATGGCCGATGCCCGTATGTCGAGCTGTATCCGGCCGAAGATATCTACGTCTGGGCAGCAGGCTTAAACCCGGATATTCAAAAACGGGTAAAGGTAAACTATGTAGTACAACCGCCGCTAAAGGCGGGGCAAAAGCTGGGTAGTATGTCAGTTTATGCTGATAACCAGCTGGTACGGAGTACGGAGCTGATATGCCGCCAGGATGTCGGGCAGGAGCTTAACCCGGTGAGAAGATTTCTGCAAAACCTGAAGGTATTGTAAAAACCAGCGGACATCGGGGTAATGATGGCTGCAAAAAGGATAATACGCCAAGGGGCAAGAATACTTTTATATAATATTTATTGGAGGTATAGCTGGTGATAGATTACTGGAAGCTGGACAGCGGAGCCAGGCTGGTGGTGGAGGAAATACCTTATGTCAGGTCGGTGGCCGTAGGGATATACATTCGAGTTGGTTCCCGCCATGAAGCGGAGCCGCTGTCCGGAGCGAGCCATTTTATTGAGCACATGCTTTTTAAGGGTACGGATAAGCGCAGTGCCCGGGAAATAGCCGAGAGCTTCGAAGGTATCGGCGGCCAGATCAATGCGTTTACATCCAAGGAACACACCTGCGTATATGCCCGTACCCTGGACGAACATCTGGATACGGCCCTGGACATAATATTTGATATGGTTTTTAATTCCCGTTTTGCCGCCAAGGATTTTGAGACCGAAAAAGGGGTAATTGCAGAAGAAATCAACATGTATGAAGATACCCCGGATGATCTGATTCATGATGTGTTCAGCCAGCAGTTGTGGCAGGGACATAATATGGGGCGCCCCATACTGGGAACCATGGAATCGGTGTCAGGCTTTGAGCGCAACGCCGTTTATGCTTATTACCGCAGCGCCTATCAGCCTTCCAACATGATTATAGCTGTGGCCGGTAATGTTGATGCCGGCAGGGTAAGAGACAAGGTCGAGGGCTATCTCAACCGGGAAAGCAGAAAGGCGGCCGAACTGCCTTACAGTAAGGTTACCTCCTACACCCCCTTTATCGAGTTGGTGGCAAAAGATACCGAACAGGTGCAATTATGCCTGGGGGTACCGGGGATATCCTATCTGGATAAGCGCAGGTATACCCAGAATATCATGAACAGCATACTTGGGGGAGGAGTTAGTTCCCGCCTGTTCCAGGCTATCAGGGAGGAACTGGGTCTGGCCTACTCGGTATATTCCTATCCTTCCAACTATTCCGATACCGGAGCTTATGTAATTCACATCGGTACCGGTCCAGGTAAAATCCCACAATTTTTTGAGGTATTAAAGGGCGAGTTGGATGTATTTTTAAAACAGGGAGTGAGCCGGGAGGAAGTTCTAAGAACCAGGCAATTGATAAAGTCCAGCATGCTTATGGGTATGGAAAGTGTGATGAATCGCATGAACCGGCTGGGCAAATCGATCCTGATGTATGATGAGGTGATTCCGGTGGATCAGGTGTTGGAGCAGATTAATGCGGTGAGCGCTGAAAGGGTAAATGGTTTTGCGGATGAAGTCCTGGATTTCCCCCGGTTTTCCCTGGCGGCGATCGGCAGTGCCGGGGTGCTGCCGGCGGTGGAACAGGAGTATAAGAAATGGTGGAAGTAAAGAGGGTTGATGTATGCAGGTATTGATAAAAAGACTACACGGTTTTGATTTGCCTTTGCCCGGTTATATGACTGCAGGAGCGGCAGGAGTTGATTTGTATGCGGCAGTGGAGGCAGCAGTCGCTGTTGCTCCGGGCAACAGGGTGCTGGTACCCACCGGTATTGCTATCGCCCTGCCTGATGGTTATGAGGCCCAGATCCGGCCTCGCAGCGGTCTGGCCTTAAAGCATGGCCTGACCTTGCTTAACAGCCCGGGAACTATCGATTGTGATTACCGGGGAGAAATTAAGCTTATTGTTATAAATCTGGGGGACAAAGAGTATATTTTAAAAAGGGGTGAACGAATTGCCCAGATGATTTTTTCCCGGGCGGAAAAGGCCGAATTGCTGGAAGTAGACGTACTCGACGCGACCTCTCGGGGATCAGGGGGATTTGGCCACACCGGTATTTGAACGGGGGGATAGCATGAGACTTAATGACCTGGTAGGCAAAGAAATGGTTAATATATATGACGGGATGCGGATGGGAACCGTGGGGGAATCAGATATGCTGGTAGACCAGGAAAGCGGCCAGATTATATCTATAATACTTCCCAATCGGGGTAATGCCTTTAACTTTTGGGCTGACCGCCAGAAACTGGTCATACCCTGGGAGGCGGTAAAAAAAATCGGCCGGGAAGTGATCGTAGTTGAGCTTGATGCTACTCATATGCGTTTAAAAAACAGCTCTATATAAACTATGGCCCCCATTCCCTGTCATCCAAGCAAAAAGGATACATATAAACCCGCTGCTGCCTTGACATGCTGCGGGTATTTTATTTCCGCATATTCGGGGCAAGCTATAATAATTGCCCCGGATTTTTTGCCCGGGACGTCTTGGAAGTAAGTAAACCGGGCAGGCAAACGGACAGGCAACCGCGTATGAAGACATATTTTGCGGGATCAGGCATAATTAATGGCCCCTAAAAAATCAGTGCTGATCAGCGGTTATTTTCCTAACAGCATGAGGAGGTTGTATTTAATGACAGACAATCGTGGCAAGGGTTCGTTTCCGCCCTGGAGCAGAATTCAGGGGCTGGATGAAATGTGTGCGGAAGCTGGAGTGGATTTTGACAGTTTTATAAATGATATGAAAGCCAATGTCGGGATAAGGGAAATGGCGGCCAAACATAAGGTGAGCCTTGATACCATGAGCCTGCTGCAGGAACATTTTATTAAATACGGGTTGAGTTCGGTTATGGGGGGCGACTGATACAGTAATTGCTGCAGCGGCTTGAAAATTAGCTTATAATAATATAATATATTCTAAATTTTATTAGGAGGCCATAAATAATGTTGGATAAATTTGGCAAAGAAGGTCTCACTTTCGATGATGTGCTTCTTCTTCCCGGGCGTTCTGAGGTAATGCCGAAGGATGTGGACGTTTCCACCAGGCTAACCAGGAATATCAGGTTGGAAGTACCCCTGATGAGCGCCGGTATGGATACTGTAACCGAAACCCGAATGGCAATTGCCGTTGCCCGTGAGGGCGGTATCGGTGTGATACACAAAAACATGTCAATTGAAGAACAGGCCCGGATGGTTGACCGGGTGAAACGGTCTGAACATGGAGTGATTACCGACCCCTTCTATTTAGCGGCCGATAACAAAATTCAGGATGCCCTGGATATCATGGAACATTATCGCATATCCGGCGTACCCATCACCGAGGGCAGAAAATTGGTGGGTATTATCACCAACCGTGATATTCGCTTTGAAACTGATTTTAACCAGCCCATCAAAAATGTAATGACCAGTGAAAGACTGGTAACCGCACCGGTAGGCACCAGCATGGATGAGGCCATGGAGATCCTGCGCAAGTATAAGATCGAAAAACTGCCTTTAGTGGATGACGATTTTAACCTTATGGGGCTAATCACTATTAAAGATATCGAAAAAACTTATAAATACCCTCATGCAGCCAAGGATTCCAGGGGACGTCTCCTGGCAGGAGCTGCGGTAGGTATTGCCCGGAATACCTATGACCGGGTGCAGGCGCTGGTTAAAGCCGGGGTTGATGTTATAGTAGTCGATACCGCCCATGGACATTCAGTAGCGGTGGTTGAAACTGTTGCCAGCATAAAGCAAGGGTTCCCCGAAGTTGAGCTTATTGCCGGCAATGTTGCTACCGGGGAGGCTACCGAGGAGCTTATCAAGGCGGGGGCCGATGCCATCAAGGTGGGAATCGGGCCCGGTTCCATCTGTACTACCAGGGTAATAGCAGGAATAGGCGTCCCCCAGATTACGGCGGTCACCGATTGCGCCGCCGTGGCCGGCCAATATGGAGTACCTATCATTGCTGACGGAGGCATTAAATATTCCGGGGATATTGCCAAGGCTATTGCCGCCGGGGCAGATGTGGTTATGCTGGGCAATCTCTTTGCGGGAACCGAAGAGAGTCCCGGAGAGGTTGTAATTCTGCAGGGGAGAAGTTATAAAGTATATCGCGGTATGGGCTCGCTGGGGGCAATGACCCAGGGGAGCAGTGACCGCTATTTTCAGGAGGATGCTCAGAAATTGG
The DNA here is from genome assembly GCF_052976825.1 of Syntrophomonas curvata. Lineage (NCBI taxonomy): Bacteria > Bacillati > Bacillota > Clostridia > Eubacteriales > Syntrophomonadaceae > Syntrophomonas > Syntrophomonas curvata. The sequence goes on from NZ_CM129641.1 coordinate 1,460,574, forward strand.
TTCCGGAAGGTATTGAAGGCCGGGTTCCCTATAAGGGTTATGTATCCGAGACCATTTTCCAGCTTATTGGAGGTCTGAAGGCGGGTATGGGCTACTGTGGGGTGAGAAATATTGAAGAAATGAAAAATAAAACCCGCTTCATCCGCATAACCAATGCCGGCCTGACCGAAAGCCATCCCCACGATATTAGTATAACCAAGGAAGCTCCTAATTACAGGGTGCTTTAATGCTGGGGAGCTTTCTCTTAAGAATAGTGCTGGCTGCTGCGGCTGGCACTATTATCGGGCTGAAAACCAGTACGGTCGCAGCCCGCATGTTTGCCATAATATGTACCGGAGCAGCGTTATTGACCATAGTCTCGACTGAGTTTTACAAAGTAATAGATTATCCCTGGTTCAGTGACCCCGGGCGGCTTTCAGCTCAGATAATAGCCGCCCTGGGGTTTTTGGGCACCGGACTAATATGGGTTTCGGAAAAAAATGAGGTTCACGGCCTTTCCGTGGCTGCCAGTATATGGTTAACCGCAATTTTAGGCATACTTATTGGGAGCGGGCTGGGACCTGCAAGCCTTATTATCGTATTTTCACTGGTAATCGCCTTTCTTCTGTTTGGATGATAAGCAAATGGAATAAACAGTAAAAAATAAGTTGCATTAGCTTAATAATTAGCATATACTCGAATAAAGGGGGTATGGATACCGACCTGTTGAAATCATATTACGCTGAATCTGTTGGGGTAAACAGAGCGGAGGAACCATTTTTTGGGGTGAATCAATGATGAATTGAAGGGCTACCCTTAAGCCCTAACCCGTCAGCTAACTTCGTAAGCGCATGTTAAGGGAGGGATAAAATGCATAAGTATTGCTTTGGCCCTCCGTCGACTATTAATGTAAGGAGGGTTTTGATTTATGAACGTGCAAAAAATTGATAACCTTACCATTTCCCTTAATCGGGCAGACGAATTGCGCTCCCGGATTCAAGACTACCTGGATGCAGAGCCGAGCCTGGAAACAGGTTTCAGGGCCCGGGAACGCAATACCAATAACAGGTCGCGCCTGCTTGAATTTTTTAATGCTTCGGAAGAGGATTGGAACAACTGGGTATGGCAAATCAAAAACCGCATTTCTGACGTCGACATTCTGTCGTGCCTTATCGATTTAAAAGATAGTGAATACCAGGAAATATTGGCTGTTTCCAAAAAATATCGCTGGGCCATATCCCCTTATTATCTAAGCCTGATTGATTTTGCCAACTATCGGCAATCGCCGATATTTAAACAGGCAATTCCCGACATCCGGGAAATCTATGACCAGTATGGCAAGCTTGACCCCATGGGGGAACTGACTACCAGCCCGGTTTCTCGCATTACCCGCCGCTATCCCGACCGGCTGATAATCAATGTCAGCAATCAATGTGCCATGTATTGCCGCCATTGCCAGCGGCGCAGGAACTTTGGGGAAAAAGATCATCATGCCGGCAAGCATCAGCTGGAAAATGCCCTGGAATATATAAGAAACAATCCGGAGATTCGCGATGTGCTGATCACCGGCGGTGATGCTCTAATGTTGTCAGACAAAAGGCTGGATTGGCTGCTGGGTGAATTGGATAGGATCGAACATGTAGAGATTAAGCGCATCGGCACCAGAACCCCGGTTACACTTCCCCAGAGGATTACCGTGGAATTATGTCAGGTGCTGGCCAAACATCAGCCGCTGTATATCAATACCCAGTTTAACAGTCCCCTGGAAGTTACTGAAGAAGCTAAAAAAGCATGTGACATGCTTATGGCTGCCGGATGTGTGCTGGGGAACCAGGCGGTATTGTTGAAATCAATTAATGACAATGCTCATATAATGAAAAAGCTCAATCAGGAACTCTTGAAAATCAGGGTTAGACCGTATTATCTGTTTCATGCCAAGCAGGTAAAGGGTACCGCTCATTTTATCACCAGCATCGAAACCGGTTTGGAGATTATGGAGCAGCTGAGAGGCTATACTTCTGGTCTGGCAGTTCCCACCTATATAGTCAATGCCCCCGGCGGTATGGGTAAGACTCCGCTTTTGCCCCAATATCTGATGTCTATGCATGACGAGCAGCTGACCATGCGTACCTGGGAACATAAGGTTATCACTTATCACAATAGGACTCTGGAAAGCAGCGATTGACAAAACCGGCAATAAGGGGTTATAACCCCTTATTGCCGGTTTGCCGCAGGTCGGCCAACAGTTTCTCCAGATTTACATTGTGGGCCCGAGCACCCTGCTCGACGGTTTCAAACCGCAAGCCCATTCAACCCAGGCATCTGATGCCGTATTTCTCGAAAACTTGTGCTGCACCAGGTATTTCCAGTACGTCCTCCAACGGGGTTTTTCCGGTTATCATAAGCAAGCCCCCCTTAGAATAAACTTTTTCGGGGGTGTTACCCCCCGAAAAGGAGCGAGTTATTTACATTTGCCGGGCCAGGCTTTTCTCTGCGATTTCAATTGCCTTGGCGACTACTCGGCCGCAGTCTCGTGAGCTTACACCGCCCCAGCCCTCGGTAGCCACAATATGGTCTACACCCAGTTCTCGGGCGATTTCATATTTGAGCTGCTCGGACATAAGTCCTCTGTTCCTCGCCATACAACAACCTCCTCACAATATTAAAAAAACTCGCATCCTGTTTTTATTTTGATGCCAATGGACAAAAAATATGGCTAGATTATAATTTATAAAAAGTAAAGTATTACACAAAATATTTTATTTTGTATAAACTATAAAGCAAATAAGGAGGTGCCAGGCTGATGAGATATGAAGGAAACATATTCCGGCCTCCCAGTGAAGCGAGGAGCTATATTCTTCAATGTACCGTAGGTTGTACCCATAATCGTTGTACTTTTTGCGGTATGTATAAGGACAAAAAATACCGGGTCAGACCATTGGAAGAAATAAAAGCCGATATTCGCATGGCTGGAAGTTATTATGGTGATCTGGAGAAGGTTTTCTTGGCCGATGGCGATGCGCTGGCCATGGATACCGCTGAACTTCTGGAAATACTGGCCGATTTGCGCAAAACCTTTGCCGGTTTGCGCCACATAGGCATTTATGCCAGCCCGGACAGTATTTTGAAAAAAGAAATTTCTGAACTTACCGCATTGAAAGCAGCAGGACTAACTATTGCCTATTTGGGAGTGGAAACCGGTGATCCGGAGCTGCTGCGGGAAATCAGAAAAGGGGTTACCTATGAAGAAATGGTGGAGGCAGGCAAGAAGATAAGGCAGGCGGGGATTCTGCTCTCGGTAACGGTATTACTGGGTTTGGCAGGGAGAACCCCACGGGCGGTGGATCATGCCATTAAAACCGCAGAGATATGCAATGAAATGAACCCGGATTATATCGGGGCTTTAACCCTTATGCTGGTGCCCCGTACTGAACTCTATCGAAAAATGGAAAGAAAAGAGTTTGAACTGCCCGAGCCCTTTGAGATTCTTGACGAAATGCGAATCATGATACAGCATATGGAGCTTGAAGGAACTGAATTCAGGAGTAATCATGCTTCCAATTATCTACCTATAAAAGGCCGCTTGCCGGATGATAAAGAAAAAATACTTAAGTTGATCAATGATATTATTGCCAAAAATGACCGGCGTTACCTGCGGCCGGATTACCTGCGGGCGCTCTGAAGCTCTTGTGCAGAGCTTATCAGGACGCCCGGGAAAGAAAGAATCAAATTTTCGGCTGCCCCTGATCATCAAACCATTAATTCTTGATATAAAAGCGGCTATGGTATATCATAAATACCTAGCAGGTTTTGTAAAATCCATGCTCAGGTTGAAGGGGGGAAGAAAATGCGGTTATTTGGGAAAAAAGATGAAGAGCTGTTTTTACTTTTCAGTGAGAGTGCCCGGGTAGTGGTCAGAGGCGGCAATATATTGCAAAATGTGGTCAATGACTACCGGGACCTGGATATCAAAATGGCCAAGCTGACTGCTATGGAACATGAGGGTGACCGCATTATTCAGGAACTGGTGCGCAGGCTGAACACCAGTTTCATACTTCCTTTTGACCGTGAGGATGCCTTTCAGCTAGTGCAAAAACTGGCCGCTACGCTTGACTATATAACCGGCATCATTGACCGGATGATACTTTATAAAACGGGTGAACCCGACCAGCGGGTCAAGGATATGGTGGAGGTTTTATGTAAGTCCCTAAGCTTGCAGGAAAAAGCCCTGAACCTTATCAACTCGATGGAGCACAATAAAAAAGAGATTTTGGCTGCCTGTGAGCAGATCAACAAATTGGAACGCAGGCAGGATAATTTTTACCGAACCGGTCTGGCCTACCTTTTTGACAATGAAAATGACCCGATCGCCATAATCAAATGGCGGGAAGTCTATGAGCATATTGAAATGGCAGAGGACTATGTAAATGATGTAGCCCGGCTCATAAGCAACATCTGCATTAAATATTCCTAGTAAGCAAAACACCTCTGAGGCTGAGCCTCAAAGGTGTTTTTTTTAGAGCCAGTTGCGGTAGCGGAAAAAGGCCAGCATGCTTATCACCAGGGCTGCCATTCCCATCAATATATACCACATGTAAAAGGGATTTTCACTGCCCGGAATCGTGACATTCATACCGAAAAAGCCGGTTATTACCGTGAGCGGCATCATGATGATGGATATGATGGTGAGCACGGTTATAATTTCACTGGTTCTGCCGGTTATGATGGAATAATAAGTCTCAGTTGTACTATTCAGCAAATCCCGGTAGGTATTGGCCGTATCCAGTATATTGTCCAGATGGTCGACCAGGTCAAGGAAATAAGGGACATTATCTTCATTCACCAGGAAGGAATAATGCCCGTTGATATTGCCAAAGATCCTTCTCTGGGGTATCAATACCTTGCGCAGCAGAATCAGGGTTCGCTTTAGTGCCAGTATTTCTTCCGTTATCTTCCGGCCGCGGCTTAAGAATATATCATCCTCCAGGTCATCTATCCTTTCACCCAGCCTGGATATAATCGGGAAACAATCGTCCACGATGTTGTCTACAATCCGGTATAGCAGGTGCTCCGGTCCCCGGCTGGTTGATTCCGTATCCTTTAATGATATCCGGGCGACTTTTCCCACTGCCGCCAAGGCAACCGGATGGATAGTGACGATATAGTTATTACCCATGAACACATCCAGCTCGATGCTGCTTATCTCATCCTCTTCCTCAGCCTCTTCAAAATAGCGCAGAGCATGAAAAACGAAGAAGTTATAGTCGTCATAACGGTCAACCTTGGCCCGGGGATTTATCTGCAAACAGTCTTCCAGAGCCAGAGGATGGAAATTGAAAAGGTCGCCGATATAGTTCAGTTCATTGGCAGAACAATCATATAAGTCTATCCATAATAAACTGTTGGGATTACTCAGAAGGCTGTCTTTTTGGGAAAGATCAACGTCATGAAACATGGCGTCCTGATCTTTATCATAGAAGTAGGTTTTGATCACACTCATCCCTCCGTTTCGCTGGAGGGTTAACAGATGCCTTGGCGGCGCAATGTTACCCTCCCTATTAATTTGTTGACGTTAACAGATGAAGACCAATATGACGATCGTGGTATAGGTTCCATTTCACCACCGCCTTTCCCGCAATAAAAATGAGTCCTTTTATTTTATACCTTTTATCGGCAGATGGTGTCAACCCCGGGCTAAAAAGCTTGATAAAAGTATTTTTCCCGAATCGCCCTTTAAAATATGACTAATTATCAACTAAATGGGTAATTTAGGCATTAGGGGGTATGGTATGCGTAACAGAATTTGCTGTCTTTTAATCATGGTTTTGCTTCTTGGCTGTTGTGGTTTTACCTGGAGACTTCCTGAGGTTGAGCTGCCGGAGGCATCCGTCGTAGTGGATATAAATGGCGAGGTAATAAAGGGCCTCACCCGGGAGAACCAGATAAATCTGAAACGGGAGGATATACCGCAGAATTTCGTTAATGCCATTATTGCCGTGGAGGATAAAAATTTCTATCGTCATCATGGAATTGACCTGAGCGGGATTGCCCGGGCCGTGTTTACCAACATCAAGCGCTGGAAAGTCGTAGCCGGGGGAAGCACCATAACCCAGCAGACTGCGAAAAACTTATTTCTCAGCAATGAAAAGACTTTTTCCCGCAAGATAAGGGAACTATTCTATGCAATTCAACTGGAACGGAAATACAGCAAGGACGAGATTCTTACCATGTACTGCAACACCATTTACTTTGGACAGGGGGCTTACGGGGTGGAAGTGGCCGCCCGCACCTTTTTTGCCCGCAGTGCCGATGAATTGAGCCTGGCTCAATGCGCGCTGCTGGCAGGCCTGCCGAACGCACCGAGCAGCTATGACCCCTATTACCACCCGGACATCGCCAAAAAACGACAGGCAATAGTATTGAGGCGCATGGTTGAAGAAGAAATGATAAATGAAGGAGAGAAGCGGGCGGCTCTGCAGGAAAAGCTGGTTTATGGCCGCAACGCTTATGTTGCTGGTGATGCCCCCTATTTTATCGCTTTGGTCAAAGACTACCTGATAGACAAGTATGGACAACGCATGGTTTACCAGGGGGGATTAAGGGTATTGACCACGCTTGATTTAAACATGCAGAAGACTGCCAACCAGGCCGTGGCCGACGGGCTGCAGGGCAAAGACGAGAATCTGCAGGCGGCGCTGGTAGCGCTGGATGTGCAAAACGGAGGAATACGAGCTATGGTGGGGGGAAGAAACTATAATCTCTCTAACTATAATCGGGTCTATTCCCTGCGCCAACCCGGGTCAACCTTTAAACCCTTCATGTATTCCCTGGCTGTTGACTGGGGATTCACTGCGGCTGATACTGTAATGTGTGAAAAGGTTGCTTACAGGCTATCCGATGGCACAACCTACCGTCCCACTGATTATGGCGATGAGCCTTACCACTGGCGTCCCTTCACCCTGAAAGAAGCAATTATGAAATCGGACAACGTAGTAGCGGTACAAGTCAATAATATATTGAAGCCTAAAAATACGGCCGGACATATAAAGAAATTTGGCTTTCCTGATATCAGCCCGGTTTTGTCCCTGCCCCTGGGGCCGGTAGCGGTTAAGCCCCTGGAGATGGCGGCAGCTTATGCGGTTTTTGCCAACCGGGGCATATATAACAAACCTGTCTTCATACTCAAGGTTACGGATAAACGGGGCCAGGTTCTGGAGGAAAACCGGGTAGAATCGAAGCCGGTTATAGACGCGCAGAATGCTTATATTATCTGCGATATGCTCAAAGGGGTAATGGAACCGGGGGGAACCGGATCGCACCTGAAGCAGACGGTGGGGCGGATTTCCGCCGGCAAAACCGGAACTACGGATGAATATCAGGATGCCTGGTTTGTTGGTTTTACTCCCCGCTTGTCCTGTGCGGTTTGGGTGGGTTATGATCTGAACCAGAATGTAAATCTGCCCGGAGGAGCGGTGGCAGGTCCCATATGGGCAAGCTTTCTGGGGAAGGCGTCGGTGGGCGCAGCGGACGAAGATTTTGAACGGCCGGCCGGTATAAGTATAAGCAATATCTGCCTGGACAGCGGCCTGATTGCCACCGAAGCCTGCCCCAGAACTATTGAAATGGCCTTTCAACGCGGTACCGAACCGGAAAATGTCTGCTATTATCACCTGGATGACCTGGAATGGATGCTTAAGTCTGATGATGGGGAAGAAGACGGCGATAATCGGCAGAAAAACTGGTAGCCGTTGAAAACGTCAGAAGAACCTATCATGGCAGCGGGGGAGGCCTCTTACTATTTTTAACTTCCTTAATAATTCAAAAAGTGCTAAAATCTTTTTAATTTGTAGCTAGGAATTTTAAGTTGATGATTAAAAACGAAGAGCTTTTTATCGGCATAAAGGATGCCTTCCCTATAGTTTTGGGTTATTTACCTCTGGGATTCGCCTTTGGAGTACTGGCCAATCAAGTAGGCATGACCGTCATCCAGGCCGGATTAATGTCTCTGATGTGTTTTACCGGGGCAGGACAATATATTGCCATTGGTGTTATGCAGGCCGGGGGAGCAGTTTTTACCATTATCACCGCCAATCTGCTGGTTAACCTGCGCTATTTTCTGTTCTCCACTTCCATGGTGCCCCACCTGAAAAATGTACCTCCAACCCTGGCTGCGCTTTTGTCCTACGGCTTAACCGATGAAACCTATGCGGTGGCCATGACCCGCTATCAGAATCACAGTGCTACTGCAGCATACATGGCCGGGCTCAATATTACCTCTCATATTGGCTGGATAGGCAGCAGCCTGGCCGGCGCCGTACTTGGCACCCTTATCACCAATACCGACCGGATAGGTCTGAACTTTGCCCTGCCGGCTATGTATATATGCCTGCTGGTTTTTGTGGTAGGAAAACGCAATGATGCGGTGGTAGCCGGTATCAGTGCTACATTTTGCCTGTTGCTGGGATATATTATTCCGTCATCCATGGCCAACCTTTCCAATATAATCGTTGCCACGGTATTGGCAGCAACTTTGGGGGTATTAATCGATGAGCGATACTAGTATCCTGTTAATGATATGCGGAGTATCAGCCGTAAGCCTGTTACCACGCATGCTGCCGGTTGCCCTGTTATCCCGCTGGGAATTTCCCCGCCTGCTGCAAAAATGGCTATCCTTTGTTGCCCCGGCGGTACTGGGAGGCCTGGCAGCATTAAGTGTCTTGGCACCCCAAGGCTATATAAATTTCAGACCTCATAATCTCTATATCTGGGCCGCAATTCCTACCTTCATCATAGCCGTAAAATACCGCAGCCTTTTTTATACTTTACTGGCGGGAATAATAACCATGGCAGTTTTATATAATTTTGCAGGAATATAATAGATATAGCAGGAATAGATCCGGGCAGTATATAAAAACAATATTATCTGAAGTGAATTGGGCCGGGATAAGGCTTGCCGGTCAGAAGTCCGGCGCTTCAGGAAGATATTACAAGATATTCTATTGCAATCACTTATCATGATGAAAATGGGAGGAAGAATATGAAAACTGCTGTTACTATTCTGGCTGAAAACACTACACCGGTACCCTCGCTCATAGGCGAGTACGGTTTCGCAGCACTGATTGAAGCAGGCAATTATAGAATTCTCTTTGATACCGGAAGTGCTGAAGCCCTGTTTAAAAATGCGGAAGCTATGGATATTGATCTGGCGGCGGTTGACGCCATAGTTATCAGCCATGGCCATTTTGACCATACCGGGGGACTGATGAGCTACCTTAAACAATACGGTCCGCGGCCGGTTTATGCTCATTCCGGTATATTTGCTCATCGTCCTTTACCCATAGGGGGAGGCAATTACCGGGATATCGGCTGCGGTTTCAGCCGGGAAGAACTGGCGGCTGCAGGAGGCATACTCCACTGGCGGGACGATTTCGGCCCCATCGCCCCCGCTGTTTATTTAAGCGGCGCAGTACCGCGCAGCAACAGCTTCGAGGATACCGGGGCTAATTTTAAGATGATGATTGCTGGAAAAATCCAGGACGATCCCCTGCTTGATGATAGCGCCCTCATAATTGACCATCCGGATGGACTTATAATTGTCAGCGGCTGCGCCCACTCGGGAATGGTCAACATAATCGAGCATGCCTGCCGCAAGACTAACAGACAGCAGGTTTTAGCCTTTGTCGGCGGTACCCATCTGATAAACGCATCCCGGGAAAGAATAGAGAAAACCATTACCGCTCTGCAATCCTTCACCATCTCCAAAATTGTCGTCTCCCATTGTACCGGATTCTACGCCGCATCCCAGCTCTATCAGGCCCTGGGGGAGCGGGTCAGCAAAGGAGAGGCCGGTATGAGGTTTGAGTTTTAAAACCGAGCATCACCCCAATGCATACTTTATTACAAGACTTTTAAGCGGAGGTGCGATTTTGAATATTGATAAATACCGGGTTAAAACCAAGGATCTTCGTAAGAACTGCAGCCCTGCCATATTTAAATTTACCAGTACGGCTGAGGTAAAACCGTTAAGGGGGATTATCGGACAGGACCGGGCGGTACGTTCCCTGGATTTTGGCTTGAATATAGACAACCCGGGCTATAACATCTATTTGGCTGGAGTTTTTGGAACCGGCAAGACTACTCTGGCCCGGGAGATGCTTTTTAAAAAGGCAGCCCGGGAGCCGGTTCCTCCGGATTGGTGTTATGTCCATAATTTTAAAAAGGCGGATTCGCCCCAGGCCTTAAAATTACCGGCCGGGAAGGGCAAAGAGTTTAAAAAGGATGTGGAGGCTCAGGTTGAGAACGCCGTCAGCCATATAACCCAGGCCTTTGAAGGCGAGGACTTCGAGTTCAAAAAAAACCAGATTATAACTGGCTTTGTGGAAGAGACTAACCGCATGTATGTGCGCCTGGATGAAGAGGCTCGCCAATTCGGGTTTACCATATCCCGCAACCAGAACGGAATCAACAGTATTCCGCTTAAAGACGGGGAAGCTTTGAGCCAGGAAGAATATATGGCTATGACGGAAGCAGAACGCGAACAACTAATGAAACGCAGTTCCGTAGTACAGGAAAAATTAAATGAAGCCTTTCGTCAGTACCGGGATCTGGAGAAGGATATAAAAGGCCGGATCAAGGAACTGGAGCAGGAAACGGCCCAGGCGGTCATTTCACCTTATTTTGACCAGCTGCTTAAAAAATATCGCAGCTTCGATGACGTACTGAATTATCTGGGGGATATGCAGGAAGATTTGATGGGCAATTTGGAGCTGTTTACCAAGCAGGAGGAAGGTTCCAACTTTAACCTCTTCCGGCAGGTAAGCCGGCGAAGTATCGAACGGCGCTACCAGGTCAACCTGGCGGTGGACAATTCATCCCTTAAGCATGCCCCGGTAGTGTTCGAAAACAACCCCAGCTATTCCAACCTGTTGGGCAAGATTGAATACGAAGGGGAATTCGGTATTCTGGCCACCGATTTCACCAAAATCAAGGCCGGGGCGGTGCACCGGGCCAACGGGGGCTATCTGGTGTTGCATGTCTACGATATTATCAGGAACTATTATGTATGGGACAGTCTTAAAAGGGTACTCAAGAATCAAGAAATAAACATAGAAAGCATGGGACGTTTAATGGGTATCAGCAATACCGAGACCCTGGAACCTGAATCCATACCGGCTGACATCAAGGTTATACTCATCGGCGAGCCTATATACTATTACCTGCTTTATGCCCAGGATGAAGAATTTCAAAAACTGTTTAAGATTAAGGCTGATTTTGATGTGGAAATGGAACGCAGCCGCAAGCACGTAAGCGAATATGCCCGCCTGATCAGCTCGGTGTGCGAGAATGAAAGACTAAGGCATTTTACCCCGGCGGCGGTAGCCCGGGTAGTGGAGTACGGCAGCCGCATGGCAGATGACCGCAGCAAATTAACCACCTTGTTTAACCGGCTGGTGGAGATAATATATGAGGCAAACAGTTGGGCGGGACGCGGCCAGGCAGAGCTGGTCGATGATAAACATGTGCTGCAGGCCATTGAGGAAAAGAAATACCGCTCTTCCATGTTGGAGGAACGGTCGCTGGAATTCATTCGCCGGAATATATTATTAATCGATGTGGATGGTTGGAAAATGGGGGAGATAAACGGCCTGGCGGTTTATGAGGTAGGAGACCATATTTTTGGGCGGCCGGTCCGGATAACCGCCAAGACTTTTATGGGGGAGAAAGGGCTGGTTAATATTGAAAGGGAGATATTGATGAGCGGCAGCATACACAGCAAGGGGGTTTTAACCCTTAACGGCTATATGGGTGCTCAGTATGCCCAGGATAAACCCTTATCACTTTCAGCCAGTCTTACCTTTGAACAAAGTTATCAGGGAATTGAAGGAGATAGCGCTTCCAGTGCAGAATTATATTCATTATTAAGCAGTCTGGCAGAAATACCCATATACCAGGGAATAGCCGTAACCGGCTCGGTTAATCAGAACGGGGAGATACAACCGGTCGGCGGGGTGAACCAGAAGATAGAAGGGTTTTTCAGGGTGTGTAAGGCCAGAGGGCTCAACGGGAAACAGGGGGTAATAATTCCCAGGCAGAATGTTGAACAGTTGATGCTGGAACCGGAAGTGGTGGAAGCGGTAAAAAGTAAACTGTTTAATGTATGGGCAGTAGAGCATATTGATGAAGGGCTGGAGATTTTGACCGGTAAATCGGCAGGGAAAAGAGGTGAAGGAGAGAGGTTTACTGCAGATAGTGTGCATTACCTGGTTAATCAGAAACTAAGTGAATGGAGCTTTAGAAGGGTTGGTAGCAAGGTTAGACCTGGTATCCACGTGAATCAGGATAGGCAAAGGATCAGAAGGAGGAGGGGAAAGTGAAAAAAAAGCAATTCTTTTTAGCCTGCCTCCTGTTAATTGCGGTTGTGAGCTTAAGCGGATGTGATGTAAATGCCCGTAACCTGCTCAATTCCAGCAAAGAGAAAGATAAATTCGTGAAGGTTGAGATTGTCTTTACCGATGGGCAAAAACTAGTCACTTACGTCAAAGACCTGGGGCTGGAGAGCGATGCCCGCATCTATGTCGGCGGGGCATCTACCAATAATTTCTATGATGCTCGGGGTAATATAACAGGTGCATTCAATTATCAGCGCGTGCTGTACATCAAGATTTTACCCGAAAGCAGCGGTAACAACAGGGGAGGTTAAAGATAGCGTCATCCTGCTATGACGCTTGCGTTTCTACAGGAGAAGGGAAAGGGGATGAAGGCTTTGCTGAGCCGATTAGAGATTGTACTTCGCAAAACCTCGGTACAGGTACGGTTGATTCTGGCTTTTACATTGATATTGGCCGCAGTTACAGGGGTCATGGGGATTTATGCTACCTATGTAATGCAGAACAAAATTACCTTTACCGCCCAGGAGAAGTTAAAATCCGACCTGGCCACCGGTGAACATATTGTCGATATGAATTATCCTGGGGACTGGGAGATAAAAGACGGCCTTTTATACAAAGGCGGAGTATTGATGGAAGAAAACTACAAGGTGGTTGATGAGATAGGCGAGCTTACCGGGGATACAGTAACTATCTTTAAAGGCGATACCAGGGTATGCACCAATGTCATGAAGGATGGGGAAAGGCAAGTCGGCACTCAAGTATCTGATGTAGTTAAGCAGGCAGTATGTAAAAACGGAGAAACATACATAGGACGGGCCGAAGTGGTTGGCACCTGGAATGAAACCGCTTATAAACCGATTAAGAATAAGGATGGGGAAATCATCGGCATATGGTACGTGGGGGTACCGGCTACCCCATATGACAATCTGGTCCAGCATTTCCGTTCCAGTATGATTATCTACTCTATAGTGGGTATTCTGGCTGGTTTCCTGGTGGCGTTCCTTATAGCCTATACCGTTTATATGCCTTTGCGGCGTATACGTGAGGCGGTGGAAAAAACCAGCGAAGGCGACCTTACCCAGCATGTTCCTGCCCGGGCCAATGATGAGCCGGGGCAGCTGGCCAAAATGGTAAACATTATGCTGGACAAAATGTCTGAGCTGATAAAAAAGACCGACGACCTCATCAAGAATGTCGGCCAGTCCAGTTCACAACTGTTGAAGAGCTCGGAAATGAGTGCATCCACCATGGAAAATATGAACTCCCGGGCTAATGATATGAGGTCAAGTGCTGCCGTCCAGGCTGAGCTGACCAGCCGTTCCAAGGCTGCAATCGGGGAAATGTCCGCCGCTATACAGCAGGTAGCAGAGAATGCCCAAGAAGTTTCGGGATCAGCCATTTCCGCTACCTCACGGGCGCAGGAGGGAGAACAGCAGATTGAAAAGGCTATTAAACAGATAAATGTCATCAGTCAGACGGTCAACTCTACCGCGGCTATTGTGGGAGGTCTCGGTACTAAATCTCAGGAAATTGGACAGATTGTGGACCTAATTACCAATATCGCCACCCAGACCAATCTGCTGGCTCTTAATGCAGCCATAGAGGCAGCCCGGGCGGGTGAACAGGGTAAAGGCTTTGCCGTGGTAGCTGAAGAAGTCCGCAAGCTGGCGGAGGAATCAGGCGAGGCGGCCAAGCGCATAGCGGATTTGATTAAGGAAATCCAAGGGGAAGCTAATCGGGCCGTTAGTGCTATGCAGGACGGCACCAGAGAGGTTGCCAATGGAACAGAAGTGGTGGCCAGTGCCGGGGAGGCCTTTGAACACATTATTCAGGCGGTTACCATGGTCAATGAACAGATCCAGGAAATGTCTGCCGCCAGCCAGGAAATGGCGGCCAGTGCCGAAACAGCTATTGAATCGATTGAAAAGACGACTGATGCGGCTGAAAACAATTCCCGCATTGCTGAAAATATCAGCCAGCTTGCCCAGGAGCAAATGGCCGGTATCGAAGAAATCAATGCCTCGCTGGATAAACTGAATGTCATTGTTGGAGATTTACAGGAGGCTATTTCCTATTTCAAAATATAACTACGTGATTGATTGGAAGTTAACAGTGACCCATCCTGTGCCTGTACGGGATGGGTCATAATCTTTGGGTGGGGCAAAGGACTTTTGGCTTAAAACAACATCTGCTGATATAATATTATAAGAAGATAACGGGGGAGGGTTTGAGGATGAATATGGTTCAGGCCAGGTGTTTGATGTGCGGTAAAACGCTGGATGTTAGTGAAGATCACAAAGATTACCCCAAACTGGTAGCCCAGGAAAAAGCCCCGACTTTTATCTGTGATAATTGCAGCAACCGGATACGCTACGAATCCGATGAACAGCGGAAGCCCAAGAAACCGATATAACATCAGGAGGGCGCAGTTGAACAGGATAAGCATCCCGGGCGGGGGACGGCAGAAGCTTGCCGCCTACGAATTTATGCCGGAAAACGACTGCCGCAATATGCTGATAGTCTGCCATGGCTTCCGCGGGGCCAAAGAAAACGGCGGCAGGATTTTCAGCTTTGCCGAGCGGGTCAATCGACTGGGTCTGGGTGTAGTGGCCTTTGATTTTAGCGGCAGTGGCGCCAGCAGTGGAGAATTCGCCGCCATAAGTCTTACCCGGCAGCTTCATGACCTGCGGCAGGTTATTGATTACGCAGACCGGCACTATCATAAGCCGGCCATACTGCTGGGACGCAGCTTCGGCGGGAGCACGGTACTGGCAGCTGGCGGGAAGCCGGATGAAAGGGTGATCGGCTACATATTCTGGTCTACCCCGTTAAAGCTTAATGAAACTTTTGCCGGGGTAGCGGCTCAGTTTAGCCAGGTGGAAGCTGGTGCGGCTATCGAGATTAAGGATGAGCGAGGCTGCTTCCAGCTCAAACCTGATTTTATTGAGGATTTCGCCAACCATGATATGATTTTTTATGCCAAAAAACTGGCACCCCAACCGGTTCTCATAATACATGGAACGGCAGATGAAGTGGTTGCCCCGAATAATGCCGTATGCTTATACCAGAATTGCAGGCATGCGGAATTGCACCTTATCGCAGGCGCCGACCACCGCTTTAGCAGAAATGTTATGGAAAGAGAGGATATCACCCTCAACTGGCTAAGAAAGACATTTATTACTTAGCCTTGGCTTTATCTTATCCGCCATGCAGCAGCGGTGTTTAATTATTACCGCTTAAGGCTTGCCAGCCCCAGGAAGGCCGTTTGCTTCTATATGATTGCCGGTATATGCGCCGCCGCTGCCCCAGCTTTTTCACCCTTAAAAAAGAGGATTATAGTCCTCTTCCGCTAAACTTGATATTTTACGGCATATATAGGGGTCGAACTGTACTCCTTCGCAGTCCAGCACCTCTCGTATGGCATCCTCGAAGCTAAGTTCGTAGGGGCGGTATAAGCGTTTGGTGGTCATGGCATCTATGGCATCGGCTATGGCTATCACCCTGGCAAAAACATTTATATCTTCCTGCTTAAGGCCCTGCGGATAGCCTTTACCATTAAAAAATTCGTGGTGGCTGTATATGCCGTCCATAACATCTGCTGACAGCAGTTGATTATCATGGCGCAGCATCTCAACCCCATAACGCGGATGTTCCTTGATTTTGTTCCACTCTTCCGGCTCCAACTTTCCGGGCTTGTTTAAAATGGTCGTAGACAGCTTTATCTTACCAATATCATGCAATAGCGCTGATAGCGTCAACTGTTTCAGCTCCTGGGAATTTAGAGCGATTTTTTCGCCAATCTTATCGGCCAGTATGGCAACCCTAACGCTATGTAAATAGGTATCATAGTGAAAATCCCTTACCATTTTCAAATAATGCACTGTTCGGTTCATAGGCCCTCCCCTTTATCTAAAAAGTATCTGATACGGTCAGGGAAGTGTTTGTCATAGCGCCGTCAAAGTTTGCGAGTACCAGCAATAGGCTCTATGGATACTGTGAAAAAAGCTCCCTCCTCACGAACTCTGTTCGTAAGATCCCGGAGCTCCTGCGTTATCCTTAACTACCTGAGTCAAGCAGCTATAGGAAGCTTAGCAATTTAGCTTCATCCGCGTGTATTTGCACATTGCAGCGGAAATTGTTAATATGGCTTTAAAGGCTGATTCCTCTGCTCAAATCCCGGTCACATGACGGATGAAGGGATTAGGCAGCGGAATCAATCAATAGTTTAGTGTTGGCTAAATCCAGGAAAAAATGGTTGCTAGAGTGACTTGCTCGTATATATTTAGGTTAACCGCGATCTATTGGTGGCAGATTATCTCTGCCCTAATCTGCTGGATTTTGCTCCTGATATTGCATGCTCTTTATTTAGCGATGAACTGTTATGGTGGCGGCATATCTAGCTCCTAATAACAATAGTAAATACTAACTTCCAACAGGTTCGACTAATTAGTGGCACTAATTCTAAGTTAAAATAATCGAATGGACAGTCGTACTATACTTTCTTTGAATTATACGGTTAGCATTACTATACGTCAAGGAGAATTATGCTGAATAAAAAGAAATTTGCAGAAAGACTAAAGGAACTTAGACAAAACAAGGAAGTATCAACGCGAAGCCTGGCTAACGCAGTTGGCTTGAAAAGTCATGGTGCAATTACCCAATTTGAAAAAGGTACCTCCTTGCCTGCGCTTGATACCCTTGTAGCTCTGGCGGAATTCTTTGCAGTAACGCTTGACTACCTTGTAGGACTTACGGATTTTCCCCAACCCATCCCGGATAATATCAAAAAAATTATTGACCAGACCGGCCATCCTGAAGCACTGATGATTATCCTCAACCAAATCAGCATTGATGAAAACGGACAAATACTTTTACATTCGGAAGAGCACAAAAAAGATGAAAGTGGGATTGAAGAATTAATGCGGGGATTGGACCAAGAGTCTATGCTGGAATTACGCAAGTTCTTAAGGTATTTGCACACTCGCCAATCCCTGGGGGAGATAGACGAACCCTCTGCTGGTTTGGATATCACACCAAAAAAAAGTCAAGCTAGATAAATAGCTGTAATTTTCACTTGACAAGAGATGCTAAAAGATGTATCAAGTAAACATGTGGAAAAATAAGGCATTAATTGCCAGGGGAGAATGGTAGTGGAAAAGAAACCTATGTTTATTTCCGATACAGTTCACGGTGCTATTCCGGTAAGTTATTTAGAAAAACAAATTATTTCAACTCAGGCTTTTAACAGACTTCACAATGTTTTGCAGAACTCAACGGTATATCTCACATATCCCTCAAATCGGACGTCAAGGTTTTCCCATTCACTTGGCGCGATGCATTTAGCGGGTAAAATGTTTTACTTCAGTTTGACAAACTGCAGCCTGAACACCAGGGAAGAGTTTTTTCGATTAATCAACGCCAAGATAGAAGATATTAAAAATCAACAAGATTTTATACGGAAGATGAACCGGGAATTGAAAAATTTCGTAAAAATAGTTGATAAAATAGGTTCTATATATATAGAAGACGCTCTATACGATGCTAACACCCCTCAGAACATAATGGCCGACAATGTGTTTGCGTATTTAGTCTTGTACCAGGCAATAAGATGCACAGCTTTGCTGCATGATGTAGGCCACCTGCCGTTTAGCCACGTAACCGAACACGCTTTAAAGGATATTAAGGAGCTGTTAAGCACCGGCAGTGGCTTTAACCCCGCAAAAGCCCGGGAATTCTATGATACTTTTTCATACCATGGCGCACTTCATGAAGGTATAGGAAAAAAAATAGGCATTAGGCTGATTGAGGACACCATAGATAATATCAAGGCGGTCAATAATGAGGCAGAAGCTAAAAATCTAGTTTTCCATGAATTCGTGTTGAAATTTGTGGAGCTTCTGTTTCAAGCTAAGGAAGACGATACTTCTGTATTTTATTGTATATACAGCAGCCTCATATCCGGAGCCATTGACTGCGACAGGCTGGATTCGGTGGTAAGAGATGCTAAAGGTTCGGGGTTTTCGGGGTCAAACAGAATTGATTATGAAAGATTAATACCGGCTATGAAGATGTTTTTAGACGGGAATAAGCCGAAATTCTGTGCCAGTATGTCTACGCTAAGCACGGTAGAAGAATTGTTTAATCAGCGCTGGTTGTTCTACAGATATGTTAACTATCACCATAGGGTCATTAAAACCAACTACCTGCTCAGAAGCATTATAGTTACTCTGTCTAAGTACTACCTTGAATCTGATATTGTCAGCAGCGATTCCGATTCGCAGGTTTTACCCCTAAACATATCCGGACTCTGGAAGGGTATTAGAAAAGAATATTCGGCCCAGGTATTTTTTGACGGTCTCATCCAATGGGATGACGCGTGGTTGCTGTCGGTGCTGCGATATGAGTATTTCACCAATTACCGGGAGTCAGAGAAAGACTCTCTATTAACCTGCCAACTTGAAGAGTTGCTGTCAAACCGCAAAAATTATCGTTCTTTAATCAAGAGAAGCGATGATTTTTGGCTCATTGACCAGAGTCTGGTTCAAAATCTGGATTTTGATTGGGCCCAGGAAAGGCCCGAGTCGCTTAATACCTATTTTAATAATGCTTTGCAGCACAATAAATCCATGGAGGATTTGTTTTCCTCGCATGGATATTTTTTGCGGACTATTATGATGATATTTTCTGCTGTTCAAGGCATAAATATGCTACAGGGATTAATTAGAAAAACTATAGAAAATACTGCTTGTCAATATGATATTATAGATTTAGTGGTAGCTTTCGAAACCCCGATGACTGGATTGGAAAACACCCAGTGTCTTCTCTACAACCGAAACGATGAGGTACTTAAGTTCGAAAACGTGTCTCGGGTATATCATTACTTACAAGATGGTCCCAAATTTTTCCCGCCTTTTTTTCTTTATGTAAAGGAAAAAAAAGATAAGCCCTTGAATAAGGATGCGGTTAACCAGTTTTTAAAAGAAATAGGGAAGAATATAGCTGAACAGCTTCCGGTTTTGTTGAATGAGATTATCAATGGAATTAAAAAGGTTACTGAAAGCTAGGGATTAAGTATTTGTTTAGGATTTGACGATAATTAATAAGGGGTGGTCTTGAATGGCAATTCAGATGGAGATTCCAAATTATGAGCTGGCCAATATCCTGTTGCTTCAAAAAGAGCCGTTTACTCCATGCAAGATTTCTGAAGAATTAGGTAAGCGCAATATTGTAGTTGAGACCCGGACGGTTAAAAAGATACTTGAAGAATTCGCCAACCAGTGGGTCGTTATCAAAGACGGTTCCAGATATACCCTTAATCGCAATTATTTTTAAGTTTTTTCGTTAAACTGACCTGTCTGTATCTGCGCATATCTCCTGCCCAGATTTTATCAGAACACTATTATGCTCCCAGACTATGCAGGCACTTTCCTATGAGCCCTCCCCGAATCCGGTGCAGGTCAGCAGAATAATGACCCTATATTTGACGGAGGGGGAGGTTAAGACCGTGAGGAGTTTGGAAGTACTGGTTATAGGGGCCGGAACCATGGGCCCATGTATAGCCCAGGTATTTGCTTGTGCGGGCCATCGGGTAACCTTAAGCGATATTAATCCTGACGCTCTGGAGAGAGCCGGAGCAAGAATTGCCTGTAACCTTGAAACCCTGGTTGAGTTTGATGAAATTGCTCCTGAAACCGCAACCGTTGCTCAAGAGAGAATCCGATATGCCGGTGATCTCAAGGGGGCCGCCCCGGCAGCAGACTTTATAGTGGAAACCATACCGGAAAATCCGCAATTAAAGAGAGAAGTATTCGAGCAGCTGGATAGCTTATGCAGCCCGGATGCCATTATTAGCAGCAATACTTCGGCCCTTAATATATTTGATATTGTACATATAAGGAATCCCCAACGGCTTATCATTTTCCACTGGTGTACACCGGCTCATATAATGCCACTGGTAGAACTGGTCATGGGGCCGGAAACATCTTCGCAAACCCTGGATACCTGCCGCCAACTGGCAGTAGAATTGGGTAAAAAGCCGGTAATAATCCCGCGTTACATACCAGGCTTCATAATAAACAGGTTGTCAGCGGCTATCGGGCGGGAAGCTGGACATATGATAGAACAGGGATGGGCAACTCCGGAGGATATCGATACAGCCATCTGCAATACTTTTGGGCTCCGCTACGGCTTTGAGGGACACATGGAATTGTTTGATTATATAGGATGGGATATTGCCTATACGGTAACCTCATTCCTCAACCCGCAGCTATGCGCCAGTACCAATTACATGCCTTTGGCCAGGGAAATGGTGGAGAAAAACAGACTGGGGATAAAGACGGGCCGGGGACTGAAGGATTACGGTAATTTGAATCCTGAAGAGGCGGAAAATATCAGGCAGAGGAAAATATTAAAAATGAAGCAAGCTATCGGTAATATCAGAGCTGAAGAAACCGGAGCAGAGATTTGAAAAACTAAGCCCCTGACCCAGCCTGCAGCTTGATCAGGGGCTGTTTGATTATCTGCTTTGGGACTGCGACCAATCCTTAGCCCTCATTGTCCATGTCTTCCAGCAGAGTAAGGTTCCTGGGTGTTTTACGGAAGAAGTTGGTAGTTGCGGCTGCATAAATCACCCCGATGGCCAGCCAGACAATTCCCACCAATTTCGCCTCCACAGTCAGGTTGTAAAGCAAAACCGTACAAGTTATCAAGCCCAGTCCGGGTAAAACCAGGAACTTAACCACATTGGCGAACCCCCGGCGCTTAAGCTTCACATAGTAATGCATAATAACCGAAAGGTTTACCATGATGAAGCCGATTAAGGCTCCGAAATTAATGATGGTTATCACTGTTTCCAGGGGCAGAGCGGCGCCCGCAATACCCAGTCCTGCCATCAACAGGATATTATAGGACGGAACCCGGCGTTTGGCGCTGAGATGAGTAAAGAACTTTTTGGGTATTACTTCGTCTCGTCCCATGCCATAGAGCAGCCTGGATACACCAGTCTGGCAGTCCAGCGCATTGGCTAATGAACCGGCAATCAGGACTACGGTGATAAAGGTGGCCAGAGCCTGCCCTCCGGCCTTCTGGCAGACCTCAAAGAAAGCTGAATCCAGGCTGGCGAAATTCTGAAAATCGGGGAAAACCGACTGGGCAAAATAGGCCTGGATAATAAAGACAAAAGCCATGAAAAAACAGGCGATCAGGGTTGCCTTGGACAAGGTTTTGGCCGGGCTGTGCATCTCTTCCGCCAGGGTGGTCATAGCCTCAAAACCCAGGAAAGAGAAGCAGGCGATGGATGTCCCCATCAGTATAGCGTTCCAACCAAAGGTTGCCGGATTATAAAACGGCAGCGTGGTAAACCCCAAGCCAACACCCTGATTCAGCTGGGTAAACGCGCTGACCACAAAGTAGATTACTCCAATAAACATAAATATGATTAAAAAGGTATTAACCCGGGTCAGATTCTTGATACCCAGCAAATTGATCCCGGTCACTATAGCAACAGTGGCTACGATTATTGCCCAATAAGGCACTCCGGGGAAAAGGGCTCCCGCGAAGACACCGATTATGACGTAGTTTAAAACCTGGAATAGTATATAGTTGAGCAGCACCGCCCATCCGGTCAGAAACCCCAGATGGGGATTGACAGCCCTCTGGGTATAGGCATAGGCCGAGCCCGAAACCGGGAAAGCTCCGGCCATTTGACCGTAGCTCCAGGCAGTAAAGGACATGGGGATTACGGCGATTAGATAAACCAGAGCCATGTGTCCCAGAGAAATATCAGTTACTGAGCCATATACCGCTGCCGGCGCTATAGGAAACATCATGCATATACCAAACGCCAGCACGCCCCATAGACCCAGTTCTCGTTTGAGTTCCTGCTTGTAGCCCATCTGTTCCAGACTTAAGCCTTGGTTTCCATTGCTCATCTTCTGGATCCTCCTCTCGCTACTTTTCCGGATTCTTCCACAGTGACTTCATATTTTCCCATTCTTCCTCTGACAAAGGGGCGGACAGGCACCGGGCACCGGGAAAATCGTGATAGGGCCGGGTATAAGCGCCCCTTTCGATTAAACGCTTGATATTGGCGCGATACACCTCATCAACTTCGGCATGATGCTTTGGTTCCTGATTCAGCCAGAGGTTTTTCGGGTGAATAGGCTGGTCATACATGTGCTTGAAGAGCTCGGTGCGCAAATCCTTGGTCCAGTTGCTGTTCAGGTTCATTACCCGGAACTGGCGCAAGGCCTCGATATCAATGATGGCGGCCACTACGGTATTGTAATTGGACGGAGAGTAGGACATTATTTCGCCCCGGTAGTCAACGATATGGGAATTGCCTCCGCCGACGTTAAAGGGGTGCTGCATACCCGGGTGGACGAATACAGGGCCCACATTGGGGCACAGCATATACAAAGCGTTGAATTCGGCATGGCCCCGGTTTTGAATCATCCAACTGCCGCCGCCGGGATAACCGCTTCCGGTCATAGGCATGGCTTCACTGGGGCGATAAACCACCTCGGCGCCGTTAAAAGCCAGCGCCCGAACTGCTTCCGGGTATTCGCCGTCACTGCAGCAGATAGTGCCGATATTGCCGATGTCATCCGTCTTTAATACCGGATAAAACGCCTCAATGCCGTCGCCAAAGAGCTCTACCCAGCGGTCGTAGACATCATGAGGGGTGCACGATCTTTCCCGGCACCAGATATGATTTTTGGCTGCTTTATGGACGACCTTGCCTTCGGGATTGATAATAAAGAGGGTATTAAAATACCTGTCCTTTATCACTTCAGGCCAGCGGGCTTTGCACTGTACGATGATATAAGTCTGAAACTCCCGTGCCAGCTTGCCGAGCCGTTCGGTTTCCTCACCCGGAATATCGATAAACAAATCACGCGCTGCCGTTACATGAGGCAAGTCAAAAACTTCATCTGAAAACCCGGTGAGGGCGCCCTCGGCCAGAGCTACAATCTTTACCGGCATATTGATATTTACCGTATCGACCGCTCCGCGGATGCAATCCTCAATGATATCCAGGTTTCTGGCTATGTCCTTGCGTTCAGAGATACCGTATGATACAGTAGACAGGCCTACGGCCATATAGGGAGCTATAGGTTTACGTTCTTGCATTTTTCATACCTCCTGTTAAAGTAGTTACCAACCAGTTGATTTACAACCTGAAACCTCTTCAATGGAACTCTTTAGTGGTAGCATCTGCAGTCTAGTAAAGCTTTACTCCTTTCCCTGGGCTAGGGATTAAAAAGACTTAAAAATGTCGTAAATTGTTTATTCTAGTCATAGTATACTGCAACTAGGCATCCTGGTAAATAGAAAAACATAGAAAGAGGAATCCTAATACCGCAAAAAGACATCACCTTTTATATCGTATATACTTAATAGAGTGACAGCATTCAGGGAGTTGAGTAAATGGGCAAACAGCAGGAAACATCAAGAAGTCGGGAAATAGTAAAAGTAATCACCTCGGGAATCCAAAGAGGAACCATAACCGCCGGGGAGCGTTTACCGTCGCAGGTGGAGATGGCTGAGTTATTCGGGGTGAGCCGAACGGTGGTCAGAGAGGCTGTCAAAGTCCTGGAAGGCCAGGGGATAGTAAGCAGCAAAAGAGGCAGCGGGATCTATGTAAATCCCCTGATCGACATGTCCATAGAGGATGTCCTTAATGGAGATAACGCCAACCATTTCTACATGAAGGATATACTGGAAGTGGGACGGCAATTATGGTACCAGGCTCTGGATTTGGTTGTCCGTAATGCCAGCAATGAGGAAATCGAGGCTATCGCCAACGCAACCAGAACCTTTTATAAGCGCTTTGGAGATGATACTGATTTCAAGGAACGATACATTCATGAAACCTCTTTTGGCCTTACCCTGACCAAGTATTCCCATAATCCGCTTTTGCATAAGATTATGGTGGAGTTTTTTCAGATTACCAGTGATGTAGACTATGAGGTTATTGCTGACAACAAGAAATACCGGGAGATACTGGAAATTGACCTTAAAGTAGCCGAAGCCCTGGAAGAGAGGAATTCCTCCCGCGCCGTCTTTTACGGTCAGGAGCGGGACCGGGTGATAGAGCGGATTCTGGTTAAAAACAATAAGCTGCTGGAAAAGACTTACCATGTCAGATTATTGCCTTGAGAACCGAAAAAACTGCAAGCCCCCGGCAATAGCTGTAAATATCCGATATTTGGTCATGACTAAACGTCTTTTAGCATGGCATCATTCCTTTGGCTGGAAATACACTGCCGGACACGGCCTATTTCCTTGGTTTTTTGATTGTCTTGCCCTCAAAATAATTATTTAATAGTATTGACTATGCTATTAAATAATTGTAAAATGAAGTCGAAATTTAATATATGCATTCGGTCAAAGCACTCCTGGCGAAAGCGGGATGTGTGAAATAAGGTCATCTAAGTCCATTTGGATATGATGTCGTTATTTGAGAAGTAGACTATCAGGGTGGATAGCCATTAACAGCTATCCGCCTTTTTTATGGTCTTATTCTCAAATGGACATATTCAAGGTGGAAGGAGGTGACTTTATAGTGAAGAAAGCGATTCTACCGATTGTTTGTGCAATTATATTGCTTTTTGTTCTTAAAACATTCAATCCTGACATAGCAGGAGCCGGTATAGTATTAGGTTTGATGATGGGCCTGGGATTAGGCGCTCTTCTAAATGCAATCATATTTAAGAAAAAAGATAGTGATGAAGCGAAAGAACTGGAAAACAATTAAAAATAGACTGGTTGGTGCAAAAAGAAAACCACCGAAACCATTTCAGGTTAAGGTGGTTTTCTTTTTTTGATGGAAACATGATTTCCTAAACCCGGGGCTGAAACGAGCTCTGACCGTTCAGTCTCTTATATCAGAGGGCTCCAGCCCGGCGCCGAGCAAATCCGGATCTTCCTGGGAAAGACTAAAAACCTGCATTTAACTGTCCCATGCTGTCCCCAGAACCGGGAAAAGGATGTCCAAAATAATTTTGAATAAGGCGATAGTTTCAGGGGCAGCTGACCGAGATAGTCAACTGTCCCTTTAATATTGCATTATACGAGGATTGCCGGTTAGTTCTAGCTGCGGCAATAGTCGAGTTGTATTTTTGTCCAAATTATTAGAATAATAATTTGTTGCGTATATTTTTGTAATTTAATGTAATTTATAGGCTATTATTCCTGTGAATATTATGATATACTGTGTATGGCAAAAAATGTAAAGTACTTTTTATAAATTATAACTCTGATTCAGTCTATTGCATTTTTAGGGAAACAGCCGCCTGCAACGGATTGGAGTGACCTTTACGGCTAAAAGACAATTTCGGTAAAGGCAAATACTTTATCCGATAGGCTTAGGGGGCTTGAGGATATGGTTCTGGTTTTCTTTGCGGTCCGGGAACCACAGGAGAAGCTGTAATGGCTCTTAACCATAAAGGATAACGGCATGGGAATGATCCGGAAGGAGGTTGTTCTGTAAATAATATACAATTCATAAAGTTTTCCTTGTAAAGTATTTTAGGAAACTATTGGCTTTATTGAACCTACAGAAAGGGTGATTTTTTTGAATTCTGACCCGTATCGTTTAGCACAGCAAGGCAATTCACAGGAAAATCATATCTTGAAGACAGTCAATTTGTACAAAGGCATGGTGGCCTTTCCTCTTTTTTTAGCTTCCTTGGATTCCCAGGACGATCTCCAACTGAGCATAGTAGCCTCCTATCAGAGCGATATAAAGAATATGCTTAAAAGCAGCAACCGGGAATATGCAGGCTCCGCCCTTGGGGTTGGGTGGGGCATGGAAGTGCCCCGCATCATAGTAAAGAACAGGCTCGTAAAAGAAAGCTTTGACTCCTCCTTTTATCTGGTTGCCGAAGGCGGGACATATCCGTTGTACCGGTTGGGAAAAGAGGGTGGGGCGATAAGCTTTTATTCGGTAGAACACCCTTATTGGAAGTTTTACTATATCGACAGTCCCAAGGAAAGCAAATGGGAGATTCATAAGGAAAACGGCAGTATCTGGAGTTACGGGGGCGATGCAGCAGCTATTGAAAACCGGATTCATTGGGATAACTGGGTGGGCGCCTCCGAATCCAGCGGAGGGGAAACCTTTCCTGTAGGATGGAACCTTACCAGCATAACCAGCTTTGCGGGAAACAGTGTTACTTACTCCTATGAGAAGGAAGAAGCCCGGATAGGGAACTGTTCCTATACCCGGAGCATACGCCTGGAAAAAGTAGTCAGTACCTTTGGCGAGGAAGCAGAATTTATCTATAAGGATAAGGAAGATTTCGAATGCGTTTGGCCCCATTCCTCCAAAAACAACAAAAACCCATATCAGTTTAACTGTGAAAACAAATTTATCGACAGCATCCAAGTAAAAAACAGGGACGGGGAGCTTTTATATGTCCAACAGCTGGGCTATGAATTTATTGATATATATCAGAAGGGTGAGTTATTCAAAAAGCGTTTTCTCAGTACTGCAACCCAGATCTCCTGTAAAGGCGGAAACATGGTACCAATGCCTTCCATGGTGTTTGACTATGAAACCAATAGTCAGAATCCCAATCCCGGCGCATTGAAACAGGTGACATATCCCTACGGTCAGAAATTCGCATATACCTACAAAAATGACAAATTGCCTGCCAGCAGTTCAATAATTGAGTTTACGAAACCTGGATCAGAATACACGGCCTCCATTTACCACGGCCTGAATTTCTCAGTAGCCTTATTTCAGCGGGGGAATACGAACATTGTCAGGGTATATAGCTGGAATGTGAAGTGGCGGAGCTACGAAGACAGCGCTATTGCCAAAGAGGCAATAGAGGATGTGCAGATCCACTTAGGCTCCGACTTTTTCGTTATGTCGTACAAAATGGTCAACGCGGCAACCTATTGCTACAGACTGTATAAGAATAACCCCCTTAGGCAAGGGGAGTGGACCAACGAAAAGGTGATCCAGCTCAACGAACAATCCCGGCCCGCCTTTACCTGCTCAGGGACATTCTTTGCAGTCAAGGCAAAAAGCCAGAATGCACTGATCGTGTACCAGTTCAGCTATCTAACCAATACCTGGCAGCGCCAGGATCTGCAGGTGGAGGGCTTTGATGCCCAGGCAATATCGGGTGGCGACAATTTTATCCTTGGGGCATTTTACCGGGACAAAGCCAAGAGTATGCGCCTGCAGTCCTTTTACATAGACGAAAATCACCAATGGCAAAAGGGATATGTGCAGGACTTGGCATTGGAGGTCAATTGGCAGCTAACCTCATGGAACACCGTGTGGTCCCTGGGGCCATGCCAGGCAGCGGCTACCTTTGTGGCCATGCAGAGCCAGGACACTGTAACCAGCAAAGTCATACTTCTGCGCTGGGATGAGTCGTTTGCCCTTAAGGAAATCGAAGTATCTACCACAGAGCAGAAGCTGGGAACCAAAAATCCTGTTTTGACCGCTATTACAAGCGACAGTATAGTAGGGCTGGCTGAAAATATTTTTCGCTACTCTCCGGGACGCTGGAACAAAACCTCGCTGCTCCAGGTAAAACAAGGCGCTGCTTATGCCTATGCTTATGGAAACGATCTGGCTCTGGCAGTAGAAATGGCAAACAATCAACAGCGGTTTATGGCCCTGCGGTTTGACCCTTATACCAATCAGTGGGCTGCCGCCGGAGTTCCCGTAAGCCCTGTACTGCCAGGGAATGAGCCCATCTATCGCCCCGGAATACTGGGCGATTATGCAGTGTTGGGACGCGGCCTCTTCACCCGTCAGCCCGATGAAACCTGGAAGCTCATCTATACGTTGCCCGACCGGACAGACGGCAGCAGTATAGTCTTGAGCAATGGTTATTTAATGTACCAATTGCAGAACAGCCGGGACACTTATGCGGTGTTTTTCCGCAATAATGAATTCTACAAGCAGATAAAATTTGATAACCAGATATTTTTTTCAAAGGACGATACCCTTCCCAACGTGGGTTTGTACTCTTTTTCTACCTACGTGGGTGATAAGCTGGCAAGCGCCCAGAAAATGACCCTGCACAAAGTTGTCGACAGGGATTATTACCCTTCGGCAATCGATATCAGCTATCTTGATCAAGTTACTTTGGACACCGGTTTTGAAGACCAAAGCTTTTATTTTGGCTACAAGCTCAGCAACGCTACGTTTACGGGGGAAGTTCCGCAATACTCCCTGGTAAAGGTGAATCAAGCTGCAAAAAACGGAGAATACGGCTCAATGGAGTATCTCTATTTCAATGGTCTAAACCCTTCTGACCCGGAAGCGGTATATCCTCCCAACTCGGAATTTTGCAACGCCCGTGATTTTTACAGCTTTTTCAGCGGCCAGCTTTATCGCACCACCATGTTTGATGACAAAGGGATCATGACCAACCGGGAAATCAATTACCCGAAGGCCATTGATAACAACGGCTTTTGCGTTTTGCCCCATAAGGTGGTGAAGGAGACATATCTTAAACCCTATTCTGATACAGACGGTGATTTCCTGTGTGTCAGCGAGGAAATCGAGACGGAATATGAAAATGTTTGCGGCCAGAAGAAGAAAATCACCAAGATCAATACCAACCATAAAGGAGAGAAGATCCGGATATCCCAAAATTTCAATTATGCCTGGGAAGTATATCCGGAATTCAGGAAACGGAATTATGTATCCGCTGTGGTTTTGACTACAAGGCGAAACGATACCCAAAATCTAGTACTTGAAGCTGTGGCAAAGGAATGGGCCCGGGACAAGTTCGGGAATTGGGGTGAGACCGGCACCTATGCCTATACAGGAAAGGGCGGCCCCAAATTCTTATTCAATGGGCCTCAGGAAGGCTGGCTGAAAACCAATGAAGTCACCCGCCGCTTGAAAAACGGCAGTGTTGTGTCACAAAAATCCCTGGATGGTACGGTGACCACGATTTTATATGACCGGTGGGAAGGCTATCCTGTCGGTCACTTTGAAAATGCCTGCCCCGAAGAAGTATTCTTCTGTGGCTTTGAGCCCTACGAGCAAAACGACTTATGGAGCCCTGTAGACCAGACTGCGGATAAAAACCTTATGTATGAGACCAGCGAATTTTATGGCGGAAGCCGCAGCTGCTGGTTAAACAAGGGAGGCGGAATCGCATTTTCTATTGAAAACAGCAGTTCAAAATACATGATTTCCTGTGCGATGAAAACAGTTGGCGGTGTGGAAGGCGCCGGTATATATTTCGGGAAAACCTTCGTGCCCTTGGAAGACACCGAAAACCAGTGGAGGATATTTTACAGGGCCGTTGATCTTGGCTGCCCACCCGGCACGGTAGATATCAGGATCGTTACGGGGGAAAACAGCGGGAAAATACTGATCGATGCCCTGTTTGTTACGCCCATACTGTGTACCGCAGAAGCCTATGTATATAACAGCTATATGCTTACCATAGGAAAGCACCGCAACCTGCAGGAGGGCAGCTATATTTTACACGACCCGATTGAGCGCCCCATTATTGAACTAACCGATGCTCAGACCCCCTTAAAAGCCAGCGTGTTTTTTAACAACAGCTTTGAAGTTACGCCCTTCCCCGAAAAGGAACCGGATTTCACCCTGACTGCCGAATTCCCCATGGGTGGAGAGTTTACAGATTTTAATCGCGGCGATGAGTATTTGCAGTATTGGGCTGTTACAGAAAACCAGGGGCTCAAGCTGCGAAAAAACACCAGCACGAACTATATGTTTATGTTTGGCAGCAAGATGAATACCTCCCAGGATATAAGCTTGCATTCCAGAGGGCTGAAGCTTGAGCGCAAAGCGGACAGCTGGGAACTGTATATTGGGGACAGGCCGATGGGGACGGCGCAGATAAATGAAAAAACCGACTCCGATTATACACTCATACAATTTGGTGAAAGATTCACCTTTATGTGCAACGGAGCTGTTCTTTTCAGCGAAAAGACCGGGAAAAACAGCCCGGCGCCTATCCGGATAGAGAGCAAAACAAACCTGCAGCTAAAGTATTTGATGTATGCCCCGGAACCCGCTGTGAAAATAAGCTACCAGGATTATGTGGGTAAAACTCTGCAGGACCAGAGTATAACCGAGGGTGGAGTTCTGACCCAAATGCCCGTGTATTCTCCTCTGGGCCAGGCTTCGGTTCTGACTAAGGCGGTGGAAGCCCAAAATGAACTATGGGGTTACCGCAGTGGCTTTATCACTGATTATGATTGGGAGACAGGGAAGATGGGGGGAGAAGCGGCTGAAGCCTATCCTGAGGATGAAGGCTTCCCCTATAGCAGTGCCAAAACCACGGTTTCGCCAAGGCCCCTGCCCATAGAATTAAAACAGCCGGGCACAGTATTGTCCCGGCATCCGGTGACAATGGGCTATTACACCAATTCCAACCAGGTTTTTGCCGGAAATCTGGACCTG
This sequence comes from Syntrophomonas curvata, assembly GCF_052976825.1. Lineage (NCBI taxonomy): Bacteria > Bacillati > Bacillota > Clostridia > Eubacteriales > Syntrophomonadaceae > Syntrophomonas > Syntrophomonas curvata. The sequence continues at coordinate 1,491,360 of NZ_CM129641.1, forward strand.
CCCGGAGGCCAGTATTACATGAATGTGGTAACAGACGGAGACGGCCTGAAGACTATTACAGTAAAGGATAAGCTGGATAATAAAGTGGCTGACTGGATGGTGTCCGAAAGGGACGGCTTGCAAAGCCTTACTACCTATGAATACGACGACTTCGGGAATCAGGTTTTGATCCGCTACCCCAACTATTATGATGAAAGCCTTAGTCAAAGTGAACGTGAAAAGTTTGTCAGCGCCATCCGTTACGACTTCTTTGGACGAATCGTGGAACGGACAGATGTGGATACAGGCACTACCAGGCTCGTATATGACAGTCAAGGTAAGCTGCGGTTCACCCAGGACGCTGCCGGAAGCGAGCAAGGTTATTATGTATACCAGATGTATGACGGCAGGGGGAACATTACCGAAATCGGGAGCTGCAATGGAGCTTGGGACGAAGAGGTGCTGCAGCAAAAGGCCGATGACCCTGACTACCGCCCTGAAAACAGCAGGTGGGCCCGGAAAAATTATTATAACGGAACCGGCGAAAACAGAAACCTGCTGGGCAGGCTTTGGAAAGCTGTCACCTATAACGGCAGCGATGCCCATATAGTCGAAGAGGAATTTGACTATGATTCCTACGGCAACATGATCATGCGCAAGCAAAAGGTTTTGGGACAGGAGAGCGTTATGCTTGCGGAATACGACCGCAAAGGGAAACCCATTCGACAGCAGGCGGACAATAAAGAAGACATGGGTTACGTATATACCACCCATGGTCAGTTGAAGGAAGTGCATTTCGGAGGAAAATGCGTCAGCGCGTACACTTATAACCCTTCCGGAAACCTGAGCACGGAAGTCTTCCTGCCGGGTGAGCCCAATCAACTTACGCGAAATTATTCTTACAATAGCGCCCAATGGCTCTCCTCTATCAAGGATCCATATTTTGAGCAGGTCTTGTCCTACTTTGGGGATGGGGCTAACGGGAATTTCTCAGGAAAAATCAGATCTATAAGCAGCAAATTCCCGAATTCCAAAGCCGGCCCCGGCTTTTTAAAAGAATACAGCATGGAATATGATTACGACGGCTTGGGACGGTTGCTGTCGGCGGTTAATTCCATGGGCAGTGAGTTCAGCTTGGGCGCGGCAAATCACTTGATCTATGATAAGAACGGCAACATGCGGAATGACCATCTGCAGGAAATCAGTTATCAAACGGGCACTAACAGAATGGTTTCCCATGGGCCGGACGACTTCCAGTTTAACCAATATGGGAGCGTCACCAATGCCAAAGGCCTCATCATCCAATATGATAAAGCTCTGCAATATGTATCTTCGGTGGTTATGGAATCCAATCAGTCAAGCATGCTATACCTGTATGGAAGCGGAGGACGGAAAGTAGCGGAGTTATCAGCAGACATGACCAAAATAAATGTGCATGATGTGAAAGGACACTTGTTTGTCCAAACAGAGCAAACAGCAGGTGAGCGATCTTGCTGCCTGTCAGGGGTCGGCGGCGTATTCTCTTTGGTGGCAGACGGCAAGCCCTTTTTTTTGGTAAAAGACTACCAATCATCGGTAAGGGGGATCTACGATGGACAAGGTCTGTGTGCCTCCTACAACTACCAGGTCTTTGGGGAATATTTGGGCCGGGTCTACGAAGAACCCCAGGCAGAAAAGCTGATCAGTTTCAGATTCATCGGGCAGCTTTGGGATGAAAAAACCGGGCTGTACCAGATGCATTCCCGGTGGTATGACCCCTCTATGGGACGCTTCTATTCCATTGATCCTGACAGGCAGTTTGCCAGCCCTTATATTTATGGAGGCTCCGACTGGGTCAATTATATCGATCCCGAAGGCGGGTGGTCATGGGGAACTTTTGCCGCAATCGCAGGCGGTATCGTGCTTGCCGTAGCAGGAGCAATCATCACGGTTGCTTCAGGGGGCATTGCCTCTCCTCTGGGAGCCGGACTCGTTATGCTGGGCGGTACCTTTTTGGTAGGTGCAGGAATCGGCAGCATTTTTTATGGTATAAGTTCTGCCATAAGCGGCGAATTTGATGTGAAGGATTGGCTTATCACTGCCGGTCTTGCGGGAGCCTTTGCCAGCCTTACGGCTTTATGCGGCATGGCAATACCTGCCGGATTCACCATGTTTGGCATGAGTGTTACTGCTACCAATATCGTACTGGAGGTTGGGATAGGAGTTGTGATAGGGGGGGCGGACGGAGTAATAACCAACGGCTGCCTGAATGTTGTCCATGGGAAAGACTTTACTGAAAACTGGGCTCAAAACATGGTCATCGGTGCTGTCATAGGCGGTGTATCATCGGCCGTTTTCGGCCTTGTAGGCGCCGGACGCAATTTAAAAACCCTTCACACCTTAGGGGAAGACCACGAAGTTCATATAGGTCTGGCCGGCCCCAAATCACAGAAACTGAGACATTCCATGATTTCTGAGGACGGAGGTGATTGGAGCCACATTTACCCCAGCAGGCGGACCAATGACAATATTTCCATGTACCACACTGATAGCAACAGCTTCCATGGTGACAACATCGACACGGTCACCATAAGGAGAGTGCCGAAAGAATTGACCTATAATACCGGATCTCATGAATTCGGCCTGATAACCAATAACTGTACCCATTACACCACCAGGACCCTGGCAACGGCTGATATTTATGTCCCTCTCTGGGCAAGAACGCCCAGTACTTTGTATTATTGGGCCAAAATATTGGTTGTTTTCCAATAAGAATAAAAGAAAGGATGAGGATCATGGAAGAAACGGCGGGAAAAATTAATATTACGGTTACGGAGGATGTGCCCCTTATAATCCAATCTTCTTCAAGCCGTACACAGTACGACCGGGTGGAACTGTGCCCAGGAGGCTATATTGAGATTCGCATACCCTGCATTTTCAAAGTAGGAGAACTGTGCGGGGAGATCATGGAGAGCAAGGGAATGACCGCTAATGCTTGGGGCCGGGATATCATAATTACCGGTGGAAAGGGAAAAGACGGCGCCAGAGGCAAAGACGGCAAAAACGGCGGCGCAGGGACTGACGGGGAACGCGGAGATGACGGCGATAACGCCCCGGATGTAACGATAGAAATTGGGGAGTTGAAAAGAAACCTTAATGTACTGAATGTCGGCGGAAAAGGCGGAAACGGCGGCAGGGGCGGCGACGGCGGCAACGGCCGGGATGGAGACGAAGTTCAGGGAGGTAACGGCGGCGACGGCGGCAGTGGCGGAAACTCCGGAAATGGCGGAAATGGCGGAAAAGTCGTCATTAAATACACCAATATTCATAACTACAAGATCATCCCTGAGTGCCAAAAGGCCAAACCCGGCAACGCAGGCGCAGGCGGCCGGGGAGGAGCCGGAGGCAGCGGTTCTCCTCCGGGCAATGGCGGGAAAAGTGGCGATAATGGAGTATTAGGGCTGCCGGGTGACATGGGGACAATAGACATACAACCTAACGAGTGAGAGGAGGATAAAAAATGAACAATAACTTAAACGAACTCAGGAACAGTATCTTTCCGGAGGGCTGCACCAGTGTTGAACTGGACTTTTCCAATTCGGTTCACGCCGCTTATTTCCTTGAAAAATTCGGTGGCGAGGAACTGCTGAAGAATGATTTCCCCTTGGTGTATGAAGCCTTTTTATACACCAAACAGCTGCATTCGGATAAAAAACTGGCGGCAGCTGCTGAAGAACCGAATGTTTCAGAGTATGGCATGAAAGACGAGGTTTTCTATATAAACGGTCTCATCTACGATCCCCGAACCGATGTGTCTACTGGGCTGAACTCTTACTTGAAGAACCAGCAGGTCTCCATGATCGTCTCCGGAGGCATCAGAGACGTTACACGGGGTTTGATTTTAGACAGCTGCTATGAAATATACGATCAGCCTTATCAGGACAACTGTGACACGGAGCTTAAATATCCGTCCATAAATCTGGTGTATCAGGAGGATACCGAAATAATCTCGGAGGCGGATTACACCGTGGTTAGGAAGCCTGCGGCCCGAGGGATGAAATGTACTTTGGCTCATAACGCGCTAAAAGAATATGCCAGGATTAAAATTCTCGGCGGGACTTCCCTGGTTGAAAGCTTTACCATTGATGATCCCAAGACGGAAAAGAAAGGAAATATCCTCATTCTATACAACAGAGAGGCTGGTGAAGGTGAAGACACAAAATACTATTATAAGGATGTCAGCAAAGATTCTAAGGATATGGTTGAAGTGAACATCCCCATCAAAGGGGCAATCAAATTCAACGCCAACGTGACTGATGCCAAATACTCCACTCAATCACAGACTACCGATATCCTGGTAGAATTTTCTGATAACGGAAGTATCAAGTTTAATTACACGGCTGACCAAATAAAGCAGTTTTTTAAATTTGATTCCGCAACCCATACCCTGTCTTTTGAATTGCCCCGGGACTGGAACACCAAGCTGTATACAAAAGACCTGGGCACTTCAACTGAATTGACTTTAAAATGCAGTTTTTATCTCGATGCAACTTACGGGGAAGATATCCAAATCGTAGGCTGCTCTATCAACAGTGTCTCAGCCTTAGGCCCGGATGAGCAATACTACACCAGCAAAAAACCCTCGGTCCGGATACCTAAAATTACGGTGCGTTGGGGATGTTTTGGCAAGGAAACAAAAATCACCATGGCTGATGGGACCCAAAAGCTCATATCAGAAATCAAAGCCGGTGATTTGGTTCTGTCCGCTGAGAAGGAAAGCCTGGTGGTAAAGAATATCATCTCGGGGCAAGAGAAGATGATGGTTTATGTTGAAACAGACACCGGAGAGAAGCTTTTGCTGTCCGAATCCCATCCGGTGGTTACCCGGAGAGGGATGGTAACAGCAAAGGACTTAAATGCAGGAGATCTTTTGGTTCGGGCCGATGGAAATGAAACGTCCATTGCAGCGCTCTACCTGAAGGAATACAACGATACGGTTTACAATCTGAAGTTCGATGACCAGCCCCGAATCATTATCGCCAACGGCTTGCAGGCCGGGGACTGGGAAGCACAATGCGATCCTAACCTGGCGTTAAAAAAGGAAATCCCCCCCGAGACCCCGGAGGAGATAGCCCTGCGTGAGGAATTCCATAAGCTGCACGAAAAGATGAAAAAAATCAGCTAAAAGATTAGTGCCAAGATCTGAGCCTGAAAGTGCCTCTTCACACGAATGGATCGTCCCTAACCGGGTGAGTTATACTGATCAATATTGGCTCCGCGCCACAAGCCGTGACCTAGCTTATAATGGATTCCGGCATTAATGGCGTAGCGGCCATAAACAGGCTCTTGGGCTGAAGACAAACCCGCTTTCAGTAGTATAATACTGAAAGCGGGTTTACCGTTTTATACGTTGAGAAATGGCTTGGCTTAATAGAATTGACCTAGAAAACGCAAGGTAGCTATTTAAAACTCAAAGTATCTTGACACGATTCCCCCTCGGTATCTTACTTGACATAAGGAATTATAAAGTTTAAAATTTAAAAAAATTATAAACCAAGAAATTGTCGGATAATAGCATAAAATTCGGCTGTATTTATTCATGGTGGCGGGCTTTTTTACTAAAACAGCCCTCTGTATAAACGAGTAAAACTCCAGCGTCTTATACCTTAATAAAAATAAGGTTTAAGTCAGCTGGTTTTTTTATTTTAGAAACTAAATCATTACATTAATCATGTTACAGATAAACTTCTTTAATACTAATTCGGATTACCTGTTGGACAATTTAATTCTTCTTTTCTGGATAAGGGGGTGAAATATGATACTAAATTAAGGGCAGGGCGGTTTTATAAAAAAGTTTGAGGAGAGTGGTTATGGTAAAAAATGAGGCTTATTTTTAGTGATACTTATTGTTATGTCATTGGTAATAGTAGGTTGTGGACAGGGCATCCCAGGTTAATTTGCATCTCTTAAGTTAACATTTTTACCAAACAAACCGGAGTAACAAACGGAAAGAGGGGACTTATGTTGAAAATAAAGGCTAACGGATTCCCAAGAGTACTGATTCTGGTGCTGGCATTGAGTCTCTTGGCTGCCGGTTGTGGCAGCAGCAATAGCAACAGCCAAGCCGGCGGCGATACCGCCAAGAATGCCCAAGAACAAAAGTTTGTTATGAAACTTGGTACAGTTGAAGCAGTGGAATCAGTCAAGCACCAGGCATGTGAGAGGTTCAAGGAAAAAGTGGAAGAGGCTACCAAAGGCAATGTTACGGTTGAATTATATCCAGCCTCACAGCTTGGCAATGCCCGGGCACAGGTAGAAGCGGTTCAGATGAAAACTCAGCAGGCGGCGCTTCTGCCTAATTCAAACTATGTAAGCTTTTTCCCGCCCGCCTCCATTACCGATATGCCTTATCTGTTTCCTAATCGGGAGGTAACCTATAAGATAATGGACGGCAAGATTGGTGAGGAGTATTTCAAATCTTATGAATCAACTGGCATACATGTACTAACTATGTGGGAAAGCGGTTTTAAACAGCTAACCGGTAATTTTGAAATCACCAAGCCGGAAAATTTTCAGGGGAGAAAGATTCGGGTTATGGAAAATCCGGTCTTGATTGCCCAATTCAAGGCGCTGGGTGCCAGTGCTATTCCTATAAATTATTCCGAGACTTACAACGCCCTTCAGCAAAAAGTAGTTGATGGCCAGGAAAACCCCATGATGTCCATTTATGATATGAAATTTCAGGAAGTACAAAAGTATATGGCCGTATCCGACCATGGGTGGTTGCCGTTGGTATTAGGCGTTAATAAAGATTGGTGGGACAGTCTTCCCCAGGAATATCAGACCATACTCAAGGAATCAGCCGCTGACTGCCGTGATTGGTTACGGGAAGCCATTGCTAAAGAGGAGCAGGAAACAATTATACCGGCATTCGAAAAGTCCGGTATGAAAGTAATCCGATTAACCCAGGAGCAAAAAGATGCTTTTGCTGCAAAGATTAAGGAGCCGACCAGAGAGGCACTGGTTGGGATGCTTGATGACCAGGGTAAGGCGCTGCTGGAGAAAATCACGGCTGAAGTTGAGATGATTAGCAAATAGAAAACTCCTTTTCTCCTTCTAAAATCCCCTGTGCCATATTATCGGCACAGGGGATTTCGCGCGGTCTTTTCCCAAGTGCTCCGGCTGTTGCCGCTGCCATTCATGGTGCTTGCTGTATTGTCGCGATACCCGTCGGTATTTAACTTGACTAAAGGAATTATAATGTATAAAATTTAAAAAGATAAAATAACAAAATAATATAAAAAATTCGGCTGTATTTATTCATGGTGGAGGGCTTTTCTACCAAAAAAACAGCCCTCTATATAAACGAGTAAAACTCCAGCGTCTTATACCTTAATTAAAATAAGGTTTAAGTCAGCTGGAGTTTTTTATTGCAGAAACTACATTATTACCAGATTACCGATACTTCTTTAATACTGATGTTGATTATCTGTGAACAGTTTCATTCTTCTTTGGACAAGGGGGTGAAATATGATAGTTAATTAATGGCAGGGCGGTTTTGTAAAAATTTTAAGGAGGTGCGGTTGTGGTAAAAAAGAACTTGTTTTTAGTCTTACTTATTGTTATGTCATTGGTAATAGTAGGTTGTGGACAGGACAAAGCAGCAGTAAATAAAGGCGGCAGCGACGCGTCTAAAGTGTACACTTGCAAGGTTGGTACTGATGAACCGGAAGGTACGCCTAAACATGAAGCACAAATGAGGTTTGCCGACAAAGTAGCGGAATTGACTAATAATGAAGTAAAAGTCACTATCTATCCGGGTAACCAATTGGGCTCATCAAGAGAGCTTATAGAAGCTGCCCAAATAGGATCTATCCAAGGAGTTGCCGTGCCCACATCAACCGTAACCGGGTTTGAGCCCAAAATGTCCATATTTGACTTACCCTTTTTGTTTCCATCAAGAGAAGTTGCCTATCAAGTGATTGAAGGTGAAGTGGGAGATGCGGTTTTAGCTACTCTTGAAAAACACGGTCTGGTCGCCACTTCTTTTTATGGGACCGGATGGAAACAACTTACGGGCAACTTTAAAATTGAAGGCCCCGAGTCATTTAAAGGCAAAAAGATAAGGGTAATGGAAAACCCTATTCTCATAGCACAGTTTCAGGCTCTCGGGGCAAGCGCTATTCCTATAAATTTTGGTGAACTATATAATGCTTTACAACAGAACGTTGTTGATGGTCAAGAAAACCCCATCGTTACTTGTCACGAAATGAAATTTTATGAAGTTCAGAAATATATGGCAATTTCTGACCATGCTTATCTGCCCAATATTTTTGCGTTTAATAAAGATTGGTTTGACAGCTTACCCGAGGTACATCAGCAAGCTCTTATAACAGCTGGTAAGGAAATGGATAAATGGCTGCGCGACGAGGTAAAACATCGAGAGTTTGAGAAGTTCCTGCCGACAATGAAAGAATTTGGTGTTCAGGTTACAGAGTTTGATGAAGAAACCCGGGCAAAATTTGCCGCTATTATTCAAGAGCCTACCCGGGCAAAATTTTATCAATTAACTGGTGATGAGGGTAAAGGCTTATTAAAAAGAGTAGATGATAAAATAGCAGAACTGCAGTAACTGAATCAAAATAATCTACTGGCAGTATAGAATTACTGCCAGTAGAAATTTTTTATGGGAGGTTCTTATGTTTACTCTTTCAAAGATTAATCGTACGGCAGAAAAAGCAATACTCCCAATAGTTGCAAGTCTTTTGTTGTTTATTACGCTGCTCCTTACTGCAAACGTTATTGGAAGGTATGTGTTTGGCTACTCGCTTAAGTGGGCAGAAGAGTGTACCAATTATATAATCATCTGGATTACTTTTTTAGCTGGGGTAAATTGTTTGCGTAAAGGTATGCAAATTTCCATGGATGCTTTGGTATTACAACTTAATGGTTCCATGCAAGACATCGTGAAAAGGATAACTAACTCAATAGGCCTGGTATTCTCACTCATAATAGTTTGGTTAGGTTTTAAATTAACGGTGATGGCCTGGTCAACCGGCCAGGTTAGTCCGGCAATGATGGTTCCCATGTATATCCCTTATTCAGTATTACCTTTAAGCGGGGTATTCATGGCATTAGAATATTTAGAGTTTATTATACTGGGTGAGCCAAAAGATATACCTCTAAACACGGAAGAATTGTAAAAATCTCTTTATATTGGAGGTTAATCATATGATGTTATTGATAATTCTACTCCTTCTTCTTTTAGCATTAGGTGCACCGATATATATTGCATTGGCACTACCAGCTCTGATTACTCTAGCTATTAATGGAGTTGAGCCTCTTGTTTTTGCCCAGAGAATGTTTGGCGGGATTGATAAATTTGCCCTAATGGCTATACCTTTGTTTATTTTTGCTGCCACTTTGATGGGTAAAGGAGGTATGGCACGAAGAATACTGGTTCTGGCAGATGCTTTGGTAGGGCGTTTTTATGGCGGAACAGCGGTCGGAACGGTTTTATCCTGTTTGTTTTTTGGCGCTCTCTCAGGATCGTCACCGGCAACGGTGGTCGCCGTGGGGGGGATCACTTATCCTATGTTAGTTGGAAATAATTATAGTAAGAAGTTTTCCATGGGATTGGTCACATCCGCCTCATCTCTGGCTCTATTGATACCCCCAAGCATAACCATGATAGTTTACGCATCATCAACCGGCACCTCAGTAGGTCAGCTGTTTATGGCTGGTGTCGGGCCCGGAATCGTATTGGCGATCGGATTTATTTTGTATTCGGTTTGGTACTCGTATAAATACAAAATTCGCATCACTTCTGAAATTACCGGCAGACAGATATGGGATGCATTTAAGGATGCATCGTGGGCTTTAGGGGTGCCAGTCATTATTCTCGGAGGGATTTATGCTGGTGTTTTTACGCCTACCGAGTCGGCAAGTGTTGCAGCAACATACGCTATAATGGTTGGCTTGGTTGTTTATAAAGAGTTAAACCTGAAGACGCTTTACCAAACATGTATAAGCTCCGCGTTGCTTACAGGACAAGTTATGATATTATGTGCCAGCGCTGCTGTACTTTCCTGGATGCTGAGTCTTGCCCAGGCACAATTACTATTCACCAATATATTGGAGCCATTTCTTGGTTCTCCCACTATGGTATTAATAATAATGATTATAATCCTGATTATTTTCGGTATGTTTATCGACCCAACTCCCTTCGTGTTACTTCTGGCGCCACTCTTTGCCCCCATTGCCAATATGATCGGTTTGGACTTGATTCATTTAGGCATTATCATGGTAGCCGGTGGCGCTATCGGCATGTATACACCTCCCTTTGGGTTAAATCTATTTGTTGGTATGGCAACATATAAGGAAGACTTTGCAAGTGTTGCCTTATCATGTATCCCATTTATAGTAATAGGGGTCATTTTCTTGTTTGTTATAGCTTTTGCCCCGGAAATATCACTGTGGCTGCCTAATCGGTTGTGGTAAGCCTGCTGCAGATATACTTTGATGAAAAGCAAGCTGGAATTAAAAGGGAAAATGAGGTGATTTGTTTTGAAAAATATTCAAATAACAGTTAATGGAACCGAATATTCATTGCTTGTAAATGAAAAAAGCAGCTTGGCTGACTTTTTGAGAAAAGATTTAAACCTGATCGGAACAAAGATTGCCTGCAACAAAGGCCACTGCGGATCATGCAACGTTTTAGTGGATGGAAAACTGGTTAAATCTTGTGCTTTACCGATTATAAAGGCTGATGGAAAAGATGTATTGACCATTGAAGGGTTAGCTGGCCCTGACGGGCTCCATCCAATCCAACAAGCTTTTATCGAAGCAGGGGCTGTCCAATGCGGATATTGTACTCCGGGAATGATTTTAACCGCTAAAGCTCTTTTAGATCGTAATCCTGACCCAACCGAGCCGGAAATTAAAAAGGCCATATCCGGTAACTTATGCCGCTGCACAGGCTATGTCAAAATTGTTGAAGCCATTCAATCGGCTGCAAAATTACTGCGTACAGCAGAAAGGAGTGAGCAATAATGGCAAAAAAATATGTTGGACAAGGTATACCCATGTTAAACGCAGTAGAAAAGGTTACGGGAACAATGTGTTTTGGCGCTGATTTTACTCTTCCTGGAGCTCTTTATGGAAAGGTCTTGCGCAGTCCTATCCCCCATGGCCGTATTGCAAAAATTGATACCAGCAAGGCACGCCGCTTACCGGGAGTAGCTGCGGTTATTGCCGGCCCGGAATTGGATCTTCCTTTATTTACAGCAAGAGGGCAGAGAATCGACGACGACCGTGTCATGGTAAAAGACAAAGTGCACTATATCGGTGATGAGGTAGCAGCTGTGGCTGCTGTAGACGAGGAGACCGCACTTGAGGCCATAAAGTTAATCGAGGTCGAATACAGGGAGCTTCCCGCGCTGTTTTCCCCAGAGGAAGCAATGCAGCCCGGTGCTCCTAAGATGCACGACCACTTACCATCAAACATTGCCGATCACATCGAATATGAAATAGGCGATGTTGAAAAGGCCTTTGCACAATCTGATGTAATTGTGGAAGACGAGTTTTATTCCGGCATGGTTCATCAAGCTTACCTGGAACCTCAGTCCGTAGTTGCTACATGGGAATATACTGGGCAAGTAACAATTTGGGCGCCGGTGCAGGTCCCGCAATCGTTAAGATACTCTTATGCCCGTGCTCTTGGTATAAAGCCGGAACACGTAAGAATAATTCAATGTAATGTGGGAGGTGGTTTTGGCGCCAAACAGGAATGTAAAATTCACCCCATTGCCGCCTTGCTCTCCAAATATTCCGGGAAACCGGTTAAAATAGTGAATACCCGGGAAGAAGAGTTTATGGCCACCTTCCCCCGCATGCCTATGAAAATCCGCATGAAGATAGGAGCTACAAAAGATGGCATACTTTTAGCTAAAGAGAGCAAGTTTATTGGAGATAACGGCGCTTATACCAACTATGGAATCGGCATCATGGTAAGCGCAATCACCAGGCATGACAACCTTTATCGAATAAAAAATATTAAAACCACTTCTGATTTAGTCTATACCAATAAACCGGCTACTAATGCTTTTCGCGGGTTTGGCAATCCTCAAAGTCACTTTGCTTTTGAATCGTTATTAGACATTCTGGCTGATAAATTAAACATGGATCCGGCTGAATTGAGGCTGAAAAATGCTACCCAAACAGGAGACGTTACCCCGTACGGATGGAAGATAGGCAGCTGCGGCTTAAGTGAATGCATCGAGAAAGCCACCGCCAAAGCAGGCTGGCAGCAAAAGAGGCAAGAAGAAAAGACAGGAGATGTTGTCCGGGGTATAGGCCTGGCGTGTTGTCTGCATGTATCCGGTAATCGTACTTTCCTGCCTTTTTTTGACGGGGCAGCAGCTTTTTTGCGCATTGATGAAGAAGGCCGGGTTATCATTCAGGTGGGAGAGCCGGATATCGGTCAGGGTTCCAAGACAGTATTAGCTCAGATGGCAGCAGATGAGCTGGGAATTAAACCCGATACAATAACCGTTACCAATGTAGATACTGCAGTTTCACCCCACGGCCTGGGCACCTTTGGTGACAGGGTCACCACCTTGGCCGGCAATGCAGTGAGAGATGCGAGTATAAAAGCAAAGGAAGTTATCTTTAAGTATGCTGCAGAAAAGCTAAATGTACCCCAAGAAGAAATTGAGATCGAAGACGGACTTATAACGGCCAGGGGCAAGTCCGATCTCAAAATATCATTCAAAGAGATATCCCAAATGGCATCATATGACCGGGGCGGCGGAACGATACAGGTGACAGGAATTTTTATACCCCAGGATGTCACCGTAGTTCATCCTCAAACCAAACACGGCAATATATCCTGCGCTTATCCTTTTGTTGCCCAGGTGGCAGAGATAGAGGTTAATAAGGAAACGGGGGAGGTAAAAGTAATTTATTTATCGGCAGCCCATGACTTGGGCAAGGTTATAAATCCTTTGTTGGCAGAAGGACAGATTCAAGGAGCTATAGCTCAGGGAATTGGCTATGCTTTATTTGAGGATTTGAAATTGGAAAACGGCAGCACGGAAAGTAATTTCCGCCAATACCGTATTGCCAAAGCAACAGATATGCCTGATATTGACATTACTTTTGTTGAAACTGAGGACCCCAATGGCCCATATGGAGCCAAAGGCCTTGCCGAGCCTGCCCTTACACCCACAGCACCTGCTATAGCCAATGCCATTTACAATGCTGTGGGGATAAGATTAAAAGAGTTGCCTATGACACCTGAAAAAGTACTGGCCGCCCTTAAGGAAAAAAACAAGCAGGGCTAGCTGCTAAATACCCTTGACACATAGGCCTTTCAAAGCTATAGTATAAATAGCCAATGATATTATATATAAGGTATGCTGTATTTTTACATGGTAAAGGGCTTACACTCTTTATGGAAATGGAAAAACCCCAGCACCAGTTATCTTTCTTTGGAAAGGTAAGGTTGCTGGGGTTTTTATTTTGTATAGCCTCCCGGAATAATAGAAGTACCTATAGGCTGGAATGACATTAAACAAGTGGAAATTATTTTAAAGACAAGAGGAGAATTTCTAGTTCTGCTATCTTGAATAAGAATTTTCCTACAGCAGTAGGAGTAAAGCAATTAAGGTGGGTCAAGCCAAGCGCTGTCTCACTTAAATCGGATAATTCCGATAGACTATTTATTTATAAGGAGGGACAGATATTGTATTGGGAAAATTATTATTTACCTGAAACAGTTGAGGATGTCCTCAAGCATCTAAAGGACAGCAATGGAAATGCCCGCATAATGGCAGGCGGAACCGACCTGATGATGATGGTGAGGAAAGGTATTGTTAAAACCGAGGGAATTATTGATATTGGCAATATCAAGGAGCTTAAGTACATCAGAGAAGAAGGAAAATCAATTAAAATCGGCGCTCTCACTACCCATTCGCAGTTGGCCGAATCAGCATTATTGAAAAAGAAAGCCAAGGTACTTGCTCTGGCTGCGGGCAGTGTAGGTTCACCCCAGATCAGAAACCTTGGCACCATAGGCGGGAATATCGTGAACGCCCATTCTGCGGCAGATACTGCTGTCGCCCTGACTGCGTTAAACGCGCAGGCCCGGATCAAAGGATCGAAACATGAAGAGGAAAAGCCGCTTTCCGAATTATACACGGGAGTCGGTAAATCTTTTGTGGACCCCACCAAAGAAATCATCACGGAATTTGTTTTTGAAACTCCGGGTGAAAATGAAGCTACTGCTTTTATGCGTCACGCAAAGAGGAAAGCTCTGGCGCTGCCGATACTTAATTTAGGCGTTTGGCTGAAAACAAACAGCAGTAAAAATATTATTGAAGATGTACGTATTGCATTAGGACCGATGGATTATAAACCTTTAAGGGCTCTGGAAACCGAAAATATACTTAAAGGCCAGCCTCTAACAGAAAAAACCGTTAAAACAGCTCAGGAGACAATCATTAAGGAGATAAAACCCCGGGATAGTTTTCAGGGAAGCGCTTCTTACAAAACAGAGATGGCCAAGGTGTTTTTGGCACGCGCTATTGCTGAGGCTGTCAGCGACTTAGGAGGTAAAATCGATGGTTAAAAAAACAATAAACTTAAATGTTAATGGTAAACCATATGAATTATTAGTTGAGCCCGATATAAAACTGGCTGAATTAATCAGGGAGAAGATAGGCTTAACAGGAACCAAGATAGGGTGCAATAACGGTGAATGCGGAGCCTGCACGATCCTGTTGGAAGGTGAACCGGTGGCGTCTTGTATGATGCCGGCCTTTAAAGCTCATGGGAAAAATATCATCACTGTGGAAGGATTAGGAACTGCTCAAAATCTCCATCCGTTGCAGAAAGCATTTTTAGCTTACGGTGCAGTTCAGTGTGGATTCTGCACACCGGGCATGCTGATGAGCGCCAAGGCATTATTGGATAAAAACCTCAATCCAACAGAGCAGGATATTCGAGTTTCTATTTCAGGAAATCTCTGCAGATGTACCGGGTATAAGAAAATTGTTGATGCCATCATGGCCGCTGCAGCAGAATTAAGAGGAGAACAGGAGGTAAAGTGGCCGGTAACAACAGGTGAGGATGTCATTGGTTCACCCGTAACAAGAGTTGACGGTATTCCCAAAGTGACTGGTGAATCCAAGTTTGCCAATGATATTTATTTCCCCCATATGGCTTATGCAAAACCGCTCCTCAGCGCTCATCCTCATGCTCTTATCAAAAACGTTGACACTGAAAAAGCACTGGCTCATCCTGGAGTTGTGGGTGTGTATACCAGCAAGGACGTTCCCGGCCCCAACATAGTCGGTATTATGCCCCATATAAAAGACACCCCCGTATTGGCAGGCGATAAAGTTCGTCACTATGGTGATGCTGTGGCTCTGGTTGTGGCAGAAAGCGCCGAGATCGCTGAAGAAGCTTTAAGTCTGATTAATGTGGATTATGAACCGCTGCCAGGGGTTTTCTCAGTGGAAGACGCAATGAAAGAAGATGCCCCTAAAGTGCATGAAGGAGGAAACCTCCTTTTACACAGAAAAATGTACCGGGGCGATATTGAAAAAGGGTTTAGTGAAGCCGCTGTAATCGTTGAGGATAGCTTTAAAACCCGGATGAACGAACACGCTTATATTGAGCCTGAAGCAGGGGTCGCTTTATACGAGGGCGGAATATTAAAGGTTTACACGATAACCCAGGGGGCACATTACCATCGCGGGGAAATTGCCGTAAACCTCAAACTTCCCGTAACTAAGGTAAGAGTTATTCAAACCACTACCGGCGGCGGATTTGGAGGGAAAATTGACGTTTCCCTGCAAGTTCTTGTTGCACTGGCAGCTTTTAAGACCGGTAGACCGGTAAAAATGGCTTATTCCAGGGAAGAATCCATGCTTACCTCCACAAAGAGGCATCCCTATTATATGCACTATAAGATCGGAGCACGCAGTGATGGAAAGCTCACCGCCGTCCAAGCGGAAATCTATGGCGATACCGGAGCTTACAGCTCTCATGGACCGGGAGTTTTGACCAGAACAGCAGCCTCTGTCGTCGGCCCTTACGAAGTAGACAATATAAAAGTCGACGCCTATTGCGTCTATACGAATAATCCCACTGCCGGAGCCATGCGGGCCTTTGGGTCGCCCCAGGCCTCCATTGCCTATGAAGCTTTGATGGACGAATTGGCTCAAAAACTTGGAATCTCTGCCGTGGAAATACGCAGGATCAACGGATACAGAAAAGGCTCTGTAATTCCGACTGGTCAGGTACTAACTGATGGCGTAGGTTTTATGGAAACCTTTGAAAATGTTGTGGAAAAAAGCGGATTTAATAGATAAAGTAAGGAAGTGATAAAATGAAATTGCGTGGAAAAGGTATTGCATGCTTTTTTTACGGTATGGGTAATACAGGTAAACCAAACCCCTCCAGCGCTTATGTAGAAGTAGCGCAGGATGGTTCCGCCAACGTTTTTTGCGGAGTTGCCGATATAGGCCAGGGTTCAAGCACAGTAATGACGCAAATAGCTGCCCAGGAATTAGGGATCCCCTTTGAGATGGTTGCATTCACTTCTGCAGACACCGGGGTAACACCTGAAGCAGGAGTAACTTCTGCCTGCCGGCAGACCTTTATTTCGGGAAACGCAGTGCGCCTGGCGGCCCAGGACGCCAAGGAGCAATTATTTAAAGAAGCTGCTAAAGTTCTAGAGGCCGGCACAGAAAGACTCGCTGCCAAAAAAGGATATATTTATGTTGAAAATTACCCTGAAAGGAAAACTACAGTCGGGGAAGTTGTCACCAAGCTTTATAAAACGGGCAAAGTTGTGATCGGAAGGGCGAGCTTTAATCCACCCATTGTCCCCTTGGATGATGAAACCGGCCAGGGAGTACCCTATGCGGTTTACTCTTACGGTACTATGGTGTCAGAGGTTGAGGTCGATACTGAGACCGGACAAGTAGCTGTATTAAAAATAACTGCTGCCCAGGATGCCGGAAAAGCAATCAACCCATTGAATGTAGAAGGACAAATCGAAGGCGGCATTGGTATTGGGTTAGGTTTTTGCCTGTCCGAGGAAATCTTTTTGGAAAAAGGGATGATCAAAAATCCGAATTTCAACGAGTATTTACTGCCAACAGCCCTTGACATGCCTGATATTGACCCTATTATTGTTGAATGTCCGGAACCTATAGGTCCTTTTGGAGCCAACGGTGTAGGTGAGCCGTCCAATGTGCCTGTAGCAGCTTCAATTTTAAATGCTATAGCTGATGCTGTGGGATGCAGAGCCAAAGAACTCCCCTGTACTGCCGAAAGGCTTTTTAATATACTGCAGCAAGGCGGTAATTAAAAAAATGAATATGTCTTAGATCATTATAAAATGAAAGCCTGGCGGCAGTATTTGAAAAGTAACAAACCCACAAGACTGCTGTTCCAGGCTTTCATGTTTTTCCTTATAACGAAATCTCAAGCAATTCTTTATGCATCCTCTTTACAGGGTATCTGGTTATCGATTTTGTTTTTTGTCAAGGATATGCGTGTTTAGAGTCCAGAAAACCTTAAAATATACCTCATCATAATTTTTCTCAATATTTAAAAATAACTATCATAATGATTGCAAAAAATGGTATTTTGCCTCCAAGATATTTAACCAGACTTTGATTGGAAAATCTTTTTGGGTTTTTTTGATATCCTGGAAACAGAATAATATTTGAGTTGTTGCTGGCAATCAGCCTGGTATGTGTTAAGGTGAGATTATAAATTATTAATTTTATTGGTATCAATATTGCATATATAAATCCCTATAGACCGTAGATTTTGCAGGATAACCGTATTATTATGTGGGAATATGATTTGCATGGGAGGCTTTAAAGTGAAAGGAAAAACACACCTTTTCAGTGGGCATGCCGTGCTGCCAAAAGGCATACCTATGCGGGATCACCTCGATAGAGCGACAGCTATGCTAGAGGTGGATTTGGAGAAACATATAGTTGTTAAGGCTTCTTTTATTACCGTACTTCCTCACACCAGCGATTTTTTGTCTGCTATTGCGGAAGGATATGATCTCTCCCAGGGGATAGAGCCTTTAATCAAAGAAGTCGAGGGCCGTGCTCATCTTAATAGCATCCGCGCTTTTTGTAAAGCCATAATGATTGCATATGAGCATTATCAGGCATATATAGAGGATAATAATTCTTAGGACAGTGGACAAAAAAGATATGGATTACGATCACGTTAAGATACTTTGAGTTTAAAAAGTAAAAAATCCCAATCCCCTGTGTTATTTTAATAGTACTAAGAACTCCTGATTACCTTATGCAATTTTGCACAATAAACATACAAAACCCGGTATATATGCTAGGTTTTCGGTCACAAGGAAGAAATTTCTGAAAAGGCGGCGTAGCCCCATTACAAGGGCTACGCCGCCTTTTCCTGCCCGCTAGTTGCTTCTTGCTTGCTCTGCGGTTCAGTAGGGAAGTGAATTTCTCCGACAAAGTTAAACATAATATCCACTTTCTGAAAACGCTTCCCGTTTACCTTTTCTGTCAGTTCCCTCTGCTCCGCTTCATACTCTGCGGGCAGCTTCAAAAACCGCTCGCTGATCGTGCCGCTTACATCATCCTCGTAAATCCGCTTGAAAATCCGGTCAAGTTCCGCAATCCATTTTTTCGCCTCTCTGACTTCCCGACGTTTGCGCTTCATCTCTTTTTCTGCTTCATCAAACCGCTGTTCCTCATCAGTTCCATAAAAAAGGTAATGTCGTCTATCCGCTTAAAATAGTGTATAAGGCAAAGGCGTGGTATCTCAAAGCATACTGTGTCAAGACATCTGCCTTTCGTATTTTCAAATTTAATCGTATCGTCAAAATCGAATTATTGGATGAGAAGTTCCCGCCTATGGAATATCCAAAAGCAGAGGAACCTTCACCAAAAACGTATAATACAATTTCGCTTCGTTTTCCAAAATAAATGGCATACCGTGTCTATGACGAGTTTGAAACAAGTGAGATTACAGAACAGGAGAATGGTGACCTGGTAACGTCTGCGGAAATGCCGGAAGACGATTGGCTCATCGGATATCTTTTATCTTTCGGAACACAGGTTGAAGTTATAGAACCCGCCTATCTAAAAGGAATACTGTTTGACAAGGCAAAAAAAATATATGAAAAAAACAAACCATGACATATGTTGTCCGGGTTGCGCGGCTATAATGGTAATTAAGATAGAGATAATGTAAGGAGAAAAAGAGATGGATAGAGAATATGTGAACTTGACGATCGATAATGCAGACACAGAGCATCTGTGCTGCGCGATCGCAGATAAAAAACATCAGGACGGCGTGACAGTTAAAAAACAATGGCTTAAAGAACGAATACCGGAAGGACATGTTTTTCGTAAACTTGATGAAAAAGGAAAGGTGTTCATTGAATATGCGCCTTTGGAATCATCGTGGGTTCCCGTTTGCGGAGAAAACTATATATACATCTATTGCTTGTGGGTGTCCGGCTCGTTCAAAGGAAAAGGACATGCAGGAGATCTTATCGAGTATTGTATCAATGACGCAAAGGAAAAAAGAAAATCCGGTGTATGCGCACTCAGCTCAAAAAAGAAAAAGCCTTTTTTGTCTGAGAAAAAATTTCTGCTCAAGTACGGCTTTGAGGTGGCAGATACCGCCGGAAACGATTACGAGCTGTTGGCTTTGTCTTTTGATGGACAGAAACCCCATTTTTCCGAAAATGCAAAAGCAATGAAGATCGACGATAAATCCCTGACGATCTACTATGGCCTGCAATGTCCGTATATTCCGAACTGCATCGAGCAAGTACAAAATTATTGTGATAAAAACAACATTCCTCTGAACTTAGTTGCGGTCGATACTCTTGAAAAAGCGAAAAACGTCCCCTGTATTTTTAACAACTATGCGGTTTTTTATAATGGCGCTTTTGAAACCGCGCATTTACTGAATGAAACATATTTGAAGAAGCTGCTTCATTTGTAAGGTACTCACTATGCACTTTGTAAAAGCAAAAGGGATTTTATCAGTTCATAACGGAATGAATTTATACCGTGGCTGTTCTCATGGGTGTATATACTGTGATTCAAGAAGCAGATGTTAAGAACATGATTTTGAAGATATTGAGGTCAAAGCAAATGCCATTGAATTATTAGAAAACGCCCTCAAGCGAAAGCGATCAAAATGTATGTTAGGCACCGGCTCTATGACAGACCCTTATACTCCGATCGAGAACGAGATCTGCAATCTCAGGAAAGCCTTGTTATTGGCGCACCAATATGGCTTTGGGTTTACTTTGATAACAAAATCGGATCGGGTGCTGCGGGATATAGACCTGCTCAAAGCTATAAGGCTTGAGAATATTCTCCTTAGCCGTTTCGATAATGCTGTATATGATTGCGCTGCCCTTAGCACCCCTGGGGGTGTTAGAGAACAGAAAGTTTTCCCGGCCAATAACAAACGGCTTAATCGAACGCTCCGCCCGATTATTATCTATCTCCAACCTGCCATCCAGCAGGAAGTGGTTTAGAGCATCCCACTGGTTCAAAAGTTATAAGGAGAAAGGAGCAACGCCATCTTTCACGTGCTCCTTTTCCGTAAAAAGCAACCATTTGTCCCGGGGCAATAGGCTTTATGAGCATATTCTGTGAGTAAGCCAAGATTCCTGAAACCAAAGTCCTTAAGCCAATTTAGGGGGATGAAAAGAGCAAAATAAATACTAGTCCTGTTTCATGAAATAATAATGATTCTTACTATAGTGATCGAGAATATGCTCTAGGGTTTCTCCAAACCTTTGATAATGGACAATTTCACGTTCCCTTAGCCATCTTAAAGTTTCCGTAACCCCTGGATCGTCAGATAATTGGATAAGATATTCATATGTTGCCCGAGCTTTTTGTTCTGCTGCCAGATCCTCATTAAGATCTGCCACCGGATCCCCCTTGGATTGAATATAAGTTGCCGTCCAGGGATTCCCGGTAGCATCCACAAAATAAAGGGCTTTGTCATGGTCCGCATAATAACCGTCCATACCTGCAGCTTTGATTTCTTGAATCGAGGCATCTTTAACCAGATTGTAAACAAGGGAGGCTACGATCTCCATATGGGCAAGCTCTTCCGTGCCTATATCATTGAGAATAGCTTTGGACCTTCCAGTAGGCATAGTATAACGTTGGGTCAAATATCTCAAGGAGGCTGCCAGCTCGCCGTCTGGCCCTCCGTACTGAGTAATGATAACCTTGGCTAGTTTAGGATTTGTCGTGGTAACTTTAATTGGGAACTCCAACTTTTTCTCATAAACCCACATTTACCTTGCTCCTTTCTCTTTGGCAAAATTAATTTCCCATGGCCAGGGTTCATTTACCCATTGCCAGGGAAAATCACTGGGAGCATAACCAAAGTTGGTTAAAGGACCAAATTCATCTTCGTAACGATGCTTAAGATGCTCAAGCCTTTCGACTGTTTCATTATAAAGATGAAGGGCTTTTTTACTTTCTGGGTGTGTATCAAGGTAAAGATTTAACTCTATAGCGGTAAATTCTTCTGCCATAATTTTAATTAACAACTGTCTTCTTTCAGGACGCAATTTCTATTCCTCCCTTCTCTTCGGTCGTAATCATGTTGATGATGTTTGGGTTCATAAGGACAATACAATTCCGGGAAAATAGTGCCTTTACACAGTCCTTCCATCGGAGGGAACATATCACCTAATCTCTGAATTACAAAAAAAGCCCGCGCCAGTTTTGGATTGCAAATTTGTCTGTGATCCAAAGAAAATCCTCCCTTCTGTTTATGATTGTTACCACCGGCTATATATCATATGTAATACATGGGACATAAGCCACAATATGGTAATGAGGCTGGCCTTTAAAAATTTATTGCCGATGAAAAAATCAAAAAGCTATTGGACAAATTCCAACCCTTTATGTGAGCTACCCCTTCCTTCACTCCAAAAAAGAGAACATTTTATATCTGTTTTTCATATTTTTAAATAAAAATGAAAGGGTGATGGGATGCCAAGCCAATTAACCCCTGCCGAGTTTGTAAGTGAGTCGCTAGGCCTAAACCTATTCTTCCTTCGTATCATGAAAGAGCATAGCAAAGGCCATGGCTTTAGCTCCACGGTTTGATAAGCTGGAAGCACGAGCTGATAAAGCCCAGGACAAAGGAATCATAAATAAAAACTTAAGGATACTGATCCAAGATGAAATTAAAGCGACCAATTCATTGGTAAAACTAAAAGATACTATTGCAGACGCGTATCAGCAGTGCAAGGTTCAGGCATTGTTCTTGCCTATATGGCCGGATCATGTGGTGAGAGAAGCCTACCACTTTTTAAGGGAACTGCGGGAATACTAAATATGGTTAATCATACAAAAACATCATCTGTTAAAATCGTTCTTCATTTCAGCTGTAGTCTATTTTCAATTTAGGATTTATCATGACTTTTAGGCTGATGAATAGTTATTTTTCCTTTGAGCAAAATATTATTGATTTTTATTTAGAAAGGGAGGATACCATGACAAGTATCCAAACATCAGTCAGTAAGTATCAGGCATGTATCGACGCATGTGCCAAATGCTTACAGATATGCAACCAATGCTTCAATTCTTGTTTGCAGGAACCCGATGCCCATGCACGGGCAAACTGTATCAAAACCCTTAGATTGTGCGCAGATGTCTGCAATTTAGCAGTTGAAGCAATGACAATTGATCATCCAGATGCAAAATTTATTTGCAATATGTGCAGGACTATCTGCGATACCTGTGCTACAGAATGTATGATGTTTAAAGATCAACACTGCCAGCAGTGCGCTGATATTTGTCACCAATGTGCTAACGAATGCGCCAAAATGATGTAGAAACAGATTTGTAAAATAGGGCCTCACCTTGAAGTGCACCCCAAATGTTGGACAAAAAGTTCAATGTTTGGAGGTGCACTTTTTGTATGGCTAAGTATTGCCGCGAGGTTCGTATTAAAGTAGTAAAGGAGATTGAAAACGGAGAGTTAGTATTACTGCTACCTCATAATGTCCGGCAATAGGCGGTGTAATTTGTCCAAAAATTGACGGATGTGTTGACCGTTTGGTCAGCCCCTTAAGGGGCAGGGAGAACTAACCCAATTCTCCCTGAACAACTAGCTTAACCATATGATCATCAATAATGCTACGCTTGTTCTGAGCTCCATAGAGCAGACAAAGCGTCTTTTGGAGACCATAGAAGCTTTCAAACATGCCCTTCACCCTCCTTGCTTACTGAACGATAGGAAACGGCGGGGGTATAGTTGTCTTTGCGCTCCTGGTGCTTAATAGCTGCTGCTTGGAGCAGCCTTGATGAATCAGTGGGTTCTTTCTGCAGAAATTCGGGTAAGGGCGGTCTCTTACCCGCCCGTTATCCAATCACCAGTTGCCGGGCTTTAAAGGGCTGGTGTCCTTCATATTCGATGGTAAGTTCACTAATATCTGCCGGATCGAAGATGACATCGACTTTGCAGCCGATAAAAGTCAGACCTACTTCGTATTTTATGCCCTCAAAGCTGATACAGCCTGATTTATCTACCTTCCTTTCCCCACAGTGCATAAATGCGCTGGCTAGTATTTCCGGATCAAGGTATTTCAAGGTCTTACGGTCACTCTGGTATGCCACTGCCGGACTAGGGGCGATGGCCCAGGCCAAGATGGTAGCGCCGGAAGATCTGCGCGCTATGATTGCCGAAGTGGTTGATCTGCTGGTTTTCATCAAACGCTATCCGGACGGAGCTCATCATATTGTAAGCGTCTGCCAGGTGCAGAGCGTAGACGGGGAACCGCAGTTCTGGTAAGACAATTTGGTTTGTATGTGTTATTATATTCAGCAATTCCTGGTCAGGCAATTCCGTCAGCTTTTGGACGGTTTAGGATAGCGTCAACAGCATTGTTTTTGCCAAGAACCAATATCATGCAGTGGAATTATAAGGAGCGTCCGGAGCTTATCGGAATAACGCCAGAGCAAGGATATATTTATAATGAATTCATGCACAGAAATTCTACAAGCAGGTATGTTCGCTAAAAAACTTTCCCATTACTTATATAATGAGGACTCACAAATAAATTGGAATTTATTGAGCAGAAGCCATAATAAAAAGCTCAAAAAATTGATCTTAGGTAAATTATCGGAGGTTTATAAATGAACAAAATGATTAAGATTAGAAATGAAGAAGAAACAGATTATGAGAGAGTAGAAGAAATCACCAGGAAAGCTTTTTGGAATTTATATATTCCGGGGTGCATTGAACACTATTTAGTTCATGTTATGCGGCCCCACAAAGATTTTCTGCCGGAGTTGGATTTGGTGATTGAAGTTGATAATCAAATCATCGGGAATATTATGTATACGAAAACAAAACTAATTGATGAGTCTGGGGAAGAAAAAGACATCCTTACGTTCGGTCCGGTTTGCATTTTGCCAGAATATCAGAGAAAGGGGTATGGGAAAAAACTAATGGAGTACTCCTTTGAGCAGGCGGCCGCGCTTGGTTATGATGTAATTGTAATATTTGGAAACCCGGGTAATTATGTAAGCCGTGGTTTCAAGAGTTGCAAAAAGTACAATGTCTGTCTTGCGAATGGGACATATCCGGCGGCAATGATGGTAAAAGAACTCAAACCAGATGCACTGGACGGGAGAAAATGGGTTTACCATCAAAGTCCAGTATTTGAGATAGATGAACAAGAAGCTGGGCGCTTTGACGAGAGTTTGGAAAGCCTGGAGAAAAAACACCAGCCAAGTCAGGAAGAGTTTTATATTCACAGCCATTCTATAATACAGTGAGTTTCCTTTAGTGTAAGCTACAGCTTCCAATTCTGCGAGCACGTTGGGTTGCCCGTAATGAGCATAATGGGAACTTGGCTAAAGACGTTGAGAAATCAGCGCCTTTTTTAAATCTCAACTTGTCAAACCATCAAAAAAGCACTTCCAATAATCGTTAGAAGTGCCAATTCTCTACATGGTACGCCCGAGAGGAATCGAACCTCCGCACCCGGCTCCGGAGGCCGGTGCTCTATCCACTGAGCTACGGGCGCATATCGCATAAATGATTATAACAGAATATAAAGCAATGGTCAAAACTAAGCTTAAGAATTTCGGGTTAGCTGACGGTGCTGTTTGCTTAAGACAGAAAGCAACAATCCGCCCAGACAGATGGCGGCGGTAATACGATATAACCAGGCGTTGGCAAAAACATACGCGGTCATATAGGGTAAACCCTGCATGTTACGGTTAAAAAGCAGGGTAAAGATACTTACCGAAGCGGCTATGCCCAGGGCAAAGGCAAAGTTTCTCACCGTGGAGATAAACCCTCCGGCATAGCCTGCTTTATCTCTGGAGATGGAGCCTAGAATGGAACTGCTGTTGGGAGAACCGAAGCTCCCCATACCCACTCCTAACAGGAGCAGGCCCGTGGCTATACGGAGGAGATCATAATGCCCATTTATGGTTGACAGCATGAAGTGCCCGCCGCTCATTAACAGAAAAGCAAAAGAGGTCAGGCGGGAAGCGCCCATCCGGTCGGAGAGATTGCCGGCCAGAGGTGCGGTTATAGCCATGGATACCGGGGTAATGGTCATCATTAAACCGGAAGCAGCCGGGGAGAGCTGCAGAATTTTTTCCATATAAAAGGGCATTAAAAAGATAGCCGCAGTCTGGGTGGCATATGAAGCAAAAGACATAATATTGCCGTAGGTAAATGTCTTCACCTTAAAAAGCCCGATATCAAGCAGGGGACAAGGGTTTTTTCTTTCTACCAGGTAAAACAGCAGCAAAAATATGAGCCCCAAAACAAAAAGATTAGAATTTACCGCTTGTTCCTGGGATAGGCCGAACAATAACAGGGTGGCAGCCAGGGCGAAAAGCAGGTTGCCCCAGAAGTCAAATTTAAACCGTTCCTCTTTTCGGTAATCATGGGGTAAAAAACTCGAGGCCAGGACAAAGCCCGCCAGGCCTATGGGAATGTTTAAAAGAAATATTGCCGGCCAGGAGAATTTCGCTACCAGTATCCCGCCGATACTGGGGCCGCTAAGATTCCCGATACCGACTATGCTGCCGGTGATGCCCAGGGCTTTTCCCCGTTCCTGGGCGGGAAAGATATTGGATACTATGCCTATGCCGGTGGCCATCATCATGCTTGCGCCCACGCCCTGGAATATCCTTGCGCTAACCAGCAATTGCAGAGTGGATGAAAGGCTGCACAGCAAGGAACCGAGGGTAAAGATAAGAAACCCGTAAGTATATATCTGGCTGCTTCCCTTCTGATCACCCAGTTTGCCAAAAAAAAGCAGAGTTGCGGTAATAACCAGCATATAAGCAGTTACCACCCACTGCACCTCTTGCATCGAAACGGACATATCATTGGCAATTGTGGGGTTGGCAATGTTCAGTATGCTTCCATCCAGGGTCGACATGAAGATTCCGATACATATCACTGTTAAGACCTGCCACTTCTGTTCCAGCTTAACCATTTAGATATCCCCACACATAATATGATAATAAAAATGCTTTCCCTTCAATAAGTATGTTAAAGATTCAAGTAAATACATATTAATACAGATATTCTGCAAGGCACATAAAATACCTGGTTTTGCAAGGTCGGGGTAGTGAATTAATAATTTTGTGAATTGTGACCCCAGAAGTGTAATCCATGAAAACTGGGGGGATGGGGGGATAATTGAGTATGGACGTAAATCTGAATTATATGCAGTTGCTGCTGCTGGCAGCCTTGGCGGAGAGTATTTGGGAAACGCTCAAAATGGTTTGGGAAAAAGATAAAATAAATGTTGACCGGCTGGGATCCATTCTGATTACAATAGTTATTGCCATGGGAACGGGAATAGACTTTTTTAAGATGGTAGGACTGCCCCTGCTTATTCCGTTTGCAGGGTCTATCCTCACCGGAATTATTGCTTCCCGGGGGGCAAATTTTCTTCACGATTTATTTAAGATTGCGGAAGGGGTTAAGGTAAAAAGTAAGATATAGCTTATTTCAACGGTACCCGGATAACTGAGTCGGCCAGGCAGCGAACTGCTTTATTGGCTTCATCCAGGGTAATTCCTTCGGTTCCCACTTCAAAAAGCAATGCGGTAGGATACAGATCCTGATTATAGTCACCCTGACCCAGGAAAATCCCTCTCATCAGGCCCGGGTGCAATTCGTCCGCCTTGGCTTTAATCCGTTTGGCATATTCCAGGTTGGCCTGCATACTGGGGTTGGAGCGCCCGACAACAATCATCACCCGCCCGGTTAACACACCATTTACCAAGGTAAGGTAGGATTCCCGGGGGGCTGAATCCCGGTGTACGTCAAAAGCGGCATCCGGTCTTTGTTTTAAGAGTTGCACAGCAGTCCGCCGGGAACGGTGATAAGCATTAATATCATGGGGATCATGCTGGTTAAAGCTGTGATAAGTAGTTATTCCCCCCATTTCCAGCGCATCGGCAAAGGATGAACCGACTGCGTAGATATCACCGTTTCCGGGTTTGGAAGGGGTACCCGAGGTGGGTACGTAACTTTCATCACTATGGGTATGGTATACTACCATATGTCTTAAATTGCCCCGCAAAAACCCTTGAGCCGGGACAGCGGCTGCCGAGGGGTTCAGCGGATATGAGGAGTCATCCGATTTTAACGACGATTGCTTTTCTTTTACCCGGGCAACGGCCTGATTGCCGGAAACACTGATAATTACATAATGAACATTGGTGTCACTGATATATTCATCATTTTCATAAACCGGTATGCCCGTTTCCAGTATTACATTCCCTTTACTGTCCCGTACCGTAATATAAGCGGCAGGACTGGCTTCTTGAACCGGCTTTAATGGAGCAGTTTCAGGAGCTGAAACAACATTTACAATATATGCCCCCGCCATTACCGTAATCAATATTGCAAAGAAGAGTACAATATGTTTTCTGCTAATGCTGCCCATAATAAAACCGCCTTTTCACCGTTATTGTTTGTATTTTGTGAAAAAGGCGGTATAGCTATACGGGTTAAAAAATATTATAAATTGGTATCCCAACTGGCCAGGTAGGCTTCCTGTTCACCGGTCAGCTCGTCTATCTGCACTCCGTCCGCCTGCAATTTCAGGCGGGCCACCCGCTGGTCGATTTCCGCCGGTACATTGTAGACGTGATTGCCCAGGCATTCCCGGTTTTGAATGACGTAGAGCAGAGACAGGGCCTGCAGGGAGAAACTCAGATCCATAACTTCAGCCGGATGGCCGTCGCCGGCGGCCAGGTTTACCAGCCGGCCTTCGGCCAGCAGATACAGCCGACGGCCATCAGCCATGACAAATTCTTCGATATTGTTCTTCAGCACTCTGCTGCTAACGGCCAGGGCAGATAAGTCGCCTTTGCTGATTTCCACATCGAAATGCCCGGCATTGGCCATAATCGCATTATCTTTCATTATTTCCATATGCTCTTTGCGAATAACATTAACATTACCGGTGACGGTAACGAAAATATCACCCCGGCGGGCGGCTTCGGCCATGGGCATTACCCGAAATCCGTCCATGATGGCTTCATTGGCCTTAATCGGGTCGATCTCCGTGACAATGACCCGGGCGCCCAGACCCCGGGCACGCATGGAAACCCCCTTGCCGCACCAGCCATAACCAACCACTACTACGTCTTTTCCCGCTGCCACCAGGTTGGTGGTACGGTTGATTCCGTCCCAGACAGACTGACCGGTGCCATAGCGATTATCAAACAGGTGTTTCATGTAGGCATCATTTACGGCCATCATGGGGAATTGCAGAGCCTGGTCCTGATCCATGGACTTGAGACGCACGATCCCGGTAGTAGTCTCTTCACAGCCGCCGATGATTTTTTTGGCCTGCTCAGGCCGGTCCTTGTGCAGAGTGGTGACCACATCGGCCCCGTCATCAATTATGGCATCAGGCTGACAGTCCAACATCATGGACAGGAAGCGTTCATATTCCTCAGTGCTCTCACCGTGGATAGCATATACGGTAATACCTGAATCAACCAGGGCGGCGACTACGTCGTCCTGAGTGGACAGAGGATTGCTGGCACAGGCTATTACATCGGCTCCGGCGCCCTTCAAAGTCTGCAGGAGATAACCGGTTTTGGCCTCCAGATGCAAACAGCAGGCAATGGTCTTGTTGGCCAGAGGCTGAGTTTCTTCAAACTCTTGCCGCAGGATGTTTAGAACCGGCATGAATTGTTGAACCCATTCCAGTTTTTTGTGCCCATAAGGGGCGAGTGATAAGTCCTTGATTACAGATTGTCTGCGGGGACTTGCTTTTGCAATGCTGTTCATGCATTAACCTCCATAATGGAAATAATTTACAGTAAATTACGAACTTATTGTACTTATAGAACATTATAGCAAAAAACCGTACAAAGAAAATAAATTATCTGGTAAAATTATTTAATAACTGGTAATTGAATGAGGGAATATTGGGTGAAGGTTTTACTATTCAGCTGGGAATATCCACCTCATATGGTGGGCGGATTGGGCCAGCACGTTTTCGATTTGAGCCGTTTTTTGGTGAAACAGGGGATAGAGGTGCATATTATTACCCCCCGGGTGCAGAGCCACCCGGATTACCAGGAAGAAAACGGAGTACATATTCATCGGGTAGGCAGCTCTTATCTGGAGGGAGAGAACTTTAAATCCTGGACCTTCCGGTTTAACAGTGATGCCATTCGAGAGGCGGTAAATATTAATACCCGCATCGGCGGCTTTGACCTTATCCATGCCCACGATTGGCTGGTAGCTTACCCCGGCCGGGCAGTTGCCAAGATATTTGAAATACCTCTGGTAACTACCATCCACGCCACTGAGCATGGGCGCAATCTGGGGCTGCATAATCGTATGCAGCTGGAGATTAATGAGATTGAAAAGAATCTTGCTCTGGAGGCTGACCGGGTAATATGCTGCAGCCAGTATATGCAGGATGAGATCAGCACCCTGTTTGGCCGTCCCCGAAAAGATATCACCATAATACCCAATGGAGTTGACCCCGGTCTTTTTGAACTCATGCCTGATAGTCCGAGATTTAATATATCTGCCCAGGATAGGATTATTTTTTTTCTGGGCCGACTGGTACCGGAAAAAGGAATCTGGTTTTTGCTTAACACCTTGCCTCGGGTACTGGCGGAGGTACCGCAGGCTCGTCTGTATATTGGGGGAAAGGGTCCGATGCTGCCTGAACTGAAGAGATTGACCCATAAATTGAACCTGGAAGACAAGGTGGTATTTACCGGCTTTATTTACCACGAAGAACGCAACTTCATTTACAATAAAGCCCGGGTGGCGGTATTTCCAAGCCTTTATGAGCCTTTTGGCATTGTGGCGCTGGAAGCCATGGCCACCAGAACGCCGGTAATCGTGGGGGATGTGGGAGGACTGGCCGAGATAGTTGAAAGCGAGGTTACCGGCATAAAAGTACGCCCGGCTAACGAGGATGAACTGGCTCAGGCCATTATCAGGATACTGAGCGATGATAATCTGGCCGATTCCCTGTGCGACAATGCCAGCCACATGATTGCTTCGGTTTATAACTGGGATGTTATTGCCCAATCTACGATTAAGGTTTATAAAGAGATTCTGGAACAAAGGGGGAACAAGCTGCTTAATTTAGGTTAGTTACTGGTCTTGGGGTCTATTTTAGGGTGGAGGAAGTGGGCCAGGTGAGTTCCAGATTATTGGTCGTTTTACATAGCCATATTCCTTATGTCAAGCGGCAGGGCAGGTGGCCTTTTGGGGAAGTGTGGCTTTTTGAAGCCATGGCGGAAACCTATATCCCGCTTTTGCAGTCCTGGCTTCGATTGAAAGATGCCGGCATCAATAACGCCCTGTCGTTTAGTTTCAGTCCTACCTTGCTGGAACAGCTTAGTTCCAAATATATTCAGCAGGAGTTTATTTCCTACCTGCAGGGGCGGGAAGCGCTGGCTATAGAGGATGAACGCTATTACATGTCCCGGGGGGAGAAGAATATTGGCCGGATGGCATCTTTTTATCGCCGTTTTTACCGGGATAGCCGGCGCGATTTTATAGTTGATTTTAATAAGGATATTGTGGGGACGATCAAGCAAATACAGGATCAGGGGCAGGTGGAAATCATAACCACTGCTGCTACCCATGCCTATTTGCCCCTGCTGGACACCCGAGGGCTCAAATATCAGGTGCTGTGGGGAAAAAAAGTTTACGAGTACTATTTCGAGCGTGAGCCGAAGGGCTTCTGGTTACCGGAGTGCGGGTATTTCGATGGCATCGAAGATATTCTCATTGATAATGGTTTTAAATATTTATACGTTGACAGCCATGCTATCGAGGGAGGCAAACCTATAGAGGCATTCAGCGGGGGGAGCGGGGAAGAGGAAATTGAAATCGCTACTTTTGCCCGAACCGGACTTAGCACCTACCGGCCCTACCGGATAAAGGACAAGGATATTACGGTATATGGCCGCAACTCCATGGTCAGCCATCAGGTATGGTCGGCTGACTATGGCTACCCCGGCGATGCCGACTATCGTGAATTTCACAAGCAGGATCCCCGTTCCGGCTTTAAATACTGGAAAGTTACCGACCGCAGGAATCTGGATTCCAAGCAGGTTTATGATCCCGATCAGGCGGCTGTAAAGGTTAAGCAGCACGCACTGCATTTCGTCAGGAGCCTGGAAGATAACAGCCGGGAAGCAAAGAAACTGGGCTTTGCCAACCCCTCAATCGTGGGCTGTTATGATACCGAACTGTTTGGCCATTGGTGGTGGGAAGGGGTTAGCTGGCTGGAAGAAGTGATAAGGGAAATAGGGAGCGGCAACGAACTGGAATTGGCTCTGCCTTACGATATAGGCCCGGCCAAGCATGAGGCTCAGATTTTTGAATCATCTTGGGGGATGGGAGGAAAGCATTATGTCTGGGATAATAACGAGACCACCTGGATGTGGGAGATTATAAAAAAGGCAGGCAAGGAGTATGAAGCTCTGAAGATGTTTGCCAACGGCAGTGAAATGCATAACCGGGCTGTCTGCCAGGCTCTTAAGGAACTGATGCTGATTCAAAGCAGTGACTGGCTTTTTATGGTCAGCAACAATCTTACCCGGGATTATGCCATGAAACGATTTTTTGAGCACTATACCAAACTTCTGCGCATAAGCAACAGCCTGCGCAACCATAAAACCGATACCGAGTTCGGTCAATGGTTGGAGCGTATTCAGTATGAGGATGATTTTTTTAATCAGATTTCGCCAGGAGGTTTAATATGAAAGGTCATATTGCATTTTGCCCTCATTTCCACCAGCCTCATTTTCAGCTATATAAAACCAGAGAGGAAGCATATAATAATTCCTATTTACCCTGGTTAAAGCTGCTCCAGAAAGCGGTCGACCTGGATTCTTTTTATGTTAACCTCCATTTTTCCGGCCCCTTTTTATACTGGATCAGGGACCAGAAAAAGGAATATCTGAGCCGGTTCACCCGCCTGCTGGACAGCGGCAAGATCGGTATCATTGGGGGACTGGCCGATGAGCCCTTTATTCAATTATCCTCCCGGGTCGATGATTACCTTTATCAGCTCAAACTGTATGACCGATTGTTAACCGAGACCATAGGCATAGATTCATCCCAGTGGCAGGGTATCCACCTGGTGGAGCGTGAATGCGGCGAAAGCATGCTGCGGGAACTTACCCGGGCGGCAGCCCTGATTCAAGCCCCGGCCGTTTATTATCTGGACGTGGAAACTTTTTACCGGTCCCACTTTTCCTACCCGGGCTCAGACAGTGATTACTGCCGGAAGCATTTTGGCTTTAATGACCCGGTTTCGATTACTACCATCAGCCATATTCCTCCGGAAATGCTTTTTTACGCCTTGCGCGATGAAATCGGGGGACAGGCCTTTCACGTTCTTCCCATACATAGCCAGTTCCGCTACCAATTATTAAAAAGAAACAGTTTTGCCCCGGGCGATTCGGTAAAGATTAAACCGGCGCACTATTATTTTTATATCAAAGACGCCCTGGAAAAGGCTTATGAGCTGGTCCGAAGCTATGGCCGGGATATGGAACCGGTGCTGCTTATCTTTGAGGACGCCGAGAAATTCGGGCAATGGAGCAAAGACCCCGAAGGTGACGGGCAGTGGCTGATGGAGTTCTTTGAGCTGGTTGATAAGGATCCGGACATCAGTTTCACCGGGCTCAAGGATTATCTGGCTGCTCAGGGTTACCTTGACAGCTACCCGGTAGCCAGCAGTCATAGCTATACCGAGTGGGAGAACTGGACTGCCTGCCGGGGAATACGGGGTGTAGCCTTTGGCGATGAGAGGCTGCGCCGGATCGTTTGCCGCTTGCGCGATGCCGAGCATCTGCAGGATAAGCTGGACAAGGCTGTACTGGACACATTGGGGCAGCACATGGGAATAGAGGTTGCCCCTGAACTGGAGCGTATGTTTAAGCGGGCTCTGTTGGAATCGGCGGAAAGGCATGAATTGGTAAGCGCTATTCTCAAGGATTATTACCCGCCCCAGATGGATGAAGATTATCAACTGCTGAATCGGGTCAGGAACCTGTTATACCAGGAGGATCCCAAGTGGGCCAGCCGCCATCCGGTTTATGGCTCATCCCCTTATTACGATGTGCAGGGATTGGCCTATTTGGAGATGGTACTAAAAATACTGACCTTGGGGTTGGAATCCATGCATTTCAGTAATCACAGGGATTCGGCCGTCAGGGATTGGGATTTTGACGGCCAGGACGAGGTTGTGCTGGAGAATGAGGTACAGACCCTGGTTCTGGATAATGAAGGCGGATGTATCAGCTATCACCATGTCCTGGCCCCTTCCCTTAAAGGGGATCACTGCCGAATAAGGGAGATTGTGGCCCGCGATTTGAATAGGGTGCCAGCCTATAACTCGGTTTTTCGTTATTCCTACCCCCTGATTTTTTCTGAAACGGACAGCAGCCTGACCCGGATGTTTTATGAAGAAGGGGGGCGCCGGGAGCAGTGCCGTAATTCTCTTCGCTGTGAGGTATTGCTTCAGAATAATAATGAGTTTTTTGCCCTGGGGGATTTTGATCTGGCATCATTTCAAATCGCAGACGTTGTAAGTGAAGGGCCTGACCGCGTGGCTAAAATGTGCTGTTCCAAGGTAGTTGCTATTGGTAATTCCAAGGTCACTATAGATTTGGAGAAATCCTTTAAACTGCAGGCCGGCGCCCTGGAGATAAAACTGCAGGCCTGGTGCCGTCCGGTACCGGACAGGCATAAGCTGGTTCTGGTACCGCAGATAGTCAGTACGGCAGCGCCGTCAGACGAGGTTGAATTCAGGCCTCAGGCCTGGCTGGGGCTTATTGCCGGTAAAGGCGAAGAGGGAAGCGAATGTGTTATTCAGGATATTTCCCGCAGCAGCGAAAGCGGCATTGAGTTTCATAATCATCGAACCGTGGTAAAACGCCCGGAACAGATAGATTATATATTCCAGATCCGAAGTGCCGACAGCAGTTGTTTCAGCAACCGGATAATGATAAGCCTGGATTCGGATAATCCTTTGCCTTATCTCTATATACAGCCTGCCGTAAGGCATTATTATAAAAACTACGTTTTTCCCGAACAGAGCAGGCAAGGTTACCATAGTGCGGGTTTGATGATTCGGCCGGTAATAGGATTTCGCAATGGGGAAGCGAACTGTAGCATTGCCATAGGTTGGGAGATGGACAGTTCGGCGCGGACGGGAGACTATGAGGAGGTTTTTTGGCTGGTAGGTGAGAAAGGTACTGACAACAGATAGGATTTGTTCTTGGGTCAGTATTAATGAATGGGGGTAAGCACATGATTTTGGAGAGGTTCTTTAATTACTATTTTCGGGCTATTGATAGGGACACGTTAGAGCAATACCGCCAACTTTTGCCCGGTGCCGATAATCTGGCCGCAGCTTACGCAGAATTGTTCTCCCGCAGCGATGAGGAGGCAATTGCTTTCCTGCTTGATTTTCATGATCTTACGGCGGGCATTCGCCAAAATAAGCCCGAACAGGCCATCCTGTTCAATGTGCATAACAATGTTTGCTTTCCTTTCTTTATAGAATACATCTGGGAGGTTATCGGCGAAGGGGAACGGAATCAAGTCATACGTTCGTCAGGCAGCCCGAGCCTGGAAGGGATTACCTGCAAATTACAGGAAGATCGCGATTTGCGCAACTGGTTCCGGCAGGAAATTGGTTCATCGCTGAGCCAGCAGGATTTGTTTACCCTTAATGAGATCATTGCCCTGCAGAACTTTTCTTCGGGAGGGGAGTATTCCTTCCTCAAATACGTCTACCCGCTGGTGCAGAAAATGCAGGGCAAGGTTCTGGACGCCGGTTGCGGAGCAGGTTTTGCTTCTCTGGTGATGAGTCAATTCCTGCATGTGCATTCCGTAGATGCTTGTAAAGCCAGGCTGGAAAGGGCTATGGCTTTATCTTCCATGATGAAAAGGGGAGAGAAAAAAATATTCCCCCGGGTTATCAAGCTTATCGAGGAAGAACTGGGCAGTATCGCAGTGCAATGTGAATTTCCCAGTGCCGAAGACCTTCTTGACGGGACTTCCCGGGAAGTGGTATTTTCGGAAGGAAGCATCGACAGCCTGCCGTATCCGGATGGTTATTTTCAAAGCATCAACTGCCTGGATGTGCTGGAGCATACCTTTTCTCCGGAAACCATCGTAAAGGAATTCGCCCGGGTACTTAAACCGGGGGGACGGGTGTTCATTACGGCTCCCACCCGTTACGGGGAAGTGGAGCAACGCATCTGGGAGGGTATCGAAGGTACTATTTTCCCAGCTATGCTGCACATGCACCATTTTGATCCGGCATCACTGACCCAGATGTTCGAGGTAAATGGATTCAGAGAGGTGGAGATAGTGCCTTTTGACTTTATGAGCTGGGATGAATTCCTGGATATAGCAGGCAAATCACCGGACCGGGAACTGGCTGACGAACTGAGAGCCCATCCGTTCGACCAGGTAGCCTTGCAATTATTTGCCGTATATGAAAAAGCATAGAGCACAGAATACAAGGAGGTCATCAGGATGAAGCGTCGCGTTCCCGAAATCTGCCCTCATGTATACCAGGTGGGGGGAGATAATCTTTCCCGGGGAGAAGACTGTTGTGTATATTTGGTGGAGAGCTCGGGTCAGGGAGCTATCATTGATACTGGAGCCGGAGCCAGTGCCGATGATATTCTGGACAATATCGAATATTCCGGCTTTAAATTGGCGGAAATACGCCATATTATCATCACCCACGGGCATATCGACCATATCGGGGGGATGAAGACCTTTAAGGACAGGCTCAAGGCAGAGGTGATAGCGCACCGGCTTGACCTTGCGGCAATTGAGGAGGGCAGACCGGAGCTAACTGCAGCCCCTTATTACGGAGTGCAGTATGAGGGGGTAAAGGTGGATAAAGTCTTAACCGGCGATGATAAGCTGGAATTGGGAGAGCTTACCCTGAGTTTAGTGCACACCCCCGGGCATACTCCGGGAAGCATATCGGTATATGCGGATATACAAGGACAGCGGGTGCTGTTCGGGCAGGACATCCACGGGCCCTTCGCCCCCGAGTGGGGTTCCGACCGCAAAGAGTGGGCTAGATCCATGCGTAAATTGCTGGACCTTGAGGCCGATATACTTTGCGAGGGCCATTTTGGCATCTATTCCCCGGCCGGTGAAGTAAGGGAATATATAGAGGGGTACCTGCGCCGATTCCGGGGATGATTCACCTCCACTTCTCATACCAGGTATAGTTTATCAGGGGTGCCCCGTAATTCTTGGCTTCTTTAGTGTTGTAATAGTTGCCGGTGCCGTAATATATGTCAAACCAGTAGGGGTAATCAGGCCAGAGGCGGTAGTTGACATCACCGGTGTCCATCACCTTGAGGGTGGTGAATTCCTGGCCCCGGGCCTTGATTGGCTTTTCCAGGTAGATTTCCGTACCGAAGGGAATTAACGGTTCCCGCGGATTTCCGCCGCTATTGACCGGATAGCGAGGGTGGACGGCAATACCGCCGATAAAATACGATTTCCCATCGGCTGCTACCGGGGCCCCGCTCTCTTCTGTGTAGGCAGTAGACTTTTGATTTTTAACCGAAAACTGGATATACCATTGACTTTCTTTTTCAACCGGCTGAACTGGACGCGGGGAGCGCTGAGGAGATTTTTTAGGAATAATTAAAAAGAATAGAGCAATTAAAATGACGCCGATCACTACCGAAGCCAGCAAGCGCAGGTTTTGTTTGGTTAATTGCATGGCAAGACACCTCCTTCTAGCCATAATTTGCGTAGAAGGCGGTTTTTTTATTGTTTTTAAGAAAAAGACCTTCGCTGTAAAATTTAAAAGAGAAGGAGGATGATTCCAACTCAGTAAGTCAATAACTCCGGTTATCCGCATTTGGCATAGAGCCATCGTCGACAATATTTAACAGATATTTCTAATAATGCAAGCTACTATTTAATACAGTGGTTGGGGTGGAAACATCGCAATTCTGCTCTGCTCAGGTTTTAATCGCATTGGAATTATCGGAGGTCTGCCAATAAGGGGATATTGAACAAGGATAGAAGTTTTGTGGAGGGGATGAAAATGACAGACGCAAAAACTACTGCAGATTTGAAGGTAATAAGAAACGAAAGCACCACTGTTGAGTTGGGAACAACAGGTATAAGTAAACAAGAACCGGATCAGAAGATTCTGGATATTTCCGGCGGCTCTATCGTTAGTACGACAATTAAACTGAGTATTCCAATATTCATCAGTCAATTGGTGGCATTTGCTATCTGCTTCCCGGTATGGGCCTAGTCTTGATCGCAATGACCCTAAGCGGAATACTGCAGGGGGAAGGCAGGGCCAAGGAAGTTGGCTTGGGCGTGATGGCTTCATGGATCATTAATATCGTTTTAAACCCAATATTAATATTTGGACTGAAAATGGGAGTTAAAGGTTCAGCGTTGGCGACATCAATTTCTATATTAATTCAACTATTATATTATCTGTCCCTTTTTATTAAAAAAGAGACAATAATACAGATTCAATGGAGGATATTTAAAACAAATGCCAAGATTATAAAAGAAATCATATATATTGGGGTTCCTGCTGCCACCGGAATGGTGTTGGTCAACATGGCCTTTATCGTTTTGAATAACCTAGTAGGTTCGATTAGCGAGGTGTCCATGAATGCCTGGGTGTTGGCTGTTAGGCTGGACCAATTGATTACAATTCCGGGTGCGGCTATCGGACTTACCACAATCCCGATGATCGGACAGAATTACGGACAGGGGAACCTTGCGAGATGCAGGGAGATATTTCGCGTTAACGTAGGATTGTCTTTAATAATAGGGTTATTCCTGGGAGCATTGTATATGATATTTGCACCGCAGATATTTTCGCATCTCTCCTCTGTACCGGATGTAATAGTAAATAGTGTAAGGCAGGTCAGGCTTTTGACCTTGACCACCGTTGCAACTACCGGGTTACTTGTTACCGGTCTGGCCTTCCAGGCAACCGGGAGACCGATGCCGAACTTGGCGTGTGATATTATTCGCGTATTGATTTTATCAGTACCGCTGGCATTATCGTTAAGTCATTTTGCCATCACACATATGAATCCCATCTTTTTATGCGTAGGAGAGGCAACCTGGTTTCTTTTGCGGTCTCGCTTATTTGGGCGTCAAATTATTTTAATAAACTACAGGTAACTGGTAAACTTGCACAGGCTTGATTACGTTCTTTAATTGGCTGCAGGACCTGTATGTAAACAGTCGATTATGGAGCCTAAAATAACAGATATATAAATCTCACATTTTGCATTTCCCCGCCCAGCCGCATCACCTTTTTTACTTCAGGACCCGTTGAAAAAAGCCTTCGCTATAAAGGAGGGTGCAGCTCAATAAGTCAATAACTCCGGTGCCTGGCATCTATGCTTATGTTTATTTACTATTGCTTATTTGAAAAACTAAACATATAATTTGTTCTGTACAGAACGATTTTATCCTCGTGGTCAACCCGGAAAATAAATCCAGAGGTGTTCTAAATTGTCGGAGAAACATGAACTGCTGGTTGAATTGCTGCGGGAAGTAAACCGGGGCATGGGCAAATATGTAAAGAATGTACTGGCTGAGCACGATATTTCTGTTCCTGCCGTGATCATATGCAAACAGCTTAAAGGCGAAGCAGGTATTACTGTCAGCGAACTGGCTCGCCGAACCGGCATGGCCAAATCGCATATATCCAATATAATCCGGGAACTTGAGCAAAAAGGCTGGGTTCGGAAAAGAACAGACAGCAGCGACCATCGGGTTTTGCGCCTCTATCTCAATGAAGCGGCCAGTGCGCATCTGGAGCTGCTCCGAATAGACATCCGGCATAATATTAATGCCCTGGTGGCGGATATTACCGAGCAAAGGGCCGAAGACCTGATTCAGGGTTTAAGAGAGATAATTGAAGCATTGGATAAAGTCCGTATAGAGGAAAACGGCTGCGAAGGCAAGAGGAGACAATAAGCAATGATTAAGCTGTACCGGTTCATGAAACCATTTACAATTTCGATAGTGGCGGTCCTTCTGCTGGTATTTTTACAAACCCTGGCGGAGTTGTATTTGCCCACCCTGATGTCAGATATCGTTGATACCGGCATAGTCAACGGCGACACCGGCTACATCATGAAAATCGGGGGGATGATGCTGCTCATTACTGCGCTGGGTACCCTCTGCGCGATTGCGGCCAGCTTTTTATCCGCCCGGACCTCGGTTGGATTTGGCACAATACTGCGCAGCAAAGTATTTTCCCGGGTTGAGGACTTCTCATTGCAGGAGTTTAATGAAATCGGTACAGCTACACTGATTACCCGTACTACCAATGACATCAACCAGATGCAGACCGTAACCTTCATGATATTGCGCATGATGGTCAGTGCCCCGATGATGTGTATTGGCGGTATTATCATGGCTGTTTCCAAAGACAGGCCGCTGTCCCTATGCATTGTTGTCGCTATTCCGGTAATTATTGCGATTATCGCCGTTATCATCAGTAAAGCCATGCCCCTCTTCAAACTGATGCAAATCAAACTGGATAAAATCAATCTGGTCCTGCGCGAGAATCTTACCGGCATCAGAGTAATTCGCGCGTTTAACCGTATCGGGCGGGAACAGCAGCGCTTTGCCGAGGCCAACTACGATCTCAGCCAGAATGCTATCCGGGTCAACAAATTGATGGCTTCTTTAATGCCCTCCATGATGCTGGTTATGAACTTTACTATTATAGCCATTATCTGGTTTGGCAGCATCCGCATCGATAATGGTGATATGCAGGTGGGGTCGTTAATGGCTTTTATTCAATATGCCATGCAGATTATGATATCACTGGTCATGGTGGCTATGATGTTTATTATGGTACCCCGCGCCTCAGCTTCCGCCATAAGAATCAATGAAGTGCTGGAAACGAATCCCGAAATCAAGGACCCGGAAGAGCCGCATAGCCTTGATAAGGCCCAGGGTATGGTGGAGTTTAAAAATGTCAGCTTCAGTTTTCCGGGCGCAGAAGAGCCGGCTATCAGTAATATTTCCTTTACTGCCCGGCCTGGTGAAACAACTGCTATCATCGGCGGCACCGGTTCCGGCAAAACATCTCTGATAAACCTTATACCGCGTTTCTATGATGTTGACGAGGGCAGCGTTCTGGTTGACGGAGTGGATGTCAGGGAAATGTCGCAAAAAAGCCTGCGGGCCAAAATAGCCCTGATTCCTCAAAAATCGGTTTTATTTACCGGCAGCATCAATGATAACATCCGCTACGGCAAGCAAGATGCCAGTAATGAAGAAGTCCGGCGGGCGGCAGAAATATCCCAGGCCATGGAGTTTATCTCCGGCATGCCGGGCGGCTTTGATGCCGTGATTGAACAGGGAGGAAGCAATGTTTCGGGGGGACAGAAACAACGCCTGTCCATTGCCCGTGCTCTGGTCAGAAGGCCGGAAATATACATTTTTGATGACAGTTTTTCCGCCCTGGATTTCAAAACCGATGCCAGGCTGCGGTCGGCACTTAAAAACGAGACGGCCGATGCCACGGTTATTGTTATTGCCCAGCGGGTTACTACGGTTATGGACGCCGGCCAGATAATTGTTCTGGAGGATGGCCGGATGGTGGGTAGGGGTGCCCATAAAGACCTACTGAATTCCTGTGACGTATACCGTGAGATAGTCTATTCCCAGCTTTCCGAGGAGGAGTTGGCATGAGTACGGAACGTAAAACCCCAGCCTCACCCATGGGTGGTCATGGCGGCGGTCCTCGCGGAGGCCCGCTGGGCCCGATGGGAAGACCGGCAGAAAAGGCTAAGGATTTCAAAGGCACCTTCAAAAGGCTGATGGGCTATTTAAAACCGCGCCGCTTCCGGCTGCTGGTCGTGCTTCTCTTTGCCGTCCTGAGCACTGTTTTCAGCATTGCCAGCCCCAGAATTATGGGCAAGGCCACAACCGAATTATTTGAAGGCCTTATGACGAAACTAAAACACGTGCCGGGGGCAACAGTAGATTTTAATTATATATTAAACATATTGTTTATCCTGGCCGGGCTATATATTATCAGTGCAATTTTCATGTATATTCAGCAATACATTATGGCTGGCGTAGCTCAGCAAACCGTCTATGATATGCGCCGCGATGTCAACCTGAAGCTCTCCCGGTTGCCTTTGAAATTTTTTGATTCCCATACCCACGGTGATATCTTGAGCCGGGTCAGCAACGACATTGATAATATCGCCACTACCCTGCAGCAGAGTCTTACCCAGCTTATTACAGCTGTAGTAACCCTGCTGGGCATTCTCATTATGATGCTGACTATAAGCCCCTGGCTTACGCTTATATTCCTGGTGGTCCTGCCCCTTTCTGCTCTGGTAACCAAAGCAGTAGCCTCCCGTTCGCAGAAATTTTTCGCCGGGCAGCAAAAAGTTCTGGGGGAACTTAACGGCCATGTCGAGGAGATGTACACCGGGCATCAAATAATAAAAGCCTTTGGACGGGAAGAAGGATCCATCGCCAGGTTTAACCAAATTAATGAGGAACTGTATGAAGTCGGCTGGAAAGCCCAGTTTATGTCCGGCATCATTGTTCCGCTTTTGAGCCTGATCAACAATATCGGCTATGTGCTGGTCAGTGTCGTGGGGGGTATCTTTGTAATCAACCGGACTATTACTATCGGTGATGTTCAGGCATTCATCCAATACTCCCGGCAGTTTACCCAGCCCATAGTACAGACCGCCAATATAGTTAACATCATTCAATCTACTATTGCCTCGGCGGAGAGAGTTTTCGAAATCCTGGATGAGACTGAAGAAGTCGCGGATAGTGATGATGCTCAGCATATCGACTTCCCCCGGGGGAATGTAAATCTGCAAAACGTTAAGTTTAGATATCAGGAAAATGTTCCTCTGATCGAGGACTTGAGCATTGAAGTCAAGGCGGGGCAGACCGTCGCTGTTGTAGGGCCGACCGGAGCGGGTAAAACCACCCTGGTGAACCTGTTGATGCGTTTTTATGAAATAGACGGCGGAAAAATCACGGTCGACGGGGTTGATATCAGGGATATAAAACGGACCGCATTACGCAGCATTTTCGGGATGGTACTGCAGGATACCTGGCTTTTTAACGGCAGCATACGGGATAATATCGCCTACGGCCGTGAGGGCGCCAGCGAAGCTGAAATTATCCGGGCAGCCAAAACCGCCCATGCCGACCATTTTATCAGAACCCTGCCCGAAGGTTACAACACCATACTCAATGAAGAGGCCTCCAATATCTCGCAGGGCCAAAAACAGCTATTGACTATTGCCCGGGCGATACTGGCCGACCCGGCCATACTCATCCTGGATGAAGCTACCAGCAGTGTTGATAGCAGAACCGAGGTTTATATCCAAAGGGCCATGATTGCCCTGATGAAAAAGCGAACCAGCTTCGTCATCGCCCACAGGTTATCCACCATTCGCGATGCTGACCTGATACTGGTCATGGATAACGGCAGTGTTGTTGAAAAAGGTACTCATAACGACCTCCTGGCTCAGGGCGGCTTTTATGCAGATCTCTACAAGAGCCAGTTTAGCGGCGGGAATATCGACGAGCAGGCGGTCTGAGACTCCGGCAGGACTGAAGGGTCGTGAATAAGCAACGAAACAGGTGCAACGGAAGCGGTTTTCCGTTGCACCTGTCTGACAATTCCTATTCATCGGTAAAATTGGGTTCGCGCCGTTCCCCAAAGGCCTTCAAACCTTCCCGGAATCCTTGAAACTGTCTGCTTGACAGGGGGCGGTTCAGACTTTTAGCGATGGCCCTTGAAAATTTATATTCGGTGAATGAAAAAGCCGCTGCGTAACTTGGGCTCAAACCAGGTGGATTTGGGGGGCATAATCTGCCCGGCATCGGCTATGGACATTAATTCCTGGATACTGGTGGGATACATGGAAAAAGCCACTTTCATATCAGAATTAACCCGTCTCTCCAGTTCCTTTAACCCTCTGATGCCTCCCACAAAATCAATGCGTTTATCAGTCCTGGGGTCCTTTATATCCAGCAGGGGAGCCAGGACGTTTTCCTGAAGGATGGAAACATCCAGACTGGCTACCGGGTCTTTTTCATTAAAACTGCCGGGCAGGGCCTGCAGACGGTACCATTGACCATCCAGGTACATACCAAAAGAGTGTGTTTGCTCTGGCTTATAAGGCCCCGAACCAGTGTGGGGGCTGATGGCAAATTTCTCTTCAAGCTGCTTGAGAAACTCCTGCGAGGTTAGTCCGTTTAGGTCTTTTACTACCCGGTTGTAG
This sequence comes from Syntrophomonas curvata, assembly GCF_052976825.1. Taxonomy (NCBI): domain Bacteria; kingdom Bacillati; phylum Bacillota; class Clostridia; order Eubacteriales; family Syntrophomonadaceae; genus Syntrophomonas; species Syntrophomonas curvata. Next base: position 1,535,195 of record NZ_CM129641.1, read on the forward strand.
TCCATGATATGCAGGTCTTCATCCGGAAAGATAACCGCCAGGAAATAGTTGTACTCCTCATCCCCGGCAAATCCAGGGTTTTGCTGACGCCGCAACTGGCCCACATTGACAGCGGATGCACAGCGATGGTGTCCGTCAGCAATATAGAGGTAGTCGACCTGCCTGAACTGATTTACCAATGCCTGAATAGTCTGGTCATCATCAATACTCCAGATAATATGGGCTACGCCATCTTCAGACACTATGTCATATAAAGGCGGCTTTTGGGTCCAGGCGTAAACCAGCTGATTAATCTCCGCTTGGGCCCGGTAAGTAAGGAATATGGGACCGGTCTGGGCGTTGCAATGATCCACGTGGCGGGTACGGTCCTGTTCCTTATCCTTGCGGGTAAGCTCATGCTTTTTGATTATATTGTATAGATAATCATCGATCGAAGCGCAGGCTACGATGCCAGTCTGGGAACGGCCGTTCATAATCTGACGATAAATATAAAGATTGGCGCGAGGCTCGGCCTGCAGAATCCCTTTAGCTATCATCTGCTCCAGGTTCTCCCGGGCTTTATCATAGACCTGGGGGTCGTATAAATCGATACCCGGTTCCAAATCTATCTCAGCTTTGTCCACATGCAGAAAAGAATAGGGATTGTCTTTAACCATTTCCCGGGCTTCATCACTATCCATGACATCATAGGGAAGGGCGGCAACTTTTGCTGCCAGGTCCGGTACCGGTCTAATTGCCTCAAAAGGTCTGATTATGGCCATAGAATCCTCCATCAACTAAAAATATATTACAGCTTGAGTATGTCATTAATATTTGCTATAAGGTCTTTGACCTCATCCAGGGTGCAATCTGCCATATGGGCGATGCGGAAGGTTTTGTCCTTAAGTTTACCATAACCGTTGGATATCTGATACCCCCTGATCCCCAGTTCCCGGTTTAAGGCGGATACATCAATGTTGCGGGAGTTTTTAACGGTGGTCAGGGTGTTGGAAAGGTAACGCCCGTCAGCAAACAGTTCAAAATAATTTTGCGCCCATGCCCTGACATATTGAGCCATTTCGATGTGACGGGCAAAACGCTCATCCAAACCCTCGGCCAGTATGCAATCCAACTGGTAGTCCAGGGCAAACATGTGGGACAGCGAAGGTGTGGATGGATACTGATAATCCTTTTTCCGGATGTAGTCATATAATGACAATAAATCCAGATAGTAGCCCCGGCAGGGTACCTGCTGAGCCCGTTCGACAGCTTTCCTGGAAAAAGTGCAGACCGCCATTCCTGGTGGCAGCCCCAGAGCCTTCTGGGTGGAGGTTATACATATGTCAATTCCCAGATCATCGACCTCTATTTTAGAACCACCGGCAGAGCTGACTGCATCAACGCAGAATACCATATCAGGATAATTCCTTACTGCTTCAGCAATAGCTTGCAGCGGGTTCATAAGCCCGGTGGAGGTTTCATTATGAGTAATGGCAATAAGGTCATACTTGCCGGTAGAGAGTACTTCCTCTATCATTTCCGGAGTAGTGGGAGAGCCCCATTCCGACTCAAAAAGGTCGGCGGGAACATTATTGCCGGCCGCCATCTCATACCATCTTGTCCCAAATGCACCTACGGAAAATACCGCGGCCCTTTTCAGGGTGCAGGAACGTATGGCTCCCTCCATGAGTCCGCTGCCGGAACTGGTGGAGAGCAGAACAGCTTCCCGGGTATAGAATAATTGCTGCAGTTTGTGACTGATTCTTTTTTGTAATTCCGAAGCATCTTTGCTCCGGTGACCAATCATAGCAGCGGCCATTTTTTCAAGGACATCTGCTTTCACCTCTACCGGTCCGGGAATAAATAATTTTTTATGCACGGTTCCAACCTCCAGACACCTTTTCTGAACAATTCGATATATATTTAAACATTTTATCAGCAAAAAGGTTAGTTTTACAGTCCCGCTGCAAAAATATTGAACCAAAGGCCAGGCAATTCATGATGGAAGTATAACAAAAAATTATAGATAATCAAGTGCGGCCTTATGATATAATATAAAAGGTCCAGGGTTTTATTGCAATCGATTTGCTAAAGATCAGGCTTGATTGAAACCATCGGGGGAGTTGAAGACATTGGCAACAGAACTTTTTCATAGTGACAACTATTGCGTATTTACCTTTGCCGCTACCGCTCATGCTTTAAAGGCAGAAAAAATTTTAAAGAATATAGACGCTGATTTCCTGGTTATTCCTACCTTAAGGGAGATTTCCACCAGTTGCGGTTTGTCGGTAAAGCTTAGTCCGGACAACCTGAATCGCTATTTTCAAGACCTGGTGGAAAACCGGGTGGCGGTGGAAGGGGTTTACCGGATAGCCAAAGAGGGCAAAAAGAATCTGGTTACCAAAATCGACTTGTCATAGATAGAATCTGCACGGCTGCCAAAGGGCAGCTTTTTTTATGAACCGGGTTAAGTATATAATATACTTGGATTATGCCATTATGGAGTAATGAGGATGATAGTCGTATGGAGAGCTTCAGCCCCGGGCGGATAGCAGAGTATTTTGCTCCTCACGGCCGGATGGCCCAACTGATTCCCGGATACAGGTACCGTGAGGAACAAGTTCGATTGGCGGAGAGTATCGCCGCCAACTTTTTGAATCAGGAATTTCTGGTTTCCGAAGCCGGTACCGGGGTAGGCAAGACCTATGCCTATCTGGTCCCGGCGGTTCTATGGGCGCTGGAAAAGAAGGAAAGGGTGGTTATATCCACCCGTACCCGGGCTCTGCAGCAGCAGTTGACCGAAAAAGATCTGCCGGATATAAAAAAGGTGCTTGACTGCGAATTTATTGCAGTTGAAGCCAAGGGCCGGGAAAATTATCTTTGCTGGAACAAATACATGCGCATCCTGGCCGGCAGGAGAAAGTTTGAACCGGGAGAGGAACGCTTTATTGAGGCCATTTTGCGCTGGGCCGAGGCTACCAGGAGCGGTGACCGCAAAGAACTGGATTTGGACAGCTCGTTGATGAGCAAATGGGGAATAGTTGCAGCCGACCGTAAATCCTGTTTGCGGGATAATTGTCCTTACCATGATAGATGTTTCCGCCTGAAGATGCTGAAAAGTCTGGAAAAGGCCGACTTGATCATTACCAATCATGCTCTGCTGCTTTCCGACATGCTGGTGGAAAACAGCATTTTACCTTCCTATAGCTATTTAATAGTGGATGAAGCGCATACTTTCGAACGTTTGGCTTTTGATCATCTCTCCCTGCGTTTTTCCTTCCCGGAAATAAGCGAAACCATGCAGCTTTTACATATTCGGGAAAAAGGTTATGAGCGGGGCTATTTACAGTTATTAAAGGGAAAATACCCGCATTTACAAGCGCTTTGTACTGAAACCGCCGCCATACTGGGGCGTGGTCTGACGATCCTCAAAGATTTATTTACGGCTTTAAGCCAGGGCATGGTGGCCCAGGACTACAACTATGCCCGGGTAATCCAGTGGCAGGATCATGACACTACATGGCTGAATCAGGCCGTCGACCTGCACCGGGAATGGCAGGAGAGCACTAAACTGCTATACGCAAAACTCACTGCGATCAAAGAGGAAATACAAGAACCCGAGGAAAACAATGAATTGGAAATGCTTATGCAGACTATCTCTGAATACGCCGGCACTGCGGCCATAATCATGGGAGAAAATCTGGAGCAGGAAGATAAAATCACCTGGCTGGAATATGAAAAAGGCCGGGCGGCAGCAATGGCATCTTCATCACTGGATGCCGGCAGCATCCTTAACGAGCGGCTTTATCATAAACTGGAGAGCCTGGTTATGGTATCGGCAACCCTGGCTATTGAAGAGCGTTTCGATTATTTCCTGACCCGAACCGGGCTGACTCCCCTGATGGCTGATGACCGGGTCAACACTCTGCTGCAGCAGTCTCCGTTTGATTATGAAAAACAGGCGCGCTTGCTCATTATAAATGATATCCCCGAGCCCTCAGAAACAGGGTTTGCTGAAACCGTAGCCGGGGTTCTGGAAACCCTGTTTCTGACCATGGGGGGGCAGGTGCTGGTTTTATTTACAGCCCGCAGCCAGCTCAAGGAAGTAACAGCCTTGCTTCGACCTGACTGTGACCTGAATGGGGTCAAGCTGCTGGTGCAGTATGAGGATGGCGAGTTTAATCACTTGATAGATGAGTTCATACATAGCTCTAATGCTGTACTTATGGGGGTAGAGACCTTTTGGGAGGGAATCGATTTAAAGGGAGAAGTACTTAAATGCGTGGTCATCGTCAGGCTGCCTTTCCGGCCTCCCTCGGACCCTTATTCTACTGCTGCCGACCGTTCCTGCCGTTTGGAAAACAAAAACAGTTTCCAGCATTTTATGCTGCCAGACGCTACCGTGCGTTTTAAACAGGGGATCGGAAGGCTGATTCGCAGCGAAGAGGATCGGGGTCTGGTGGTGGTGCTTGATTCCCGCCTGGAGAAGAAAGCTTACGGCAAGGTATTTAAAAACAGTATACCTATTAAAAACACTAATTTATTGGTCAGGAAGCAATTACCCGCTTATATGAAGCTTCTTCCGGCTAAGCCGGCTGATTCCTGAAATTATACCACTCGCTTATAATGTTGCCGTTTTGTTTATCCCCTTTTCAACCTGTCACCTGAATGATAAACATAAGCCGATCTTTTTTGTTGATACTGCATACACAATGTAACCTTTTTTCTATCCCCTACATAAAATACAGTGAAATCTAATTTCCGATGAAGGGGGGATACTGATGCGGGTTTATTATCTCAGAATCCCTGGCTTTTTGAGAAACATCTTGGCGAAGATTATAAAGTAGTTGTAGGAGAGAGGAAGCCGCTGTTGTCAGCAAGCCGATTACAGTAACCCCTCCGGAATGGATGGCTGGATTATCCAGCAGGAGGTTGTGCCATGCCCAATCTGCGAGTTATACTAGGTTGTTTGTTTCTGCTTGGTGGATTGGCATTGTGGTGTCTGAGTTTGCTTTGCAAGTAAATACAACAGTAAACAAGCCGGGGAAGGCTTACTTTCCCGGCCTGATATCGACCCCCAACTGCTGCTAAATGGCTTTATCACTGAGACCGATTCCCAGTATGCCTCCCAATCCGCCTGCGGCCAGGCATAACACCAGATTATAGAGGAAGGTTTTTAAGCCAATCAGGGAAGAGTTAAGGGCAAATGTGGCAATAAGCATTAAAATAAAGAAGGTTAACCCCATAGTTATTCCGCGTACCAGCCCCTTACTGCCATAAGATTTGCTGACATAGCACCCGCACCAGAATATACCTGCGGCCAGAATCAAGTTACCCAGGGTGGGCATGATGGTTTCCTCCAGTCCGGTGAAATATATCACTGGAGCCGACAGCAGGCAGAGAACCAGCGATACCAGCAAACCCTTGCCCAAGCCTTTTAATTCTATTGGCAGCTTCATATAAACACCTCCCTTTCTGCAGATTATGAAAGGTGTCCTGGAATTATGCCTGTTATGATAAATAAGTGAATTAGAAAAGAAGTTTATAAGATAAGATTATTTAATAACCTAAAATTCTTTTGCCCTTCATAGACTTAACACAACAGGATAGTGTTGGAGGGCGAGGTATGGGTTTACATCAGGTTTTAGGCATTAGTGTGGCTGCCGGGGCATGTACTGCTCTGGGGGCAATAATGCTTTTTATTAAGAGGTACTGGGACAACAGCAGTCTGGCGGTTTTTTTAGGTCTGGCTTCCGGGGTGATGGCAGCCGTAGTGCTATTTGACATGCTGCCCTCGGCCCTGGTTTTCGGCGGCTGGTTCAAAGCTGTGGTTGGGGTGCTGCTGGGTCTGCTTATCCTGGCTATTTGTGACCGGCAGTTGTTCGACCGCTCGGCTGCCCGCAATTCGCTGGCGGCTCTGGGGTATATGATTATGCTGGGCATAGCCATGCACGACCTTCCCGAGGGGATGGCCATTGCCCTGGGGGGCGAAATGAAAGACCGTACCGGAATGGTTATAGCGCTGGGTATCGGGATACATAATGTCCCCGAGGGAATGGCTATTGCCGCGCCTTTGCTCATGGCCGGCGTAAAACAGCTTCGCATCCTGGGTCAGATTCTGCTGGTGGGACTGATCACCCCTCTGGGTACGGTTATCGGTTTACTGGCGGTAACATTTCTGCCCCGGCTTCTGCCTCTTCTGCTCGGTTTATCTTCCGGGATCATGATTTACCTGGTGCTTTTCCAGCTTTGGCCCCAGGCCCGGGCGAAAGGCCGCCGCAGCCGCTGGTGGGGGTTCTGGCTGGGGATGATCATAATCCTGGCCGCTACTTATATATGATAGAATCCTACTCTCCATAACCAAAACAAAGCAATGAGCCGGAGTTATGTATTGCCTCTCATTGCTTTAATAGACATTTATTCGGTTTTCGCTTTATATCATTGAACCGCCATCATGGCTGACATACTGAAGTTGCCATCCATTCCCCACTTTAATTTGCAACTTTAGGAGAGGAAGCAACAATTTTAGTTTCTGATCCTCCGTCATCTTCAACATAAAATTCAACATAGCTTCGGTATTGGGTTCCGGATGTTCCATAATAATAGCAGTCATAAACATAGGTACCGGTATTGTAAAGATAATCGTTTTTCACCGGGGTATCAATGGTCTGCCAGGAGCCATTTTTTAAGATTTGAATTTTCAGGGTTTTAATTCCTAATTTATCAACTGTTCTTGTCGCTCCCAACTGGTTTTGTACTAAAATTTTTCCGTTTCCTTGCGGGGTTATTTCTGCCCTTACAGAGCGAATATATTCACTGGCTTGAGGAAAATGAGGATAATCCGTGTTGGCATAAACGGCCAGGGGAGAAACCAGCATATGTAGCATACCGGCCAAAATTATCAAAAATATATTCTTTTTAAGCATATCATGTACCTCCATTCATAGAACCTATAATCTTTTTCATTTCATCTGCCGAAACATCACCGGTAACATTGTATATAATATTGGCGTTGACCCATACGGCTTGCATCTGGTCCAGGTTTTGAAAGATGTAATGTGGGATGTTGTTTTTATCGTAAGGAGGTGCGGACGTTTTTTTGGACACCTTAGGCGGCCAAACCAAGGCTTCGCCTATATTCCAACGGACTCATCGCACCCAAAGAAAGTTTGATCCTCTTCTCATTATACCAGACCAAATATTCGTCAAGGATATCCATGAATTCCTCTATGCTGACCCCTGTCCATGATCTATTGTAGAACATCTCGTTCTTGAGCCTGCCGAAGAATCCCTCACAAGCTGCGTTGTCGGGCGAGCAGCCCTTCTTTGACATCGAGCGTTGAAGACCCGCTTTTTCCATTCGTGATATCCACCCAGGCCAACGATAATGGCCGCCCCGATCTGAATGCACCAGCGGATGTTCACCTTCTTTCAGGGTTTCTGTCGCGCGGTCAAGCATGCTGTTGACCAAATCGGCATCAGGGCTAGTCCCTATAGACCAGCTTGGCAGCAACCCATCAAAACAATCCACAATTGGGGAAAGATATACTTTCTCAGCAGGGATAGCGAATTCCGTTATGTCCGTGAGCCATTTGACTTTCGGCCCATCCGCATGGAAATTGCGCTCGATTAAGTTGTCTGCGCCCGGAGTCTTCTCGCCTTGGTACGAACTGTATTTCCGCCTCCTTTTTTGGAAAACAACAAGCTCGGATTCCCCATTATACGTCGCACAACCTTTTCGGAAACGCGTGTTTCTTCTCGCGCAAGCAAAGCATGGATTCGTCGGTAGCCATATCGTCCACCGTTCTCCCCAAACAACTCTATGATACGGCGCCTCAGTTCTTCGTATTTGCCTGGAATTGACGCGAGCTTTCGATGGTAAAAGTAACTGCTGCGTGGCATTCCTAGACATGCAAGCACTTCCTTCAACGGATACTCATTTCTCAGGGCGTCGGCCAGAATCGCCTTCTCTTTGTTTGTTAGGTTCTTCGGATCGACGCCCGGATCTTTTTTTATAATCTCTGCTGTCCCTTCCAAAATGGCCTTTTCAAGCTTCAGTCCTTTAATCTGACGTTTCAGCGATTCGATTTCGGATAAAAGGGCATCCTTGTTATCGGGGAGCGGTTTGTCCTCTGCCTCAGGCATCGTTATGCTATCCTCCTTGCCGAGCAGATCGTTTTTCCAGTTGTATAGTGCCTCTCGGGTGACGCCATATTCCCTGGCGATTTCTTTAGCATTGCCGGTTCTGGTGCATAGTGCAATTACGGCTTCTTTCTTCTGCTCTTGAGTGCATTGTACACCTCCAACACGCTTTTTGCGACTTCCTGGTGCCAACTCATCACACCATAATCTGAGTGCCTCCTTAGAGGGGTACCCCAGTAATATTACCGTCCTTGATAAATTGCGACCATGCTCAAAATAGTGTTCTACAGCAGCTATCTTCTGCTCTAGTGAATATTTCGAGCATCGTGAATATCGATCCCACAAGATCCCAGTCTCTTGTTCTTTTAGATATGCTTTATACCATCTCGGCAATAATCCACGGCTTGGATAGCCAAGTTCATGAATTACAGCAGCTATACTTTTATCATACTTGATGTATAGCTCAATTGCCTTCATGCGCTCTTCTCTTGAATACATACGGACACCCTCCTGTCTCTATCAGGGTCCAAGATTTTGTCCGCACCTCCTGCCACCAACAAGAACGTAACCTGGAGTTCCAACAATACTGCCGTAGCCACTGTAAATAACGGGGTAGTTACCCCGGTTTCGGCTGGAACAGCAGTCATAACGGTAACCACGGAAGACGGCAATTTTACCGATACCTGCACTGTTACAGTCACCCCTAATCCTCCTCCGAGAATAGTTAAAGCGACAGTAAACGGAACAGTATTATCTATCGAATACTCTGATCCGCTGGATACCTCTTCCGTGCCGGATACCAGCAGTTACGTGGTCAAGATAAACCAGAGCAGCACCGCACCCACTGCAGTAGCTATCAATAATAAGACTGTTGTATTGTCTCTATCTACATCTATACAGACTGGAGACACAGTGACACTGACCTATACCCCAGGGACTAATCCCGTTAAAAATACCAACGGAGCTAACGCGGAAGCTCTGAGCAATCAAGCAGTAACCAACAAAAACGGAGATAAACATACTTACCAGTACGGACCGGGTAACAAGATAGTAAATGTGACCACTGCTTCTGGAAAGACATACAGCTTTGAGTATGACAGTAACGGCAACCTTGTTCATATGTGGCAAAACCCTTAATCATTCATGAATGTAGGGCGCGGAGGTATACAAAAAGGTCGAAAAATTCAGGGAGGAAGAGGAAAAATGAGAAGGAATAAATGGATCGCCGTGCTGCTTTGTTTAACCATGATGGTAGGCATGATATATGCCTATCCAGGTCAGGTTGAAGCCGATGAGGAAACAAGCCCTCCCGTTCAATCAAGTGTGCCCGATACGACCAGTCAGAATATTGATCAAGGCAAAAGCATCACGAATGACCAGGTGGAAGGTTCTAATAGCGCCCAGTCGACTGGGGGAACCAACATCGAGGAAAGCACGGTGAGCAATTATGTATATAGCAACGAGGAAAATCCTGAGCCTCTGATAACCGTAGGCCGTTTTCAGGTTTTAGGTATGGTCGGTGAAGTAGTATACCACGAAGAGACTATATCAAATATAGAACAGAACGCCCCGATGGGACTAAGGGCTGCCAGCGCATCTTCAGGCAGCAGTTCTCTTTTAAACCTCTTAGAGTCTGGTGCATCAAGCGCTCAGGCACCTGATAAGGGTAAAATACAGGGCTTTGTTAATGGACTGGCCGGAAAACGCCCCGGTACGCAAAGCGATAAGCCCTTTTTGGCAGACCGCAGTGGAGTATCCGAGAGCATTGATCCCCAATCCGGTACTCTCTACCTGAGCTATGATGACCTTACCTTACCTGGCCGCGATGGCTTTGATCTGAGTCTAGGCAGGTATTTTACAACCTCCCAGACCATACTGGGACAGAAAAAAGTAATCCTCAATCTGGAAACCGCAGAGTTGGAGACAGCGGCAGGAACAACAGTATATTACGCCATATTGGCCTACAATGATAACACGACCAAAACCTATGGACCCTTTGCCGATAGCCGATCAGCAAACCTTACCGCAGCGGGCTATGCCGATGACACCGGCTGTACCGGATATTTAGTTGCGGCCGGAACCGCTCAGGGTGGCGAGTACTGCCATACTATGAGCGTTACCAGCTATCTTGATGCTGATAACGTAAACTACTTGAGATCACGGTATGATCTGGGTACTGGCTGGTCATTCGCTTTCCCCTCCGTCGAAAAACAAACCGACTCCGACAATGATAAAACCTATCTTACCTATTTTGACGGAGACGGAGCAGCATTCGAAGTGCAGTCACTTGACAACCCGGTTTACGGCAACCTAAAGGATTATCAGGGCAAAGACGTTATCTTCGGTGAAGTAGGAAAGCTTAATAAGAGCTACAGCAATGGACAATTGACTGCTGCTTATGTGTTTATCGACTGCGACCAAAATGAAACCTATTTTGCTGATGATGGAAGACTATTAGGAATGAAGGACCGCTGCGGCAATGAAATAAAGTTTGATCATGTCAGTCGTACTATAAATGGAACCGCCTATCCCTTTATCAGCCATATCTACGACTCAGTTGGTAGAACTGTGACCTTCGATTACAGCAATGAAAATGAAATAAGCGTCACCGTCACTGATCCCAATAATGCGGCAAAAAATCTAACCCTGAAATACAAAAAGGACTATATTACCTATACATATACCCACAGGGACTCCGCCAGCGGATCCTTAACCCAGCAAACCCGGCAGGAACCCCGGCTTGTAGAATATATAGATCCGATGAACAACAGCGATAAATTCGCCTATACTGCGGCTAACGTAAAATTTGATTACGGTAGCCAGTCTTTTGCCAGTGGCGACAATAAGCCACAGGACACTATGCTTTTACTGAACAAAGTAGAATATCCCGAAAGCAATACTTACTACAGCTACGCCTCGAAGCTACGGCTGTTGATGAGCCCGTCTGGACGCAGTGAAGACTATGTGGTTTCCGAACGCTACGATACCAACAAGACTAGCCTGGGTGAAAGCGCCCATATGAACCGGGAAACCTTCATAATCAACGGTGACCACACCAATCAATACTACTTCCAGCCTACCAAAACCTATATCAACACCATAAAAAACTATGCCAGCGATAAGCAGACAGAAGGCTTGACCACTCAGAACACCTTTGATCAGACCGGCCGGCAACTGGAGAGCTGTGCCACAGACGGAGTTAAGACGACCTACGTCTATTATAAAGATTTTGACTCCCGCTTCAAAATGAAGCCCCAGACCATAACTACAGTAGATTACGATACCGATTCCAGTGAAACTGCCACTAGCAATACAACCAGAGCCTTCAATGACTGGGGCGGAGTAACTCAGGAAACCAAAGATGGTTTAAACACTATCTACAGCTATACTGACACCAATAACAAATTCATGGTTACGCAGAAACAATACACTCAAAGCAGCAGCGTTACGCTGAGTGAGACCTGGACCTATAATGGTGACGGCAGAATCCTTACCCATACCGACTCAAAAGGTGAGTCTACCACGTATAGTTATACGCCTGATTCAACCAATAGTCATAAGATTACTGCCATGACTGTAACCAAACCGTTAGAGACCGGTCAGGCTCGGAGCACCATCACTTATGGAAGCAATAGCTGTTACGCTTATCCAACTGAGATAAGCACAACTTACACTGATGAAAATGGCAGTACCCAGAATTCAATCATTAGCAAGAGCTATGACATGCTTCATGGTTTGGCGGTATCCTCGACCGATCCCTTGAACCAATCAACTTATTATACCTATGACAATCTGGGAAGGGTCATTAGTATCAGACTTCCCGATGCCGATAACTCTGAGGTTTATCAGAAAGTGAGCTACACCCCCGGTGTTACCAGTACGCTGTTTAATGATACCAACACTGGCCTTTTGACCACCAGGATCGAATCGTATATCCTTTATAAGGACAAAACCACCGGTGCCGAGCACCAGTATCAAAAAGTGCAGGATTATTTTAACGCCTATGGCCAGCTTGTACTAAAATGCCGGTATGATGAAACAACCTCAGCCTGGCAGCAGGTCATTCAAAACTACTATGACAATGAAGGCCGCTGTATTAAAGCCACCGACGCTCTGAACAATACCGATCAATGCCAGTATGACAATTGGGACAATCCGGTCAAATACATAGATTCATTGGCACATATTAATGTAACTGAATATTATCCGGGAGCCAGAAAACAGGTTAATTACTTTATAGCCAGTGAAGGGGCTGATCCCGAGCATAAGGTAGAAACAGATTATGACTCTTTCGGCCGGGTAATAAAGGAAATAGCTCTTCCCTCCGGCAACAACGAAACCTATCAATACGACCTGATGGGCAATCTGACCAGTTATACCGACCCTGAACAGAAAACCACCACATTGGCTTATGACCAGTTAAATCGACTGATCAAAGTAACCGACGCTAAAAACCAGGCCACTGATTATACATATAGCAAGTTAGGATTACTGAATACTATTACCCAGAGTGACGCTGGCAATACTTTCATTACCTCCTATGATTACAATGAAATGGGCTTATTAAAGCAAAGGAAGGATCCCGGGAATGCCATCGACACCATGGTCCATAACGCCAAAGGACAAGTAACAGGTTTTACCGATCCCGGTAACCATAGCTTCACCTATACATATGACAGTTGGGGCAGAATGATAACCCAAGGATGTATTGGAGATAAAACCTATACTTACGGCTATGACAATAAACCATGGGGAGCCGTTTCAATTACATCTTCCAATGGCGACAGCATAAACTATGCCTATGACCAATACGGAAGGTTAACATCCCAAACCGAAAACGGTCTGGCCCAGAGTGCCGCCTACACTTATGATCAACTGGACAGGATCACCAGTATCACCGACCCCAATAACAACCAGACCGGCTACCAATATACCGGAACCAGGTTAAATCAGGTTACCTTCGGCAGCAGCAGCGTAAGCTACGAATACTATGCCGACGGGCAAAACAAATCCGTCACTCTGACGGGCGGGGTAAAAACCAGTCGTGAATATGATGAATTCAACCGGCTTACGAAGGTAGTCAATGCAAAAGACTCCACCGTTCTTTCCCAATTCGAGTACACTTATGATAAAGACGGCAATATGAAAACCAGCCGGAGTACCTACGGAGACACAACCTACAATGAGACTTATGACTACGACGAATTAAACCGGCTGATCAAGACTACCAGAGATGACGGAACCACTTCTGAATACCAATACGACGCCCGTGGCAACCGGAGCACAGTGACCGGAACAGTGCCGGATCTGCCGACCGATATATCCTTTACCTATAATCCCTGGAACCAGCTTACAAGCACTACTGTGGGAACGTCTCAAACCACTTATCAGTACAATCCGCAGGGATTGCGCAGCAAAAAAATAACCGCCGGTGGAACCACCAGATATGTTTACGACACATCCGGCAGGATAATCGCCGAAGTAGACGGCAGTAATAACCTGATTGCCAGTTACATATGGGGACCGGGAGAGCTAATCGCTAAAAAGGACGTAGCAGGCAATCTTTATTACTATCTCTACAACGGTCATGGTGATGTAGTGCAGATAGTTGACACCAGTGGTAACATTGTCAACCGTTACCGGTATGATGAATGGGGAAATATCCTGAATCAAAGCGAAACTGTACAAAATGAATTCAAATACGCCGGACAAAGCTATGATACAGAAAGCGGTCTTTACTATTTAAGGGCCAGGTATTATGATCCAAGAGCAGGAAGGTTTGTATCGAAGGATAGTGTTGAAGGGGAGATTACAAATCCGCTAAGTTTGAATCTTTATACATATGTGCAGAATAATCCGATAAACTATGTGGATCCGAGCGGGCATGTCTCTATCGGATTACGGGATACAGTTAGTCAATGGGGCGGCAGCATAAGTTGGAACGATAAAACTAGAACCGCAACCGCAACCGTAAATGGGAAGACCCAAACTTTCAATATCAACAACTACACTGTCAGTAATGGACGCATCATGATTGATTCGTCCCAGTTTGCAAAGACCTTTGGAGTAAGTCAATTCGGGGTTGAGGCCAGAAGAACTATTAATCAAACAACCACATATCTAAGTTCGGACAAAGCCAAAACCGCATATGTCCAAACAGCGGTAGCAGTTGGCACATCTCATCTTGGACAAATTATCCAAGGCGGAAGGGCTGCATATACGGGTATAAAGGCAGCGAGGGCAGCTACTATTGCAACTCCTTATGAAAGCGTAGTAGCTCAGGGAACAACACAAGCGGCCTTGAGAGTGCGGCAGGAAGTCGCCAATGGTGGTAAAGTGTTTAGGGCTGGTGAATTTGGTCGGTCAGGAGCCTCGGAAGGACAGTTTTGGGCACCTGAAAGCCCGTTCAATCCTGGTTATGCCGGTAGATACGGTGTTGATTTCAGCAAAGTGGATTTCGTAATTGGGGGAAGCGTTAAAGAAGGAGCACCATTTGTGACTAGGGCTGCTCCGGGGTTGGGTGCAAATCAGGGTGGTGCTATTGAAGTTGTGACAAATCCGTATTCAGTCATGTTAGACTTCTTCCATATGCCATAGGAATAGGAGGGATTTTCTTGAGCTGGAATTTCAATGATCTAAATCAAATGAAGCAGTTTGCGACTGCATTATCTGATCACTTACGTCAATTAGGGGAGCCAGATTTGGCGGATGAGGTTGGAAAATTTGACCGAAACACATTTACTACAACCACTGAGTATTTGGGCGAGTTTAGGATTGTTCTTCGCCAGGTGTTGTTATTAAAGACCTTGCTTTCGCCAGATAAATATAGGACAGGCGTTGTGCAGGCAATTGACGCCATTGACAAGGCGTTTTCACCTAGAAGATAGCCAATTCGTTGCGAAATACAAATAGCAAGTTTGTTCAGTTAGCCAGCGTCAGGCAAAGGGGACGGAGCGACCGAGCAAGGCCGCGACATAAAGCGGGTTGGAATACGCATAGTCACAACAACCGGCCTATAAGAGGTGGACTTTCATGGAAACTGCAGAACACTACATATATAAAAAAGAGGTTGACTGGTAATTGTTACATGAAGGTCTTACGTTACCTGTTGAAAACCAGGTAGTATTTGGTCGGAGTATGGGCAAGTACTTGCACAGAGGTGAATCGAAAAACATAATATTGTATCTGGATGGAAAAAGCTATAGAGCCTAGATAACAAATGTAAACTTTGATCCAAAACATAATCGTAAGAAGGATACACTGCAAATCAGGTATTCTCCTAATAGTGAACTCTCCAATGCATTAAAGACGTATTTTTTCAAGAGCTATCAATTTATTTCTGAGAAAAGGAAAATCCGGGAACCTGGTAACAGAACTATGATTCGTTTGCCGGATGATTACAAAGAGTACCTGGCAATTTATACGACGGAGTATGAAGATACATATTTACTTGAAGCGATTGTAGCCGCCGATATTTATGTTCTGAAAAATATTGTTCAGAACCAGTCAGAACGCCTATTTGAAGAAAATTTTAATTATGATGTGGCTGAACAGGGATCTACATTATTTGGGACAGAGCGAATAGTAAAGATCCGCAAGCTTAATAAGAAGATTGGTGATAATTTAAAATTGCTGTATGACTACCGGTGCCAAATATGTGGCAAGAGCATTGGCGAAAAATATGATTCGCAGGTTGTAGAGGCGCACCATATCGACTATTTCGTACACAGCCTTAATAACGATTCCAATAACCAACTTATTGTATGTCCGAACCATCATAGCATTATTCATGATGTAAACCCGGTGTTTGATAGAAAGCGCCTGATTTATATATATCCCAATGGGATAAAAGAAGGCTTGGTTTTAAATCAGCATATAGGATAAGGAATTGGCCCGATTTCTGGTGATACCATGGCACTAAAGCCACAGAAAAGACTTGCTATCTGACCTGCACAGAGTGATGTATGTACTACCAAAACTGAAAGGTGGTACTGCATATGGAAATAAAGATCGAGTACAACGTCAAAGGGAAGGAACGCCAAGAACTGGCCCGGGCTGTGGGTGAAGCACTGCAAACGGCTCCGGTATATAAAGGAGTGCCAAGCTGCGCCTACGAGATTGGTGATTGCCTAGT
This sequence comes from Syntrophomonas curvata, assembly GCF_052976825.1. Lineage (NCBI taxonomy): Bacteria > Bacillati > Bacillota > Clostridia > Eubacteriales > Syntrophomonadaceae > Syntrophomonas > Syntrophomonas curvata. The sequence continues at coordinate 1,551,450 of NZ_CM129641.1, forward strand.
AGACCGGCAGGGCACCCTCCTGATCGGTAGCAGCCTTGATAGCGAAACTGTCAGCAGCCTGCTGGCTTATCTGGAGGAGCGTGGATTCACCGATGCCGCAGATACATCCACCAAGGAGGATAGCGGACTGGTGATTTCCATGCCCAGGGATACCTTCAGCGACCAGGCACTGGATAACCTTATCAGGCTGGCAGCAAGCAAGAGCAACCTGCTAAAAAATGCCTTTGGCACCGATTCCCCAGCACCCGTTATCACCGAGGATACAGTAAGCTTTCCCTGGTTTCCCGCTACCACAGAGCCGGAGGAAATCAACGCCTATACCCAGTTCGTTCACAAGCTGTGTGAAATGTCGAGAAATCAGAAACGAGTGCTGGCCCAGGTCTTGGAGACCGACAATGGAAAATACGCTTTCCGCTGCTTCCTCCTGCGACTGAGTTTCATCGGCACCGAGTACAAAACTGTACGAAAAATACTGCTCCGCAACCTCACCGGCGATCCTGCATTCCGGCATGGTAAGAAGTAATACAGCCAGCAGCCATCATCGGCAAAGAAAGCTATAGTCACTGAGCCCAAAATCTGGCTCAGTGACTATAGCTAATATTGCGGTTATTCAGCCATCTTCAACGCTTTGACCGCCTCCGGCAGAATAAGCTTGCCATCCAGACGCTCATGGGCGGTAAAGCCAATCTGTCCCTGGACAGCATACAGTTCTTTCAGCCGCTTGATGGCCAGCGCCTGGCGTTCAACCACCCAGTAATAGGAGAGCTCGCCAAAGACGATAGGCTTGGTTCCTGACGCCGCTATCGGCATTGATGGTGTGGTAATGACCGGCTTGCTGAAGATAGTGTCATTCTGTGAATTCCAGATAGGATTCCCGGCGCTGTCCTTTATAGTTCGGAGCGCCATCGCCGTATCATCATGCATGAGGAAAACTGCATTAACTCGGTAATCAGGCTTCAGTGAGAAATACAGTTTCACTACATCGTCATAGGTAATAACGGTTTCACTCGCTGCCGTTATCCCTACCTGTGCTCCATTATTACCCAAAAGGCCGGTGGGCTGGTCAACGCCAGTACCGGTCAGGAACATAGCCTCCTCCGCTCTGCCGAAGCGTCTGGCAAAGGCGTTCAGCAGGTAATTCTCAATGTCAAAAGAGGTATCACCCACGAAAGACTCCTTGAGTCTGACCAAGCTAGCCAGCTTGTAGGAATTGACCGGGAACTGTGTGATGGTATCGGAACTTTCGATATAGGCTTGGCCATCCTCAATCCAGTCCGCTGTCCCGGTGGATGCCACTGCTTGAATAGTCCCTTCCGGCGATGTGGTTCTGACCAGCGTACCCAATCTGCGGAATACATTGTCCCTGGCCAGGGACTGGTCAAGCTTGGCCTTTGACTCATCCGGCACCTGGTAGCCTCCGTTGTTGTCCATCTTGTCCGACAGTGCGGAGAGGTTGGTATTCTTTCCCCGCATTGCGTTCCAGAAGCTTTGTCTGTAAGTATTCGTCATAGTATACTCCTCCATTTCTATTTTTTAGGGGTTAATCCCCCGTTTGAACCGCAATTTTTTCGCGCGAAGGGGGCGGCCCGTTCTTCTGGCAAAAGCTGTAGGTATTTAATCCCCCCTGGGGGTCAGCGTCTGGGCATGCCATTCGGTCTCTCATCGCAGATCAGGCAGCGGTACTTGTTGGCTCTATTCCGAGCCGTCAGCATTTGAGAAGCACATCGGGGACACCGAACCTTGCGGTAAATAATCTTGTCATTCGGATCAGTGTTATGGAGATCAAAAGAGCCGTCTTCATTCTCCACCAGATAGTACCGGTAGGGCTCTCCTCTATCCCGGATTAAGAAAACATTACCGGTGTAATTCCGGGGGCAAAGTACATTGTTTTTATCCGGGACAAGAACGTAGTTTTTTAACATAACCATCACTCCTTCCTTTTTGCCTGTTTTTAAACACAGGGGCGAGACTCCCAATATACCAAGGTTGTAGAGCCTTTGTAGCAGGATGTAGCAAGTAAAAAGTAAAGTCTCTATACGAGAGCGTTTTTTGAAACAACCGTTTTTACCTGCTACAAGGTATAAAATCAGAACTCACTCAACAGCTTGTAGCCGATCAGCACTGTGGTTAATCCTCCACCTGCACGTGGCCGTTTGCGTTCTACCCGAGCAAAAGCTGATAGCGCCTGTTTAAAATTCCTGGCGTTTTCCGAGTAGCAGCCGTTCTCCCGGCACCAGTTCTGGTAGCGGTAGTAGACCTCCGCCGTTCTCTCCTCGCTGTCAGGACTGGCTTCCAGGGCATCTTCGAAAAACAGTGCGATCTTGTCGCTGTCATGACGGTATGCATCAATAGCCGCCCTGACCGATTCCGGCTGGGTAAGCCCATCCTTATGCAGCATCCGGTAGCCCTCGATCAGCCAGTTGAGTATGGCGCTCTGGTTCCTGGCCCTGGTGAATTCCCGCTTCAAGGTTTTATCCTGCTCGTCCTCTTCAAAATGCCGTTCAAAGGGTATGATCACCACTCGACCACTGGTAAACAAGGACATATCGTTGATCACCGGCAGGTAATTGGTGTTGATGTACAGCTTGAAACGGGGAGAGAAGTCAAAGGAATTCTCATGCAGGAAGCGGGCATTGATACTGTCCCCGCCCGTCATTGATTTAACCTGGGCGGCGTTTAGCACCAGTCCCCGGCTGGGCTCAGAGATATTGGCAAAGCGCACACCGGCCAGCCGGGCGATATCCTCAGTAGGGCCGGAACTGTTATTGTTGTTCTTCATGCTGATAGTTTCCGGGCGGGCGGTACAGCCATAGCTGCCCAATAGCTTCAGAACACTCTCACACAGCGTCCCCTTACCGTTTCTGGTGGTTGCACCGTACAGGATGAACAGACACTCATAGCTGGTATCACCGCTGATGCCATATCCTAGAGCCTTTTGCAGGAACCTTGCCTTTTCATGATCTCCGCCCATGATCTCATGTATAAAGGCTTCCCAGCGCGGGCTTGTCGCTACCGGGTCATATTTCACGCCGGATATCTTGGTTAGTTTGTCCTCGCTGCTGTGGGGCTTGAACTCCATGGTCTTGAGGAACAGGGTGCCGTTGGCGCAATTGAACACAAAGGGGTCTTGGTCGAACTCGGCCATGTCTATGGGGTAAACGCTCTGTGCGTCTTTTAGCACAGTCTCCCGGTAGCGCCTTACCTGCCACTTGCGGCAGTAATCGATATAATCATTGCGCCGGTTCTCGTCCTTGATGTTGACAGCATAGATGAGCAGCTGGTTGGCCAGAGACTTGCAGAATTCCATGGCTTTCAGATTGCCGACATCGGGAACCCATATCCCGCCCTCATAGCAGTACCACAGCTTGCGCTCCGGCACATAGCGGGCCACTGGCCTGAAATAGTCGGCAAAGAGCCTACTGGCTCCAATGTCAGTCCAGGGATAGAGCTCATTGCTCTCCGGATGCAGGTCAGCCAGGGTAAATTCACCCGGCGCAAAATCCTCCACAATAGAGGAGCGATTGCCATAGGGTTTGTAGAAACCGCTAACGTTGGTCAGGGCTTTCTGGATGGTCAGCATCCCGTAGGTGCTGCCGGACTGTGCCCTGTCCCACTTGTCCCGCATAAGAGCACTCCTGCGAAACAGCCGGTCGATCTGCTCTATGTCACCTCCGCACCAGAAGGCCAGCATGGAGCATAATGCCAAATCCGCCTCACTGGCGGAAGCATAGCCGGAAATGTCCCCCTTCCACAGCGGCTTGAACTTCTTGCCCTGGGCCGAGGAGAATGCCTTTTCAATGACGGTATCATCGTATAGGTAAGATTCACCTGACGCAGAATCCGGGATTGTCTGTACCTGCACCGGACGCTTCATATATTTATCCAGTATGCCTTGCAGGGCAGCGCCTTTTTCCAGCACATCGCCCTCGCGGTAGACATCGCCGGTCAGGGTTACAAAGCGGTTGGTGGCTCCAGACACATAAACCTCCAGGCCCAGCTTCCGGTTATTGATATAGTAGCGATTCTTATCATATATGAAGTCAGTAGCAGCACAGGCAATCCGCAATCCATCGCCGGATGGGGTTTTCTCCATATAACAGCCATCCATACGCTCGACTATATCTTTAGCCTCCGGCTTTAACAGACCGGCTGGCGTAAAACAATGGTCCAGATCGAGAAAATGGATGTCATTGCCGACCAGGAAGCCGATACCGTCGTAATTAACCACAGCAGCTAACGCAGCAGCATAGTCCCGGAAGGTATCAGGCCGGTTGGCTTTGGCCCGTCTGCCGGCTGCCGGGTCATAAGGTACCTTGGTCTTTTTGCCGTTGCGCTGTTCAAATTTAAAGCAGCAGAAACGATTCTCATCTTTAATCCGCTGCGGCAGGTTATCATATGTCGTCAAAGGTGCACCTCCTCCCCGGCATCAATCGGCCTGTGGTTATTAGTCCTCAGATATGGTTTCATCGTTTTCCTGACCACCGCAATCACTACAAAGAAAACCACCGTAAATGGAATCCCGCTGGGAGCAATCCACCAGCGTTCTGATAATCCCCACGATATCAGCTTTGGTCTGTGCACCACAGTTAGCGCATTCGATATTAACCTTCATTTCCGCACCTCCCTTCATATAAGTTACTGTCACCCAGAGCCGCCAGCTGTTCACACAGGCGGTCATAGTTGATCAAGGCTTTGTTGCCGATAAAGATGGCAATCGGCCTGCCTTCAGCATCAGGCGCAGGGCATGTTCAGGAAGAAGTCCCGTTGCCGCTATTTCCCGGATGGTCATCATCTTTGGTTGCTTTGCTTCCATGAAATTCCCTCCTTCTGTGAGATTCTATAATTTATGATACAACAATTAGTGAGACATGTAAATAGATAATCTCACGCATCGTTACCCTTGAACAGGATGCGAAACACAACTATCTAACATAATGTTATATAAGCCTTGACGATGTTAACAGATGGTGATATTATGGCAGTGCGAGGTGATAAAAATGTTTGCAGACAGATTAAAGAAAGTCCGGGCCGAAAAAGGCATGACCCAGGTGCAGCTGGCCGAAGCCCTCGGCGTTTCCAAAGGTACCATCGCTATGTGGGAGACTGGCAAGCGGGAGCCGAACTTTGAAACTTTAAACGAACTGTCAGAGATTTTCGATAAACGTATCGACTATATACTGGGGTACTCAAATGACGATTCCTCTCCAAAAATGACCGAGGAGGACATTGAGCAGCTTGGTCTATGGGCAGCGGAGGAAAGCTTCCAGGAGACGGTCACAGCCTACCTCAGACTTGATGAATTTGGCAAGGATGCGGTCGAGGGTCTTATCCGCTCTGAAATGGCCAGATGCCGGGAGCAGGACACGCTTTTACCGGCCACCGACTTCTCGGTAAGCATTCGCCTGAAAAAGGATGTCAAGGACAATGCCGAGCGCAACTAAGAGCGGAAACGCCTGTATTATAGCCAGCCTGGGTTAAGAGCCTGTAAAATATGTACAGTCCAAAAGAAACCGCTGGTAGAGCACATTAATTTGTTCTACCAGCGGTTTCTTTTTGTCAGGGGTTCGAATTCTGCAGATTTCTCGCATATCGGTGAGAGGTGATTGCGGTAAAGCGTTGTCCCCGAATCCATATTTAAAATTTACGCTGTTATACCGTCCGGTTATCTCTCCTCCTGTGGTATATATCAGAACTGGTTGCATTCGAAATAATGATAGCCGATAAATACGGGCTTTCTTCCTGCAGTATATATCGCAACAACGCTTGATAATATGGGCTTTCAGAGCGAATATGTCATAACGAAAGGAGGTCCATATAAATAGAAGTATTACGCAATTAGCACACCGATAAGAACGCTCCAGGTCACCTTCTGCAAGCTGGTTAAGCCGTATGGGAACCGGGAGCAATCAATATTTAAAATTGAGCAATTGAATCCATCGTAAGGCCAGGGAATGGACTAGCTTAACTATCGTTGCGGGGCAGTAATGCCTAACGCTTGGTCGGAGGGTGCTGACATTCTTTAAACCTTATTGGCATTGAATGGATATGCTCAGTGAGGTAGGTGAGACTATGCACTACAAGGAAAAATTTATCTATGTAGGAGTAGACCTGCACAAAGACACCCATACCGCAGTTATCATTAACTGCTGGCACGAAAAACTGGGTGAAATTCAGTTTGCCAATAAACCGTCAGCATTCGCAGAACTCATTAAAGCTGTAAAAATGCACAGCAAAAGACTAACCCCGGTTTATGGTTTGGAGGATGTCGGCGGTCATGGCCGGTCATTGGCGGTATATCTTACTGAACAAAATCAAAGAGTGAAGGAAGTCAATGCCGCACTTGCTCATTCATTAAGAGTAAGCAGACCGACTATCCATAAATCAGATAGCTGGGATGCCGAATGTATCGCCAATACTCTGCTGGATAAATTGGATACCTTACCTGATGCCAATCCCCAGGATCTCTACTGGACGATCGGCCAATTGGTCCTGCGCAGACGAGCACTGGTTAAGGCCATAATTATAATAACCAACCAGTTGCACGGCCAGCTAACCTGTGCCTACCCCAGCTACAAGCAGTTTTTCTCAGAGGTAGATGGCAAGACAGCACTATTGTTCTGGGAGAAATACCCGGCTCCCCATCACTTGGCAGGAGTAACCACAGATGAACTGACTGTTTTCCTGCGTGGTTGCAGCAATAATGCCTGTTCAACCCGTAAAGCCAAACAAATACTGGAGCTAATAGAAAAAGACGGAGACACCAAACGGGACTACCAAATAAGCAGAGATTTTCTGGTTAGAAGCATAGTCAGAGATATCCAGTTCAAAAAGCAGGAGATAGGCTGTGTAGAAGCCGAATTAAAGACGGTTATGGCCGAGCTGGACTACAAATTAGAAACCATGCCGGGCATCAGTACCGTAACCGCTGCCGAGTTGGTTACGGAAATTGGTGATATCCGAAGGTTCTCCAGTGCTGACAAACTGGCCCGTTTTGCCGGTATCGCCCCGGTATCCTTTGGTTCTGGGGGTAAGAGCAAGAACATCAAGAGCAAGCAGGGTAATCGGGAATTGCACAGCATCATATACTTCCTGGCTGTAAGGCAGATAGGGGTAGACAGAACCACCAAGAACCCCAGGAACGAAGCATTTTACAGCTACTATACCAGGAAAGTGGCCGAGGGCAAGACCAAAGGACAGGCATTAATCTGTGTTATGCGACGGTTGGTGAATATTATCTACGGGATGATGAAAAACAAAACTGAATATATGCTTCCAGCTATTCCTGAAAAGGAAGCTGTGTAATACAATACTAATAACTGGTATAGATTGCCATCATATATTTTTTACAGGCTCAGCTTTATTACGGAGGATAGTTATTCTGGAGCATTGACCAATCCGCTTAGTTTGAATTTGTATACGTATTGTTACAATAATCCGGTTATTTATTTTGACCCTACCGGACATGATGTATGGAACCGTTTTGGGGAGAAGATAGGTACGGCACCAGGACGTGATTACACGGATTACAGTCAAGCGGCAACAAATACGAATGGCGGAGGTGCCCAGGCGAAAATACCCTGGACAGGTGGTAGTAGTACTGTATGGTACTCAGGACCGTCAATAATTCCGGGAATCGATCCGTTAGGTTCATGGGTAACAGGTACGTCGGCTGCTGCAACTAGTACTGATGCAGGAAGCAGCAGTAGTAGCGGTAGTGGTAAATCTATCAGTAATAGTAATACATCAAGAATTAATTTATCTAATGCATTAGCTTATACATTACAAATTGGAGCAGGCGGTTCTTTGGGAGCCGGTGTAGGAGCGCAGGGGGAAGCGGGAATTTGTATTAGTAATCAGGGTATATCTTTATATGCAGCCGGTGGAGGAATGGGAACTACGCCAGCAGGAGGTGTCGGGCTATCAGCAACCTGGACTAATGCAAAAGATAATGGTGATATAAATGACCTGCCCCCAGGTACTGTACCACTGTAAATGTTAGTTTTATGAAGCCTTTTTCCGATTTAGGTTGGTACAAAACTCAGTTGGAGTCATATTATTCAGAGCACTATGTGGTCGATAATGATTGTAAGACATCCGCCATGACTCTATCAGCCGTCTGGCTTCACCAACAGACCTGAACCAGTGCTCGTTTAGGCATTCATCGCGAAGTTTGCCATTAAAGCTTTCGACATAGCCATTTTGCATAGGTTTACCGGGTTGAATGAACAACTGAGCCACACGATGGGAGTAAGCCCACTGATTCAGTACTAATCCAGTAAATTCGGGTCCATTATCAGACAGGATTTCTTTAGGATAAACACGATCATTTGCCAAGCGATCTAAAACCCTGGCGACTCTTTCACCAGTCAAGGAGGTATCTACTTCACAGGCTAGACATTCACGGGTACCTTCATCAAGGACTACCAGGATACGAAAACGCTGTCCCGATGAGGTGGTATCAGTAACAAAATCCATAGACCATCGCTGATTAGGAATGGCCAGGACGACCTCAGGTTTCCCTCGATCAAGATATACTCTTTTTCTCTTACGGCGGCGCACAGATAACCCTGCATTGCGGTACAGACGGTAAATACGCTTATGATTGACTTGCCGGCCTTCCCGCTGCATCAGGACGTGTAAGCGACGATAACCGAAACGGCGCCATGTTAATGCTAACTCAGTTAAACGGTTTTTAATCTCTTCGTTCTCAGTTGAGGCCTGACTTTGATAACGATATGTAGAACGTCCTATGCCAACCAACCTGCACGCTCTGCGTTCACTAAGCCCCAATGTGTCTTGGAGGCCCTGAACCAGATGGCGTCCGCGTGCAGGTTCTATCGGTTTTTTTCTATTATGTACTTCAGCGCCTGGTTGTCTAGTGAGAGTTCTCCAACTAGCTGCTTGAGGCGGCGGTTTTCATCTTCAAGCTGTTTAAGGCGTTTGGCATCGCTGACTTCCATGCCGCCATACTTTGATTTCCAGCGGTAAAAAGTCTGTTCGCTGATGCCATACTGGCGGATGATATCAGTAACCTTGACGCCATTTTCATGCAGTTTCAAAATGCCAATAATCTGTTCCTCGGTAAAACGTCCCTTCTTCATCTCAATCACTCCTGTGTGTTAATTTTACTTCAAACTAACATTACAGGTGGATCAGTTTTTGGGGAGCAGGTCACTTATTAGGACCAACGTTTATAAAATTTCCTAAACCGAATAATATCCCCATTATTAATTCAGTCAGCTTTTTGACGTTTTAAGTTGGCCGCAACAGTTAACCTCCAAACCAGGACAAAGCTTTTTTAGCGGAGAATAAAAGCGCTGCCTTTATCGGACACTAAGGAGAAAACGAAGGAGAATCGTTTGTGAACTGGCTTTACTTATTGCTGGCGGCTTTATCCGGGGCGGCCATGGCTTTACAGGGTACGTTCAATGCTGCTCTGGGAAAGATCATCGGATTGTGGGAGTCCACTTTACTGGTTCATCTCATCGGCAGTGTCGCGGCACTTTTAATTATTATTATACTCGGTGTGGGTTTTAACAACTTTGACAAATTAAGCTCTGTACCCTGGTACGGGTTTCTGGGAGGGATATTGAATGTCCTGATCATATACCTGGTGGTGCGGACCATACCCAAAGTCGGAGTGGGCAACGCCACCACCGCGATTATAGTGGCCCAGATATTGACTGCGGTATTGGTAGACAGCCTGGGAGCGTTCGGTATGAAAAAAATGGAGTTTCAATACCTTGATTTGCTGGGAATCGCGCTGCTGGCAGTCGGAGCCCGTATACTGCTGCTGGAATAACCGGAACCCGTTTTACTTGAATCACCTGGCTGAAAACCCAGTATATGCGCACTTGCAGGTACCGCTATGTATCCGGCGGTGCCTTTTCTATATGCATTAGTTGTTGCTCTGTCATCTGTTATAAAAGGAATTCCGGTATCCGGTACCGAAAAGGAAGGAGTTTCAGCTATACTGAATTAAAAGAACACCGGTGAAGGAGCAGACTATGAAATTTATACATACGTCCGACTGGCATATAGGGAGATCCCTCTATGGGCGGAAGAGATATGAAGAGTATGAGGCTTTTTTAAACTGGCTGGCTGATTATATAACCTGCGAAAAAGTTGAAGCTCTGCTGGTTGCCGGAGATATCTTTGACAACACCGCTCCCAGCAACCGGGCCCAGGAGATATATTACCAGTTCTTGTGCCGCATAGCCGCTTCGCCCTGCCGCGATGTGGTAATAACTGCCGGCAACCATGATTCCCCCTCCTTTTTAAGTGCTCCCCGGGAATTGCTGCGGTTTTTAAATATTCATGTGGTAGGCTCCCTTGGAGCTATTGCGGGTGATGAAGTTCTGGTTCTAAGCAATGAGGAGGCTGAGCCGGAAATGATTGTCTGTGCCGTTCCTTATCTGCGCGACCGGGATATCCGCAGGGCTGAGGCCGGGGAAAGCATGGAGGATAAAGAACGCAAGCTGGTGGAGGGAATCGGTGAGCATTACCGGCAGGTTCTTGCCGAAGCGGAGCGTATCAGGACAGAGTTGGGCAAACCTTTGCCCATTGTTGCGATGGGGCATTTATTTACTGCCGGAGGCCAGACGCTTGATGGGGACGGAGTACGCAACCTCTACGTCGGCTCACTGGCTCATATAGGAGCAAAAATGTTCCCGGCCGCTATCGACTACCTGGCTCTGGGGCATCTGCACCAGCCCCAGAAGGTAGGGGGGGCAGAACATAGGCGTTATTCCGGTTCTCCGCTGGTTATGGGATTTGGAGAAGCCGGCCGCAGCAAAAGCGTTTATCTGGTTGAACTGGGCAATGGGCAGCCGGTGGTGACAGCTATTCCCGTACCGTGTTTTCAGGTTCTGAAGGTTGTCCAGGGTGATTGGACCGCCATCAGCGGGCATCTGGAAAAACTTAAATCCTGGGATAAGAGCATATGGCTGGAAATAATCTATGACGGGGATGAAGTAATAGGCGACTTGCGCCGGCGGCTGGAGGCGATAATCGCCGGCAGCAAGCTGGAAGTTCTGCGGGCAAAAAACAAACGGGCGGTGGATAAGATTATGCACTGCGCGGAGAGTGAGGAAACACTGGGTGACCTTAATGTCAATGAGGTTTTTCAGCGCTGCCTGGATGCTCACCAGGTTCCCCCCGCTCAGGTTGATGAGCTGTTTACGACTTATAATGAAGCCTTGAAGTCCCTTTATGAGGGGGAGCAGCGGGCAGAATAGGGGAGAGAGCATGCGGATACTGGAAGTGAGATTTAAAAATCTGAACTCCCTGGCGGGTGAGTGGAGGATTGATTTTACTCATCCGGCCTATACGGCCGACGGCATATTTGCCATAACCGGTCCCACCGGGGCAGGAAAAACGACTATACTGGATGCCGTCTGCCTGGCCCTCTATGGCCGCACTCCTCGCCTGGAGAGGGTTAACAAAAATGACAACGAGATTATGGCGCGGCACACGGGCGAGTGCTGGGCCGAGGCTTGTTTTGAGACCCGGGCGGGACGTTTCCGCTGCCACTGGGGCCAGCATCGGGCTCGCAAGAAGCCGGACGGGGAACTGCAGAATCCACACCATGAGATTGTTAATGAGGACACCGGTGAGGTTCTGGAATCAAAGCTTCGTGATGTGGCTCTTACTGTTGAAAAAGTGACCGGTATGGATTTTGGCCGCTTTACCCGTTCCATGCTCCTGGCCCAGGGCGGGTTCGCCGCCTTTCTGCAGGCTCAAGCTGATGAACGGGCGCCGATCCTGGAACAGATTACGGGCACCGAGATCTACAGCCGGATTTCCATAAAAGTCCATCAGCGCCGGGGTGAAGAGAGAAAAATCCTGGAAGACTTGGAGGTCGGGATGGCTTACACCCAGTTGCTGAGTCCGGAGGAAGAGCAGGGATTAAATAATGATTTACAAAAGAAACTGAGCCGGGCCGCTGAAGCGGAAAAGCGGATCGGGTGCCTGAAGCGCGCCCTGGTCTGGCTGGAAGGGATAGATGCTCTGACCCGGGAAATTGCCCTCCTGGAGACCGAACGGCAGGAGTGGCAGGAACGGCGGCAGCGTTTTTCCCCGGATTTAATCCGGTTGAACCGGGCGGACCGAGCCCGGGCGGTGGAAGTTGATTATGAAAGGGTTTTTGCTCTGCGGGAGCAGCAGCGGCGGGAAACCAGCCTATGGGAAGCGGCCAAGCAGGAGCTTCCTGAGCGGGAAGCCGAAGTGCAAAAGACAGCGGCCCTCAGCCAGGTCCTGGTGGGGCAAGAGGAAACCGCCCAAGCCGGGCAGAAAAGCGAAGCCGAAAAGGCCAAAACCGTCCGCGTCCTGGACATCAGATTATCTGAGCGGCAGAGGCGGATGGAACAGGTGCAGACCTCAATGGCCGGGAGCCGCAAGCAGCATCGGGACTGTCGGCAAAGCCTGGCGGTAATAGAAAAAACGCTCCGGAAATCAGATGCTCTCAGGCTGGAACTGGAGACTTATCTGGAGCAACACGCTGCCGATGCGGGGCTGGTCGAGAAATTAGCGGTAATTGAGCGGCTGTCTGCCACCCTGCAGGAAAAGGACAACAGCTATCGTCATAAATGCAGAGAACTGACGGCGGCAGCTGCCGGGATGCAATCACTGCAGTCCGCCTGCCAGGAGCTGGCCGCAGCTTATGAAATTTCCAGCGCCGGCGTAGACCGGGCGGAGTTGGAATACCGGCAAATAAAAGATCTGGTTCGGACCAGGCTCAAGGGACGCGAGCTTAACACCTGGCGCAAGGAACTGGAAGCTTTGCAGCAAAAGTGCCTGTGGCTGCAGCAGGACCAATCCAGCAGGGAACTGATTGCCCTTTCCCGGGAAAAACTGGCCGGGCTGCGCCAGCAGGCGGATTTGTTACAGCAGGAGATTATAAAGATCAGCGGAGATATTGCCGACTATGAGAGGGAAGTTGCTTTCCGGGAGCAGGAGATAAGCCATCTGAATAAAGAACTGGCGCTGCTGAACCGTATCCAGAGCCTGGAGGAAGAGCGCCGGCTTTTAAGGGACGGCGAGGCCTGCCCCCTCTGCGGCGCTGTCGAGCATCCGTTTGCCCAGGGCAACATTCCGGCCCTGCAGGAGAATGAGCTGGCTCTGCGGCAGGCCCAGGAAGGGTTGAACCAGGCCAGGAATCGGCTGCTGCAGGCGCAGCTTAAGCAGGCTGAATTGCATAAGGACAGGAAGCAAAACGGTCGGGACATTGATGATGAGCAGGGGAGGCTGGAAACAGAGATTAGCCGCTGGCAGGAGGTAACCGCCAGCCTTAAAAATCAAGGCTCAGCTACGGAGACCTATGAACAGCTGGGGGAGGAACTGGAGCTTAACCGGCAGCAAACCGAAGTCTGCAAAGAGGTCATTGCTGAAGTTGAAGCAGGGGACAAGACGGAAAAAAACGCCTACCAGGCCTGGGAGGAAATACGCAGAGCCCATCTGGAACTGGATCGGTCGCTGCAGGAGGCGCGCTTCAAACAAAAGAGCGCCGAACAGGAGCATGCCCGTCTGCTGAGAGAGAAAAAGACCGGGGAGGAAGAACTGAACCGGATTCGGCATTTATTAGGGCAGGAAACCGAGCCCTTGGGAATTAAAGAACCGCTTTTGCCGGACCTTGCTTTGCTGCTGGACCAGCTTCGGCAAAGGCGGAGGAAATGGCAGGAGGCCCTGGCCGGCAAAGCCGGGGAGGAAAAAAATATCGCTGATTTAAAGGCCGAGTGGGGGCGGCAGGAGGTACGGCTGGCCCAACTGGACCAGGAAATACAAAACGGGGTTCAGGAGTATGAACAATTAGCCCGGGAGTACAATACATTGAGGCTACAGCGCCTGGAGTTATATGGGGACAAGGACCCCGACCGGGAGGAAAAACGCTGCTTGGAAGCGGTGGAAGAGGCCCGGGAGAATCTGGAGGGCGCCCGCCGGAAAAAGACTCAGGCCGAGCAGGAATTGAACCATCTGCAGGTGCGTCTGGCCTCCTGGAGTGACAGTGTGCAGAAACGGGCTCAGGAATTGACCCGGCAGGAGGAAGCCTGGCAGCTGCGATTGCTTGAGGCCGGTTTTAAGGATGAAGCCGATTACCAGGCTGCCATCCTCCAAGAGGAGGAAAAAAAGCGGCTCGAACAGGAAGCCGAGCTCCTGCGGCGGCAGGAGAGTGAGCTGGCTATCCGGTGGGAGGACAGAAACAGCCGGCTTAAGGCGGAAAAGGAAAAGATGCTCACCGACGAGCCTTATGAGCGGTTGCAAAACCATCTTGAGTCCGCTGTTGCCGCCCAAAACGATTTGCAGCAGGAAATATACGCTGTCAGACATAGTCTGACGGAAAACCAAAGACGACGGATTGAGCAGGAGGAGCTGCTTAAGATTATTGCAGGACAAAAAAAAGAATGTGCACGATGGGAGTTGCTGCACGAATTAATTGGCTCGGCTGATGGCAAAAAATATCGCAACTTTGCCCAAGGGTTGACTTTCGAAGTTCTGGTCGGCCATGCCAACCGGCAACTGCAGAAGATGAGCGAAAGGTATCTGCTGATCAGGGATCAAGTCCAGCCGCTGGAGCTCAATGTTATCGACAATTACCAGGGGGGAGAGATCCGCTCCACTAAGAACTTGTCCGGAGGCGAGAGCTTTATCGTCAGTCTGGCTTTGGCTTTGGGTTTGTCTCAAATGGCCAGCCGCAATGTCAACATTGATTCGTTTTTTTTGGATGAAGGTTTCGGCAGCCTTGATGAAGATGTGCTCGACAGTGCTCTGGATACTCTGGCCGGGCTGCAGCAGGAAGGAAAGATAATAGGCATCATCTCCCATGTCCCCGCCCTCAAGGAGCGGATAAGCACCCAGATAGAAGTCGTGCCCCAAAGCGGAGGCTACAGCCGCCTCCAAGGCCCGGGCTGCATGGAAATAAAATAGATGTGGATTATGAGAATGGGGCAGGTGGGAAGGCCTGGTGCTCTTCCCACCCGTCTTGTTTTTAGCGGACAAAATGCTGCCTGATGAAATCAGGGGCTTCGGCGGACGGAATCGTACCAGAGAAGTTATTGCCGCTGTAGACCTTAAAAAAAACGGTGTATGCCGGTCCTTTCGTATATCCGCCCTGGTATTTGCGCAGACACAGTTCCAGTTTATCCGGATCAGTAAGCTTTAATACCCCTGGTTTTTCCTCCATATTTTGGGCTTCCATCAGTTTGCGATAGCTGTTCTCGTCGACACCGCCAGGAGCATAGTTGATAATGGCATGGACAATATCTTCCCCCGGAAGCACGCGGGCCTTATCATATAATCCCGCACTCTGCAGCCAGCGTTCGAAATTTACATATGATTTTTGCCATGACATACCCATCTGGTAATAATTATCCTGCGGTACGGTCATAGTCCCATCAGAAGCCACGGCAGGCATATTATCCTGGCTATCAGGCAGTGCTAACATGATATTGATGTTAGCCCAGGGAGGCCTCTCATTCATAGTCATTTCTTCAAAACTTTGCGCCAAAACATCCTTCTGCAAAACCGCGATCGCCTGTTTAATCCGGTCCGGCTCTACTATACGCACATGTTTATTGCCTTCACAGCTATAAAGGTCTATAAGCTTGACAGTATCCGGATTTGCCCTGAGTACTTCATAATGATGGATTTTGTATTCCCGGGATTCATAAATGGGTTTTAACTGCTCCTTATAGGCTGCAGCAGATATAACATAATTGCGGTATATATGACGGCCATTTTTCAGCTCATAAGCCAGACATACCCTTTCTCTTCGTTCAGGGTGAAGTCTGGCATGACCTAGGGCGGCACCCTTTTCTTCCCCCCGATGAGCAATTATCTGCTGGTGCAGGGTATGGATACGGGCAATACTATCCTGGTCGATAAATATTGTTTTGGACGGCTTGAAACCGCCTCTGGCATACATCTCATCTCCGTATATCAAAGGATGAAAATAGCTGTCCATATATACATTTTCTATCTGGCTCAGTTCGGGTAGCCGTTTTTCATAGCCGGTGCAATCGGTGTAAAGCAGGCCGATCAAGCCTATGATTACCAAACCGTAGATACCCAGGCCTTTTACCCGCTGCCATTGGAAGACATAGAGGGATTTATTGAGCAGGATTTCGGTCAGGAAATAGCCCAGGACCGCACCGAGGAGGTAGCCGAAATAGGTCCAGGATATGCTTCTCTGGGCGTCATGAAAGTAGCTCCCCAGCAAGAGCATGGTGCAAAAGGTTACCGCATATTTAAAAATCGGGCGCAGCACTTCAAAAGTAATGGCGTCACCGGCGGCTTCAATCTTGCGCCGCTGATAAAGGTATCTTCCCAAAAAATACAGGACGGCACAGATTAAAAGATAGAATACTATTTCACCAGTTTGCAGAGGCTGGTTGGAAACCGGTAATCTCAGCAGGGGCGAAAGCTTCTCTAAATTTGAGCCATAGTAATCATAGGGAAAACCGTAAACATACATACTCAGGTTATGTAATATTAGAAACGATAGCCCGCTGGGAACCAGAAGCAGGATGTATGTCAACAGTCCCTGCACGGCAGATAAACCCGTAAACATACCCACAGCAACGGTGCTCATAAAAAGGAGCAGGTTCATGAGGAGGGCGGCATTTAACCAGGCCAGGATATCCTTGCCCTGTAGAAAGTCAATCCCCAGCCCGGCTACCAGAGCCCAGGAGACCAGCGCCGTAATAATTACCGGCACCAACAGAAAAACCAGGCCTGCCAGAATGTGAGTATTATAAAGGGTTTCCCGCTTGATGGGGAGAGCATGCTCCATATCCGCCGCTTTACCGGACTGCAAATAGCGGAACAACAGGAGCCCGGTCAATACCGGAACGATTAACAACAGCATTAAAGGCAGCGGTGAATAGTCAAATTGGAGTACGCGCAGATAGGTATAAGCATTGTACCCTGCCTTGATTTCTTCCGGCTGGGTATAAGCCATTACCAGTTGCAAGGGGACAGTTGCCAGCAACCCCAGCAGATAAACTATACCAACCCAGGTATATCTTTTAAAATCATTGCTCAATATCCCCCTATTAATAAAGGATGTTTTTGATTTCATAACCATTATCCCCCATTTCATAAATGAATACTTCCTCCAGGGTGAGGGGCAGAACATCCAGAATGGCCGGATGATAGGCCTGAATACGGCTCACAATCTCATTATAGCTGCCGCGTACAATAAAAATGTTTATACTGCCCCGTTGTTCATGATAAAGGGCTTGCATCTCTTCAATTAGAGCCGGAGGGGTTTCGGTGCTGAAGGCGACTTGAATTTTATGCACGTCGGCCTTGAGGTCGTCCAGATCCTTCTGGATAAGCATTTTACCCTGGTGTAAAATGCCGATATAGTCGCAGATATCCTCCATTTCACGCAGATGATGGGAAGATATTATGACAGTCATGGTCCGGTCGGCCACATCCTGGATAATGAGATTCTTTACTTTCTGCCGCATTACCGGGTCCAAACCATCCAGAGGCTCGTCCAATATCATGACATCAGGCATCAGGGAGAGGCCCATCCAGAAAGCCACCTGCCGTTGCATACCCTTGGACAATGTTTTGATCCGCCTTTTTACCTCGATATTGAAAACCCCGGCCAGTTTGAGATAGCGCTGGTGATTCCACTGGGGATAGATATGGGCATAGAAATTGGCTATATCTTGAATGGTATAGTTATGGAAAAAATAGAGGATATCAGGAATAAAAACACTGCGTGCTTTTATGGCTTCATTTTCAAATACAGGTTGGGCATTAATCATAATCTCACCGGCATCCGGTTTATAAATCCCGGCCAGGAGCTTCAACAAGGTCGTTTTCCCTGCACCATTGGAACCAACCAGACCGTAAATGGAACCTTGATGTACAGCCAGGCTAACATCCTGAAGGGCTTCCAGATCCCCGAACTGTTTGCTGACCCTTTCTACTTCAATCATCAATCTTACCTCCCTTTAGCTTTGGATAACAGATTCTTAGTCCTGGTCAGGATTTCATCAGGGTGCATGCCCAGGTAAAGCATTTCCGCTATAATTCTACTCAGCTCGTTTTCCAGGCTTTGCAGGCGGGCCGAATTATTCTCTGATACGGCGGGTTTGACAAAACTGCCTTTCCCCGGCAGCGAATAAATATAGCCGCGATATTCCAGCTCGCGATAGGCTTTCTGAATGGTATTAGGGTTAATAGTCAGTTCACTGGACAAAATCCGAACGGACGGCAATTGTTCGTCTGGTTTCAAGACATTGCTGATGATAAGCTCGATAATCTTATTGGCCAGTTGTTCGTAAATAGGTGCGCGGCTGCGAAGGTCCAGTTCAAACATAAAGCCCCTCCTTTCCATTTCAACTGTACTATAACAGATAGTACGGTTGATACACTTAATTATATGCCCATAATCCGGATCTGTAAACCTATTAAACGGTGGGGATTAAGGAGACATATCGGTGTTGTTGATTTAAAAAAGATCTCGATATCTTCCGGATGTCAGCAGGAATACACTATCGGTTTCAAGAACTACACATTAAATGCAAAAGCATCTGAGGGGGATTATAATGACGCAGTTGACTGACAGGGTAACGGTTTTAGGCAACGGCAATTTCAATTACTATATAGTAGGGCAAAAAGAGGCGGTACTTATAGAATGTGGCACCAGTGCCGGGGTGAATGTTTTTGCCCGGCAATGGTTGGCCATGGGAAACAGGCCCCGGATAAAATATATACTGGTGATGCACTCTCACTTTGACCATGTCTGCGGCCTTCCTCTATTAAAAGACCTGTTCCCAGAAGCACAGGTAGCAGCCAGCCCAACCGCCCGGAAAATACTGGAGCTGGCTAAGTTAAAACCTGTTCTAATCAAAGCCGATGGCTATGTTGCTGATGCGTATGCCAGAAACGGACTTTTGCCGGATGTCCCGGGTGAGCTTGATATTGACCGGATCAAGGTGGATTTTGTTCTGGGCGAAGGGGAAAGCATCATAGTAGATGATCGGTTCAAACTGGATATTATCGAGGCTCCTGGCCATAGCCCCTGTTCTCTGGCCGCATATTTTTCCGCCGCTAAGGCCATGTTTATTTCTGATGCTGCTGGCTACCAGGCGCCGGATGGCTTGATGTCCCCCGTCTTTTTCCAGGACTATGACCTTTACCGGGAAACAATCAAGCGTTTGCAGCAATATCCCACCGAAATTTTGGGGGTTGGTCACGGTGGGGTGCCAGTTGGCAGTGACCGGGTCAACCGGTTTTATACCCGCAGCATGGAAGCCGCGGTAGAGGCATTTGACTTGATTAAAGCCCGGCTTAATAGCGGACAAAGCGAGCAGTCCATTGTAACGGAACTATATAATAAGTATATAAAAGGCGCCATGTCTTATTATCCCCGGGATTTGATGGAAGGCTCCGTTTACATGATGGTTAAAAACGTAAAAGCCCGGATATGATTACCAACTGATAACCGCTGGTGATATAAATCGGAGACAGCCGCAAGCAGTTTATGCTATTATCCCTGTGTTTATAATCGGTGGCAGGCAGGGGGGCAAACACCCCCTGCCTGCTTGACAGTTCCCCTTTTTAAAAGGCAAATGGTAAACTGATTAAAATTATTATGATAGCAACCAGAAGCAAGGCCACACCTACAAGAGCACACCAAAACGGAACCGGCAGCAACCGATAGGCCAAGTCCAGATAATAGCTGACCAGGTCTTCCTGCTTCAATGGCAGCAGGCTTTGAGCCTCCTTCTTATAAGACAGGCAGGCACAGGTTATAAGAATTATAGAGATTGCTAGAAGAATCAGTCCAACTGTCACAGCCAACGCTCCCCCGGGTAGAATTATTATGGTATGTCCTTTATTATAGGATTGCTGGTCATGATAAGCAATAAGCCTGGTTATAGGATAAAAATTCACCGGGGCGGATCGGGGAAGGAGATATGGGCGTGACCTTACGATTTATTGCCGGCCGGGCCGGCAAAGGCAAAAGCTATTACATATATAGTGAGATAAAACAACATCTTCAAACAGCCAGCAGTAAGGAGAAACTGATACTGCTGGTGCCTGAGCAATACACTCTCCAGGCGGAGCGGGATTTTATGGACAAGACCGGAATGGAAGGCATTATGCAGTTGGAGATACTGAGCTTCAGCCGCTTGGCCCAGCGGGTATTTGATGAGGCGGGAGGTCTTACCCGGATTATAATCAATGAACAGGGAAAAAGCATGGTTTTGCGCCGGGTAATGGAAGAATTGGAAGGGCAGTTGCTGGTTTACAAGAATTCCTGCCGCCAGAACGGATTTGTAAATGAACTGATGGATTTTATCGCCGGTTTGAAACAGAGAGCGGTTGACCTCCGGGACATAGACGAGATGCGGCTTAACCTTGAAGGGGATTCCCTGCTGAGGCGAAAACTGCATGACCTGGCTTTGATCTATGACCAGTTTAATACCTTTCTGCACCAGCACTATATAGACAGCGAAGATTATATTAACCTGTTTATCGAAAAAATGTCCTTCAGCCGCTACTTGCCCGCTGCCCGGATATGGGTGGATAACTTTGCTACATTTTCCCCGCAGAGTTTGAGGATTCTGGAAAAGCTCATCAGCGTCTGCCCGGAAACCACCGTCAGTATTACCATGGATAATGGTAAAAGCAGCAGGGATGAGGAACTGTTTGCGCTTTCCCGCCGGTCGTACCATAAATTGGTGCAAACGGCGCGAACCCGGGGTATCGCCACCAGGGTGATAAATCTTGATGGGGTCGGCGCCGACCGGTTAAGGGGGAAAGAACTCCTGCACCTGGAACGAGAATTGTTTGCTTATCCCAGTCGCCGATACCCCGGCGCCATCAACCGGATAAGTATTTTTGCTGCCGCCAATCCGGACAGTGAAGTTGAAGACCTGGCTACCAGGCTGATAACCCTGGTGCGTGATGAGGGATACCGCTGGAAGGATATCGCGGTGATCTGCAATGATCTTGATAACTATGGCGGTCTGCTAAAAAGGATATTTCAGGAACATGATATCCCCTTTTTCATGGACCAAAAAAAGGGGGTTATGGACAACCCTATTGTCGAGTTTATACTGGCTTCATTGCACAGCGTGGAGCGGGGCTACCTCTTTGAAGATGTTTTTCGCGGTCTTAAAACCGGTTTGGGAGCCTTGGACGATGAAGCGTGTGAGAAGCTGGAGAATTATGTGCTCAGTTACGGCATCCGGGGCGGCCGCTGGAAAGAACCCTTCTCCCGTGGGGAAGCGGAAAAACTGGAGGACTTAAATCTATGGCGGGAAGCGGTAATAGCTCCGCTGGAGGAAATGAAAACGGCTCTTGCAGAAGAAAAGACCTTTGCCGGTATTACCCGGGCTCTGTATGATTACCTGGATAATCTGGGCGTGCAGCAGAAACTGGGGCGATGGGCAGAAGAACTATGGGGGCAAGAGCTTTACGAGGTGGTTCATGAGTATACCCAAATCTGGAATATGGTAATCGAAACTTTCGACCAGATGGTTGAGATTCTCGGTGAACAGCGGGGAAGCCTGAAAGATTACATCAAGGTACTGGAGGCTGGATTCTCATCCCACGAACTGGGGATGATACCTACGACGGTGGACCAAGTGCTGGTGGGAAATATCCAGCGCTCCAAAAGCCATAATATAAAAGCCCTGTTTGTTATGGGAGTAAATGACGGCATCATACCCTCGGCTAAACATAATGAAGGGGTGTTGTCCTCTGATGAAAGTGATTACTTGGCCGACCAGGGGGTGGATATCTCCGAAAACCTGGAAATGCAGGTGGCTGAGGAAAATTTCCTGATTTACGGCGCCTTTAGCAAGTGTCAGCAAAAGCTGTTTTTATCCTATGCCGGCTCTGACAGCGAGGGTCGGGCCTTGCGCCCGTCATTGCTGCTGGAGCGTATCCGTTATCTCTTTCCCGGGCTGCAAAGTGAAAGCGGTCTGGTAAACGACCGCCGCCGGCAGTTGCAGATGGTATCCCGCCCCCGGAGCAGTTTTAAACATCTGATTGAGAATCTGCGGTTTTATCTGGATAAAAAAACGATGGAGGATTTTTGGTGGGATGTTTATGATTGGTACCGCCGCCAGGACCAGTGGCAGGAACGTTGCGGCATGCTGGCAGAGGCCTTTTTCCACCGCAACCAGGTTGAACCTATCAGCCCCGGGCTTGCCCGGCGGCTGTATAATTTTCCCCTGCGAGGCAGTATTACCCGTCTGGAGCAATTTATTGCCTGTCCCTTTGCCCATTTTATCCGCTATGGACTTTTCCCCCGGGAGAGAAAAGAATTTTCGGTCAAAGCACCCGACATCGGGGAATTGTTTCATAACTCCCTGCTCGGTTTTGCCCTGGAAGTTGAGAAACGGCCCGGAAAGTGGCATGCCATAGAGCGCGAAGAATGCGAGTCCATGATGGATACAGTTATGGATGGAATATTAGCTGCCCAGGAAGCCGGGGTGTTCTTCAGCAGCAACCGCTATCGCTACCTGAGCCGGCGCTTAAAAAGAATCGGCCGTCGAGCTGCCTGGGTTGTGAGTGAACATATTAACCGGGGCAGTTTTACTCCCTTGGGTTATGAAATCCGTTTCGGAAATGGTCAGGCCCTCCCTGCTCTGGCGATAGAACTGGAAAACGGAGAGAGGATGTACCTTGAAGGCCGCATTGACCGGGTGGATATCCTGGACGGCGATGCAGCCAGCTATGTAAGAATAATCGATTATAAAACCGGCGATAAGAGATTGAATCTGGCCGATTGCTATTACGGTTTGAGCCTGCAGCTTCTTATTTATTTGCGAGCCGTACTGGCCAGTGAGCAGAAACTGGAGCGCCCGCTTCTTAAACCGGGCGGAATCTTCTACTTTAAAATAGATGACCCCCTGATTAAGACTGAGCATGAAGTTTTGGAAGTAGTCGAGCAGCAGTTGGCCAAAGAACTGAAGCTCAGGGGGCTGGCGCTGGAGGATGTACATATTGTACGGGAAATGGACCGCGACATCACCGCCTCATCAGATATAATCCCGGTCGGCTTAAAGCAGGACGATAGTTTTAACTCCAACTCGGCGGTTTTGAGCGAAGAAGATTTTGACTATCTGCTGCGCCATGTAGATAACCTGCTGGTAAAAGCCGGTGCTGAGCTGGCAGGAGGCAAAGTGAAAATTGAACCGTATAAATTAGAGAAACATACCGCCTGTGATTTCTGCATCTATAGCTCTATATGCCAGTTCGACCGGCAGTTGCCTGAAAACAGATACCGGCATCTGCCGCCTTTAAAAGATGTTGAAGCTATTCGTAAAATTAGGGCAGAGAACAGGGGAGGTAGT
The DNA here is from genome assembly GCF_052976825.1 of Syntrophomonas curvata. Taxonomy (NCBI): domain Bacteria; kingdom Bacillati; phylum Bacillota; class Clostridia; order Eubacteriales; family Syntrophomonadaceae; genus Syntrophomonas; species Syntrophomonas curvata. Next base: position 1,574,777 of record NZ_CM129641.1, read on the forward strand.
GCGAATGAGCTGGACTAGGGCTCAGGAAGATGCGATTAAGGCCAGGGAATGCAACCTGCTGGTAGCAGCGGCTGCCGGTTCCGGCAAAACCGCAGTGCTGGTGGAACGAATCATACAACTGGTGCTGCATGACGGGATAGATATTAACCGTATGCTGATAGTAACCTTTACCCAGGCGGCGGCTGGCGAGATGAGGGAAAGAATAAGCCAAGCCCTGCAGTCAGAACTGGAAAACAGCCCGGAAGAAAAACGGGAGCTGCACCGGCAGCTCAAGCTCTTGAACCAGGCTTCCATCAGTACCATTCATGCCTTCTGTGCCGATATCCTGCGCCGTTATTTCTATCTGGCCGGAATAGACCCGGGGTTTCGCATCGCTGACAGCATGGAAAGCGATTTGATAAAACTGGAGACCCTGGAGGATGTTCTGGAGGCCGCTTATGAGAAGGAGATCCCCGGATTTTTACATCTGGTGGAGGCATTTGGCAGCAGCAAAAGTGACCAAAACCTCCGGGAACTTATCCTGCGTACTTATGAATTTGCCCAGTGCAAGCCGTATCCGCAGCAATGGCTTCAGGCCCGGGCATCCGATTTTGACCTGGGAAAAGAAGAATTTGCCGGCTGCATGTGGGTGAGGGGGTTGTTGGAGCAACTAAGCATACCGGTGCAGGCGGCAGGCGATCTTTTGGAGGAAGCCTTACAGCTCTGCAACCGCCCGGGTGGGCCGGCGGTATACGCCGATGTTTTGCGGGATGATATAAAAATGTTAGAGGAGCTGTGCCAAACCATAAATCAGGGCGATATTTTTACTGTCTATGCCGTTTTTAACCGTATAAACTATGGCCGTATGCCCCGGGTGGGCAAAGACGTAGATGCCGACCTGAAAGAGCAGGCTAAAGGCCTGCGGGATGAAGCTAAAAATCTTATCCGGCGGGTGGGCAGCGAATACCTGTTCAAGGAACCCGGGCGCTTATTAAGCGACCTCCAAGAGATATATCCGCTGATGGAGGAATTCTGTTCGCTGATTATGGAATTCGGTCATGAATATCAGAAGCGCAAAGCGGATAAAAGCTTGCTCGATTTTAATGATTTGGAGCATTATGCCCTGACCGTATTGAGCCATCCCGAAGCGGCTGCTGAGTACCGGCAAAAATACCAGTATATATTTGTGGACGAATATCAGGACAGCAATGAGGTGCAGGAAACCCTGATCAATTGCATCAAACAGAATGACAACGTGTTTCTGGTGGGCGATATCAAGCAGAGCATCTACCGTTTCCGTCTGGCTGATCCCACTTTATTTATTCAAAAGATGGAGCAATTTCAGGAAATGGAAGGGGAGCTCAACCGGCGGATAGATTTAAGCATCAATTTCCGCAGCCGGGAGGAAATACTTAATGGGGTCAATTATATCTTCAAGCATATCATGTCGCCTTATCTGGGCGAAACAGCTTATGATGCCCGGGCATCCCTTTATCCTGGATTAAAAACGCATGATACCTCCGAAGCAGCTATTGGTCTCTGTCTGATTGATAAAAGCCGAGCCGCTGATGAAGAGGATGAATTGGCCCGGGCAGGGGACGCAGAGATAGAAGCCCTTGTAGCGGCAAAGAAAATCAAGGAATTGCTGGGGCGGCCGATTTATGACCATAAATTGGAAGACTTCCGTGCTCTGGAATACCGGGATGTGGTGGTTCTAATGCGCAGTACCCGTAATTGGATTACAGCCTTCTGGGAGGTGTTTGCCGCCGAAGGAATTCCTGTCTATGCGGATATGGGCAGCGGTTACTTTGAAGCCGGTGAGATTACGATAATTCTTAACCTCCTCCGCTTAGTCGATAACCGCCGTCAGGATATTCCTCTTTTAAGCGTAATGCGTTCTCCCATCGGCAGGTTCACCCTGGAGGAACTGATTCAGATTCGGGTGCAAAGCCAGGCCGGCAGCTATTATGAAGCGGTGGAAAAATACCCGGTGGAAAACGACGCTGATATCGGGGCTAAACTCCAGGGCTTTATGCAAAATTTGAGCCGATGGAAAAAAGAGGCTCGTTATCTCCCTATGGATGAATTTATCTGGAAGATACTGCATGAGACCGGCTATTTCCATTATGTCGGAGCCATGCCCGGGGGGCGGCAGCGTCAGGCCAATCTGAAAGCCTTGCTGGATCGCGCTCGTCAGTTTCAAGATACTTCTGTCAAGGGCCTGTTTAACTTTATCCGCTACATTGATAAGATCCAGGCCCGCAGCGGTGACATGGGCGTAGCCCGGATTCTGGGAGAGAATGAAAATCTGGTGCGGATTATGAGCATCCACCGCAGTAAAGGACTGGAATTTCCGGTAGTAATAGTAGCCGGGCTGGGCAAGCAGTTTAATATGAGCGACAGCAGCGCCGGAATCCTATTGCACAAAGACCTGGGTTTGGGCCCCCGCTATGTAAACCCGGAACTGCGCAGTTACAGCGAAACTATCGCCCGCGTATGCATCAAGAATAAATTAAAACTGGAAAATCTGTCAGAAGAAATGCGTATTCTTTATGTTGCCTGCACGCGGCCGCAGCACAAGCTGATTTTGCTGGGTTCTTTAAGTGATCTGCAAGGAAGCGCCCATAAGTGGAGCCAGCCGCTCACCCCCTTTAACCTGGCTCAAGGGAAAAACCAACTGGACTGGTTGGGCCCGGTGCTGATGCGCCACCCGGACGGAAGCGTTCTGAGAGAATTGGCCGGGGTGTCCCGGATACCGGAGGAACTGTATGACGACCCGTCACAATGGCAGATAGAACTGCTTAAGCGCAGCGAGGCTGGTACTGCTGATGCCAGGGCGGCTGAAATGCTTACCGCGTTTCATGAGCAGGTGGAAAAACATGAGCCCGGCAACGATTTGGAACTGATATCGCAGCGCTTGAACTGGCAATATCCATATCAAGCGGCAGAGAGGATTCCGTCCAAGGTATCGGTATCTCTGCTCAAGGAAGGGAAAAGCCAACCCGGTTTAATGGGCATACACCTGCCGGCCTCATTGGTCCGGCCTCGTTTTGTTGAAGGCGTTAAGCCTTTATCCCCGGCTCAGAAAGGCAGTATAATGCATTTTGTCATGCAGCATATTGAGCTTGACCAGGTGGGAAGTCAGAAGGCTATCGATAAACAGGTTGAAGCTATGGTAGCCCGGGAATTACTCCTGCCTGATGAAGCCGCTGCGGTTGACACTGCTAAAATACTTCGATTTTTCTTTACACCACTGGGCCAAAGGATACTGAACGCGAAGGAAGTGGAAAGGGAAGCAGCCTTTAACCAGTTGCGCCAGGCTGCGGATATAACGGAGAGCGCTGTTGCTCCTGATGAAAAACTGCTGGTTCAAGGCGTAATCGACCTCTTCTTTTATGAAGGCGATGAAATCGTGTTGGTAGACTTTAAAACCGATTATATAAATGGAAATAACCGGGAAGAACTGATAAGTTATTATCAGCCCCAGCTAAAACTATACAAAGAAGCCCTGGAAGCCATCCAGGGCAAAAAAGTAAAGGAGAGCTTCCTCTACTTCTTTGGAATAAATGAAGCTGTGATGCTCGACATATAAATTCAGAATTTTACGGTTTTTATAGCGGCTTTATTTTCATACCTGATTACGGCCTAGGACCATGGCGTTTAGCAGAAACAGCAGGGTCATTTATGGATTCTGTGTATCCGTGTACAATAAACGACTCGTTCCTGGGTCCGGTTAGAACCTCGATGAAGACGGTTTTAAGTTCCTCTTCGTTGCCGAACTGTGCCGGTAAATTGCCTCCCAGTTTTTCCATTACAGCATCCAGCAAGGCGCGGATAACCTGTTCTTTGCTGACCAGGGTTTTGCTGCTGTTATACCCGTTATTGACAATATGGGTAAGCCAGTCAATCTGGTCGGCATAGAGATGAGCCGGCATCTGCATTATAGGCCTGCGCCGGGGGGAGGCAACTTTATCGGCATTATGGTTCGGAGTGGCTAATGCCGAGCCCTCTGCCTGCTGCTTCTGTCCGATAGCCTCCGGCATAGTCCCTTCTTCAATAGAAGAATCGGGGTTCAGCTTCGATTGCTCCCGGGCCAGGGCCCACTGCTCCCGGGCCATTTTTTCAATATGGGGGTACTGTTTTATGTACTTGTGAACTATTACCTTGTTGAACCAGCTTACTGCTTCCTTACAATCACTGTTGCGGCGATACAATTCGCCAATCAGGTACGCTGCCTGGACATCACTCATGTTGCCGATAGACTTAAAATCCTTGTTATACGCCTCCAGATAATGCGATAGCGCCTCCTTGAGATAAACGGTCTCCAATATGGTGTCATTTGTCTCTCTTGCCATCCAGGCCGCACCCATAAACAGGCCTGCCAGTTCGCCGGCTCTGACCTGTTTGAGCTGCGCCGAACGAATAGCCGTTTTAAATGAGCTCAGGGCAGTGGGCAAATCCCTTTCCCCGGTGTATTCGACGGGTTTATCCGGTCGTAATTGATATAGCGCCGGGATAAGCTTTTCCAGCAGTTTAGGGTCTATCTCTTGCGTAAAGCCTTTATTGGAAGCAGCGTAATAACACCCCGGGCATACAATTATTGAGTAATGTAAAGGGCTCACCCCGCGGTAAATTACGTGCAGGTCGGCTTCCTTATCTTGGACATAAACAGCTGAACTGCGAACCGCCAGGGAAGTAAAATTGCTTTTGCATACCGGGCAAATATACTGTCTTGCAAAAAAGGGGCTATGTTCAGTCACCAGAATCACCTCATCAAAAATAATTCTCACAAAGTGTCCATAAATCCTCTAATTATATTTATAATTAACATAAGCCTTAGGGTGAAAGGCTAAGCTTATAAAAAGCGAGACTGCATTAAGGGGATGATAATGACATAGGGGGGGAGGAAGTAGTTTGAGAGTTAAGAGCTTTATGAGCACCGACCTCATCCTCCTATCACCGGATGATACTCTGGGGGAAGTGGCCACTCTGTTTTTAGACAAGAAAATAGATGGCGCACCGGTGGTAGAGGATGGACAATTAGTGGGACTTCTGACTAAAACCCATCTTATTCGCGCTATGAGCCAGGAGATACCCTTGAACCACACGGTAAGAGAGTTTATGAGCCGGCTGGTAAAGACCCTGCCTCCGGAACAACCTATCGACGAGGTCGATATAATGTATACCGGCCGCTATCCGGTGGTAGAAAATGGAAAACTGGTAGGCATTATCACCAAGTCTGACATCATGGTGGCCCTGACCGAAATAATTGAGGAAATGTCGGGGCAGTTGGAGATAGTCATAAACTCAGCCTATAATCCTATCGTGGCTATTGACCGTAAAGGCATCATAACCATCTGGAATCAGGCTGCTGAGAATCTGACCCGGCTCAAGAAAAAAGATATAATTGGCCGGTTTATCAACGACATCATACCTGAAAGCGAGCTTGTCGATATTATTGAAAGCGGCCGCTGCGAATATGGCATCAGGTTATGCATCGGCAGCAGATCGTTTATAACCAATCGGGCTCCGATTGTTAAAAACGGCGAGATTACCGGTGCCGTTGCTGTACTCTATGATGTCTCAGAATTGGAGAACGTTTCCCGTGAACTGGAATATGTGAAAACGTTGAACTCGGAAATGGATGCCATAATCGATTCCTCTTTCGACGGATTATATATTACCGATGGTTCAGGCATGACCTTAAGAATTAACAAAGCCGTCAGGAGGATGACCGGTCTGGGGGAAGAAGACCTGGTGAACAAGACCATGAGTGAACTGGTGGAAACCGGGGTGCTTTCCCGATCTGCCAGTCTGCTGGTACTGGAGCGCAAGGAAGCGATAACGACCACCCTGGTTACGGTTACCGGAACCACCCTGCTGGTAAGTGCCACCCCGGTTTTTGACGAAAAGGGCGATATATTCCGGGTGGTTACCAGTGTGCGCGATATCAGCGAGCTTAACATGTTGAAGCAAAAGGTAGAGCAACTGGAAGGTTTGAAAAAACATTTCGAATTTCAGATGAATGAAATGAAAATCCGTTTATCGGAAGATCTGATTTTCAAGAACAAAGAAATGGAGAAGGTTGTTTACCAGGCCATGAAAATTGCCGAAGTCGATTCCACCGTACTGATTTCCGGTGAATCGGGTGTTGGCAAAGAGGTCATTGGAGAAATAATTCAACGCAACAGCATACGCAGTAAAGGCCCTTTTGTAAAGCTGAACTGTGCTGCCATACCGGAGAATCTACTGGAATCGGAGCTGTTCGGTTATGAACCGGGGGCATTTACCGGAGCCAGGAGGGAAGGGAAGCCCGGCCTTTTTGAAGTAGCTACCGAAGGAACCATGCTGCTGGATGAAATCGGAGATGTTCCCCTGCACCTGCAGGTAAAACTATTGCGGGCCCTGCAGCAAAAGGAGATATTCAGGGTAGGCGGAACCAAACCCATAAGCATTGATGTAAGGATAATAGCCATAACCAATCGTGACCTGGAAGAAATGGTGAGGAAGGGTGAGTTCCGGGAAGACTTGTACTACCGGCTCAATGTGGTACCTATCCATGTGCCCGCTCTGAGGGAGAGAAGGGAAGATATCCCCCTTCTGGTGCGGCATTTTCTGGCCAAGTTTAACGAACGCTATAACCTGAAAAAGTCGATTAGCCCGGAAGCCATAGAATTGATGATGACTTATTCGTGGCCCGGCAATATCAGACAGCTGGAAAACCTGATCGAAAGGCTGGTCGTTACTACCAGTACGGAAGAGATTGATATTCATCAACTGCCGGTGTACTTCATGCAGTCAGACAGCAGGGGAACAGGCAACACCCATCAGCCGATAAGCGTTAACAGCATAATACCACTGAAAAAAGCGGTGGAGAGCTTGGAAAGACAATTGCTGGAGAAGACCTTTTCGGTAACCAGTTCATGCTACAAGGCAGCTCGTCTTTTGGAAGTGGATGCTTCAACCGTTTCGCGTAAGGCTACCCGCTACAACATTAAATACAAGGGCAATTAGAAATAGAAAGGCAGGTGTCCGAATAAATTAGACACCTGCTAGAAAGAAGAACGCTAAAAGCTAATTAGATAATAATCATTTTATATTATGCATCCTGTTTATTGGTTCTTAGCCATATATTGGCTGCTTCGGCTTCTTTTATCAGTTCATCCCTGAAGTCCGGGTGAGCGATATTAATCAGGGCCTCGGCTCTCTGCCACGTAGTCCGGCCTTTCATAAGGGCCACGCCGAATTCGGTTATCACATAATAATTTATCGAGCGTGGTACCGTAATTATGGTTTTGGGGGCAAAGGAGGCTTTAATGCGGGAAGCAACTTCGCCGTTTTTTAATTTAACGGTGGAACTCAGGCAAATCAATCCCTTACCGCCTTTGGAACGGAAGGACCCGAATATAAAATCAAACTGCCCGCCGGTACCGGATATCTGCCGGGGACCGGAGGCTTCAGACGCTACCTGACCGTACAGGTCAACCTCCAGGGCATTATTGATAGCAAAAACATTGTCATTCTGGGCAATAATAAAGGGGTCATTGGTATATCCAACCGGGTAGCTGGCGCAAACCGGATTATTATCCATGAAGTTGTAAAGCTTATCAGTACCCATAGCAAATGTATACACCATTTTACCTTTGTCTATGCTCTTGCGTTTACCATTAACCCGGCCGGATTCATGCATATCGACAAAGGAATCCACCAGCATTTCGGTATGAACCCCCAGGTCCTTGAGATCGGAGTCTGCAATAAGTGAGCCTACCACATTGGGCATGGCCCCAATCCCCAGCTGCAGGCAAACGCCATCTTCCATCAGTCCCATTACTATGTTGGCTATTTTGCGGTCAGTTTCGCTTACCGGAGTTTCCGGCAAATTGTATAATTTGGCATTGGTACTGTTCTCGACTATATAATCTACCTGAGAAATATGAACCGATTCACCGTTTCCGCCCAGGCATATAGGCACTGATTTATTTACCTCGACGATAATTTTTTTGGCTTTAGCGGTTACATAGGAACTAAGCGAGTTGGAAGTGCCTATGTTGAAATAGCCGTTATTATCCATCGGAGCTACCGGAACGAAGGCCACATCCACATCACAGAATTCATCGTATAATTTTCCGCCTTCATGATAGGTAACGGGTATATAATTGCATAGCCCCTTCTCCTGTAACGCCCGGGAAATACCGGAATAATGCCAATCGTTAAAAACAAAATGTTTTCTGTCCGGATCTGCCTTAACCACTTCCGGAATTATGGTAATAGTAACAGCACGGATTTTTACATCTTCCAGTTCGTTTACCCGCCGGGCCAATGCGGCATCAAGGTCTTTGGGCTGCATCACAAATTCACCGTACTGAACCCAATCGCCGGATTTAACAATTTTAACTGCTTCATCTGCGCTGACCAGTTTCTCTTTATACTGATCCATCAGCAGATTTTGGGATAAAATCACCGCCATAGTATAACCCCCTTCTAAATTTAAATGTGGAAAATCGCTCTAAAAAGGCATACAATGGAAATAAGCCACTTTACTATGGGGATATTAGCTATTAGCTGATGTCCCATTTTCTTTAGATCTATTATCTATAGCTTTTAGCTGCAAATGAGCATCACATCCCCGGTAATAATTACTTGCTTATAATCACCCCCGACTCAAACTAAAGTAATTTATATACCGATTCGCCTTTTGAAAATGCAAAAATTATGCCACGTCTGTAATAATGCTTGAAGAAATAATATATGTGAAGAATAAGTAAATACATATAACTTCGGTATTTTAGTTGTTAACACTTGTTAAATCCAGTCGAAGATATCAGAAAAAACCAAAGCTGAACCCCGTATCCCAAGCTATTTATTGCGATTTTGCATTTAAATCATGCGAATTTGCAATAAAACAAAGCGGTATTATCAGGTTGCCCTATCTAATACTTGCAAAACTGCATTATATATGATGATAGCGTCGTTGGTTTTTAAAAAATCAGAATTGATGGTAAAATTTATATTGATTTAACCATGAGATATCATGAGATAGAACAATAAGGTTAATAATATAGGAAGGCGAGGAAAACTTATGCTGAAAACACTCTATTTAAACCAATCCATAAGCTACAGCGGAAAAGAACTGGAGCCCCACTGGATATATCGCAATTTTGATATTATGGGAGACGCTGTGGTGGCTTTTTGCGGGGAAGTCCGGGTGCCCCAGTCATTTATGCTGGATCAGACTGATATATTGGATCAAACCTATATATATTCACCACTAATGCTGAGTTTCATTATCGAACATTTTGATAACGACTTAAATCTGGGGCTTTACCGCCAGCGCCTGTTTTTGATCGGCATGAAAGAGGAACTGGAGCAGCTTGGTCTTGCGGTGGTGCGCAGGGGAGAAGCTCTATATGCCAATAATGGCAAGCTGACGGTTGGGGTTGCTTCCAGTTCCAATGTTTCAACCCTATTGCATATAGGGATCAATATCAGAGCCGACGGCGCTCCGGTCAAAGCCGCAGGACTGGCGGATTTGGGTGTGAGCGATATCCAGTCTTTTGCCGAAAATGTAATGCGGCGCTACCGTATTGAACTGGAGCAGATATACGAAGCCCGCTGCCGTATCCGCGGTATAGTCGCCGGACACAGTCCCCGAGGTTCCCTTATCTAAAAAAGAATAAAAAGAGATAGGGCCCAACTTGTAATGTGGCAGCGCTTAAACTACAATATTACAGGGAAAGGAGACCAGATTGTGAACGAAGATAACGGCAAGTTGGAACTGATTGCCTTTAAAAGCTTTGCCAGTAATCCGGAGTTGATTTATATCATTGATTTTTTAAACAAGAGCCTGAAGGAAAAAAAAATAATGTTTGGACTTACTAAAGACAAGGAAAAGAACGAGATGGTCATAAATATATATGAGTTTTAGCGGGGGGTATATATGAGCAAGGAGATCAAGGATTTTGTAAAAGAGTTATTAAGCATAGTAATTATTGCTTTTGTTCTGGCTATGATTTTAAGGACCTTTGTTATTGAGGGGCGCATAATCCCTTCCGCATCTATGCTGCCAACTATACAACTGAAGGACAGGGTTATGGTAAATAAATTTATATATCGCTTTAAAGAACCTGAGCGGGGGGATATTGTGGTGTTTGCCCCGCCGGAAGCTTTGCACACCAATCAGGACTATATCAAAAGGGTAATCGGTCTGCCCGGGGATATTGTGGAAATGAAGAATGGCAAGGTTTACATAAATGACCGTCCCTTGAAAGAACCCTATCTGGCTGAAGCCCTGAGCTATGAATATGGCCCGGTGGAGGTACCGGAGGGCTGCCTGATGGTTCTGGGCGATAACCGCAATCACAGCTTTGACAGCCATTACTGGAATGCCTGGCTTACCCGGGACAGGTTAAAAGGCAAAGCTTTCTTTACCTATTGGCCTTATAATCACATAAAACTTCTGGAGCGGGAGGTTTCATTCGAATGAGAATCCTGCTGACCAATGATGATGGTATTCATGCCCGGGGTATTCACAGCCTGGCCCGGGAATTGAGTTCCCTGGGCGAACTATTTGTAGTAGCACCGGACCGGGAAAGAAGCGGAACCGGTCATTCCATTACCGTTTTTGAGCCCATCCGGGTAATTAAGACCAGTATGTCGGAAGCCAATGCTGCCTGGATAGTAGGCGGCACCCCGGTCGACTGTGTCAAACTGGCTCTGAATACTCTGGTTAAGCAGGATATAGACCTGGTAGTATCGGGAATCAACCACGGCCCTAATCTGGGCACGGATGTCCTTTACTCGGGTACCGTTTCTGCCGCCGCCGAGGGGGTAATACTGGGCATCCCTTCACTGGCAGTATCGCTTAATTCCTATCGGGAAGACATGGAATTTGATTATGCAGCCCGGTTTACCCGTAATATAATCAGGGTGGCCAGTAAACGCGGGTTGGAGAAAAAAACGCTGATCAACGTTAATATACCGGCCCTGGGGAAAAAAGAGATCAAAGGGGTCAGAATCACCAAGCTGGGGATCAGGAATTATGATAATCTCTTCGAGGAGCGGCAGGACCCTCGCGGGAATACTTACTATTGGCTGGGAGGGGGAGTTGTCAAGGAGGAACAGGAGTCCGAAAGCGACGTGGTTGCGGTTCAGGACGGTTATATCAGTATAACCCCTATACATCTGGATCTTACCGACTATCACTTAATTGATGAGTACCGCCAATCTTTTGCTGCTTATCTCAATCTGTCGGGAGACATGCCATGATATTCCTGAGCCTTGTTCTGAATACCCTATTGTTCTTCGTAATTTTAAACCTATCATATTTAAGACAGAAAAGACTCGACCCTGATTTTCCAGATAAGCCCTTTAGCAAGCTGGTACTCTTTCCTCTGGCCCTGGGCATAGTGTTTACCCTTATTATAGACATGTTCAAGGGCATTTTTATTTACCAGATGCTTCTGTTTGGGTTGGCTGCGCTGTTTCTTTACTGGATTTTTTATGTACTTGGCAAAAAGCCGGATTAGAAAAAATTTTTGCTACTTTATACAAAGTATAGTACCATTTTTACAGTTATAGTTGAATACGAGGAGGTTATTGGATGAAGGTTTACCCTACTAGTAAAATTCGCAATATTGCTCTTGTCGGCCACGGAGGTACCGGTAAAACCTCCCTGGCAGAGGCGATGCTGTATAATACGGGAGCTACCAAGCGGATGGGGAAGGTAGATGACGGTAATTCCGCGGCAGATTATCTGCCGGAAGAGGTAAAAAGAAAGATCACCATTAGTACTGCATTGGTTCCCTGTGAATACAGGGAGTGTAAGATAAATATACTGGATACCCCGGGTTATGCAGATTTTTATTATGAAGTGGTAGGCGCTCTGCGGGTGGTGGATTCCATCTTGGTGGTGCTGTCAGCAACTGCCGGCGTAGAGGTTCAGACCGAAGTAATCTGGGAGGATTTCCCCGATGTCCCCAAGATTGCTTTTATCAATAAAATGGACCGGGAAAATGCCGATTTCTATAAAGTCCTGAACGAATTGCAAGATACTTTTTCCGATAACATTGTTCCTATACAACTGCCGATTGGAGCTGAGGACAGTTTCAAGGGGGTAGTCGACCTGGTCAAGATGAAGGCGCTGATATTTGAAGCCGGAACCGGCAAGATCAGCGAACAGGATATACCGGCAGATATGCTGGACGACGTCCAGGCTTATAAAGAAACCCTGATTGAAGCTGCTGCGGAGGCCGATGACGACCTGCTGGCCAAGTACCTGGAAGGTGAGGAACTGAGTGACGCGGAAATAATAGAAGGTATTAAAGCTGCGGCTGCCACGGGCTCAGCCGTTTTCGTATTCTGCGGTTCCGCTCTGAACAATGTCGGCATTCAACCAGTTATGGATTTTATCGCCGACTGTGGAGCCGCCCCGGATACCAATCCTCTGATAAAGGGGAAAGATCTTGATAATTCGCCTTTATCCGCTCAGGTTTTCAAAACCATCGCCGACCCTTATATCGGCCGCCTGAATATGTTCCGGGTGTTTACCGGTAAGATGAAGGCCGACTCGGTAGTCTATAACGCCAACAAGGAAAAAGAAGAAAAAATTGCTCAGCTTTTAATAATGACCGGTAAAGAGCAGGCCGGAGTGCCGGAATTATATGCCGGAGATATAGCTGCAGTGGCCAAATTGGCAGCGACCGGTACCGGGGACAGCCTGACGGTAAAGTCTGGCTCGGCAGTAATGGAGCCCATCCAGTTTCCCGAACCGACCCTCAGCATAGCCATTGAACCGAAAAGCAAGGGCGATGAGGATAAACTGAGCGGAGCTCTGCAGCGTCTCCTGGAAGAAGACCCTACCATTTCGGTGGAGAAAAACGCCGAGACCAAACAGACCATAATGAAGACCATGGGCGACACCCATGTCGATATAATAATTGACAAACTGGCCCGTAAATTCGGGGTCGATGTGGTCAGCAAGGAAATGCGGATACCATATCGGGAGACTATCAGGGGCACAGTCGAAGCCGAAGGTAAGCATAAGAAGCAATCCGGCGGGCATGGGCAGTACGGGCATGTCTGGATTAAGTTTGAACCGACCGAAGAAGGCGAATTCATCTTCGAAGAAAATGTATTCGGCGGGTCCGTACCGCGCAACTACTTCCCGGCGGTAGAGAAGGGCCTGATAGAGGCCATGGAGGAAGGGGTTCTGGCCGGCTACCCGGTTACCAACCTCAAGGCAACCCTTTATGATGGTTCCTATCATTCGGTGGACTCCTCCGAAATGGCATTCAAAATGGCTGCCCGCCTGGCCTTCAAAAAAGGGGTGGAGGCTGCCAAACCGGTTTTGCTGGAGCCTATTGTCAATGTGCAGATTGAAGTGCCTGATACTTACATGGGAGACATCATCGGTGATTTGAACAGCAAGCGCGGCCGGGTAATGGGCATGGAGCCTGCGGGCACCAAACAGATGATAAAGGCGCAGGTACCGCTGGCGGAAATGGCCCGCTACACCATCGACCTGAAGTCCATGACCCAGGGGCGGGGCAAGTTCAAAATGGAATTCTCTCATTATGAGGAAGTACCGGCCCAGTTCGCCGAAAAGATAATTCAGAAAGCCAAACAGGAAAAAGAGGAGAAATAGAAAAACACCACAAGAGAGGGCCGTTTTCCCAAGGCCCTCTTTTTTATGGCGGTATGCCAGACCGCCGTGCTTAAAATTAAGGCCCAAGCTCCAAGGAGTACAGCCTTTGCTAAAACCTCTCCCCGGCGTTGACAAATAGGTCTATAACAGTAAACTGAAAGAAAGCTCTATTGCAATAGACTGAAGAGGGGTGCAACACATGGAAAGATATAAGCTGTACCGCTTTTCTTGATGCAAGGAGAATTTCCCCCAAGGAGGCGGAGGAACTGAAGCGTATTATTGAGGAGGCGGTAAAATGAGCACCTTGCAAGGAATGTTTACTGCCGTCCTGAATATGAGCATCACAGCATCCTATGCGGCCGTCGGCGTGATACTTGTGTGCATGCTGTTGAAAAAATCCGGACTTTGGAGGGCAAATCCTCTTGCCTTTGGTGAAAGCCATGTAGAGACCCGGACCAAAAACATATTGAATTATAAAAAACCTGCATTTTGGCTGATCATCGCGGTCTTTTTGACAGTTGCGGTAGCGGTGCTGGCATTTGCAGCCAACCCTCAAAAGCCCTTCGATTTAGAAAGAACAAAAGCTCAAGCCATGCGGTTTTCAACGGACGAAACCGACCTGCTCAAAATTGGAGAAGCCGCTTTTAATCATTACTATACCTCCTACCTGGGTAATGACATTCCTGAGCCATACCGCATCACCGAATTCAAGCTGAACGCTATTTCCCTTGTGGCAGGCGATGAAAAGGAATTCTGCGTGTGGACCGTCTCTGATTATTCTACTCCGGGGTTGCACTTTCTGAGTGCCAACGGTAATTTCGAGCCTACTGATAGCGGATACAGGTGTGAAGGCGACGGCAAAGAATTTCGAATAAAGGGCTTGGGGAATAATGCCTATCAGATTGTAAGCATCGGTACAGGCGGTGGGGCGCAGGGGCTGCAAGAAAATGCTTCGCGGTATAAGGGGCTGGAACCGACTGCAGCTGCATGGCGCCCGGAACAAAGCGTAGGCGCTGATATGGCTGTTCTTGATTACGCATCGGATGACATTGTAATTTTCCATGGATACTTCGGGCTTTATGTTTATGATTTAAATAAATTGCAAATTGTCCGCAGTTTGGATTTGGCGCCGATAAAATGCAATGCAACCCAGGGCGACAATTACTGTGAGGTTGCCGTCAGTATGGACGGCAATGCGGTGCAGTTGCATCCCCTGAACAGCAAAAATATGTATCTCTATGATGTGGCTGACAACAAGCTGTATGAAACCGGCTATAAGCCGCTGCAAAAGCCGTTTGGACGATTGGTGCCGCTGGAAGAGGCGGTTGCTACCGAAACCGGGAATTACAGCTATAACGCGGTCAAATTTGCCACGGGTGAGTATGGCCTGCTTCACGTTTATGACTGGACTCTCGGCACCTTGTCTTATTCACGTGCCGATATGATGTATGCACTGTTCCAAGTTAAGGAATAGGCCGGGAAAGCAGCCGTATAATCCTTTGGCGGCCTTCTCCTGCCGGTATCTAGCGCTTATGCTTCCCCGGCTGCATCACATACGCTTATGGATTGGCCGCCAAAGAATATCATCCTCGCGCGGATGGTCCGGGCTGATACAATAGAAGTGGTAGCTTTTGGCTGCTTCCCGGTACTCGTAAAAAGGCTTGCTGAGATGATAAATAATGTATATGATACTGGCTGTAGATATAAATACGGTTAACAGGTAAAGCTGCTTACCGCTTAAAAACAATGCGTAAACTGCCAGTTCAAGCAGCAAAATAGAGCATAATAAATAGGTGAAAAGCCATCGTATCGTTTTCAAATGGTTTGACCTCCTGTTAGCTACTAACTGGATTATTAACGGATGAAGGCCAATCCATACCTTCGCAAGAGACGATCTCTATCATTACTTTAAATAGGAGATAACTATGTTAGCTGATTATGCAAACCAGATGACCGATCTCAGCATCCGAGTATTCAACTATGAAAATCTGCAATATGCGGTTATGGCATTGCTGATATTTTTAACCTTTCTGTTTTTGCAGAAGTTGTTTTCCTGCTACCTGTTCAAATGGCTGCTCAAGATCAGTCAACGCACCGGCCACACCCTGGATGACAAGCTGTTGCTGGCCTTCAAAAGACCCATCCAGGCACTGATTATTATACTGGGCCTTTATATGGCTCTGTTGTATCTTCCGCTGCCGTTGGCGGTGGATGCTTTTGTTCACCGGCTTTTCCGCTCGAGCCTGGTGGTAATCCTGGCCTGGGGTTTTTACGACCTCACCGGCAACAATTCTCTGTTATCGGAAGAACTTAAAGAAAAACTGAACCTGGACAGCATGCTGATCCCGTTCTTCTCCAATGTGGTCCGTTTCGTAATTTTAGCCCTGGCAATAGTAATCGTGGCTCAGGAGTGGAACTATGATGTTAATGGATTTATTGCCGGCCTGGGACTGGGGGGGCTGGCCTTTGCCCTGGCAGCCAAGGATGCCTTGGCCAATATCTTCGGGGGGATCGTAATCATCATGGAAAAACCGTTTGTCATCGGTGACTGGATAGCTGCCTCCAGCGTGGAAGGAACGGTTGAAAACATATCCTTTCGCAGCACCAAGATACGGTCATTTTCCCAGTCCTTGATTACCATACCTAATTCCATGCTGGCGGGGGAGGCCATTACCAACCATAGTCGTATGGGCAAACGTCGGATAAACTTTTATTTAGGTATCACCTATGATACCCCCAGGAATAAAGTAGAATCATGCATTCAACGTATTAAACAAATGTTGGTACAACACCATGGGATACATCCGGAGACGGTTTTGGTATATTTTGAAATATTCAATGAAAGCAGCCTGGATATTATGATATATTGCTTTACCAATACTACGGTTTGGGCAGAATACCTGGAGGTAAAACAGGATATTAATCTTAAAATCATGGAGATTCTGGAAGAGGAAGGGGTATCCATCGCCTTTCCCAGCCGCACTATTTATCTGGAGCAGGATAAGCTGCAATAGAATATATGCAGAGGTAGATGCGGTCCGCTAATACCAGACCGGTTTTTCAAAAATGGGTACATTATTATTGGTGCAGGTGGGAAAGTTAATCATCAGGAGATTTGCTGATAAAGGTGAGAATAGTATGCCCGGATTCTATATTGTAAGTGAGTACGGTTATGTTTTGCCGATGCCGTATAGTTCATATGAATCAGCGATGGCCAATTGCGACATTAACGAGCTGGTTTACCTGGCGGATAGCCTGGAGGATTTGGAACAGAGCCTGGACTTCTCTGAAAACATGGAATAGCAACCATGATAATATGGCATAATATACGGGAATATTAAATTATGTCATGTGAGGTGTTAAAAAGTGACTGTTCAGAGTGATTTGAAGAAAGCCATAGCATCAGCCCAATCGGCCAAGGGAACCTACCTGATGAACGCTGAATCTACTGAAGATCAGTCGGCCAAGGACAGATACCAGCAAATGGCGTCGGACATCGAAAAGCACCTGGAATATCTCAATAGCCGTCTGCAATATTTGAGCAGCAGCTATGGACAATCATACGAGTAACTTTCCGTCTGTTTCGTTTGATACACGGTAAAACCTGCGGGGCCAAAATGAAAAAGGAGAGAAATGAAATTTCTCTCCTTTTAAAATGGCCGATTATAGGTTTAGTATGGTGGGCCATACAGGAATCGAACCTGTAACCTTCTGATTAAGAGTCAGCTGAAATAAGCCTCAAATAACATCATACATTGTTTGAACAGACCGAAGCAAACGTAATCTTGAACATCGTATCTATCCGTATTTGTTACGTGGTTTAATAATTGATCATCCTAACCAGATCTGGGGTATTGATATTACATACATACGTCTTAAAGGCGGCTGGATGTACCTGGTGGCTATTATTGATCTATTTTCCCGTTATGTTGTAGCTTGGGACATGGATCAGAGTATGGAAATAGGCTTTGTATTAAGAACGGTTCAAACTGCGCTTAATAAAGCCAAACCTGAAATAATGAACAGCGACCAGGGCAGCCACTTTACCAGTCCAAAATATATAGAACTGCTGGAGTCAGCCGGTATCACTATCAGCATGGACGGGAAAGGCCGCGCAACCGATAACAATTTCCTAGAACGTCTCTGACGATCACTCAAATATGAGGATATCTATATTAAAGAGTAGCAACGCCGCGAGAAGCCAGAAAAGGAATTAATAATTTGGCTGAACTTATGTAACAATTATAGACCACATCAGTCATTGACGTATCAAACCCCGGCAGAAGTCTATTTCAGCGACAAAGAGGAAATGCCTATACTTCAAGAAGTGCATTAGATCCGGCAGTTAATGCCACAGATTTATTACATCTAATAAAAGTCCAGAAGATTGGGAGATATCCTGGGTAATCCGCCTATTACCACTGCCATAGTGGATCGTCTTATCCACAAAATTGAAGTGATCTACTTAACCGGAGACAGTTACCGGATAAAGCACCGCCAAACCATTTTTGGCAGCAACTAGGTGTCCAAAGTTATTTATCATTTTGGAGGTGCGGACGTTTTTTTGGACACCTTAGGCGGCCAAACCAAGGCTTCGCCTATATTCCAACGGACTCATCGCACCCAAAGAAAGTTTGATCCTCTTCTCATTATACCAGACCAAATATTCGTCAAGGATATCCATGAATTCCTCTATGCTGACCCCTGTCCATGATCTATTGTAGAACATCTCGTTCTTGAGCCTGCCGAAGAATCCCTCACAAGCTGCGTTGTCGGGCGAGCAGCCCTTCTTTGACATCGAGCGTTGAAGACCCGCTTTTTCCATTCGTGATATCCACCCAGGCCAACGATAATGGCCGCCCCGATCTGAATGCACCAGCGGATGTTCACCTTCTTTCAGGGTTTCTGTCGCGCGGTCAAGCATGCTGTTGACCAAATCGGCATCAGGGCTAGTCCCTATAGACCAGCTTGGCAGCAACCCATCAAAACAATCCACAATTGGGGAAAGATATACTTTCCCAGCAGGGATAGCGAATTCCGTTATGTCCGTGAGCCATTTGACTTTCGGCCCATCCGCATGGAAATTGCGCTCGATTAAGTTGTCTGCGCCCGGAGTCTTCTCGCCTTGGTACGAACTGTATTTCCGCCTCCTTTTTTGGAAAACAACAAGCTCGGATTCCCCCATTATACGTCGCACAACCTTTTCGGAAACGCGTGTTTCTTCTCGCGCAAGCAAAGCATGGATTCGTCGGTAGCCATATCGTCCACCGTTCTCCCCAAACA
This sequence comes from Syntrophomonas curvata, assembly GCF_052976825.1. Lineage (NCBI taxonomy): Bacteria > Bacillati > Bacillota > Clostridia > Eubacteriales > Syntrophomonadaceae > Syntrophomonas > Syntrophomonas curvata. The sequence continues at coordinate 1,593,681 of NZ_CM129641.1, forward strand.
ACTCTATGATACGGCGCCTCAGTTCTTCGTATTTGCCTGGAATTGACGCGAGCTTTCGATGGTAAAAGTAACTGCTGCGTGGCATTCCTAGACACGCAAGCACTTCCTTCAACGGATACTCATTTCTCAGGGCGTCGGCCAGAATAGCCTCCTCTTTGTTTGTTAGGTTCTTCGGATCGACGCCCGGATCTTTTTTTATAATCTCTGCTGTCCTTTCCAAAATGGCCTTTTCAAGCTTCAGTCCTTTAATCTGACGTTTCAGCGATTCGATTTCGGATAAAAGGGCATCCTTGTTATCGGGGAGCGGTTTGTCCTCTGCCTCAGGCATCGTTATGCTATCCTCCTTGCCGAGCAGATCGTTTTTCCAGTTGTATAGTGCCTCTCGGGTGACGCCATATTCCCTGGCGATTTCTTTAGCATTGCCGGTTCTGGTGCATAGTGCAATTACGGCTTCTTTCTTCTGCTCTTGAGTGCATTGTACACCTCCAACACGCTTTTTGCGACTTCCTGGTGCCAACTCATCACACCATAATCTGAGTGCCTCCTTAGAGGGGTACCCCAGTAATCTTACCGTCCTTGATAAATTGCGACCATGCTCAAAATAGTGTTCTACAGCAGCTATCTTCTGCTCTAGTGAATATTTCGAGCATCGTGAATATCGATCCCACAAGATCCCAGTCTCTTGTTCTTTTAGATATGCTTTATACCATCTCGGCAATAATCCACGGCTTGGATAGCCAAGTTCATGAATTACAGCAGCTATACTTTTATCATACTTGATGTATAGCTCAATTGCCTTCATGCGCTCTTCTCTTGAATACATACGGACACCCTCCTGTCTCTATCAGGGTCCAAGATTTTGTCCGCACCTCCTCTGCTGCAAATCCCAGAATCGCGTCATTCAGATCGATATATGTAGTTTTTAGGCTGTCAGATGTAATAAATGGAAAATATTATAGATATTGACTGATTTAAGTGGTATTATAGATGCATCGTACGAAATCTAATTACAGCTGTTAGGGAGGGAATAAATTACTATATTTTGATTACTAAGATTATCACCAGAGTGATTCGCAATTATCGGGGGATATCCCCAAACATATTAAGACGTGCTATGAAAAGTCAATAGGTTTAAAAAAGTTCTTTGACAATCACATAGAGATTCCGGTTACCCATTGGGGTTTGTGGGCGACCAGGTATAATTCGGGTCAAAGGGGCGATTTTCTTTCCAAAGAGAATAGATCAAATGCACCAAACGCCGCGCTACAGCTCCGGTAGCCACACTCGAATGCTTGCCCTGGCTGCACTTCAATTCGTAAAAAGCTTTCAGTTCCGGATTGAATCTGCGGGCCGAAACGGCAGCCAGCCATAGGCTGTTGCGTAAAACAGGGGAGCCCCGTTTAGACATCCGATTACGGGTGCCCTCAAACTGACCCGAAGAGCGAACCGTAGCATCAATACCGGCATAAGCCACCAAAGCCTTGGCATTAGGGAATCGACTAATATCGCCCACCTCGCCAATGATGGCAGCAGCCAGTACAGGACCGATGCCAGGAATGGTCTCCAGAACATGGCGGTAAGGCGTATCAGGGCTGGGGCGCATTTCCTCCATGACCTGGTTGATGGCTTCCTCAATGACAGCGATCTGATCTTCAATGAATTCAACCTGTTCAACCATAAGGCGGAGTTCTAGAGTAAAAGCGTCCAAGGCCAGGTTAATCCCAAACGTACCCTTGGCCAAAGCCTGAATCTGTTCAGCCCGTTCTGCACCGAGGCGGCCGCGGGAGTGCTGCTTAAGAAAGCCAGTCAATTCTGAGATATCCAACTCGGCGATTTCCTCGGGTTCACAATAGCGCTTAAGCAATTCCTTGGAAGTGCGAATAAAGACATTAGAAAAGCACTTGGGGTATTCAGGAAAGATCCGGTCGAGGATACCAAGCACCCTGTTCTTTAAAGCGCCGATCTGGTGCACAAATTCAATTCGAATACGAGAGAGGGTTTGCAGCTTCATTACCGTTTCCGAAGCCAGATTGGCTTCAGGGGCAAGACCAAGACGCAGCATCTCAGCCAGGAGCAAAGCATCCTTCTCATCAGTTTTGATTTTGCGAATGTAGAGATTGCGCAGGGCATCAGACTGAATAGGATTAATAACGCTAACCTTATAGTCCAGCTCCTTAAGATGGCAATAGAGAGCTAACCAGTAATGCCCGGTAGCTTCCATGCAGAACCGAACTCCATCAGGAGCAACTTCTAAACCATTGATCGCTTGCAAAAGCTTTTCAAACCCCTTGTGAGTATTCTCGATAAAAATCTGCAAAACCGGTTTACCTGTCTCATCAACCAGGCAAAGCTCGTGACGGTGCTTGGCGATGTCAATACCTGCATAGAACATACTAACCCCTACTTTCACAAAATACGGCAGGTTCCCTTTAGCCCCTACGAGCCTCAACCTTGCGCGTAACTCGCAGCATGCGGCAAGCCGCATCAACAACGTGCTCATTCGAGTCCTCTCGTACGGGTGGGGCTTCACTCTTAATTTCGGGACAGAGCAATACTTCCCAAGGAGGACCTTCGAAGCCCCCTGCCTTTACGAGAATATTTATCCGAGTTACCCCGGAATTCCTATGTGATTGTCAAAAGAACTAAGCTTTTTGATTTAGGTACGTCTAACTACAATGTACAAGGAGGCTGTATAATGACAATCAAATTTACGAATTTCAATAAAACTATAACTACTATTTTTTTAGTGCTGACATTATGTTTTATGAGTCTTGCATCTTTTGCTTCCCTTGCATGTGCAAGTGAAGCAAAATCATACGATGATATTTATGCGGAATATAACTTAAAGACAATATCACCTTCGGAAGTTCCTGAATACATTCAACCTATAGAAATAACCAGCGATACACAATTGGTTGAATTATTAGAAAATGCTAAGGTACACGCAACAGAACAAAAGACTACAACTACATATATTGGTGAAGAAAATGTAAAGGTAATGGCAACTCGCGGAACATCGCAGGTTCTTGCAAATTCCTGCGATTTTTCGATGGGACAACTCCAATTATGGGCAAGTATAACTACCAATGGTTATGAAGTTACTAAAGCAACGGAATACACACAAACCACTGGATTCCATTTAGGAGTTGAATATCATCAATCAGGCGGAGATGCAGAAATAACAAGTAGCAAAAAGGATGTTTATGTTTGGACTAATGGAACAATTGATTACTATTTATTGATAAATGGTATAATTAAGCTGTATTCACAACCTATATCAATGGACGGATATATAATGGTATTCCACTAAGCAAAATTCAAATCTTGTAAACATGCAAATATGTCCGTCACCTAATTGTACGTGCAACTAGGTGAGGCAGCACAATAAAAACGTATCTTAAAATTGTGCTTAGAAAAGCCAATAATGTTTGGAATAGCGAAAAAAGGGGAGGCTGTTTTATGGGGGTTAACGCTCCTTTGCTTTGGACATTATTTAATGTATTTTTAATAATATTGATTTTTTACTGTTTATTTGCTGCCTACAAAAAATTTATTGAAAAGGCTGAACGGGAAGAGGAAATTAGTAATAAATTAGATGAAATAATTCAATTAAATAAAAAGATTATTAATCATTTATCCTCGAAAAAACCTAGTTAATCAAAATAGGGCTAACAGGGGGGGGGGACTGACCCCTTAAATATTGGAAACTCTTAATATCTGGCGAATACTTAATAATTGAAAATCTATTTTAACTGGCTTTGCCAGGTTAGCAATTAAACTCGAACTGGCTTGATGTTCAGAGCATTTTGCTGTAGCAGCGGAAAAATAATAATGTTTTGAAATGAATAACTCCTTAAAAGCTGGGAGGAAAAGGGATTAAACTTGATAGAAATAAAAACAACAGGGCCGTTAAAAGCCCTGTATTTCTTTGTTCTTTTATGGTGGGCCATACAGGAATCGAACCTGTAACCTTCTGATTAAGAGTCAGCTGCTCTGCCTAGTTGAGCTAATGGCCCGTATTTTTTGCCGCAATTGATATTATACAATCACTTGCAGCGAAAATCAATATTGTGTGAGGATAAAATCAATTTTTACAGGTCCGAATCGGAGTGTATTATTATAGGAGCAGTTTCGTATAGAATATTGGATATGGCATAAGATAGTATATGGCGACAAGTTATGGTATGCTAACCGTAAATACTGGATAAGGAGGTTGCTGATGGGTATGATGAGAAAAGCTTTTCTTCTTGGGCTGGGGGCTATGAGCATAACCCGGGAAAAGGCAGAACGTTATTATAATGAAATGATAGAAAAAGGACATATGAGTAAAGAAGAGGCTCGTCAATTTGTGGAAGATGCCATCAAAAAAGGTGAAGAAGAGCGGAAAGAGATGAAGAACTTTATCCGGGAGGAAATGGGGGAATTGAAAAAGGATTTCTCCGTGGTGAGCCGCTCCGAGTTTGAAGCCTTGGAAGCAAGGGTAAAAGAACTGGAACAGAAGCTTTCCTAAGTCATTGCAGCATCAGAGGTCTTCAACTGCCGGAAAACCGGCAGTTGTTTGTTTTAACAACATTTCCGGAGGGAGTATAGTTGCGATTTACAGCTTTCCAGCACTTGGCTCACATACCCCGCTACCGGGAAGTGGCCAATATATTTATCAGGCATGGATTTGGATTTCTATTCGACCGCATATCGCCGTGGAAGTTTAAAAGGGAACAACCCGCCGAGCAAGAATTGCGGGGTATTAGTGCTGCCCGGCAACTCCGGGCGGCATTCGAGGAACTGGGACCTACCTATGTGAAATTAGGTCAGTTGCTGAGTACCAGGCCGGATTTATTGGCTCCGGAATTTATCCGGGAGTTTGAAAAGCTTCAGGATAATGTTCCGCCGATTTTATATGCTGATATACGTTCGGTTTGCGCCGGAGAAGGTATTGACATCGATGGGGATTTTGCCTGTTTCGATCATGAACCTCTGGGCGCCGCCTCCATAGCTCAGGTTCATAAGGCTGAGCTTAAAAATGGGCAAAAAGTTGTGGTCAAAGTCCAGCGTCCCGGAATCGACCGGCTGATTGAAAACGACCTGGACATTTTAATGGAAATTGCCCGGATTCTGGAACGCAGAACTGACTGGGGGCGTTTGTATCGCATCACTGAGATAGTGGACGAACTGGGGCAGGCTATTTTAAATGAAGTGGATTTTCGCAAAGAAGCCCGTAATGCCGATATTTTTTACCGCAACTTCAGGCAGGAAAAGCATGTGGTTGTTCCCAGGGTTTTCTGGGATTATTCTTCCGGGAAGGTTTTGACTTTGGAGTATCTGGAAGGAATAAAGATTTCCGATCCGGTGGGGCTGAAGAAAGCGGGCTACGATCCGGTCAGGATTGCTACCAATCTGGTTGATGCGCTGTTCAAACAGGTGTATGAGCACGGATTTTTCCACGCTGACCCCCATCCTGGAAATCTGGCCGTAGTAGATGGGGAAGGAATCATCTTTTATGATTTTGGCCAGGTAGGGGTAATGGATCGGGCTACCCGGGAAAAAGCGATGGATCTATTGGTGGGCATGATGAGGTATGACGTCAATGCCGTAACCAGAGCGTTGCTTGACATCGGCATAGGTTCCCAGTCTGTCAATCAGGCTGAATTTCGGCGGGATATATCCCGCCTGCAGCAGAAATACTATGGGTTGCCGCTCTCCCAGATCAGCATAGGCGAGGCCTTGGCGGAACTGGTTGAATTATCATTCAAGTATCAGGTACGGATACCGGCTGAACTGTCTTTGCTGGTCAAAATGCTCATGACGGTAGAGAATATGGTATCCCAGTTGGATCCGCAGTTGAGCATAGTGGATATTGCTGAACCTTACGGGAAAAAAGTAATCCGGCAGAGGTTTTCTATGGAAAACATCAAGGAAAGGGTGGGCAATTTGCTGATAGATTACACCGGACTGGCCCAAACCCTTCCCCGGGATGTGGACAACGTTCTTAGGATGCTGGAAGCCGGTGAAATCAAGGTGCAGATGGAGCACCATAACCTTTATAAATTGGCCAACAAAGTTGACATCCTTTCCAACCGCCTGGCTCTGGCTATAATTTTAGCCAGCATTATAATCGGAACCTCATTGGTAGCGGAAGAGAGCAGAAGCAATATATTGAGCCGTTTTCCTCTGGTTGAAGCCGGTTTTTTAGTGGGGATATTACTGGGCCTGGGATTGGTCTATTCCATATTCAAAAGCGGACGCTATTAACGATTGCCTTCTAAGTTGACCCTTGAGGTATATTAACCGCTTCCGGTCAATATAAATTAATCAGATAAGGCGGGAGGTGGTTGAATATGAGGCATTGGTTCCCCGGACTGATGCTGGCACTCGTTTTCACATTAGCGGCAGGCATTAGTTCTGCTGATGCCGGGCCCCAACCCTTGCAGCAGATTTTTATCATAAGTGTGGATGGTTTGAATTATGAAGGTTATGTAAGCGCCCCGGTACACAATATGAAGCACCTGGCCGACGAAGGGGTTTTTGATGAGAAATCCATGGCATTGCAGGTTGATACGGTGGAAGCAGCCGAGGCTTCACTTCTGACCGGCAGCTTCCCCCAGGACCACCAGCATATTACGGTAAAGGACAAAGTCCAAACCGAGACCTTGTGTGATATTGTCCGCAAAATGGGCAAGAAATTTGCTGTCATTGATGGATCGGGGGGGAAACTGCAGGCCTATGAAGAACGGGATAAAACTTATTACAGCGTAGCCAGCTGCGAGAGCGATGAGAAGGTGCTGGAACAGGCCTTGAAAACATTTAAGCAGGAAAGACCTTTTTTAAGCTATATATACTTAAACGATTGCCGCAATGCCCTCCTCAGCCTGGATGAGAAGGCCTATTATGAAACCGTAAAAAACTGCGACCAGGCTCTGGGCATGTTTGTGAACAATTTAAGGAAAGAAGATAACTATTACAATTCCCTGATAGTAGTTACTTCTGCCCGAGGTTCCTCTCCCAGCAACAATGTACCGCTCATAATCCATGGCCCGGGTTTAAAGAGCAACACCCGCATTAATAACAGTATGGTTATTGATATTGCCCCGACCATCTGCAAGCTCCTGAAAGCAGATCATCCGGCCAACAGCCGCGGAATCACGGCTGTTGATGCCCTGCTGCTGAGTCCGGAGGAGGAGCAACAAACCATACTTAAGTGGGCAGATTCCCTTAAATCAGATCGGATATCGGCCTGGAGCAAGTATTTTCAGCTGCAGGGTGAGCTTTACCAGACTATATATCAAATGACCTCCATCAAGGAGGAAAAGCAAAGTATTTTTAATTTTGTGGGAGAAAAAGAAGATACCATAAACCGGCTGAAAAACCAAATCAGAACAGAGAGGTTAATCTACCTGGGCATCTTTATCTGCATGCTGGCGGCCTATTTAGTTGAGTACCTGATGTTAAAGAAGAAATTTTTGCTCTTTAAGTAGACTAAATAGTTTTTTGCAGCAGGCGGTCAAGAACCCGGGCGAATTCCAGAATTCTCTGGCGCTCGAATTCATTGCTGAAGTGATGGCCTTCCAATTCATGCCGGGCAATGAGAATTGCATGGAATACCTTCTCCCGGAAGGTCATATCGCTGGAGCTGAAGTAGTCTTCCAGCCTGCGGGCTACCTGTAGTTCTTCATTGTTAAGAGACCATAATTTATCCATGATATATACCTCCCTTAGAAATCTAGAGTAATAATATGCAACGCTAAGGAAAATAGTTCAGAAAAACTTTACCCCTGCTGGGCATAACTGGCATGGTATTGACGGCTATTAATTTGCGTTCCGGTATTGACTCGGCCAACGGGTAATGATAGCATGTAGTACAATACAAAATAATCAAAAGCAATGACCAGAAGAGTAGCCTGTAATTGCTGCTGGCAGAGAGCCGGGTATGCTGGAAACCGGTAGCGGCATTCGGGTGAATGCCACCTGGGAGCGCCGGTGAAGAGCCGGACGGTTACAGACCGTTATCATAATTAAGCCGGGCACTGGCCAATTAGGGTGGTACCGCGGGAGAATGAGCTCTCGTCCCTTTGGGGGATGAGAGTTTTTTTATACCTTGGAACCCATGCCGGCAACCACAGATGAACCAGGTTAGCAGCATATTAGCGGGTTATGGGAGTAAAATTGTCCCCGCAGGAGGGGGTTAATCAGTGTAAAGCTTAATCATCCATGGTTTAGCAATAATTTTCAAGGAGGCAAGAGGAATGGAACTAGAAAAGCGAATTTTACGCTTGATCGAGAATGACGCCCAGCTAAATCCCAAAACCATAGCAACTATGTTGGGTGAAGACGAACAAAAAGTCGTTGCCGTTATTAAAAAGCTGGAGCGTGAAAAGTATATCCTGGGCTATAACACCATCATAAACTGGGAACGCCTGGGAGATGATGGAGTAACCGCGATGATAGACGTAAAGGTTACGCCTGAACGGGAAGTCGGCTTCAATAATGTTGCCGAGCGCATATGCCGGTTTCCCGAGGTGAGCTGCGTCTATCTGATGAGCGGCACCTACGACCTTTCCGTAATAGTGAGCGGAGACACCATGAAAGATATTTCCTGGTTTGTCTCCCATAAGCTGTCCACTCTGGACCAGGTGCAGAGTACCACCACCCATTTTATTCTCAAGCGCTATAAGCAGGAGAATTTTGTTTTTGAAGAACCGGAACAGGACAAAAGGCTGGTGGTTAGTCCGTGAGCAGCAAAGGCAATATGAATCAATATGTTTCCAGGGTGGTAAGAGATATCCCCCCTTCCGGCATCAGAAAATTTTTTGACCTGGTTACCCAAACCGAAGGGGTTATCTCCCTGGGGGTGGGGGAGCCCGATTTTGTGACTCCCTGGCATATCCGGGAAGCCTGCTTATATTCCCTGGAAAAGGGGTATACCATGTATACCTCCAATCTGGGGCTGCCGGAACTGCGGGAGGAAATCGCCGCCTATGAAAGCAGAAAGATCGGGGTAAACTATTCTCCGGAAGATGAGATACTGGTTACAGTCGGGGTCAGTGAAGCCGTGGACCTGGCCCTGAGGACTTTGGTCGAGCCGGGAGATGAGGTGCTGGTGCCTGAACCTTCCTATGTGTCCTATTCGCCTGGAACCACGCTGGCATATGGCAAACCGGTCTCCCTGATGACCTATGATGCTGATGAATACCGCCTGCGCCCGGATATTCTGGAAGCAGCCCTAACCCCGCGCAGCAAGGTGCTTATTTTGCCCTATCCTACCAACCCTACCGGCGGGATTATGAAGCACGACGACCTCAAGGCCCTGGTCGATATCATTATCAAGCACGATTTAATCGTATTATCAGATGAAATCTATTCCGAACTGACCTATGAGGGTGAACACGTATCTATTGCATCTTTTCCTGGCATGAAAGACCGCACCGTTGTATTTAACGGTTTTTCCAAGTCTTTCGCCATGACCGGCTGGCGTATCGGATATGCCTGCGGGCATCCGGAAATTATAAGCGCTATGAATAAGATCCATCAGTATACGATAATGTGCGCTCCCATTATGGCGCAGAAGGCGGCTATTGAAGCTCTGCGCCATGGGGAAGGGGAAATGAAAAAGATGATCGAGAACTATAACTATCGGCGCAAGCTTATGCTGGCCGGTTTTAAGGAGATCGGACTGTCATGTTTTGAACCCCGGGGGGCATTCTACTGCTTCCCTTCTATTGCCGGCAGCGGCATGAACAGTGAAGATTTCTGTGAGCAGCTCTTAAAGGAAGAACAGGTAGCGGTAGTGCCCGGCAATGCTTTTGGCAATTGCGGCGAAGGATACATCAGATGCTGCTATGCAGCCAGTGTCGGCAACATCGAAGAGGCGGTCGACAGGATAGGGCAATTCCTTTGTCGACATAGAAAAGGATAAATTACCATAATAATCAAGGCGCAATGATGAATTGTATCGAATGACATTGAATTAACCGCGAATAATACGATAAATAACTAAAGGATTTATGGAGCATCAGGTGGAAACCTCCTTTAATACTAAATTAAAGGGGGTTTTTACGTGCTCGGAGACATCACTGTTAATGAAGTAGAGATCCTTAATGCCTATCAGCTTCTTTCCCCTGCTTCGCGAAGAGAATTCAAGGATTATACCCGCTATCTTCTCTGCAAGCAGTATAAAAGAGAAGTAATGGCCGCCGTGTTTAATAATAAATTGTTGCATAACCTATTTCTCAGCCTGCTCCATATCATGGAAAAGGAAGAATTGAATCTGGAACAGGTGGCTAAAAGAGTTCTGCAAATCAAGGAATTATACTATGCTATATTTGAACAGGTACACTGTAAATACAGTGAGTTGGTTGAGGATTTGGACAGTAATGAAGTGGTGAAAGAATTCGCCCGTAATAGTTTTGCCAACTTGGATCGTGCCATAAGAAGTAAAAACCCGGATCTGATTCGATACGAAATAATAAATTTCTACCAGGAATTTAACAAATTGTCTAAAAAGAAGGACGCCCGTAATATAGTTGCTGTATAATTACAGTAACTAATTTTGAAAGCGGTGGAATTATATGAAGCTTAAATTTCTCGGGGCCGCCAAAACCGTTACCGGGTCGTTCTTTCTAATAGAAACGCAAAAAGCCCGCTTTGCTATAGATTGCGGGCTTTTTCAGGGCCCCAAGTCGCTGCAGGAACGTAATTATCATGATTTCCCGGTTGATCCCGCCAGCATAGATTTTCTCCTATTGACCCATGCCCATATAGACCATAGCGGTTTAATTCCCAAACTGTGTAAAAAGGGTTTTACCGGCCCCATATTTTGCAGCCAGGTGACGGAAGCATTATGCCGGGTCATGCTTCCTGATTCCGGGCATATACAGGAATCGGAAATTGAGCGCAAGAACCGCAAACTTAAGAGATCCGGCAAAGATTTGCTGGAGCCGATCTATACCTCCCAGGATGCCTTGCAGTGCCTCGCCCAGTTTCGCGCCCTGAATACCGATGAGATTATCAGCCTGAGTCCCAATATAGAGGTAAGACTTAGAACTGCCGGGCACATACTGGGAGCCTCGATTATTGAGCTCTGGGTGGAAGAAGACGGCAAAAAAAGCAAACTGGTCTTCAGCGGGGATTTAGGCAATATCAAACAGCCGATTGTTAAAGACCCGGCGATAATAGAAAGCGCCGATTATGTGATAATAGAATCTACCTATGGCAATCGTCTGCATGATGATCCGCCCAGCCGGGCCGGCGAATTATTGAAAGTTATTGATGAAACTATGCAGAAAGGCGGTAACCTGGTCATTCCCGCCTTTGCGGTGGAACGTACCCAGGATCTGCTGCATGACTTGATTCTGCTGGGCTCCCAAGGCAAGCTTGATCCCGGCATCAATATTTATATTGACAGCCCGTTGGCTATAGCTGCCACCGAGATTTTCCTGCAGCATCAAGACTGGTACGACGATGCTACCCGGTTGTTTATTAAAGACGGCGACCCTTTGCAGTATATCAATCTTAAGTATTCCCGCACTAAAGAAGAGTCAATGGAATTGAATGAGGTACGCCATAAAACCATAATCATATCAGCCAGCGGCATGTGTGAAGCGGGGAGGATAAAACACCACCTTAAACATAATCTGTGGCGCCCGGAGTCCACTATCCTCTTTGTGGGCTATCAGGCGGAGGGGACTCTGGGAAGGCGGATTTTAAACGGTGAAGAGATAGTAACCATTCATGGCGAAAGGGTAGCGGTAAAGGCTGACATAAGAAGGATTGAGGCTTACTCCGCCCATGCTGATAAAAACGGCCTGCTGGAATGGCTCAAGGGTTTTGTAGTTAAGCCCCGGGGAATATTTGTGGTTCACGGGGAAGAAGAAGCCCAGCTGGATTTTGCGGCAACTATTCAGCAGGAACTTAATTTACCGGTTTATATCCCTGATTGGCAGCAGGAATTTGATTTGGTAACTCCGGAAGAGATACACCCGCACTTTGTTTATACCGGCGCCGATATTGCTCAGGCACTGCAAGCAGAACAGGCGTACCTGCAGTTTTGCCTTAAGGTTAATGATATGTTCCGCGAGAACTGGAGCAGAGGTAATTACGACAAAATAATTGAATCGCTGCAAAAGATTTCAGCAATTGTTTAGTTTAATAGGAAGACCAGGTAGAAATGACCCGGCCTTCCTTTATTTTTGCTTAATAAAAATGATTACTGCCAGGCTTCACCAGTCAAGTTTTATATTTAGCAGTAGGTGACATTTACTCCCTCATGTCTCTTGGTTTTAAGGTTATATGCAGGGTTTTTGCTATATAACGCAAATTTTCATTCCTTGTTCGGCCGGAAATGCAAGTGTTATAATGCATGTACGTTATACCCTGGAGGATGGTAGAAATATGCAAAATAAATCTGTTTGGATAGAGATGCATCGTTGGAGCTTTGCCTGTCTTCCTGGCGTGATATTCAACTATGCCCAGGAATTGGAACTCGATATTGAAGATATCGGCATATTTACAGCTTTATTCTATACCTTGGAACAATCCCATCCACTGTACAGTTGTGGCATTACCGTAGGACAGGTTCTGCAGTTTTGCCCGATACTGAGCAAGCAAAAATTATCGCGTAAGCTTACCCGCCTGGAGCAAATGGGCGCTATCAAGGTTCATAAGGGCAGCGGAAGTTTTACCGATAAGGTGATTAGTCTGGAACCTTTAATGGACAAGCTGGAGATAATGGTGGCCCGGGATCATCCCCGCATTGATGTGAACCGCGATAATGCAGATATGCAGCAGACGTCGGAACAGGCTGAACATTTGCTGGACGAGTACCGGGAGCGCATAGTGCAACTGGAATTAGAGCTGGAAGAAGAAAAAGAGAAGAAGCTGGTTGACCTATCAGGTAAAAAAAGTAATGCCTTTAAGAAGGTAGCAGACTTTATTTCCAAGAAAACCGGCAATCTGATGAGTGTGAAAATGTCCAACGAATTGCACAAATGGCTGGATGAGATGGGCTTTACCCCGGAATTTCTGTTGTGTATGCTGGAATTGTGCTTTGAACGTCAAATCTTTAATCCCCGGGACATAAGTAAAATTGCGCGTGATCTTAAGGAATACTCTATCAGCACGGTTGAAGGACTGGAGATGTATTTTAAAAGCTATGTCGACAGCGAAAAATTTACCGCCTTGCGCCTTAATCAGTTTGACCCCGATGTTATTGACTTTGGCAATAATACTGGTATCGATATGAGTGCCAGCGCCCGTAAACGGGTGTATTACAAATGGCGATATGACTGGGGCTTTTCCCATGCCATGATTATGAAGGCGGGCGAGATCATGTGCCAGCGCACCCGTAATGGCGGTCTGGAGTACATAGACAGCGTTCTTAACAACTGGATGAGTAAAGAGATTCGCCGGGTGGAGGATGCGGACAAAGAATTGCAGGAGTATAAACAAAAGAACAAGAATGAGCGGATAGCGGGATCAGGAGCTTCGAAAAAGGGCATTACCCGAACAGCTTCCTCGGAATATGAGATTTATGTACCACCGGGAAGTTTGGAAGAATTTAAAACTAAGGTATAATAAAAACGGGGATAAATACCCCGTTTTGATTTTTGGGGATGGTGGTTCAAGTGTTAAACGATTTGCCCGAGGAATACCTTTTTGACCTGGAAAGTGAACAAAGAGTCCTATCAGCCATTTTGCACTCGGAAGATGCCTGCATAGAAGCCTACAATCTTTTAGCCGCCGGTGATTTTTATTCTCCTCGTAATGGGCTGTTATTTGAGTTATGCAGCAGCCTGTACCTGCGGGAAGTACGGCCTACTCTGGTGGAAGTGCTTAAGGAAGGCCATATATTAGGTTTGTTTACCAATCCCCGCGATATCGAAGAGTTAAAATATATAGCTGAACACTACATTGACGACGAGAATATAAAATACTGGATCAAAAAGATTAAAGATAAGTCACGGCTGCGCAAGTTTGTGGAATTCTTAAAGGCCAGTTATGAGATTCTGATGGAACAACAGGGCAGTGACGTGGAACAGATATTAATGGCAGCCGAAGACAAGCTGACCAATCTTACTGCCCTGGAGATAGATGACCACGTCGATACCCCGGCAGAAATGGCTAATCTGGGTTACGACGAGGTAGAGCGGCGTTTTCTGCGTTTCAAGGAAATCAGTGAAGTAAATAAGGGGCTAATTCCCCTGGATGGCCTGCCCACCGGTTTTGACAACTTGAATCATGTGACTCTGGGCTATAAGGCCGGGGATTTGGTTATTCTGGGAGCCCAGACGGGACATGGCAAGACTGCTTTTGCTTTACATACGGCTAAAGCTATTGCCGTGGACAGTAAAAAGAGTGTGTTATATTTAAATACCGAAATGAGCCGGGAGCAGATAGCGCTGCGCTGGGGATCGATACTGTCGTCGATTGAACATGACCGCATTCGCAGCGGCAATATAAACGAAACCGAATTGTCTATAATTCTGAATGCTTACTCACGCCTGCGGGACAGTGGTTTCTATTCATATCCCTGTCCTAACCTGACCCCGGAAAAAACTGTATCTATAGCCAGGAAGTTCAAGGCCCAGAAGAATATCGAGATGATGATTATAGACTATGTGGGCCGCATGGATAAGTTTGACCCGCGCCTGTCTGAGTGGCAGATACTGGAGCAGATAGTAAAGACCCAAAAGATGCTGGCGCAAAACCTTAAAATAGCGGTCATGTGTCTGGTTCAGCTCAATACTGACGGTACCCTGCAGGGAGCCCGGCGCATGAAAAATGAATGCGACCTGATGCTGAAGCTCGCCCCCATACCTAAAGAGGATTTTGAACTGGATGAGGAAATTAAAAAATACCTTAATCCCAATTATTACCTCATAATTGAAAAAAACCGGGACGGCCGCAGCGGAGTACGCATACCCGTAACCTTTGACCTGCAAAAACAGACTATGAAGGATGCGGAAAGGATCAGCAGGTAATGAATTTTGAAGAACAGAGCAAAAAAGTCTATGATGAAAGCGTCAGCCTCATTGCCGACCTGGGGTTTAGGCAGCGCATCAGCTTTGAAGAGATGAATTTTTTGCTCAGCCTGTTGGACACGGTGTTTGTCCATAAAAATAATCCTGGACTTACAGCCGCCTTGCGCCAATGGATACGAGACTACAGCGGCAGTGAAATTGATGCTATAATCAAGGCTACTTTAATCGCTGCTGATCTTAATGACCAGGAATCAGTACAACAATGCGTGCAGGCAGTTACGGAGCTCATGGAACATAGGCCATGAATTTGCAGGGGGAAACTATTTCCCCCTGCGGGCGGTATAGAGAGCAATTATACTTGGATTAAAAGTGAATTGTTTATGTTTAAAGGGGGTATTTGATGGGTGATTTCTGGTTCCATGAAAAGAACACGGATGGATACGAAGTAAAATGGAAGATTAATAAAATACTGCATCGGGAAAAGACTCCTTATCAGGAACTGGCAGTGGTGGAGACCCGGGAATGGGGTAAGGCCCTGATACTGGATGATGCCCTGCAGGTAAGCGAGAGGGATGAATTCATATACCACGAGATGATAGCCCATGTTCCCATGTATTCCCACCCCAGTCCGGAGGATGTCTTAATTATTGGCGGAGGAGACGGGGGGACGTTAAGGGAAGTCTGCAAGCATAAATGCCTGCAAAGTGTTGATATGGTGGAAATTGACGCCCGGGTGGTTAAGACCAGCAAGGAATATTTTCCTTTAATCGCATCAGCCTTTGATGATTCCAGGCTTAACCTGTATTTGCAGGATGGCATTGAGTTCGTTAAAAGTCCTCCCCGGAGATATGATCTGGTGATTGTAGATTCATCCGACCCGGTGGGGCCGGCCCAGCAGTTATTCACGCGTGAATTCTATATCAATATATATAATTGCCTGAAGGATGACGGAATGATGGTGGTACAGTCTGAATCGCCCCTGTTTTACCAGGATGTGTTCAGCTCGGTGTATCGTAATATAGGGTCTGTTTTCCCGATGGCCCAGGTTTATCTGGCCTGTATACCCACCTATGTTTCCGGTCCATGGAGTTTTACCATTGGCAGCAAGATACATAACCCTAAGCAAGCTCTAGGTGACAGAGGCGCTGTTAATGATTTAAAATATTATAATGATCAGGTACATGCGGCAGCATTTGCTTTGCCAAGATTTATAAAGGATATGCTGCTGGATTAATATTGGGCAGCAAGCTAAAGTGGGAGGTAAGGATAATGTCCGATTTTATTAAAAAAAGAGCCCGTAACGAGATTTTTGACCTTAAGCCCTATGTGCCGGGTAAACCGGTAGAGGAAGTTCAGCGGGAATTGGGGATAGACAATATCATGAAGTTAGCTTCCAATGAAAACCCGCTGGGGCCTTCATCCATGGCCAGACAGGCAGTTGGCGGGATGTTGGACCAGATGCATGTTTATCCGGACGCCAATTGCTTTTACCTCAAGCAAAAACTTGCGGAAGCCTATAATTATGATATACGCGGGATTCTCGTGGGTAACGGTTCGGATGAATTGCTGAAGCTGTTGGCGGAAACCTTTTTAAATCCTACTGACCAGGTCGTATATGGGCAGCCTTCCTTTTCTGAATATGAATTTACCGCCACCATAATGGGGACAAAATCAATCAAGGTTCCCTTGATTGATTTTAAACATGATTTAAAGGCTATGCTGGCTGCAGTAACCCCACAAACCAAAATCGTATATATATGCAATCCCAACAATCCTACCGGAACCATGGTTTCGGAGGCCGAAATAGATGCATTTATGGCGCAGATTCCGGACGATGTACTGGTAGTCTTTGACGAAGCTTACAGCGAATATGCTCAAAATCCTGCTTACGGCAGCGGATTGAGATTTGTTCGCGCAGGGCGCCATGCAGTAGTGCTGCGGACCTTTTCCAAGATTTACGGACTGGCTGCATTACGGGTAGGTTACGCCCTGACTACACCGGATATAGCGGCTGCGGTGGAAACGGTAACTGAGCCTTTTAACGTAAATATGCTGGCCCAGGTAGCTGCGGCTGCCGCTTTGGATGATAAGGAGCATTTACAGAGGAGCAGGAAAGTGAATCAGGAAGGTAAACACTATCTCTATAAAGAGTTTGAAAAAATGCAGCTTGACTATGTACCCACTGAAGCCAACTTTATTTTTGTCGATACCGGTAAGGATTGCAAAGATGTGTTCGAAAAACTCCTCCGGCAGGGTATTATCATACGTTCCGGCGATATTTTCGGCTATCCTACTTTCATTCGGGTGACAGTAGGCAACGAGGAAGAGAACAGGCGTTTTATAGATGGCCTGAGGAAGGTTCTGGGGGCTTAGCAAACAGCTCATGTTGATTTTAAAAGGGCATTACTCCGATAAAGGACTGTGCGAGGAGATGGCAGCGCAACTGGGCATCCTTGATACCCTGGCGGAAAAGCCGGTATTTTTGGGTATCGGGTCGGAACGCCACATACTGGACTGCCTGGGTCCGTTAACCGGCAGCATGATAAAGGAGAAGGCTGCTTCCTTGCCGGTCTACGGTACCCTGGATGAGCCTCTGAATGCGACAAATCTTGGTAGCCGCATGGAGTTAATCAGACAGCAGCACCCGGGCTGTGTGGAAATCGCCATTGATGCGTCGCTGGCAGCTGCGGATGATTTAGGCATGGTAAAGCTTTTTCGAGGAGCATTGCAGCCGGGTAAGGCCGTAGCAAGGAAGCTGGAACCAGTAGGCCATTTTTATATAACCGGCATAGTAGCAAGTCAGGATGACAAGCCCAAACTGGGCAGAAGCAGCTTCGGGAGCATCAGCCATGTATACCATATGGCGCGATTGATCAGCGATGCCATAGGTATTTGGCATAACTCCCGCTTTTAAAAAAAGCGGCAAGCATTTGTTCCGGATTACTCAACCGTTTACATAATCCCTCTAGATGTGCTATTATCTTGGTGAAATAGCCGTGATTAATTGGACGACGACTTAAAGGTTATGCGTATTTCGTATATGGTGTAGCCTTTCGTCCTTATTAAGGATGGAAGGCTCTTTGTTTATTCTGAAATGAGGGGCAGGGAAGAACAATTATTATGAAGAAACTTATGATAGGCAATGATGCTATTGCCAGAGGGGCCTATGAAGCTGGCGCTACTGTGGCTACCGCCTATCCTGGCACACCCAGTACGGAAATAGTCAGCAGTTTTGCCCGTTACCCCGGCGTTTATGCCGAATGGTCGCCTAATGAAAAGGTGGCTATGGAAGTCGGCGCCGGGGCGTCGATGGGTGGAGCCAGAACCCTGGTAGCTATGAAGCATGTTGGGGTCAATGTTGCGGCTGACCCGCTATATACCTTCGTCTATACCGGTGTTAACGGTGGACTGGTTATCGTCTCGGCTGACGACCCGGGTATGCATTCGTCGCAGAACGAGCAGGACAACCGGGGCTATGGGCGCTTTGCCAAACTGCCGGTTATAGAGCCCTCCGACAGCCAGGAAGCCAAGGATTTTACCCGTCTGGCCTTTGCTATCAGCGAAGAGTTTGATACCCCGGTTATGCTGCGCATCACCACTCGCCTGGCTCATTCCCAGACCCTGGTGGAAGAAGGGGAGCGTCAGGAAGTTGGAATAAAGGACTATAAAAAGAATGCTCCCAAGAATGTTATGCTGCCGGGTTTTGCCCGGGAGCGACATGTGGAAGTCGAAAAAAGACTGCTGCGGCTGAAGGAATATGCCCATACCAGTGAGCTAAACCGGATAGAGTGGGGCGATCGCAGCCTGGGCGTTATTACCAGCGGCGTATGCTACCAGTATGTTAAAGAGGTTCTGCCTGATATATCAGTGCTGAAACTGGGTATGGTAAACCCTCTGCCGGATAAAATTATCCGTGAATTTGCCGCCGGGGTTGAGCGCCTGGTAATAGTGGAGGAACTGGAACCAGTAATCGAAGAACAGGTGAAATCCTGGGGAATTGCCGTAGAAGGCAAGGAACTGTTTACTCTCCTGGGCGAATACAGTCCCGAATTTATAGAAGAACGACTGGGTGGGGCAGTTCAAAATGCCGGCTTTGGTCTGGATAAAGAGATTCCGGGGCGGCCTCCCCTGATGTGCCCCGGTTGTCCCCACCGCGGCGTTTTCCATACCTTGAAAAAAATGCGTCTGACGGTAATGGGTGATATAGGCTGCTATACCCTGGGTGCCTTAAGTCCCCTGGACGGTATGGATGCCTGTGTTTGCATGGGTGCCAGTATTGGCACCGCGATGGGAATGGAGAAGGCCCGGGGCAGTGAGTATGCCGGCAAAGTAGTGGCAGTAATCGGTGATTCTACCTTTGTCCATTCCGGGATAACTCCGCTTATCGACATCGTATACAACCAGGGGACTTCTACGGTAGTGATACTGGATAACAGCACCACAGCCATGACCGGTCACCAGGATCACCCTGCCACCGGGTTTACCATCAAGGGGGAGCCTACCGCCAAACTGGATTTGGAGGCACTGGTAAAGGCCATAGGAATAAAAAATGTCCGGGTGGTTGACCCGCTGCAACTGGATGAATTGGAGCAGGCATTGGAAGAGGAACTGCAGCGGCGGGAACCCTCGGTTATCATAGCCAAACGCCCCTGTGCCTTGCTTGAGAAACCGCCCGCCGGCAAGAAAATGGTTATTGAAAATGAACTGTGCAAGGGTTGCAAGCTCTGCGTCCGTATTGGCTGTACCGGTATCTATTTTGTTGAAGATACAAAACTGGCGGTTATCAATCCCAATACCTGTGTTAACTGTGGCCTTTGCGCCCAGGTTTGCACCTTCGATGCGATTAAGATAATGGAGGGTTAGTTATGGCAGGCAAAGTGACGAACATTCTTATTGTTGGTGTTGGTGGTCAGGGTACGCTGCTTACCAGCCGGATACTGGCCCAGGTAGCAGTGCAGCTGGGACATGATGTAAAGGTGTCGGAGATACACGGTATGGCCCAGCGCGGCGGGAGTGTAGTTTCCGAGGTCAGATATGGTGAAAAGATATATTCACCTATTATTAAAAAAGGTGATGCCGACATTATACTGGCATTTGAAAAACTGGAAGCGGCCCGCTGGTTGGATTACTTGAAACCCGGGGGAATGGTTATCATAAATAATGACCGGGTTGACCCGCTCCCGGTCATGAGCGGCAAGGTCAAGTATCCGCAGGATATTGACCGGCGTGTGGCCGGGCTGGTAGAGCGTACCCTGATCGTGGATGCCAGCGATATAGCAGTGGCATGCGGCAATGTACGGGCTGCTAATGTAGTGCTGGTGGGAGTTCTGGCAGCGGCCACCGGCTTGCCGGGAGACGAAGTGGAAAAGGCTATCCGGGAAATGGTTCCCGCCAAAGCATTGGAGATCAATATCAAGGCTTTTAAAGAAGGGCAAAAAAAGTATAGCAATATTGCCTAATCTAATTTTAGAAACGGGGCGGGAAGTATTTATGCTTTCCGCTTTTTTAAAAAGGAGAAGAAGGTGCGCTGCACAGTTGATGGAATCAGCCACCAGGGCGAGGGGGTAGCTCACATCGGTGGCAAGGCGGTATTTATCCCCAACGCCCTGCCCGGTGAAGAACTGGAAATAGAAATAACGGAAGAACGTTCCCGCTACAGCCGAGGGCGAATTCAGCGGATTATTGAAAGATCACCGGAACGGGCTGAGGCTTGCTGCCCTCACTACTATGACTGCGGCGGTTGTGCCTATCAGCATGTGGAATACAGCCGGGAACTGGAACTTAAGAGACAGGTAGTCCAGGATGATCTGCTTCGAATTGGCCATATTGAAACAGAAGTTAAACCGGTAGCGGGTATGCAGTCACCCTGGCGCTACCGCAACAAAGTAAGCTGGCACATAACCAGGGACAGCGATCGTCCTCGCCTTGCTTACTACCGGGGCAGCAGCCACGATTGGGTAAAAATCAATGACTGCCGGATTATCTCCCGTCGCATGCAGGAAGCCAGCCATTATCTGGAGCAAATACTTCCCGAAATCCAATTCAAGCCGGGGGCAACGGCTGTAATAAGGCAATCAGCCGTTGATCACAGCCTCATGCTCATTCTTTATGGGCTTCAGGCTGCTCCTGCCAGTTCGGCCATCGACAAACTCAGTAAAACATTTAATTCCATATATTTTAGTCTGGGTAACGATAAGGCCTTAACTCATGCCAGTGGCTCAAAATACCTGGAAGGCAGGTTGGGGGAAATTAAATGCAGAATCTCTCCGGAGTCCTTCTTTCAGGTAAACCAGCAGCAGGCCGACCGTATGATGGAAATCATAAAGGGGCAAGCTGGTTTGTCCGGTTCGCAAGTAGTTCTGGATGCTTATTGCGGCACCGGCACCATCGCACTTAATCTGGCTTCCCGGGCAGCGTCAGCAACCGGAATTGAAAGCAATAAATCCGCCATTGAAGATGCAAGGTTTAATGCCTTCCGTAAAAATATTTTTAACGCCGAATTTATAACCGGCAATTGTGAAGAGGTACTGCCTTCGCTTAGTAAATCACTTGACCTGGTCATATTAGACCCTCCCCGCAAAGGCTGTCAAAGGCAGGTCATAGATGCCGTCATAACCAGCAACCCCGCCAAAATCATCTATGTCTCCTGCAACCCATCCACCCTGGCCCGTGACCTGGCACTGTTCAAGGCATCAGGCTACAACCCCTTGGAAGTGCAACCTGTGGATATGTTTCCTCGTACGGCGCACGTGGAGACGGTAGTATTGATGTCAAGGGTAAAAGAGTGAGTGTACGGAAAACCCAGTAAATAAGGCATTTCTGTGGTTTCCGGATTTTCAAGTTGTACACTCAGAACGGTTTTTTGCTTATGCGAGGAAATCAGTCTATGAGGGCAGATTCCGTTCGCGGGAGAACAGGATTGATACCGGGCTTTGGCGATAGGACAGAATAGATGTTTTGGCTTTTTGGGACTTGGTGAGAGGACAGGATAGATGTTTTTTGGATTTTGGCGTATGCGTGGGAACTAATCAGATAGATAATCAACAATTTCTTTGGTAATATGTGCTTGATAAGTTATCAGGGGAAATGATATATGCCGTCAAAGTAAAGCAATTAATGATGATTTACCACGCCGCGAAAGGAGGCAGCCGATGAGCAAATACAGTTTTTACTATGATGAATCTGAGCATAGCCGGAAAATCAACCACAAAACCATTACTGCGGAGAATTACTTCGACAGCTTTATTGCGGTTGTCGTTGGCTGGCTCTCCAACAATCAGGCAGGCTTGTATGAAAGATACGCAGCGTTTGAGTCTAAGTATCAGCACAGGCAGTCAAACGGCGAACTAAAAAGCACTACTATCAAGCAAAGCCAACTAAAAAGTGGTTTTGCCTCCTTGAACGCTGACAACCTCTCCTTGTTAGAGGACTTCTTGACGCTGTTCGATGAAAGAATCCTTGTCTACTATGCTGTCACAAGCAAAATCGAGTACATCATTCGTCAGCTATTTGAGGACTACGAAAACAGCCTTTTCGTGGATATGGATGCGATGAAATATTCCATTACGAAGGCAATAGTCTTGTATCAGCCAAGCGAAATTATGGCGGGGATGTATAATAATACAGGTGAACTTATTGGCTTATTGAAAGACTTCTTTACAGCCCAAATCGAAAAAGATAAGGCAAACGAAACGCTGAAGCAAAAGGAGATCGAGCAATTCAGCCAAATTCTCTTGCTCTTGGACGACGTGTCCACGATTAAAACAATTGACTGGAATTATGATATTGCTTTCGTGGGATTCAGAAAATTTCTGGATGAAAAAGGAATTCATGATTATTCGATTACCATAGACAAGGAAGGCGAAAATAGCAATACGGTAAAAGCCGCTGAACGAGTGGGTGTATGCTCAGTTTCCGAGGCAGACTCATTGACTTCCTGCGGAATTCGTATGGCTGATATGTTGGCAGGCATCATTTCAAAGTTGCTTAAGGCACTACATAGCGCACTGGAATATGCTTCGCCTGAAGAACTGATAAACAAGAAGATTCTCAATAAGAGCTGGTTCGTCGTCAATGAGCGACAGCTTGCCCTTTACAAGAAATTGCACCAAGTGGCCATTGAATTGAACAAGGCATGGTATAAGGCGTTTGCCGTAACATACCCGGACGACTTGATTGTGTTCATGGCTCTCTTAGGTTTCATGAATCATTTTAAATCGGTGGAAGATATAAAAAAAGACCTTGATATGCAAGGTGAGTATTTCAACGCTTATTGTTGTGAACATCTTGCTGAGCATTTTGAACAGATGAGAAACGGCAGGCAAATACCGGCGTTGCCAATTGATGCTGTTACAGATAATGACTTATCTAATGGTTTTGTAATAAATCGTCGAGGTGCAAAGGTTTACTTCGACATTGACAGGCAACCTTTGCTTGAAATAAAAAACGGACACCAAACCCTCGATGTATTATCAGTAGGCTTAAGTAAAGAAATGATTCCAGTAATTACGATTGTAGAAGAAGACGAAGTAAAATGCTATCGAATTCCAAGAGAGTTATCTGAATGGGCGATGACTTTTGTTGGTTTAGCAAATATGGGCGAGAACATGTTCCCATCTAAAGTTGTGTTTTCAAAGACGAAAGACGGATATGTTGCCGATATTTTATAATGATAATACTCAGTTAAACAGCAATAATACCATGAATAGCTATAAAATTGCCGTTACTCATGACGAGCTCCATGCAAAGCCAGATGCTGCTGGCGGTCTTTGCATGGAGTAATAGGGAATAACCGCCGCTCATGCTGGTTTTGCTTCTTGATGATTTCGATTTTCAAGAGGAGGAAAGCCTACATGAACTATTCAAAATATGAAGCAATGAAACGGCTTATAGCGGATATGAAGTTACCGGATTATCGCTATGAGCAAATTATAAAAGCAATCTTTTCACAACGCATTTCAACTTTTGAAAGTATGAGCACACTGCCTTTAAAGTTGAAAAAAACTTTGATAGATACCTTCGGGCCCATCTATCTGCTGCACGGTACCGGTTGCGTGTCAGACGTCAGGACAAGCGGATAAAATATTAATTTCACTGCCGGATGGCAACCGCGTGGAAATGGTAAATCTACATTACAAAAAGGGGTGGGAATCTTTTTGCATCTCGTCCCAGTGCGGCTGCGGTTTTGACTGCCAATTTTGTGCGACGGGAACTATTGGTCACAAACGCAATATGACTGCCGATGAAATTACAGATTCAAACGTGTTTGATGCATTGAACATTGCATCAAGCGGCTGACGCATGAATTCCCTCAAATTAATTTGGCCTTTTCGCTGCACTCGCCTTTTGAAAAACAGCGGAGCGATGCCTGTTAATCGTTCTTTTCCGCTCCATGAGGTAATGGAAGCGTTGGATAATCATATCCGGCATACCGGGCGGCGATTGTTTCTTGCCTATATCATGCTAAATGGTGTAAAACGATTCGGTGGATCACGCAAAAGCTTTGGTACACCTGTTGCAGAACCGTGGATCATGGGCACATTTGTATCATGTGGATCTTATTCCATATAATTCTACAGATAAAACGTCACGAAAATTTGCAGCATCTGACAGAGGCACTATAAAAAGATTTAGTGATATTTTACATGCGGAAGGTATTAGTGTGGCCATGAGAACACAATTTGGTTCTGACATAAGCGCTGCATGCGGACAACTCTATGGTGTAGAAAAAGATTGAATAGCAGTTGTTGAATCATTTCATAAGAAAAATGAGTTATAACTGTAAACGGATTATTTTACAAGGTGGTTTAGATTAAATAGTAATTATACAGGGGAGAAATAGTATTTTATGAAAAACATAATGACTATTACGGCACGAGATTCCGACACGGTAAACCGGCTGCTTGATATCTGGGAATCAGCTGTGCGGGCAACACACTTATTTTTGACAGAAAGAGATTTTGAATCTTTAATACCGGAAGTAAAACAGGCTATTTTGAGCATTACACATTTATACTGTTTTTGTGATGAAAATGGTACAAAAAAAGGATTTATCGGTATCGAGGATAACAAAATTGAAATGCTGTTTGTTCATGCTAGTGCAAGGGGAAAGGGAATCGGCAAAAAGCTCATTAATTATGTCGTACAGAATTTGGACGCTAAGTATGTAGATGTAAATGAGCAAAATACACAAGGGGTGGGCTTTTATAATTATCTGGGCTGTAAAGTAATAGGACGGTCAGAATTTGATGAACAGGGCAGACCTTTTCCAATACTGCACTTTAAAATCAATAGGCCTTAAGTTTATATAAGAAAGGATAATTTTTTACATGATAAAAGCAATCTATATCTCAAAATCATTGATAACAAAGGCATTAGTAGGTAAATTCCAACACATTTGTTTAAAATGTTTAACACAGGTACCCTGTAAATGAAAAGTTTTATTAAAACCGTTGACTCTTACCTTGGAGGAGGGCTCATGATTATTCATGAGGTGAACAATTATGCTGTACACGGTTAAAGAAGTTGCAGAAATAGCAGGAGTCACTATAAAAACACTCCATCACTACCATAAAATTGCTTTATTGCAGCCCTGTGAGATAACAGATGCCGGCTACCGTCTCTATGGGGAAAAAGAACTTGAGCGTTTGCAACAGATATTATTCTACCGTGAGCTTGATTTTTCGCTTAACGATATCAAAAAAGCACTGGAGGATGAACCGAGTCGACTAGTATGCTTGACTGAACAGCAGGAACTGCTCATCGCGCGCAAGCAGAGACTGGACTGTTTGCTAAAGACTATTGGAGATTCGATTGTCCTCGCCAAGAAAGGAGTAATCATGGATAAATCAGCGATGTTTAACGGCCTTAACAATGAGGAATGGGAAAACGCACTTTCGGAACAGAGCAAATACATTAAAGACAAATATGGATACAAATTGCCGAAAGTAGAGGATGCTCAAGTTGATAATTTAAATGAACAAGCGGGAGAAGCAAAACAGTTTATTATCAACGTATCAGATGCCCTGAAAAATGGCTGGAAAGCAAACGATAAGAGAGTGCAACAGTTATTGAAAAATCATATTGCGTTTTTAAATAACCGTGGACATAATATTGATGCTAAATCCTTCGCAGCTCAAGCAAGGTTCTTTTTGGAGGATGACTTCCATAGGAACATGCTCGAAAGTCAGCAACTTGGGCTTTCCTACTACCTTTGTATAACTGCAGATATATATGCGGCTTCAAATTAGTGGAGGTTGCCTGCAATCCTCTTTTCTGTAATTAGTAATTACAATCACTAAATCTAACCGAGCGAAACGCAAATAAAGCAAGGCATCCTACGTCCGAATCCGTAGAGTGCCTTGCTCATTTTTTATTTATTCCGAGAGTGTAAAATTATTTGCTGATTTTTATTGAGAACAGCTTCACAGGTAAGGCGGAAATGGAGAACGGTCTGCCGCAAAGCCGCAGTGAGGGGCATGGCTTTGGGATTAAAAGCATGACCATGATCGCTGAGGAATATAACGGATACTGCTCCTTTGAGGCAAGGGCGAGATATTTACCCTGAGAATTGTGCTGCCGCTACCGGGGCGTCAGGCTGTATGAAAAGTCCATTTCAAGTCTTGCGCGGTGTTTTAGACGGGATGACTGCCTCCGAGCAGGAAAAATGGCTTTCAGGGCTGTAGGTCCACTGCTATATAGCGGATCGGGATCAACTTGTCCGGGTATATTGAAACAGGCGGGGGTGAGGCGATTGTGACATTATTATAGCGGTAGGGCCATAGCCCTGGTGAACACGAGATACGTCAGTTCCGGCGAAGGATTGCAATGGGCATTCCTAACCTCCCGAACGGCGACACCCTGGGTTTTACGGAACAAACGGATCGTTTGGGCTATCCGTTCCGAGGACGCAATGCCGGGTGGAATTACAGCCCGAATGGATACAGGGTTTTATTGGGAAGGATTATGGAACTGTAAAAGGAAATATGATATTTGTATATATAAAGGGGGGTGAATTATGTCCTATTATATCGATGCGAGCAAAGTAAGACTTGATGATCTATTGATCAGAATAACCGAATCCGACTTAGTACCAAGCCGTAGTATGCTGTTGGAAGATATTAAGGAGAATTTCAGCAAGCTTAAAATGAATGGAGTCTTGACTTTAGCCGACTTTCGCAAAGCTGTAAAAAACTCAAAAAATATTGGGCCTTTTGCTGAAAAAACTGAAATTAGCGTTGATTACTTAACATTATTACGAAGAGAAGTTGAGAGCTATTTCCCCAAAGCATTTCCCGTAAGCGCTTTTGTGTGGCTTGGCAGAAGTCAAATAACCAAATTAGAAGCCAATGGCTACAAGAATACGGTTTTACTTTATGAGGCCTTGGAATTACCAAGTAAGCGCGAGGAATTGATTAAGTCCATTGGTCTTGAAAAAGACTTTGCAGACAAAATATTTACTTTAGCTGGCCTCACAAGAATCCAGTGGGTAAATCCGGTATTTGCAAAGGTACTGGTTGATGCAGGCTATTGGAATGCAAAATCGATTGCTGAGGCTGATCCCAAAGATTTGCATGAAGCTGTTGCAAGAATTAACGAGGAAGGTCAATATTTTAAAGGGAAAATAGGACTCAGAGATATGAAAAGGCTGGTAAAAGCGGCAGCATATGTAAATTGGTGATAAATAATTGGATGGTAGAAAAGGCGATTTGTTCGGTCTGTCTGATGACACATAATTAGTGGGTATTCCTCGTTATATCTTTCCCTTGGTCTTCAGCCATTGAAGCGTGTCGGCAACCGATTGCCGGAAAGGGCGGACTGTGTAGCCGAACTCGCGCTTTGCCGCTTCACTTGAAAAGTTCGAGTTGCTTGTCAGTGTAAGAAGAGAGTATTTGGTGAACAAAGGCGTCTGGTTTTTTATTTGGTAATATGCGCCGAAGAAAGGCAGCAACAGGCGGGCCGTCCATAGAGGCAGCATATGCTTGACAAGCCGTGCTCCGGTCAGTTCGTGCACATACTGAAAAATTTCTTTAACGGGCACATAGCGATTGGCGAGAATATAGCTTTTGCCGCTTACGCTTTTTTCACAGGCAGCCACTACCCCTTTGGCGACATCCCTTACGTCGGCAAAATCATATCCTCCCTCGATTCCGGCAGGCAGCCTGTTTTTCGTGCAATTGAGCAGGAACTGGGTTAAATATCCCATGGAGTAATCATACGGGCCGCACAAGCCCGAGGGGAAGATGATGATGGCATTCAATTTCCCGCCATTAGCTGCGTCCATTACAATTTGCGAAGCTCGCGCTTTGGTTTTGGCATAAGCTCCGATAATCTTGTCGGGGTTGAATTCAGTTATTTCAGTAATGGTTTGCCCTTTTGGAAGCTCCGGAATAGCATGAACCGAGCTGATATACACCAGCTTTTTTACCTTCGACTTTATGCACTGGTTTACGATATTTTGGGTTCCGCGTACATTAACGTTGAAAATTTGCTCACTGTAATTCCATGCGGTAGACACTATTCCGGCACAATGAATGACAATCATTTCCGTGCCTTCGGGAACATGGAAATATTTGCATAAATCATCAGGGCTTAATAGATTCCCCTCGACTATTTCAGCCGGTGCGGGTATATGCCTTGCCGCTTTATCGTTGGGAAGAACAAGGGCGCGCACACTCTTTCCTTGCGCCAAAAGCTCCAGGACTATGCTTAATCCCAGATAGCCTGCGGCTCCTGTAACCAGGTACTTTACGGCCATTGTTCTTCCTCCGTTTCAGTTTGTTAAACAATTTGTTGATTATCTTTCGTGATTTTAGTATATTAAACTCGTGTAATATAATCAACCGACAGATTGTTATTGATTGACGTATCATCGACAGATTGGGTCTGATTGTATGAAATATAGCATATCAAGCAAATTTGGAGGAAAGTCATATGCCCGGTGACAGACGTGTGAAATATACAAAAATGGTTCTGCGCGATAGCTTGATCAAGCTGCTGCATGACAAACCGATATCCCGAATAACCGTTAAAGAGCTCTGCGAATATGCGGATATTAACCGAGCGACTTTTTATGCCCATTATGCCGATCAGTTTGACCTCCTCAAACAGATAGAAACGGAATTAATTACAGATATTAATTCATATCTCGACAATTTTAATATTGAGACTGGGGAAACGGACCTGCTGCCAATGATATTCAGGATACTGGAATACATCGAGAAGAACAAAGAATTATGCCGTGTACTGCTTGGTGAAAACGGGGATATGGATTTCCGGACCAATATATTTCATCTGCTAAGAGACAGGGTGGTTTTCGAGTGGCAGAAAAACAGGCAAGTGGATGATAATACAGCGGAATACATTTATACTTATGTGGTAACAGGAAGCATTGGAGTAATCAGTAAATGGCTGCTTGACCAGAATCCCCTACCGCCGCAGAGCATGGCGGAGTTTGTAACCTGCTTGGTCAACCAGGGGATTGGGTTTTTTATCGCTTGAGGAGGAGAAAATAACGGGCGCATACCAAGAAGGCCGCGCCATCTGCAGAATGATAAACTACCCGGTTACGCAGCCACCAAAGTTGAGCTGTTAATAAAAAATGGTTGGCAGGTGAGTAAAATGACGCTCCAACAATTAAAATATGTAATTAAAACGGTGGAATGCGGTTCCATCAGTGAAGCCGCAAAACAGCTTTTCATTTCCCAGCCCAGTCTTTCCAATGCCATAAAGGAGCTTGAGGGAGAGCTTGGCATCGAAATCTTTAGCCGGTCGGCAAAAGGGATAGCGCTTTCTACCGATGGGGCCGAATTTCTTTCCTACGCACGAAATGTTGTGGAGCAGGCTGAGCTTTTGGAGCAGCGCTACAAAGATAAAAAACCGTCAAGACAATTATGTTCTATCTCTACCCAGCATTATGCGTTTTCAGTGAATGCTTTTGTAAACCTGGTTCGGCAGACCGATGTGGATGAATACGAATTTACCCTGCGTGAAACCCGTACCTATGAAATTATTGAAGATGTTAAAAATATGCGCAGCGAGATAGGCATCCTCTATTTAAATGAGTTTAATGAAAAGGTAATTACGAAACTGCTGCGTGAAAATCACCTCACGTTCAATCCTTTATTTACGGCAAACCCCCATGTTTTTATAAGTTCGGAAAATCCACTGGCGGTAAAAAGCTTCGTCACCCTGAAGGATTTGGAGGATTATCCGTGTTTGTCCTTTGAACAAGGAGAATTTAACTCGTTTTATTTTTCGGAGGAAATATTAAGCGCCGTTTATCATAAGAAAAGCATCCGCGTCAGCGACCGTGCGACACTGTTTAATCTGCTGATCGGATTGAACGGATACACCATATGCACGGGTGTATTGAGCAGTGATTTAAACGGCAGCAGCATAATCTCGATTCCATTGGAAACTAAGGAAAAAATGACTGTCGGTTGGATAACAAACTCCAAAGCAGTCCTTAGCCGCTTTGCGGCCAGTTATATTGATGAACTGAAAAGACTCATCGCCGAGTATGGATTTACTGTTTTGTCATAAAGCAAACCGGAACCAACCGGTCTTCATTACGGGGAAGCCAGCAAACTTTTTACCGCTTCGCTGATTTTCCGGGCAATATAGGCGTTGTTCATGGTATAAAGATGGATGCCGTCAACGCCTTGGGAAACAAGATCTACAATTTGATCGACGGCATAAGCTATCCCGGCATCCCGCATCGCTTCAGGTTTATTTTCGTAGCGCTCCATCATCTTGGTGAATTTTTTGGGAAGATCAACCCCGCAGAGGGTTACCATCCGTTCGATCTGCTTTTTATTTACCACCGGCATAATCCCGGCCTCAATAGGTACGTCTATACCTGCGCATTCCGCCCGTTCCAGAAAAGCGTAAAAGTAATTGTTGTCAAAAAACAGCTGGGAGATCAGATGGTCTACGCCGGTCTCGACTTTTATTTTCAGATTCCTTATATCTGCAGCTATGCTGGATGCTTCTCCGTGCCCCTCAGGATAGCAGGCCGCGACAATATTGAAATCACCGTGCTCCTTAATAAAAGCGATCAAATCACTGGCGTGTTTAAACTCCTGTTGGGGAGAAACGGAGGGATTGAGATCGCCCCTTAATGCCAGTATATTCTCGATATGGTTGGCCTCCAACTGCTGCAGCAAAGACAGCACGTCTTCTCTGGTTTGGTTGATGCAGGTCAGATGGGCCACCGCTTCCCGGCGGTACCTGTTTTTTATGGCCGATGAAATGGCGATAGTGGAAGCGCTGTTGTCACTGGCGCCTGCTCCGTAGGTTACGCTGATAAAGTCGGGGTAAAGGTCATTAAGCTGGTCAAGCGTTTTATAGATCGTATCCGGCGAAGACGTCTTCTGGGGTGGAAAAACCTCAAAGGACAGCACGGTTTTTGTTTTGAATAATTCTGATGTTTTCATATCGTTAAACTTTCCCTGATTTCTTTAGCGGCCATAACCAGGTTCTTAAGGCTCGAAACCGTTTCCGCTTCCTCCCTGGTTTTCAGACCGCAGTCAGGATTTACCCATAGTTTTTCTTTTGCTATTTTGGCCAGCATCCCGGTCAAGGCCGCTTTGATTTCGCCGACAGCGGGAATCCTGGGGGAATGAATATCGTAGACGCCTGGGCCTACCGCTGTCCTGAAGTCGCAGGAATTTAATACGTCGACTATGCCGAGATTGGAACGGGAAGCTTCAAAGCTTATAACATCAGCATCCATATTATCGATTTCTTCCACAATATCATCAAATTCGCTGTAGCACATATGGGTGTGAATCTGGGTTTCCGGCCTAACCCCGCTATGAACCAGCCTGAATGCCGGTATGGCCCAGTCCAGGTACTCTTTGTGCCAATCAGCCTGTCTCAGGGGAAGCTTTTCTTTCAGTGCCGCTTCGTCGATCTGGATTATTTTTATGCCCCTGGCTTCAAGATCCAGGACCTCTTCCCGGATTGCCAGCGCGATTTGGAAGGCGGCTTCCTGCAGGGAAATATCCTCACGGGGAAAAGACCAGTTGAGTATCGTTACCGGACCGGTAAGCATCCCTTTGACCGGCTTGGCGGTCAGGCTCTGGGCATAGACTGAATATTCAACGGTTATGGGATTTGAACGTGAAACATCACCCCATATAATCGGCGGTTTTACACATCGTGTTCCATATGACTGCACCCATGCTTTTTCGGTGAACAGAAATCCGTTCAGGGCTTCACCGAAATATTCCACCATGTCGTTGCGCTCGAATTCGCCGTGAACAAGCACGTCAAGACCGATTCTTTCCTGCAGGGCGACACACTCTTGGATTTTCTTTTTATTGAAGGCTTTATACTGTTCCTCGGTAATCTCCCCTTTTTTAAATGAGGAACGATTGGCTCTTACCGCAGCCGTCTGGGGGAAAGAACCTATTGTAGTTGTGGGCAGTAACGGCAGGTTAAGTTTTTGCTGCTGGATCTTCCCGCGCTCTTTATATATAGGAAGCCTTATAAAATCCCTTTCAGTAAGTGCCGCAAGCTTTTCTCCAACCGTGTTATCGGGGTCAGAAAAATTTTCATTAAATAGCTTGGCGTTTTCCAGGTATTTTGGATTATCGCCGCTATCAGTCTCTTCAATGAGGAGTTTCAAATCTGCAAGTTCGGCCAGCTTTTCTTCCGCAAAGGAAAAATGCTTCTTATAGCTGTCGTCCAGCCGGGATTCGTTTTTAAGCGAATAGGGAACATGGACAAGGGAACAGGAGGTCGATATTACGGCGCTGACTGCATAGCCTGTGATTTTTTTAATCATCGGAAGTGTTGCTGCATAATTGTTCTTCCAGATGTTTTTTCCGTTCACAACCCCGGCAAATAAGGTCTTGCTAGCTGGAAAGCCATTACGTTCCAAAAGTTCGAGGTTTTTTTGCCCTTCGATGAAATCCAGGCCGACACCGTCAAAATCAAGCAATGCAATATTAGCATAGCAGTCACGCACATCGCCAAAATAGGTCTGCAAAAGCACCTTGATGCTTCCCTTGGCATTGAGTATTGGGCTGTAAAGGCTTTTTAACAGCTGTATATCAAGGGCCGTCATATCGGTTACAAGTACCGGTTCATCAAACTGCACCCATTCAGCGCCGAGTTTATCGAACTCCATGAGTATTTCAGAGTATGCTTTGATAATGCTGCCGGCGAAATCAGATGCTCCTTTCTTTCCCGTGAAACTCGCAAGCTTTATAAATGTAAGGGGACCAATGATAACCGGTTTGGTTTTAATTCCGGCTGCTTTTGCCTCCAGGAATTCATCGAATGGCTTTCTGCCGACCAGCTTAATTTCCGCAGCATCTTCTATCTCCGGTACCAGGTAGTGGTAATTGGTGTTGAACCATTTTTTAAGAGTGAGTGCCTTGGCATCACCATTTGCACCTTGGTAACCTCTTGCGGCGGCAAAATATTCTGCAAGGGGATCAAGCTTCAGGTCTTTATACCTTTGGGGAATTACATTCAGCATGAAAGACGTGTCCAGCATCCCATCATAAAAAGAAAAGTCGTTTGACGGGATGAAATCAATTCCGCTCTCGACCTGTTTAAGCCAATGAGCCTGGCGAAGTTTGGCTGCCGTTGCATGCAGCTTTTCATTTGCTATTTCACCTTTGAAATGACTTTCCAATGCAAATTTCAGCTCTCTGGAGTTTCCTATCCTCGGATATCCTATAACTGCTGTTTTCATAATGCTGCCCCTTTCTTGCCCGGTGGGTTGAAGTAATTATATTATCGGTTGAGCAATATAGGGTAACACTTATTAACTATGATGATATATAGTTGTAAGCTATATGCCGGCAATGCATCCAGCGCTAACGGCTATAGAGTATATTAAAAACTAAAAGCCACGCAAACCTGCGTGGCTTCTTGATTTCATATGGCAGGGGAGAGAGGTCTCGAACCCCCAGCCCTCGGTTTTGGAGACCGATGCTCTGCCAATTGAGCTACTCCCCTGC
Source organism: Syntrophomonas curvata (assembly GCF_052976825.1). Lineage (NCBI taxonomy): Bacteria > Bacillati > Bacillota > Clostridia > Eubacteriales > Syntrophomonadaceae > Syntrophomonas > Syntrophomonas curvata. The sequence continues at coordinate 1,627,630 of NZ_CM129641.1, forward strand.
GTTTCATAGCAAAACATATTCTAGCATAAAAAAGGCCATCCTTCAAGGATAATATGGGTAATTGTTGCCCTAACCACTTAATCGGGTATTTCTTGAACCTGCTGTTGTTTAGCAGTATCATTTAACTTGGATTATGCACTGGTGAGTAATATACGCGAAAATGATGGAATATTAATGGAGAGATGACAGAATTATAAAGTGAGAGAGTAATTATTAAAAACTAAGGCAGGTGGATTCATTTGAGCAAGGTGCTGGTGCTCATGGGGGGCACTTCCGAAGAACGAGAGGTTTCATTAAATAGTGGTCAAAATGTATGTAGAGCATTGGAACAGAAAGGCTTTCAGGTTGAGGCCCTGGATTTCAAGAGGGATAACCTTAATAGGATAGCGGATATAGCTCCTGACGTGGTCTTTATAGCCCTGCATGGCAGAAACGGGGAAGATGGTACCGTTCAGGGTTATCTTGATCTGCTGGGCATACCCTATACTGGTTCGGGGGTGGCCGCCAGCGCAATTTGCATGAACAAGATTATTACCAAGAAACTGCTGAGCTATGAAGGTCTTCCAACCCCTGATTTTATCATTATGAAGAAAAAAACTTTTGACCGGGCCGCGTTTGTGGTCCGCTCTCTGGTGAAGAAGTTCGGCTTACCCATGGTGATAAAGGCTGCCACCCAGGGCTCCAGTATCGGAACCTATATCGTTAAAAAAGAGGGCGATATTTTGCCTGCGATAGAAGCAGCTTTTCAATATGATCAGGATGTCTTGATTGAGAAATATATCGATGGTACTCTGCTGACGGTCAGCGTACTGGGAAATGAGAATCCTTGCGTATTGCCTATTATTGAAATAACGTCCAGCAACGAGTTTTATGACTATGAATCCAAATACACCCCCGGTATGTGCGAGCATCTTATCCCCGCCCGGATTAATGAAGACTTGCAGAACACCATAATGAGGATAAGCGAAGAGGCCTATAAATCAGTTGCTTGCCGGGGATTTGCCCGCATAGATTTTATGGTGGACCATAAGGGCCGTCCCTATATTCTGGAGATCAATACCATACCGGGACTGACCGATATGAGCCTGGTTCCCGATGCTGCAAGGGCTGTGGGTATATCTTATGAAGATCTGATAGAGCATTTGGTAAGCCTGGCTCTGGAAAAATAATTGAAAAGAGGATAGAGGACAAAAACAGCGAATAAGATATCATTACCCTGAAAATTAGGGAGTCTTGAAATGACTAACTTTTTGCCGTCGGGAATTATAAAAGATACTACCACCGATATATACCAGAAGGTACAGGAGTTAAAAAAAGAACGAGACCTGCTGCGTTTGCAAAAAGGTCTGGGGGAAATCGAAGAAATGGCTCTGGAACTGGCCGTATTCCTGGAGAAGCTTTCATGTGACCCTTTGATTTATACTGGAGCAGGTAGCACGGAAGAAGTTATTAAGCGTTTGGACTGGGCGCTAACCTTTAGTGAAGATATTGACCCGGTGGAGTTTTTTAAATACAATCTGCAAATGAAGAAACGAGAGAGTAAGTAATATGCCAGCAGTGACCATAGCCTTGAGATGATGAGTCTTAAGGCTATTTTTATTGCTTAATGGGTAGTGGCGTTAGGCTATCGGCGAAGAGATATATGGAAATCAGTCTGACTTAAGTGTATTAAATATCCCCACTACCTTATGCCCTTATAAGGAAATCTGGTATAATTTCATTATTACTTTTGGAAATCTGGCGGAAAACCTCCAATTAAGCGTTGCTCTAATCATTGAGTTTCGCATGGCAAGCTTTTAAAGCGCGTACCGGGTATAAGCGGGGAGATGAACGATGGACAAAAGATTGCAGGAAATAGGGGAGAAGGTTAAGCAGAAAATCAGGTTGAATAAAGAAGATGGAGTCTATCTCTATCATTCTGATGATCTGCTGGCTATCGGCGCCATGGCGCGGACTAAAAAGATAGAGGCGTCGCAGCGGTATGTATACTTTAACGTGAACCGTCATATCAATTTGACCAATATCTGCGTATCCCGGTGTAAGTTCTGTGCGTTCGGGGTCGACGAAAATGGCACAAGCGGTCCCTATGTCATGAGTCCGGAGGAAGCTTTTGCCTTTGGAGCGGAGGCGGTTGGTTACGGCATAACCGAATTCCATGTAGTGAGTGCGCTGCATCCCAGTAAACCCTTTGATTACTATGTGGAAGTGGTGAAACGTTTGCATGAGGCTTATCCGCAAATCCATATACAGGGGTTCACGGCGGTGGAGATATTCTATTTTGCCCAAATCAGCGGCCTTTCAGTGCGGGAGGTCTTATCCACCCTGAAAGAGGCCGGATTAGGTTCGATGCCGGGGGGAGGGGCGGAAGTGTTCAATGACGATATCCGCCGTGAACTATGCCCGCGCAAAGCCATGAGCGACGACTGGCTGCGGGTACACCAGACGGCGCATGAACTGGGTATCAAAACCAACTGCACTATGCTCTACGGACATGTGGAGAGTATTGAGGATCGGGTCGATCATCTTATGCGCCTGAGGGAATTGCAGGATACTGCTCCCGGCTTTCAATCCTTTATCCCCTTGCCTTTTTTGCCGGATAATACCAGGCTGAGCCACATCGGGAGAACCAGCGCCCTGGATGATCTCAAAACTATGGCCATATCTCGGTTGATGCTGGATAACATCGACCATATCAAAGCCTTCTGGATCATGCTGGGGATTCCTTTGGCCCAAATCGCCCTGGAATTCGGAGCCGATGACCTGGATGGCACGGTTATAGAAGAGAGGATAATGCACTCGGCCGGCGCCAATACCGAAAAAGGAATAGACAAGCAGGCCATTGTCGAATTAATCCGGGAGAGTGGATACACCCCGGTGGAACGTGATACTCTCTATAATATCATAGAGATATTTTAAAAGGAGCATATTAATATGAAGCCAAGAGTCGGGCATATTCAATTTATAAATTGTTTCCCGCTTTTTTACGGTCTGATCGAGAAAAAATTTTTACTGGAAATAGAGCTGATAAAGGGTAATCCTACCGATCTTAATCGCATGCTGGCCGATAATCTGCTGGATCTGGCACCTATTCCATCTATAGCTTATGCCCGCAATTATCGGGATTATGTTTTAATGCCCGATATTTCGGTGAGCTGCGATGGCGAGGTCAAAAGTATTTATCTGTTTTCACGCCTGCCCATCGATAGGCTGCATAATAAAAAAATTGCCCTGACCAACATATCCAGGACCTCCCAGGCCTTGTTGCGTATTCTGATGGCCCGTTACTACAACGTTTCCCCGGAATATTTCCAGTCGGCGCCGGAACTGGGGGCTATGCTGATGGAAGCGGATGCGGCTCTGTTAATCGGCGACGACGCATTAAGAGCCCGCTATAAAACTTACGACCGGCTCCATATATATGACCTGGGGCAGGAGTGGAAGAATTTTACCGGCTTACCCATGGTTTTTGCGGTTTGGGCGATTCGCCGTGATTTTGCCCATAGCCATCGGGATGAATTAAAACTTATCCGGGACACCTTCACCGATTCCATCAAATTCAGTCTGGAATGCATCCAGGACTGTGCGTCCAAGGCTTCCCAGTGGGAGGACTTCAGCTCTGATTATCTGGTAGAATATTTTAACAGCCTGCGTTTTGATTTTGACCCCCGCAAACAGGAAGGACTGCTGCAATATTATAAGGAAGCCAAAAACCAGGGCCTGATTGATGAAGTACCTCCAATCGAAATTATAGGCTTATAGTTTAGGAGGTCAATTTGAACAGCAGGGATTTATTAAAAGAAATAGCAGAGGGCCGGCGTATGAGCCCGGAGGAGTTTGTTTTCCTGGATGGAAACGCGGATTTTCTTGCTCTGGGACAGGCTGCCGACCAGGTGCGGCGCCGACGTTTTGTTAATGACAGAGTGACTTTTGTCATTGACCGTAATATCAATTATACTAATATCTGCACCTGTCAATGCAAATTCTGTGCTTTCTACCGCCATAAGAATGATGACGATGCTTATGTAATAGATAAGGCGGCCCTTTTTGCCAAAATTGAAGAAGCTATTGAAATGGGCGCTTCACAGTTAATGATTCAGGGAGGGCTCAACCCGGAACTCCATGTTGAATTTTTCGAAGAAATGTTTCGCAGCATAAAGGCCCGCTATCCGGTGCAAATACACTCCCTGAGCGCACCGGAAATAGCTTATATTGCCCGCCGGTCAGGCCTGGAGGTAAGGGAGACCCTGCTCCGTTTGCAGGCGGCCGGCCTGGATTCATTGCCCGGAGGAGGAGCGGAAGTACTGCACGATGAGGTCAGGCAGTATATAAGTCCCCATAAAATCAGCAGCCGGCAATGGCTGGAGGTAATGAGGACTGCCCATGGGATAGGCATGAAGACTACCGCCACCATGATGATGGGGAGTGTGGAGCGTTTGCAGCATCGCCTCTACCATCTGGATATGATAAGAAAGCTCCAGGACGAGACCGGAGGCTTCCGGGCGTTTATCATATGGACTTACCAACCGGGCAATAACGAATTAATGGGCAAAAAGATATCATCGCTGGCTTACCTGCGTTTTCTGGCCTTATCCCGTCTTTACCTGGACAATATCGACCATATTCAAGGTTCCTGGGTAACCCAGGGGAAACAGATTGGTCAGCTTTCCCTCTTGTTTGGGGGAGATGATCTGGGTAGTATAATGATTGAGGAAAATGTGGTGCGCTCGGCGGGAGTGGCTTATAAAATGAACAAAGAGGAAATGATCGCCCTGATCCGGGCTGCAGGCCGGAAACCGGCTTTGCGGGATACCGCTTACCGGATACTGGAGGAATATTAGATAAGGAGTAAATCGCCATGCCGGTACCGCAATGTGACTTTGCCCTGATCGGCGGGTCCAGCACCTTGAATATAGATTTGCCGGAGAGCCTGGGCCTGGATTACGTGCAGGTCGCAGACCGGAACCTGGTTTATAGCACCCCCTGGGGGTTGAGCCCTGAATTCAAGGAGTTGATTATAAAAGGGGAAAATGGTGATAGGCGGGTATTAACCTGCCGTATGCACGGCTGGCGCAAAGGAGTTACCCGTGCCGATGCTTCCCGTCAGGTATTTTGGGTATTGCGCGCCGCCGGAGTAAAAAAAATCGTGGCCGAAGGCGGGGTAGGGGCTATTAACCACCTTTTAAGGACCCGCGACCTGCTTATCCCCGATGATTACATGGATTTTTCCATGCGCAAGGATGTGGGCCTGGATGAGCGCCACCTGTTGGTTATGCGGGAGGCTATCTGCCCCGCAATGAGGGAAACATTATGCCAGACGGCGGAAAAAGACTGGCCGGGGCGGGTGTTCGAGCGGGGTGTTTATGTCAACACCGACGGCAGACATTTTGAAAGCCCGGCCGAAGTAAATTTCTACAAAATGGGCGGGGGCGATGTCGTGGGCCAGAGTATTTGCCCTGAAGTCTATCTGGCAAGGGAAATAGGCGCTTGCTATGCCGGGCTTTATCTGGTGGTGAATTATGCCGAGGGTATAGTTGCTCCGTGGCGGCACGAAGAACTGGCTGATATATACTATAATGAAGGTATAGCTATGGGAAGAATCCTTTTGCGGTTTTTATACCGGCTTTCTCCGGAACAGGGGTGTACTTGCCCCGAACTGCGGAAGGAGACCTTGCTGAAGCCGATCTATTCGGAATAAGTTATTATAGATATTAATGGATTGAAAGGGAGGGGTTCATTAATGGGAACCAGGTCTAACAGGAGCACCATAAAGCTAGTATTATTTCTGGTAGCTTTGGGGATACTGTCCTATCTGGCTGCACTATATGTCGACTGGCTCTGGTTCAGCTCGGTAGGTTTCAGTAAAGTTTTTAAGACCCTGCTGCTTAATCGTATAGGTGTTTACCTGGTAGTTTTTCTTGTCACTTTAGCAGTGTTTTACTTTAACCTGAAGCTGACCCGCAGACATCTGGGGGAACAGGAGCGGCCGGATGAAAATGACGAAGGCCGGGAGATTATTTATCTGGACCAAGAAAGAAATCCCTTAAAAGGATTTTTTAAAGGCAAGACCGCCAGATGGATATTCCTGGGCATCAGCGTACTGGCAGCGCTAATGGTAAGCTCTACCGCCGCCGACAATTGGATAGTGGTGCAGCAGTTCATCAACCGTGTACCTATGGGTACAGCAGATCCTCTATTCCACAAGGACATCGGTTTCTACTTTTTTAACCTTTCCTTTTACCGCTTTGTTTATGGCATCCTCATGATGGTGTTGATATTGACCACCTTGGCAGTTGGCTTTATTTATATGATAAATGCCTCTACCGAGCTGCTGTTCGGGGACTGGAGGCAGTTTACCTTTGCCAAAAGCCACGTGGCTTTACTGCTGGCGGCAGTTTTTGGCCTGAAGGCCATAGGTTACAAATTATCAGCCTATGATCTGTTATTTTCCCCCTCCAGCATCGTATATGGGGCAACCTATACCGATGTTCATGCCAAACTGCTGGCCTATAAGGTTCTCCTGATTATTTCCCTGCTGGTGGCAGCAATGATACTGGCTAATATCTTTGTTAAAAGGCTGAACTGGATACTCATAAGCATCGGAGCCTGGATAGCAGTGGCGATAGTCATGAACGGGGTTTATCCTGCCCTGCTGCAAAAGCTGGTGGTGCAGCCCAACGAATTTAACCGGGAGCGGCCCTATATCGAATCCAACATCAAATATACCCGTCAGGCTTATGGCCTGGATAAAGTAGAGAACCGCAAGTTTAACGTAGACTTCGACCTTAAAATTGACAACCCCAATAATCAGGATACCATTACCAACATACGTCTTTGGGACTGGCAGCCGCTGACGGATACTTATAAAAGCCTGCAGGAACTGAGACCCTATTATGTTTTTAATGATATGGACATCGACCGCTATATGGTTGATGGTCAATACCGCCAGGTAATGATATCTGCCCGGGAACTGGAACAGGATAATCTCAATGCCGAGGCCAAAACCTGGGTAAATCAGAAACTGATGTACACTCATGGCTACGGCGTGGTGGCGAGCCCGGTCAATGAAGTCGCCCAGGAAGGCTTTCCCAATTTCTTTATCAAGGACATACCGCCCCGCTTTGCCACTTCGCTGAAGGTAAAACGTCCCGAGGTATATTTCGGCGAACGCACTGACGATTATGTGATCGTAAATACCAAGCAAGAAGAATTCGATTATCCGTCCGGAGATACCAACGTATATTCCAATTATGAAGGGGAAAATGGGCTTAAGATCAACTCTTTCGGACGCAGGCTGATTCTCAGCTGGGTTCTCAAAGATTACAAAATGGCGCTTTCGACTGAGGTAAACAATAACAGCCAGATATTGATGAACCGCAATATTCTTGAGCGTACTAGAAAAATCGCTCCCTATCTCAGCTTTGACGGTGATCCCTATATAGTAATTGATGACCAGGGAAAATTATTCTGGATACTGGACGCCTATACCACCAGCAGCCGCTATCCCTATGCCCAGCCGTTTGACCGCATGGGCAACAATTATCTGCGCAATTCGGTTAAAATAACCTGCGACGCCTATACCGGAGACCTTGTTTTTTATATGGCTGACTCCTCGGACCCTGTAATTAAGACCTTCAGCCGCATATTCCCGGGGATGTACCAGCCCCTGCAGGAGATGCCCGCCAGCCTCCGGGCTCATGTCCGCTATCCGGTTGATTTGTACCAGGTACAGGCGGAAATATATAAGACCTATCATATGACCGATCCCTATGTATTCTATAACAAAGAAGACCCTTGGCTTATACCCAAAGAAGTAGTCAATAACGAACAGCAGACTATGGAGCCGTACTATATCATCATGCGTTTGCCGGAATCGGAGCAATCGGAGTATATATTGATGCTGCCTTTCACCCCTAAGAGCCGTCCCAATATGATTGCCTGGATGTGCGCCCGTATGGACGGGGACAATTACGGCAAATTGCTGGTATATAACTTCCCTAAGCAGGAGACTGTCTACGGTCCGGAACAACTGGAATCAAGGATAAATCAGAATACCGAGATTTCGCAGCAGCTGAGCCTGTGGAACCAGCAGGGTTCCAGGGTATATCGCGGCAATCTGCTGGTTATACCCATGGATAATTCCCTGCTTTATGTTGAACCCCTCTATCTGCAGGCTGAAAATAGCCGGATACCGGAACTTAAAAGGGTTATTGCCGGATTCGGCGACGAAATAGTGATGGAAACGTCTTTGGAACAGGCGTTGATCAAGTTATTTGATAAAAAACCATCAAGCATTTCGACCGATATCGATACTAAAACACCTCAGACAGCTGATGCCGGAACCGATAGTGTCGCCGAGTTGGCAAAGCTGGCAAGACAGTATTACGATCAGGCCAACCAGCGCTTGAAGGATGGAGACTGGGCCGGGTATGGCGAAAACATCAACAAGCTGAATGATATTATTCGCAGACTGGAAAAGAGCTCAGGTAGGTAGAAAAAAACAAGATTATCTATTCCAGCGGGGCCAATAAATTCCTCCTGCCGGGTAGAAGAAAAACATTAGATAGAGAGATAGAAAAAATATAAAGTGGCTGTTCTTATAAGGGGGAAGAACAGTGCTGAAAATCAATGACCGGATTAGCCTGATTATAAGTGAAACCGGGTTCACCTATTGTAACTGTCTGTTTATCGACGATGATATTAGAACAATTATTGACACCGGTGCCAACCGCAAATCGTTGGAAAAAATTAAGCCGGAAAGCGTAGACATAGTCCTATATACTCATCATCATTTTGACCATACCCGCGGTAATGGGTATTTTACCAGAGCGAGCAAGTATATCCATGAACTTGATTTTCCTGCCCTGGAAAACATGGAAAACTTTATCCGCTATAACTCCATTGACCGCTGGCTGGATCTGATGCCAGGTGACGACTTCATAAAGTCGGGGATGATGCTGGGATTAAGCGAGGAGCAATTTCATGGAATACAACTGATAGATAATAAATTCAGTGACCAGACCCTTTTTGACCTTGGGCACACCAGGGTACAGGCTCTGCACACCCCGGGACATTCGCCCGGGCACTGTGTCTTCTGGTTTCCGGAGGAGGAGCTTTTATTTTCCGGAGACATATGCCTTACTAAAGCAGGCCCGTGGTATGGAGAAGTATTCTCCAGTCCGGATGATATGCTGAATTCAATCGAGCGGGTAATAGCACTGAAGCCGAAACAAATGACTTCCTGTCATATTAAACGACTTTATGATGATGTTGTACCCCGATTAACCGAGTTTAAAAACCGTATATATAGGCGTGAGGAAAGGATATATAAATACCTGATAAAGGATGCTGCCGGAGTGGACGAAATTGCTGACCAGCATCTGATCTATCTGCAGCACCCTACCCCCTATGTTCTATTCTGGGAAAAACTGATGGTAATAAAGCACCTGGAACGGCTGATAAGGGATGGCCGGGTGGAAGAAGCCGAATCAGGATTATATCGGGCTATTTAACCACATATTTTTCCGGGTTATTTCGGAAATTCAGGAGAGTGATGTTTTGTGGAATCGCAGAAGAAGATGAAGATCGTATGCCTGGGCGACAGCATAACCTACGGTTTCCCTTTTGGGCCGCGGGTATCCTGGGTGAGTATGCTGCAACAAGCCCTGGGTGTAGAGGTAATCAACCAGGGTATTAACGGAAATACCACGACTGACATGATTGGACGTTTTGAAAACTCGGTCTCGAAACATAATCCCACCCACCTTATTATTATGGGCGGCATTAATGATGTAATCTGTGCAGAGTCTTTTGACCGGATTTGCTGGAACCTGCGCGAGATGATAGAAAAAGCCCGGGAGGCAGGTATTGAAGTTATATTGGGAATACCTACTGCAGTTGACGAACCCTACTGGGAGAAACTAATTATGCGGATTCGCCGGTGGATGAAGGACTATGCCCGGGAACATGACCTTGAGGTGATAGACTTTGCCGCTGCCTTTTACGATGAAAACGGCAATTTGAAAAGCGAACTGCTGCTGGCCGATGGCGGTCACCCCGACATCAACGGCTACCGCGCCATGTTCGATCAAATCGACCTCAGTATTTTTGCATAAAAAGGAAGGTATGATAAGGAGGATATATTGTGCAGCACCGCATGAAAACACACCCTTTGACCGAACAACAGATAAACAACTTGCTTCAGCGAGCGCAAACCGGCACTTTGGCAACACTGAATCCCGATGGCACACCGTATAGCACCCCGATCCATTTTGTCTATTGCGGTGACGCCGTCTTTATCCATGGGTTGCCGAAGGGCAAAAAGCTCGACAATATTGCCCGCGATTCCAGAGTCGGATTTTCTGTTTATGAAATGGATAAGCTGCTGCTGAACCCGAATGGAAAACCATGCGACACAAACACAAAATACGAAAGTGTGATTATCTCCGGTACTGCCAAGATCGTGGATGATATCGAGGAAAAAAGAATTGCGCTGAGAAAAATCGCGGAAAAATATACACCTTATCTGGCAAACAATGAAATCCCCAATAATAGGGTTAACGGAACAGCGGTGATACGGATCAATGTGACAGAAATGACCGGAAAATACTATTTATAGTTTTCTTTACAGACGAGGCACTTATGGTTAGCCATACCAGTATCGCCCTGTTTTTATACTGCCGGTGGGGTTTGTTCGGGTTTTAGGGGGGGGACTTCTATAATAGTATGGTTTTCCTCATCTCCGGGTTTAAATACCTTTACCCGGGCCAGATTTAAATTTTTGGCATCACTGTACCGGGCTACTACAGCAGCAGCATAAGCGATCAGGTCTTCGCTATAATTACCGTAGCGCAGCAGACCCAGCGGGCCGGGACGGTCAGCTACCTTCATCAGCAAATCTTCCGGCCAGGCATTGGTCTGAATTTTTCTGTTCTCAGACTGGTTTCTCCCTACTACCAGCAGCCTGTCATCACCCACTATAAAATGACGGCCCAGCTTGAGTATTTCCATTTCCTCCGCGCGAGTTTCCTTGTCCCTTTCTAAAACCCTTTTCAAACGGCGGGCAAAATTCTGTTCAGTTAACAGGCATCCCCCTGCTGGTGAAGGATAGTCCTTAATTCCAAATTTCTCTGCCAGTTCCATCTGCACATGGCGGCCGCGTCCATTGATGTCCAACAGCGCTTCCCGATTTATCCATCCTCTTAGTTCGGGTTCAGTAGGGGGCAGTATTTTACCCGACAGAGGCCTTACAATAAAACCCCGATAACCGGAAATTTTGTCTACGGCGTTAAGAGCAGATTTGTTCTGGCTCATAGGGCGCTGGCCTACGACTTCCCCGGTTATCAGGAATGAAGCATCTGCCTGTCCCATATAATCTCCGGCTTTGTGCAGCATAAAACCGTGACAATCGATACAGGGGTTAAGGTTCTTGCCGTAGCCGTATACCGGACTCCTTAAAACACCAGGTATATACTCGTCACTGATATCCATGGTAATAAGCTCTATTCCCAGATTGCGGGCGGCCTGTAAAACGGCGGGATCGGCACCAAAAAAAGGGGTGACAAAATTAATCCCCATAACCTCAATACCCTGATTCTTAATCAGCATGACTGCCAATTGGGAATCGAGACCCCCGGAAAAAAGACTTATGGCTTTCAATCCTGGCACACTCCCTTTTCCATATAATCATCTTCATCTGTCACCCTGATGCCGTTTTCTTTCAAAAGGGCGGCAGTGACCCCGTCAGCCTTGCGGGTCTTATAGCTAAAACTGCCATCATATATATATCCGTTTCCACAGGAAGGGCTGCGGCTTTTCAGGACTGCCGTATCTGCATCTGCCAACTGGGCTATCTTAAGCGTTTCATAGGCTCCCTTAATATAGTATTCGGTAACATCAAGCCCATCCCGGGTAACAACCCGGCTGTTACCAACCAGCACATCCTGGCCTGATCCGCCTAATATTTCTGCAGGCTTCCTGGGGGTGGGCAAACCTCCCAATTGCTCAGGACATACCGGGATGACTTCGCCCTCCCGCAGCAACTCCATAAAATAGAGGTTTATATTATTTTTACCGTTATATTTGCAATTAACTCCGCACAAACAAGCGCTGACCAATTTCACCCGTATCCATCTCCTTAATTTCAATCTGTCCAATCGATAGTACCATGGAGAGGTAAGAAAATACGTAAAGTATTAGCAAAGATTTGGCACTTTACATATGATATGATACAAAACATTTACGGCGGAGACAAATAAATGAACGATTTTATGATGGCAATTGTCAAGGCAGACCCACAACTGGATCAGGATTGTTTATTAATCAGTGCCGATCTAGCCGGTCATACCGATTACGGGTATAACCAGATGCTAAGGCTGGGGGTGGGAAAAAGCAGCCGTAACATAAAGACCAGGATAAGCACATCACGTATTGATAAAAAGACTCTCACCATGCATCCGGTGCTCATAAAAAAAAGTTTTCTGCATGAAAACCGCAAATACGGAGTTAAGTTTGAGCAGGATGAGATCCGGGTCGGACCGGTGGTTGGAATCATAGCCCCCAAGCAGGATAGTAAAAATCGACCCTTTGGCAGCCAGACCACATTTTTTCAAGAAATAATGGCCAGCGGCCGTCAACTGGGTCAAATATGTTTCGCCTTTTATTTTGCCGACATTGATTGGAATAAAAAAGTGATTAACGGATACTTTCACGGTAAAAACGGATGGCAACGCGGCAGATTTCCGATGCCGGATGTCATCTATCCCAGAAGTAAATTCTGGGTCGCCAGCAGAGCTGAAAGCAGACGCAGGCTTAACCGATTAGGGGTACAGATACTTAACCCACCCATGGTAGGGAAATGGGAAGCTTATCGCCTTTTTAAAAAAAATCCGGAATTAGTGCCATATTTACCTGAGACCAGACTGATAAACAGTTTTCGGCAGGTTGATTTAATGGTCAAGAAATACCGGGCCGTTTATCTTAAACCAGTAAACGGCACCCAGGGCAAGAATATCATTAGAGTAAGTAAAAATAAGAAATCCCCCGGTTATTGTTATCAGTATCATTCTAACGGAAGCTTATGCAAAGGCAACGCCTCCGATCTGCTGCACCTGCAAAGACAGTTGCGTCCGGTGATGGCGGGGAGAAGCTACCTGGTACAGAAAGAAATCAACCTCTTAAGAAATGAAGGGGGAATTGCTGATATTCGGGTCATGGTGCAAAAGAACCATAACGGCAAGTGGGAGGTAACCGGAATGGCCTGTCGGATTGGCAAACCGGGAGCCATAACCAGCAACATCAGCAGCGGCGGTAGCGGCAAGAAAGTTGAGACTGTACTCAACAAGGCTTTTACAGGCAGCAAGCAGGTTAACCAGATTATAGAAACAATAATATTCGTGTGCAACAATGCTGCTCAAAGTGTAGAAGAGTATCTGGGCAATTGCGGGGAAATGGGAATAGATATCGGTGTAGACAGATTCGGGAAGGTATGGTTTATTGAAGCCAACCTGCGTCCTGCCCGGCATGTGTTTTCCTTGATTGGAGAGAAACAAACTCGCCTTAAATCTGTAGAGACCCCACTATTATATGCCAGATATCTGGCAGGATTCTAAGTAAAAGGAGAGGTAGAAGATTGAAAACGGCAGGCAGAATCTCCATCTCGCGTACACTGGTGCAAAAACTGGGTATAGTGGTGGAACCGCTGATTACAGTTCGGGTTGGTGCTCTGATGGTGAAAAGCAGGCTGCAGATCCATGATACGGGGAGGGGAAATTACATGCTTTCCCCGGAACTGATTCAGGCCTTACACATAAAAAAAAGCAAAGGGCTAAAGGTGCGTTACCAGCCGGAAGAGAAAACATTACATCTGGGCCCTACCATTGGCATAATGGCTACCTATATCCCGGGCTCCAGCCGTGAAGAAGTAGACCCGCGCAGCCTGCAGGCAGAACTCATCTACCTTAGCATTGTGAGCAAGTCCTTTCCCGGACAGGTATACATTTTTACCCCCAGCGGCATAAACTGGGCAACTAATACTTGCCGGGGATATGTTTACCATCAGTTTTCCGCTACCCGAGGCAGGTGGGAATCGGCTCTCTATCCCATCCCGGACGTTGTGTATGACCGCATTCACAGCCGTTCGGCTGAAGCCCGCAACAGTGTGAAATATGCTAAAATCAGGCTAATGCAGATGCCATACTTGCATTATTTTAATCCCCATTACCTGAATAAGTGGAATGTGCACCAGATCATGACCACTAATCCCCTGTTAAATGACTACCTGCCCGAGACCCGGGAATTGACCCATGACAATCTGGAAGAAATGTTGAGAAAACACCGTACACTATTTTTAAAACCCAGCAATGGGAGCCTGGGTAAGGGTATAATAAAAGTAACCTCTAATCGAGGACAGTTCAATTACGTTATATATAGGGGTAAGCGTTTGCGAGGCCAGGCCCATAGTGCTGCAGAACTTATGAATAAGACGAAGAAGTTTCGTGACGACCGGCATTATATAGTACAACAAGGTCTGGAACTAGTTAAATACCGGGGGGCCACGTTTGACCTGCGCATAATATATCAGAAAAACGGCCGCGGTGAATGGCAGATTAGTAAAAAATTCTGTCGTATTGCTCCGCGGGGAAGCAGTATTTCTAACCTCAGCAGCGGGGGGCGGGTGGAAAAAAGTCTTAAGGTACTGCAGCATATATTTAAAAAGAGTGACGTGATTGATTCCAAGCACGAACAAATACGGCTATTGTGCAAAATGGTGGCCAGTACTCTGGAAAACGATAACAACAGTACTTTCGGTGAGTTGGGCATGGATATAGGGATTGAACGTAATGGGCGCCTCTATCTGATCGAAGTTAATTCCAAGCCCAGGAAAACAACCGAAACCGTATTTTCTCCTGCAATAGTCAGAAATACCTTTAAAAGGCCGCTGGCCTATGCGAGCTATTTGGCCGGGTTTAATATTAAATAACCGGCTTGTGAAGGAAAAGGGCTTCAAGTAGAGAATAGGAAAAGATAAAAATGATTGCAGGGTGGGTTATCCCACCTTATTGCTTAATTCGGTTTTAAAATAAACTGCATTTTATGCTAGGAGGGTAAGAAAAAAATGGGAGTTAATCACCTGGGTGTATTAACCGGTGGTGGTGACTGTCCCGGTTTAAATTCAGTGATACGGGCGGTAACCAAGACGGCTGTTCTAAAGTATGGACTGGAGGTTATCGGCTTCATTGATGGCTTCCGGGGGCTGGTGGAGAATAATTATATTCAGCTCGACTTGCGTCGGGTATCCGGTATCGGGCACACCGGAGGCACCATACTGGGTACGACCAATCGGGACAACCCGTTTAATTTTATGACTACGGTAAAGGGGATAGAGCAGGCCAGCGACCAATCGGATCGTGCCGTCAGCAACATCAGGAACCTGGGGCTGGACGGTTTAATCGTTATTGGCGGCGATGGCAGCCTCAACATCGCCTATAAATTTTATCAAAAAGGAGTTAAAATTGTAGGAGTTCCCAAGACTATTGATAATGATCTATCGGCTACAGATGTTACCTTTGGCTTTAACACCGCAGTCAATACCGCATCCGAAGCCCTGGACAAGCTCCATACCACCGCCGAATCCCACCACCGGGTAATGATTTTGGAGGTTATGGGAAGATATGCCGGGTGGATAGCCCTGCATGCCGGCATGTCAGGCAGCGCCGACGTCATACTTATACCGGAGATACCGTACAACATAGACGCTATCGTAGCCAAGATCGCGCAGCGCTTCCGGCAGGGGAAAAAATTCAGTATTATAGTGGTGGCCGAAGGTGCTCATAATGCCGGAGGGGAAATGGTAGTTCACAGCCTAGTGCCTGAAAGCCATGACCCCATTCGACTCGGCGGAATCGGGCAGAAGGTGGCTGAAGAGATTGAGAGCAAGCTTCACGATATAGAAACCCGGGTAACGGTGCTGGGCCATCTGCAGCGGGGTGGGGGGCCGATACCCTATGACCGCATCCTGGCTACTCGTTATGGGGTGGCAGCGGTGGAAGCCTTTATGGAAGGAAGATACGGAACCATGGTCAGCCTACAGGGCAAAGAAATAAGAACCGTAGATTTACAGGAGGCTATAAAAGAAATCAGACTAGTGCCGCCTGACAGCAACATCGTAGATGCGGCCAGAGCAATAGGGATCAGTTTCGGCGATAGTTAATTGATTAAACATGGGATTATCATGATATCGGGAAGGGGTCAATTAAGGTGGAAAAGGTAGCGGTTCTTGGGGCCGGATTGATGGGGGCCAGAATAGCGCAGGTAGCTGCCCAGGGGGGATACTCGGTAATCTTACGTGACCTGCAGATGGGATTGGTTAGGGATGGATTACAGGCCATTGCCAAAAATCTGGATAAGATGATTAACCGGGAGCAAATAGATGCAAAAGCTAAAGAAGAGATTATGGAAAGAATTCAGTGTACAACCGACTTATCGGATCTGCGCGAAGCTGATTTGGTCATTGAAGCGGTAGTGGAAAACATGGCGGTAAAGAAGCAGATTTTCGCTGAGCTGGACAATATTTGTCCAGCTCATACGGTGTTGGCCACCAACACCTCGACTCTGTCTATCTCAGAAATTGCTGCGTCCACCAGAAGACAGGAAAAGATTCTGGGAATGCACTTCTTTAACCCGGTAGTTTCCAATCGCTTGGTGGAACTGGTAAGGGGAATGGAAACATCGGATGAGACTATTGCTAAAGCGGCTGACTTTGTGGCAACCATGGGCAAGGATTATGTAGAAGTGAAAAGGGAAAGTCCTGGTTTTATTGTCAACCGTATTCTAATTCCCTATATCAATGAAGCCATATTCACCTATGGTGATGGTTTGGCAGGTATTGAGGAAATCGACCTGGCGATGAAACTTGGTGCCGGTATGAAGGAAGGACCATTGGAATTGGCGGATAGGGTTGGGCTGGATACCATTTCCTCCATCCTGGAAGTATTCTGGCATGAATTCAGGGACACAAAATACCGGCCCCATACTGTGTTTTCAACCATGATCAGGGCAGGGTATTATGGTAAAAAGAGTGGACGTGGTTTTTACCAATATTAGAAATGAAGGGGTGGGGTTATGGTAAAAAAGTTGCGGGGAATAAGTTTTGGGATACTAATGGGCTTGGTAGTCTTTGGCTTCTCATTCTGGGGGATAGGTTTTTCATTGGGGCCTGAAGACACTACCCTTAAATTATTGCTATATATACCGGCGTATCTCTTCCTATTTATATATATAGTATTACTATTTAGCGCCTTCAACCTGGGTTACCGCATCGAAGGCGACGGACTGGTCATAAATTGGGGATTGCGCAGGATTCATATTGCCTGGCAGGAGATTGAAAACATAATCCAAGTCGAAGGCCAGAGCAATCTGTATTCAATTTTTGGCATGAGCTGGCCCGGCTATATGGTAGGGCTATATGCGGCCAAGGGTTTGGGGACTGCCAGGATGTACGCCACCGACCCCTGGAAAGGATTTATCTATATAAAGAGCAGCAAGGGCTTTTACGGCATCACTCCGGCAGAGGAAGAGCTTAAGAGCATGCTTGAGGTGATGGCTGAGAAAGCGCACAAGCCGGTGGAAAAGGTCAATATGGATACTATGGATCCGGATATTAAAGGCGAAAGCATGCAGGATGATAATTTCTATCACATCCTATTTCGTTTAAACATCATATTTCTAGTGGGATTTGGAGCATACCTGGCCCTATGCTTCCCCGGTTCCGGCGCTCCTGATTTCACTGTTCTGCTATTGGTTCTGGCTGTTGCTCTGTTTTTCTTCAACATTGGCAATGCGGGCAGGCTGTTCCAATTCAGCAGTACCGGTGGATACGTGCTACAGGTGATAAGCCTGGCAGTAACCGGATTGTTTATCATATTGGCATTATCGGAGATAACCTTGAAATAATACTAAATCGATAATAGTTTACCGTATCAATTATTATGTAAACCAAGTGCGGCGACAGTTTCCCGCTGCCAATCAACCATATATATTAATGAAGGGACAGGATATACAGATGCAACTTGGAATAATAGGTTTGCCCCTGGTTGGTAAAACCACCGTTTTTGAACTGTTAACTGAAAGCCCCAATAGAAATAACAATACCGCCAGAGCAAATCTGGGCATGGCAAAAATTCCGGACAGTCGCATAGATTATTTGTCCGGGCTGTATAAGCCTAAAAAAACCACCTATGCTCAACTGGAGGTAGTGGATATCCCCGGATTGGCTCCGGGGGCAGAAAAAACGGCCGGCGTTTTCCTGGATACCGTTCGCCGGGCTGATGCCCTCCTGCATGTGGTCAGGGTTTTTACAGATGAAACTGTGCCAGACTTCGATAACGATATCGATCCGGTAAAGGATATAGAAACCATAAACTATGAACTTTTACTGGCTGATCTTGATTTAATCGAAAAAAGGATAGAAAGGATCAGTTCCAATAAGAAAAAGAACAATTTTCTCGATGAACTGGCCCTGCTGGATAGATTAAAGGAAGCTCTGGAGAATGAAATTCCGTTGTCAGCCGTGGAACTGAATGCCGCAGAAGAGGAGATATTAAATACCTACCAGTTTTTAACCACCAAACCGGTACTTGTATGCCTTAATATATCTGAAGATGACCTCATAAAGAAAGAATACCGGCAGAGGGAAGCGGTTATGCAATTTGCGGCTCAGCACAACCTGCCGGTGGTGGAGATATCGGCCGGCATCGAGAGGGATCTGGCCGAATTGGATGGGGAAGAAAAAGAAGCCTTTATGCAGGAACTGGGTATTGAGGAATCAGGAATAGTAAAGATATCACAGAGCATGTACCACCGCCTGGGTCTGATATCCTTTTTCACCGTAGGGGAGGATGAGGTCAAGGCTTGGACCGTTGAAGAAGGTACGGCAGCACGCAAGGCTGCTGGCAAGATTCATTCCGATATTGAAAGGGGGTTTATACGGGCCGAAGTCGTCGAATACGAGGATCTGAAGAACCTGGGAAGTATGAATGCGGTCAAGGAGAAAGGGCTGTTCCGTCTGGAAGGCAAAGAATATGTGGTTAAGGACGGCAATATCGTACATTTCCGCTTCAATATATAGGTTAGTTCTGTCGCTGTAAAATGCATAGAAATATAATAATATTTTGCGAAAACCCAAATGTCGGCCATTGGTCGGCATTTTTATTTATGGCAAGAAGTGTCCCCCTGACACTCACTGTTTATATTGGTCATATTATGGATTATATAAAGACAAAAGGGGTGGTCAGGCTGAAGAATGTTCAGGAGCCGTCAGGTCATCTGCACAGTGGTACTCTGCCCAATCAGCAGGAGCAGTTAAAGAAGCGCCCCGTTATAGTGGGAGTGTTGACAACCGCAAATAAAAAAGGTCTTCCCGGGGGAGAGCGATCACGCTTATTTAAAGAAATGGTTAGTTACGGCAAGAAAAACAACATCGCCATCTATTTCTTTTTTGCCCGGGATGTTTATTGGAAACAGAGAAGAATTCGAGGATATACCTGGAACGGCAAGGTATGGAAGAGGGGATTATTCCCGTTTCCCGATATTGTCTATAACCGTATCCGGTTTAGAAACATTGAATCACAGATACACGTGAAGCATCTGCTCAGGAAACTGGACAAAGACCATGCTATATACCTGTTTAACTCTCGTTTTCTCAACAAGTGGGAGGTCTATAAAGCTCTTAGAATCAGAAGAAGTACAGCCAAATGGCTGCCCGAAACAGCACGCTTCAACCGTCAGTCACTGTTAGCTATGATCCGTAAATATCCGGAAGTATTTTTGAAATACAGCTATGGCAGTTTGGGGAAAGGGATTATCAAGGTCAAGCGCCTGCCTCATGGTCAATATGCTTATGCTGTAGCCAAAAAAGGAGCGATGTCATGGAAGGAATGTTCTTCGGCGGACTCCCTCTATCGCCAGCTGGCATTTTTATCGAACAACGCCTATTTGGTTCAAAGAGGTATAGAACTGGCGCGTTACAAGGGGCAAATTTTTGACCTGCGGACCCAGTTGCAAAAGAATGGCACAGGTGAATGGGTGCTCACCGGAGTTGCCGTACGAATAGCCGGAAAAAATCGTTTTGTTACCCATATTCCCAATGGGGGGCGCTCTGCCTCCTATATGGAAGTAATGAATGAGGTATTTGGCGCCAACAGTATGACCAGACAGCAAATAGATGAACAATTGGAAGAAATAAGGGCTCAGGTGCCCCGGGTGTTGGAGAAGGAGCTAAAATTATCCCTAGCGGTATTGTCGTTGGATATTGGGGTAGACAAGAATGGCCGCATGTCGATTATCGAGATAAATTCAAAGCCGGCCAGCTTTGATGAAAATGACATACGTAATGCTCACTGGCAGAACCTGATGGATTATTTTATTTACATTACAGAAAACCCGACTAGAGGAAGGTAATTATATGAATGTGCAACTTATTTACCAGCAAAATGCGAGTGCAGAGCGAATGTGTTCATACTTAAACAAGGCTTACAGCCGGGTAAAAATAGACGACATTTCTATAGCCGGATTAAACTATCTGTTGATTAAGATACCTGACCCAGAGTCAGGTATTAAAAAGAGCATAAACACATTTAAGGCGGTAAATAATTGTCTGGACAAAGAGATTACAGCGGAGATGCTAAAAGCGAACAATATAGGCTATATCGGGGATGAAGAAGGGATAATAAGGAGTTATGAGGTATTGATATCCGATCTCAGCATCGTATCAATACGCTTGGTTTACCATGGTCGCAATAGCTACAAGCCAAAGTATGTAAGGGAAAGCGACAATCCTAAATTATCGGAACTGGCTAAACGCATATTTTTAATCCTGGGCCTGGATATAGGTGTGGTGCGTCTGGCTTATACTGCCCGGCGCAGGTTGAGGGTGATTGGGGTAGAACCTTCGCCGGTTATGCGAAATCGCGATCTAGAAGAATTCTTGGAGAAAATCGACGAAATCTATTCACTTGATAAAACCTTGCCTACCAGAAACGTTAAGTTGGGTGCCGATCCTGAATTTATGATATTTAACTCCAAAACCAACCGGATGCTATCAGCTTCGCAGTTTTTTCCCCGGGACGGTCTGGTCGGCTGCGATAATATCCGTATGCCTAATCGTCAGCAACGGCCAGTAGCCGAGATCAGGCCTCATCCTAGCTCCTGCCCGCTGAAGTTAAGCAACAACATAAAACAGGCGCTGGACACGGCCAGTAGAATGGCACCATATCAGAATGTAAAATGGCTGGCTGGCAGTCAACCAGGCGGAGCCTATTCCATTGGGGGTCATTTACATTTTAGTAATACCCGCCTCAATGCCAGTATAATAAGAGCCTTGGACAACTATGTTGCCATCCCCATATTTCTGCTCGAAGAACCGGGGCCGGCGGCACGACGAAGAAGAAGATACGGGTTTTTGGGAGATTACCGTTTAAAAGACTATGGCGGTTTCGAATACCGTACTCCGGCAAGCTGGCTAGTTTCCCAACAAATTACTACTGCGGTTTTGTGCCTGGCCAAAATAGTGGCCAGCTCATATCATGTCCTGTCAAAAAACTTCCTTAACTCAGCGGAGGCCCAGAGAGCGTTTTACGGAGGTGACCAGGATTATTTCCGTCCTATATTTCCTGAACTGTGGGTGGATATAGAAAGAACTGAAATGTATAACGAATACCGGGAGCAATTACAAGTACTGGTGGAAATGATATCCTCTCAAATAACCTGGAACGAGAAGGTTGATTTTCGTAAAGCCTGGAAGCTTAAAGCCACCCCCAGACGGCAACTTAGAAGTTCCAGCGAAGGTTACTCCCAGCGTTCCGGAGCTGGGGTGGCTAGAAATCAACCTCCGCGTCCCCCAATGGCTACACGGGTTAATAGCCGATCTTACAATACCGGGACCCGTAGCGGCATTAGTAGACGAGGAGGGACCGGCGGGGTTCGTATAGGAGCGACTAGTCGTATTTCCGGCCCGGCGAGAGGTAACAATTCACGAGGCAGAATCATTACCTCTGCTCAGGTCAGAAGAAGCCAGGTTATGCGTTAGTGTTTATAACATATACAGTTTTTCAAGCAGGATACTGGCTGCCTGCTGATGATACCCAACCCGGGTTGACAGGCTGACTTTGGTACAGGTTTCCAAAATAAAGCTTTTGGTTCCCAGGTACTGTGCACTGGCTCGTGCCAGACTACCTTTAACCGGATACTGTAAAAGAGAAAACTCCTTATAGTTAGTGCTGATCTTTCCGTTGAGAGTATTAACTATAGAACTTACTTTAGGTTTGAGATAACTGTTCGGATAATAAATCAGGCTTTGGCCCACCGAGCCGGTTGATTTGTTTTTGTAATAATCATAGCCTTCATGCATGTCCATAAGGTAGTCAACATTGTATTTTTTTACCGCTGCCCAGATAGCCCGCGATAGAGTTCCATCCGCCGACTCGTTCTTGCCTTGGGGAAAGTCGCGATTCAAATCGCCATGGCCCCCATAATAACGAGTTTTATGCTCTATCGCGAGGCGATTAGCCCTGGGTATCACCAATAAGGTGCCCTTCTTGATTTCGGTATCTATCATTTTACCTGCTGCTATGTATCCGGCGGGCTCATTGCCGTGAACTCCTCCGACAATCATTACTACCGGTCCTGGCTTTCCGCTTCTAATTATGTACATATTAGTGGCATAAGCTGTACCTCCTGCTAACACCACTTTCTCCCGGGTGCTTGCTTCCGCCGGCGCTGGCGCTGCCAAAACTGCTGACACTAAAAAGGCCAGGAGTAGGAATGGCGTGAACGCGCGAACAATATTGGTGCTTACTCTTTTCATTTTAATCCTTCCTTTCCTTAAAATATCTTTTCTTACAGAAAAGTAAACACCACCAAAATTCTACATAAAAATACGCAGTCCTGCCAAAAAAACCTAGTAATTATTAACAATTACATAAAATGGGTATTTGGGCAAGTAATAATATCATAGTTAAATACAGTCATTTCCGTATCTGAAGAGTAATCGAGAAAGGTTTCTTTGACGGAATTAATAATTAATTCCAACTCAGGACTATTATGGCTTACGGCTGAAAAGCCCAGGGCTGTTCTCTGCCACAAATCATGAAAGGCAACTTCGCTGATAGAAACGTTGAAACGCTTTCTTATCCGGGATATTAACCCATGAATAATCTTGCGTTTTTCTTTTAAAGACAAGCAGTAGGGTAGAAACAGTTCGACACATCCATAAACTACATACATAGCCTAATCCTCCTATATTTGCTGGATAAATTTTAGCAAATCAAACAGGAGATAACAAACGAACAAAACGGCGTTCCCAAAAATAAATGTATATTGCGACAAAAATCGTGCCAAACATCTTGATTTAATCTCATAAATTGATATTATATAAGAAGAACGATTTAGTGAAAATAATAACATTCGCAGCAGGAAATACGGAGGGAATTTTTATGAACATTGAACAATTTGAAATCTTTAAAACTATTACAGAAGTTAAAAGCTTCACCAAAGCCGCAAAAAAACTTAATTTCACACAACCGGCAATCAGCACCCAGATAAAAATTCTGGAGCAGAATTATGATATAGCCCTTTTTGAACGCCATAACCATGGTGTCCAGCTTACCGAAGCGGGTCAGAAATTTTTTGAATACGGGGACAAAATCCTGGCCCTATATGAAGAAATGGAACAGGAATTGGCCAAGATAAAGGGCCATAGTAAAGAGATAATAAATATTGCCGCATGTGATACAGCAGGTAATTATATTCTGCCTTCAATAGTAATCAGCTTTAAGGAGCTTCATCCCAGGGCTTGTTTACGTCTGGAGGTTGCTCATTTTGAAGATATAATCAATAAGCTGAAACAGAAGCAGTTGGATATTGGTATTATTGATGGTGAGTTACCAGAGGAAAATAAATGTCTAAGTGCTATTGATATTTATAGCGATGACTTGGTGCTGGTAGTGCCCCACAGACATAAGTGGCTCAAGAGAACAGCAATAACGGTTGAAGAACTTATGGCTGAACCTTTTATTGCTCGTGAAGAACGTTCCTGTATAAGAAATATAATTGATTCCAGCCTGGAAAAATTAGACCTTTCATTTGCTGACTTCAACCTGGTTACGGAGTTTAATAATTTCGAGGCTATTAAACAGGCCGTAATCAACCACAAAGGGGTAGCTCTGATGCCGGCATCAGTGGTGCAAAGAGAACTGGATGAAGGAAGCCTGTTTAAGGTTAATGTGGAAAATCTAAAAACCAAATGGAAAATTAAAGCTGTATGGCGTAATAATGAGCTTATGACAGGTATAAAAAAACAGTTCCTTGATTTTGTCAGTAATATACGCGGGATATCAAGGGAGCAACGGGCAAAATATCCCGAGCGTAAAAGAGCATAATAAATCCCCCTAAACATAACCGAACCTGAATTATCCAGGTTCGGTTATGTTTTTACTATTTGTTTATACTTCCGATAATGAACATTATGTAAACTAGCATGAAGCTACCTGTTAACATCATTTTTTTCGGTGATCTTCAATAGATACCAGTCGGATGTATGCTCTACAAAAACACATCCGCCAAGGCCACCTTCAAGCCGCTGAAACATACCGACTCCGCATATTCATGAGCGCCTTTCTGAAAGGCTATGCTATCGGCTATTTCATTTTTATCAAGAATATAAACATATATCAGATTATTTTTGGGATCAATCATCCAGTATTCCTTGATGCCGCATTGCTTGTAAAGCTCCAGCTTCTTAAGCATATCCTTGCTTCTGGTGGAAGGCGAAAGAACTTCCACCACCAGAGTGGGAACTCCTTTGTAATTACCTTTTTTATCCATGTTATCCCTGTCGCAGATAACGACTATATCCGGCTGAACAACGCAAATATTGTCCTCTGCCTTAAAAAGGGTAATATCAAAGGGCGAAGTGAGAGGAATACACTTTTTATTTTTAAACCAGTTGTAAAATGTGCCAAATATTTCTTGAACTGCATATTGGTGCCCATAAGAGGGCGAGGCGAGATTGTATATGACTCCGTCAATCAGCTCAAACCGCTGCTCGGAAGCTTCCACAAGTTCCAGAAATTCCTCATAGGTCACCCGGCCCTCTCGGGATTGATATTCTGCCGCGCCTTCCGCCGCAAGGCTGCTATTCTGATCATCGCACAGTAATATCCTGGCAACGTCCTTTCCATTTTTGGTTACGATGATTTCTTCGTTGACCTCAACATATTTCAAGTATTTGCCAAAGTTATTCTGAACTTCTGTCGATGGAACCCTCATCATATCACCTCCATGTTAGCTATACATACGTTTATTATGTATATATTTAGCTAATCTGTCAATGCCGCAATATATTTTAGCTAATATTTGTTAAGCTTTTTCTTTACAGCAGGCAAAAAATTTACCGATCAAGGACCGGTTTTTCCTGATACGTCTCCTTACATAAAAACCTCGCTAAATCGCAACAAATAGCGAGGTTTTGTGTTGAAATAAAATGGGAATTGGTCCCACGTCCTGTGTAGTATTTTCGCTTCAATGTACTCAGAATGCAACTTCCTTGGTAGACCTGCTGCATCCATCTCCGTATTTAAAAAATATTCAAGTCACATGTTCAAGGCCGATTTCATTATTTATTCCCGGTGAAATCGGTCTTTTCGATTCTATCGGGAAATATGCTTATTAATTAAACTTCTTGGCATGAGTTTTGCTCCTACTGCAAATCAGGCATTTAAAAGGTCGGAAGCCTTTGACCCTATACATCTCGGCCAGTAATGTCGCCCAACCATACTGTACTTCATAATTATACGAGGTGAAATTCTTATATGAATATATCCCATCTTATTAAGCGCCATGCATCTATCCAACCCCACAACCAGGCAATTATCTGTGGGGATGACGGCACCGTTTTCACTTGGCTTGAGTTTGATAAAATAGTCAACAAGCTGGGGAATGCCCTATTGTCTTTAGGGATTAAGAAAGGTGATGTCGTATCCCTTTATCTTCCTAATTCTGCCGAGTTTTTGTTCGCCTACTTTGCCGTAACCCGAATCGGAGCTGTGATTTTACCTTTTAATGTCCTGTTCAAGACTGGGGAAATATCTTATATTCTGAAAAATTCCCGGGCCAGGGTTTTAATTGGCGCCTCCCCAGGAATTGAAAATAATCTGGTTAAGATTAATAATGATGAATTCCCTCACCTGGAAACCATCATTACCGTAGGCTACCCGGTAGCGAACTGTCTTGATTTTTATGCATTGATTATGGAAGGTTCTGAAGATCTGGCCATGGTAGAATGCACCCCCGAAGATTTGGGGAGTTTAGTATATACTTCCGGGACTTCCGGGAATCCCAAGGGAGCCATGTTGAGTCATGGCAATCTGGAAGCTATAGGCGCCTTGAGCTCCAGTGCCCTTCTTATCAACGACAAAGATCTGCTGCTTACCGGAGCGCCGTTTTGTCATATATGCTTTGTCCTTTCCGTATTGGGGCCATTTCATGCCGGAGCAGGCATCATTACCATGAACCGGTTCGGTGCCCATACCGCCTTACAACTGATAGAACATTATAAAGTTACGCACTTTACCGGGGTGCCCACTATGTTTATGTACATGCTGCAGCAATTTGACCGCCAGGAATATGATGTAGGTTCATTACGCCTGGTGCACTGTGCTGGAGCCCCCATGCCGGTAGAACATATCACGGAGATCGAACGGAAGCTGGGAGTGGGGTTCTGTGAGCTATACGGAGCCACGGAAACCAGTTCCATTGTCACCTACAACCGCCTGGGGCACAAACGTAACGGCTCCATTGGACAGCCTGCCTACGGTATCCAGATCAGAATAGTCGATGAATCCGGCTCCGTCCTTCCTCCCGGGGAAACCGGCGAAATTTTAGTCAAAGGCCCGGGTATTTTCAAAGGCTACCGGGAAATGCCCGAAGCTACTAAGGAGGCCTTCGACGGGGAATGGTTCCATACCGGTGATTTGGGATACTATGACAAGGACGGCTATTTTTACATCGTTGACCGCTTGAAAGACATGATCGTTTCCGGGGGATACAATATTTATCCGCGGGAAGTGGAGAGCGTTATTTACCAGCACCCTAAAATTCTTGAAGCTGCGGTCTTAGGGCAAAAGGACCCGCTTAAAAATGAAGTCCCCAAGGCTTATGTCGCTCTCAAGGAGAACGAACAAATGACTGCAGAAGAATTGATTGATTTTTGCAAAGAACGCATGGCCGCCTATAAAGTGCCGCATTTGGTTGAAATTTTACCAGAATTACCTAAAGGCCCCATCGGCAAAATCTTAAAACGTATGTTAAAATAAGGATCCAGCTATTACCCAACCGTTCTGGAATGCATCAACCCTATAGATCTCTTTTCCGGATTTTATTATTACTTTTTCTTTCAGCATGACTATCACCTTTTAACTAATGAACTAAACTTGTAATTAAATTCATTGAAAGCATTAATTGACTCGAATATCAACCACAAGCAGGTAGCGATTGGTGGCAAGAGCAATCAGCTTGCCCTGTTCATCCACAACTTTCGATTCAATCAAACGATCTGTTTCTCCCTCCATAAAACCTGAACTGATATAAATAGCCCCACTAACCTTTGGGTGCAGCAATGATACTTTCGAGCTATATATTACCGGATGTTTTCCTTCGAGCGAATCAGTGCATGCTGCAATATAAGAACCGGCTTCGCATAATATAGAGCAAACGCCCAAATTAATTTCCCCAAGCCTATTAATGAACTTCCCTGTTGCCGGAATAAACAATTCACACTTTCCCGGCTCCCAGCGACTCACCTTTAAGCTTAAATACTTAAGGAAAGGCATATTTTCAATCTCATTCACAATTCTTCTCAAGTCATTATCATTCACCATTATCCCCCCTAAACACTCATCATTTATTAAAAGCGGTTAAGACGGACAATAATATATATAGAACAGATTCATATGATGAGATTAATAATCACAGCTTTGTTTCTAAAGGTAATAATCATTGGGCATTATTGAAATATCACTCAGTTCCATTATTAACTTTATTAAGCAAAATTCATGCCAAACTATCATACCTCAAGCATACTTGAAGCATACTTGGCTATTTCACGATATAAGTTCTCATTTGGGTCACGTAACATAATTGATTAAATTTTTTAGTAATTAAGGAGAACGGCTCTCTTCTTTATTTAATCCATATTTGTTGATCTTTTTGTACAGGGCGGATATATGTATATCAAGGGCTTTAGCTACTGCATTTTTGTCACCCTTCATATCTTTTAAGGCTTCCCTAATAAGCCTTTTTTCGCATAAATTAAGGTAGGTTTTCATAGTCGGAAGGTTGTATCCGGCTTGGGCAGGTGTTTCAATCTCGGGATAAGCCGCTGGAATGAGAGTCAGCTTGTTTATCAACTTTAAAATATGTTCCACTTTAATTGAGGTGTAACCTTCCATATTTGCTACTATGATGGTCTTCTCAATAAAGTTTTCCAGTTCCCTTACATTTCCCGGCCAATCATAATCGCAAAAAAGATTAATAACCTCGGGTTCAATGTTATTTATCGGGGTTTCCAGTCTTCTATTTATTTTTTTAAACAGTTCACCGGTTAATAGAGCAATATCGTCTTTTCTTTTTCGGAGAGGAGGAAGGGTCAAGTTGATTACATTAAGTCGGAAATAAAGATCTTGTCTAAAATGTCCCTCGGAAATTCTCTTCTTCAAATCCTGGTTTGTAGCGGCAATTACTCTTACGTCAATTTTTTTGGGCTGGCTGAATTGGCTCCCCAAAGGTTCAATCTCCTTTTCCTGCAGAAAAACCAATAATTTTGCCTGCATTGAAAGCGGCATTTCCCCTATTTCATCCAGGAAAATAGTACCTTTATCCGCCAATTCAAATTTCCCTTTCGATAACATTCTCCAATTCTCTGACATTGCCTGGCCAACTATAATCCATAAAAACCTGATAAACTTCAGGATCAATAGTATGAATCTCGGTTCCCATTCTCTGGTTTATTTTCTTAAGGATTGATTCTGACAATAAACCGATATCGTTTTTGCGATTACGCAGGGGCGGAATTTCCAAATTGATTACATTAAGCCGATAATAAAGATCCTGCCGGAATGATCCTGCCTCGACCATTCCCTCCAGTTTCTGGTTCGTGGCTGCTATTATTCTCACATCAATCTTTTTAGAACGGTTCATCTGACTTCCCAATGGTTCTATTTCTTTTTCCTGCAGCACCACCAGTAGTTTTGACTGCATCGAAAGTGGCATTTCACCTATCTCATCCAAGAAAATTGTCCCCTGATTCGCTAACTCGAATTTTCCTTTCTTGCCCCCCTTAAGCGCTCCCGTAAAAGTGCCTTCTTCGTAGCCAAACAGTTCAGACTCAAGTAACTGTTCAGGTATGGCCGCACAGTTAACGCGAACGAAAGGTTCCTGCCCCCGGCTGCTGAATAGATGTATCCCTCGGGCAAAAAGGTCCTTACCGGTTCCGGTTTCGCCGGTAATCAGGATGGTAGAATCGGTTTGGGCGACAGCTTGGGCTAAAGATCTGACTTTTCGAAAAGAAGCGTTTTCGCCTATTATATTAAAAAAATCATTGCTGGTCCTTTGGTGATTCTGTTCTCTGATTTTAAAGGACCGGATATCATTTTCTAATGTATCCATCATTTTGGCAATATTGTAGGCATCGTTTATCTCCAGAAAAAGGCTGCGGCCGATAACTCCGATTACTTCACCATTAATAATAACCGGGTAAGAAGATGCAATAGTATTTTGGCCATTAAGGGGCATGAAATAAGCTTTTATCGCTTTACCCGTCCTCAACACTTCCGGCGTTCTCCCCAGGGGATTGAAATCTTCGATATGCCGTCCCATTATGTCTTGTCTATGAAAACCGGTAACCCGCAAGTAAGTATTGTTGGCAAAAACCAGCCTGCATTTATTGTCGATAGCCATAATAGCAACGTTGGGATCTTCGATAATGTGGTTTTTTACACATTCCAAACTAAAGCCTTGGTTGTCTTTCAAGGCTATCCCCCCCCTAAATATTTTTTTCTCTCTATTTTCTTTCCCTCTGCAAGCTTTTAAAGCAAAATTCATGCCACTTTTATACTCCTAAAAAAAGCCCCTTGTCCTGGGGCTTGATAAAATAATACTGGCATATTCCGCCTTTTTATTCTTTCAAAAACGAATTGTTTCTACTTTTAGAAAATCCATTTTGCTAAAGACTCGTATTGTCTTCTCTGATGAGCGGCCATAAATCACAGTCCGCTAAATTTATTCCGGCAATGGGGATATATGATGGTTGTTGTATCCTTATAAACGAGTTCCGTTTGTTTTTAAAGGGGAATCAGGGGGATAGATAAAATCTGGACAACGGGCGATGCCTCGTTGTCCAGTAAAATAAGGGGGTTTAATTAAAATTGACACTTATTTAAAATAATTATGAGACTTGAGTCTTCACCGGTTTTTAAAATCTCTTCTGAAAGTAATGACGATGAGTGAACCCGTTGCCCCAAAATAGATTGGTAAATTAGAAAGCCCAATCATAAACTGGATAAAACTCTATTGTTCAATAAATTCCCCTTTTGATAATGAGAAATCGGGGCAACGGCAATACCGTTGCCCGATATAATAAGGGAAAAGCTGCTGCCGTGATACAGTAATATCTCCTTTGGCCTAGATATATGCAAATCTCATGCCAACTTAACTATTCTGTTATATTTATATCAATAAATTTTCTGCAGGAATTCTTGCAACGAATGCCATATCCCCAAAATACAGGGTATTTATTGCCATTTCGCTTTAAGATATTAAATCAATATTTTTGCAGATCTGATTAATGCAATTACCCCAAAATAAAAGGTTCGTATGACTTAAACGTAGATAAATCTCGAAAAAATTATCCATAAAGAGAATGGCCTTAAATGCAAAATTTGTTGCATACGCTACTTCTTAGTTATTTTTCTTCTCCTCAATCTACGTTGAGGTTCATAAGCCCAAAGAAGCCGTACACTGGCTAAAAGTAATATTCAAAAAAGCAGTCCCGGTTTAGCATTATCGGAATTTATATAGCAATGTTCACTTCACATTCCTTTTTCTATCCCATTTGGCAGCCTTCAGAATCTAATAACTTTGTACTCCATGCAAAACCTAAACCACACATATATAAGGATGAAACTAAGCTGGCAGATTTTGGGATGGTGTTTTATCTTTCACAATCGGGCCCGGAAAGGGCAATAGCTCTCGGCCCAAAATGGCGTTATTTACTAAGGCGGCGGCTGAGTAAAGGGCGAACAATCCGGCCAGGCCAGCCATATTGCCGGCAAGCGGCGCATATATTTGGGCATCCAGAAGTCCCAAATTTAACCCGACTATAAAAGGTAAAGCAAGGTTCATAATGAATATTACAATAAACACCGTAAGGGGCATGGATTTGGCAAAAGCGGGGAACTGCAGCCACAAAACAATAGTCATAGCCAGCCAACACCAACCGGCTATAGTAGGATCAAATTTCCATCCATGTATTCCCGCAAAATACTCAAATAGCCAAACTACACCGGTAGCAAGCATAAAGTAGGCGCTAAACCAGGTAAAGGTATTTCCACCGGCTATGCTGCCTTCCCTCAATTCAATAATTCCTACCAGTACCTGTACGAAGAAGCCGCATATCAACCATATGCCCCCGATAGGCAATGCCTCATGGCTTACTTTTCCAGTGAACATAGCATAAAAAATAAAAACGGCGATGGATAGAGCTATAAGTCCTGCGGGCATGGGATTAGCCCACCCTGATTCTTGCTGGTTTGACATGGTAATTCCCCCTATAAATTTATTTGGTTATTGATAAACTTTGAAATTAATCATTTGTTGAGTTTTCACCATAATTGTCCAAAAGCTCTACCTCTCTATAGATCTGGAAGACTTCAACATGGATGCTTGGTGCTTCCTCTCCAAGTATCGATCCGGTATCCAATCACTGATATCTCCTCCGCTCAATACTTTACAGACTATATTCTTTTCATCCAGATACACTCCTTCAATAAAACTCTTGGTTGCCACTATAATTCCTTCTTTGCCAAACAAGTTGCTTCCCACCTTTTTTATTATCACCCTCTCTTTCAGCATGTTTTTCTCCACCTTTTAATAAGTAAATGATTTCACCTAGTCTCTAAAAGCCGTTTTTGATGTCTTTGGCCAAAATATGAAAAGCGGCCCCGGTTGAATATTACCGGGGCCAGGGAATAAGGGGGATAAAAATTGGCTGCTTATCGACAATGTGTGTCATCATGGCCCATAGTAAATTCATAATGCAGTATTCTGATCTAGAAAACAGTTAGTCATTATAACCCTATTTTAAGCTACATATTTGATAGCTGCTGTTACAGCGGCGGCAACTTCCTGCCGTAAAGCTACAGTATTGGGAGGAATATACTG
Organism: Syntrophomonas curvata; assembly: GCF_052976825.1. NCBI lineage: Bacteria > Bacillati > Bacillota > Clostridia > Eubacteriales > Syntrophomonadaceae > Syntrophomonas > Syntrophomonas curvata. The sequence continues at coordinate 1,660,117 of NZ_CM129641.1, forward strand.
TATAAGCTTATTCAGGTCCTTATAGAGACCGGCTAATTCCTCCCCTTCCGCTGCTGCCGCCAAGACTTCCCGGGCCCAGTTGAATATATTGCCAATGGCAGTACTGGCAAAAATAGTGGCCATGGCCAGTTTAAGCCTGGCAGCATCCTCACCTTGGCGGACCAGTGCCTTCTGGGCGCGCAGCCAACCGCTTTCCATGCCGAAAGTAGCCATGGACATATCAGCAATTTTCCCCACGACTTCCTGGTAGCCCAGGATTTTATTATCATATTTTGCCATAGCTGTCCCCAGCGCGAAAAGGGTTAAATCCTTGGCCGCCTGAACCAGGTCGCCGACCCCGTTGCGTAGCGGGACTCCGGCGTTTATCTTGGCCTGAACAGAAGCGATAGCTTCCTTTAAAGGAATTTGACCGGCCAATCCCCGGCGCACCAGAGTGCTGGTCATAACCGTGCGGTTAATTTCATTAGTCCCTTCAAATATGCGGTATACGCGGCAATCCCGGTATAATCTTTCAATAGGATATTCGGAAGTTACGCCATAGCCGCCATGAATCTGCACTCCCTCGTCCATGACATAAGCCTGAACCTCGGTGGCGAAGACTTTATTCATAGAGCATTCCATGGCATATTCTTCAATGCCCTTGACTGCAACCGGTCCTTCCGGGTTAGGATAACCGGGCAGGCTGTGAATGATGTTGTCAATCAATCCCCCGGTACGGTAGACTATACTCTCCGTAATATAGGTCCTGGTATTCATTTCAGCAAATTTTTCTTTGATTAAGCCAAATTCGCAAATGGATTTATTAAATTGCTTGCGGTCCACGGCAAACTGGGCTGATAATTCAATAGCCTGCTTGCAGTTGCCGGTGGCGTTGCCCCCCAGTTTATAACGGCCCATGTTGAGAATGTTAAAGGCGATCTGGTGCCCTTTGCCGATTTCATACAGGACATTTTCTACCGGAACCTTGACGTCTTCAAGAATCAGGGTACGGGTGGATGATCCTTTAATGCCCATTTTATGTTCTTCCGGACCGGTGGAAAGGCCTTCCGAATCGGCGTCTACGATAAAGCCGGTAAATTTCTCCCGGTCTATTTTAGCGAAAACAATGAAAATATCAGCAAAGGCAGCATTGGTTATAAACTGTTTGGTTCCGTTAAGAATATAATACTTGCCATCCGGGCTCAAGGTGGCCCAAGTTTTAGCCGCTAAAGCATCCGAACCGGCTCCCGGTTCAGTTAATGCATAGGCCGTCCCCAATTCACCGCTTACTATGCCCGGCAGATACTTGAGTTTTTGTTCATGATTGCCAAAATAAACAATAGGCAACTGGCCTATACCGGTTTGACCGCCATGGGTCATGGCGAAGCCTCCCGCCCGACCCATACATTCAGCAATAATACAGGTACTGATTTTGTCCATGGCATAACCGTCATACTCTTCCGGTACGTCAGTGCCCAGCAGACCTAATTCACCAGCTGCCAGAAGAAGCTCTTGGTTAAGTCCTTCTTTTTTTTCTTCCAAAGCGTCCATAACCGGCAGGATTTTATCATTAACGAATCCCAAGGCAGTCCGATAAATCATTTTATGCTCATCGGTAAAATCTTCCGGGGTGAATATACTCTGGGGATCGGTTTCGCTGAAAAGAAAACTCCCTCCTTGAGGCAGGTCATTCATTTAAATTCACCTCTCATTTTCCAGAATTATCTGGGAGTTATTTATCTGTGTAATTGGGTTTGCGTTTTTCCACAAAGGCAGAGATTCCTTCTCTTCCATCAGCGCTGGCAAAGGCGATGACAAAATTTTGGATTTCCATTTCCAAACCCGTGTTTATATCAATATCGGCGCCATGATTTATGGCTGTTTTGGCCATCTGAATGGCGATTAAAGGCTTGAAGGCCAATTTACCGGCCAATTTTAATGTTTCTTCCTTAATGAGGTCCAAGGCTACAACCTGGTTTACCAGGCCGATTTTCAGGGCTTCAGCAGCATCAATAATGTCGCCGGTAAACATTAATTCTTTGGCCTTGCTCACGCCGATCAAACGGGGAAGGCGCTGCGTGCCGCCGCCGCCGGGAATAATACCCAGCCCGGTTTCGGGAAAGGCAAATTTAGCGTTGTCAGCCGCAATACGGAAATCAGCCGCCAAAGCCAGCTCCACGCCGCCGCCGAAAGCTACTCCGGTAATAGCGGCAATAACCGGCTTATTCAGATTTTCCAGCTTGGAAAATGCGGTTCTGGAACCCTGGCAAAATCTATAGGCTTCAACCGGAGTCAAAGTGGCCATTTCTGAGACATCGGCCCCGGCTGCAAAAGCCTTACCTCCCGTACTGGCTATAATCACAACTTTGACGGAATTGTCGTCTGCAAATTCATCCGCCGCCCGGGCTATTTCAGCAAATACCGCACTGTTCAGGGGATTCATAGGGGGACGGTTAAGGGTAATCATAGCTATACCGTCCTCTTTAGTTACCTGAATTGCTTCATAAGACATTAGCATTCCCCTTTCCTTAGTTGGTCAATGTCCAAGGTAAGAAAATAAGCCATGCAGAGAGTAGCCCGGATTCTTGAGGCAAAAAGGAAAGATTCCTTCAGGGAAAAGAGACTCCCTGCACCGGCTTTTAAAATATGTCTAAGATACGATAAATATTAAACTTAATGCGCTGCTGCTACTGATGCATATAGGCTTCCTGTATAGTTTCCTGCTAAAGCGGATTACACCAGGCCTATCCCGGAAGATAAATCTACAAGTAATTTTAAAGACCGTTCCTGCCTAAACATTACTTGTTATAGTCATACCAGCCCGCACCCGTCTTTTTGCCCAGCTTGCCCGAAGATACAATGGCTTTGAGAGTGTAGGGCGGAGCCCAGAACCCATCTTTGGTTTCTTCAAAGAAAACATCAAGAACCAGCTTGGAGATATCTATTCCCGTAAAATCCATCAGTTCAAAGGGTCCCATCGGATAGTTCAAACCCAGTTTTACTGCGGTATCAATATCGGCCGGAGTGGCTACGCCGGTTTCCACCAGACGGATGGCTTCCAGGAATTGCGGCATCATGACGCGGTTGACGATGAAGCCCGGGGTATCTTTTTTCACTTCAACCGTGGTCTTGCCAAAGGACCGGGCCAGTTCGGAGGCAATTCTGACGGTCTCATCGCTGGTGGAGTAGCCGCGGATGATCTCGCACAGCCGCATAACCGGAACCGGGTTGAAGAAGTGCATGCCTACGAATTTATCAGCGCGTTTGGTGGCGCCGGCCAGCAGGGATATAGATATGGAGGAAGTATTGCTGGCCAGGATGACGTCGGGTTTTAAGATTTCATCCAATTCGGCCAGAACCGCTTTCTTGATATCAACGTCTTCGACAATAACTTCGATCATGTAATCGACAGCAGCCAAATCTGCCTTCTCGGTAGTCTTGGTGATGCGTTGCATCACCGCATCCTTAGTTGCCTGATCCATTTTACCTTTTTCAACGTTTTTGGCTAAGAGTTTATCGACACCGGCAAGTTGCTTGTCAATGAAACCCATGTCCATATCGCATATAATTACATCATAACCAGCCTGGGCAGCGGTCTGAACTATACCGGCACCCATTGAACCGGCGCCTAATACTCCTATTGTCTTGATTGCCATGATATTACCTCCGTTCATTTTTTAATAAAGCAGTTTCCTGATTAATCAAAAACACCTTTGCCCCGCATGGCTGCGATTTCTTCCGGAGAATAATCCAAAAGTCCGCCGAGTATTTTCTCCGTGTCATATCCGACGTCGGGATAACCGCGCCATACTTCGCCGGGAGTCTCCATGAATTTAGGTACAAAGCCGAACGCTTCCACTTCCTTATCATCCAGGGCAGGAACCTTGTATTTGATAAAATTGTCCACCCGGGAATGCCAGTGCGGGTCGGCGTACATATCTTTGGGGGCTTTTACGATGCCGACCGGGGTCTTGAACTGGGGCTGGGACAGCCAATCCTGGGCTTCCTGGGCGGTACGTTCGCTGAACCACTTTTCCAGATAGGCATACAGGGCCTGGCCCCGGGGAGAGTCGACGGCCTCCTTTGACCGGCCACAGGCCTCCCAATCCCATTCCGGCAGGTCGGGATCCAGGCCCAAGCCTCTCAGGCAGCGGTCATAAGCGGCCTTGCCGAAAGCGCCGATGAAGGCGTAGCGGCCGTCCTTGCATTTATGCATGGAGGCCGGCTGGAAGATGGGTACGCGGTTGCCTACGCGGCTTTTCTCAATTCCCAGGTTCATGTAGCATGCCCAGTGATCGTCCAGGTTGCGGGCCTGAGTCTCTACCTGAGCGATGTCGATTTCCTGGCCCATACCGCCTTTCAAAACATTGATGTAGCCAGCCATCATGGCTCCCCAGGCATAAACCGCGGTCAGATAGTCGCTGAGGAAGGGTTGGCCGTAAATCGGCGGGCCGTCCGGGAAGCCTACCATGTTGGCCAGGCCGCCTTCGCATTGGCCGATAGGGTCATAGGAAGGCCGGTCGCATATTTCGGGATTGCCGCCGAACTGGGGTCTACCGAAACCGCTGACATGGACGATGACCAGTTTGGGGTTGATTCTGAGCATTTCCTTAGGATCAATCCCCAGTTTATCCAGCCAGACCACGTTCTCCAGCCATACATCGGATTGTTTGATCAGCCCGCAGAAAATATCATAGCTCTCCGGGCTTTTCTTCATATTCAGATTAAGCGCCAGGCTTAATTCATTACGCTTCTGACAAAAGGCAGCCGCCATTTGTTTGGTGCCGTCCTCGCTTGTAATGGCCGGCATTTGGGTGCGGTAGGAGTCGCCGAGCCCTGGTATCTCCACATGGATTACTTCAGCTCCGAAGTCGGCGGCCAATTGGGCGCCAAAGGGGGCGGCAACAATACTTCCGGTAAGCAATATTCTCATTCCACTCAAAGGCCCATATTTAGGAATCAAATATGGCGCCTGTTTTTTTACTAAATCTGCCCACTTTGCCGACATCATTCATCTCCTCCCTCATGTAACAAGTTTTTATGCATTTTATTTATTCTCCTCCACTTTTTTGTTACGGCCACGTATTAGAAATATAAGCGCTCCTGCACACTCTGCACAGGCCTGCCAACTCAATTTGGACAACTCGGCGGCAAAGCCTGTCACCTTTTAAAACGATGGGCTCACACAACTTGCCCCGTTGGAAGTCTATCTTTTGTTTTACTGTTTAACCCACCTTTATTACGATGGAACCAGCTATATCGCCGGCTGCACATCCGGTAAATGCGCCGATACCGCCGCCCTGTACAGCCAGAGCTTCGATAAGTTCGCAAATTGCTCTACCTGCGGTTGGTCCCTGGGGATGTCCATAAACCATGGAAGATCCATAATTGTTCATAAGCTCACGTTTAAGACCAAGTACGATTTCAGAATTTGCATCATTTACGGCAAACGGGTTGTGGGTCTTAATCTGGCTGAGATCACTGACTTTTACACCAGCAGCATCACAGCCTGCCTGTAATGCAGGAGCAGGAGCAGCCGCCATACGTCCGGGAGCTACACGAACTGATGCATAGCCCAGGACCTGTACGGGAATATTTTTGTCTTTGCTCATTGCAGCAGCTTTTTCCTTGGTTGTTACTATAATTCCGCAGTTGCCGTCGGCAGGATGGGTCTGGCCGCCATAGGTTACTACTCCGCCTTCATCAACGGGTTTCAGTTTTTGAAGGCCTTCCCAGGTTGTCGGCGTGATTCCGGCATCCTCGTCAATAACTACAATTTTTTTACCTTGTTTGATTTCAATCGGGAACATGTAACGTTTTTGGAATGCTCTATCGTTTTTCAGTGCATCTTTGTATTGTTCATATCTCATAAAGACTATTTCGTCACACATTTCTTTGGTGATGCCTCTTTCTTTAGCTACTGCTTCGGCGGTGCGATACATCTTCAGGCCTGCGCCAGGGGATGGATCCAGGTCAAAGTTATCCAGAACAACGTTTTCAATGTCCAGATTGCCTTTGGTCGGGTTGGGTGAAATTATATAAGAATGACTGGATGTGCGGTCAGTGGAAAGGCAGAAGCATGTTGAATAGTTGCCTAGCTCCACATCGTTGGCTGCCAGGGCTAGGCTGGTTACCGAGGTTGTACATACCTGATTCAGGCCTATGGCGGGAATTTCTTTCTCACGATTCATAACGACGGCAGCCGCATAAGCGTGTCCAAAAAATGTCTTCTGAGAGTATATTGTCTGCCCATAATACATAAAATCAAATTCATTGTAGGGAATATCTTTTTCTAAAACCCAGCGCCTGGCGGTGGCAGCGCCTAATACAACCGGATTTTCTGATTTCAACGCTCCGTTCCAGCGGATGAATGGGGTTGAATAATATCCTCCATAAGGAATAAAAACATTGTTGTACTTTGCCATATAAAATAAAAACCTCCTGATTTTTCTTTTTTCATACAATGGATTAAAACTTTAGGCGTGCCCTAAATGAAATGAATTTTATATATCAAGCTATCAGTAAAATACCAAGATCGGGTTTCTGTTAGTCCACCATCTTCGCAGTAGTAAATATCAATTTTTCATTTATTCATCCGCAATTTTCCGGTTGCTCTATAAAATCCCCCCTTTCTTATGCTTTTATGGGGTGCACCTGGTCTATAGCAAAGCAAAAGATATGCCAACTAACTTGAAGAATAAGAAAAGCCCGTGTTCGCTTGCTATTTGCGTACACGGGCTTAGTGCTGGCTATATTCAGACCGGATTATGGTTGTAATAAATCTACCAATTGCGGTCGCATTTATGATACCATGTAGCGTTATTACTACATGCCCTAAAGCGGGTTTCTGGCTCTGGTCTTGCGGTAAAGCATAGTCCGGTGAATGCCCAGGCGCTGAGCGGCTTCACCAACACGGCCATTGCACTCAGCCAGAACCTGATTGATATACTCCTCTTCCACCTTTTTTAAAACACTTTTTAAGGATCCATGATAATTCGGGAATGGCTCTGTCGGCGAAGAATCTTCATCGGGGAAAGAAACCTTTTTGCCCAATAGGGCGTCATTTCCAAACTCTAGATAGTCGCCCGGGGAAGTCACCACCAGCCTCTCTATCACATTTCTAAGCTCCCTGACGTTCCCGGGCCAGTTGTAAGCCAAAAGAGAGTGTACGGCGTGGGGGATAAACTTCTTCTTCAAGGCGTACTTACGATTGAACTCTTGCAAAAACTTCTCCGCCAGGACCATGACATCTTCAGGCCGTTCCCTCAAAGGAGGCAGATGTATAGGAATGACATTGAGGCGGTAATATAAATCACTGCGAAATGTTTTCTGGTCCACCATGGCTTTCAGGTCTCTATTGGTAGCAGCAATAAACCGTATATCGGTCTGGAATAGGCTGGTACTGCCCAGCCTTTGCACCTGCCCGGTTTCTATTACCCGCAGGAGCTTGGATTGCATGGTCAGAGGCAGATCTCCGATCTCGTCAAGAAACAGGGTTCCTTTGTGAGCAATTTCGAATATTCCTGGTTTGCCCTTGGAGCTTGCTCCGGTAAAAGCACCTGCGACATAGCCAAAAAACTCCGATTCCAGTAACTCTGACGGAATCGCCGCGCAGTTGACCGGAATAAAAGGCTCCCTAGCCCGGGGGCTATGGCGGTGTATGTGCTTGGCCACAACTTCCTTGCCGCTGCCCGATTCGCCGAACAGCATAACCGTACTATCTGATTTAGCCACATAGGCGCTGTTATCAATTACCTCTTTCATTTTTTTACTCTCGGCTACAATAGATCCTGGTTCCCTTTCATTTAAATACTCAGCCGCTGTTTTATAACGCGCAGCTTTTTGGGTTTCTTTGTCCAGGGCTTCCAGGTATTTATCGACTATGTCCTGGTCGCGTGAATTAACAATAACCAGTGAGACTTCACCGTCTTCATCAAAAATCGGGGTTCCGGTACACATAATATTGGAGCCATACCGGTTTTTGATCAGCCCGGTAACTACCCCGCGTTTTTCAATCGTTTCCAGGGCAATTGAGGGACTATAAAGGCCCTTCTCCAGTAAGTGGCGTACGTTTTTACCGATTAATTCCTGGGGACTTTCATCCAGCAGTTTTCCTGTGGCCGGATTACATAGGATTATGTTGCCTTTTCCGTCAAAAACACATATCGCATCATAGGAATTGATAATCACCTGCTTCAAATCATCACGGGAACAGAATTTTTTCGTAGTCAATTGTTCGGAAACCATTCTTTTTCCCCCCTATAAGGATAGGCATCCGTCAGCTTCAGGAGCGAATGATACCGCAAATTCAGCACTTGATTAATTGAGTACAGCTTCATTTTTTATATACTAAAAAAGGCCTCAAGACACCCGCCACTGTTTTCTGTAATCATTTGCCGCTATGACAATATTCATATGGGCAAACAAAATAGATCCAGTTGCCTATGACCAGTCACTACCATCATTCGGTGGGTAATTCCCGGCTGTGCAATTAAAATTTATATATGGAAGTGTCCACGGTTAAGACCGAGGTAATAGGCTTGATCAAGTAACTACCGGAAGAAGCAGAAATATGGTGAACCTTCAGGAGAAAAACCCGCTCTTGGAAATTTTAATCTGTATATAAACCATAACATGTATAAATTGGTAATGGTATCTTTGATCATTGTTAAAATTTTCACATCAAATTTATCTGCTACATAATTTAAGTATAGACTGATAATATCATTTGTTATCATATGATATTATGTGTATATATTTATTTGTCAAAAAGGCCTCAAGATACTTTCCACCGCTTCGCAGATATTTGCTTTTTTTTTAACGACTTTAAGAAGACGGACAGGTTGCGAACACGGCGATATCGTCCTTTGATACCGCCGTATCCAAAAATGGGCGACTTTAACACACCCTCCGAATCCTGGATTTTTTGAAAAGGAAAACGGCGGCTTGAAATAGCAATATCTCAAAATCGCCGTCAGACTTCTATATTATGTTTTAAGCGTGAATATACAGCCGCCGAAACAACTGGTTTTTATTTCCTCAGGTTGGCGTTTTGTAATTGGCGAAAATCCTTTTCCCAGCGGGCAGCCTGGGTAATTACATCCGCTTCCGGAACAAAGTCCGCAGCAGGTTCAATTATGGCAAGGTCAACCGTTTGTATCAATATTCTCCCTAACCCTTATGTAACGGGATAATTCCCGGTAAATGCTGTTAATAGCAGCCTCAAGTTCATTGATCTGCTGCCTGTTCTGCTTTCTTCGGGCTGCAAAATACCCCTTGATTTCCTGGGCAGCAAGAGGGCTTTCGGCTCCCAGTCTTTTAACCTCTTCCAGGGCGTTGGCGAGTGCCGTGCCTGCGGATGCCTCTTTTCTGGATGCATCTTCCCTATCACTCTCTTTTATCTTCAGCACGGATTGCAACCGAATAATCTCACTTTCAGCAAATTCGAGTTCGGCCTCATCGAATAAAATTGAAGCATACGCTTCCACTGGCAGTTCCAATTTATCCAGCTTCTTCTGGGATTTACGCCTTAATAGCAATTTCCGGTAATAGTGTTTTAAAATCTGTTTTTCCTGGTTAGCTCTTCTTCAAGAGCAGTATGGACATCCATAATTTCCCACTCATGCCTTTTATCGCATAACCACTGTTATTCTTAAACCATTATTTCGTAATCGATCATCTGTCCGGTTTTTGTTTCGAAAGACTTAATTGCGGTTTCAATAACGCCTGTATTGCACCCAGACGAAATATGTACATATAAATCTTCTTTTGCTCGGCTGCAAGCGACATGACGTTACTCCGGGACGTTCTTCTTAAAAAAGACTCATACTCTTTAAATATTGATTGGGGAAAAAGCTGCTCTCACACCGTTGTCTTACCAGACAAACCAGACGTAAGAACCAATACATTTATTTCATTATACTGAATCCAATAAAAAAAACCCACGATTTTCCTAACGGGCTCCATTGTTCAAGTTCGTGAGTTTTGCTGTTACAATATGAGCGTCCCGGTGTAAACGGTGGTAGTCTCCAACCGTCCCGGTGTAACTCTAAAGTTAATGATTTAAAAACCTAATAACACTAAGAACTTCGGGGGCATTGACGCCCCCGATTAGTTTTTTTATTTAGCTAATAAATTATATAACACCTGGGTCATTTCGGCTCTGGTAGTAGTAGCATTAGGGGTTAGTTTGCCACTGCTGCCGGAAATGGTGCCGGATTTCACCAGTGTGCCCATCGCTTCGCCTGCCCAGCTCGCCACATCGGCACCGTCCGTAAAGTCCGCGAGGGTCTTACCGCTGTTGCCAGCGGGCAGCTTGTCAAGCGACTTAAGTGCGTTGTAGAGCAGGGTGAACATCTCTTGTCGCGTAACAGCTTGTTCGGGAGCATATTTATTATCCCCGATGCCTTTCGTTAAGCCTAGCTGTTTGGCAGTTGCTAAGTATTCGGTGTAGTAAGTGTTGCCTGCATCGCTAAAGTTATCGTTATTATTAGTATTAGGCTTAATGTCGCAAGCGCGCATTAATAGGGTAATAAATTGTCCTCTAGTTAAGGTAGCATCGGGGCTGAAGGTGGTGGCCGTTGTGCCACTGGTGATGCCCTTTGCGGCGATGAAGCTCACCGCGTCATAGTACCACGCGCCGGGGGGAACGTCGGTGAAAGGATTTTTCCAGCCGGCTTCCTTAGTATCCTGACCCACCACATACAGGGAGAGGTGGTCAAGGTCGAAGCTGACTATACCGTCTTTGAAGGTGCAGTTTACTTTTTCCAGGTCGCCTTTATCGTTTAAGTACCACACGGCCACAGGCTGGGGTCCGTTGTAAGCTACCTGGACGGAAAGGGTTCCGTCAAAGCTGCTGATCTTCTGGGTGCCGGAAAGAATATTGATGTCCAGCACCAGGTCGCCGCTCCGGACTGCTTCTTGTTGGGCCGGGGTAAGTGAACCTGTCGCTGCTGGCTGCAGTTCAATACTCAAATTACTGCCGGTCGCCTGCTCCAGAATAGAGGCAGCTGCATCTTCGTCCAGGGCAATTGTTCCGGCAGGCAGCTTAAGCGTAATGTCCAGATCCGCTTCATTCATGGCTGACAGAGCCGCTTTGGGAAGTTGGGCCGCGGTAATGCCGCTTACTTTGGAAAGGTCGATGACGGCTGCGCCGCCCTGGCTGTTTTCAATGATGTCATTGACTTTAGCCGCAGGCAGGGAAAGGACTGCCGTGCGATTTGATGCGGTATAGTTTACTTTTACCGCACCGTCTGCCGCCGGGGCAGTAGGTTGGACAGTACTGCCGGATGACGAACCGCCGCTGCCACCGCTACCGCCGGTATAAGTCCAGTGGGCATATATAGTTGTATTAGCGGTAAATACATAGTCCTTGGTTATTTGCGTTCCGCCGCTTACTGCCGTGAACCAGCCGTCAAACCTGTGATTGCTTCTTGACGGTGTGGGCAGAGCAGTTAGCTTGCCGTCTGTGCCGGTTTGTGCACTGGCAGGTGATAAGCTGCCACCATTGGCGTTATAGATTACGGTATATTTTGTTATCGGTGATCCCTGTTGCCAGTTAGCCGTAACGATTACGTCTTTGCCGGGCATGGTAAAGGTAGTTGAAGCACTGCCTGGGTTGGCAAAGCTTACACCATCGGGAGAAGTCCAGTTGACAAAGGTATAGCCGTCACGGGTGCCTGCATCTATGTTAACAGACCAATTTAAAATATACCTGCCCGCGCCAGACGTAGGTGCATAGCTTTCATTTACTGTAACGTAAAAAGCTGCTCGTATGGTAAGTTCACTCTTTTCATGCTTGAGAGTGTAATTCTTCTCTTTCTCCGTCACTAATGTTGCCTCCGTTTTAAAGTCAATATCACTTACCCCTGGGGTATTGCTATCATTTACATTCAGCTTAGGTACTGCCCACGTAGATATGGAGTTATTACTATTATCACCTGCCACAAAACCAATATAGTTTACAATGATAGGATCTAATATAGAAAAATCGGACCCTTGAACCATTGTGTAATTACTGGGAAATACACTTATTTCTTTTTTCTTGATAGAAAAATCAATGGATTCTGTACCGCTATAATCTGCGTCCTCCGGTATGGATAAGGTGACAGTATAATCCCCAGCATCTATAGGGGCTGTTCCACTATCGTAGGCGGTAGTATTCCTACCTTCATAATGATGGTTCAAAGCTCCTGTAAATCCGCCTGTCTGTGGCTCACCGGTATAGCCCTTCTGTGGATCGCCTGAGTATTCAGCATCAGTTCCGTCAATTCCGGTAATACTTACAGGCCTCTTTCCTGCCTTCACAGTAAGTGTAAAGGTACTGTCATTATAGCAACTGCCTCCATTGATTTTGAGTTTGATATTGTCCTCTGTACCGGTGGGCTTGCTAGCTGTGTTAAAGATCAATATCCATCTCCAATCAGTGGATGCATCCCTCTTGAGTTCACTCGTCCCTGTAACCAGAGTGCCTCCGTTGTCTTCTATTGTATACGTCATATCGCTCATGGGTACATTAGGCAAGGTATACTCATTGTTCAGTGTTGACTGATCAGCTTTTACATAAAAAGTATCCGACTGTATTCCGGTATATGTTGCTTTGTTTACAGTTACTGTTGTTCTTTCACTTTCTATCTTATTACAGCCGTCCGCCTTTAACTCGCAGTAATACTCATATGTTCCGGGTATAAGATCCGAAGAGATTTCGAAGGTGTTCGTCCCATTCCCAACTGTCATGTTAGATGCAGATACTGTACGCCACCATTGATAAGTGATGGGTGCACCATTGGTAGTGGTAGCCTCAACTGAGATTGTGCCGGGACTTTCTCCAAAAACCCCCGTCAGAGATGACGTAGGCTGCTGTGTAATATTGATAGTATGCTCAGCAGCGTATGCTACCTGCAGCAGCATACTAAACAGCATGCACACCGATAGCATGAGTGACAGAACTTTGTTTGTGATTCTTTTGGTTTGCATAATATTAATTCTCCTCCTTGTACATTGTAGTTAGACGTACTTAAATCAAAAAGCTTAGTTCTTTTGACAATCACATAGGAATTCCGGGGTAACTCGGATAAATATTCTCGTAAAGGCAGGGGGCTTCGAAGGTCCTCCTTGGGAAGTATTGCTCTGTCCCGAAATTAAGAGTGAAGCCCCACCCGTATGAGAGGACTCGAATGAGCACGTTGTTGATGCGGCTTGCCGCATGCTGCGAGTTACGCGCAAGGTTGAGGCTCGTAGGGGCTAAAGGGAACCTGCCGTATTTTGTGAAAGTAGGGGTTAGTATGTTCTATGCAGGCATTGACATCGCCAAGCACCGTCACGAGCTTTGCCTGGTTGATGAGACAGGTAAACCGGTTTTGCAGATTTTTATCGAGAATACTCACAAGGGGTTTGAAAAGCTTTTGCAAGCGATCAATGGTTTAGAAGTTGCTCCTGATGGAGTTCGGTTCTGCATGGAAGCTACCGGGCATTACTGGTTAGCTCTCTATTGCCATCTTAAGGAGCTGGACTATAAGGTTAGCGTTATTAATCCTATTCAGTCTGATGCCCTGCGCAATCTCTACATTCGCAAAATCAAAACCGATGAGAAGGATGCTTTGCTCCTGGCTGAGATGCTGCGTCTTGGTCTTGCCCCTGAAGCCAATCTGGCTTCGGAAACGGTAATGAAGCTGCAAACCCTCTCTCGTATTCGAATTGAATTTGTGCACCAGATCGGCGCTTTAAAGAACAGGGTGCTTGGTATCCTCGACCGGATCTTTCCTGAATACCCCAAGTGCTTTTCTAATGTCTTTATTCGCACTTCCAAGGAATTGCTTAAGCGCTATTGTGAACCCGAGGAAATCGCCGAGTTGGATATCTCAGAATTGACTGGCTTTCTTAAGCAGCACTCCCGCGGCCGCCTCGGTGCAGAACGGGCTGAACAGATTCAGGCTTTGGCCAAGGGTACGTTTGGGATTAACCTGGCCTTGGACGCTTTTACTCTAGAACTCCGCCTTATGGTTGAACAGGTTGAATTCATTGAAGATCAGATCGCTGTCATTGAGGAAGCCATCAACCAGGTCATGGAGGAAATGCGCCCCAGCCCTGATACGCCTTACCGCCATGTTCTGGAGACCATTCCTGGCATCGGTCCTGTACTGGCTGCTGCCATCATTGGCGAGGTGGGCGATATTAGTCGATTCCCTAATGCCAAGGCTTTGGTGGCTTATGCCGGTATTGATGCTACGGTTCGCTCTTCGGGTCAGTTTGAGGGCACCCGTAATCGGATGTCTAAACGGGGCTCCCCTGTTTTACGCAACAGCCTATGGCTGGCTGCCGTTTCGGCCCGCAGATTCAATCCGGAACTGAAAGCTTTTTACGAATTGAAGTGCAGCCAGGGCAAGCATTCGAGTGTGGCTACCGGAGCTGTAGCGCGGCGTTTGGTGCATTTGATCTATTCTCTTTGGAAAGAAAATCGTCCCTTTGACCCGAATTATACCTGGTCGCCCACAAACCCCAATGGGTAACCGGAATCTCTATGTGATTGTCAAAGAACTTTTTTAACCTATTGACTTTTTATAGCACGTCTTATTTTTTACTTTAACCTCAATAAGACTCTCCCAAAGTCATTTTCATAATTTCGTCGTAGGCAAGCTCTGCCACCGGTGCGGTGCAGCCGCTTTTGTACCAGTGGACAAAGCCGCCGTCTGTGTCTGCACTCCGCCAGATATCCGGGTTTTGCAATGCTCCGAAACGAAATATATCAAAGCTGGGCTTCATATCGACCATCACGCAGTTCCCTGTATCAAAGGTTACCCGCAAAATGCCGTTTTCCAGCGGCTCGACCTTGGTAATGGGCTTTCCCTTCATGTTTTCCCCCCCTTAAATATAAAAAAACGCCACTGTACCGTTTCATTGTACAGTGACGTTTTGAATTTGTAGTGTGACCATTTGTCACTATTTTTATAATTTCAGTAAATTCTCCAATTCCAGGCGTTTGTTTTTGCTGCTGCCGGAGATGTTGAGTTTATCAAAGATACGCGAGAGCTGATTGCGCACCGTTCCTTCGGCCAGATGCAGCTCTGCAGCAATTTCCAGATTAGTTTTCCGCTGGGCTGCCAGTCGGGCAATTTCCAGTTCCCGATCGGACAGTCCATAGTTTTCATGCTCGCCAAAGTGCTCCCAGCGTATTTTCTGCCTGGCAGCGCCAAACTGCTCGGCCAGGGCCAGAATATACCCAATTTCCTTGGCGTATACTCCCGTGCTTTTAAGCTCCTTCAGCATATCTGCAATATAGCCTTCACTTTCGGCAAAGGGCATAACAATGCCATCGGGAAGCGCTTGGTCCAGAGCTGTTAGCAGCTCCTTTTGGGCTTCCTCGCTTCTGCCGATCTGCCCGAGGGCTGCGGCAAGCTGAATATGAAGCCAGATTTCACAGAGTACATTGTGGTAAATACCATAGAGATTTTCGCATTCCTCCCGCCTGGCCAGAACCTGCGTCCATTCTCCCTGGGCCAGCAGCAGCTGGTTATAAAAGGTGTGGAGCATGGGTGTGGCGGGGAATAAGACCAGGGCCTCCTGCAGCCGTCCCTCAGCCATCCACCTGGGTGCAGCCTCCGGATGTCCCAGCAGGGCATAGAGAAAGCTTTGGCACATATCAAGTGTATTCAGGAGTGTGTACTGCCGCTCCCTGCGCAGCCATTCCCGACAATCCAGACTGTGTTTTTTTACAGCTTCAAAATCTCCGTTAAAAAGTGCCATACGCATAGAAAGAAAATTGCAATTCAGCATAACACTGAACTGCTTTTTTTGATTGGCCGCCGCCATGGCCATGCGGTTGGCGATGTCGGCATCGGTCAGTTGTCCCCGTTCATAGAACAAGTCAGCTGCAAACCCATGCTCCGCCCCGTTGCCATGTCCGTCCGACACCTGATAATAATAGGGCATGCACTCTTGCATCTCGGCATTTTCATTGTCTGCGCCGCCTACACTGCGATGATACATCATAAAGATGGAGGGAGCAGAAAATGTCCAGGCGCCTTTGGGGTCAATACTGAGCGAGGTGCGGCTAAGTAATGCGCAGGCCTTGCGGTGATGGACACTCATGGCCGAGATGTTATTGTAGCAAAGAAAGCTCTCTGATACCTCGGCATCGCCCAAAAGATCATGGCGTTCCTGTTCGCTCAGAGCAGTATCCTGTTCCAGCGACTTAAGAAGCATTCCCTTCATACGTTTGATTTCGGGGATATTATGAAAAGAAAACATCTTGACCATGCACGCAACGATGGCAATGGGATATCTTAAAAGATATTCTTCGGGACAAGTTTTGATCCAGCGGAAAAATTCCTGACTGTGCTCGGTGTTCAGACTCTTTGCCTTATCCTTTTCCAATGTTATGAGCACACCATTCCAATCCTGGGCACTGGCGAAGGCGAAATAGGCCGGGACATATTCTTCGTGATCCAGATACCATTGCCCTAATCGGGAATAATTTTCTCTCTGCCAGGTTTCCGGCTTTTCGGCAAATTTCTGCCGGGTACAGTGGCGCAACATATGGTGGCAGCGATAAATCCCGTTTTCATTACGGGTTATAAAAGCATTGTTTTTTGAAAGGGCACTAAGAAGTTTCACCGTATCCGGGTGCTGCCACATATAGGCTGCCTGATCTGCCGTAAACTCATCGGCCATGCCAATCAGAACAAGAAATTCCCGTTGACGTTCCGGTAACGGATTTAATAATACCTGATCAATCAGCGTAAAAATGTCGGCTGAACTGGATAGCCAGCATCCCTTCTGGGCATAGGCCTTGAAATTCAGATATACCATGGAGATCCATCCCTCGGTGAGCGTAGCCAGGACATTAATTTCCTCGGCCGAGGGTTCAAGTCCACAGCGTTTGGCATAGACAGCCAACTCTTGTTGGCTGAGGCGCAGGTCATCGGCAGTAATTTCACCCAGCAGATTACCGAGGCGCATCCGTTCCTCCTCGTTAAAAATCTGATTGCGGGACAGAAGAATGATATGAACACTGTCCGGCAGGCTGCGGGAAAGAAAAAGCAACAGCGGTGTCAATGGTTTTTGCTGAAGGATATGGAGATCGTCCATGACTATGTAAATTCGGCTGGCGCTTGGTGACAATGCATCATCCAAAAGCTCCGCCAGCATGGATATGGCACTTGCATCCTGGGGGTACCCGAGAGCTTTCATTTGTTCGGTTAATTCGGGGTAGCCTTTGAAGGCCCGGCAGAAGCCCATCCAAAAATCCGTAATACTGTCCGTAACAATAATTTGACGTAGAATAACGGCATCGGCTTGACTTTTTTTTTGACGTTTTGACCACCAGTTCATTGCGGTGGTTTTTCCAAAGCCCATGGGTGCAACGACCGTGGTAATGGGATAAGTATTTATTTCGTTTAACCGCCGCTTCAGGCGCTCGGATATAAAGATATTATTTAAGTGAGGATAACAGTTCAAGAAATCACCATTTTCCAAAGCATTTATATGTTTCTGGATTAGAACAAATTGCTTAAGTATAAATTGCTTTCTGCCCGATTTGCATGGATGGGGCTCTTACAATTCCCCCATTATTTTCTCCACAATCCATAACTATCCATAATAAAAATACTATATCTTGTGGTTGATTTCAACAGATTTAACAACATGTGTATGCCCGAGTGAGCTTTCTTACAAGATGGTGACCATAGGCAACATGAAAGACCCAACCGTTACCACCGTGAGCTATATCACAGGACAACCCTAACTGGATCATTGGAAGGCTTTTCGATAACGATTATTCCCAGTCTTTCCATACCTCAGGCCGATAGCCAACAGTAGCTTGCTTACCATTTCTTACAATGGGTGTATTAAAGAGCTTTTGATGGTTGAACAGGATTTCTTCGCGCATGCTGCTACTCCCGATTCGATCCAAATTATATTGCTTATATTCTTTTGCGTTACGATTTATCAAATCATTAAGACCGACCGACTTTTTTACGCTTTCAAATTCACCCTTGCTTAAACTTTTCTGCTTAATGTCTATGAATTGATATTTAATATTTCTTTCTTTAAAATATCGTTCGGCTTTTTGTGTATCAAAACACTTCTTAAGGCCAAATATCTGTATATTCAATCTCCAGTTCTCCTGTCAAATTCAACCGGCAATTTCCCAGTGGTTATCAAGAGCATGGGAAAGGAGGCCGGTATCAGGATTTATAGCAACTGGGTTTCCTACTAGTTGCATAAGCTCAATATCGGCCATACTGTCCGCAAAGCACTTGCTGCCTTCCCAGTCGACATTTTTATCGGCAAATGTATTCTGTAACAATGCTACTTTTTTCTTTCCCGTAATAAAAGGGATATCTCCATTATGATCAAAAACGCCATTCTGAAAAGCCAGCTCGGCAGCAATAACCGTGTCCAAGCCCAGATCCATGGCCACTATCCGCAATAAATCAGCATAAGCCCCGGAAAGCAGTACACAATGAAAGCCTTGTTTCCGCGCCATTTCTATCTCATTTATCACCGTAATATTAAATAGCTCCTTAATATTAGGATAAGCGTTTTGAAAAAACTCATTTATCTGTGTTCTGCTCATTCCCTTAAAAATCAGATTAAATCTATCAAAAGCCAGATTTTTAAATTTTTCCCGGCTTATAATCCTCATTTTATACCAGACTAGTGTCGGTATAATGTAAAGATAAACGAGCGCATATCTGATCAGCGATCTTTTCTGCCTGATCCATTCCTTACCCAAACAGGGCAGGGTGTCCTTCGTCAATAGAGTCCCATCGAAATCAAAAATCGCCAGCTTCATAAGTTCCCTCCACTATTAGTGTTATATAACGGAATTATACATATATACCCAAATAACCATACACTCAAGTATTATCTTAAAACGGTGTTCTATGTAAATGGGAGGGGTGTATTGAGAATAGAACAAATTGGAGGATAATTAATTTAGATATATGATAATAAGGTATTTATTTAACCCACAGAATTTTTTGCCCGGAAATATAGTAATTGCTTTTTCGGCTGCCTATATCCATAACATATACGCCGCCAATATTCTCATTAACCAGGCTTTCAAAGAACGTTCCTGCAGGAGTCCAATGTCCTGTCCAACTGTACAGCAGATATTTACCGTCAGGTGAAAAACCCAATGGAACGTAACCCGGAGAAAATTTGCTGTCGTAGACGCCGTAGTAGTGTTTTAACTGTATTTCGTGGCCGTTTTTATCTAGATAGAGAGAGCCCATTTTATTGGTTGCTTTAGAGCCGTTGATTTCCGGTTTTATGTATATAAAATCTTCTGACCCTGATTCAATATCTCCAATAAAACGAGGCTTTTTCTCGCCGGTTTTGATGGAGTATAATCCCCAACTCCCATCTTTCATGGCAACAAAGTGAAATTCGTCTTGGGACTTGTCGTAATTGTAATCTATTATATTGTTATTTGGTTCTCCTTTACCCCTATGGCTATATACAAGGTCGGTATTAGCCAGCCCGGCGTCAGCAGTATACAGGTTTAATACCCCTTCTTCCCTCTGCAGAAAAAATATTTGCCCTTCCAAACCTGCTATAATATCATGTCCCATAAATAGGTTTAAAATATGCCTGCCAGCGAATGTCAGGATTAATAAAACCAGTAATATCGCTATAGTTGTTCTTTTTAACAGTAAAATACCCCCTTGAATAACCTGTAAGCCGTAATTTTGATGTAAGGATCATCCTAGATTTTGGACAGCGGTCTATTTGGTGGGCGATTAAAGTAATTATAGGTTTTGCTTTGCCATTCCAGCTTTATAGGAACAGACTTGATGATAGCGTCATTTTCATCCTTGATGATGAAGTAAGCGGTTTTATCATTTTTCACAAAATATCTGCCCCCGATGTAAAAGCTGTAAGTGGACGCGGATTTGTTTTCGATACCACGATGCCCCGAAAATTCCAACCCTGCTTTATTGACCAGTGATATCCTGTCAAGAAATAAATCAATTGACTTGTCAGTAGTCAAAGTTCCCCTGAGTTCGATTATTCCAAATCGGTTATCGTAATTGTGTTCCAGCTTTTTATAGGGCTTGCTGTAAAAAGTGTAAACCTTGAAGTAAGCCTGCTGGGCAAAGACAGGTAGTTTGGCAAGAGTTTTGTAGTAACGCTCATTACGAAACAGAGTAAAGCTTTTTTCCAAGTCGGTGAATACAATTTCATTCAGCTGTACAACCATACCGTCCACGGTTACTTCCTTATCCAGGGCACACCGGTTGATGGTGATTCTGTGTTGGGTATAGTAATA
The DNA here is from genome assembly GCF_052976825.1 of Syntrophomonas curvata. Lineage (NCBI taxonomy): Bacteria > Bacillati > Bacillota > Clostridia > Eubacteriales > Syntrophomonadaceae > Syntrophomonas > Syntrophomonas curvata. Next base: position 1,680,368 of record NZ_CM129641.1, read on the forward strand.
GACCGAGGTTATGAGCCATATGCAAAGCAGAATCATCAGTATGCGAGTCCATTTTTTTCTAAACATTCCCCATTCTCCTCTCCATGTCTCCCTACCGCCACCAAGTTATTACTTACTTAAAAAAAGCCCCTGTAGGATTATTTCATCCTGCCTGTCTCCCTTCATTTAATAGTTTACCTTTATTCTCCAGTAACCGCTTCAGGCAGCCGGTCCAGGAGCTAACGCTGTTTCCGGCCAATAAAGGCCTGTTCACATAGTTCCATGGTTGCCGTTCCCGAGCCAAGGTTATCAATTTTAGCTGTAAAATCGTCCAGTTTATCGATAGCAACCCAAATTTCCAACTTAATATGGTCGGCATATTGAATATCTGTTATATCAGCTATGATACTGTGGAAATGTTTTTCGAAACTGCCATAACAGTTATAGTCCAGGGTCAACATGATCTTTTGGGAGTATTCCATGTGTATAATCCGGGCCTTATCCAGGGCTGATAGAACAGATCGGGTATATGCCTTGACCAATCCGCCGGTTCCCAGCAGGGTTCCGCCAAAATAACGGACTACAATAGCCATAATGTTTTCTAAATCCTTCTGCGCCAGTACATTAAGCATGGGCCATCCCGCAGTTCCCCCTGGTTCACCGTCATCACTGCATCGTTCCAACAGGCTGCCGTCCTGCCTTAATCTATAAGCAAAACAATAATGATTGGCCCCGGGATATTTTTGCTTAGCCTCATCACGCCCGGTCTCTATATCTTGTATTTGATTCAGAGGCATCAGAATACAAATAAACCTGGACTTTTTTATAACTATTTCGGCGATGGTGGTCTCACTTATGGTTTTGTAGGTCATTTATTTAAACCTTTCACGGGCATATAAATGTTCTATTAAGCCTCAGGACTTGCCTTCAGCCGTCTTTGAAAGATTACAAATACCGGTAGTGGAATAATGATCCAGCCCATACTTTTTACCAGGCTATTTGAAATTATTGTATATGCTCCAACAACTCGGCCAGATCGCTTATAAAAATGTCCGGAGAGGATTTGATGAGCTCTTCCCTGTTACCCAATCCATAGGTCACACCACAGGTTAGGGTACCGGCGTTCTTACCCGCTTCCACATCGACATAAGAATCACCGACCATTATGGCTTGTTGGGCTGGTAGTTTAAAATGCTCCAGTACCTGGATAATACCCTCCGGGTCAGGCTTCATTTTCTTTACCGATTCGGGCCCGACCACCATGTCAAAGTATTGTTTGACGCCTAATACCTCAAGGATTTTCAGGGCCAAATCTTCCGGTTTGTTGGTTACCAGTGCTGTTTTTGTGCTTTCACTGGATTTAATATGCTTCAGGGTTTCTTCTACGTGTTCATACAGCCTGGTCTCGACTACCGCATTTTCCAAATAGTGTTTCCGGTAGATTGGTATCACCTGTTCGATGGTATCATCATCACAGCCCGAAAAACAGTTTCTTATCAGGTGTCCCACTCCGTGACCTACATAGCTGATTATTTCCTCCCGGGTCAGAATAGGCTGGTTAAATTGTTTTAACACGTGCTGCATTGCACCGGCTATGTCCTGCCCGGAATCAATTATAACGCCGTCGAAGTCAAATATTACAAGATTAACATGGTATCTCATTCCTGCCTGTCTCCCTATATTTATAGTCTACCATAGTTCCGAGCAGCTGCTTAAGCCAGCGGATTCAGCCTTACGGTCTTGGTAGCATACTGCTAACTTGTAGTTACCGTGTTGTGTGTGAAAAAAGCTGTATGGCTGTATTTGCCGGTCCTGTACCACTGTTATTTTATCTCCCATATGAATGCAAAAGGCATCCAGCGCCAACCGAAAGCCAAGTCCGGTCGCCTTCATATAGCTTTCCTTCAAAGTCCACAAATCATAAAAGGCATCGATGCGGTCCGACTCGGGCTTTTCCAGAATGTATCCGTATTCCCGGCTAAAGAAATAGCTACCGGCAACATCCAAATCGATAGCACTGCAATATTCTATATCCACTCCCACCGGTACATCGGAAATAGCACATACTGCATATTCCTCGGAATGAGAGATATTGAAATATATATCGGGATGGTCCGACAAATACGGCTTGCCATGTTCATCTTCCGAGCAGGTGACAGGGCATTTTATATCGGGATACAGCTCCTGTAAACCGCGGTTCAACAACAGCTCACCTCCCAGGGACAGGGCCCTGTCCTTTTTCTGCAGATAGCTTTTCATTTTTGTATATCGTTTTTCTGAAACATAGTTTTTCCATTTGCTATCATTAGGGTCCAGTTCGGATATGTTCATTAAATATATCTTAATCATAGGTCAAAAAAGTTAAGTCCATCCAGAGCTTTAATTGCCTGCTTCATATACTCGTCACTTATGATAGGCCATTTGTAGTCTAGCCGGTATAGGATTTCGGTGGTGAATTTGTTACTTGCATCAATCAGGTAGATTTTGCTAAAGGTATCGCTTGACAAATATGCAATAAGCCCGGAAATAGCTTCATTACGTTTTTCGTCCTGCATAGCTTCCAGCATTGATTTTTGAAATTCATCCTCACTTACCACATCAATCCTAAAGCCATATTGGTTTATAGCATAAATCACGTCAGACATATAAATTAAATGGTTGTTGTAGGGATGGAAAACCGAAAACTCCTTGTTGGTGCCGGATAGTTTCATAATTGCCGCCGCAGTAGAGTCAATCGGAGAGAATTCCGCAGGTACATCCATTGCCGTTATGGGGAATTTTCCGATAATCTTGTAGCCTCGCAGCTGCTGCATAAAATTATTGGTCAGAAAGTTAATCTGAAATTCGCCGTCTGAATATCTCGGCATTAGATTACCCACGCGCATTATTTTAGCGTCCAGTCCCTCGCTGATGGCCTCCAAAACGGCGCGTTCGGCCAGGAATTTGGAGTGTATATAGGCATTTTCCAGACCCTGTCCAAAATACAGTTCGCTTTCCAATATCCTCTTGTCCATTGGCGGACTATTATTGCTGCCCTCGCCGGCAATGCTGGTTGTGGATACCTGAATCAAACGTTTTGCAGTCTTTTGACAAAGCTTAATCAAGTTCTTCACCCCGCCCACATTAATCTTTTCCAGGGTGTCGTCCACTACGAAATGCTTTACGTTGGCCGCGCAGTTGATAACCGTATCAAAGTCATATTGCTCCAGTGCCAAAACGCTGTCCAAATCAGTAATATCACCATCAATTACAATAATTCGGTCATCGAATAATTCCTCATAGGTATCCTCGAAATAATACATCAACATTATTTTCAAGCGTTCCTCAAGGCTCTTAACTCTGCCTTTGCGTATAAAGCAGTAAGCCTTACCGGTGTAATTATCCAGAAATTCTTTTAATACATGGATTCCCAAAAACCCCGTGGCACCAGTCAAAAGGATATTGCCGACCGGATTATATTCCACCTGGTCAATATAGCACAAATCGTTTCCGGCCAGTGCTGCCGCCAGCCTGCTATAATCATATGATGTAATTATATCTGCTTTGATTTCTTCTCTGGCTCCCTCATCTGTCGTTGCTGCCAGCTCTCTGGCGGTGGGAGCTTTGAAAATATCGCCGTATACAATGTTGTAGCCGCCGGTCATACACTTCATGGCAACCTTTGATGCACTTAAAGAAGTACCGCCGATTTCAAAGAAGTTATCAGTTGCGCCGACCTGGTTTAAACCCAAAACAGATTTAAAAATCTCACATAAATCTGATTCAGTTTTATTGGCAGGAGCAATATATTCGCGCTCTGCCATTACGAAATCCGGCTCAGGAAGTGCTTTTTTATCCACCTTGCCGTTATTGGTCAGCGGAAGCTTATCAAGCTGAATCAATACACTGGGTACCATGTAATAAGTCAGGGCAGCTGACAGATGCTGCGTCAATAATACCTTGTCAACTATCCCCTGGGCGGTAAAATAACCGCACAGGAATTGTCCTGATTCGTTTTCATATACCACCACGATGCTGGATAGTACATCCTGGTAATCGTTCATTACATTTTCAATTTCACCTAATTCCACCCGTAGTCCTCTCAGTTTCACCTGATTATCGATTCTTCCGTGGAATTCAATTTCGCCGTTAAAGTTCCACTTTGCCAAATCGCCGCTGCGGTATGCTCGCCTGCCCTTTAAGGTGATATACTTGTCTGCTGTCATTTCCGGATTGTTTACATAGCCTCGCCCAACGCCTGCACCCGCAATCACCAGTTCGCCGGGAACACCTGCCGGCAGTATTTTATGGCTTTTATTAATCATATAAATCCGCACATTGGACATAGGTCTGCCGATGGTAATTTTATCGCCCAAAACTTCGCAGAAGGTACAACCAATAGTGGCTTCAGTAGGTCCATAACCGTTAAATACATGTGCATCCGTACCTAAGGCCTTAATCTTTTCGTATAGTGCGGCCGGGAATGATTCCGCCCCAACATTAAACGCTTTAATCTGACGAAGCGCCTCACGCATTTCAGGTGCATCTACAATGTTGGTGATAAATGATGGTGTACAGGTCATCATATCCACCTGGTTATTTAGAATCAATTCTGATAACGCCAGTGGATTATGGATTTCCTCCTCATTAGCCATGCAGACGGTGATGCCGTTTAACAGAGGCACAAATTGCTCCAATATCGATACATCAAAGGTAATTGCCGCCAGGGCCAGAGATACGCTGGCGTTATTGACATAGGACATGATTTCCGGGTTTAAGGGATTGGCATTACAGTAATGCACCAGATTGGTATGCTCTATCATAACCCCCTTGGGCTTTCCGGTGGAGCCTGAGGTGTAGATGCAATAGCACATGTCATGAGGCTTGATATCTACCACCGGATTTGTGGTATTATCACATTTCAATAATTGTTCGATGGTGACAACCCTATAATTGCCATTAGAGCATATGTTGCTGCGCTCACTCTTAATCGCCTCGGTAGTTATAATATAGGGGGCGGCGCTGTCCTCTAAAATATACTCGATTCTATCATCGGGATACTCCGGATCAATGGGCAGAAATGCACCGCCGGATTTCACTACGCCCTGGCAGGCCACGTATACATTTACCGTTCGGGGAAGCATAATAGCTGCCATCTGATCATTGTGAATGCCCATTTCTATCAGGGAATTGGCCACCCGATTAGCCTTTTCGTTAAGTTCCTTGAATGTAAGTTGTTCATTACAGGCAATTACCGCCACTTTATCGGGGTGTTGTGCCGCCTGCTCCTCAAATAATTGTGATACCGGGATATCTCTTACCGGCCAATCAGTCTGGTTGAAACTGTCCAATAAAGCCATAGCTTGGTCTGAGCTTATGGTCACATCAGCCAGGGTTTCAGCCTCCAAAAAACTCTTGAGCATTTCAATATAGGCATCGATAAAGGCAGAAATCATGTCTTCAGAATACCAATCACTTCGGTATTCTGTTATGAAACGATAGTTGCCGCCTTCGACAAATACATCTACAGATAAGGGGGCCTTGGCGTCTGTTGCCTCAAAATATACCTGCTCGGTTGACTTTCCCCCAATTTGAAAATCAGAAAAATCTTCTCCCTGATATGCAAATAATATATCTGCCTTAATTCCGTAAGTACGGCTGATTTCCCCGAAGGAGTATATGTCGTTGGCCATCAGCTCTAAAATATGTTCCTTTATGGTTTTTAAATATTCTGATACAGTCTGGCTGGCATCAATATTGGCATAAACGGGCAGAGTTTTGACCAGCATACCTACCATATTGGCTTTTCGCGCATCATTGCGGCCATTATATATGGTGGTAAACAAGGCTTCGTCCTGATTGGTGTATTGTCCTAACAAATGAGCAAAGGCACCTGTAAACAAGGTATTGGGGGTAAGGTTGTTTTTCTTGCAGAAACCGTCAATCTGCTCCATTGATAATTTTTCAACCCGCTCCAGGGTTTTGCATTGCTCTACATCGCTTTTTGCATCCCGGGCCGGTAAGGAATTGATCTCCACACCCTTAAAAATGGAATCAAAGTAAGCTTTGGCATCAGTGTATTCTTTCCCCCCTCGGGATTCCATTTCATCAAGAGCAAGTTCAAAGCTCGAATAAATCTCCTGCTCCAGGGCTTCATCCTTATAGGCCCGGTTAATATCACTGAATAAAACTGCTATAGAACTGCCGTCACAGATGATATGATGAATATCCATAAACAGATACTGGGCAATATCTGTCTGGTATATGAGAAATTTAAACAGTGGTGCAGAGGTGAAATCAAAGGGTTGGAGCAGCGTATGCTTTATTTCTTCGATAGCTGGGGTTTTGATTATCGGCACATCATACTCAAAATCATCGTTTCTGACCTGTTTGATGTCACCGTTGGCATCGGTTTTCAGATAGCACTTTATATACGGATGGGCATTAATCACTGTTTTAATAGCTGCAGCCAGTTTCCTGGCATCCACACCTTGCCCCAGCTTAAACAGCATAGGTATGTTGTAGATAGTAGATTTTTCATCCCGCAGGCATTCCAAATATATACCCATTTGAGTCTGGGTCAATGGATACTCAGATAATCTGTCATATACCTTTTCCGTACTGCTGTTTTGAAGAATAAACTGTTCCAGTTTTTCAACCGTGTTATTATGTTTAATATCTCGGGATTTTATATTAATACCAAATTCTTTTGCCAGAATAACATTTAGTTTTACCGCTCCGATAGACGTCAGACCTGCCCGGTATACATCCGTATTAATGCCGAATGCATCGTTGCCGATCACGGATTTGATGCAGGTAAAAATCCTGGCCTGCATTTTATTCTGGGGTGGAACTGCTTCCTCAAATGTCATGCTCGGTTCCGGCAGTGCCCGCTTGTTTACCTTGCCGTTTTGGTTGAGGGGTATGTTTTCCAGTTGCATGGTAACAGCCGGCACCATATAGACCGGTAAGTCTTCGGCAATAAAATCATTCAAGTCCTGTATCTTAACCTGATGGTCGGCTACGATATACGCCGCTACATATTTGCCGCCGCCGGCCTCGTCATAGGCAACTACGGTTCCATCGAGGATACCAGGATACTCCCGGATTTTGCCTTCAATTTCGGTAAGCTCCACTCTAAAACCGCGAATTTTTACCTGAAAATCACGTCTGCCCACAAATTCCATATTGCCGTCCGGCAGCCAGCGGCATACGTCTCCTGTTTTATAATAGCGCTCATATCCCTTGGCCCTGTTGTATGGATTTGACACATATTTATCTGCGGTTAAATCATCTCGGCCTAAATATCCCCTGGACACTTGATAACCGGAAATACACAACTCCCCGGGAACTCCTACCGGCATTTGCCTCCCCTGTTTATCCAGAATATATAAGTCGGTATTGCCCAGGGGCTTGCCGATAGGTACAGTGGCATACTCCTTATCCACTAAAAAAGCGGTAGACAGGATGGTGCATTCCGTGGGTCCGTACAAATTATAAAAATTGAAATCCGGCGGTGCACAGGGTACCAATTTTTCGCCGCCAGTAGATAGATGCCGGAGGCTTTTATTATCCATACTCATAGCAAACTGGCGGCCTAACTGAGTAGTCATAAATGCTATGGTAATGCCGTTTTTCTCAAAATAATCATTAAGTCCGGTCAAATCCAGACGCAATTCTTCCGGAATAATATGTACACAAGCACCCCGGGTCAAAAACGGATATAAATCCATCATGCAAGCATCAAAGCCGTAGCTGGCATAGGCGGCGCTTTTATCCTCACTCGTTACACAGTAATAATTGTGATACCACAAACAGAAATTGACCAGATTTCTATGCTCAATCATACAGCCCTTGGGCGTACCGGTAGAGCCTGAAGTATATAAAAGTATAAATAGATCTTCTGCTTTTGGTGGTACTAATTCAACCTCACAATCCTCCATATCCCAAATTGCACTGGTGGGAATCATTTCACCTTCGTAATTGGGTGTCTCATCACATAAATCATCGTCCCGTATAAGGATTTTCGCACCGGCATCTTTTAGCATAAATTCCAACCGTTCCGCCGGATAATTAGGGTCAAGCGGCAGATAGGCCGCACCACTTTTCAATACTCCAATTGAACAAATCGCCATCAACTCCGAGCGATGGATTAGTATCCCTACCGCCTGTTCCCTACCGGCGCCTTTGGAGGTTAGAAGCTTGGCAATTTTATCCGTAATCTGATCCAGTTCCAGATAGGTATACGAATTATTTGCATATACCACTGCAGTGTGGTTGGGGGTCCTGGCCACCTGGGAACGTAACATATCTACTACGGTCAACTCCCGATCAACCGGGAAGGTATTATGGTTAAAGGAATTCACCAACTCCATATCATTCCTGGAAATTATCTCAATCGCACTTAGCCTCCGGCCCTCTGATAAAGCCATCATAACCGCATACATGGATGTTGAAAAACGCTCTATGGTTTCCCGGTTATAAAGATTCGCGTTGTATGTACCGGTAATACCGAACTCAGATACATTCAGCTTAAGCTTAAAAGGCTCGTCAACATTAGAGTCACCACATACCAGCATCACATCAGAGCTGACTGCATAATTGGTCTTGATTTCGGTGAATGGATAATAGGAGTATTTTTGAGTAAGGGCAAAATTATCATCTATCTGCTGCAAATACTCAAGCGCAGTCTGAGTTTCGTTTATATTCATGTAAAGAGGCAATACTTTCCCATCAACAGTAATACAGAAAATTACCTCTTCCTGATTGGTGTATTTGGCCAAAGTATAGGCAAATGCTCCCAACCAAACGATTTTATTATGGGGCAGGTTACAATTCAAGGTATAGGAAGCCAAGACCGGCACATCCTTTTCACCTTGCTTGTCCAGGATGAGGTTGGAGTCTATTTCGTTGCCGGCAAATATTTTCTCAAAATACTTCCGGGCTTCCTGACAGGCAAAACTATTTTGGACAGTGGCCATCCCGTCGGCAATCAGCCTTCGTTCCGCTTCACCAACCAGATTTAACTTACCGCAGGGTGTTGCGGGATTATTAACAATATCCTCCAGCATAGTCAAAAGGCCATCTGCCAAGGAATCGATTTTTTTATCGGTAAAACAATCAAGGCGATACTCGATTCTGATTCGCTGCAGACCGTTTTTATCATTTCTGCCGGGATTAATCCTGATAAGCAAAGGGAATTCACCATGGCTAAGTTCCAAAACTTTAACATTATCAAACTCCCATGAATTGGAGACAATGGAGTAATTCAAAAGCATACCGGCATCTATGTGATTTTGTTTTAACTCCTCGGTGTAAAGGTTAAAGGGGTATTTACCATGGGTTAATCCGCTTTTTAATGTTAGTTTTGCATTCTCCAGAACCTGGACAAATGTCATTTCCGGACTATAAGGATATTTTTGCGGCAAAAGATTAACGAACATGCCCATAGCATCATTTAAATCTTCGCCAAAGCTTCTGCCGGAGTATCCTGAGGATAATACTATTCCCTCAGCTTTATTAACCCGCGTAAGATATACCGCCGCCAACGCACTGGCGAAAACAAAAGGTGAAATTTGGGTATTGCATTTATTGCATACTGTACTGATTCCCTCGATTAATTTCTCCGGCAGGTCGATAATTTTTGTGCCAATGGATAATTCCTCACTAACCGGTATTGCCTGCATAAAGCCTGATAAATCCATAAACTGATTAACCCAATAAGCCTTATCCTTTTTGCCCTCCGGAGAGTTTAGGTATTGCGCCTCACGTTCAATGTACAGTTGGTAATCCGCTTCGTTAAATGAGTATTTACCGCCGTTTTTCAAGCATCTTACCGCTTCTTGAAGCCTATCAGCAAGCATATATATCGAGGTACCATCGCCTATCAGGTGATGCAGCACAATCACCAGTATTAATTCATGAGGGGCTTTGATGAGGGTAAAACGGTACATAGGCACATCAAAAATAGTGGGAAATCCCTCTGATACAGATTCTTTCAAAGCCGTTTCCAGGTTATGTACATCAACGTCCACATATTTTAGGGCAGAATAATCCGCCTCACTTATGTATTGAACTACATCCAAATTATCATTCCGGGTAAACCGGATATTGATATTTCCTATAAGAACTGATTTTAGAGCATCTAAAATATATGATTCATCGGCAGGTGGGAATGTAACGCTGATGGGTACAATATAGGCTGTAGTACCCGGATTGGCAATCTCTGTGGTGAGTATCCGGAGCTGGGCATTGGAAAGATCAAATGTTCTCATTTGGCTTCTCCTCCTGGTAAATTCATCGAATATAGAATACCCTCACCCTCTACATTTGCAAATGGTCTTACACCGTCCTTTTCCACTTCGTTATATGACAATACGTTTTCCCGGTGGAAGCCTAGTTTCTCAAGGTTACCGGCAGATTTCCTGTTGGTGGCATCGACTATAATTAATTGATAGCCCAAATCAACCGCACGGTTGATCATAGCCGCAGTAAGATTTTCGGCAATTCCCATTCTAAGATAATTCTCATCGGTGGATATGTACATGAATCTAATGCATTTCCCAGGCTTAAAGACCGGGTTGCCGTTCAATGGCTTTTCCAACTCTTCAAAAAATGCGTTTGTCCTGCCAATCCCGTCGATTTCCTTTGCTGTCCATTCGATGTGGGGAAAGTCGGCAAAAGCATCAAAGCAAGTGATTGCACCTGCCACGGCTCTAGTATCTTCATCTACTGCCGCAATTGTAAGCCCGGAATCTATGCTTTCCGGAATAATTTTCAGGAAATAATCATACATTTCCTCTTTGGTAAAATTCACCGACATAGTCATGGGTTCACGTTCTGAGAATGCTGCGGTGTGAACTGCTGCTATGCCTTCCAGCATATCAAGTGTTGCGGTTATAAATTTTGTATTTATTCCCATCGACCACCTTTACGAAAAGGACCGTATCAACTTGCAAAAAACATTAGTCACCAGGGCAGAGAACGGTTCCCGTATTTTTATATAAAATAGTTCGTCAATAATACGCAATTCCCTTTAACCATAGCACAGTATGGCGTTATATACTTGTAACTATTAATATCAGCCGTGAAATTTGAGGATAGCAAGAAATGTCTAAAGCCAATCGGGTAAAAAAAGCTGCGGATTATCGGTGCTGGTCCTGCAGGTTGTGAGGCTGCCAAAAGCTCACATTTAAGGAGGTATCGGGTTACCTTTTTCGGAGAGACTGGTTCGGAAAATATGATACGCAGGTGCCGGCAGTGGGCTTAAAAGGCTAATTTGAGTTATTATATGGCGCAACGGGCTGCTGACTCCCCTGCCTCGAATAGAATGAAGGGTGATGTCACCAGGGCTACGGTTGACTATCTTATTTTAGTACATTAAATTGTTCCATTTGGTCGTCTTTCACATCAATATAAAGGTTACCGTCCGCATCCATGGACGCCAGCAGCACCCGGTTCACATCCTCTAGATCCCGCTTTCTCAATTCCTCTCTTAACCAGGCTTCATCACGGTTTACCAGCCTGAGATGCTGGTGCAGTATCTTGCCGTCAATTATCAGATTGGCCCAAAGTCCATGGCGGGTTGCGGAGAGATTCAAGTCAGATACGGTGACCGGCTGCTTTTCCGGTTTGAGTTGCACACTGATCTGGCCGCTGGTTTCTAAAACGGCTAAGTCCAGATCGGTTAGGTTAAAAACACCCTTTAATCTCAGCTCTTCCAGTAAATCATTTACATGATATTTTTCTTTCTTAAGGTTATCTTCCAAAATTTTACCGTTTTGAACCAGGAGGGTGGGGACTCCATCCAGCCTTCGTCTGGCCTTGATGTCAGCCAGAGCTATTCCGGCAACTATAAGCGGGATCATGCCCCAGATCACAAGACTGATGATCCCGTGCGGATAAGTAATGGTCTTATCCACTGACAAAGCTGCTGCTATAGACCCAATGGTTATTCCTACGATAAAATCAAAAAAATTCAGCTGGGATATCAGCTTTTTTCCGATCACAAAGGTAACCAGGAATAAGATGCCAGCAGCAATCAGATTTCTGAACAGTATATCAAGATTATCAAGCACTATGTTCACTGTTCCACCTCATTGCCTCTAAATCGTTTCCCTTAGCTTTGCCTAATATCCTGATATCTATCCTGTTTTAACCGGCGGCCGGGTTCCTGACTTTGATGCTACGCCTGGTCGGCTCCAGCCTCGACTTTATTTTTCTACTGTTACTTTAAACCAATAGGTTATACAATTATCTCCGTTACCCCAATCGGCGGACAGGATAAAGACATACCCGCCATCTTCTCCAGGGACCAGCATGGTATTTTTATTAAGGGGGTAGGCTGACAAAGAATTATCCCGGTCTAGGAGCTGCAGTTCAAACAGCGGATTGCCCAACCCTGGTACGGCATCAGCTATAAAAACCAGTTCAGACCCTGGTTTTACTGTATTGGGCTCCAGCAAATCAGTATGTTCCTCATTCATTCCAAACATAGTATTGCCTATAACCCCTCCTGCTTTACCGGTGAAGTTGGAATCTCCTTTGACCCAGGCTAACTGCCGTTTGCCGCAAAGTATCTCCAGTTTGGGGTAGGTTGACGGGTATTGAAAATCATCAACGCTTATTTTAGGCTCATCCGATGACAAGGCAGTAAATGGATTTTCTTCTTTTTTCTCACCTGAGTTTGTTATTTCATCAGGCTGAAGGCGATTATTCAGATTCTCGTATAACGACCTGGTTTCAGAGGCATTTTTACCATTAATCATAATTATTTCATCTTCGGTATGGCGCTTTATTACCAGTACCGGCCCATCGGCCGAGCGCAGGAAGAGCAGCGCCTTGCGTTTGTCCTTCAGTTGAAAGTGCCCCTTTAAAACAGGGCCCATATCCAGGCCATTGGTCTTCATTGCTATGGATGGAATGGCAGGTACCAGCATAATCTCCTCAATGCTGCTGTATGCTGCGCTTATTCCATAAGCTCCGCTTATGGTAAACTGACCGTTCTCCAGGTTAAAACGGGAAGGCAGAGCGGTCCAAGCTATACTGGCTCCGACAGCTGTGGTAATAATAAGGCCAACCAGGATAGATATCTTTGCGGCTCTGTTAGCAGGAAGCGGAGGACTAAATTTCCGGGCCTTCACGGCGGTATAGACGATTATTATGAGCAACAGCCCAAACCCGGCTTCTGTTCCCCAAAGAAACCCGGCTTGCTTCAACCCGTAGCCCAAAAGTGGAGTGAAGGCTGCAATCATCAATTGCCGACCGATAAAATCACCTAACGCTTTGGCGTCTATCTGCTTCCGTATCTCCTGCGGGGCAGTGTTATATCCCGCTATCAAATCATAAGCTTTAAAATACTTTATTAATACCCCCGAGAAAAAAATCAGAGCGCAGATGAAAAGGTTTATGAATAATTCCGTCAATTTCTCCCCTCCTAATTTCGCCTATGCTGCTCTTTTATTCTGGCGGGCAGTAAAAACAAAATGAGTCGCTTTAAAGCTTCTTCCAGCCTTTTACGGCATAGATAAATCACCAGTAGCAGTATCAGTCCGAATAAAAGCAACCTCCACTTAGTGAATACCGCAGTCGCCAGCTTGCCGAGCGCGGAAGTCTCCATCCAGGAGTGTTTGATGCCTATTCTTTCGTCAGCAACCATATTAATGCTGCCTATCTGCTCCCCTTTGAGATATAGTCTGCATGTTCCCAGTATATCCCCCGGCTCTACCGGTGCGGCCGCAGTCGGTTTCAGGGCAAAGCTATAGGCCAGATAGGGGATTTCTTCATCGGCAGCAGCTATCGAGAGGTTGCGGGCCAGTGTTGCTTTAACCTTCGCGGCAGTGCCTTGGAGAACATTTACCGTACCTGAAACTTCACCCACTTTACCCAGAGTGACCATCTTGTATTGCTCAAACCCGTAGTCCAACATTTGCTGTAAGTCGCTGTATACAGTAGGAGAATTCATGGTAACAGCGATTAATACCATGTCTCCCCTTTGGGCGGCACCAACCACACAATTCCCCGCCTGCCGGGTATAACCGGTTTTTACCCCTATGGCACCATCGTAATTATAGAGCAGGCGGTTATGGTTTAGTAAAATCCGGTCCTCATCTTTAGCAGCCCAGGGTATAACCTTTCTTTCCGTTGCTGTTACCTTTGCAAATAACGGATAGGATAGAGCCTGTTTGGTTAACAGAGCAAGGTCGTAAGCTGAACTGTAATGGCCTTCGGCCTCCAATCCGTGGGGATTGGCAAAATGAGTGTTTTTTAAGCCCAGTTCGCCAGCACGTTTATTCATTTGGGCCACAAAGCCGGCCTCATCCCCGGCTACATTCTCGGCTAATGCGGTGCAGGCATCATTGGCCGAGGGGAGCATGGCAGCATACAATAACTCCATTCTGGTAAGAATTTCTCCGGGCTCCAGGTAGATGGTGCTCTCAGGAGTTGCGGCTGCATGTGCGCTGGCTGTTACTCTTTGTTCCAGATCGCCGTTTTCGACCACCAGCAGGCCAGTCATTATCTTGGTCAGACTGGCTGGTGGAAGCTGTTCGTGGCTGTTATGCTCATATAATACCCGGCCTGAATGGGCATCCATCAGAATTACAGCTTTGCCGTTGGTTGCCGGGTATGGCTTAGTGTCCGAGTGGGCGCTGGCAGAGATCGGGCTTACGTTAAATAACATAATAGTTAGGCTTAACAAGCAAAATATCCTGATTATTTTCATATAAAAAATACTCCCGGTGATTGGTAATTATTTCGGCCGGCTAGTGCCTTTCAGTATATGTATCAGTGTTTGCCGGATATCCGGCTTCCTATTTATATTCATAAACTCCCTTACCGGCTTTCTTGCCGAACCTGCCGGCATTAACGTATTTAACCATTAGAGGTGAAGGCCTGTAGGCTTCACCCAGAACTCGGTGCAATTCTTCCATAATGTGCAATCTGGTGTCCAGCCCGACCAGGTCAACCAATTCAAATGGCCCCATGGGGTAGTTTAATCCCAGACGGCAGGCTTTATCAATATCTGATGGAGATGCCACACCTTCCATAACCATTTTAAAAGCTTCATTGGCCAGAACAGCATTCAGGCGAGTTACCACAAACCCGGGTGATTCATTTACGCAGATAGGCTCCTTACCCATCTGGCGTGCAACTTCCTCGGCCACCTGATAAGTCTCGTCACTGGTATCCATCCCCCGATTGATTTCTACCAGTTTCATTTTAGGGGCAGGATTAAAAAAATGCATTCCTATAACCTTGTCAGGCCGGGAAGTTACGGAAGCAATCTCAGATATACTCTTGGACGAGGTATTGGTTGCCAGGATGGCGTCATCTGGACAAACTCTATCTAACTGGCGGAAAACGTCATGTTTGACTTCCATGACTTCAGGAACGTTTTCAATTACCAGGTCAGCTTCGGCCACCGCCTCGGCTAAATTGTCAGTAGTATCAATCCGCTCAAAAATATCCTTTGCTTCTGCAGCGGATATTTTTGCCTGCTCCAGGTCTTTCTGCAGATTATGTTTTATAACAGCGAGAGCTTTATCAACTGTGGCGGCGTGACGCGACATAAGCTGGACTTCGTAACCGGCCGCGGCGGCCACCTGAGCTATCCCCCGTCCCATAATGCCTGCACCCACGATTGCGATTTTTGTTACTGCCATTAAATTACTACCCCCGATTCTAGTTTATTGCCACAACAATTCCATAATAATGGAAAACTTTGCTTGAGACAAGCGGATATGGGGGTGAAATCGCTTTTGTAACAGTTGGGGGAGTTTTTACCTAATAACATAGTAAACTTAAATGCTCTTTATACTTATACTTTAGAAATAAAAAAAACAGAGCGTTGATATCACCAATGCCCTGCCCTTGACCTGAGAAATCGCACCAAGAGGTTGGCTGCCCCAGCGTCCAAAACAAATAAAAACATCTTACAGAATATGGTTGCCGATTCGTATCCGCATAACTATAAGTCGTGTCTTTTATATAACATTCATAACGACCTTTATTCAGGAGTATACTCAGCCCGCTTTCCCCCCACAAGTTTCGGCCTGGTGCGAGCCATTGTCAGATGCGCATTGCCAATCTGCTTAACTTCAGTTCTGACCGGCACAACTACTGATTTAAGATGCATGCCAATCAATGTATCGCCAATATCCATTCCTGCATGCGCTTTTATGCTTTCGACCATTACCGGGTTTTTAAATCTATGATAGGCTGCAGTAGCCAACCCTCCTCCGGCTTTCAAACGGGGAACAACGTTTACTACTTCCAGACCATGGCGTTCTGCGCATTCCTCTTCCACCGCCAGAGACCGGTTAATGTGTTCACAGCCCTGAACTGCCAGGTATATTCCATTTTCAACAATCACAGGCAGAATACCGTCAAGGATGGCTTCAGCAACCTCCATACTTGATGCTTTTCCTATTTTTTCGCCCTGCACTTCGCTGGTACTGCATCCCACCACTAAAATCTGCCCCTGCTTGAGCTCGGCCACATTCAGCAGTTCTCCTAAAGTTGTTTGCACCGATGCATTTATCTCATTTAACACAACGTTTTTCATCTGTCGGCCCCCTTCCTCAGCTATAACGTCCACTGGAATTGACTTCGATTACGGCGCCAAAAGAGCCTGGTCATGTTCACTGCCCGGATTGATACATACGGTCTTCCCTATGCCGCTCACTCCCCGAGAGCCATGAACATGCCCATGGAGACTGAGCATAGGCTGGTGTTTTTCAATAGCCGCCCTAACTGCCCTGCTGCCGGTAGCACCACTTGCCGGAGCTGATATAAATGTATTCTCCTCCCTGTCTGGGCATGGCGCAGGACACCAGCCAGTAAAGACCTGCAATGACAAACATCGGTATCCCATGGGCTGATCTGTCTGGTAAAACCGGCAGAACTCTGTTGGAATAGATCTAATCCCTTTGCCATAAATATCACTCCCAAATCTTATTCAACTTACTCCAGCCCTACTTTATACATCAAAGTGTCCTGCCAGCCGGTTACTATGCGATAGTATCCGGATAATTGCCGGTCCAGTTCGGGGTCGCCGGTATCAACCAATAAAGGCCTTGGCATAATACTGACCAGCTTATCCCGACTGGCCACAACGGTAATGTTTTCCTTACCCACATCGCGGATTACCCGTGGACTTATCTGCTGATTGCCCCGGCCCAATATATGTCCCTGCCCTCCAATAGCGGTTACCACTATATGACTCGGTTTGCCTTCAACGATTTCGTATAATTGCTGTTCGCTGACATCGTTGGCCAGAACTTGCTTATTCAACACAACATCAACACCCAGCAAGGTATAGGGCAAATCAAGTTTTTGCATTATGCTTCTGGTAGTCGTTCCGGGACCGATCACATAAATAACGTCATGCTTCATGTTGGCAGCTATTTCGGCGGCAATTCCTTCAATTTCGGCTTTTTCGGAACGAGTCCCGGATTTTACATTTTGCACATACTTTTTGTTTTCCGGAACGTTCAGGTACCCATAAAGCCGGGCGCTTACTCTGCCTTCGCGAAAAGCATCTTCATCAATGTCCATTACCTCGGCTTCCCGGATATTAACCGCTTTTCCTTCCAGAAACAGGGTGGCAGCTTCACCGGCACTTTTGGGATTCACGGCGTAAACCGCCGAGTGTATCTTAACCCCGGCAGGTATGCCCAATACCGGTATCTCTGAGCCGCTGCCGACTGCCGTATAGATATTGCGGGCTGTTCCATCCCCGCCGGCAAACAATATGATGTCGACTCCCGCTGCCACCATATCCTGCGCCGCCTGCATGGTATCTTCGGGATTGGTTGCGCCGCTGTTTATAGAACCAATAACCCGGGGATCAAAGCCGGCTGCACGAGCCTCATCTTCTCCCATCTCATGGGGATAGGTAATAATCTCAACCTGATCTTGAAGTCTGGCTATAACCTTTAGAGCTTCAATCGCCCTAAGGGGAGATTCCGGTTTTGCTCCCAGTTCCCGGGCCTTTTTCTGAATTTCGTCCCCGTCGCTGCCTTTAAGCCCTACTCTTCCGCCCATACCTGCAACCGGGTTAACGATCACGCCTAATTTTTTCATTTTACAAACCCCGCTCTTTGTTTTACTGACCTGTTTCCTGCCTGGGAAACAGGCCGATGATTTTAAGGCTGTTTCTTCAGCCCTTTTTTCTTAAGGTACTGTCTCCAGGTAACAGCGATAAGTTCTTCGTCATTGATTTCGGGATGTTTTACCCGGTGGGTCGGCCCATTGTGCGGTGTCCCCTTGATAACTTCAGGTTCTTGATGGCATTCTCTGGAGATCTCGGCCGGAACCCCGCAGTATTCATCCACTTCTCTTTCATTTTCCCCTTCTTCTTAATTATTTCTCCCGTTTATGTAGCTCCCGGTAATTTAAACTAACATTAAATCATTATTAAATTTGAAATTAAAAGCTCTAATCCGGAATAAGTACGAAAAGAGCACAGGTTATCTTAACCTGTGCTCTGTCTGATACCTGAGAGATTCACCTTGACGGCTTGCTCCTTCGGTGTCCGTCGGACTTTCCAGAGTTGCATCCAAATGCAGTCCTTTCACCTGAAAGTTTCGTCGTTAATGTGGTACACCAACGATTTGCTCCTTCGGTAGAGAATTTATTCCCGTTCTCCTGCATCTGTCATATGCAATTATTTAACTACCTTTTTTGATATTTCGTAATTCGACACCAAATAACCATTTTCCTTCTTCATCTATTACTTTTTATGGTATTATCTATTGAATATGATTAATGTTAATTCAAAATATTATTTTTGTTTAAATTTAGGGCACACATTTCCCTGAAAACGGACTTTGATGCAAAACCCAGATACTTGAGTTGATAATGATGGCAATGACCAGGGGGCCGTTTTAAACGGCCCCCTGCGGTTGATCTGATATCGGCTCAGGCAAGAAATCGGACCTAGCGCCGGAGCCGTTACTAGTTTGTGAACCATTGGGTAACGTAGAGATATTGTCCTTCCTGGTAAAAGCCAAGTCCCACCTTGGCAAATGCCTGGTTAAGGATATTGGCTTTATGTCCCGCTGAATTCATAAATGCAGTATGGGCTCCTTTAACGCTAGTATTTTTAGCTATGTTCTCTCCTGCTGACCTGTAGATAATTCCCTGATCCTTCATCATCTCGAACGGGCTGCCATAAGTAGGTGAAGTATGGCTGAAATATCCGTTGACTGCCATGTCCTGCGATTTAAGATAGGCTCCCTGGCATAGTTTGGTATCAAGGGTTAGCGGAGCCAAATTTGCACTGTTCCTTTCAGCATTTATATAGCCCAGCATCTCTTTTTGCATAGCCGAGAAATCAGCAGGTTGCGGCGCAGGAGCGGGGGTTGGTGACGGAGCGGGCACGGGTGTAGGTTTTGGTGTAGGGGGGGGTGGTGTAGGCGCCGGACTTGGTTGGGTTGCCGGCTTACCGGGCACCGGTACTGTTTGTGAAGGAATCCGCGCCCATGTCCCCTCTCTGTTATTGTAAATATGTATTGCCGGAATTTGGATGGATTTTAGACTATTAGTCCACTTTTTAACCCGAATAACCGGGCTGCAGCTTTTTATACCGGTAGACAAGCAACAAATCGGGTCCCTGGACAATACTAGCCGGGTAGTTTTGGCTTGGCATGTCTGGCTTGTCCCGGCATTGAGACTATGTATGGGTACCAGAACCAGGAAAAGGGCTAATAAAGGAACAACAATTTTTTTCATATACATACCTCCTTTCCTTTACCTTAATGGAATTGAAACCGGGATGGCTAGTTGAAGATTATACCAGTAATCATCCAGGACAGTTGAAATAAGGGAGCATTGGGCAATGAGGACGTTAACTGGTAAATAGTGCCTGCCTCTTTATTCTAGCCCATGAAGACTCTCCCCTTTTCGCTCATGGCTTTTACCCTTTCGACAATGAAATCAGCCAGCCGTTCCTGTTTGCGCCAGCGGCTGTAGCTGCGAACCGGGTCCAGGGCAAAATAGCTGAGTATAGCCTTGCACTGGGCGGCGTCATAGTTTTGCAAAACGGCATAGAGGCCTACGCTGCCATGGTCGTGATAGATGCGAAAAGGGTCGAAATCTTCCGGAATCTGTACACTGGAAGCGGTTTTTTTGCGGGTGGAGACTTTCGCTTCCAGCGGCTGGTTTAACCAGTCCTGAAAAGGGAGTGACAGGCGCCTGGCCAGAGCCTGGTTCTTTTCGACTTCTTCGGCCAGTAAACGCAGGAATCCTGCTAGTGCGGCAGTCATATCAGGAGATGACAATGCTCAATACCTCCTCGGTTAGTTGTTTATATCTCTTATAGGGACCCCCGTTATCGTATTTTCCCTTTAGATTCTTGACCGCCAGGCTGTAATCCATGGCATTGGCAGATCGTGCGTTCTGAGGTATTATGGTGGAAAAAACCCGGTTATAGCCTATTTTTTCTGCATTTAACTGCAAAAGCCGTACCTGATTGGGGTGCATGGGGTTTTTAATACGATAATTGTTGATTACTACCCCCAGGGGCTCTACCTGAACTCCAGTCTCAGTCTTCAACCGGTTAATCCGGGCAACAATCTGGGGTATGCCGTAAGTCGACAGTACGTCGGGAATGACCGGAATAAGGTAGTACTGGCTGAGCATGAGGCCGTTCTGGGTAATCAACCCTAGGTTGGGGGGGCAGTCTATCAGAACTATATCATAGCGGTTGATTTCCTCGCATAATGTTTCCCCCAGAATACTGATGGGCCGCCGGCTAAAAATTCCCCGGGATGGGATTTTGATCAACTCATCCTGGATATCAATTAAATCCAGGCTGGATGGCAGCAAATCCAGGCCCTCAATTCCGCCTCCAATATTGGAAACGCTATGAACAATAGCCTCGCGGGGCGAGAAGATCTGCATATCATAAAGGCGATCGCGAAACAGCTGTACTATTGTTTGCCCTTTTATATTCTGTTTTTTCCATTCATGCTCGTTCATCAGGCTGACAGTGGCATTAGTCTGGGGGTCGAGGTCAATAACCAGCACTTTTAACCCGTGCTCCAAAGCCATGAATTCTGCCAGGGCTACGGTAAGGGAAGTCTTCCCTACTCCCCCTTTGAGATTAATCAAGCTAATGGTTGCAGGCACAGAGTTACCTCCTATAATAATGGCGGGTTGGCAATACAATAAAGACTTTTAATTAATTATAGCGCGAAAGTGGATACAAAAGGATCAATCTTCCTGCCCAAAAGCTCGGAAGTGAAAATACAGCAGTTCCAAGTGCACTCTGTATACTTGTCATATCTATTGATTGATTCCTGCGGATTGTTTTAAATTATACATGTAAATAATAAACTTGGTGGTGAATAATGATGAATGAAAGCATAAGAGTAGCAGTTGTCGGCTATGGAAATATCGGCAGGTTTGCAGTGGAGGCCCTAATGGCTGCGCCCGATATGGAAGTAGCCGGGGTGGTGGAAAAGCCGTCTTTTGCCGATAATGTTAAATTACTTGATGCGATGGGCATACCTCTGGTAACCTCCATCCGGGAACTGCAAGGGGTGCAGATAGCATTACTGTGTACGCCCACCCGCTCCGTTCCTGACATAGCCCGGGAAATACTGTCCCTGGGCATAAACACGGTTGATTGTTACGATATTCACGGAAACCTTGCCGATCTTAGGCTGGAACTGGCGGAGATTGCCCGGGCTAACAATACGGTGGCAGTAGTCTCTGCCGGATGGGATCCCGGGACAGATTCGATAATCCGTACCATGTTTCAGTTCATGACCCCGTCTGGTCTGAGCTACACTAATTTTGGCCCGGGGATGAGCATGGGGCATACCGTTGCCGTTCGCGACCTGCCCGGAGTTGAAGATGCCCTGTCCATGACTATGCCTGTAGGAGCCGGTGTCCATCGGCGTATGGTTTACGTGCAATTGCAGGATGGAGCAAGCTTTGAGGCAATAAAAAACGCGATTAAAACCGATCCTTATTTTGTGAAGGATGAAACCCATGTTTTTAAAGTAGCAGATGTCAATCAGCTGATTGATGTAGGACACGGGGTGGATATGGAAAGGAAGGGAGTCTCAGGTTCAACCCATAATCAGATGCTCCGTTTTTCCATGCGCATCAACAACCCTGCCCTAACCGCCCAGGTTATGGTGGCGGCAGCCCGGGCCAGCCGCAAGCAGATGCCAGGTGCCTACACCATGATTCAAATACCGGTTATTGATTTTATGCATGGTGATCCGGATGATATTATCCGGCAGTTGGTTTAGCGGAGGATATGGGAATACTAAGCACACACGATTCTTGATTATATAAAAGGAGGACGGTCATTAACAGCCGTCCTCTCGTTCATTTGCCGCATCGGCATATCAAGTGCTGTTTTTTTATGTTAACCTCCCTGTCCGACAATATTCCGGGGAACTCCATGCATAAAGCTTTCGATATTTTTGACAATCTCCTGTATCAGAGTAAGACGCGCCTCCCGGCTGGCCCATGCGATATGAGGAGTAATAAAAAGCCGGTCACGCCGCTTGATTGTAAGGAGAGGATTGTTTTTATCTATGGGCTCATGCTCCAGTACGTCCAAGGCAGCACCTCCTATCAGCCCTTCATCGATTGCCAGGGCCAGTCCCCTTTCATTAACTATACCTCCCCGCCCCAGGTTCAGAAGAACGGCATGGGACTGCATCAACTGCAGCTGCTCATAGTGTATAAGGTCAAATGTCCGTTTATTTAGGGGCGCATGGATAGATACTATATCGGCTGCCTGTAATAACTCTTCCAGTTCTACTCTGTTGTAATTAGGGTTGCGATTCTCCCCCGAGGTGGAATAGTATACAACCTGGCAGCCGAACTCGCGGGCTATACCAGCAACTGCTTGTCCGATGGTACCCAGACCGATAATTCCCCAGGTCTTGCCGTAAAGTTCCCAATAGGGTCGGCCCAGATGGGTAAAGATGCCACTCTCCGCATACTTTCCCGATTTGACATAACTATCATAATATGACGGTGATTGCAGAAGGTAAAACAGCATGGCAAATGTGTGCTGGACTACGCTGCGGGTGGAGTAGCCCGCCACGTTGCTTACTGCTATATTTCTGCTTTGAGTATAGTTAAGGTCAATGTTATTGGTACCGGTAGCAGCAACACAAATTAATTTGACCTGGGGGGCATATTCCAGGTTGGAACGGTTCAACACTACTTTATTGGTGATTACGATTTCCCGGTCCTGAATCCGCGCCACCACTTCTTCCGGCAAAGTAGCGTCATAGATACTGACCTCACCCAACCGGTCAAAAACGCTTAAATCGACATCGTCCCCAAGGGTCAGAGCATCAAGAATACAAATTTTCAGTGAACTCAATTCTATCTTCCTTTCCTATCGCGCTATACCTTAAATCAATTATAATAATATAATTTGTTCTAAAAAAGGCGTTTTCATAATGAACGTTTTTTAATACTGCCGATAGCACTCCTGTAAATGGAAGCTGGCTATGGGGTTTATACTATGCTTGATTGTAAATCATGCGTAGTAATTCCTGGCGATCATTAACTTCCACTTTACGATAGATATTACGCAGATGAGTTTTCAGGGTATTTATAGAAATGTTAAGTTGGGTGCATATATAAGGATTGTTATATCCCCTGACCAAAAGGAATACCACTTCAGCTTCCCGTTTGGTTAGCTTATATTTTTCCGCCAGTTCACGGGCCATTCTACCAGGCTGCTCCTCTTTATAATCAGTATCTGGCCATGTTTTTTCCAGTTTTGGCTCCCCTATGTTATCTTCTGCTGGAGAATTAATATCGATTACCCCAAAGGGAACCGTATCTGTTGCTGCAGCCAGTGGCAAGGGGGAATCAGGCAAAAGCTCTTTGGACTGAAAAATAACTGCAGCCGCCAGCATTAATATCGCTGCTGATATGGAAAGAATGCTTATCATGCCGGAGTTTTGGGCTATACCTGGCAGGATAAGCTTATATACCAAAGAGGCCAACATCATAGAACCGGTTATAAAGAAAAACCCCCACCCATATACCTGCATCCCATACCTGGGCTTGGAGATATTGCCAAGCAAAAGCCATATATATAAGTCAAAAAGAGCAAAGCCTATCTGAAACAGGGAAAATGACACTATCAGCCAATCAGGTTTTAAAAAAGGCAATAAAAGAAAAGCCGTACCCAGCAAAGCCAGTACCGGACGGTATAGTTGGCCGAGGTTCGGATTTGACCGGTAGAAAAGAATTAAACCAGCCAGCAATAGACTGATCAGGCAGTAAATTGAGTTGCTTATAACGAATAGTTGCTGGCTATCCGCGGTATGTATCAGATTTACCACCTTAAACATTAATCCCCCGGCCAGGTAATAGACCAGAATCAGCCCAATGGTTTGGCCCGTCAGAGGAATAGGGTTGGTCCGGCAACGGTCGGCGCCTGCAGATTGAAAGCTCTCATGCTGAAGGTTCTTTAAACTAATGCGATAGCAGAAAAGCGCAGCCCAAGGAATAGCAGCAGCTATGTTCAGAGCTGTTGGGGCGGGGAGATATACAGCCGGCAAGTAAAAAATACTGCCGATCAAGACTGACAGGCAGTAGCAGAAAGCTGTTTGTCTGTTATTGTAATAGGAAAAAATCTGGCCGAAGACACAGATTAGTACGGCTGAGCCCAGACCGGCGCCAGCGCAGATTAACACTATTAGCCATTTGTTAAGGGGAGCCCCAAGCAGCAGGGTTGATACCGTCATCAGCATAGCAGCTATTTCAGGCATATGCCTCCCATAACGCGAGCGGGATACCTTCCCGGCCACTAAAGCTGTTGCCAGGAAAGCTAAGGAGTTGAACAGGAGAAACAGCCACAGTAATTGTTCCGCCTGCTCCTTTGCAAAAGACAACCTGTATATAATGGGGCCGTTCAGAAATAAGGTCCATAGCCAGCCCATAATAAAACCTAAGCCAGATAACGCATATCTTTGCATTATAATTCTCCGGATTAAACCTCAACGGCAGATGAAAAGAATCGCCATTACATCATGGCATATTATAAAACCGTTATGGGATTGGGCTTGGGAAACGATGATTACATGAACAGAGAACAAGCAGAAATCGGATGATTAATTATATCACCCGCCTGCTGGAATAGCAATAATCCAGATTTTTAAGCGATATCACCCCTCTGGGGTGATTAATAATTTGGGGGCCTGAATTAAAATTAACAGGTATATGACCGTAGGTGCTCAACTATATTTTTAAGGCTCGGTTATGTTGCCGGCTGATTGCCGTTGAGTTTCTAAAAGGGGGTGCTATAGACCAAGGTTGAATTTCCTTGATTGCCAGTGTAATTGATGAAGCGAAACATTATCTGAAAATAATCAGCCATAAGGAGGTAAAAAATGAAGAAACGCAGTATTAATAAAGTCCTTCCCTTATTAACATTCATATTCCTGCTGGCTTTTGCAGCTGGAACAGCTTCAGTATCGGCAGAATTGCCGCCGGGGAGTGCAAAAGCCTGGCTAGCAACCGATGGGAGGAGACCTGCCGATGACGGCAATGGGACGGTATCCTATTCATCGGACAGGGCGCCATTAAGCGGACGGCTTGACCTGGCAGTGAATGTAGAGCAGGTCCATTTTACCGGCGCCATTTTTGAAATCCAATATGACGGCACTCTGGTCGGAGATCCCATCTTTAACGACCCACAGCGTTCCGACCTTAACGGGCGAAATATTGATTATACGGTTTTAAATAACGGCTGGAAAAAGGCTACGGTCACTTTAACCGGAAATGTCATTATAGGGGATACCGGCAATTATGATATCGGAAATATAACTACCCACCCTACCCTCTTCGAATTAGCCTTTTCTCCAACGAAAGAAGGGACCATGCCATTAGGCTTCTGGCAAAAGGCCAACCTGCCTAATGATTACGCAACCTGCAGTCTGCAGCTGACTGACGGCGGCCAGCCTATCCAGTTGGCTGCCAAACCCAGCAACGATGATTTGGTTCTCTTTACTTTTACCGATAAGAGCCAGGTCAGCTACTATTTTGATTATAATTCAGGAAAACCATTGATTGACGGAAGCGCGTACAGCGTTACCAACGAAGGAAGAACGCCGATGCCGGTTATCCCTGATAGCCATGGAGGTTATTTCTTTAACAGTTCCCCGGGGGCAAGTTATGATTGGGAATGTCCGGGATATCCGTTGCAGACAGGCAACGACAGCCCTGCTGCCTTTCATGCCGTCCACTGGATTTCACCTAACATGCTAGCGGCCGAACCTCATCAAATGGCTTCAACCACTGATGATGTCAGTTTCACTGTCAACAGCAATGGCATCGGAGCCGCCTTTGATGCCAATAAATTCAGCTTCAAGATATATACTGCTGCCGGCAACGGGCAGTCCAATGAAATCACTGGTAAAACCGCCAGCTTTACAGCCATAGATGATAACAACATAAGGATGACTCTCACCGGAGGGTTACAGGCTCTGGGCAATAATCCTGTGCAGCTCTACAACATTTATCTCTTTAGGGATACTGTTTTTGTGGGCAGGGTATATTGTTCAGTCGGCTCCCTGCAAGGGGAAGCCTTACAGATATTGTCCCGGTCTCCCGGTCAGGGCTGCAGCGAGATTCCGCTCCAGGCCCGGGTTGACATTAAGTTTTCTGCCAATCTTAATGCGGCGACAGTAAACCCGGCCGCTATTACCGTTACCAAAGCCGATGGGAGCCCGGTAGAAGGAGGTTACAACCTATCCCTGGCTGAGGGTGATTCCGCCCTGGTTAAGATTAATTTCCCCCAGGGCTTAAAAGTCCATACCAGTTACACTGTAACTGTAGGTACAGGTGTGAAGGACGGGAACGGGAAAGCCTTGGCTGCACAGGAAAGCTGGAACTTTTCCACGGTTAGCGACGCGGTTCCCAATACCCCTTTCCGGGTCGAGGTTTTAAACGGCAACGGTCAGTGGATGCCAGGCAGCAATCTGACTGACGCTTCCATGGGGGTGTACTATTATTTCAGGAATCAAAATATACAGATCAGGCTTATCCCTAAAAATGGTGCCAATCTTCCCACACCGGTTAGCGGCTATCAGCTCCTGGCTGATATTAGTTCCATAAATCCCGGTCCTCCGGTTCCCCTTAACTGGGATGCTGGTGGCCGGTTCTGGACGCTCACTTATCAAATACCGGAAGGTTTTACCACCGCCGGGCCTTGTCCGATAATGATCATGAACAACATAAACGGACAGCAGCCGGCCCTGGCCGCAATTATGATGGCTGTAATAAATATTAACCCCAAAGATTTTGGCATCGGATTGGGCGGGGAAACTACCGACTGGAGCACTGTCAAGGATTTCACCAGGATACACGGACTTATATTTGAAAAATACGATAATATTAATCCCCAGAAAAAAATTGCCCGGCTGGCGCTGGGCAACCCGGAAAAATCAATTAATGCTTGCGAACTGGATGCCAGCGCTAACCCGATTACCGCCACCGCCATGCAACGCCTGCAGCAAAACCTGGATATAGCCTATGGCAAGATGTCAATCAACACTGCTGCCGACGCCCTGGCATCATTTAATAAACCGGCTACCCTAACCCTGTATCATATTGACAGCGCAATCGCTCCTGGAGTTAAATACTGGCCCAGCAGCGGAGAGTCCGTAGTTTTAATTCCGGCTGGAGCGACTAATCCGGTTGACCCTACCGGCAGGATAAACAGCTATAACTGGGATGCCGTCCAGCGCTCTCTCACCTTGCAAGTAAGCGGTTGGAGCGGATATGAGGTTATCCCGGGCGGAGCCTTACAGTCAGCCAATGCGGAATTGAAAGGCATAAGCGCCAGTGCCGGTACTTTAGCGCCAGCCTTTGATTCTTCAATTACAAGCTACAGTGTGGCCCTGGCTTCAGACTATACCGGGGGAATCCCGACCATTACCGCCACCAAGGCTGACCCTGAAGCAACTGTCGTTGTAACTCCAGCCAGTAGTTTATCCGGCACAGAAGCCGAAAGGACAGCTGTGATCTCGGTTACAGCACAAAACGGAATTACCCGGAAAATTTACCGGATAACCTTTGTAAACAAGGAAGTTATTCCAGGGATAAAGATTGACGGCAGTACCACTAATGTATCGGTGAGCGCGGCCAATCAGAATTTTGAGGTTCCGGTCATTGCGCCGGCCGATATAAATAATGTCACCCTGGCATTTAATGTACCGAAGGAAGCGGATAGGCCCACTGTAACATTTCCCACCCAGTCAGGGGCTGGAAATACCATACAGGCAATTGTTCCCCGGCTGGAGATCGAAGCTACCCGGCCCGTCGGCGGTGTTGATCAGCAGATAGCATTATCCGTTCCAGCAGGCACAACTGTAACCGGCCCGGCAGGATGGGATGGAACCCTGGCCCTGCCAACCGTAAAAACGCAGCCCTCCACCAGCATATCTGGAACAGCCACGGTAGTATTAGAGGTTGGCATTGGCGATACTGCTCTAAGCTTCGATAAAGCTGTGCGCTTATTGCTTCCCGGCCAAGCCGGCAAAGCTGCTGGTTTTGTTAGAAACGGCGTATTTATACCCATTAGCAGAACCCTGACCGCCGATACCCAAGCTGCAGCGGACAGCACCTTACAGGCAGGTCAGGAAGCCAAAATTGATTCCGGCTCAAGTCTTGCCATCTGGACCAAACACTTTACTGAATTTGTCTGCTATACTCCGACCCCAGCAGCAGTATCAGGAGGTGGTGGCGGGACCGCGGCTCCTTCTGGGATTTTGGTCGGCAAGAATGGCGCTACCGTAAACGAGGCCGGTGTCAGCATAGTCATTCCGGCCAGTGCTGTCAGCAGCGATATTAGGGTCAAAGTCGAGAAAGTGAGTAAAACAGGACTACCGGTACCTGCCAACAGTGAACTGATAAGCGACGTAGTAGATATCAGCAAAGATAAACCGGGTAATTTTGACCGGGCAGTTACCATAATACTTAGCTTTGATAAAAATAAAGCAGGCACCGGCAAGTATGATCTGGCTCTGTTCTACTTTGACGCCGGCAAAAACCAATGGATAAAACTGGATAATGTTAAAACTGACCTCGATGCCGGCAAGGTGAGTGGCGAGGTGAAGCACTTTACTAGATTTGCCATTATTGCTACGGCAAAGGAAAGCGCCGGGCCCAAAGCGGCTGCAACAGAAGCGGCGTTATCGGATATAGCAGGACACTGGGCCGAAGCCAGTATCAGGCAATTGGTAGCTGCGGATGCTGTAAAAGGCTATCCCGATGCCAGATTCAGACCCGATAATTCCATAAGCAGGGCTGAATTTGCTACTGTATTGGTAAAGGCCTTCAAACTGGAGCCCGGAACCGGGAAAGTGTTCGCGGATATTAACCGGCACTGGGCGAAAGATTACATCGCGACTGCCAATGCTCACAGTATCGTCAACGGCTATGACGCTGCCCGGTTCGGTCCTGATGACCTGATTACCCGTGAACAGATGGCGCTGATGATTGTCAGGGCTGCCGGGCTGAGTCGGTCCGGTGCTGCCAGCAGAGCTTTTAACGACCAGGACAGCATTTCTTCCTGGGCACTGGAACCGGTTGCTGCGGCTGTAAGCCATGGTGTTATCAGCGGATATCCCGATAATAGCTTTAAACCAAGGGCAGCGGCCACCCGCGCTGAGGCGGCAAGTTTAATTATCCGGGCTCTGCATGCAGAGCAGTAAGAGCAATATTGGCAACCGACGGCGGTGATTCCCGGTACCCTAAAACGGGGGAACGCAACAGCCCCGCTGAGAGCTGGTCTCTCAGCGGGGCTTTAAACACATAAAGGAATCAGCCGTGTGTATTCTAACAAACCGGAAAGGTCGGAAGTTTTTCCAGATAGATGATATCCATATTTTCGGCTGCATCGCCTTCAGCCAAAATGGCGGCTTTGGCTGCAACCTTCCCTCCCGCTTTGGCAATCAGCCGGGCGACGGCGTTTACTGATTCCCCGGTGCTGATTACATCATCAACAATAACCACCCGACGTCCTTTTATCTGTTCGCTGTCTTTTCCGTCCAAACATACAATCTGGGTCTTCTGGGTGGTAATGGAGTTAACTTCCTCTATTATCGGATTTGCCATATAGGCCTTAACGCTTTTGCGGGCGACAATATAATTTATGCCCAGCAGCCGCGATATCTCAAAGGCCAGGGGGATTCCCTTGGCCTCCGGAGTCAACAGCACATCAAAGGGAGGCAATTTTTTAACCAGTTCCGGGGCCACCCGAACTACCAGTTCAGTGTCGCCCAGGATTACAAAACTGGCAATACTTAATTTATCATTCATAGGGATTATCGGAAGCCGGCGCTTTAAACCGGCGATCTCCAGGGTATATGTTTTTTGTTCTTTTCCAGCCACCTATATCACCTCGAAGCCGTTCCGTATTTTCTACAGAACCAATCCTGCAACAACGCCTGCCAACATGCCAAGAAACGGGTCGGATATCGCCGTAATGATAAAGGTCATTATTCCCGCCATATCCCCGCCTTGTACGGCCACAACCAGGTTATCGGGAATTACTATAAAGGCGCCGATTATAAAAAGATACCCTGCTGTGGCGCCCACGGGAATAAATTTGCCCATTTTAGGCAGCAAGAAAAACAAAAGGATTAGAGCCATTATTGCCATTAATAAAACACTGGCTAAGACCGGATGGTCGGCAACAGCAGTAATGGAAACGATAGGTGAAAGCGGAGCACCGCCGAAGATCGAACTCACCACCTGGGACAAACCGGACATGATGGTGAGCTTATCGACCGAAAAGCCGGTATCGGCCATTGATGCGGTAATGCTGCCATAACTTATATAAGTGCCGATTTGCAGGGCTACCAGTGCCAGTACCGCTTTCCATACCTGCCAGGAGTTGAGGATCGGTTTTTGCAGCATAAGCTGACTTTTTAGGTTATCCGCAAATGTTCTGGGGGCGGGAGCAGCTTCCGGACTCTCAGCTTCGGGGGCGGCAGAGCTTGTCTTTATCAGGTTATGGGCCAGAGTCCCAATCACCAGAGACACCACAACCGTATAAGCCAGGTTTTCAGTCAGGAACCACACCGGCAATGCCGAAATAAATGATGCAATACCCGCTCTAAGGTTATCTTTGGCAATGTCTATACTGGTTCTGACCAGTATAACCCCTACCCCTGCCAGCATGGCAGCAAGTATGGTTTCGCCAATGTAATCGACAATAGCCCCCAGCAAACCACCAATACCCAGAATAGTCATCACCGCTCCGCAGAGCAAAACAATGGATACCCGTTCACGGAGATTTCTCCCCATGCTTCCAGCCAAAACAATGGTTTCCGCCTGGAAGGATATGGGGGTTACCAACCCCCAGCCCAATGCCAATAAAGCGGCTAAAGCAAAAGCTATGCCCGTGGGGAAAGCCAGGAACCCGTAATACAACGCAATAAGACCTGAGGCAATAGCATCTGATAGAGCACCAATAATGCTTACAATATCCTGGACTGTCATTTCTTCAACCCTTTCCTGATAAAAATTAAAGTATCAACGATACAAATTTTCCTGACAGGGCATCTACCAGGCCCCGGTTAGTGATTTTCAATTCAGGAATAACTGCACAGGTTAAAAGGAGGGAAAGGGTGAATGAAGGGTTCACCTGTTTGCCGCCCATATCGCCCAGGCACCGGTGCAATTCCATAAAACGCCTCTGCAGCTGACGGGGGTCGATGTCGCTCATAATCCCGGCAATGGGCAGTTCCACCTTTGCCAGGACCTCACCATCGGCAGCCGCGGCCAGGCCGCCTTGCATTTCCCGGATGGCATTTACGGCCAAGGCCATATCCTTATCATCGGCGCCGACTACCACCAGGTTCTGGCTGTCCTGTCCAATGCTGCCGGCAAAGGCGCCTTTCCTCAAGCCAAAGCCCCGTACGATTCCCAGAGCATGACGGCCATTTTCCTGATAACGGTCAAAAACGGCTACTTTTAAAAGGTCCCGGTCAATATCCGGCTGGAGCTGACCGTTGATCACCGCCATGGGTTCATGATCTTCACGGGTAGCTACGGTTCCGTCAATAATGGTCATTACCCGTGCGGTTACTTTCCCTTCAGCAACGGGAGCCGTAATGGCAAAGGTCTGGGCTGTCACCGGTCCCAGCTTAATCGTGTTTAAAACTTCGGGAGGATATGAGTAGCGGGGAATCCGGGCATCTTCTGCTCCAAATTGGCGGCCGTCTACAAACACCGCCTCGATATCAAAATCCTTCAGGTCTGATACCAGGACCATGTCGGCATATCGTCCCGGAGCGATGGCGCCCATCAGATGGTCGAAACCGTAAGCCCGGGCTACATTAATGGTGCCCATCTGGACAGCGGTTATAGGGTCTACGCCTTCAGCCACCATAGCCTTCAGGGCCCGGTTCATGTGGCCATAATCCAGTATGTCGTCCAGGTATAAACAGCCGTCAGTCG
The DNA here is from genome assembly GCF_052976825.1 of Syntrophomonas curvata. Lineage (NCBI taxonomy): Bacteria > Bacillati > Bacillota > Clostridia > Eubacteriales > Syntrophomonadaceae > Syntrophomonas > Syntrophomonas curvata. The sequence continues at coordinate 1,712,789 of NZ_CM129641.1, forward strand.
CCAGCAAGGCATTGGAAGTATCAGCCAGGGCATTGATAAAATCAGAGGCTCGAACCGGTTCTTCCAAGGAACCCCGGCGTAAAATCACCTTCATCCCCAGGCGGTATTTTTCCAGCATTTCTTCCAAAGTAACAGATTCATGGTCAGTCAGTATCCCAGCGGTCAGATAAGCCTGCAGATCATCGCCTCTAAGTTCCGGGCAATGCCCGTCGATACGCAGGCCTTTTTCCCGGGCCCAGGCCAGTATAGCCATTATCTCAGGTTCTCTGTCCAGAATGCGGTTAAAATCCATAGCTTCCGCCACTCCCCAGATGCGGGGCAGGGCAAAGGCCTCCTGCATGCCCTTCAGGGTCATGTTGGCTCCCGCTTCTTCCAGTTTCGGTGTTCCCGGTACACAGGGAGGAACCATCAGGAAAGCTTTTAAAGGTGTGCCGGCTACTTCCCGGGCAAAATTATGCATGCAGTCAAGGCCGGTATTACAGACGTCATGCATATCCAGAACCGCAGTTGTGGTTCCATGGGCTATTATCGTTTGGGCAAAGGGTGCCGCAGACATGAAAGACATTTCGATATGGCAGTGAGCGTCGATTAGTCCGGGGATTAAATATTTTCCGCCGGCATCATAAACGATAGCGGCCGGCCGTATACCGTTTTCACCCTCCCGGCCTAGCCAGGCGATTGTTCCGGCAGCAACGGCAACGTCAACTTCTTCTACCTGTTTGGTAAAGACATTTACCACCCGGGCATTTTTAATAAGTAAATCCGCTCTGCCTTTCCCCTGGGCAACATCCATCACCCGTATGCTTTGGGCAACCTGCATTGATTGATACCTCCATGAAAATAAAATCAAAGTATAAAGAAGGTCAGTATGAAAACCGGTTTTTTTTGACGAATTATATTCTATATAAAAACAAGTTACAGGTACAGTTTTTTTTAAGCATGATCAGGAAAAAATACGGGCAAATAAACTGGAATAGCACGGGAAAATTTTAAATCTCGGCAGCAATCTTACAGAAGCCACGGCAGGCTTGGCTGAAGCTGAAGATCATTTGTTGCCTTTGGGGCAGGTTGGCGGTGAATGACGCATCAGTAAACCGAAGGCTTATTATACTCCGCCTCATTGACTTGAACATGGTACCAATGGAAATCTCCCGATTTTAGTTTCCAGACTATGTCTGCTTGAGCGGGGATTTTAATTTCGTTGAAAGCCTCATAATCTTTCATATGGGTCGACCATGTTTCCAGGGAAAACTGCCCGTTTGCTGCCATATATCTTTGGGCAACAAAACTTACGGGCTCACCCTTCTGGTTGAACTCAAATACGCCTGATGCGCTTATACCCCGGTAGTTCATAGTTGCCCAGGCTGAGTTGACGTCGATCTCCTCCCAGATAACGTAACTGCTTAAAGCGGCCGACGGGAACCATACTGATTCGGCCAGATAGCGCAACAGAGTACCCTGATCCGTTTCAGGCCCGCTGGCATCAGCAACCTTGGCTAACCCAAGGAATTTTATCAGCATGTTGCCATGGCCTTCATAATATTTATCCCTTCCCATCAGAAAGATCAGCGGAGCCGCTTTAATTCTTGCCTTCCAAATGAACCCCGGTTCGTCTAACCTGAAGTATTGTTCATCACTAAATTTCATCCAGGACTGACCTGGTTTGGTTCTCAGCAAACCGTTTTTTTTCATGCGTACCGTCTGGATTTCCGGTTGCCCGACAACCCCGGAATATTCCATCCATTTCTGAACACATGGGGGTAAATCCGCAAGGTCAGAATCTTCTACTGTTTCACCTCCGCTTTTCAGTTGGCCGAACAGTTCCTCTACTTCCCCTGCGGCATGGCGATTAAAGACGATACCAGCAACAAAAGATGCCGTAAAGATAAGAATAGCGGCAATAAACAGGACACTCATCGCTATTAAAGTAATTCTCAGTATTTCACCATCTCCCCTGTTTGTTTGCACTTATCCCGTTCCTTGTTATAATACTAAAATGAATTTATCATGTGGCGCCCAAGAAATCAAACATCAGTCAATTGCGGCCTGGACACCTGCTTTCTGCATAAAAGCTTCTCATAATTTTATATAAAAATATAAAGGTCTAAAAATCATTCTGAAGGCAGGAGGTGAGTTTAAAAAAGGAAGAACCATCGGATTTTTGCTTCCTTAAAAATACTTTTCACACATTTACTTCTCCGTATGGCGAGTAATTTCCGCTATGAATACAATATACCAATGTTTAGCCGTTTTCCGGCCGCTATGGAGATGTTATGATATAAACTGAGGTGTTATGATATACAAAATATAGCTTTATCGCATACAGGATAAGAAACCAGGCTGGCAGTAAAAGAAAAAATGGTGTCTGACACCTTTGGAGGAGGATTTAAGTTGTTGTCTGATTATTCTACCATTGGCATTTTCCTTATGCTCACAATGGCCTTTCCATTGGCTGCTATGGGTATGGCCTGGGCTGTACGCCCCAAACCCAAATGTAAGCCTGACGATGAAAAGCTGCTGCCCTACGAGTGCGGAGTGGATACCATTGGGCGTACCTGGTCCCGTTTCAAGGTTAATTATTTTCTCTATGCCCTGGTTTTTCTGGCCTTTGATGTAGAGACTATTTTTCTGTTTCCCTGGGCAGTCAAGTTTAATCAGTTGGGCCTGTTTGCCTTCATTGAAATGCTGCTGTTCATAGGAATACTGCTGATCGGCCTCTGGTACGCCTGGAAGGAGGGAGCGTTGGAATGGCATTAGAACAAGATATCAAAGTTCTGGAGAAGAACAATATTATTGTCTCTACCCTGGACAAGTTGTGGAATTGGGGCCGCTCGCACTCCTTCTGGCCTCTGACCTATGGCTGCAACTGCTGTCCGATTGAGATGATGGCGGCTGGTGCCAGCCGTTTTGATATAGCCCGCTATGGATACGAAGTTTTCAGGGCGTCACCCAGACAGGCCGACTTATTGATCGTAGCCGGGCCCATCACCCTGAAAATGAAACCGGTTATTGAAAGGGTTTGGGCCCAGATGCCCGAGCCCAAGTGGGTTGTAGCCATGGGCAATTGCGCCACCAGCGGCGGGCCTTTTAAGGATGGCTACAGTGTACTGCCAGGATGCGACTCTCTTTTTGATGTGGATGTCTTTGTTCCTGGCTGCCCGCCCCGCCCGGAAGCCCTGTTTCATGGGTTGCTGGAGCTTAAGAAAAAGGTGGAGGGAAAAAGTTGAGGCAGATGCTACAAGATATACAGGCGGTCATGGGCGATAACATTGAGATAAGTCAGGATAAGCACTACACCTGTATAAGTACGGGAACGGATAACCTGCTCGCTCTTCTGAGCCGGCTCAAGGAAGTTCATGGTTTTAACTACCTGGCCAATTTGACGGCAGTGGATTATCCTGACCGATTTGAAGTGATTTATCATATTCATTCTATTCCCGACAATCGCAAGATAATGGTCAAGAGCAGTGTCAGCCGGGAAGAGGCTCAGTTCCCTTCGGCCGTTTTCCTTTGGCCCGGCGCCGATTGGCAGGAACGGGAACTATTCGATCTGATGGGCATTAGTTTTCAAAACCATCCCAATCTTATTCGCATACTGTTGCCGGATGATTTTGAAGGGCACCCATTGCGCAAGGATTTTAAGATAAAGGGGTGATAACATTGTTATCCAGCGAGCTTATGACTATCAATATAGGGCCTCAACATCCCAGCACCCACGGCGGATTGCATGTGGAAGCAGTTCTGGACGGAGAAATAGTGACAGATGCCATTGTCCACCTGGGTTATGTCCACCGGGCGGTGGAAAAAATCGCCGAGAGCAAAACCTATGCCCAGTTCATACCCTACACATCCCGTCTGGACTATTTAGCCAGCCACCTGCCCACCCTGGGATATGTGCAGGCGGTGGAGAAACTGATGGGTATTGAGGTACCGGAAAGAGCCGAATATATACGGGTGATAATGGCGGAACTGTCCCGTATTGCCTCCCATTTCCTTTTTATCGGCAGCCTGGCTATGGACCTGGGTGCGACTACCGGTCTGATATACTGCTTCCGGGACCGCGAACGGATTATGGATATGTTTGAAATGACCAGCGGGCAGCGCATGATTGCTTCATATATGCGTATCGGCGGTGTAGCCGAGGATTTGCCGGAAGAGTTCTATCCGGCGGTGCGTTCGTTCTTAAAAGACCTGCCTGCTATGCTTAAAGAGTATGACGGCTTGATTTTTGGCAATGAGATACTTCAGGCCCGAATTAAGGGGATTGGGTGTCTCACGGCCCAGGACGCTGTTGCCTATGGGGTCAGCGGTCCCAATCTCAGAGCCTGCGGGGTGGATTACGATATCCGCAAGGCAGAACCTTACGGCATTTATGACCGTTTTGATTTCGAGGTTCCGGTAGCCCGGAAAGGCGACTGCTGGGATCGTATGATAGTCCGGGCGGAAGAGATTGCCCAAAGTGCCCGGATAATAGAGCAGGCTTTAAACGGACTGCCCGAAGGGGAAATCAAGGCCAAGACCCCACGGGTTTTGAAAGCGGAAAAAGGCGCCCAGGTTTACCACCGCATCGAATCTTCCAAAGGAGAACTGGGCTATTATATCGTCGGAGATGGCTCGGAAAAACCATACCGCCTGCATGTAAGGGCTCCTTCATTCATTAACCTGGCGGTATTGCCGCTAATCTCCCGGGGAGGATTGCTGCAGGACATAATCGCCAATATTGCTACCCTGGACCCGGTACTGGGCGAGTCTGACCGTTAAGGCCGGCAGTACTTTATTTCTATAGATTACGGGAGCTGCCTGAATCATCAGGTGTCACTCCCCTATCATAACTTTTAGGAGCGATTGCAAATGGAGAGCTTATTTTTAGACATAGCCCGAGCCCTCACGGGATGGCTGCAAAGCCTGGGGATTTCTGCGGTTTGGGCAGACCTGATACTCTTGATAATTCAGTTTGCCTGTATCGCCGGTATCGTAACCATAAATGTCATTGTTCTGATCTGGCTGGAAAGGAAAGTATCGGGTTTTATCCAGCTGCGATTAGGACCTAATCGTCTGGGGCCCTGGGGAGTGTTTCAGACCATAGCTGACGCCATAAAACTCTTGACCAAGGAAGACATCATCCCCAGCCAGACCGACAAATGGATATTCCGTACCGCCCCGCTATTCTTTATTACCGTGGCTATAATGCTTTACCTGGTGATACCCATGGGAGACGGAATGCAGATTGTGGATTTAAATATCGGGGTATTTTATTTTATATCCCTGGGCTCGTTGAGCACTATAGCCCTGCTTATGGCGGGGTGGGGCTCGAATAATAAATGGTCTCTATTGGGAGCCATGCGTTCGGTGGCCCAGATGATCAGCTATGAGATACCGCTGACCTTCTCCCTGCTGGGTGTAATTATGATTGCCGGTTCCCTGCGGCTGTCGGATATAGTAGCGGCTCAGAGCAATATCTGGTTTATTGTATTTCAACCTATTGCTTTCATAACCTATTTTATTGCTGCTACGGCGGAGCTCAATCGCGGTCCCTTTGATATGCCGGAAGCCGAGCAGGAATTGACTGCCGGCGCCTACACCGAATATACCGGGATGCGCTGGGCGCTGTTCTTTTTGGCCGAATACACCAACCTGGTGGCGGTATCGGCCATGGCTTCCACCATGTTTCTGGGCGGGTGGCAGGGACCGTGGCTGCCTTCCTGGCTATGGATAATTATTAAGACCTATATCATAATGTTTATCTTCATGTGGATTAAATGGACTTTTCCCCGCATCAGAATGGATCACCTGATGTCCTTCAGCTGGAAAGTTCTGCTTCCGGTCAGCCTGGCCAATATTGTGGTTACCGGCGTAGGTATTTATGTATTTAAGTGGATGGGGTGGTGTTAAGATGTACGGCAAAGGTTTAATCAAGGGTTTAGGAATCACGTTAAAACACCATTTCGGCAAAAAGCTGACCATTCAATATCCGGAACAGCAGCCTTATCTGCAGGAACGCTATCGCGGCCACCTCTACCTGGAATTTGAGAAATGCAAGGTATGCGGAATCTGCGTAAAAACCTGCCCCAACGGGGTTTTGAGTCTGGAAGATGCCCGGGATGAGGTCAGCAAGAAGAGAAAATTGATGTCCTACACTATTGACCACCAGTACTGCATGTTCTGCAATCTCTGCGTAGAGGCCTGTACCCAGAATTGTCTGCATTTCAGCCATGATTTCGAACTCTCCCGCTACCGGCGGGAGGATATTAAGACGGTCTATCACCGCCCTCCGGAAATGGACCTGCAGCAGACGGCCACAGACCTTTCAGCCGGCCCGGATGACGGCAGTGCCGGGCAAGAGGCTCAAGACAGGAGGGAGAAACAGCTTAAGGCTCTTACGGCGGCACTGGACAAGAACCCGCAGAAGCTGCTGGCAAAATACGTAGATACCGAAGAACAGGCTGAGGTTCTGACCCGGTTGCTGCAAGCTGACCGCAATAAGGCGGAAAAAATACTGGCCATTATGGCAGATGATAAGGACAAGGCTCGGAAAGTAGCCCAGGCCCTGGTTAGTAAAGAGTTGAAAAAAGACCAGGCGAAAACGGAGGGAGGTAACGCTGAATGAACCTGGCGGATCTGGTTTTTATAGTCACCGCTCTTATCACGGTAACGGCCGCAGCAGGAGTGGTAGGTTTTAAAAATATAGTGCACAGCGCCCTATCGCTGGTTCTTTCCTTTTTAGGAGTGGCAGCTATATATTTTCAACTGGAGGCTGGTTTTTTAGGATTGGTACAGATTCTGGTCTATGCCGGCGCCATATCGGTCCTTATTATTTTTGCTATCATGCTGGTTATGGATAAGGATGCCGATGAAACCAACCTGTCCCACGCTAAGAAAAAATACTGGGGCGGACTTATAGCTTTGCTGGTAACTCTGGGTTTAGGAGCAGCTATTGGCAGCAGTACCTGGCCGGAGTCTTTAGGCTCGTTGCCGGAAGACGGCGTGGGCGCGCTGGCAAGGCTCTTGCTGGGTGATTATGCGATTGCTTTCGAAGTTGCCGCCATCCTTTTGCTGGTAGCAGTTGTGGGCGCGATTATTCTAGCGAAAGGAGCCGATGAACATGATTAATCTGACCGAATACCTGCTGTTAGGCGCCGTTTTATTCGGCATCGGAATATATGGAGTTTTATCCAAACGCAGTGCAGTAGGAGTTTTGATGTCAGTAGAGCTGATGCTTAACGCGGTAAACATAAATTTTATTGCCGTAAATAAATTCGTAGCCAGCAGCCATATGGCAGGTCAGTTATTTGCAATTTTTATTATTGTGGTTGCGGCAGCGGAAGTCGCAGTTGGGTTAGCTCTGATTTTAGCAATATTCAGGCAGAAGAAATCGGTTGATCTGAACGATTTCAATCTGCTTAAATGGTAAGGCGGTGAAAGTAATGATGCAAACAAGTGTACAATATGCCTGGATAATAGCAGTTCTGCCCTTCATTGCTTTTGCCGTGATCGGACTGTTTCTGCACCGCTGGCCCCGGTTATCCGCGGCCCTATCCATCCTGGCCATAGGAATATCATTTTTTATTTCTCTGCTGGTTAGTCTGGCGGTATTTTCCAGCGAAGGTACCCTGGTGTATGAAGCTGCGGTCCGCTGGCTGAATATGCCTGGTTTACAGGTGGATATGGGGATACTGGTGGACGGTCTTACCGCCGTAATGCTCATCGTAGTTACTACGGTGGCTTTACTGGTGCAGATTTATTCGCTGGGATATATGCACGGGGATCCGGGATTTGCCAGTTATTACGCCTATCAGTCGGTATTTGCCGGCTCCATGCTGGGATTGGTTCTGGCCAATAATTTCGGACAAATCTTCGTGTTTTGGGAACTGGTGGGTCTGGCCTCCTACCTCTTGATAGGATTCTGGTTTGGAAGAAATTCGGCTAAAGAGGCGGCCAAGAAAGCCTTTATCACCAATCGGGTGGGAGATTTCGGGTTTCTCTTAAGTATCCTTTTCCTGCAGATTCTATTTGGAACCCTGAATTTTAATGGCTTGGCAGGAGAAATCGCCGGTTATACCAATAGTGGAATCTTAATCGGAATAGCGATTCTCATGCTGGCGGGCCCGGTAGGCAAATCGGCCCAGTTCCCTCTGCATGTATGGCTGCCTGACGCCATGGAAGGACCTACCCCGGTCAGCGCACTTATTCATGCAGCTACCATGGTAGCTGCCGGCGTTTATCTCATTGCCCGGGCTTACTTTATTTTCAGCAGTACCCCGCAGGCTTTGATGGCCATAGCTGTTATCGGCGGATTCACGGCCCTTTTTGCTGCTACCATTGCCATAGTGCAGAACGATATCAAGCGCATATTGGCCTATTCCACCTTAAGCCAGCTGGGTTACATGGTTATGGCTATGGGGGTCGGGGCCATGACGGCCGGTATGTTTCATCTGATGACCCATGCCTTTTTCAAGAGCCTGCTTTTCCTGGGTGCGGGCAGTGTCATTCACGCCCTGCATGATGAGCAGGATATCTGGAAAATGGGGCGTCTGGCGGGTAAGATGCCGGTAACTACCTGGACCTTTGTTATCGGCGCCCTGGCCTTAAGCGGCATTCCTCCCCTATCGGGCTTCTGGAGCAAGGATGAGATACTTCTGGGGGCTTATGCCAGCGGCCACCTGGGACTGTATGTTCTGGGCACGATCGTGGCTTTCCTGACCGCCTTCTATATGTTCAGGCTGATTTTCGTAGCCTTTTTCGGCTCCGGTGATGGCGGCCTCAAGGCGCACGAATCTCCGGCGGTAATGAGCGGGCCCCTGGTAATACTGGCTGTTATGGCAGTAATAGCCGGCTTTGTAGGTTCCCCGCTGATGAACAACGTCTTTGCCCGCTGGGTCAGCTATCCCGGGGCGGTTCACCACCATCCCAGCCTGGGCATCATGGTTATATCTTCTCTGGTGGCGGTGGCCGGTATCATACTGGCCTGGGCAGTTTACCAGAAGAAAATGGTGGATATTGAAGCTGTAAAATTAAGATTTACCGGTTTATACCAGTTGCTATACCACAAGTACTATATTGATGAGATTTATCAGTGGCTGATAGACCACCTGATAGATGGAACGGCCAAGGTCTTGTTCTGGTTTGATGTTTATGTGGTTAACGGCCTGGTCAACGGCATCGCTGCCCTGACCGGAAGGGCAGGGCAGGTTCTGCGTTATACCGAAGACGGCCAGGTGCAGACTTATGCCATGTATATGTTTGCCGGAATTATTATAATTATCGGGCTGGTCATGATGGCCGGTTTCGCTATCGTGTTGTAGGGGGTGGAAGAAATGAACTGGCCGATTTTATCTTTGACCTTATTTATGCCGTTAATCGGCGCCATAATAATTATGACCCTCCCCCGGGAGCGGGAACGGGCTATTAAATACGTAGCAGCGGCTGCTACCCTGATCAGCCTGATACTGTCGCTATGGGTGGCAGTCGGCTATGACCGTTCTCTGGGAGGCATCCAGTTTATAGAGAGCATACCCTGGACGGCCGACCTGGGGGTCACTTATGCCCTGGGAGTTGACGGCATCAGCATTCCCCTGTTGCTGCTTACTACCTTGATTGGGTTCAGCGCCGTATATGCCTCCTGGAAAATCGGTGACCGGGTGAAGGAGTTTTTCAGCCTGCTGCTGATATTGATTACCGGGGTTATGGGGACCTTCTTGACTACTGACCTGTTTATCTTTTTCCTTTTTTATGAAGTGGTAGTCATCCCTATCTACCTGCTGGTAATCATGTGGGGAAGCAGTAAACGGGTTACCAAGGAATACGCCGGTATGAAGCTGACTATATACCTGCTGATTGGGAGCGCCTTTTTGCTGGTGGGGCTGATAGCGCTGTTCGTTGAGTCCATGGCTATAAACGGCGTGCCCAGCATGGATCTAATGACTCTGGCGCAAACCGATTTTCCCAAAGGCTTCCAGGTGTTTGTCTTTGCCCTGATGGCCCTTGGCTTTGGGACCCTGCTGTCGATGTTTCCCTTTCATGCCTGGTCGCCGGACGGTTATGCCGGAGCACCTACAGCCGTCAGCATGATTCATGCCGGAGTACTGAAAAAAATCGGCGGCTATGGTCTGATTAGGATTGGGATTATGATACTTCCCGCCGGGGCTCAGGTAATTGCTCCCATAATAGCGGTTCTGGCCCTGGGCAATGTGGTTTATGCCGCATTCATCTGCTTGAGCCAGAAAGATCTGAAATATATCGTGGGTTATTCCAGCGTCAGCCATATGGGCTATGTGCTTATTGGTATTGCCGCTTTGAACCTGGTCAGCATCAACGGGGCGGTAATTATGATGTTTGCCCACGGAGTTATGGCAGCCCTCTTCTTTGCCATGATCGGCAATCTCTACGAGAAGAGCCATACCCGTAACGTAGATGATTTTGGCGGGCTGGCCCATCAGATGCCGCGTCTGGCTACCGGCTTCATGATAGCCGGACTGGCTTCCCTGGGTTTGCCGGGCATGGTTAATTTTATCGGTGAGTTTACTATCTTTGTCGGAGCCTTTGGTGCTTTTAAGGTTATTACCATAATTGCCGTTTCCGGCATCATCTTTACCGCGCTGTATATATTGCGCACCCTGGGCAATGTACTGTTCGGTCCCCGCAAAAAGGAATGGGATCACCTGCAGGATCTGCAAGGACCGGAAATGGTTCCCCTGCTGGTGCTGGGGGCAGCTATAATTATCGGCGGAATAATGCCTTTCACTTTGATGGATCTGATTAATAACGGAGTCGGCAGCCTGATTTCCCAGGCCGGGCTTATGCAGATAGGGGGGATTTTATAATGCAGATCGGCATGCTGGCACCGGAAATGGAAATTGCCCTGCTGGGCCTTCTACTGCTGGTTCTTGGCCTGTTGCTCCCCCATAAGGGCAAGGGGATTATGGGAACGGTTGCCTTCCTGGGACTGGTAGTAGCCTTATTGCTTAGCACCAGCGGCTTTGGCCGGGAACAGGCGCTGTTTAACGGAGTATACCAGGTAGACAGTTATGGCGGTTTCTTTAAGATACTGTTCATTTTGGCCGGTCTACTGGTTATCCTTAGCGCGTCCGGTTATATTAAACGCTTTGACCGGCGGGCTAACGAATTCTACAGTTTCCTGGTCTTTGCCCTTCTGGGCATGATGGTAATGGCCTCAGCCGGTGAGTTGATAACTCTCTATATTGGCCTGGAGCTTATGACCATAAGTTTCTATATTCTGACCGCCTATTTGCTTAACAATGAGCTTTCGGTGGAAGCGGGACTGAAATATCTCATCCTGGGAGCAATATCTTCTGCGGTTTTGCTCTTTGGCATAAGCCTGGTCTATGCAGTGAGCGGGACTACGGTTATCAGCGAAATTGCTGCCAACATTCAATTCCAGCCGGCTCTGGTGGCAGGAATAATCCTTATGATAGCAGGGTTCGCATTCAAGATCTCGCTGGTTCCTTTTCATATGTGGGCACCGGATATCTATCAGGGGGCTCCCATCCCGGTCACGGCTTTCCTGGCGGTAGGTTCCAAAGCGGCAGCAATTGCGGCTTTTGTCCGGGTATTTATGCTGGCCCTTCCCCTGCCCCAGTTTGAGTGGGGGCTGGTGCTGGCAGTACTGGCGGCCTTTACTATCGTACTGGGCAATCTGGTGGCTCTGGTACAGACCGACATTAAACGGCTGCTGGCCTACTCCAGCATTGCTCAGGCCGGTTATATCCTGGTGGGTATGGCAGCAGGAAACGAATATGGCTTGAAAGGGGTTCTCTTCTATGCCATGCTCTATGTCTTCTCCAACCTGGGAGCCTTTGCCGTAGCTACGGCAGTGGAGGTAGCGACTGGCAGTACCAGCCTCGAGGCTTTTAAAGCCCTGGGAAAACGTTCGCCTATGCTGGCGGCCATTATGACCGTTTGTCTGTTATCACTGGCGGGCATACCGCCTCTGGCCGGGTTCGTAGGCAAGTTCTATCTTTTTTCCGGAGCTATCGGAGCAGGCTATCTCTGGCTGGCTTTTGTGGGTTTGATAATGAGCATGGTATCGGTTTACTACTATTTGATGGTAGCCAAAGCCATGTATATTGGCGATAACAATGATATGACTCCTATTAGGCCCGATATCCCAACCCGGGTGGCACTGTGGATATGCCTCACCGCTACCCTGCTGATAGGTGTTTATCCGGCGCCCTTGTCAGCCCTGGCTCAGACCGCGATACAATTGTTCTGAAGGCTTCCGAAATATTATTATATATCTTACTGATTGCGGAAATGGCGGCGTTAATAGCCGCCATTTTTCTCTCATCGGTTTATTTCGTAAAATCGGGCTCAAATTCATCCAGACTCTCTTTCAGCAGGGTTACCGAGTAAGTCATAGCAGGTCCGCCGCCAAAAGCTACGGCTACCATAGCTGCTTCCAGTATTTCCGCTCGACCGGCGCCTGCTTCCAGAGCCTTATGGACATGGAATACGATACAGTATTCGCAGCGGCAGTATACGGCGATAGCCACGCTCATGAGTTCCTTGGTTTTTAGGTCCAGGGCTCCCGGTTTGTAACAGGCCCCCAGCAAATCCATGAACCCCCTTACTTGTTCACCATTAGTTTTAGAAATGCTTTGCAGCCCTCCGGTAAAGGCGTTGAACATTTCCCGAGGATTACTATTTATCACCAACGACACCTCCGATTGGACATAAAATGATGTTTTAGTGTTTGCCTTTACCATAACCGATATACCAATAGTTTCTTTAAAGGTCAAGAAAAAAAGGGCCATCAAATGATAGCCCTTTTTACCGGTAAGATTATATTATTCTTAGGCGATACGTTTTTTGGTACCCTGTCCTCTAATTCTTAGAACTTGCTGTACTAAATTTTCTCTCTTTATGGCGTACGACCTTACAGCTAAGCCGTTATTACCACGAAAGCCACCTTTATAAACAAAGTTGGAACGCTCCACTATTCTCCTGCCGCCTTCGGAAACGGTAAAGGCTCCTACCGCTTTAAATTTATGCCCCAGGATAAAATTCCGGGTAAAGTCGCTTATGAGCTCCCGGGTATAGCTCTTATGCCGGTTATCTGACAGGTCTACGATTACCGAATAAACGTACAGGTAAACGTCAGGGGCCTCAAACGGTAGTATATAGGGCATAACATCCTCTTCGAGAATTTGGCCTTTAAGAATTTTTTGCCATATGTCATGGGGCAGCGGGAGAATTCCATAGTAACCTTTTAAGTTATTGTCCACTTTACATAATCGAAACATCATCGGGTTTTTTTCAATTAGACTTTTTAGGGTATTGGGCCTAGACTGCCAGCAGGTATCAAAATACCTCTTTTCGAAACTAATCATCGCTGGAATATCTTGAACCGCAGCACACCCAATTGTACATGCTGGTTCATCCATGATTTCACCTTCCTATTATAATAGCTCCCGGGGCCTTATTTAATTATACCTCTCCCAATCATATTGTTCATGGCGCAAGAGCTATGGGAAAGCAGAGGAAACCCAAGCATAACTCAGCAACCAAGTTATTTGAATAGCTTACAATACGAGATAAAGTCCTATTAAGGTAAACCCCTGTTTCACCCGGTTTATTATATTTACCAGATAATAGCGCCGGATAAACTGGTCAAAACCGACGGCGGGCCTAAAGAACCATCCTCTCTAATCCGCAGTTTTAACATATAGGGCCTATCGTCCTATTAGGAAGAAATGTATTATGATGTATAATTTATTAGTATATAATCTGATTCTTTTGGAAAAGTATAATCCTTATGCTACTCGCCATAGCGGGAAAAAGACTCAAAGGGCACCGGCATTCCCTGAGGTATTTGAAATTTAAAGGCCGGCGGAGGATGCCTGGGGTGCAGAAAATTGATTTTTAGCTGTGGTTGAACGTTGAAAGCCGCTGGACTTTTGGCGATACCGGACTGGAACAGAAAGGAGGAAATGAGGATTCCTTAAAGCGGAAAGGATTAGTGCTTAAAGTCAAACTAGTGTAAGGGGGAATAACTGTGGCTATAACCATCGAAAAGATTGATGTATTTAAAGAAGTCTCCTCATTTCTGGTCGGCAAAATTCCAGGCGGCGCCATGGCAGCAATATCTGACCAGGAAAAAATTATCTGGAACGCAGGCTCCGATGTTTTGCAAGTCGAGGAATTTAACCCGGGCAGTAGGCTTATAGCCGGCGGAGCGGCTTATAAATGCATGCAAAGCTGCCGGGAAGAGATAGTCGAAATTCCACGCAACGTCTATGGGATAAGATTACACACCTATGCTGCACCTATTTTGGATGATAATGAAGCAGAAGCAGTTGGAAGCGTGATACTGATTCTTCCTCGACTGCATTCCATCGCCCGTTCATTTAATGATTTTGCCCCTATGATCGCTAATATGTTTCCGGAGGGCGCGTTTTTATATATGAGCGACTTGGAGAAGGTTGCTTATAGACAACCCTCAGAACAGTTTGATGTTCCAAGCATAAAAGTGGGCGACCTCATACAGGAAAGCTGGGCCGCGAATTGGAGTGCTATTAAAACAGGTAAGCTGGCGGTCAACGAAGTAAATAAAAGTGTTTACGGGGTACCGGTTTTAATAATGAGCAGCCCTTGCTTTGACGCTGATGATAGTACCAAGGTGGTGGCTGCCCTGAACATAATCCTGCCCAAGCAGAGGGCCCTGGAATTGCGCCAATTGGCAGCTAATCTGGCCAGCGGCCTGGAAGAGATGTCAGCCGTGATTCAAGAATTAGCTGCGTCAGCTTCGCAAATCAATATTAATGAACAAGACTTGAATAATACCATTGATGGGGTTAACAAGCTGGCAGATGAAATAACCGAGGTGCTGGCATTCATCAAGCAGATAGCGGATGAAACCAAAATGCTGGGACTTAATGCCGCCATAGAAGCAGCCAGAGCCGGAGATGCGGGACGTGGTTTTGGAGTGGTAGCGGAAGAGATTAGAAAGCTGTCCGATGAATCCAAGCAAACGGTAATAAGTATTCGGGAGCTTATCACCGAAATCAAGAGCAATGTTGCCAATACTGTTCATAAAAGTCAACTTAATCTTGATGCCAGCCAGGAACAGGCTGCGGCTACAGAGGAAATTTCAGCCAGTGTCGAGGAAATTAGGGCAATGTCCGAAACGCTTGATAAAATGGCCCAGCAAATGTAGTTCAACCAACTTCGTCCGTAGGAAGCTCATCTATAGGATGCTCTGGGTTCAAGCAGGGTGTCGGGGAGCGGGTAAGGCAGTTCAGGAACAGTATAGACCAGCCCGTTAACGAGAGTTTGAATACAGAGCATCCACCAACGCACAAATCTAATCTTTCCTAGGGTGTTTCAGCTTCGGTATGGGCCGGAAGTATTATTGTTTTTGACTGTTTTTGCAGCTTGGCGGCCAGCCCGGACATCTCCTTAACCCAATGCATCAGGGTTGAAATATTGTTGGATTGCTCCTCGGTGGAAGCCAGCAACTCCTGAGTGGCTGCTGCCGTTTCCTGACTTACAGCGGCTATATTGCTGACTTCTTTATTAATGATATCGGTACTATCCGTAATTTCACGGATGGCAGACGCTGTATTTTGAGCCTGCAGATTTACCGGTGTTATCTGCTCCTTGATTCTAAGCAGCAGATTTTCATTATTCAAGACGGAATCAGTCTGACTCTCCAGCACTTCCCTGGCCAAAGCTACATCATGCACCACCTGTACCGTACTGTTTTGAATATCCTCTATTAATCCATAAATGCTCCGGGCAGTGGTGGAGGTCTCTTCGGCCAGTATCCTTACCTCTTCCGCCACAACAGCAAAACCTCGTCCTCTTTCACCAGCCCGCGCAGCTTCAATGGCGGCATTCAACGCCAGCAGATTGGTTTGAGCAGCAATATCGGTTATGACATCAACAATCTGTCCAATCATGGCCGATTTCTCTTCCAGTTCCTTTATAGATTCGCTCACCCGGGTAATTGAAGCCATGCTTTCAATAACCTTTTGCCTTTGGAAACGGGCGTTGTTCAGGCCGTCTGCTACCACGTTTTCGGCCTCTTCAGTATGAAGGGCAACAACTGACGAGCTATCGGCAACCTGGCGGGCTACTTCTGCCATTAATGCTGCTGATTCGGAAGTAGACTGCATGTTTACTGCCTGGTCATTGGCTCCCCGGGCGATTTCGTTGATAAAGCCAGTCATGGTATTGATACCATGCGAAGTAACGCCGGCTATTCTTACAGCCTCGTCAGCAGAATGGCCTATCTTAAGACCGGCTTCTTTGATTTGACTGCCAATCACCCGCAGTTCCTCTACCATATGATTAAAAACATCGCGCATGAGTACTAATTGCCCCATAGACTGGTTTGGGGGCACCTCGGCAGTTAGGTCTCCTTTGGCAATCAGCTCCGACTGTTTCACCAACAACCAGGTTGGGTAGATAAACTTCCTCGCATTGTTGGTTGTGGAGATCCAGGCTACTACCAGCCCGGCCAAGCAAGCGGACAAAAATGATACGGTCAATCCCCGGGGATTAAAGCAATCTGCTAAATATGCCAGTAATAAACCCAGAATAATACCGGCAGTT
The DNA here is from genome assembly GCF_052976825.1 of Syntrophomonas curvata. NCBI lineage: Bacteria > Bacillati > Bacillota > Clostridia > Eubacteriales > Syntrophomonadaceae > Syntrophomonas > Syntrophomonas curvata. The sequence goes on from NZ_CM129641.1 coordinate 1,729,361, forward strand.
ATGGATGAAAACGCCATGGTCTTTAATTTATAGGTAAGGGCAATTCTTCTGATCACGGAAGTCTCTGTATTCATTTGCGTACCTCCATTATCTCTGCGTCTCAATTGGACTTACGGTAAATTTCCCGACTGCATCCTTAAGCTTGGCGAGAATACCATCAAACCGAATCATTTCATTGTGTAAAGACTCCATGTACACGGCTTGTTGGTCGGCAATTACGGAAACCTCTTGTGCCCTGGCACTGCTATGCTGGGTTATAAGGTCGGTCCCCTGCAGCGCCGCGGTTACCTGGTCAACCGCCCGGCTAATATCCCGGCAACTGCTGGTGACGCCTTCCATATCAGAGGTTATATCGCGGAAGCAGTCGGTTACTATCTTAATGAAATTCCGGCTTTCCTCCATGGCCCTCTCCTGGTCTGAAACAGCCAGCCGGGCTGCGTTAGCTTCTTTAATCACCTGGGCTACGCCCACCTGAATATTAATCGCCAATTGGCCTATTTCAAAGGCCGCCTTCCCCGATGCTTCAGCCAATTTCCTGACCTCTTCCGCCACTACCTGAAAGCCTTTTCCATTTTCTCCGCTGCGGGCGGCTTCAATGGAAGCATTGAGAGCCAGCAGATTGGTCTGGGCGGCTATGCCGGTAATAATATCCATTACTTTTTTTATCTCACTGCTTTTAGCTTCCAGTTCGTTAATGGCGACGGTCATTTTTGCAATTACTTGGCGGTTTTCCAACATGCGTATTTTCTGCTTTTCTATGGCCAGCAGCTCCTGCTGAGCCATAGCCCCAACTGATTGCAGATTCCTAGCAGTTTCATCACTGCCGTTGGCCATCGGTTCAGCCAGTTGCGCAATACTTTTGACTTCAAAAACAATTTTCCGCACTACTTCGGCCTGGTCACTGCAGCCGCCAGCTATTTCCAGCATTGCCGAAGCAACCTCATGGGCGGTTATATTAGCGTTATTTACCTGGGCGAGCATTTCCCCCCTGACCTTTTCCGTTTCAGAGATCCTTTTCTGGGTGGTAAGCATAAGGGTGGTGATGCCACCCCCCATCTTATCGAACGCCATCCTTATAGTATCCAAAACCCCATAATCCAGGCCCTTAAGCCGGGCATCCAGGCACCCTTGCTCAATTCCGTTCAAATACTCCACCATTGAAGCAATGGGAATAAAAAATCTTTTTTTGTTGATTAATGTAGCCAGGAATCCTACCAGAAGTCCCCCCAATGCCCCTCCCAGGTATTGAATGATCCATTCCTTCGGCTCGGTTAAACCCAATAGCCATGAATTAAGCAAACCGAAAGGGGCAGCAAGAAATGCGCACCAAAAAATCGTAGACCTGGAGTAGGATCTGGATATTTGGCGTATCTGCACTTGATTGTCCATCATTAATCGACTCACCCCAAACCAGATATATTTATATACACTATATTATAGTAAATATATTAAATAATTGAAAATTAATGTAATTAGTTATGCAGGAGCCAATTGATTCCGCGAGCTTATAACAGCCCGGGAAAGCCGGCCGCAAGCGCCTGGTTTCTACGGCTTGCAGATTATATGGCCAGAATCACGGCAGCCGGGTAAAGACGGCTTCCCCCAAGATGGCGCCAGGCAGGTATTCAATAATGATTTCTGGTACAATATGATTTAGCTGTACCTTGATTTACAATATGCTAACGACAGGTGAACGGAATGAAAGAAGAAATTGAATTGATTGCCACGGCCGGTTTTGGATTGGAAGCTGTCGTAGCCCGCGAGGTCAAGCGGCTGGGCTATGACGACCTTACAGTGGAAAATGGCGGAGTAACTATCCGGGCAGACCTGGAAGCTATCCCCCGGCTCAATTTATGGTTAAGGTGCGCCGATCGGATTCTGGTCAAAATGGGTGAATTTCCTGCCCGTTCCTTTGAGGAACTGTTTCAGAACACCCGGGCTCTGCCCTGGGCTGACTTGATACCTGAGGATGGCAATTTCCCGGTTGAAGGGAAATCAATCAAGTCGCAACTATTTAGTGTATCGGATTGCCAGGCTATTGTGAAAAAGGCGGTTGTCGAGAAGATGAAAGAGCGCTACCGGCTGCAATGGTTTCCTGAGACTGGTGCCCGCTATACAATTGAAGTAGCTTTGTTGAAAGATATTGCGACCCTTACGGTCGATACCAGCGGCGCTGGTCTGCACAAGAGAGGATATCGCAGGTTAAGTGCTCCCGCGCCACTGAAGGAAACTTTGGCCGCTGCCTTGATTGATTTAAGTTACTGGGATAATGACCGGTTGCTGCTGGATCCCTTTTGCGGTTCCGGTACTATTCCCATTGAGGCTGCCCTGATAGGACTTAATATAGCTCCGGGCTCAAATCGGGAGTTTGCGGCAGAAAAATGGCCGCTGATACCTAAAAAGTATTGGCAATTGGCCCGAAGTGAAGCTCGTGACCGAATTAAGCGGGAAAAGAAGCTGTCTATTCGCGGAACCGACATAGACAAGGAAGTGTTGAGCCTGGCCCGTTATCACGCCCGCCAGGCCGGGGTGGAAGAACATATACATTTTCAGGCAATGCCGGTTTCGGCTGTGAGCAGTCATGATAAGTATGGCTGCATTATCTGCAATCCTCCTTACGGGGAGCGCTTGGAAGACAAGGCAACGGTAGAGGAATTATATAGGCAAATGGGTGGAGTTTTCAGAGTTCTGGATAGTTGGTCTGTTTATGTACTTACGGCCCACCAGCGATTTGAAAGCTTATACGGCCGAACGGCAGACCGCAGGCGCAAACTGTATAACGGGCGTATCCAATGCTGCTATTATCAATTCTACGGCCCCCGCCCCCCAAAAGACCGGATATGAGAAACGCGGCATCGGTTAAAACCACAGATCAGCCACTGGAGATGACGGCGGCACGGCCGTCATCTCCAGTGGCTCTTGGGACCGGTAAAAGCCTGCTTTCAGCGTTCAGTGCAATAGACAAAGCCGACTGTCCCCAACCCGGTATGCAGACCTATCACCGGGCCGATGGAATGTATGCTGACCGGCAGACCGTAGCGCTCCTGCAAGGTTTGCCGCAATTGATGAGCCTTTTCCGGGGCGTTTATATGGTGCACTGCTATTTCCTTAAGGCCATATTTTTTGATATCTTCTTCCATCAGCTCCGTCATTCGTTTAAGAGCGGCGGATGTACCGCGGGCTTTATGCAGTAAATGAGTCATGCCTTTTTTCATGTCTACCGTCAAAATGGGGCGTATATTTAATATCGAACCCAACAAAGCCGATGCGGTTCCGATACGCCCACCTTTTTTCAAATACTCAAGGGTCTCCGGGACAAAGTAGAAGCGAACCCGATCCCGTGTATGCTGGGCAGCATGTACAACCTTCTCCAGGGTTTTACCGGCTTTGGCCGCCCGTGCCGCTTCCAGCACCTGCAGCCCTAAAGCCATGCAATTGGTGCGCGAATCCAGGATTTCAATTTTGGCGCCGGAGAATTCGTCTAAGAGCTGATGCTTGATGTTCATAGCGGTATTATAAGTACCACTCATTGCTGATGATATAAAAACAGCTACAATATCATCACCTCGAGAAAGTATCCGTTTAAAAACCTGGTATATTTCGCCTGGTGTAGGCTGGGAGGATGTAGGGATGATACCGGTTCTCTCAATCTTATTGTAAAAATATGCATAATCTACTTCGGTTTCTTTGAACGATTCATCAGTAAAGTGAACCGTAAGCGGAATCACACTTATATCCAATTCTTGCTGTGATTCTGCGTTTATATAGGAAGTACTGTCGGTAACAACTGTTATGCCCATCACTTTATTCCCTCCTGAATTGCTATCCTGAAGTATTTCAAGACATATACGGCAAATCCTTTAAAATCGGAAGATAATTATTCTGCCCTATTTATGCAATGTATAAATATGGTATGAATAGGAGATTATTTTAGCAAAATATACAATTGCCGGGAGGATGTTGAATTGATTTCTTTTTCCGAATTTAGTAAGCTGTCCAGCGACCACAAGCGGGAGTACCTGATGGAAATAAGGGCTGAACATAGCGTTAAAGAGATAATGGAGCAATGGGGCATTACCCGTCCCCTCTTTTACCAAATCGCGCATGAAGTTGACCTGCCCTTGGCTCGCAAAGGCGGTTCCAAAAATCAGCCCAAGCCTAAAAATAATAATAAGAAAGAAGCGCCTAATCATATGGCTGAGGGAACAGCTTACGGGGCTATTGAAAGCGATGATGCAACCAACAACAAACTGCATTTCTCTTTGGATACGGTGGGAACAATCAGCATGGTAAGCAACATATTAAGCTTTATCGGCCAGTTTCCGGAGCAGGAAGTGCGGATAAAAATGGAAGTGGAGGTTTTGTAAAATAGAAGACAGAGGAGAGGTTCCCCAATATACTGATGATTTGGAAACCTCTCCTGAGATTAGAAGGATTTGCACCCTCGGTGCCAGGTATAAACCCAATCCCGTCCCTGAACTGTGTGCTTGTACCCTGCGGGAGCCTTGGGATATGGCCTGCGGCCATGGAGGTTCAGTAGGCAATTCTCATAAGGCTGCTACGGAAATCTTGCTGATATGATTCGTTGATATTACCTGTAATATAAGCATTAACCTGCTGGCCGGTTTTTAACGGGCCGCTGCCGGCCGGGACATCTATTAAAACATTGCAGGCAACCAGGGACTTCAGCACCCCATTCCCCTGCTCGCCGGTAAGTCTGACAAAATCCATGCCATTCCGCCGGTGCAGCCGCGCTCGCAAGAACCTCCTCTCGGGGCTGGGCTTGTCAAAGCGGTCCAGGAAGACCGCTTTGGTTTTACCGGGCAGAAGCTGATTTTGCCCCATCATTTTTTTAAGTACGGGCACTGCCACAAGATCAAAGGTTACCATAGCTGCCGCAGGGTTTCCCGATAGTCCAATTATGATCTTATTATCTTTTAGCGCCGCTATCAGCGGAGAACCGGGCTTCATTTTTATTTTCCAGAAAATTATTTCCGCCCCCAATTCTGACAGGGCATCCTGTACAACATCATAGTCCCCTACGGATACGCCTCCGGTGCTTATAACAATGTCAGCCGTTGCCAATCCCTGTTGCAGACAGGCAGCTACCGCTTCAACCCTATCTGGCACATTCCCCAGGATTACCGGCAAAGCACCCAGCTCCCGGCAACGTGCCTCCAGGCTATACAGGCTGCTGTTATAAATCTTGCCTGGGACCAGCGGTTCAAAGGGTGTCATAAGCTCATCGCCGGTAGAGACAATAGCTGCCCTGATTTGAGAAAATACAGGTATCCGAGATAAACCCAGACTGGCCAGCAATCCGGCTAGGGCGGGACTAACAAGACTGCCCTGAGGGGCTACCAATTCTCCCTGAGTGATGTCGTCGCCGGCCTGGATAATATTACCGCCGGCTTTCAGGGGCTGGTAAACCTCTAGGCAATTCTCGCCTTCTTTAACGTCCTCGTATTTTATTACCGCATCTGCTCCGGCAGGCAAAGGAGCACCAGTCATGACTTTGATCGCTGTCCCGGGAACAACCTCCTGCCCGGGCATACAACCAGCCCGTACCTCTTCCCGCACTGTCAATCTGACAGGATTGAGCGGACTCGCTTTCCTGGTATCATGGGACCGTAATGCGTATCCATCCAGGGGCGATTTATTGAAAGGGGGAACATTGTCGCACGCTCTTATATCTTGGCCAACAACCCTGCCAAATGCCTCCATCAGCGGCACCAGAGTTTTTCCCAACGGTCGGGCCTGATTCAACAGAACTTCCTGGGCTTCTTCCAATAGCAGGTTTTCTCTCACGGCATTCGCCTCCTTATGCACCGGTTCCAAAGGAACAATCCGGGTAACGGCAAACATCACAGTACAGGCATAGTCCCCCCAACCCTAACCGGGCCAGCATTCCTTTACTTATTTTTTCTCCGCTGAGTACGGAAGGAATAATCAGGTCAAAAACCGTAGTTTTATGATACATTACACAGCCGGGCAATCCCAGGATAGGTATATTGCCCAGGTAGGCAACCATCATCATCGCCCCCGGCAGTACGGGTGCGCCGTAGCTTACAATATCAGCGCCGGTTGCCCTGATTGCAGCAGGAGTGACATCATCAGGATCAATCGACATTCCGCCGGTAGTTAAAACCAACTCTGCCCCCCGGTTAATCAACCAATCTATGGCTCGGGTTATTTCTACGGGATTATCAGGGACAACCAGCTGTTTGATGACCTCGCATCCATAGGACTCGATTTTGGCTTTAACCACTGGGCTGAATCTATCTTCGATGCGGTTATGGAACACCTCGCTGCCGGTGGTGACAATGCCCGCTTTTAACGGGCGGAATGGCCTGACCGCGGCGATTTCGTTATTTCGGCCCATTCGTTCGATGAGCTGCAGCTTCTGCTCTTCAATCAGAAGCGGAATTACTCTAACCCCTGCTATAACATCACCCTTTTTAACCGGCCTGCGATTATTGCGGGTCGCTACCGCAATTTCCTCTATCATGTTAATTTCAATCAAAAGTCCTTCGTTAATCAGGCTCATGCCGTCATAATCGGCCAGAAGATTAACCTTCCCCTCTTTGGGCTCGGTCAGGCTTATGCCCTGCCCTTTAACGGCATTTGCCAATCTTATTGCGGCTTCGTCCTCATGCACCTGGCTGTCATGAGCTTCCCAGACGAAAATATGCTCCTTTCCCAACTTTAGTAGCTCAGGTATGTCAGCTTCATTTATAACGTGGCCTTTTTTAAAAGCTGGTCCTTTAAATCCGCCGGGTACAATTTTGGTAATATCATGGCATAGAACAGCCCCTACCGCATCTTCTACCCTGATCGACTGCATTGCCTGTCTCCCTCCTTTTTGAGAAAACCTTGTCAACAACCTGACCGTCTTGATATTCCCCAGGCATTGCCATCCCCGGTTGAACGAGCCCTGCCCTTAAGAGCAGGACCCGTTCCTTCCCAGGCAAACTGCAAGCTCCCGTTTTAGCTGTAGAGGGTTCTGCCCGCTTCTGCTTCAATAGTTTCAGCCAGCAGTTTACTGACATATATATACCAGGCATGGCGGCTGGCTCTTTGCACCGCTTCGGCAAAGGCTGCCGCCCAATGTCCCAGGTGCCGATGTATGAATTGTTGCTTTCGCTGCAAAAAGTCCAGTCCGTCAGCACTATTGCTCATTGCTTCCAGATAAGCCAGGAACCATGTTTCTGCCGCAATATGATCGGGCATATCATGGAATCCCCGGGCCAGCTGCAACCCGGCCTCCTGATACATTTTGCTTACTGCCGCCGCCGGCGGGCCCATTACCAATCCCTTCTGCATTTTAATATCGTGCTCACGGTATACCGATTCATAGGGAGGGACTTCAACATGGCCGGGGCCGACGAACAACCGGCAGTACTCCACCTCCAATTCTTCCAGGTTCACCGGCAGCGGTGCGGTTTGGCCGAATTCTTTATCATACCGGCCCTGTTCAATGGCAGCAACCAGTTCGGGATGCGGATATGACAAAGCCAAGGCTAATAATTCGTAGCGACTCTGATTGGACATTACTTTCCCCCCTTGCGATTAGAAAAGCGGGCCCTTGACTGCGGTTAGAAAGTGCATGATTTTAGCAGTTACCTCACCTATCAGTACACAGGCCAGAGCAATTGAAAATGTTGATGCAAGCAGCCCTGATTTTGCTTTAAAACCTTTGGCAAGCAGGTAGACCGGAACCAACAAACCGATTACCAGTCTAATCAAAGTAATCAGCATCAGAGACGGAACCGCTACCCCCTGGGCCGACAGCGCAGACAAGGCCATCCTGACCTGGGCATCATAAGCAATATTGACTATCAGGCTTACCACCAGGACTAAGAATATAGCGGTGGTAATAGGTTTTATAATGTTGCCGGGCAGTTCTTTGCCTGCCAACACCAGAAACAAGAATCCGCCCAGCAGCAGCCCGGAAAAGATGTCAATCAATACTACCATGGTAGTATTCCAGGCTGGAATCGCCTGTACCGAAGCATAGATCATGCCCATGCAGATAAAGGTGCCCACACCGGCCAGTACGGCCAGGTAAAGCAACGGGTCCAGTTTCTTGACGGCTTCCATTCCGGATTTCTTGATTAAAAGGAAATAAAGCACGGTACAGGCGGTAAATGCACCGGCGAATAATCCCTCCCGGGAGAGCCAGGATGAGGGATTGGCCACCAGGTTCATAAACCTTTCCATATGGCCCAGATGGAGGGTAGCAAAGATTACTCCCAGAACCGCCAGTATAGCTGCAGTTAAGAGTATACGGGATAAGACCTTGTAGTTATGATCCCGGTCTATAAATCTTCCTGCCGCAAACCATATCACCAATCCAATAGAAGTCCCTAAAAGAAGGTAACTGGTTGCCAGGCTGTATGGTATATGCATTGTCGTCCCTCCTTAGAATAGATATTGGGTCGTCGGGTTGGTACCCTGTTCCGGTAACAAAACCTTGCTGCTGCGTTTGTTGATTAGTTCAGCTACTTCGGAATTGGGATTGTTCAAATCCCCAAACTTAATGGCTCGTGCCGGACAGCATAGTACGCACATAGGTTCTTCGCCCTGGTCCAGACGCTGCGCGCACATGTTGCATTTATCGCTGACGCCGGCCTCAGCATCAAATTGGGGGACATTATAAGGACACACCCAGGTACAGTACTGACAGCCTATGCACTTGCTTTTATCCAAATCGACAATGCCATCTTCTCTTTTATGCATTGCCCCCGAAGGACAGGCCTTAATGCAGGGAGCGTTATCGCAATGCTGGCAGGGCACCGGAGTCCAATACATTTTTAGGTTGGGGTAAACCCCGACTGGCTTATCGAAGTGCAAATTGCCTTCGGGGTTGAACACCCGCATACGGGCTATGCCCAGAGGCACATTGTTTTCCATTTTGCATGCCACCGTACAGGTACGGCAACCCACGCATCTTTTGGTGTCTATGATCAGAGCATATTTTTTACTCATCTGCTATTCCCCCCTTTTCACACCTTTTCAATTTCAACCAGGTTGTCGTATGGAGCATAATTGCTTTCAAATACGGCATCGTGCACCGGGTTCAACTCCATATGGGTCAGAGAGGGAAGATGTCCGTCCTTAAACTGTTTCTTCCAGTAACCTTCATAGATATTGACACACCCCGGTTTGATTCCTTCCATGACCCGGGCTTTAAGAACCACATGACCGCGGTCGTTGAAGACCTTCACCGTATCTCCGTCCCTTATGCCCCGCTGATTGGCATCCTCCCGGCTGATATCGACCCGCGGTTCCGGGTTGACCTCCTTGATCCAGGGCAGGGTGGCATGCTGGGAATGGACGGTGAAGACACTATGCACGTTCATAAAGGTAAGCGGATATTTTTTAGCCTTGGGTTTGCGGTTGCTCTCCAGCGGTTCCACATAGACCGGCAGAGACTCGCCCAAATCGTGCAGGTAGTCCAGATAAATTTCCAGCTTGCCGGACGGAGTAAAGTATTTCTGGTCGGCAAATGGTATGAAATCATCCGAGTACAGTGCCCGGGTCACACCAGTCTCCCACAGTTCTTTTTTATTGATATCACGCAGCCGGTCTTCCAGGAAATTGTCGATAACTTCGTTGACACTGTCCGCAACCGTTCCCCAGTACTTGCCGTATCCCATACGTTCCGAGATTTCAGCATAAATGGTATGATCCTGTTTGGCTTCCCACATAGGCTTGATGCACTGTTTGCGCAGCTGGAAGTAATAATTGGACCAGGCGGCTACCAGTTCCCCTTCCTGTTCATACCAGGAGCAGGCCGGAAGAACCACGTCGGCATAGGTGGTGGCATCGTTCATCAACTGCTCATTCACTACAATCAGTTCCAGACGGGGAGCAATTTCCTTGATAAATAGGTTATAATTAGGCATCTGGGTCCCGTAATTATAATGGTTGAACCAGATTCCTCTGATCGGATAGGGCTTATCCCGGGGAAGGTCTTCAAACATATGGCTGCCAACCACATTCTTCTCCTGATAGCCCTCATCCAGACGAGGATTCAACCAGCATGGCGGAGTTGCGGCAATAGTTTTAAACAGGGTTCCGCCCGCCCAGGATACTCCCCCGCCCTTTTTACCATGGTTTCCGCACATGGCTCCAAGCAGGATGGCGTTTCTAAATCCCTGATGGCCCTGCCAGTAGCGGTTGGAGCCCTGGCTGATACGGATCGCGGCCGGATGGGTGGTAGCATATTCCACGGCCAGTTTGGTTATTACATCGGCTGGAACTTCGCATACCTCGCTGGCCTTTTGCACCGGCCATTGCTTGATGTAATCTTCAATCAGATCCCAGGCGGTGCGGCATTCGGCTTTACTGCCGTCGGCCAGGGATACGGTAACCTTGCCCGATAGGGCTGCACCGGCATCGCTCCGCACCCGGACAGCGCCGGTGAGTGCGTCAATTACCATAAACTCTTCGGCAGTGCCGCCGTTAATGTCTTTTGCCTTTAGAAATCTGCCATTATCGGTGCGCACCAGGAAAGTTCCGTTGGTGTTTTGAGCCAGGAACTGCCGGTCATGCAGGTTTTTGCTCAGAATTACGTTGGCCATGCCCAGCATCATGGCAGCATCGGTGCCGGGACGCAATGCAATCCATTGATCCGCCTTGGAGGCGGTGTTGGAAAAACGAGGGTCGACAACAATCAGCTTCATGCCGTTTTCCATGGCATCCCAGATAAAGCGGGTATCGTTTAATGAGGTCTCGGCATAGTTGCAGGCAAAGAGAATATTCAGTTTGCAATTCATCAAATCAGGCCAGGGGTGGGCATCCTGCAGCATGCCGGTGGCTGGGAAAAATCCAATATTGGAGGCCAGGTCGCCCATGATACCCAAATTGGTGAGTATGGTACCCTTCATAACATTGGCTATACGGTGGGAGATTAACTGGCCAAAAACACCGTAGTCTCCGGTCATGCTCATCCAGGCCATAGCTCCGTCACCGTATTGGGCCTGCATACTCTTAATCTTGTCCGCAATATAGTCGTAGGCTTCATCCCAGGAAATCCGCTTCCACTTGCCCTCGCCCCGCTTTCCTACCCGCATCATGGGATACTTGACCCGATCGGGAGAGTAGGTTCGCTGCATGGCGTTCGAAATACCCTTGAGGCATATCCTCTTGTACCGGTTATCAGGAAAATCAGCGGGTTCAACTTTGATTATTCTATTGTCCTTAACGTGAACTAAATGTCCGCAACTGTTAACACAGTTGGGAGCACAGGCAGTACGAACCAGCTTGACACCTTCTTCAGCAACGGCGGCTTTAGCCGAAGCAGGTTCAAAAACGTTGGTAAACTGGCTGGCTCCGTAGGTCAAGGCTGCAGTAGCGGCTGAGGCCTTGACGAAATTTCTTCTGGTTAGTTTTATCCCCACTTGAGAGCACCTCCTGCAAATTATTAAGGGATTTCCGGCCAGATAAGCTTAGGTTTGCATTGGCTGGTTATGCATCCGGGGCAGATTGTCTGGTTTTGACTGATATTAGCCAGGTAACTCTGGTGGCACAATGTGCAGGTTTTCAGTTCCCCCTGAGCCAGGGAGATTCTGTGTGCCGGGCCGTCATTGGGTATGGTCCAGTCTACTTTTATTGCCTGAGCCGGACAGGTGGCGGCACATAAGCCACACATATTACAGGCCGTCGGGTCAACAGTCAGACTTATACCGGTTTCTGATTTTTCCATTTTCATGGCTCCCGACGCGCAAAGGATGGAACAACTGCCGCAAAAAGTACATCTTTCATCAATTTCCGGATGGCGTAAATATCCCGGTTCCATCAATTTAACTTTCTCCGGTTCCAGATGAGATATTACGTAGCGGAATAACTTTCTCCGCAGGGACAGGCTCTGGGAAAATCTGTGATATGAGTGTTCTTCCGGTTGTTGACTCAGTAGTTCATCCATTATCCGGCGGGCTTCTCCGCTTAATGCGCGCAGCATTCCTCTACGGCTGTAGTCTACGGATAATTTCGTCTCCGGGGTGTTTTCCGGCAGGTCGCAATAGACCTGCAGACAATCGGTGTCGGCGGGATAAATGCAGCCCAGTTTCTCCAGGGTATTAATCCAGTTGCTCCGGCCGGTTTGGCATCGGCAGTCCTGGCATAGCTCCGGCTGGTAAAGAATATTTACCTTTCGGCTCCCCTGGCAAAGCAAGTAGAAAACCAGTTCCGGGGTTAATTCGCCCAGGCAATTCAAACGCACCGCATCATTAATCGGGGCCGCCCGGTGGCAGGTCAACCATATATAAGGGCGCCGGTCACGACTGACATTAATGACCCGGACGAAACCGCCCCACAACTGATCCAGAACTCCAGTCGGACAAGCTACTGCACAAAGGCCACAGGAAATACAATCCGATATTTGCACTTCCTTGCCGGTCTGTTTTATACCTTGCACTGGACAGCTATCTTCACAAGCCCGGCATAATTTTTTGCCGCTGCGGATATTAAGACAGAGATGATTCCAGACCTTAAGATTTACCTGCTCCCCGGAGTCGGCATCCTCGAAAAGATGCAGCAGTCTGTCCAGCATGGCTTCACCTCCTTTGTTAATGCGATGACCTGTACAATTTAATTCTAAGCATAAATCACTATGATTTCGACAATAAACTGCAATATGTAAACATGTTTACCACCAAATGTAAACTGCATTGACATTTATGAAAAAAAGGAGGGAGATGTGATAATTCATCTCCCTGATTTATGATATGCTGATGAAGCCTGTAAGCCGGATTATTATATATCGAAGTGAATGTCGGCAGTCATCCTTTTATAGTAGCCAAGGTGTATTTCCATGGCTTCTTCGGCTTTTTTTACGTCCTGCTGCACGATGGCTTGATAAATATTCATTAAGGTATGGTTCAGTTCCTGGCGGAGAACTTCCGGTGCGGGGGTGGTCATGGCATATAGCTCCTGTGCCATGGTTGTAGCCTGAACGGTAATGATCAGCATCGGGTTATGGGTGGCCTCCGCTACCCGGCGGTGAAACTCAATATCCTGGCTGTGATACTCGTAATCGCTCAAGTACTCCCCTGTGGGCAGAGCTGCGGCGATAGCCTGGATATCCTCTGCGGTACGGCGCAATGCGGCCAGACCGCTTCCTTTCACCTCAATCATGGAACGTATCTCCATCAGGTGAGAGCTGTTAATCCGGTTGCTGTTTAGGGAAAGGGAAAGATAGCGTCCCAAATAGGTTGCTACTTGGTTAACGTTTTTGTTGCATACGTACCATCCGCCATGAGCCCCCTTTTTCGCCTCCAGGATGTGTTCATTTTCAAGAGTCATAAGAGCATTGCGCACCGTTGGCCGGCTTACTCCATATTCTTCTGCCATTGTTACTTCCGGCGGAAGCTTCGAGCCCAGTTTTAATTCGCCCCTCAGTATGGAGTCGAGCAAGTCTTCAACAATTTGGCCGCTGACATTGCGTATTTCTGACGCTTTTTTACTCATTGCCATCCCTCCCGTTCGGTTTACAGAATCTCCAGAGCATAGAGCCGGGCCGCTGTATCTTTACTTATATAGCCGGCTTTCAGATCGTATTCCACCTGTTTCAGACTGCGTTTGGAGGGGGGGCCATACCCTCCCCCGCCGCCGGCCAATTGGTGAAAAACCGTTCCCCGCGGCAAGGGGCCCACCAAATCTTTGCTGGCGGGTTTTATTATTTCACCGGAAGGCAAGGTAATATCGATCATATTGGTGCTTCCTTGACCGCCGCCGGCCAGTCCGAAAGCGGCAGCTTCTTCATTTAAGCCGTCGCCGAATATATTGGCGTATATATTATCCTCAGTAACTTCCAGTAATGTTTCGACGCCTAAACCTCCTCGGTATTGGCCTGCTCCGGCAGAGTCCCGGGCCAGTTCAAAGCGGTGGAAAGTAACCGGATTTTCCATTTCAAAGAGCTCCGGGTCCTGAGCAGTAATCCCTCCTCCGCCGCCGATCAGACCTAAATGCGACCATCCGTCGTGGCCCTGGGTGGCGCCGCTGCCGCCCTTGCAGGCATTGATCAACATGTCGGCAAAACGACGCTTGCGTTTAGAATCGTAACCGGACAACATAACGCACAAAAGCGGGTTCCATCCGGCAGTAACCCGCTCAGGTACAGCCTGAAACAGAGCCTTCATTACTACGGCTCCGATCTGGTCGGTCAAATGATTGCCGAAGCCGGTAGCAGCAGGGAACTCCGGGTTTAGTATACTACCCCGGGGGACCGTGAAGCTTAATGCCCTCATCATGCCCTGGTTTTTGGGAAAAATATCTTTAAGGCACATCAGCAGGGCTAAAAGCGAGCCGGAAAGGGTAACGGCACAGGGAGCATTTACATAACCCGGAGTTTGTTCAGTTGTGCCGGTATAATCAAAATGAATCGAATCATGTCCTACCGACAGCTTAAGGTTGATATGCATAACCCGCCCGGGATCAACCCCATCGTCAAAGACAGGATGAGATGCTTTGTATTCACCGGCGGGTATAGCAGCGATTTTTTCTTTGATTGAGATCTCAGATGAATCAAACAGGTAGTTCAGATTAGTCTGAAATGTATTTATACCCAGTGCTGCCATCAGTTGCTCCAACCCTTGGCAGGCAAGCTGGCAGGCTCCTACCATGGGCTGGATATCTTCTTTGACAATCGGCAGACGGATGTTGGCAAAGATTAAATCCCAGATATCGCGGCGCAGCCGCCCCCGTTCGTAGATCTTAACCGGGGTTATACGCAGCGCTTCCTGCCATATTTCCCTGGCCCCGGGGTTATACCCACCTGGTACGGCACCGCCCACATCGGCCTGGTGGGCATTAATGGCAGCAAAGCAGACGAGCTTGTCTTCCCAGAAGACAGGCTTTACGATTTTAACATCAGAAGCCTGGTTGCCCCCGGTAAAGGGGTCATTGTGCATGATCACATCGCCGGGGTGAAGGTCGTCGCAATAATATTGGGCAATGGCTTTAATCGAGGAGGGGACAGTGTAAGCCATTATGGGGATAAACTCACTTTGCTCCCATATTCCTCCGTCGGCGCCGTAGATGCCGGTGCAGAAATCACGGGCTTCACTGAGGTTAAGCGAACGGCAGCTATACATCATGGCCATGGCCATCTGCCGGGTAATGGATTTTAGTTTTTTTTGCATTAATGCTGCGGAAATAGGATCCATGACGGTTTAATGCCTCCAATTCACTGCTAGATTGAACCGGGAGAAGGCCTATAGCTGCTTCATGACAAAGCACCTGCCTTCACAGAACAGAGCAAAGCCAGACGGTACCACAATGGTGGAATGACGCTGTTCCACCAGGGCGGGACCCGCCAGATTTGAGCCTATGGACATATCGTCGCCATCATAAACCGGAATCTCCATGAAAAAACCGGCTTCCTCCAGGCAAGCCCGACGGCTTCCTTTAAGAACGGGCCTTCCGCAATTACCGGTTATGCATTCCATGCATGAGGCCTGACGCGGTTCCCCCTGCACCACTATTGATAATCCGATTATCTCTATCATGGTATCATGTTCAGAAAGGTCATATCCATACAGATTATAATGCTGGTTGTGAAAAAGCCTGCTCAGTACACTACTGTCCAGCATGTCGAATTCGGTTATTTCCACCGCAATTTCATGGTGTTGCCCATAATAACGCATAAACACTGATTTATGGGTCAGATTCAAACCCCTTACATTGGGAGCCTGGCTCTTGGCTTCCGACCATAAATTTTCATAAGTGTTCTGCATGGTTTGCCATTGCATATCAGCAATAAGGCAATAGCTATGGCGGTAATAGTCGCGCCGATAGTTGCAGCAGAGCATACCCACCGCGCACATGACCGAAGATTCACGTGATATCAATAACCTGCCGATGCCCAGCTCGCGGGCGACATAAGCAGCATGCAAAGCGCCTGCTCCCCCGCCTACCACCATGGTCATTTCCCGGGGATCCAAACCTTTTTCCAGGGTTATTTCCTTAATGCCGGAGGCCATCTCGGTATTAACCATTTTATATATACCCAAGGCAGCAGTATCTATGTCGGTATGTAGCGGCAGGGCCACGTTTTCGTATATGGCCTGCCGGGCTGCCTGGGTATTGAGCTTCAATCTGCCCCCCAGAAAATACTCAGGATTAATCAAGCCCAGAGTTAAATCAGCATCGGTACAGGTAGCGTCTCTTCCACCCAGCCCATAGCAGGCTGGTCCTGGCTTGGCCCCGGCACTTTCCGGTCCTACATGGAGAAGACCGCCACTGTCAACCCGGGCAATGCTCCCCCCACCTGCACCGATAGTGTGGATATCAATCACGGGCAAACCGTAATACAGGCCGGCTACCATACTGCCGTCAGTCATGCCAGGATTTCCGCCCCGCAGCAGGGATACGTCGAAGCTGGTACCGCCCATATCCATTATAACAGCATCGGCGCTTTCAATTTCCTGCCCCAGGCACCTCACCATTCCCGGGCCTGCTGCCGGTCCTGACAGCAGGCTCATCACCGGAAGCTCCAGGGCTTTATCCACGGTAACCGTACCGCCATTGGACTGCATAATGAGCAAATCACCTTTAAAGCCCGATGATTGCAATTTCTCCTGCAATCCTTGCAAATAACGCTCCAGAATGGGCGCTACATAAGCATCCAATACCGTAGTGCTAACTCTGCGGTACATATGAACCCGGGGTAAAACCCGATGGCTCAGGCTAACATGCACCTGGGGCAGTTCCTCGTTGAGCAGCGCAGCCACTTGCATCTCGTGCAGCGGATTGACATAGCTGTGTGCCAATACTACAGCTACCGATTCGACTTCGGTCCTGGCTAGCAAGTGCAGCAGTTGCCGCAAAAAGGCTTGATCCAGGGGTCTGAGCACGTTACCCTGGTAGTCGATCCGTTCCCTGACCGGCAGGCGGAACCACCTTTCTACCAGCGGCGGAGGGGATTCGCAGTGATTGTTGTATAAATCATCTCTGACTCCCTGACGCATTTCCAGCAGGTCAATCAACCCTTCGGTAGTCAGCAGGGCGGTCGCCGATCCATTCCTGGTTAAAACGGCGTTGGTCGCGACCGTGGTACCATGCACAACAAGACCGACCTCAGCCAGCAGCCGATTTAAGTCCTGGCCCATATAGTCAGCCATTTCCGCCAGGCCGGCAATAATACCGTAATCAGATAGATCAGGCCGGGCCAGGCTTTTATAGCTGGTATGTCCGCCTGCATCATTTACCAGCAGGTAATCGATAAATGTACCGCCTGCATCAATCCCTAATAGGTAGTTCAAAACGCCAACCGCCTTTACTAAAGCTTTAATTGATTCAACAATTAGGATAAAGTTAGTTTACCTTATTACATTATAACTCAAAGATTCAGAATTACTCTTTAGGGCTGCCAGCCTTATTTTAGGCAATGGGGCCGGTTGCAACAATAGTTCCGGAATAAATAATTCGGATGGATAGAGCCTAAACTGTGCATTATGGTTATAATTAAAGTAAAGTTCATCAGTCACAGGCCTTGTCCTTATTTTTATTGTTCTTGCGGAGGCAGCTATGAGTCTTATTCGCATTAATGGGAATAGCTTCTATATCCCAGGCTCTACCAATACCGGAGCTTTCCTGTTCAAAGACAAATATTCACTGATAACAGATAGCGGCGACAGCAACCAGGCCGCTCGTAAAATACAGGAAAACCTGGAGGTTGACGGTTTTAAAATAAAATACGTAATTAATACCCACTCCCATATGGATCATTGCGGCGGAAATGCCTATTTAAAAGAAAAGTACCCCGGAAGCGTCTTTTTTGCTTCCCGGAGCGCACAGCTGTTCATTGAAAACGCTTTTTTATTTCCCCTTTACATCTACGGGGGTAAGCCACCGGAACAGTTAAGCCATGGTTTCGTGAGGGATAAAAGCATAGTACCGGATAATACCGTCACCGAGGGTATAATAAGGATAAACGACGAAAAGTTTGAGGTTTTCAGCCTGAATGGTCACGCCCCGGGACAGGTCGGAATCGGCACCCGGGATCGGGTCGGCTATCTGGGTGATGCCCTGTTTAGCCGCGAAAATATTGGTAAATATTCATTCCCTTTTTTATTCGATATTGAAGCACAGTATGAGACCTTGGATAAAATACCTGCGTTGAATTATGACTACTTTGTTCTGGGCCATGGCGAACAGGTTTATGAAAAGGAGGAGATCGAAAATCTGGTCAGGCTTAACCGCAGCAACCTGGACGACTATCTTAATATTTCCCTCGAGCTGCTGGAACAACCCCACAGTCGGGAGGAATTGCTGGAAGAGATCATCATACTGAAAGACCTGTGCCCGGATTTCAGGGAATATTTTTTTCTATCTTCTACCATGGCAGCTATGCTTAGCTTTCTTATCTTAAAAAATCAGGTGGAGTACCAATTGGAAAGCGGTCGCCTCTTCTATTACCGAAAAGCGTGAGATATTTCTAATTTATCTTGCCAAAGATGTATATTTTTTGGTAAAATAAATATCAATAAACTAATAACTATGTCAGGCTTTTAGCCGGGCCCTGCGGGGCAGCGGAATTACCGTGGGACTATTATGAAAATAACAGTCTAACGGTAATTTTTTAACTTTATGGGCAACATTTTTACAGGGAGTGTTAATATTGGATCGCTTGACCCTTTCTTTTTCAAACTTCATGCTCAGTAAGACTCTTAAAGAGGTGCCTCTCCAGGGCAGCATTGATAATCCTGACCATCGTAAAAAGGTAGCTTACCTGGAAGCATGGTTCAGTATAGTAGGTAATTTGGTGCTGGCGATTATCAAAGCGGTGCTGGGGATGATGGTTAACAGTATTTCCCTTATTGCGGATGCCGTGCACACCGCTTCCGACGTTTTAACTTCCATCGTAGTTATCGCCGGTTTTAAACTGGCAGCGCTTCCGGCGGATAATGAACATCCCCATGGGCATGGTCGAATCGAGTTTATCGCTACATTAATCATTTCTCTTCTGCTGGCCGCAGTAGGTGTAAAGTTCGGACTAGATTCGTATAAGCGTTTAGTTGGCAACACTCCGGTGGCGGGCAGCTATTTTGTGGTTATAGTAATGCTGCTGGCCGGCATGTTTAAGGAGCTTATGTCCCGCTTTTCTATCGACTTGGGTGAGAGAATCTCATCCTCTACCCTTATCGCCGATGCCTGGCACCATCGTACCGATGCCATAGCATCAATTCTGGTAGCGGTGGCCATACTGGCATCCAGGTTCGGATATTACTGGGTAGATGCCGTACTGGGCTTTTGCGTATCAGGCCTTATTATTTGGACCGGGGTTGAAATCTTCACGGATTCCTGCTCAAAACTGATTGGTGAGAATGATCCCGGGCAGGTGCAGGAGATTAACCGTTTAGCTCTTGCCATACCCGGTGTTATAGCTACCCATGATATAAGCGTGCATGATTACGGAGCCAACAAGGTAGTGGTTGTTCACATTGAAGTAGACAAGGAGCTTTCTCTGATAAAAGCACATGATATTGCCGAACTAGTCCAGGAAAACATAAATCGGAAGCTCTATACTTCTTCCACTACAGTACACGTTGATTGGACGGAAAGGAGTTCTTAAACCCGAGACATGGCAACAAAGATATTGGTTGATGCTGACGCTTGCCCCAGGTCGGTTCTGCAGATTTGCTTTAGGACAGCACCTAAATATGATATCCCAGTCTGGACCGTAGCCAGTTTTGATCATAATATTGAGTCTGATTACCATGTAGTGGTGGGCAACGCTTCACAGGAAGCTGATTTAAAAATAATCAATCTGACCGAAGCCGGGGATGTTGTCGTAACCCAGGACTGGGGACTGGCAGCCATGGTAATGGGTAAAGGAGCCCAGGCGCTGAGTCCTGCAGGGCTCATATATAAGGCTGACACCATGGATTTCCTGTTGGAAGAAAGAGAAATTAAAGCCAAGTTGCGGCGAGCGGGCGGTAGAACCAAAGGCCCCAAAAAACGCACCGCCGAAGACGACAGACGTTTTGAATACAGTTTAAATAAATGCCTTCAATGAATCTCCCTCTCCAGCTTTGACAGCTAAATTCCGCATTCCACATTATGGCCGGGGGTGATAGTTTTACCCTGCAACCGGCGTATGAATGGAAAATGGATTTTAAGCATTGAAAGGAGAGCAACAAGACATGCGTTGGAGACTTAAACAATTTTGGACTACCCTCTTGCTGATAACGTTTTTCACTACTTTTCTGCCCCATCCCCTGCTGGCAGACAACCCAGCCGTCAGCCTGGAGCAAGCTATCCAGACAGCTAAAGAGCTTTTCCCCGTTCCTCCGTCCTATACCGAATTCAACTCCCAATTTATCAGCAACATACAGGGCAAATCATGGGTATTGCGCTGGCAGGCCCGCGAACCTGAGGCCGGCAGCCTGGAGGTATCAATCGATGCCGACAGCGGTGAATGTATTAACATGAACCTATGGCGGCCGGAGAAGCCGGCCGACGAAACCGGCAAAGCACTGTCAGAAGCCGAAGCCGGCCGGATTGCCGATAACCAGCTAAAGCGGTTGCTGCCTAAAAAGGCTGCTTCACTGCGTTGCATAAAAGAGCCCAGTCTTATCTACTTGAATGGATATGCCCGGCACAGTTGCAATTTTGTCTGGGAACGCTATGAAAACGGTATTCCCGTCCTCGGTAACGGTGTTCGGATGGAAATAGACAGCCAGACCGGGGAGGTCAGAAGCTATAGTCTGGATTGGTTGGATGTTCCGCTGGAGGAAGTCGGCAAAGCCATATCCCGGGAAGAGGCATCAAAGGTTTTTCAAAACGAAAAAATGCTGCGTCTGGAGTACAAAGCGCCTCGGGAAGTGAGAGCCTATGGCAGTAAAATCAAAGATAAACCCCGCCTGGTATATATTATCAATCATCCCTCCAATGGTGCCATCAATGCAATCACGGGAGAACCCCTGGTACTTAAAAACGGCCAATGGGAAGAAAATACAGAGCGTTACGAAAATATGAAAATGTCAGCCGGAGGCATGGGTGCCGCAGATTCTGCCCCCCGCCTAAGTCCGGAGGAGATAAAAGAACTGGAGAAAAACAGCCGCTTTATCGGACAGGACGAAGCTACTGCCCGGGTAAAAAAATGGATTGCTATTCCGGCTGATGCGGTACTCAGCAATGCCAGTCTGGAGCGGGATTGGCAAAACCAGGAACGCAGGATATGGAATCTGAATTGGAATAGGCCCGCAACCGGTAAAGAAGAAGCAAGGGACTACAATCTCTGGGCCCGGGTAGATGCCTTAAACGGCAAAATATACGCATTTCATCAATCCAGTGATGAACAACCGGTAAATTCGGAATTAACCAAAGAGGCTGCATTTGCCGTTGCCGACAGTTTTCTCCGTAAAATAGAGCCTAAGCTGGCGGGTCAGGTAAAGCTTGATGAGCAGTCAGGATCACGCCCTCCGATACTGCCGCTGGAAAAAGAAAGTCAATCCCAGTGGGACTTTAGCTACACCCGTCTGGTAAACAACGTACCTTTCCCCCAACAAGGCGTCAGCATCACGGTATCCAGCCAGGATAAAAGGGTAGTTGGCTATGACCTCAACTGGTCAGAATATGATTTTCCGCCGGCAGACCAGGCAATATCAGTGGAGGAAGGCAATAAAGTTTTTCTCCAGGCTGCTCCCCTCACCCTTTGCTACACCGGGATTTATCGGGAGAACAGCAAACCCCGGCTGTCACTGGTATACAAACCTTTAGCGGCTGCAGCACAAAAAGATCTCGCCATGATTGATGCCATCAGCAAAGCTGCGCTGGACGCCGGAGGCACCCCTTTATCGGAGAAACCCGGCCCACGCTCTTTCAACGATATAAAAGGACATTTTGCTGAAAAAGAAATAAGCTTGATCGGTTCGGCCGGCCTTATGGCTGATTATGGTCAGCAGTTCCGCCCGGACGGAACAATCAATACGATTGCCTTCCTGCGCACCCTGCTGGGCGTCAGGGATGGAATCGGCAACACCGACCAGGGGGAAGATGCCCGGGTAATAAATATTTGCCAGCAGCGTGGGTGGGTCAAAGAGCAGGTTGATGCCCATGCTCCTCTTTCCCGCGACTACATGAGCCGGGTACTGGTTCGCAGTATGGGATTGGAGCGGGTGGCCCAAAACGCAGATATTTTTGTCAACCCGTACCCGGGCGATCCCAGTATAAACAAATCCAACCTGGGGTACGCAGCTTTAATTAACGGCTTGGGACTGATACCTTCATCAGCAGACTTCAATAGTAAACAAACCGTGACTCGGGCAGAGGTTGCCTATGCCCTGGTCAGGAGTTTAAATCCGTAACTGCTATTGCTTATTGATAATTCAATAGAGACTAAAAACGGTTTCCTCCGCTCTAGACGGAAACCGTTTTTTCGTTGCCTTTTTATCATCCTTTATGCGGCTAAATAGCAGCCCGGCATTATGCATCGTTATTTATCCAAGCTGATGCTGGTTATTGAGAAATAATATGGTATGACCATCTCCTGCCCTTGGACTACCGACATAAAGGCTATTCTTAAGCTGATATCCCTATACATCGGCGCTCAAGCCGGATGAAGGCTTGTATAGCCCGAATTGACGCTTTGTTAGAGTCATTAGTATACGGGTAAACTAAAACAAAATAATCACAGGGGTGGAATCAATGTTAAAAAAGAAGGTTACGGCAGCATTTATGGTAATCTTGCTGTCTATGTCCACTATCCTGCTGGCACCCGTAAAGACCGAAGCTTACCTGGGAGATAGAATGCTTAATTTAGGCATACAGGGGTATGACGTAAAACAACTACAAAAAAACCTGGGTTACCTGGGCTATGCCGTGGGACAAGTTGATGGCATTTATGGCTGGGAAACCATGCAGATGGTCAGGGACTTTCAGAGAAACAACGGTCTGGCAGTTGATGGCGTGGTTGGGCAGGAAACCGCCAATGCGGTAATCGAACAAGTCGGTCAGCCTCCTTCCCCGAGGAGAACTGCCGCTCCTTCCCGCGGGGTTATACCATATTCCAACCAGGATATAGAAGCTTTGGCCTGTCTGGTTTACGGCGAAGCCAGGGGTGAACCATTTGAAGGTCAGGTGGCTGTAGCTGCGGTGGTATTGAACCGGGTGGACTCAAATCAATTCGGGAAAAACATCGGGGAAGTAATATTTGAGCCGGGGGCTTTTACCGCTGTAGATGACGGCCAGTTTTACCTCCAGCCTGACAATTCATCTTACCAGGCGGTTCAGGCAGCTTTACGCGGCTGGGATCCAACCGGAGAAGCCTTGTATTATTGGAATCCGGCTACTGCAACTAATAAATGGGTATGGACCAGAACTATAGTAACCAGAATCGGTCAACATGTATTCGCACGATAGGAAAAAATGGTTTAGGGAGGGTCTACCCTCCCTAAACCATTTTCAGTGAAAATAAACTCCCCTCTTTACCGCCGGCGCTGTTATCCGTGGCCGCCGGCAGCTCTATGAAAAATGAAGTTCCGGCATCGGTCTGACTTTCATACCAGACCCGGCCTCCATGGAGCCGGTTAAACACATAGTAAACCATATAAAGCCCCAGGCCGTTCCCGCTTTTAGAACCGTGAACGAAAGGCTTGAATATATTATCCTTAATATCGCTTGGTATGCCTGAACCGGTATCACTTATTCTTATCAGCACCTTGTCTTCAATCATATTTATTTCAATCTGAATTCCTCCTCCATCAGGCATAGCCTGCGCAGCGTTTTTCAAAAGATTGTGTATCGCCCGTTTAAACAGTTCGATGTGTAAATTGACTTTAGCCTGATTTTTTACTGAACATTCCAGGCTTATCCTTAATAATTTTGCTAGCGGTTTTATATCCGTCAGGATAGATTTGATAATATCTCCCGGATATACTTCCTGGTAATGTTCCTGTCCCAGAATGCCAACCAGATTATTGAGCATTGATAACAGACCATCCACTTCTGAGACTATCTGCTGAAAATAATTGCGTTGCTCCGTAGCTGCGCTCATTTCTCCCAGTTGGGCAAATCCCCGGATGATAGTCAGGGGATTTTTCAAATCATGAATAGTGGTAGACAGAAGACTGCCTGTAATCAGCAACTTATCCACCTGCTGCAGCTTAGCTGCCAGGTTTGTAGAATTAATATAATTTTTTTCGACCGCCTCGGCGCAGGACAGGAGCATAGGAATCAGGCCCGGGGAAGCGTGCTTGACAATTAAATCAATAACTCCGATTACTTCATTTCTGCTGTTCCTGATCGGTACGCCCATAGAGGTAAAGGAGCGGTAAATATGTCCAAAATGTTCTGCTCCGCAAATTAGAACCGGTTCCGATACGGACAGAACCGTGCCGATACCATTATTTCCCACATATTTTTCTGACCAGTTGACCCCGGTACAAAAACCGGAATCGCTCCCACCGAAATCATCCGGATTACCCGCAATCTTAATTACCCATCCGTCTCTATCGCCTAGAGCAATGACATGGGGTATTTCCCATAAACTTACAGAAAGATTGTCTAAAAAGCTATCAGCCGCCAACAACAATTCATTATCATCCTCTATTCTGAGTTGCAAATCGTCAGGTGACAAAAAAGTAAAAAGCAGATTTTTAGGGTCAGTACCCAACTTGTAACACCGGTTCCAGGCATCAAGGGCTATTTCCCTAATCAATGGATTTTTAGCTTTCGAGCAGAACTCTTTCCCATCTCGAACACCGGGTTCCATCAGCAATTCACCTCACCTTAAGATAATGAATTAAGGATATTAATCCGTTGAATAATGGTGACGCAATGAAAAAATAAGGGTTATCGGACAATCTCCGGTCAATTATTATTGCCTAATACACCCCCATTCCTAATGAGATAAGTATTAATATATTAACATATTATACATATCCGATTATAAATGAACATTTTATAGTTTAAATAACATCATGCCAATATAATGTAATAACCCCCACCAACATCCATTATTGCATCTTGCACCATTTTATGGAGGTCTTTAACCCACCCCAACAATTGCCAGTACCTTAAGGCTATTTTTTTCATATATTTTAGCAGCAGCTTAATAAATCCTTGGGGGAGATAGATTGAAAATATTTAACCGCCATCCGCTCCGTTCCCCGGTCAGCCCAAATTTCACTAAATATATACAAGAAGCCAGAACTGGATTAAACATCAGCCAGAAGCCGATAAGCAAAGAAGGCTATATCCCTCATCCACTTGATCTGTCTCATCTTGGCGGGAAGAAAATATTTCTGGGGTATAGAGCCGAGGCATTGCCCGCCAGTTTTGATTTGCGCTCTCAGGGAAGAATGACCGGAGTCAAAGACCAGGGGCCAGCCGGAACCTGCTGGGCTTTTGCCACCTGCGGCTCAATGGAGTCTTGCCTGTTGCCCGAGGAGGAATGGGATTTTTCCGAGAATAATATGAAGAATCTGCTGGCTGAGTCATGCCCCGAAGGTTTTGACCGCTCCTTTGACGGCGGGGGGAACCAATGGATGTCCACCGCCTATCTGGCACGATGGAGTGGACCGGTTCGGGAAAAAGACGATCCCTACGACCCCCTTGAGGGTAATTGCAAGGTTTTTGCCACCAAAAAGCATTTGAAAAGGGTTATCTTTATCCCCTCCAGAAAAAGTCCCACCGACAACACCAATATTAAAACGGCAATAATGAACTACGGAGCGGTGTTTAGCGCTATGGCCTATGATGAGGTTTATTTTAATGAACAGACCGCTGCTTATTACGCCCCGGAGGGATTCCCTAATCACGCCGTTACCCTGGCTGGTTGGGACGATAACTACAGCCGGAAGAAATTTAAGAGCATTCCCCCCGGTGACGGAGCTTTTATCGTCAAAAATAGCTGGGGGAAAAATTGGGGCGATCAGGGTTATTTCTATATTTCCTATCATGATTTGTGGATCGGGGTTGAAAATGCTTTATTTTATAAAGCTGAGTCCCCCAAAACCTCACAACTGATACTGCAGTACGATCCCCTGGGTTGGATAGCCGGCTATGGTTTTCAGTCTGATACTGCCTGGATGGCAAACATTTTTAAAGCAGATGCCCGTATGGCTATAAACGGATTTTCTTTGTATGCCGCCTCGCCCGCTTCCAGGTATTCGGTTTATTTATATACCAATGTTGGAGCCGCAAAACCCAGAAGCGGCAAATTGGTCAAAACGGTTAAAGGCACTGCCGATGAGCCGTCTTACTATGCGAGGAATTTTTCCAGTCCTATCACCGTAAGCCAAGGAGAAATCTTCTCCATCGTGGTTAAACTTACCACCCCAGGATATAATTATCCGGTGCCCTGCGAAATAAAGATGGAAGGCATAAGCAGCAAGGCCCGTTCTAACCCTGGGCAGGGATTTATCAGTGATAACGGAAGCCGCTGGCATGACATTTATGATATTGCACCAGATTCAAGTATCTGCCTTAAAGCTTTTGCTGTAAAAAAACAGGAATCTTAATCATTCCTGTTTGGCCGGAAATACTCCGACAGGAATAAAGGAATTTTATAGAATGTGTCGAAATTCCCGTTATAAAAGTTAATAATGGGGGTATGTTCGTTGAAATTTACGCATTCCGTGAGATTTCGGCTTCTGATTTGGGTTTTGATTGCCTGCTTTCTCGCTTCTATCGGACAAGGTGCGGTATCATATTTCAACAGCAAGGCAATACTTGACCGGCAGATCCTGTATGAGTGCCAGAAAGTGGCGGTATCCGCCGGTAATGAGATTAACCAATGGGTGGGGGGAAAGTACAATGAACTGGAGACAATATCCAAGCTGGATGCAGTAAACAACCTTGACCCAGCCAGAGTTCCTGCTGCATTGGCTCCCTTAATGTCAGATGAGAAGGAAAATCTATACATTATCTACCCCGACGGTTCGGTTATTGGCGATACCGGAAGACAAGAAGGCTTGAATCTCAGTGACCGGGACTATTTTAAAGCTGCCATATCCGGCCAGGCTAATGTGGGTACTGCTGTGTTTTCCAGGGCCACCGGTAATCTGGCTATGCCGGTAGCAGTGCCGATTTACCGGGACAATCAGGTGGCAGGCGTTATGGCTGCCACTATCAAGGCAGAAAAGCTGGTGGAAATAGTCGGCCAAATAAAGGTCGGGCAGACCGGTTATGCCTATATGATTGACAAGACCGGCACATTTGTAGCTTATCCGGACAAGCAGTACATTCTTAAAAAAAAGCTGGCTGATCTGGGTGACAGCTTAAAAAACCCGGCTGCTAAAATGACGGCTATGGAAAGCGGAGTAACAGCCTACAAATTCGACGGGGTGGACAAATACATGGCCTATGACCCGGTAGAATCAACCGGATGGTCATTGGCCGTTACCGTCCCGGAAAAAGAGGTAAACCAACCTTTGAGAAAGATGCTTCAGGGCACAATAATGGCGAGCTTGCTCACGGTATTGCTGTTGCTGGTAGTTATCTGGTTTATAAGCGGCAAGCTTACCCAGCCGTTTAAAGAGATGACCGAAATCACAACCAGGCTGGCGAAGGGTGACCTGAGTAACAGTATTGCCAGTAATGACCGCTCTGAAATCGGGTTGCTGGTGAATTCCCTGGGAGAAATGAACGAGAGTCTGAAAATTGTAGTCGGGCGGATTATTAAAGGCTCACAGAAGCTGGCTGGTGTCGCCAACAACCTGCTGGTTACGGCCGAGAACACCGGCAGGGCATCAGAGCAGGTAAGCGTCAGCGCTGAAGAAGTGGCGCGGGCGGCTTCATCCCAGGCCGAAGATGCTCAACGTACCAGTGATTTGGCCCATCAGGTCGGGATTGCCATGCAGACTGTAGGTAGCAATACGGAAAAAATTTCAGAAAAATCGGTAAGCTTCCAGGCTATAGTAAAGAAAGTAACCAGGCTCATGCTGCAGCAGAAGGATAATATGGATAAAACGGTGGAAGACACCAATAACGTATCTGTGGTGATTAACGATTTAAGCGAGAAGACCAGGCAGATAGGAGAAATAATAACCGTTATAACCAATATTGCCGACCAAACCAATTTATTGGCCCTTAATGCCGCAATAGAAGCGGCCCGGGCTGGAGACGCCGGGCGGGGATTTGCCGTGGTGGCGGAAGAGGTACGGAAGCTGGCTGAAGAAACCGGTTCCGCCACTTTGAACATAGGTGCGATTATAAATGAGGTTCTGGGTCAGGTGCAACGAGTAGTGGTTGAAGTGAACCGTGTGGAAGAACTGGTAATTGAACAAGGAAAGTCACTGGCCGAAAGTATTGCTGAGTTCAGGGAAATAGAAAGCGGCTCGGTAGAAATAGACAATTCCATCCAGGATTTATCATCAACTTTTGAAGAGCTATTGGCATCTGCCGATGAGATTATTCAGGCCATCGGCAATATATCAGCCGTTACGGAGCAATCGGCGGCCTCGGCAGAAGAGGTGACTGCCGTTAGCCAGAGTCAATTGGCGGCGGTAAACAATATTGTGGGCATCAGTAAAGAAATGGATAGCCTGGCCCGGCAACTAAAAGAAATAACCCAGCATTTTAAGCTGGGTTAAGAAGCAAGGTTGGAGGCCCTTGAAATGCAAGGGTCTCCAACCACCCGATCTATAGGTTTGGGGGTCTATGCTTTTTCCAGGTCAGTGTATTAGCCCTGCCAATTACCTCGGAGCCGAATCGTTGGCGAATGCCGTCCATAACCCGGTCGATTTCATTGTCATCAGGCCCAGCCGAATCATTGGCAAAAAGACTGCCCTGTTCCAGTGCCGGGGCTGGGGTCAATCTGCCCAGAGAAAGGCCGATCAGACGTAACGGCGGATAGCCGTGGTAAGCATCCTGCAAAATATCTGTTGCCGTTTCCCCTATCAACATGTCTGAATTACCGGGGCTTATAGTCCTGCTGCGGCTGATGGCGGCAAAATTATTGTACTTGATCTTTACCGTAACGGTCGATGTGTCCAAGCCATTCTGGCGCAATTTCCCGCACAATTCCGCAGCAAAGCGGTTGAGTAAATCCTTAAGGTAATTTATATCGGCAGTGTCTGCGGCAAAGGTTACTTCTCTTCCCAGCGACTTTCTCTGCCGCCCGGGGGTTACCGGCCTGGGGTCGATACCTCGGGCCAGTTCCCAGAATAGCTTCCCCGCCGAACCTATTTTATCTGCCAGCCAGCCTTCCGGCAAGTCTTGAATATCGCCGATATGGTAGAGGCCTAATCTGTCAAGTTCCCGCCCGGTCTTCTCCCCTACTCCCCACAGGTGTTGTACCGGCAGCGGACGCAGCAGAGCCAGGGCTTCGTCAGCTTTAATTACGCGGAAGCCGTCCGGCTTATCCAGCTGTGAAGCCAGTTTAGCCAAAAATTTGTTATAGGAAATGCCTACCGATATCTTCAGGTTCAGTTCCTTTTCTACCCTTTTTTTGATAGTACGGCCGATACCTTCCGGAGTGCCGAATAGGGATAATGATGAAGCAACATCAAGGAATGCTTCGTCAATAGACAGGATTTCCATCATCGGAGTATAGTCGGCCATTATGGCGAAAACCTGGCGTGAAGCCTCCTGATAGCGTTGCCTGGCAACCGGCAGGAATACCGCGTGAGGGCAAAGTCGTTGCGCTTGGGCCAGAGGCATGGCCGATTTAACCCCATACCTGCGAGCCTCATAGGAGCAGGTGGCCACTACCCCGCGGGATCTGGGGTCCCCTCCAACTACAACCGGTTTTCCCTGGAGGGAAGGATTTTCCCTCTGTTCTACCGAAGCATAAAAAGCATCCAGGTCGCAATGGATGATAGAACATGTTTCAGCGGTAAGATTGCAATTATCCATCTAAGCTCGCCCTTTCCGACTTTATCATGGTAAAATCGCTCCTGCACATCTTATATTCGGCCCGATATAGATAAAACCTTCTATCAGTCTGCACGACTAGCTGTAAACCATCAGCGCAGCTTACTAAAATTATACAATAAGAAGGAATGCCAGGCGATTTCTAGAAATATTTTTAAGGCGCCCTAGTAATTTACCGGAGACGGCACCGTTGTATAATCAATACTGTCACAGACAACGGGCAGATTATTAAGGGGGATACCCAGATGGCAAAAATTCTTATTGTTGATGATTCGACCATAGTCAGGCGCAACCTAAAAGCCATATTGACCCGGGCCGGGCACGAAATTGTGGCCGAGGCGGAAAATGGCTTACAGGCTTACCGGGAATATGAAAGCCACAAACCTGATTTGATTACCATGGATATTACCATGCCCCTGATGGATGGCGTGGTAGCGGTAAAGAAGATTGTGGGCGATTATCCTGAGGCGGCCATAATCATGGTAAGCGCTATTGACCAGAAGAGCATGGTAATGGCTGCCATTGAAAATGGTGCCAGGCATTATATTATAAAGCCCTTTTCACCCGATAAGGTAATTGCCTCGGTTGATGCCGTACTATCAAACTTACTACCGCCAGCCCAACCTGCAATGGCGGCGGCGGAAAAGTCCGGTGCAGGTTTTAGCAGCCGACCATATAATGGCGACCTGAAAGAAGCGTTTACGATTGAAAACAACCAAGGAACGTTTACCATAAATATCGGTCAAAACTTTGAACCGCCGAAGATAACTGAACTCGAAAACACCATACAGGCTTTCCTGGGCGTAAAACCGTTGCGGATGGTTCTCAATTTTGGTTCCGCTTCCATCTATGACTACTTTCTTCTAAATGAATTTATTGAAATAATGGAAAAAATCAAACGGGCAGGCGGTTCAGTCAGGGTTGTTGCCGACGATGTTAAAATATTGCGCTATGTAATAAATAAGGGCATTGCCACGGAATAGACGATGTACGGTCCGGGAAGATATTCTAGCTAAAGGCCCAAAGTCTAACCCGGCCATCGTCTCCGGCAGTAAAGAACAGATGATTGCTCCCGGCAAATCCAAGGCATTTGACCTGCCTGCCCTGCTCATTTAGCTGAGATGTTTCAGTCCCTTTATTAAGATCCCAGATGCGTACGGTCCGGTCAATACCGGCCGAGATGGCATGACCGGAGTCGCTGCTCATGGTCAAACAGTTGACTGTTCCCCGGTGACCAAAGAGCGTTTTCAGGCACCTGCCTGAGTTAAGGTTCCAGAGATTAATGCTGCCGTCGGTGTTGCCGCACAGTACATAGCGCTTATCATCAGTAGAGCATATTGAAAAAGGCCAGCGGTCAGGTAATCCCAGCCAGCGATGGTTCATTTCACCACTCAAGTCAAGCATCCGGAATTCCTTTTTCAGACCGGTCAGCAATAAACACATTCCATCGCCAGACATCCACATGCTGTTGATAGGGCCGGTATTGGCGCGGTAAAGATTCATAGGCCGGGAATTTTGGAGATTCCAGAAGCCGATGGCGCCGTCCCAGCTTCCGGACAGTGCCATTCTCCCGTAAGGCGTTACCCCCACCCAGACCGGCAAGGCTCTATGGCCTCTGAACTGGCGTATGGTTTGACCAGTATTCAGGTCTAGAAGATGCAGGGTGTAGTCGTCAGTCGCAGCAAGAACTTGAAACCCGTCCGGAGTCAGACAGGCAGCGGTAATCTGGGCATGTTTAAAGGTAAAGCGCTGCAGTTCCCTGCCGGTGTTAACATCCCAGAGTGAAAGCTGTCCGTCATAACCTGCAGTTAATAAGTAATTGCTGTCAGAGGAAAAACTGGCGGCACTAATTCGCCCCCGGTGAGCGGGAATGGTTTTGGCCAGTTCGGGAGCCTGCTTCCTTAATGCTTTACTTCCAGCCAAAGATTTGCCATCAGCCAATGGCAGCCAGGCCTCGATATCATCGGACCGGCTCATGGCGTATTCAATTCTGGTTATGAACTCATGATATTCGCCATAGTCAAAGCAGATATTCTCCAAACCGCATAGGCTGGAAATAAAATCGGCATATTCTATTTCACCGTTTTTCCACTGTATATAGGCCAGATTAAAGGCGGCCTGAATATTTTTAGGATCGTAGCGGCGCGCCTCTTGCCATAAAGAGCCGGCCTGAGTCAGATTATCGTTCCGGTAAGCTTCCAAAGCCAGGTGACATAATTCTTCCGCCCGCATCCTTAACTGTTTCCTTATCAGGGGAATAAGCAGCATCAAGGATTCAAAATCACTATCCTGATACAAATAAAAAACCCCGGTTATCCAGTCACTGCTATCTTTTACCCTGCTTTCACACTCCGGGCAGAGAACATCACCCGGGTGTAAAGGAAAATACCTGCTCTGGCATAAGCCGCAGTTGAAATAATCTTTATCTTTTCGGGCAGCAGTATCTTCCTTCATTTTTCTCCCCTACACTGCCAAAGTTTCGGAATTTTCCTTTTCAGTACTGATGTAGTCCGGTGTCTGTTATGGTTAAGCCAGCAGGTACGACCGTACATAAAGGGCAAGCTGCTCCCGGTAGTAAGCATAAACAACGATCAGCACCGGCGAATATAAAAACCAGCGAATAATATATGTAGCTGTACTGATAAAGGCCAATTCCAGCGTCCCCTGAGCCCCGGTTAGCCTGGGCAGCAACAGATAGCTAAGAACCAGACATATTACCTCGGCCAAAAGAATAATACTGAATACCACCAGCAGTATTTCCGCTCTGATGCCTCGGGATAATCTGGCTCCCTTGCGCATGGATGCTAATATGCCTTCGTTTTCATTGATTAACAACGGCAGTGCCAGGGGGTATTTTACCAGGAAGTACAGGGTGACTGCAATTCCCCAAAGAACGCTGAACCATATAAAATTACCGGCCTGTATTTTTTGCACTGTATACGGCGCCCAAGCCAAAATGCCGATCGGAACAATTAGGGCGAGAATACGGAACCATTTCCTGATGCCGGCCCGCAGGGATGGTATCAGCTTAGCCAGGTTACCCCGAGGTGAAAGGTGCAGGGCGTACAGTATGGAGCCAACCGCAAAAACACCCAGCAGGAGTTTAAGCACAGCGATAATAAACTCGATACTGGCTGCAGCAGAGGAAAATAAATTTTTGAATAGTGGGAAGTTGCCAGGGTGCAAAACATAGTTCTGCCATAACCAGGCTTCGCAGAAACCGACCGGTACAGCGACCAGCATTATTACAAACCCAATCAACGGGATATGGGAGCCCCAATATTTCAAAGAGCGCAGGAACACCAGCCCAACTCCTCTTCGCTATGTAAATCTTAAAGCGCAGATAAATACCACATAATATGGTAAATCAAACTTATATATGCATTTTATCACAAATATCATTATATAATGAAAAAATACCGGGTGCGCAGAGAAACGGGGACTTTTTGTCCCCGTTTCCGGTTTAAAAGAGCAGCAAAACGGCAAAGGTGAAGGCATAGCCCAAACCCAGCATAAACACGGCACCTAGTGCCATTTGAATAAACTCCCCTTTATCAAATCCCGCAAACATGTATGCACCTTCCTTGCCCCGCATGATAGCGAACAATTGTTCTGTTTCCATATTATATGCAAACACATGTTCTGTCAAGATGGGATTAATACTTCTTTTGCATGATCCGCAGTGAGTTTAACACCGCCATTATGGTTACGCCCACGTCGGCAAAAACTGCCTGCCACATGGTTGCCAGCCCCCAAGCGCCAAGTATGAGCACCATGGCTTTTACTACCAGTGCAAAAACAATATTCTGAATTACGATGGAATGAGTACTTCGGGCTATATTGATTGCCTGGGTCAGGCTGGCCGGGTCATCGTTCATTATGACAATATCAGCCGCCTCAATAGCTGCATCAGAACCCAGGCCTCCCATGGCTACCCCCAAATCCGAGCGGGCCAATACCGGTGCGTCGTTAATACCGTCGCCGACAAATACCAGCCGTTCCCGGGCAGAGGATTTTCCCCCCTCAAGCAGCTCCATTTGCCTTACTTTGTCCTCAGGCAACAGCTCCGAATAAACCTCATCCAGCTGCAAACCGGCCGCTATTTTACTGGCCGCATCCTCCTTGTCCCCGGTCAGCATAATCAGTTTTTTAATACCCATAGTTTTCAATTTGTTTAGGGTCTGGGGGATGCCAGGCTTAAGCTGGTCGGCCAGTTCTATATAACCGGCATAGGCACCGTCTAGAATAACGTGCGCCAGAGTTCCGGCAGCATTAAACGGACAGGTGATATTCTCCTTTTGCATAAGCCTGATATTACCGGCCAGTACCTCTTTTCCCATAATTTTGGCTTTTATCCCATGACCGGGTATCTCCTGATAGTCCTCTATCTGTTTTTCGTCGATGCGGCCATGATAGGCTTCTCGAATCGAGATAGCCAGGGGGTGATTGGAATATCGCTCAGCCATGGCCGCGTAAAACAAAAGCTCTTGAGGGGTAATTCCCTCCCGGGTTTTAATATCAGCTACTTTGAATTTTCCGGTAGTCAGGGTGCCCGTCTTGTCGAATACAATGCTGTCGGCATAGTTCAATGCTTCCAGATAATTACTCCCTTTTACCAGAATACCATATCGGGATGCCGTCCCTATACCGGCAAAGAAAGCCATCGGTACAGATATTACCAGGGCACAGGGACAGGATATCACCAGAAATATCAGAGCGCGGTATATCCAATCCCGTGGTGAACCGGCATTAAGAATAAAGGGCGGAATCAGGGCCAACGCCAGAGCCGCAGCTACCACCGCCGGAGTATAATAGGCCGAAAAACGGGTAATGAAATTTTCGGTCGGAGCCTTGCGGCTGGCGGCATTTTCCACCAGATCAAGGATGCGGCTAACCGCAGATTCCTTATAGCAACGGGTTACTTCAACCTTTAAAAGCCCATCAATATTAAGAAACCCGGCCATTATTTCATCTCCCCGCTCCAGATAACGGGGCAGGGATTCACCCGTCAAGGCTGAGGTATCCAGGGAGGAAGCGCCTTCAATAATCTGCCCGTCCAGAGGGACTCTTTCCCCGGGCTTAATCATTATAATATCTCCCCGGTCAACTGCTTGCGGTACCACCGGTTCGATAATACCATTGCGCACGAGGTTGGCATGATCCGGCCTTATATCCATGAGACTGCCGATTGACTGCCGGGAGCGGTCTACGGCCAATCCCTGCAAAAACTCACCAACCCGGTAGAACACCATTACCGCCACTGCCTCAGGGTACTGCTTTATAGCAAGTGCGGCGAGGGTGGCGAGAGCCATAAGAAAATTTTCATCAAACACCTGCCCCCGGACTATGTTCCGGCCCGCCCGGTATAATATGGGACTGCCTGCCAGCAGGTAGCTGAGCAGGAAAAGGGCTAATTCCACATGAGCGGGAAAACCGACGATCAGGGCCAGGGCTAAAAGTGCGGAAGCAGCAATAATAGCTATTAACTCGTTATAATCTATGCTTAAACCCATCTTATGGTGTGCTGTGGCGCCGTCTTTGGCGCCTATTACCACGTGAGGCTCCAAAGTGTTGACTATATGCCGTGTCTGACCCAGTACATCATCGACCAGACCGGGGGATTCCATCTCAATCTTTAAGGTTTGGGTCATGAAATTCAGGGAAGCGGCATTAACGCCGTCCAGCTCATTAACCCGGCTCTCAATCATGGCTGCGCAGTTGGCGCAGTCCAAGCCTTCCAGGATCAGTTCCCGGGTGACTGCGTTATTCATTGCCAATACCCCCTTTCAAAATAGTCGGTTATGAAGGCATAGATGCATTTCGCGGCCAACCTGCACCTTGAAGGTTGGTCCCCCAATGGGTATCGATAATCAGAGTTCGCTAATATGCATCAAACCCTGATCAAATATCTGCTTTATATGTTCATCATCCAGGCTGTAGTAAACAACTTTACCCTGCCGGCGAAATTTCACCAAGCGGGACTGTTTCAGCACCCTGAGTTGATGGGAAATAGCCGATTGGGACATGTTCAATAGGGCGGCGATATCACATACGCACATCTCAGCGGCAAAAAGGGCATAGAGGATTTTCACCCGGGTAGTATCCCCAAACACCTTGAAAAGCTCAGCCAGATCATAGAGCTTTTCTTCCGCCGGCATCTCTTCCCTGACCCGTTCCACTATCTCGTCGTGGACGGTATTGATACTGCAAAAAGGTAGGCCCTGCTTGCTCCCTGCCATTTAATCCCTCCTACATATGCTCATATGAATAATTGTTCATATGTTATTGTATATTCAAATCCTTACCCCGGTCAACAACAAAATTTTATTTGCCGGGGATAGTTGATGAAGAAAAAGCGGTAAATACGGGGTTGATTATTTCCCTCTTTTTATCATTACTGGTGGATGGGGGGCCCTTTTACGGGAAGGCGGGCGATTTCCTCTCAACAGCAGCATAAAAACGATAAGAGAAAAGACAAGGGCGCAGGCAGCCATAGTCTCTTTACCGTTGACCAGCAGGAAGGCTCCCGTGAGGAGGGAGAAGCCCAGAACAATCGACCAGGCCAGCGACCTGGTGGCACGGGTATTCTGAATAACAGCATCGTTTATATTTTGCAAAGGCATGGTTAAATTGAATTCACCCCGGTCGACTCGGCGCAAAGCCCTTTCCATCAAAGGAGGAATGTCCAGGAAAGCATTGGCGATAAGAGTTGAGCGCTCCTTTATGATACGGAACACGCTGCTTTTCTCCGGGGCAATCGCCTCCACATAGGGTTTAGCCACATCAATAAAGCTTATGCCGGGATCCAAATCAATGCAAATGCCATAGAGGGTACCCAGAGCTCGACCCAGGAAGGTAAAATTGGCAGGAACCTGAAACGGTTGTTCATAGAGCAAGGTCTCCAGGTCGTGCAGCAAGGCCTGTAAGTCGAGCTGAGACAGGTCTTGGCCTTTGCCCACCATTTCCTCCAGGAAAATACTGATAGCCCGGTTAAGGGCTTGATTGTCATAATCAAAACGTATGAATCCCAGCTCTTTAAGATATCGGGTTACCCGCTCATAATCCCGGTTGACCAGGGCAAAGACCAATTCTACCAGCGTTTCCCGCAGACTGGTTGTTATACTGCCGGTCATACCAAAGTCAACCATTATAAGTTGAGACTCCCGGGTCACAAACAGGTTGCCGGGATGAGGGTCGGCATGGTAGAAACCGTCAATCAGGATTTGTTTGACATAGGTGTGCAGCAACTTGGAGGCCACGGCCTGGCGGTCGATCCCGTACTGCTGCAAAAGTTTATGGTCGGTTACTTTGATGCCCTGCAGATATTCCATGGTCAGTACCCGGCGGGTGGTATAATCCCAATATATGGCGGGAATTATGAGCTGCTTATCATCCTTGCTGTTCTCGGCAATGGTCTCGGCGTTGTGCCCCTCCTGAACATAATCAAGTTCAGCCTCCAGGGTCTCCTTAAATTCAACAAAGATGGCATCAAAATCAATCAGTTGGTTCCAGTCGGTAAATTTTTTGACCAAGCTTATTACACGGTGTAAGGCTCGTAAATCAATGTCTACCAGTTCGTTGATACCAGGCCTTTGTATCTTGACCGCAACTTGCCCATCATCATGCAGAACAGCCCGGTGAACCTGTCCCAAAGAAGCTGAGGCCAGCGGGTGGAAATCAAAGGTTTTGAATACTTGCTCCAGCGGGCGGCTGAATTCTTCCTCAATAACCTCCCGGATGGCAGTAAAAGCAACAGCCGGAACTTCATCCTGCAAGCCGGTCAATTCATCAATAGATGCGCGGGGAAGAATGTCAACCCGGGTGCTGAAGAACTGTCCCAGCTTGATCAGCAATCCACCCAGCCTGACGGCTGTCTCCCGGAAGTAGCGGGCCTGAGTAATATAGAGTTGCCGCCGTTTTTCCTCTGCCCATGACGGTCTATGCCACAGCCGCTTAATTTTCAAGGAATAAAACGCCCAGAATATATCTATAAACAGCTTTACGACGGTAAAAAAGCGTAAGATGCCGGATCTTTGATCTATTTTCATGGATATTCCTCTCTATTGACAGCGATTTTATTAATTATAACAGAGAAGGGACAGGAACCGAAATTGCTGAACCCGGGCGGGATAAAGGAGGTTGGTTTTTTACAGGCCTCTTAAGACCAAATTGTTAAAGCCATAATCATCATGAGTGGAAAAGCGGACAATAAAACTGGTTCCCTGGCTGCTGGTTTTAACTTCTATGCTGGCGTTGTGACGGGCGGCAATGCTGTGGCATACAGGTAAGCCCAAGCCCGTTCCCTGTTCTTTGGTGGTGAAAAACGGAGCGTCAATTTTATCGATGATTTCCAGTTCGATACCGCTTCCCTGATCCGATACCTCCAGGATTACATCTTCCTCTTCGGTATAGGTGTAAATGGTAACTGTTTTACCCGGCTCCATAGCCTCCAGGGCGTTACGCACCAGATTAAGGATCAACTGCCGTATCTCCTTTTCGTCCAGCAAAATTTCGGGAACATTCTGCAATGCAAGTCTGAGGTGCTTATCCTGTTTTATGGTGTCGGCTGCCATCAATGGAGCCAGAGCCTGCACTATTCGCTTAAGATTATCCGGCTGCAGGGATATGGTCTTATTTTTAGCCAGGGAGAGGAATTCACTGATTATCTGGTTGGCACGATCCAATTCCTCAATCATCAGGGCAAAGTACTCATGATATGGCAATAGTTGCGCTTCTGCCATGAACATCTGTAAAAACCCACGCACACTGGTCATCGGGTTTCTCATTTCATGGCCAATGCTGGCAGCTATTTCCCCCACCAGATTCAAGCGATCCAGGCGGGCAATCTGGTGGGATAAATGCTTATGCTCGGTTATATCATTCAATATATTGATTACACATTCCTGTCCGTTAATATCTATGGTATCAGCAGAAAGCAGGCCAATCCTTTCATTGCCATCTTTAGTCCGAATCCTTACCTCCAGGTTGCGTATCCAGCCGTTAATGAGAATCAGCCTCTTCATTAAAGCCCTTTCTTCCGGATTAACCCAGATATTGAGTTCATCCGAGGTTTTTCCAATCGCTTCTATCCGGTCATATCCGGTTATGGCGGTAAATCGTTCATTGACATCCAGGTACAAGCCGTCCAAGGTGGAGATAACGATTAATTCCGGGCTGGCAGTAAAAACCTTGGCAAATTTGGCTTCCGAAGCCAGCAGGGCTTCCTCAAATTGCTTACGTTCACTGATATCTTGAATTATTCCAATCGCGGCTGGTTCACCGTCAAAATCTATTACATCCGAGGATAAGTACCCCCAGTAAGAACAGCCCCTTTTGGTAAGGATGATAGTCTCGTATGGCGGAATATTTTCGCCTTTTAATCGGGCCAGGTTTTTGGTACTGGTCACTTCACGGTAATCGGGGTGGATAAAATCCCAGGCATTCATGTTAAGACATTCTTCCCTGGTATATCCGGTTACGTTGACAAAGGTGGAGTTAACATAACGTAAACGGTTATCCTGCAGGATATATATCAATGCCGGCGCGCAATCAGCAATCTGGCGAATTGAATCCCAGCTTCTCCAGGTTGTCTTCTCCCGTTGCTTATAGGATTCAATAATACTGTTTAAATGTTTAACCTCCTGCTGCAGCACTGCAATTTTTTGTGGTACTGCTTGCATTGCGTGTGCGTGTTCCATAATACCACCCCCGCGAACATAGTAT
The DNA here is from genome assembly GCF_052976825.1 of Syntrophomonas curvata. Classification (NCBI taxonomy): domain Bacteria; kingdom Bacillati; phylum Bacillota; class Clostridia; order Eubacteriales; family Syntrophomonadaceae; genus Syntrophomonas; species Syntrophomonas curvata. Next base: position 1,768,910 of record NZ_CM129641.1, read on the forward strand.
TACATGCTCTATTAGGCAGTAATAGTAACATATCCTTCAGAGATAATGACAATATTTGTCGAATCTAACATGTTTTGTTGATTTTTTTCTTATTTTGCCTTGAGGTGATGATATATGGAGATATATGGCAGAATTAGAGACATGCCTAATACCGTGCCGGTACCCCTGTTAAAAAAATGCTAATTATTTAAGCAACGAGCTTAAAACTTAGGTATACGCACGGTGCTTATCATGAAAAGGCTTAAGACCGGCAAAAGCATGAGTACGGCAAACGGGTGCAGATAACCGGCGGCTAACGACAATAGTGCCAATATTCCACCTGCGATTGTTATCGGCAATCCCAAAAAATAGCCGCTCAGGTTTAATGCGTTAAAGCGGGCCAGACGATAGGCGCCGCATATTATAAACAGTAAAGCAATCAACAGTCCCAGATGATTGTAGGGATCGAGCAGCACCTGGGAATAAAGCAGTACCGCCGGAGCTACGCCAAAGGAAACCATGTCGCAGAGGGAATCAAGTTCCCGGCCTAAATCAGAACTGGTCTGGAGACGGCGCGCCACCTTGCCGTCCAAGCCGTCCATCAACGCTGCCATTAATATTAGCAGCGCTGCCGCCTTGTAATCCTTACTCATGGTATAAATAATGGAAGTGGAGCCAAAAACGATATTCAAAAGGGTTATGAAATTGGCAAACCGCTTAGTTACTAAATCTGCCAATGATAGTTTCCCCTCCCTTTACTTTATCACCCGGTGCCACCAGGATTTCCGCCTCTGCAGGTAAGTACAATTGGGTGCAGGAGCCAAATTTTATCAGGCCGAATCTTTCCCCGGCTGCAACCGTATCTCCGGGCTGCAGCCAGCAAACAATCCTCCTCGCAATCATACCGGTTATTTGAACCACCATGATTTTACCATAAGCGGAAAGAATACCGACCGTATTGGAGACGTTAGTAGCAGCAGCGCCGCTTCTGTATGCAGGCAGGTAGGTACTGCCGGAACGATACAGCCATTCAACCTTTCCACCCAACGGTATCCGGTTTACATGGACATTGAACAGGCTCAGGAATATACTTACCCGGATGCAATCGGCTTTAAAATACTCATTTTCCCAGACTTCGTTAACCGCTATTATCTTTCCGTCCGCAGGTGCAAGAATAAGTCCTTCCTCTTGGGGGGTAATCCGCTCAGGATTGCGGAAAAAATAGGTGGTAAAAACAGCCAGCGCTAAGGGCAGCGGCAGGTAATACCTGTAGGGGGAAATTGCTAATATTACGGTCAGTACGGCAAACAGGCCTATATAAGGCCACCCTTCCCGGGCTATAATACTGTTATGAGGCATTCAACTCTCCCCTGAATTCTATATGATAAAGCGGTTAATTAATTACCTGTTCCCCCAATTTACCCTAACTTACTTAATAATGCAATTATCTTTGACAAAAAACCTTTGATTATTTCCCATCGGACCGGAAAACAAATTCTGACGGACATATCCCAGGGCACACAGATGCTACCCGGCAGTCGCCTTTATATGTGTTTCCATCCTGGGGTCGGGGGCAACCCGGCGAGTGGAAGTACGCTAATCGCTTTCTTTGCTGTCGGATGATAAACAAACAATAAAGGCAAGCACTGTTTGCCTTTATTTAAATCAAGGGGATCAAGGGCGAAGTACTCCAGATGCAGGTGTTTGACCATCTCCCGCCGGGAGCCCCGAACCGATTCGGGGATTTGCTCAAGCAACGCACCGGTGCGGAGGCAGGCATTTAACCGTTCTCTGCTGTCAGCGGGGTTTATACGCTTTACTGCTGCGGGGAAACGATGGGGCAGGTTGCAGGCCAGAAAATCGTATTTGATCAGTTCGTTGCACTCCAAGCCATGACCCGGGTGTTTATCATTAAAGAATTCCAGTAGTATATCGTATTCCCTTTCCCGCCGATGGCCGAGGCCGAACAGATTATTTTCCCTCCGGAACCGGGCCAAGTCCTCAAAAAACATAAAGGCGTCGCCCTGATAAATGCGGTTGGTGGCATAGTCCAAAGTATTCGGCACAATACCGTTATTGTAATAGCGGTTTAACACATCCGCCACCTGACCCAGTTCAATTATTTCACCGTAAGCAATTTGGCTGTGGGACAAAACCTGGTACGGGGCCCGGGATTGGAAGCGGTACTCGTAGCGGCTCCGGTCACGATATATATCCGAACCCTTGAGCAATTTCAGAAAACCTAATTGCAGCATATCCGGCTGCAGACGGTATACATCATTGAATGACTGCTGAAAGCGGCTGTAGCTCTCCAACGGCAGGCCGGCTATGAGATCCAAATGGAGGCGGATGTTGTCAAAGGACTGCAGTCGCAAAATGTTTGCTTGCAAGCGCTCCCAGTTATGATAGCGCCTGACTGCCCGCAGGGTTTGCGGGCAGGTGGACTGTACCCCGATTTCGAAATTGAACAGACCTGGAGGAACCTGCCTGAGAAAATCCATAAAGCCCTGCGATATAATCTCAGCACAAATCTCCAGGTGAACCTTGGTTTCCGGCTTTTGGTCGATAATAAACTGCATTATTTCCTGGGCCCGGATTTCGTCGGAGTTGAAGGTACGGTCCACAAACTTTAGTTCCCGCAGTCTGTAGTCCAATAGGCGCCGCAATTCCTCTTTTACTCTATCCATGGAAAAATAGCGAACCCCTTTTACTCCAGAAGAAAGGCAATAGGAGCAGTTAAAAGGACATCCCCGCGAGCTCTCGTAGTAGACAATCCTGTCCCGGTAATCAGAAAAGTCTCTTTTAAATGGCGAGGTCAAACTATTAAGATCGGCGATCAGCTCCCGGGAGGGATTTTCATGCACCCGATCATGCCGGCGGTAGCTTATGCCTTTAATTTCTGCTACCGGTCCCCCGCGTATAATTTGCTCCAGCAATTCCGGCAGGGCAATTTCACCTTCACCGCGTACGATATAGTCTATGGCGGGATTCTCCGACAGAACCTGTCCGGCATCGTAGGATACTTCAGGTCCCCCCAACACTATAACGCAGTGGGGAGACACCTCTTTAAGATCCCGGCACAACAACAGTATATGCTCGATATTCCAGATATAGCAGGAAAAACAGAGTACATCCGGCTGGCTCAGGTATATGGACGCCATGACATTGTCCATTCTTTCGTTAATGGTAAACTCAATAACTTCCACTTCCCACTCCCTGCCGCAACAGGCAGTTTCCAGGTAGGCCAGGGCTAAAGAGGAGTGAATGAATTTACTGTTTAAGGTGCTGAGTACCACTTTCATATTGATATCACCTATTCTTCACCCACAACCCGAATTTCTGTTTGCAGGTCCACGCCAAAGCGTTCTCTGGCCTTTTGCTGGATATGGCCGATTAATTGCAGAACGTCACTGGCAGTGGCATTGCCGGTATTAATAATAAACCCCGCATGTTTCCCGGATACCTGGGCGCCGCCGATACCGTAGCCTTTTAGTCCCAACTCCTCCAGCATAGGTCCGACATAAAAACCCTGGGGGCGTTTAAAGGTGCTTCCCGCACTGGGTTTGTCCAGGGGTTGTTTTTCTTCCCGCCGCCGGGCAAATTCCTGCATGCGCCTTTCTATTTCATCCCGCTCATCATAAACCAGTTGTAAACGCGCCGACAGAACAAAATAGCCATTGGTTTGAAAAACGCTGTGGCGGTAATTGAACTCCATTTCATCGGCCTGAAAGGTTTTCAGGCTGCCATCAGGCCCAATAGCAGTGGCCTCCATTACTATGGCCTGCATCTCTCCGTTGTAGGCGCCGGCGTTCATTGCCAGGGCGCCTCCCAGACTGCCGGGTATGCCCTCAGCAAATTCCAATCCGCTCAAAGCGTGAAAAGACGCGATTCGGGCCAGGGTGGAGAGTTTGACCCCCGCTTGGGCCTGTATCTCCTCTCCCATTACCTCCACCGCGTCCAGGTTGTCTCCCAGTTTTATTACTATACCTCGAATACCGCCGTCTCTGACCAGCAGATTGCTTCCCATGCCAAAGACAAACACGGGAATATCCCTCTGCTGACAAAATGCCATCAGGATACGAACATCCTCTTCATCACGCGGCAATACCATTATATCGGCTGGTCCCCCGATTTTAAAAGTAGTATGCTTTTTCATTTCTTCATGAAAAAGCAAGCGGTCAGCCGGCAAAAAGTTTAATATTTCCGAGTACATAAGTCTTCTCCTTTAAAATTCCGCAGAAAAGGCTCGATATGCCTTTTCTAATACTTATATACTTACATTGTATTGGCTAAAGTATATGTTTATTCAAACGGCCTGACTTTAACGGCAATGCGCGGAGCTTCCGGCATAAGGACCATACGCGCCCGAGAACCGTATTTAAGCCGCAATTGATCGACAGCAGTCTGGAGATCATGAATCGGGGTAATAAACATCTTTCTTACGGTTTCATCCGCAAGCGCGCTGTAGAGCAAGACGTCAGCCCGGCGCAAGGTCCGGCATAGGGCATAAGCCTTATGTCCCCCCAGCTCAAATGAGTTAAAAAAACGCTGCTCGATATCCTTGGGACTGGCGGCGTCATTTAGCCAGCGGGCAAAGGATGCCTCCCCCAGCCCCTCCCTGCATTCGGCCAGCAGCAATATGGTTCCGCCTTCCTTAACTGCCGGAGATGCGGCCTCCAATGCTTTCTGAGCCTGGTACATATTGATATCCTTGGGATAGCCTCCACAGGAGGCGATTACTATATCCGCCGGTTCGGGAATGGTTACGACACTCATTTTTTCGCAGTATTGCACCGCTGCCAGCCAGGCTTGATAAACGTCGCCGGCGGCGGCAAAGGCTATCTTGTCCTTTCCGGCCGTGACCACATTCAGAATAAAATCCACCCCGGCCAGACGCGCTGCCTCCAGCATCAGATCGCTGACTGGATTGTTTTCATAATTGCCCAGACAAGCCCGGGGGTCACTCATCATCTGGTGGTTTTTTTCTATCACCGAGCGGGCAGCCACTCCCGGCAAAATAGATTTTCTGCCTCCGGAATAACCGGCAAAATAATGCAGCCCCACTACCCCGGTGGTTATAAGCAGGTCAGCCTCAGCTACCGTGCGGTTGATAATTAATTCCATGCCATTGCTCAATTGTCCTATAGACGCGAGGTTATTATCACAATCATGATTTTGAATGGTGTATCTGCTGCATATACCTTCGCCGAAAATCGCCTTGTTTTCGGCTTCACTGTGAGGACGGTGGATACCCAGAGCTACTACCATTTTTATGTTTTGCCGGACAATGCCGGCTGCTTCAATTTCCTTAAGCAGCGGAGGCAGGATGTACTTATACGGTGTCGGGCGGGTTATATCGTTTACCACAATTACTGCGCTTTGAGCCGATTTCGCTTTTACTATGGCGGAGATGCGGCTGCTGCCGCAGGGATTTTCCAGTGCCTGCCTGATAATATCCCGGTTTGACCCGTCGGATGCGGCTTCTGCCGATTTTAAACAAGCCGCAACATTATGTTCGGGAATCTCTACATCCAGGCAGGCATCACCATAGGCAAATTTATTCAGCATGCATATTCATCTCTTTCTGTCAGTCTGGTGATGAACCAGCGCTCAGAAAGCGGAAGGTCCGCCATACGTGAATGCCGGTCAATGTTTAAATTATACCGTAAGTATTGCAGATTTATAATCCCCACCCATGGCATTGTGATATAATAAGCAATGATTTTATGATAACACTCTTTTTATTGATCAAGGGGGACTGCGTGTGGAAAAAGCAGCGGTACAGAAACAACTTATAGCTATGCTGGGCAAGGATAGGGTCTTATTTGAAGATCTGGACTTAATGTACTATTCCTATGACAGCTCGTTTTTAACCAAAATGGAACCGGCTGATCCCTGGGCGGTGGCAATGCCGCGCTCAACGGAAGAGATTCAAAAAATTATGAAATTTGCCTTCGAAAATAATATCGATGTCATACCCCGGGGGGCCGGTACCGGAGAAACCGGAGGATGTGTGGCCTTAAACGGCGGTATCGTACTTGACCTTTCCACCTGGGATGAAATCCTGGAAATCGATGCCCGCAATATGCAGGTAATAATCAGGCCGGGTGTCATACATGCGCGTTTGAACCAGGAACTGGCCCAATATAATCTGTTTTTCCCTCCCGACCCCGGCAGCAGCCAGATGTGTACCGTGGGAGGAATGGTAGCTAATAATGCCAGCGGCTTGCGGGCCGTCAAATACGGCTGTACCGAACAATATATACTGGGACTGGAAGTAGTCCTCCCCAACGGCGAGATAATTATAACCGGCGGTATGAAAGCCCGCTGCATTAAAAACGTTTCCGGACTTAACCTGACCAAATTAATGGTGGGCTCGGAAGGGGTACTCGGGGTTATCACCAAGATTCGCCTGCGCTGCTGGCCCCGACCTAAAGCACGTGGTATCGCCATGGCAGTTTTTGATAACCTGGACGATGCTCCGGCAACCGTACTGGATGTCTATCAGGCCGGGGTTCTTCCGTCGGGTATCGAAATACTGGACAGTTCAGCTATTCAGGCGGTAAACCAATTCAAACCGCAGATAAATTTACCGGATGCCGAAGCCATACTGCTTTTCGAGGTCGACGGCAATCCCCCTTCCGTAGACTATGAGGGCAGCCTCATAAAAGAAGTGGCCGGCAAACGTGCTCGCACGGTGGAATGGGCCACCGAAGAAAAACGTATGGCCGAGCTCTGGGAAGGCAGAAGCGTAACCGCAACCGCCGCTGCCCGGGTCAGAAAGGATGGTACCCGGGTTTTTGCCGGCGAGGACATCAGTGTCCCCCTGGCTAAGGTTGCCGATACCCTGCGGGCCATAAGGGCACTGGGTGAAAAATATGGAATCAAAGTGGTCAACTACGGCCATATAGGTGACGGTAACGTGCATACGGCGCCGGTTATCAATCCCGAGAACCCGGAAGAGGTGGAAAAGGTGCTGCAACTGGTCAATGATATTCACCTGCTGGCGATAGAACTGGAAGGCACCACCACCGGCGAACACGGGGTAGGCGCGGTCAGACGCAAATATGCCGAGCTGGAGCATGGCCCCGCCCTGCATTATATGAAAGAGATTAAAAAGGCGTTTGACCCTGGCCATCATATGAATCCCGGCAAGCTGATCTAGTCTTATGATGAAAGGAGGGGGTGCTATGGATTTCAGGAATTTGCCTCCGGTAAAAGAACAGATAATGAAATGCGTACGCTGTGGCAAGTGCCGCAGTGTCTGCCCGGTATTTGCAGAAATAAGAAACGAAACTGCCGCCCCCCGGGGACACGTCTTCATGGTGCAGATGCTGCGGGACGGTAAAGTAGACCCCCGGCAGGAAGTCTATGAACGATTAAGCAATTGCTTACTATGTGAGACCTGCAGTGTGAACTGTCCCTCAGGTATAGATATACACGAACTTAATGCCGCCGCCCGCTCCTATATATACGAACAAAATCCCAGTCTGGCCAAGGAATTGATTTTTGATACCATGTGGACCAAACCCGGATTATTGAGGGCGTCAACTAAAATTATGGGCGGCATGCAAAAGCTGGGTCTGCAGACTTTTGCCCGCAATACCGGCCTAACCCGGATACTGCCCGGAGACTTGCCTAAAGCCGAAGGGATAATGAGCAGTATTCCTTCGCGGCCGGCCCGCAGCCGCCTGAAAAAAGTCAACCCGGCTCAGGGTGAGAAGAAATACACCGTAGGTTATTTCCTGGGTTGCGGAACTGATATTCTCAATCCCGCTGCAGCTCTGGCCACAGTGGATGTTCTTACCCGCAACGGCTGTGACGTAGTTATACCCCAGGATATGAAATGCTGCGGTCTGCCTCACGTAGCCAACGGTAAAACGGACACCGCCCGCCTCTTGGCTGCCCATAATGTACAGATATTCAATTCATACAAATTCGATTATATTATAAGTGACTGCGCTTCCTGCACCTCCGCTCTATCCCGTAAAAACATGGAATTCCTGTTAGGGGGACTGAAGATTGAAGATGCAGCATTTGCTTTCGCCGATAAAGTCATGGATTTAACCAAGTTTTTAATTGAGGTTATCGATATCAAACTGCCGGAGTGGGCAGAGGAAAAGAAAACCCGGGTCACCTACCATGACCCCTGTCACCTGGCCAATGCCCAAGGGATAAAAGAGCAGCCCCGGGAATTGCTGCGCCGCATTCCCGGGGTGGAATTCGTGGAGATGGCGGAAGCCAACCGCTGCTGCGGCGGGTCAGGAACCTACAGCGTTACCCATTACGACCTGTCTATGAAAATACTTGACCGTAAAATGGACAACGCTATGGAAACCGGGGCCGGCGCAATTGCTACCTGCTGTCCCAGTTGCAGCATGCAATTGCGCTACGGTATCAAGCGCCACCATTGGGATTGCCAAGTGGTTCATCCGGTGGAACTTGTTAGTGCAGGTTACAGCAAAGCCTTACGGCCTAAGCAGTAATTTTTTAAAAGTCGATAGAAATAGATTTAGGGGGGTTAGGGATTAATTAAGGTATCGGAGGGATATGCAAGTGAAGTTTGATTATGTACCGGAGAACAGATGGAAGGAACTGGCAATAGATTTTGCCAAACGCTGGTTGTCGCATGACGGGCTCTGGTTCCAGGCAGTAGAGAAAAACCACGGCATGGATGCAGCCATTATGAACGACATTCAGGCCTGGGAGAAGCAAACGGTACTGGAAGCCCGCCGTATTATGGAAATGCTCGACCTGCAGCCGGGTGGTGGACTGGATGCACTGGGCGAGTGCTTGCGTTACCGGATGTATGCTTTTCTTAATGAGCAGGAGATTCAGCGGCCAGATGAAAAAACCTTGATTTTCAGTATGAATTCCTGCCGGGTTCAGGCTGCCAGGGAGAAAAAACAGATGGATTTCTTCCCCTGCAAGCCGGTAGGAATGGTCGAGTACAGCAAGTTCGCTGAAACCGTAGACCCCCGCATAAAGACTCGTTGCGTTGGCTGCCCGCCGGACCCCGTGCCATCCAATTGGCATTGCTGCTGGGAATTTACCATTGATTAACTCGCGGTAAGAACAACCAGGCGGGAGGAAGGTTCCTCCCGCCTGTTGTTTAAGGGATAGAGCTATAAGGCCTCCTGCTGACATTTCCTATTGTTTTTGCTTTTTACCGAAAAGTATGGATATACTCAATATATACGAGCTGATCAAAGTGTCGGCCCTGCCGGCTACGGGGATTAGTACGCAACAATACGTGACGGGTGAGGAATTTTATGAGCAACCGCAGGATTAAGATCATTTTTCGCAGGGTCCGGGATGCCAATCTGAACTACAGGCTGATTGAAAATGGAGACCGGATTGCAGTGGCTCTGTCCGGAGGCAAAGACAGCTTTGCCATGCTGTATTTTTTGGATTTGCTCAAGCAGCATACTCCTCTGCTCTTTGATATAGTACCGGTCTATGTTGACCTGGGATGGGATAACGACATAGAAACGCTGGTGGAATTTTGCCAATCGCTGGACCTGGAATTAATCACCGAGAAAACCAACATCGGGCGAGTGGTGTTCCAAACCCGGCAGGAGAAAAATCCTTGCGCCCTCTGCTCCAACCTGCGTCGGGGAGCATTGAACCGGGTGGCTAAAAGGCATAATTGCAATAAGCTTGCTCTGGGTCACCATCTGGATGATGTGGTACACACCCTCTTCATGTCAATCCTCTATGAAAGCCGCTTCAATGTTTTTAAACCTTCGACTTATTTGAGCCGGATGGATATCACCATGATCAGGCCCCTTATATATGTGGAAGAACGAGACATACGCCTGTTTATAGAATCAATGGGGCTCAACCCGGTAAAAAACCGCTGCCCTGCCGATGGGCTGACCAAAAGGCAGGAAGTGGCAGAGCTTTTTGACCGTATGGAGGAGATGCACCCGGGCGCCCGGCAACGAATCGTCTCCAGCCTTGAAAACCTGGGCCCCGACTGCTTCTGGCAGCCCCAGCCCAGGCCCAGATGAGCAAATCGAAGTAAAAACTCAGGACAAGGAAGACCACAATTCATCCAATTCCTGCCGGCGGTCATGCAGCATGGCTACTACGTCTGCATCCAGTCCCCCGCCTTTGGCCTGCCGGTTAAGTATCCCCCGTATTTCCCCATAGCTCATACCGCGGCGATAGGGACGGTCTTCCCTCAGGGCGGTAAAAATGTCCGCCACCGCAACTATGCGGGCGGGCAGATCCAGCTGGCCGGCAGTCATTTTGAAAGGATAGCCGCTGCCATCCAGGCGTTCATGATGACAAGCCGCCCAGGACGGCACTTTCTGTCCGGGCAAAACCGGACTCAGGAGCCGGTAGGTATAATAACTATGCTGTTTAATAACGTCAAACTCGGCAGCCGTGAGCCGACCAGGCTTCTCAATAAGATGCTCCGGTACCGCCAGCTTTCCCAAATCATGAAGCAAGCCAGCCACCTCCAGCAGATAAGCGTCATCATTGGATAAACCGGCTTTTACGGCCAGAACCCGGCATATCTGAGCAACATAGAATGAATGGCGATAGGTGAAGCTGCTCCTCATGTCAACCACCTGGGCAAAGAGCCGGGCTACCGTCAGGAGGTTCTCCCGCTTCACATTTACTAAGGAGGAGGGGATCAGCTCCAGCATACAGTCGTCAATCCAGGGCGAAACCAGATCCAACCAGAAGCTCTCCTGCTTGCTCAGGTTAATAAAGAGGTCGGTCAAATCCGGGTCAAAAACCCGGCCGGAAAGGTTCTCGATCCGGTATAAAACCTCTTTAGCCTGCTGCAAGATATAGCTGTCGTGGTTTACCATTACAGCTATCCGGTCAGCCAGGTGGATTATACGGCTGGCTGCAGGTATACCGCTTCCGCTTAGACCGGAAGGATTACCGCCTTGCCAGTAATCATGATGGGAGTAGATTATAGGAGCGGTTGAGGCCAGCTCCGGTATCCCTGCCACAAAATTGCTCCCCCGCTTACAATGAGGCCAGGGATTGGCAATATCGAAACTGGTAAGCATAAGCTTATCCTGATAATTCACAGCCCCAATATCATGAATGATGGATGCCTTGTACAGCTCCATCAATGCCTGATCGGACAGGCCGGCCCGGTGTCCCAGTCGTAAAGCAATAAAGGCCACTTTACGGTGATGGTTCATAATGCCCGAGTTGGAGAAATCCAGGCTGCGCGATAAATTCAACAGCAGGTTTACCAGATTGAACTCCACCGGGGTTGAAAGTATGGTTTTCATGGATTAAGCACCGGCCGCAGATTTACGCCGGTAACTGGCCATAATATAATCAGCCAGCTCGGAGTCTTTTTCTCTGACCATCTGCAGGTATTGCAGGATATTGCCCGGGTAGGGTATGGCATCACCCCAGAATGCTGTTTCCATGCTGTTACGGACCAGGGATATTACACAATCGTCACTGTGATTATCCCGGCACTGACGGCAGAGTTTACAGGTTTCGCCGATAGAGGAAGCTATTAAATCCCGGTCGTAGACCTTAAAATCGTCCCGCGGTATCAACCCTTCCGCTCCCGGTATGTTCAGCTTGCCTTTGCTCCGGTAAAATTCCACCACAATAGTGGAAAACCCGGTGAGACATTTACTCTTTACACATTCGCTGCTTCCTTCCAGAGGGCAGGCGGAGCAGATATCCTTGAGTATGTTCTTAATATCATTAAAATTAAGGATATTATCATCATTAATCATTTGACCGCCCCCTCGCTGTTAAGCATATTGAGAAAATCCTCATCAACCGCGGCTGCTGCCTCATGACTTCCCAGAGGTGGTGCAAACTTATCCATACCCACCCGTTCAATGGTGTGGTGCAGTCTTTCCTTACCTGAAGCCAGTTCCCGGTAGCGATCAAGGACGAATTCCAGACTGGCAAACACCTGGTCATAGCTTACACCCGACACCAGCATCTGCCCATGCAGGGGTTTACGTCCGCTGCCCTTGCCGCCGATATAGATATCAAAACTGCCGCTGTTTTTGCACATAACGCCAAAATCCGCACAAAGCGGGTCAGTGCAACCCCGGGAGCACCCGGCCGCGGCAATCTTAAAATCGTGAGGCGCCTGCTGCCCGTAGTACTTCTCCTGTATAGCTATACCCAGCCCCAAAGCATCGCCCACCGCCCGGGGACAGAGATCGTCATTGCCGGAACAGGCCTTTACATTGCGCACCGCATTGTTAAAGACACCAATTTTAAAACCTATACGCTCCAGCCCAGCGGTCAGGTTAGCAATCTCATCCTCTTCAGCAAGTAAAATCAGGGTTTGTCTGGCAGTCATTTTAAGGACATTCACGTTTGCTGCTTGAACCAGACGGTTAAGTCCGTCAAGTTGTTCTGCTGATATCAGGCCGCAGCTGGCAACTGCCACCAGTGCGTAAAGAGCATTTTTCTGTTTAAAGATTGCTGTCCCCATCGTCTATTCTCCCCTTTCAGTTGTTCTGTTAGTTAGTCCAGTATATCATGTTTAACACTATCTTTGACATAATTATGCAATCTTCCAACCTTCAGAAATCTATAGGGAGAGCGGAATCTGCCAGCCCAATATCCCATAAAGGCCGGTCTTTTATCGCGGGCATACCTTACCGGGACAGTTTTCGCCATGGCAGCAGAGCCGCAAACAAAACGACCGAACATGTGTTTTTTTGAATTTATTATGGTATAATCTGGTCATAACAGATAAGCCTAGTACATTTTTCGGGGAGGTTGATTAATGAACAACAACAGGAAACTGTCTGCCAGACAGAAGATGATATTAGACTATATTAAAGACAAGATCCGCCACGACGGTTATCCCCCTTCAGTTCGGGAAATCGGTGAAGCAGTAGGATTAAAGTCCAGTTCCACCGTTCATTCCCACTTGCTGCAACTGGAGGAGAAAGGGTGGCTCAAAAGAGATCCCGCCAAACCCCGGGCTATTATTCCCATAGATATGTCTGCTGATACCGAACTGATCAGTCAGACCCTGGCTTTGCCGGTGGTTGGCAATGTTGCTGCCGGTACGCCCATTTTAGCAGAACAGAATATCGAGAATTACCTTCCGATTCCGACCGACTTTATCGGCCAAGGTACCCATTATATACTGCGGGTAAAAGGAGAAAGCATGATCGAGGCCGGGATAATGGACGGTGATTTTCTTATCGTAAAGCAGCAGGCTGATGCTGCCAATGGCGAAATAATAGTAGCGATTCTGGATGATGAAGCTACCGTGAAAAGATATTACCGCAGGGATGGTTATATTGAATTGAGACCCGAAAATAATGCGCTGCAGCCCATCATAGTTGACAAAGTGCAAATAGCAGGCAAGGTTTCCGGTTTGTTACGCCGGATGTAAGCGTCCCCCAAAAAGACGGCATGCGACAAGGAAGCAAAAAATCCGTGACCACCGGAAACCGGTGGCATGCACTTGCCCGTAGGCTGCCAACCGCGCCTTAAAGCGCATCGAAGTTCCGCCAATCGCCTTTTTCTTACGGCTGCCCCTTCAAAGGGGGCGGCTCTGTTGCCTTTTTCTACGACCAGGATACCGCTGGTAACGGGAATTGTACTTTCGCAAATTATCTATCGCATCAAAAAGCAACGGTTTTTAACCGAACCGGTTTAATGTTGCAATATTTGTGGTATACTGTGACGGAAAAAGACAAATTCCTGCCTATTCTGATATCGGATATCTAAAACCGGGGGCATTCACCCCAGCAGCCCGCTGCTGACAGTCATCTGAATTCATTGGGAGATCCACGTGCAATACCAGCCGCTTGTTTCACCCTCACATAATGAAAGGAATGATTGCTTCTATGGATAAAACCGCTTTATCAGCTCAGATTGAGGCATTTTTACACGCACGGGAGCAGGAAATCATTGATCACATCAGTACTCTGGTAGCGATTCCGAGCGTCAGCGGCGAGGCCGAACCCGGTAAACCCTATGGCGCAGCTTGCGCCGCAGCTCTGGATACTGCTTTGGCCATCGGTGAAAATCTGGGTTTCGCTGCTGAAAATCACCGGTATTATTATGGTTCATTATACCTGGGTGAAGGTGATGAAGAAATCGGCTTTTTTACTCATCTGGATGTGGTCCCGGCAGGCAACAGCTGGAATTACCCGCCTTTCCAATGTACCCGGCAAGGCGAATATCTCATCGGCCGGGGGGTCAAAGACGATAAGGGGCCCTTGGTTATGGTCATGTATGCCATGGCTTGTATAAAAGAACTGGGTATCCCTCTGAAACATAGTCTGCATCTGGTCATGGGCTGCGAGGAGGAACAAAGTATGTCGGATATCATGTATTACCTCGAACATACGGAAAAACTGCCGGTCTTTTCGTTGATTGCCGACGGGCAGTTTCCGGTCTCCTACGGTGAAAAAGGCATTTTAACCGCCGACATCGTTTCTCCGGCTTTAAACGGCAATATAGCCGCGGCCGAGGGAGGCAGCGTATCCAATGTAGTTGCCGACCAGGCCAGCTTGCTGGTGAAAAATGCTGCCTATGAACAAGCCCGGGAGTACTTGGCCGGCAGCAGCCTTCTGGTCCAGGCGGAAGGAGAGTATGTCCGTATCACTGCCCGGGGCAAATCCAGCCATGCCGCTGCTCCTGAAGGTTCGGTCAATGCCATTTATCTGCTCTGCCATAAGCTGGCCGGGGCTCCCTTTATGACCCCGGAAGACTCCGGAGTGCTTTCCCAGATCGCATCCTTCTTAAGCGATTATTATGGTGAAGGTCTCAACATTGCCATGGAAGACGAATATTCCGGCAAGCTTACTCATATTGCCGGCATTCTGTCCTCCCAAAGCACCGGCGCCTTGCGGGTCAATTTCAATATCCGCTACCCTATCTGCGCCCAAGGAGAAGAGGTTATCCGACGTCTGACCGATAAAGTCGCCGGCGTTGGATTTACCGTAGAAAAGACTGCCTTAAACCCTCCGGGCTTTTTTGATCCGCAGCAGCCGGCGGTTGAAATACTTACCGATATTTATAATGAGATCAGCGGTGATAAGGAAGTCCCTTATACCGATCCGGCAGCCACCTATGCCCGTAAAATTCCGAACTCGGTCTGCTTCGGTCCGCATTTTCCCCATCGCCGGCTGCCGTTTGCCGACGGCCGGGGCAACGAGCATATGCCTGATGAATGTATTTCCATTCCTGATATGCTGGCCGCTGTAAAGATTTATGTTTTTGCCCTATTGGCAATTGACGCTTTGTATTAAAAAGCAATAACGAGGGGGTAAAAATGCAGTTAACCATAAGAGAAGCATTAAAAACCAGCGCTCTTGCCGGGGCCAGAGTGGTTGCCGGTCAAGACCGGCTGGACAATGTCATCGAGAGCATCAGTGTTATGGAGGTTGCGGAACCGGGAATAGCCCGTTGGGTTATTAAGAATCAGATGTATATTACTGCTTTTTACGCGATTAAAGATAATGTGGAAATGCAAAAAGTAGTGATCCGCACCCTGGCAAACTGCGGCTGCTGCGGTCTGGTAGTTTGCCATATTGATTTATGGATCAAAGAAATGGATCCGGGAATTATAGACTTATGCAACGAGTACCATTTCCCGTTGATTATTGCCAAACCGGAAAGCTCTTATATCGAAATATTAACTCCCATCATCAATGAGTTGAATAAAGATGACCGGACCATACCGGCCTCAAATGATTATTTCAATATACGCGCTGACTTTTTGGATTTGATAATCAACGAAGACGATATGGACAACGTTTTCAAAAAGGTTTCCCGCAAAGAAAAACGGAAGATTTCTTATTACGATATTTACTGCGAAAAAATATATTCCGATAAAAATCCCGCCCAGGTTGAATATGAATCGACTTATTTAAAAGAGCATTTTAACGATATCATAGATGCCTGCTCTTCCACAGGATTTACCATTATAGAAGTGGGAGAAAAAAGGCTGCTTATTTCTTTAATCCGCTCGCAAAAGAACTTTTTCGGTTTTATCGTATTGAGCGGCGGTTCCAATTATGTAAGTAAAACATCGCTGGATCTGCTTAATCAGCTTTCCGTATCCTGTAAACTGCTTTTCAGCCGGAGACATAAAATGCTGGATGTGAAAGAAAAGTATCTGCAGGAATATTTAGGAGACTTACTGGTATGGAATTTTTCCTCCGAAGAAATGGCAGTAAAACGAGGGAAAGAAGCCGGGTTGGATATTGCCCGTAAAAACAGCATCATCCTGATCAATATCAATTTATTGCAGACGATAATGAAATCAGGGGAAAAGCGGGAAACGGCGGATTATATAAAAACCGTCATTCTGCCCTACCTCACTAAAATTTTATATCAGTACGATCACGATAATAACGTAACCTTCCGCAGTGATACGGTGATTGTTTTTCTTGCCAATACTGATGATTCACTGGATTTACAGGAAATCAGCAGCAAAATAATGGTCTTGTTCCATAGAGAGCAGATCATTTCGATTTCTCTAGGGATAAGCAACTATTTTGATAATGTCAGGGACATTCCCAATGCCTATAATCAGGCCTTCCAGGCGGCAATACTGGGTAGAGAGCACTACGGGGAAAACAAAATTATATTTTATAAAGATATATGGTTTTTGCATAAATTGCGTATCATCCGCGAAGAACAAGAAGCGGTAGATATGTGCAAGTGCCTATTGGCACCATTGAAAGACTATGATGAAATACATCATTCCAACCTTACGGAAAGTCTTTATCAATTATTGGCATTCAACGGCAATATCAGCGCTGTGGCTCAAAAGCTGTACGTTCACCGCAATACCATGCTGCAACGTAAAAACAAAATCATTGAAATATACGGTTATTCTCCTTTTGAGATGCCGCATTTACTTAATTTCCTCATGGCAATGGAAATCTGTAAGTAATTTAAGACTAAGACTACTGGGATAAAAATGGTCATTATATGTGCGTCTGCACATATAATGACCATTTTTATGTTTCCGGGAACGCTGACAAAACCTTGGGCCGGGTGCTATCATTAGTTGACTTTGGAATGAAGCTTAAGCGGCTGGCGGGTATGAAACAAGCCGGCAACCTTTTAACGGTTGACCGGCTGCAAAGAGGTGATGGAAAACCAATTGTTTCAGGCAGGGTAGGATCCTTAACAGTATTAGGCGGAATAACGGAATTCGGGATTAAGCGGTTCGATTTAATTATTCGTGATTATGGAAAAAATATGTTTGCTGTAGTCCAAAGAAATGAAACAAGGAGGTTTTGCCTGTGGCTAATCATGATGATTATTCCGTGGTTCGGGTAGCGCCGGAAGATCGCAGGGCAATGTGGCGGGTAACGGTGGTAAGGCTTGGCTACTTTGCTTGCACCTCGCAGCTGTTATTAGGCGCCACGCTGGGATTTGGCATGAAATTCTGGGACGCGTTTTGGGCTGTATTCTGGGGCAGCGTGATTTTAGAGGGCATTGGTTTGGCCGTAGGTATCATGGCGGCTAAAGAAGGTATGTCCACCAGTCTTTTAACCCGCTGGGCAGGCTTTGGAAAAATCGGCTCGTTTCTTATTGGTCTTATAGTGGCAATTTCACTGACGGGATGGTTTGGGGTACAAAACGGGATTACAGCTATAGGCATGCACCAGGCAACGGGATGGTTCAGCGTGCCCATATGGTCGATGATAACCGGTATAGCTCTGATTGCTATTGTTGCCTACGGCTTTAAATTCTTAAGCTGGACGGCCAATATTGCTTTGCCCCTATTTTTGTTTGCGGTAGGAATAGCTGCCTTCCACATGCTTTCAGGGCAACCCCTCGGCGCCCTTGTAGCATCGCCGGCGCCTGGTCCTCTCCTGCCTTTCGGAGTCGCTACCACTATGGTAACGGGCGGTTTTGTAGTAGGCGTTGCGACTACGCCCGATATTGCCAGATTCCTAAACAAAGGCATGGATGT
Source organism: Syntrophomonas curvata (assembly GCF_052976825.1). NCBI lineage: Bacteria > Bacillati > Bacillota > Clostridia > Eubacteriales > Syntrophomonadaceae > Syntrophomonas > Syntrophomonas curvata. Next base: position 1,786,806 of record NZ_CM129641.1, read on the forward strand.
GTTCTGGATGACGATGATCAGCACTTTTGTCGGCGAATTAGGTATCTGCCTGATAGCCATATTGATGGCTCATGCGGCAAAATCTTCGGATATCATCACTATCATGATCACCTTATCCGGCTGGCTGGGCGCTGCTATCGTAATTTTCTCCACCCTTAAGATCAATGATATTAATCTATACTCATCCAGTTTGGGACTGACTAACGCTCTCAATATCGTATCCGGGAAGCGAGTAAGCCGGGTATGGATGACAATTGTGCTGGGACTGCTCGGGTCTTTTCTCTCCGCTATCGGCATTGTGGACAAGTTCATCGGCTTCCTGGTTTTGTTGGGAGTAGCCATACCGCCGGTGGTTGGGATCATGGTCATTGATTATTTTATATTAAAACGTAACCGCAGAGAATTGGATGCAAGCCGGATGAATGACAACGGGTTGCCGCCCGAAACCGAAATATGGAATCCCATCGCCATTTTTAGCTGGGTTTGCGGTTTTCTGGTCGGTTATTTTGTCCAGACCGGTATTCCTTCCATAAATTCTTTGCTGGTGGCCGGCATCGTATATTATTTGGGCATGAAGCTATACGGAGCAGTTACCAAAACCCCCGTTGTCGAGTTTAAAAAAGCCGCTACTTTCGAGTAAAGTTATCGGTTCAGGCAGCGCCGGGTCTGTGTTTAAATTGAATGGAATTCCGGTCGGGGTCAAGCAAGCCTATTTTATGGGCAGAAGAATCGCTAAATGTTCAGATTATGAAAATTATAAGGAGGTAGATTACAAATGCCCAGTTATTTAGATCTGGAACTGTCACAAGCGGCTTACAAACTGATGCACGATCAGGTCAAGGTAAGGAAAGGTGAAAGTGTTCTGATTACCATTGATTCCAAGGCGGATTTCCGGGTGGCTGAAGAAATTGCCAAAGTATCCGAAATGCTCGGAGCCAAGGTTATGCTGGCCTGGCACTCCACCCCCAAAGGATACGGCGCCCTGACTATGCCTTATTTACCGGAACCGCTGATTGCCTGTGCCGATAAAACCGATGTCTGGATCGAAATGAATGACCAGTGGCTGCTTTACTCCCCCATTTGGGATAAGGCGGTTAATAACGGCCGAACCAGGCAGATAATGCTGGGAGGCTTGGGAATAGACCGGATTGTGCGTTGTATCGGTCAGGTGGATATCGATGCCCAGAAAGAATTCCAGGATACCCTTACCGCTATGACCAAAAAGGCGATAAAGGTAAGAATCACCAATGCCGCCGGTACCGATGTCAGCTTCCTGATGGATCCCCAGCGGCCGGTAAACAATGAAATCATATATGACCAGCCGGGCGCGCATTTCCTGCTGGGACAGATCGGATGGGCACCGGTGGAGGAGAGCATTAACGGGGTTATCGCTTTCGACGGAACCATCAGCGGCGGCGGTGATGCCGAGTTGGGCTTTTTAACCGAACCGGTAATATATGTGGTGGAAAAGGGCGGAATCCAGGAAATCCAAGGGGGCAAACAGGCCGATATTCTTAGGGCATACTATAAGAAATTAGATGATCCCAATATGTATATAGCCGCCCACGTCTGCTACGGATGCAACCCCAATGCCAAACTGGAAGGCACCACCACTGAAGACGAACGGGTTTGGGGAAGCACCGAGTGGGGGTTTGGCCATCAGGGTTCCAACTATTCGGGAGGGGCTCCGCGGGAGGCCAAGAGCCACATTGACGGGATCTGCATGGAATGCACCGTGTTCCTGGACGATGTGAAGATTCTCGATCAGGGAGTCTTTATCGAACCGACCTTGAAAGCTTTGGCCGCGAAATTAGGCAAATAGCAGTCATGATCCGGCGTATGCCCTTAAAGGGCATACGCCGGGCATCTATCAGCGAGGAGGGGCATATAATGGAGCCGAATAGAATCAGGGTCGGAGCAGATCCTTTTCCCCCTTATCAATATTATTTACCCGATGGAACTATAACCGGCCAGGATTATGAAAAAATCACAACCCTGTTCCAGGGTATCGGATTGACGGCTGACGTAGTAATCAAGGATTGGGAAGTAATACTATCGGAGTTGGATAAGGGTGAACTGGAAGCGGCATTTCAGGTTCAGGATACCCCTGAACGCAAAAAGCGTTTTTATTTTTCCGACCTTTTTCGCAATGCCGTAACGGAAGTGGTCACTTCCCATCCCGCCTTGAAGATCAACAGCTATGGCGAAATAGAGGAATCAGGATTAAGCCTCGGCGTAATTGAGGGCTATACCAACGGTGCGGAAATTGACGCCCTTAAGGGGGAAATCAAAAAAACCTACCCTAACGCCGAGGCTTTATTAACGGCCATCAGCAGGGATGAGGTTGATTTAGGGGTTTTTGACCGGGGAGTTAAAGAATATATAATGGCCAATAACCGTCTCGATAATATCTACGCCATTGAGTCCATGACCTATATCCGCCCCTTGTACGTCATTTTCAATAATGCTGATTTACGGGATACTTTCAATATTGCCCTGCGGGCGGCAGCGCAAAGCTGATCGCTCCTCATTTACTCCATTCCGACCTACCGAGTAAATCCTATAACATTTACCTGGTAGGTCAATATTTCATCTTTTACCGGGTTTCGTTTTAACAGGGCAGCCTTTTTTATGGACTGCGAGGACAAAGAGCTTGAGTATCTCCCCTCCTCGATTCAGCAAGGATAAGAAGCAGCCCAGGATATCTTAGAATTTTTCCAGGTAGTGCTCTATTTCCCAGTCGTATACCCGGGAACTATAACTCTCCCACTCCCGTATCTTGGCCAGAACGAAGCGGGAGCAGATATGTTCTCCCAAAGCTTCCTTTATTACCTCATCCTTTTCCAACTCATTCACGGCCTCATAAAGATTTTCCGGCAGGGATTCAATATGATTCTGCTTGCGGGTAGCCAAATCCATTTCGTAGATATTCTGTTCTACCGGCGCCGGTGGCTGCAGCCCGTTTTTTATGCCCTCCAGGCCCGCCTTCAGTATAACCGCCAGCCCCAGATAAGGGTTGCAGCTGGGGTCGGGATTGCGGATTTCCACACGGCTGCCTATACCCCGACGGGAGGGAATACGAATCAGCGGACTGCGGTTGCGGTGGGACCAGGCGATATATACCGGGGCTTCGTAACCTGGCACCAGGCGCTTATAGGAATTAACCGTGGGGCTGGTAATGGCGGAAATAGCCCGGGAATGTTTCAGCACCCCGGCTATGAATTGTTTGCATACCAAGCTGAGACCGTCCGGGCTCTGGGGGTCAGAAAAAATATTTTGGGAGTCTTTAAAAAGAGATATGTGCAAATGCATGCCCGAGCCGGCGATTCCATATATCGGTTTGGGCATAAATGTGGCATGCAGCCCGTGTTTCTGGGCTACGGTCCGAACCACTATGCGAAAGGTCATTATACTGTCGGCCGTCTTCAAGGCGTCCTTATATTTAAAATCGATCTCATGCTGTCCCGGCGCCACCTCGTGGTGAGCCGCTTCGATTTCAAAGCCGATACTCTGCAGGGTTTCCACCATATCCCGGCGGGCCTCTTCTCCTTTATCCACCGGGGGCAAATCAAAATAACTCGCCTTATCATGGGTCTGCAGGGTGGGCTGCCCGTTTTCATCCATATGGAACAGGAAAAATTCCGGTTCCGGCCCGACAAACATGGAAAAACCCATTTCAGCCGCCTCGGCCAGCACTTTTTTCAGAGCATAGCGGGGTGAGCCGATAAAGGGTTGGTTATTGGAATCGAATATATCGCATATTATCCGGGCAGTTTTACCCCTGAAGCTGGGATTGGCCCAGGGAAGGATGAGAAAGGTTTCCGGGTCCGGCTTAAGGTACATGTCGGATTCTTCAATCCTGACAAAGCCCTCTATAGACGAACCGTCAAACATCAATTCCCCATCCAGCGCCTTTTCCAGTTGATCGGCGGTTATGGAAATACTTTTCATAACCCCCAGGATGTCGGTAAACTGCAGCCTGATAATCCTTACGTCTTCTTCCCTGACCTTAAGCATAATCGAGTCTTTATCCATCATTTAACCTCCGTCCAGAGCAGCAACAGCTCTGAAATTATTACCTCACTATTCATCCTTTGCCCAACCTTAAAAAACCTTGATCAGGAAGGTAACCAGCATAACCAGTGCCAGGATCAGGTTGAATACAATTCCCGAGAACAGGCCGATAACGGTACCAATTCCACTTTTCATCGCCTTGTTGAGATCCTGGCAGGCAATATATTCTCCTATACTGGCTCCCAGCCAGGGACCCAGGAATATTCCGACCGGCGCAAATATCAGCAATCCCAGGAAGGTGCCGATTATTGCCCCCCAAACCCCGCTTTTGCTGGAGCCGAAATAGCTGGCGCCAAGAGCGGTAGAAAGGTAATCCACCAGCAACGAGAGTATGGTAAGGGCTGCCATGACAACCAGGAACCGGGCATTAATTACCTGAAACCCCTCATGCCAGCCGTAGGCGGCAATAGTGATAAATATCAGCGGAATACCCGGCAGCAAAGGTATTACGGTTCCGGCCAGACCCAGAAGAATAAAAATCAAAGCCAGAATCAGAGCAATCGTATCGGCGCTCAAAAAAACCACCCTCTTATAAAGATTAGTATAAGTATAAAGCATAAACAGGATAAATTAAAATCGGCTTAGAGCAGAAGATTATCAATCAGATTTTGGATTACAAAACGACAGTGCTCATAGCTTAATCCCCCCTGCAGGTAAATACCGTAAGGTTTGCGCAATGGTGCATCACAGGACAGTTCAATGGAGGAACCTTGAATAAAGGTACCTGCCGCCATGACTATTTTATCACTGTAACCCGGCATTTCACCGTACTCCAGGCTAAGGTCGCTGTCCACCGGAGAATAGTTCTGTACCAGCTGGCAGAAACGCAAAACTTCGTCCGGGTCCTGCAACAGAACAGCCTGGACGATATCTGCCCGGGGCTCATCCCAGCGGGGAGACACTTCATAACCGTACTGTTCAAAAACAAAAGCCAGCAGTACAGCTGATTTAAGCGCCTGCAAAACTACATGGGGAGCCAGGAAAAAGCCTTGAAAGAAGCTGCGTTTATTAACCAGCCCGGCTCCCATTTCCTTGCCCAGGCCAGGCGCGGTCAGGTGGCAGGCGATCATCTCCACCAGATCTTTTCGCCCCGTGATATATCCGCCGGCAGGGGCAAGTCCCCCGCCCGGATTTTTTATCAATGACCCGGCTATGATATCGGCGCCATGTTCCAAAGGTTCGCTTGATTCCACAAACTCCCCGTAACAATTGTCAATCATAACTATGGCGGTCGGGCATTTATCTTTCACCAATCGTACCATTTTATCTATTTGCTCCATCGGTAAGGCCGGCCGCAGGCTATAGCCCCGCGAGCGTTGGATAAACGCCATGGTGGTTTTTTGATCAACCGCCCGGGCGATGGCCTCATAATCTGGGCTGCCATTGTCATTAAGGGCTATTTCCCGGTAATTAACGCCCCGGTCAACCAGACTGCCCCGGGTACCGGTATCCCGCCCGATGATATTGGCCATGGTATCATAGGGCCGGCCACTGAGGGAAATCAAGCTGTTGCCGGGTTTAAGCAGTCCGAACAGGCAAGAGGCAATGGCATGGGTGCCGGAAACGATCTGGGGCCGTACCAGGGCATCCTCCCCCTTAAAGGCCTCGGCGAATATGTTTTCCAGTCGTTCGCGCCCGACGTCGCCGTAGCCATAACCGGAAGAAGGGCTGAAATGGCTGTCGCGTATGTGATGTTTTCTAAAGGCTTGTACCACTTTAATCTGATTAAGGTAGGCGATTTCCTCCAATTCCCGAAAACGCTCCGCCAGCTTCTTTTCCGCTTCCCGTATAATACGTATAGATTGCAATATTCCACCGCTTTCAAATGAATATGGGTATCAGCGGGGGGCGGCTCGGACGACAAGAGAACCGCCACCTGTCGCTTCCCTGCGTTCCCACTTAAGCATTATAATATATTTGCCCGGCAATTTCATTAAGGCGGCCGCCTTAATTCCTTAATAAAGCTGGTTCCGGCAAGTCATCATCCTCAATGGTAACCAAATCCCGCCGGGTTATCGGTTCTTTATCAATAATCCGCAGGGCCTGCAAGCGAATCGATTTTTCCACCAGATTACGGACATAGCGGGCATTTCCGCTATGGGGGTGGTGGTTGCGGGCAAATTGAGCCAACCTTTCCCGCAGCTTCCAACGGGCCCGGCTGCTGAGCTCATAGTCGCGCCGGCCGTATATCTGCAATGCGATCTGGAAAAGTTCCTCGCAATCATAATCGGCAAAATCTATCTGAATGGGAAAGCGGGAACGCAAGCCGGGATTGGAGGTTAAGAAGCGCTCCATCTCCAGGGAGTACCCGGCCAGTATTACCACCAGATTATCCCGGGAGTCCTCCATCGCTTTTACCAGGGTTGCTACCGCTTCCTTGCCGAAGTCCTTATCCCCTCCCTGGGAAAGGGTGTAGGCTTCGTCTACAAAGAGGATGCCTCCCATGGCCTTTTTCAGCATCTCCTTGGTCTTCATGGCGGTATGGCCGATATATTCTCCTACCAGGTCGGCTCTCTCCACTTCCATCAGATGTCCCCGGCTGAGTACGCCCATTTCATTAAATACCCGGCCCAGGATTCGGGCTACGGTGGTTTTTCCGGTTCCGGGATTGCCTTTAAACACCATATGCAGCATGGTGCCATCTGCCTTGAGTTGTTGTTGTTTGCGTTTCTCCTGGATCAGAGTAAAGGCTGCTACTTCAGCCAGGGTTTTTTTTACTTCCTGGAGGCCTATCAACTTCTCCAATTCTTTGAATGCATCAGTTGCCGGGAACACTGCGGGTCTTATCTCTGACTTGGCTGGTGCGGTGCTGTTTTCCGGGGGTGAAAAACGCATGGATATCTGCATAAAATAACCACTCCCATCTGTTCTTGACTATTATATGATAAACAGACAAAAGTGGTGATATCCATATAAATCTATAAACATCTGCCGGTCTAATCGTCCTCGCTGCGGGTATCCAGATTAAGCATACCGATAGGTTTAAGCGGCGCTACCGTAGAAATAGCATGCTTGTATACCAGTTGCTGTTTTTGATCCAACTCCACTATAACCGTAAAATTATCGAATCCCTTTACCATACCTTTTATCTGAAACCCGTTAACCAGAAAAATGGTCACGGGAGTCTTCTCCTTTCTGACCTGATTTAGAAAAGCATCCTGCAAATTCATTTGATTCTTGCTCATTAAGGTTTAAACCTCCATTCGATTAATATGCAAGTTACTAAATATGATTCTACACTGCTGATAATCTTCCTTCAATAAGAGATGAAATTTTTTCAAACAGGTGCGTCTTATCGCTGTAATCGCTGATATTTATCCATTGTATCCGGCTGTCCCTCTTAAACCAGGTATACTGCCTTTTGGCATAGCGGCGGGTCTCTTTCTTAATCTCATTTACCATTTCCCTTCTGCTCAGGAAACCATCCAGATAGTATAATACCTGTTTGTAGCCCAAGGCTTGCATGGAGTTATAATGCAGCCCGTATCCCTTTTCTTTTAGCGCCATAACCTCATCTACCAGACCATGGGCCAGCATCTCATCTACTCTGAGATCGATGCGGCGGTATAGTTCTTCCCGTTCCAGATATAAGCCCACCGCAGTCAGGTCATAGGCCTGCAGGGATTTGCCCTGCAGGGCAGAAAATGCTTGGCCCGTAAGCTGGTATACTTCAATCGCCCGTACTATACGCTTTTTGTCGTGGGCACTGATCAAGTCGGCATACCGGGGGTCAATAGACTGCAAATAGGCGTAGGCGTAATCCAATCCTTTATCTTCAATAATGGCCTGCCACTGCTGCCTGATCTCCTGCCGTGATTCCATGGGATAGAAAGTATAATCATCAACTACGGACTGGTAATAGAGACCGGTTCCTCCTACCAGAAAAGGTAAACGGTCCTGCTGATTCAGCTTTATTATTATTTCCTGGGCCTGTTCTTGAAACTGTGCCACACTGAAATCTTCATCCGGATCGACCACATCAATCAGATGATGAACCACCGCCTGCCGTTCCTCTGCGCCGGCTTTAGCCGTTCCAATATCCATCCCCCGGTAAATCTGCATGGAATCACAGGAAATAATCTCGGCCTTAAACCTTTGCGCCAGCTCAAACGCAATCTTTGTTTTTCCCACCGCCGTGGGCCCGACTATAGCTACCAGCTTATCCAAGCCATCAACTCCAAAAATTCAGCTTAATAGTTAAGTAAAAAACCTTGATAGTTATAACGTAGTGGTTTTTTAAATCTATCTTAATCTGTGTTCAATTACCCCGAAAGCTATTTTACGGTGCTTGCCGCCGATAACGGCTTCACAACCCAGGCGCTGCAGTTCGGTGCCTGCAGCCAGTTCCTTTATCACCACTCGTTTACGGGCTACCCGGCAGGCTTCTTTGACCGCGGCTTTATCCAGGGGCCGGTGATCGGCCAAGGCCCGTAAAGGCGATATAGCCTGGCTTTTTAACAGCGGTCTCCTGAACATGGGGTCAAAATAGACTATGTCAAAGCTTCCGCTGTCCAGCCCCTGTAAATATTCATAATGCTCGCTATTAACGACTTCGATCCGTTCTATGGCTTCATTCAGCCAGCTCATGGATGAGTCATAATGTTTCATACCCCATTTCACCACCTGGGCGATAGCGGGGGAGGATTCCACCCCAACCACCCTGCCGGCGGGGGTAAAATAAGCAGCTACAATGGCGTCCGCACCCAGGCCCAGGGTGCAATCCAGCACCTCATCATCCGCTTTAAGCCGGCAGGCGCTGGCAAAAGGATCAGCAGTTCCGTTTTTACGGTAGGCAGCCAAACGGTTTTTAGCCATGCTGGGGTGAAAGAAAAACTTTTCCTTATCATGGTATAATACCGGTCCTTGGCAGTAGCACACTACCACCGCATCAGCATGATGGGTGCGGATTAAATCATCCAAGCTTTGTTTCCCCCTTGCCACCAAAGGGAAGCCGCTGTCCTGCAGAAACTCGTTAAAATAACTGAAATCTTTTATTCCCGACTGGGCTGTAGTAGCGATTATATGCATCTTTACCTCTTGAATAACCGATCCAGCTCAGTATGGCTCATCCTTATCAGGGTTGGTCTGCCATGAGGGCAGTTTTTATAAGGTTCGGTACTGAACAAGTCTTTTATAATTGTTTCCATTTCTTGCACTAATAATCCATCTCCGGCTTTGACCGCCTTTTTACAGGCCATGGTCTTGATTAATTCGTCTTTTAGATCAGGCAGGGAACTATCCTGCCCGATCTCCAGCAGTTCGTTAATGATTTCCAGCTCCTGTCCTATCATCCAGGGCGGAGCCGACCGCAACAGCACAGAATCAGGGGCAATGACATCCAGATCCAATCCCAATTGCAAAAAGTATTCCTTATTCTGCTCAATCATGCTTATCTGGCGGCCGGAAAGCTCAATCGGCAACGGCACTGCCAGCACCTGGGCGATTTCCTTACCGGCAGCGTAAGCTTCTTTCAACCGGTTGTAAATAATCCTCTCATGGGCTGCATGCTGATCGACCAGATAGAGTGCGCCATCCTTTTCCAGCAAAATATACGAATCGAGGCACTGACCAATAATCTTGCATTCCCCTGCTTCCGGCTGAAAGGCTCTTGGGGCCGCTGCCGGCTTAATGTCAACCTGGGGCGGTCCTGAATGGTTGACCGGCGTTTCAGTATATTTAAACTCCATTGCACTTTCCTGCCACTCCCGCGGCCCAGATTTTTGGAGGAAACCGCTTGATCCGCTCCGGTCTGAAAACGGGTAATTGTTTAAAGGCCGATAATCCACCTGTTCCAGACAATCTTTCACTACGGCATGGACGGTGCGAAACACGGTTTTTTCGTCCTTAAAGCGTACTTCGTTTTTCTGGGGATGGACATTTACGTCTACGCTGGCCGCAGGTACGGTTATGGACAATATGACCGCCGGCTGCTCCCGGGAAAGCAAACGTCCCTGATAAGCCTGGTCTATGGCTTTAAAAAGCAGCACACTGCGCACCGGGCGGTGATTGATAAAGAATATCTGGTTTTTCCGGTTCAAGCGCCTGAGCTCGGGGGTGGATATCAGCCCCTGGACACCGTACTCCTCTCCACTGTAGTCTGCTTCTATCATATAGCGGGTAAAATCCCGGCCGTAGATGGTCATAACCGCATCTTTCAGGCTGCCGTTGCCCGGGGTTTTAAAAAAGCTTTTTTTATCATTGCTGAAGCTGAAGGATATATCAGGACGGGCCAAGGCATATTTGCAGAGCAGTTCGTAAATATGCCCGCCCTCGCTGACCGGGGATTTTAGAAAATTGCGCCGGGCTGGAGTATTGAAGAATAAATCCCTGACAATTATCCTGGTGCCGTCGGGACTGGCACGGTTCTCCAGTTTAAGGAAGCTTCCCCCTTCCAGACGGGCAAAAACCCCTTCACCGGCCTTCTTTTTACTGAAAAGCTCAATTCGGGATACCGAAGCAATACTGGGCAAGGCTTCCCCCCGAAAGCCCATGGTGGATATGTTGAAAAGATCCTCGTCGCATTCGATTTTACTGGTGGCATGGCGTTGAAACGCCAGCGGCACATCCTCCCGGCTCAAGCCTTCTCCGTTATCCTCAACTTCAATTTTATCAGTTCCGCCTTGGCCGATATTAACGATAATCGCTGTCGCTCCGGCATCAATGGAATTTTCAATCAATTCCTTAACCACTGAGGCCGGCCGTTCAATAACTTCGCCGGCGGCTATCTTATTGATAAGGTTCTCATCCAGGGCCTTTATCGTCATTTATAATACCTTCTCCAGGTCTTTATTATTATCAATGCTGCGATATTCATCATTGATGCGATCCTGTAAATAGACAAAATCATAACGGTCATTGCCGGATAAATCTCCGTAGCAGGAACGGGCTTCGGCATGACAAGCGGGGCAGGCATTTATCGGTATGGATATGCAGTATACCCGATAATACCGGCCGTTGCGGTGCTGGGCGGTAGACTCGATCAACCTGAAGCCGGCGCAGTCAGAACATAAACGCAGCTTTATACTCTGTTCCTCATGAATATAATCGGTATCATAAAATATCTGTTTGTGAATACTTTGGAAACGCTCTTTAGTTCCGCGGTTGCGGGCTATTACTTCCTCCCGCCGGCGAAAAGCGGCCAGCTGCTGTTTAACCATCTTTTGAATGTATTCCAGATTGCCCGGCGGTTCTTTCATCCTTTCCGGGACATAATCAGGTTCGCGTAAATTGGTGAAATCTATTCCGGCCATAGCCATAATCAGGCCCATATTAACATAGGGTAAAGCCGTTTCCACGGAATAGCCCCCTTCCAGAACAGCTATGTCCGGAGCCAGCCTGGAATTTAAACGGGCATAACCCTGGGCACTGAAGCGCATGTCGGCCAGCGGGTCGCTGTAGTGATTGTCCTGGCCGGCTGAATTTACTATTAAATCCGGTTTAAATTCTTCCAGCAGCGGCATGATCAAGTTATCCAGGGCGTATAGTATGCCGGTATCGGTGGTACGCGGCGCCAGGGGCAGATTTATGGTAGTACCGTAAGCCAGAGGCCCACCCAGTTCTTCCATAAAACCGGACCCCGGATACAGGGTGCGGCCATCCTGATGGAAGGAAACAAACAGGACATCCGGGTCATTATAGTAAATCTCCTGGGTGCCGTCGCCGTGATGGACATCGGTGTCAACGATGGCCACCCTCCTGATCCCGTATTTCCGGCGCAGGTATTCTATCATGATGGCTTCGTTATTGATATTGCAAAATCCCCGGTTGCCGTGGCTGACACTCATGGAATGATGCCCCGGGGGACGAACAATGGCAAACCCATTCTTAATTTCGCCCTGCATAAAGGCATCGGCCAGTACCAGGGCTGAGCCGGCAGACACCAAATGAGCTTCGGTTATCTGGGCGGCAACATCGGGTATACAGAAATGCACCCGGGCAATATCCCTGTGCGCAGCCAATCCGGGCTGGTACTCCTTAATCTGGGGCAAATCCATTATCCCTTCTTCGAAAATCTGATCCCGGGTATAAAGCAGACGCTCTTCCCTTTCCGGATGGGTTGGGGTTATGGCCCAATCAAAAGCCGGAAAGAATAAAATCCCGGTCGGTTTCATGCTTTCACCCCCTTGAATTCCTCAACAAAACCAGGAGCAACCTGTATCCCCACATCAAACAGCTTGCCGGTGCCGTCCCAGCCCCTGATCATGTTGAATTGCTCTTCCATGAAAAAGCTTGTCTCTTTAACATAACTACTCATGCCGCGCTCCGATCCGATTTGTTCCAGGTATCTGCGGGCCATTTGCCGGGCATCTTCCATTTGAAACTTTCCGGCATTATCCAGGCTGCCTTTCACCCCGCCGGGATCCAGGTTATACTGCCGGGTCTGGGTATCGGCATGCAAGCTCACGCTCAAGGTCGGCCGGGCCACCGCCGCCCCCAGAGCATTGGCAACATCGGAATAGCGGTGGATATAGGGCTCTATCTTCATAACCCGAGCCAGTTCGGGTACAATGGCCCGGGATGCCGCCCCGATGCCGATAATTTTATCCAGGGTAAACTTACGTTTATTGATTACCTCCCAGACTTTATAAGCCGGTTCGTTTTCCCATTCCTTAAACATAGCCTGAATAGAATCACGCAAACGCCCGATCACGGTATCTACTACCGCCGCCCCCAGCTCTTCCGGATCCATCCCGGCCCGGTCAGCCAGTTCCCGGAGGGCGCCTGCCGATAGGCTGGGGTCGCCTATATGCAGATTAAATTTACAGTTGAAGGCGTCGGTGACGGTGGCCGCAGCACCGCCAAAACAGGCGGCTGCGTCCCGGCGGGAGGATTCCACCTCCACCCGGCCGCTATTTGCTTTGATGCTGCTATCGCCGCCCAAGGCTATTGAACGAACCGCAAAAGCATCAATATGGGTGTAGCGTCGATTGATGCTGGCGCCCTTGGAGGCGTAGAGAGGCAGCCCATCTATTATAAGGGCAATATCGGTAGTAGTACCGCCGATATCCAGCACAACTGAGTTTGCTTTATCCCCGCTGACTGCCAGAGCCCCCATAGTACTGGCTGCCGGCCCGGAAAAAACCGTTTCACAGGGCATACTGCGGGATACATCCAGTGACAGCGTACCTCCGTCCGCCTTGAGGATGTGAACCTCGCACTGCAGGCCTCTTTCCGCCAGAGCCTCCTCGGTCGCATCCACAAAGCCATTCCATTCCCGGCTGGTTAAAGCGGTATAATAGGCAGTAGTTGCCCGCCGGGGGAAATTCAGCTTGCCTGATGTTTTAGAGCCCAAAAAAACATCTATTTCAGGAAAATTCTCTTTTAAATAGGCTGCAGTCTTTGCTTCCAGGCTGTCATTGCGATTGCTGAATTTAGCGGCAACGGCCACCCGTTTTATCCCGGCTGAGCTTATTTGCCGGCCCGCCTCGGCCAGTTCTCCTTTATCGATCGGTTCTATCTCCCGGCCCCGGAAATCGGTAGCGCCTTTAAGGAAAAAGGTATCCTCACTTATGCCATAGGCGTCAGCCGGAAGTCCATAGCCGGGTATAAGCAGTACGGCCGTTCTTTCCCCGCTTCCGGTGGCCAGTAAATTGGTTACTACGGTTGTGCTCAGCACTATGCGGGAAATCTCATCCGCCGGCTGCTGTTCCAAAAGCCGGTCCAGCACCTGCAGGACGCTGGCTTTGATATCCCTGTCATCGGTGGGAACTTTGGTGACGGCAATAATCTCCCCCCGGTCAAACACCACCCCGTCGGTATACGTGCCACCCACATCAATTCCAATCAACATGCTTCCTCACCTCCAAAGTAATGAGTCAAAGTGAGCAAAAAGCCCATATCCTTGAATCCTTAAACTACACGGGCTTTCCAGCGGTAAAGTAATGCCAAGGCTTCCCGCGGGCTTAAGCTGTCCAAATCCAGTTGCTGCAGCTCCGCCTGCAGCGGGTTTTCCTCTTCAAACAACTGCAGCTGCACCATGGATTCCGGCTTGCCCGGCGGTGTCCTTTCCAGACCGGCTAAAACTACTTGCGCTCTTTTTATGACCGCCTCGGGAACCCCGGCCAATGCTGCCACATGTACTCCGTAACTGCGGTCGGCCTTGCCCGGAAGCACCTTTTTTAAGAATACCACCCTTTCACCGCTTTCCATAACGGAAACGGAAAGGTTGAAGATGCCTTCAAACTCGTCGCTTAACGTAGTCAACTCATGATAATGAGTGGCGAAGAGGGTTCGGGCACCAATTTTCTCATGGATAAACTCACTTACCGCCCGGGCAATGCTGAGCCCGTCATAGGTGCTGGTGCCACGGCCAATCTCATCCAGGACAACGAGGCTGTTGGCGCCGGCATTGTTTAAAATATTAGCCACTTCCACCATTTCCACCATAAAGGTGCTGTGCCCCGCAGCCAGATCATCAGAAGCCCCTACCCGGGTGAAGACCTTGTCCGCTATACCGATATGGGCATGGTCGGCAGGTACGAAGGAACCCATCTGGGCCATGATAACCAACAGGGCCGCCTGCCGCATATAGGTGCTTTTGCCCCCCATGTTGGGCCCGGTAATGATGGCAAAACGTTTATCACTGCCGTTCAGCTTCAGATCGTTGGGTATAAAGCGGGTATCCTTAAGGCTTTTTTCCACCACCGGATGCCGTCCCGCTTTGATTTCAATTACCCTGCTGTCATCCACCAGGGGGCGCTGGTAGTTGTTAAGATAGGCCACTTCGGCCAGCGATACCAGTACATCAAGCCCCGCAATAGCTGCGGCGCTTTGCTGGATTCTTTCCAGGTGCTGGCTCAGCCTGTCCCGTATCTCGATGAAAACCTGCTGTTCCAAAGCAAACAGCCTCTCCCGGGCCCCCAGTATCTTTTCCTCGTACTGCTTTAAATCGTCGCTGATGAACCTTTCGGTATTGACCAGGGTCTGCTTGCGCACATACTCGGGTGGAACCAGGTGCAGGTTAGGCCGGGTGATTTCTATGTAATAACCGAAAACCTTGTTGTAGCCCACCTTTAAATATTTTATCCCTGTCCTCTGCTTTTCCCTGCTTTCGAAGTCTATTAACCATTGGGAACCGTCCCGGGATAATTGCTTCAATTCATCTATTTCCTGACGGAAACCTTTTTTAATTATGTTGCCTTCCCTTATTGCCGCCGACGCTTCTTCGTCAATAGACTGCTCAATAATGGTGTAAATATCGCTGAGATAATCCAGTGCGGCGATTTGGACCAGGAGTGCCGAACCGGATAAATCCAGGTCCTTGATTTGGTTAAGCGCTTTAATGGAGTATTTCAGGGCCAGCAAATCACGGGGACTGGCAATTCCGCCACCGATTCTGGCAGCCAGCCTTTCCATATCATATATTCCCGCTAAGACCTCCTTTAATTCGCCCCTTAGGGCCAGATTGTCCCTAAGTTCCTGTACCGCATCCAGCCGCGCATTGATTTCATCTATGTTTTTCAAAGGCTGTTCCAGCCATTTTTTTAAACTCCTCTTGCCCATGGCCGTATGGCACCGGTCCAACACCCCGAGCAACGACCCTTCCCGGCGCCCTTCCCGCATAGTAGCGCTCAGTTCCAGATTGCGCCGGGTGGTATGATCCATTTCCATATAATTGTCGTTACTGTATACCCCCAGGGTACGAATATGTTTAAGCACTCCCTTCTGGGTATCCCGGAGAAAAACTATTATGGCGGCGGCGGCTTTGATGCCGGCGGAATAGCCGGTTAGGCCAAACCCCTGCAGCGAGCTTGCCTGGAAATGCTCCAAAAGTATCTCCAGGGCGCTGTCCAGCCGCAGGGCCTTTTCATTAATAGCGCTTATCGCCATATTGCTTCCGTTGGGGTTGTCCAGGTATTCCCGGGTAAAGCTGTCATACTCGGCCAGCAGACATTCGGCCGGAGCCAGGCGCTGCAGCTCATTCTCCAAACGGTTGGCAACTCCCGGCTGGCTGATCTCGCAGACTTTGAATTCCCCGGTGGAGATGTCGATATAGGCAAACCCGGTCAGTTCTCTCTCTTCTACGATAGCCGCCAGATAATTGTTTTTATTTTCTTCCAGCATGGTATCTTCTATGACCGTACCCGGGGTTACGATGCGAATGACTTCCCTTTTCACAATTCCTTTGGCATCCCGCGGATCTTCCACCTGTTCACAGATGGCTACTTTGTAGCCCCGGTTAATCAGACGGGAGAGGTAGTTGTTCACCGCATGATAAGGTATACCGCACATCGGTACTTTCTCGTTTCCCCCATCACGGGCGGTCAATACTATGTCCAGCTCACGGGAGGCCAGCTCGGCGTCCTGGAAAAACATTTCGTAGAAGTCGCCCAGGCGAAAGAAAAGAATAGCATCCTGGTGCTGCCGCTTAACATCCAGATATTGTTGTATCATAGGCGTATATTGAGACAAGACCGCAACTCCCCCTAGTCTTCCTAGTAATTGCACCGGCTAAAAAGAAAGACTTGTCATCGCAAGCCTTCCCAAAGAGCATATATTTTACCGTGTCGTTTACATCTGGCAATGTCCTCCGCAGGAATCACAGCCGGATGAGCAATCACCGCTTACGGCCTGGTTTATAGCAAAGTATACGGCCTGCATCAGATTCTCCAGTTGCTCCTGGGCCGCCAGCAGGTTTTGAATGTCGGGATGGCTGCTGATTTGTTGCTCCATTATATCCAGGTGGTTCTCTTCCTGCTGGGTTACCATGAGACCATCCATCAACTTGTGATCTATCTGGGTCTTGGCCTCCTGGTAACGCATGATTAGCTCATAGGCTTCCTTTTTGCCCATCAATCCCGCCTGTTGATTCTTCAGATTAATCATTTCTGCGGATTGGGCAATGGCATTCCCTAACTCAAAGGCAATTTTAATTATTTCTTCAGTATTCAAATCAATATCCCCCTGCCTTGTTTTTAAACCGTTTCCCCTAATAAAGAGAAAGTTTTTGCTTCTGTTATTCTAACATTTATTAACTGCCCGATTAAGCCTTTTGAACCAGAAAATATAACGATATGATTACTTCTGGTACGGGAAGCAAGTTTATCCGGATTGGTTTTGCTTGGCCCCTCCACCAGCACCTCCTTAATAGTCCCCTCCATGGTCTGGTTTATCTCCCGGGCGATCTGATACTGGACTGCATTCAAACGCTGCAGCCGCTCCTTTTTTATATCCTGGCTTACCTGGTCAGGTAAATCCGCCGCCCGGGTACCGCTGCGCACCGAGTACATAAAGGTAAAGGCCGCCTCAAAACGTACTCTTTCCACCATATCCAGGGTATCCAGAAAATCCCTCTCGCTTTCACCCGGAAAGCCTACGATCAAGTCGCTGGTGATTGCTGCCCCGGGTATGCGCCGGCGGATTTTCGAAGTCAGTTCCAGATAACGTTCCCTGGTGTAGCGCCGATTCATGCGACGCAGGACATCATTGCTGCCAGCCTGCAGCGGCACGTGCACGTGCTCGCAAACTTTGGCTGTTCCCGCTATACTGTCAATAAGCTTGTCTGACATATCCTTGGGGTGAGAGGTGGTAAAACGTATCCGTTCAATACCGGCCACAGCCGAAGTCATTTCCAGCAGGTCGGCAAAATCGACCTCCTGTTCCAGGCCTTTTCCGTAGGAGTTAACATTCTGGCCCAGCAGGGTTACTTCCCGGTAGCCCTGGTCTGCTATTTCCTTGATCTCCTCTATGATATCCTCCGGTCTCCGGCTCCGTTCCCGGCCCCGGGTATAAGGAACTATGCAATAGGTGCAGAAATTATTGCAGCCGTACATAATATTGACAAAGGCACTCAAGCCGGAATGACGCTGTGACGGAAGGGGTTCCACCACCACTCCTTCCTGCTCCCATACCTGAATAACTTCCTTGCGGCCATTCCGGGCCTGTTCCACCAGGTAAGGCAGTTCGTGTATATTATGGGTTCCGAAAACCACGTCCACCCCGGATTTCTTAAGCTTCTGCCGCACCTCCGGCAGTTGTGCCATGCAGCCCCCGAAAGCGACCAGGGTTTCCGGCCGTTTCCGCTTCACTGCCAATACCTCGCCCAGTTTGCCGTAGACTTTGTTCTCGGCCGAGTGACGTACACTGCAGGTGTTGAATACTATTATACCAGCATCATCCAATGATTGCGCAGCCGTATAACCCATACCTTCAAGTAAACCGGCGATAATTTCCGAGTCCCGGACATTCATTTGACAGCCGTAGGTGATGATGAAATATTGGTTGCAGTCATCGCAGTCTGCTTGCATCGCTCCGCCTCCCTTGGTGTATGGTGTATATATTATATCTTTTTTCCTTTAAGTATAGAAAGAGGAGAGCCTAAGCCCTCCTCTCTTATACCCTATTTAAACTTCCCTATTTCAGAAGTTCGTCGATAACAGTCTTGATTTCAGGCGTCATAATCCCCCCGGCAAACTTGGGCTCTCCATTGATAAGGGTGATGGGATAAGGATAGCCCATTTGCAGAACCTGGTTTACAACGGGATAGTCTTTAAGGCCGGTCTTATCAATGTCAATGTATTTTACCGCAACCTTATCTCCATAATCAGCCTTAAGCTCATCCGCCAGCTTTTCACTCAGGTCTGCGTAATCTGTAGTTGATCCACAACTACCCGCCGAAGCACACCCGCTTCAACCGCCGCCGGTGGGAGCATGCGTACCCTGTAAAATTTCCACCATAACCCGGGCATCATTTGCCATTTTTTCGAATCCTCCTTATATATACGTATACCCCATGTCAGCATTCCAGCATAGTAGGATAATAACAACAAATTATAATATAATCAATAGTTATTTATCCTGCTCCCTAAGTTCACTATTGTAATATTACCTTGTTCTTCCCTGGTTATACTTTTGCTCTACATTATTTTTCCGCCGCTTATGTCCAGGCCCTGCATCAACTCCAGGTACATGATAAATTTGTCTACCAATAGCGGCTGGAATCTCTTTCCCCGGTCGTTAATCAATTCCCGCACAGCTTGATCCGGCGATAAGGCATGGCGATACGGGCGATCATTAATCATGGCGTCGTAGGCGTCAACGATGGCCAGTATTCTGCATACCAGGGGAATATCATTGCCCTTCAGCTGCAGGGGATAGCCGTTACCGTCCCAGTGTTCATGGTGGTGCAGTATATAATCGGCAACACTGGCAAGTACTTTTGATTCCAGGGCGATGCGATAACCGATTTCGCTGTGACTGCGCATGACTTCCCATTCATAATCATCCAAAGGTCCGCGCTTGAACAGAACCTCGTCGGGGACCCCGATTTTCCCAATATCATGCGTAACCGCCAGCAAAGCCAATACTTCCAAATCATCGGCGCCTACATCTATCAACCTTCCAAACCCTATAGCCATCTCCTTCATGCGCTCGGCATGTTCTTCAGTCATATGATCCCTTACACTTAAGGTTGATTCAAGTGTGCGCAGGATGTTGTGGCGGGCGCTCATCTGCTCGAAAAGCTTGGTTCGGTACATAGCGTTATCGGCATTGCGAATCGCAATGTCCATAGGCTGCTCGCCTGAATAGCGAATGTAGCTTCCTACGGCTACGCTGAGATACAATCCCTCTTCGTTTTTATTGATTTGGGCAATCATGTTCCTGATGGTTTTTTTATTGGATTCAACCAGGCCTTCGTCTGCCCCCGGCATGATGAGGGCAAATTCGTCTCCGCCGATTCTGGCTGCCGTACAGTTGGGGTTTGAAACTGCTTTTAAGACTAAACCCAGGTATTGGATCAGGCGGTCGCCCTGAGCATGTCCCAGGGTATCGTTAATAAGCTTCAAACCGTTCACATCACATATGATAACGCCAACCGGAACTATTCCTTCCGAATCCACGCGCATGATTTCCCGTTCAAAAAAGCCGCGGTTATATAAACCGCTCAGAACATCATGCTCACTGATGTAGCGAAGCTGGTTGCGCACTTTTATTTTCTCGCTTATATCACGGGCGGTAACAATAATTTCCTGATAGCCATCGGTATATTCGGTTTTGGCTGCGTTAAACTCCAGAGGGATTACTTCACCGTCACGGCTGACGACGCTGATTTCATAAGGCAGGATCATCTCTCCGGCAAAGTGCCTGGCCAGATTATGCTGAAAGGTTTTTTGGCTTCTGATATGCAGCAGGTCATAAATACTCATCTGCTTGAGCTCGGCGGCGGTACAGCCGAAAACCTGGCAGCAACATTTATTAGCATAAGTAAATTTACCGCTAGCGTCCAGGGTGAATAAGACATCGGCTTGTTTATCGACTAAATTGCGTAACCTCAATATCGCCTTGGGAATCCGAAAATCTTTTCTCAAACGCAGACCCCCCGTCAACTAGGTTACTCAGTTATATTCTATAAAAACATCATTATTCCTGCTTAAGCCGAACGAAAGATATAAGGCCAAACATGCTCCCTCGTCCTGCGGCGGCAAGCAAGAAAAATCGGTTACAGGCGTAATAGTGTTAATTCAAGAAATGAAGGAGGTCATGTTCATGAAAAAAATCAAGCCCGTCAAAATCCTTATCCTGGCCCTTTGCTTAACCTTTGCCCTGGCCGGCGCAACCTTGGGAGCATTGCCGACTGACCGGCCGTCACCCGAACAAGCGCAGGCAGCCGGGGGGTCAGACCTAACTATATTGGTCAATGGGGAAAAAATCGAATATGATGTGGCGCCAGTGATCGAAAAGGACAGAACCATGGTACCGCTTCGGGCTCTGGCCGAGAGCCTGGGGGCGGAGGTTGAGTGGCTGGAACAGCAAAACCAGGTAATAGTCAGTAAAAATGATTGCCATATCAAGCTTACCATCGGTGAACCGGAAGCCTATGTCAATGGGCAAAAAGCGGAACTGGAAGCACCAGCCCGCATTATTGGGAACCGTACCTTGGTGCCTCTAAGGTTCATAGGAGAATCCCTTAACGCTGAGGTCAACTGGTTACCGGCCGAAAGAAAAATATCGGTGGAAATTGACCGGTCAGTTGAGCCCGGCGCTGCCAATATTAAGATAAACAATTTTATATGGTCACCCCAGCGTTTGACTGTTGCCGGAAAAGCCAGGGTATGGGAAGCGACTTTGAATTATGAAGTGATCGATAACAACAACCGGGTATTGTTTGACGGTTTTGCCACCGCCTCCGCCGGAGCCCCGCAGTGGGGTGATTTCACTTTCTCGGTTGACGCTGATTTAAGCGAGGCTGAAGCAATAAGAGTCTTTACGACCAGCCCCAAAGACGGAAGCAGAATGGATACAGTAGAATATTTCCTAAAGCCTTTCGGGACAGCCACAATTATCAGCAGCGATCCCGGTTCCATACTGGCAGAAGGCATTTTAGGCGGTTATTCGAACCAACCGGGCAAGTTTTATTTTGCTGTAACACCGGCGACCATAATTACCGACGCAAAGAACAAGCTGCTGGCGGAAAGCGACCTGAAAGCAGGGGACGAACTACAGATATGGATATCTTATCCGGGCATTGTTCTGGAATCATGGCCAGCTCAAGCGGGGGCAGGCAAAATTGTCAGAATAACCCCGTAGTTATATTTATCCGGTCAACATTTGTTTTTTACCTGATTTTTGTGGTTAACCATTTACCCTTGTAAAAAAGGCATGAGGATAATCCCCATGCCTTTATCTTGCCCGTAAAGCTTACTTGACCGGTCACTTCTAAACAGCTAAGGGCTCATAACCTCTGCAGCGGCAGCCGGCGCTTCCAGTTTCCCGCAACTTGATCATCCGGCCAGCCCTCCATACTAAAGGCGTACACCCAGGGCATGTCCGATATAGTCTACCATTCCACACCCGGATCATCCGCCATTTCATTGACCGTACCGCGGGGATAGAACACCGAAATGTGATCCAGTTGCGGGTCGGGATTCTGCTTATTGGCGGCAGGAAAAACAAATCTGATCTTGAATTCCTCACTGACTACATAGCCAATAATGTCCTCTCCCTTATAGCTGCGGGACAAATCCGGTTTTCCATAGAGCTTCTTCAAATCAGACAGCCGGATGGCCTTCAATTGTTTATCGTAGGATCTGATGTCAAAAATCTGGGCCCCTTTATTAAAACCAAATACTACATCGTGATTGGGATAACTGGCAAAACTGCCCTTGGCTTCAGCAACATAGTCGGTTTGGACGGGTTTGCCCCACTCCTGTTCCACATCTTCAATACAGTTGGTTTTAACCGCGTAATCACAACCGGGGACCTTTCCCGCTGCAGCCAATTGCCTTATCTGCTGCAGCAGCCTTGCGCTTTCGCTTTCCCGGCCCTTTCCGTCATTCTCCCCATCCGGGTTATTATGGTCGCCGGTTGGGGGACCATTCTTATCCCGGTCAACGGGCGGTTGAGGTTCGGGGTTGTTGTTTGGGGTCCCGGCGGTTCCCTGGCAGCCGGACATCAGTGCCAGCATCAGGACCACCGTTAGACATAGCACTTGCTTTTTTAATCTCGGACTCATGCTGCCTCCTTTTTAGCTGTAGACTTTTCTCCAAAACCAGCCTTAATAATTCTGCATCGTTTTTTAAGCTTCTTTAGATAAGTACGTATTCATTTACGTCCGCTTTCCTTCCCTTTAGCATAAGGTCAAAATAAAAGGGAGGAAATCAGCCCCTCCCTAGTTCATATTGGATTTGCACCATTATTAAATCATTGAAATCATTGCAGCCATTTTATAGCTGGCAAAAGCTAAAGCCTTTAACCGGTATTGTCATAGTCATCCTCCAAACCGTAAGGAGCATGCCTTTTCTGATAATGCAGATTCCTGATAGTTCCTTTATAGACTATTCTGCTCTCCAATTTCAGCAAGCTTTGCGGTCTAACCAGATTTCCAGGAATTTCAAGATCAATGACACCGCTTTCCTTCAGAATATAATACACAAACTCGGAGCATAGGAATCTATGATCGCAACTGGCCGACTTATTGAACAAACAATGCAGCAATCCCTTGTAGTTATATTTATATAACCGGCTATTGGCAATGAATTGGTCCAGCAGACGTTTGGCATCCTCATACTGCTGCCCCGACACTTCCAGTTCCATTATCATAACCGGTAAACCTTTATTGAACTTATACAGCCCGGTATTGAAGTTTTCCTGTTTAAATCTGCCGATAAACGGAAAATAGCTGTACTTTCTGCCAAAGCTGTACATATAATTGAGTTCTTCATCCAAAGCAATAGCCGCATGAGTATACTCATCCTTCTTAACCCATTGGATAGCTTTGGAAATTACGGTGTTAGTTCTGGTGAGAACTATATAGAGAAAATATTTTTTCATTGATGAGTTACCTTCTCTAGATTGAATCCACTCATTTTTGCAACGCAGTATAATAATAGCATAAATACTATTCAATTATGCAGATTAATTATATCAGGTCTTCGCAAAGGCGGTACCTTGCTCTCCCACGACAGTTTTAAACGGTTTGGAAGCTTAGCTCCACCTTGAACAAGTCGCCATCAATCATGATCTGAAACTGACCTCCGCTAATCTGGGTGAAACTCCGGGCGATTGCCAATCCTAACCCCGACCCCTCCGTAGTGCGGGATTCATCGCCCCTGACAAAGCGCTGCAGGATTTCTTCTGCAGTGAAGTTCATTTCATAATTGGCCGTGTTTTTTATGGTTGCCCGCACGTCTTTATCATTTGCAGCAATATCAATGAAAACCCGGGAACCGGGCAGAGAATATTTCAAGGTGTTGGTAATCAGGTTTTCCCAAACCCGGTATAGCTTCTGGCCGTCACCCAGAATATTTACAGGTTCATCAGGTATATTGGTGCGGAAAGTAAGACCGGAGGCATCAATCTGCTCTTCCATGTCCGCCAGGGTCTGATTGAGCAGCCGGGTTAAATCGATCTGCTCCATATCCAGAGAAATGTTGTCACTGCTTGCCTTGGACAGGTCGAACAAATCCTGGATCAGGTTTTTCAGACGTTCCGATTTCTGGGCCAGGATTTTCACATAATCGTTGACATGCCCGGGCAGCCCCTCCTCTTTGGTCAGTAAATCAACATAGCTGATAATCGAGGTCAGAGGAGTCTTTAAGTCGTGAGACACATTGGTAATCAGCTCAATTTTCATGCGCTCCGATTTCATCTTCTCAGCAACCGCCGTACTCATTCCCTCCTGAATGGAATTTAGATTCTGAGCCGTACGGTACATGTCATCAGTCGGCTCAAGTTCCAGCCGGGCAGCCATATCCCCGTTTTTCATTTGCTCGATATGATCGGTAAGCTTTCCCCAATCGTTTATGGTCCGGGTATAGCGTTGCAGATAGCGATAAATCAGATAGATGCCCGCTGCCGCTATCAGCAAGGCGATCAAAAATGCTCCTCCATCGCCGCTGACAGCGATCAACAGGAAGAATACTGACATAAGCGCCATAACCGCTTCCGCTGCCACCAGCAGGTAAACCCTTTTTATCATCGACTTTTGCCAGGAATACTTGCTTCCATATTGCTGATACCGTCGGATCACGTAATTTATTAAGTTGCGGGAAAAAAACCCGCTCCGGTTATTTTTAAAGTCAAGGAGCATAAGGTAAAACCACCAGCATCCCAAGAGGAAAACACCGCTCAAGGCAGTAATGGTCAATACCGTTTGGGGGACATAACTCCAATTCAAAGAGCGGTTAATGCAAGAACCGCCGAGGCCAAACAGCATTATAGCCAGGGCCGGAGCGGATAACAATATCTTTATTTCCAGCCAGAGCCGACCCGACCAGGAGGCCAAAAGCTTGTCAAATTCACGCTTGTCCCGGCGTTTTATAATGGCGTAGGCTAAAAATGCCAGGCTCAGCACTCCCAGAACCGCATAGACCCAGCCCATAATGCGGAGGAATTGTTTCTCGGTATAGTAGGAGGAATAGCTGTAGGGGTTGGGCTGCAAAGTTTCCCTTACCGCCAGGACTATCCGGGTGGATGGTGACTCCGGAAATCCCCTGAGTCTGGGAACTATACTTTGGTAACCGCTGTCCAGGCGCCAGATATCAAGCGGCTGGCCGTCTTCAAAAACCCGAACCTTTTGCCCGTCATAATACCAGACGTATGGGTAGCCTTCAGGCAAGTTCGGCATGCCGGAGTCAGAGAGAGAAAGCTCGCCGATATTTTGGACCTTCCGGCCGGTATTCATATCAGCCGCATAATACTTAAGATTGTTGCCTTCACGGGCCAGCCGGGAATCTGCGGTTTCTCCAAAAAGGCTTTCATCCTGGCCGGGGTCGGTTACCAGTCCGAACAGGCTGTTAAAATAGTTTTCCGTCTTCTCTTTGAAAAATACCGTATCCTGATAGTCAACATAAGGAGCTTTTAAATTCTCGAAATTCTCGCTGTTGCCTATTACCGCGGCCAGGCCGGTAAAGATCAGCAGCATAGCCAGGTTTACCCCCAGGAAGAAACAGAGCCAAGCCGCAAAAGGTCTAGATTTTTTCAATTTTATATCCAATTCCCCATACCACCTTTAAGTATTTCGGCTCTTTCGGGTTAATCTCAATCTTTTCCCGGATGCGGCGTATGTGAACCATAACCGTATTTTCCACCCCGTAGGCCGTCTCTTCCCAAACCCGTTCATAAATCTCCTCGGCGGGAAAGATGCGCCCGGGTGAGCGCATCAAAAGCTCAATGATCTTGGTCTCCGTCGCCGTAAGCTTTACCGGCTCGCCGTCAAGGGTCAGGGTATGACTTTCCGGGTCGAAACACAGCCCGCCTGCTATCAAGAGGTTCGGTTTGGCCTGCAGGTTAAAATCCCCCAGGGTCAGATAGCGCCTCAAATGTGATTTTACCCGGGCCATAAGCTCCATATTATTGAACGGCTTGGCAACGTAGTCATCGGCCCCCATCGACAAACCCAGTATTTTATCGGTATCTTCGGATTTGGCCGATAAAATAATAATAGGTATATTTTTTTCATCCCGGATTTTCAGGGTAGTAGAAAGACCGTCCAGCCGGGGCATCATAACATCCAGTATGATCAGATGGATCACCTGGCTGCCGATAATCTCCAGAGCCTGCAGCCCATCATAAGCGCAAACCGCCTCATATCCCTCATTTTGCAGGTTTATGGCAATCGCATTGACGATCTCACGGTCATCATCCGCCACCAGTACCCGCTGTTTTCCCATATCCACCACCTCCTGTCTGAATATTCGGTTAACCCTTCAGCCTAGAGCATACTTTAAGCCAGGCTTCTAACAAAAAACCGGATGCATTTCTTAAGAAATTCTTACATTTTGTCTTTAAAGCAGGATAAAAATCACCTTTTAATTATACAGTATGCGGAGGGTGCATAAAGCGGCGGGCTTTGATCCGGCCTGGCAAAGCGCTATCAGGCTCAACCGCTTTATTCCCCTGTTCAAGCTACGGCAGCTTCCCGGAATTTCTCTCGTGTACAAATTAATCTGAAAAAATGATATAATTGGTATACTTGCAATTAATGAAAGAAGATAATAATGAAAAGCACATTTAGTGATCTGGGTATTTCCCCTCCCATTTTAAGGGCCATAGCAGAAATGGGCTTCGAGACACCTACAGAGGTTCAAAGCAGGGCAATTCCCCATATTTTGCAACAGGAAGATTTAATCATAATGTCTAAAACCGGCAGCGGCAAGACCGCAGTTTTTGGCGTTCCTATGCTGCAACTGATAAATCCCCAGGCGCCTGGTCCCCAGGGTCTGATTCTCACACCAACCCGCGAATTGGCCGTCCAGGTGGACAATGATCTTAAACAGATGGCAAAACACCTCCGGCACAGGACAACGGCGGTATTCGGGCAACATAATATCAATGCCGAAATCTCGGCTCTGAATAAGGGCGCCTCTATTGTGACCGGTACACCCGGCCGGGTATATGATCATATCTGCCACAAAAATCTGGATACCAGATACGTACGCTTTTTAGTATTGGATGAAGCGGACAGGATGCTGGACATGGGTTTTCTTGACCAGGTGGTGCGAATTATCCGTAACCTGCCCCAAGACAGAGTGACTCTCCTTTGTTCCGCAACCATACCTGATGAAATCCATAAGGTATGCCGGCAATATATGAAGCATCCCCAGACGATTGAGATTGCATCACCGACCAAGACAGTGGATACCACCCAGCAACTATACTACCGGGTAGCAAATAACGAAAAAAATATGAAGCTGAACCGCCTGCTGATGATGGAACGGCCGGAAAGCTGTTTGATTTTCTGCAACAAACGAAGCACAGTCAATAAGGTTCAGGGCTTTTTATACCGAAAGGGGTATGCATCCCAGGCGCTGCATGGCGATATTCCCCAGGCTAAACGGCTGAGAACCATACAGCAATTCAAGCAGGGCGACTTTCATTTGCTGGTAGCTACAGATGTGGCAGCCCGTGGTATTCAAATAGACGGCTTGGCCCTGGTTATCAATTATGACGTACCATTGGAGAAAGACGGCTACGTACATAGAATCGGACGTACCGGCAGGGCCGGGAACGTAGGCCGTGCTATTACCTTGGTTACCGGTGAAGACATTATGAGCTTATATGAGATAGAAGAGCACATCGGATCTCTGATTGCTGAAGCTGAATTCCCATCGGAGGCCTTTTTCAGCGAAAACCGTGCTGCAATTGATATATGGATAAAGGCGAATGCCCTGGCGAGCAAGCCGCGGGTGCCAAATCCGCCTCCATATGCAGGAGGAAGTCAAAGAAAACATTCCCACGCCAAGCCCCAGCAGCATCATAACGAGCATAGAAATCGTCCGAACCAGGCAAAAAGGGATTATCAACCGGCCAAAAAGGCCAATACTCTGCATCCTGTCGAGCAGACCAGCCCAGCCCCGGTAATTGCTAAACCTATAATCCCAGAAACCATACAGGTTCAAAAAACTACGATCCGTAAGCCACTATTTAAGCGCATACTGCAGCGCCTGCTGGGAAAGTGAGCCACGGATTCACGTAACGGTTTTTCTTCTGATTGAGCCCCGGTCTTTTTGCCGTGTGTTCCTCACCTGCCTTCATATAAGGTTTTTTACCAGCACCCCTGTCAATGGTCAGGGAAAATGTCACCCCTTTACCTAGATAACTCAGCAGCAGAAATGTCATCCCTGCTGCGGCTCTTAGAATAGAAGATTTCACTATATGCGAACCAAGGTGATTTGTTCTTTGGCTTGATTTTGGGCTGAGCCGGCAGGCTATTCAAGGAATTGTCCTGCTGAGGTATTTGTACTATACTTTCCTTGGGCTGAGTTTTGAGCAATTCGGGTTTAATAACGAGGCCTTTGTAAAGGACCTGCATTCCGATATGCTTACTGGTTGCTACAGTAATCGTATCATGAGGGGATGCAGGGACTTTTATATTTTCCACCTTGGCAGGCAGACGGTATTTATGGTTCTCAAAGGAAAAGGAAAGCCCTGAATCGATTTTTCTTGTTACATGCTTGGCAAAAATCAACTGCAATGCAGACATATCTTGCTTAGGCAAATAGGCCTTTTCCGGGCTGGCAGCCTGGACGGCGAATTTACG
Organism: Syntrophomonas curvata; assembly: GCF_052976825.1. Taxonomy (NCBI): domain Bacteria; kingdom Bacillati; phylum Bacillota; class Clostridia; order Eubacteriales; family Syntrophomonadaceae; genus Syntrophomonas; species Syntrophomonas curvata. The sequence goes on from NZ_CM129641.1 coordinate 1,815,358, forward strand.
GTTGTAGTAGGGAATATAATGCTTTAGGAAATCATTAGCCTGTTCGATAGAAGAAATTCCTTTACGCTGCATATCTTTCGCCAAACGGTCCTGTAAAGTCTCCCAGAGCCTTTCAATACCACCTTTAGCCTGAGCAGACCGGGCAATGATTAACAGGATGTTGAGTTCTTTAAGGGCTCTGGCAAAGTTAGTCTGCTTTTCCACTTTGCCGGCCAATTCTTCTTCAAGGGTTAATTCCTTTTTCTTTTTGCTGTTATAAACAAAAACGGTTCTGCCATCAGTGTAGATTTCTCTTGGCAGGTGCCCATTCTGATTCATCTGAAACATCAGTTCACAATAACCTTCAAAGGTTTCTTCCTTTTCGAAATGAAGAGCCAGGATACGACCAGTGGCATCGTCAACCGCACCGTGCAGGTGCAAGTAGGAACCATTGCCAAGCCAATCAAAGCTGGAAGCATCCATCTGAATCATTTCACCCTCGCGCTCCCGGGCATTTCTGGAACGATGTTTCTTGGGTCTGCGCTTGGCCTTTGGAGAGCGAATACCACTGGCCCTAAGATACCTTGAGACAGTGCTTACCGAAACAAAAATATCTTTATCTTCAGCAAGCACATCGGTAGCATGACAAAAATTATATCCGGACAACTCCGTTTGATAAATTCGGCAGATTTTTTCAGCAACTTCAGGATCCAATGCATTAGCCGGTTTCCGTCCTCTATTCTTATGCAAAATACTTATAACCCCATTTGCGGATGCCTCCGCTTTCATCCGCTGTACTTGTCTTACACTGAGGTCTAAAAGCTCTGCAGCCTGCTTATTTGTAAACCGGCCTGCCAACAGTTCTTCGATGATAGTTATTTTTCTTGCTTCTTGTTTGCTCATTTCTAATTTCATCCTCCCATTATATCTTTTCTGGGGGATGACATTTTCCCTGAAGAGTTATACCATGACATTATCACTGATTAACGACATTTTTTTACCAGCACCCCTTGTTCTTTCATCCAATAATTTATATAATTGATGGATTCATGTGGGAAGGAACAGCTATGGTTAAAGGGAAAGCACAACTAATGTTTATTATAGCGATGCTCATATTTGGCAGTATCGGTTTGTTCATAAAAGCCATTAGCCTGCCCAGTGCCGTCATCGTATTAATACGTACCGTAATCGGTAGTCTATTTCTTTTTGCAGTCCTGTTGCTACGCCAGCAACCGATTAATATAAAAAACATACTGCCAAATCTGCCTATACTTGCAGCGTCTGGTTTTGTTTTAGGCGGTAGCTGGGCGTTTTTATTTGAAGCATATCAATACACAACGGTCAGTGCCGCTACGCTGATATATTATTGTGCGCCTATTGTTGTGCTTCTGCTCTCGCCAATAGTATTGAAAGAGAAACTGACATTGGGTAAGACGGCAGGAATTGGTGCTGCTGTCCTGGGAATGGTTATAGTGAACGGCATGGGAATCGGAGGCGCCAACCCCGCTCTCGGCCTGACCTGCGGAATCGTTTCTGCCTTCCTATATGCCGCATTGATGATGCTAAACAAATTTATTAGAAATTTATCCGGGTTGGAAAGCACATTATCTCAGTTGGTTATAGCGGCATTGGTCATGACGATCTATGTTTTGCTTACCCATGAAGGCATAGGGGGTTTTATAAGCAGGTCAGACATGTTTTTGCTGGTAACAGTAGGACTGTTTCATACCGGAATAGCTTGCTATTTATACTTTTCTTCCCTGCAAGAACTTTCCGGACAGACAATTGCCTTATTAAGCTATATTGACCCGGTTTCCGCTTTATTATTTTCCGCAGTACTCCTAAACGAAAAATTAATGGCAATCCAATTAGTGGGAGCGCTCTTGATATTGATTGGCACTGCATTCGGTCAGTTATATCAAGCAGACAAGCATGTCAAAAACAATGCCATATAATTTCGGTATTAGCTTTTGGCCGCTTGTCCCAATAAGCCGGCCTGCAACCAGGGCACAACCGGGAGCGGTTTAAATTACGTTTTTTGCTAGGTTTGCCGCTCGTGACCTCTCCGCATACACTGCTGCCTGCAGCTTCGATACAGTGTCTTTTCTATTGCGCCCCCAGGTGCTCGGTTAGAAAAGCAAGTTCCTTCTCCACCGCATATTCGAAGCACTGGTCAAAATAGACCTCAAAGTGGCCGCCGGTTAATCTAAGCAATTCCGCCGAAGACAGCCGGGACGCCGTTTGTTCAACCTTGCGGCGGGGAATCAGCGAGTCCTGTTCCGCCATGATCAGAAGCACGGGACACTTCACCCCGGCGGCCCTGGTTATCGGCCGGTAAAACATGGACAGAGGCAATATCCGGGCCGGGCAACGGTTTTGCCAGTTTGAACCCGGCGGCTTCATACGCGTATAGCCGGGCATTGATTCGGGTGTATTCATTACGGCAAAAGTGCCGGGCTCGCCCACTACCGGAACATAGTGCGGCGGCCTTCCGAAGAGGCAACGGATAAAATCCCTTAAGCCATGCCCGCTGGCCCGCAACATAAAACCCGGCCCCCGGCTCATGGTTGAAGAAACTCCATCCACAAAAGGAACCTGGGAGACCACTGCGGAAATTTCCGGATTATTGGCCGCAGCAACAAGAACATGACCTCCGCTGAAAGAACTGCCCCATAGGGCAATACGCTGCCTGTCGACCCCTTCCAGTTCACTGACATGATCGATGGCAGCCTGCCAATCCTGCAAGTGGCGGCGGCATGACACCAGATTGCGGGGTGTGCCGTCGCTGTCACCGAAACAACGGTAATCAAACAAAAGCACAGCCAGCCCGTGACCGGCGAAGTATTCGGCAAATGCCGGCAGACGGAAGGCCCTTTCAGCCGCAAAGCCATGCGCCATAATAATAACGGGGGGGTTATCCACTCCTTCCGGCCGGTACAGCCAGGCGGCGCATCTGGTTTTTTGCGAGTAGAAATCGGCATCGGTTCGCATAAACATAAGGGAACAACTCCTTTGTCAGATTTTATTTTTCTTAAAACCCCTTTTTATCGCCCAGCGCCCTAACGATAACCGGTAGACCTCGCTAAAAAGCCATTTGATTTGCTGTTGTCATGCAGGGCAATAAAAACTTGATGTTGAAGCTGGTGCCTGATGGGCTGGTATCTATTTCAATTTCCGCTCCATGCCGCCTGGCTATGCCGTAACAAACCGCCAGGCCCAGACCAGTTCCGTCTTCCTTGGTGGTAAAGAAGGGAGTGCCCAGCTTTTCCAGTACCACGCCGCTCATGCCCTGCCCCTGGTCCCGGATCGACAGCACAACGTACTGGTCATGGAAAAAGGTCTTGATAGTCAGGTTTCCGCCCGCTTCCATGGCTTCCAGACCGTTCCGAACCAGGTTCAGCATTAGCTGACGGATTTCTTTGTCATCCAGAAGCAGATCGGGCACCTTTTCCAACCTGATGTCAATATTTTTGTCCTGGGCCATGGCGTCAGCCTGGAATAGGGGATACATATTGGATATTATGGCGTTGATGTTTCTGAGTTCCGGCTGAATAAGCTTGTCTTTGGCCAGAGACAGGTATTCTTTGATTATCAGATTGGCCCTGTCCATTTCTCCTATCATCAATTCAAATATTTCCCGATCTGCGCCGTAGTCGGCCTTGTCCATCAACAACTGCAGAAAACCCCGTACCGTAGTCATCGGATTTCTGATTTCATGACCGATGCTGGCAGCCATTTGTCCTACCAGATTCATACGGTCCAGGCGGGTTATTTCCCTTTCTATTCGCCTGCGTTCTCCTAAATCCGTCACTATGCTGAGCAGGCAGGTTTCCCCCCTGATTTCGATCCTTTCTGCCGAATATAGCCCCAGAAACAGTTCTCCCGATTTGGTGACGAAGCGGCATTCCTGTTCAATAGCCGATCCCTGTTCGCTGATGGTCTGCTTCATTCTCATCCTGTCCCGCGGGTCCTGCCATATGCCCATTTCCAGAGCGCTGCGCCCCAGCACTTCATCCCGGCTATAGCCGGAAATCCGGCAAAAGCTCTGGTTTACGTCAATGATCCGCCCATCTTCGAAAGAACTGATGATCATCAGCAAGGGGTTGGCGTTAAAGGCTTTAAAAAAACGTTCTTCGGATAAACGCAATGCTTCCTCAAAGCATTTGCGTTCGGTGATATTCTTTACTATAATCAGCAGATTTTCCTGTCCCTGCATTTCGATTATCGCCATGGAAACGAGGCCGGTAATTATTTCTCCGGACTTTATTCTGAATTTGGCTTCAACCCCGCGTACACACCCATGCTCTCTTAATACCTGAATCAGGCGTTCTCTTTCAGGGATATCCACCCAGATTCCCAAGTCCGTCACCGTACGCCCGATAACCTCGTCGCTTTCATAACCGGTGAGCAGCGTATAAGCCGGGTTCACGTCGATGTACCTGCCTTCTTTCAAGCTACAGATGCTGATCATATCCGGGTTGTACAAAAAAACCTTGGAAAATTTATCTTCCGACTGGAGCAGGGCCCGCTCGGCCTGTTTGCGATCGCTGACGTCACGGCTGACCATTATCATGGCCGTAACCTCATCCCCTTCCCAAAGCCAGTTGCCGATGGTTTCCAGGTAGAGGTAATGCCCCTCGGCATGCCGGCAGCGATACTCGGCCCGGGCCGGCAGACGCTTTTGCAAATGCTCGTAAAACAGGGCGGCTATCCAGGCCCTGTCTTCCGGGTGCACCAAGTCGAAAACCAGGGTTCCCAACAGGCTGTCCGGGTCATAGCCCAGAATATTCTTGTGAGAGGGGCTCATATATTGTATAAGTCCATTGGCATCTACTTTCTTGTACATATCCAACATGTGCTCAGACATCTGGCGCAGGGCGATTTCACTTTGACGCAATCGCTGCAGGGCCAGGCTTTTATCACTCAAATCATTTATAAATATATAATATGAAACCACCCCGTCCTGGTCCTGATAGGGGGAAAGGCATATTTCTCCCGGTACCCTGGAACCGTTGCGGCAACAATATTCTCGTTCACAGCGCCGCCAGGCTTTTTCGCCTCTATCCGCCTGCTTTATCATTGTCGCCGGCTGGTCTCCCCGTTCCATGGGGATCAGGTCGGCATACCAATTCATCGAGCGCAGTTCAGTTTCACTAAATCCGGTCAACTGGCATAATGCCTGATTAAAATGAATAATCCGCCCATCGCTGTCTCCGATCAAAAAGGGATGGGGCGAGTTTTCCATGGCCTTTGCCATAACCCGTATTCGTTCTCCTTCGCCCGATACCGGCTGTGCTTTTCCTGTTTTTAGGCCAGGTGCTTTGATTGGGTTCGACTCAATATGATCGTTCATCAAGCTAATTACCTTTTTTCCTCGCGATATTTGGCTGCTACTGTTATAATAACCCAACCCGGAGGAAAATCGTGTCATAATTAGGAGCTTTTTGCTCTGTCGCTTTATGTAATGCAGATTTTGCAGTTGACGAAATATAGTCTTAAGCATAGTTTCCATGCTTTCCATCTCATGCTGTCAGCCCTGCAGCGCCTATAAGTTCTTTCTTAAGCTTTACGGCCAATACTGCCGTAAGGATAACCGTAAGCAGATCGGCAATCGCTTGGGAGTAGACAACCCCATTCAGGCCGACTATGTGGGGAAGAATAAGAATAGCCGGAATAAAGAATATTCCCTGCCGGCTTATACTGAGTATTCCTCCTTCTTTTGCTTTGCCGAGGGCTAAAAAAAGTGTTCCGTACACCATCTGAAAGCCAAAGGAAACAAACATTATTCCGTTGGCTCTCAAAGCCCTGCTGCCAACGTCAATCACCATAGCATCATTTTTGCTGAACAGTGAAACAATGGCGCCGGGAAACATAATCATCACCAGTGCCATGACGCCGCAAAACCACGTTGCCCATTTGAGAGAAACCCGGGTTGCTTCATTTAATCTGTCGTAGTTTTTCGCTCCATAATTATATCCGGCGACTGGCTGGAATCCTTTCATATAGCCGAACACAACAAATGTCCCCAGAGCCGATATGCGGATTACGATTCCCATGGCTGCTACAGCCGGATCGCCATAGTTGCTGGCTGCCGTATTGGTCAATCCTATTGAGGCGCTAGCCAATAGTTGAAAAGCGAGAATCGGAATCCCCACTTTGAATATTTGTGAATAGATCGTTTTGTCAACGGAAAAATCGCGGAGAGAAAACCTTAAATATCCCTTCCCGGCTGAAATATACCATGCATAGAAAAGCGAGGTAGAAGCTTGGGCTACAACCGTAGCAACAGCGGCGCCCCGTATTCCCCACCCCAGAGCATAAATGAAAGCTGGAGCCAAAATTACGTTCAGGCCTCCGCCGATCAGCATTGAAACCATGGTAAACTTGGCCGCGCCCTCGGAGGTTATAATGTTGTTCATTGCGACATTGAAGACAGTCAAGATGGAGCCGGCAATGTAGATCATCGCATACGCTCTGGCATAGGGAAGTATTGTTTCGGTGGCGCCGAGATAAAGCAATATGCTGTCAAGGAAGCACACTACCGTAATGATTGTAATTACTCCTGCCAACAAACTGCTAAACAGTGCTGTTGAAGCAGTCTTATCAGCCTGTTTTTCGTCTCCTTCTCCCAAAAGGCGGGATATGTAGGAAGCTGCCCCGCTTCCAAAAGTCATGCCCAATCCGACAATAATCTGACCTATCGGGAAGGTAACGGATACCGCACCCATTTGACTGGTTCCAAGCCCCCCGACAAAATACGCATCAACTATATTATAGAAGGCGCTGACCATCATGCCTATCATAGTGGGCAATCCTAAATTCAGCAGCACCTTGGGGATTTTTTCATCTCCCATCATTTTTATTTTCCCATCATTATTCATTCCATTGCCCCCTTGTAGGGAAATTATCGTTATGTATAGATGCTATACTCTTATCGTAAAAAAAATATCGGTCAAGCATAGAAGCGGCGTAGTGTTTAGCATCTATACACTCTGGGCAAAAAAATACATTCCCCTTAACCTTTTTTATAATCATCAATCTTATCTTCAAGCAAGTCTAAAAAATCGGTAAGGAACGCTATGTTTTCCCGAGACGCCTCCTTTAAGATTGCGCTGACAAGGTCGTCGAATTCCTGATGAAGCTTTTCGTGATTAACGTAAGCTGTTTCGCCCTTAGGGGTTAATCTCAAAACAAGCCTTGATTGGTTGTTGTCATCTTTGTCCTTTATAACCATTCCTTTTTTCTCAAGCCTCATTACGATCTGGGAAACCGCCCCCTTCGTCACCTCAAGTAATTCGGCGAGGCCGGTTACATGAACGCCCTCATTCTCCTTAATGGATTTAATCATGTGAATCTCCGCTTCAAACAGCTGTTCGTCAGTACCATAATTGCGGGTCTTCTTGTCAACCTCGAAAAGCTTCCATACTACCCGCAAAAGCGTATAGCTTATTCTGTTTTTATTTTCACCATCTTTAATCAGCATATAATTAGTGTATATATGCTATACTCTTTTGTCAACAGGTTTAGAGAATTATTCTTTCTAAGCGGTCGCCTAACCGGCTCAGCAGTTCATTGGCAATGGTTCCGGCGTTTGCCGCTGCCTGTTCTGCGGTAATTATCTCGCAGCCATCTTTACCAATCAAGGTGGCAATGTCACCCCGTTCCGCCATCGGGATATCGGTGATATCAACCGTAAGCTGATCCATGCAAATCCGGCCAATGATTGGCGCCCGGCAACCGCGGATCAGGACGCAGGCCTTTTCACAGGAGAGGTTTCGGGGCAGTCCATCCGCATAGCCGATGGAGATTGCGGCAACGCGCGTATCCCTTAGTGCTGTAAACCGACGGCCATAACCGACACTTTCTCCGGCGGTAATTGTCCTGATGAGCGTCACCTTCGCTTTCAAAGCCAAAACCGGGCGTAAATCCAGCTGTAGTTTGGTTCTATCATCCGGCGAGCTTAAGGCGCCATACAGTGCAATTCCAATCCTGGCATAATCACATTGCAGTTCGGGATAGTTTAAAACCCCATAGCTGCTTTGGATATGGACTTTGGGCAAAGTATGTCCAAGCTGCCGGAGCTGATCCAGGAGTGCGTAAAATTTATGGATTTGTTTTTTAGTGAATTCGATATCATCCGTTTGGGCGCTGTCTGCCGCACATAGATGGGTAAAAATACCGCGGACCTCTAAATTGGGTGATCGCAGGATTTTATCAATCTCGGCCGTCTTGTTGCAGCTTTCACCCAGGCGATGCATGCCGGTATCGATTTTGATGTGAACCGGTATTGGTTTTCCGAAGGCATTGAGTTGTCGGGCATGGTCATAATCGATTAGCGTCTGGGTCAAATGATGACGGACCAGTTCCGCGGCTCTCTCCGGCAGGGTATAACCTAAAATCAGTATGTCGCCTTTTATTCCATGGGTGCGCAAGCGGATACCTTCGTCTATAGTGGCAACCGCGAAGGAGCTGACCCCGATTTGATTCAGGCTGGCTGCTACCTCCACATCACCATGTCCATAGGCATCGGCCTTCACAACCGCCATCAGTTCACACCCGGCCGGAAGTATCTCGCCCAAGGCTCTCACATTATGCCTTAAGTTGGTTAAATTAATTTCGGCCCATGCTCTTTCCCTCCGGGTCTGATTCAGAGCCATTCCCCTTGCCCCTTTCTTTCTAAAGCCACGGTAATTACAATAGCGGCTATAGCGGAGCAAACTGCCACCGCCAGATAATGAACCACACTGTTGCCCACCATAATTTCCTGTAATTGTATTGCTTTCGCCAAACCGCGAACCAGCACAATCATGAACGGGTGAATCAGATAGATAATCACCGAAATATCCCGCAGGCTCTTATTGCCCTGACTCTTCCACAAAAGCAGGCTCTGAAAGAGAAAGAACATACAGGGCAAAAGCATAAAATACATGCTGTCATGGCGCTGCAGGTCAAAGCCATGCAGGCATAAACCTTCGGCCAGCATCAAGGCCAATGATACCGATAAGCCCAGCCAGCATTCCTTAGCCGGATAAGGACGACTTTGCCCCGCGATTATCCCGCCCAGCATAAAGAAAACGGGGGCAAAGAACAGGCCGTTGCGGGTGTAGTCGCAGAACAGGAAAATTACGTCGTAGAAGGATTTAAGGAAGTATATTTGTTCTGTAATCCCATAGTAGCTGTCGCCAAATAATCCGATTAAATAGAGAAGCAAAGTAATCTGAAATACATGCTCGTATCTAAACTTTTTAAGCAGCAAACAGACAAGCGTTGCTCCCGTTATCGCCGCAGGGAAATACCACAGGTGATAAAAGGTGCCGTCAAAGACAATATCCTTTATCAGATTGGGCAGCAGCAATTGCGTCTGAAAATATCCGGCGTACAAATTGATGGGCAGATATAGTAAAATCGTGATTCCGTAGAGCATAGCGGTCTTTTGCAAAAATTTATATAATTTGCCCGGCCCCGTATCCTGTCCATTCATATATCCGGGCAAAAGGAAAAAACCCGAGACCATAAAAAAGAATGGCACCGCAACCCGGGCGACAATCCGGGTAAGAACGAAATCTGCCGTTCCATCGACGGAGGTCAGCGGCGAGGTATGAACCGCTACCACCAGGAAGGCGGCGATTAAGCGAAAATAATCGATACCGGCATTTCTTGCCTTTGGCTTCATAGCTTCCTCCATAGGGTGACAATAAAACCGTCCTCGTTATTGCCGGATACCTGATAGGGGGCCTGATCAGGGATCGCAATCGCGGCAGGCCCGGAATGCGTTGCCGGAACATAGAAGATTTCGATATCCCGGCCGCGAAACCGTCCTTGAAGGTGCGGCCCCGCATAGGGAAATTGTTTTAGCCAGGCAATGTATTCCTCCAGGGTTAAATCAACTTTTTCGACCAGTTCGGAATGGGGATAACCGATATAGCGGAAATGCCAGGGCTCATGCGCGATTTTGGTGATGGCCTCCCGACCGGATTTATAGCGCTCAATAAAGCCGTACCGGATTGCCTTTTCTCTGAAGGTCTGGCAAATGCCGGTATAGGGAAAGTGCGGACGAATAAAGTCGATATCCGGCTTGTTTTCCGCCAGGTCAACGGCCAGTCCGGTCTGGTGTTCGCTGCAATCAGGAGCGGCAACGAACTGCAGGGTGAAATCTTCACCGTTTGCCCTTATGGAGTCGGCATATATGCTTTCTTGCTCCTGCAGGGTGCGATACCCGCTGACCGGAATAATTTGATGATAACAGTCCAATAAACTGAACACCTCTGCCAGCATCTTGGCCGTCTGTTGTTCCAGTAAAACATCCCGATAACCGGAATGGACAGGTACCAGCGTCTCCTTCCCAGGCGCATTCCGGACGGGATGGGAGGGGTTCACAAGGATCAGATTGCCTTTGCCGATGTCTTTCGCATCCAACGTCAGTGTTTTCATGGTTCCATCGCCAGCCTTATTAACCTGTCCACAATCTGTTCGAAGGTAAGCCCGATGCCCTTCAGCATACTGGGGTAGCGGCTATGGGAAGTAAAACCGGGGATGGTGTTGACCTCATTGAAAATGATTTCCTGCTCCGGGGTCAGAAACATATCAACCCGGGCGCAGCCGGAACAGTGCAGGGCTTTGTAGATCACCGCCGCGGTTTGCTTTATGCGTTGGGCGGTATCCCGGTCAATACGGGCCGGCATATGAATGGCAGAGGTTTTCAGGGTATATTTTTCGGTATAATCGAAGAAGCCCCGGTTTAGTTCAATCTCATCGACCTCCCCGATGGTCAGGCTTTCGTTGCCTAAAATTGCACACCCGACCTCAAACCCCTCAACGGCTTCCTCAACAATGACTCTGCGGTCATGGTCCAAAGCAGTCCTGACCGCATCCGGCAGTTCCTTTTTACTCATTACCTTGGTAATGCCCAAAGAAGAACCGGCATTGACCGGCTTTACAAATAACGGACAGTTAAGCCCGCCGGTAAGGGGCAGCAGTTCTTCCTCCGCCGTTTTTTGATCCAAAACGATAGACGCCGGTGTTTTTATTCCGGCCAGTCCCGCCATTTTATGGGCGATATCCTTGTCCATGCACATGGCCGAGCTTAAGGCGCCGCATCCCACAAAAGGGATGCCGGCCATGGTCAACAAGCCCTGCAGGGTTCCGTCCTCGCCGTTTTTTCCATGCAGGACGGGGAATGCCACATCAATTCTGGTGGTAATAACCTTGTCATCATGAAACTCCAGCAGCCCATGAGTACTGCGGTCGGGTGAAATGACAGCCGCAATACACTCGCCGCTATCCGTCCAGGTATTGTCCGGAATTTTCTCCGGGGAGCCATAATATCTCAGCCAGTTCCCCTGCCGGGTGATTCCGACTGGAATAATGTCGTAGAGTTCCGTATTCAGATGGGTGATAACAGAATAGGCGGATTGAAGAGAAATATTATACTCGCTGGAACAGCCGCCAAACAGAACCGCCACTTTTTTGTTTTCCATGCCCGCAACCTCTTTTCTGAAAATATTAAAGCCTATCCGATTCCGGCTTTTTCATTCTACCGAAACAGGATAGGCCTGGTTTTAATACCTGCTTATTAATATCTTAAGGTTTCATTAAGGATGTCTTATTTCTTTAAATACTTGCCATAAATCCTCAATGCATCAATAATATGATACGGTTTCGTCTTGTGATTGCCGGCGGCTCCGGCGGTAACCAGGATGTATTCGGTTCCGTTTTTATCAGCCAGGCTGGCCAGGCACAGCCCGGATTCGCCGGTATAGCCGGTTTTGCCTCCGAGGATCGTTCCTCCGTCAAATTCCAGGGAATCCATTTCTCTGACCATAGTGCTATAAAAAGTGATTCCATCGGGGTGCAGGTTGGTAGGGGCAGTGGAATGGCGCACAGAAGTGAAAACCTGGCGGAAAGTATCATTTTTCAAAGCATACTGAAGCAACGCGGCCATATCTTTTACTGTGCTATAATGATCGGTATCGTGGAGTCCGCATACATTGGTAAAATGAGTATCTTTCATGCCCAGCTGCTTTGCCTTTTCGTTCATCAGCTTCACAAAATCACTTTCCGAATCCGAGATGCCAAGGGCAAGTCCGATGGCAGCATCAGCTCCGGAAGGCAAAATCGCTCCATACAGCAGATCAATGGCAGGAACTTCTTCACCAGGTAAAAATCCGGCCATTGAAGCGCCGACGGCATATAAGTCCGGAAATATCTTTTCCGGCATAACAACCGGCTTTTGCAGGTCAGAAATATTTTCAATTGCTACTATTGCCGCCATGATTTTGGTAAGTGAAGCCGGATAGATTCTTTCCTCGCTCCGGGTTTCAAAAGCAATTCTTTGATCCTGCAGACGAATCAATATAACATACGGACTATAAAGCTCTCCACTTGAGACATCCAGGCAAATTGGTTCCTCGATATCCGGCGGCAAGGACTCCAAACCCGATAACGGGGTGATGCCAACGGACGGTCTGCCCATAATAAGAGTTTGCAGATGACCAATAGTTCTGCAGGCACCGGTTGCCAGCAGCGCTATTGACAGAACCAGGATACAGATTCTTCCGTATCTGGGCTTCCTTTTCGAGCGCATAAGATCCTCCTCCTTTTATGCTTTAATAAACCACAAAAGCAGGGGTGGTGTTTTAATTCCCGTTTATCAAAAACTTAAGATTTCCTTATGGTGATGGCGGCAGGATGACCGTAAAAACAGTCTGAGCATTGTCACTGTGAACTGAAATGCTGCCATTGTGGGCGGTGACAATTTCTTTGGCTATCGCCAGTCCCAGTCCCACCCCGCCGGTTTTACTGGAGCGGGAAATGTCCAGGCGATAGAACTTGTCAAAGATGGTGTCCAGCTTTTGAGGAGGAATGGGGTTGCCCTGATTAGTAAAAGTGATGGCCACATTTTCTTCCTGCTGGTTTGCGGAAATGTCAATGACGCTGTCGTCATAGCTGTAGGCTATCGCATTCTTAAGTATGTTATTAAACACACGGGCCAGCTTGTCTGCATCCCCCCATAAAGTGAGGCCATACGGGGCATTGACAACCACCCGTTTCCCTTGCGGTGTTAGCATGGGATAGAATTCATCGGCCATCTGCCGGAGCATATACGGTAAATTAATTTTTTCCTTATTCAAAACGATGGTCTGAAGATTAAATCTGGTGATTTCAAAAAATTCATTGATAAGCTGCTCTAACCGGTAAGCCTTTTCCAGAGTTATCCCGATGTATTTTGCTTTCTGCTCCGGGGGCATGTCCGGCGCCTCATCCAATAGGCTCAGGTAACCGATAACGGAGGTCAGCGGCGTTTTCAGATCATGGGCAAGATACACGATCAGATCGTTCTTCCTTTGTTCCGCCGCTTCGGCCACCCGCTCACTGCGCAAAATATCGTATTTTATCTGGTTCATCCTGTCCTCGACTTCCTTTAAAGCGGCGGGAAGCTGGATGAGATCTTCACCCGGCCGCGTAAGAGTTCCGCTTTCCTCCACTACTTTTTCAATATAACCGATGGTTTTGCTCCAGTAATGATACAGAATAAATATAACCCCCGCAATCCAGACAAGGGGAACAATAACATACAACCATTCAGCAATCGTTTTGGCAAACCAGTACACCGGTCCTTCATACCATACAATGCTGTGACCAATGGTAAACGCCATCAATACCGCTACAGTTAAGGCGGCGGTAAATATCAGAACCGTTATAACAAACTGTGCCAGAATACTCGCAGTCAATTTTCTTCCGAATTTTTTATCAGTTTTTTTCAATTTTATAGCCAACTCCCCATACGGTTTTGATATATTTGGGATGTTCGGCGGAATCGTGCATCTTTTCCCGCAAATGCCGGATATGGACCATTACCGTATTATTGCTGTTGCTAAAGTATTTATCGCCCCAAACTTCGCGGAATAACTCCTCGGAACTGACTACCCGCCCCCGGTTGGAAGCCAGCACCCAGAGAAGAGAAAATTCCGTGGGGGTAAGGGATAAGGGTTTTTCGTTGAGCATACATTCATGACTGTCCCGGTCCAGGATCAGACCGGAAAACGCAATCAGCCGTTCTTCCTGGGGCGGCTCCGCAGAGTTGTACCGGGTAAACCTCCGCAGCTGCGCCTTTACCCGGGCAACCAGCTCCAATGGACGGAAAGGCTTGGTGACATAGTCATCCGCGCCTAACGTAAGCCCGGTGATCTTATCGATCTCTTCCTCCTTGGCGGTCAGCATAATAACCGGGAAGGTATGCTTTTCGCGGATGCGCTGGCAGATGGAAAAACCGTCTCCATCGGGAAGCATTACATCTAAAATAGCCAGATCTATTTTTTCTTTTTCGATACAGTTTAGAGCGTCCTGACCATTATAAAATTTGAAAACGTTATAATCTTCATTTTTCAGGTAGAGGTCTACCAGATCCGCAATGGCCTGCTCGTCATCAACCACCAATATATTTGCAGCCATAGCCTCATCTCCCTTTCTTTGCGGCGGCACGCAACTGGTCCCGGTTAGGGAAACATGTTTAGCCTCTGCGTGCTTTCATATAATACACATAGTTTTAAGTTCTTAATCGGTAAATTCTACAGGAAGGTCCAGCGGTACCTTGATTCCAGCAGACGGAATCCGGATTGTGCCGAAGATTGGTTATATGCCGTACTGCTGGCCGGCTTGCCAAAGCTCTCAAGCTGAATCTACTCCGGGATTAAGCTTCCGCGGAAGCCGTAATGATTTTACGAATGTCCCGACAGCTTTATTGCCGGTCGGAAGCAATACCTGCTGTCCAGGCGCTGACCAAACAGAGCAACGAATTTTCCAGTTAATAAGGCACATATTAACGTACCAAGTCCAATGCCTTCTATATTGCCTAGAAATGTCATTCCCAATATTATCGCCATGATGACGCAGAATAAATCAAAACTGGTTTTCACTAATTTTACGGAAAGGTCAAAGTGGCTGGAAACATCCCGGACAAACGCTTCAAAGGGCAAAATCGGCATGCAGCTTTTGATCAGCATGCCTACGCCAAAGGCTATGCCTAGAAATCCCAGAATATAATAGACTACCTGCAATGGCAAAGTAACGGGAAGATATCCCGACAGGTATTCAAAAAGATCCAGCATATAGCCGAAGCCTATTACAATGAATACAGATACATAATAGCCTGTTTTGATATTTCTGGTTAAGACCACCAGCAATATTATCGCTACTATCTGCAATAAATAATTCCACGTACCGAAAGAAAGCAAGGTAATAATCTTGCTCAAAACAAAGGGTAATGAGGCGACTGGAGTTATGCCAAAATCGCTTTTAATCATCAGAGTAATACCCATGCTCACTATGGTTATACCCGCTATAAGAGCCAGTTCTCCCCAGAATACTTTCTTAGTTTGCATATGCTGTCTCCTGCTTCAAATATAATACGGTAAAAATTACTGGAATCACAAACCGAAATTATCACAACTTTAGAATTGGCCGTTTATTACTTCGCCGTTCTATCTTATAATGCCTTCATTTTTATTTAAAATCAACTGACAGCTAATAAATTAAGCCGGGGCTTGAGTCCGGCGCCGGGTGATCCTGTATTGACCATCATAATCGTTTTTTGTAAAACCGCATATCTTCCTTGGACAGCCTTTCTTCCCAAATCATTTTTAATAAATCCAGATCATCTTTATAGTCGGTCTTAGTTTCATCCTTGTCATATTCAAGATAATCCAGAATTTCGAGGGTGAAATTCTCAGAGCCAAAATCCTGCCATTCCTTCTGCAACTCGCGATTAGGGTGGAAACCACCTGCCAGCCTGGCTTTAGTACCATTAATCCTGCCTCTTAGATCCTGGGTTCCTTCAATATAGCACTTGCCGTTTACTTTGCAGCGGATAATAAATAATCCCATCGGTTTTTTGGTCAGTTTATACTGTGCTATCAGTTCTTTTTTTCGACTTGCATCCATAATACATTAATACCCCATCTCTCTTAAAATCCTGGCTAAAGTACGCAGACGCTCCCCTATCAGTTCATCATCATTACTGAGCGCCTGACGGAATAACTGTATATCCTCGTTGATTTTCTCATTGTCGGTACATACGGCTACGGTCATGGCGTCCCCCTGTAAACCTACCCGGTCTATAACCGGCTTTTCCTCATCATATAAATTTTCATAACGGTAAGCTTCTTGAAAATGCAGTTTCGCCCTGCAAACCAGGATAGCCAGATCGAGTACGCGGTGCAATGGCAGTTCTTCAGACTGCCGCGACCATTTTTCACCGGTATATCTCCAAACTTTGGCGGATATATCGACCTTGCCCCGGTCATTCCACTGCGCCAACCCTAATGAAAGACCCTTGGCGTCGGTATTATAGGCATACCTGCCGTCAACATTCTCATAATTTTCAGATACTATAACCGGCTTATGCTTTAACGCGGTTGGTATTTTCATAATTGATCCTCCGTCTTTACTAATTTAGTAGTTTACTTGTCTACTGTTAATTATAGCGGGGCCTGTTTTACTGTCAATATAAAAACAGAAGTCACAACTCTTGCAGATAACGCTGCACGGCTGATTGACATGCAAAAGCCGGAACAAAGCACAGATTCGGGTTCATCTGGCTATAAATGGGAATATAGTCGGCGCTGGGACTGCACATAATAAAGCTGTAAAGGTTTAAAGCGAAAGCAGGTGGATGTTTGAACAATAAGCAGGAATTTAAAGAAGCGCCCAGTCCTTACTGGATCGAATCTACAGCTCAGACCAATTTTCCTGAGCTGAAAGAAGACGTGGAGACAGATGTAGCAATAATCGGGGGCGGTATTGTAGGCATAACCTCAGCCTATCTATTGAAAAACCAAGGGGTAAAAGTGGCGGTTATCGAAGCCGACAGGATATTGCAAGGTACGACCGGTCACAGTACGGCTAAGATTACTTCCCAGCATGGTTTAATCTACGCCCGCTTGAAAAAACAACTGGGCGAGGAGCTGTCTGGGCAGTATGCTGAATCAAACCAAAAGGCTATCCAATTGATTGCCGATACCGTAAAAGAAGCTAATATTGACTGTGATTTCGGCTGGCGTCCGGCTTATGTCTATACCCAGTCGGAAAGGTACGTGCAGGATATTCAGGATGAAGTGGAAGCTGCCTCATCCTTGGGCATCAAAGTCTCCTATCTGGAGAAAACGCCCCTGCCCTTCCAAATCAGGGCGGCTGAGCGCTTTGATAATCAAGCCCAGTTTCATCCCCTTAAGTACCTGAAGGCCTTGGCCGAGAGAATTCCCGGCCAAGGCAGCCATATATTCGAACAGACTGAGGCTGCAAATACGGATGATAACGGTTCGCCTCTGGTCATTACCCGAAACGGTAATAAAGTCAAGGCCGAAAAAATAATCATCGCTTCACACTATCCCTTCTTTGACGGCGGAGGTCTGTATTTTTCCCGTATTTATCAAGAAAAGTCATATATTGTGGCGGTAAAAATCAAGGAAAAATTTCCGGAAGGCATGTATATAAATGCTGAGGAACCTGCCCGTTCACTGCGCTCCCAGAACCATGAAGGCGGTGAAATGGTGCTGCTGGCCGGCGAGCACCACAAGACCGGCTATGGAAACGATACCAATGTACACTATCAGAACCTGATTGACTTCGGCAGAAGCACCTTTGAAGTGCAGGATATCCTTTATCGCTGGTCCACTCAAGACTGCATGACCATTGACGGAGTACCTTATATAGGCAACTTGACCCCTCGCAGCCCTAACCTCTATCTGGCAACCGGATTCGGTAAATGGGGTATCTCCGGGGGGACTGCGGCCGCTATGATACTTAAGGATTTAATCACCCAAGGCCACAGCCCCTGGGCACAGGTCTATAACCCGTTCAGGTTAAGCCTTTCCGGTCTTAAAACCTTTGTCTGGCAGAATGTTGGTGTGGCCAAAAGCTTCGCAGCCGGTAAACTTGAAGGCTTCAGCATGCCCGAGGAAATAAAAGTCAAAGCCGGAGAAGCTCAGATTATAGGAGAAGCAGGAGAGAGGATAGGCGTCTACAGTGATGAGCAGAATAAGCAGCACATCATAGACACCACATGCACCCATTTGGGCTGCGAATTGCAGTGGAATGACGGGGAAAGATCCTGGGACTGCCCCTGCCACGGTTCCCGTTTCACTTATGAGGGCGATATTATCGAAGGGCCTGCTATAAACAGGCTGCATCATATGGGACAGGAGCCTAATGAGGTTGAAGCCAGGGTTTTTCAATAATAGCCGCAGGATATCAGCCGCAAACGGAGCCTCTCAAAGCCGGAACAAAAAAGATGCACTAAGATTCGCTCAGTGCATCTTTTTGTGTTTTCCAGCTTTACTTGGCCAGTTCTTCTGCCAGCGCTTTGCTCTTTTCTGATAATATCAAGGCCAGATTTGCGGCATCTTTATTCTTTCCTAGAATCAAGGTTGAAGCCAGATCAGCGAGTAAATTCTTTATTTCCATGAATAGTTTAGTTGCCATTGCTTATCATACCTCCAATCTCCGCCGTGAAAACCATCCCGCAAATATGGTTTTTTAGTCTATATACATTATATACAATATTTTTATTATTTCGCAGCCCTTTTTGTAATGCTTTCTATATTTTACTAAAGGCAGCATATGACGGTTGGTAAACACGGAGCTATTGGAAAAACTGTGGTACGGGATTAATTTAAACCCGTACTGCCTTCCGGCAATCCCCGCTTGGCTTGGATTTAATCAAGCTGCCCGGTGATTTTTTTTACTATTTGTTCCATAGCAGGAGCAGCATACTCTTCTATTTTACCCTCATCAACCAGCGTGTTGAGTTCTATGTCCCAGGGCAAGCCTCCCAAAAATTCTATACCACTTTCTGCAGACACCTTTTCGCCCTGACTTTTACCAAACAACTCGACTTTTTCTCCGCATTGCGGACACAGGGCACAGCTCATGTTCTCTACCAGGCCCAAAATTGGAATATTCATCTTCCGGGTCATCTTTATGGTCTTTTTAACCACCATAAAAGCCAGTTCCTGCGGTGAAGATACAATTACGATGCCATTTACCGGGAGGGTCTGCATCACAGTGAGAGGTACGTCGCCGGTTCCCGGAGGCAGGTCGACTACCAGATAATCCAGGTCACGCCAGTCTACTTCTTCCCAGAATTGTTTAACGGCCCCTGCCAGCATAGGCCCCCTCCATATAACCGGGTCGTCTTCATTGGGGAGAAAGAAATTAATAGAAATTATTTTTATGCCCAGCTTGCTGGTAGCTGGTATGATGCCAAAATCTGATCCGGTCAATCGGTAGTCTTTTATGCCAAATGCTTTTGGTTGGCTGGGACCAGTTATATCGGCATCCAGTACCCCTACTTTTTTCCCCTGTTTAGCCAGACTGGAAGCAATCAGGCCGGTAACCGATGATTTCCCAACCCCTCCTTTACCGCTCATAACTACAATGACATTCTTTATATCATTGAGCGATCCCAGTAAGCTTTTTTCTGCCGCGGTACCGCAATCGGCGGGGTCAATGGAACAGCCTGCACTGGAAGAACAGGTCTTGCATTGATCAGACATGATGTCTCTCCTTTCCATACTCTAATGATTAAGCTTATTATATACATTTTTGATATCTTAATATCAAGCCTGCTTTCAAAAATCGCCAGGATGTTCACCTGAATACCTTTTCTTATGAACAGCGTGGTAAACTGCAACCGGCTACCACAAATCCCTTTCATCTGTTATATTATGTGTAGACATAAGAGGGGATCATACTATCAAGGGATAGGTGAAAGGTAATTTAAGCTGTTTACGTAATTAATAGTGACAGCAGTGGGGAGCTGATTAAAGTTGATAAGCGACGAATCGCTTGCCCTTCAAAGTCTGGGTGGGGATATATCAGCTTTTGAGGAATTGGTTAATCGTTATAAAAAGCCAGTTTTTAGTATAGTATACCGGATGATTGGTCAGTATCAGGAAGCAGAGGATATCACGCAAGACGTGTTTGTTAATGTTTATCAAAAACTATACCAGTTTGACAGTAACAAAAAATTTGCTCCCTGGATTTATCGTATAGCTACCAACGCCAGTATTAGTGCCCTGCGCAAAAAGAAGAAAGTAGTGACTCTTGATTTCGACGAAGCCTATGGCAAAGCCTATGAGGATTACTATACGGCGCATACAGGTGACCCCCAGCTGGTGTTCGAAAGAGAAGAGTTGAAACACTTTATCTTTGAGGCTATCAATGAACTGCCGGAAAGCTATCGGGCGGTTGTGATATTGCGCTACCAGATGGATTTGAATAATCAGGAAATTGCCGAAGTACTGGGAGTAAGCAAAGAAAACATCGAAGTCAAGGTTCACCGGGCACGCAAGGCTTTGCGTAAAATTGTAGAAAAGCGCTGGAATGAAAGGGGGTTGGAATATGAACTGCCGGCAAGTAGATAAATATCTTTATGACTATTGTGACAATATTCTTAACCCCGAACAGCAAGCTCAAATCGAAGAGCATCTCGTTGAATGCCCGGTGTGCAGTAAAATCGTGGATGAGAGTCTGCTGGAAAGCAGTATTTTGCATGAACAGTGGGAAATCCCTGGGTTGCCCGATGATTTCACAGATCGGGTCATGAACCAGATTGCCTGTGCTGCTATTCAGGCTAATCCGGGTACGGTTTATCCTCATTCCCCAAACCGCAACAGGTGGTCGCGGCGGTTAATTGGCTTGGCAGCTATGGGAGCGATTCTTTTATTAGTGCTTTATGTCCCCGCCATGGTTAAAAATAGTGATTTTATGCAGATAGCTGACCGGAAACAGGCGCCTCCCCAAGCTACCCACGAGACTATTATTTCAGGCAAATTAGGCAATGAAAATCTGAAGTTGCCTGCAGGAGCACGATGGTCAGGAGAAGCAAGCAAAGAAGCAGCTAACGATGCCAGCTTAAAAAATGAACAAGAGGAATCTTCTTCCTCCCCTACCGGTAAAATCAATAGTAATTACGGAACCCATTCAGTTACTGTTTCCAACAGTGAAGATAGCCAAACTCAGGATTTAAACTTGATAAAGGCAGATACAACTGCAGCACTAGAGGTAATACCAGTACAACCGGTCAACCTCCCTGCTTCTTATGTGTTATTAAACAGGATTGATGCTGCCGGTTCCTCTACCTATACCTTCGGCAGCGCAAAGAACGAAGAGCAGCTTATTATCAATATCGCCCAGTTGCCGCTGCGGCAGCCGGTCGCATCCACCTACAGCCGGGGCTATATAAGGGATGAGGTAGCGCCCGCGGCCGCCGATAAATCCGGATTAGAATCAGGGAAAGGCGCCACTCTGCCTATGGAAGAACAACCGGCGGGAGGCTTTGGCGTCCAGACCGGGGAACAGGCAAAATCCCAAAGTAATGCTGCCGCACTGGCAGCAACCAACACCATTTCTTATGAACTTGAATTTAACAATCAGAAGTTCCTGCTGACCATAAGCGCCAAACTTCCGCCCGAAGAACTGAGCCTGATATCAACGAATCTGCAACTGTCGTCAACCAAATAGACTGCAATAAAAGCGAAAAGCGGGAAGCATTCCCGCTTTTCGCTTTTAAATCAATAACCCTTAAATTCCGGTTTTCGTTTCTCAAAGAAGGCGGCAATGGCTTCATTTTGATCCACAGTTCCGCAACAGAAGGCGGACTGTGCCTGTTCAAACAGCAGGCCGGCAGCAACACTGCTATCGGCCGCCAGGTTAATCCCTTTTTTAGCCAGAGCCATAGCCGCTGGAGGCAGATTCGTCATTCTTCGGGCCAATTTAAGGGCTCTTTCCATCAGTTCTTCTCTTTTAACCACTATTTCCACCAGGCCAATCCGGCAAGCCTCCCGCGCACCTACTTCTTCACAGCCCATAATCAACCTTTTAGCCTGCCCTGCCCCTATTAATTTGGTCAAACGGGTAGTTCCGCCCATATCCGGGGAAAGGCCAAAACGTACTTCCGGAATGGCTAACCGGCAGTCTTCGGCGGCAATGCGAATGTCACATCCCAGAATCAGTTCAACCGCCGAACCATAGCAAAGACCATGTATCGCTGCGATAACCGGAACAGGCCACTCCTGCCAGCGGCTATAGACCTTCTGCAGCCAGGTAAGGTTTTTCATAACAAACTGGGAGTTTACATCCAGTAGAACCTTAAGGTCGATGCCTGCAGAGAAATGGTCGCCATTGGCATTAATTATAACCGCCCGTGTTGATTCGTCCTTTTCAATTACTCCCTGGATTTCATCCAATTCCTCCAGTAATTGCCAGTTTACCAGATTCAATGTCTGCGGATGATTCAGTGTGATGGTGGCGATATTGTCTTCCCGCTTTAATAATAGCCAATCACCATATGCCATTATATCTCCCCCCGTAATCCCGGGTTCCGCCCGGTACTATTTTACATCTCTGCTAATATTTATTATAAGGGATATGGCCGGGGATTGGCTATCTATTTTATTAAAGGTGATATGGCCTTAAAATGCGGCGTTCCTGCACACTCCAGTAAATCAAACACAACCGTCTCCGTATTGGTAACCACAGCTCCCAGCTCCGCCATCAGGGCCAGACTGTTGTTATAATTTTCGTCAAAGCGGGAACACACCGCATCCCTGACCAGATGAACATCATAACCTGCTTCCACCAGGTCCCTGGCGGTTTGAAAAACGCAAATGTGGGTTTCGCTGCCGCAGACCATGACCGATTTTTTCTGCAGCCTGGTCATTATCTCATACATGCCCGCCCCGCACAAAGAAAAACTCTGCTTTTCCAGGTAAATATAATCTTGGGGTAAATTTTCTTTGATTTCAGCAACTGTTGGCCCCAGACCGCGGGGATACTGCTCACTCAATACTACCGGTATGCCAAACTCCCTGGCCGTACTGAGCAGAAGATTGGTGTTTTTATATACCTTATCTTTATCCTTCATGGCACTCATAAGCTTTTCCTGCAAGTCAATAATGACTAATACCGAATCCTCACGGCTCAGCTTATACTTTCCCATCATGCACCCTCCTAATATTATTCAAGATATAGGGTATTGTACCATGATTGAATACCTGTTGCCCAGAGCCATGAAACCTCGGTTAAGATGGGCAGAAATTGAAAAAGGGAGTTCTTTTAAACTCCCTGTCGTTAACTATGGTGCGGTAGAGAGGACTTGAACCTCCACCTGCGTACACAGACTAGAACCTGAATCTAGCGCGTCTGCCGATTCCGCCACTACCGCATTTTCTAGGTTTATTGCTCTCAGCAAGAATTATTATATATATGTTTATTACCGCTGTCAAGGACATTTGAGAAAAATGTATGTAACATGGCTACCGGTTTTTAGTGCTTTTATTGCCGATGTAATATTTTCCCTGCCAGGTATTGCGTTCCTGCAGGCAATGGTCTATGCCATTGAGCACTTCCCACTTCTTCAGGCTCCACTGGGGTGCTATCAGCAAAGCTCTGGGACTGTCCCCGGTAAGGCGATGGATTATCATTTCCGGGGGAAGAATTTCCAAA
This sequence comes from Syntrophomonas curvata, assembly GCF_052976825.1. Classification (NCBI taxonomy): domain Bacteria; kingdom Bacillati; phylum Bacillota; class Clostridia; order Eubacteriales; family Syntrophomonadaceae; genus Syntrophomonas; species Syntrophomonas curvata. The sequence continues at coordinate 1,838,839 of NZ_CM129641.1, forward strand.
ATATCGACCACCAGATCAATATATTGTTCCTTTTCCATGACCGGGAAAGGATTCTGCTGATAAATAGCAGCCAGCGGGGTCCCCTTCATAATATGCAGCAGGTGAAGCTTCACTCCCTGCAGGGGCAAGTCGGCAATGGTTCTTCCGGTCATCGTCATTTCGGGCTCGCTCTCATAAGGGAGCCCAAGTATAATGTGGGCACAGGTTTCTATCCCCCGCCGCTGCAACCGCAGCAGAGCCTTGCAAAAATCTTTATAAGTGTACTGAAGGTTTAGCATTTGCATACTCCGGGCATGAATCGACTGCAGCCCCAGTTCCACCCAAAGATAGGTCTTCTCATTTATTTCCTGCAGCAAATCCAGGACTGCATCCGGCAGACAATCAGGACGGGTGGCTATAGCCAACCCCACTACCCCCTCCTGCCCCAGGGCGCTATAGTATAAATCCCGTAACCGCTCTACCGGCGCATAGGTATTGGTAAAGGCTTGAAAGTAGGCAATATACTTACCCCGGGGCCATTTGGCATGCATTGCCGGTTTAACCTCGTTAAACTGCTCCGTCAACTGCTGCCCTCGCCGCCCGGCAAAATCTCCCGACCCTTGGGCGCTGCAAAATAAACAGCCGTTGCGGGACAGCCTGCCGTCCCGATTGGGACATGTGAAGCCGGCATCCAGCGGTATCTTAAAAACCTTCCCTCCCAATTTATGCTGCAGGTGGTAATTAAGACTATGGTAACGCTTGTCCCCCCAAAAAATTTGCCCCTCCATTTGCACCTCCATTCTGGCAGCCGGAAATCCCTGTTATGCATCAGCTTCAAGCAAACCCGACAGCTCCCGGCACACTTATTATAATACTTACCAGAATCGACGATAAACTTACTTTTACATCTGCACTAATTGCATGTCTGCACTTTAAACACTACAATAAAGAAGAGTGCAATTAACTGCGGGAGAAGGGTGAAGGTGGCTAAAAAGGGCACTGTTTGTGTTATTGCAATTGTTCTTATAGTTTTTGCTTTTGGCTTTTATGTATCCGGCCGCCATCCCCGGGTGGAGATAATCTGTCCTGAGCGGGACACCTTGCTATCGGAAGAGGATTATAAAGTTAATACCGGGAATGGGATATTGACCTTAGGCAGATCCACCTGGGATGAGGCCGTCCGGATATACCCCCGGGGAAAAAGCCTGGGTATGAGTACTATATTCAGACCCGACAATCCCGATTGCCTGCTGACCTTCAGCGAAGACGAAAATATATTGATTAAATTGCATATAGACGGTCCGGAACTGCCAAGTCCCCGGGGAGCGGCTGCCGGGGACGACTATAAGCTGGTCGAAGCCCAGTATGGCAAAGACTACACCTTGATCAAAAATACCGACGGCAGTAATTATTTTGATATGGTTTACGGAAAAAACCGGGAAAACAGCGTGACCTTTAAAATCCGCCATAATAAAGTTGATCGCATAATAATACAAAGAGAAGTACAGTAGCCTGTTTTTACGCTCCTGCTGCGGTTGACCTTATTAGAGCGGGGGTGTAAAATATCTCTAGTTTAGTCTAATATCTCTTATCCAGAGCGGCTGAGGGACTGGCCCGATGAAGCCCGGCAACCTGCCTTCAGGGCGAGGTGCTAATTCCTGCAGATATTTTATCTGGCAGATAAGAGGAAGATAAACAGGATTATCTTGCCTCTTTGTACCGGACAAAGAGGCTTTTTATTTTATACAGGGAGGCCAGTTAACTTGATTCAAATCAGTAACCTTAGCAAAGTATATAGTGGAGGCGGCAATGAAGTTCTAGCCCTGAAAGATGTCACCCTGTCGGTTAAGAAAGGTGAAATTTTTGGTATCATCGGTCTGAGCGGTGCCGGAAAGAGTACTCTCATTCGCTGCATTAACAAATTGGAGGAACCTACCGCAGGCGCCATTCTTATTGACGGCCGTGATGTGACCGCTATGAACCGGCAGGAACTGCGCCTGCTGCGGCAGAAAATCGGCATGATATTTCAACATTTTAATCTTCTTTCCTCCCGTAACGTTTTTGACAATATCATGTTCCCCCTGGAAATTGCCGGCGTTTCCCAGGAAGAAGCCCGTAAAAAGGTAAAAGAACTGCTGGAGCTGGTCGGCCTGGCGGACAAAGCCCGGGTTTACCCGGAACAGCTCAGCGGCGGACAAAAACAACGGGTAGGGATAGCTCGTGCCCTGGCCAATGATCCTATTCTTTTATTATCGGATGAAGCCACTTCAGCTCTGGATCCCCAGACTACCCGTTCCATACTGAAGCTGCTGAAGGACATCAATCGTCAGCTGGGGCTTACCATCCTGCTCATAACCCACGATATGAATGTTATTAAAGAAGCCTGTGACCGGGTGGCAGTAATCGATAATAGCAGGATCGTGGAAGTGGGAGATGTCCTGAGCATCTTTTCCAATCCCGGCACCCCCACATCGCGAAGTTTCATCAATACCATTATCAATAAAGAGATACCCGAAGAAATCCTCCATCGTTCCTTTATCGACAACGGTCAGACCGTCAGCCGGCTTATCCGGGTATCTTTTATCGGGGCTTCAGCCGGTGAACCGGTGATGTCTGCTATGCTGCAGAAATTTAATATCAAGGCCAATATCCTTTATGGTAATATAGACCGGGTCAAGGACACTCCTTTTGGCAACCTTACCCTGGAATTAATCGGAGCCCAGGAGCTCGTCAACCAGGCTATGGATTTCTTGAAGCAAAATGGTTTGGAAATTGAGGTGTTGCAAAATGATTGAGGCTATTATGGTCGTTGATATAAATGCATTTTTGGATTCAACTCTGGGGGAGAATGCCTGGGTACCGGGAGCATTGCTGCTTGCTACCTGGGAGACCATATACATGGTGCTGATCTCCACGGCGGTCAGCTATATTGTTGGCCTGCCTCTAGCTGTTATTTTGGTTACCACGGAGAAGGGACATATCCTGGAAAATCAAAGACTGAATGAGACATTGGGAACTATAGTAAACGCATTTCGTTCCATTCCCTTTATTATCCTGCTTATTCTGGTTATACCCCTGACCCGGATTATTGTGGGAACGTCCATCGGCACCGTTGCCTCCATCGTACCTCTGTCGATTGCCGCTATTCCTTTTGTTGCCCGGCTGGTTGAAACCTCTCTGAAAGAGATTGATTGGGGTTTAATAGAAGCTGCCCTGTCCATGGGAGCCAACACCTGGCAGATTATCCGCAAGGTTCTTATCCCCGAGGCAATTCCGTCTGTCGTCCTGGGGGTAGCCATAACTGCCATTAATCTGGTAGGGTATTCCGCCATGGCAGGAGTACTGGGAGGAGGTGGATTGGGGACCCTGGCTTATTATCATGGTTTCATGCGTTACAAGACCGGGGTTATGTGGATAACCGTTATTGTACTTATTATACTGGTCCAGCTGATTCAAATGCTGGGTACCAGGCTATCAAACCGAGTAGTTGCTAAAAGGAGGTAGTATAGATGAAGAAGATTTTTTCCCTGATTTTGATATCATGCTTAATTCTGGCCCTGGGCCTGGCCGCGGGGTGCGGTAAGGAACAGACCAAAGCGCCGGCTCAAAATGGCGATAAAGCTGCTGCTGATAAACTGGTGGTGGGGGCTATCGGCGAACCGCATACGGCTATGCTCAAGATGGTGAAAACCAAACTGGCGGAGCAGGGAGTAGATATGGTTATTAAGGACTTTACCGAATACTCTCAGCTTAACCCGGCCTTAAAAGACGGACAGATCGATGCCAACTTCTTCCAGCACATACCCTATCTGGAGGATTACAATAAAGAAACTGGTTCTGATTTAACCTGGACGGTTAAGATACACACCGAACCCATGCGTATTTATTCCAAGAAATTGGACAGTCTGGATAAACTCCCCAATAAGGCTCAAGTAGGTATCCCCAACGACCCCAGCAACAGTGGACGGGCATTGATGGTACTGCAGTCAGCCGGCCTGATTAAACTAAAGGAAGGTGCCGGTGTTACCGCTACCCAGCAGGATATTCTGGAAAATCCAAAAGAGTTGAAAATAACCATGGCCGATGCCGCCACCCTTCCCCGGGTGCTTGAAGATGCTGCTGTCTGCTGCATTAACACCAACTATGCTCTGGATGCCGGTCTCGATCCCATGGGAGCATTGTTTGTAGAGCCAGGAGATTCTCCTTTTGCCAATATCCTGGTGGTAAGACCGGAAGACAAGAATGATCCCCGCATCGGAAAACTGGGTAAAGCCCTGCAGAGTGAGGAAATAGCCAAATTCCTGAAAGACAATTATCCCGCCTGCGTACTTGCATTCTAATAACGGCCATACTAAAATAGCTGCCTGGCATAACAGGCAGCTATTTTAAATTTTTTCAGGCTATTTCCCGCATCTGCATCTATTTGTTGTCCAGCTGTCTTAAGAGGTTTACCATTTCGATTGCGGTCAGGGCTGCATCCGTCCCCTTGTTGCCAGCCTTGGTGCCGGCTCTTTCAATCGCCTGCTCTATGGTATCGGCCGTTATCACTCCGTAAACAACAGGTATTCCGCTGCTTAAACCCACCTGGGCAATCCCCTTGGTCACCTCAGCCGAGACATATTCAAAATGGGGAGTTGCACCACGGATTACGGCGCCCAGACAGATGACGGCATCATGACCCCGGGCAGTCATTTTCTGAGCTGCCAGGGGCATTTCAAAAGCCCCTGGCACCCAGGCTACTTCAATGTTATCGGGGTTTACGTTATGACGGGTAAGGGTATCGATACAGCCGGATAGCAGCTTATGGGTTATAAACTCATTGAAACGCGAAACAACTATGGCAAACCGTTGATTGTCTCCTAATAGCTTGCCTTCATATACTTTACTCATTATCTGCACCTCCATAAATAATTCAACCCGTATTGATTATAAATGAGCCAGCAAATGCCCCATTTTTTCCTTTTTGGTGGTTAAATATCTGCGGTTTTCAGCCTTGCTGTCTATCTCAATAGGCACCCTTTCCGTCACTTCCAGTCCGTAGCCTTCCAGTCCCCGGATTTTTTTCGGGTTATTGGTCATCAGCCGCATTTTCTTGATCCCGAGGTCAACCAGTATCTGGGCGCCTATCCCGTAATCCCGCAAATCGGCCGGAAAGCCCAGCTCGATATTGGCTTCCACCGTATCCCGCCCGTTGTCTTGCAGCTTATAGGCTCTGATCTTGTTAACCAGGCCGATACCTCTGCCTTCCTGGCGCATGTAGAGGAGGACTCCCTTACCTTCCTTTTCAATCATGCTCATGGCAGCGGCCAGTTGTTCACCGCAGTCACAGCGACTGGAGCCGAAAACATCACCGGTAAGGCATTCGGAATGCACCCGTACCAGAATAGGTTCGTCCGGCTCCCATACCCCTTTTACCAGGGCTATGTGCCCTTTGCCATCCAACATGGATTCATAGGCCACGGCCGTGAAGTCTCCATACATAGTGGGCAAGCGGGCATCGTCCACCCGGACCACCAGTTTTTCAGCACGGCGCCGATACTCAATAAGGTCGGCAATGGTTATAATCTTGATCCCATGTTTGTCGGCAAACTCCATCAGTTGGGGAACCCGGGCCATGGAGCCGTCTTCATTCATGATTTCACAGATTACCGACGCCGGATACAGTCCGGCCAGCTTGGCCAGGTCTATCGAGCCCTCAGTATGGCCGGTTCTCCTTAGAACTCCCCCTTCCTTGTAGCGCAGGGGGAAGATATGCCCGGGCCGCCTGAAATCGGCCGGTTCGCTGGTTGGGGCTATCAGAGCAGCTACCGTAGCCGCCCGCTCAAAGGCTGAAATCCCGGTGCTGGTCGATTTATGGTCAACCGATACCGTAAAAGCGGTTTCATGATTGTCGGTATTTTTCTGTACCATGGGCTGAATTTCGAGCTGGTCGAGTCTTTCACCGGTCATAGGCATACATATAAGGCCTTTGGCATGGGTAGCCATAAAGTTTATAATCTCAGGATTAGCCTTTTCTGCTGCTACTACCACATCCCCTTCATTTTCCCGGTCTTCATCATCTACTATGATTATCATTTTGCCTTTCTGGATGTCTTTAATTGCTTCTTCAATAGTATTAAACATTGCAACTACCTCCCTATATGAATCCATTTTCGGCCAGGAAACCCATATCAAGATTGCTTTTTGCGCCGGCGCCATCAGTCTTTAACAGTTTTTCTATATACCTCCCCAGAATATCGCTTTCCAGGTTGACATAATCACCGGGCTCTTTTAAACCCAATACGGTCTGTCCGGCAGTGTGGGGTATTAAAGAAACAGTAAAGCTGTCGGCCAGAACATCTATAACGGTCAGACTGACACCATCAACGGTAATCGAACCTTTGGGTACAGTGTAGCGTAATACTTCCACCGGCGCCTTGATGGCGTAAACTATGGCAATATCTCTTTTTTCCTTACCCTTTATCGCTCCCACGGCATCAACGTGCCCCTGTACAATATGGCCGCCCATACGGTCGCCCAACCTTAAAGCCCGTTCCAGATTGACGGGTTCACCGGCTTTCAGATGCTTCAAAGCGGTTTTGTCCATGGTCTCCGGCATAACGTCGGCGGTGAAATGTTGCCCGTCGTAAGCGGTTACGGTCAGGCATACCCCATTAACCGCGATACTGTCGCCCAGTTTAACATCATCCAGAACCCGCCGGGCGTTTACACTGATTTGAAAAGACCGCGCACCACGCTTGACGCCCTTCACGCTTCCCATTTCTTCAACTATTCCGGTAAAGATAATATCACCTTCTGTTTTATAAATGTTGACCGCCAGCAGATCGCTAACAACAATTTTCTATTTAAAGATAGCCGGTAATCAGGATGTCGTCTTCAAGGCGCGTAATCTCCATTGATTTTACGGGCAAGGCATTATTCAGTACCGGTATCCCTTTCCCCCCCACCGGAGTGGGGGCTTCCCTGCCGCCCACCAATTTGGGGGCTATAAAGCAATACAGTTTGTCAATCAGGCCTTTTTCAACCAGATAACCGTTGATTTCGCCTCCACCTTCCGCCAGGAGGCTCATAATACCTATTTCCCCCAATGCCTTAAAGGCTTCTTCCAGGCAGAGTTTTTCCCTGTTCCCTGCTATCGGAATTATTTCTATGGAGTTTTGCTTCAGCAGTTCCGTTTTATCCCGATCAGCCTGCTGGTGGCAGAATACAATAGTTCGCTGCTCTTTGGCACTCCTGACAATTTTGCTCTGCAAAGGCAAATCCAGCCGGCTGTCGATTATAACCCGGACAGGGTCTTTGGCATCTGGTTCATCCAACCGGGTGTTGAGCATGGGGTCGTCCTTTAAGACCGTACCTATGCCAACCATGATTGCATCACAGGTGTTGCGCAATTGATGCACGTAATGACGTGATGCCTCTGAACTAATCCAGCGGGAATCACCGGCGCCGGTAGCAATTTTACCATCCAGGGTCATGGCCACTTTAAGGATAATAAAAGGCGTTTTAAACCGGATATATTTAAAAAACGCTTCATTCAGCCGCTCGGCTGGTTCCTGCAGCACCCCGTTGATGGTTTCAATGCCTGCTTCCTCCATAATCTTTAACCCCTTCCCGGAAACCAGCGGGTTAGGGTCCAAGCAAGCAATTACCGCTCTTTTGATTCCTGCCGCTGCAACAGCGTCGGCACAGGGTGGAGTTCTCCCATAATGGCTGCAGGGCTCCAGGGTTACATATAACGTTGCACCTCTGGCATCTTCTCCTGCCGCATTGAGGGCAATGACTTCAGCGTGGGCGGTACCGGCCTTGTGGTGGTAGCCTTCACCTATGATCTCATCGCCTTTTACTACTACGGCGCCTACCATCGGGTTGGGACTGGTTCTGCCCTGGGCCCGGGCGGCAAGATCCAAGGCTCTTTGCATGTACTTTATGTCTCGAACGTTATTCATAGTAAATTTCCTACCCCGATAAAAATGAAATAACCCGATAAGTTATCGGGTTAGGGCGAACGGCAGCAATATACTGTATAATAGCACAGTACATTACAGCTTATCTTCTCCCATCCAGACTTTTACTGTCGGCCCCGGAGTTTCACCGGATCATGCCTTTACGGCTTGCGGGCTCTACCGCCGATAGGGAATTTCACCCATCCCCCGAAGAAAGCTAAAACCTTATTGATTTTTTATTATAGTAGCACTAGTCGCGCTATCGGTCAAGACCGGCGCCGATGCCCTTCAGGGTTGCAACTGCAGCTTCGGGGACGCCCGATTTGAATATATAGGAGCCGGCTACAAGCACTTCGGCTCCCGCATTTACCACGTCTTCAGCACTTTCTGCGTTTATTCCCCCATCCACCTGCAGGTAAGCCGAATGCCTGTTTTCGTCCAGCAGTTGCCGGGCGCGATAAATCTTTTTTATAGTCGAGGGAATAAATTTCTGTCCTCCAAAACCTGGATTAACAGTCATTAGGAGCAGAAGGTCTATGTCACTTATGACATCTTCCACCCAGGTTAATGATGTAGCCGGATTTAATGCTACTCCAGCCTTAACCCCCAATTCTTTGATCTGATGAACTACCCGATGCAGATGGGTGCAGGCTTCGGCGTGAACCGTTACAATATCCGCACCGGCTTTGGCAAACTCGGGTATTAATATCTCCGGATGTTCTATCATCAGATGCACATCCAGCAGCAGGCTGCTCTCCGGCCGGATATCTGCCACCACCTGGGGGCCGATAGTAATATTAGGTACAAAATGGCCATCCATTACGTCGATATGCAGCCAATCGGCACCCGCCTTTTCGACTGTCTTGATCTCTGCCCCCAGCCGGGCAAAATTAGCGGAAAGGATAGACGGGGCAATTAAAGTCAACTGTAGCACCTCTCATTTTGAATTAACTTTTCCAGTATAGCTATATAGTTCTGATATCGGAACTGAGCTACACGCCCATCGGTAACGGCGTCTTTTACGCCGCAGTCAGTTTCCCGGTAGTGCAGACAATCCCCGAATTTGCATCCGCAGGTATAGTTCTGGAAATCCGGATAATAGTCAGCCAGTCTGTGGCTCTCCATGTCAGGTGTATTCAAGACACTGAATCCCGGCGTGTCAGCAATCCATCCCCCACTGCCCAGGGGGTACAGTTCTACATGCCTGGTGGTATGCCTTCCCCTGCCAATCTTGTTGCTGACCTCCTGGGTCCTGATACCGGCACCAGCCACCAGGCTATTTAGAAGGCTCGATTTTCCGCTGCCTGAGGGACCGGCCATAACCGCAATACGCTCCTTTATCACCGCTCTCAGTTCGTCGATGCCACATCCGGTATGAACCGACGTGCGAATAACGTTAAATCCGCTGCGGGGATAGTATTGTCCGATCATAGCGGCCCGGGAATCTTCCGGCAGATCTTTTTTATTGATGATAATATAAGGGATGAGATTATTAAAATAAGCGTTTACCAGCAAACCGTCCAGCAGAACCAAGCTGGGCGCAGGTTTGTCATTAGCCATGACAATAAGCAGAAGGTCGGCATTAGCCACCCGCGGACGAACTAATTCATTGCGACGCGGTAAAATACTTTCCAGTATCCCGCATTGGTTGCCAAGTGAGGTAATGAGGACTCTATCTCCGCTCAGTACCTGTTTTTTTACTTTTCCGCGCAGTTTGCACTCATAGACTACTTTTTGGCTATCCTGCACATAGTAGAAGCCGCCATAGTTCTTTAGAACCAGGCCTCCTACCCTTTCATCCTTCATTCACTTCCTCCAGCCCTTTATAATTTTTTGACCCTAAAGGGTTTGCCGTTAAGCTGTATTTCCACACTGGCGCTGCCAAAATAGTTGACCCCGATGTTAACTGTCTCTCCTGCCTGATGGAACTCATTATAAATCCTTCTTTCCCCTTTGGCGTCACGCAATATGACTTCCACTTTGTAGTAATCGCTTTCCTGAGGCAGGGTAAAGTCGACCACTCTGGTCTGGGGCAGCGGACCCGGCCCCTTGCTTATCACCAGTTTGACCGTGGTTCCTTCCTCAACCATGACCCCTTCAGCGGTATCCTGCTCCATAACCTGATTGCTGTAATACTCGTTGCTGTCCTGTCTTTTGGTATCTCCCAGCACGAGTTTGCTATCCTGAAGTATTTTCTGCGCCTCTTCCAGAGTTCGGCCCAGTAAATCAGGCATGGCTATCTTGGCTGGAGTTTTACCCTTGCTCACCATGAGATTAATCTTGCTGTTTTTAGGGACCTTGCTTCCCCCTTCAGGATCTTGCGAAATAATATATCCTTCTTCGAACTTATCGTCAAAAATCGGCTCGACGCTCCCAATCTCAAAACCTTCATTGCGTAAGATTATTTCCGCCTCGCTCAGTTTCCGGTTCTCGACCTGGGGGACTACTATCTTTTCCGAGCCTTTGCTCAAGATGACATATATTTTACGGCCTTCTTTTACTTTTTCCCCTTTACCCGGCTCCTGGTACATTACCTCATCCTTTTCATAGGTATCGCTGAATTGCTTCTCCTCTTTCACGCTCAGGCTCAATTTCATCCTAGTCAGCTCTTCATTGGCTTCGTTTATATTCTTGCCCACGAGGTCAGGAACCACGACTTCCTTACCGAAAAGATTTCCTCCCACCATAAATACCATGCCTGAGAACAGTCCCAATAATGCAATGGCAATTATGATAACACCGGTTTTTCGCATTTTCCTCTTCTTCAAGTTTCCATCCGTCCCTTCGCCGGAAATCGGCGGCATTACTATAGTGTCGCTTTTCCTAGGATTCCCCGCCTTGTAGCTGGAATAACCACCGCCCATATTTAAAAGAGAGTTACGCAACTGCTCCGCCGATTGAAATCTTCTGGCCGGTAATTTTTCCATCGCCTGGCATATTATTGCCTCCAGTCCCGCCGGAACCTTGTCGTTAATCTGCCGGGGAGGAACGGCTTCGTCGTGAATATGCTTAAGGGCGACCGTTACCGGGCTCTCAGCATCGAAAGGTATTTTACCGGTAAGCATTTCATATAGCACACATCCGAGGGAATATATATCGGTAGCCGGAGAAATCGGTTCCCCCTTGGCTTGTTCAGGTGATATATAGTGAACTGAACCTACTATATTGCCCCCGAAGGTTATGGTTTTTTTGCTTATTGCCTGGGCTATGCCAAAGTCGGCTACCTTTACCATCCCGCTTTTGGTAATAAGTATGTTATGAGGCTTGATATCCCGGTGAATTATACCTTTTTCATGGGCGTGCCCGATACCGTCGCAGATCATTACCGCTATGTCAACAGCCCGTTCAACTCCCAGCGGAGCCTGTTCGGCAATGATCTGTTTCAGGGTCTTGCCTTCCACATATTCCATAACAATGTAATATATATCATCGTGCTGACCTACATCGTAGATATTGACTATATTGGGATGCGAGAGACGAGCGGCGGCCATCGCCTCGGTTTTAAATTTACCCACGAAAGCAAGATCACCGGAAAACTCTTCCTTTAATATTTTAATAGCAACTATACGATCCAATATCCGGCAGCGGGCCCTATAAACATAAGACATGCCGCCTTCGCCAATCTTCTCCAGTAATTCGTAACGATCACTTAAAACCGTTGCCTCCAAATTACTTACCTCCTAATTAATGCGCAGAAGTATGATAGTAATATTGTCAAACCCGCCTTTTCCCAGAGCAGCGTCCAGGAGTTGGCGGGCTACTTTCTGTACGCTGCCGTCGGGCTGCAGTATAGCTGCAATTTCATTCTCATCCAGCATATCGCTCAGGCCGTCGCTGCACAGCAAAATAATATCACCGGTATATAACCTGGATTCAAAGTTGTCTATCTGTACTTCCTGCTGTACACCCAGGGCTCTGGTCAGTATATGATTATAGGCACTGTTTCTTTTTTCTTCCTGCTTGATCAGTCCGTCACTGACCATCTGTTCGGCCAAGGTATGGTCGCGGGTCAGCTTTTTCAGTTCTCCCTTGCGGCATATATATAGGCTGCTGTCACCCACATTGGCAACGGACAGCTGTTTTTTCCCGACCAGCGCAGCGGTAATAGTAGTACCCATTTCGTGCCATTCCTGATTATCCTGGCCTTCCGACCATATCAGACGGTTGGCTTTATGGATGGCAGAATTTATTACCGCTATAGGGCTATCGATGTCATTATCACCGACCTCGTTTACCATGTATTGCCTTATACAATCAACCGCCAGCCTGGAGGCTATCTCTCCGCCTTTATGTCCGCCCATGCCGTCACAAACAGCAAAAAGGCCGTACGGCTCCATTGCCAGGTAGTGATCCTCATTCTGCTTTCTTAACAGACCCGTATCCGAAATAACAGCAAATTCCATATAGACCCCTCTAACACTAGAATAACTAAGTTGCAATAAATAAGCTTAACGCTTGAATCCTTTGAGAATGACAATCTGCGCTAGCGCTTATATTCGGCCCGCAACTGCCCGCAGGCAGCTTCAATATCCGCACCTTTTTCTTCCCTGACGGTGACATTAACCCCCGCCTCGACAAGATAATTATAAAACTGGATAACCCTTTCCGGAGAAGGCTTGGAGAAGGGCAAACCCTCAACTTCATTATAGGGAATTAGGTTTATATTGACTAGTAAAGGTTTAACCAATTTAACCAAACTTCGCGCATCTTCCGCGCTGTCATTCACCCCTTGCAGCAGCAGATATTCAAAAGTAACCCGACGATTGGTAAGCCGTTGATACTGTTCCAGAGCCAGGCGGAGCTTTTCCAGGGGATATCTACGGTTCAGGGGTACAAGCCGGTCACGCAGTTCATTATTGCAGGCATGTAATGAAACCGCCAGCGTAACCTGCAGGTTTTCCTGCGCCAGCCGGCTGATGCCCTTTATATCTCCGGAGGTGGAGACGGTAATGTGTCTTTGACCGATATTGATGCCTTTAGGGTCATTCAGAATGCGGATAGACTTTATTACTTCATCGTAGTTTAACATAGGCTCGCCCATCCCCATATAAACCACGTTGCTTATCAGGCCGCCTTCCCTGGATTTGAGCCTTTTGCCCAATTCCCGCTCTGAACCCAGAACCTGCCCGACCATTTCGTAAGCCTTAAGGTTGCGCTGGAAGCCGGAATTTCCCGTAGCACAGAATGCACAACCTACCGGACAGCCAACTTGGGTAGATATACACAAGGTATATTTGCTGTCCTTTTTCTGGTTATGCGGAATGACAACACTTTCTATGCGTTTTTTATCCTCCAGCTCCATTAGAAATTTACGGGTGCCGTCGGTCGCTACCCGTTGTTTCAATACCCGTGGAATCGATACCTGGGCTATATCATCCAAGCGATTGCGCAAATCACGGGATAAGTCACTCATTTCATAAAAAGAGTTTACCGCTTTGGTATAAATCCATTTGTAGATCTGGCGGCCGCGGAATCCAGGTTCGCCAATGGCAGCCATAAACTCTTCCAATTCGCTTATTCCCATACCCAAAAGTTCGGTTTTTTCTTTCATGTTCATGACCGGTAATTTATTTCCTCCTCAGTAGAGCGTAAAACATACCATCAACATCGTACTTGCCCGGTATAAGGGTCAGCATCCCCCGTGCTGCCTTCTCCTTATCCGATTCATCCAGCGGGAAAAATGATAATTGCTGGTTAAAGCCTTCTAAAGCAAAATCATCAGCTTGCTCCAAAAACGCCTCAATCAATCTTTCGTTTTCCTCCCTGCGGATGGAGCAGGTTGAATAGAGTAAATGACCTCCCGGGTTTAGTAAAGCAGCCGCTCTGGTCAGCAACGCATATTGTATCCGGTTAAGCATCTCCATTTGGCTGCGGTCTTTGTTCCACCTGGCATCAGAGCGCCGGTTCAGAACCCCGGTTCCGGAGCAGGGTGCATCCAGCAAAATCTTCTGCCCCTTGATACCGGAGTCTATCGCCATTATATCCTGAGCTTGCGCCTCTACTATGTCAATACCCAGCCGGGCACAGTTTTCTTTCAGAATGTTTATCTTGCGGGCATAGCTGTCATAGGCCCTGATCGAGCCGCTGTTCCCCATTAACTCGCCCAGATGGGTGGTCTTCCCCCCCACCCCGCAGCAGAGGTCAAGAACGGTTTCGTCCGGTTGCGGATTCAAAATAATGGCGGCCAGCATAGCGGCTTCGTTCTGGACATAAAAACAGCCCTCTTTGTAGGCCGGCAATTCTTCCAGCGGCCTTTCCACCGAGTCAACTCTGATACTCCGGGGCAGATTGGGGCTGGCCCGACCCGCCAGGCCTTCTTTTTCCAGTTCCTTGAGCAGCAGATCCCGCTCCGTTTTAAGCCGGTTCACCCTTAGATCCAGTCGGGCCGGTCGGTTGTTATAAGACAATATCCGGACCGTTTCTTCCCGGGTAAAATGTTCCAGCAGGTAGCTCACCATTTCCTGGGGATGGGAGTAATAAACAGCCAGGTATTCCCGGCTGTCTGCAGGTGGATATTTTATACCGTTCCTTTGTCTGATCAGGTTGCGGAGTACAGCGTTAGCCACCCGGGCCAACCCGTCATTGCAACGCTTGCGTGTGATTTCCACCGCATCGTTGACCAGGGCAAAATGGGGAATCCGGTTCATAAACAGAATCTGGTAGGCGGAAACCCGCAATATGGTTCTCAGCCAAGGGTTCTGCCGGGCCAGTTCTTGTCTTAAAAAGAGATTTAACACCCAGTCCAGGTGCTTCAGCATGCGTACGGTGCCATTAACCAGCTCGGTCAACAGGCTCCGGTCTGCAGCCGATAATCCGGAACGGCGCAGGGCTTTGTTTAATGCCAGATTAGCAAAGGCTTTATTTTCCGTTACCTCATATACAAGTTGTACTGCCAGATTTCTGGTCGGATTAATCTCTCCGGCAGTGTCTTTCTTGCCCATGCAAATCCTCCCGCTGTTTATTCATCACCGCCGGCAAACATGGTCAGGTAATAAAGCAGGGTCGCAATAGCCGACAATGTTGCTGCCAGATAGGTAAAAGCAGCCGCTCCCAGCACCTTCTTTACCATGGGCACTTCGCCGCTGCTGATCAATCCCGATTCGCTCAATTGGACTACCGCTCGGCGGGAAGCGTTTAACTCCACCGGCAGGGTGACTATGTGAAAAAGAACCACAGCGGAAAACAGCAGTACCCCTACCATTATCAGGTCGACGCTTTGCAGGAAAAAACCCAGCAACAGTATCGGGAAAGAGGCATTGGAGGCAAAATTGGTTACAGGAACAATCTTATGCCTTAATTCCAAAGGTCCATATCTCTGATGGTGCTGAATGGCATGGCCTACTTCGTGAGCGGCTACCCCAATGGCAGCAATGGAGTTGTTCCCATAAACTGTTTCCGACAGCCTTACTTTGCGGGTGGTCGGGTCGTAGTGATCGGAAAGGCTGCCGCTTACAGGTTCAACATTGACGCTGGCGCTCATCCCGTTTCTGCGCAATAAGGTGTTGGCTACTTCAGCGCCGCTGATACCGCGGGCTGACCTCACCTGGGAAAAGCGATTGAACGTGGATTTGACCTTGAACTGCGCATAAATTGACAATATCAGTGCCGGTAAAACAAAGAGCAAATAACTAAGCATCTTTTCCATCCTCCTTCGTAATGCTCAGCAGAGCGTTTTCAACCTCTTCCAGGTTTACCCCGGTATTAAAACAGGGGCCATTGGGGCGGCAATTCAAAACCCCTAATACGGGTATGCTCCCCATATCATGAATCCCCAGCGATAAATCCCTTTCACAGGCTATGGCTATCACCCCCCGGGGCCGGGTGTCGATTACAACTTTGCGGGCCAGAGTACCGCCGGTTGCCACCCTCAGTACTGCGTGATTGTCTTCAGCCAGTTTTTTTAGGCTGGCAATGTCGCATTTTCCGCAGCCTTTACAGTTCCTTATATCCATGGTTATCTTATGAGGACACTCTGCATCCTGCAAACAGTGGGGAGCGAGAATTAATATCTGATCCCCCTGGAGGCGAAGCTCCTTCAATCCTACCAGATGGTTATTTACGGCTATATATGATTGCAGTATTTTTTCTCGGCTGATACCAAACAGCCGGCCGGTAAACAAAGCCAGGGGAAACAGCAGTTCGTTCACCCTTTGGCCCAGGGTTTCCAAGGACGGTATGGTTCTCGCCCTGATTATAATTATTACAATTGATATAATACCGAACAGCAATATCGTAAACAAAATAGCAGCCATTACCGTAAGACTGATCAATAATACTTGGCTGAGGATTATGTCTTTGTTGCTCATCAGATAATATACTAGAATCGCTATAAGCAGTATTATCATAAGACTGGCTGCCAGAAGGCCTATGTATATTCTTTTCTTGGTGTTCAAATATCATCCCTCCGGATGAGCAAGCACGGTACCGGGCTTGAGTTTATAGCCGCGCAGAAAATCGCGGGCCGCTATGCGTTTTTTCCCTTCCTTTTGGACTTCCAGTATTTCCAATATCCCCTTGCCGCACTGCACCCTGAAACCATCGCCGTCAAGCGCCACTACCTGGGCAACCACCCCGCTTTCCACGGCATCTGTTACCCGGCTTTTAAAAACTTTCACTTTATATCCGTCCATCCAAAACCATGCACCGGGAGTCGGACTTAAAGCCCGTATCTGGTGGTGTATGGCAACGGCAGGATGGGACCAGTCGATTATTTCATCCTCCGCCTTGATTCGCTGGGCATAGTCAGCCTGGTTATTATCCTGGCTTAACCTGGGAGCAGTGCCGCAGGCAATTTGCTCGATGGTTTCCATCAGCAGGCCGGCCCCCTTGGCAGCCAGTATCGCCTTGAGCTGACCATGGTCATAGCTGTCCTCGATAGAAACCGGCAGCTGCAAAATTATATCCCCGGTATCCAGACCTTCATCCATATACATGGTAGTAACTCCGCTTAGATTTTCCCCATTCATCAATGACCGTTGGATCGGAGCTGCCCCGCGATATCTGGGCAATAGGGAAGCATGGACATTAACACAGCCATACCGGGGATAATCAATAAGCCGGCGAGGAATTATCTGCCCATAGGATACGACCGCAATCATATCCGGCTGCCAGGCTTTAACCTGCTCAATAGCGGAATCGGCCTTTATCTTCTCCGGCTGACTGACGGCAATACCGTGTTTTAAAGCCACTTCCTTTACCGGTGAAAACCCTATCTTTTTACCCCGGCCCCTTACGCGGTCAGGCTGGGTTATTACCCCTGCTACGTGGTGAGGCGATGCTATTAAACGCTCCAAGGACGGAACGGCAAAATCAGAAGTTCCCATAAATACTATGTTCAAACTCTGTCCCTCCGACCGGAATCCTCTTTTCTCACTTCACTGGCCCGGTCTATAAACAAGATTCCATCCAGATGGTCTATTTCGTGCTGCAGGGCCCGAGCCAGCAGCTTTTCTCCCTCATAGAAGATTTCTTTGCCTTCCCGGTTAAGGCCTTTAACCGTAACCTGGTTATAGCGTTTAACTAAACCTACGGTCCCCGGAATACTGAGACAACCCTCGCTGCCGGTCTGCTCCCCCTCCTGAGACACTATTTCCGGATTGATGAGTTCAATAAGATTATCCCCGGTGTCAACCACTATAATCCGTTTCGAGACTCCTATCTGGGGGGCGGCAAGGCCTACTCCATCAAACGCATAGAGGGTATCGCGCATGTTATCCATAAGCCTTATTACGCCGGCATTAACAGTCTTAATCGGCGCCGCTTTAGTCCGCAGCACTTCGTTCGGAGTGGTTAAAACCTGATATACTGCCATTTAGGTCCTCCTTACATACTGATCAAAGGATTGAGGTCTATTTCCAGCCTCACTTGTTTATGCCATTCCTTACTAGCAATATTAGTGCCAATGCTATTTAATAATAACATATTTTCCGACTTAACTATAAGCTGATAGCGTATGCGGTTCCGGATACGGTACAAAGGACACGGCGCCGGGCCTAAAACCATGATGTTATCTTCCTGGGCGTCGGTTATTTCATTAATATATAACATTATCATATCGGCCAGCCTGCGGGCAAGCGATTCTTCTGCAGAAACGCTGACTATACGTAATATATGGCTAAACGGCGGGTAGTTGAGGAGCTGGCGCCATTTTATTTCTTCACGGTAAAACTGATTGTAATCCTGCCGGGCCGCTACTGCAATCAGCTGGTTATCAGGATTATAAGTCTGAATTACTACTTCCCCGCCCACAGCCCCACGCCCTGCTCTGCCTGCTGCCTGAACAATCAGTTGAAAGCACCTTTCCCCGGAGCGAAAATCAGGCAGATTCAGCATACCGTCGGCATCGAGCACTCCTACCAGGGAAACCCCCGCAAAATCGAGCCCTTTGGCTACCATCTGGGTGCCGATCAGAATGTCGATCTCATTTTTTTTCATGGCCTGCAGGATCCGGTCCTGAACCCCTTTGTTGCTGGAACTGTCCAGATCCAAGCGGGCAATCCGAGCCCCAGGGAACAGTAACCTGACATCTTCTTCCACCTTCTGGGTGCCGTAACCCGTTTGTTGCATATAACTGCTGCCGCAGGCCGGGCACGCTTCCGGCTTATCAATATTTATGCCGCAGTAATGACATAGATAAGTATTTTGGTCTTTATGATAATTTAACCCTACGGAACAATTAGGACAGGCCAGAGTATGCCCGCAGCTTCTGCAGATGGTATAGGGGGAAAAGCCTCTGCGGTTAAGGAACAGTATGGATTGTTCCTTCCGCTCCAGGGTGTTTTTTATTTTTTCTTCCAGTAAGGGGGAGACAATGGGACTCCCGGCTTTTCTAGCCGCCTTTCTCATGTCTTCAATGTATATCCGGGGCAACGTCGCATCGCCAGCGCGGCCTGATATATCCAACCTGGTGCTCTCACCACATTCAGAGCGGTAATAGGTTTCCACCGCCGGAGTAGCACTTCCCAGCAGCAAAAGGGCCCCGCTCCTGCGCACTCTCTCCCGGGCAACATCACGGGAATGATAACGCGGCTGCTGTTCCTGCTTATAAGTATATTCCTGCTCTTCATCCATAATAATCAGGCCGATATTATCCAGGGGGGCAAAAATAGCTGAGCGGGTACCCATTACCAGATTTACCTGCCCGTTTTTTATACGTTTCCATTCTTCATATCTTTCCCCGGGCGACATTTTACTGTGCAGAACGGCCATTTCCGGTATGCGATCGGTGAACAGTTCCAGCAGGTGACGGGTCAATGCGATCTCAGGTATGAGCATTATCACTTTTCTGCCCCGCTCTATACAGCTTAAGGCCGCTCTTATATATACCTCGGTTTTTCCGCTTCCGGTAACTCCGTAAAGGAGTATCTCCTGTTCCGGGGCCAAAGCCAGGGCATGGTCAATGGCGGCCAGCACCTGCCTCTGTTCCTGGTTTAAGCGAGGCGCCCGGACCTCTTTTACTGGGCACAATCGTTCTCTCTTTATATATCCCCGGCTCAAGAGCGATTTGATGCTGGAAGCCGGAGCTATTTCAGCAAGCTGCCGGCTGGAGACCGATTGCTGCTCCAGCAATAATTGCATTGCTTGTGCCTGACGGGGAGCCCTGCGTTTTAAAATTTCTAATTGTTTTTCATTGAAAGCATCGCCAAGTACATATGTATGCTCATCCCTGCTTTTCCGGTAATCGATGTAAGCCCCGCTTATATGGAGCAGCCCTTTTTCATGCAAAACCGCCAGTTCATCAGCCGAAGCATATTTTAAAGCTTCCCGGTAATCCATGTCACCACGTTCAAATAAGGTTTCCAGCAATACCGCATGATTATTGCCATTGTCCCCGGCCAGGTATTGGGACCAGCTCTCCCCGTCCATCTGCGCAACCACGACCCGGCCGCTCTTTTTACTGAGCTTGCGTGGGATCATAGCGTTGATGGCAAGGGATAGCGGACACATGCAGGTTTCTGCCAGCCAGCGGGCCAGTTCATAAAGATCCGGATTAAGCACCGCTTCACGATCCAATACCGATAAAATAGGTTTAGTATCCATATCCGGCGCCGGGGCATCTTCATCAATTATGAATCCTTCTACTTTTTTTCTCCCCAGTTCCACCAGCACTCGTTTGCCGAATTCTATTTCATCGTTCAACCTTTGGGGTATATGATAAGTAAAATAGTTATCCAGAGATCTTGCCGGCCTATTGACCAGGACCCGGGCATATCTCACTTTTCTCTCTCCCCTCATACAGCTTTGCTTTAACCAGGACATAAAGGCGGGATATCCCGCCTTTAATCGTTTCATGATATGTGGATTTTAATCCCGTTTTTTTCCCTGTCTCCCCGTTTTACAGACTATGTCAGCTATAATCCTGCCTGCATCCGTATTTGCTCAGCCCGATCGGTTTTTTCCCAACTGAACCCAGGATCCTGACGGCCAAAATGTCCGTAGGCCGCAGTTTTCCTGTATATCGGCCTTCTTAAATCAAGATCCCTGATAATGGCTGCGGGACGCAGATCAAAATTACGGTTAATCAACGCAATGATTTTGTCATCGCTCAGTTTACCGGTACCAAAGGTGTCCACCCGGATTGAAAGAGGCTTGGCTACCCCGATGGCATAGGCTACCTGAATTTCACAACGGTCGGCAACCCCTGCAGCTACCAGGTTTTTAGCTACGTAGCGGGCGGCGTATGATGCCGAACGATCGACTTTGGTGGGGTCTTTGCCGGAAAAGGCTCCCCCGCCATGCCGGGCCATACCGCCATATGTATCGACAATAATCTTTCTGCCGGTTAAGCCGCAGTCTCCCTGGGGGCCGCCCACCACAAACCTGCCGGTAGGATTGATGAAATAACGGGTCGAGCTGTCGAGCATATTCTCGGGGATACTGGCTTTGATAACCTGCTCGATTATGTCCCGTTCCAGCGTGGCCCGGTCGATATCGGGATGATGCTGGGTGGAAACGACTACGGTATCTACTCTTAAAGGCTTGTTATTCTCATACTCTATGGTAACCTGAGTCTTGCCGTCAGGACGAAGATAATCAACAAGCGCGCTTTTACGCACTTGAGCCAGGCGATATGCCATTTTGTGAGCCAGATATATGGGCATAGGCATCAGGGTATCGGTTTCATTGCTGGCATACCCGAACATCATTCCCTGGTCACCAGCCCCTATGGCTTGCAATTCCGCCTCCGACATTTCTCCTTTTTTAGCTTCGTAAGCCTGGTTGACACCCATGGCAATGTCACCGGATTGTTCGTCCAATGAGGTAATGACCGCACAGGTTTCACAATCAAAGCCGTATTTAGCCCTGGTATAGCCGATTTCTTTTATAGTATTACGCACGATGCGCGGTATATCTACATAGCAGTTGGTAGTTATCTCGCCTGAAACCAGAACTAAGCCGGTAGTTACCATAGTTTCACAGGCTACCCTACCCATAGGGTCTTGTTCCAGAATAGCGTCGAGCACTGAATCAGAAATCTGATCGGCTATCTTGTCCGGATGGCCTTCAGTAACCGACTCCGAGGTGAACAGGTTTCTTGCCATTTCCCTCAACTCCTCATATTTTATTTACAGCAGTTTGACCACCTTGTCCAATATGGCTGCGGCCACATCCTGCTTGCTCATCTTGGGTAGAGATTCTATCTCGCCGCTGCGGCTGATAAAGGTTACTATATTGGTGTCGCTGGCGAAACCGGCGCCTTCCATAGTAACGTCATTGGCAACAATAAAATCCAGGTTTTTACTCTCTAATTTCTTTTGCGCATTGGCTATTATATTTTCGGTTTCGGCGGCAAAACCGACCATAATTTGATTGCCCGGTTTATTCTTACCCAGGGTTTTTAAAATATCCGGGGTCCCCACCAGAGTAAGGGTTAATTCTTCGGATTGATTGTCCGACTTCTTTAACTTCTGCTCGGCCATATCCTTAATCCGGAAATCACCTACGGCTGCTGCTCCAATTATAATATCGCAGGCCGGCTGATATTTCAGCATGGCCTCGCACATTTCCTCGGCCCCCCAGACGGGGACGAATTTGACTCCCGCCGGCGTTTCCAACGGGGAATTGCCGCATACCAGGATAACGTCAGCACCGCGGTCAACCGCATTTTCGGCTATGGCTATGCCCATTTTCCCCGTCCCGCGGTTGGCAATAAATCGTACCGGGTCAATATCCTCACAGGTTGTTCCGGCATTGACCATGATACGTTTGCCGCGTAAATCCTGCAGGGGATACAGCATTTTCTTGATTTCATTATATATACTGCCTATCTCCGGCAGCCTTCCCTGGCCGCTTACACCACAGGCCAGAGCGCCGCTGTCCGGCTCCATGACTTTATAGCCGTATTCTTTCAATGTTCTGATGTTATCCTGAACCGCCTGATTCTTATACATATTATGGTTCATGGCAGGGACTACCAGCAAAGGCGAGGTATTGGCCAAGACAACCGTAGAAAGGAGATCATCGGCAATGCCATGGGCGGCTTTGGCAATAAAGTTGGCGGTAGCCGGGGCAACAACCAACATATCCAGCTGTTCTGCAACCCCTATATGTTGAACTTTCCATTCCCGGGAATCATCCCAGAGGTCTACCAGCACTTCACGTCCGGAAAGGGTTCTGAAGGTTAAGGGGGTTATGAATTCGGTAGCTGCTGCCGTCATTATAACTATAACATCGAGGTCGTCTTTTTTTAGCATGCTTACCAGTTCGGCAATTTTATAGGCGGCAATACCTCCCGTTATTCCTATACCAACGGTCTTAGCCATATTAAACCTCCTCTGGTTTTTCTGTGCCCTCCACAATTACGATTTTGCCGCTCATAATCTCATCCAGGGCTGAGGTAACCACCGTAGAAAGGCGGTAGTTCTCGTTATTTTTCTTGTCTTCGGAAAGCTTTCGGGCCCTGCGGGCAACTGCAACTACTACTGCATATTTGCTATTGGCCACTCCCATTAAATCCTTGGTTGAAGGAGGAATCAATCATATCACACCCCATATTTAAATTCTTGATTTTACAGCGTTCTGCAATAATAATAGAACTCACCATATCTACCGCAGTGTCCAAGTCCTGATTTAATACCCGGTAATCATAATGTTTTACCTGTTCCATTTCCCATTTACAGGCGGCCAAACGCAATTCTATACTATCGGCGGCATCTTTTCCCCGGGTTATAAGCCGGCAGGCAAGTTCTTCCAAGCTTGGAGGAGCTATAAATATAAATACCCCTTCCGGCATCTTCTCCTTTACCTGAAGGGCTCCCTGAATATCAATTTCGAGCATTACATCTCTGCCTTGGTTAATATTCCGGTCTACAAACTGACGCGGGGTACCATAGAGATTATTATATACATTAGCCCATTCCAATAATAAGTCTTGGTCTATCAACTGCTTAAAAGCGGATGAACCTATAAAAAAATAATCCCTGCCGTCTACTTCTCCTGTACGTGGTTCCCGGGTGGTAGCTGAAATTGATAATTGCACATCATTTATTTTCCTGAGCACAGCATCTTTTATGGTCCCTTTTCCTACTCCGGAGGGACCCGATATTACAAAAAGGATACCTTTGCGGGTCATCGGATTACCAGCTTTCGTAATTAGACGTCATCACTAGAATCTTTTGAGGTTAAACGATTGGCTACGGTTTCGGGTTGAACTGCAGACAAAATTACATGAGCGCTGTCCGATATAATAACGGCCCGGGTTCTGCGCCCATAGGTAGCGTCTATCAATACTCCTTTTTCCCTGGCTTCCTGAATGATCCTTTTGATTGGCGCCGATTCCGGACTAACAATAGCAACTATCCGGTTGGCAGCGACTATATTCCCAAAACCAATATTCACTAATTTAATGTCCATAGATATACCGGATAAACCGGGTTCACCTCCTGTTACTCAATATTTTGTAATTGCTCCCTTATTTTCTCCAACTCAGCCTTAGCATCGACAACTATCCGATTCATTTCCAGATCATTGGCCTTGGAGGCTATCGTATTAATCTCGCGAAACATCTCCTGCACCAGGAAATCAGATTTGCGTCCAACCGAATCTTGGGCTTGCATCAATTCTTCCAAGTGATCGGTGTGACTTTTTAGTCTTACGATCTCTTCGGTTACACTGGATTTATCGGCAAATATGGCTATCTCCTGCAGCAGCCTCTGTTCATCTATCCCATCCTGCTCCATAAACTCTGCTATCCGGCATCTCAGGCGTTCGCCATATTCGCGGCTGACTTCCGGTGACCGGGCCTCCAGCCGTTCAACCATCCCTGAAATCATCCGGTTCCGGGTCCGGATATCCTCAGCAAGGTTAATACCTTCCTTTATCCGCATATCCACCAGACATTCTACCGCCTGATCCACCGATTGCTTAAGAACTGCCCAGACTGTTTCCAAATTTTCCTCTTCGTCTTCCAGGCCGAACACCTCGGGCAAACGGAAAACGTCAATTATGCGGATTTCCTGCGAAATATTTAGTTTTTCTGCTATTTCTTTCAAATAGTTATAATAAGCTATCGCCAAATCTTTGTCAACCTTGATATTCCTTCTCGATTCTCCGGTTTTCTCAATATTAATGTTGATTTCCAACCTGCCCCGGCTGACATACTTTCTCAATTCTTCTTTAATGCGCTCTTCCAGTGAGCTATAACGCCTGGATATCCGAATAAATGGGTCAAAATAGCGATGATTGACACCCTTGATTTCGCAATTAACCTGGTAGCCCATCGCATTCACCTGACCCCGGCCAAAACCGGTCATACTCTTTACCATGGTTGAACTCTACCTTTCTTCATGCCTATTTATTTTACAGCCTCTACTGGGTTTAGCCTTATCATTCAAACTTAAGGCTATTCTAATAATACTTCCCTATGCTTGGCGTAACCATTGCTTTGGCGGTTTGCCCCTGATTATAGTGGTAATAAACTAAAAGTCCTGCTAAGCATTAATTTTACCATATTCAAAACCTGAAAGGAAAAGCCTCTGCCAGGTATACAGAATAAATTTTCCCAGCAGCCGAAAACCGCTTATAAACAGAATCAATAACCACTGCCAGCCGTCAAGGGGCACGGTCTTGAAAATATTTTGCAAAACCGGCCAGTATATGGTCAAGACCTGCATAAAAACTGAGCAGAGCACCGCCCCTACCAGAAAACGATTGGTGAAAAAACCCAACTCAAATGGTGAAAACCTTTCGGAACGGCACTCGAAAACATAGAACAGCTGTGCCAATACCAGGGTAGTTAAAGCCATGGTTCGAGCCATGCCGAGATCCTGCACTCCGTTCATGCGGCTGACCGTCATGCCAACTGCAAAAGCCAGCAGGGCAACAAAGGCGATATATATTCCCCGTCCCAGTATGATTCTTCCCAGTCCCCGGGCAAATATGTCCTCATCCCGAGGCCGCGGTTTTCTTTGCATTATGCCCGGCTCCGGCGGTTCCAGCCCCAGAGCCATGGCCGGCAGGCCATCGGTAACCAGGTTAATCCATAGAATCTGAATCGGCAGCAACGGAAGCGGCATACCCAGCAATGATGCCGTAAACATTACCAAAACTTCACCAATGTTGCATCCCAGCAAATAGCGAATGAACTTCCTTATATTATCATATATCGCCCGGCCTTCATAAACTGCATTGACGATGGTGGAAAAATTGTCATCGGCCAAAATCATGGCTGATGCCTCACGACTGACTTCAGTGCCGGTAATGCCCATAGCTACACCAATATCAGCCGCCTTTAATGCCGGTGCGTCATTAACCCCGTCACCGGTCATAGCCACAACGTGACCATGCTTCTTCAATACCTTCACGATTCGATTCTTGTGCTGGGGCGATACCCGGGCGAACACCCGTTTTTTTATTGCCCCGCGATAAAGCTCCTCGTCGCTCATCTGATCAATCTCGGGCCCGGCAATTACCTGTTCTTCCGGCGCAATGCCGATCTCGGCCGCGATGGCCCTGGCGGTCACCGGATGGTCGCCGGTAATCATCAGAGGTACGATTCCAGCTTGGCGGGAAACCCGAACCGAATCTTTGACTCCGGTCCTTGGAGGGTCAATCATACCGCAAATCCCTACCAAAACCAGTTTGTTTTCCCATTTCCCTTCATCGGGAGCGGCAAGCTCACTGCTTGATAATTTTTTACAGGCAAAGCCCAGTACCCGCAATGCCTGGTTAGCCCATTCCTCTTGCAGTTGATTAAGGTAATTGCGGTGCCGGGACGTAAAAACGGTTACTTTGCCGCCCTCCATGACACTGGTGCACCGGGCAATAATCACTTCCAGGGCGCCTTTGACCAACAGAACCGGTTCACCGTGCCTGTCAATAACGACACTCATCAGCTTACGCTCGGAATCAAACGGTATTTCGTGCAGGCGGGCATACTCCGGGTTAAATCCGGCTTTGGCGGCTAAAACCCGAAGAGCTCCTTCAGTAGGGTCGCCGCTTATCCGGTACCCTCCCTTTTGCTTCTCCAGGCTGGAATTATTGCAATTAGCGGCAACTTCCAGCAAAATGCCGGCAGCCTTATCTTCTCCCGGATCAATATCCTTTTTGCCCAGGATAAATCGTCCGGTCGGATTATAGCCCTCACCTTCCACCATTATGGTATGATCCAGGGTCGCCATCTTTTTCACCGTCATTTTGTTCTGGGTGAGGGTTCCGGTTTTATCCGAACAGATAACCGTAGTGCAGCCCAGGGTCTCAACCGCCGGCAATCTGCGGATAATAGCGTTTCGCTGTGCCATCCGCTGTACTCCCAGAGCCAAAACAATAGTCACAATAGCAGGCAGGCCTTCAGGTATGGCTGCCACCGCCAGACTTATACCCGCTAAAAACATAGTCAGTACCTGTTCTCCCCGGTATATGCCCATAAGGGTAACCAGAGTGCAGACCAGGAGACAGACTATGACCAGGTATTTGCCCAGTTGACCCAGCTTAACCTGCAGGGGAGTCAGATCCTCTTTCTCATTTTTCATCATGCGGGCTATTTCCCCCATGACGGTATCCATACCGGTGGCAACCACCACGGCCTTCCCCCGCCCTCGGGTTACGCCGGTTCCCATAAAGGCCATATTGGCAACTTCCGCCAGAGGTGTTTCCCCGGAAAGCGCAGCCCATGGGTCTTTGGTTATGGGAACGGATTCACCGGTCAGGGATGCTTCATCAATTTCCAGGCTGCTGCTTTCCAATAACCTTAAATCTGCCGGTATCCTATCCCCGGCTTCGATTAAGACGATATCTCCGGTCAGCAGTTCCCGGGTGGGAATACTAAGCTTTTTCCCATTTCTGAGTACCCGGGCAAAAGGGGAAGCCAGTTTTTTTATTTCTTCCAGGGAACGTTCCGCCCGGTATTCCTGGATGAAACCCAGAACGGCATTAAGTATTACAATCGCCATTATAGTAATGGCATCAGCCATCGCTCCAATTATTCCGGAAACAACAGTGGCACCAAGAAGAACGATCACCATGGTATCGGTAAACTGTTTGAAGAATATTGACAAAGGACTGGTTCCGGGACCTTCCTCAATCACATTGGGGGGTTCGCCGCTTCTTTGCTGTACGGTTTTGCTGTTGAGACCGTTTTCCGCACTGGTATTAAGCTGCTCCAGAATCTCAGCCTGGCTTTTTTGATACCAAAGGGGGTTGATCATTTTACAGCCTCCACTTGCCCTTTTTGACCATCTTTATTCAATTAGCAGCGTTAAAAGAACAGGGGACAGGCCAAAGCCCATCCCCTGTTCTCTGTCAACTTATTCCTTTCGGTCAGGATCTATCGCCCAACCATTGGCTGATAAGGGGGAACACACGGTTTTTGGCAATGCCGCCGAAAACCAACCCTCCATGCCCTATGGGAAATTCATAATAGCTCTTATCCTGGGAGCCCATACAGTCCACAGCCGCTCTCGCCTGGTGAGGTAATACAATATGGTCCTTTTCTCCCGCCAGTACCAGTATGGCCGACTCAACATCCCCTAAATCCACTTTCTGGCCCCGAAGGTTGATGCCTCCCTTGACCAGCAGGTTCTCCTGATACATGTCCCGAATCCACTGCCGGTAGGCCCCTCCCGGAAAGTTGGTGTTGTCGTTCACCCATTTGTTCAGCACCTTCCATGATTTTACTGACATTCCCTCATCTATTACCTTCCACAACCTGGTGTAGGTACCCCAGAAATTGTTTACCGGATTCAGGAGTTTGACTCCGTAATCAATAAAATCCCGGGGAACCAGTTCAAAGGTATCCGCTATTTTATCGGCATCAAAATGACCTGATTTAAGCCACCGGGACGATATGCCGGCATCTTCAAAATCAAAGGGGGCAGCCAGAAAAATCATGTTTCTAATCCGGGGGAACTTGAACAGCGAGGCGTACATAGCTGCCATAGTTCCACCCATACAGTAGCCGACAAGGCTCAGTTCGTCACAGCGCGAAAACTGGCAAACCTTATGAACCGCATGGGCTATGTAATCGAATACTAAATCCGCAAAAGTTAAATGGCGATCCTCCCATTCAAAATCCCCCCATTCGAGCATATATACGTCAAAACCGGCATCGACCAGATGTTCAACCAGGCTCATACCCGGAGTAAGATCCAGTATATAGGCCTTGTTAATCAATGCATACAAAATTAATACCGGGGTTCGGCGCCTGATGGGATTGCTGCTGCAGTAGCGGTAGAGGGTGGATTTATTCTTCCGCCAGACTATATCCTTGGGAGTCATCCCGGTTTGGGGATCAGGGTCGAAACTGATTATTTCCGCCCATCGGCGGGTGCTTTCCATAATGCGGTCATAGCTTTCCTGCAACTGCTCTCCCAATTCATCGGCACTGCCACTTAATAAAAGAGATTTTTTCCTCATTTTTTTACCCCTCACTGATTTGTTTTAAGGTCTGTTCAATAATATGTTCGCGTGGTGGAATTACAATAGCTCTTCCATCCAGAATCACCTCATCATACTGGTTGTAGCAACAGGTTCTTAGCTTCACTCTCCCCCGGGGCAGCTTTTCAATAACCTCGGTCTGAGCTCTGATGGTGTCATTGATGTAACAGGCTCTTAAAAAGTCAATATTCTGAGTTTCATAAATGGTACCGGCACCGGGCATACGGTTGCCTACCACGTTGGAAATAAGGCCGATCAGCAGCATGCCGTGTACCACCCGGGTTTTAAAATGCCCTCTCTTGGCCCTGACCTCATTGACATGAAGCCAGCTAAAATCACCGGTTATTCCGGCATAAAGATAGACATCGGTTTCGGTAATGGTTTTCTCGATGTAACCCTTGTCTCCAATTTTCAGTTCGCTATAAATATGCTCTATCATTAAACCACCCCCACATACAATTAATCCAAGCTGTCTTTTTTCTTGCTCCTGCCAGGGGTTTTCGGCTTTTTATCCTCTGCGGCGGCAGCTTCTTTCACACCAATCTGTGACTTAACCAAAGTGTTCAGCCTTTTATTTACGGTCTCCAGTTTTTTATTGAGACTGGAATTTTCCCGTTTTAATGCTGCTATCTCCTGTTTCAGAACCTCCTGATAATCCACCAGCTTTACCAGGCTGTTGGTTATCATGGTAATATTATTGGAGAAATGCAGATCGAAATCATCCACTTTATCTTCAAGCCCAATAATTAATTCAGCTATCCTGGCAATATCTTTTTTGGAGGGAAGCGGATTGGCTTCAAAATACTGATCGGTATTCTGCTGGGATATTTTATGGAAAGACAGGTACTGATCCCTGATTTCATCCAGAATCCCGATGAAATTTTTGCTTCCTATAAACTCTTTAGTGGCGTTGGCCCATGATTCCTCGGCTTGAAAATATAATTCCTTCCATAGTTCGACAAAATCCGGCATGCTTATTCTTTCCCCTGCATCTGCCTGTTTCCGTTTGGCCTTGCTGTCTTCCGGCATTATCCTTGCACCCTCCTATCGAGACTTTTATAATACAACGCGGTTATGACCCCCGGGGGCCATAACCGCTACCGTCGTTCCTTGAGCATCTAAAGATTATCTACCTTTTTAGACAACTCATCCACTTTTTGGGATAGTTGGTCTATATAATTAAAAGTAGGAATCTCAATGTTATCAAATGCATTGCTTACTGCTTCCTGTATCATTTTCTGCATTTGCTGCTGATTCTTTTTAGCCTGATTAGTTAGCTCCTCGATTACCTTGTTGGCCTCTTCTCTGGCCATCTGACGCTGCTCCAGGTATTTGCGCCCCATATTCTCGATTTGTTCCTGCGACCATGACATACTGCCCAATGTCACCAACCACATATCCCATAGTTTTTCAGTGGAACTTTCCAGCATGGCAAACGTTTTGTTAAGATTGTCATTACTCATCAAGCTCACTCCTTTCCCCAATTGTTATCCAAAGTGCAGACTGGTTGCATCACCCCCCGTCCGGATATTCTTATCCATATTGCATATAAACACTTTTTATCCAGATTTATCTACAATTCAGGAAATAGGCAGTAACGAAAGTAAAGCAATAACTCTCTTACTCGGTTAATTCGGTAATGAAATAAAATTCCCAAAGGCTTCTATGAAATCAGGGAAACAGCAGGATATGTCGTTAGTGTAAAATTAGATGAGATTAGCGCTTCATATGATGTGGCATGGTTATTTGCTTAAAAAGCTAGCGAGATCCTTGCAGTGTTCCTGCCGAAAATTACCCTCTTCGACAGTAGTGAGGAATGTCATCTGTTCATATTGATAGCACTGCTTTACTTCAATGCTATTATAAATGCCGTATGCTTTGAGGACAAATTCTGCTACCCGTTCTCCAAATAAAATTAAATAGCCGGGGTGAAGAATTTCGATTTCCTCCAGTAAGAAAGGCAAGCAGGAGATTATTTCTCCGGTGCCTGGTTTTACAGGGATGCCATCACAGTTTCTTCCACTGAGCAGGCAGACATAATCCTTGGTAATCCATTTGCCTTCACCATAGCAGTTGACACTCTGGCGCGAGGCACAGGCTTTGGGCTGGCATCTGACCATAAAGGTGTGATAGACCTTATCCAATTTCAGTTCGGCTTTAATCAAATTCCGCAAGGTAATCACCTTGTTGATATCCCTGGTAAAGTTATTATCGTACTCAAAAATCAGCATCCCCTCGGGTTCCAGTTCACCTTTTCCCATGGATGGCTTCCTTAGACACCTTACCAGTGATGGGCACCGTAGGCATTGGCATATCCTGTCTTCCATCTCAATAACGCGACGGATATTCTGTTCACGGCTGCCTGTTGTCACCATCATATCCCCCCAACACTACTGGAAAGTACACTCCCCCCCCTATAGTTTCGACACCTGCTTTTAAATTCCTCCTCAGGCAATTTCTTTTTATAATGGTATTCCAGAGAAGTGGCCAATTTATTTTATTTTGTACAGGTACTCCCGGGTGGGGGAGCTAATTCCCCAAGCAGCATCAGTAAGTTTGGTACAGACATAACTGCGCAGGTTTTCATCCAGTTCCGGATCGGATATATCGAAAATAACATAAAAGGCCCTCAGTACATCCACCATATTGAGCATCAACCGCTCGGGCGGAGCCTTTTTCAAGAGCGCGTCCTTTTTCCCGTAGTAATAGATCAACCGCTTTAAGACCCACAATATTTCCTGGTTGGACCAAGTTTTCTTGCTGGTTATTGCTTGCAGCAACTGTTCGGGACCAAGCTCGAATTCATTTTTTTCTAGTTCCATCCACTCTTGGCTGCCAAAAACGGTAGAGGGAATGCCAAAAAAATTGTCTTCCACCTTTATACCCCCAATTGAGTTAGCGTATGATTCTGCGGGCGGATACATATCCGCTTGCATAGTATGCTTCATTGAGTGATGAATATATGACTCCCCCGCTTCGGGGTGAACTGGAATGAATAAATTGTGCGTTGCCCGAATAGATACCGACATGATTAATGTGAGAGGTATTACCGTCGAAAAATACCAGGTCTCCGGGCAAAAGCTCATCCTTATTTACCGCAATGCCCAGATTTGCCTGGCCCGCTGCGTTATGGGGCAGTTTATAGCCAAACTGGCCGAATATGTAACTGACAAACCCGGAGCAATCAAAACCTCCCGGCCCTTGCCCGCCATATTTATAGGGCGTACCCAGGTGCTCGGCCGCTTTGGCCAGCACCAGGTCCGCGCTGACAATGGTTCCGGCCCTTGAAGGTACGGCTTGCCTGATACTGATTAATAGTTTCTGACCCGGGTATATCATAGTTGAAGATAAATTATTGGTTTGTTTCAGCATCTCCACTGTAATTCCATGGTTTAAAGCAATTTGATAAAGGCTGTCGCCGGCTTTAACCGTATAACAGCCAGCCTCCAGACCAGTTTCCGTTCCCCGGGAGGGAGTCGCCATGGCGGGATTACCGTTTCCTACGTTTAGCATGTCGCCGATTTGAATGGAATCAGACTGCAGATTATTGACTTTCCTGAGATAGTCTATACTAATACCATGACTTTGAGCTATAGTCCATAAGCAGTCGCCCGCTTTAACCTGATATTGGAGTTCCTGGGCCATAAGATCGCTACTGGTGGTTTGCAGAAATAAAAAAGCCAAAAACATTACCGCAACAATTTTCTTCATTATCTCCCTACCCTCCGCAAAACTTTACCAAATAATTGGTATGTTCTACAAAGTTAAGGAGAAATCCTTCTCAAGGCTTAATATTTTTTTGATTATTATGGGATAATAACTCTTTATGAGGAAACTGTTGTTCTCTCGGGTCGTTATTTAAGGGTGCAGCTTACAGGGATAATCAGGTTCCCGGGACAGCTCGATTAAATTTTGGCCTTGAGCTTAGATGCAAACGCATGCACGCCAGCAGTTCGCTGGAAATAATGCTGGAACCCAAACCGGCCCGGCTTTCTTGACTGGCCGGTCCATGGAAGTCAGAACCGCCGGTTATCAAAAGCTTGTATTGCCCGGCCAAAATTGCCAATTCCTGCTGCTGCTCCCCGCTATGCTCCGGGTAATATACCTCCAGCCCTTCTATTCCCAGTTTTATTATTTCAATAATCTTTTCCGGCACTTTAAGCAACCCCGGATGAGCCAGTACGGCAATACCGCCGGCACCTTTTATCAATTCTACCGCTTCTGCCGGTAAAAATTTATAGCGGGGAACGAAACCAGGTCTTCCTCGCCCGATATATTTATCAAATGCTTCTTCAATAGAATTGACATAACCGTTTTCAATCAAGGCCCGGGCGATATGCGGCCTTCCCATAGACTCTCCCCGGGTCAGCTTTTGTACCTGGTCAAAGCTGATTGCCAGCCCGGCCTGCTGCAGACGGTCTACTATTTTTAAGGCCCGGTCATGCCGTGATGTTCGAATATCCCGTAAATGTTGATTTAAAGCTGCATTTTCAGGGTCGATAAAATACCCCAGAATATGGACTTCCTCATCTCCGGCTTCAGTGTTTAATTCAATGCCGGGGATAAGTTCCAACCTTAAACCAGGGTTACGTTCCAAATACCTCCGGGCCGGCTCCAGGCCGGCTGCCGTATCATGGTCGGTCAGGGCTATGCCTTTGAGTCCGATACTGCTTGCTGCGTCTATCACCTCATAGGGGGTTAAGGCGCCGTCCGAAGCCGTAGTATGAACATGCAGATCGTATCCGTCAATCATATATTGCCTTTCCGCCGTAAGCTTTCCTGTTTAAATATTAACCCTTACAATACCGCCCTGATGACCCTTAAGGCATTTTCCCGCAGAATCATGGCGATTTCGCTGCCGGTGAAGCCCCTGGATGCCAGTAAATCAGGCCATCTGCCGTACTCCTCCACCCCTTGCATCAGTAGAGCGTCATCACCATCGAAATCTGACCCCAGCGCCACATGTTCTGCCCCAATCAGCCCGGCTATATATGCCAGATGGTCAAGAAGATCACCCATACTGGGATTTGAGTCTGCTTTAATAAAATCGGGTACCTGGTTGACGCCAACTACTCCTCCGTTGTCAGCCAGTGCTTTTAACTGTTTATCATCCAGATTTCTGGGGTGGTTACAGAGAGCCCGGGCATTGGCATGGCTGACCAGTACCGGTTGGGGGTAAATCTCCAGGGCATCGTAAAAGCTGCGCATGGATACATGGGACAAGTCCAGAATTATTCCCAGCTGATCCAGCAAACGGATTACTTCCCGGCCTTTTTTACTGATTCCTCCGGCTCCGGGGTCTTCCCCTACCCCATCCGCCAGAAGATTGCGGTTGTTCCAGGTAAGGCCCAGGCTGCGCAATCCCAATCGCTGCAGGAGATAAAGGATTTCCACATCGGCTCCCAGCGCATCCGCACCTTCCAAGTGCAGCAGACAGCCAATCTTATTGCTCTCATCAGCCCGGATTATATCCTCATAGCATAATACCGGATGTAAAAGCTCCTGGTGCCGGCTCATTTCATCATGATACTTATATACCTGTTTTAGTATCTGCCGCAATGCTTCATTCATGCCGGCGGGCGGGGCAAAGAGCGCAAAAAACTGCAGCCCGACTCCTGCCTGCCGGGCACGCGCAGCATCAAAGTGGCGGCTATTACGCAGCAATGTCTCACCGCTTTTTTGGATGGACGAAATGGTATCACAATGAAGATCAACTATTCTCATATCTGCCTCCATAAAAAAACCTGCTTTTACACCAAGCAGGTTTTTATACTCCAACAAAGGTTTTCCGCTGCCAGCCCAAACTTTAACGGGGCTCAATGATTAACTTGATGGCTGTCCTTTCCTCTCCATCTATAATTATATCCGTAAAAGCCGGTATACATATCAGATCCATCCCGCTGGGAGCAACAAATCCTCGGGCAATAGCGATTGCTTTAATGGCCTGATTAATTGCGCCCGCACCTATAGCTTGTATTTCTGCAGCTCCTTTTTCCCTAAGAACACCTGCAAGTGCTCCTGCAACTGAATTTGGACTGGACTTGGCTGAAACCTTTAATACCTCCATAAAATAACCTCCCTCAAGATTAGATTATTATTAGATCGGCTGCTCTCCTAAATGTATATTCTAAGTTGATATGGTAATTCCTTCTTTTTGGTAAACTCTTTTGGATAATTTTTCATATTTTTTGGAAAATGCCAATCTTGAGGAAATCTCCCGGCCGGTTCGACAGCACTTTAAGCATCTGTCGACAGGCTGACCCGATTGATTCTTAGAACTTTATTGGTTGCCTCATCTATTTTTAAGACAACCCCCTGCAGCTGGGCTGAGCCGCCGGCAACTTCCAGCCGCACCGGCCGCTGATAGATTATCTTTTTTATAACCATATCTTTATCCATACCTAAAATGGATTCTGTGGGACCGGTCATGCCCAAATCGGTAATATAGGCGGTGCCGCCGGGCATAATCCGCTCATCCGCAGTCTGGATGTGGGTATGGGTTCCGACCACTGCCGTAACTTTGCCGTCAAAATAATAAGCCAGGGCTAATTTCTCCGAAGTTGCCTCGGCATGAATATCTATTATTATAATATCACATTCTTCCCGGATTTCCTTCAACACCTCTTCCACGGTTCGGAAAGGGCAATCCAGAGCCGGCAGAAAGACACGGCCCATCGCATTTATAACTGCTATTTTTTTACCGATGCCGCCGGTGTAAATATGATATCCCTGGCCCGGACAATAGGGAGGAAAGTTGAGCGGCCTTATCAGGCGAAATTCATCGTCGATAAAGCCGTAGATATCTTTATTATCCCAGACATGGTTGCCCATAGTTAAGACATCGATGCCGCTCCCCAGCAGCTCGTTCATCACCTGACGGTTTAAGCCTCTTCCGCCGGCAGCATTCTCCGCATTGGCAATAATGAAATCTATGTTATTTTCCTTTTGCAGTTGGGGTAATAAGGTCTTTATCGCCTTTCTGCCCGGCCTGCCTACGATATCGGCAATTATTAGTATATTCAAAGCCAATGTCCTCCAATTTACCTGTTAAACATACATAGCTTACCGTGATCCCGATAAGCAAAAAGATAATCCGTGTTTGAACTGGCACCCAGCTTTTTCAGCAAATCCTTTTCGACCTGCCTTCGGAAAGAAGGCCTGGCTGTACTATTGCCTTCATCCAGCAAGCAATCATAAAACTCTTCTCCCAATAAAGTCATAAACAAATTAATTTCTTTTCCGCCCAGGGTTTGAGCATCCCGGTAAAGGCGCAAAAAGGTCAGTCCGCCCACACTTTTAAATCTGATACTTAAAGTTTCGGGTTTACTTCGGTTTAGTGTATGTAATGCATTGATATGTTGCTGGGCTTTGCTGATAAAGCTTTCCTTCTGAGTACTGTCAATTTCCCTGGTCAATACTACTTCAATAATAAGTAAATCGTTATTATATTCGTATTTGACAATGTTAATTTCGGGAAAGTTGACGGATACATTCAAAAATATTTCCAGGCCGGTTTCATTCATTAAGCATCTTCCCCTTAAAAAATCAATAATAAACATTTCTTCAAGCCAGGCCCAAATTCCTCCTGTGCCCGATATGCAAAAATTAACACCCAAAAGCAAAAGCAGGGCTGCTGCCCTGCTTTTTAATACTATTCATTATTTAGCGAATTCAACTGACCGCATTTCGCGGATAACCACCACTTTAATCTGTCCCGGATAATCAAGGTCGTCCTCTACTCTGCGGGCAATATCACGGGCCAAATTGATCGAATGCAGGTCGTCAATCTCTTCAGGTTTTACAATTATTCTGACTTCCCTGCCGGCCTGAATAGCAAACGACTTTTCTACTCCGTCAAAGGAATCAGCAATCGCTTCCAGCTTCTCCAGACGCTTAATATAGGCTTCCAAAGTCTCCCGTCGAGCTCCCGGGCGCGAAGCTGAAATGGCATCGGCCGCCTGCACCAGCACGGACTCGATGTGCTCCGGCTCAATATCTCCATGGTGGGCAGCTATGGCATTTATTACTTCCTTGCTTTCACGATACTTTTTAGCCAGATCTACACCAATCTCTATATGCGGACCTGACACCTCATGGTCAACCGCTTTGCCTATGTCATGGAGCAGACCGCCCCTTTTGGCCAAGGCTACGTCTACATCAAGCTCTGATGCCATAACTCCAGCCAGGTGAGCCACTTCCACCGAATGTCTGAGTACGTTTTGCCCATAGCTGGTACGGTATTTGAGCCTTCCCAGCAACTTTATCAATTCCGGATGCAGCCCGTGTACTCCCACCTCAAAAGCCGCCTGTTCTCCCACTTCCCTTATCTCCTGCTCAATCTCCTTCTGAGCCTTCTCAACCATCTCCTCAATACGAGCAGGGTGGATACGCCCGTCCGATACCAGATTGCCCAGTGCAACTCTGGCCACCTCCCGGCGTATAGGGTCAAAAGATGAAAGAATTACCGCTTCAGGTGTGTCATCAATTATCAGATCTACACCGGTTAAGGTTTCGAATGTGCGAATGTTACGGCCCTCCCGGCCGATTATTCTTCCCTTCATCTCATCATTGGGTAATGCCACTACCGAAACCGTGGTTTCAGAAACTACATCGGCAGCGCATTTTTGAATCGCCAGTGAAACAATGTTTTTGGCTCGTTTATTAGCCTCTTCTTTCGCTTCCGTCTCTATACTCTTTATCATTACTGCGGTTTCTTTGCGGATTTGTTGCTCAACATTATATAACAACAATTCTTTGGCTTCCTCTGAAGTTAAACCGGATAACCGTTCTAATTCCTTGAGTTGCTGGGTGAGAATAAGCTGCAGATCCTGCTGAGTCTTCTCCAAATCCCTTTCTTTATCATGCAGAGCCTGTTCTTTTCTCTCCATGTTTTCCGACTTCTTGTCCAGCATCTCTTCCTTTTGAATTATGCGTCTTTCAACACGATCCAGTTCCCGACGGCGATCACGGATATCCTTTTCCGCATCCTGCCGATTGCGGTGAATTTCTTCCTTTCCTTCCAGAAGAATTTCCTTTTTCCGGGCTTCGGCTTCTTTGGAGGCTTCTTCGACCAGACGTGACGCCTCTTCTTCAGCAGCGCCGATTCTGCTTTCGGCAATAAGCCTGCGGCCATAATACCCTGCCGCCAGACCCACAGCCAAAGAAAGCGTTATAATTATGAAACTTCCAAGTGTGATGTTTTCACCCCCTTCTCACTAAATTATTTTATGTCGTGAATACCATAAACAAAAAAAACCGAGTACAAACCCGGTTTTTAAGAAGAATCCTGTAATGAAGCATGCCGCTTTTAGTGTGGCAAAATCTTCTATTGCCACATTTTTTGAGCATTATTAAATCGCTCGCAACACACGGTAAGTCTACTTGCTCACCTTAACCCAACAGACAACCAACGTATATCTCCAAATGAAAGAGTATATGCTTTTTGCATATATCCCCACTATCGCATTATCCATTCACTGGAAAAACACTAACAGTAGTCTATATGGTTCAATCACCAGGATTACTTCTTTAACAGAGTTATATATCAATTTTAGTTACTTTACCTAATAGTGTCAAGATTCCTCCGTATGGTTGGCAGCCAGCAGCCTGGCCTTTTCCATTTCCTTGATCCTGTTTTCCAGCATACGGGTGAATTCACCGTTGTTTTTCAGGTATTCTTTGGCATTTTCCCGGCCCTGTCCCATTCTCTCCCCTTCATAGGAATACCACGAGCCGCTCTTCTGAATAATTTCCTTCTCAGCCGCTATATCCAGCAAATCTCCTTCGCGGGAAATACCGTAGCCATACATAATATCAAACTCTGCCGTTTTAAACGGTGGCGCTACCTTATTCTTAACCACCTTGGCCCGGGTGCGGTTACCGATAATATCTGTTCCCTGTTTTATAGCATCGGCTTTTTTTACTTCTATTCTCACCGATGAGTAAAATTTTAAGGCCCGTCCCCCCGTCGTGGTTTCCGGATTACCATATACTACGCCCACCTTCTCACGGATCTGGTTGATGAATATGGTGCAGGCCCGGGATTTACTGATATGGGCGGTTAACTTCCGTAAAGCCTGGGACATCAAGCGCGCCTGCAGTCCCACATGGACGTCGCCCATATCCCCCTCCAGCTCAGCTCTGGGAACCAATGCTGCCACCGAGTCGATTACTATAACATCTATGGCCCCGCTTCTGACCAGGGCCTCTGCAATCTCCAGGGCCTGCTCACCGGAATCCGGCTGGGATACCAGCAAATTATTAATATCCACCCCAAGCTTACGGGCATAGAGCGGATCCAAGGCATGTTCCGCATCAATAAAGGCTGCCATGCCCCCTTCACTCTGAGCCTGGGCTATGGCATGCAGAGCTACCGTAGTTTTACCGGATGATTCCGGTCCAAATATCTCTATGACTCTGCCCCGGGGCAAACCACCTACTCCCAGAGCCAGGTCAAGGGAAAGACAACCGGTAGATATGACCTCAACATTCATGGCCGCCGCTTCGCCCAATTTCATTATCGATCCCTTGCCAAATTGCCTTTCAATACCCTTGATAGCGTTATTTAAAGCGTCTATCCTGCCCTGGTTCAGCTGATTATTATCCATTTTGCCCCTCCTCAAACATATGTTCGCCTCTTTAGAATCTATGATAATATATACCCTTTCTAAATGTCAATCATTATTATCCATAATTTAGCAAGCAAAAACAAGCTTGCCAAAGCAGTAAACCTGCCCTCTTAGCCATTATCCTTCCAGTCTGTATTTTTCCAAAACCGAATATTCCGGGCCAGTGGAGGAGAGGCGGCTTTCCATCAAGCTGAACTCGCTTATGGTGAAGTCATATCTCTTCAGCCGGTTGTTGATGATGCCCGTTTGGGCTAGAATTTTCTCTATTTCCTTTTCCGAACGTATTCTTCCCAGAGTAAGGTGAAAACTGCGTTTCCTCTCAGCTTCAAAACCCAGTTCGTTAAGGTATGTATCAACTCGCTCCCCTAAAAATCGAGCCTTTTCCAGTTCCCCCTTAACCCCCATCCATACAACCCGGGGCCGGCTGCGGCCAGGGAAGAATCCGATTTCAGAAGTGACGAGCTTAAACGGCGGGCAGGCCTGAGCTGCCTGAAACAGTCTGGCCTTGATATCATTAAGCTGACTATCGACCTCGCCCAAAAATTTAAGCGTAATATGGTAATTTCCATATTCAACCCACTTGATATCGGGTCTGAACTTAACCAGTTCCTCCTTAACCTGCAGTGCTTGCTGTTTAATTTCTTCAGGTACGGTTATAGCAATAAAAACTCTCATATGCTGCCTCCGAATATTATATCTGTAATTGCCTTCTTAACAAATCCAGGGCGGTTCTGGCTGATAGGCTGCGAATAGCTTCCCGGGCACCGGTAAAATGCATTTCTTTAACTGTAACACGGTTTTTATCAGCCAGAGCTATATATACCAGACCCACCGGTTTATCCTGGTTTCCGCCATCAGGCCCGGCAATACCGGTAACAGCCAAACTGTAATCCGCCCCCGACAGTTCAAGTATTCCCCGGGCCATCTCTTCGGCCGTTTCCCGGCTGACTGCTCCGTAGCGGTCAAGCGTATCCGGTTTCACCCCCAGTAGTTTTACTTTGGCTTCATTACTGTAGGAAGTCACTGAACCCCAAAAATAGCCCGAACTCCCCGGTATTTCCGTAATCATCCCGGCCAATAGCCCGCCGGTACAGGATTCGGCCAGAGCCAGGGCCTTACCCGAGCCGGCCAGTAATTCCCCTACTACCCCGGTCAAAGTATCTTCATCATAACCAAAAACATATTTACCCATTTTAGCTTCAATCCGATGGGTTATTGCTTTTAATATCTGCCGGCTGTGTTGGGCATTCTCGCCTTCAGCCGTGACCTTGATGTGAACCTCCCCGTCTTGGGCCAGCAAAGCCAGGCTGCAGCCCCGGGGATCATTTATAACATCAGCCAGCATTTCATCTGCCTGGGATTCACCGGGACCAATAACCTTTATGGTCCTGCTGGCCGAAAGCTTTTCGTCCAGAGCCAGATCCTGCTTAAGCAAGGATTCTACTTCGTCCAGGTACATGGCCTGCATTTCCCGGGGCGGACCGGGCAACAAAACCAGCACCTTGGCGTCTTTCCTGAGATACATCCCCGGCGCGGTTCCTCTTAAATTCCTTAGGATTACGGCCTCCGGCGGAAACATGGCCTGCTTTAAATTTTCCTGGGGCATATCCCGTCTGCGCCGGGCAAAAAATTCCTTCAAGCGCAGGACTTCTTCCTCTACCAGCTGCATTTCGCAGCCTGCAACCTCACAGGCCACTTCTTTAGTCAAATCATCCAAAGTGGGCCCCAAGCCTCCGCTGGCAATGACCAGATCGGCCATTTCCAGGCCATTTTTAAAGGCATTATGAATCTGTTCCCGATTATCGCCGACCGTATACCGGGAAATAACCCGAAGCCCCAGATCGCTTAGCTTCTGCGATAGGAAAAGGGAGTTGCTGTCTACGGTTGAGCCCAGCAACAGCTCAGTTCCCGTTGATATTATACATGCCTTATACACTTCTTTCATCTCCTTACCCTTTTAGTATAAGCATTTCCTTCATCTATATATCGAAACTTGCTGCATTTTTATTCATATCTTGAGGCGTGTGACAGAAGAAGCGTCCGGGTTCAGGTTCAGCCCCGACAAAAAGGCCGGGCATCGGCAATGCCCGGCCTCGCTTTATAGATATTTACAGTCCGCAATCACATAAGAAAATAGATCAACAAGGTTTATATATAGTTAAAAGCTAGAACTGCGGACTATGTGAGCGTTTAACTGTAATCTAAGGGCGTGCCCCATAGAGAGTGCAAATCTGTATAGCCTGTGGTTTTGGCTTACAGACAAACTGCAGGAAACGTTCCCGGTCAATAGTCTCCTCCTCCACCATGGATCGGGCCAGATTCAGGAGAGACCTTTCCATTTTGCCTAACAGCTCCAGGGTAGCTTCCTCCAAATTGCTGATAATTTTATGGCATTCCCGGTAAAGGGTTTCACCGGGAACATCATCACCGCTTATAATACCCAGTGAAGACAATCCGGCCTCTACAATTTCCCGGGACAATTTCCAGGCCTGGTTAAAATCACTTCTGGCTCCGGTACTGCGATTGCCAAACTTTATTTCCTCCGCCACGGCCCCGGCCAGCATAACCATTATCTGTTTTTCCATCTGTTCCCGGGTGTATAAATACTGGTCATCCTGAGGGGATTTGCGCATAAATCCCAGCGCTTTCCCCCTGGGAATGATGGTCAGTGAAGAGACCGAACCCGGTTCCAGCATTTCACTGACCAGAGCATGCCCGCTTTCATGGATGCTGACCCTTTCCATTTCCTCCGGCGAAGGCCTGCGGTCTAATTTTTCACCCATGATCACTTTATCAATGGCTTCTCTAAAATGCCGGCTATCAATCTTGGTAGCCTCTTCCCGCAGCGCCAGTATGGCTGCTTCGTTGGCCAGACTTTCCAGATGAGCTCCGGAAAAGCCAAAGGTCGCCCGGGCAATTTCATCCAATATCGCTATATCATTCACTGGTTTATTACGGGTATGAATCTCCAGTATTTTTTTGCGCCCCACTTTATCGGGCAAACCCACCTGTACCTGCCGGTCGAACCGACCCGGACGCAGCAGAGCCGGATCCAGCATGTCAGCCCGGTTGGTGGCGCCTACCAGCAGCACATAGGGCTCACTGCCGCTGCTTATCCCATCCATCTCTACCAGTAATTGATTAAGGGTCTGGTCATATTCCATATGGCTGCTGTGAGAACCCCTTTTAGCACCCAGGATATCCAGCTCGTCAATAAATATAATAGCACTGCGTTTTTTTTCGTTTTGCGCTCTTTTTCTGGCGTCACTAAACAATTTCCGTATCCGTTTGGCACCTACGCCGGCATAGACTTCAATAAACTCGCTGCCGGAGGCAGCCATAAAAGCTGAACCGGTATAACTGGCCGCAGCTTTGGCCATTAGCGTTTTGCCCGTTCCCGGGGGGCCGACCAGCAATACTCCTCGCAGCGGTCTAATCCCCATATGAAATATCTCTTCCGGCTTTACAATGAACTGCAGGGCTTCCTTAAGCTCGTTTACAGCCGTTTCCTGCCCCCCGATGTCATCAAAGCCAACCCGGGAATTTTGAGTGGCGCCCTTGCCCAATTCCGTGAATTTAACATAACCCTGGTTCTGCATAAAAAAATAAAAGAAAGCCAGCAGCATCGCAACTAACACCAGAGGTATCACATTAACTCCGATTATGATTAAAAATATTAATGATGCCAGACCCAAACCTAAAACAACCTCAATCAATTATCCCTACCCCTTCCTGGCTCCTGCTCCGCTCCAGCCGTATGTTCGATTATGCTGTAAAGATAAGAATCACCATCCTCCAGCTGTAAATATACCCGCTTATTATCAACCCGCAACTGTGATTTTATATTCTGGCTCTGGCTCCGCTGCTCCAATTGTTCAGCCAGCCATAAAAACTCTTTTTGGGCCAGACCCTGGTAAAGCGCAGGCTGCAAATCATCAAAAAACTTGCCCAGTCTCTGGTTTCTGCCATCCTTGATCTCAATGGCGTAATTGCCCTTAATA
The DNA here is from genome assembly GCF_052976825.1 of Syntrophomonas curvata. Classification (NCBI taxonomy): domain Bacteria; kingdom Bacillati; phylum Bacillota; class Clostridia; order Eubacteriales; family Syntrophomonadaceae; genus Syntrophomonas; species Syntrophomonas curvata. The sequence continues at coordinate 1,882,261 of NZ_CM129641.1, forward strand.
CTGCTGTCTATAATCGAATCTATGTCGGCATAGCTTTTCTGGATATTCTCTACCTTGCCCAGACGGACTTGGATGGAATATAACTTATTAACTTTATTGACGTCTACCTTGTTTACTTCTTCCATATGCAACAATTTTTCATTCAATGGCTTTTCTACCATATATTTCTGGTAAAGGTTGTAGCCGCCCAGGAGGATGCCCAAAGCAACGATTATGGTGATTATCAGGCGTAATATTTTAATTTCATTGTTTTTCATCATATTTCTACAACCTCCTCCCGGTCATTATATCATAGGACCAGGTAGCAGACTGCGAATAAAATTTGGTAATTTGACACTAAAAACCGATGTTTGTCATAATTAATCTTTATTTGTCTGTAACAGCTGCTATAATAGTACATAAGAATATGTGATTGTTGTTTCATTCACAAAGGAAGAGAGGTGATAACATGAACGGAGCCGCTAACATGAATGATGTCTATTCAGATTGGTTCAAGCGTTATCTGGACTACCTCGAACTGGATTCTATGGTTGAGCCTCTGTCTCTGGAGGAAACCAATGAAGAATGGCAAAATCTTTTTTGTCAGGAACAACGGGAAGCGATAAGCTATGATTGGATCACAGCCTACCTGGAAGGATTCGACAGTATTCATGGTACTGTCGAAACCGACTATCGTCTCTCGCTGGAAGATTATAATGAAGAACTGCGGAAGCTTATGGTCAATGTTGTAAGCATAAGGTCACATAAAAAACCTCCCTGTCCGATATCAGCCTAAACATAATTACGGGGGTCTGCAATGACCCCCGGCTCTTTCCGGGCTTTTTCCAACCCGTCATCGCCTTTAAAGCCACAGGCCCTACAGGCAAGCAGAACTAAAACCCTTTAAAAGTCCGGGGTAATTAACCGAATTCGGTACGGAAACGATAAAAGTACTCTACTCCGGATACGATTGTGATCAGAACCGCAATATACATTGCCCAGCGCCCAACCGGCAGGGTAGTTACAGAGCGGTAGGCGTTTTCAAGAATTATGAATAATACGGCTATTACCTGGGTTAAGGTTTTAAGCTTGCCCAATATGCTGGCTGGTATAACGATCCCGTCTCCGGCCTTTACTGCTCTTAACCCGGAAACCGCAAATTCACGCCCCAGTATAACAATAGCTATCCAGCCCGGGATTCTTCCCAACTCTACCAGGCTGATCAAAGCTGCGGTAATCAACAGCTTATCAGCCAAAGGGTCCAGTATTATGCCGAGCCGGGTTACCTGCTTCCAGCGCCGGGCCAGATAGCCGTCCAGGCTATCTGTAAGCGCCGCGGTGATAAATATGGCTGCAGCCAGGTAATCCCCATAAGGTATATTGACTAAAAGTAAAACCACAAATACGGGTATCAGTATTATCCTCAGAACGGTAAGCTTATTGGGCAGGTTCATCAATGAGTTCTCCAATCATATCATAATTTCTAACTCCGGCCAGCCTGACCGGGGCGAATTCCCCCTTGGGCAGTTTTTTGCGGCTCTTAATAAGGGTGATGCCGTCCACCTCCGGGGCTTGAAAATAACCTCTTCCAGTATAAAGGTTGGAAGATAACTGCCCTGATACCAGTATTTTTTCATTACGGCCAATGCGGGCGATATTCTTCTGGCGGGTTATTTTTTTCTGCAGCCCCAGTATGGCATTCAGCCTGTAGTTCTTGAGGTCTTCATCTATCTGTGCCGGCAGGCTTGCCGCCACAGTTCCCTCTTCCGGGGCAAAGCTGAAAGCGCCCAGCCAGTCAAACTCACTTTTTTCCACATAATGATAGAGTTCCCCAAACTCCTCCTCGGTCTCACCGGGGAATCCCAGCATAACTGTAGTCCTCAGAACCAACCCCTCTATTCGCTGCCTTAATTTATTTATAAGCCGCTCCAGATACTCATAGTCATGCTTACGGTTCATTCTTTTCAGTACTGAAGAGGAAGCGTGCTGAATAGGTATATCAAGATAAGGGACCACCCTGTCCAACGATGCTATGCTATCAATGACAGCATCATTTATATGGGCAGGATGCAAGTACAACAACCTTATCCAAGCAATGCCATCAATGTCGTGCAGTTCTTTGAGGAGCTGGGGCAACAGGAACTGCCCGTCCAAATCATAGCCGTAGTTCGCCGTATCCTGGGCTACCAGAACCAGTTCCTTGCTCCCCTGTTCTGCCAGCAGAGCAGCTTCCCCTACCACTTCGGGTATTGGCCGGGATCGAAGTTTGCCCCTGATGGAAGGTATAGCACAGTAGCTGCAGTGATTGTTGCATCCTTCAACTATCTTTAAGTAAGCCGAACCTGGCGGGGTGGAAATAATCCGGGGACCCTTTTCCACAAAGGTTTCCGGTGGCGGACCAACGTTTAAGCAGCGTTCGCCGTTTTCCAGTGCAGCCAGGACATCATTTATGGCGGCAAAAGAGGAGATGCCTATAACCGCATCCAGTTCAGGCATCTCGTCGAATAATGCTTGGCCGTACCTCTGAGCCAGGCATCCCGCAGCCACAAGGTACTTAAGCATTCCCCCGCTTTTTAATTCAGCCGTCTTCAGTATAGTCTGAATACTCTCCTCATTAGCCGATTGAATAAAGCCACAGGTATTTATGATTACCGCATCAGCTCGTTCCAAAATATTGACTATTTTGTGCCCCGCGCTGCTCACCAGCGCCATCATAATCTCTGTATCCACCCGGTTTTTGCAGCATCCCAGACTTATAAATCCCACATTCACTGGTACTACCCCTATTCCAGCTATGACTTAACTCTAAATTCTTTTTCTTTAACTTCCCAGTTTCGACCTATCGGCTCTACTTTTTTACCGTTATAGGTAATATCTATGCCTCCGGCATTACCGGCCTTAATATAAATCGATTCCTTGCCTTCAAACTCCTGGCTTTCTCCGGCTTTAAGAGTTCTGGTAAAAACTGATTCGCCGTCGACGGCAACCGTAAGCCAGCAATCCTGACGGGCTTGGATTAAAAGCACTGCCTTTTCCGGTTTTATTTCCGGCTCCGGTTTATCTGGCCGATTTCCTTTCACCGGCTCTTCCACCCGCGGGGGAGTAGGTCCCTGCGGCTCCGGAACCCTGGCCTGCTGATTGATATAACCCAGTACGAATTTACCTGCCCAGATAGCAATAATTAAAAAAACGATCCCTGCCAGAATATTGCGATAAGGTATATGAAAATCAACCTTTACTTCCCTTTTCTTTAATTCCGGTTCCTCTATAAGCGGCTCGTCTGCATAAGCCAGACTTTGAAATTCTTCCACCATGGCATCGGAATCCAAATCCAGAAATTTTGAATACCTGCGAACAAAGCCGGTAGCATATACCTTGGGAGGGAGTATCTTGAAATTCTCCTGCTCCAGAGCGTTAATATACAGCTTGCGAATCTTGGTTTCTTCTTCTATATAGTCCAGGGAATAGCCTTTCATATTCCGGGTTTCTTTAAGTTTTTGACCGAAGTCCATTTCTTTCCCAACCCTTCAAGCCATTATAATATTCACTCACCAGCTGCTGCGCCAATGCCCATCCTGATTGCTTGTCTTAACGGGTAACCGCTGGATAGCCCATAAATTAAACCTGCCAGTAAAAACGGTAGCCGATCCCCAATATTAAAGCTTTGGTTGGGCAGCAATAATACGTCTATTGCTTTCTGATTTTGAAAAAATACTACCCGGCTAACACCGTCAGTTATAACCCAGTTTTGATTGGACACCCAGGATCTAATTTTATCGACATAATACTCAAGTTGATCAGTGCCCGCACCCAGAACCAGAATGGAATAATCCCGCAGGAATTCGGGTACTTCCTCCGGGTATTGCATGACCCTGTATGTAGATAAATACGGAAGTTTTTCTTCATCCTTACCTGTCAGGTGGCTTAAAATGTTTTTCTGAAATAGCGGATCAATGCATAACCATTCACAATTGACTGCTATCCATTCCTTTAGAGCCAAAGCCTTCTCATACTCTTTCCAGGTATAGGTCTCCTCATATGCCAAAACATGGTTCAATGATACCCGCCGGCAACTCCTCAGCTTCAAATGGCGATAAATACTGCCGGTATCTATCTCCCTTTCCCTGAGCCTGCTAATTATTTCATTGCCTATATCATCATTGCCAGTTACAGTTATTACTTTAACATTAACGCCATAGTTAGCCAAGGCTCTACTGAATTCGAGAGCAAAACCGCCATAAATAATATCTATAGCAGTTTTCTCATTTTCCCCCCGCACTTCTATATTAATACAGCTTTCACCAATAACTACGGCCGATGCCGCTTCATTAAAAACATAACCCTTGCCTAGTATCACGCCTTTTTTCATCAGATTGGATATATGTACGGCAACTGAAGAGCGGGTAATCCCAAACCGCCTGGACAGTTCATCCTGAGATATCAAAGGCTCTCTCTTCAAAACCTCATATAATTCCTTTTCCCGTAAGGTAAGCCTCATTGGTTTCTCCCTTAATTTATGCACTTACCCTGATTACATAAGGTGAAAATAAGGCGTGCACCTGAATTCAGTATACATGATCATACTAACATAGTTTATTTTTAGCGTATAGCTTTTCCAACTGCTCGCTGTTTATAAGAATTTCTCTTTTGTTATTGTCCAGTTCGGATACAATACCTCGTTCTTCCATTAAATCTACCAGACGTGCCGCCCGGGCATAACCAATCCGCAATCTCCGCTGCAACAGGGAGACTGAAGCCTTTTTACTGTCTACAAATACCGCCACCGCTTCCCAGAACAGGTCATCGCCCCAATCCTGCTCCGCTTCCTGCAAAGAAATTTCCAGATCGTGCGGGGGCTCCTGCTGTTCGCAGCCAATGTACTGCTGCTTGATAAAATTAACTGTAGCTTCAATATCGTTATCGGATACGAATGCTCCCTGGATACGATATGGTTTTACTGCCCCCACCGGGAAAAACAGCATGTCGCCTTTTCCCAGCAGTTTTTCCGCCCCGGCTCCATCCAGGATGGTTCTCGAGTCAGCCTGGGACGATACCGCAAAAGCAATCCGGGACGGTATATTGGCCTTGATAACTCCCGTAACTACATCCACCGATGGGCGCTGGGTGGCTACAATCAGATGCATGCCGGCGGCCCGCGCCATCTGAGCCAGACGGCAGATGGAATCCTCCACTTCCACCGGCGCCACCATCATCAGATCAGCCAATTCGTCAATAACGATCACAATGAAGGGTAATTTCTCCCGGGATGACTGATTATATCTCTGAATATCCCGCACCCCGCTTTCAGCGAAAAGCTTGTAGCGCTTCTCCATCTCGCTGACCATCCAGCGCAATACGACTGAAGCCTTGCGCGGGTCAGTGACTACCGGGGTAAGCAGGTGAGGAATTCCGTTATATACGGTCAGTTCAACCATCTTGGGGTCTATAAATACCATTTTCATCTCTGAAGGTGTCGTATTATATAAAAAGCTCATAATAATACTGTTCAGGCATACACTCTTTCCCGAGCCCGTAGACCCGGCAATTAATAAATGAGGCATATCATTTAGACGGGCCACCACGGTATTACCGGCAATGTCTTCACCCAGCGCGAAGGCCAGAGGGCTGTTAAGCCTGGTAAATGCAGACGAGGATATAAGGTTCTTTAAACCCACACTCAGGATTTTGCCGTTAGGAACTTCTATACCGATAGCTGACTTGCCGGGAATGGGGGCTTCCATTCTGATACCGGGAGCGGCCAGATTTAACTGCAGATCATCAGCCAGGCTTATGATTCGGCTGATTTTCACTCCCGGTGCCGGGGACAATTCATACCTGGTCACCGACGGGCCGCAGCTTACTTGATTAACCTTGACCCCGATACCGAAATTAGAAAATGTCTCCTCCAGTACCGATATGCTCTCCTTGATATTCTTCTTGTCAATATTTCTCTCGCTGCTGACATTGCTGAGTATGTCCAGCGGAGGTTTCTGGTACTCGGGTTCATTGTCCTCCTCAGGTGTGATTACCAGCCTTAAGCCGCTTTTTTTCTCCTCAGGCTTTGCCTCCTGCTTGACCTCCTCTTTCACTGCCGCCGTTTCTGACAAAACATCCGGTTCCAGATATACCTCTTCAAATGGCAGACGGGCTTCTTCATGGCTGCTTATTATTACCGGTTCACGCTTGAGGGAAGATTTAATCGGTTCGGCTTCCTCTTCTTCAAAGAATAACGGATAGGCCTTTTCCCAGATCCTTTTTGATCCCATAGCCGCAATGCTGATAATCTCTCCCACCGGCTTATTGATAATCTGAACCAGGGCGACTATAACGCCAAGAACCATGAAAATTACGGCGCCGACCTTTCCCAGCAGCCTGATTAAAACATAAGCCAGGCCTCCGCCCACATATCCTCCGCCCATACCCTTGGAACCAGCTTCCAGGGCATTAAGCCCTTCCGGAATATGATAGGCGCTGATCCCCACCAAGGCTGCCAGGGCCAGTAAGCTGACTCCCCACATACGGGAAGACCAGTATTGTTTTAAGACTCCAATATGTATGGACCAAAGCAGCAGGAAGAATGAAGCAATCAAGGCCGCATCTCCCAGCAGCCACTCCAGCCCCTTCATAATGCCTGCACCCAATAGCCCGATAAATTGCTCATTCCCTGGTAAGCCCGCACCTCGACTGACGCAGATATATGTAAACAAGGCCAGCATGAATAAAACAATTGAAACAATCTCCGCTTTAAGGCCGGAGAATTTATCCTGCGCTTTTGACGAGCCGGCGTCTTTTTTATTACCGGCACTGGAGGGGTGGGGTTTGTCCCTCTTATTGGAGTTAACCTTTTTGGCAACGGGATTTTTCTTATTCCCCAAACTATCTACCTCTCTATCTATTATTACAGGAAATGAATTACATTTTTCACATAAACATTACTTCGCCCGTCATCCATATATTCCTTCATCCTGTTTGTGAATAAATGGTCAATGATTTAGATAAGAAAATTATAGCCCAGGGTAAGCAGGGCTGCAGCCCAGCAATAATAGGAAAATACGGATAACCGGCCATGGCGTACCAGCCTTAAAACAATTTTAATAGCCAGATAGCCGAACAACGCAGCAACCAGGGTGCCTCCCAGGTAGGACGGCAGATTTTGCCCCAGACTGCCGGCACTGACGTCAGACAATTCAAAAATACCTGCTCCTATTATAACCGGTATAGATAATAAAAAGGAAAAACGTGCCGCCAATTCCCGTTCCATACCGGCGAAAAGCCCGGCAGCGATAGTGGAGCCGGAACGGGAAATACCCGGTATGATAGCCAGGGCCTGCAACAAGCCTATGAAAATAGCATCTTTGTAGCTGGTATTAGGTATATCCTTTAAGCCGATGCTTTGCCGGGACCATTTTTCGGAAAAGCGGAGCACAAATCCGGTAAAGATCAGCCCCAATCCAACCACCAACAGTGATTCGAAGGCCTTTTCAATCAGTGGCGCCACCAGATAACCGGCCAGGGCGGCGGGAATGCAGCCGACTATTATTAAATAAGTCAGACGGGTAAAAGGCCTTTTCAGGATTTCCACAATATCATCCCAGAAGGCTACGAATACCGCCAGCAGGGTGCCCATGTGAAGCATCACGTCAAAGGTTAGGGGGGATTCCTGAACCCCCAGAATGTGCTGAAAAATAACCAGATGACCGGAACTGCTTACCGGCAGAAATTCAGTGAGGCCTTGAACCGCACCCAACAATACAGAATGAAATAACGTCAAATATCTCATCTCCCCAAAAGTACTTTCTAAATTATAGCATAGGACCGCTGAAACATACCTATTAACAAACGCATATGCCACAGTGACGGAAGGGCTGAAGACATCTGTAAAAGCGGTTCAACAACCTTGTTCACTGTGACATATGGTCGGAATCATCACGCGATCCTTGTTCTAACGCTATAAGCCGGGTTTTAGCTCGATTATGCTGCCCGGCTGATATTGCCGGTTTACAAAGTCCATAGGATCGGTGCTGTCCAGGCTTAATACCCTCACTTGGTCAAATCCCAGACATTCGGCGTTCAGATGCCCGCCTGATTCCAGCTTGATTCGTATCCGGGGCAGGGTTTCTTTTGGGGTGAAAGCTTCCAGAGGGTCGGGCACATATACGATCATTGCATCAATCCCCCTTTGTTGTCTTTTAATTCATGAATCTTATTAACCGCATCCCTGAGTCCACCGACAGCATCAATCAGGCCGCAATCAACCGCATCCTTGCCTACCAGTACGGTTCCAATATCCCGGGCCAGGTCTCCGGTTCTAAACATCAATTCCCGAAATTTCTGCTCGGTTACCCGCGAATGCTCAACTACGAATTTAACCACCCGATCCTGCATTTTATCCAAGTATTCATAAGTCTGGGGAACGCCGATCACCAGGCCAGTGAGGCGTATCGGGTGAATCGTCATGGTCGCCGAAGGCGCAATAAAGCTGAAATCGGTACTAACGGCTATACTGGAGCCAATGGAATGGCCGCCGCCCAGTACTATCGACACCGTAGGCTTGGATAAGCTGGAGATCATCTCCGCCAGTGCCAGGCCCGCCTCCACATCTCCGCCAACCGTATTCAGCACCACCAGCAAGCCTTTTATCTGGGGGTTCTCCTCCACCGCCAATAGCTGCGGTATGATATGCTCATACTTGGTGGTTTTATTCTGCGGAGGCAGGACCATGTGGCCTTCAACCTGCCCTGCAATAGTGAGGCAATGGATATCGCTTTTAAAAGAAGGCAGGTCGGTCTGCCCCAATTCTTTAATATTGTCTAATTTCTGTTCCTGGTTTGCTTCCCCGCTATTATCCTGCGTCATAATAATGCCGCTCCCTTCCGTTCTTTTTATTTAGAATTACCCTGGCCGGGAAAATAAATACGGCAAGCCATTAAAAAACCACCCGGTTTTTAACCGGGTGGCGCGATCCTTTAAGGCTAGACTTCCATAATTATCGGTAATATCATCGGTCTGCGGCCGGTTTTTTCAAACAGATGCTTTCCCAGCCGCTCTCTTATCTGAGCTTTTATAACCGCCCACTCGGTTATATGCTTTTTAGCGCAAACATCCAGGGCTTCCCGCACTTTATCCTTGGCATCCTCAATCAATTGCTCGGACTCCCTCACGTAAACAAATCCCCGGGTGACTATATCCGGGCCGGCAACTACGTCTCCGCCATCCTTGTTGATGGTCACCACTACAATCATAATGCCATCCTGGGATAACTGTTTACGGTCGCGGAGCACTATATTGCCCACATCTCCGACCCCCAGGCCATCAACCAGAATCTTGCCGGCCGTTACCTTACCGGATATACTGGCCTTCTTTTTACCCACCTCGATTATTTGCCCATTCTCGGCGACAAATATCCGGGAACGCGGTATTCCCAGGCTCTCCGCCAATTTGGCATGCTTCATCAGATGGCGATACTCTCCGTGTACCGGAATAAAATATCTGGGCTTGATCAAATTAAGAAGTATCTTAAGCTCTTCCTGGGAAGCATGGCCCGACACATGGACTCCCATGGTTTTTTCGTAAATAACCTCCGCCCCCTGGCGGAACAAGAGATCGACCGTTTTGGCCACCAGTTTTTCATTGCCCGGAATAGGAGTGGCAGAGATTATGACCGTGTCCCCCGGCTCAATGCCCACCCAGCGATGGTCGGCAGTAGCCATGCGGGTCAAAGCCGACATGGGTTCACCCTGGGAACCGGTGGTGACAATGACCACCTGATCCGGTGGATAATGGTTGATGTCCTCCATATCGATGAGTATCCCTTCGGGGATATCCATATATCCCAGCTCGCTTGATATCTTCACATTATTTACCATACTGCGGCCAACTACCGATACTTTGCGCCCATATTTCTGGGCGGTGCAAATAACCTGCTGAATCCGGTGAACGTTGGAAGCAAAGGTGGTAACGATTATTCTGCCTTCGCATTTGCCAAAAAGGTCGTCAAAGGTGTTACCTACCACCCTTTCCGACATGGTGAAACCAGGCTTATCAGCATTGGTGCTGTCGCCCATCATTACTAAAACGCCTTTTTCCCCGATCTCGGCCAGTTTTCTGAAATCCACTACCTGCCCGTCGACCGGGGTTTGATCCAGCTTAATATCCCCGGTGTGCAGAATTATTCCCAAGGGGCTGTGGACTGCTATACCCATAGCATCCGGAATGCTATGGCTTACCCTTAGAAACTCCACTTCAAACGGGCCGAGTTTCAGGATGTCCCGGGGTTTAACAATATGCAAATTCTTATCGCTGAGGTCATGTTCCTTCAATTTGCCTTCCACAATACCCAGAGTCAGTCTGCTCCCATATACGGGAACATCCATCTCTTTCAACAGATAAGGAAGGGCGCCGACATGATCTTCATGCCCGTGAGTCAATAGTACTGCTTTAACTTTATCCTTGTTTTCAAATAGATACGTAATATCAGGAATAACGACATCTATTCCCAGTAATTCCTCTTCAGGAAACATCAAGCCAGCGTCAATGACCAGAATACAATCCTGATATCGGATAACCGTCATGTTCTTTCCTATTTCCCCTAAGCCGCCCAGGGAAATAATCTGAATACGGGAATCAGCATCCGACACCCTAACACCTCCTTTATTCAGTTTTTATAACGTCCGAACACAACCACTTCGCTTATTATAGCCGATACAGAACTTATATACAACTTTATCTAATTGCGGCATGCGGGCCGATTATGTAAATAATCAAGGATAGGCTTGCTGACCTATCCTTGATTACATTTTATAATTATGCTTCCGGCAACAGTTTTGCCGCCAGCAATAATTCCCTGATAATTTTTTTCTCACTTGCGTCGGCATCAGCCAGCGGCAGCCTTAAACCGCCTACATTCAGCCCCAGCTGGTTCAAAGCCTCTTTCAGGGGCACAGGATTGGATGTGATAAACAACCCCTTAAATATGGGAAAAAACTGTTTATGTAGGTCGGCGGCTCGCTTGACGTCGCCATTTAAAAAGGCATCGATCATTTCCCGCATCTGCTTGCCTATTAAATGAGAGGCAATGCTTACTATCCCTTGTGCCCCCAAAGCCATCATAGGCAAGGTGAGAGAATCATCACCGGAGTATACCAGCATGTCGTCCGGGAGCATATTGATCAAGGCGGATACCTGATCCAAATTACCGCTAGCCTCTTTAATAGCCGCAATGTTGTCTATCTCAGCCAACCGGACTACCGTCTCCGGCAGCAAGTTTATGCCGGTCCGGCCCGGGATGTTGTACAGCAGTATGGGTAAGGCAACTGCTTCCGCGATCTGCCTGAAATGCCGATATAAGCCTTCCTGGCTGGGTTTGTTGTAATAAGGGCATACCAGCATGATGCCGTCTACGCCTGTTCTTTCCGCCTCACGGCTTAGCTCGACGGTATGCCTGGTATCATTGGAGCCGGTCCCGGCCCATACCGGAACACGCTTTCCCATTTTTCCTTTTACGGCTGCAAAAAGACGCAGTTTTTCCTCATCGGATAAGGCCGGGGCTTCACCGGTAGTCCCACTGACCACAATGCCCTGGGTGCCATTATTCACCAGATATTCGGCCAATTCCGCCGCTTTGGCGTAATCTACCTGCAAATCTCCGTCATAGGGAGTTATCATCGCCGTCAACAGCCTGGGAACCGTCATTTTATCACCGCCACTTCATTTTATTAAATCCTATCTACCCAGTCCAAACTTCTCATGGAGAGCATTTACCGCCCGATTTAAATCTTGCTGCTGAATCAGACACCAGATATTGGTGTATGAGTCTCCAGATTGCAATATCACGATCTCCTGCTGGTTAAGGGCTGCCACTACGCTGGCCATAACACCCGGAATTCCAGTCATAGCCGCCCCCACCACGGCAACCTTGGCGCAATTCATTTCCATTTGCGGTTTTATGCCAATCCCGGTGAGAACCTGCATGGCCTTATCTGCCTGGTCACTTTGAATCGTAAAAAGAATACGGTCCAGCTGCACATTTATAAAATCAACACTTATACCGGCATGGGCCAGGCTCTCAAAAACCTTCAGCTCCAACTGGGCGATGCCATTATTAGCGTTACCTTCTATTTTAATCTGCGTCAAGCTGGAAGTATAGCTGATACCTGTTATCAGCTGGTCTTTAATCATCCGCATACCATTCCCATTGTCATAGACCTGGTTGCTGATCAGGGTGCCCGGGCTATCCAGCCAGGTAGACCTTACCCTAAGGGGCACATTTCCCTGCATGGCAATTTCTATTGCCCGGGGATGAACCACCTTGGCGCCTTCCCGAGCCAACTGGCATATCTCATTATAGCTTATGGCGTCAAGCAGGCGGGCATTGTTTACTATGCGGGGGTCTGCGGTCATAATACCTTCCACATCGGTAAAAATATCAATGATCTCTGCATTCAGCGCTACCCCCAGGGCACTGGCAGTGGTATCACTTCCTCCCCGCCCCAGCGTAGTTAGTTCCCCATTTTCGCTTACTCCCTGGAAGCCGGCGACCACCGGGGTAATGCCCTTCTCGAGACAGTCTGTGATATTGCGGGAATTTACGTATAAAACATGGGCATTGCCGAAATTTCCGTCGGTCACCACCCCCGCCTGTTCGCCGGTAAGAAACCTGGAAGGCAAACCCGCAGCCGAGAGCTGATTGGCTAATAATACTCCCGATATTATCTCACCGCAGGACATAATCAAGTCCATTTCCCGAGCCATTGGCTGCGGGTTAGTTTCCTTGACCAGATTTATAAAGGTGTCGGTCGCATAGGGGTCGTTTTCCCTGCCGATAGCCGATACCACAACTACTACCTTTTGCCCTGAAGTGATGGCGGAGTTAATGATATTGCAGACCTTTGACCTTAACTCCGGGGTGGTAAGAGAAGTTCCCCCGAACTTCTGTACCGCTATCTTCAATATATATACACCTTCTCAGTAAAGGTTTTTCTCAGTAATGAGCTGGGCGATCTGAACAGCATTGGTAGCCGCGCCCTTTCTGATCTGGTCGGCTGCCACCCATATGATCAGGCCATTGCCGGTCGATATATCACGGCGTATTCTGCCTACAAATACCTCATCCCGGTGGGATGAATAGAGAGGCATGGGATAACTGTTGTTCTGCGGGTCATCCTGTATAACAACCCCCGGAGCACGGGATAGAATCTCACGGGCTTCCGCCACTGACAGGGGTTTTTCCGTTTCCAGGTTTATCGCTTCGGAATGGCTTCTGTATACCGGCACTCTCACTGCCGTAGCTGCAATTCTGAGTTGGGGGGCATGCATTATTTTCTGGGTTTCCCAGACCATCTTCATTTCCTCGCGGGTATAGTTTTCATCCACAAATACATCTATGTGCGGTATGAGGTTAAACGCTATCGGATGCTGAAAGACGTTCATTTTAGGCTCCAAGCCATTCATATGGGCATTTATGTGCTGATCCAGCTCATCCAGTCCCGCTTTTCCCGCTCCGGAAACAGCTTGGTAGGTTGATACTATTACCCGTTTTAAACCTGCCGCCTGATGAATAGGGTTAATTGCTACTACCATAATTATGGTAGAGCAATTGGGATTGGCAATGATGCCCTGGTGCCACTTTACATCTTCCGGATTAACCTCGGGCACTACCAGAGGCACATCCTTTTCCAGACGAAAAGCATAGCTGTTGTCTATAGCAACACAATTATTTTTTACCGCCTGCGGGATCAACTGTCGGCTGACATCAGTTCCAACCGCAAACATGGCCACATCGGCCCATTTAAACGCTTTATCATCGGCAGCCCTGACCGTCAGTTCATCCCCGGCAAATTTAACTTTAGTTCCTGCTTCACGGGGATCGGCCAAACACAGTAATTCCTTTATTTTAAGCCGGCGTTCCTCCAGAACTTTTAACATCTCCTGGCCAACAGCACCGGTCGCCCCAACTATCGCTAACTTTACTCCCTCTGCCACAGCTACTACCTCCTGTAAAAATATCTGGTCTTTATTTTAGCACTAGCCCTTTTAATACTCAAGAAACCAGGGATTTAATAATGCAGCCGCCACAAAGGCGAGTCGACCCGGGGACTGCTTTTCAGGCCGGCCCTAACAGCACCGGCTGCAGTTGTTTCCCCTGCAGAGCGCAAACTACCGTATCCAGCAATTTATCCATACAGGCTACCAGGGAATTGGCTTTATTGACCGGATCGTCCTGTCTGAAGGGAACAAAGTATATATGTTTCATATTAATTAAAAGTCCGATGTTTCTTGCGTTAATACCCAGAGCATCATTAGTGGAAATGGCTATGACCACCGGTCTTTGATTGCGCAGATGGGCTTTGATAGCCATCAATGCCGGCGTATCAACTATTCCCGTAGCCAGTTTGGCTATAGTGTTTCCGGTAGCCGGAGCAACCACTACCACATCCAAAAGCTTTTGCGGGCCGATGGGCTCAGCCCCAACAATGGTGCTGATTATTGGTTTGTCACATATTCCATTAATCTCGTTTTTGAGGTCGCTAACCTGATAAAAACGGTTATCAGTTTCATTGACGGTAAAGGAGAGCACCGGCAATATCTCCGCCCCCTCGCTTTTAAGGCCCCTTATCTGGGGAATAACTGCATCCACTGTACAGTGGGAGCCGGTAAGTACAACCCCGACCTTGACACCCCTTAACCGGCTTTTAATTTCCTGCAAACTATACACCTCCCTTCAAGCAAAAAGCAAGCCTGTGTCCAGCCGGGTTAATTCACTTATAATCAGGCGCGGAATAACATCGGCTAAAATCTTGCCGGCATATACCGGGGCAACCTTGCCCGGCAACCCCGGGGCAAGTATGGCCTTAAGACCATAATCGTTGGCAGCCTCAAAATCAGTTCCCCCCGGCTGACTGGCCAGGTCAATTATAAGAACATTGGAGTTCGCATATTTTAATGTTTCCCTGTCGATAACCATGGCCGGAACCGTATTAAATACAATATCAGCATCATTCATTATTTCACGCAGGCCGGAAAAGTCAGCTCTTTTACAGCCCATTTCATAGGCCCGGGCCAACTGTCCCTGATTGCGGGCTACTACCGTGACATCCGAGCCCATAGCTTTTAATATTCGGGCCAGGGTAATGCCTACCCGTCCAAAACCGACTACACAGCTTCGGCTTCCATGAATGGTTATCCGGGTTTCTTCCATTGCTATCTGAATCGCGCCTTCAGCAGTGGGAATGGAGTTTAAGACGGCTATCTCATCCATATCAATAACCTCGATGAGATTAAACCCATAGGTAAGAGCCCACTCCTTCAGAAACGGCCGGGCTGAGCCAATCAACACCAGAGCATTTTGGGCAATACCGGCTACGGCTTTTTCAGTGAGCTTAAGGCTCCCTTCAGCATACACCGCTCTGATTACGCCATCAGTACTGGTTCCAGGCAGAGGCAAAATTACTACCTCGGCATCCTTGCAGGCCTCTTCCACGGTATAAACCACAAACGCACCGGGCCCTACCTTATCTTTTGGGAATCCTGCTACAACTACTGTGGCCCCCATTTTGACCAATTCATTGGTTAAAATCAGTTCCCGGTCATCGCCTCCCAATACCGCGATTTTTATTCCAGAAAGCGCAGAACTCACCCCTCATTCCTCCTTGTAAAAAAACTATGGCCACAATTAATAGCATTATATGTACATGGTATTAATGTGGTGCTTGTCTGAAAGGGTTGCTATCAGCATCTTATGATAGGAGACGGGGTTAGAGGCTGTCACCCCCGTCCCTTGACAACCTCTAACCCCGTCTCCTGGCAGGCATCCCCAACCGAGATAAATTACAGCAGATTTTCCATGCCGTAAACCAATCCCGGCCGGTTCATCATCTTTTTAACCACCATTACCACTCCGGGCATAAAACCGGCCCGGTCCATCGAGTCATGTCTGATTTTAAGGGTCTGCCCGGCCCCGCCGAATATAACTTCCTGATGGGCAATCAAACCGGGCAGACGGATACTATGGATTCTTACCTGGTCAACATTACCGCCCCGGCAGCCGGCTATCTTTTCATACTCCCTAATATTACGCGGAGCCCGGCTGCTCCGACTTTCGTTAATCAGTTCGGCCGTCTTGATGGCTGTTCCTGAAGGAGCGTCCATTTTCTGGTCATGATGCAGCTCAATTATCTCAACGTCAGGGAAATACTGGGCCGCTTCCCGGGCAAATTTCATCATTAAAACCGCGCCAATAGCAAAATTCGGTATTATAGCCAGCCCAGTCCGGTTATCTACGGCCAGTTTCTCCAACTGCCGCAGTTCAACTTCGTTAAGCCCGGTGGTGCCTATAACGCAGGTGATTTTGTTTTTGAGGGCGGTACGGGCGTTATTAAAAACCGCCTGGGGGTTGGTAAAGTCAATCATAGCCTGGGGCCTGGTTTTTTCAATCACCCGATCCAGGTCGTTCTCAATCTTTACATCCAACTCTTTTAACTCGCTCAACTGGGAAAGCTTTTCCCCCTTGGCCCTTATGTCTACCAAACCAACCAACTGCATATCCTCATCGCCGGCTATCGCTTTTGCCGTTTCCAATCCCATCCTGCCCAGCGCACCGGTTATAATAACTCTGATCTTTTCTGCCATAAACTTTGCCTCCCCTTTATCTCCTAAATGATAGTTTATATATTTTTCAATTACAGTCAACATAGCTGCAGTCAGAGCTTATTGTATTCCCGGGCCTGTTCGATGACATATTTATCGATTTCCTGCATTACCCGGCGCTCGGTGAAGCTCAACCAGTTCTTATGCTTTCTTCCCCGTTCAATTATTTTAATGAAATTCTCTATATGGGCCCCTTCCTGCCTTATCTTGCTGATCAGATCTTCCCCGCTGCTGAACTGATATAGCTTTTCCAAATCCTCTATCATTTCTGTAGCCCCATTATTAATAACAATAACCGCTGCCTGTTCCAGCAGCAGATGTTTTTCCAGATCATACCGGAGAAATTCCTGAATCAACTGCCAGCGTCTGTCACCCCGAATCATCAGAATCTTGGATGCCAGTTCCTTTTTGCAGTTCTCAATAACCAGCACCTGTTGGATAACACCCCTATAAAGTCCGCTTACACTGTCATTATCGTCTCTGCCATTTCCATTCATTAATAAATCACCCCAAACGTCTACCCCTATTTTAACTTTTCAAACGTTAATTATGTGAGCAACATGGAAAATTGATATATTTTAATTACCCCGGCGTTGGTACTGTTTGTCATGACAGAGTTCTAATGCTATACTTTTGCTGTTACTCTTTCAGGGCCGTTTTCAGGGAGGTGCGTTTATGCCTTTTGACGGATTTGCTATCCGGGCCGTATGCCAGGAATTAAACCACGAGTTGTCTGACGCCCGCATAGACAAGGTATATCAACCGGAAAAGGACGAGATAATGTTTTCCATACGGGCTCCGGGCAGTAAAGCCCTGCGTTTGCTGATATCCGCCAATGCCCGCTGGGCCCGCATGCATACCTGTGAGCGGAAAAAAGCTAATCCCACTCACCCTCCGGCCTTTTGCATGCTGCTGCGCAAATACCTGGAGGGCGGAAAAATCAAAGCAATCAAGCAGCTTGATTTTGAGCGCATAGTACATATATATATCGAAGCTCTGGATGACTTTCGGGAATGGAAGACCCGGGTTTTAATCTGCGAGTTTATGGGGCGTCATTCCAACATAATCCTGGTCAATCCTGAAAACAATGTTATCCTTGACGCCATTAAAAAATACGGCAGCGACCTTAGTTCATACCGGGAAGTCTTGCCCGGCAAAACCTATGTCAGCCCGCCCGACCAAGGCAAGCTCAACCCGCTTATCTGTTCCTACGATGAATATGTACAGCGCATGTGGCAGCAGGATAACGAATCTTCCCTGTCATCTTGCTTATTCAGTGTTCTCAGCGGTATCAGCCCCTTTACCGCCCGGGAGCTATGCATGACTGGCGGTATTAATCCCGATATGCCGGTGGAAGAATGCGGAGAATATGAATTCAGCACCGTTTTCAAGCAGATCGAACGTATTCTTGATGCCGTAGACAGCGGTCAGGCTGAAGTAGGGATACTCCTTAAGAAGCAGCAGCCCTGGGAATTTATAATAGCTCTGCCCTTCCTGCCGCCAGCCCACCCCAGCACCATGGTTTACCCGTCGGTTAATAATGGAGTTGACGCCTATTACCAGCAACGCCTGGATACCATTCGGCTTGAATCCAGCAAGGCTAATATCAACCGCATCATTAAATCTTATCTTGACCGCGCTTATCGTAAAAGGTTGCTTCAGGAAGGTGACTTGAACCGGGCCCATGACAACGAAAAGTACAAAACCTGGGGTGAACTTCTGACCTCTTATGCCTACCAGTTCAAAAAAGGAGATAAAAAAGCGGTATTGGCAGATTTCTATAGCGGAGAACCCGTCGCTATAGAGCTGGATCCGCGCTACACCCCCATCCAGAATGCCCAGAGATATTTCAAGATCTACAATAAAAGCCGCTCCGCCCTAAAGCACCTGGAGGATTTGATGACCAGGAACCAGCAGGAAATCGACTACCTGGAATCGGTTCTGGTAGCAATAAGAGAGGCCGAAAGTACCATGGAATTGGACGAGGTGCTGGAGGAGCTGACCAGGGAAAATTATATCAAGCAGCCGTCCCGCGACAAGACGCGCCCGTATCGCAGCGAGCCCCGTCTATATATGTCTTCCGACGGCCTGGAGATTATGGTGGGGAGAAACAACCGCCAGAACGATAACCTGACCTTAAAACAAGCCCGGGGAAACGACCTGTGGCTGCATGCTCAAGCTATACCGGGAACCCACGTTATCGTTAAATTGCCTTCAACCTGTTCATCCATAAGCCAGGTCCCCGACCGCACCCTGGAGGAAGCCGCCAATCTGGCCGCCTATTTCAGCAAGGCCCAGAACTCAAGCAAGGTAGCGGTTGATTACACCTTCCGGGCCCATGTACGCAAACCCTCCGGCGCCAAACCGGGTATGGTCATTTACGACAATTACTGGACCGTCATGGCCAATCCGGGAGAGGCCAAAATTGAATAAAGGAAGGGGTTATGGCTGCTTCTTTTAAGGCATGGCCATAACCCCTCAGGCGCTATAGGATTTCTACTGAACCGTCCGGGTTTTTCCGGACTTTAGTGTCGCTTTCCAATATGTAAACCTTGTGGTTTACCGTATCTATGGCAATATCCCGGTTAATCAGGGTGGCGGCTTCTTCCCGGGTCACCAGAGTGCGGATCTGCACCCCGTTATCATATAGTTGAATGGTCAGTTCCCCGTTTTCCCGTTTAATAACTTCATGCCGGTGACGCGTATAGGGTTTTAAAAAAACATATTCATAACCGCCCTCGGCAAATTGCATCTCCTGTCCATTCAGAAAGACCCGCAACGCCATACCCCTCTCCTAACCGCGGCTGCCAGGCTTGACTACCGGAAGTTTGCCCCGAGCGCAAAGGGGGCAATCGTCGGCTGCCCAGGCACGAATATCCATGGTCAGAACCGCTTCCTGCTTCACCCCAAAATCCACCGTACCGTTGCTTCTATCCACCAGTACGCCGACCCCTACCACCTGGGCGCCGAATTTCTCCACCACATTCATTACTTCCCTGACCGAACCACCGGTGGTCACTACATCCTCAACCACCAAAACCCGCTGTCCTGCATCCATCAGAAAGCCTCTTCTCAATACCATTTCCCCGTCCAGTCTTTCGGTAAATATGGCCGGTACATCAAGCTGCCGGGCTACTTCATAAGCAACAATTATTCCGCCCATGGCGGGGCCGATAACCAGTTCTATATTATCATCGCGGAATTTATCCGCCATCTCCCGGGCCAGTTTTTCCGTATACCGGGGATACTGCAATACCTTGGCGCACTGCATATACTGGTCGCTATGCAGGCCGGAAGTAAGGAGAAAATGACCTTCCATCAAAGCGCCCGAATCATAGAATACTTTTACCACTTCTTCAGGTTTAAGCAAATTATAACGCCTCCATTTCTTCGATTATCATCTGAGCCGCCTCAATTGGATCAGCAGCCTTCAGGATAGGTCGGCCGATCACCATATAATCCGCCCCCATTCTAAGGGCGTCAGCAGGGGTGGTTACCCTTACCTGGTCGTTCTTTTCCGACCAAGCGGGACGAATTCCGGGAGTAACAATCTTAAAATCACTGCCGCAGGCGGCTCTTATGGCCTCTATTTCCCGGGGCGAACAGACCACGCCATTAATTCCGGCATTCTTAGCCATAAGCGCCCATTTTACTACTACTTCTTCAATTTTTGACCCGGAAATGAACATTTCCTCTTCCAGTTCCTGCTGACCAATGCTGGTAAGTACTGTAACCGCCAGCAAAATAGGGGCTTGACTGCCCAGGCGTTCTGCTTCGTCTTGCACACTGCCGGCGACACTTTCAAGCATTGCCCTGCCGCCAGCGGCATGGACATTGAACATATAGCAGTTCAACCTGGTCATAACCCGCCCGGCCGCCGCTACCGTGTTGGGAATGTCGTGAAACTTCAGGTCAACAAATACCCTGCCTCCCAGGTCATTAATTTTGCTTACGATAGAAGGACCACTGCTGTTAAAAAGCTGCATGCCCACCTTGAAGGCGCCGACATAGGGAGTCAGTTCACGCACAAATCCCAGCGCTTCGGCTTCGCTATCCACGTCCAGAGCCAGAATAATACGATCCTTTGCCTGCAATTATTCTTCCTCCTCCTAGCATTGATTATAAAAGCCGCATAAAACAATATTAGTCCTTAATATGGTAAAAAATCAACTGTCAATTATTGAGCCGCGGCTCCACGCAGTTCATCAATACTTTTTATATTGTGTTCAATAAAATATCTTTTTAAATCCTGAACCAAATCACGGGCCAGGCAGGGGTTAACAAAATTGCCGGTGCCGATTGACACCGCCGATGCCCCAACCATAATGAACTCCAGGGCATCTATATAATTCATTATTCCGCCTCCGCCCAGAATAGGCAGCTTAACTGCCTTATAGACCTGGTAAATCATGCGCAGGGCGACCGGCTTGATAGCCGGGCCCGACAGACCTCCGAAGATGTTGCCCAGAACCGGTTTCCTTCTCTCTACATCCACGGCCATCCCCATCAAGGTGTTAATCATGGACAGAACGTCGGCACCTCCGGCTTCTGCGGCCTGGGCTATGGCCACTATATCACTTACATTAGGCGAAAGCTTGGGCATAACCGGAATGGAAGTCTCTTCTTTGACCGCTTTTACCACCTGATAAACCATATCCGGATCTACCCCAAACTGCAGTCCTCCCTCTTTCACATTGGGACAGGAAATATTCATTTCCACACCTGCTATCCCCTGGCTGCCCTCCAACATCGCCGCCATACGAGCGTATTCTTCCATAGTATTGCCGGCGATATTGGCAATAACCGTAACTCCCAGATCCCGCAGACAAGGCAGGTATTCTTGCAGGAAAACCTCTACCCCGGGATTCTCCAGACCGATGGCATTTAACATTCCGGCGGGAGTCTCAAATATGCGGGGCGGAAGATTGCCGCAGCGCGGTTCCAAAGTAGTGCCCTTAACGATAACCGCACCAATATCCGCTATATCAATAAACCCCTCGTACTCGCTGCCGTAGCCAAAAGTGCCGGAAGCTACCGCTACCGGGTTCTTCATCATGATGCCCCCCAGGTTGACCGACAAATCCAGTTCCTCATCAGGAATAAACACTTCCTTACGCAAAAGAACCCCTCCATTAGATTTAACTAAAACTTTACACAACCCTAACCCTGGGTTAAAAAGTGTAGTTTATACTGATAATGTTGGCAAAAATTTAAGGCAATTTACCGTACAAAAGAATGGCCTCGGGGGTCATTCTTTTGCTTTTTAAAACTCAATTTCTTCCATCCCGAAGACCGGCCCGTCTTTGCATATCTTCTTATACTGGGCATCACTGCTTTTCAGCTTGCGGGCACAGCCCAGGCAGGCGCCGACCCCGCAGGCCATATACTCCTCCAGCGAAACTTCGCCGGCGATGCCATTCTGCCGGGCAATCTCGCTCACCCGGGCCATCATTTTTTCCGGGCCGCAGCAGTAAACAAAATCAATATCAGCCGGGTTGACCTTTTTCAGCAGCAAATCGGTAACCAGTCCCTTGTAGCCGGCACTGCCGTCCATGGTAGAAGGCAGAAACTCGACTCCGATTTCCCGTAGTTTTCCCAGAGCCACCAGTTCCCTGCGACTCTCGACCCCATGGATAACCTTGACCTTGGATCCCTGCTGCTGCAGAACCCGGGCCAGGTAAACCAAAGGAGCTATACCCACCCCTCCCCCGACCAGCAAAGCGGTTCTACGGGGAGAGAGCAGGGAAAAACCGCGTCCCAGAGGCCCCATGGCATCCACATATTCCTTGGGGCGGATCCGGGTCAAAAGACTCGTCCCTTTACCAACCACTTTATAAAGCAGAGTAATGCTGCCCAGCTTTTTATCCACATCATAGAGACTTAGCGGTCTGCGCAAAAGCGGATTATTATCCAGCGCCGAGCGGATATGAACAAATTGGCCCGGTACACAATCCGGTGCAATGGCAGGTGCGATAAACTCCAGTTCGTACATACTGCGGCTTACCTGAATGTGCCTCACAACCAGTCCGTTTTCTACAAAAGGCATGAGTATCCTCCGATCTTGAATCTATTCATACTTATCTGGCGGCCTTGAACTCTGCCAGGTAGTCCTGCAGAGATTTAACCTCCATAGCAGCCATGTGCTCCCCTTCCCGGATCACTTCCTGCATAACCTTCAAGGTATCCAGTGAAGTCAGGCAAGGTACGTTTAACTCTACCGCCGCCCGGCGGATATGAAAACCATCACTGAAGGGTTTGCGGCCATGAGTCAGGGTGTTGACTACAAAGTCCACCTTGCCGTCGCGAATCAGGTCAACAATATTGGGGTGTCCTTCCTTGAACTTGTTTACCCTCTCTACTTCTACCCCGGCCTTACTGAGGGCGGCTGCAGTTCCTTCCGTTGCCAGCAGCTTAAATCCCATACCGGCAAATGCCTTCAAAATGGGTATGGCTTCTTCTTTGTCCTTATCGGCAATAGTTGCCACGATGGTACCCTCTACCGGTACTTCTACCCCTGCTGCCAGAAGTCCTTTATAGAGGGCGGTTTTCAAAGACCGGTCAATACCCATGACTTCACCGGTGGATTTCATTTCCGGCCCCAGGGTAATGTCCACCTGTTCCAATTTGTTAAACGAGAACACCGGCACCTTGACCGCATAATAATCAGGCTGGGGCTGCAGACCGCCCCGGTAGCCATGATCGGCCAGACTGTGGCCTAATATTATTTCTGTTGCCAGCTTAACCATCGGGATACCGGTGACCTTGCTGATAAAGGGTATGGTGCGGCTGGAGCGGGGGTTTACTTCTATCACATAGAGCTCGTTATCATATTCTACAAACTGGATATTTATTAATCCCTTAACCTTCAGCTTCAGCGCCAGCCTGGTGGTATAGTCGATAACCTTATCCCTTATCGTCCGGCTCAAATCATAGGCCGGGAAGACTGCCATACTGTCTCCCGAGTGTACCCCCGCCCTCTCGATGTGCTGCATGATACCAGGTATCAGCACCTCGTGACCATCACAGACGGCATCCACTTCAATCTCCTTGCCCAGCAGGTATTTATCCACCAGCACCGGGTGGTCCCGGTTGATCTTGACTGCCATCTTCATATATTGCCTGATTTCTTCCTCGTTGTAAACAATCTCCATGGCCCGGCCTCCCAGCACGTAGGAGGGACGCACCAGTACCGGATAGCCGATACCGGCAGCGGCGGCAACCGCATCCTCAACCGAAAATACGCTCTTTCCCGGCGGGCGAGGTATGCCAAGCTTCTCCACCATGGAGTCAAAACGCTCCCGGTCTTCGGCCTGGTCGATACTATCGTTGGAAGTTCCCACAATATTGACTCCCGCTTTATTTAAAGGGTTGGCCAGATTTATGGCCGTCTGCCCGCCAAACTGGACGATTACCCCTTCCGGCTGCTCCTCTTCGATAATGTTCATAACATCTTCATAAACCAGAGGCTCAAAATAGAGGCGATCGGAGGTATCAAAGTCAGTGCTGACGGTTTCGGGATTATTGTTTACGATAATAGCTTTTATCCCTGCGTCCCGAAGTGCCCAAACACAGTGAACGGAACAGTAATCAAACTCTACTCCCTGGCCGATGCGGATCGGGCCTGAACCGATAACCAGGGCCTTGCGGGCCAGCGGGTCATGCATCGCTTCATTCTCTTCTTCGTAGCAGGAGTAAAAATACGGGGTATCCGCATCAAACTCAGCGGCACAGGTATCCACCAGCTTGTAGGTCGGCAATATCCCCATGTCTTTTCTGAGCTCGCGGATGTCCTGCTCTTTTAAGCCTCTGATGACAGCAATCTCGCTATCCGAAAATCCCAGTTTTTTGGCTTCCTTCAATGTTTCTCCGTTCAGTTCCCGGGACTTAAGGCTTAAAGAAAAGTCGATAATATTTTTGATTTTCTTCAGGAAATAGCGGTCAATACGGGTAATATCCCATATCTCCTCAATGGAGAAGCCTCTGCTGAAGGCTTCGGCCACTATAAAAATGCGTTCGTCATCAGCTTCCTTGAGGCGTTCGCGCAGGGACCGGTCACTGCAGCTCAATAATTCCGGCAAGCGCAATCCCAAAAGGCCAATCTCCAGAGAGCGGATCGATTTTAAAAACGCCGCTTCAAAGCTGCGGTCAATAGCCATTACTTCGCCGGTAGCCTTCATCTGGGTCCCCAGGCGGCGATCCCCGAAAACAAATTTGTCAAAAGGCCAGCGCGGAACCTTAAGCACCACATAATCAATAGCCGGCTCAAAGCAGGCCGTGGTTTTGCCGGTGACCGCATTGGGGATTTCGTCCAGATCGTAGCCCAGGGCAATCTTGGTGGTAACCTTGGCGATAGGATAGCCGGTGGCCTTGGAGGCCAGAGCGCTGGAGCGGCTTACCCGCGGGTTTACTTCTATTACATAGTACTTCTTGCTGAAAGGGTCCAGGGCAAACTGGACATTACAGCCCCCGGCAATCTTTAAAGCCCTGATAATCTTGATCGAAGCCGAACGCAGCATCTGGTACTCCTCATCGGTCAAGGTTTGGGCCGGCGCCACCACTATGCTGTCCCCGGTATGAATGCCGACCGGGTCGATATTCTCCATGCTGCATATGGTTATACAATTGTCACTGGCGTCACGCATAACCTCGAATTCTATTTCCTTGTATCCCGCCACACTTCTCTCAATCAAGGCCTGCCTTATGGGGCTGCTCTTCAGGCCCTTGGTAACAATTCTTATCAGTTCTTCTTCGCTGCCGGCATTGCCGCCGCCGGTACCACCCAGGGTATAGGCCGGTCTTACAATCAGGGGATAGCCCACCTGAGCGGCAAAGCGCAGGGCTTCATCCACCGAATGAACTATATCGCTTTCTGGAATAGGCTGCCCCAATTGCTGCATGGTGGTTTTAAAAGCCTCCCGGTCTTCAGCCTTGTGAATAGCTTCCAGGGGCATGCCCAGCACCGGTATCCCGGTTTCCTGCAAGACTCCCTCCCGATTAAGGGCCAGGGCCATATTGAGCCCAACCTGGCCGCCCAGGTTGGCGATAATCCCATCCGGCTTTTCCCTGGCCAGTATCTTTCTTACCACATCAACCGTTATCGGTTCCATATAAACATGGTCGGCTATGTTAATATCAGTCATGATGGTCGCCGGGTTGCTGTTCAGCAGTACTACTTCAATGCCTTCATCCTTAATGGCCCGGCAGGCCTGGGTACCCGCATAATCAAACTCAGCCGCCTGGCCGATGATAATCGGGCCCGACCCGATAACCAGTACCTTCTTCAAACTCGTGTTCAACGGCATAATATCTCCTCCGTAACGCACTCAATTCTAAACCGGCCTGTTCTTATCCGGCTAATATGAACACCCTTATGGCAGCATATTCACGAAATCATCGAGGAAAAATCCGGTTTCACTGTAACCGGGATAGCCTTCCGGGTCAAACTGCACTGAAAACACCGGCAGTTCACGATGTCTGATACCTTCAATGCTATTGTCATTAAGGCTTCTCATGGTAATCTGAACCAGATTACTGTCAAGCGAAGCTTCATCTATGCTGAAACCGTGGTTCTGGGTAGTGATATATATCCGGCGGTTATCAAAATGGCGGACCGGATGATTGGTTCCCCGATGCCCGAAGTCCAGCCGGTCAACACGGGCCCCCAGAGCCAGGGCAATTACCTGATGGCCCAGCCCGATGCCGAAAACCGGTTTCTTGTCCAGCAAGGAGCGGCAGGTCTCCACCGCGTAAGGGATCGCCTGGGGATCTCCGGGACCATCGGAGATCAGGACTCCGTCCGGCTTCAGATACAGAATCTCTTCTGCCGTTGCTTTAGCCGGCACTGCCATAACCTCACACCCTCTTCTGACCAGGGAATCGATTACCCCCCTTTTGGTGCCCAAATCTATCATGACCACCTTTTTACCGCCCCGGCCGAATTTCATGATATTGCGACGGGTCACATAGCGAACCAGATCACCCTTCAATTCCTCTGCAGCCATTTGTGCCTTTTTCACCAGCCATTTCTTTTTATCCAAGCAATCGGTAATAACTCCCCCCATAGCTCCCTCATTACGTATAACCCTGGTCAGAGCCCGGGTATCAACTTCGGTAAGCACTGCAATCTCGCTCTTATTCAGGAAGGTTATAAGGTCAAATTCCATTTCATAATGACTGGGAAAATCAGTCGCTTCCCGCAGTACCAGGCCCTTAACCGCAGCCGTCTGGGAAGCAAAACTTTTCTCATTGAATCCCACATTTCCCACCAGGGGATAGGTCATTACCACTATCTGGCCATAATATGAAGGATCGGTGATAATATCCTGGTAGCTTATCATCGCGGTGCTGAAGACCACTTCCCCGCTCGCCATGCGGCAGTCGTTCAGCAATTTGCCGCCAAACACCCTGCCGTTTTCAAGAACTAAATAGCCTCTCATTGCCATCATCTCCTAAGGTGTATTACCAAAAATTTCGCCTTCGCGGGCTACAACCGTCCCTCCCCGAATAGTCATCCAGGGCCATCCTTTAAGCTGCATCCCTTTAAACGGAGTATTTTTGCCCTTGCTGTAGAATTTATTTGGTTCAACCGTCTTAACCGCCCTGGGGTCGAGAATGGTTATGTCCGCAACCTTGCCCGGACTCAAGGTACCCCGGTCAAGCCCCAGTATTTCCGCCGGTCCGGTGGTATACAGGCGTACCATCTGCTCTATATCAAGTATTCCCGGCCCAACCAGTTTATCCATTATCAAAGCTACCGCTGTCTCCAGTCCGGATATGCCGGGAGCAGCCAAGGCATATTCACAATCCTTGCTCTCCCGGTGGTGGGGAGCGTGATCAGTGGCGATACAGTCAATAACCCCTTCCTGCAGGGCCTCCCTTAAGGCCATAATATGCTCCTCCGAGCGCAGGGGCGGGCTCACCTTGGTATCGGCATCATAACCGCCCACCGCCTCGTCACTTAAGATCAGATGGTGGGGAGTAACCTCACAGGTAACCCCGATGCCCTTTTCCTTTGCTTCCCGGATCAGTTCCACCGCTCCCCGGGTGGATATATGACAGATATGCAGATGCCCGCCGGTCAAATCGGCAAGCATTATATCGCGCGCGATCATGACCTCCTCCGCAGCGGCAGGTATCCCTTTAAGACCGTATACTATGGAATAATAGCCTTCATGCATCTGTCCTTCCCTTGACAGGTTCAAGTCTTCACTGTGGGCCAGAACCGGCAGTCCGAACATCTTGGCATACTCCAGGGCATTACGCATGACATCCGCCCGCATGACCGGCCTGCCATCGTCGGAAACCGCCACACATCCGGCTGCAACCAGCTCGGCCATCTCGCTCAATTCATTGCCCTCCCGGCCCCGGGTAACAGCACCGATGGGGAAAACATTGACCAGGCCGGTCTTTCGGGCCCTTTCTCGAATAAAGCTGGCTACGGCCGCATTATCGATGGCAGGCTCGGTGTTGGGCATGCAGCAGACGGTGGTAAAACCACCGGCGGCGGCAGCCTTTGAACCCGAGGTTATATCCTCTTTGTACTCCTGGCCCGGTTCCCGCAGATGTACGTGCATATCAATAAAGCCCGGACAAACCAGCTTGTTCTTGGCGTTTATAACCTGGGCTTCGCTGTCAGCCAGCCCCTTTTCCGCCGCTGCAATCCGGCCCTCTTCCACCAGGATATCCGTAACGGCATTCAGGCCGTTGGCCGGGTCTATCACCCTGCCCCCCTTAATCAGCAATCTCATCTTTTGAACCTCCCATCATCAAGAACAGAAGCGCCATGCGTACCGCAACCCCATTGGTAACCTGCTCATTTATGACCGCCGTATTACCATCGGCTATATCGCTGGAAATCTCCACGCCCCGGTTCATAGGGCCGGGATGCAGCACCACAACATCATCCCGGGCGCGCAAAAGATGCCGGGGAGTCAGCATGTACAGGTTGGCATATTCGTCCAAAGAGGGAAAAAGTCCGACTTGCTGGCGTTCTCTCTGAATACGCAGCACATTTATCACATCCACACCTTGCAAAGCTTCATCCAGGCTGTAATAGCTTTTTACTCCCATTTTCTCTATCTCGGGCGGTATCAGAGTTGACGGCCCCACTACCCGTACCTCGCAGCCAAATTTACTGAGCCCATATATGTTGGAACGGGCCACCCGGCTATGCAGTATGTCTCCCACTATGGCAACCTTCAGGTTATCCAGGGTGCCCTTTTTCTCCTTGATGCTGAACATGTCCAACAGAGCCTGGGTAGGATGCTCATTAGCCCCATCGCCGGCATTTATCACTCTCATGCGGGTATTGCGGGCTACATAATGAGGAGTGCCGCTCATAGCGTGGCGCATCACCATCAGGTCAAAGCCCATAACCTCGATGGTCTTGATAGTGTCCCGCAGGCTTTCGCCTTTTTGTACACTGCTGGTAGTTACCGCCAGATTAACCGTATCGGCGCTGAGATATTTCCCGGCTATCTCAAAAGAGGTGCGGGTTCGAGTACTGGGCTCATAGAAAACAGTAACCATGGCCTTTCCGCGCAGAGTGGGAACCTTCTTGATATCACGCTTAATAATGTCCTTCATGGGCATTGCCGTACCCAGGATGAGCTCAATATCTTCCCGGCTCAATTCCCGCAGTCCCAGCAAATCCTTCTTTTGTTCAAATCCCACTATAAAGCCTCCCCCTGATTCAAACTAAAACTAAAAAAGCCTTCCTTGCATCCAGCAAGGAAGGCGTGCCTGCTTCAGGTAGCTTATCCCTTGCCAGCCTCACGGGACCGGATTAAAGGGTTGCTATCAGGTATCTATTATCTCTTGTATGACCACCTCGTCCTTGGTATCAATCTCCTTAACCTGGACCGATATTACTTCCTGACGTGAGGTGGGTACATTCTTGCCGATAAAATCGGCCTTGATGGGCAACTCCCGGTGCCCTCTATCTATAAGTACAGCCAGTTGAATTGACTTCGGCCGTCCCAGGTCTATTAGCGCATCCAGGGCCGCTCGTATAGTGCGGCCGGTGTATAAAACATCATCGACCAGGACTACATTCATACCGCTGACATCAAAATCCACTTCTGTGCGGCGGACCTGGGGCTGGGATGAGAGGGTGGTCAGATCGTCCCGGTAAAGGGTAATGTCAAGTATGCCTACGGGAACGTTTACGCCCTCGATTTCCTGAATGCGGGCTGCCAGTCTCTGGGCCAGAGGGCCTCCCCGCCGACGGATGCCTACTACCGCGACATTATCCACACCCTTATTTCTCTCGATAATCTCATGGGCTATGCGGGTAAGGGCTCTCTTCATGGCCATCTCATCCATAATCACATTCTTGTCGCGTAACTGCACAGCCATCCTCCTAACACCAGGTGCAAAAAAGCCTGCCACAGGCCTTCGAACCAGAGCAGGCTAAACGTCAAGTTTCATCCTTGCCAGCCTCTCGGGGCCAACTTAAAGGTCTCAGTAGATTTTAAACAATCTCAGGGGAGATGTCAATCAGGACTCAATGTATACAAATTAGGCCGGGATATTATAAATTGCGCCTGTTTTCACGTTATCATAAACACCCCGGCACTATTAATTCCTGCAAAAAGTAAACGGTTGGAGAAATATTGTATATGATCCTGAAGCTTTAACAGCTTTTCGACTGCTGACGCAGGTAAGCCAATATCTCGCTGTAATACTCGGGAAACGGCGTGCTAAACTCCATATACTCACCGCTGCGGGGATGAATGAAACCCAGCAGATGGGCATGCAGAGCCTGGGAATCCAGATGGAAATGCTTCTTTCCCGAACCGTAGAGGGGGTCCCCCACCACCGGGTGCTTGATGTAGGCAAAATGCACCCTGATCTGATGGGTACGGCCGGTTAAAAGCTCAACCTTTACCAGGCTGTAATTATTAAAACGTTCCAGCACCTGATATCTACTTACAGCCGGCCGGCCGTCGGCCACTACCGCCATCTTCTTGCGATCCGTCCTGCTCCTGCCAACGGGTGCGTCAATAGTGCCCAGGTTTTCTTTCAGCATACCGTGCACTAAAGCAATGTACTCCCTTTTGATGCTGTGTTCCTTGATTTGTTCAGCCAGGCTGCGGTGGGCCCTATCATTCTTAGCCACCACCATTACCCCGGAAGTATCCTTGTCCAGACGATGCACGATACCAGGCCTGATCTGGCCGTTTATGCCGGACAAATCCCTGATATGGTGCATAAGGGCATTTACCAGGGTATAGTCCCAGTTGCCGTGCGCCGGATGCACCACCAGTCCCTTGGGCTTATTTATGACGGCCAGATCATCATCCTGGTATATGATTTCCAGAGGGATGTCCCGGGGTTCGATTCTTAATACCTGCGGTTCCGGGATTTCGACACTGATTTCCTCACCTTCGCGCACGCGATAACTGGCCTTGCGCGAAGCCCCGTCCACCAGCACTTTACCCTCACCAATGAGATTCTTAACCACCGAACGCGACAGCTGCTCCACCCGATCCGCTACCAAAGCATCGAGCCGCTCCCCGTCCATCTCTTCCTCAACAATAATCAGCTCAACCTCTGCCAATCAACTCACCTTTTTCATCACGAAACATCATTATAACCAGCAATATGGCTCCGCAGACAATAGCCATATCGGCAATATTGAATACCGGCCACCAGCCCAGGTCAAAAAAATCCACCACATAATTCAGGCGCACCCGATCCAGCAGGTTGCCTACGGCTCCGGCAACAATAAGCCCGGTAATAATCTGCATCCTATTCGGCTGGCGGTATCTGCTGTTAAAAATAATTAAAACCACAATAACCAGCAGAGCGCCAATCAGGAATAACCATGACCTTCCCGGCAACATGCCAAAAGCCGCTCCCTGGTTCTGCACATAAGTCAGATAAAAGACCTGATCCCACACTGCCCTGCTCTCCCCCGGATTAAAGCTATGTACTATCCATAGTTTTGACAATTGGTCAATCACTAAAACCAGAAGCATTGTCAACCAAAACCGCATGGAGACCTCCTCGGTAATCATAAAGTCTGTTCTATTTTACGTCAGAAAAGAAGAGAACACAAGAAAGGTCAAAGCCCTCCCCTTAACCGGCAATTCGTGATATGCTAAATATGGTTCCCCAAGCCCATCCACACAGAACAACCGCAAGGCATGCACATATCCAACGCAAAACTAAGGCAGGAGGTATTTACATAATGAAACGACTCTTCTCCACCCTGTTCCTGGCATTTATCCTGATTGCCGGCCAACCCTTGACCGCTCCGGTTCAAGGACAGGAAACCATCGCCGTATTGATAGACGGCTTGCCCTTAAACCTTGATGTCAGCCCGGTGATTCAGAACGACCGCACCCTGGTTCCTTTCCGGGCGATAGCGGAAGCTATGAACATAACAGTGGAATGGGATAATCAAAGCCGTACGGTAAATGCCAGCGACGGCAAAAATGCTGTTCGCATGCAGGTCGACAACCAAACCGCCTATCTTAACAACACTCCCACCGTTTTGGATGCGGCACCACAAATAACGGCCGGACGCACCCTTATTCCTCTGCGCTTCTTCAGCGAAGCCTTCAATTGCCAGATCGATTGGAACCCCGGGCTTAGAAAAGTAAGTATTATCTCGCCCTCTAAATCCATGACGGTAATAGGCTTTTATGCCCTGGGTGACAATGAAACCAGCAGTTGGACCAACCTCTTCGGGCAATCCTATCCTACCTCGGCTCCCGGTAATACCGATGCCCTATCGGAACTGGCCTTGGGATGGTATAGCCTGGATCAAGACGGGAATCTGCTCACCCAAAGCAGAACCGGCTGGCAAAAGCCGGAGGGGTGGGAAAAAGTAATGGAAGCGGCCCGGCAATACAACCTGCAAACAGAAATGGTGATCCACGTCACTGATGCCGATAATAGTATCTCGAATCTGCTCAGCAATCCCGACGCTATGTCCCGGGCAGTTAAAGCTATAAGCGATGAAGCCCGGCAGTACCGCGGAGTAAATCTTGATTTCGAGGGACTGGGCTACAACGACAGCGGGGAGCAGCTGAAACAGGTGCGGCAGCGATTTACCAGCTTTATCAATCTGCTCTCCCAGGAACTCAAGGTAAGCGGCAGCCGGCTTACTCTTACCCTGCATGCCCCCAACAGCGCTTATCCCGGTTATGACTACCAGGCCTTGGGCAAGATCGCTGACCGCATAATTATAATGGCCTACGATTACGGCTCTAAGCCCGAACCCATAAACCAGGTAGAGCAGGCGGTAAAAATGGCGGCCGCCTCAGTCCCGGCTCAGAAATTAATACTGGGCATTTCCGCCCCCAGCGAAACTGATGCCAGCATCGCTACTAAAATAGGGATAGCCAAGCGCTACAATCTCAATGGTATCGCCTTGTGGAGATTAGGGTTACTAAATGAAGGCATGTGGGAAGTATTAAGAGATAGTACAGAGGTAAAGCGGTAAGCATGAGGCTCAATTCAAACCAATCAAAGGGCTCTGCCGAGGCACAGGGGGGTGGCCTTACAGGCTTTACAGAAGCCATAAACGAAGCCTTTCCCCAAACAGAGATACAAGAAGTGTATTATCCAACAGATACGTAATTCTACCCTACCCGCTAAGTATCCTATAAGGATTTAAAAGCTTCTCGCTTGATAACTTTTCACACACTCTGCTGCCGTCCCCTGACTCAGGTGTCCCATAACTAAAAATCTGGTGTCAATTTTTTTGACACCAGACGATAAATACCGATCAAGGTACTATTTAAGATAGAAAAAATTTTTCTTTTCATCTTCTACACCCTCCTTTATGATTTTTTTAAAGACAGAATAAAGAAGTAGCCGCATACCGCCAACATGAATAATGAAAACTTTATCATATTGGAAAAGTTATGTGGGAAAAAAGGGAAGAACAGTAAAACGAATGCCAAGAACGCAATAGCCATTAAATATACCGGTAACATGGCGGTGTCTATTTGCCATTTCCCCGGGCTTTTTATTTGTTTTGATAAGTGAGCATAGGCATGATATACGAATAGAAGAACAAACACGTACAAGCGCCCTGTAAAAAAGAAAGAAACGAAAAGTAGTAATAAAACTATAATAGCTAACGGTATAGGCATACCAAAGCTCCCTTCCGCCTTCAAGGAAATAATAGCATAAATGGTAAATAAAAGATAGGGGCAATCAGGGTACGTCAGAGTATGTGAAAAGTCATCAAGCGAGAGACAAAAAAAGCGTGGAAAAATCGCATAGGCACAGGGGGACGGTTGAACCGTCCCCCTGTGCCCCTTCGCTTCTTCCCCTCTTATCAGGAGGTCTGCAGTATAGTGCCATAGTCGCCGCACGCCACGTAGGAGCCGCCATAAGCTACGCCATACAAGTCATTCTGGGTATCTGAATACTCGGGAATCCAATGCCACCCGTCATAGGAATTCAATATAGTACCTTCTTTGCCTACCGCCAGAAAATCAGGTTCTACAAAGATTACGGACTGCAATCCGAAGGGCAGGGATAAGGAAACATCATTCCAGGTCCTGCCATCTTCGGAATTCAGGATCAGGCCCAGGCTGCCAACGGCAACAAAAAGGCCCTGACCATAGCTGATGCTTTGAATGCTGTTGGCCGGAACCGCAGTCACTTGCTGGGTCCATTCCCTTCCATCCGGAGAGGTCAGTACGGTGCCTGAATTTCCGACTGCCACAAAAATTCCGTTCCCGAAGGTGATACCGAAAAGGTCGTTTACCGTTGGGGTACTGACCGCCTGCCATTCAATCCCATCGGCAGAAATGAGGATCAACCCTTTTTCACCAGCAACAACAAAAATACCGCCGGCATAAGCAACCGCAAACAACCGGTTGGTAAACGGGAGTTCTTGTTGAGTCCATTGAGTCCCATCCTTCGAACTCAGAAGGGTGCCCTGATTACCTACAGCTATAAACCGGTCAGCAGCATATTGTACTCCAAACAACGCCTGGTCAGTTCCAGATGCTCTGCTTTTCCAGGTAACACCATCAGGGGAACTGAAGATGCTGCCTTCGTTCCCGACGCTTACAAAGACACCGTTGCCATAGCCAACCGCCTTCAGATCATGATAATCTCCCGAGGTTTGCAGCGACCAGGCTTCCCCATTGCCAGAGGTCAAAATGATTCCACCTTTACCAACCGCTACCAATAATTCGTCACCGGCACCCAATGCCAATACATTCTGCAAATCGGCATCAGGCCCTCCGGCCCAATTGATTCCGTCCGGTGATGTTATATATACTCCCGGTTTAAGGGTACCGTGTCCTACAGCCACGAACTTTTCTGAACCAAAAGTTACAGCCTCCAGAGCAGCTCCGGTAGGAGCTTCCCGATTCGTCCACTTCTTACCATCCACGGATGTAACAATGGTTCCGTTGCTGCCGACTGCGACAAAAAGTCCGGCTCCATAAGCAATGGCATTAAGTTGGCTGGAGCTCGGAGCCCCCTGTCTAGCCCATTCCAGACCATCAGTGGAGGTAAAAACCGTATTGCCGCTGGCAATAGCAACAAAAATCCCGTTGCCATAAGCTACAGCACTGATCCAGTATTGCCCCACCGATGTGCCGGCCCAGTTTACTCCATCAGATGAAATCAGTATGGTCCCGCTCTGACCTACTGCTACGAATTTTTCATCCCCAAAAGTAATGGCATCAATCCAGGCTGAAGTACCCGATTTGCTCTCCTCCCAGACCTTGCCGTCGGTCGAGGTCATTATGCTGCCCTCTGCCCCCACGGCTACAAAAAGCCCGATTCCAAAGCAAACACCAGTAAAGTAACTGGTGCTGAAAGTTGTAGCGCTTACCCAATTGCTTCCGTCTCTGGAATTCATAACCGTTCCGAACTGCCCCACCGCCACAAAAAGCCCATCACCATAAGCTACAGAGCGTAAAGTATTACCTTGGGGCAACGGATTTCTCCATCGCCATTCGTTTTTGGTTTTCACATACTACACCACTCTTCATAGATTTATAAGTATAATATGCATAATCTGCCTAACTGTTCTCGGGGCTGGATTTCATATATGAAGCCGCAATCTCTTCATACACCTGTTTTTTAGCCTACCTATCAGGAATTGAAGTATGCGGCACGCTTGGCATTCTGCGTGGTGATCTAACAGGAATTCTGATTGATCCGGTTCTTAAAATACCCCAAAACCAGCACCCCTGCCAGTACAAGAACAGGAATAGTGATGCTGTAGTATGGTATAAACGCAGCCAGCTTTACCGCTATGATTTTATCGCTGACCATCATTTTTCCGGCGGTCCAGGCTAATACGGCCGCACCTAAGTAAATAATCGCCGGGTAGCGATCCATAAATTTCAACAGCAGACTACTGCCCCATACAATGATGGGTACACTAATGAGCAAGCCCATTATAACCATCCATACACTGCCATGCGCGGCACCAGCAATCGCCAGCACATTATCAATCCCCATCACTACATCAGCCATGATAATAATTTTAATGGCCTCCATCAGGCTGTTTGCAGTATCACACTCCACCTCTCGCTTCTCAACCAGAAGCTTAACAGCAATCCAGACCAGCAATACCCCCCCGGCTAATTGCAGCAGCGGTATTTTCAGTATATA
Source organism: Syntrophomonas curvata (assembly GCF_052976825.1). Lineage (NCBI taxonomy): Bacteria > Bacillati > Bacillota > Clostridia > Eubacteriales > Syntrophomonadaceae > Syntrophomonas > Syntrophomonas curvata. Next base: position 1,918,486 of record NZ_CM129641.1, read on the forward strand.
CAGCGCTACGGCAGCCAGGAGTGCGCGAATCGCCACCGCACCTGCGACACCCCAAAACATTGCCTTCTTGCGCAATTCTCCCGGCAGATTTTTACTCGCCAGCGCAATGAGAATGGCGTTATCGCCGCCCAGAACAATATCAATAATTACTATACTGAACAACGCAACAAATATCTCTGCAAAACTCAAACAGCACTACCCCCATTTCCTTATTTCTCATCCCACCTAAAGCCAAACCCCTCTTTATCCTCCAATCCAATTTATTCACCTAGAAGTAAATTTAATTGTAAACAACAAAGACCTTTGCCTCCAAATAAGAGGCAAAGGTCTCACTAAGCCTTGAATTGGCTGACAGAGCCAGGTCTTACGACCAGTGCTGTTGACTCTGTCTATTGCAGTTACTCCCCTTTGCTTAAAATGAATCATAACAAAATTTGAATTACCTGCCAAGCAAAATTTTTGGCTAGTCTCCGTTAGGGGAGGTTCCAAAACCATTGTATCCATCGATTAAGTTTGGCTGTTGAAATATTGGCAAATTGACCTGTGCCATGATGAGTCGTTAAATCCCTAACATATCCAGAGCAATCAAGGGATAAATATTAGCACATGCCCAGATGTTGAAGTGTTTATATTTCCGACTCTGCCGCCAGTACTCATACCACTATTGCACTGGGTCCATATGATTTCTTTTTAATAATCCTTAATTCCTTTCAAAGTTTTTCCATATTAAGCTTAGTAAGGATCAACGTCCTCAATTTGCATGTCAAAATCAAACGATAAAGCGCTCTCTTTTACCCAGAAAGCGGATTCGCCACCAGGTAAAGTAACGAGAGCCCATCCATCATTTCTTTCATTAATTGTTCCACCACCATTCTTTATTCCGATTTCACTGCCGTTTATGTCATTATAGGCGCTTACATTGTCAAGAACTGCCTGATTTGCGTTTGCAAATAGACTGGTGTCATAACTGATTGCATTTTTTTCCACTTTTCCTCTAAATGTTGGTGGAGTACCGTATGGCACAAAGACTCTGCAATATTCATCAGCTTCCTCCAGAACAATTGTACTTTAATGCTATTGCCCCATAGTTCTTATCATTAGAAAGGCATTCCTGTACGATTACAAGGCGTTCTTCAGGCGTTGTCTGTCTGGCTTTTCTCATGTAGCTGCCTCCTCCGCTTGCGCGGGATCTGATCTCTCCATGTGAACCAAAAAGGCATAAATAAATTCGGCTAAGACATCAATATTGTTAGCAACAAAAACTACCACAAAGTGCTACTAGAATCGGGGTTTTCCCCGGTTATTTTTTTGTTTCTGGATAATCTATTATCGTAACAAAACCCATTCGAACCCGGTTTCGACCCATTCGGCTTAAAAGGCTTGACTTTCATCTCCGGTCTAGTATATATATCACAAGTAATCATCACATATTGGAAGGAGGTGGAAATTATGATGAAATCAAAGATATTAAATGTACTGTCTGTCTTTTTATTATTCGTAGCCAGCGCTGGTGTACAGCCTGCATGCTTATTTCACTGGTATCAGCCGAAGCTACCGGAGTAACTTAGGGTGTTTTTAGTAACCTGAAAACTTAGGAAGGATGTAGAACATAAATCATCTATGCAGAATGAGGACTTTATATGGTGATTGTGTTAATACTTTCTTTCTCAGCATAGTATCACAGAATAGCATTTTAAATCCAAAATGAAAAGGAGAGTGAAAGCTGTGAGAAAAAGCAAAGTATCTTTTTTATTCGCACTAGTATTGATGTTATCACTTATGATAGCACCGGTAACGCAAGCCATGGAGGATCAGACCATTGACCTGGACGAGTTATTAGTTGCAGATGAAAACCACGTTATAAACTACAATGAACTACGTACGGATATAATACAAAAGCTTAGTGAGGCTGAACTGCAAAGACTTAAGGACGAGATAGTATCTGATTATATTAACAGAAATCCGGATGCAGTCCTAGAGATACCACTTACCGATGCTCAAATGCAAAAAGCAACAAAGCAAAAGGAATCTAATATAGGAGAATTAATTTCGAGAAAACAAATACAACTTGATAAGCAATCTAAAGTGGAATCTTTAAATATTGGTACAAACAAAACATTTAGTACAAGCCAAATATTTACTCGTGCAAATGCGGGATTTTCTATCGCCTCTGATATTTCAAACCGAACCAAAGCAAATTTTGGTACGGATGGCACGGGTTGGGCAGATGCTAAAAGTGATTACCAATGTCCCGGTGGAATTGGTTCAGGTTATGCAATAAGTTCAATCGGTCTAGTAGTTCCAGTTACTGGTTCTGGTTCAAGCAAGGCTTTAGTCAACATTCAAGGCATCTATAATGGCTATATGCAAGTAGCGGGTATGACATCTGGAAATCTTAACACTCATGCGTACACATCTGTTGATGTTGATATCTATGAAGTTAATCCCTCAACAGGACAACTTGTTTCATTGGTGGCAACCTCAAATATATATTCTAATGGCTATGTACTATCGGTTTTGCCTAATAGTTTTGGTGGTGATATATCAGAAACTTTAATGCCAACTTTATATGCTGGCAAGACCTATTATTTCGCTATAACTGCTTATACTGAATCAGAAATGGCTTGGTATGACGTATTTACCTGGGCAACTGCGGATATGTACGATGATAGCGCTAATGGAGCAAGTGGTGGAGAAGGCGTTGACTTTACTTCAGTAGAAGTAACATTACTATATCAGTAGAAGTAACATTACTATAAATAAACATATTATTTAGTATAATAATTAGGGAATCGGTCTTAAATGTGCGAGTTGACCAATGGTAAATCGCATATACTGAGGCAATATTATTTAGCACCATGATTATGTAGTAGTTGTTACATCGACATGATATATCTGATGCAGGTAAGTACTGATAGTACTGCATTTGTCGGAGCAAGAAGGTCAATGGGGGATAGTGAAAGATAATCCGATGTTTACGCTGTTTTTGGTTTGCGTACAGTGCTCCGTGGCAGGATTTGCCGCCAGAGTACGGCAGGCGGGGAACTGTGCTCAACGATTTAGAAGCTGGCAGGACAAGGGCATATGGGAAAAACTATTGGAGTTGTTGGTGGATGTGGTTGGGTTCATTCATCAAAGGCGGCAATCAAGATATGGAGCGCACAAAAGGGGACTTAATTCAAAGATGCATCTGGCTGGATGCGAATGGTTTTCCGGTCAGAGCAAGTACCACAGCGAATTGCAAACAGGCTATCCAGTTCATCTTTGCTATGCAAATAGGGTATATGCTTTATGGCTAATAAGTTACTCAACTTCATAGTAATATCATTGCTTTTTATATTTGTAACCTTAACGAAATTATCGGGTTTGAGATTTAGATTTTCCATATATTACCTTATAGTCTTGCCGGTTGCTTATTTATGGTGTAAATTTACAAAACAAGCTAATAATTTAGGTAAGTGGTATATTAACAAAACCGTCTTATTAATTTTTTCTCCTTTTATTATTATTGTAACGGCGTATTCTTATGCTGTAACCGAAGGTTCAAATTTAAAGATAGTTTTAATAGCAACATTGACCTCTATTTTGCTTTCTATGCTGTTTTCATTATATAAGGAAAAGGACGGGGATTTTAAAGTGACTTTGACTTTGATAAAATCCCTGTCGAATAATGACCTTACTCAAGTGTTAAACACCTTGGAGGAATCGGAGCAAAAGCTCATTATACAAAGATTTGGTCTGGAAAATGGGAAACCTCTCACAATAGCCGTTTTATCTGATTATTACAGTATGGATACCACCGAGTTAAAGAATTGGCTAAGTCTGGTGGATAACAAATTATTTGAGAGCATTAAGTCTAAAAGAACTGAATGAATCCTGTACTTGATAAGTTCAAATTATTCCGACCACAGTTGCGCCGTTCAATTACATTATTCCGGTTATAGTAATTCTGCTTTTTCTAATATGTAAGCTGCCGTTGTGGCTTTCAATGGTCAGTATTGTACTGGGTTTTCTCTGTGTCAGTTTTGCTGAAATGATTTTTATTCCGCTAGTTTCAGATATCGCCGGGATTTCCATACAGCAGGCTTTAGCTCCCCCCTCTGGAGAATACTATTTCCTCTCCCCGAATTTGCCTTTCTTACGCTAGTAATAGGTAAGCGCTCAATAACAAGGTGCCTGTTATCCTAGATTACACTATGGGATAATACTCCCAGCAGGTCTTTAGACTTATTAGAGTTATTCGACAAAGTCTAAAAAGACTAAGGAGGAATCCCAAGATGGATATAGTATCAGAGAGCAAAGCAGAATTCCGTCTTATACAGTGGACAAAAATCATTCAGGACTGCCAGGCCAGTAATATGACAGTCAAAGCCTGGTGCAGCCACAATAACATTAACATAAAATCATACTACTACTGGCTGAGAAAAATTCGTTTAAAAGCTTGCCAACCCATCGAATGCAAAGCTCCTGCAATAAGACAGGAGATTGTACCTTTGCAGCTTCATCTTCAGCAATGCTTAAGTTCTGCTCATCCGGCAGTAACCATACATCTAGGCTCTGCGTCAATTGACATTGCAGAAGGAACCTCACAAGCAACCATAGAAGCCGTATTAAAGTCTCTGCAAAACATATGTTAGGCGATATTGCCAGGGCCCAGGACATATACATAGTTTGTGGCTATACAGATATGCGAAAGTCCATTGACGGTCTGGCTGCAATCGTAAAAGAAACCTTCGGAATGGATCCCTTCGCAGCAAGTCTCTTCCTCTTCTGTGGAAAGAAACGTGACCGTATGAAGGCGCTGCTCTGGGAAGGTGACGGATTCGTCCTTCTACAATCTTGAGTTCTTGCCTGACCTGAGTACTCATCTCATGCATGGCACCCCTACAGCTCGGGCAGACTTTCTCGTGTTCTTCAAGACGGTATAGAAAAAAGTTTCAATCCTTCATAGGTACGCTAAAAACCTTTCCATTTCACAAGGGTCTCCGGGCTGGCCTCCTCAGTTTCAATTCCTGGGAGGTACGCTAAAAACTATTGGTTGTCTGCGAACTAAAACTATATCCTTATCATTTCAATTCCTGAGAGGTACGCTAAAAACCTGGCGTAGGACGCCACCCAAATTCCTTTACCGCGCATTTCAATTCCTGAGAGGTACGCTAAAAACGGCGGGGATAAGGGCAGACAGTCCCTTTAGTGCGCACGCATTTCAATTCCTGAGAGGTACGCTAAAAACAAGCTCCTCGGCCGGCAGAGGCCAGGCTACCCGCGTAATTTCAATTCCTGAGAGGTACGCTAAAAACCAGGAACTCCCGGCTCTGGGAAGTCGTTTCACTCCAATTTCAATTCCTGAGAGGTACGCTAAAAACGAAGGTTTGCTTTCCCCTATCCACGTTGCAGTCGGCTATTTCAATTCCTGAGAGGTACGCTAAAAACCGCCGGCGGGTATCCGAAATCCGGCCGGAACAGGGATTTCAATTCCTAAGAGGTACGCTAAAAACACTGTTTTGCGTTATGGTTGTGCTTTATGTTTTTAGATTTCAATTCCTGAGAGGTACGCTAAAAACGAATGGTGTGTACATGACCTTCAACCCCCGCAGTAATTTCAATTCCTGAGAGGTACGCTAAAAACAGGGATGGTTTTGACCCGATATAGGTAAGAGACTTATATTTCAATTCCTGAGAGGTACGCTAAAAACATCCTAGCGGCTACTCAAAGGCTTTCGGATGTTACATTTCAATTCCTGAGAGGTACGCTAAAAACTCTGGCCGGGCTCGAAAAAAAATACGGCGATATGAATTTCAATTCCTGAGAGGTACGCTAAAAACCCGCCGCTGGATATGGGGGTGAGGGGTAATGAGTAAATTTCAATTCCTGAGAGGTACGCTAAAAACAATACGGCCGGAAGATTTTCAACCAGGTAGCAAAAATTTCAATTCCTGAGAGGTACGCTAAAAACCCACCGACAGAAAAAGAAAGCCCTCAACAAGAGGACATTTCAATTCCTGAGAGGTACGCTAAAAACATGGTGAGTAATTTTTTAGATGGCGGCAAGTTTGAATTTCAATTCCTGAGAGGTACGCTAAAAACGCCACCGGCGAAAGAGGCATCCGGAAAGAAAGAGTATTTCAATTCCTGAGAGGTACGCTAAAAACTAGTAATACCTAAAAACATCAGACTGGATATGGACAATTTCAATTCCTGAGAGGTACGCTAAAAACAACGCTGGTCAACCAATAGACGCTCGGTCATGGAAATTTCAATTCCTGAGAGGTACGCTAAAAACCCCAGCTGAACCTTGCCCGTATTGCCCCCCTTCACCATTTCAATTCCTGAGAGGTACGCTAAAAACCCGTTTGGGTCTAAAAAAATCGGTATTGCCTGCCTAAATACCATCTGCCTATTTGTATTATACTCAAATGCTAAAACAGGATAAATACCAAAGTTGCCCTCATTTACAATGTCGTCGCCGCCCGGGATTTTTGACGTTACTGTAGGTAGACGACACTTTTTTCTATTAGAAGAAGTTATCTTCACCGCCTTTTTTAACCCCTATTATTTCACGATCAGAATATTTAGTAGTTCGAAAAGTATAAAATATAACCGAATCATAATCTGCATCAATAATCTTATTCAGTTCTATCTTTAATTGCTTAAAACTACTTTCGTTTATATTCCCTTCCAGCACCGAGTTTTGCACCCAATACAAATGCTTTCGTGCGGTTTTCAAGACCTTACCTACCCTTTTCTCTCCAACATCATAGACAAGGATTACGAACATAATCTCACCTCCTACCAGCGGGAAGTAAATGGTTCAAATTCTTTTTCCCCCATCAAATGTTTTTCGAGCTTATACAGTTCCATGCGAATCAGGCGACGATACGATACTTCTCGCCCTAACTGACGATGCTTTATGGTAGTACGCAGCTTATTCTCCCATTCTTCTACAAATATTCTCCTGCCTTTTTCATTCATCAAGATTCCATTGGCTTTACTTTCAAAATGGGTGCTACGCAACATGTTTCGCGCCAGCATGGTAAAAATAACCCTATCCACCAGAATAGGCTTAAATATTTCCGCTACGTCCAGGTTAAGGGTAAACCTGCGAAAGTTAGTGGTATGCAGATAGCCTATCCGCGGGTCCAAATGAGTCTTATAAATTTCGCTGAGTACGGTTATATACGCCATGGTGTTGCCATAACTAATGAGGGCATTAATCCGATCCTGCGGCGGACGCCGGTTGCGGCCCTGAAATGTGAACTCAGCTTTGCCTATAATCGCGTTAAAGCTTTGATAGTAATGATCGCGAATATTGCCTTCTATAGCCATTAATTCTTCAACATTTTTACTATCCTCAATCTTGTCCATGAGATTCGAGATAGATTCTACCCGGTTTTGCAGTTCTTTTCCCCGATTAACATAATAGCGGAGCACCTCCAGCATATTGGCAGCCGCCCCCCGGACAAAGCATTTAGCCAACACCAGCCTCTTTCCCTCATCGCCATAGTGCTCTGCCTGTCTTAGGATCATATAACCGGAATTAAGGTGTTCCCTCGGATAGTAGGAGCCGATGTAATAGCCATAATTGTTAAGGAAGTGTAGTATTATCTCTTTCTGGGTAATGAATTCCAAAAAACGCTTGTTTAAAGTCACTTCACCGAATATCACGATTTCCTTGGTATCCTCTACCGGGATATACTTTTTGCCTGCTTCGGTTTCAAAAAACAGGGTGTTATCTTTTCGTTTTAACTCACCATCATTAAAAACATAAATAGTCTTCTTCAAAACATCACCCTCTTACGACCAACAAAATTCGCTATACGCACATTTACGGCAATGCTTTATTTTGACCACTTCCGGCGGCCTGTCCGAAGCCACAATAGCTTGTATATCTTTCATGATCCGCCGGATTTCTATTTCGGCAGTCTCATCAAGCAATACTTCCAGCTTATTTCTTTCTTCTGGAAAAAGCAGCTCTCCTTTGGCTTCTATACCCATCTCTTTTAATTGCAATAAATAGAACTGCAATTGCCTGGTGGCGCTTTCTTTAAAACGCGAGCTTTTCTTGACCTCCCCCACTATCAATTCTCCTTTTTCGGTTCTCATTAAATCAAGTTTGGCATTACCCAGATCAATTTCCTTTTTATCGCGCGGATAAGTCTTTTCCCCGATTATTTTACCCATACGTATATTCTCGTCATCCTGATCCGGCTCCAATTGATGAGCCATGAGCCAAACTTCTCTTTTGCATATGTAGTAGTACCAGATGAAGGTACCGATAACTTGAAAATCCATAACGTGCTCCCCCAAATAAGTCCAGGAAATCATGAAACAACAATACCAATTCCAGCAAAAGCGGCCGCTAAGCCTTTTAAAAATCTAATTCTCTATCTTCATCGCCAACGTGGTGTCCCAGCCCGGTTTCTAAACTATACAAATCCTTATACAATAATCTCGTAATTGGACTATTTCCTGTTGCTTGCCCTAACCGTATTAGATTTTCTCCGACTTGAACCTCAAACTGTTCCATCAAGGCCATAAATTGTTTCCTTTCAACAAAATTAAGCTTTGCCATCTTCTCTTTCATTAAGTACATATCGTATATATCCTCAACATCCTCTAGTTGAAAATATTCCATCACCGATAAGATGCGTTGTATGGAACTGTTTCTAATCTGATTTGCTTCATAATAATCCAATGTATTCAGCATTGTTGCTTTATCCGGCCAGGGAATAAAAATAGGATAAGTTTGATATGATTTGCCAAAAGGCTCAATACCTGCAAATAAAGACCACTCTCCCCGAGCTACCGGCTCGTAATAGCCAAGCAGTGCTTGTTCTCGGTTGCGGTCAAAGGTATTTATGTAATATTCCTTTAAATAGCCTATACATGTTTTTTCATCCCACGGATGACATCTTTCCATTAATTTATCGGTCTCTTCCCGGGCATTTTCAGATAAATAAACCCATTTTCTCGAATCAGTTTCCCCGCCCCGTTTAAAATTGACAATATTAATCTTGCCAATAACATCCGTCATTTCCCCATGACGATTTACACGCCCGGCAAACTGTATATGCGAAGGCATAATTCCTAATGCCCGCAAGGCCTCTTCAAAGCTCATATTCACTCCAGCTTCGATTACCTGGGTGGAAATAACAATGATTCTTCCTACACTTTTATAATTATCAAGCGCATGATTTACTGCATTGATTATAAACTCCTTATGCAAAGGCGTCATATAGCCGTTTAAAACTACCAAAAATACCGAATCAACCAGATCCTGGTCATTAATAGCTTCCAGCCAAGAATTCAGCAAAACTATTTTAGCGCCTTTTTCTTCGAATAAGCCTTTGACATTTTTAAACACCTCACAGGTATCTCTGACCGTGTTTAACACCGTAGCTACTTTTTGCTTATCAGAATTAACCAAGCAATGCGCTACATCCTGTTCATCAAACACATTGTCTGAATAATTCATAATATAACGAGCCGGCGTCTCTACTTTTACCGATAGAGGATAGGGCAATTCCTGCAATCCGAATTCAAACGGGGGCAAGGTTGCTGAAATGAATAAAACATTGCAATTGTATTTGGTCACTGCTGTCTCTAATTGCGCAAGAAACAAGTTCCAAACCTGACTGTCGATAATCTGTGGCTCATCAATGATTATAAAAGCGTCCTGCATAGCCGGCAACCGAATTAAATTCTGGGCTTTTTCAGGGAACAGGGCTTTGAATAACTGGTTAAAGGTAGTGGTAACAACCAGAGCCTGCCATGATTCCATAATCAAGAGGTCTCTATCATCAAAATTATCCTTTAATTGACCCGCATTCAGGACTGACAGATGGTGATGCTGGAGCACTTCCAACTCTGTAGAGTCGATTATTTCGTTGGTTGCCTGCGATAAAATCGATATATAAGGAGCCACATAAATTATTCTGGCAGACTTACCATTGCGGCATGCTTCCAGAGCAATACGCATTGAGGTAAGCGTTTTTCCCAATCCGGTTGCCAATGCCAAAGAAAATAGGTTTTTATCAGTATTATTTCTGTACTGTTGCAAAGATTGTGCTTGCGCTTCCTGCCGTTTTTCAACCATCTCCCGAGCATCAGGGTTCTTTTTTATCTGCCTTTCACCAGTTTCTAGGCAGTATTGCTCTAAAACCGTTATGGCTTTTTGTGCCATTGCTTTATTAATTTCGGATATGCCGATTCTTCCTGCGTCGTAACGGTCTCCGGTTATAAAAGAGGCCGTTTTATCCCTAAAACTCAGTAAACGTTGGGCAGCCTCCTTATCAATGTTCATTAATTTGGCTAGTTTTTTGGCATTTAACGACATTGCGCTCGATTGCCACCCATGCCATATCTTCTTAAAATCCTCTTTCCATTCAAGTAGTTGTTCGCTGGAAGGGGCCGGTTGAGCCACAAATTCGGTATAATAATGGCATAAGAATCGGTGAAAGCCCTCTATATCCATGTCTTTAAAAACTATTTCACTGTTAGGAGTAGCATGCCAGGGGCAATCCGGTTCAATATCACGAAGTTTGGAATGATGATCGCAAATATCTCTGATTATCCGCAAAATAATAGTATGCAGTATAGTTTTATCATCTCTGTATATTTTTCCTTCCCATTTTTCCAGCAGCAGGAAAGCGTAATAGGAGAAAATAACCGCGCTTGGAACAGCATGAACCGGCCTGGCTTCACCAGTAATATTATCCTGCCATAGCTTTCTCGCCTTGACAGCATCATGGCAAAGACCGCCCAGGAAATACAGCCTCTCGCTATAGGAATCCTCATTGTTTCCCCAAGCTCCGGCTACCTGCTCCAAATGGTCACTGAGCAGACATACTTGGCCTTCTATATCTGGTCGGGCCCGGCATCGGCTGAATTCTACCACAGGCATACGCTCTCACCTGATTCCAATCGGCAGAATTTTGATTCTATATTGGTCAATTCCGTATTGGCGTCGAGTAAAATACTTTGCCCTAATGGTTCATAAAGCACGCTACAAGTCCTGCCAAAATTACGATCGCCCAGATACTCGTAATGCACCCCACCAATACGTGAATACTGGTTGCCAGGAACAGTTATCAAGCGTTTAATGCTATTAATCGGAACAATACTGCTGCACTCAATCTCTGGCTGATCTTCTATCGATTCACACAGGAAGGTTCCTATATATTGGGGGAAAGTTAAAGCAAAGGCACTGCCCAGGTAAGTATGATAATAACTTTTCCCTTCCTGCAAACATTCTTTCAATTCTTTAAAATAATCGCCTGACCAATATATTCTGTAATGAGGGTTAACTAACAACTCAATCGTGGTAGGGCGGTTGAATGAAACGTCGCTGCCCAACCAGCCTTTACCCAGCATCGACATCTGCTGCATGGTTGATTTTACCGGCTTCATTATTCTTATCCCCACCAACGCCGTCCCTGTAAAATCGGGTAAACCTAATATCGAACCCGCCAACCCCCTTACGGTAGTAGGCGGTATGAACGGATAACTGGCATGGGTATTAGTAGTATCCGGCATACGAAAATGAGCCATCGAGCCGCGTATGTCAAAGACTAATACTTGCATATCCTCACCTCTTTCCGGCCCAGAGTTTCTACCAACCGCCGCCCTTTACTCCATACAGGCTCCCTTTTATACTCAACCTGGGGTCAGCCCAATATCGCACTCGCTTAATCATTTCCTCATGATTTTTCAGTAATTCGGTTAACCCGCTTATATCCAGAGTCACCTCTTCCAGTTTATTGGGCGCTCTATCTTCGGCCAAAGGCATAAGTTTTATGCTTTCTTCCAAATAGCCTATCCTGAACATCGGATCTTTATATTCAACATGGAGCAAAAACAGCGGTTGCTGAAGACCTCTGCCTCTAGCTTGTCTCTGTTTGGTTCCGTTCCACAAACCTTCCAGCAGAAGCTCCACATCATCTTCATCCATCTTTGTTTCTTTGGCTATATTGGCATTGATGACAGCCGGTACCGCAAATACGGCGAAAGGCACAATATAACTGGTCCATATGGTTCCCTGCCCGGCCTCCTCAGCCTCCTGCCCTTCAGCAACATTTTTGGCATCTTTGGAAGGCATTATCACCGTACCCTGCACATATTGGGTTGCTACCGGGTGAAGAGAGTGGGCCCAGCCGAATTGTACCGGACCGGTCAGTTTAAAGGTCTCCTTTTTTACGCTGTATACTATACCGAAAGTTCTGACATCAAAAGCCTTCTCCGTCAACACTTCCTGCATCTTAGCTGCCTTACTTCCCGATCTCTCTTTGATTTTTTCGGCCAGGCTTGATCTACTCAGCAACTTGCCCTCTTGGGTTCTTTCCTCTCTTACAAAGATAAATTTATTACCGCCTCCATCCGGATATTTTACGATAACATAATCTCTTATATCTCGTTTGATACTCACATCCGAAAGAGATATCCGACCATCTTCCTCGCCAAAAATACGCCGCGCATCGGAATCATTCAAAGGGTCACGGTTAGGTATCCCATCTTTAACGCTTTTAACAAATACCACTTCTCCACTATTCATTTATATTACCTCCTTCACTTTCTGTTTGCTTATCATTAGTATCGCTATCCTTTTTAGGTTTCTTTCTTAGGGAATACCCGGCCCAAAAAGCGGCCATAAATCTATCCCGATTTCGTTTGATTTCATTATCAAAATTCATAAAGTTCATAGATATGACTGCGGCTCTTCCAAGAGTATCGTCCGGTACCTTTAAATTTAATTTTTTATTATATTCTTCCATTTTACTCAATGCTCTGTACCTTATTACATCAGGGGTTAAGGTGCTTCCAAAGGTCATTACACGATGTTTAATAAAATCTTTGTCCATACTGCTTTCTTTTGTTTTATCTTTATTATTTTTGTTATAGTGGTAATAGTAAATGTTACCAAAATGTTTTGTCACCTGTCCTGCCGCGAATCCTAATTCATCAATATTATCAAAAGCCAATTCTTCTACGGGCACATCCCAGGTTAAAGCAATTAGTTCCTTAACGTTCTTCATGTCATTTTCACTCCTTTGCCCGGCCAATTCAGAATTATACCTGTGCAAAAAACTTTTGATCGCGTAATATTCCACACCCTCCTTCTGCAAATTAAAAATCGAGTCTGGCAATAATTTGGCTTCCCGGTTCATTCTAATAGCATAGTTTTTCACAAACGGCCGGTCGTCGATATATTGCCGTTTAAATGCCTTTTGCATGCTCGTCCAAACATAAGACGCTCCAAAGGCGGAAGCAAGCATATAGGGCAGGCTCTGCAACTTTTCCTTTTCCCACTGGATGGTCTGTTCCCCTAAAAATGTATATTCAGCCATCACATCATCTGCCTCTCCAGCAATATTTTCAAGATAATCCTGGAGCTCTTGGGCAGTGGAGGGAAGTATATCCTCTATTATCGCTCGAAGGTGAATATCCAATTTTCCAGGATCACCGGAGTAGTATAGGAGATTCAGACGGAAATCTTCACTTATCCATTCCTCCGGAACCTTAGCAATAAACCCGGTCAGATTTTTTATATGCAGAAACGCGTGGGATTTCTTTTTCCCTATAGACCTGCTTTCATCTAATGACTCGTATAGGACGCTTACCCAATCATCTCTAGAATCTTCATCTTTCAGGATTTCATCCCATAAGGGCAGAGCTATCATGCTACCATATATATTGTCTTGAATTTTCCTGCTCTTATTTTTAGCTGATGTTGATATTACCGGCGAAAAGATTTCTTTCAACAAACTCGCATCCACCAGTTTGGATAATCTGCCGAATAAACTTGCCCCCACGGTTAAATCGCCATAACATTCTTTGCACAGGGATATGCTTTCAACCAGTTTTTGGTCATTGCCGAATGACAGCGGACCTCCCCAGGTCGTAGGCAGCCAGGATAAAGACTTATTGTATCCGGATACTACCTCTGTTGAGCTATGGCAAATACTGCATATTCCTTGGTTTTTTTTGCCACACACAGCGCCTTCCTGGAAAGTGGAACTCCAGTAGTATTGTAGTATCCTTTCCGCATCGGCAACAATATCCTTGTCCGCATACAGTCTGCTTCTGCCTATAGGTAATAAAGCATTGATCTCATAGCCCTTTTTTACATAAATATATGGACTCCCTTTAGCGTCAATAACAGCTAATACCAGTAGACCTAGCTTTTTCCCTTGTGAAGAAAAATCCTTCTGTTTGAGAATGGCATTCAATGATGAAGCAATGCTGGTTATTTCTTTCTCCGCCAAGTTTATTTCCATTGTTCTGGATATCCTGCCGTTAATGAACTTCGCGATCGCTTCCGGACTCTTTTCAAAATCCTTAAACTGGGCATCATAGACAAGATAACTAGGCACCGGATACCTGCCCTGCGGCTTTAGCGGATTCCCGCCACTGGGCAGAATAAACGGAAAAGCCAAGGCTCTCACTACATCCGGCATAAACACCTGTTTGTTTTTTACGCCTGCGACATACTCACCGCATTCTTCAAAAGGCCAGACAGCTATATTCGATTCCGTGCCAGTTTGATCAATTTCAACGATTATCACATTGGCCAGGAAATTCCTCGCCTTGGGATTGGCGCAATCACTTATGAGTTTTATAAACTCTGCCGGCTCCAAACTTGACTGCCTCACTATAGAACCCATCCGAATAAGGTTATAAGAAAGCATTTCATCACCTCCTATCTTTTTCAGTAATATCTGCGGCGGTGCACGAGCACGATGCACAATAAATATAAACATTAACCTCTGCTCTCTCCCTCTCCATGTGTTTTGTTATATAAGGTAGTTAGGTTTTAAGCGATTTTAGTACTAAAGTATTCGCCTAGTTAGCGATTTGTGATAAAAGAGAAGCAGATAATTTTGTTAACAATCCTTATTTAGGTGTATCAGCATGTGTAAAAAAGCACCTGTTTTCAAACAGGTGCTAAGTAAACCTCAAAAGGTAAACTAGAGTGGTAAATAAAGCAACTACCTTTTATAAGTTTCAATTCCTTAATTGAGGCAATTAAATAATATGATGAAAATTTATTACTAATGCCAACAAATTTAAAGCACCTGTCTAATTTTGATACGTCAGATTCCTACCCCACCACCTCCCAGCACCCGAAGCCCTGGGAGTTCTTACTTCCCAGACCGGTCTCGTAAGCCACCCGTATCAGTTCCGGGTTGCCTTTAAGCCAGTAGATCCCGTTGTAGCCTTCGATTATGGTGCCCTTGTAATTGGCCACTACTTTGAATTTTCTTTCCTGGTTGCCGTTGGGGATGATTTTAAAGTCCTGATTTTTGGGAAGCTCTCCATATAAAACCTGATATTTGAACAGAAGATTTTGGCGGGCTATGGCAGTAAATCCGGAGTTCCATGGTGAATAGTATTCGGTTCTCTTTTTACCATCTTTCATAACTGTGGAATACGCCACCATGGGGGACAGCATTTTAATCTGCATTCTGTCGGAAAAAGGAATATCGCGGTGTACGCTTATGCCGGCGATTTCCAGGATGTTCTGCCCCAAAAAAAGGGTCTCGGATTTTATAAGCGTTTCGGCCACGTCGGTAATAAATTGTTCCAGGGGGGAGGCTACAACAATATGTACAGGGGGAAGAAAAGATATCTTTTCCGTGGTGCGGTTTATTCGAAATGACCCTAAAATACGTGAGAATGTAAAAAGCCGAAAGACTTTATTATCGATTTCATAACCGGTATGATGCAAAAAATTACTGTAGCTTTTGTCAGACAGGCTATTATAGAGGAAACCCTGAACTATATGATTATACTGAATCGGCAGCACTATTTCTTTTTCAGCATTAAAAACCAATGAAATTCTCATTATTCACTCTCTTTTGCCAAATTTTTCGTTTATATCTCTCTTCGTTATTTTTCCATATAATCCTGCTTTTAACTTGGTAAATGCCAGTGGCATTAAAGTGCTTGGCTAAATACGTTAATCCGGATTTTACGATAAAAAAACCATGTACTCCACTTCCTTCCCCTCCTCACCAAAATAGGCTAAAATATAGGGATAATTGTTGATTTATAGGAGTACTATTATGCTGATTCTGAAAGACCGCATGCTGCGGATCCGGATCTTTAAAACCGCCGGGCCGGCTATGATTGAGATGATCATGTATATGGTGATCGGGCTGGTGGATATTGCCGTGGTGGGCCGGCTGGGGGCTGCGCCGCTGGCGGCGGTGGGGCTGGGAGCGGAGATTTTCTTTTCCATCATATTGTTCCTGGAGGCGCTGGCGATCGGGTCGGCTATCCTGGTGGCTCAGGCGAAGGGCGCCGGGAGAATGGAAGATGCCAGTGAAGTGGCGGGGCATACTTTTTTATTGTCGATTGTTATGGGGATTGTTGTGGCCTTCATGGGTTTAAGGTACGCTCCTGCCATGTTGGGGCTTTTTTCTGTGGAAGCCGATGTCTATCGCCAGGCTCTTGATTACCTTGTGATCGTCTTTACCATATCCCCCCTGGCTCTGGGGCTGTATATGGCTCATTCGATTTTCCGGGGGCTGGGGCGGACTGATATTCCTATGATCATTGCCCTGGTGGTAAATGTGGTCAATGTGGCGGGAGACTTTGCACTGGTCTATGGCCTGTGGGGGTTCCCCCGCATGGAGATAGCCGGTGCCGCTGTAGCTACATCCCTGGCTCACGGGGTAGGGTTTATCCTGGCAATGTTTTTTCTTTTTCGGGGAAATAGCGGTTTACGGGTCAATCTGGCTTCGGTCTTTAAGGTGAATTTTGCCACCTACCGCGGTATCCTTCACCTCGGCATACCCAGCCTGGCCGAGCAGTTTTTTTATACTACTGCTAATCTGGTGTCAATGTTTTTGATTGTCTATGTCGGTACCCTGGCTTTCGCCTCGCACGAGTTGGCTATAACGGTGGAGTCGATTTCATTTATGCCGGGATTTGGTATTGCCGTGGCAGCTACGGCACTGGTAGGGCAGGCGGTGGGAGCCCGGGATAAAGTGGCTTTGCAGAAGGCGGCCCGGGGCAGTGTGGAGTTTGCACTTATCTTCATGGGGGTTTTCGCCCTGGCCTTTGCCCTGCTGCCTTACCAGATAGCTATGCTTTTCACCAATGACCAGGATATCATTGCTATAGCAGGTTCACTTATTCGCATCGCGGCTGTCGAGCAGGCGGGAATAGCGCTGGCTTCAGTAATTGGAGGTATTTTGAAGGGAGCAGGCAATACCCGCACCCCTATGGTAATAAGTACGGTGTTCACCTGGCTCTATCGCTTGCCGGTAATGTACCTTTTTATTCGTATCTGGCACGTGCCCATAACTTACGTGTGGATGCTTTTTGTGAGCGATTGGCTGCTGCGGGGGTTGTCCTTTGTTGTGGTCTACCGCCGGAAGAAATGGCTGGGGAGAGCACTTTCCGATAATATGGCTGACCCCGAGCTCTAGGGGAAAAGATTTTAGCGCATGATGTTATACTGACGCATTTTCCGATACAGGGTATTGCGTGATATACCGATTTTACGAGCTACTTCGCTGACGTTTCCACCGCACTCAGCCAGCAGCGCCACGATTTCTTCGGTTTCCTGCTGCGCTTGTAATTCTTTTATGCGTTTTCGTTCTTTTTCCAGGGTCGGTCCCGGAGTATGCTTGGGTACCGGGTTGGCATAACCCGGCTGTGGCCTTACTTCCATAGGCAGATATTCCAGGGTCAGTTTTTCGCCGCCGGAAATATTCAGCATCCGCTCGACCACGTTTTGTAATTCACGAACATTACCCGGCCAGTTGTAGTTTTGCAGACAACGAATTACCTGCTGGTCAACATCGGGTGCCGGGACGCCCATACGTTTGCTGTAGGAGTGCAGGAAATGGTTGAGTAGGAGGAGGATGTCCCCCCGCCGGTTTTTCAAGGGCGGTAAGATTATAGATATAACGTTCAGGCGGTAATAAAGATCCTGCCGGAAGTGGCCTTTTTTGACTTCTTCAAACAGGTTTTTATTGGTGGCGCAGATAATACGTACATCCACCTGTATTACCCGCTCTCCTCCAATGCGCATTATTTTACGCTCCTGCAGCACTCTTAGCAGAGCCACCTGTTTGGCCAGGGGGAGGTCGGCAATTTCATCAAGAAACAATGTTCCCCCGGAGGCCATTTCAAATTTTCCCGGGCGTCCTCCTTTTTTGGCCCCGGTGAAGGCGCCTTCAACATAGCCAAACAGTTCGCTATCCAGAAGTTCTCTGGGTATAGCGCCGCAGTTGATGGCGACAAAGGGATAATTAGCCCGGGAACTGCGGTTGTGAATGGCCTGGGCAAATAGTTCTTTGCCGGTCCCGCTGTCACCCTGCAGTAATACGTTGCTGTTGGAGACGGCAGCCCGGGTTCCAAGGCGTATGGCTTCCATCAATTCCTTGCTGTCTCCGATTATATCTTCGAATTGGAAGGTTGCTTGCGCCCCGCTGAAACGGTTGACTAAATTATGGACATTCTTTATCGTATCTATAAATATGGAAGCGCCGGTTATATGCCCCTGCTCATCCCGTAATACTTCTCCGGTAACTAAACAGGGCAAGGTAATGCCGTTACGGATGGTTAATTCCACGTCTTTAAATCCTTTTCCACTCACCAGCATGTCACGTATTATCAAGGTGTTTTCAAATAGGTTTTCTATGGTTTTGCCGCATAAATCCAAGCTCCGGTCCAATATGCGTTCCAGGGCGGGATTGGTTTGGGTTATTTCGCCAAAGATATCAATGATTACAACCCCGTCGCTCACGTTGTTTATAATGTTGTTCATGCGATTGTTGAGCAGGGTCAGTTCCCGGTTTTGGCGATGCACTTGTATCTGGTGCTCGATAGCTTCGGCTGCTGCCACCACCATGCCCAGGGTATGCAGATGGGTCTTTTCTACCGGTCCGGACATTTCCAGGATACCAATCATTTCATTATTCTCATTGAAGATGGGGCTGCCGGAGCAAGTCCATTTATGGTGTTTTCGGCAGTAGTGTTCAGCACCGGAGACCTGAAAGGGTTTTCTCAGCACCAGGGAAGTGCCCACTCCGTTATTGCCTATCTCTTCCTCGGTCCAGAGCGCACCGATATTAAAATTGAGCTCGTCGGTATTACCGTTTACATCCCGGTCTCCTACCGTGTCCATAATATATCCGTGCTCATCGCAAAGTAAAACTATGAAACCGGAGCCAGCCACAAATTTATACAGGTTGTTCATGAATGGACGCGCCAAATCTATTAGTTCATGGTGGCTTTCCAGCACTTCCCGCAATTTGCTCTTTTCCAGGACAAATTCACTACGCCCGGCGTAAGGATTTACCCTGAAGGCAGCGCATCTTTTCCAGGCTTTGGCTATGTCGGGGTTGATACCGCCGGTCTCCCCGCTTTCAATAAACTTTTTCCATGACTGATATAAATCCGATTCTGCTGCATTGGGGGACACCGTACCACCTCCATATAATCCATAGTTCATTTCTGATTATACCCGCCGCCGGCGATGATGAAAAGCCGGAGGCAGGATATAATTTACCGGGTTCTATTCTAAAACGGGTTTAAAGAACTCGCTGCCGGCTGGCAGGGAAAGCCTTACCCGCCCCAGGTCAAGTCCCTGTTTGCGGTTCTGTATGGCAGTGTGAACTGTTTCTTGCATATGGGTATTGAGATCTACCTGCATAGCCTGGGCCAGGCTTAATATTATATCTTCATTGTTTAAGCCTGATAACGGGTCGATGACTTTCGCTAGTTTTTTGATTTTATGGTCGGCACTGATATAGGCTCCATTCACTTCCGCCGGGGTGGACCCGGGGAATACTACATCGGCCAGTTGAGCCGTTTTAGTCATATAAGGACTGGTCACAACCAATAGTTCCAGTTGCTTCAGTTCGTCATAAGTAATGGCACCCGTGCCTGCCGGATCTTCGCCAAAGATAAACAGGCCTTTGAACTCGCCCTGCTGCCAGGCTTCTTTCTGCTTATAACCAGAGGCAGTTATTCCTGCCTCCCATAATCCCAGGTGGTTTGCCCCCGGTGTTACCATAATAACACCATTACGAGGCGACCCAATCTTACCCGCAATCAGGGCCAGGTCAGCCAATAATTGGGCACCGGCCTCGGTTACCTCGCTGCCATCTAGCATAATCATGGCTTTTGGGGCCGAAATGAACAGCTCAGCAATTCTTCCGGCTTCTTCTCCCGGTTGACTTGATGCTAAATCCTGCTTTAAGTCGTCATAGCCCGCAATCAGCTCCTGGTTGGAGTTTTCGGCGATCAGGCCATGGTTGACGGCTGCTGCCAGTATTTCTTTTAAGACAGCCGTACCGCTTCCCGGGTTAACTGTAAGTTCAGCCAGGTTGCCATACAGGGTATCCCGGGAGCTTATGGCTATCAGCCGGGCTCCGGCCTGTACGGCCTGACGGATTTTTACCGCTGCTATGGGACTGTTATTAAATGAACCGACAGCCAGGATTAGTGATGTGGAAGCCATCTCCTCAAAACCGGCGGCTGGGATTTGGCCTCCCATTACCTTTGCCAGACCGCGGGTGGAATAAGGGGCAAAGCTGCCCAGGTTTCTGCTGTCCAGGGCCAGTTTAGCGAAGCCTGCCGCGGCAGCGGCTTCTTCCAAGGTATAAGTCGGAGATACCGATACCGCCAGTGATGAACCGGAATGCCTGGTTTTTATGCTCTGGGCCGTTTTGGCCGCCATCTTTATAGCGTCCTCGAAGCTTACTTCTACCAATGTGCCGTTGCGGCGCACCATCGGTTTGTCGATGCGGTCTTTACTGAAGGCTTCAAAGCCGAAACGGCCCTGGCGGCAGAGCAAACCGTCGTTTTTAGGTACGTTTCTCACTATGAGACTGCCTTTGCTGTTAATTACCGGTTCACAACCGGTACTGCAGAAGGAGCAGACGCTTTCGGTTTCTTTTAATTCCATGGGTAAATTCTTGGTTATGGGGTAGTGTTCCATCAGGGCTCCGGTGGGACATACGCTTACACACTGCCCGCAACTGATGCAGGGGGTCTGGTCAAGGGGCAGGGTGAACTCCGGAGCAACCATGCTCTCAAAGCCCCGATGAACCAGTCCCAGGGCGGTTACTCCCATGACTTCATCACAGATTCGTGCACATAGTCCGCAGAGTATGCATTTTTCGGAGTTTCTTTCTATATAAGGATGTTTTTCCTGCAGTTTATTCCGGCGTTGTTCGCCTTTTATACGTTGTGGTCTTACGTCGTAGTTGCCGGCATATTTCAGCAAGCGGCATTCAAAGTAGTCTTTGCAGCCGCATTCCAGGCAGCGGTTAGCTTCGGCCGCCACGTCTTCCTCGGCTATTTTAAGGTTTACTTCTCTGAAGTTGCTGCGCCTTACTTCAGGGTCCAGGCGAGGTACCTGCATACGGGTAATTTTTTCATAACAGGCAAAGTCTTCTTCCGTAAGGTTGCTTTGCTCGGCCAGGTATTTTTCTTTTACCTTGATCGGTTCTCCGTTGAGGTAGCGGATGATGGACTGGGCGGCTTTTCCGCCCTGAGCCACGGCATCAATGGCTATTTTCGGGCCGGTTACCCCGTCTCCCCCGGCAAATACTTTGGGGATGTCGGTAGCCAGGGTGTCTTCATCCACGTCAATGGTACCCCATTTGCTCAGTCCCAGTTTTTCCATGCCCCGGGGGTCTACTTTCTGGCCAATGGCGCTTATGATGGTATCTGCTTCAATAGTTTCTTCAGCTCCGGGGATGGGGACCGGGCTTCTTCGGCCGGAGGAGTCAGGTTCGCCTAACTGCATTTTCTGCAGGCGGATGGCTCCGGCTTTGCCGCCTCTATCCAGTATCTCTATCGGTGCTACCAGGAACCTGAATTCTACGCCTTCTTCTTCGGCTTCGATTATCTCTATATCTTCCGCCGGCATTTCGGCTCGGGTCCTGCGATAAAGGACCATTACCTTTTTAGCTCCCAGCCTTACGGCGGTGCGGGCAGCGTCCATGGCGGTGTTGCCGCCGCCGACTACGGCTACGGTGTCCCCTATTTCCACCGTGCCATGCCGGGCTACTTCTCTTAAGAAATCTATGCCTCCCAGTACTCCGGGCAGGTCTTCGCCTTTAGCCCGCATGTCGGAGCTTAACCAGGCACCTATGCCTACGAAGACGGCATCGTTTTTTTGCATTAAATAATCCAGGCTGATGTCGGTACCGATGCGGGTATTGTATTTGAATTTTACTCCCATCTGTTCAATTAGTTCTATTTCTTTGTCCAGTATGGCTTTGGGCAAACGGTATTCGGGGATGCCGTAGCGCAGCATTCCTCCCCCTGCTGGCATAGCGTCATATATTTTTACTTTATGCCCGGCCTGAGCCAGAAAATAGGCGGCGGTCAGCCCGGCCGGACCGGCTCCTACTATGGCTGTTTTTTTGCCGGTGGCCGGTTTTATCTCCGGCATATAAGGATCAGCGCTCTTCAGGTCTATGTCGGCAACCCAGTATTTTAAGGCCGCAATAGCTACCGGGTCTTCTACCAGCTGCCGGCGGCAGGCCGTTTCACAGGGGTGAGGGCATACTCTTCCCAGGCTGGCGGGAAGGGGTAGTTTCTCTTTAATTAGTTTAACTGCTTCCCGATACTGTTTATTGGCTATTAAGCCCACATAGCCCTGGCAGTCGGTATGGGCCGGGCAGGCGTTGATGCAGGGGCCGCGGCAGTCTCCGATATGGTCTGATAGCAGCAGTTCCAAGGTCATCTTGCGGGATGACCGGATGCGTTCGTTATTGGTGCTAATGACCATGCCCGGAACGATTTCGGCAGCGCAGGCCCGTAGGAGTTTAGGGTTGCCTTCGGCTTCTACTACGCACAAACCGCAGCCGCCATATATTTTTACCCGTTCGTCATAGCACAGGGTAGGTATATCAATGTTGTTTGCCCGGGCTACATCCAGTATGGTTTGCCCTTTAAAACCCTTTATCTCTTTTCCGTCAATGTTTATGTTTATCATTTTTTTCTCCCTCCTCCCCACCTATTCAACTGTTACCGCATTGAATTTAGTTGGGCATACTTCCATGCAGTTGCCGCATTTTATGCACTGCTCCTGGTCAATGACATAGGGTTTTTTCTTTTCGCCCTTGATGCAGCTGACCGGGCATTTTTTGGCGCACAGGCTGCAGCTTTTGCATTTTTCGGGGTCGATACGGTAAGTTATGAGGGCTTTGCATTGTTTGGCCGGGCATTTCTTATCATTAATATGGGCTTCATATTCCTCCCGGAAGTAGCGTATGGTGGTAAGCACCGGGTTGGGGGCGCTTTGGCCCAGGCCGCAGAGAGAGCCTTCCCCTACTTTCAAGGCGATTTCCTGTAAGAGCTCAATATCTCCCGGCTGTCCCTCACCGTTACAGATGCGTTCCAGTATTTCCAGCATGCGCTTGGTACCGATTCTGCACTGTACGCATTTGCCGCAGGATTCCTTCTGGGTGAAGTCCAAAAAGAACCGGGCCACATCCACCATACAGGTGGTTTCATCCATTACCACCATGCCGCCCGAACCCATTATGGCTCCGGTGCGGGTGATGGATTCATATTCTACCGGGGTATCAAGTAAAGCCGCCGGTATGCAGCCCCCGGAGGGTCCCCCGAGTTGTACGGCTTTAAAGCTGCGGTCTTCTTTGATGCCGCCGCCGATTTTATATATTACGTCTCTCAGGCTTAGTCCCATGGGTACTTCGACCAGGCCGCCTCTTTTGATTTTTCCCGCCAGGGCAAATACTTTGGTCCCTTTGCTTGCTTCACTTCCCATGGCGGCAAAGGCTTTACCCCCTTCGGCTATTATCCAGGGTACATTGGCGAAGGTCTCAACGTTGTTGATATTGGTAGGTTTTCCCCAGTAGCCGGACTGGGCCGGGAACGGGGGTTTTAACCGGGGCATTCCCCGCTCACCCTCCAGTGAGGCGATAAGAGCGGTTTCTTCACCGCAAACAAATGCTCCGGCACCCTGTTTTATCCTGATGTCGAAGGAGAATTCGCTGCCCAGTATTTTGGTACCCAGCAATCCTTTATTTTGGGCCTGTTCAATCGCGGTTTCCAATCTCCGGATAGCCAGGGGGTATTCAGCCCGGCAGTAGATTATGCCTTCGGCTGCGCCGATGGCGTACCCGGCTATGGTCATCCCTTCCAGAACTGAATGCGGGTCGCTCTCCAGTACGCTGCGGTCCATAAAGGCTCCGGGGTCGCCTTCGTCGGCATTGCAGACTATATATTTGATTTTCCCGGGGTTGTTGCGGGCAGCGTTCCATTTGAACCAGGTGGGAAATCCTGCCCCTCCCCGGCCTCTTAAACCTGATGTTTTTATTTCTGCTGTTATTTCTTCGGGGCTCATTGCGGTTATGGCTTTATTCAGAGCTTTATAGCCTCCCCGTTCCATGTAGTGCTCGATTTGTTCCGGGTCGATGAGGCCGCAGTTTCTCAAGGCTACTCTGACCTGTTCAGACAGGAAGTCATTGGGTTTTTCCCGGCTGCTAACCAGGTATTTTTCTACCGGTGTTCCTCCCTGAACATGCTGTGTTATTATTTCTTTGATGTTTTTCTCATCGACTTTGCCATAGGTAAATATTTGTCCCTGGTCATCGATTATGTCAACCAGCGGTTCGTTATGGCACATACCTATACAGCCGGTCTGCTGTATATCTGCCGATAAGTTATGGCGGGCAAGCTCCGCTTTAAGGCTCTCCAATGTTTTCAGGGCTCCTGCGGCTATACCGCAACTGCCTAAACCTACGCGTATTTTCATCATTGCTCGCCTCCCTGGTCAACCTGTTTCTCACCGGCATACAGGTCTTTTATTATGCTTAAAGCTTTATCCGGGGTTAACGGGCCGTAGGCCTGCCCGTTTATCATCATTACCGGAGCAAGGCTGCAGCACCCTAAACAAGCTACATTGGTAAGGGTAAATAATCCGTCCGGGGTGGTTTCCCCCGGCTTTATTTTAAGTTCCCGGCACAGGGCGGCTTCTATCCTCTCCGACCCGTTTACATGGCAGGCGGTGCCCTGGCACAAGAGGATTACATATTTTCCTACCGGGGTTAAACGAAACTGGGTGTAGAAGGTAGCTACACCGTACACCCGGGCCGGTTTCAGGTTCATTTCCCGGGCTATATGGCGTAGTACGGTAAGCGGCAGGTACCCGTAGATGTCCTGCGCTTTTTGCAGGACGGTAACCAGACTGCCGGCCTGGTCACGGTATGTACCCAGCACGTCAGCTGATTTGCTCAAATCAACCGAATCATCGGTTATTGTATCCTGGAGCCGGTTTTTGTCGTGACAATTGCATAGCATATTTATGCTAACCCTCCCCTTTCCTCTTCAGTTGCGGGATAAGACCTGTTTATATAATCGATAGCGAAGGCAGGCTATCTACATTTTCAAGGTTACTACCAGTATCCTTGCTTATCGGCTGCAGGTCAATGTGAATAATATGTGCTGCTTCAGAAGCCTGGCATATTCTGACTCTGTCTCCTCTATCCAGGGTTGTTTTCACTTCCCCGTCGACGGCCAGGCAGGCGGGATGAGGGCTGATAATTTTGCAATTAATCTGCGCGTCTGCATTTACCACCACGGGAGGCAATAATTTTAACTGGGTACATATCGGGGTTATCAGCAGCGCAGGGAGGCTTGCATCTACTACCGGCCCCCCGGCTGATAGTGAATAGGCAGTAGATCCGGTTGGAGTAGCACATATTATTCCATCCCCCCGCAGGTGTTTCGCAGGGCTGTTGTTAATCCGTAATTCTATTTCCATCACCTGGGGGCTGATCACCTTGATTACCATGTCATTCAGCGCCGGTTCCATTAAGCGGACGTCCTTGCCTTTTTGAACGCTGACCGCAAGCATAGTTCTTGCTTCTACCTGGTATCGGCCTTTAATTAATAATTCAAGAGCCGGCCATAACTGTTCCGGTTCTATACTGCTCAAAAAGCCTACCCGGCCGAAATTTACCCCCAGAATGGGAATTTCCTTCCCGGCCAGCCAATGGGCGACTCTCAGTATGGTTCCATCTCCGCCCAGCACGATAGCCAAATCGGCATGCTTGATAGCTGCAGAAAGGGGTTTCTCTATGAGTTCCGATTTCACCCCATAGATCGCCAGACGCCGGTTCAACTCAACCGCCATGGCACGGGCTCGCATGTCGTCTTTACTTGCAATTATAACCTTCATTATATACAGCCCCTTAATTTTCCGCGTTGCCTGATTCAACCCGTTCAGGGGATTTATCCCGGCTGACTTAAGAAAAGCCAGCCGGGATGACCGGTTTTTTAGTACAGGCCTAGTTTAGCTTCACTGAGGCTTATGAAGATGTTCTTTTTCTGGCTGTAGTGTTCCAGCATCATCTTATGGGTTTCGCGGCCAATTCCGGATTTTTTGTATCCGCCAAAGGGAGCATGGGCCGGCAGGTTATTGTAGTTGTTTACCCACATACGGCCGGTTTGTACTGCTCGGGCTACCCGCAGGGCCCGGTTGATGTCTTTGGTCCAAACTGCACCGCCTAATCCATATTCGCTGTCATTGGCCATCTTGATGACTTCGTCTTCGTCTTTGAACTTGATTACGCATACTACCGGCCCGAATATTTCTTCCTGGGCCACTCTCATGTCGTTGGTAACGTCGGCCAGGATGGTAGGCATCATGAAGCAGCCTTTGTCCAGGCCATTGTCGTTTAATTTCTTTCCGCCGTAGGCCAGGCGGGCACCTTCTTTTTTACCGATTTCAACATAGTTAAGTATCTTTTGCAACTGGTCTTCGTTAACCTGACATCCCATCATGCTATCCTGTTCCCAGGGAAGGCCGACCTTGACTTTACTGAACAGTGAAATCATATCGGCAAGGAAGCGGTCGTAAATGTCTTCATGGACAAATACCCGGGAGCCGGCACAGCAAACCTGGCCCTGGTTAAAGAGGATGCCCATGGCTACGCCTTCAATGCCCTTGTCCCACGGGCAGTCGGGGAAATAGATGTTAGCTGATTTGCCGCCCAGTTCCAGGGTAGCCGGAATAAGCTTTTTGGCAGCCGCATCGGCAATTTGATAACCTACTTCGGTAGAGCCGGTAAAAGCCAGCTTGGTAAAGCCCTGATGCTCCAGCATATAATTGCCGGTGGTGGAGCCTCTACCGGTTACTACATTTACCACACCCGGAGGCAGGACTTGTTCCAGCAGTTTGGCAAATTCGAGGATGCTGAGGGAAGTGGTTGAGGACGGCTTGATTACTACACAGTCGCCTGCCGCCAGAGCCGGAGCTATTTTCCAGGCAGCCATCAGGAAGGGGAAGTTCCAGGGGATGATTTGTCCCACCACACCGATAGGTTCGCGCAGAATGATGCTCATATGGTCCTTGTCAATCATAACCGCTTCGCCCTCTTCGGTTCTGATGGCGCCGGCAAAGTAACGGAAGTGGTCAGATGCCAGAGGTACGTCTATGTTCAAGGTCTCCCGGATGGGTTTGCCATTATCCATGGTCTCTACCATAGCCAGTTTTTCTTTGTTCTCATCTATCAGGTCGGCAATTTTTAACAGGATTGTAGATTTTTCTTGCGGGCTGACATCCTTCCAGCCGGCAAATGCTTTCCAGGCCGCGTTTACCGCCATATCCACATCTTCCTTGCCGGCGTCTACGCAGGTGGCCAAGAATTCGCCATTGGCAGGGCAATAAGCCTTAAAGGTCTTACCTTCCGAACCGTCAATCCATTTTCCATCGATGAATAGTTTGTAGCTGTCATCCCATACTTTTTTCATCAATAATGCACCTCCAAATTCTCTAATCCTCTTTTGCTTTAATACAGATATTTACCCCGGTAATTATCCTGAATCTGATACCACCTCCTTGAGGACTTATTACTGAGGTTATAGGAACTGATTAATGAGGAAATAAAAAATGCTGCACCAGCGGAAAGGCGTAGTCCAGCATTATGAAAGAAGCTAAACCAGCGCAGGGCATAGTTCAGCTCCGGTTGGAAGGCGACTGACTAAAGAGTACAGTTCGCCATTATTGTTATAACTAATTCCCCTTTCCGCAACGGGAGGCTTATTCGTTTCCAAATAAACCTTAACGTCCTGTTATCCATAGCTTTTGCCTTAGGTCAACAGCCTCGGAGATATTTTTTCAAAGAACTTCTGCTACATTTTTGAAGCAATAAACGTGCCAACTTTTGGTTGCAGCACGTCAGAACCGGTACAAAGGTCGACCGGGCATGGAGGGAGTAAATTTTTCTTATAATTGACCGGGCATAAATATATGTAATGGTTTTGTAACCTCTTTGTTCGTCTTTTGTGTAATAGTGACATCATGATTACAACTTGGTTCAAATAAAAAACCCCGGCAACCAAACAGCCGGGGGATAAACAGGTAACGCTCTTCTTGTGATTTCTAATCTCCGCTTAGCAAATCGCCCAGTATGCGGCCTCCTATTCCGCCTACGCCGCGGGATTCGCCGGTATTGCTGATACCACTGGCGGCAATGATGCGGTCCGCCAGACGGGATAAGGGAAGGCTTTCCAGATAGACCAGGCCAGGACCGGTCAGGGTGGCCATAAACAATCCTTCGCCACCGAAGAGAGCGTTTTTGAATCCGCCGATAAACTGAATATCATAGTCGACGCTGGGGGCAAAAGCAGCCAGACAGCCGGTATCCACCCGAAGGACCTCTCCATGGGAAAGGTTCTTCTCGATTAGGGTGCCGCCGGCGTGGATGAAGGTCATGCCATCGCCTTCCAGTCTCTGCAGGATGAAGCCTTCACCTCCGAACAGGCCCGCACCGATACGTTTGGAAAAGGCTATTTCTATTTCCGTACCCCGGGCGGCACAGAGGAACGAGTCCTTTTGACATATAAAGCCGCCCCCCATTTTTTGCAAATCCAGGGGAATAACTTTACCCGGGTAGGGTGCGCCAAAAGCCACTTTTTGTTTGCGGTTGGCGTTATTTAAAAACGTAGTGATAAAAAAGCTCTCGCCGCTTATCATACGCTTAAATCCTCTGAACATTCCGCCCCCGGTTCCGGTTTGCATCTGAATACCCTGCTCCATGTACATCATGGCGCCAGCTTCAGCCCTGACCCCTTCACCGGGGTCCAATTCGATCTCCACGATCTGCATGTCATCCCCGAAGATTTGATAGTCGATTACATCGGCCATAGTGAACCTCCTTTGTTTTCTTAAAATTTTATCACAAGGAGTGGAGATTTTACTCGGAAGATTTTGCTATCGACCCTTGAATTACCTATTTATTCAAACTTGCGTAAAACTCTCTTAGCGCGGGGTCAGGGACGGGAGCCTTGGCGAAAATACTTTTTGGGGCGGGAATTGACAGCAGTGCCTTGGGCCCGCTTAGCTCCAGTGTTTTCTGGGATTTCGTTACCGCCCGGACAATCTCCTTTTGCCGGGAAATATCCGGGATCGTTTTCATGCTGGCTGCCAGGTTCCTTATAATCTCCTGATTGCTGAGCCCTGATCGGAAGCTGACGGCCCGATTCAGGCTTTTAATTTTTCCATCCGCACTTATATAGGTACCCTCATTTTCCACCGGAACAGAGGAAGGAAGTATTATATCAGCCGCCTCCGCGGTTGGATTCATATACGGAGTTGCGACCACCAGCAATTCCAGCCGTTTCAGCTCTTCTTTATCCACTATACCTGCCCCCACCGGGTCTTCATTCAAAATAAAGAGCCCCTTTACAGCCCCCTCTTTCAGGCCAGTTTCGAGTTCAGCAGCGGAACCGGTGACACCCAGGTTCCATAGGCCCAGATGGTTGCTGCCCGGGGTAATCGCGATCATGCCGCTGTGGGGAGAGCCTATCCGGCCGGTAATAAGAGCCAGGTCTGCAAGCAGTTCGACTCCCGCCTCGTTTACCTCACTGCCGTCAACCACTATCATGGCTTTCTTGGCCCGGGCAAAAGCTTCTGCCGCTTCTTGCGCCCGGGTTCCAGGTTCTCTGGTAACCAGGCCCTTTTTGAACCAGTCGTATCCCTCCACAAAACCGGCAATGAAGTCCTCCGCCGCCAAATTATTTTTAACCACCGCGGCCAGAATATCAATTAGCAAATCATATTCTGCAGTCTCCCTGATGATAACTGCGGCCAGGTCATCCACCATGGTTGGTTCCGGGCTTATCACCATCAGCCGGGCTCCTCCTTTAACTGCGGCTCTGATTTTAACCGCGCCCACCTGACTGTGATTTAATGAACCGACTAACAATATCACCCCGGTATCTGCCAATTCGTCCAGGTTGCCGGTAAGAATTCTTCCGTTCAGCATGCGGGCCAATCCCCGTGGGGCGTACGGAGTAGTGCTGCCCAATTTGTCCGTCCCCAAAGCCAGGCGGGCAAAGTCAGCAGCTGCAGCGGCTTCCTCCATAGTGAAGGCTGGAGAAACGTACACTGCCAGGGCTGAAGCTGAATATCCGTATTTTATACGGCCGCTATGGTGAGCGGCCTTCGTTAAGGCTTCAGACCAGGTGGTTTCTGACAACCTTCCGTCTGCTTTTATCATCGGTTTATCAATCCGGTTTCGGGCGAAAGCCGCAAAGGCAAAACGTCCCTGGCGGCAAAGCAGGCCGTCTATCGGAGGTCGCGCCTTGTATATGATATCGCCCCGGCTATAGAATTGCGCTTCACAGCCCATACTGCAGAATGAACAGGTACTGTACGTCTCCTGCATTTGCAAAGGTGGTTTTTTGGGAACCGGGAAAGATTCCATTAAGGCTCCGGTGGGGCAAACAGCTACACACTGGCCGCAGCTTATGCACGAGGTTTCCTGCAGGGGGAGATCGAATTCGGGCCGGATCACGGTTTCAAATCCCCGGTGCACCAGTCCTAGAGCAGTTACCCCCATAAATTCATCACATACCCTTACACAAAGGCCGCATAGTATGCACTTTTCAGCGTTTCGCCCGATAAACGGATGTGTATCCTTAAGCTTGCCCGGGCGCTTCTCACCTTCAATCCGCCGGGGTTCTGCCTCGTAATCGCCAGCGTATTTCAACAGGCGGCATTCAAAATAATCCTGGCAGCCGCATTCCAGGCAGCGTCCGGCTTCAGCCGCAGCTTCCGCCTCCTTGAATCCCAGGTTGACCTCCCGGAAGTTGCGGCGGCGCTCCTCCGGGTCAAGATGCGCCATCGGGGCGCGTGCCGCTCGGGGACAGGCGGCAAAGTCGGCCGGTGTCAATCCCTTCTGCTCCACCGTGTATTTATCCTTAAGCACCTCCAGGCTGCCGCTCAGGTAGCGGTTGATTGACCGGGCGGCCCGGCCTCCCTGGGCAACGGCGTCTATGGCTATCTGAGGGCCGGTAACCCCATCGCCTCCGGCAAATACACCAGGAATATCAGTAGCCAGGGTGTCTTGTTCAACTTCTATGCTCCCCCATCGGCTAAGGGTCAGCCCGGTTAGTCCCTCAGGATTAACCTTTTGGCCGATGGCGCTGATTATGGCGTCTGCTTCTATTATTTCCTCAGCCCCGGGTACCGGTACCGGGCTGCGCCGCCCGGAAGCGTCGGGTTCACCCAGTTCCATCTTCTGCAGGCGTATGGCGGAAGCTTTTCCGTCCCGGGCCAGTATCTCCAGCGGCGCGACCAGGAACCGGAGTTCGATGCCCTCTTCTTCGGCCTCTTTTATTTCAATCTCCTCGGCGGGCATTTCTGCCCGGGTACGCCGGTAGAGAACCATCACCTTTCGGGCCCCCAGCCTTGACGCGGTTCGGGCAGCATCCATAGCGGTGTTGCCGCCGCCGACAACAGCTACCGTTTCCCCGATTTGAACTTCTCCATGAAGGGCAACTTCCCGCAGAAAGTCAATGCCTCCGAGAATGCCGGGCAGGTCTTCACCTTTAGCCCGCATCTCGGAGCTTGACCAGGCCCCAATGCCTAGAAATACTGCATCATTACGTTTGACCAGCTCTTCCAGGCTGATATCAGTTCCTATACGAGTATTGTAAACAAAGTCTACCCCCATCCGCCCAATAAGGTCAATTTCCCGGTCCAGTACAGCTTTGGGCAGACGGTATTCAGGTATGCCGTACCGCAGCATGCCGCCACCCTGGGGCATGGCGTCATATACTTTTATTTGGTGGCCCTCTATAGCCAGATAGTAGGCCGCTGTCAGCCCCGCCGGGCCTGCGCCCACTACGGCGACTTTTTTGCCGGTGGCCGGTTTAATTTCAGGAATAAAGGGATTTTTTCTTTTGAGGTCAATATCGGCGGCAAAATATTTCAGGGCGGCGATGGCAATAGGTTCTTCCACCAGTTGCCGACGGCAGGCGGTTTCACAGGGGTGGGGACACACGCGGCCAATGCTGGCCGGCAGCGGTATTTTCTCCTTAATCAGTTTGAGTGCTTCCTCGTACTGCCGGTTGGCGATCAAGCCTACATATCCCTGGACATCGGTATGTGCCGGGCAGGCTTTGAGACATGGCCCCTGGCAGTCTCCGGTGTGGTCAGACAGAAGAAATTCCAGGGTCATTCGGCGTGAATCCCGTATCCTGGTGGTATCGGTCTTAATTATCATGCCGGAGCTGATCTCAGTGGCACAGGCCCTCAGGAGTCTGGGGCTGCCTTCAATCTCAACCAGACAGAGGCCGCAAGCGCCATAGGTTTTTACCCTTTCATCATAACAAAGGGTAGGTATATGAATGCCATGCGATCTCGCCGCTTCCAGTATTGTCCGGCCTTTTTGGGCCTTTACTTCCCGGCCGTCTATATTTATCCTTATCATGCCGGTTTCACTCCTCCACTTTCCAGTACCACCGCACTGAACCTGGCCGGGCATACCTCCATACAGTTGCCGCACTTTATGCACCTCTCCCGGTCAATTACATAAGGCTGTTTTTTCTCCCCGCTGATACAGTTGACCGGGCATTTTTGGGCGCAGAGGCTGCAGCTCTTGCATTTGTCAGAATCGATGCGATAAACGATAAGGGCTTTACATTGCTTAGCCGGACATTTTTTATCATAAATATGAGCCTCGTATTCATCCCGGAAATATTTTATGGTGGTCAGAACCGGATTAGGGGCGCTCTGCCCCAGACCGCATAATGAACCTTCTTTAACCTGCAGCGCAATATCCTCCAGGAGCTCCAGGTCGCCCGGGCGCCCTCGGCCATTACAAATGCGTTCCAGCACCTCCAGCATGCGTTTGGTGCCAATACGGCACTGTACGCACTTGCCGCAGGTTTCTTTACGGGTGAAATCCAGAAAGAAACGGGCAACGTCCACCATGCAGGTGCTCTCGTCCATTACCACCATGCCGCCTGAACCCATGATAGCTCCGGTGGCGGTTATTGATTCATAATCTACCGGGGTGTCCAGTAAACCGGCAGGGATACATCCCCCCGAGGGCCCCCCCAGCTGCACCGCTTTAAAGGCACGGTTCTCTTTGATACCGCCGCCGATCTTATAAATCACATCTCTTAAACTAAGCCCCATAGGTACTTCAACCAAACCGCCTTTTTTTATTTTGCCGGCCAGGGCAAATACCTTGGTGCCTTTGCTTTTATCACTTCCATAGGCGGCAAAGGCTTTGCCCCCGCGGGCCATAATCCAGGGAATATTGGCCAGGGTCTCGACATTGTTTATATTGCTGGGCTGCCCCCAATAGCCGGATTCGGCCGGAAAGGGGGGTTTCAGGCGGGGCATTCCCCTTTCCCCTTCCAGGGAGGCAATAAGGGCGGTCTCTTCGCCGCAGACAAAAGCCCCGGCGCCCTGTTTAATACTTACATTGAACTCGCCCAGCAACCCTTTTTCCCGGGCCTGGTTTATGGCTATATCCAGACGGTGGATAGCCAGCGGATATTCCGCCCGGCAATAGACGATCCCTTCCGTTGCGCCAATGGCGTAAGCGGCGATAGCCATTCCTTCCAGCACCGAGTGGGGGTCGCTTTCCAGCAGACTGCGGTCCATAAAGGCGCCGGGGTCGCCTTCATCTGCATTGCAAATAACGTATTTGACCTCTCCCGGATTGTTCCTGGCCGCGTCCCATTTGAACCAGGTGGGAAAACCTGCTCCTCCCCGGCCTCTGAGCCCGGATTGTTTTACCTCCTCTATCACCTCTTCCGGGCTCATGCCTTTTGCCTTATCCAGCGCCCGATATCCTCCGCGCTCTACATAGTCGTCAATGTTTTCAGGGTTGATGATTCCACAGTTTCTCAAGGCTACCCTTAACTGCCCGTTTAAAAACCCGTTGGGCTCAGCACTGCTGTGTACCAGCAACTTTGCCACCGGCGTACCGCCTGCGATATGCTCAGCCACTATTTCCTTGACGCTCTCCTGGTTGACGTGACCATAGGTAAATATCTGACCGTCATCCTCAATGATTTCCAGCAAGGGCTCATTGTGGCACATGCCTATACAACCAGTTGCCTGAATGTCTATATTAATACTCCGGGCAGCAAGTTCGGCTTCCAGGCTATCGGTTACATTTAGAGCTCCTGCCGCTATACCACAGCTTCCCAGACCTATACGCAGCTTCATGCCTTTGCGCCCTCCTCTCCGGATTCCTGCTCCCGGGCCCTGATATCTTTTATAACGCTTACGGCCCGGTCAGTGGTCAGGGGGCCATAGGCCTGCCCGTCTATCATCATTACCGGGGCCAGACTGCAGCAGCCCAGACAGGCCACATTGCTCAAGGTAAACAGTCCGTCGGCAGTGGTCTCACCGGGTTTTATCTTAAGTTCCCGGGAAAGCGCGGTCTCTATCCGTTCCGAGCCGTTAACATGGCAGGCGGTCCCTTGGCAAAGCAATATAAGGTGTTTGCCCACCGGGTTAAGGCGAAACTGGGTATAGAAAGTGGCTACTCCATATACCCGGGCTGGTTTAACCTGCAGGTAACAAGCAATTTGGCGTAATGCCGACAAAGGCAGGTAGCCATAGATTTCCTGGGTCTTCTGCAGAACCGTTACCAAACTGCCGGCCTGATTTTTATATTCTTTAAGGACCCGGTCCAGCAGCGTTAAATCTGCCTGTTCGTCTTCAGTATTTTTCTCCAGGTATCCCTGAGAGCAGCATCCCATAAAACACCCCTCCCTTATTTTGCCGCAGCCATTGCAAAGTGAGGTTAAGTATAGATCCCAGTAGCTTCACGGCCTATATTTTACTATTATTTCAATTTTATAGTCTGCGACCGGGCTAGATATATATCATTATAGGGGTTGTAAAGGGAATTTAACAGACTTGACGGTGTATACACAAAGCTGAAGGGAAAATAAGGCGGTTTTTTAAATATCACAGCCGCTCCTGCCCTCTAACTGATCAGGAATGTCCTTCTTACCAGCCGACAGAGGTTGAGGACCTTTCGGGTACCTGCCCCGGCTTCGTTTACCAGCAGGTTGACCTGCTGCTGCAGGCCCTGTTCCTCAACCTTTTTATCGGACAGATACATGGCCAGCAGACCCTGGACTACCGTACCGTCAAAGACGGCTGATGGCAGGAGCGCGGCGGCCGCACAGGACTGGTTTATAAATATCCGGAAACGGTTCAGCATCTCATCCCGGCTGGCGTAGTAGAAGGTGAAGTTGAGGTCGCCTCCCCGGCGGTCCTCCTCCTGGTCAATGTAGTAGTCGAGTAGAATATGCAGCCCGCAAATCCATGGAAAATAAGCCTGCAAAATCTGATCCCTCGATTTCCGGTCAGCAATCCCATTGGCTGCCAGGGCAAAGAGTGCAAAAACCGCCAGGGTCGAACCGCTGGCAGCGGCAAATTCCTGCCATAGCACTCCCGGGTAAGCAGTCAGATTCTGTTCGGCCCATTCCCGCAGCACCTGTTCGCGGCAGTCAAGAGCCAGGTGCTTTTTTACCTGTAAGTCAGCATACCATTGAGCCAGCGTTATCAATTCAGGATACACCGCGGAATATGCGGGAAGCTGTTCTATGCAAAAGCGGCATTCATTTACCAATTTCAAAAGGTATCCGCCATCGCCCCGGTAGGGGTAAAAGGCATAGTAATCACCGCTTTCGCTTCCTGGAGCAAGGGCATCAAATAGAGAACGGTGCAGGCGCTCAAAGGCCTTTTCGTCGGTACTTCCAGCCCGGTCACAGAGGTTATCCAGGTAGTCGCAAATGGTCTGGTAGGCAATTATGAGCCGCAGGGTAGTATCCTTTAGCTGCCCGCAGCTTACCGAATATACGGCTCCCCCCTGGCAATGGAAGGCCTTGTGCTGCAGGCTGGCCAGGGCCTGTTTCCTGAGTTCGGGGTCTTCGCAACGGCAAGCTTCAGTTTCCCAGCGATGCAGCAGTTTTTTTACCCGGGGCAGGGTATGGACGATGTAGTTGAAAAGAATACCCGAAGGTCTGCCGCAATAAGACGGAGGAGTATTTGTGATATTATCCTCCGTTCCAAGCCTGTACGGTATTTCCATTCATTAACCTCCTCTTGGAAGCCGGGAGGCGGCTCCCCCCCTTTACGGCATTAAGAGTGCTTATTATTGCAGGCTGGAAAATAGGCTGTCTTCTGCCGATGCCAGCAGCACGGGTTGGGCCGCAGACATATTAAGCTTTTGATAATATCCATCCAGCAGATAACGGCTGAGACGCTTTATTTCTTCTGTTACTGGATTGAGCGGAAATTCTTCCAGCAGATTCAAGCCCAATTCCAGATAGCGGCGGGATAGATGAACCGACTCCTGCAGGACGCCGGTCGCTTCGAATATTGCCTGCATCTCTTTGAGATTGCGGGGACTGCTGACGCTGTTTTGCAGCAGCGCCCTTAACTTTTCGCCATATCTGCCGTCTTTTAGAGCCAGGATAACCGGCAGGGTAATATTCCCCTGCCTTAAATCACTGGCCACCGGTTTGCCTAGAAGGCTGCTGTCAGATACGAAATCCAGTACGTCGTCGATTATCTGATAAGCATAGCCCAAGTTCAGCCCGAATTGCTCCAGCGTCATGATCTCCTTCTCCGAAGCCTGGCTGAGCATAGCCCCTACCTTGCAACTGGAAGCAAAAAGGCAGGCGGTTTTGCGGTAGGTTTTATCATAGTAATCGTTTTCACTGAGATTAAGGTCGAAAAGCATCCCCATTTGCTTGATTTCACCGGAACACATGATTTTTATGGTATCGGTCAGATTATCCATTATCAGGGGCTGGCGGCACCGGCTGATTAGGTTGAAGGCGGATGCAAAAAGGAAGTCGCCGGTCAATACGCTGACCTGGTTGCCCCAGCGCTGGTTGGCACTGGGCTTGCCCCGGCGCAGCTGGGAATTATCAATAATATCGTCGTGAACCAGTGAAGCCATATGAATAAGTTCAACGGCTGCCGCAATGTCCGTAAGACTTTCGCCATCGTTGGGATATAATGACCCGCTGAGATAAACCATCCGGGGCCGCAGCATTTTACCGCTGTTATCCAGCAGGTAGCTTAAAATCCGGTCAACCTCAGGGCTGCCGCAATATAGGACTTCCTGCAGACGCTCAGTCACCTTCTCGGCGGGAAAAGCTGCCGCACCAGCTAAAGTATCCGCTTTTATGGCAAACACTCCTTTTAAACCCTTAATACCTAATAATTTACCCATACGGATACTATATATACCTGCCATAGCCGATTCATGCTGAGATAGGAAAGGCGGAGGCCGCTATCCTCCGAGGATTTGTTTTTTTACTTGGCGGTGGGCATAGTTTTCTATGGCGTCATCCAGGATAGTGTCAATAACCATTCCTTTACGCTTGGCCATCGCCTGAATGAAAAAGTCCGCCACAGACGGGTTTTTAGGCAGTAAAGGCCCATGCAGGTAGGTGCCTATAAGATTCTTATAACTGATGCCTTCGCATCCGTCTTCCCCATTGTTGCCAAAGCCTTTTACCACCCGGCCCAGCGGCCGGAGCTCGGTATCCTGAAAATAAGTACGCCCCCCATGGTTTTCAAAACCTACTATACTGATTTCTTCGCCGGTTATGGCGCTGTTGATCACTATATTGCCAATCAGCCGGTCTTTCGCCCCCCGGGTGTAAAAATCGAAAAACCCCAGGCCGTCCATTGTTTCTCCGTCCGCTCCGATATAGGACTTGCCCAGCAACTGGTAGGCGCCGCAGATGAATAATACCGGCAGTCCGTTTTCAATTTCCTGTTGCAGGCGCTCCGCTTGGCGGAACAAATCCCGGTACACCAATCCCTGTTCCCGGTCCGAGCCCCCTCCCATAAAGAGCATATCTATATCCTGGTAGTCCAGTTGTCCATTGAGTGGAATATCACTTATTACACAGCGGTGACCATACCATTGCAAACGCCTTTTCAGGCATGTTAGGTTGCCCTGGTCACCATAAAGGTTCATCAAATCGGGATACATATGAGCTATTTTATAATCGGCCATGATTTTTATCCTCCCTGTGGTTGGTTCTATCCCCGTACGGGAACTTTTCCCGCCGGTGCTCCGGAGCGTTTCTGCAGGCTCAGCAGTATCTTGCGGCATTCAAACAAGGCGGTATAGGTACTCAGAATGTAGCTGACGTCGCCTTCAAGGCTGGTGACGTACTCGATGCCCTCTTTTAGGTTCGACTTGATTATAAGCTGATCAGCAGGGTAGCCCGCATATTTCATCCGTAAGGCAATATCACCGCTGCGTATGCCTGAACAAACAATCTGCTTTATTTTACGGTCGGTTTCTATGGCTTCGATGTCGGCATCCCATATCCAGGAGATATCTCTTCCGTCGGCGACTTGGTCGTTAAGAGCAAAGAACAGGTGCTTAACTGCGGGATTCTCCATTACGGCAGCCAGGCTTTGGTTCAGCCCGGTCGGGTTTTTGACCAGAATTAAAATATTGGGCCGGCCATTGACGGTGAAGCTTTCCATGCGCCCGGCCCGGGGTTTAAAATCGGCTATAGCTTTCTGAATATACCGGGGTTCAATACCCAGGAGCCGGGCCGCAGACACGGCCGCAACTATGTTGTAAGCATTATAAAACCCCTGATAGGGACTGCTCAGCAACATATCATCTACCATAAGCTCAATAGCGGGGTGCATTACCAGGCCATGGCCGGTAAAATCCGGACTGGGGTTGTGATTGCCGCAGCCCGGACAGGAGTATTTTCCCAATTGGGCATAATGGTAACGCTGATATTGCAATTCCTGTCCACAGATAACACAATACCTTCCTTCCCGGCTCTCCCGGCTCTCATAACTGTCATAACTGCCCGGAGCAAAGCCGTAGTACCAGCAGTGCACTGCGGTAAGGCCTTGAAAATGTGCGCTCAGGGGGTCATCAGCGTTAAGTATCAGATCTATTCCTCTGCCCTTTACTGCCTCTCTGATAACCTGAACGGTGTAGTCCAGTTCACCATAGCGGTCAAGCTGGTCGCGAAAGAAATTGGTAATGAGGATAAGTCCTGCCTTGACTTCTTTTAATAATAAAGGAACGTTGGCCTCATCAGTTTCCAGCAGGGCATAATCAAACTGTTTTTGACCCGTAATGCCGGTGGCTGCAATAAATGCAGTGGTTATGCCGGGGATCATATTGGCTCCGGCCTGATTATGCACCAGGCTGGCGCCAGTCTGGTTTATAATCTGGGCCAGCATATTGCTGGTAGTGGTTTTTCCGTTGGTCCCGGTTACTATTATTATTCTGCCGGTAATCCTGGCGGCCAGTTCCCTCAATATGCCGGGATAAACGCGGCGGGCCATTTTACCGGGAAAGTTGCTGCCCTGATTTCCTATCCAGCGGCTGAACAGTATCAGGATTTTGCCGATTGCAATTGCCAGTATAAAGCGTAGTTTATTCATCTTATTTCTCCTCTGTTGGTTTGCATAAGTATAATTTACCACAGCTCAATGATTGTAATAAGCCCAGAAAAAATATTAGGCCTGTCCGCGACAGGCCTTTGATGGGCAGGGGTTAAGAACCAAACCAGCTCATCAGTTCTTTCATGCGGTTACGACGGCGCCGGCGTCTGATATCCAGCTGCAGGTAGACCTCTTCCAGCCGTTTAGCCATGTTGTGGGATGATAGGCTATCGGCCTTCAGTAGAGCATTGCGGCTGAATCTCCGCAGGGTGTTTTCGTCCTGCAGCAAGCGGCAAACAGCGGCTGCAAACTGCTCAATATCGCAGGAAGCAAGATAGCCATTGATGCCGTCGTCAACCATGTCCCGAACGCCGTAAGCCTTTACTGCCACCACCGGCAGACCGGCCGCCATGGCTTCAATCAGAACCAATCCCTGGGTTTCGGTTACCGACGAAAAAACAAAAAGGTCGGCCGAATAATAAACGTTTACCAGGGTATCAAACGGCAGGGCGCCGGTGAAAATCACATCCTGCTCCAGGGAAAAGCCCAGGTTCTGCGCCTGCTTTTTAAGCTCTCCCTCCAGCGGTCCCTGCGCGGTCAGAACCAGGGTGGTATCCGGCGCCTCATCATGTATGTTTTTGAAGGCATTGAGCAGGAAATCAAGGTTCTTTTCTTTGGTCAGCCGGCCTACAAACAGCAGAATCCGGTTTTGTTCCGGGATGTCATAGTGGCTCCGCAGCCATTTATTATCACCGTTATTAAATTTTTCGATGGGAACACCGGTAGGTATAACCGAGCGTGCGGTTTTGATGTCGTAGTTGCCCAGAATGACTTCCACTTCCCGGCTGGGAACAATTATATGGTCACATTGGTTACAAAAGTGCTTGCTGTATTTGATAGTAACGTCACGGGCCAGATCCTGAGCAACGGGAACGTAATGCACATACTGGTCATAAAGCGTATGATAGGTAAACACTATGGGTATATCATAACGGCGGGCATAATGTAAGCCAACTCTGCCCATGGTAAAAGGAGAATGAACATGAATGATATCCAAGTCGAGTCTTTTGAGCAGGTTGTTCATCCCCGGGAAAATAGGCAAGGCCAGAGTATAATCAGGGTTGGTCGGGGAAGGAACCGAGTAATACCGGTATACGCCATCTTCATTCTCATTATAGCCCGGATAACTGGGAGCAAAGATGTAGATATCATGCCCCCGTCGTTCAAGTTCTTCCCTGAATGTGCATATGGAAGTGACAACACCGCTGGTGTATGGTTTGAAGCTATCCGTGAAAATTCCTATTTTCACTGCGGCTGCCCTCCTTTATGTTACTAGCAGTTCGCTTTCTCCGATTCTTAAGATTCAATATATACTTTAATAATCTGTTTATCAAGACCCGGCAGATTCCCTCTATCCGGTTTGTTTTAACCTGTCAAATCATTATAGGCAGTTATATTCATCAGTCTCAGTCAGTCATTTTTTAAATCCGCTTTTAGCCTGACGATGAACCGTCGCCCGTTTCAAAGTACTCGTATCCGGCTACCTGGAAGGTCTCACCCCGGTCGGACATGGCGCCGGCACTAAGCGCCTCTTCCTCTGCCGGGCGGCGGTAACGGTCCCGGCGCTCCTGAGCACAGTGGGCGCAGAGGGTGGTGTTAACGGTTCTCTCCAGTCGGGCTGGTTCGATCGGCTGTCCGCAAACCTCGCAGATGCCGTATTTACCCTGCTGGTATTGGTGCAGAGCATCATTCACCTTTTCCATTTCCAGCTCCAGCAATTCCAATATCCCGGTATCTTTCTCCCTTTCATATACTTCCGAACCTATGTCACCGGGATGCTGGTCATAAAGGGAGAGTTCATCCGTTGTTTCCGCCAGGGGGGTCATCAATCTCTCCTGCAGAGTGGCGGTCATCTCCTCGAGTTCATGTTTTCGGGCCAGTAAACGATTGTACGGGTTCATAAAACAACACCTCTTATTCCTGTTTGCAATCCCCTCCTCAACTTATATATATTATCCCAAATGGCAGAATTATTAATCATTTGCATTTATAAAGCAGCGGGATTGCCCCCGCTGCAATACTGCCACCTAAGCGGCCTTTTATTTATAATCTTGCCACTACCTGCGAGCAGCGCTCACAGAGGTTGGTATGCCCGTCATGGCCGCCGACTGATGGTTCAATGATCCAGCAGCGCTCGCATTTTTCACCGGCGGCGGCGGCTACGTCTACCCATATGCCCGGTAATTCTTCGAGGTAAACAGCATTCCGGGTACGCTCACTCTCGTTTTTGAGTTCGACCTGGGAGACAATAAACACCTTTTCCAAATCATCGATCGTTTTAAGCAGGCTCAGCCATTCCGGGTCGGCATAAATGGTAACCTTGGCGCCCAGGGAATGCCCAATTGCCTTCCTGGTTCGAGCTTCTTCCAGGGATTTGGTGACGGCTTCCCTGACTTCCAGCACTCTGGTTATGCGAGTTCCAATAGCCTCGTCAATATACTCTTCCCGGTATGCGGGCCAATCTAGTAATTGTACGCTCACCGGACCGCTTTCCTTACGCAGATGGCTATAAATCTCCTCACTGGTATAGGCCAGAATAGGAGCCAGTATGACCACCAGAGCATTTATCAACTCATGGAGAACGGTCTGAGCCGCTTTCCTTTCCGGGTCCTCCGGATGGCAGCAATAGAGCCGGTCTTTTAAAATATCGAAATATATGCTGCTCAGATCAACCGTACAGAAGTTGTGAACCGCATGGAACACCACATGGAATTCGTAATCTTCATAAGCCTTGCTCACCCGTTTGATGAGTTGGTGCAGTTTTAACAGGGCCCATTTGTCCAGTTCATTCAGCTTCTGATACTCCACCGTTTCCTTGACCGGGTCAAAATCATAGAGGTTGCCCAGAATGAAGCGGCAGGTATTGCGGATTTTACGGTAGGCTTCAGCGCATTGTTTGATGATGTTGTCTGATACCGACACGTCGCTCCGATAGTCTGCCGAAGAAACCCAGAGCCTTAAAATATCCGCTCCCATGCTTTTTATCAGTTTTAGCGGGTCAATAGCATTCCCCATTGATTTGGACTGCTTTTTCCCCTGCTCATCCACCAGGAAGCCGTGGGTGAGCACCTGCCGATAAGGCGCCATGCCTTTGACCGCCACCGAAGTGGAAAGGGACGAGTTAAACCAGCCCCGATGCTGGTCACTGCCTTCCAGATACATATCCGCCGGCCAGCTCAATTCGTCATAGGTTTCCAATACAGCCATGTGACTGGAGCCGGAATCAAACCAGACATCCATAATATCGGTCTCCTTGCGGAATTTATCGCTGCCGCAATTGCTGCAGTGATAACCCTCGGGAAGCAGATAGGAAGCATCACCGCTGAACCAGATATCTGACCCCTGCTCGGCAAAAAGGGTGCTTATCCGTTCAATGGTGCTTTCGTCAATTATCGTGCTGCCGCAAGATTCGCAATAGAATATAGGTATGGGCACTCCCCAGCTGCGCTGCCGGGATATACACCAGTCACCCCGGTCTCTTACCATGTTGAAGATTCTTTCCCGACCCCAGGACGGAATCCACCGCACGCTATCGATAGCCTTCAGCGCATCCTGGCGAAAGCCTTCGATGGATGCGAACCACTGATCGGTGGCGCGGTAAATTATGGGATGTTTGCACCTCCAGCAATAAGGATACTGATGCTCGATACGGGAAGCCTTTAACAACAGGTTTCGTTTCTCCAATTCAGCAATTACATCCTTATTGGCATCATGAACCAGCAGGCCTTCAAACTGACCTGCCTCTTCGGTAAAACGGCCGCTGTTGTCCACCGGCGAAATTACTTCCAGTCCGTATTCCTTGCCTACAATGAAGTCATCTTCACCGTGACCGGGTGCGGTATGGACACAACCGGTACCGGCATCCAGGGTTACGTGGGCGCCAAGGACTACCAGGGAATCTCTTGCGAAGAAGGGATGGCGGCATACTGCCCTTTCCGCTTCCTTGCCCTTAAATTGTTTGATGATTTTATAGTCGGCCCAGTCAAGTTCTGCTGCGACCGTTTCCAGCAGTCCCCGGGCTATGACGTATTTTTCTTTATTGGCCTTCAGCACGATATAATCAAAATCCGGATGCAGGGATATACCTGTATTAGCGGGTAAAGTCCAGGGGGTAGTGGTCCAGATAATCACGTAAGCATCCTCGGGAATAACGCCCTTGCCATCCTTCACCGGGAATTTAACATAGATGGAGGGAGAGGTTTTATCACTGTATTCAATCTCGGCTTCAGCCAGGGCGGTCTCACAATCGGCACACCAGTAAACCGGTTTTAAGCCTTTGTAAATGTAGCCCTTGTGAGCCATTTCCCCAAAAACCTTAATCTGTATGGCTTCAAATTCAGGGTTTAAAGTCAGATAAGGATGATCCCAGTCACCCCGTACTCCCAGACGCTGAAACTGTTCGCTTTGTATGCCGACGTACTTGAGCGCATATTCTCTACAGTGTTTTCTGAATTCAATTACATCAGTACGCTTACGGTCAATGCCCAAATCTTTTATAGCCTGTGTCTCTATGGGCAAGCCGTGCGTATCCCACCCCGGAACATAGGGCGTGTCATGACCGGTCATAGAGCGGTGTTTGATAATTATGTCCTTTAACACCTTGTTTAAGGTATGCCCCAGGTGAATGTTGCCATTGGCATAGGGGGGGCCGTCATGGAGTATAAATGACGGCTTGCCGCTGTTTTTTTCCTGAACTTTCTGATATACATCGATTTTATTCCAATAATCCAGAATCTCCGGTTCTTTTGCCGGCAAGTTAGCCCGCATGGGAAAGTCAGTCCGGGGGAGATTCAAAGTTGCGTCGTATTTTCCTTTTGCCATTAATTAACCACCTCACCAAATTCTCTTAGCCATTAATTAAAAATACCTCTCATCCCAAGGGACGAAAGGCATTCTTCCGCGGTACCACCCTAATAGCATCCCTGTTATGGAACACCACTTTCTGCTGATAACGCCAGCTTTGCGTTCAAACCTAATTCTGCTTCGGCATGAAAACTCCCGGGTGATTTTCGGTGAAATACAGTGCCTGGCTCCCACCGGTTCCAGACTCGCTTAAAGC
Organism: Syntrophomonas curvata; assembly: GCF_052976825.1. Classification (NCBI taxonomy): domain Bacteria; kingdom Bacillati; phylum Bacillota; class Clostridia; order Eubacteriales; family Syntrophomonadaceae; genus Syntrophomonas; species Syntrophomonas curvata. Next base: position 1,963,315 of record NZ_CM129641.1, read on the forward strand.
TGCCCTTTTCACTTACTGTCCCGTTCACGGTTATTGTTATATAGCACTTCTTAACAATCTTATTAATTTTAGCATATTGATTTTTCCAAAACAACATCTGCAGGGATTATTGCCATCTTATAGCAGAATAATTCCTTTTCCCGCAAATCTTCCTTGTATGTATATTCTTTTATTTGAATTTTTTGGTTGATATAGCAGGATATTTACTTTTTTTATCGAACCATTAAACTATATTATAATACGGGGGGCTTAAGATTGGGTACGAGAGACAACCAGGGGGAAAAGCGGGGTATGGTTATTAAGGTCTGCCTGCGCTCAGGCTTGGGAGCTGCTTGCTTAGGATTGGTAATCGGGGTTAGTTTAATAAATGTCCCTGCATTGCCTACGGTTATTTTCTGCACTATTGTTGCCGGTATCGGCGGTATATTCATAGGTCTTTTTTCCTCTTCGCAGAATCTTAAAGAATTTGTAAATCCCTCCCTCACTATGGCTGATTTCGCCAGCAGTGTATCGGAAGGAGACCTGACCCTTAAAATCAATGACATCAATAACGGCTACATGGCCCTGGTAGCCAACAACCTCAACGATATGGCTGCCAAACTGCGTAACCTGATTGGAGAAACCACCAACGTAACCCAGATAATTGTAGATTCATCCCAAACCCTGCTGGGACTTTCTCAGCAGACCGGCATTGCCGCCCGGGAAGTAGCGGCTTCAACCAGCGAGATAGCCACCGGGGCTGATAACCAGGCAGAAGCCACCAACTCAATTACCCAATCTATTTTGGAATTGGTGGAGACTATTAATACTATCGCCGCCAACACTCAGAAAAGCGTACATATGTCTATGGAAACCCAGTCGGCCATACAGAACGGTGTAGAGGCGGTAAAACTTCAGAATGCCAAAATGGAGGATAGCTATACCGCCATTGCAGCAGTCAGCCGGGCAGTGGAACTGCTTAACCAGAATTCCGCCAAAATCGAGCAGATCGTGGAAGTAATCGGAAACATAGCCAACCAGACCAACCTTCTGGCCCTTAATGCCGCCATAGAGGCAGCCCGGGCCGGAGAGCACGGCAAGGGGTTTGCAGTGGTGGCAGAGGAAGTGAGAACCCTGGCCGAGCAATCTGCCGGGTCAGCCCAGGAAATTGCAGGGCTTATAAAAGCAATGCAGAGCAATACCCATCAGGTGGTAGCGGATATGAGCACCACCAAAGACGCCTACACCCAACAGGCCGAAGCTATAAAGGCAACCAGCGATATCTTTGCGACTATTGTAAATTGTGTTAATCAAATAAACTCAGAAATTCAGGAAATATCTGCTGCCACCGAAGAGATGGCAGCTTCCACCGACCAGCTGGTTGACACCGTGAAAGAGGTAGCCGCCATAGCTCAGCAGACTGCCGCCAATTCACGCGAGGTCAACGAGCTGTCGGACAAGCAGGAACACTCACTTAACTCCATGATCGGAGAAATAGAGTCCTTGAAGGTTCATGTAGATAAAGTGCAGTCGATTGTGCGTACTTTTAAGATATAGGACGAGGTTTCTATTCCATGTTTCGTTCGCATAGATCATGCAAAACGCAGTCGGCGCACCCGGGTTTGCGAGCCCGGCAGACGGTACGGCCATGTGCGATTAAAAGATGATGAGCTTCTCCCCATAATTTGACAGGAATGGCCTGCTTCAGGCCATTTTCAATTTGGGCGGCACTTTTGCCGCTGGCAATTCCCAGCCTTCCGGCTACCCGTTTCACATGGGTATCAACCCCCAGCCCGGGCTTGCCAAAACCTACCGCCAATACAACATTGGCCGTTTTCCGGCCTACTCCCGGTAATTTAATCAATTCATCGAAATCACCGGGAACCTGCCCTCCGTAATCCCGGCCAATAATTGCCGAAAGTTCCTTGATATGACGAGCCTTGTTTTTGTAAAGTCCCACTCCCCTTATCAGCCCCTCCAGTTCCTGCAATTCGGCTCCGGCGAATTGTCCAGGGGTATCGTACTTTTTAAACAGCCCGGCCGTTACCTTATTAACCTGCTCATCGGTACTCTGGGCTGACAGCACTACCGCCACCAGCAACTCAAAGGAATCAGAAAAGTGCAGGCGCGTCCCCGCCTCGGGATACTCCTCTTTTAACAAATTGATTATTTTGAGCGCTCGCCTATCATTGTTCATAGTGACAATATTAAACACCAGCCTTAGAAATAACTAACATAGGTGATATACCGTTTCAGCCCTGGTTAAGAGACCGCCCTACCACATATCGGATGTCACAGTACTTTGCTTAGGAACGATTGGGTTCTGGGGTTTGCCGGGGTCTCAAACATCTGGCGGGGTGAGCCTTGTTCTACTATAATCCCTTCATCCATAAAAAGAACCCGATGCCCCACTTCCTTGGCAAAACCCATTTCGTGGGTTACCACCATCATGGTCATTCCTTCCCGTGCCAGGTCCTTCATTACCTCCAGTACTTCACCCACCATCTCCGGATCCAGGGCCGAAGTGGGCTCGTCAAACAGCATAACTTTAGGCTGCATGGCCAGGGCCCGGGCAATGGCTACGCGCTGTTTCTGCCCCCCCGACAACTGGGCGGGATGCACGTCGTCCTTATCGGAAAGCCCAACTTTTCGGAGCAGTTCGTGGGCAATATGACCGGCCTCGGCCTTATCCATTTTCTTAATGATTATAGGCGCCATAGTGACATTTTCCAAAGTGGTACGGTGCGGAAAAAGGTTAAAATGCTGAAAAACCATACCTACCTGTTGGCGCACTTTATTGATATCGGTCTTAGGCGAGGTCAGTTCCACCCCGTCTATAGTTACCTTGCCGGAATCCGGCTTCTCCAACTGGTTGACACAGCGCAAAAGGGTGCTCTTGCCGGAACCGCTGGGTCCGATGACACATACGACCTCCCGGGCAGATACATGGCAGTCAATACCCTTTAAGACCTGGAGCTGGCCAAAACTCTTGTATAGATTCTCGACCTTTATCATTCGGTTGCCAGCCTCCTTTCCAGGTAATCGCCCAGCATTGAGAGCAGCCGGGTTAACAACAGATAAATCAAGGCTACGGTACCCCAAATCCATGCCGCTTCATAGGTTACCGAGTACAGGATCCTCCCCTGGTGGGTGAGCTCCTCGGCGCCAATAACCGCAACCAGAGAGGTATCTTTGAGCAGGGCGATAAATTCATTAACCATCGGCGGTATGACTATTTTGTAAGCCTGGGGCAATATCACATGCCACATAGCCTGAGCGTTGGTCATTCCCAACGAGCGCGCTGCTTCCATCTGCCCCCGCTCCACCGCCTGGATACCGGCCCTTACTATTTCGGCGATATAGGCGCCGCTGTTAAGAGAACATACTATAACCGCTGCCTGAAAGGAATTGGCATCAAACACCAGCGGCAATACGCCGAAATAAAACAGCAGAATCTGCACGAACAAAGGTGTGCCCCGAAAAAAGTCAATATAAACAATCCCGGGCAGAGCCACCAGCTTATAGCGTGACATTTTTAGTAAAGCGGCTATCAAGCCCAGTATCATGCCAAAGGCAACGGACAATGCGGTGATTTCCAAGGTAAGCACCGTACCCCGCAGAAAATTGCCCATATTACTGCTGACTACCTGAAAGCCATTCAATGACAGCAACGATTGCAGCATATCCAAGCCGAATATATTTAGGTCCAGACACTGTAACATCAATTAGTCCCCTTTAGGTAATTTACAATTTAAAAGCGCGAGCCTGTGACTCACGCTTTTAAGCTGCCGTTATTATGGTTGACCAACTTTAGCGCAGCAGTTTAATCAAGCCATTTCTTGTAAATCTGATCGTACTCGCCACTAGCCTTTAACTCCTCCAGCCCCTTGTTGATATCATTCAGGAGTTTGCTGTTCCCCTTCTTGACGGCAATACCATACTGGCTGTCAGCACTGAATACCTCGCCTACCATTTTTACGTTATCCTTGCCGCTGGTCTTGATATAATCAGCAGTTACCGGATGGTCATTCACGACCGCATCCACCCCGCCTTTTTGCAGTTCCATAAAGGCTTCGCCCACTGACTCAAATATCTTTACCTTAGTAGACGGATCCTCCGTTTTTATCTTCTGGCAGGTATCAGCACCAGTAGTACCAACCTGGGCCGCTATCCGTTTACCCTGCAGGTCTTTGGTGGTACTAATGCCGGCAGTGTCTTTCTTGACCGCAATGATAAGACCGGCATCAAAATACGGCTTGCTAAAATCTACGACCTTGGCCCTGTCAGGTTCAATCGTTATAGCCGCTATGGCGCAATCGATATTGCCGCTTTCAACCGCTGGTATCAGGGCATCGAAGCCCAGATTCTTGATCTCCACTTCATATCCCTGCTTCTCGGCAATAGCCCTTATGATGTCCATGTCAATTCCGGTATACTGACCATCTTTGACCATTTCAAAGGGGGGAAAGGTTGCCTCGGTTCCAACCACCAATTTCTCCTTTTTGCCGCTGTCATTGTTATCCTGCCCGCTCTGACCGCCGCAGCCGATTACCGTAACCAGCAAGCCGGTGAGTACCAAACCTGCTGCCAAAGCTTTAAACCACTTTTTCAACCGCCGTTCACTCCTCTGTTGTCAATATGATTAATACATATCATAATTATATACATTGTGTTTTACTTCGACAACGGTTTAGTTTGCGGCCATTATTTTCCCGTTCCCTTCTATGCCGCCCGGGGGGCATCACAGGCAGACGCATGGCCGTAGACGAAAACAGAAGGGCTGGGTGGGCAGTCAACTTTAATAAGTCCTTGCGTCAGGCTTAAGGGTCAGGCTGCTCCGTCCGTCCGGGTCTGTTTTCGGCTAATCGTACTTATACATTTTTTATCGGACAGGCAAACTAAATATGATTACCCTGAATTGCCGGCTTAGGCTTTGCATCTATTGAAGGCAATCACTATAATTAAGAATGCTGCTGTTTATAATATGCAAAAAGTTACTTTGATCGGGGCTTGGAAATGATTTTAAAGAAACGTACCGAAGCTGAACTCAGTATGCTGCTGGTTGCTGTCGTTTGGGGCAGCACCTTTGTTATAGTTAAAAACTCGCTGGCGGAGATCGGGCCTTTCCTGTTTCTGGGCATACGTTTTATTATGGCTTTTCTGTTACTCGCTGCAATATCCTGGCGTCAACTGATAAAGGCCCCGCTTTCCACCTTGTATGCCGGCTCTTTCCTGGGGATATTGCTGACCGTCGGCTATGTGTTTCAGACCGTAGGGCTGAAATATACTACTTCATCCAACGCCGGCTTTATCACCGGTCTGAGTGTGGTGCTGGTACCTATTCTCTATGCGGCCATAAACCAAATAAAACCAGGTTTTAATACCGTTATTACGGTTCTGCTGGCATTCTCGGGCCTGTTTTTGCTGTCGTTCAAAGATTGGCACACGTCTCTGTCTTATGGCGATATGCTGGTTCTGGTATCGGCCATAGGTTTTGCTTTTCATATCATTTTTGTAGACCGCTTGTCTTACCGCCATAATGCTATCGCTATTACCAGCGGACAATTACTCTTTGTAGGCTTGTTTTGCATGCTGGTAGGACTGGTTGGCGAACCTTGGCCCTTCCGATTCAGCAGTTCACTTATAGCGGCGCTGTTGGTTACTTCTATCTTTGCCACCGCATTGGCCTTCCTGCTGCAGAACAGTATGCAAAAATACAGTACCCCTACCCGTTTTGCGGTTATATTGACTACCGAACCGGTTTTTGCGGCTCTGGCAGGTCATCTTTGGGCTCATGAAACCTTTACTCAACGCGCCCTGGTGGGAGCCGTACTGATTCTGGCGGCTATGCTTATCTCCATCCTGAGCCGAAAAAAAAGCCTGGTTCCTCACCAGCAGACCGGTCAGATCTGACCGGTCTTCAGTAAAAATTCCTCTTTGGCCATAGCCCTGATTTCGATAAGTTTGTTCCGGGACGTTTCACCTCGAAGCAGGATTATGTTTTTACGTGGTAACTTCAGGAAACGAGCCAGGAAGTCGATCAGAGCCTGGTTGGCCTCACCTTCCACCGGGGGCGCGGTTAGCTTAACCTTTAAGGCCCCGTCCTGTTCCCCGGCAATCTGGTTCCGGGACGAACGCGGCTGCACTTTAATTTCCACCCTGATTCCATTGTCGGTTTCCTGTATGTTAAGCATAGTTATTCCTTAATGTTTATGTGCTCCAGTTTCTCCAGCATATCCTTCAAATCCCGGCTGTAAAAAAACTCGGAGAGTTCATCCACTTTACTCTGGTTCTTTTCCAGCATTTCCATCTGGCCGCCTATTTGCGCTTTGAGTTCGGTGCTGAAAACGCTCAGTCGCTTTATTATTTCCTGGTACACCATCAGAACTTCAGCGATACGTTTTTTGGCATCTTGTAAAATCAACTCCGATTCTTTACGGGCGCTGGATTTCATGTCCTCGGCCGTCTTCTGGGCGAATATAAGGCTGTTGTTCATGGTTTCCTCTATTTTGCGATACTTGCCAAGTTCCCCTTCCAATCTTTTGATCGTTTCCTTCAGGGTAGCGTTTTCGCTGTAGAGGTTTTCATAATCCTGGGCCAGTTGCATGAGAAAATTTTTTACTTCATCCTGGTCGTATCCGCGGATAGATTTACCGAATTGCTGGTTGCGGATTTCCATGGCCGTAATCATAGCTAACCCTCCTTAGCAAGTCTTATTATTATTAACCCCTGGTCTGGTTCCCGAAATACGGTGCCGCGGTGAGGCCTCCGGGATGCAAATGCAATAGTTTAATATAGTTATCCCTTTCCTGCCAATTTCCCTGCGCCATTTTATCCATAGCTTCACGGTATAGCGATACGGTAGCCACAACCTGCTCCGGATCATAGTATTGTCCGTCTATGCGCAAATATCTGAGACCTGCACGGTATAACCGGGGCAGGTAAGAGAAAAGACACAGGTCATACGGGTAATATATATAATTGCGGCACTGGGCGTCACTGCGGATATGGTAATGCTGACCATGTTCATCCATAAGGGCATATTCCTCTGAGCGGCATTCTTCGCGGCAGTTTTCCTTTTCTGCTCCGGTTGCGGCCCGGGCCGGGCAAAAATCGGTAACCAGCCCGTAGAGGGGGCCGTGCACCATTAATTCAATGTCGGTTCCGCTATCTAGAATGCTCTTTAGTTTAGAGTAATCAAGCTCGGTTGATGCCGTCAGCCTTTTAAGCCCTTTGCTCCTGAAGAAATCTGCCGCCGTACTGTTGCTGACGTTTAACCCCGGACCGGCGCTTACCGCCAAACCTTTATGCAGAGCCAATCCCAGACTGCCGTATTCGTTAACCATTACCTCCAGCCGGGGCCGCTCCCTGATCCAATCCAGCAGCTGCTCTATAGGTTCCATCTCGGCGGCGTTAATTACGCGCGGAGTCTCCACGACCAGGTCGATCGCTTGGCCTTCCGTCCGTTCCAGGACTTGCTCTATCCCGGCCTTATTCCATCCTGCCCGGTGCTGGCGCATATACTCGTAGCCTAGTATAATCCTGTTTACGCCCATATTGAGCAGCGGTTCGAGCATCTCCAGATTGGCTGCCTTAACGCTGATTGCCGCCGGCTCGCCGTCACCAACTGCAATTTTGCCCGGTTCCATATAATCATCGGTCTCGAGTCTGTCCAAACTGCGGGCCGAAGTCAGGAAAAACGGTTCCCGTTCTCCGCTTAAGCCTACCGACTCCGAGCCGGTGCGGCCAAACAGACTGGCAGTACTGAAATCTCTGATCCTTTTTGCCGCCAGTTTTTCTTCATCTTTCTGACCAGCCTGACTGTCTTCGCGATTTTCGATAATACGATCCAGGGCTTTTCTGTATATGCCCACCAGGAAAGCCAGGTAGTCACCTTCCCGCATCCGGCCTTCTATCTTAAAGGAAGTAACCCCGGCTTCCGCCAGGGCTTTAAGGTGGGAATAAAGGCAGAGGTCTTTGTGAGCCAAATAGTACCCCGGCTCATTACTGCCATCAGTAATCCCCTTTAAGCTATACTGCCAGCGGCAGGGCTTGATACATATACCCCGGTTTCCGCTTTCACCTGTAATCAGACTGCTGAGCAAGCACTTCCCCGCATGGGAGATGCAGAGGTCTCCGTGAGCAAAAAACTCAATGGTCATGGGGTGGTTTTCATGAATTCGGGAAATTTCCTGCAATGAAAGGTTTTTCGACAGTATCGCCTGGCTTACCCCGTTGGCGGCGAGAAATTCAAGAGCCTCGGCACTGCCCAGACCCATTTGCACGCTGGCATGCAGCGGCAGGGTTAAACCAAGCTGCCGGTGCAACTGGAGTATGGCGCTGTCCTGTATAATCAGGGCGTCCACTCCGATTTCTTCAAGAAACAGAAGGTAATCGGCAAGACCCTTTATTTCCTCATCATAGTAAATGTTGTTAACGGTAATATACAGGCGCTTGTTCTGCTGGTGCAGGTAGTTTGCGGCATCCTGCAATTCCCGGTCAGAAAAATTAAAACCTGGCCGGAGCAGGCGCATATTAAATCTCTTGCCGCCCAGGTATACCGCATCTGCACCTGCGGCGGCAACCTTCTCCAGTGCTTCCCATTTGCCCGCCGGAGCCAGGAGTTCAATCCTTTTTTTATCCATCTGTACCTCGCCTTTGTCCCTTTGCGTATTATCTATACTTTTTTCGGATTCACCGGCTGAGTCCTGTCAGTTCGCATACTCTGCCAAATCCGGAGCTTTCCCCGTCCTGCCGGCTGAACCCCGGCTTTTAGAACATCAATAATAACTGTATTACCAAATAGCGCACCATCTCTATCGCCAATACCGCAATAAAAGGTGAGAAATCAATCCCTCCGGCAGAAGGTATAATCCTGCGGAAAGGGCTCATGACCGGCTCAGTAACGTCATAAATAAACCGGATCATCGGTTGATAGGGATTATGACGGACAAAGGAAAGCAGGCACCGGGCAATTATCAGATATACCAGTACCTGAAAAACGACGTTTACTATATAAATTATCTGTGATGTTATCAATGGAGCGTATCCTCCCCTTAATCATCTTTAGAAAGTTCAACAGACCTATTATAAGCCATTTCCACCGCATCAAAAAAGGCCTTGCGCAGACCATTAGCTTCCAATTGTCTTATTCCGGCAATGGTCGTGCCCCCCGGTGACGAAACATCCTTACGCAAAATTGCCGGATGTTCGCCGCTCTGCGCAATCATCTGCAGGCTGCCCTGCATGGTTTGTAAAACCAGTTCACGGGCCAGGCCGCTGTCAAGCCCTATTTGCAGAGCGGCATCCATGAAGGCCTCAACTACCAGAAATACATAGGCAGGCCCGCTTCCGGAAACAGCGGTAGCTGCATCCATATATTTTTCATCTATCCTGACTGCGGTCCCCAAACAGTCAAAAATACTCATGACCAGGGCAACATCCTGGTTGGTGGCCCGGCTGCCGGCAGCTACCGCTGCTATTCCCTGCCCCACCAGGCAGGGGGTATTGGGCATAACCCTTACCACCGCCATCTGATTCCCGGTAGCTTTTTCGATACCGGCCAGCTTGATCCCGGCAGCAATGGATATTAACAACTGACCTGGGTGCCACAGACCCTGGCCGGCTTTCAGGGCTTCTATCACCTGATAAGGCTTAACCGCCATAATAACGGTACTGCACTTGTGCAGCAGTTCTGCATAAGATGCGGTTTTAATTCCGTGTTCACGGCTAAAAGTCAAAGCCTTGGTCTCGTCTACGTCATTGACTATTATTTCCGCAAACCCGGCCCTATCCGCACCTAATCCCTTGACGATCGCATTTGCCATCCTGCCGCAGCCGACAATCCCCAGGCATTCCGGCACTAGCGCTCACCTCCGAAGGGATTGAGCAGTCCCGGCTTGCGTATCAGGGCGCGATGATCCTTGGCTATCTCTACGTTATTGGGAGCAAAGACAAAAATATTTTTCCCCAGTTGCTGGCTGTTGCCTTCCAGGGCATAGGTCGTCCCGCTGATGAAATCTATGATTCTTCGCGCCTCATCCGGCTGGGTGTTTTCAAAGTTTAGAATGAGCTGTTTGCGGCTTTTGAGATGATCGGCCAGGACCTGCACCTCTTCAAAGCTGTCTGGTTCACAGACAACCACTTTCATGGTCTTGTTGCTATGTATACTTACCACATTGGGAACCGATTTCTGGCTGTCTTCGACATTACCCGGCAGGGAAACATACTCTTCCCGCACTACTTCCTCACCCTCGAGACCCAGCCAAGTCCACATCCTGTTGAATACGCCCATATTATACCCTCCTTGGTTTTTCTAGCTCTTCTATCCGATTTAGATAGCCACTGCTTAGTCGGGATGAAAGATTGCGCTTCCAATCCGTACCAGGTTGGCTCCTTCCTCAATCGCCACCTCATAATCCTGCGACATTCCCATTGACAAATAACGCATGTCAACATTAATATATCGATGTTTAACCATTTTTTCTTTAATCTCCAAGAGCTCTTTGAATATCGGTCGGGCCCTCTCACCCTGATCCGAAAGCGGCGCCATGGTCATTAAGCCATGTAAACGCACGGCTTTCAACTGACCCATCGATTCCAGAAAATTCCGGACCTCATTTGGGTCTACGCCTGCCTTCTGTTCCTCGCCGGCAATATTCACCTGCAGCAGACAGGGAACCTCAACCCCCTCCCTTTGTCCCCTCCTGTCCAGTTCTTCGGCCAGGCTCCAGCGATCCAGGGAATGTATCAAAACCGCCTTGCCCACCACATCTTTTACCTTATTGCTCTGCAGCCTTCCAATCAGGTGCCACCTGGCTTCAGGCAGCAGGCTGATTTTTTTGTTTAGTTCCTGTACCCGATTTTCGCCAAAGTCGCTTACCCCAAGCTCAAAGGCCCGGCGCACAGTGTCACTGTCAACCGTTTTGCTGACCGCTACCAGGGTAATGTCAGACCAACGGCGTCCGCTTTTGGCAGCAGCCCTTGCTATGCGTTCTTTTACCAGATTTAGACTATCTTTTAATTCCATTTGTTTCACCTTTAACCTTAAAAAAACTGTGGATATGCCACGCGGGTCTGAAAATATACATACACAAAAATATTATAATCTTTACTTTGCCCTTTTATTCTTCAATAACCATTGTTTTCCCTCTGTCCGGGCGTAATTTATTAATATGTCCCGTCAGCAAGCTGGTCTATACCACCAGGAAACTGACCCCAAAGGTCGATCCCCGGCCTACTTCGCTTTCCACAAACACCTCTCCGCCGTGGGATTCCACAATGTGTTTGACTATGGCCAGACCCAGCCCTGTTCCCCCCTGATGCCGCGAGCGCGCCTTGTCCACCCGGTAAAAACGCTCAAAAACCCGGGGCAGGCTTTCGTGGGGTATGCCCATGCCGGTATCGGTAAAGGTGGTGATGACACGGCTGTCCCTCTGGCGGGACCGTATTATGATTTTTCCCTGCCGGGGCGTGTATTTTATGGCATTATCGAGCAGGTTAATGAGAACCTGATTAAGCAAATCTTCATCCGCCAGTATCAATGATAGCTGAGCGTCACAGATAAACTCCACATGCAGAGATTTTTCACTGATTTGCGGGCCCAAAATATTCATCACACTACGGATGGAGCGTATCAAACACACCGGTTTGGGATTGATAATCCGTTCCTTGGATTCTATGGAAGACAAGCTCAGCAGATCCTCTATCAGCCGGCTTAAACGCTCCGTTTCCGCATCAATTATGCTTAAGAAACGGCGGCAGATAGCACTGTTCTCCATAGCTCCATCGAGCAGGGTTTCGACAAAGCCTTTGATCGAAGTCAGGGGTGTGCGCAATTCATGGGAAACATTACCGACGAATTCGGATCTCATCTGGTCAAAGTTTCTGGCGTCGGTAACATCCCGGAATACGGCTACTGCCCCCTCAATCTCCCTGGCATCGTTCTTAATCGGCATCACATGCACCCGGTATATCTGGGTCCGTGGCTGTATTACGGTCTCGGCAAAGACTTCATTGCCCCGCATTAAGACTTCTTCAATCATGGCGAAGATGTCGTCATCGCCGATTTCCAACATGGTTTTGCCCTCAAGCCCCCCTTCCCGTACCAGAAAGAGGTTCTCGGCTGCCTTGTTGGCCATAATTATATGTCCTTTGCCGTCAAAGGTGATTATGCCATCCATCAGGCTGGCCATAATGGCGTCTATATGCTTGTTGTCCAATACCGCTACCATAAAATACACCCTCTAAGCATTTGTACGTCCTTCGATGAAACGGTAACCTACACCCCTGACGGTTTCAATATAAACCGGGAAGCTGGAGTCGTCTTTCAGCTTCTGGCGCAAGTGCCGGATGTGCACGTCAACGGTGCGGGTATCTCCTGAAAATTCATAGCCCCAGACCTTTTCCAACAATGCCTCCCGGGTAAATACCTTACCCGGATTGGATGTCATCAAAGTCAATAATTCAAATTCTTTCGGAGTTAATTCCAGTTTGTCTTCGCCCATAAAGGCTTCGTACTTGTCCGGTATGACTATTAAATCCTTGACTACGTATATCTTCTTGCCAATAGCCTTTTCAGCTTCCAGTATCTTCAGGGCCCGTAAGCGGGCTTTAACTCTTGCTACCATTTCTCTGGGGCTGAAGGGCTTTTTAATATAGTCGTCAGCTCCCATCTCCAAGCCCAGTACGGTATCAAATTCCTCTCCTTTGGCGGTGAGCATTATGATGGGAATGGTGTTGTAACTGGGATCTTGTTTTAAAGTCCTGCACACCTGCAGACCATCGATATTGGGCAGCATAATATCCAGCAGAATAAGATCCGGGCTTTCAGATTTCACCATTTCCAAGGCGTTTAAGCCATCATAGGCTACTATGACCCGAAAACCGTCTTTCTCCAGGTTGAACTTGACCAGTTCAACAATATAGGTCTCATCATCAACTACAAGCACTTTAGGGCTGTGCACAGGTATATCACCTCAATAATCCAAAGCAATTACTGCTGCCATCCGACCGGTTTTCCCCTGATCCCGGCGGTAGGAGAAAAAACTTTCCCGGTTGCAGGCGGTACAAAGGTTACATTCTATTATATTATCCGGCTTTACACCAATTTCCTGCAGGATAAGCCGGTTGGTAAGGTGTAAATCCCAGGTATAACCCTTCCGTCCGCAGTTAAGTATTCCATCCAGCCCAACAAATTCCTCTTTTACCCGATGAGCCAGATCTTCGCCGATATAAAAACAACATCTACCGATACCGGGGCCGATAAAAGCCTCCACATGGCGGGGCGAACTGCCAAACTCCTTTTCCATCACCCTAAGAGTCTCACCGGCAATACGCCCCATGGTCCCCTTCCAACCGCTGTGGGCAATCGCTACCACCCGCTGCAGCGGGTCAAAAAGATATACCGGAATACAATCAGCATAGAACGTGGTGAGCATTATACCCGGAGTTGCGCAAACCATGGCATCAACCCCGGCCAGCCCGCCGCTCTTATCTATGGCCCCCCGTCCCTGCTCCCCTTTACCTACAACAGCGACAACATTACCATGTATCTGCTCGCAGCATACCATATTTTCGAGTGTAAAAGCGAACAAATCCAGGTAACGGCTGCGATTTCCTATGACATTATTATAATTATCCCCCACATGTAAAGCCAGGTTCAGGCTGTCATAGGGTGCGAGGCTTATCCCCCCGGAGCGGGTGGAAAAACCCATGCTCACTCCCTGCCTCCGCCACCGGGGCAGGGTAATGTATTCTAGCCCTGCCTTACTTTCATAGGTGAAGCTGGTCATTTGTTATTGCCCCCTTTTTAGCTTAAAATATTACTTGCAGGAGGTGTTGGATAATGAGAACAAACCCGCTATACAGTCCGGAAGACGGTCATGGGGCTTGTGATTCTTCTACTGTTTCCTGGGCAAGTATTGCCAAAATTTATCCTCCCCAGGATCTCATCGTAAGCAGCATGCTCAAGTCTTGCGGCATACCCTTTAAGACCCAACGTCGGGAAGTATCTCAATTACCTGTCAGTATAGGACCGCTGGCAGAAGTTGAAATCTTTGTCCCCAACAACCTGGCTGATGAAGCCAGGGCCCTTATAGAAAGCACAGTCGAGGAAACGGAAAAGGAGTAGCCCTTATATGTTGACCATCAGCCAGGTTGCGGACCGGTACCGGATAAGCAACCGCCAGGTATACGATCTTGTCAATCACGGTTATCTGAATGTAGCCTCTGTGCACCGCCACGGCCAGCAAGGTATAAGCTATCTTTTTTCTGAACACGAACTTAACCAGTTGGATATTCCTTCCCTGCTGGCTGAAATAAAGGATAATCACCAGCCGGCAAGAAAGCATCGCCCGGGAAAAGCATCAGAATTCCGGAAATTATTCGGAGTAGTAAATTATTGCGACTCATTTATGGCTAATGTTGACAATTACCCGGAAAGCGCTGTTTTAAAAGCTTGCTTTTACCTTTTTCATGCCAACCATTATGCCAAGACCTATGCCGGGCACAGCGAGCGCCTTTACCGCCTGAAAAATCAGGTCTTAAGGAAAGCCTACCAGGAGAATCCCTCCTTGATTGACGCCCTTTACCTTTTGGGTCCGGACCGTCGTAAAATATGGCTTTGCGAGGATTGCCGGGATGCAGCCAGAACCTCGGGCATGTCCTACAACAATTATATAAGGAACGAATACTATTGTCCTAAGTGTACTGTACAATCGGTGATTAAAGAGTATTATTCCCTGGTAGAGTTCAGTATTCAGGTTCCTGATTATCGCTTCACCTTCCACCTGCCCCGCTCTTCCGCTCAACGCTGGATGCAGAACCTGGATGACCTGCCTCAAGATATAAGAAAAACCGGCCGCTATGATGATAAAATGTTTGTTTACGGCCGGCCTATCAGCCGGGTCGAGGAAAAGGTTTTCCCTTTGCCCATGGTGGAGGAGCAATTACGCCTGTATCTGGGTCAACAATAACGCCCCGGTTCAGGTTAGGTTTCAGGCTACTTGTTCTTTAGCTGTTCTATGGTCTTGATAAAACTGTTTAAGTCGCCGAATTGCCGGTATACCGAGGCAAAGCGCACATAGGCCACCTCGTCCAGGCTCTGCAGCCTGTCCATAATCTTCTCCCCAATAACCTTGCTGCTTACTTCCCGGTCAAAACTGTCCCGCAGTTCTCTTTCAATATCGGCAACCACCGTTTCAATATCTTCCATGCTTACAGGGCGTTTCTCACAAGCCTTGCTGATACCGTTCAGCAGTTTTTCCCGGTTGAATTGCTCCCGGTTTCCGCCTTTTTTTATAACCAGCAAAGGTCTTTCTTCCAAACGTTCATAGGTGGTAAAGCGTCTTTTGCAGGCAGTACATTCGCGGCGGCGGCGTATTGTACCGCCATCTTCACTGGCCCGGGAATCAATCACCCGGCTCTCATATTCCTGACAGTAAGGGCAGCGCATTAAACGTCACTCCTCTTTCAAAAGAGTATGATGCTGATATCTGCCCTTATTATGAACAAAAGCAGATATTTATTCAACATTCCCGGGTGCGGCCGCTTTGTTTATAATATACCCTTCACGGATTCCGGCGATATTTTTAGAAATTATCATCATCCAGCAAATACTCTTTGCGTTTGTAATCATCCATTTCCTGAAATACCGGTACCTCAACCAATATGACATCTCTGCCGATGCGGACAATTTTTTTCCAGGGTATAACGATTTCCTCCCGTTTGGCAAAGATAGAGAACCCCCGCAGGCGGCCGGGAAGAATAATAGCAACCACTTTCCCAACCTCCAAATCCAGTTCGATGTCGTAAATATGGCCCAGCTTTTTTCCGTCGAGAATATTTACCACGTCCCGGGCCCGCAAATCAGATATCCTGACCATTTTTTCCCACCCCTTAAATGAATAGAATACTCCTGGTGAATATTACTAATATATGAAAAGGGGTCATAAAACGTGACTACTATGTCCATTCCGGATCTTCCCATTTTCCTGTGAAAAAGAGAGCCTGATTGTGAAATTTTGTCGTCATCGTTCCAGGCCGGACGTTTTAGCCGTTCTTTTCCTAAACCTTTTCCTTCAGTAATACGATATACATCGGTAGTATGTTTACAATATAACGGGCTGGACTCAATCGGAGGAGCCCGGGCGGTATTGACTGACTGAAATACCGCAATGCAATCGTTCATTAAACAGAGGAGGAACGGCCGTATGATGAGGGCTCTTTTTACAGCAAGTACCGGTATGGGTGCTCAGCAGCTGAACATGGATACCCTGGCTCACAATATGTCCAATGTAAATACGGTTGGATTTAAGAAACAACGAGTCGAGTTTCAAGACCTGCTTTATCAAACCATCAGGAGACCTGCCGCCGACGAGAACCGCAATGAACCCGTCGGTTTAGCGGTTGGTCTGGGTGTAAGGCCCGCCGCTGTTAACACCCTTTTTACCCAGGGGAATCTTCAATCCACTCAAAACCCTCTTGACGTAGCCATCAGCGGACCGGGTTTTTTTGCCATTCAAGTGCCGGGCTACGAAGAACCTCTTTATACCAGAGATGGAGCTATAAAAGTAGACGGCAATCGTCAGTTGGTCACTGCTGACGGCAATCTATATTTGGGGCCGGAAGCTCTGGAAGAAAACTACACCGATCCGCGGGTAGCCGTTGACGGCACTGTCAGCTACATGCTTCCCGGTGAAACCGAACCTACCGTTGCCGGTGAACCTTTGCAGATATTTAAATTCAGTAATCCTGCCGGTTTGCAAAAAATAGGCAAAAACCTCTACCAGGCTACGGCCAACTCGGGAGAAGCCATGCAATGGGAGCCTGATTCCGACAATAGCATAGCCCTGCATTCGGAATACCTGGAGATGTCCAATGTACAGGTAGTTGAGGAAATGGTAAACCTTATTACTGCTCAGAGAGCCTACGAGTTCAACTCTAAAGTAATCCAGTCATCCGATGAGATGCTGCAGACTGCCGCCAACCTGCGGAGGTAATAAATAATGATGATTAACGGTACCGGGTTCATGCCCGCTCAAAAAATAACCGCTACCCCCTCCTATGGGGAAACCCTGGAAAAAAAAGATTTTTCCCGCTGTCTGGAATCTGCAATTAATGAGAAGAATAATAAGAAGCTTTACTCCGCCTGCCAGGAACTGGAGAGCGTGTTTTTAAATAAAGTGTTGGAATGCATGCGTCAAAGCGTTCCCCGGGGTGAATTTACGGGCCATAGCTTTGCCACCGATACTTTCGAGTCAATGCTTTATGCCGAGTACGCCCGCTCCATGAGTAAAACCGGATCATTAGGCATCGCTGATATACTTTATCGGCAATTAAGCGGCAATATCACTGCCCAAGCTCCGGTTCAGCCGGATGCCGATAAATAATTACTTAAGGCTTTTATTCAGAACAGGATTTATATTCGCTATATTTGGCGGTTTCTCGCGCAGGTATAGCGATTCTGTTTTATCAGGAGCGGGTACTATTGTTTGGGAGGAAACTTATGAAGCTGAGCTCAGAGCTGGAAGCCCTGTTCGATAATATCAAGCTGTTTTCCCGCAGCGAAAGCTTTATCGGCAAGCCGATCAGGGTAGAAAATATTACCCTGATCCCTATCCTCAGTCTGTCATTCGGAGCCGGCGGCGGTGCCGCCGGCAGCGCCGCAGCTAACGGTTCCGGTGCTGGCGCCGGAGGCAAAATCTCCCCGGTAGCGCTGCTGGTGATAAAGGATGAAGAGACACGACTGTTTTCTCTTAGTGGTCAAGGTAATCTGCAGGAGATCTCCGGGCTGATGCCGGAGATAATATCGTCATCTAAAAACCCGGTGATGAATCCTCAGTCAGATAAGACGACGGCTACATGATTATCAGAAAATAACCATAGATTACACAGATTTATTTTTTACAGTGGCAGCAAGCTTTTCAGCTGTTCCCTTTTTTTTGATGCTTCGGTCCGCTGTCTTTTTCAGTTTTGGTTTTCTCTTGGGGCTCTGCACTTCGGCCGCCGCCTTTGCTGCTATTCTGCGAATCCATCTTTTGGTCTTTAGGGAGGGCCGATGCAGGTAAGCCGTTATCCCTCTTTTCATTATGCCCCTTTTCCGGATCAGCCATAAAATTGTTATCCTTAAACTCCGGGTTCCCGCCGCCTTCCTTTTTTTTCGGCTGATCTAACAAAAGCTGATTTACCTTATGCTCCTGCAGTTTCGGTTCCGGTTTGTTTTTTTCACCCTTAGGCGCACTATTCCCCGGTGTCTTCGAAGTCTGACCGGGAGGATGCTCATCAATCACTATCAGTTGGTTGCCTTTGCGGATAACCTTGGCGGCAGAAGGTCGGCCTTGCTGCCCGGCCACACTCTCTTTAAGAGTGGTATCGATAATTTTCAACAGCCTTTCTTCTCTTTGCTTGTCTTTTTGGTTCTTGACGGATAAGGATACACTAACCTGATTGTTTTCTCCCTTATCCCCGGCTGCCAACCCCGGCTCGCTTCCCCGCCTTTCGACTATCATATTTATCGCCTGATTCAGACTTTTCCCATTCAAGCTCAGGTCCTTCACCTCTGCTTTGGCATCAGTATTACTGGTTCTTACTGACACCACCCGATCCCAGCGATTCAGACCCAGATTGATTCCCGGGGATACGTTGGCCCTGGCCGTGACCGTAAAAAAGTCGAGACTGGTTAGGGTGATGAGAATAAAAACGGCCGCCACACTTGCATATTTTAACGCCGCATTGCTTTTTAACTGGTAAAGCTGCCCGGTTTGTAAGCGTTCCCGGGTTCTAACCCGTTTATAATCCCCGCCGGGGAGCAGCACTATGGCCCAGCCCTCTCCGGCTTCAAGCACCAGACCCTTTTCCTTGGCCATCCCTATTCTCCTTTCCCTATGACTCGATATAGGTTTTTAACAGCGGTAAATCATAAACTGCGACCAGAACGGCGGCAATGATGTATTTTCGATATCGGTCAGCAGTTTTCCGGTTTACGGCATACCTGCGCTCCAGTTCTTTTAGAGGCAGGGTTTTATTTTTCATCAACCAGGCGGTCATTTCCTCATCCCGGGCGATTTTCCAAGCGATAACCAGAGCTTTCTCCCGCGCTCTTATCTGCCTGGGCCCGCCCGCCACCAGGTCTTTAAAATCAATCTGGTAATCGCTCAGCAAACCTCTGAACCTATGTATCTCCTCCTGGCGGCTAAGGTCATCCAGGATTTCTTCCACCTGATTTTCACCGTCAAAATTGAAGTCGTCCAGCTGCGTTTCTTTTAAAAAAGAAAACGGCAGGGGGCGACGTTTTTCCTGGCGCTGATAATCAATAATGCGGCTCCGCACTACCCGGGCCAAATAGAGTAAAAAACTTCCCCGACCAGGTTCATATCTATCAAACGCTTCAATTATGGCCAGGCGGGCAATACTCGCTTCCTCGTCAAATTCATGTATATACTTGCCACAGGTTTTGGAGCTGACCCGCAGACAGAAAGGTATTATGCTGTCATATATATCGTTTAATACTTCCTTATTACCATAATGGTAGTCCCGCCAGGCAGTCTGCGCGATCGTCTCCAGTTCGCTGCTTCTGGATACCTGCATTTTGTTCCTCCCGAGGACTGTTTTATATTAAAGTCATTATAACCCTAAGCTTGCTTTGTCAGCGCACAGGCGATTTGCATTTGTGTTATTTTCCCAATCTATCCGCTATTCTTTTTGTTTATAAATACGAGGGCTTATGCTTAAAATCTGGGGTCGTCTTCAAAAATATCTCTGCCAAAGTTTTTTATAGGTGAAACAAAAATTTTTTATATTAAGGAGGAATTCGCGGAATAATTGCAGAATGCTTGTAATGAAGTAGGGGTTGGTAGATAAGCATTAGTGAAAATTTTAACAATTTTACAGTTTAATAACAATATCTTCGAGCCAATTGGCCTAAGGCTAAGTGCTATGGGCAATTGGCCGCTGGGTAAATTTTATGCCCTTAGGGTTCAAGGCGGAAACGCCTGCGCCTCCCATTTTCGGAAAGAAGATTAGGAAACATTAGGCAATTTAAAATTGGTTAATCATTATAATACCGCCTGGCCAAGGGTTTGGAGATGTATCGATATTCCCGTTGGTTAATTGCCGCTTGTCGGGTATGGTTGGGGTACGATTCAGCTCCAAAATTTATGCCAGGATCTTCTTCGGTTCCTGGCATTTTTCGAATTAGGGCTGGTCACTTCAAATACCCGCTACAGGTTATATGCCTTGTATTAGCTTAAATCGCGGCTTCCATTGCAGTTTTGGCTTTTCAAGCAATATCTGAGGAAAGGAGGGATATGGGGATGGATTATAAACAGATTATTGCCAGCTATGCGGATAAGCCTGGGGGGTTAATTGAGGCTTTTCATGCGGTACAGAAAGAATTCAGCTATGTGCCCGTCGAAGCTGTCGCTGAGGCAGCCAGAGTCTTTAATGTTCCTGCCAGCGCAGCCTACGGTGTAGCTACCTTTTACTCTATGTTTGCGGTAGAGTCCAGGGGTAAAAACGTAATTAGAATATGCGAAAGTGCGCCTTGCCATGTAGCAGGAGCCGCCGATGTTGTGGCAGCGCTGGAGAGAGAGCTGGGCATCAGAATGGGAGAGAGCACCTCAGATGGCCAGTTTGCTCTGGAGTATACTGAATGTGTCGGACAATGCCAGGCAACTCCCGTGATTACAATAAACGGCAAGCCCTATCTTGATGTAAGCCCGGGCAGGATACCATCCATTCTGGCAGAATACAAGTAGTCAATAAAAACCGGTACTAGCCATTGATTAGAAAGACTCAAGACTCCAAACATAAAGAAAGGAGGTCAAAAAATGGCCGAAGAGATGCGGATCGTATTGCGTAATTACGGCAAAATCGATCCTTTGAAAATCGAAGACTATATGGCCCAGGGGGGATATAAATCCCTGGAAAAAGCCAGCCGTATGGATAGAGAAGCGCTTATAGAAGAAGTCAAGAAATCCAATTTAAGAGGCCGGGGTGGTGCAGGCTTTAATTGCGGGCAAAAATGGTCTTTTGCTTACCGGGCCCCTGCTGATGAAAAATATGTGGTCTGCAATGCGGATGAAGGCGAACCCGGTACTTATAAAGACCGTTTGATTATGGAAAACGACCCTCACACCCTGATCGAAGGAATGGCGATTTGCGGTTATGCTATCGGAGCAAAACAAGGCTTTATATATCTGCGCGGGGAATATCCCCAGTTAATCGATATATTGAACAACGCCATCAGCCAGGCAAAAGCCAAAGGCGTACTGCAGGGATTTGACGTCGAGGTAAGAAGCGGAGCCGGGGCTTATGTCTGCGGTGAAGAAACTGCCCTGATTGAGTCGATCGAGGGCAAACGGGGTGAACCCCGTTTCAAGCCCCCTTATCCTCCATCCGAAGGTTTATGGATGAAACCGACCATAGTCAACAATGTTGAAACCTTTGCCAACATCCCGGTAATCCTTGAAAAAGGGGCCGAGTGGTATGCAGGCATCGGTGTTCCCTCCTACCCGGGAACCAAAGTATTTACTCTGACCGGGGATGTTAATAATAAAACCTTCTTTGAGGTACCAACCAATACTACCATCAGAGAAATCGTCTTCCAGTTCGGCGGCGGTATCCCGGGAGACAAGAAGTTTAAGGCCGTACAGATAGGCGGAACCTCCGGTGCATTTATACCCGATTCACTTCTGGATACGCCGGCGGCTTTTGACAATATGTCTGCTATAGGAGCTACGCTGGGCTCCGGAGCCGTTTTCGTACTTGACGAAAGCCGCGATATAGTAGATGTAACTACCCGTATTGCCAAGTTCTTTGAACACGAATCCTGTGGTAAATGCGCGCCCTGCCGGGAAGGCACCGCCCGCATGCACGAACTGATGGAATCGGTGAACAGCGGTAATGGCAGTTTAAGCGACATTGCACTTATGCAAAAACTGGGCGATGTCATGTCTATTGCCTGCCTCTGCGGTCTGGGGCAGGCAGCACCGGCGCCGGTACTCACCACCATCAAACACTTTGCAGCCGACTATAATGCCAAGTTGATGTAGGAAAGAGCGAAGGAGGGAATATAATGGTTAACTTAACGATAGACGGAATCCAAGTATCCGTTCCCGAAGGCTCAACCATCCTGCAGGCAGCTAAAGAAGTCGGTGTCAAAATTCCTACACTCTGTTATCATCCGGACCAGGCAGTAAAAGCCAACTGCCGGGTATGCGTATGTGAAGTTGAAGGAAGCAGACTTCTCCAAGCCGCCTGTGCGCAGCCGGTAATGGAAGGAATGGTTGTTAAAACCCGCACCCCCAAGGTAATAGAAGCCAGAAAAACCATACTGGAATTAATTCTGGCTCATCATCCCCAGGATTGTTTGAATTGTATCCGCAACGGCAACTGCGAGCTGCAGGACCTGGCCAATGAGTACTTCATCCGTGACAACCCATTTACCCTGAAGGTAAGAGGCCTGGAGAAAGACTACTCTACCCCGTCCATATTCAGAGACCCTGACAAGTGCGTACTCTGCCGCCGCTGCATCGATGCCTGCTCGGTAGTCCAAAGTGTAAACGCCCTGGGTCTGGAAAGCCGTGGAGTTCACTCCATGGTAGTACCGACCATGGGTGGTGACCTGATGGACAGCCCCTGTGTCATGTGCGGTCAGTGCGTCCATGCCTGCCCGGTGGGAGCTATTGGTGAAGTTGAAGA
Organism: Syntrophomonas curvata; assembly: GCF_052976825.1. Taxonomy (NCBI): domain Bacteria; kingdom Bacillati; phylum Bacillota; class Clostridia; order Eubacteriales; family Syntrophomonadaceae; genus Syntrophomonas; species Syntrophomonas curvata. The sequence goes on from NZ_CM129641.1 coordinate 1,985,995, forward strand.
AATTGACAAGCTGCTGGCAGCCATTGCCGACCCGGATAAAATTGTTGTGACTCAGATTGCTCCTGCAGTAAGAACTGCTATTGGTGAAGAAGTGGGCATGAAGACGGGCGATATGCCCATGGAAGTCTTTGTAGCCGGACTAAGACAAATCGGTTTTGATCATGTGCTGCATACTAACTTTACTGCCGACCTGACCATTCTGGAAGAAGGCAACGAACTCTTAAAACGTCTTAAAGAAGGCGGCACCCTACCCATGTTTACCTCCTGCAGCCCGGGCTGGATCAACTTCTGTGAGACTTTTTACCCCGACCTTTTAGACAATCTGTCGACCTGTAAATCACCGCAGCAGATGTTTGGCTCGCTGGTAAAGACCTATTGGGCGGACAAGATGGGTATTGACCCGGCCAGGATCTATTCCGTATCCATCATGCCCTGTACCGCTAAAAAGTTCGAGGCCTCCAGGCCGGAAATGAACGCCAGCGGCTACCAGGATGTAGACCTGGTCTTAACCACCAGGGAAATAGGACGCCTGTTCCGGATGAGCGGAATAGACTTCGATAAATTGGCTGCATCCAGCTTTGATTCCTGGATGGGAGCCTATACCGGTGCCGCCGTTATCTTCGGAGCATCCGGCGGAGTTATGGAAGCAGCCTTAAGAACGGTTTACGAAGTGGTAACCGGCCAGACTCTGGAGAACGTCAACTTCGAGGTTACCCGCGGTATTACCGGCGTCAAGGAAGCGGAAGTTGACTTGAGCGGTACCAAGGTAAAGGTGGCTATAGCCAACGGCCTGTCCAATGCCCGCAAACTGATGGATCAGGTCAGAGCAGGCGAGTCTCCTTACCACTTTATAGAAATCATGGCCTGTCCCGGCGGTTGTATTGGCGGCGGCGGACAGCCAATCACCAAAGTCAATGCCAAACGGGTGGAGCGCATTGAAAGCATCTACGTGGAAGATGAGAATTGCGCCATCAGGAAATCCCACGAAAATCCGGAAGTCAAGACTCTCTATGATGAGTTCCTGCATGAGCCCCTGGGACACAAATCCCATGAACTGCTGCATACTCATTATCATGCCAAGAATAAAAAATATCTGTAAATATGCACTAACTCCGGTTAGTTAATTGCATATCTCATTCACTCTCTTTTTATAGACTCTTTTACAGGGTCTATTTTTTTTGGTTTGTCATGGGGACGGGATTACTGCTAATGTAACACCTTCGGTATCCAGAGAATACTATATGGTAGGCCATGGTATTTTATCCCTCAAATAACCACTATTAACAATTGCCGAATAACTGCATTGGGATCTGGTCTGTGGCTATAACATTATAGGAGGTATTGTTAATGTCTACCTACAAGATGAATTGCGCCTGCCCGCCGCCAGGTAATGTCAATCAAACCATATTAGCCTGCGGGAGCGGAACCGGGGTCGTTTTGCCTGATCATAGCGAATCCAATTCCCAGTTGTTCAATCCCTATGTTGTTGCCAGTGTCGCTATAGACACCAGAACGCTGGTTCGTCCAACAGTAAAGATTGATTTTTCCAGTCTGATTACCTTTAAGGAAGCGGATTATTACCCCAGCGACCTGCGACTTACTTTTCAGTTAATCAAGGTCTGTGAAAACGGGGCCAGGGTAGCCCTTGGCACTTGGAATTACGAGCGCTTTATAGAAGTTCACGGTGGTTTATGCGTCAGAAATGCCGAAGCAGCGCCGTCTGTTAACAGTGGACATTTTACCAGGATTGAAACAGTTGACTCTTTTGGTTTTACTTTCTGTGAATGCCAGGATTGTCCGGGTTGCTGCCATTATGTGGTGGAAATAATCAACGCCGAAACCAACAATGTTGATCATCCCGCTGTCAGCAACGGCGCCATTACCGCCCTGGCCGTAGGGCCTTTGGCACACTGGGATGATTAAAAGCTGATTTTCCTCCCAAATCTTAACATCCCTGGGATGCGAATTCGCCCCAGGGGTGTTTTTTTATAAATATAGAGCTAATAACCTTTCTCTTAATTTGGCATATATTTAACAGAAACAGGCTTAAAAACAGAAGGGAGGTGATATAATGCTGACCTTTAATCATACGCCATATATCAGAATTCGCCCGGCAAAGTGCAGAATTGATGCCAGCAACCCTCCGGGCAGGTACAATGATTATAACAACTTCGATGAAATGAATGTTCAGGGATTTATTGATGCGGCATGGCCGGAAGATGAAGGTAATGATCCAATTAACGAATATATCTTCGCTAACGAGGAAATTCAGTTCAGTCCCGATTCTGATTATTCCGCCGACGCTGATGAGCCGGACGCAGGCTTCGATGAGGATTATTCCGCCGACGCTGATGAGCCGGACGCAGGCTTCGATGAGGATTATTCCGCCGACGCTGATGAGCCGGATGCAGACTTCGATGAGGATTATTCCGCCGACGCTGATGAGCCGGATGCAGGCTTCGATGAGGATTACTCCGCCGACGCTGATGAGCCGGATGCAGGCTTCGATGAGGATTATTCCGCTGACGCTGATGAGTCGGATGCAGACTTCGATGAGGATTATTACGCCGACGCTGATTCTGGCCAGGAAATAGGACATATCCATTCGGGCCTGAGTGATTACAATCATAATCACAATGATTGTACCGAGGAGCCTATAAACCTGTTAAATCTGGTACCAACCCTTTACTGGAACTATCCGTATATACGCCCGGGACATCGGGTGCATAGGCAAAATCATTACCTGAGGTGATATTATATTTGAAAAACGGGACGAAAAATTAATTCGTCCCGTTTTTTGACGCAGGGTCAATTCATAATTGCCTGTGCTCCATATCTTATAAAAATTCTAAACCGAATTTTTTATTATCTCCGGCGGCAGTCACAATCCGGAATTTCGGTTTCTTGAAACTCATGTTTTACCGTTACTCCACCAAAGGGCTTAGCTGCCAGAACAACCAGATTCTCTTCTTTCCAGAGTTTGTCAACAATGTTGCCATGGATGTGAACATAACCGTCCTTAAGCTCACAGTCAAGATCAATTACGACAGAGGAACCATCAATTAGGCGCAAGTAACCGCATAAATCATCTCCGGTCACCTGACGCCAGCCCTTAAAGGTATAAAAAGTCGTAATATCGGTTTCTTCTTGACATTGCCAGACCAGATAACATTTTCTCTCCGGCCTGCCGGGCACAGTTCCCACTACCACTACATCATACTTGATTTTCATGTGGATATAAGAACAGTCTCTGAGCTTTTCCTCAGTGCATTTTACGACTACGTAGGATTCCTCAGGGGAAAAGGCTAATTCCCGGGGATCGGGCAATTCCAGGCAAAAGTCCATCTTATTCTGGTAGATCAGGCGAACATCCTGAACGCAAATATCATGGAAACAGATATCTTCACATCTAATGTATCCATTTTTCCAGGCAGGAAGGTTGTACATTTCTGCAATCCAGGACCGGAAATCGCTTCCCGGGGGAGCTATATCACACATATCAAAAGAGCCAGTCACCGCTTACCCCTCCTTCATGTTCGGATTCACCATAGGTTTCCAGCATACGGCAAGGGCCATGCCGCACAGATTAAGAAGGGGTACGGGCCTTTCGGGTTACCCCTCCCGAGGCAAATTGCTTTATTTAACAGACGGATTTATCTCTTTTAATATCATATACAATCCGCAGGAATATGGTTACAAAAGGCAAACGAGGTTTGTCACCCCACTGCCAAGGTGCCCTTAAAAGGGCATTTTTTCTTGTCGGCTGCAAGAAGTTTAAAAGGCTGCTTGATAAAAAAAAGCTAATAGCAGTTCCTTTACTATATAATGTTAATATCGCCTAATGCATTTTTAGGAAAGGATTGATGGGAATGAAGAAGAAAAGATGGTGGGCATTGGCTATATTCGTGCTATTGCTGATAGTATGGGTATCCGGCTCCACCAGGGTCAAACCCGACGAGACCGCGGGCCCGAACCTGCTCAGTTATTTGAATGATAAGGAAGCCAGGCAACTGCTTACCCAGGTCTACCGGGAGGGGGATGGGGAAACCCTGGCCTTGGTTAAGCTGGAAGGAATAATAATTGATAACCCTGCTAACAGTGCTTATCTGAACACTCCATATAATCATAAGTTATTATTAAAACAACTGGAAGCGGCTTTTTCCCGTGAAGACATAAAAGGCGTCATACTACAGGTTAATTCACCCGGAGGCGGTGTTTATGAAAGCGATGAGATTTACAACCGGATTTCGGAGTTGAAAGCTCGGTACAAAAAACCAGTAGTGGTATATATGAGCCAGGAAGCTGCATCAGGGGGTTATTATGTTTCCATGGCCGCCGATAAGATATACGCCAACCGTAACACCCTGACCGGTTCAATCGGCGTTATTCTGAGGACATATAATTACCAGCAGTTGGCTGATAAAATCGGGGTAAAGGATGTAACCTTCAAAAGCGGTGAGCAAAAGGACCTTTTAAACCCTATGCGGCCTATTAATAACGAGGAACAGGTTATTATGCAAAGTGTGGTGGACGAAAGCTACGGCTATTTTGTTGATGTAGTAGCTGAAGGCAGACATATGGATAGGAATCAGGTCCTGCAATTAGCAGACGGTCGGATTTATACCGCAACCCAGGCCCAAAAATTGGGGCTGGTAGACGAGGTCGGCTACCTTGAGCAAGCAATCGCCGGTGCTGCCAAATTGGCTAATACCAGCAATCCAACGGTTCTATTGTTCAAAAATCCGGGGCCTGACTTTCTGAGCTGGCTTAGCTCCATGAAATCTCCTGCTTTTGACCTTCTCGGTTTGAAGCAAGAAATAGAGCAGCAGATGATGCCCGCACTTATGTATATTGCTAATTGAGGGGGGTTTATTGCAAGATGGCAGACTATGATGAAAATATCCCAACCCGTGAACATGAAAAAGGAAACCGGACCGATGAAAAAAGCGATTCAACCGGTAATGGGGATAATCCCGGCATTGCAGCTGCACCGGCTGTTTCAGAATCATGCACGGATCACAGCTTAACTTTATATCCCGTAGCCGGTTTCTGGATTCGCCTGCTGGCCTTTTCCATTGATTTATTGATTGTCACCGGTTTAAATTCATTGCTATGGAACTTTTTATTGCCGACTGAAGCCGGTATATCACTCTTTCATAAAATTATAAATGTGAATTCCCTATTCTTAGGCATCACCGGTTCTGTCTATTTTATACTTATGACCCGCTATTTTCAGCAGACCCTGGGTAAAATGATTGTTGGCATTAAGGTGATACAGCGCAGCGGAGAACCATTAAGCTGGGTCACTGTAATCTTTCGTGAGCTGGTGGCCCGCAGCCTATCCCAACTCATGGGCCTTAACCTGGGTTATATAGTGTGCTGGTTCAATCCGGGAAAACGTTGCGTACATGATTACCTGAGTGATACCTGGGTGGTGTATGAAAACCCTGACTCCCGCCCCCGCTGCATATCGGTTCCGTCTTAACTGCCCAACAAGGTGAAGGGAGCTTTTAACACCTCTTCACCTTCGATAAATCCAGGAAACACAAATCCTGCAGCCTTAACCAGTGAAGCAAAGCGGAACATAAGCAGTCCCCATCCACCTGGCAACGACGCCCTCGCCCAATGCCGCCGAAAAGAAGCCCGCGGGGCAGGACTGGCGGCGCCCGCAGCGGGAGGCTGGAAAAAGAAAGACTCTGCCGATGCAGAGTCTTTCCAGAAAAAATCAAATCCTGGCAACGTCCTACTCTCCCACAGGATTCTGCAGTACCATCGGCGCTGGAGAGCTTAACTTCCGTGTTCGGGATGGGAACGGGTGTGGCCTCTCCGCCATTGTCACCAGGAAATATGATTACGTATTAAGTTTTGCTTAGATTAACCTGTCTGCCGAGTTTTGACTTACGTATGGCGGAGACCGCCATTGCGAGCCGACGATATCTCGGCGAGTGTCGATGGATCGAAGCCGTTAGGCTGAGCATCGACGCACCAGGAAATATGATTACTTGTTTGGTTTTTGTTTCAGTTCCCTGGCCCATGACCTCTGGGTCAGGATGTGATAGCCCGGCATTTCGCTCTTCGCCTTGCTCAGGCGAAACGCTCGTGTTCTCTCAAAACTGCACAGGTATTAAGCAGATACTGTTCTCTTTAAGGTCAAGCCCTCGGTCTATTAGTACCGGTCAGCTTAATGCATCGCTGCACTTACACATCCGGCCTATCAACCACTTAGTCTTAGTGGGACCTTACTTCCTTGACGGAATGGGAGAACTCATCTTGAGGTCGGCTTCGCGCTTAGATGCTTTCAGCGCTTATCACGTCCAGACATAGCTACCCAGCTGTGCCTCTGGCGAGACAACTGGTACACCAGCGGTCTGTCCATCCCGGTCCTCTCGTACTAGGGACAGATCCTCTCAATTCTCCTGCGCCTGCGATGGATAGGGACCGAACTGTCTCACGACGTTCTGAACCCAGCTCACGTACCACTTTAATGGGCGAACAGCCCAACCCTTGGGACCTTCTCCAGCCCCAGGATGTGATGAGCCGACATCGAGGTGCCAAACCTCCCCGTCGATGTGAACTCTTGGGGGAGATAAGCCTGTTATCCCCGGGGTAGCTTTTATCCGATGAGCGACGGCCCTTCCACTCGGCACCGCCGGATCACTAAGCCCGACTTTCGTCCCTGCTCGAGATGTCTCTCTCGCAGTCAAGCTCCCTTATGCCTTTACACTCTTCGCGCGATTTCCATCCGCGCTGAGGGAACCTTTGGGCGCCTCCGTTACTCTTTGGGAGGCGACCGCCCCAGTCAAACTGCCCGCCAGACAATGTCCCTGACCCGGTTTACGGGCCCAGGTTAGAACTCCAGCAATCCAAGAGTGGTATCCCACCAGTGACTCCTCCAAGCCTTGCGACCTGGATTCTTAGTCTCCCACCTATCCTGTACATGCACTACCAAAATCCAATATCAAGCTGCAGTAAAGCTCCACGGGGTCTTTCTGTCCTATCGCAGGTAACCGGCATCTTCACCGGTATTACAATTTCACCGAGCCCCTCGTCGAGACAGCGCCCAGATCGTTACGCCTTTCGTGCGGGTCTGAACTTACCAGACAAGGAATTTCGCTACCTTAGGACCGTTATAGTTACGGCCGCCGTTCACTGGGGCTTCGGCTCAAGCCTTCGCGTTGCCGCTAAGCTCTCCCCTTAACCTTCCAGCACCGGGCAGGCGTCAGCCTCTATACTTCATCTTTCGATTTGGCAGAGACCTGTGTTTTTGCTAAACAGTCGCCTGGGCCTGGTCACTGCGGCTCTCTCACGCAAAGTACATGTTTTACGTACTCACGCTGTCAGAGCACCCCTTCTCCCGAAGTTACGGGGTTATTTTGCCGAGTTCCTTAACGAGGGTTCTCTCGCGCGCCTTAGGATTCTCTCCTCACCTACCTGTGTCGGTTTGCGGTACGGGCACCCGCTTCCTTGCTAGAGGCTTTTCTTGGCAGTTTGGACTCAATGACTTCGGTACTACGCTTCCCTCCCCATCACACCTCAGGCTTACACCAGGCGGATTTGCCTGCCTGGCACCCTACGTGCTTGGACGCACTCTTCCAATCGTGCGCTTCACCTATCCTCCTGCGTCACCCCTTCACTCAATCGGAAACTAGGTGGCACTGGATTTTCAACCAGTTGTCCATCCCCTACGCCTTTCGGCCTCGGGTTAGGTCCCGGCTTACCCTGGGCGGACGAGCCTTCCCCAGGAAACCTTAGGTTTACGGCGGACAGGATTCTCACCTGCCTTCTCGCTTACTTATGCCAGCATTCTCACTTCCTATTAGTCCACTGCTCCTTACGGTACAGCTTCTGCCCCATAGGAACGCTCCCCTACCGATTGAGAAGTGAGATGTGAGAAGTTGGACGCGGGATTTTTATTCCCACTTTTCTATCAGTCTAAAGAGCTGTTTTCCGAGTACATCATAGTCTTCTATGATTTTATCGTCTTGCATGTATCCTAAATCTTTGCTTAACTTTAGAAGAACTATCATTTCGTTGCTGGAACCTAAGGCATTTCTTAGGTAATGCTTGAATTCTTTGGCGGAGTTCTTCCGGCCATAGCCTTCGGCTATGTTGGCTGGTATGGATACTGCTGCTCTTCTTATCTGATATCCTAATTCCCTTTTCTCTGCTTCTGGAAATGTGTTAGTCAGTTTGTGAGCTTGTAGTACTAGTTGGTATGCTTTTTGGTACACTATGAGATCTTCAAAGCTTTTTATCTTTTCTTCTCCCATCTGGCACACCTCTCACTTTTTTCTCACTTCTAACTTCCCACATCTCACTTCTCAATCCCAAAGCTTCGGTACTATGCTTAGCCCCGTTATATTTTCGGCGCAGGGCCACTTGACCAGTGAGCTATTACGCACTCTTTGAATGGTGGCTGCTTCTAAGCCAACATCCTGGCTGTCTGTGCAGCCCTACATCCTTTCCCACTTAGCATAGATTTGGGGACCTTAGCTGTTGGTCTGGGCTGTTTCCCTCTCGTCTACGGACCTTGTTACCCGCAGACTGACTGCTATGTTTTTCCTTATGGTATTCGGAGTTTGGGAAGGTTCGGTAACCGAGTAAGGCCCCTAGCCTAACCAGTGCTCTACCCCCATAAGGCACTTCATAACGCTAGCCCTAAAGCTATTTCGGGGAGAACCAGCTATCTCCGGGTTCGATTGGCATTTCACCCCTATCCACAGCTCATCCACGCACTTTTTAACGTACTCTGGTTCGGGCCTCCATCTCGTGTTACCGAGACTTCACCCTGGCCATGGATAGATCACCCGGTTTCGGGTCTACCGTATCATACTTTTTCGCCCTTTTAAGACTCGCTTTCGCTTCGGCTCCATCCTTTTTTGATTTAACCTCGCATGATACCGTAACTCGCTGGCCCATTCTACAAAAGGTACGCCATCACACTTGGGAAGTGAGAGGTGAGAGGTTGGGTTGACAGGTGTGAGGTGCGATGTTGGAGGTGAGACATTTCTCACTTCTAACTTCCCGCTTCTCACTTCTCAATTAACTTCCCACTTCTCACTTCCCAATAGTGCTCTGACTGTTTGTAGGCATACGGTTTCAGGTTCTTTTTCACTCCCCTCCCGGGGTGCTTTTCACCTTTCCCTCACGGTACTGTTCGCTATCGGTCGCCAGTTAGTATTTAGCCTTGGAAGGTGGTCCTCCCTGCTTCCCACCGGGTTCCACGTGTCCGGCGGTACTCGGGGTCCTGACTAAGAGTCCGATGTTTTTCGGCTACGAGGCTTTCACTCTCTGCGGCCTGACTTTCCAGACAGGTTCGCCTAAATATCGGTTTTGTAACTCTTTGACAGCTCTGCAATTCTGCCCTGTCAGCCCCTCAACCCCTCATATGCAACGCTTGCAGGCTTACACATATAAGGTTTGGGCTCTTTCCCGTTCGCTCGCCGCTACTAGGAAAATCTCTCTTGATTTCTCTTCCTCCGGTTACTAAGATGTTTCAGTTCACCGGGTCTCGCTTCTCCTACCCTATGTGTTCAGGTAGGGATGATACCTGTTCTCAGGTACCGGGTTTCCCCATTCGGATATCCACGGATCTATGCTCGCTTGCAGCTCCCCGTGGCGTTTCGCCGCTGGCCGCGTCCTTCTTCGCCTTCTGGCGCCAAGGCATCCACCATACGCCCTTTTTATCTTGACCTTTGCGAGAGAACTTTCTTTCGTTTAGCGGGTCTTTTGAACCTCGATTCGCCATTCCCGCTTCCCTCGAATGAAATTGTTCTGCTTTTTTATCCTGTGCAGTTTTCAAAGAACTTCCCGCCCTCTCTGGCGGTATGTATATAAAACGAACAGCAAGGTCGAAGTGATCGACCTGTTTCGGGTGTTAACCCTACTCCTTAGAAAGGAGGTGATCCATCCGCACCTTCCGGTACGGATACCTTGTTACGACTTCACCCCAATCACCAACCCCACCTTCGACGGCTCTCTCTATTGCTAGTTGAGTCACCGGCTTCGGGTGTTGCCGACTTTCGTGGTGTGACGGGCGGTGTGTACAAGGCCCGGGAACGCATTCACCGCGACATGCTGATTCGCGATTACTAGCGATTCCGACTTCATGCAGTCGAGTTGCAGACTGCAATCCGAACTGAGAATGGCTTTTTGAGATTCGCTCCACTTCGCAGTCTCGCTGCTCTCTGTACCATCCATTGTAGCACGTGTGTAGCCCAGATCATAAAGGGCATGATGATTTGACGTCATCCCCACCTTCCTCCCGCTTGTCACGGGCAGTCCCATTAGAGTGCTCAGCTTTGCCTGTTAGCAACTAATAGCAAGGGTTGCGCTCGTTGCGGGACTTAACCCAACATCTCACGACACGAGCTGACGACAACCATGCACCACCTGTCTCAGAGCTCCCGAAGGCACCCCCTGCTTTCACAAAGGTCCTCTGGATGTCAAGACCTGGTAAGGTTCTTCGCGTTGCATCGAATTAAACCACATGCTCCACCGCTTGTGCGGGCCCCCGTCAATTCCTTTGAGTTTCAGCCTTGCGACCGTACTCCCCAGGCGGGATACTTATTGCGTTAGCTGCGGCACGGAAGGGGTCGATACCTCCCACACCTAGTATCCATCGTTTACGGCGTGGACTACCAGGGTATCTAATCCTGTTTGCTACCCACGCTTTCGCACCTCAGCGTCAGGGTCAGTCCAGGCAGCCGCCTTCGCCACTGGTGTTCCTCCTGATTTCTACGCATTTCACCGCTACACCAGGAATTCCACTGCCCTCTCCTGCCCTCAAGATATCCAGTTTCAGATGCAACCCCAGGGTTGGGCCCCGGTCTTTCACATCTGACTTAGTTATCCGCCTACGTGCTCTTTACGCCCAGTAATTCCGGACAACGCTCGCCCCCTACGTCTTACCGCGGCTGCTGGCACGTAGTTAGCCGGGGCTTGCTGGTAAGGTACCGTCATTCCGTATCACTATTCGCAATACGAACTTTCGTCCCTTACAACAGAGCTTTACGACCCTAAGGCCTTCTTCGCTCACGCGGCGTCGCTGCGTCAGGGTTTCCCCCATTGCGCAATATTCCCCACTGCTGCCTCCCGTAGGAGTCTGGGCCGTGTCTCAGTCCCAGTGTGGCCGTTCACCCTCTCAGGCCGGCTACTGATCGTCGCCTTGGTAGGCCGTTACCCCACCAACCAGCTAATCAGACGCGGGCCCATCCATAAGCGATAGCATATTCAGAGGCCATCTTTTCTATCAAGGTCATGCCACCTCAATAGTTTATGCGGTATTAGCAGTCGTTTCCAACTGTTATCCCCCTCTTATGGGTAGGTTGCCCACGCGTTACTCACCCGTCCGCCACTATTCAACACTCAACACTCAATGTTCTCTGTCTTCCCTTTTGTGTTAGGCTTTTTGGCCTGATGCTCTCTCCGTTCGCATCTACGCTGTCGCCTACTCTCTTTTTATCACTTCAAGAACATTCAGTGTCGAGTGTTGAACCGTTCGACTTGCATGTGTTAGGCACGCCGCCAGCGTTCGTCCTGAGCCAGGATCAAACTCTCCAATGAAAGTTTATTTCCTAGCCTCAATCTTTTTAAGGCTGGCTTTTTGTTGTCTCTTTCGGAGTCTTGGCTTGTATTTTCTTATACCGAAAATGCAGTCCCATTTCTCCCGCACTTCTTTCCTTGCTGTTCTGTTTTATCAAGATCCTGCGCCCCTCTCTCGTGGGCGCAAAACATATATTATCATGCCCCTGTTTCTATGTCAAGCGTTCTACATTATTTTTCCGGCTATTAATCTAACCACTAATCTCGCTTGTTTGGCGGCGATATTATTCTTGCAGCATCAAGGGACTAAGTGGTTGTTTACTGCTGCCATTGAAGTTCAAATAGGTTTTGGGCACCTCGCCAACAATAATGGTCTCCGCCAGCGGTATTACAGTCGACACACGAATCGTTTCGTCCAGGTAGGGAACCGCTATTTTTATGTTGCTGTCAATTTTAAAGTATATAAGGTGCCTGGTCTGGTTGACCCCAGCCTGGTCAAATTTGTTGAGAACATTCACCTGAACTTCACCGGCCGGAATTATTTTAACCCTGAATTTGGGTCCATAACCAGCCAGAAACGACGGTCCCAGCAACTGTCCAGCCGGGATGCTGATACTCTCGGCCCGCATTTGCTCGCTGGCTTCGGCTACCTCGATAACGGTCCGGGTCATGATCCGGTTTAACATTATAGTATTGGGTTGGATCATAACTATCCTGCCCTGCCCGTCTTTGTGCACCGTAACCAGTTCCTGATATTCTATGTTATTAACTACTTGTTCGTTAACAATACGATTAATAGCTGCGGTTTCAGTCAGCTGGGCCCTGGATCGGGCCAGCTGGAGAATACTGGATTTTATTTTTATGTCTACTATTATAGTGATTGCTATTAAGAAAACCGCAATTATGATAAGCAACCACCGGCGTCTTCTGTAGTCGATCATAACATCCCCTCCGCTAACAAATATATGTAAAGTAGATGTGTTTGGTGCACAAAGTGCCCCTGAAAAATCAGGAAACTGCTAGAAGCATTAAAACGGTGAAAGTTTCCTTCCTGGCTTTGAAAATTGCGGCTGTATGTTATAGACTATTTTCTGAAGGAGTGAGTGATATTGCAGCAAGTTAGGGTACGTTTTGCCCCCAGTCCAACCGGCAGCCTACATATCGGCGGAGCGCGAACCGCTCTCTTTAATTGGTTGTTTGCCCGTAAACATGACGGAGTATTCGTGCTCCGCCTGGAAGATACAGATTTGTTACGCTCCAGCGAAGAGTCGTCGGCAGGTATTATTGATGGTCTGCAATGGCTGGGGCTTAATTGGGATGAAGGCCCGGAAACGGGCGGTTCCTACGGCCCCTACCGTCAAAGCGAACGCCTGCCCGTTTATCGGAAATATCTGGAGCAACTGGTGGCCGACGGTCAGGCCTATTATTGTTTTTGCAGCAATGAAGAGCTGCAACAGGAAAAGGAAGCTGCCCGCAATGGAAAAAGAGATTATAAATATAGCGGCAGATGCAGAGAACTTACATCGGAAGAAGTTCAACAGCGTCTTAGCCAGGGCTTAAAGCCGGTCATAAGAATAAAGGCGCCGGATAACGGGACATGCGTGGTACATGACCTCATCCGCGGCGACGTGGAATTCAACTATGTTTTGATGGATGATTTTATAATTGCCAAGTCAGATGGATGGCCCACTTATAATTTTGCGGTGGTAGTAGACGATGCGAGTATGGACATCACTCATGTGATCAGGGCTGAAGAACACCTTTCCAATACTCCCAAGCAGTTGCTTATATATGAAAGCTTAGGTTTAACCCCCCCTCTTTTTGCCCATGTTTCCATGATTCTCGCCCCTGACCGGAGCAAACTCTCTAAACGCCATGGAGCCACTTCAGTGCAGGAATTCCGGGAGCAGGGATATCTGCCGGAAGCGCTGGTAAACTATCTGGCTCTGCTGGGCTGGTCCAGCGGCGATGATCGTGATTTTTGGAGTCTTGATGAGCTGGTGGCGGAATTTGACCTGGAAAATATCTCCCGCTCCCCTGCTGTCTACGATATTGAAAAGCTTACCTGGATGAACGGTAATTATTTGGGTAAAGCCGATAGCGAAAGGCTCCTCAGTCTGGTCAGCAATGATAATCAGATCAAGAGATGGTCGGCCCTTTATCCCCGCGATTATTTGCTGCAGGCATTGCGGCTGGTTGGCAGTCGGGTTAAGACCCTGAACGAGATCCCGGCCGCAATTGAGTACTTCTGCGAGGATATTGCCGCTTACGACGGCAAGGGCGTTGCCAAACATTTTCGTAAGGCTGATGCGGTGGATATTTTGACGGCCCTGATAGAATTGGTGGATAATTGTACGCAATTTGAAGCAGAACTGATTGAGACCCGGATGCGCCTGCAGGCAGATATTATGCGGCTAAAAGCAGCAGAGCTTATTCATCCTGCCCGCCTGGCCTTAAGCGGCCGCACCAATACTCCCGGCCTTTTCGAGATCATGGAATTACTGGGCCGGGAAAGATGCCGGCAAAGACTGCAAAATGCTGTTGCATACATTCGCGGTCTTTAAAGCATACTTTATTAAAAGGCTGGCAGCTAAAATTCAGGTCCAAACCAGACGAATAACCTTTGACATTACCCTCGCCCTGTATTATAATTATTTTCGCGCGGGGTAATTGCCCCCTTATTATTGCCGGTTGGTGTAACGGTAGCACGACTGACTCTGGATCAGTTCGTCAGGGTTCGAATCCTTGACCGGCAGCCATTTTGATGGCCCCATCGTCTAGTGGCCTAGGATGCCGCCCTCTCACGGCGGAGACAGGGGTTCGACTCCCCTTGGGGCTACCAAGTTAAATTGACAAACCCGTGTTTCAAAAACGATTGAAATACGGGTTTTATTATTTTCTGAATCAATCGTCCGGCCTATTGGAATAGGGCTACAGGTTCTTTTTCTTATTTTGGGCAATTCTACCACCGGTGGATACAAATTTTTGAACGAATACATTACAATGACTCTTATATACAAATGAGTAAAATCGAAACTTTTTGGCTATTGTGTTCTTCAAAACACCAGGAAAGAGTACTGGGTACATATTAACCGCGTTTCTCTTTTTGACCTGTGGAAAGAAACGATGAATAACTTTAACGATCCCCGGTTAAAAGAACAATTCACTGCCGAAGAGCTTGAAAAAAGCAAAAGGGATTTTGAAAGCCGCTTTGCTGCAATTTGTCCTAGGGGAATGTGTTTTCCTGTTATTGAATACGAGTGTAAATAAGATATCACCCTGCAATTCCATTCAAAAGCATGGCTGGATACTACAGCGCCGATAACAGCTCCTGCATAGGGTTTATAAAATCGGATGAAAAGACAGGTGTTTTAGGCCTTCCGTTCAAAACCGCAATGATTCAGGAACCGATGCCGAAGGATACTCAAATGATTGCGGCGGAATTGTTTTCGTATTATGTTGAGCAGAAATATGATGATGTGATTATATAAAAATCTATGAGCGCTTGACTTTGCCCTAACTGGAAGCCGTATACTCCAATCAGAACATGTTCATATGCCATCGGAGGGTGATTCTATGCTCACAATCGGAGAATTCTCCAGAATCAGCAGGGTGTCTGCCAAGACGCTCCGTTATTACGATCAGATCGGGCTGCTCAAGCCCGGATTTGTCAGTCCGGACTCCGGCTACCGCTATTACGAGGTCTCTCAGCTTCGGGACATGCTGCTGATTGCGAGGCTGAAGCGGTATCGGTTTTCTTTGCCCGAGATTGCCGCTGTTCTGGCCGCCAGGGACAACAGCCGTCTGGCCCAACTCCTGCAAGCCAAAAAAGAGGAGTTCCTGCGGCAAATCGAGGACCAGCGGCACCTCCTGCTGCAAATGGAGCAGGACATCGAGAAAATAGAAAGGTGTGAGAATATCATGCAAGCGAATTATTTGGTGAAAACCGTGGAGATTCAGCCCAAAACCATCTATTCCCTGAGACGGAAAATGAGTGTTCGGGATTTTGAAGAAGCCTTCGGCACGTTATGCGCCGGTTTGGAAAGGAACCGGCTGAAGCCTGCCGGGCCGTTCCTGTCCGTTTACCATGACGAGGAGTTCAATCATGACTGCACCGATATTGAAGTCGGGGTGGAGGTGTCGGGCGGCAGCGGCGAGCAGGTGCGGACGCTTGCTCCGGGACTTTGCTGCTTTGCCACCCATATCGGCCCCTATGACGATTTCACTCCGTTCTACACGGCACTGATGGAATGGATTGAAAGAGAAGGGTACACCGTTTCCGGGCCGCCCTTTGAGTTGTATGTCAAAGGCTGCGATGACAATGTTGTGCCCAGTGAATATGTAACCGAAATTTATTTTCCCATCAAAAAGTAACTGAAACGGGACAGCAAAGGCAGGGTGAACTTACGGAATCTCCCTGCCTTTGGCTTTACAATAGTTTATCTCTGCTTATCGTTACGGACTATGCGGTGCAGAAAGCACCATTCTATCGGTAACGCCCCCTTATAAGCATATGTCGGTTATCAAAAGTGGGGCGCCAAAACCACAAAAGGCAGATTTAAGAATATTGTGGAGTTGAGGGCAATCGCTTAGTCACAACAGCCCCGCTTGTTTTTCCCGGAAAAACCGCAGGGTTCTTTCCAGTCCTTCGCTTAAGCTTATCCGGGGCTTCCAGAGCAGTATTTTTCCGGCTTTGCGATTATCCAGACGGCTGTGCATGATGTCGCCTTCCCGCCTGGGGACGTACAGCGGTTGGGCTTGACATTTATTAAGACTGTTTAAGAGCTCCCAAAGCTCGTTGATGGGCACTGCTTTGCCGGTACTGATATTAAAGGTCTGATTATCGCCCAGGTATAGTGCGTTGCTGCAGGCAGCAACCACATCGCCGACATAGATGAAATCCCGGGTCTGCTCCCCATTGCCCTGAACAATAATATTCTCCCCGCGGGCATAACGGGAGACAAACTGTGCTATCACCCCGCCATCCCCGGCAGCCTGCTGGCGCGGCCCATAAACATTGGCGAACCTCAATATATTATATTTCAAACCAAATAGCAGGTTATACATTCTTATATAACGTTCGGCGGTATATTTGGAGAGACCGTAAAAGGAAACCGGGTTAGCGGGATGGGGTTCGTCCAGGGGCAGATACAAGGGGTCGCCGTAAACAGCAGCACTGGAAGCAAATATTACTTTGCTGGTTTGATACTTAAGCGCATGGCTCAGGATTTTCAGAGTACCTGCGATATTGTTATCGGCATCAAGCCCGGGCTCCTGTTGGGAGCGGGCCACGTTGACCTGGGCGGCAAAATGATATATAATTTCAGGTTTTTCCCGGGCTATCACCTTTTCCAGCTTATCATCGTTAATATTCAGGTTATAGAATTTAGCCCCGTAATTTACATGCTCAAGCAGGCCGGAACTTAGGTTATCGGCTACTATTACTTCATGCCCGTTGCTCACCAGATGATCGCTTAAATGAGAGGCTATGAAACCTGCTCCTCCGGTTACCAGAATCTTTATAGCTCAAGCCCCCTCGCCCATACTGCTTATTTTATTTATATGATTGACATCCCTCCTGCGTGACCTGCAAGTAACCGCTCAGGCTGGTAATGTATAAAATAGTATAGGACTGCTGCAAGTATATGCAATCAGAAGGAGGGTAATATTGTGCCCGAAATAAGATACCGCTCCAGTGTGAGATTAAGCAATAATCAATCGCCTCCCCAAGGAACGGCATTAAACCCGCCAATGTCTGGTTTTAATGGCGTCAGGTTTTATTCGGGGTCGCGAGAGATAATCCGGGATGAGAAAAGATTAGCCCTCGTCCTGAAGCGTCGGGAATTGGAATCCCGGGTAATGACGGTCGACCAGGTGGCTGATAGAATCCTGCAAGCGCTGCGGGATCAACGCGGCTTCTCTATTATCCGCCTGGGGGACGCGGAGATTTTAACTCTGGCCCAGGATACCGTTTTCCCAACCAGTGCAAATGTTCCCATCTGGGGAGACTTAATGGCGGAACTCTGCCGGGATCCGCTTCTGGGCAAGGGAGATAATAATGAAGTGGTTCGGTGGAGAGACATGATGCATGCTTCCGGAGTCAATTATCCCGATTTGCAGGTTCGCGACCAGTTAGCCCAGGCGGTGAAATCCGCCAGTCTTATAGGCATCCCGGTAAGCAACCGTCCCGGGCGCTCCCGTGCCCATCTGAAACTGGTGGAAGGCTTTCAAACGGTTTTACTGGAGGAGCTCAAGCTGCTGAACCTGGCCCCGGAAAAAATGCGGTTTGGCGATTCTGCCCTGCATTATCTGCTCTACACCTCCGGATGGATGAACCGCATCCTCTCCCCTGGCGATTATCCGCAGATAGCTCAGCGTTATTCATTTTCTCCCGGTTATAAACCGGGGGTTCTACTGGTCGGAAACCGGGCTGGAGAACTGGCAGATCTTATGGGACCAAAAGGGCTAAGGATAAGCGGAGTCGTAAAACCGGTAAACCTCGGTAACATAGATGAGAGTTTGGCTGCAATCTCCCGCCACTCTTTCGATATCGCCCTGATGGCGGCCGGCATCGCGGCAAAAATCCTCTGTTCGGCAACGGCTGAGAGGATGAGCCGGGTAGCGATTGATGCCGGACATCTGTTTGATTTGCTGGTTGACCACCACCGCCATCTCGACCACCAGAGAACCCGCATACCATATGAATGGATGCTTTAAGCAGCCTTAACTTGCTCACTCCTTACGCAACATGTAAAATAAGAAATACGTGTGTAAGCAGAATTTAAACGTACGGGAGTGATAGCGATGCGGACCCTGGTAGCCACTGCCCTGGCCAATGCTAAGGGTAAGGACGTATACTGTGCCGCCAGAAAAGTGAGCGATGAACAGATAGCCATTATCCGTCAAACCAATCGTCAGAGCCTGGAAGAGATGGGCTTTACCTTTATAAAGCTGCTTTCCCTGGATTATCCTGATGTCAGAGGCCACGCCATATTCTTTGAAGGGCATATGGATGAAATGGCAAAGATACTTAAAAAAGTTGAAAAAGGGTATTAAAAAACCCGGGTTGCAAATACCCGGGTTTAGCCTTTATTTAAGCGTTAAACGGATAAACTTCCTCTTGCCCACCTGTACCACCATGGCGTTTTCTGCTTCTATGTTTTCTTCTTCATATCTTTCGCCATTGATCTTGACTGCCCCCTGCTTAAGCATACGCCGTCCGTCGCTGGTTGAGTCCACCATGCCTTGTTCGTGCAGGAATTTTGGCAGCCATAATTCTTTTTCCTTTACTATAGCTTCGGGAATATCTTCCGGTATATCACGTTGGGAAAATACCAGCTGAAATCTTTCCTGGGCCTTTTGGGCCTCTTCCCTGCTGTGATAAATGGTTATAATCTCACGGGCCAGGCGCATTTTGATATCCCGGGGGTTGGCGCTGCCTTCCCGCATAGCCTTTTGCATGCTGTCTATCTCATCCTGGGCAACCATGGTCACGAGTTCAAAGTAGCGGGTGATTAGTTCATCAGGAATAGACATAGTCTTGCCGAACATCTCATTGGCATCCTCGTTCACCCCTATGTAATTCCCCAGGCTCTTGCTCATTTTCTGTATTCCGTCAGTGCCTTCGAGTATAGGCATGGTTAGGGCTACCTGTGGTTCCAGGCCATATTCCTTGAGCAGATTTCTGCCCACCAGTAAATTAAACTTCTGATCCGTCCCGCCCATTTCGACATCGGCCTTAAGGGCTACTGAGTCATAACCTTGCATCAGGGGGTATAAGAACTCATGGATTCCGATGGGAAGCCCTTCTTTATAACGTTTTTCGAAATCATCTCTTTCCAGCATCCGCGCCACGGTATATTTTCCCGCCAGACTCAAAACATCCGCCAGGTTTAACGGCATCAGCCACTCACTATTAAAGCGGATAATGGTCTTATCCCGGTCCAGTACCTTGAATATCTGTTCCTTGTAAGTGGCCGCATTGATCTGTACCTCTTCCTCCGTCAGCTGTTTGCGGGTTTCGGATTTACCGCTGGGGTCGCCAATCCTGCCGGTAAAGTCACCTATGATCAGGTGAACCTCGTGGCCTAAATCCTGAAACTGGCGTAATTTATTGAGCACCACGGTATGCCCCAGATGTATATCAGGGGCGGTAGGGTCCAATCCCAGTTTTACCCTGAGAGGGCGGTTTTCCTTGATTGACCGGTAGAGCTTCTGCCTTAACTCCTCTTCCGGTATTATCTCGGCTACCCCGCGGCGAATGAGCTGCATCTGCTCATTTACCTTAAGATCTATGTTTTTACTCACTCGATAACCTCCTTGCTTTAAAAAATGATAGCATATGCTTGAAAGTGTGTGCAATAATTAGAGCTGTAAAGGCATATATAGTATTGAAACCTGCGCTTTGCAGGAGATACGGGTAGCATTGTCAAATAATCTAACCATAATTTATCCAGGAGGCTAGTTTTTTATATGGTAAGCTATAATCCACAATCCAGAAAATCGAAAAAAATAAAAAAAAGGGCCATATTAACTGTTGCTGTGGTGCTGCTGCTGATATTTGCGGGCAGTGCGCTGGGCGTAGTCATTTTTACCGCCAGCAGACTCCCGTCCTGGGATCCGCAGCAATTATCAGGCGCCAAGACAACTCTGCTCTATGATGATGAAGAGCAAATAGTAGCCCGGCTCCATGCTGAAGAAAACCGGACTGAGGTCAAGTTGGACAAAGTTCCTCAAGATCTTGTCAATGCCTTTATCGCTACCGAAGATCAAGATTTTTATGACCACCACGGGGTGAACTTTAAGGGCATAGCCCGCGCGGTTTTCTATAATATTCAATCCGGGGACCTAACCGGCCAGGGTGCCAGCACAATAACCCAGCAACTGGCGCGTAACGCCTTCCTCTCTTTCGATAAACGCTGGGAGCGTAAATTAAAAGAAATGATAATCGCTTTTAAGCTGGAATCAGCCTATTCCAAAGATGAAATACTTTCCATGTACATGAATAAAATAAACTTTGGCGCCGGCGCTTATGGAGTTCAGGCTGCGGCCAACACCTATTTCGGCAAGAATGTTGAACAATTAAATCTGGCCGAATGCGCTTTACTGGCAGGTTTACCCCAGAGCCCCAATGCTTATAATCCCTTTCAATATTATGACCGGGCTAAAAAGCGCCAGGAAATCGTGCTGAATAATATGCTTAAGTGTGGTTATATCGATGCCGCCCAGGCTCAGGCCGCCAGCCAGGAAGCCCTGGTATTCAAAAAAGCGACCAATGCCAACACCAGGTATGGATATTATATTGATTCGGTTATAGACGAAGCTATAGATATCCTGGCCAGCAAAAAACTCAGTTCCGACCCTAATAATGCAGTTTATCGGGGAGGACTGAAAATATATACCGCCATGGATGCCGACGTACAGCAATATGCGGAAGAGTTATACGCCAACCCGGCCAATTTTCCCCGCGAGAGTAAAGGCGGCAACATCGTCCAGTCAGCCATGGTAGTGATCGACCATTCAAACGGTGAAATAAAGACCGTGATCGGAGGACGCAGCTACGAACGTAAGCGCGGGTTCAACCGGGCCACCAGCGCTTACCGCCAACCAGGCTCATCCATAAAACCTATAGCCGTTTATGCTCCTGCTCTCGAAAACGGCTATATGCCCTTCCATGTTTTAAATGACGCCCCGGTTTCCTTTAAAATAGGAAATACGATATGGACTCCGCATAACTATGACGGCAAATACCGGGGCCTTATTCCCATGCGCACCGCGGTGCAGTGGTCAATCAATGTTTACGCTGTACAGATGCTGGATCAGGTAGGTATTAGAAAAAGTTTTGATTTTGCCCGCTCCCTGGGCTTGCAGTTGGTGGACTCCCCAGGTACCAACGACCTTAGCCTTTCCCCCCTGTCGCTGGGAGGGCTTACCCGGGGGGCAACGCCGGTACAAATGACAGCGGCTTATTCAGCCTTTGCCAATGGAGGCGTTTATAGCAAGCCTCATTGCATTACTAAAATTGTTGATGCTCAGGGCCTGGAAATCTATAGTTATAAACCCGAGGATAAAAGAGTGATGACCGAAGAAACGGCCTGGTTGATGAGCGATATGCTGCAAACGGTGTGCAACGCCGGAACCGGTACCAACGGCAGGGTCCCCGGCATAGTTACCGCCGGTAAAACCGGCACCACAGAAGAGCACAAGGACTCCTGGTTCTGCGGCTTCACCCCGGGTTATGCCGCTGCCGTATGGATGGGTTACGACAGTGACCATGCCATGAGCGGCGAATCCGGCGGCGGCTATCCGGCTCGCCTGTTCCGGGCGGTTTTACAGAAGGCCCATCAGGATAAAAAGTTTGCGGCTCGAAAGATGCCGGCAGGTATTACTAAGACAACGGTTTGTTCCCTCTCGGGCAAGCGGCCGTCGGAAAGTTGCCCTGACGATACTGTTATCTCCGATTATTGCGCCAAGCGTTTTCTGCCGGAAGAAACCTGTGACCAGTTGCATGAACTTATCTATATTTGTCCGGAATCAGGCAAACTGGCCGGCAAGTACTGTCCCAATCCGCAGATTTTATCCCCTTTTAAACCTGGTGATGACGGAAAGCTTCCCGAGGTCCCCACGGAAAAGTGTGATATCCATACTCAGGCGCCGCTGATAGATTTGAATAATAATAAGTATGACCCCTCTTCCGGAGGAGAGGTCTATATTTGCGCTGACCCGAGGCATGGCGGGGAAATATATCGGGCGAGATTCTCCGGTCCTCTGCGCAGCGGCGGCTGTCCCGACATGTATATTCAAAAGATTGAGTTACCCGCCGGAACCAGTATTCCTGACTGTCCCCTGCCTGATCACCAGATAAAAAGCAAAAAGCCCAAAGAGGTCATAAATGATTTCCTGGATCATTAAACAACTAAGGGAAGCGCTGCCTGCATTTGCTGCAGGCAGCGCTTTTAGTGTTGATCAACATTTCTGCCTCCTATTTCTTAAACGGCTGCTTGCCTGTGCCCGAAAGGTATGCCCTTGGGGTGCGGTCTTCGGCCGTGACGGTTAATTCAGTTCTACTACGGTAACTCCATGTCCTCCTTCTTCCATGAGTCCATCCCGGAAGGTCTTGACGTAGCGGTGGCCCTTCAGGTAATTGCGCAAAGCCTTGCGCAGGGCTCCGGTTCCTTTGCCATGGATAACCCGGACCGAATCCAGACCTGCCAGATTGGCATCCTCCAGATACCTGTCAACGGTCAGGAGGGCATCCTCGGCCAAAAGGCCCCGGACATCAATCTCCTTGCTGATATGTTGAGCCTTCTCCAGATAAGTCTGGTTGCGCCACTTGATTTTAATCTCCTCCGGTGACTGAGCTTTACTCACCTGCGCTTGTTTTACATTTAGCTTCAGGATTCCTACCTGTACCAACATTTCGCCTTGGCTGTTGGGCCCTTCCAAGACGTGGCCCTTTTGGTTGATATTTTTGACATGGACATAATCGCCGACCCTTATCTCTTCGTCTCCTCCGCCTTCGGGCTCGAATTCCAGCCGCACATCCTGTTCCAGTTGTTTCAGCCTCTGCCGTTTCTTTTCAACTTCGTGCCATTTAGGCGGCTTATCCCGTTCCTTTAACAATTCCTTTAAATCCCGGATGGCTTCTGCAGCTTCATCTTTGACCAGGCGCAGATAATCCTGGACTTCCTGCCGGGCTTTGGCCATAATTTCTTCCTGTTCCCGCTGATACCCGACCTTTTCTGCCTCCAGAACTTCCTTTTGCCGGAGCAACTCGGCTCGCAGAGCTTCGCTTTCGCGTAAAGAGTCTTCATAATACCGTCGGCTCTCTTTCAACTGGCGAATCATGTTGCCCAGCTCCATTTCGCTGCGCGGTACCAGTTCCTGTGCCCGCTGCACCAGGGAGTTTTTCAGTCCTAATCTTCCGGCTATTTGAAAGGCATTGCTCTGGCCAGGCATGCCTATGGTTAATTCATAGGTGGGTCTGAGATTAACCGGGTCAAATTCCACACAGGCATTTTCCACCCTCTCATTCTGGTAAGCATATTTTTTCAATTCACTTTGGTGGGTGGTAACTACCGCCCGTGCTTTTTTACTTCTGAGTTCTTCCAGAATCACCCGGGCCAGGGCGGCTCCTTCAACCGGGTCGGTACCTGCGCCCAGTTCATCCAGTAAAACCAGGGAGTGACCATCGACCTGTTCCAAAATCCTGATAATATTTTTCATATGGGAGGAAAAAGTGCTAAGTGATTGTTCTATGCTTTGCTCGTCACCGATGTCGACATAAATCGATTTAAAAACAGCAACTGAGCTGTTTTCCCGGGCAGGAATAAACATGCCGCACATAGTCATAAGAGTAAGCAGACCCAGGGTTTTTAAAGCTACCGTTTTACCGCCCGTATTGGGTCCGGTTATGACCAGAATATCAAATGCTTTTCCCAGCTCAATGTTCACCGGAACCGCTTTTTCTCCCAGCAATGGGTGGCGCCCCCGTCTTATTTCAATTATACCCTGGGAATTAACCCGGGGCCGGAAAGCGTTCTGTTTATAGGCCATACGGGCACGGGCAAATATAAAATCGAGCTGGTCCAGGACCTTCATATTAGCTGAGAGTTCGCCGGCAAAAGCCGCCACCGCCCGGGTAAGCTCCCGCAGGATTCTTTCAGTCTCACGCTTTTCCTCCATCTGCAGACTGCGGATACGGTTATTATGCTCAACCACTGCCAGGGGTTCTATGAAAACAGTGGCCCCGCTGGCCGATTCGTCATGAATGATTCCCTTTACTTCGTAGCGGTATTCCTGCCTGACCGGAACCACGTAACGACCATCTCTTTCGGTAACAATGGCATCCTGCAGCAGCTTCTGGTTATTTCCGGAGCGGATAAAATCCTGCAGGTACTCACGAATACGGTTACGACTGGTATTAATCTGATTTCTGACGCTTTTCAGAGCAGGAGAAGCATCATCTCTCAACTCCCCTTCTTCGCTCAAAGCCGCCCGCAGTTGCTTTTCCAGAGCAGGACTTTCCTGCAATCCTTCAAGCAGTTGTCCCAAAGAGGGGTATTTTTCTTTAGCGGCATATTGCACAGCCAACCGGCCTGCAGTTAAAGTTCTTTGCACATCGTAAAGCTCCGCCGGATAAAGGATGCCGTCTGCCCGGGCTTTGGCCAGGTAAGGGTCCAGCCGCTGCAGCCCGCTCAGAAACCCGGTATCACCGAAACGAAGGGCCTCCATGGCTTCTCCGGTTTCGTCCAGCCAATGGCGTATCTCGGCTTCATTACCGGAGGGAGCCATACCCTGAGCCTTTATTCTGCCGCCTTCACTATAGGCAAGCTCAGCTAATTGGCTTTGCATCTTATCAAATTCAAGTTTCATCAGGCTATTTTTGTCCATTAGTTATAATACCCCTCGATAATAGTGACATTTTGTAAATTCCGAAGGACTTAGATCCAGCAACCGGGCTTTGAGAGCATTGTAATCGGGTTTAATTCCGGCCCCAAGCTCGTTCAAAGCCGTTCGATAAACAGCAGCTATTCCCCCTACCTGGCGGGCGGTTTGCCGCCGGGCTTCAATTCTTACACTTCCTATTCCCAGGGCCAGCACCTTATCCAAATCATCCAGCAGGCAAAGGGTACGGGAGTTAAAAAGATAAAACCGGCAATCACTGTCCCCCATAACGGGAAACTGGTAACCTTTGTCATCCCGGATACGGTAATCAGCCTTACGGCAGTAGGCCGGGCATTTTTCCTCTTCATTTCCCAGCAGGGCTCGTAAAACACAGAACTGGGAAAGCATGAGGATCAATTCACCCTGTACCAGCACTTCGGTTTTGTCAAGCGGCCTCAAATCCTGCAGCTGTCTGAAGCTCAGCTCCGGTGACAGGCATACGCTTTCCGCCCCGCTATTAAGCAGGTAGTTCAAGGTTATACTGTTAAACACATTCAGGCTGTAATCCGCCCGGACGCATAGTTTTCTGTCCTGGGCCCATTTCAGGCTGCCCAGGTTTCCAACCATTATAGTATCACAGGAAAGCTGTAAAAGTCCTTCCCATTCTTTTTCTTCTCCCGGTTTCTGAATACGGGGAAGGGAGGGTACAATCTCACAGCCTCCGGAGTTGGCCCGGCTTATCAAGTCAGCCAGAGATTTTATAGATACCGGCCGGGCCCTCCCCAGTCCCTCCAGGCCGATGTAAATCCTGTCAGCACCGGCATCCATGGCGGCACGGGCTTCATCCGCCCCGCTTACCATTATACTTAAGAAAGTACCGGCATGTTTTTCGGCTTTCTTCGGTTTTGCCGGTGAGGGTGCATACTGCCGGTAAAATGTCCGGTAGTCTTTTTCTATTGCCGGATATTGATAAGGTTTCAGGTATGCGGCCCGCAACTGCTCTACCGCCTGTCGCCGGGCCTCGTTCAACTCGCTCAGGGGAATTATTAATTCCCCGGTACCGGCAAGGGTCAAATCGGCCAGGGTAAAGGGTGTATTCCCCAGCCTGCCCAGCTTATCGCGCAAGCGGGCTTCATCCAGTCCATGCCTCTCGGCAATCTGAGCCGGGCTTTTACTGAAGACTTGAGCCTGGTTCCCCTTCCTGTCCTGAAAAGTTATTTTTACCGCTTTCCCCGGGCTCATTACAACCTCGGCATCAACTTCGATTTTCCCGCTGCTGTACTCCCTGGCGCTCCGGGCAGCCTTTTCCAGAAGCGGGGCATCATATATCTTAAAGACCCTGTCTCCAGATGAAACCCGGCCTTCAATTTTCAGCTCCACGACATCACCCCGGGCAGCACAGCTTACATCCCGGCCGCCGGCTTTCATATCCCTGACATAGGCTACCGGGTTTTTGCCCCGGGTTACCCAAAATTCAATGCCATCTCCCCGGCTGAGCTCGTCGCTTAACTTCAGCCGGGTAAGTCCATCCTGCTCCTGTTTTAGAACCCGTCCGGTATAAACACCGCGGTTGTTGGGTCTTTTACTGCTTAAAAAGCCTCTGCGTTCGCCCCGGTAATAGCCGCTGGAAAAATTGCGGTTAAAAACCTGCAACATATCCTTTTTCAGCTGGCCGGAATCTTTGCGGGGATTCTGTTCCAGGAAATCCAAAGCTTCACGGTAGGAACGGGTCACTACTGCCACATATTCCGGCCGCTTCATCCGCCCTTCAATCTTCAGGGAAGTTGCCCCCATATCCCTGATGTCGGCCAGATAATCTATCAGGCAGAGGTCAGAAGGGCTGAGCACATATCGCCCCCTGTCCTCCGGTTGAGCAGAAGATGCGGGCTTGGCAGAATACAGGTCATAGGGCAGGCGGCAGGGCTGGGCGCAACGGCCCCGATTACCGCTTCTCCCCCCGACCATACTGCTGAAGAGACACTGTCCGGAGTAGGAAAAGCATAATGCCCCGTGGACAAACATCTCCAGTTCCATGGCCGGTACCGCCTGCTTAATTTGCCTGATTTCCTCCCCGCTCACCTCCCGGGCCAGAACTGCCCGCTTGACTCCAAGTTCCTGCAAATATTTTACCCCGTACGCATTATGTATGGTCATCTGGGTACTGGCGTGAACCGGCAGGGCAGGCATTACCTTCCTTAACGCATAGAGGAGGCCCAGATCCTGTATTATAACTGCGTCAACCGCCAGCCGGTACAGCTCATAAATATAGTCAAGCGCCTTATTAAACTCGGTGTTGTCTATCAAGGTATTAACGGCGGCGTAAATTTTTCGTCCTCTGATATGGGCATATTCGATGGCCTTTGCTATCTCTTCCCGGTCAAAATTTTCCGCCCCCTGGCGGGCGCTAAAATCCCTTCCCCCGATATATACGGCATCGGCCCCGTTTTCTATTGCTGCCGCCAGGGCATCCCAGCCGCCGGCCGGCGCGAGTAATTCCAACGATGACAAACCTCCTGTTAAAAAACTTAATTCTATCCGTGTTAGTGCAGATTGGGCTCGGCTATGCGTTTGACCCGGATCAGTCCCGAGCAGGGAATAATCTTGACCCCGTTGCTTTCCAACTGATCCAGGAAGAGGTTCATGCCCAGTGAATCACTGGCCATATGGCCCGCCACTATAACATTGATATTGTTTTCCCGGGCTTCCTGACGATGTTTATCCGGGATATGCATACAGATATAGGTTCCTATCCCGGCCGCAGCCAATTTCCCGTAGGCTTTTTCGGAGCCGGCGGTTCCCCCGCTCATTTTAACGAAGATTTTACCGGCCCGGCGTTTCTTATCCCCGGCCACAATCCGGGGCCCAGCTTTTACCTCACTGGCCTTCCGGTATTCCGGAAGGGTCAACAGGAGCTGAACAATATCGTCAACAGTGGAAATCTCGCTTTTAGCGATCAACTCCTGAAGAAAGTGGCTGACCATTATATCAGCCGGACTATGCACACAAACAAAAGGCAAATCCAGCAACCGGGCCGCGTCGACTGCCCTTTGGTGATTAAGGGGCATCATTCCCCGCTGAACCTCCGATATCCTGGAGGCCATTATGCCCTCGGCAATATTTATAGGAACTCCAGCCTTTTCCATCATGTCGGCCTGCGCATGCATTACATCGTGCAGGGCGGCTGCAGCCATACCTTCGGGATGATGGGCCAGCAGAAGGTCGATTTTGTGGCCCCGCTCCCTGAGCCGGTCGGCCAGCAGTATTTCCGGAGTCTCTATGTCTATGCCTGACATAACGGTGGTGATTTCCTCTTCACCCGTACCCACCAGGATTCTGGTATCGCTGTAAGGGTTGCGCAAGGTCTCCATATCATAAAAATCACGCTCTTGCTCACTCAGTTTCTCGAAATCGGCAAGTTTCTTTTCCAGCAAAGCAGAAAGATATTCCCCCCTCAGGTCATAGCGTTTACCCATGTCAACAGCCAGTTGGTATATCTCTTTAAGCTTCATAGCAACCTCCTTGATCTGCCTTTAGCGGTCTCGATTTTTCTCCAGGGATTCTACTTTATTATATATAAGATCCAGCCGGTCTTCTATTTTAGCCAAAATCTCTTCCAGCATAAACCCCTTGTCCTGAATGGACTCCTGTTCCTGGCGGGCGAAAAAATCTCCCCGGGACAGGGCTCCGCTAGTAGGAATCTCATTCCGCCTTAGCGGTTTTAATCCCAAATCGCGCAGCGAAACCGGTTCGTCCTCTTCTTTCAGGATAACACTGAATCCCCCGCAGGATTCAAGAACGCCTTTGTCAACCTCATCGATATCGCGAATCCCCTGCTTGCGCAGTTCCTGCAGGAGATCATCCACGTTAAATTTTTCCCGGGCGAGATTGTTTTTTATGATACGCCCGTTATCGATTAAGAGGACGGGCTTGCCGGTGATAAGGTTGGAAAGTTTATGGTTTTTGAGAGCGGCATAGCTCATCATGTATTCCAGCACTGCCAGGGTTGCCAGTATTATAATACCCTCGTAAAAAGGTATTTGTTTATCCAAAGCTATTGATACCACGGTGTGACCCACCCCGGTCATCACCACAAAATCAAAGGGGCCCAGCTCACCCAGCGCCCTTTTACCTAACACCCGCACCATCAATAAGGCCATGAAATACATGGCAGCAGCCCGCAGGACAAACTCTATCATGCTTATTCCTCCCGTTTAGAGCCTACTGCCTTAGTATTGAGTCAGAATCTATGGCTTTATTCCCGGGTACAGATAAGGTATATTCTTGAGGGATAGTTTAATGACAAGGGCTGCAAGGGGACGGTTCTTCCATCGGGTTTCCAAAACTGGAGAAGAACCGTCCCCTTCTCAGCCCTTACCTTACCTTAGCTCATCCCGGTTGAGAGCATTCAGGATGTCTTTAGCTTCCAGCCAGCCCCGGCGGGCGGTTATAACGCCGTAATTTATAAAATCCAACTCTTTTTTATGGTGGGCATCACTGTTGATAGCGACTTTTACTCCATGTTCTTTGGCCGTTCGAGCTATGTTTTCGTCTATATCCAGGCGGTCCGGATGGGAATTAATCTCCAGAGCAGTATTGCAGCGGGCGCAAACCTCAATAATTTCCTCTACTGCAATTTCATATCCGCTCCTCCGACTTAAAAGTCGTCCGGTCAAATGCCCGATTATGTCAACGTTTTCATTTTTGGCAGCCTCAATTATGCGCTCGGTCTGCTGCCGGGGCTCCAGCTTAAAATGGCTGTGAACTGAAGCGATTACAATATCCAGGTCCTTTAGGACCGGATCGGAAAAATCCAGCTCACCCGTTTTTAAAATATCCACTTCCGAGCCCTTTAAGATATGAAAATCATCAGTCTCGTTATTGAGAGCATCGATAACCTTGCCCTGAGCTTGCAGCCTCTCTTCGGTAAGTCCCCCGCTGATAGGCAGTGATCTGGAATGGTCTGTTATGGCTATATATTGATAGCCCCGGGAGCGGGCGGCAGCTGCCAAATCTTGAATCCGTTCGGAGCCGTCACTCCAGTTGGAATGGACATGCAGATCCCCTTTGATATCGGCCGCATTGACCAGCTTGGGTAGACTACCGTCAATGGCAGCTTCGATCTCCCCGGCATTTTCCCGCAGCTCCGGGGCTATAAAATCCATTCCCAGGCGGTAGTATACCTCTGCCTCACTATCTGAGCCTTCAAAATCCCGGCGGTCAAACCCGGCGAATATGCGTTTACGATGCTCTTTGGAGCCGGTGGTCCAGACCAGGCTATGGTAAAAATCAGGCGGGGGAACAATAATGGCTTCAAACGCTATTTCCCGACCCAGTTGGCCTTTTACCAGATCAGGTTCTATGTAATCTGTCCGGCTGACAGCAGGAAAGGCCTTGATATATTCGTGAACTGCTTTCGGGGTATTGCTGGCCAGCAACAGGTCGATGTCGCTGACCTGAGCTTTTCCGCGGCGGACGCTGCCGGTTACGGAGGCAGTTTCGATCAGAGGTGATTTTTGCAGGTAATCAAGCAATTCCCGGGCCAGCGGGAGGGCAATGCCCAAATTAATTTTTTTGCCCCTCTGTTTTATCTCTTCAATTCCCTTGATTATGTTTTCCTCAGTCCGAACGCCCAGCCCTGGTATATTGCGGATCTTACCCTCTTTGCAGGCTTCCCCGAGTTCATCCAGGGTCTCTGTTTTCAGATTATCGTATATCAGTTTAACGCTCTTATGTCCCAGGCCCGGAATAGCAAGCATGTCCAGCAATCCGGCAGGAACTTCACGGATGAGCCGGTCATAGTACGCACAGCTACCTGTCTTCAGTATTTCCTCAATCTTGGCTTCCACCGCATCGCCAATGCCGGGGATGTTTTTTAGCCGGCCTTTTTCGTAAAGAATGGCAATATCCTCGTCAAGATGGTAAACGGATTCGGCTGCCTTGCGATAAGCCCTGATTTTGTACGGATTGTCCCCTTTTATTTGCAGCATATCCGCTGTTCTTGCCAGGATTGCAGCCACTTCACGGTTTTTCATTTACTACCCCATTCTGTTTTTCTTTTCTTCTTCCAGGTTTTTTACCAGTTCGTCATAATCTTCCTGTAATTTGTTTAATTCATCCGCCAGGTTCAAAGCGGTTAACACTGCAACCTTGGTGCTTGACAGGTTCGGATTGCGCTGTTGTATCATCTTCATCCGCCGGTCCACAAAACCGGCCAGCATTTCCATGTATTCCGGATTTTCTTCACCCTTTACCACATATTCTTCGTTAAAAATAGTTACCGTAACCCTGTTAACAGCACTTTTTATGTCATCCACCAGGAACGCCCTCCTTAATATGGAATACGATTATAATTCGCTACGAATACATCATTTCCTTCTATAATACCACGGGCACAGTTCTCTGTTATTATTATGAATGAAAGCATAAAAGAGTGGAAGCACAGGAATGCGCAGAAAAAATTTTTCAGCAACCCATACAGTTAAGGGTACACCATAGAATACTACCATTTGTTGCAGAGCATGGTGCAATTGTTTTAAAAAAACAACATGTCACAAGAACCGTTCCCGTGATATGCGGTTCAAGTCGATGCGCCGGCCTTCAACAACATACACCACCATCTCGGCAATATTGGTGGTATGGTCGCCGATCCGCTCCAGATGGCCCGCTATCAGCAGCAGAGCCGTGGCCTGAGGTATATTTTTCTGGTCGCGCATCATGTAAATCAACAGTTCATTGAACACCTGTTCATAGAGCCCATCCAACTCTTTCTCCAGCGGCACCAGGGTCATGGCCAGGTCGTAATCTTCTGCGGTAAAAGCCTTTAGCGCCTTTTCCAGCATATCCTGGGCAACAACCGCCATACGGGGTATATCAATCAGGGGCTTGATGTAAACCTGTTCATGCAGATCATCAGCTATATGGGCTATGTCTTCGGCATGGTCCGCCATTCTCTCTATATCGATGATTATGCGAAATATGCCGGCAATCAAACGCAAGTCCCGGGCCAGGGGCTGTTTTAAGGCAATCAATCCCAGTGTTCTTTTTTCTATGTCCAGTTCCATATCGTCAATCAGGTCATCGTTTTTTATAACCTTCTGCGCCAACCGGATATCCTTGCCAGTCAATGCCTTAACCGCATTATCTACCTGCTGCTGCAACAAACGCCCCATTTTCAGCAGGTCATCTTTCAATCTGTCCAATTCATCCCGCAGCGAATCATGCGCCATAGCTTCTCCTCCTCTTTAACCAAAGCGTCCGGTAATATAGTCCTCGGTACGTTTATCCCGGGGATTTACAAACAATTCATCGGTCATACTGAATTCCACCAGTTCTCCGTTTAAAAAAAATCCGGTATAATCAGATATCCTGGCGGCTTGCTGCATATTGTGGGTTACTATGACTATGGTGTAATTCTTTTTAAGCTCACTTATAAGTTCTTCCAGCCGTGCAGTGGATATCGGATCCAGGGCTGAAGCAGGTTCGTCCATCAGTATAACCTGGGGTTCAACCGCCAGTACCCGGGCTATAACCAGGCGTTGCTGTTGCCCGCCGGATAATCGTGCTGCCGGCGAATGCAGCCTGCTGCCCACTTCGGCCCACAGATTAGCTGCTTTTAAACTGTTTTCCACAATTTCATCCAGTTGCTCCCGGTTTTTTATTCCATGAATGCGCGGCCCGTAAGCCACGTTTTCGTATATGGACATGGGAAAAACCGAGGGTTTCTGGAAAACTATCCCCACCCGCCGGCGCAGCGCTACTACATCCGTATCTTTACTGTATACGGGCTGCTCATCAATATACACCTGCCCTTTGGTAGTAGTGCCTTCAATCAGTTCATTAAGCCGGTTTATGGTGCGCAGGAAAGTAGATTTACCGCAACCTGACGGACCAATCAAGGCTGTCACCCGGTTGGCTTCGATGTCAATATTTATTTCATGCAGTGCCTGAAAGTCTTTATAGAAAACATTAATATCCCTGCTCTTTATTTTTATCTTCTGCTCCATAGAACCACCTCCCATCTATTTAGCGGCAGCCAGCCCTTTTAAACTCAGATCAGCCAGGTAATTAATTATTATTATGAGTATGATGATCAGGCAGGCAGTGGTAAAAGCCCTCTCCATGGAGATACCTTCCATGGCCAGAAGATACAGATGAACCGACATGGTTCGCGCCGGATCACTCAAGGATACCGGCATATTAAGGGAACTGCCGGCAGTGAGTATTATAGCCGCCGTCTCTCCTATCGCCCGTCCGATGGATAGTATTATGCCGGTGATTATGCCCGGCAGAGCCGGAGGAATTACTACCCGGCGTATCGTCTGCCATTTACCCGCCCCCAGGGCCAGACTGTTTTCCCGGTATTCACGGGGCACGCTCAGTATAGCTTCCTGGGCGGTACGGGTTATGGTCGGCAAGATCATAACAGCCAGAGTCAAAGCCCCTGATATTATGGACCAGCCCAATCCCAGAAATATAACAAAGAATACAAACCCAAATAGTCCGAAGATTATCGAAGGAATACCGGCTAAGGTTTCTGCGGTCAGATTTACCATCCAGGCAAATTTACTGTCCGGCCTTGCATATTCTTCCAGATATACAGCAGCACCTACCCCCAGAGGAACAGCTAAAATCAATGCAACCGCTGTAAGGTATAACGTGCCTGCTATGGCGGTGGATATTCCTCCCTCTTTGCCCGCCCGTGAAGGGGGCTGCAAAATAAAATCCAGGCTAATCCCGGGTAATCCGCGGACAGCTATATAGGCTATTATGCCCACCAATATCCCTACTATCATCAAGGCCATCAACCAGAAGAGACCGGTAATGATCTTATCCCTGTTTTTAGTTGCCCGCATAACTTTTACCTGCCTTTAATGAGACGTTTACAATCAGGTTGAGTATTACTATGAATATGAATAGTACTACACCGGTAGCAAAGAGAGCAGCCTGGTGGTCGCCGGAGGCATAGCCCATTTCCAGCACTATGTTTCCGGTCATAGTGCGAACGGGCGATATAAGGCTGTCCGGTATTACGGTAGAGTTGCCGGTTACCATTACTACCGCCATAGTTTCACCAACGGCCCGGCCCAGGCCAAGTATCACGGCCGTGATTATGCCTGAACGGGCTGCCGGCAAGATAACCCGGCCTATGCTCTGGTAATGGGTCGCACCCAGTGCCAGGGAGCCGGCTTTATAGTCCAGCGGGACCGCCGCAATAGCATCCCGGGATATGTTGATAATAGTCGGCAAAATCATTATTCCCAGTATAACGGCTCCGGCCATAACGCTTAAGCCGCTTCCTCCCAGGTGGTTTCTTATAAAGGGAACGATTACAATCAGGCCGAAAAAGCCATAAACTACAGAAGGTATACCGGCCAGCAGTTCAACCAGCCGCCCCAGCAATCCACCTATCGGGGCCGGGGCCAGTTCCGCCATAAAAACGGCGGTCGCCACGCCCAACGGAACAGCCCAAAGCAAGGATGCCATGGTTACGGCCAGGGTTCCCACAAACATGGCGCCGATTCCAAACCTGCCCGCAGTAGGATTCCATTCCAGTTGCAACAAAAAGTCGGCGATTCCTACTTTATATATGAGGGGTATACCCCGGACAAAAATAAAAACGGATATTACTATAATAGCTAATATAAATACGGCTGCACTAAGCATTAAAATCATTTCCACCAGCTTATCCCGGTTAAGTCTCCCAACCGGATACCTCCTGACGACATTGCTGTTATTAAATGCAGATGGTACTGCTCCCCCTATTGTTCCCCTGATTATAGACTCGGTTTTGTTATTCATGACCATCATCTTCCTTTTGCTGCCATCTCTCCAAATGCCTGACGCTATTTAACCGATATGGCTCCTTCCTCCTGCATAAGCCCCTGGCCCTCGTCACTGAGGACATACTCTATAAAGGCTTTGGCCAGGCCTTCCGGCTGCCCCTTGGTCAGGTAAAGAAAGGGGCGGGAGATT
This sequence comes from Syntrophomonas curvata, assembly GCF_052976825.1. NCBI lineage: Bacteria > Bacillati > Bacillota > Clostridia > Eubacteriales > Syntrophomonadaceae > Syntrophomonas > Syntrophomonas curvata. Next base: position 2,020,897 of record NZ_CM129641.1, read on the forward strand.
TTGTAGCTGCCGTTTTTGACATTAGCAACACTGGCTTCTGCACTATCAATTTTTAAAGTTTTTATATCCTGATCTATAGCGGCCATGGAAACAAAGCCGATGGCTTTCTCATCACCGGCTACGGTTGTCTTTACTGCACCGGTAGAGTTTTGGATAATAACCCGGTTGCTGATGTTCTCTTTGTTCATAACCAGTTCCTCAAAGGCGCCTCTGGTTCCGGAACCGGCTTCCCGGCACACTACCGTAATAGGACTGTCACTGCCGCCAAGCTGTTTCCAGTTGTTGATCCTGCCCATATAGACATCCTTTAAAGCAGCCAAAGCAATTTCGTTGACCTGGTTGGAGGGATTGACAATTACGGCAATTCCATCCAGGGCAATGGTTGTTGCAACTAATCCGGATGTTTTCTCCTCGGGCTTAAGTTCCCGGGAACTGGCCCCTATATCGGCTGCTCCGCCGATAACGGCTTGTATACCCTGACTGGAGCCTCCGCCCTGAACATCAACCTGCACCCCCGGATAGGTTCTGGCAAATTCCTCGGCCAATACTTCACTAAAGGGCTGAACCGATGTAGAACCGGCCACCGTAATAGTCCCACTTAACTTTTTGCCTTCTGTCTTTTCGGGAGTTGATTCCTGCCTGGAACAACCGCCTATCAGGCCCGCTATTACCAGCAGCAGCCCCAGTGCAATAAAACTGGTCAATTTCCTTCTTTTCGCAGATACCATAAATTAATTCCTCCTCATAAAATATGTTTTCGGGGGTGTACGCCATGTCCCCATAAAAAGAATAACAGCCCGATGTTAAGATAAATCTCAGGCTGTTAAAAGATTTTGTATGGGTAATGTAAAATAGTTGTAAAAATCAGCAGAAGAGACGGGCGGGACGCTTAAGAAGGCGTCCTGTCCGCCTCTTTTCTATCTTCCCGGCAGGGTAAAGGAAAAAACCGAGCCTTCGCCGGAGCGGCTCTCTACCTCCAGTTTGCCGCCGTGGTTTTCCACCAGGTGTTTTACTATAGCCAGACCCAGGCCGGTTCCCCCGGTCTTTCTTGAACGCGCTTTATCCACTCGGTAGAAGCGCTCAAAAATGCGCGGCAGCTCAGCTTCAGGAATGCCATCCCCCTGATCCCTGACCCTGACCCGGACTCCCTTTTCGCCCTGGCTTTCCAGGGTAACGGTTATTATTCCGCCTTCATTGCTGTAATTCAGCGCATTATCCAACAGATTTTCAATAATATGGGCAATAGAGTCCATATCTCCATCGATCCAGAGCATTTCCGCCGGTTTATTGAACTCTATCCGGGCTTTGAGCACCGGATTGCGCATCTTAACCAGTTCGATGCTGTCGTTAATCAGTTTCACCAGGTTGACTGGCCGGATATTGAGTTGCGGCTTGCCGGTCTCGAGGCGCGATAATTCCAATAAATCATCGATCAGTTTCTTCATGCGCTGAGCCTCTTCAAAAATAATGGCAGAGAACTCCTCCACATGCTCGGCGCTCTCCTTCCCTTCAGACAGCATGGTTTCGGCAAAGCCGCTGATAGTTGCTATAGGGGTTTTCAGTTCGTGTGATATATTGGCCACGAAGTCCTTGCGTACCTGCTCCAGCCTCCTGGTTTCAGTTATGTCGTTCATCACCACCAGGATACTGGCTGTTCCTTCTTTATCGCCTTGATTGACGGGAACCGCGTTTACTTCGATATCCTTTTTATCCGGGTTGTATATCCGGATGTTCTGACGCCTGTTCTCCGTTTTTATCCTGACTTGATCGATCAGTTCCAGAAGCTCGTAACTTTTTATGGCCTCAACAGCTTTACGCCCCAGCAGGTTTTCGTCCCAGCCCAGCAAAGCTGCGGCAGCAGGATTGATATAGACCATCCGGTTATCCCTGTCAATCATGATGATGCCATTCACCGTATTCTCCAGCAGGACTTCAAGGCGGTTTTTTACCGCTGATATTTCATCAATCGTATGGTCAAGGTGTTCCGACATGTTATTTATGGCGCCAACCAATTTACCCAGTTCATCATCACCCTGGTATCTAATCCGGCGCTTCAAGTTTCCCAGCGACATATCCACTACCGCGCTGGTTATCCGGGCTACCGGCCGGGAGAACCGGCCGGCTATAGCACTGCTTATTCCTGCTCCCAGTAAACCGGTGAGTAAAACAGCCAGCAGGAGGGTATACAAAACCCGGTGGTAGAATGCTTCCACCTCAGTCAGGGGCCGGGCCAGGCGGACAGCACCTTGCAGGCCGTCCTGATGAAAACGCACGGCTACATAGAGCATGCGTATACCGGCCGTTTCACTGTATCGTGTTTCCATACCGCTCCCCTTCTGTAAAGCCTGATAAATCTCAGGACGATCCTTATGAATTTCCATCTGTTCCGGTTCATAGATGGAATCACCTAGAACCCGGCCGCGGTCATCTACTATGGTCACCCGGGTATCTGTGCCCTGTGCAGCCTTGAGACAAACCTGCTGAAAGAACTTAGGCCCGTCCTGCCGCCCATTATAAAAACTTATCATTTCAGTTACCAACCGCGCCTCGTGCAGTAAGCCGGAGTTTACAGAATCAAAATAATAGTTCTTGAAAATCACAGATAAAAAAACGCCGGTAATAGACAATATCACGGCGATAATTACGATATAGGTTATAGTCAACCGGGAGCGGAAGGAGCTAAACATCAACTTCCTCCTCAAATTTGTAGCCGATGCCACGGATAGTTTTAATGTACTGAGGGTTTCTGGTATCCCTTTCAATCTTTTCCCTCAGTTTGCTGATGTGAACATCCAGCACCCTGGTGCTGCTGCTGTCGGGATAATCCCACAAAACGTCCAAGAGATAATCCCTTTTCAGCACTTTTCCCCGGTTGCGCAGCAATATGGCTAAGAGCTCGTATTCCTTTACCGTTAAATCAAGAACCCGGTTATTGCGAAATATCTCATAGCTGTCCGGGTTAATGGTAAAACTGCCGATATTAACAGGGCCGCTCCTGCCGTTCTCCTCGTCCCGGTCATTCCGGCGCCTTAAAACCGCTTTTACCCGGGCCTTTAATTCGCGCACGCTGAAGGGTTTAGTGACATAATCATCAGCCCCCAGTTCCAGCCCCAGTACTTTATCAATCTCATCATCACGGGCGGTAAGCATGATAACCGGAGTTTTATCCCCGGCAGAACGCATATCGCGGCATATCTCCAGACCATCCTGGCCGGGCAGCATTAAATCAAGAATAACCAGGTCGGGTTGCTCCCTGGCGATAATTTCCTGCACCCTGCCGCCTTCATTGGCTTGAAGACAAGTAAACCCATCCTTCTCCAGGTTATAGCTCACCAGCCTGGTCAGGGCTTCCTCATCATCCACCACCAGAATCTTGCCTTTCACCTTATCACCTCCGCTAGGGGGCATCGTTGCTCTTATCCTATACCATATCCCGCTGGCTGCAAATCTATGTGGATATATCAGACATCAAAACAGCTGCCCCCGACGAATTCTCTTATTATGGAGTTGGGAGGAATGTCCTTGGTATCAAGGGGCTGAAAATAGCTTAAAAATTTCAGGAGCCGTTTGGCTTCGACATGCTCGGGATGGTCGTGCCCGATTTCCATCAGCAACGGTTCCACGTATGGTCTGAGGACGGAAAGCTCATAAACCAGGGAGGAATTAAACATTACATCGGCATTTTCCTGGAAGGGGAAAATGTTCATCTCCTCTCCCCTTCTTACTGATGGCCAGCGGTTCAGGGTAGCCCGGGCACTGTAGCCCCGGGTACGGCTGTCGCGAACAATCCTGCGCAAAAGGCGGCTGTCGGTAGTAGGAATCCGGTTGGTATAATCCACATTAAGCTGGGTAAGGGCGCTGATATAAATTTTAAACTTCTGTTCCCGGGGAATACTCCAGGTCAGATGCTCATTGAGCCCATGGATGCCTTCAATTATAATCGGCTCCCCGGCAGGAACCCGGGTCCTTCTGCCCAAGGCCTCGCAGCATCCGTCTTTAAAGTTATAAACGGGCATCTTCACCTCCTCCCCTTGAATCAGACGCAGCAAGTGGTCGTTAAAAAGATCCAATTTGAGTGCTTCCAGGGCTTCAAAATCGTAATCTCCATATTCGTCCCGGGGGGTCAGGTCACGGTCGACAAAGTAATCGTCCAGGGATACCGATGCCGGTCTCCTTCCATTTGCCCGCAGCTGAATCAGCAAACGCTGGGCAAAGGTGGTTTTTCCCGAAGATGAGGGACCGGATATCAGTACCAGTCTGATATTGGAATCAGCGCATATCCTATCGGCAATATAGGCTATCTTCTTTTCATGCAGGGCCTCGTTGACCCGGATCAGGTCACCGGCACGGCCGCAGGTGATTATATCGTTAAGGGCAGCCACATGAGGAGTATCGAGCATTTCCGCCCATTTCTTAGCTTCATAAAAAACCTGGGAAAGCTTTGGCTGCGGCAGATACTTGACGATACGACCCGGTTCATCTTTTTCGGGAGTCTGCAGTATAAGCCCGGGAGGATAGTTCAGCAATCTGAACTCGCTTAATATGCCGGTCGACGGCAGCATATAACCGTAGAAATACTCATAAAACCCATCCAGTTCATAGATATGAACGTGGCCTTTATCCCGGAATTCCAGGAGTTTTACTTTATCCATCTGCCCCTGGCGGGCAAAGATGCTGCGGGCTTCTTCCTTAGGTACGGTCAATTTGTTAATGGGCAGGTCGCAGGCGATGATATCCTGCATTCTTTTTTCCAGGCTGGCAATGTCCCGGCGTGATGGCTGATAACCGATAAATTCACAATATAGCCCATTGGACAGGGAGTGCTTTATCACCAGGGGTTTATCCGGATAGAGCTCCCGGCAAGCCTTTATCAGCACAAAGGAAGCCGTACGGCGGTATATTCTCATGCCGGCTTCACTGCTGGGGTAGACCAGCTCCAGTTCGCATGCTTGGTCTAAAATATGATGCAGGTCGTAAAGAGTGTTCTCTTTAATGACTGCCATTACCGGATGCTGGCCTGCGCTGGCTATGTTTTTGACCAACTCGGCAGCAGTGGTTCCCGGTTTAACCAGGTAATCACCTATACCTTTTACCTTAATGGCAATCTGCAGGTCTTGCGAATAAGAATTGACGGCCATTTATTCTCCTCCTCATGCCCCCGTGATGCTTATCATTATATAACATTTTATGAAATGATAGTGTGAAAATAGATACTGATGATGGGGGCAAGAGGGGATAATTGGCAATAACGCGGGGAAAGTCGGCGCGGGTATCAGGTTATAAGCGGGGAGCGCTGTCCCCGCTTCTTTTTATTACCTTAGTTCGGCTTTGACATCCTGTTGCAGTCTTTCCAATATTCTGCTTACGCTGCTGTTGACGTCGTTCTCCGTCAGGGTCCTGTCCGGGGACTGAAAGGTCATCTTAAAGGCTACGCTCTTATGCCCTTGAGCTACCTGCTCGCCGGTATAAATATCGAATAATACAACATCTTTAAGCAGCTCCTTTTCGGTCTCCCCGATTACTGCCAGGACCTCGGCAGCAGTAACCTCATTATTCAGCACCACAGCAATATCTCTCTCTACTGCCGGGTAGCGGGCGATTCTGTCTACCATGAGTCGGGTTCTCCGGTGAGCATAGAGCTTCTCTACATCCAGTTCAAAGGCACAGCTCCGCTGCTTTATATCGTAATTCTGCAAAACCAGGGGATGAACCTCGCCTACGATACCGATTTCATCACCGAAGTACCTGAGTACCGCCGACCTTCCCGGATGATAGGAAACATCATGGGCCACCGCAAACTCACACTGCTCCAGGCCTAGATGCCGGAGCAGGTTCTCCACTATGCCTTTGAGGTAGAAGAAGTCCATTTCTACCCGCTGTTTAGTCCAGTTGAGGTCGTGATGCCCGCAGACAACAGCCCCCAGCTTTAATTTTTCGCCCGGCAGACCCTGCGGTGAAGGGTAAAATACCGAAGCCATCTCAAAAAAGGCCAGGTTTTCATTCTTTCGGGCCAGGTTAGTGCTGATATTCTGCAATAAACCAGGTAACAGGAGGGTACGCATGACCCCCTGTTCCTCAGACAAAGGGTTGGCTACCCTTACCGCCTTGCGCAGCGGGCTATCCTGGGGCAGCAGTAAACGGTCGAAGTTTTCCTCACTGACAAAGCTATAGTTGACCACCTCATTTAGGCTTTGCGCTACGATGTTCTTCATTTCTTCCCGGAATTTCTGATAGGGGGTCAGGCCTCCGGGGATAGTTTTTCCTCCCGGCAAACCAGGCTCTATCTTATCATAACCATGGAGGCGGGCCACTTCTTCAATCAGGTCAGCCTCCAGCTCGATGTCGGGCCGATAGCTGGGTATGTCGACCACCAGGCTGCCTTTATTATCCTTAACCACAAGCTGCAGTCGTTCCAGATAAGACCGGATTTCAGCCGGGCTGATATCAGTCCCGAGCAGATAATTGACCCGTTCCGGACGAAGGGTTACCTGCAGGGCTTTGCGCGGGTTGGGGTATACATCACAGCTTCCGCCTACCACTTCCCCGCCAGCCAATTGCTGGATAAGCATGGCGGCCCGATTGGCGGCATATATCACCCCGTTGATATCGGTACCCTTTTCGAAGCGCACGGAGGAATCACTGCGCAAACCTACCTTACGCGAGGTTCTGCGGATATTGGGGCCCAGGAACCAGGCTGATTCCAGCAGAACGTCAACGGTGGCATCATGAATCTCGGTGTTAAGCCCGCCCATGACGCCGGCCAGAGCAACCGGCCTGCTGCCATCGGTTATTACCAGCATATCCTCATCCAATTGCCTTTCCACTTCGTCCAGGGTGGTGAATTTTTCCCCGGGCCTGGCCCGGCGTACCGCTATCTTATTCCCCAGCAGGCGATAATCAAAGGCATGCAGCGGCTGGTTGCACTCCAGCATTACATAGTTGGTGACGTCCACTATATTATTTATCGGCCTTACTCCGGAATGAATCAGGGCTTCCTGTATCCATTCCGGCGATTCCTTTATTCTGACGTTTTTAATCAGCCGAGCCACATAACGTTGACAGAGCTCGGGAGCTTCTATCTCTACTTTGATGAACTTGTCTATGTTTTCTTTGTTTTCTTTAACCTTCACAACCGGCAACTGCAAGCCGGAGCCGCTTAGGGCAGCCACCTCCCGGGCCAGATTAATCATGCCCAGGCAGTCCCCACGGTTGGGAGTGAGATCCAGATCCAGTATATAATCGTTATCTTCCCGGTCTACGCCTTCAATGGCTATCCCCGCCATGGTAAGCCGGTGAGCCAGTTCTTCGGCGCTCCACTTGAAATCAACATATTGTTTTAACCATTTGATTGATACGCCCATATTGCAAAACCCCCCTAAAACTGCTTCAAGAAGCGTTTGTCATTGTCAAAGAACAGGCGCAGGTCGTTAATGCCGTATTTTAACATGGCGATACGCTCCACCCCCATGCCGAAGGCGAAGCCGGTAACCTGTTCCGGGTCATAGCCTCCGTATTGCAGTACCCGGGGGTTTACCATTCCTGCTCCCAGTATCTCCAACCAGCCCGTATGCGAGCAAACCCGACAGCCGGCTCCCTTGCAATTAACACAGGAAATGTCCATCTCCGCACTGGGCTCGGTAAAGGGGAAGAAGCTGGGACGGTAGCGCACCTTGACGTCTTCACCGAAGATTTTGCGGGCAAAAAGCATCAGGGTGCCTTTTAAATGGCCAAAGGTTATCCTCTTGTCTATTACCAGGCCCTCAACCTGGTTAAACATGGGAGAATGGGTAGCGTCGTCATCTCTCCGGTAGACCCTGCCGGGTACAATAATTTTAACCGGTATCTGCGGAGCCAGCTTTTCCATGGTACGTACCTGCACCGGCGAGGTGTGGGTGCGCAGCAGAATATCCTCGCTGATATAAAAAGAATCCTGCATTTCCCGGGCGGGATGATCCCGCGGGATATTTAAGGCTTCAAAATTGTAATAATCGGATTCTATTTCCGGCCCTTCGGCAACACTAAATCCCATCCCTATGAATATATCCCTTATTTCCTCATTAACCAGAGTAAGCGGATGTTTCCCCCCTCTTTGCCAGGGCAAACCGGGAAGGCTGATATCCACTCTCTCCTGTTCAAGCCGCAGTTGCAGTTCCTGACCCTTGATTTCCTCCGTTCGGCGGTTAATGGTGTCTTCCAGTCTTGCTTTCAGTTCATTGGCAATTTTGCCTATACCGGCTCGTTCCTGACCGTTTAAGTCTTTCAGCCCGCGCAGCAGCTGGGTTATCTCCCCTTTGCGGCCCAAAATTCTGACTTTCAGTTCGTTGATTTCATCGATACTGCTTACCTGAGCCAGTCGTTGCTCGGAACTGTCGGCTATTTGCTTTAACTTATCGAGCACAGCCCTCATCCTCCCTGCCAGAAAATAAAAAAGAACTTCCATCCCCCATGAGGGACGAAAGTTTGTTCCGCGGTACCACCCTTTTTAACCAGCCTGATCTCCGGCTGGTTCACTTAATGCCTGTAACGGAGGCGGCCGGTAAGACCTACTGCTACTTCAGTCCACTGCTCCCAGGTGAATTCACTTGCTTTTCCCCTGGCGTACTCTCAGTCGCTGGTACAGCCTCCCTGCAAGGTTAAACGGCAAGCTAATTGTCCTGTTCATCGCCTTTGTATTTTAATGGGTAACAATCATTTTATACAAGAGATAATATATGATGCAGCCGGAAGTCTCAAATAAATTCCATAGATACTCAGCCTGATCTGCCATTCTGCTCCACCCTTCAATAATAGTCCCGGGTCGAACTGAGTTTTATTATATCATAGCGGGAAATCTAGGACAAGAAAGCATTATTTCTCTGTTTCCATACTTCCATCATAATTATAGCACATGCCACAGCCGCATTCAAAGAATCTACGGCGGGATTAATTGGTATTTTAATCAGGCTGTCACAGCAGGCTTGGATATCCGGACTTACCCCCCGGGATTCGCTTCCGATTACTATTATGTTAGCCCCTTTATAGTCGCCAGTAAAAATACTGGCGCGGGCATCAAGATCTGTCCCTATAACCCTGTACCCCCCGGACTTCAGCTGTTCTATAGCAGACAGACTTACAGCATCATAAATGGGGACATTAAGAACTCCTCCCATACTGGCGCGAACCGCTTTAGGGCTGAAGGGGTCAGTACATCCTTGGCTGAGCAATATACCGTCAATACCAAGGGCCCAGGCAGTTCTTATGATGGTTCCCAGGTTGCCCGGGTCTGATATCTGGTCAAGCAGAATCAGACCCGCGCTTTGCTTAAATAAATCCGAAAAGTCATTATGGGGGATGGGGGCCACGGCTACGATGCCCTGGGGAGTATCGGCAGCGGCAATTCCGCCAAAGACCCGGGAATCCACTTCCAGCCACTCCGGGTCGCGATATCGCTCAGCTAGAGGCCGGTATTCCTCACGGTGAGCTTCGTCCACTAACACCCTGATCAGCGGCTTGCAAGCCTGCAGGGCCTCGGCCACCATTTTCTTTCCCTCCAGCAGGAACATCTGCTCCCGGATACGGTATTTTTTATTTTTAAGACTTGCCGCCTGTTTTATATATTGATTGTCTTTAGAGGTAACCTTTTTCATCGCACAGCTCCTGTTTTGGTGCTGATAAATCTAAAAAAGTATGGCCATCAGCCATACTTTTTAGAACTTTATGTTTACTTGCTGTGGTATTTTTTAGAAAGTTCCGCCAGTTCGGTAAATCCACCCGGATCGGTGATAGCCAGTTCCGCCAGCATCTTGCGATTAATATCCACTCCGGCTACTTTAAGCCCATGCACCATACGGCTGTAAGTAGTGCCATTGTCACGGGCAGCAGCGTTGATGCGCGCGATCCACAGCTTACGGAAATCTCTTTTTTTCAGGCGCCGGTGGATATAAGCGTAATTCCCTGATTTCATAACCTGCTGGTTGGCTACCCGGTATAGTTTGGATTTGCTGCCGCGATACCCTTTGGCCAGCTTGAGAATCTTTTTATGTCTTTGATGTGAAGTTACTCCACGTTTTACTCTCGGCATATATCAAAACCTCCTGTGTCTAGTAAGGAATTAATTTGGATATTCTTTTGGTTTCCTGTTCACTGACCAAACCGGCCTTGCGCAGTCCTCTTTTTCTCTTGGGGCTCTTGGAGCCCAGCAGGTGGCTGGTGTAGGCTTTAGCTCTCTTTATCTTACCACTACCGGTCTTTTTAAATCTTTTTGCTGCACCCCTATGGGTCTTGGTTTTGGGCATTAAGCATCCTCCTTCTTATCATTATCCAGTTTTGGTATCAGGACTGTTACCATATTTCTTCCCTCAACCTTGGGTAATTTTTCAACATTTGATATGTCAGACAGTTCATTGACAAATTTCAAAGACAGTTTCTCTCCCAGCTCCGGGTGGGTTATCTCTCTTCCCCTGAACATAATGGTCAGTTTGACCTTATCTCCACCGGAAAGGAATTTCCGGGCATTTTTAGCCTTGACATGAAAATCATGTTCTTCAATATTGGGCCGCATCTTGACTTCTTTTATGGAAATGATGTGCTGCTTCTTGCGAGCTTCCTTTTCCCGCTTGTTTTGTTCAAATTTAAATTTGCCATAGTCCATCAAGCGGCATACCGGCGGCTGAGCTGAAGGAGCCACCTCTACCAAATCAAGACCTTTCTCCAAAGCTATGGCGAGGGCGTCGCGTATGGATACTATACCGAGCTGCTCCCCGTCGTCGCTCACCAGCCTGACCTCCCTGACCCGGATTTCTTCATTGATCCTCCAATCCTTGCTGATAAGATGTTCACCTCCTAATAAATTAAAAAAGCGAGTTCGCAAAAACTCGCTGTATGGCAGACAAGTATAAATAATCCTTTTCACTACCCGGATGTCTGACCAATTACCTTACGAACTCAAGTTGTAAGGTGAGAAGCGAGGCTTCTGCTTAATACGTAATGGAGTATACCATATTGCAGAACGGATGGCAACTTGTTTAACCACAGGTCAGCACTGGTTGCCTGAAAGCTTTAAAAAGAATAATCAGTGTGAATCCGGGGTTCTTACCATTAACCAACCGCCTTAAACCTTTAATTTTGGTTTATGCCTCGAAAAGAGCTCCGGATTGCTCTTTACAGGGTCTTTTCTTCTATCTCCGTTTTGATTTTCTTTACGAAGCCAGCCAGGGGCATGGCGCCAAGATCGCCTGCTTTACGATGGCGGACAGCTACGCTTTGAGCTTCCAGTTCCTTGTCGCCCAAAATGAGCAGATAGGGAATCTTCTGCAGTTGCCCTTCCCTTATCTTATAGCCTATCTTTTCGCTGCGCAGGTCAATCTCCACCCTTATATTCAGTCGCTCCATTTCTGCCCGTATCTGACGGGCGTAATCGTGCTGCCGCTCGGTAATGGGCAAAATACGAACCTGAATCGGAGCCAGCCAGGCAGGAAACGCGCCGGAAAAGTGTTCGGTCAGTATGCCGATAAATCTTTCAATACTGCCGTAAATAACCCGGTGAATCATGACTGGGCGGTGCTTTTCCCCATCCTCGCCAATATAGCTCAGGTCAAATTTCTCCGGCATCTGAAAATCGAGTTGAATGGTGCCGCACTGCCAGGTCCTATCTAAAGAATCCTGCAGATGAAAGTCAATCTTGGGCCCGTAAAAAGCTCCATCGCCTTCATTTATTACATAATCCATACCCTTCTCATTTAATGCCTGGATTAAAGTATCGGTCGCAGTCTCCCAATCCTGGTCTGAACCCATGGCTTTTTCCGGTTTGGTAGATAGCTCTACGTGATAGGGAAAACCGAATAAGCCATAGAATCGGTCGATCAGGTTGATTACCCCTTTGATTTCATCAACAATCTGTTCCGGCAGCATAAATATATGGGCATCATCCTGGGTAAAGGCCCTAACCCGCATCAAGCCATGCAATACTCCGGACATTTCATGGCGATGAACCAATCCCAGTTCTCCCATTCTAATCGGCAGTTCCTTATAGCTGTGCAGCTGCTGCTTGTATACCAGCATTCCACCCGGACAATTCATGGGCTTTATGGCATAATCGCCTTCATCAATGGTGGTGAAATACATGTTCTCCTGGTAATGATCCCAGTGTCCGGAATTTTCCCATAGCTGGCGGTTTAAAATAATAGGGGTGCGTATCTCCTGATAACCGGCTTTACGGTGCTCCTCCCGCCAGAAGTTCTCCAGTTCATTGCGCAGAATCATGCCTTTGGGCATGAAGAAAGGGAATCCCGGCCCTTCGTCGACAATCGTGAATAAACCCAGTTCCCGGCCCAGACGCCTATGGTCACGCTTTTTCGCTTCCTCCAATTTATACAGGTAATCGTCCAACATCGCTTTTTTGGGGAAAGAAGTAGCATATATCCTTTGCAGCATGGGGTTTTTCTCGCTGCCCCGCCAGTAAGCCCCGGCCAGACTCATCAGCTTTACGGCCTTAAGCTTGCCGGTGGAGGGAACATGAGGCCCGGCACAGAGATCTACAAACTCTCCCTGCTGATACATGCTTATAGTTGCATCCTCAGGCAAATCCCGGATCAGCTCTACTTTAAATTCTTCTTTACGGTCATTAAAATAATCCAGAGCGTCTTCCCGGCTTAATTCTTTTCTGATAAAAGGGTAGTCGGCCTCGATTATGGCGTTCATTTCCTTTTCGATAAGGGCAAAATCATCCGGAATAAAGGTATGCTGGCTGTCAAAGTCGTAATAGAAGCCCCGGTCAATAGCCGGACCGATAGCCAGTTTGGTATCCGGCCACAGACGTTTTACCGCCTGAGCCATAACATGGGATGATGAGTGCCGGTATACATCGGCCCCTCTTCTGTCGTCAAAGCTCAGCAGTTCCAGTTCCCCATCTTCAGTAATCCTGGCGTTTAAGTCACTTAGTTTGCCGTTAAAGACGCCCGCTACCGCATTTTTTGCCAGCCGGGGACCAATATCCTGAGCTACCTGCAGGAGAGTAATGCCTTCAGGGTACTCGCGCTGGCTGCCGTCTTTTAAGCTGATCCGAATCATGTTAATACCTCCCGATAAAAGCTCGCGGTCTATAGGAGCAATAATATACCATCCTGAATTATTCCTATTATAAAACCCAGTACTCCGCCCAGAATCTCAATAGCCCGCAATTCCGGGGAAGAGACCTCGCGAATCATTTCTTCCAACTGGTCTAAATCAAAAGCGTTGACCTTATCCTCCACAATTCTGCTTACCTGGATTTCCTTAGTCAGGTATTCATGTCCCGAGTCGATAATCTGCCTGATCATGTGTTCCGCTTCCTGGCGAATCAGTTTTTCCAGACTGTCAACTATTACCTGGGTTATTTTAGCCGGTACAATACGGGGTATAATCTCCCCCAGCCTGTCTTTCACAGCCGTAATAATCTGTCGGCTTATTATCTCCCTCACCTCAGGGGTGTTTATCTTCTCGAACAAATCATCCAGGGACAGCAGCTGTTCTTCTACCAATTTGCCCAGACTGTTGGCCAGTTCGGCCCTGCGCTTGGGGAGGAGTCCGTGCAGCTTGAATAATAATAAATTAACTGGCCGACGGGGCCAGAACAGCATCTTGATGGCAACTACATTGGTAATATAACCAATAAGAGCACTAATCAGTGGCAGCACAATAAACTTCAGCACTTGGATTCCACCTTAAACCAGAGCTTAATTCATTACTTAAAGAATATATCAAATTTTGTATATAATCGCAATTTTAATCGGCAGGCGGCAAGCAGCGGAATGTATAGGAAGGATGTGGCTTGTTAACCTGAGTTGATAATGGGAGGACAGATGAAGAGACAAGGTTTGGCATCAAAATCTTCAATGCTTGTGGCGGCCTTCGCAGTCGTTTTCCAATTGATACTGGCAACAGCGTTCACATCCATGGCATTCGCTGATTTTTTCTTTAAAAACACTTTTAATCATGGCCACCGGCTCACTGTCAACTTTGGCAACATTATGCAGTACAATCTTCCTCGGTGCAATGGTTATAAGAATACTTATCAATACATCATCCAGATTTATTTCATCCATCAGCATTTCGTCCAGATAGTAGTTTATGTAATTCTCTTCGATCTTGATTCCCTGACCATCCCAGAGATAGAACATTCCGTTCCCGCTCATCATCAGATTGACTTCGTAGATTTTGGGCGCCTGAGTATCCACAAAGTAGCGCAGGAGGTTAACAAAATCGTTGTATTCCTTTTGATTGCGAAGCTCCTCCAGGGCTACCTCCACGGCAAATTTAAGCTCGGTCAGGTAATCCTGCATGCAGAAATTTATAAAGCCTTCTACATTTACAGTTATATTATTGCTTATATAATCGAATAAGCGATGAGCAATCCTGTTCTTGCGGCTAAAATTAAGCAGCAGATTCAGGCTTTCATTATCATGGCATTTCTTCAAAAAATCCATCGCCCGCTGATGCACGTTGTTGCGCTCCTGGGCCGGTAGGTGGCGGCAGGTTCGCATTATTTCCCGCCAGAGCAATTTGCCTCCCCAATCTTTTACAATATGCTCAGCCAGGATTTCCGCAATTTGATGCTTGAAAATATATACGATGTCTTCATTCCGAAATACCCCTTCCGCCTGATTGCCTTCCAGGCGCAGGATAATCAACCGCATATCGTCATCCATATCCTGACAGGATGCCGTAGGGATATAGCCCCGTTGTTTAATCCAGTGCAGGCGATTATCGTAATCGCCCAGGAAAGAGTCGATATCAGCTGCTGTAAGTACTTGGAATTCATATAACATATGCTGGCCTCCAGTAAAACAGATACTTTATTATATGTTTGGCAGTTTTTCATTATTCAAACCCGGAGGCCATGAAAATACTGCTTTTTAGACGCTTTTTTACCATATATTTTTGAGCCCAGCATAATCGGATGCCATTGCGGCGCCAATTAACCGCCTAAACTAATCAATAATCAAATCCGCTTAACCGCTAAAAAGTTACAATGCGACTCATTATGTTACCTTTTTGTATCATAGTGCTTATTTTCAGTTTAACTGTTACAACTAGCCTCCACCCTTCGGATAAGACAGATTGACCTTTTACAGGCTGCCAGGCCGGGCCAAAGCTCAACGAATCACCTGGCATATTAATTGCATTTATGGAACACATCAGAATTTTTAACTGCGGCAGAGCATAGCCGTTAAAAATTATCCCATCATTTATTCATTTGCATGGTAACCTGCCTGCTCCAATCAGGTACGGTCTTCCATATTAGTTTTGGCAATAGCTTTACAGGGGGTGTTCTAGAGAGAAGACAATTCAGACGACTAGGGGGAAAACCAATAAAAGGAGGTATTTGAGATGATGAGAGAAATTAATGAAGTCGTACTAGTAAGTGCATGCAGAACTGCGATAGGCAAATACGGCGGAGCTCTTCTCGATGTTCCGGCTAATGAGATGACTAAAACAGTGGCCAGCGAGGCAATCAAACGAGCTGGTATAGAGCCGGCAATGGTAGATGAAATCGTCTCCGGCCTGTGCATGCACCATGGCAACGGATCTCTTCCGCCACGGATCGTTGCTATGGAAATCGGCATGGACAAAAGATCCGGTGCAACCATGCTAAGTCAAAACTGTGCATCCGCCATGCGTGCCGTTGATATTGCCGCGATGAAGCTGATGCTTGGTGATACTGAAGTCGCTCTGGTAACCGGAACCGAAAGTATGAGCAGACCTCCCTACATGCTTCCGGCCATGCGGTGGGGGGCAAGGATGGGTGACAACAAAGCTGTCGACCCAATATTGTCAGATGGTCTGTTTTGCAAACTGGCCGGCAGCCATATGGGCGGAACCGCTGAAAATATAGCTGAACTTTACGGTATAACCCGCGAAGAATGTGATGAGCTGGCACTGACAAGTCATGTACGGGCAGTAAGAGCAATTGACGAGGGCCGTTTCAAACGGGAAATCGTTCCCATGGAGATAAAGACCAGGAAAGGGGTCACCGTATTTGATACCGATGAACATCCTATACGGGGAGCCAGTCTGGAGAAGATGTCGCAACTGCCTCCGGCCTTCAAAAAAAACGGGGTCGTTACTGCTGCCAATGCTTCCGGTATGAATGATGCTTCTGCCGCAGCCATACTGATGACCAAAAAGAAAGCCGATGAGCTGGGCATCAAGCCACTGATGAAACTTGTTTCTATTTGTACCGAAGGTGTAGAGCCTGCACTCATGGGTCTGGGTCCAGCGGTGGCAATACCCAAAGCTCTGAAGATGGCAAACATGGTTTATGATGATGTTGATTATTGGGAAATCAACGAGGCTTTTGCTCCGCAAGTCATTGGGGTAAGGAAAAAGATAAAAGATGATCTCGGTATCGAACTGGATATGGGCGATTTAAACCGGGACGGCAACATCAATAACAATGGCTCTGGAATTGCCCTGGGCCATCCGGTAGGGTGCACGGGATTGCGCATCATCGTCAGCCTTTATTATGAATTGGAAAGACTGGGCAAAACAGTGGGCGGCGCATCACTGTGCGTTGGCGGCGGCCCCGCCATGGCGTCACTGTGGACCCGGGATATATAATAATCCTTTATCCTGCTCTTTAATATTTAACCCGGAAGGTGGTTTTATCTTCCGGGTTTTTTTATTCTTTATCTGTATCTATTGGCCTTCCCTTATATCCGGTCTGGTGTTTAAGAGCTTTCTCTCCAGGGAAAACTGCCTCGATACCGGATTATATTTTATCATATCCACTGCCAGTAAGCCGTGATCAGGTAAAATATAGGCAATGGTTGCCGAATAGGAGATCCCCTTTTCCGAATAGAGACCCCTTAAGCCTGAAGCCCCTGTAGTTCCCGGATTAACGAAAACCCAACCCGCTCCTTGCTCTACTCTCAGGCGATGGTCATGACCGGCAACAACAAGGCCTGCCAGCTTAACCAGCCTTTGGCCCAGTTTGGAATCATGAACTACCAGTATATCAGGCCGCCCCTGGGTCGCCACAGCCTCATACGCCCTGGTTACCTGCCGGCTGAAGGCCTCCTCCTCTTCTTCTTTGCTGCTATACTGTACATCCGGCACTGCTGAAAGCGGGTCGGAAAAACCCAGTACTTTAACCCCTTTCACCGTGATCATGCCACCATCCAGAATATGGCTCCCGGGGAGTTGGGCCATAAAATCCATTATTTCAGGGCTATCATGGTTTCCCCCTGCAAATAACTGCGGTATTCCCAATGATGCGAGACCCTCGGCAGTTCCGGCTTCAAGTTTTGATCCCATATCAGTAAGGTCACCGGCATTTATGAGGAAGTCTACCCTAAAACGGGTTGCCAGGCTTTTAGTTAGTTCAATCCCCACCGGATTGGAATGCAGGTCACTGACCAGCAAGACTTTCACCACTTTACCCTGTTCTTCTGGATCAGCCATGGTCATCAGGCTATCGGCGCTGGCAAAGAGCTGCCCTAAATTGGATACAATCTGCCGGGTATGGGTTCTAATCTGCTGCAAATCGGTGAGTGAATCAGTAGCGAATTTGACCGCCGCCGGAGCCATGCTGAGAACCCCTTTATACTCAGGCTCGTGGAAAGCCTTAATGTCGTAAGAACGAAATACTCCGGACAAGATTAATAACAGGACCAGGGTTGATACCGCCGGGTATAACAGTAACTTTATAAGACCGGGACGCCAGACAAGGAGCACCAATATGAACGCACCCAAAAACGCCACCGCTATTTGACGCAGGGCGAAAGCGGTTATTCTATCCCGGGCCGTATCCTGCAGTTGCCGAACAATTCTTTCCTGATCAGGGGGGTTGTCCAAATGGGCTTTAAAGCTGTCACTGCTTATCTGCTCGAGGTTGATTATTAGTTTAACCGGTCCCTGATGAGTCCTGGCTTCAACTACTCCGAAAGGAGGAAAACGCACTTCGGTCAAACCGGTTCTGGCCGGGGCCAGACCAACTTTAAATTCAATGCCTTCAACTTCAACTGTACTGGCTCCGAAAAGCCAGACCGCAAGCATGGCCCCAACCAAGCCGGTAAGAAGAGCAGCAGATATTTTGAGGAAAAATAATATACGTACATTCAGCTCTGTTTTCTCAGTCAGCTGCACCAGAAATTCCTCCCCACAGAAGTCTCGTTCCCTGGTACTTTTCAAAATATAATAAAAGGCATGTTTCACATTCATTTTAATATGTAGAGGTTGGATGTTCTGGCTCACTACCAGTATAACACGAAGCAACTATGATTTGACTGATTCTTTGCATTCAGCATGGCGGTCGGATCATACTCTGTGCCTTGACAGGCTGTTTTTTGACTTTTTCCCTTTCCCCGGTCAACTGTTGACTTTTACGCTTCGGATATTGTATTGTTTTTAAAAATGATGGGAGAGTTTTGATCAATTGGATGACTCACCTGTACCTGACCGAAGTCTTTTAAAAAATAGATTGGCAAATATCGCGACACGTAAGCTCGGATTCGGATATATTTTATCCGGTGAGTTTGCGTGTCGTTTTTTTACTGTAGTGCACAACAATCGTAACCCCGATAAAGAGCTTACGATTTATACATCATCGTTCGTTGCTTTATTACTACCTGATTAGGGGGCTAATCAATGACCGAAATTAACCCTTTGATATTGCCGTTACTCTTGCAGCTCGTGTTAATTTTTATTAACGCTGTGTTTGCATGTGCCGAAATTGCGATAATATCAATGAACGACAACAAGCTGGCTAAACTTGTCGCAGCCCAGGATAAGCGCGCCGTCAAGCTGGCCCAACTCACCGAACAGCCGGCGCGTTTCCTTTCTACCATTCAAGTGGGTATCACCTTGGCCGGTTTTCTGGCCAGTGCCTTTGCTGCCGATAATTTTTCCGACAAGCTGGCTGATTGGTTCGTTTATATCGGCGTTAAAATCCCGTATGCTACCCTTGACACCATTTCCGTGATACTGATAACTTTAGTTCTATCATATTTCACCCTGGTCTTGGGAGAACTGGTTCCTAAAAGAATGGCCATGAGGTATTCTGAAAAACTGGCACTGGCTATGTCAGGTCTGATTTACGGCGTTTCCCGGATATTCAATCCCATCGTATGGCTGTTAACCGTATCAACCAACGGCATACTGCGCCTGCTGGGCATTGATCCGGACGAAAACGATGAGGAGATTACCGAGGAAGAGATACGCATGATGGTTGACGCAGGCAGTGAAAAGGGAGCAATAAGCCATAGCGAAAAGTATATGATCCAAAATATATTTGAATTCGACGACAAAACTGCTGAAGAAATCATGACCCATAGATTGGCAGTCTCGGTACTTTGGCTTGATGATGATGTGGAACAATGGGAAAAGACTATTATCGAAAGCAGACATTCGGTTTACCCGATATGCGATGAGAGCCCCGACCACATCATCGGGGTTCTGAAAGTCAAGGATTATTTAGGAGTTAAAGACAAAACCATCGAGAATATTTTAGAAACGGCCGTACGGCCTGCATACTTCGTGCCGGAAACAGTGCGCACCGACGTATTGTTCCAAAACATGAAAAATACCAGACAACATTTTGCCATTGTCTTAGATGAATACGGAGGAATGAACGGCATCATTACCATGAACGACCTGCTGGAACAATTGGTCGGAGATCTGGAAGACGACGATACTATGCCTCTTGAGATGCCGCTAATCGAACAGATTGATTCCCACACATGGAAAATACAAGGGGCAGCTCCGCTGGAATTAATAGCCCAACAACTGGGAGTAAGCTTACCGGACAACGAATACGAAACCTTTGGAGGCTTTATTTTCGGCTTGCTGGGAACCGTCCCCGAAGATGGAAGCATGCCTGAACTGGAAGAATGCGGTCTGAATATTAAAGTTACCGAAATTAAGGGGCACCGTCTGGAAGCAGCCGTTGTATGTCTGGCTCAGCCAGTTTAGAGAAGCGTTCCTAGGAGAGCGCTTCTCGGATTGGTAAGCTCGCCATGGTAAAGCCGGTCTGGACATGTAGTCAGGATTTAGCTTCGCCAAACCTCGTGCACCGCTCGAGTCGCACCTCTGCGTTGCGCTGTCCTGTACATGAGTAAAAGCGCATTACCATATGAGGGAAAATTATTTAATTTACACGGTTTATGATATGCTCCCGTTTATAAATTTGCAGCAATTCTCCTTGCAGTTTCAATATTCGCAACCAGCGAATCCAGTTGTATCTTTGAAGACCATCCTAAACTTAATTCATCCAAACGTTTATTGGCGGCAGGATGGTAGTGCTGTCCATCATCTTCAGCCTGCTTTCCTGCAGCAACAGCTTCTTTTAGAAAACCGGTATCAGTGAGTCTTCTGTCGTGCGGAATAGGGTTTAATACTAGATTATTGCCGGTTTGCAGGCGGCCAGCTTCTTTAATATCCAAGGTTTTAGATAGTTTCGTTCTCTGTCCGATAAAAACATAACCATCACAAAATCCAGTGTTTATTCCGTAGGTTTTTACCCCTTTATCATGAAGCCATTCAATTGTAGCAGGTATATCCAGCATGTCTTTGGGGGATGTTGCCACCAGAGTAATTTCCGTTCCGGCTAGTACGGGCAAATCATTGCAAAGCCGTTCTGCTTTTATATCACCAATACCTCCCATTCCTGCCGTTACAGCAACAGGATAGCCTAATTCATGCGCCAGCGTCATTGTAGCGGAGGCTGTAAGAAAAGCGTTTGCTCCTGCTCTCAAACCTTCATGCAGGGTTATTCCATCCAACCTTTGCCAGTCTTTAATGCCTTCTCGGGCATGCAGAAAAGCATCTGCGCAGCCAATGGCAATTTTGCCGCTTTGCAGCCAGATTATCATTGCATCCTCTGGCCAAACCTTAATTATTTGATTATTGCTTATCGAAATAAGTCCCTGACCCAGAAGAGCACTTTCAACAACATATTTTTTAGAGTCAGTCATATACATCTAAATCCTCCTCATCAATACCTACGTGTACGCATAATCAATTGAAAATTATAACCGTTGACGCCAAAAACAAAATAGACTATAATCCCTAATATTATACAACGTTAGACTTAGTATAATATATTGTTATCTATTATAATTCATTAGGAAGAGAATTAGGAAGAGTAGCGTATGTGCAGTAAAGTTCAAAATCCGGTCGTTTCAATCTCTCACTTGAGCAAATCTTATGGGAAAATAAACGCTTTGCTTGATGTAAATCTGGATATTTATGCGGGTGAAATATTAGCGATTGTAGGTGACAACGGGGCTGGCAAAAGTACCCTGATAAAAATACTGGCCGGGGCAGTTGCGGCTGATTCCGGTAAGATCATTGTCGGTGCGAAAGAATATCGGTACTTATCACCAATTAGGGCCATTAGGCTTGGAATCTCTACAGTTTATCAGGATCTGGCGCTGGTCGACTGCCGGGATGTCGTGAGCAATATGTTCTTGGGGAGGGAACCGGTAATTGCTGGGTTCTTTATCAACCGCAAGAAAATGGAAAAGGAAGCAGAATATGTTCTTAACAATTTGCAGATTAATATTCCTTCACTGAAAACACCGGTAGGGCTTCTGTCAGGTGGACAAAGGCAGGGAGTTGCGGTAGCCAAGGCCATTATCCAGGGAGGAAACGTCATCATATTTGATGAGCCGACAGCAGCCATGGGCGTTCAGGAATCAACCAAAGTAATCGGACTTATGCAAAAATTAGCCCGCGACGGCATGGCCGTTGTGGTAATAAGTCACAATCTGCATCATGTATTTGAAATATCCGACCGTATTTGTGTGTTACGTCATGGGCAAGTATCTGCCATATGTCAGACGCAGGATTATCAACCTCAACAAATAGTGGAACTCATTATGGGAGTAACAGCAAAAGACAGATACTAAACAGGAGTTTAAGCATAATGAAGAAAATTAAGCTGACGACAATTAATTGGAACGAACATTTTTCCCAGATTCTACTCTCATTTGTCTTGATTCTTACAGCATACTTGTTGAGTCAGGCATCACCCTTCTTCATGACGTGGGACAATTGGCGAAATATCCTTGATCAAAGTGCGCTGCTCATAATTATCTCCGTAGGGATGACTTTTATTATCGCCACAGGTGGAATTGATTTGTCGGTTGGAGCCGTAACTGCATTGAGCGGCGTTTGTATGGCATTAGCATTGCATGCCGGATTACCAGTTGAACTGTCGGTTCTTTCGGGTATCGCTTCCGGTGTTTTTGTCGGCCTGTGTAACGGGCTGTTGATTTCCAGATTAAATCTCAGTCCTTTCATTGTCACCCTGGCAGCCATGTCTGTTACCAGAGGGATAGCTTTAATTCTTACCAACGGTATCCCCATCTACGGATTTCCCGCAACATTTACTTGGTGGGGCAGCGGCCATATAGGACCGGCAAATCCGCCCATGCTAATAGCTTTACTTGCATATATAACAGGTACTTTGATTTTAAGCGGAACCAAATTAGGCTGTTATACCTTGGCACTGGGAGGGAATGAAGAAGCTCTGAGGCGTTCCGGAGTAGCTCATAAGACATATAAAACTATTGTATATGGCATTTCCGGTTTTACGGCTGCAATTGGCGGATTGGTTGTCACCGCGCGTTTAAATACGGCTGAGCCGCTGGCCGGTTGGATGTTCGAACTTGACGCTATTGCCGCAGTCGTGCTGGGTGGTACGGACATGAAGGGAGGTAGGGGGAGCATCAGCGGGACCGTAATGGCTTGCGTATTGTTAGGAATGTTGCGCAATGGTCTGACCATTTTAAACATACCATCCTATTACCAGCAGCTCGCCATTGGCGTCATTATTCTGGTAGCAATAATCATATCTGAACTGCGTCTTAGAAATAAACCTGATCGTAAAAATATCTTTGAGGAGGTTTAACATGAAAAAAGGTAAACAGCTAGCAGCTATTATTCTTATTGGTATCCTTATGTTGTCTGTTGTCGGGTGCGGGAATCAAGCAGAAAATACAAAAAATAAAGTAAACTCTTCAATGCCACCTGGAGACGATGCCAAGGTAGTTGAGAATGAAAAAATTCTTATGGAACAATTGCAACCTTTACCCCAGCTTAAGCAAGGTGAAAAAATCGGCATACTGGTTATAACTCTGGCCAATCCTTATTGGGTTTCCCTCAAGGAGTCTTACGAAAGGGCGGCTAAGGAACTGGGAGTTACTGTTGAAGTAATGGCGGCACCCACCGAAGGCGATACCAAATCTCAGTTGGAAACACTGCAAGCTATGGTAGCAAAAGATTATAAAGGTCTTATCGTATCACCTATCGAGCCGTTCAATCTGGTACCCGGTGTAATCGCAGCGAACAAAAAAGGAATAGAAATAGTTAACCTGGGGCCCGGAATAGATGTCGGCGCAGTAACTGAGGCCGGCGGAAAACTCGATGGTCGCATCACGGTTGATTTTGAAGAACAAGGAAGAAAGGCTGCCCAATATATTGTTGAAAAAGCAGGCCAGGCCGGCGGCGAGGTAGCCATTATACAAGGCATTCCCGGTGCAGGTCAGAGCGAAGGAAGAACCAAAGGCGCCAGGGAAGTTTTTGAAAAAACACCCGGTATTAAGCTGGTATCAATTCAGCCTGCCAATTGGGATAGAAATACGGCATACAATATAACAACCAACCTGTTACAGTCAAACCCAGATATCAAAGGCATCTTTTGCTGTAACGATGTAATGGCTTTGGCAGCAACAGACGCCCTGACCGCTGCCGGAAAAAGAGATGGCCGCATCGTATTTGGAGTTGATTTTACCAATGAAGCAAAAGAAGCCATTAAGGCAGCCAAACTTGATGGAAGTATTGCTTATTCCATGGATGCATATGCTAAGGCCGGAATTCTCCTAGCTTTAAAGACAATTCAAGGAATGGATGTCCCCGAACAAGTTAATAGTCCGCTGGCTGTCGTAACCAAGGAGAATATTCAAGAGTATGAAAACTGGCACTAAAGTTTTTGGAAAAGCGGCTGTTAAAGAGGCAGCCGTTTTTCTGTTATTCATAAGAAACAAGGATAATTAAACATGAAGTTAGAAGAACAAATTAAAAATATGGCTTTAAATCATGGCTGGGATTATTGTGGTTTTGCAGATCTCCAGCCCTATCACTGGTACATGCAGGAGGTCTGCGGCAGCTTCATTCAACAATTTCCCAGGGCAATATCATTGGTTATAAGACTTTCAAACGCAGTTGTTGATGCTATAGCAGATCAACAGCCAGATAAAATTCTGTCATTTCTTAATTATAATTATTATGCCGTTGATTATTTACAAAACACCGGCGCCGTCAAAATTGCCAATTATTTGGAACGGACCGGTTGGAGAGCATATCCCGTACCCGCTTCCTATGGAGTATACCCAGATCATCTTGCCGGACTTGTATCTCACAAATTAGTAGCAAGAGCAGCCGGTCTAGGTTGGATTGGGAAAAGCGGTCTGTTTTTGACCAAGCAGGAAGGGCCGCGGGTGCGCCTTGCTACAATTCTCACCGATGCTCCGCTAGCTGCCGGAAAACAGATAGAATCAGGTTGCAGGTCTTGTGATATTTGCATTAAATCATGCCCGGCAGGAGCAATAAAAGGTCGTGAATTTGATGAAAATGAAGCTGACTGCAACCGGTTAGACCCAATTAAATGTTACCATTATATGCAAAGCAGAAAAAGAGAATGGGGAATCGAGATAGAACGCAGCGTATGTGGACTGTGCGTGGCCGTGTGCCCATTCGGAAAGACCAGAAGATAGATTGGGTGGGATTATTATCTGCAACTCTTTTAGCCGCTGGCTTGCCTTGCTACTGCAAAATAAAGGCGGCCAGCGTTTCCACTTCCCGGCCCTTCGCTGTTATAGGTGGTAAAGATGATCGAAATTCTCTCCATTGCCTCGGCGTCGTTTTCGGAGAATGCCCAAAAGGGTTTCAAGCTGTCTGGGAACGTAAGGCTTACGCTCCTATTCTTTCCTATCTTTCCGCGTTATGACTTAGTTTTATGATATGCGCATTTAAATTCCATTCCAATCCAAGAACCCCCTACTTATGTCTTCGGCTCTCTCCCAGAAGCCTTCTCTTTTCTGCAGGAAACAGGCAATCTATTCTATCCCAATTACAGCGATCTTTTTACCCGTTATTTTTGTACCCCACCTGTACCCAAACAAACAGATACATGCGGATATATTGGGATTTTTATTTTACCGACGTTAGCCTCTTAAAATTCTTTAAATAGAAAAAAGCCCGGTGATTCGGGCTTCTAAAATACTATAATGGTGGGCCGTATAAGATTCGAACTTATGACTTCTTCCGCGTCAAGGAAGCACTCTCCCACTGAGTTAACGGCCCATTAGACGATATTTATTATAACCCTACCATTACCAGAAATCAATAGGGGACGGGAGACCGGCAGGACGTTTTTAGCATGGCACTATAATATTGCCTTAAAAATGTCCGATGGCGCCTTTCGCGTCAAAGAAGCAGTCTTTAACTTAGCTCTGTCAACCTTCCCCTTCCTCTCACCCTTGCGGCTGTCTCGTCATATAGGCATAGTTCTATCATGGATTAAATATAGATAGGTTAAAACTAAAGGGATGGATCAGCTATGACATTCATAATATTGATGCGCAAGCGAACCGCAGTTTTTTACTTGCTCTCTTTCCTGCTTGTGATTATGTTTATGCTGCGCACTTACGCCTTTGCTGTACACCCTAATATGGATAACTGGAAAAAAGAAAAAATAGTAGTAGACAAGGTCAAAACCGAAAAAAAGATGGTCGCCCTTACCTTTGACGATGGTCCTGATCCCCAGTTTACTCCGATGGTGCTGGATGTACTAAAAAATCATCAGGCTCAGGCTACCTTTTTTGTGATGGGTAAAAAAGCGGAAGCCAATCCGGCAATTCTGCGAAGGATAGCTGCCGAAGGTCACGAAATTGGCAATCACAGTTACAGTCATCCCAATTTCAATAAGATAAAAAAAAAGGCTCAGCTTGAAGAGATAGATAAAACCAGAATTATCATTAAAAATATCACCGGACAGACTCCTCGTTTATTGCGTCCACCCGGGGGATATCTATCCTATGACCTGGTGGCGATGACTAAAGAGAGGAAAATGACGATAGCTTACTGGACCTACCAACAGGACAGTAAAGATTGGCGTAATGGGGTAAAGGCAACCGCCATAGCCAGGCATGTAATAAGAAATATCAGCCCCGGGCAGATTATTATTCTCCACGACGGTTGCCCCAACGGGATACAAACCGCCAAGGCTACTGATATGATAATTTCACGCTTGCAGGAAGAAGGTTATAGTTTTGTAACTATGAGTGAATTAATTAAATTGGAAAACCAGTAATAAAGAAACGCCGGCTACCATAAAAATGTAAAAAAGCGTAATAGGGGGTCTGTTTATTATGCCGAAAGTTTTCGGTTTTTATGAACTGCCAGCCAGGGCTAAACTTATCCTAATCGGGATAGTAGCTCTGGTGGTACTGGCCAGCAGTGTAGTGTATGTGCAGGCATATCACCGGGTCAAGCCGATTTATGAAGTCCCTACCGATAAAAAGATGGTAGCATTAACCTTTGACATAAGCTGGGGGAACAAGACCCCGATGCCGGTAATTGAAATCCTTAAGGAAAACAAGGTAAAATGCACCTTTTTTCTGTCCGGTCCCTGGGTTAAGCAATACCCTGAAATAGCCCAGCGGATTAAAAAAGACGGGCATGAAATCGGCAGTCACGGCTACCGCCATATCAATTTGAGCAATCTCAGTAAGACCGAGGTTAAAGAAGAAGTGATGAAGGCCCACAAGAATATCAAAGAAGTGACTGCAGTTGATGCCAAGCTCATCAGGACACCGAACGGCGATTATAACGAACAGGTAATTGAAGGCATTCACGAGTGCAATTACGAAGCTATACAGTGGAGTACAGATTCCCTGGATTGGATGAATCCGGGAATCAGCACTATTATCGAGAGGGTCAGCAAACGCGCCCACCCGGGAGATATTATCCTGATGCATGCCAGCGACACCTGCAAGCAGACCCATGAAGCTCTGCCGGCAGTGATTAAAAACCTCAAGCAACAGGGGTACACATTCGTAACCGTTTCCGAATTGCTTAAAGAGGCTGAGAAAGAAAAGAAATAAGGATATAAAATAAAGAAGCCATTTAAGGACTCCACTTAAATGGCTTCTTTTTATTCGTTGTCGTCTTTGCCCTCATTACCTTCCTCGATATGCTCGAGGCCGATATCTTTGAGGATTTGGTCAATCAGCTTCTTATCCACCGTATCACCTCCTTCTGAGATACTATTATATTTTAAAAATGTACTTGGTAGTACTCTATTATTATAGCATATTGATTTCATAATATTTTGAAAATATTGTCACATACTTATGGACTGTATTCTATTCAGAGATGCGGCAGCAAGCAGCCGGGGGCGGGCTACTATTTCCGGGGGCAGGTATCATGTCCGTTGCCGTCATCATAGGTGCAGGCTGCCGTATTATATACTTGTACCTCTTCAGTATCATCCTCCTGCTTTAGTAAATGACGCGGTATTTTATCAACTGGTTCCAGAACCGGAATGGCTTTTCCATTAGCTGCTCCCAATTCCTTGAATTTTCGGGCGGTGGGCAATACCCGGTATTCCATAGAACCGACTGCCCGGTTATAAGCCTCAATGGAACGTTCCAGCCCTTTTCTCAGGTCGTTAAAATAATTAGCCATTAAACTGAGACGGTTATAAAGGGTCTTACCCAGCTCGCTGATCTGCACAGCATTCTCGGCAACGCTTTCCTGCCGCCAACCATAAGCCACTGCCAGCAAGAGAGCTATTAAGGTAGTGGGGGTAGCCAAAATCACCTTCTGCTGGGAGCTATACTCTATCAAGGCCGGGTCCTGCTCCAGTGCCGCACTGAAAAATGACTCCCCGGGCAGAAATAGCACCACGAATTCGGGAGCAGGTTGGAACTGTTCCCAGTAACTCTTGCCGGCCAATTGATTAACATGGGCCCGAACCTGTCTGGCATGCTCTTTCAGACTATGCAGCCGGGTTTCCTCACGATTAGCCTCAATAGCCTCCAGATATGCCAGCAAAGGTGTTTTGGAGTCAACCACGATAAAGCGGTCGCCGGGCAGCCTGACCAGCATATCGGGACGCTGCTTGCCCTCTTCCGTATCAACCGATTGCTGCTGGTAAAAGTCGCAGTGTTCCACCATACCTGCCATTTCCACCACCCGTTTAAGCTGAATCTCTCCCCATCTGCCCCTGGCGCTCGGCATACGCAGGGCTTTTACCAGTTGAGCGGTCTCCAACTGGAGCTGTACCTGGGTGTGAGCCATGGATTTTACCTGCTCGCTAAGGCCCGCATAAGCCAGGTTGCGCACATTCTCCATTTCCTTGATTTCCCGGTCGACTCTATTCAGGGATTCCTTCAGGGGTTCAATCAACTGGTTAATGGCTTGCTGGCGCTTTTCCAAATCGCTCCGGGCTCCTTCCTGATATTTATCCAGGGAAATCCGGGCCAATTCCAGAAAGGCTTGATTATTAGTCTGCAGGGCCTCTGCCGAAAGTGCCTTGAAAGCTGCCAGAAGGTTTTCCTGGGCTTTGTCCAGTAAAACCACTTTTTCTGCAACTGTCCGCTGCTCTTCCTGTATCCTGGTCTGTAATTCGCTCTGTTTTTCGCGCAGTTTGGTATTCAAATCAATTAGCTGCGCTATCTGCTGTTCCCTGTTGGCTACGGCGGCTTCCAGTCCGGGAATATGACGGTTCTTCTCTTCTGCTGCCGCTCGGGCCTGTTGCTCCTGATTTAATTCCTCCTGCAGCTGTCCCAGACGACTGCCAAGCTCATCTTGCTGAGCATTTAGTTGCATGATATAGCTTTCCCTGCTCTGAAGCCTTTCTCTCAAAACGGCTTCTTCAGCCATCCGTTCACTTAACTCCCGGGTACGGCCGACCTCCCACCTGGCTTTTACGGCCCCATAGCATATTGATGCTCCAAGTAATAATCCCAGCCCCAGCCATGTTAGACCAATAATATTTACTTGCATGGAAAAAACCTCACTATCTCTTAAAGGCCAAACTTGACAAATTTTCATTTCTTACCTGATTTTACAGGCATCCCTGACACATAGCAAGCTTCGGACTACCAATACTAAACAAGAGCAAAGCATTAAATCCGGTGTTAAGCATAAAAAACGGGGCCGCTTTCCCTGATAAGCTTTTATCGGACGGCTCAAAAACAGGAAGGATGATCATATGTTAACGCGCGATGGGGTTATAGCCCGGTTTATATTGTGGTTTTGCTTTTATTTTCTTTCCGGTACCGGCATGGTTGAGGGTGGTGCCGCCACTATTTGCGGAGTATTGGGTACGGTGGCTCTGACCAGCGCTCTGCTCCATTATTCCCCCCTGGTAGAATTTCTGACTATCAGAACCGAAAAGATGCGCCAGGAGGAGAACTAATACTTCCCCCGCAAAAATACTTACAGCCGATTGGTATTAACCCAGTCGTTATCTTCAAACCTATAGCTTTCAAAACGATCGGGGGGGAGGTTTACATCCTGCCAGCGGTTTTTAAGTGCATACTCCAGTTCTCCTGAAGAATTCTTCTTTAGCACATATTTCAGGGTTGCTATCCCCTCTTTATTTTTTATGGTGAGGTAAAATTCGTCGCCCCGGTCACCGGTATAGTCATAGGGAAAATAAATGGAGTCAGGCTGGTAATCACCCTCGGTATAAGCCTGGTGCCCCAACTGTTTAAACTCACGCAGTATCATCTGTTGGTCAAATAACGGTTCCGGCGGCGGCTGCGGTTTAGTTCCGGAAATGTTTCGAAAAAGTACTGCGGCCACAAATACGACCAAGGCAACATAAATAACCCGGCGCCAGTTCACTTTACTACCTCCTATGCTCTCACATAACGACCTGCTTCTAATTCTTTGACCTGACCCAGTCTGCTTAAGCGCCTCAGGTGCCTGTCAACCATAACTTTGTTCCAAAAAATCAAATACTGATTGAACCGGCCTGGTTCGTAGACCAGATCCTGCTCGGCTATCTCGTCTATACTCCGCGGTTGGTGAAGGTAATCGAGAATACTCTGCTCCCGGGATAAAATAATATCGAGATAATCACGAAACATTTTCTTAATATTATCGTCTTTGCTGTTAAAAATCCTCCGGTGCGATGTCACCAGTACGGCGGGCTCTATTTGCATGATCTTTTCCACCGATGCAATTATTTCATCCACATCAGACATGCCGTCGCCGTACCAAGGGCCCCGAGGGGATAAATCCAGATCGGCCGTGAAAAGTATACCTTCTTTTTCCCACAGAAATGCATAGTGGCCACTGGTATGTCCCGGTGTATGTATGGCCCTCACCTCGGTTTTTCCCAGGGTGAATACGCTGCCGTCAATGAAATCCCCCGCCAGCTGGATATGCCTGAATCCAGGACGTACCGGAACATCATCGGGATAGGGAAAATTTGATGTCTCCCGTTCCAATTTCGGATTGCCCATCAAATTCTGCCATTCCAGAAAGCCTGAGCGACTGATGTAATCGTCCAGATCAGTGTAAGCTCCGGCCTCTTCCCGGCCTGCCATTATGCCGGCTTGAGGGAAAAGATCCGTACAATGGGTATGATCGAAATGGTAATGGCTTAGCAAAAGAAGCTCAACATTCTCGGCTGCTATCTTGCCGTAAGCTGCCGCTCCCGCCCCGGCATCTATCAGCATACTGGTTTCATCTTGGATATACATGGAATTGCTGTAGGGATACATAGCTTTGGCTTCAGGACGAATCACCCTGATGTTATTGGTTAACTCCACGATCATAGTCCCGGGTGCAGGCAGTAATCTCGGCCCACACTCTCCCCCCTTAAAAAAAGCGCGTCTATATATTAATAAGGCCCGGATTGCAACCGGGCCGCAAATGTTTTTAATCTAATCCAGCTTATCCAGCATTTCCAGTACCATGTCAAAGAAGTACGCTATATCATCCCGGTCATTGATGCCTGCCTTGAATCCTATTTCCGGGAACCTGCCGCTCCCATTGATTTTAACATTCACCATATACATGGCCTGATCCATGTCCTCTTCAAGATGCTCCAGGTCTATATCGTCCCAGTCGTCGTCCAGTACATCTTCATCATCTATGGATCGTTGATGGGCGTTTATTTCTTCACCGTTATCGATTATCTGGGACACTATCCACATTACGTCGGTGGTACTTATTTCCAGTTCCTCGCTAAGCTGTATGATTTCGTTGGCTACTGGTGTAATTTTCAGTAAATCCGAGAGATTTACCGGATCCCCTTTGCCCCACTTCTTTTTCATTAGCATCACCTCCGTATCTATTTGCCGCAACCTGGAACTATTCAATTGTACGCCTTCGCTTAACTGGCAAGGTCATAGCCATGTGCTTCAAACGTATACAGTAAATTGTACTCTTGTTACCTAGATTATATGTGAACTACGCCCTAAAAAACAACCATGGCGGTTTCCGAAATAATTTGCCAGGATGCTGCAACATCAACAGGGTAAAATTGTACCACAAAGATACCCTGACTGCAAGACAGGTGTTCAGGCTTATGTCGTTAATCAGTGATAATGTCATGGTATAACTCTTCAGGGAAAATGTCATCCCCCAGAAAAGATATAATGGGAGGATGAAATTAGAAATGAGCAAACAAGAAGCAAGAAAAATAACTATCATCGAAGAACTGTTGGCAGGCCGGTTTACAAATAAGCAGGCTGCAGAGCTTTTAGACCTCAGTGTAAGACAAGTACAGCGGATGAAAGCGGAGGCATCCGCAAATGGGGTTATAAGTATTTTGCATAAGAATAGAGGACGGAAACCGGCTAATGCATTGGATCCTGAAGTTGCTGAAAAAATCTGCCGAATTTATCAAACGGAGTTGTCCGGATATAATTTTTGTCATGCTACCGATGTGCTTGCTGAAGATAAAGATATTTTTGTTTCGGTAAGCACTGTCTCAAGGTATCTTAGGGCCAGTGGTATTCGCTCTCCAAAGGCCAAGCGCAGACCCAAGAAACATCGTTCCAGAAATGCCCGGGAGCGCGAGGGTGAAATGATTCAGATGGATGCTTCCAGCTTTGATTGGCTTGGCAATGGTTCCTACTTGCACCTGCACGGTGCGGTTGACGATGCCACTGGTCGTATCCTGGCTCTTCATTTCGAAAAGGAAGAAACCTTTGAAGGTTATTGTGAACTGATGTTTCAGATGAATCAGAATGGGCACCTGCCAAGAGAAATCTACACTGATGGCAGAACCGTTTTTGTTTATAACAGCAAAAAGAAAAAGGAATTAACCCTTGAAGAAGAATTGGCCGGCAAAGTGGAAAAGCAGACTAACTTTGCCAGAGCCCTTAAAGAACTCAACATCCTGTTAATCATTGCCCGGTCTGCTCAGGCTAAAGGTGGTATTGAAAGGCTCTGGGAGACTTTACAGGACCGTTTGGCGAAAGATATGCAGCGTAAAGGAATTTCTTCTATCGAACAGGCTAATGATTTCCTAAAGCATTATATTCCCTACTACAACCGTAAATTCGCCGTCCAGGCTGCCAGCCCGGAAAAGGCCTATTTGCCTAAGCAAGATATGTCTGCATTGCAGTTGATTTTTGCCAAGCATGTAACAAGAAAAATCGATTCAGGGCTTTCCTTTTCCTTTGAGAACCATAAATACCGTCTGCCTGCCAAGGTGGAAAATATAAAAGTCCCTGCATCCCCTCATGATACGATTACTGTAGCAACCAGTAAGCATATCGGAATGCAGGTCCTTTACAAAGGCCTCGTTATTAAACCCGAATTGCTCAAAACTCAGCCCAAGGAAAGTATAGTACAAATACCTCAGCAGGACAATTCCTTGAATAGCCTGCCGGCTCAGCCCAAAATCAAGCCAAAGAACAAATCACCTTGGTTCGCATATAGTGAAATCTTCTATTCTAAGAGCCGCAGCAGGGATGACATTTCTGCTGCTGAGTTATCTAGGTAAAGGGGTGACATTTTCCCTGACCATTGACAGACAGGTGTTCAGGCTTAGCTTATATTATTTATATCCTGCCGGAGTTATAATCTATATGCGACTTTTGCGATAATTTTTTTATGGAACGGAGGCTGCCATTTGATTAAAGCGTTAAAATTATTGGCCGTTTTGCTCACTATAATCCTGCTGATAATGGTCTTTTATGGTATATTTAAAGGGATATTCAACACTCCTGGCTTCTGGTTGCTTTACCTGCTCATATTGGGGGCTGATTCCCTCAGTATCGCTGTTATCAAGAAGTATAATGGTGGAAGGAAGTGCTAACTATGCCGGGCAACAGAAAGCCCAATATGATTATTGACGCCAACAACAAAATTCATCTGCTCCTGGGGGATTTCACCCGGGGTAAGTTCCATAAAATCACTGCTGTCCTGATGGATAAAAAGATTGCTTTAATCTCATTGGGAGCAGGTGTCCTGGCCGGGATAATATTGGCTCTATTGAAGTAAATAACTTAAACCCTATTCCCGGTATTGTTCCATCCAGGCTTTACGGGCGGCTTCGCGGGCTGGTGGTATCATGGGCGCCACCATCTTCTTGAGCTCCACCCGGTTCTCGTGGACGAAATCGTCCAATTTCTCCTGAAAAAAGGTTTTATCGTGACGGCCAACCTTGACGGTCACACAATAATTGCTTTGTAAATAAAAAATAAGCTCCACCGAAGCATCGGTTTGACCTTCGCGAAATTGGCCTGCTCCCGCTGCTTTGTTACGATCAATCATGCGAAAGTTTTCGATTGCTACAAGCTGCAAGTTAACTCACCTCACCTATGTGCTTATTGGATAACTTCGACAGCTAAGCCCTCATTCCTGCCCTATTGGTTTTGGCTGAATAAAAACTCCTGCTGAAATAACGGCAGGAGTTTTTGCAAGGGAACCCCAGCTGGTATAAAAAGAAGGAACCTTCATTAAAGTTTCTATAGCTTGTTGTTAGCAGATGCGAGGCACGTGTTCTCCTTCCAGGGGACCCAGTATCCGTTCGGCTCCCAGCTCGGTTTCAATCAGCACCAGCCCGGCCGGCTGCGCTCTCAGTTCACCTATTATCGCCGCTGCCCGGGATTCGGGAATGCCATGCAAGGTTTTAAGCACGGCAGCAGATTTTTCGGGAGCTGCAAATATCACCATCTTACCTTCATTGGCCATGTAAAGGGGGTCCATCCCCAGCATATCACAGGCACCGCGAACTACCGGGGAAACCGGGATGTCATTATCCCGTACTATTATGCCGAGGTTGGACTGGGCGGCTATTTCGTTCAAGACCGTGGCCAGCCCTCCCCGGGTCGGGTCCCGCATACAGCGGATATCAGCCTTATACGGCGCCAGTTTCCGGCCTATGGCATTGAGCGGGGCGCAGTCACTGATTACCGGGGTGGAAAAACGCAGACCTTCACGCTGAGCCAAGATACTCAGACCATGGTCACCCACGGTTCCGGTTACTATAATATGATCGCCCTCCCGGATTCGCTGCGGGCGGTAATCGATATCTTCAGGTATTAGACCGATGCCGGTGGTGTTTATAAAAATGCCGTCGGCACTCCCCTTTTCCACTACCTTGGTGTCACCGGTTACCAATTTGACCCCGGCCTGGACAGCCGTTTGCGCCATGGATTCTGCAATCCGATGCAAATCAGCCAGAGGCAGGCCTTCTTCGATAATCATAGCCACCGAGAGGTAAAGGGGTAGAGCCCCGCAGGCTGCCAGGTCATTGACTGTACCGCAGATGGAAAGCTTGCCTATATCTCCCCCGGGAAAAAATATGGGGGTAATGACAAAGGAGTCAGTTGACATGGCTACCCGGCCCGCAGGTAAATCAAGCAGGGCACCATCCAGCATGGTCTCCAGATATTCATTCCTCCAGGCGGTTTTAAAAACCTCGTCAATCAGCTGCTGGCTCATTAAGCCGCCACTGCCGTGAGCCATTAGGATTCGCTCCGCTTTCATTGAATATTTCCTCCCTTGAACAATTATAAACGAACGTGGCAACCTCCCCTTTCCGCGTTTTCCGCATCCAAAAGGGGGCTCTTAAGCTATTCTGTAGCGATAATAGGCGGCGCAGGCTCCTTCGTGGGAGACCATACAGGGACCTACCGGATTTATCGGGGTACAGGCCTTGCCGAAGAGAGGGCAGTCATGCGGGGTTATCCTGCCGGTCAGAACCTGGCCACAAGCGCAGCCTTTTATCGGTATATCCTCATATTCAGGTATACTGAATTTACGGCGGGCATCCCATTTTTCATAGTCATGATTGAATTCCAGGCCGCTGTCCTCAATAAATCCCAGTCCCCGCCAGCGGGCGCCAGCGGTGGTGAACACCCGTTTCAGAGTCTCCCGGGCAGCCAGATTCCCCTCCGGTCTTACTACCCGTTTATACTGAATTTGGGCCCGGGCCTCGCCTTTGCGAATCTGCTGCAGCAGCATCACTATTCCTTCCAGGATATCCCGGGTCTCAAAGCCGGTTATCACACAGGGCTGGTAGTATTTTTCCGCCAGGCCAAGATACGGTTCCAAACCTATTACAATAGAAACATGCCCGGGACAAATCAGTCCATCCACTCTGATGTCGGGATCGGAAAAAATAACCTCCAGGGCAGGAGGAACCACCTTGTGCAATGAGAAAACGGAGAAATTTTCGAGCCCTTCCTTCCTGGCCTGCTCAGTGGTAATCGCTACTGCCGGAGCCGTGGTTTCAAAGCCGATGCCCAGGAAAACTACCTCTCGCTGCGGATTCTGCCGGGCTGTTGCCAGAGCGTCCAGAGGCGAATAAGCCACCCGCACATCCGCCCCCCGGCTGCGCGCTTCCT
Source organism: Syntrophomonas curvata (assembly GCF_052976825.1). NCBI lineage: Bacteria > Bacillati > Bacillota > Clostridia > Eubacteriales > Syntrophomonadaceae > Syntrophomonas > Syntrophomonas curvata. The sequence continues at coordinate 2,056,740 of NZ_CM129641.1, forward strand.
GCAAAGAACTATTGTTGCCCGGGACCCTCATCATATCACCGAAGGTAACCAGGATAATGCCTGGTCTCTCGGCCAGGTCTATAACTGCGTCTATATCGCCCTGGGCGGTTACACAGACCGGGCAGCCCGGACCTGATAACAACTTCAGGTTGTCCGGCATCAGATTTCGGACTCCGCTTTTAGCGATCGCCATGGTATGGGTCCCGCAGACTTCCATCAGTGCAATGTCCCGGGTTTCAGACTGAATATCCCTGAGCAGGGAGTCGATATAGTTTTTATCATTATTCACATTCAACTGGGCTGCAACTCCTTAAGTAATCGCATGGTCTCATCGGCGGCATCGGCATCGATAATATCCATGGCAAAGCCGGCGTGCACCAGGACATAATCCCCGGCTTTAACATCAGGGATAAGCTGGATACTAATGTCAACCCGGTTGCCGTCGACATCTACCCTGGCCATATGGCCATCCAATATTTCGAGGATTTGGGCCGGAACTCCCAGACACATCAATCAATCACCTCGCTTGCTATTACAGCCTGGCCCAGCGCTATGCCCCCGTCACCCGGCGGCACTTGCTGGTGATAATAAACTTCAAATCCATTGGCTTCTAAGGATTGTATAAGGCCAATTGCGATAATCTCATTATGAAATACCCCGCCGCTTAAAACGACTCGGTTCAATCCCGTGTCATCACGCACCCTTATCAGCGCCTCCAGGAACATCCGGATTACCGTCTGATGAAATCTATAGGCAACGGCACCCACCGGCAGATCCCGCTCTATATCAGCCAACAGTTCCGGCCATACGGGCAGGGGATTCATAATCCATATTCCCTGTTCTTTTTCGATGTTATAATCGTAGTATCCATCTGTCTTGTGCCCGGCTGATGCCTCCAGTTCGATAGCTGCCTGTCCTTCATAGCGATTTACGGCACATATATTGAGAACCGCGCCCACAGCATCAAAAAGCCTTCCGCAGGACGAAGTCAGGATTTCCTTTCCCCCGGCCAGCCGGCTTAGCAGCAAGTCGCTTTCCTCCTTTTTAAGATCGGGCAGATACTTTGCAGCTATCCCCAGGGCTCGGCTCTCGCCCAAGGCCTCAATAATATATACCAAGGCCATACGATAGGGTTTTTGGGCGGTAATATCTCCGCCGGGCAGCGGCAGGTATTTCAGGTGACCCCGGCGCTTAAAGCTGCGGTAGCCTCCCTGCAGTATTTCACATCCCCAGACCGCACCATCGGCGCCCCATCCGGTGCCGTCGCATATCAAGCCCAGTACCTCTCCTTCAATTGCGTTCTCCGCCATAACCGATGCCATGTGGGCATGGTGATGCTGAACCGCTGCCTTTTTTACCCCCTTCTGCGCCTTGGCCCAACGGGTACTTTGATAATCGGGGTGCAGGTCGTGGGCGATAACCTGCGGCCGTACATCCAGCATTTTTTGAAAGCGTTCTATGCCATTGAGAAAATTTTTGTAGTTCAGATAATGGTTCAAATCTCCCCAGTGCTGGCTCAAAAATGCTTCTCCCGGTCGGGTCATGCAGAAGGTGTTTTTCATTTCCCCCCCCACTGCCAGTACGGACCGAGAGCGTTCCGGGATTGGAATCCCTAATGGTACAAAACCGCGGGCACGGCGAAAATAATGTGGGGTATCGGCTTTGCTTATTTTTATTACCGAATCATCACAGGGATTGTATATCTCCCGATTATGGATCAGGAAATAATCTGCTATTTTAGCAAGCTTGCTCAGCGCTTCTTCATTGGTGGTTATAAGCGGCTCGTCACTCAGGTTGGCACTGGTCATAATCAAAAGGTCAAGCTCATCATCAAAAAGGAGATAATGTATCGGGGTATACGGGAGCATAACTCCCAGGGTCTTTAACCCGGGATGAATCAGGCTACCATCCAATTCCGGATGCTGCCTGCTTTCAAGTATTACGATAGGGGCCTGGGGGGAACTCAGCCATCTCTCCTCCGCCGGGCTTATCAGGGCATATTTGCGCGCCGCCTTGAGCTCCCGGGCCATTACCGCAAAAGGTTTGGCATCGCGGCGCTTTCTTGCCCGCAAGTTCCTGACCGCCGCTTTATTCCCGGCGGCAGCTGCCAGATGAAAACCGCCCAGACCTTTAACAGCTACAATATGGCCGGCTTTTAATAGCTCCACTGCCGGAACATCAAGCACCCGACCTTTATTATCCAGAAGAGTCGCATGAGGGCCGCATACCGGGCAAGCATTGGGCTGAGCATGGAAACGCCGGTGCAGGGGATTCTCGTATTCCTGCCGGCACTCCGGACACATGGGAAACTCTGCCATGGTAGTATTGGCCCGGTCATAGGGTACGTCTTTAATAATGGTATAACGCGGCCCGCAGTTGGTGCAGTTGGTAAAGGGATACCCATAGCGCCGGTCTGCTGGATTCTTGACCTCCCGCTTGCAATCTTCGCAGATAGCGATATCAGGGGAAATCATGGTAGTTTTAGCATTTTCTTCGGCGCTATTGCGAATGGTGAATTTTTCAAAACCCTGAAAGCTTATGTTCTCTATCGAACAACTGCGAATCACAGCCAGGGGCGGTGGTTCATCCACCAGGCGGCGAGTGAATTCCCGCAGGTCGTCTTCACCGCCTTCAACTTCAATATATATCCCCGTGGAGCCGTTGAGCACCCATCCCTTCAGGTCATGCTCGATGGCCAGGCGGTATACATGGGGCCTGAAACCGACTCCCTGGACTATACCGGTGATTTTTATTCTGTATCCAGCTGCTGCTTCTAGCATTATTTCACCTTTTTAGACGGAACAAGAGCTAAACAAGGGGACGTTCCCTTTGCTTCCTCACATGGTAAAGAAATAAAAAGAACATCCCCCTGTTCCTCTTGTTCATCAAAGCATCTCCAGCAAACGGTCAATGTCATCTTTTATAAGCTCTGCCATCTTTGGCACCTTGCCGGCGATTTCCGGGGAAAGTTCAAGTCCCAGGCCCAGATTTTCAGGTTCAATGCCATAAACCAGAATTTGGGGATAGTGGCCCAGCATATTAACATGCCGTGCTGCCTGCACAAACCCCAAATCATGCACCGAGGTCATGGCAGAATCAAACTGCAGGCCAAGCTGCTCCAGGGGAGCCCGGTAAATTGTCCCCGGCTCTCCCCCGGCCTGCATGGCATCAATAACGATAATAATATCTCCTTGGCAAAAAAAATCCACCAAGTCATAGCTGTAGGTACCGCCATCAATTAATTCCACTTCGGCAGGAATATCCATCTCACTCAAGCACTTGATCACATGCACACCTGCACCATCATCCTGCATGATCAGGTTACCTATACCTACAACCATGATTTTTTTCAAACCATAGCCCCCTCTTCCCTTAAGCACTGAATCCGCCATCGGCCTTGACTTCCTCTTCATGGGTGCCATGATCAAAATCGGTGGGGATTTTGCCGGTAAACATGGATTTCAATACCGGGATACCTTCAGAAATATCCAGGTATACATGAGCCAGCACAGAAAGTACAAACAGCCAGGTTACTATATAATGAATCAAGCGAACGGCTAAATAACCACCCAGGAAGCCGCCTAATGCCATAAACATATTAGGCTTGTAGAGTATAAACCCGGTGATGATCTGGATAAGGGCCATGAACAGCCATCCAGTGTACATCATTTTTTGACCTGGGTTGTATTTGCCGTAATAAGGGTGGCTATCAGCCATGAAGAGATAATATTTTATCATACTGGGAAACTTGAGGGTATCCTCTTTGATGTTAAAAACAATATTCTTGGCGTCTTTGGCTGCAATAGCATAATATACCCGCAATACCACCCCGAAACACAGCACGTAAGCCATAGCAAAATGTAGGGTGCGTGGGGTATCCATATTGCTGAACAGTCTGAAAGCATGGGGGGCATGGATGTAGTATCCGGTTAAAATCAAAAGGGTTATAGCAATCATATTAGTCCAGTGACAAAACCGGATCCAGCCAGAATGCCTATCCTCCATCTGTTTTACCATCATTTCACCCCCTAGTTGATAGCGAACTGGCTGATAGTTTTTTTGTCAGGAGTCATAATGTGAATGGCGCAGCCAAAACAGGGGTCAAAAGACCTCACTATCTTGACCAGTTCCACAGGACTATTGATATCCTGTACCGGAGTACCGATTATTGCTTGCTCCATGGGTCCCTGGACATCTCTTTCATCCCGGGGAGAAGCATTGAAGGTAGTGGGCACTACTGCATTATAGACGGCGGTCCGGCCATCGCTGCTGATCTTGTGCCAGTGTCCCAGAGCGCCACGGGGAGCTTCAGTGAGACCCATTCCCACAACTTCACTGCCCTTGGGAACTTTATGCGGGGTACAAACCGGTTCACCAGGTTTAAGCTCCAGAGCCCATTTTTTCAGTTCATGAGCCACCAACTTGCATTCGACTGCCCGGGCAAAGTGTCTTCCCAATACAGAAAAGGCCTTGTCACCCAGTCCCCGTACATCTTTTTGCTTCATGACCCACATTCTGGCCAGAGGGCCGACTTCCATGGGATTGCCGTTATAACGGGGAGATTTCATCCAGGAATAGGCACCCTTCTTTTCGGGGGCGGCGGTAATAACAGCTACGTCCGGAGTCTGTCCGCCGGTATCATCTTCATACCAGGAGTATTTTACTTCCTCAGCTATATTCTTGGGGTCAAAAGGCAGATCCTGTCCTCGCAAATAGATGCCTGAAGGGAAGAACTTATCCTTCTTAACATGGTCTTTCCCCTCTTCCAGCGGGAAGCCGCCGTAAGCCATCATATTCTTGCAGCCAATACCAATATTGAAGTCCTCCGGAAAATATTGGGCTACTGCCTGAACCACCGGTATATATTTATTTTCAATAAAACTAATAAGTTCATCTATGCGAGTGATGTATTCGAAAACCTTTTGGGCATCCGGAACTTCGGAGACTCCGCCCGGAACTATGGACTGGACATGAGGCATCTTGCCGCCCCAAATAGCCAGGGCTTCCTGGGCTTTGCGGCGCGCCACCAGAGCATCCAGGTAGCAGCCGGCAGCAAACTCATTTATATCATCCGGCAAATTAAAAGGAGTGTTATACCTGGGTTTAAAAGGAGGTATATTTACATTGATACTTTTCACCCGTTCCACATCAACATAATCCAATGCGGCCAGATGGAAAAAGTGTAATATATGCGACTGAATAAAATTGGAACCGAGAATCAGGTTTCTGATTATCCTTCCATGGGGTGGCGGTTCAATGCCAAATGCATCATCAAGTGCCAAAATACCCGCAGTAGCATGGGAGGTAGGACAAACACCGCAAATTCTCTGCACTATCTGCTCGGCATCGCGCGGGTCTCTGCCCTGCAGTATTTTTTCAAATCCCCGCCACAGAGTTCCACTGGTCCAGGCATCTTTTACCACACCGCCATCTATTTCGACCTCCAGTTTCAAGTGGCCTTCAATACGGGTTACGGGATCGACAACAACCTTGGCCATTAATTGTCACCCTCTTTCTCTTCTTCATTCCTCTTGGGGCCAATACGACCGGTAGCTATATTACCTGCCAGGTGCCCGCCAATACCTAATACGGCAGCGGCGCCCAGCACCCCGCCGACTTGGTCAACGGTTACGGAAGTTGCAGGTCCCACCGGCATCTCTGCCATTCTCTCATACATCGGCCAACCCGGAAACTGCGGTTCAGTGCAGCCAATACAGACACTACCGCACTTGACGCACCAGTTTACCCCGCCGTTAAACAGCCTGGTGGTAGCATCGCAATGAGCGATAGGCCCTTTGCAGCCCAGTTCCAGCATACATCCCATTTCCCCGAAGTTCTTGGCAAATATGCCGTTATCGAAATACTGCCTTCTCTGGCAATTGTCATGGATGATTTTGTCAAAGAACATGGTAGGACGGCCAAAGTTATCAAGCTCAGGAATTCCATACAGCAATACATGGGCGATGGTTCCTACCATCCAATCGGGATGAGGCGGACAGCCGGGTACATTAATAACCGGAACATCTTTAACCACCTTGGAAACGGGCTTACACTCAGTGGGGTTGGGCGGCGTAGCAGGAATTCCGCCGAAAGCCGAGCAGGTGCCAAAAGACAATATCGCCGTGGACTTTTTACCGATATCGGTGACCAGCTTTTCAAAGGTTATATGATGGCCGTTTTCCTCACCTACCGTACAGTATGCACCATTAGCACCGGTCGGTACCGCACCTTCAACCACCAGGAAGAAATTACCCGCATTCTCCTCGGCCACTTTATACATCTCCTGCAGAGCCAGATCACCGGCAGCTGCCATAATATTGGGATGGTATCTCAAGCTGATCACTTCGGTCAAAACCTTTTTAATGTCAGGATGAACCGTATTCAACAAGGAAATTGAACACCCTGTGCAAGATGCCCCCTGTATCCAGATAACCGGAGGAGCACCGGCTGCTACAGCTTCAGACATATAAGGACCAAGGAATCCTGTCATGGATATAGCTGCGGCCGAACCTGCACAGAGGCGAACGAAGTCTCTGCGACTAAGTTTGGTAGGCATTTAAGACATTCCCCCCAATCGATTAATTAACCAACAACCAAAAACTCTATATACAATCCCAATCACGGTTATACTCTCTCTCTACTATTATTAGCTAGCTTATCTTAGCCCTCACCTCCTCCAGCAGGAATTCACTCCATTTGTCTATTCCCATACCCGTCCGGGCAGAGACCATAAAGGTCAGTGCGGAAGGGTTCACCTGCTTCAAATCATTTTCAAATTGCTCTAAATTAAAATCGGTGTAGTCCAGCAAGTCTATCTTGTTAACTAATACTACCCGTGCCTCCCGGAAAATCAGAGGATATTTCAGGACCTTGTCATTCCCCTCGGTAATACTGATAACCACTACCCGGAAATCCTCCCCCAGGTCGAACTCGGCCGGGCAGACCAGATTGCCTACGTTTTCGATAAATACCAGGTCGAGCCGGCTTGCAGATAAAGCCTCGTACGCCTTCCCAACCATCCCCGCATCCAGGTGGCAGGTGCCTTCGGTATTGATCTGCACCACCCGCACTCCTTTTTTCTCTATGCGCCGGGCGTCCTGGTCGGTATAGAGATCACCTTCGATAACCCCCAGGTTAAGTTTGTCTCCCAGCTTTTCAATGGTGCGCTCCAGTATGGTGGTCTTACCGGAACCGGGAGAACTCATAAGGTTAACTGCCAGCACCCGGCTGTCTTTAAAAGTATGGCGGTTTTTACGGGCCAACAGCTCATTAGCCCCCAGGATGTTGCTTTGCAGGTTCACCTGTACCATCAGACTTCGTCCCCTTCGAAATAATCAATATAAAGTTCCCGTCCGGTAATTATATCAGCCTGTCCGTGCCCACACTGCGGACAAATGAAATTATAGTCCTCATTCACTTGAAATCGGCTCTGGCAGCAGGTACATATACAACAAAGCTCTCTCTCTTCAATTTCCAATGTCGCGTCCTTAAACATTTCGTCCACCGCTACTGCCTCAAAGGCAAAGCAGAGGCTTTCAGGCAAGGCCGCAGTCAATTTTCCGACTACCAATTTGACTTTATTAACCCGGGCAAGGCCATGCTCTATGGCGCTTTCCCTGACCGCATCCACTACGCCCTGGATAATTGATAATTCATGCATTTGCTCCACCTTCACCCAAGTTGATCAAAATAATCAATCAGCCACCTTTTGGCCCCCGCCCCAGCGAAAAAAAAGCTCGGCACGAAATGCCGAGCATAGATGCACAAATAGATAAGCAGCCGGGCCCTTCATGGACACGCTTATCACTTCTGCCTAAACTTTAGCATCTCCTTTTCACGATACGGGAAAACCTGGCCGGTTCCAGCCATACCTAGGTCTGCATGCCGCAGTTTATACCGGAGGTCATACAGACCCGGACAATTTATGTGACGCAACCCGTATTTTTACTATTGTTGCAATAATTTCAACAACTATCCGTTATGTTTTTTTCGCAACCGTCATTCATTGACAGTTGCCAGCGATCATCATAAATATATATTCTATATAACTTTAAATTATCCTACAAAATACCCTAATTTTTTTTATAGGCTTGTTAATTTATCTTATTGTATCTTCTTTTCTTTGACAAGCTTAAAAAAGGCCGAAAAAAACAGCGGCCGGTTCGATCGTTCACCGCTACCGCCCCGTTGCCCTAATTGTGTACATAACGATGAACGTGTTCGTCCTCTCCATGGATATGACAGTACTCATCGATAAGGTTTACCTCCTGAAGCAGTTTACGATTAGCCAGCACTTCAGCGGTTGAACCGTCATATATCAGCTGATGCTGTTCGGATAAAACCAGTGCCCGCCGGGATAGAGCATGTGCCAGTTCCAGGTTGTGGGTAGAGGTTATGATGGTACAGCCCCGACGGTTCAGTTCCAGCAGCAGATCTATCAACCATCTCTGGGTCCTGGGGTCCAAACCGTTGGTCGGTTCATCCAGGATGAGCACTTCCGGGTTCAGTACCAGGACTGAAGCGACAGCCACTTTTTTCTTTTCCCCGCCGCTGAGCAAATAGGGTGATCTCTCTCGCAGTTCTTCCAACTGCAGCATGCCGATCACATCGTCTACCCGCTTGTTCGCTTCAGCCTGGCTTAATCCCAGCTGTAAAGGGCCAAAGGCAATTTCATCCTCCACCCGGGTGGTAAAAAGCTGGGCATCGGAATTCTGAAAAATAAAGCCGACCCGACGGTGAAAACTCTGAGCAAAACGGTCATTTTCCATAAGCTGTTCGGTTATTTCCCGGCCAAAGGCTATAAATCTACCTTCTTCGGGAAAAACCAGACCACATAGTATCTTTAAAAGGGTAGATTTTCCGGAACCATTGGCCCCCAGCAGGCAAAGGCTCTCCCCTTTTGCCACCTTCAAGTTTAAATTACGAAAAACATCTATTCCCCTGCCGTAGGTGAAGCCGACTCCCTGCAAACTGAAGAGCGTTTCCTTCAAAGAACATCCTCCCATCTTTACTCAGCCTGTTATTTTAAGAGGTCAAGCCCGGAGAATAGGTTATTTCTTGCCGTCACCTGCTCCTGTTCCCCTGACCCTCTTCAGCTATTACCGGTATAGCAGCGGGCGGTCATGGCTTGATAGACCTCCTCGGCCATCAGCATGCTTTTGACAAACAGAGCTCCTACCGATGAACCCACCTGAGCCTGCTGTCGGCGTAGGGATATTTTGCCTACGGTACGCATTTTGCGTGCCTCAAACATTTCCAGCGATAACATGAGTAAAAGCATCAGATAGCGGTAGGTCATTTCGATAATCATTACAAACAGCGCCGGTACTCCAAGCATATGAAGGGATTTGAGCAAGCGGGATACAGGCGTGGTCACAGCCAACAATACCCCCAGAGATATTGATATCCCCACTCGCAAGAAAAGATATAATGCAGCCCTGGCTCCCTGATAACTTATGAATATACTGGGAGGCAGCTTATAACCCCACAGGTATACAGGCTCACTGAAATGGTGCACCACCAGTAAGGGGGTTCCGTTGTTAATAAGGTTAAACATGCCGGGTATGGCAACCAGCAGGGTTATAAGCGGGATAAACGCCCAAATCTTCACCTGCATGTTCACAACCGGCAACCGGGACAAGTACATGAGCATAAGGGTTAGGAGCCATAGACCCAGCAGAACCCCTATGTTATGGACCAAACCGACCCATAGTATCAATGCCACAGCAGCTATCAGCTTAATTCGGGGGTCGATACCCTGCAACAGACCATCCTGGCGGGTATAATACTCACTCAGCCGTTCACTGGACAGGCTTTTTTGCAGTTCATGCAGGGTTTTGCGCAAAAAGCCCGTGCTATGGCTTCCTTTTACCTCTAAGCCGAAGTCAGCATATTCTTTTGTGCCCATCCAGTCCGGGAGGTCTATCCTGCCGTTACCCATAAATTACCATCTTTCCAACCGCAGACGCCGGGAAAATTATACCCTGGAACCAGGGAGGGGGGCAGGGGAACGGTTCTTTTTCCCCGCTTCAGCTGAAGGACAAAAAGAGCATCCCCTGTCCCCGGGCAAGCAGCCTTAATCTTCCTAATCCTTAGCCATGCGGTAAAAAATTGATATCACCAGAACTACCAGAAGTATTCCTACTACAGCAGAGAAAATATACCCGACAGCCGACTGGGTGAACCCCGCTTCCAAACCGGGTACGGAATAATCAGGCAAAAGGACATGTTGCCAGAAGTCCGCAAATTTAGACAATCCGGCTGGAATAAACCCAACTTCGCCAATTAATTCGTCGGTGCTCCATTCGCCAAACGCTGTACCCGTTGCCAGCAATCCCAAAGGCGACAAGGCTATAAGCACCACCAGCCCCCACCACAGCTTTTTATAGGTTTTAAACATAAGTTCCTGCCTCCTTGCCCTCACGTGCCCTCCATAAGCTGCCTTCTGCCAGCAGAGCCGGGTAATTCTTACCTATAAACCACAGGCCCAAGACCGAAACCGCTCCCTCGACCGGCCCGGCCAGAATCAGATGCTCGGACATCATAGCGGCTACGGCTACCTTGATCGGATACATGAAGTAAAGGGGCGTGCCGTCAGCAGCCTGAAAAAGATGATACTGGGCCCCAAACATCAGAGCGGTGGAAAGGGCTGCCACGTTAAGCCCAATGTAGGCGCCAATAAATGCTGCAGCCATACCTCTGGCAGACAGCTTTTCCGCCCTGCCTTTAATGATCTTGTAGGTATAGTAGCCGACAAACGGCATTATAAAAGCAATATTAAAGCAATTCGCCCCTATCGCAAGAATACCGCCGTCCCCAAAGACAACGGCTTGGATGATCAAGGCTACTGACACTCCCAGGCAGGCCGCCCACGGGCCCAGAAGTATCGCCAGCAAAACCGCCCCGACGGCATGAGCCGAACTCCCCCCCGGTATAGGTAAGTTAAACATCATAATGACAAACGAGAATGCTGCTCCGGCAGCCAGCACCGGCACCTCTTTCTTCTTCATTTCATTTTTGACCTTGTTGGCGGCTATCCCCAGAACCGGAACCATGACTGCAATCAACGGCACCGCCGTTTGCGGACTCAGATACCCATCTGGAATGTGCATTCTTACACCCTCCCCAATTTATTGAGTATAATTCTTCGCCGGTAATACGAAAAGACCATAAAGTATCAATACTGGTTTCATACCAGCCTGACCTTCATGGTCTCTGTTCAGTCTTTACCCGGTTTCCTGTGAAACGCCTTCATGACGTTGCTTGAGTCTCATAATTCTACACCATATACTAAATTCCTTCTCATCGGGCAAATTTATTTCAGGGAAGCAATGGAATTACCTCCGTCTTCCCCGCCTAGAAGCTTTTCATCAAGGTAAAGGTACTGGTTATGCCTTCATCGCTGGCAGTAAACAGATAGTTGCCGCGAGCCGTAAGATATAAGCGAGCCTTGCCTTCACTGTCAGTGGTCAGATGATGGGGGTAATCCCGGTTGTGGGTTCCGGAGTAAGTTGCTCTGACCTCCACTCCGGCCAATGGTTTTCCCTCTTTCAGCACCTGGATTTCGTAATTCTCACCCATACGGGCATGACTATAGCTGCTGGGGACAATCTCCAGGGGCAATCCCAACGGTTGCAGCCCGTGATGATGGTGGTGCCCTATTTCAACAATTAATTTAGCATAAAGCCCATCCTCGTCAGCCGCATAAACCTGGATTAACCCTTCGGTTTCCTGCCCCATGAGGAGATTTTTGTCTCCATCGTGCTCGTGAAAATGCAGCTCCTTCTTTTCCCCCTCGGCCACTACAAAAGCCCTGGCATTTTTAAGGTCTGCGGTTGAATCAGCCTTCATATTATAGCCTTTGAGCAGTTTCAGATTTACCTCTTCACCTTCGTGAAAATGCCCATGGTCAGTATCCGGTTCCAGCCAGATTTCCATTTCCTGTACTTCGTTTACCTCTTTAATCTCTTCAAGAACGATTCGATGGTGAACCAGCTCCATCTCCCTGATGCGGGCTTTTACTACCCGACGTTCACCGAAGATGCTCTCCATAAAAATATTATTTTCTTCTCCGGGAATAATACGATCTACCTTTTCCATTAACAATTCCTCGCCGGAACCACGGTCAATGTAGATATTGGCTTCACACACCGGACCCACCTCCTCGATTTTGGTAGCAGGGTATGCACAGGATTCCCGCTTCTGTCTTATGGCTGCGGGTTTCCATAACTCCCTCGCCGCAATCGGCACATTGCAGAGTAGCATGTATCTGTGCTTTACCCGGCATTTTAAGTTCTATATCCTCCCAGGTAATAAGCTCGTCCAGCGGCATGGTCATAATCTTTTCAAAAAGGACTCCGATCAGGTTTTCCTTTTCGGCCGTCTCTTCTTCGTTTAAGGATTCCTTACGGTTTAGTTGCCGGAAACGCTCCGATTCTTTGAAAGCAGTTGCCCCGAATCTCTGGGCAACGCGGACAGCACGTCCCTTTTCCCGGCTGGCAATGGTATATACGCTTTTGCCATAGTCGTTGAATATCAGATTACCTTTGCCGAAGGTACATCCCAGTATGGCCTGAATGGCGTCTACTCCACAGGAATCGGTCTCGACAATGGCCACTAATTCTTCATCATAGTCCTGGGATATATCCAGGTGTTTTTGAACGAATTCGGCTACCCTTACCCCTATTAAAAGACCCGGGCAAATATGCCCATGAAACTGGATAGCCAATTCCAACGGCGGCATGTTTTTGCACATAATGTCTCCACCTTTCCTATTTACACTTTTAATGTTCGTCCGGGAATTATGCACCCTTATTGTTATTTATTGACTGTTGCGCAGTTTGAACTCCTGGTCGTAAAGTTGCCTTATCCTGGCAACCAGGTGATCCACCTGAATAGGCAGCGGTTCATCCAGGGCGCCTGGAATTTCAATTTTATAACGGTTCAAAGGTATGAGCAATTTACTGGCCCGGCACGAAGCAATAGCCTCAGCCATTGCCGGGGTCAACTCACCGAGGTAGGAATTGGCTGCCAGTACGGCTAAAGAGCCTGTAACCACATCAACCTGAGCCACAGTTTTTACAACTGCATTTTCCCCCGTAGCCCCTTCGTTAGCTCCCGCCTTGAGCATTAAAGAGGTGGCTATGGAATTGGTGCCCAATCCTACTATTTCGCAGCTGTCACCCATCTCCCGGCGCAGCTTCTCTACTATGACACGCCCGATTCCGCCCCCCTGGCCATCAATCACGGCTATTCTCAAACCTTCTCCTCCGCTCCCCTTTTTGGTTGCCATCAGTATAACACACCCTGTCCTATCTCTCTTTATATTTCTACAATTGCCCCTTATCCTGCCTTCAGAAAATAAAAAGGCACGAAGAAACAGCACCGCCTTCAGGCAACATTTAACCTTCGTGGTTAATAATAAGTGGTATAAAACTATTATATGTTGACATTCTACAATAAATGAGATTTTCCTGCCTGAATCCGCTTGTCTGCAGCCGGTTTTTTTATTACCATAAAATATAGTCGTAAGAATATTTTCCCGGTTAAGACTATAGTCCCGGAAAGGAGCACAGGCTTATGGAATTCACCGCAGCCATCTTCAAAAAGGAAGAATCTACCTGTGTGGTAGTGATAGTAAAGCGCGACGTGGTAGAAAATGATTTGCTGGCTTCAGAAGCAGTCAAGGTATTTTCGAAGTTCTTTCCCCTGATGCCGGTGGTTCTGATGGCCCAGAACTTTAAAGGCGATGGCATCTATCGGGGGCCAGAGGAATTGGTGAGATTATTAACCAGGGTTAAACCAGAGGAATTAGCCTGGAAAACATACCAGATAAACAACTAGAAAACCAACCCGGGTCTTCTATCCCCAAATGAGCAATATGACGCCCGGGTTGGTTTCTGTATATTCATTAACCCCATGGCCGCATGGCTATACCCATAGGGCGCAGGCGGGCAAGCGGCCTCAAGCCCAGAAAAGGGTCAAAAGTGCCGCCACTGCTGTAAAAATCAGAGCTATAGGCACTACCGCCCGGATAACTTTGGACTCGGTACCCAGGCTATCGATGGTGGCAGCCGCGTTTTGCAGTTTGGCGGGTGAAATGACACTGGCCAGCCCTCCGGCAATTGCTGTACCAGCAGTGACTACCAGGGCATCTACGCTCAATATTTTTGAGGTCAGGATATTGTATTTGGTAAACAGGGCTATAGTTGAAGCTTCACTACCGCTGACAAACCCGCCCAGGAGGCCCAGAAAAGCCGCTACCGCAGGGTAAAGGCCCTGGAAAAAGTCTGCCGAGCCAACGGCCAGGATGGATATCATATTATAGTCAGAGCTAGACATTTCCCAGATCCCATTTACCGGAGCATAGCCGGAATAGGTCATCACATAGGCGATGGCGAAAAAAATAGCTGCGGAAAACACCGGCCGGGGGGCGCGTTTTATCCACTTCTTCCCGATATCCTGCCACTGCTTCCGGGTCGGCTTGATAAAGGGTATGGCCAGCAGAGTGCTTATTATCACCCAGGTATAAGCATTCCACAGCATCCGGGTCATTATTGGCTTACCGCCGGGTATAATCTCTACCGGCATAGCCAGGTCTTTGAACAGGAAATCAAAAAGCGGCGGCCAGAAGTTGATGAAGAGGCAGGTTGCCAGCAGTATTATCCAGGGACCCAGAGCAGTAAGCAGCGGCATATTTTTTTCTATCTGCTTCTCTTCATTACTGATGCAACTGCGGTCGAGTATGGCTTTTCCGCTTAATCTCATGTAAAGCAGCATCATGACAATAGTAGCCAGACCGCCAAGTACACCGGTTAACACTATGCCTTTGCCAATATGGGCTACCGCTACCGCAGTGAACCCCATGGTAAGTCCGGCCAGAGTGCAGGGTATAAAGCCTTCTTTCACCTTGCTCCATCCCCCCACCAGCCATAGCATGCCGAAGCCGATCATGGTCGATATCATCGGCATGAATTTGGAAAATACCAGGGCAGAAGTAGTCAATGGGGTACCGGTCATATCCGAAAACACTACCAGCGGCGCACCCAGCAGGGCATATGTACAGAGGGAGTCAAAACCCAGGGCTGGCAGAGCTACGGCCACAAAGGTTGAGTATCCCAAAGCCAGCATAAGCGGGGGCAGTATGGATACAGGAGTCGCCCCCACTGCTACCAGCAGGGTGCCTATACCCATGTTTATTATCATTATCTGTACCGCCTGGTCGTTTTTGGCCAGGGTCTTAACAAAGACAACTATTCTTTTTAGGGCGCCGGTTGATTCCAGAAAAGTGATTTGAAATATAGAGGTGGCTACCATTAAAGAAACCGGAAAGGAAGCAATCATTCCGGCCAGACTGGCAGTTAAACCTACCTGCAGCGATGTTTTGAAGAAAAAAGCGCTTATAGCTACTACCAGAATCCATCCTGCCATTCCACTCAAATCGGCCGGCCATTTCGCCAGGGTAAGCAAAACCAGCACAGCAACAATGGGTATTAAAGTCAACACTACATCCATCAGACTTTACACTCCTCCTATCCTACTGTCCTACCATTTAAAATTGTGAGGGTATTTTACCATCCAATAAGTTAGTTTAGCAAAAGGCAAGTTTGCCGACAAGCACTTTTTGGGGGAGATCAATCCAATGCAGCCGGAACCGGCATACCCGGAGAATCTTATAAGACGCGTTTACTTAAATCGGTTTAGCATGTCCGCCATTAATACATACGGAACAGGCTTCTCTTCTTCATTAATTTCCCACCCGCAAAATTGGCATATATATATATTAGCAGCCTGGTCAAAAATTAACCTGGCTTCACAAACCGGGCAGTACATTATTCTAGCCCCTGTGGCTTCCAGGCCGGTTTTGGAAAATAGCGCCAATTATTAACCCTCCCGTAAAATTATGCCTATTTATATATTTTAACACTTTGCACGCACTACATCCTGGTTTAAAGGCCAGTTATAATTATCGAACAGGTTTGTAGTTTTATTTCCCAGTAGCAGTATAAATTGCCATTACATAAGATAAATTGTGCCGATACTGATAGAAGGAGGGTTTGCGATGACAAAATATTTGATTATCAATGCCGATGATTGTGGCCTGGCTCCGGGCGTAAACCGGGCTATAATCGATTTGCACCAGGCCGGGGTTGTCAAAAGTACTTCCCTGATGGTAAATATGCCAGGATTCCAGGACGCAGCTCGACGGTTAGTCAATATCCCAACCCTGGGGGTAGGATTGCATTTGAATCTCTCCTCCGGTTCGCCCATCTCTCCGGCTAGCTGGGTACCATCTCTGGTTGACGGGGAGGGCGGTTTTTCCGAAGAATTGGATTGGAACGAACGGGATATAATGATTGAGCTCAAAGCTCAGATGAACCGCTTGCTGACTGCGGGCATAAGGCCCACCCATATTGACTCGCACCGTTTTACCCAGGATCGGAAAACTGTATGCCGCCCAATGATCCTGCTGGCCCGAAGCATGAAGTTGCCTATGCGCCGCACTGGTTGGGAACCTGCATTGGATATGCGCCTGCCGCCGGGGGTAGACAATTTCTACGCCCATGCTTATTTTGAGGATGGCGGGAAGAATCTCCTTCTAGAAAACCTGCGTTCATTACCCCATGGCACCTCGGAACTTATTTGCCACCCGGGCTATGTGGATGAGTGTCTGGAAAGTGTATGCACCTGGACCCAGGTCAGGGAAATTGAATTCGGTGTTCTAAGCGACCCGGAGGTTTTAGAAACGATACGTGCGCTGGAAATCAGGCTTATTAATTACAACCATTTACACTATTCAATTGATTTACGCAATAGGAATCGGATCGTATATTGATGACCTTCGGCCAGTTTTTGCACGTCAGTCTCAAAAACGGGGGATTTTTGAGGTTGTTCTCCTTAATAATACTAATATGTATTTTTATAGCTGATATATCTTTAAAAGGTACTGCCGAAAAGCGTATAATCAAATTATAATTAGCTTTCATCGGAGGATATTAAGGATGCATCATACCATCTATCCCCTGTTCAACGGCTGCTTCAACATTTACTTTAAATCAGCCCGTTCTTTGGAGAATATTCACTGCTTCGCTTTCCTGGTGGTGGACGAAGCAGGTGAGGCGGTACTGGTCGACACCGGTTTTGACCCGAAGGGAATTCCAGGCGCCAATACCTCTTCAACCCAAACCGAGGAGCAAAAGATAAAGGCGGCGATAAAAAAACTGGGTTTTGCCCCTTCTCAAATAAAAGAGGTGATTCTGACCCATATTCATTGGGATCATACCGCTGGGATGCCCGACTTTCCCCAAGCCCGTTTTTATGTCCAGGTTAACGAGTTTCGCGGTTTGTTTCAGCTCAATCCCAATGAGGAAACTTACTTCAGCCCTTCCCACTGGCTGCCCCTGCTTCCCAATATCGAATTAATTCAGGGCAATAGAGAAATCAAACCGGGTCTTAAGGTCATACAAAGTGGTGGTCACACCAGCGGTCATCAACTGGTCGAAGTCCAAACCAAATCAGGGCCGGTATATCTTATCGGGGATTCCCCGTTTAACTACGACCTGCTTTGGGCAAAGATTCCGCCGGAGCGCTGGCGGTCTTTTCGGGAGGGTGCGGGAAGGAAGTTCTACTGGGAAGAAGGTGTATGGGACACTATAAACGCCTGGTTGACAGAACGTGATTGCTCAGGCCCGGTACAGGGACAGGCAGTTCCATGGGCAGAGATTAAAAAGTTCGGTTCCCGCCTTTTAATGGCTCATGATGCTCGGCTGCTGAAAGTTGATTCTATTGATTAGATAATTGTTTTGAGTTATCATTCCGTCGCAACGGGACTAAAAAACGGTTTTTAAAAACTTCCAAGCAAATAAAAACCGTTTTCTTATCAATGGCGCCCGAGGCCGGGGTCGAACCGGCACGAGGGGTAAACCTCGCGGGGTTTAAAAATAATGGCACTTGACTACACTTAGCAGCTAGCTGCCTTTGCCGTCGATTATCTTAAATTTCTTTTTGAATAAATTCCCCATCCGCCAGTTCATCTTTCAGTAATTCGTACAGATAGGCTGAGCTTTCCCGGTAAAGGCCGGTATCTTTGTTTAGTAGCTTTTCGCACAATACCGACTTGTAAAAAATGCTCATCGCTTCTTCAATTTCAATCATTCTGTCTTCCACCAGGTAGCCAATGATGTCCTGGGTCACACCCTCAATCAAAGCATTGACGACATCCATCTTAGCAGCCCTCCTACGTTATTGGTTTGAGATAGCGCAGTGCTTTCTCGGTATGAAAGGAAATCTGCTCCGAAAGGCGTTTATACTTCATTCCTTTTACTAAAGCATCCATATCTATAAACCCGTTTGTAAAAGTTCGAAATAATAGTGCTAAATCATCATTAGCAACCGGTCCTGTAACAATGTCATATTTATTGTCATGATTGCATTCAGCACTGTCGTACTCAGTAAAATCCCTGCTTCGGTTATTTAGTACAAACATCGCCCATTCTTTTGACGATTTCGCAAATGCCTTTATGTTAAGTTCAGATGAAACGAAAGCCTCATCATTCAGTTCCCACATCGTCACATAAGGGCGGCCCCCATAAATATAAGCAACACGTTTTGCCATCAACTCAGCCTGCTCTTTTAACTCGGTACAATAAAAACCTCTACCGAAATCCTTGAACGGTCTGCATTTTTGGAGGTCAATTTTTTCAACCAACACATTTGAGCCATGATATAAAATCATGTTAAAAACCCTCCATGGTTCTTGCACACCGCAACAAGATCGTCAATGGTATCCTCCAGACTAAGGCAATGCTGGACTTCGTAATGATCCTTAATGAACGCTATTCCGTTGTATTTATGCAAATAGTCGAAGGCTTCTTTCTCGCTTAACCCGAATTTATTAGCAAATTCGTTAACGCAGGCTACCATAAAATTTATGACATTCCTGCTTTGTTTTGTAAGCATTAGCCTCCTCCTTTCACACGATATATTATCATTGCTTCATTAACTTCTTAGTCCAATAAGCACACAACGATGGCCTCTATAATTTTATTATAACAATACAAGCTCTGTCTTACCTTATTATACTTTTTACCGTCCTCGGCAGTATATGCAATTCCTGCCGTAATACTTAACCAGGTTTGAACTATCCGGAATTCCCGGATAGTCGCCAACTTTTCTAATCAACTGCCATCATATATCTATTTATCATATCCACTCCATAGTTTTAAGCACTTTGCAGACCTTCACATCTTCCAGCACTTAACCCTTCTTGCTTGGCCTTTTTATCTCTTTTAATTCGTTTCCCACCCCAAAATACCTTGTGTCAAATGAAGCTAAATCAATGGTTTTCCCGCCAAATTTGATGAGTTTTCATTATTATGCTGTATTCTTCGGCAATCGGCAAATGCAGTAGCATGCTAAACGTTGAGAGGATCGCATTCTCATTATGTGAGGCCTTGAGCTTGTGCTCTTACTGTGCGGCAAGCCATAGTCACCGCCGAGAAAATGTTAGACAAAAAGAAGCACAATTCATTATCAGCACATCAGAACAAAAACAGATTCCGTAGTGATAAATAAAATAGATGAATTTGGGTCAAAAGCAAAATGAAATGAAAAAAGCTGAGATACAATCTCAGCAAAGTCCTAAATAATGGTGCCCGAGGCCGGGGTCGAACCGGCACGAGGGGTAAACCTCGCGGGATTTTAAGTCCCGTGCGTCTGCCTATTCCGCCACCCGGGCATATTAACTTGGTGCGTTTTGAGCCGGTCATTTTTTTACCGCAGCTCTTGCGCAAGATTTAGTGTATCAAATTTGTGCTCTTTTTGCAAGGTTGAAAGCTCGACTCTGCTACCGATCATGAAGGCGCGTATTTCAAGTTAACTCCCCATGATCACAGCTGCAGCCGCAAATGAAATAATCATATACAGGCAGAACTCTAAAAGATCAACAGCCAAGCGAGCATTATTTATCCGAAGGGTGTGCTCCGTAGGGGACGGTTGTCCGCGTCTGTTTAGGATTAAGACTGCGGTCGGTTTACTGCTGATTGAGAAATCCCCGTTTCTCACCTATGCAAGTGACAGCTGTTATTATGTCGGTACTTTTCCGGTTTTCGTCTTGGTAAAAGGAATCCAGGGTGGCAACAAGCTCTTTTTCATCAGCTTTAATATTGCTGCCGGTAAGTTTCAGGCCATTTAAAACGGTACTTACCAGTTTAAATTTTTCGTCAGCCGATATTTTACCCCAGTCCTGACCGGTTATTTTGCCCAACTCTTTATTTTTAATGCTGTGGGCGGTACCGGCTGATGCTTTAGGATCGGCATTGCTATTCGTTGTTGGCGGAACTTCTTCATTATCTGCCGGTTTATCCGCCAGGGCCTGCTCTCTGGCCCAGCGGGCACTGTTTTGATAATCGGCATATACACGAACAAAAAAGGCTGAATAACCAGCTACCATACCCAGTATCAGGAGCATTAAAAGCCATTTCTTCCAACTACGCTTCATTCATTTCACCCTATCGTTTATAAATATGCAGTTTTTGTCTTCCATCCTGATCAAGTCCGGGGACCCTACCGGGTAATAGCACTAGTGTTTATTTCTCATATAGTTCCTGTGTGGTATTCCTCCAGGTTCGAAGGAGAAAGAGAAAAACACCCGTAAAGGGTGTGCCTGGTTTTATAATTATGGAGGGCGGAACCGGACTCGAACCGGTGAATGGTGGTTTTGCAGACCACAGCGTTAGCCACTTCGCCATCCGCCCATTTGTTTATCTCTCGCGCAAGCATTATTGTATCAACTTTCATCCTTTATTGCAAGGGTAATAAAGCCATAAGCTTCGGACTACTGCGGGCAAAATAAAAGCGTTACCGTGTAACGCCTGCTTTCCAATGGAGCGGAAGACGAGATTCGAACTCGCGACCCTCGCCTTGGCAAGGCGATGCTCTACCACTGAGCCACTTCCGCCTGACTAATGGTGCCTCGGGGCGGAGTTGAACCACCGACACGCGGATTTTCAGTCCGCTGCTCTACCTGCTGAGCTACCGAGGCTTATGGCGAAGCCGATGGGATTTGAACCCACGATCTTCGGCGTGACAGGCCGACATGTTAACCGCTACACCACGGCTCCGCAACGAAGTTTATTATAGCATCAGCTAAAACAATAGTCAACACAACCCGGCAATTTTTATGCCTTAACTCACTAATTGCCTGCCGGCGTCAGCTACATGAAATTATTTGGCGCATGCCCCCACACCCCTAGATTATTTTTTCAGGAATCCCTGGCGGGTGTAGATTAGCATTAAGCTGCACAGAATAGAATAAAACGGGAAAGAGAGCGCAGGATGAAAGCAGCCTTTAGATACAAACGAATATATTTTGAACGTGATGCTCTGAATTACCCCCTGGGCAGGGAAATACTGCAGCGTTTGCAAAACGACGGTCATGTTATAGAATTCCTGCAGTCGCATAACCGGGTAACCGGCATTCCGGGCGAGAGTCCCCGCGAGGCCTTCTTTCAAGGCAAAAATACCCTGGTGGTCGGGGTAAGAAGGAGCCTGGATTTTGCCGGATGCAAACCTTCAGCCCATTACCAGCTTCCCCTGGTAACCGGTTGTGAAGGTATTTGCGAGTATTGTTATCTTAACACCCGGCTGGGTAAAAAGCCTTATACCCGGATTTATGTAAACCTGGATGAGATACTGCAGCAGGCGCAGAAATATATTACCGGGCGAACGCCTGAAGTAACCGTATTTGAAGCCGCTTCCACCTCCGACCCGGTAGCGGTGGAGCCCTATACCGGAATTCTGGCCCGGGCGATAGAGTTTTTTGCCGGTCAGGAACTGGGATATCTGCGCTTTGTAACCAAATTCCCCTACGTTCATAGTCTGCTGGGGCTTGATCACCGAGGACATACCCGTATACGTTTCAGCATCAATAGCGATAAGGTAATCGGTCGTTATGAACACCGCACACCCGGACTGGACCAGCGGTTGGAGGGTCTGGCGGCGGTGCTGCACGCCGGTTATCCGGCAGGGGTTATTATCGCACCAGTTATCTTGGAGCAGGGATGGCAAAAAGACTACCTGGATTTACTGCAGCAGATGGCCGGAATAATCCCTTCGTCTTTTTATCCCCATATAGAAATGGAAGTCATTTCCCACCGCTTCACCCGCCGGGCCCGGAGCAATATTGTTGAAGTTTTCCCTGAAACCGGCCTGCCGATGGAGGAAACAGCCGACCGCAAGTTTAAGTATGGCCAGTTCGGCTATGGCAAGTTCGTCTACAGCGATGAAAAGCTTACAGAAATGAAGGATTTCTTTGGCGCTAATGTCAATAAACTATTTCCCGGAAGCAGAATCAATTATATCATTTAAACTTGACTCCAATGCCCCCCTCCCCCGATTAAGAGGGCAATGTTCTTGCAGCAGAAGTGCTTTTTTAGTGCACAAGCAGAGCCTTGCATAGAACGACCCTGCCATCTGACAGGGTCGTTTTTACTTAAATATATCGGCATTGGTATCGACAACGGCTTGCACCAGGGTTTACTTTATCCCTTCCATAGGCCGTGCAAGTTACAATAAGCTCTGGCTACCAGATCGTCTGAATCCTCCACCTCAAATTTGACCTCCGGAACGTCTCCCGCTTTCAAAAACTGGCGATAAGATTTCTGGCCCTGCAAAATCTGAATCCATTCGATATAGTGTTTTTCCTCCATGGGGTGAACTGCACTTCCCACCTTGATTAATACTCCGCCATCAGTTTTTTCTATCACGGGAATATGCTTTTCGAAGGCGGCTTCAACAGTATTTTCCTCGTATAGCTTCATGGGCTGGCCACAGCAAACCAGTTCTCCTTTGCCCTCGTGCAGGACTTCTACGATATTACCGCAGATCTCGCACTTATAGATACCCAGTTTCTTCGCCATTATTCCACCTCCATATAGTATTGCTACTAATTGTACATGCGTCCCGGGTTAGTTGGCAAGCAGGAAATTTATCCGCTGCCTGGCATTAAGCCAGATACATGGCTGCCGCAGCGGCTGCTTGCTTCTCTATTCTGTTTTTTCTCTATTTTGAACGGCATATCTACCCGCAGCGAAAACTTACGCCAAAGGTTCCCCGGGGATATTCCCATCTGATGATTCCTTTGTTTTGGCACATCACCCGGCAGGTGCCGCATTCCAGACAGCCGGCGTAGTCAAAGGTGATCTCGCCATTTTTGTCCAGTTTGTAAAGAACGGCCGGGCAAACCACCAGACAGGGTTTTTCCTTGCATTGGGCGCAAATAGCCTTGTCTAAGAGGATATGGGGTTCTTCTTCGTCCACATTGAATTTGTTCAGGCTCAAGAGTTCCGGTGCTTCCGTTATTTTTATGCTCATATCGATTTAACCCCCCTGAAGCCGTCTTTTATCAGTTGCCAGGTGGAAATCCCATTTTCTTTCATTAAGCTCTTTACTTCGGTCATCATTCTTCCCGGCACTCTGCCATCCACAGTAAACAGATGGGCAAATACGGAAACGGCTAATTTTGGATAATTGCTATATATCCGGGGTATTTCCAGTACGTCAAAATAACCGTCTGCTGCTTTCATGGTGGGGAGCAGCTTGATGTTATCCAGTTCTTTGGTATAGGCCGGGCCAATTTTGGCTGTATCGGCTGTAGCAATTATAGCCCGGGCGGCAGCGACACCGCTTAATATGGCCAGGTCGATTCCCCGGATGGAATAACCGGTATTGATTACAAAACCTGCCGCATCTCCGACCATTAAGAAGCCTTCCCGATATAGATTTTGCGGTATGCCCCGATAGCCGGCTTCACTGACCAGATGGGCTGAGTATTCCACTGTTTCGCCGTCTTCAAGCAACGGGTATATGGCCGGGTGCATTTTTAGGTCCTGGAATATGTCATGTACTGATTTACCGTGCCTGGCTGCTTCTTCAGGTGTAAATACGGCTCCTAAGGAAATACTATCCTGATTGGTATAGAGAAATCCCCCCCCGTGTATCCCCTCCGTACAGCCTAATATCATCCGGGCTGCTCCTTCATCCGGCTTCAGGTTAAAGCGCTGTTCAATGGTTTGCGCCGGTAGTTCTATGATTTCTTTGACACCTACTCCCACGCTGTGCGCGGGTATGTCTTTTATGAGCCCGGCCTTCTGTGCCATGAAGGAATTTACTCCGTCGGCTGCCACCACAATTTTGGCATACATCTCGTCTTCTCCGGCCATGACTCCAACGATTTTTCCGTCTTTTTCGATTATGTCGTCAACTTTGACGCCGCAAGCGAGCATGGCCCCCATTTCTTCAGCTTTGCCTGCCAGCCACTCATCAAAGCCGGCCCTTAGAAGACTATAGGATTGCGGTACTTTATCTTCGTCGTTGAATGACGGGTCATGGTAATCAATGCTGATAGACCGTTCATCACTTAGCATCATGATTTGCTCATGAGTTATTTTCCTTTCCAGGAGAGCTTCGGCGGTAAGGCCTTCCTCTATTATTTCCAGGGCGTAGGTGTAAAGCCTCCCCCCGGTTACGTTCTTGCCGCCCGGCGTATCGCCTCGTTCTATCATCAGGACTTCTTTACCTGCTTGGGCCAGGGTGTAGGCGCAGGCGGCTCCGGCCGGCCCTGCGCCGATTATTATCGCATCAAATTGTTCAGCTTGGCTCATTTCTCCACCGCCCTTTTGTGTTGTTCATTGGGGGTCTTTTTTACCCTATTTACTCTGCAGTGCTTCCGTCAGGAGCGGGATAATCTCATACATATCCCCTGCTATCCCGTAATCAGCCGCTCTGAATATCGGGGCTTTTTCGTTCTGGTTCACTGCTACGATGATTTTAGCGTCGCGGATACCTACCGTGTGCTGTACCTGGCCGGATACTCCCATGGACAGATAGAGCTGCGGTTTGATTACCGCTCCTGATATGCCAATGTACCGTTCCGGCGGCAGCCAGTGTCTTTCTTCAGCTACTCCCCGGGTACAGCCGATTTCCGCCCCCAGAACCCCGGCCAGATCTCTGGCCATCCGGATATCTTCTTCTTTGTCAATCCCCAGGCCTATACAAACGACTTTTTCGGCTGCCCCCAGCTCCACTCCTGTTTTTTTGATCGGCTCGGTTGCTACCGGCTTGACCCGCAGGTCAGCTTCCGCCTCAATTGTTACTATTTCCGCTTCGCCTTGCCTGGTTTCAAATCGGCCGGCCGGCACGGTGACTACACTTAATCCGTCCATTACTTCCTGTTGTACTACGGCTCCGCCGTAGATGAGTTTCTCGGTGTTTGCTTTCCCTTCTTTATAATTTACGCTGGATACATCACTTACCATGCCGCAATCCAGGTATCCTGCCACCCGGGCGGCCAGATCTCTTCCCCGGGCGGTAGCTCCTACTGCCAGGAGTTCTGCCCCTTCTTTTTTTAGAAGCCGGGCCAGGGCTTTACCGTAGTTTTCCGGTAATGGGCTCTCTCCTTTTAAAATGTATATCCGGTCGGCTCCTGCATTCTTTAGAGCTTGGGCAGCTTCCTGACTGAAAACGATAACCCGGGCTTCCTGTCCGGCTCCTTTGGCAAAACCGATCAATTCCGCCGCAATGTTGTCTTTATCACTATATATATAGATGCCTGCCATTAGAGCACACCTTCTTTCCTTAGATTGGCTACAAGTTCAGCTACAACGCTCTGGGCATCGTCCCCTTCAATCATGATGTTTTTGCGCTCCTGGGCGTAGCCCTTAACCGCCAGGATTTCTCTGCAAGGATTCATATCAATATCCAGGTCCTCGGCCCGGCATTCAGTCACAGGTTTCTTCCCGGCCGCCATAACCGCTTTCAGTCCGGGGATGGTGGGCTGGTTGATTTCGGGCAGTACGGCTACAACCGCTGGCAGCTCGACCTCAACCGTTTCCAAATCATCCTCCAGTTTTCTTACTGCGGTTAGGGTATTCCCTTCCAGCTTCATTTGACACACTGAAGTCAGCACCGGCATATCCAGCAGGGCTCCCAGGCGAGGGGCCGTCTGCCGGGAATAGGTGTCACTGGCACCTTCGGCACAGATCACCAGGCTGATATCTCCCCAGGCTTTTATGCCTCCGGCCAGGGCACGGGCAGTTACAGCGCCGTCTGCCTGCTGGGCTTGCTCTGTTTTCACCCAGCAGGCGGCTTCCAAACCGCGGGACAAAGCATCCTTGAGTGATGGTTTCACTTTGTTGTTGCCGAAGGTCAAGCCCACCGCCTTGCCTCCGGTCTGAGCGGCTATCTGCACGGCTGCTTCTATGGCGTTACGGTCATAATCACTGATTTTGCCTTTGGCCTTGCTGCTGTCTACAGATAAATCTGCATCGATTTTAATATCGGCTTCATCCAAGACCCATTTATAGCAGGCTATTATATTATTCATGGGAATACTCCCTTCTTTATAAATTTTATTTTTAACTCGCGCTTTCCTAAGTAATTAATCAAGCAAGTACCCCAGAGTCAAGCAACAGGTTTGCAGAATTTTTCTATTTAGCGCTATATGATCATACGGAAAAGGAAGTATTTTTACCCCTTCCGGCAAATCATGAGGGGATTCCAAAGAAGCTATTCTCTGGAACCCCCTGCCATCACACTTAACCGTTGCTTTTTAACGTAAATGTACCGGTACAGGACGCTGTTTGTCCAGAATTCTGTCAATCTTGTACTGAATCAGATGATCTTCGTGTTTTGCAGGACGGATATAGAAATAATCTTTTTCGAATTCTTCAAAGAAGCCGTCGATGGCTTCGGAGACCGGGTAGCCGGCTGCAATTCCGTCTTTGAGGATTTTGTCCAATTCGCGGAACTCACCAGAAGAATAATACGGGTCACTCTTGTCAACCAGGTCCTGCTCACGACCATAGCAGATATCCGTTGGTGACGCTCCTGGACACCACACATGGGTCTTGATATGCGGATAATAGGTCTGGCATTGGAAGGCCAGGGACTCGGAGACACTGACTACGGCGCTCTTGGAAGCATTGTAGGGAGCGAATAAGCCGTTAATACTAAGACCGGCATCAGAGGCAGTATTGCAGATATGGATTTCCCTGTCGGTAGTTGCGAAGTAGGGCATAAAAGCATGTATACCGTTAACCATGGCAAAAACGTTGATGTCAAAAGTACGTTTCCAGTCACTTAAAGGGATGTTCCAAAGCCTTCCGGGAGAGGTGATACCAACGTTGTTAAAAAGGAAGTCTACATGGCCGTATTTTAAGAAAGTAGTTCTTGCCCATTCCTGCACTTTGTCAAGGTCAGTGCAGTCAAAAGCGAAAACTATAACGTCATAACCCTTTTCCTTAAATTCTCTTTCCGTAGTTTTAATTCTTTCCTCGTTATAATCTACCAGGGAGAGTTTAGCGCCATGTGCACCGAAGCGGTCGGCGACTTCCTTGCCCAGTCCGCTTCCGGCACCAGTGAGGGCAACCACTTTTCCAGTATAATCATTCATAATAATTAACCTCCTCGTCTAATGGTTTTTGAAAACATAATAGCGTTATAACCGGTATGAAGGTCTACGCCTTTTTCTTGGCAAGTTCCTGATCCATTGATTTTGGTTGTTCATAAAAAGGACGCAATTTTTTATTGAAAAAACGGTCATAGCGCTCCAGGCAGCGGGTACCGACTGCTTGATGGGTCAAAAGGATAAACTTGTCAGCCTCAAACTCCTCAAGAATGTTGCGGACCGCTTCATCGGTGGGCATGTTCAATACCGCTGAGGCGCTGGAACGGGCCACGATTTCCTGATAAGCATCGGTTTGATAGGCTGGTCCGACCGGCATCCAATCCTCGCCCTCGGGACGGTAGGTATCCGAACGGTAGAGGTTGCTCGTAACGAACCCCGGGCAGATCGCATAAGCTTTAACCTTGGTATTAAAATGGCGGAGATCCAATTCTAGGACCTCTGTGAGCCCCACTACCGCGTGTTTGCTGCTGATGTAGGCACCGCCCCCCCAGAAAGTAGCGAGACCGGCCAGCGAGGATGTATTGAAAATATAGCACTCCTTATCGCTGGCAATCATTTTAGGAACGAAGGCGTTAATGCCACGTACAACCCCGAAAACATTGACGTCAAAGACCCACTGCCAGTCTTTCAGCGGCATCTCCCACATCACATGATTGGGACTAACGCCTGCGTTATTGAAGAAGAAATCACAGCAACCGAATTTATTGAATACCAGCTTGGCAAAATATTCAAAATCATCATCATCGGTAACATCGAATGCTGCGCTGATAACCTCAACACCCTTGGCCCGCAATTCTTCTGTTGTCGTCTTCAGTTCTGGTGCGCGCATGTCGGCTAGAGCAAAGTACTTCGCGCCTCTGTCCGCCAGTTCCATAGCCATCTGTTTGCCAATACCGGAAGCACCGCCGGTTATCGCAACTACTTTTCCTTGGTAATCAAACATTATTCATTCCTCCTATGCTTACGGTAAAAACTACTGTTGTCCGTTTTTCCATCCTTCTCTGATTCCAAAAGTTTTAGCCACAATATCACGATGTACATCGGGAGGCTGCTCCGCAATTTCGAGACCCATGGTCCCCATCCACATCCTGCCAATACCTGCCTGAGCCGTAAAGCCAACTCCACCATGAAGGACGGTTGCATCATGCAGACTGGCGCTGGCAGCCTCGGTAGCGTAAATCTTGGCCATGGAACACAAGCGCGTGCTTTCCTGATACCGTTCCTCATCCCACAGACGAGCCGCGGTGTAAATGAGGTTGCGGATATTTTCATTTCTAATGGCAAAATCAACCAGACGATGAGAAACGCGCTGTAAATCTGTCAAAGGCCTGCCATAGCGTGTACGCTGCTGGGTAAATTTCAAGGTCATATTAAATGCATTCTCACACATGGTAAGCGCCATTATGGCTACATTCAAATAACTGGGGCCCATCCAGGCACTGCCAAATCCATTGTCAACCACCCGGTTGATTTTCGGAACGCGAAGATTCTTCATATAAATTGTTCCCCAGTCTGATAAACTGTCCATAATCTTCTTTTCCCGAAATCCCGTTTCCAGCCCGGGCATGCCTTTTTCAACGTAATATACACTGCTGCTGAAATCGCTGTTGTCTGCTCTCCCAAAAACTACTTTTACGTCACTTATATGGGGAGAAGTAACGCATACTTTGGCTCCGTTAAGGACATAATCCTCTCCGTCTTCGGTAACCGTAAGTCCCCATTCCGCAAAGTTGCCCAACCCGGCCGGGTCGGTAACCGCGCCACAGGCATTGACTTTACCTGAGGCCATTGGCAGGAGAAACTTTTCCTTTTGCTCTCTGGTTCCCCAATAAGCAATGGGCAGCATCGCTAAATCCTGACATGTCATCGGACCTGCACCGGGGAAGCCGTTCCGGGTCAGTTCTTCCAGAATAACCAGATAGGTAGTCAGGCTATAGCCCATTCCTCCATACTCTTCCGGAACCCACGCTCCCAGATACCCCATCTTGACAACTTCTTTCCAGCAATTTTCCTCTAACGTTCCCGGCTCTCGCTGGTTGTCCTTGGCCGCAAGGGCCTTAATCGCCGGATCATTACAAAACTCCCGTACAGAATTTTGTATCAGCATCTGTTCTTCATTTAAAAAATGACTCATTGTCTTTTTCCCTCCTGTTCCTGATATCCTAACGAGTTTGACTTTTTCGGCATGTCTTAATTTTTAATTACTAAGCTGTTTTTTGAAGAAGTTTCTTCCCTGAATTCGCTGCCATAATGGCCAAAATCAAGGCTATGACTGCGCATAATGCAATGGCTCCCAGAGCACTGGTATATGAACCGCTGGCATCGTAAACCATCCCTAATATAGGGGCACCGGCAGCAGCGCCAATGGTAAAGCCCATCATGATAACAGGAAAGATTGAAGCATAATCCTTATTTCCCAGGGCTGCTGCTATCAGTAATGGCGGTTCAACCGTTACCGTAGCTAACCCAAGGCCAAGAGCAACACCTGCGCCGTATACCAGAAATACATTGACGGTTGCAGACGCTATAGTGAGTAAGACCACGCCAAAAGCCATGGCAAGACAACCGGTTGAAACCGACGGTATTATGCCAAAACGATCATTAATCCAACCCAGCAATACCTTGCCTCCTGTCACCGAGAGCATGATAACCGATACTATGATTCCAGCCATGACCGCTCCAAATACATCCCCAACTAATGGCGCTGCATGGGTATTGATTGATGCGGCAAAGCCAAACAGAATTGTAACCACCAACAGTAAATAGAATACGGGAGACTTAACTGCTTCGGCCAGCATGGGACCTTTTAGCTGCTCAGCAGTTGTGACATCAGGACCCGCATCAGCAGGCTTACCCTGAACCTTACCCTTAATTTCATAAGCTCTTATACCAATTTCGGAGGGATGGAATCTCAGTACAGTAGCACTTAATGGTAAAGCAACAATTATTGTGAATATACCTATTATTAGATACGATTGTTGCCATCCCAGATTGGTGATAAGCGATATTACGATAGGGCTTAATACTGCTGCCCCTAAACCTGAAGATGCCATAGTAATTCCCATAGCCAAACCCAAGCGATCCTTGAACCAGTTACTGATAATTACTGCTACTCCGACTACGGTACATAAAGGAGTTATTATTCCCATGACTGCAGCAGCAATGTACCAATGAATAAGAGCGCTGGCTTGTGATAAGAAGCAAAAAGAAGCTCCCATTAAAACTACACAAATTGAAATGATCAGGCGACTATTATATTTTGCAAGAATTTTCCCTGCCATCGGCATAGATATTAGCTGTATCAGCGACATGATACTTACATAAATTACGAATTGCCCTCGTTCAAATCCCAAAGCTTCGCAAACAGGTTTAATAAACAGGGTCGCACATGTCGCCGGCAGTGCAAAACACGTTGCCATTAACAGGCAGCAGCCTATCATTACCAGCCAAGCCGGGTGAATCTTAGGTGTTTGCTCCATAGCATCTGACCTCCTTTTATGGTTTATGGTAATATTGCCTGACTCCCTAAAAATAACATCTTTTGCTCGCCTGTTAACAAAAGCTGCCTCCCCAGCACCTCCTCTCTCTTATAACTGGAAGTCCCACAATATTGGATACACTATTTATTAGTAGCAATTATTATGCCATTGATAAAAGACCGATTTTTTGAGGTTTTTGAGGCTTGAAAGTCATAAACAATATAGCCAATCGCTACATACCACTGTTGCTCCCACTGAACTCCCCATAGCCTCTTGATTATTAATTGCTTCGAAACGCTACAGGTAAAAGAAAAACAGTTATTACGTGATTTATTTAAATATGGGTTTCACTACCCAAGCCTTGAAAGAAGAATGAAACGGCACCTTGGGGAGACGAGAATAGCCAGGGAGCAATAGATATCTGAGCACGGATATGAATCCCGCTGCTATGAGATAAGCAGCTAGCATTGCCCATACAGAGCCTAGCTAGTGCATATGCGATTGCTAAACAAAAAATAAAGCCGTTGAGCGGAGAAATACTAGTGGTTCAGTGCAACTTCAATTGCTCCTCAAACCGTTATCCACCAGTATTACGAAATGCTACAACAACCAATGAGAATACAGCCTTTCAGAAGGACTACTAGCATTAAACTAACCTAGCGTTTTCCAACAGTATGTACTATACTCAATTTGCGGACTTTTTTCGTTGTCCACGTATAATCATTAGTAATCTACAAGGCATATTTTGGTATGTTGATCTAATTGGCTGTCTGTCTCAATTTTTCTGGTTTTTACACTTCCGAGTTGTTATTCTGGCATTGGTTAGGCAGCGTGAAGTAAGTAACAAGCAATTTGAATTGAGGTGTAGTTTACAATGACATTTGGTATTGTTCATCAGGAAATAGTCAAAAGCCCGCTTCCGGCCATCCCATCTATGGATATGGTCAATGTTTTTGAATTATCTGCCATTTCGCTACCTAAACACGAATATTTGGCAGAGCAGACCGTGCAGTACAATTTAGCCCATTACCGGAATTTCTTATATATATGTTCGCCTGTCATTAAAAAAGTTGTCCCTACCCTCCAAGAAAACATGGATATTTCTTTAGTTACTTCAGATGGCTGTGTCGTATACAGTTTCTATGATAATCGTATTGGTATTTTCTGTCCGGGAAGCGTTTATATTAATAGTGAACAGGAGCTTAAGAACTGCTTACTGAATGGCAATGCCGTCAATCTGTACTATAATAATACCCATGCTAACTTAGTGAGCTTACCCATTAGCAATCTGAACTCTTCAATATGTCTGTGTGTTACCAGGCTGGATGGTAAAGTTCCTGATGACCTTGTCAATGCGATTTGTATTATCCATCACATTATCAGTCATGACTATGATGAATGGCTTAAATTTGAAAAATACACTAACTCCATAATCAATACTATGGATGTTTCCGCTTTGATAGTTAACAACCAGGGCATGATTGCAAATGCCAACAATCACTTTTTGGATATGATTGATGCCGATAATAAGCTGAATATCATAGGGGAACCTGTTTCTGTTTTTTTTGAAGATTTAGAGGATAACCTTACTGATCCAGATTGCCTTCAAAGTATAAATATAATTAGAAGTGCTAATCGCGGTCAGAGTATTCCGTCTAAAATTATTGGTAAGCAAGTGCTGTATCCTCCTTTCGGAGACACTCATCTTATTTTATTGTTTCAAAATAAAACATCCACACACCATCCGTATAAATTTGTCTCTGATCACCCGCAGTCAAATCTTGAAGCGCCTTTTTCGAGGCTGGTAGGAAATTCTCCCAAGCTTAACAAAGTGATTGCAATCGGGGAAAAAGTTGCTAAAATGCCCGCTACGGTTTTGATTGAGGGTGAAAGCGGCACCGGAAAAGAACTGATGGCCCAAGCTATTCATCTGGAAAGCAATCGTAAAGGTTCATTTGTAACAGTAAATTGCGGCGGTCTTCCCCCGGGATTGCTGCAGAGTGAGTTATTCGGTTATGTAGAAGGCTCTTTTACTGGAGCAAAAAAAAGCGGAAAAGTTGGCAAGTTTGAGCAAGCTGACGGAGGAACTTTGTTCCTGGATGAAATAGGTGAGATGCCTATAGACATGCAAGTCAGCCTGCTTCGCTTTCTACAGGATAAGATAATAGTTCGTTTGGGTGATAATCGTTCAAGATACGTTGACGTTAGAATCATAGCTGCAACTAACCGGGATCTTTTAAAGAGTATCGAAGAAGGCTCTTTCCGCCAGGACCTGTATTATCGTTTGAATGTGGTTAATATTAAAATGCCTGCATTAAGAGATAGAAAAGAAGACATCCCCTTACTGACGGATTATTTTATCGATGAAATCTGCACGCAATATGGTATTGAGCATAAACAAATCAGTACCTCTGGACTTGAAAAACTATTGACATACGATTGGCCAGGCAATATAAGGGAACTACGAAACATCATTGAAAATGCCCTTATTGTTTCCAATACCTCAAAGCTGACCTTTGACCAACTGTCTATAAAGCCTGCAAGCAGTCAAAATACCTTGCGGCAAATTGAAGAACAAACTATAATCTCCCTGTTGCAAAAATATGAAGGTAACATATCTGCCACCGCCAAAGCACTTGGCATAGCACGTACTACTTTATACAGGAAAATGAAGAATATTAATCAAGCCAAAAAGTCAAAAAAAAATGCAAAATAAACTGGCAAAGACCAGTTTTTGCACTTGGCATAGCCCGCACTACACTCTACCGAAGGATGAAAAAGCTCAATATTGATTAAAAATCCTCATAGCGTTATGCAAATGCTATACTGAAATAACAGCAGAATTTTTATCTAGGAGTTGAAGCTATGAAGTACTTGATTATTCTTTCCGACGGTATGGCAGACTACGATATACCGGAATTAAACGGGCAAACGCCGTTGGAATATGCCCGGACTCCTAATATAGATATCCTGGCCCGTAATGCCCTGATAGGGCTGGTGCAAACAATCCCTGCGGGCCTTTCTCCCGGCAGCGATGTAGCCAATCTGGCGGTAATGGGCTATGACCCTCTCAGTTATTATACCGGGCGCTCACCCCTGGAAGCAGTCAGCCTGGGGGTGGAACTGGCCGACAGCGACCTGGCTCTGCGCTGTAATCTGGTGACTTTATCCGGTGAGGAAAGTTACCGGGATAAGTGTATGAAGGACTACAGCGCCGGTGAAATCAGCACTGAGGAGTCGGGACGTCTGATAGCCGATTTGCAGTCCCAACTGGGTAATGAAAGCTTTAGTTTCCATGCCGGAATCAGCTACCGGCATCTGGTGGTATGGAAAAACGGTTGTGATAAAAACCTGAAGCTTACTCCCCCTCACGATATTTCCGACCGGGTGGTGGGCGAATACCTGCCTCAGGGTAAAGATGGTTCCATATTACTTGAGCTTATGCTTAAGAGTCAGGATATACTTAAAAATCATCCGGTAAACCGGGCTCGCATGGAAAAGGGGCAAAACCCGGCCAATTCGATATGGTTCTGGGGAGAGGGGCGGCGGCCGTCTCTGCCCGGTTTTAAGGATAAATATGGCCTAAATGGATCGGTAGTCTGCGCAGTTGACCTGGTGCGGGGACTGGGCATATGTGCCGGGTTGACTCCGGTCAAGGTGGCAGGAGCAACCGGCAGTGTGGAAACGAATTTTGCCGGCAAGGCGAGGGCCGCCCTGGATGAGTTGAAAAAGGGACAGGATTTTGTTTATATGCATATCGAGTCTCCTGATGAAGCTGGCCACCAGGGTGATCTTAAGAGTAAAATATGGGCTATCGAGCAGGTGGATAAAGAGGTAGTAGGTCTGCTGGTTAAGGAATTGGATGATTTCGACCAGATTAGGGTTATGATACTCCCTGATCACCCCACACCGCTATCTATACGCACCCATAGCAGTGACCCGGTTCCATTCCTTATATTTGATAAAAACAACCCGGTAAACGATGGGGTGGGAAAATATGATGAAAAATCTGCTGCCAAAGGGATATTTGTAGCTGATGGATATACTTTAATGGACCGCTTTATCAAAGGTTAATTTGCACCTTAATCAAGTAGGGTGGTGCTGCAGTAGCTTGCTGCAGCACCATCACTCTCACAGGCCCGTACGTACGGGCCTCGTATACGGCTCCTGGCAAATCTTATCTTTCATAATAGAATGGCAAAATCCCGGAAGATTTATTAGTCCAATTTCATCAAACCAGCTATTAGGTAAAGCCAGACTGAGAAGTGGACTGGCTGAATTTCTTCATCTTGTCATGGATATTTTTTTAAGTTCGCCCTTATCTCCTATTCTTTTCAGTGCCTTGTGTAACTGCTTATAGTTCGCTCCATTCCCGCATCTGTTTCATCCTTAATTTTCGCCTTATCCATCCCATTTGTTTGGAAAATAGTTTCTTGCAGTTGGCTATTTGAAAGTAGTTGGTCCACCCACGTAGCATCGGGTTCAACCTCCTGGCCATGCCTAACCAGCCTTTTCTGCTTCTGTATCCTATTTATTTTTTCTCTATTTTGAACGGCATATCTACCCGCAGCGAAAACTTACGCCAAAGGTTCCCCGGGGATATTCCCATCTGATGATTCCTTTGTTTTGGCACATCACCCGGCAGGTGCCGCATTCCAGACAGCCGGCGTAGTCAAAGGTGATCTCGCCATTTTTGTCCAGTTTGTAAAGAACGGCCGGGCAAACCACCAGACAGGGTTTTTCCTTGCATTGGGCGCAAATAGCCTTGTCTAAGAGGATATGGGGTTCTTCTTCGTCCACATTGAATTTGTTCAGGCTCAAGAGTTCCGGTGCTTCCGTTATTTTTATGCTCATATCGATTTAACCCCCCTGAAGCCGTCTTTTATCAGTTGCCAGGTGGAAATCCCATTTTCTTTCATCAAGCTCTTTACTTCGGTCATCATTCTTCCCGGCACTCTGCCATCCACAGTAAACAGATGGGCAAATACGGAAACGGCTAATTTTGGATAATTGCTATATATCCGGGGTATTTCCAGTACGTCAAAATAACCGTCTGCTGCTTTCATGGTGGGGAGCAGCTTGATGTTATCCAGTTCTTTGGTATAGGCCGGGCCAATTTTGGCTGTATCGGCTGTAGCAATTATAGCCCGGGCGGCAGCGACACCGCTTAATATGGCCAGGTCGATTCCCCGGATGGAATAACCGGTATTGATTACAAAACCTGCCGCATCTCCGACCATTAAGAAGCCTTCCCGATATAGATTTTGCGGTATGCCCCGATAGCCGGCTTCACTGACCAGATGGGCTGAGTATTCCACTGTTTCGCCGTCTTCAAGCAACGGGTATATGGCCGGGTGCATTTTTAGGTCCTGGAATATGTCATGTACTGATTTACCGTGCCTGGCTGCTTCTTCAGGTGTAAATACGGCTCCTAAGGAAATACTATCCTGATTGGTATAGAGAAATCCCCCCCCGTGTATCCCCTCCGTACAGCCTAATATCATCCGGGCTGCTCCTTCATCCGGCTTCAGGTTAAAGCGCTGTTCAATGGTTTGCGCCGGTAGTTCTATGATTTCTTTGACACCTACTCCCACGCTGTGCGCGGGTATGTCTTTTATGAGCCCGGCCTTCTGTGCCATGAAGGAATTTACTCCGTCGGCTGCCACCACAATTTTGGCATACATCTCGTCTTCTCCGGCCATGACTCCAACGATTTTTCCGTCTTTTTCGATTATGTCGTCAACTTTGACGCCGCAAGCGAGCATGGCCCCCATTTCTTCAGCTTTGCCTGCCAGCCACTCATCAAAGCCGGCCCTTAGAAGACTATAGGATTGCGGTACTTTATCTTCGTCGTTGAATGACGGGTCATGGTAATCAATGCTGATAGACCGTTCATCACTTAGCATCATGATTTGCTCATGAGTTATTTTCCTTTCCAGGAGAGCTTCGGCGGTAAGGCCTTCCTCTATTATTTCCAGGGCGTAGGTGTAAAGCCTCCCCCCGGTTACGTTCTTGCCGCCCGGCGTATCGCCTCGTTCTATCATCAGGACTTCTTTACCTGCTTGGGCCAGGGTGTAGGCGCAGGCGGCTCCGGCCGGCCCTGCGCCGATTATTATCGCATCAAATTGTTCAGCTTGGCTCATTTCTCCACCGCCCTTTTGTGTTGTTCATTGGGGGTCTTTTTTACCCTATTTACTCTGCAGTGCTTCCGTCAGGAGCGGGATAATCTCATACATATCCCCTGCTATCCCGTAATCAGCCGCTCTGAATATCGGGGCTTTTTCGTTCTGGTTCACTGCTACGATGATTTTAGCGTCGCGGATACCTACCGTGTGCTGTACCTGGCCGGATACTCCCATGGACAGATAGAGCTGCGGTTTGATTACCGCTCCTGATATGCCAATGTACCGTTCCGGCGGCAGCCAGTGTCTTTCTTCAGCTACTCCCCGGGTACAGCCGATTTCCGCCCCCAGAACCCCGGCCAGATCTCTGGCCATCCGGATATCTTCTTCTTTGTCAATCCCCAGGCCTATACAAACGACTTTTTCGGCTGCCCCCAGCTCCACTCCTGTTTTTTTGATCGGCTCGGTTGCTACCGGCTTGACCCGCAGGTCAGCTTCCGCCTCAATTGTTACTATTTCCGCTTCGCCTTGCCTGGTTTCAAATCGGCCGGCCGGCACGGTGACTACACTTAATCCGTCCATTACTTCCTGTTGTACTACGGCTCCGCCGTAGATGAGTTTCTCGGTGTTTGCTTTCCCTTCTTTATAATTTACGCTGGATACATCACTTACCATGCCGCAATCCAGGTATCCTGCCACCCGGGCGGCCAGATCTCTTCCCCGGGCGGTAGCTCCTACTGCCAGGAGTTCTGCCCCTTCTTTTTTTAGAAGCCGGGCCAGGGCTTTACCGTAGTTTTCCGGTAATGGGCTCTCTCCTTTTAAAATGTATATCCGGTCGGCTCCTGCATTCTTTAGAGCTTGGGCAGCTTCCTGACTGAAAACGATAACCCGGGCTTCCTGTCCGGCTCCTTTGGCAAAACCGATCAATTCCGCCGCAATGTTGTCTTTATCACTATATATATAGATGCCTGCCATTAGAGCACACCTTCTTTCCTTAGATTGGCTACAAGTTCAGCTACAACGCTCTGGGCATCGTCCCCTTCAATCATGATGTTTTTGCGCTCCTGGGCGTAGCCCTTAACCGCCAGGATTTCTCTGCAAGGATTCATATCAATATCCAGGTCCTCGGCCCGGCATTCAGTCACAGGTTTCTTCCCGGCCGCCATAACCGCTTTCAGTCCGGGGATGGTGGGCTGGTTGATTTCGGGCAGTACGGCTACAACCGCTGGCAGCTCGACCTCAACCGTTTCCAAATCATCCTCCAGTTTTCTTACTGCGGTTAGGGTATTCCCTTCCAGCTTCATTTGACACACTGAAGTCAGCACCGGCATATCCAGCAGGGCTCCCAGGCGAGGGGCCGTCTGCCGGGAATAGGTGTCACTGGCACCTTCGGCACAGATCACCAGGCTGATATCTCCCCAGGCTTTTATGCCTCCGGCCAGGGCACGGGCAGTTACAGCGCCGTCTGCCTGCTGGGCTTGCTCTGTTTTCACCCAGCAGGCGGCTTCCAAACCGCGGGACAAAGCATCCTTGAGTGATGGTTTCACTTTGTTGTTGCCGAAGGTCAAGCCCACCGCCTTGCCTCCGGTCTGAGCGGCTATCTGCACGGCTGCTTCTATGGCGTTACGGTCATAATCACTGATTTTGCCTTTGGCCTTGCTGCTGTCTACAGATAAATCTGCATCGATTTTAATATCGGCTTCATCCAAGACCCATTTATAGCAGGCTATTATATTATTCATGGGAATACTCCCTTCTTTATAAATTTTATTTTTAACTCGCGCTTTCCTAAGTAATTAATCAAGCAAGTACCCCAGAGTCAAGCAACAGGTTTGCAGAATTTTTCTATTTAGCGCTATATGATCATACGGAAAAGGAAGTATTTTTACCCCTTCCGGCAAATCATGAGGGGATTCCAAAGAAGCTATTCTCTGGAACCCCCTGCCATCACACTTAACCGTTGCCTTTTAACGTAAATGTACCGGCACAGTAATTACTTTTGGGTATTAGGGTCAATTTTTACCTCCCCTGGTCGCCGATTTTCAATGATCTTGTCACAGCGCTCCTGCACTGAGGGCCAGGGTTCGGGGGCAGTATGGATATAGAACTTATCTTGTTCCAGAGCATTAAAAACCATGTCAATGGATTCTTCCAGTTCAATCCCATTGTGAACAGCATACTCCATCATAGCCTGTTTCTGTTTGTGATCCGCAGTCTGGTAATAGGAATCATTAGGATCATTCTGCAATTCAGCCGGACGATTCCGGCCTGAGGTATTAAGCTGGGTTTTGACAAAACGCGGACAGAAGACATAGGATTTAATCTTGGTGTTTTTTTCCCGCAGATCAATCTCTAATGACTCGGTCATAGCAACTACCGCATGTTTACCGCTAAAATAAATAGGAGAAATATTACCTTGAACCAAACCAGCCAGTGATGAAGTGTTAATAATTAGGGCTTCCTTATCCTCAGCAATCATTCGGGGAATAAAGGAATGAATTCCATAGGCCATGCCCAATACATTAACACCAAAAACCCATTGCCAGTCTTTCGCAGATAATTCCCACGTAGTGCCGGCAATTTCTACCCCAGCGTTATTAAAAAACAACCCAACATCTCCATAAGTCTCAAAAGTCTTTTTTGCAAAAGATTCCATCTGTTCAGGTTTGGCAGTATCGATCACCATGGAAAACACGATAGCACCTTCAGACTTTAGCTCCGTCTCGATCGTTTTCAAACCTGGCGCATCAATATCTGCCAAAGCCAATTTAGCACCCATTTTAGCACATCGTTTTGCCATACCCATGCCAAAACCACTCGCAGCGCCAGTAATGGCAACTCCTCTTCCATTAAGGTTGATCATATAATTCTCCTCACTTTCATACGTATTGGAATTAACCCATCTGCATTTTGTCAATCTGATCCATCATGGCCTCAATTGCACCACCAGCGATGCCGATCAACCTGGCATCACGCAGGTGCCGTTCGACTCCGGTATCTTCGATAACACCCAGCCCGCCGTGCAATTGTACGCACTCGTTGGCACAGAACATGGCGGTCTCATAGCCCTTGATCTTACACATACGTCCCAGCACTAATGGGAACTGTCCACTGTCTCTCTGGGCAGCAGCAGTCATGGTCAATGCCCGCAGGGATTCGATTTCAACAGACATTTTAGCAAGCATATGCCGAATGACCTGGTGACTGTTATACATAGAATTGCCAAGTTGAATCCTCTCCCGGGTGTATTTCTTGGCCTTCTCATAGCAGGTCTCAGCAATTCCAAGACCGAGGGCACCACAGGCCATAAATTCATCGGTGGCACTGATTACCATAGCAGAAAGACTTTCACCCAACGGTCCCAATAGATTCTCTTTTGGTATGCGACAGTTCCTGAAGTAGAGACTGCCAGTACTAGAGCCGTGCCAGCCATATTTTTCTTCTACCTTGCCAACCTCAAAGCCCGGAGAATCCTTTTCTACCAGGAACATGCTAAGTCCTTTACGGGTTATTGGATCAATAGGCTCCGATGTCTTGGCAACCACTACATAAGTATTAGCATAGCCAATATTGGTAATGAAAATCTTGGCTCCATTGATTACCCATTCATTTCCCACCAGCTCCGCCCGGGTCTCGAAGTCTGGATGAGCGAAACATCCTGCCGGTTCAGTAGAGGCAAAAGCCAAGATATGTTCTCCTTTGGCAGCTGGGGTTAGATATTTTGCCTTTTGCTGCGGAGTCCCCAGCATATTGACGATGCCGCCTGCCAAAGCGATATGGGTACCGATTACAATAGCTAGAGTAGGCAATTCTTTGGCGATCTCTTCGGTTATCAACATCTTGGTTATCCAGTCACCACCCAAACCGCCATATTCCTCAGGAAGAACACAGCCCACCAAACCAAGTTCACCAGCTCGTCTAAACAGCTGCAGCGGATATTCACGTTTCTTGTCAAGTTCAACCGCAACTGGTTTCACTTCGTTTTGAACAAAATCGCGGGCTACATTACGCATTAACTCTCTTTCTTCGGTCATAAACCACATTTTTCAAACCTCCTTGATTTTAATCCGATACGATATTTCGTGTCGAAAAGTGTTATTGCAATTTGTATGCCATTCTCTGTAAATAGAAATAATCACATAACAACGGGTTCTAGCAGTTGATAAGCAAAATCAGGAATAGGGGTATACAGTAAACAATGTAGACTTTCGATACAGTTTTTGTTAGAAAGAAACTTAGGGTTGTTTAAGATCGTGCATCTTTAAACTGGTTATGGATGTCATCTTTATTCCAGGGGTGATAAGCATGCTTTGTTTCATATATTAGGAAGTGAACTTTTACCAAAAATAAGAAAACGTGGCTAAGAAATCACTCGATCTTTTTAGCATGAGATTCTTGCTATGCATTTTGAATAGCCGATTGCAGACTAGTTTTATATTTATCTTATAGCTATAATAAAAATATAATTTTACCGTTAGCGCTTCTTCCTTTAACGTTAATCGTTGACGAAAGTGAGTGGTTGGTATGTATCAGCATATGACCGAAAGGACAGAACGAGATATGGAAATGGCCTGGCAGCGACTCAAGAAAGAGGGCATAATAGAGCCAAATATTATTAAACCTAATATTACCCAATCCTGGTATAAATGCATAAAGCAAAAAAATGGCTTGGGAATGCCTGAACCACTCCCTAACGACATTGTTAAATTGAAACAAAATAGAAACAGTGCTTTGATTGAAGCATCTTTCGATGTTGTCGGTGATCTGGTAGACATGCTAAAGAATTATATGCAGCATTTTACCATTATGGTATTGGACCAGGAGGGTATTGTTAATTATCGTATTAATTATGCCAATGATATTGTTAATCCTGGGCATTACTGCGACCAAACCCTTTTAGTATCTAACGGAGCCTTTCCTAACCTTATTAATGGGGTAGGTATGGAGGTTACTGGATATGAAAATGTGTATCCTAATGCTCAAAACTGGCATTCATTGGGGACTCCCCTGCGTAATAAAGACAAAGAAATTATTGGGGCTCTGGCTGTCCTCAATATTGATGGGCCCTGCCTTCAGTTCACCATGCAGACCGTCTCCATGGCAGCGCTTCTGATTGAATCGCGGTTACAAAAACGGGAGTTGTTACTTGATACATCCCTGTCTGTAATGGAAAGCATAAATGAGCCGGCGCTGCTTGTGGATGGTGAGGGGCTTATTGTCGGGATTACACCGCAATGCCTTAGCCTTTTTAATACTACCAGCGAAAGTGTAATTGGGAACTCACTAGGCACCTATTTAGTAGATCAATCTGATATAGATTTATTATCTACCATGCAGGCAGATGGTTCATTTTATGTGCCAATCCATACCAAAATAAACCGGTACACGTCCAATAATTGTATGTACCACGTTAACCGGCGAACTATTGTAAAATATGGTGACAACAATGTTTTGTTCCTTTTTACCATCAACTTGATTAATAACAGGAATTGCACCCTCATCCAAAAAGCCGATTCATTTGCACGTCTGATCGGGAATGCCCCCGCTTTCTTGAAAATTATTGAGTTAGCACGAAAGGCTTCCCCCACGATTTCCAATATTCTAATTGAGGGAGAAAGCGGAACTGGAAAGGAATTAATGGCCCAAGCTATTCATAATGAGAGCGGCCGTAAAGGGAAATTTATTGCCATAAATTGTGGCTCCATACCACAGGAATTACTTAACAGCGAGCTCTTCGGCTATGTGGAAGGTGCATTTACTGGGGCTAAAAAAGGTGGAAGTCCAGGTAAATTTGAGCTTGCCGATGGCGGCACTATTTTTCTCGATGAAATTGGAGAAATGCCCATAAATATGCAGGTATCACTTCTTCGTTTTTTGGAGGAAAAAACTGTAACCCGAGTGGGTGGCAATAATCAGCGAAGAATAGATGTTCGTATTATAGCAGCTACCAATCGCTGTCTTTTGGATGAGGTTACAAAGGGCAACTTCCGGGAAGACC
Source organism: Syntrophomonas curvata (assembly GCF_052976825.1). Taxonomy (NCBI): domain Bacteria; kingdom Bacillati; phylum Bacillota; class Clostridia; order Eubacteriales; family Syntrophomonadaceae; genus Syntrophomonas; species Syntrophomonas curvata. Next base: position 2,099,802 of record NZ_CM129641.1, read on the forward strand.
TTTATTACAGACTTGATGTAGTTAATTTGAAAATGGTCCCCTTACGAGAACATAAAGGGGATATACCACTATTAGCAGAATACTTGCTAAAACAGCTTTGTACCCGTAATAACTCAGGAAGTATCAAAATTGATAAATCGGTCATGGATATCCTATGTGCTTATTCCTGGCCGGGAAATGTCCGTCAACTCCAAAATGTTATCGAAAGCAGCCTAATTCGCACCAACGGAGACACGATTAATTCTGAGAATCTTCCCTCTTACTTGCAAAACTATCCCTCGATACCCCCAGCAGCCGGTAATCTGAAACAACTGGAGAGAAGTGCCATCCAGGAGGCCTTAAAAAAGCACCATGGCAACATCACTCGGACAGCCCACGAGTTAGGGATAACCCGAAAGACCCTCTACAAAAAAATGGACAAAATGACCATCACAAAATACTAAAGGCCGCACTATGTCAACCTAGATTTAGGAATGATAGTACGGTTTTCTCCATATCCCGGGTGGATGTTACTTTTTCATGTCTTATGGGGCGCCGGTTCAGGCCTTTGATTCCTGCCGGTATATCGATGCCGGTTTCAGCGGACAGGGCCTCCAGGGTCTGGAACTCGTCTTTACCCTTGACGAGTTCATCTGCAAGTACGGCCTGGGCAACACTGCTGCCGAATTTGAAGGGGCTGGCAGTGGAGGCTATCACCGTACAGCTGCTGTCCCCGGCCTGCTGCCGGAATTTATTATAGACATTGACGGCAACAGCCGTATGGGTATCCAGGAGATAATTATGTTCTTTCCAGACAGATGCTATGGTTTCCAGGGTTTCAGCGTCGCTGCAGCAATCCGACCAGAACATTTGCTGCACCTGCCGGCGGGTGGAGTCATCAACCGTATAGCGTCCGCTGTTTTTTAATTCCTCCATCCACCTGCTTATCCGTATACTGTCATGGTCAGTCAACTCAAAAAGCAGTCTCTCGAGGTTGGACGATATCAGGATATCCATGGAAGGGGAAACGGTTTTTTCAAAATTGCGGTTGCGGTCATAAGTACCGGTCCTGATAAAATCAGTCAGAACATTATTGGAATTGGCAGCACAGATTAAGCGCTTGACCGGAATCCCCATCCGGCTGGCGTAATAGGCGGCCAGGATATTGCCGAAATTACCGGTGGGCACCACAATATTTATGGCTTCCCCCGCTTGCACCGCTCCCCTGCCGCACAGTTCCACATAGGCCGAGACATAATAGACTATCTGCGGCAGCAATCTCCCCCAGTTGATGGAATTAGCCGAGGACATTTTCATATGGTGCCGGCCCAGTTGTTCTATAACCTGGTCGCTGGTAAAGATGCTCTTCACCCCGCTCTGAGCATCGTCAAAATTACCGGTCACTCCGGCAACACAGACATTGCTGCCTTCCTGGGTAATCATTTGCAGCTTCTGGATTTCACTGACCCCATCCTGAGGGAAAAATACAATAATCCTGGTGCCGGGAACATCTTTAAAACCCTCCAGCGCAGCCTTGCCGGTATCTCCCGAGGTGGCTACCAGTATAATGAACTCGCTCTGTTCTCCTGTCTTGCGGGCGCTAACGGTAAGGAAACGGGGCAGAATCTGCAAGGCCATATCCTTGAAGGCCAAGGTAGGACCGTGCCATAGCTCCTGAATATAGAATCCGGGCTCAAGCTCCACCAGGGGCGCTATCTCCTCATGGTCAAATCTATCCCGGTTGTAAGCCCCGTAAACACATTCCTTTATTTCCTGCAAAGAAAAATCTTCCAGATACTGTTCCATAATGTAAACAGCTATTTCCTGGTAGGACCAGGATTCCATCTGTTTTAAGGTATCCGCATTTATGCTGGGGATATAGCCAGGCACAAACAAGCCTCCATCCGGGGATATGCCCATGGTTATGGCCTGAGCCGCACTGACTGCCCGGCACTCTCCCCTGCTGCTCTGGTACTGCAAAAAAAAAACCTCCCTTAAGGTACATTATCACTTTATAATATTATACTTATTATCTGCCGGCTTAAAGTATATTTTAACCCCCTGGGTGACGTTCTACGGTTTTTCTTATATTATTAAATAAATAGGTTGAGGAAAGCTATAGTAAATACTCCCCTGCAATCTCAAACTTTCAGGAGGTAATAATTTGGCCCAGTTTATTATTGTAGTTATAGCAACGGTTTTAGTTAAGCTCTTGTGGGATGTTTATAAGGAACAAATGCAGAAAAAAACCAATTCCCGCCCTTCTTCGAAAGGGGGCGAGGTAATTGACCTAAGCAATGCCTGGATAGACCTGGATGATATGCAGTACAGCCGCCGCGAGCATTTGCTCCCGGGAAGAGAACTGGCGATTTATCATTTGCTCCTGGAAGTTCTGCCAGGCGAAAGCTACGTAGTCCTCCCCCGGGTAAGATTGGCAGATGTGGTCATTGTTTCTCCCGAGGCCCGCAACCGGATAGAACATACCAATCGGATAAAAGAAAGAAGTCTTGACCTGCTAGTCTGTGCGGCTCAGGATCTAAAGCCCATAGCGGCAATAAACTTCGAAACCGAGATAGAAGGCAAGAAAAAACAACTGGCAGACCGGTTTACCCATAAAGCTTTGGAAGCAGCCGGTTTACCCTCCCTGGATTTACGACCTGGCTCTCCCCCATCCGAATCTGAATTGATTGCTATGTTACATAAATTAGGTTTGCAGTTTTGAGCCACGCGGTCAACAGCCGATTTACATCCAAAAAAACAGATACAGATAGATATTGGCTATAATAACAGAAAGAATCATTAATGGGAACCCAACTTTAAGAAAATCAATAAATTTAATAATGTTGCCATGTCTTTCCGCTATCCCAACCACAGTGATGTTTGCTGAAGCTCCAATCAGGGTACCGTTACCGCCTAAACAAGCCCCCAGGGCCAGCGCCCACCATAGGGATTCCATAGGCATGGCCGAAGCCTGCCCGACACTTTGCAGCAGCGGTATCATGGTAGCTACAAAAGGAATATTATCTACAAAAGCAGAGGCAATGGCTGACATCCAGAGAATAAGCATACCGGTCAAAGGCAGGTTACCGCCGCTTACCTCCAGGGACTTGGTTGCCAGAGCCTCAATTACCCCGTTGGCCTCCAGTGATCCTACCAAAACGAAAAGACCGAGGAAAAAGAATATGACCGGCCATTCCACCAGCATCAGCACATCTTCAGGTTCTTCCGCCGTGATCAGCATCAAGAACGCCGCTCCCAAAAGGGCAACCGTCGCCGATTCCAAATGCAGGGTCTGATGGAGAAAAAAGCCCAGTATCGTCAGTCCCAATATAATGAGGGACTTTTTCAAGATTCCCCAGTCTTTTATGTACTCCATCTCATCCAATTCCATAATGCTCTTTATTTTATCATCGTCTGCAAACAGGTCTTTTCTATACCAAAGCGCCAGGATGACAATTGTTATAAGCAATATAACTATGGCAGGAAGCGCCATATTGGCGATAAAATCCATAAAACCCAGACCAGTTGCACTGCCTATCATTATGTTGGGGGGGTCTCCAATAAGGGTTGCCGTACCGCCTATGTTGGAACAGATAATTTCGGTAAAAAGAAAGGGGATCGGAGATATGTCAAGCCGGTCGGTTAAAACGTAGGTTACCGGAACTATCAGTAATACGGTGGTTACATTATCCAAAAGAGCTGATAAGACTGCGGTTATAAAACCTAAGGCGATAAGTATGTTTATCGGCCTGCCTTTGGCCAGCCGGGCTGATTTAACTGCCAGGTAGCCGAATAACCCGCTTCGACGAGTTATACCTACTATTATCATCATCCCTACCAGCAATCCGATGGTATTAAAATCAATGGCCCGGACCGCTTCCTCCTGGGTTATCAGCCCCAGAGCAATGACTACGGTAGCACCGACCAGCGCAATTATGGTACGATGCACCTTTTCGACGATGATCATCGCATAAGCCATTAAAAAGATAATTACTGCCAACCAGAAAGCAAACATTTCTACACCCTTTCTACAAATCTATTTTCCCCTTGAACCGTAAATATAAACAGGGGCAGGCAAGCCCATGGCTACCCACCCCAGTAAGCCGGTTCCTCTTAGCCGGAAACCTTATGCTTTAAGAATTCCAGCTCATGGTATCAGCTTGCGCCGAATACCACGTTGACCGTTCTAAATTATGGATTTTTTCAAACACCTGTAATTTTAACTGAACCATTAAAGATAATACAGTATACAGCATGAAAAATCAAGTGTCTGGAACCAGTTCGCCCATGCTGTCAGATAATTATAATATTGATTGCATGAGGAATTATAGAATAAACTAACCCAAGAATTTAGTTGAATTTGATACAATATGAAGGGTAGCAAAAGATAAGATTTAAAGGCAGTAATTATGGGAGGTAATCTTTTTTGAACATATCCTTACCGGAAATAATTTTTTCATTTATAGGCGGTTTAGGTTTATTCCTGTTCGGTTTGCGCTTCATGTCTGACGGTCTGCAATCAGCAGCCGGTGACCGGATGAGAACTATACTGGAAAAAGGAACCAGGAGTCCGGTCCGGGGGGTATTGACCGGAGCTCTGGTCACGGCCTTAATCCAGAGCAGCAGTGCCACAACCGTACTGACAGTAGGTCTGGTTAATGCCCAACTTCTCACCTTGCGCCAGGCCATCGGGGTAATAATGGGGGCTAACATAGGTACTACCCTGACCGCATATCTGATTGGCTTCAATTTACAGGATTACGCCCTACCCATCCTGGGCTTGGGGGCACTGGTCTTTTTATTTGCCAAAAACAAGAAATTTAAAGTTATAGGGCAATCCCTGTTTGGTTTTGGCATCCTTTTCTTTGGTTTAACGGTTATGGGGAATGGGATGCAGCCTTTAAAAGACCTCCCTATCTTTGTTGACCTGATGACCAGCATTGATAACAACTCGATAATCGGTGTATTGTTAGGGATGTTTTTTACTTTCCTGGTGCAAAGCAGCAGCGCTACCATAGGCGTCCTGCAGCAGTTGGCTTATCAGGGCGCGGTCACCTACAACCAGGCGGTTCCTATTCTCTTTGGAGATAATATCGGCACTACTATTACGGCTCTGCTGGCCGCCCTCGGGGCCAGTGTTTCAGCCCGAAGGACGGCTCTTACCCACTTTATATTCAATCTAGTGGGAACCATCATTTTTCTTCCCCTCTTCTTAATGGGTTTCTTTAAACAAATAGTAGTCCTCTTTACCAACTATTTGTTTGTGCTCCTCCCCGGTTTTGCCGGTACCTGGGATACCCTGAACATTAAACTGCAGATTGCCCAGACCCATGCGGTTTTCAACATCAGCAACACCCTTATTCATTTGCCTATGGTCGCTGTGCTGGCCTTTATTGTAACCAAACTGATTCCAGACAAAGAACAGGATGCTGACGACCCCTACCGGCCTAAATATATCGACCGCAGGCTCCTGAATAATCCTTCCGTGGCCCTTTCCCAGGCTAAAAGAGAAACCCTGCGCATGGGTTACCTGGCCCGGGAAGCGTTCATTAATGCCATAGAATATTTTAATACCCGCCAGGAACCCCTGGTGAAAAAAGCCAAGGATTTGGAAAATGCGATTAATGCGTTGGAAAGGGAAATAACCGACTATGTAGTACTGGCCTCCCAGAAACAATTATCTACAGAGGAGTCCAATCACGCTTATATAATTTTACAATCTTTAAATGATATTGAGCGGATTGGGGATCACTGTGAAAATATAATCGAACAGGCAACCGATGCTACCCTGTATCACGTCAGCTTTTCCGGTGAAGCCAGACAGGAAATGGACAACATCTTGGAAGTTACTAATAATACGCTCCTTCTGGCCTATAGAGCCCTGGAAAGGCAGGACAAATCCGTTGCCAGGCAGGTGCTGGTCCATGAAGAGAAGATAGACAAACTTCAGGCAACTTATCGCAAAGCCCACATCAGGAGGTTGAACGAAGGATTATGCAATGGCAGTAACGGAGCAGTGTTCCTGGATATGCTGGCCAACCTGGAGCGCATCGGTGACCACTGCAGCAATATTGCCGGGTATGTTCTGGAGGGAGAATGACAACGGGGGGGCACTATACCGCTCGGGTGGCTCAGTTGTTCATTCAACCCGGTAAACCCATACAAAACGGCTATGTTGAAAGCTTTAATGGCAAGCTTCGCGATGAATGCTTAAACCAGCACTGGTTCAGATATGTTGGCGAGGCCAGGCGAATTATAGAGTCATGGCGAAATTTCATCCTTTGCCTATCTCTACGCCGATACATCTTTGCCATCCAAAATGTTAATGGTACGGTTACACATGGCAGCAATATTGCGATCATGGGTAACAATAATCATGGTTTTGCCTTGCCGGTTAAAATCCAGCAGAATATTAATAACCTCCTCTTCAGTATTGCTGTCCAAAGCACCGGTAGGCTCGTCTGCCAAAATTAAATCCGGCTCATTGATTAATGCCCGGGCAATAGCGACTCTCTGACATTGTCCGCCAGAGAGTTGATAGGGATAACGCTTGGCTTTATCCTGTAAACCCATATTGCTTAATTCCTGCATAACCTTGGTTTCAATGACCTTGCGGGATAAGCGGTTATACCGAAGCGGAAGAGCAACATTATCAAAAACTGTTTTGTGTTCTATCAGGGCAAAATTCTGTATAATGAAACCAATTTTGTTATGACGGAACCGAGCCATTTGCTCCTGATTTTTAAAGACTACCTTTTGGCCGCTATAGTAGTACTCCCCCTGATCAAAAGCGTCCAAGCCGCCAATAATATTCAGCAGTGTGGATTTGCCAGAGCCGCTCTTGCCCATAACTGCTACCATCTCACCATCTTCCACCTGCAGTGAAATGCCCCTCAAGGCTCTGACCAGATTGTCACCCTGTCCATAGTTTTTATATATATCATTTAGTTCAATTAACATTAGCTTTTCCCCCTTAAATACATACTGATATTAAGCTGGTTAATCTGATGAAACGGGTAAATTAAGGACAACACCCCAATGATGATGGATATTGCCAGGGGTGTTGGATTAAATCCTATATAAGCGAATTTCAAGTAAGCAAATGATGCCGCTAAAATATTAGCAATAATGAGGTAAAAAGCAGTCTCGGCGGCAATTGCTTTTTTAATATCGCCCGGTGTGGCACCACTAATAAGGTGTATTGCATAGGTATGCAGGTTTTTTTTAATTTTAAGGGACAACGACAACATTATACTTATAAAAGTAAAAAGAAAAACAACCACACTAATGATCAGGAAAGAAATAAAAAACGCCTGACTTTCAAGATTAAGAATATCCAAATTGTTGACATGGGTACCTTCAATCTGCCATCCGGTGAGGCGACATTCCTTACAAAACTGGTTTATCAGAACTTGCACTTCATCTGCATTGAGATCCTTGCTCATAACGTAGCCAGAAGTTTTCACATGATAAAAAGCAAATAAATAATCGGGTATTGGCGTCCCCAGAGCCGGATAAACAAACTCAAGACTGGGCATAACCATCTGACGGTTCAGGTAACAAATATCGCCATTCAAAAATACGTAACTGTCTTTATTAAAAAAACCAACCACTCTGGCCCGGCTATGAAGGCCTAAAAAATAGATATTTAATTGGTCACCCAAAGAATATATTTCTTGGTATTCAGAGCCAAGAATCAGCGGTATGGGCTGATCCTCCCGATAATTGTACTCTGAGGATAGAAAATAACGTCCTGATTGGAGGGAAGGTTCAAAGGTAGTAAACACCAGTTCACTGAACTGCATTCCTTTAACTGAGCTGTATAAATTTCCACTGATATCAACCGGTTTATTCAGATCCGCCCTGCCATCTTCATAACCTTTTATAAACTTTTTGGGTCCCGAATAATTCTGTATGTAAATGCTTTGCGAGTTTAGATCCAGATATCGGAAATAGGGATTGTTCTCTAATCGCTCATGAAAGCGCATCAGCCTTTCTTCCGCATCACTTTCATTGCGGAAACTGCGCAATATATTTTCCGAATTGAACGGGTCATACAAATGAAATATATGCTCAGCTTTATATTTGGCAGAAAAATCAAGCAGCCGACCATGTAACTGGTTAAATCCAAGGGTACCAATCGCTGCAAAGACCAACCCAGTTGCAGTCAGCAAAATAATGATTAAGCCAAGAAAAGCACTTTGCCTGATACTCTCAATTATTTCAGCACGCATCATAAATACTCCTTACTCAGATAATAATTCACGAGTTTGATTGTGAAGAGTTTGTATAGTTGGAAGGATAATCAGCAGCAAGCCAAAAATCATTAACGCCAAATAGGAAGCTACAACTGCCAGCGGACTAGATAAGTGTATTTTATTATAGGAGGCAAGAAAAAGTGCAGCTAAAAGGCCTAAGAAAAAGCCGACATGTGCAAGGAAGGTATAATCTCTCAGTATTTGCCCAATAATATTCTTGGAACTAAACCCCAGCAGACGCTGTATCGCAATCTCCCGCTTCTTTTTTTCATAGAGCGATAAATTTACCGCAACACTTGATAATATAAATACCAAAACAAGAACGAAATACAGCAGTGTATTGGTCTGCTCACTTTTCATAAGGCGCTTGATGCCCGTAGGCTCACGTTCTATTACTGAATAAGATCCGCCGGCTTTTCCCACCTCATTTTTAAAAGACTGTACTGCTGCAGCAATGTTTTGTTTGGAATTTCCATCGATTGCGTAAAGGCCGCCATGTCCTGGGTCAATTGCATCCGCATTCACCATTAGCATATAATCCAACTTGCTTATTTCATTACCTCCACAATGCCCGATTACTTCGTAATTTTCCTGATTTATCTTAATATAATCATGCCCCTTGCGTTCTGTAATGATAGGATTATAGGCATTCCCTATAACAACAAGCTTCTTTCCACAAAAAAAATCAGCTTCTTTGAAAAATCTTCCTTTTAATAAAGGCGGCGGCTCAATATTGCCGCGGAAAAAGACAGCACGTACTCGCTCCCCTGCCAATTCCTGGAAAATGATAGCATCCTTAATACTCGCATATATGGACTTTTGATCAAGTTGTTTAGAAGGGTCATTGACCTGAATATAAACCGTATTTGAACCGTAGTATCCCTGGCTTAATTTCTCTTTATTGTAAGTATCCGATATATATCCGGCAAAAACCAGCGAAAGAAAGGCAACAGCTGCAAAAAGTGCTAATATCGCGTATTCTTCGAACGTCAACGCTTTAAATCTCATTCAAATTTACCTCCCCATTAAATCTTAAGAAAATCTCCCGGACGAATTTTTTTATAGAAACACTTCTTTTCAACTGGATATTCTTGCCAATTTATACGCCTTGTTGCCCTGTATTCCCATCTCCGCCAGCGGCTTCAGCCGGAACGGCACAGAATAAGATCATTAGAACAAGAATTCCCATGCAGATAATTTTTCTCATATAAAAAACCTCCTTAAAATGTCTTTCATAAATAAAAGACGACTAAGAAGGTTTTCTGCAACAATTTTTTCTACTTTTTCTGAATTTTTCTTGTAATTAATCTATATATTTTACTCCTTCCGCTATCTTTACCGCTGTTTCTTCCTTAATCTGTCCGCGAATTATGTACATATGGTCATTCATTGGCCATATAACGGTAACCAGCGAGTCTTTCACAATAAGCTTCCCTTCGTATCCGTTGATATTGATTGTTTTAATAGTGGAAGCGTTTTCCGTATCCAACTGAGGCTTGCTGCTTTCACTTAATTCCATGTATGTGATAAGTAAGCCCTGCTTGTTTTTAAACTCTATGCTTTTTTCAAACTGGCCAGTGGATACGCCACTCACTTCATATCCTGCCGGTATGAAGGTTGGTACATAAGCTTTATGCCAGTCTACAATAGCACTTCCACTTTTATCATTGCCTTTCAATTCAAAAGACGTATATTCCGGTTCAACATTCATTATAAAATTGAGTACCCTGACTCTAACAGCCTCTACGGTCATCACGACAGAACCTAATAAAACCAGCATAATCACCATAGCAACTGCAACTCTGTTAATTGTATTTAAGATGCGTTGCTTTCTGGCATAAGCCTGTTGCTTTTTTAGATGAATATCCAATTGATGCCTGAAATTACGTACCGCTGCCGGGGATGGCTGAAACTCTAGATCATTTTTGAGCTTGGCTTTTTCCTCCAGGAAAAGTTGGCCTTCTTTTGCTGCTGCATTGTGCATGACTAATTTGAACAGACTATCTTCATATTCCTCATAAAGCTTTTTCTGTATTTGTTCCGGACTGTTGTTCGGCATATATATTCATCTCCTTGTCTATTAGCTTTCTGGCTTCTCTCCGGGCTCTGGTCAGATACTGGCGGACACTGTTCGGAGCTATATTTAATACTCCCGCTATATCCCTGTCACTCATTTCCAACATATATTTAAAATACAACAGGTATTTATGTTTTGCCGGAAGCCTTGATACAGCCTTCCCCATTTCATTAATTTCTTCCTGACGAATAATACTGTATTCCATGTCATCTTTAACATCTTGGAGGGTTTCCGCCAAATCTAATTCGCCTCCCGAATAAACATGCCTTTTCTCAACATTTCTATGTTTTATATAGTCAATCGCCACACTCCTGGAAGTATAGACAACATAAGCTGCTGTACTGCAACTGTCCATATTTCGAATTAAAGATATTTTTTCTATTAGTTTTATGAAAGTATCGTTAACCAGGTCTTCTATTTGATCCACATCATGAGTTATATTGTAAATATTCTTTCGCACCAGACCATAGTAGTCTGTATATAAATTCAACATAAAGGCCTTATCATCATCGCTTTCTATTGCAGCGATTGCCATCATGAGCACTCAAATCACCTCTTGGTTATAATTATACAGGCATTCAAACCAATTCAGGCAAAATTATGTATTTATATCCACAATTTATAAATTAGCTTTATTTTTACCAGGCATCCGTACTATTTGCTTAATCAGTGGAATAGGTTCCACAAAAAGTAAGCGTAAAAAACTTCACACATATGAGGCCTCAAAAAAGGTGAGAAAATAACCTGAACACAAAAACAAGGTGTTCAGGGATGATTGACAATGAACTGTGCATATACCGATTAAAAAACTCACCTGTTCCGGACGGGTGGTTACAGCCCGTCCGGAGAAATGTTACAAACATTCCGGCTGTAAATTATACCAGAATATATACATGTTCTTTATAAATTCCATACACTTCCCGCATAGAACGATCAGAACCATCACTGCGTATTTCTATGGTGTAAGAGTCACGGACGATCCTGTCCAGGATAGTCTGACAGGGTTGCTTCTCCAATCTTTGCGTGCCATCCGGCAGGAGAGAATTAGGAGCAATTATTGATGCTTTTTTATGTCTGGCATGGATGATTTCAAGTAAATCCCTGGCTTCTATTTACCAGCATCCATTCATCCAGAATTAGAAGATTTACTTTACGATATTGACTTAATATTTTTTTGTGGATATCTTCCGTTGAAAGAAACATACGGAATAATCCCATCATTAAGGCCGATGATTATTACCACCTTGAATTCCAAACCCTTGACCGAATGCATGGTTAGTAGTTTGATCGATTCATCCATAAAATCAGCATTATCGCGGTCAACCTTTACACAGGGAATTCCGGCTGCTTCAAGGGCATCCTTCATGATTTCCTGCTGATTCTTGTTTTTACTTATTACCGCAATATCCTGTAATTTGTATTGCCGCAACAGATTATCTTTGATCTCACGAACAAAGTACCTGGCCTCATCCTGCATATTGGAAAAGCATCTATATACAGGATAAGCCCCCGGTTTGTCTATCAGGGAAGGGGTTACATAGTTTTCGTCTCCCACAATCTCCAGGTCATTTTCTATCAGGCTGTAGGACGCCTGGGCAATCTGAGTGGTTGTCCGATAGTTCTTGGCCAGAATATTGCTTTTGCCGGTCATATCAAAACCAATGCTGGCAAAACTTCTTCCCTTGGTCAGCCAGGAATGCGAATAAATACTCTGGGCAGTATCCGCGATAAACAATAAACTGGAATAGTCTTTGCCATTGTACAACAACTTCAGGAATTCCAGCTGGACTCTGGTCAAATCCTGACTTTCATCCAACAGAATGTGAGTATACTGCTGGTCCACACCCAGCCTGACCTCTTCCAAAGCCATTAAGGCCATGTCTTTAAAATCAATATATCCCAGCCTCTTCATGCGTTCAGTATAATTTTGCATAACAGCAAAAATTGCCTCCCGTTTGGGAGAATTCTTTGGCAGCGCCTGCCGCCCCTCCGGGACGTTGTTTCTCATTCTCCCAACCCGGTCGGCATTTTAGTATTCTTCCGGTTCCATATAATTGCAGGCTTTAATCCAATCGATCTCATCCAATAGAAACTGTTTGTTCTTCTGATCGATCAGGTTTACCGCCGGATAAATCTTTTGCATTTCCGCTAGGCACTGATCCATTACATCATATTTTTTATTATTGTTATTTCATATTTACAGCCGGTTCTCTTCTTGTATCTCGCAAAATACTTATGCATCAGACTGTCCATCGTGGTGATATCTATCTTCTCACCATCAGTTTGAAAAAGACTTTCAAAACCTATCTGGCTTTCTTCCTCAACCTTGCTGTACAGATACTTGAAATAATTGACCAGGGTCTTATTGTAGGTAACCAGCAATATCCGGTCATCTACGTCAAAGCAGTAATTATGTAATAAAAAAGGCAGGCGGGTAACAGCTATGGTTGTTTTCCCTGAACCAGCCACGCCTTTTAATAAGGTATGGCCATTCGGTTTGGCATTAATAATCCGCTTTTGTTCCTGGTTTAACTGCAAGGTGTTCACCTCCGGGGGAAATGTATGTATCTAGAGGTTAAGCGTCTAGTTTTATGGATAATGTGACGCTCAAGTTGTTATTTTTGAAATACCCAGTATGCTCATACTGCGAAAATTATTTTTTTCGCGGTTTCTTTTTACTAAACGATTGGAGTGATTTTTCATAACCGATTTTTTCATAAAAAGCTATGGCTTCCGGCTGCGCTCCAAAAAACAAAGAAGTTGGCGATGTTTCAAATGCAAGTGACATTAGTTTTTCTCCGATCCCTTGCTTTTGATATTCAGGTAAAACAAGAAGTTCTGTTATAGTACCAAAGAAATAGCCATCAGTTAATACTCTGACACAACCTACCAATTTTTCATTATCCCAAGCGGTTGTATTTATTGTCTTTTCCAATGCTTCTTTCGTATATTGTTGATGATAATTGCCCGCCCATACTTGATTTGCCATATTTATAAAAACAGCAGTATCAAGTTCATTATCGTTTGTTCTATAGTGAATTTTCTGCATATTTTAACACCGCCTAATATAATAATTAGTATTCAATGACTTATATCCGGGCTTCATGTTAGTCGAGTAAACCCAGGGAATTTCGCCCTGAGCTTCTCACAGAACCGTACGTGACACTCTCGCGTCAACGGCTCTTGTTATCCAACCGATGGGCGAAGCCCCATCTGCCAGTGGTAAAAAAGGTTAGGTTGCTCCTTACAAATGCGACCAAGTAATTTATGAAACTTCAAATGCTTTCTGCCTGTCGATTTGTATTTATACCTAATACACTGGATCAGTGTGAGATTTACATAGTTGAGCACATTTCTTGCCTCACCTGCACTGTACTTGCAGAAATAATTCATCCAACCTCTAAGAACAGGGTTCATCCGCTCAACCAGCTCTTCAAGCGAAGCAGTTTTGTGGTTTCTACGTATCTCTCTGATACTGTCTCGCAGATGTTGGCTTGCGCCTTTGCTAACTGCCGGTGTAAAGCCATTGAAAAAGTTACCATATTTGCTCTTCACAATACGCCGCCGAAAAATGTATCCAAGAAAGTCAAAAGACTCATGTTCATAATGCCCTGGATTTACATCACTTCTACAATATACAATTTTCGTTTTCTCATGATGTAATTCTAGCTTGCATTCTGCCATGCGTTTATTGAGCTGCATCAGCAGTGTCTTTGCTTCTTCCTCAGTCCGGCAATGAATTACAGCATCGTCTGCATATCTTTCCCAAGGGTTTTGCCGATGGTTTCGTTTCATCCACCAATCAAATGCATAATGCATAAACAGATTTGCTAGTACCGGGCTGATTACTCCTCCTTGTGGCGTTCCGGCATTCCGTTCCTGAACGGTTCCATCCGGCATAGCAATTGGTGCTTTCAGAAACCTTTCAATATACAGAGCTACCCATTTGCTGTCAGTATGTTTACGTACTGCTTTCATCATCAGTTCATGGTCAATGTTGTCAAATAGACCTTTGATGTCCAAATCAATGACGCACGGCATTTCCCAACACCGCTTACGAGCTACCCCCACTGCATCCAGTGCAGACCGATTCGGCCTGTATCCATAAGAATCATCACAGAATATTGGCTCCACCTGTGGTTCGAAGTTCATTCGCACCACCATCTGGGCAACCCTGTCACTGATGGTTGGGATTCCGAGTAATCTTTTCTTACCATCCTTTTTCGGAATCTCCACTCCTCTGACTGCAGCGGGAAAATAGCATCCCGATGACATCCTGTTCCATATTTTGTATAGGTTGTTTTTCAAGTCTTTCTCAAATTCGGTGAAATCTACTCCATCAGTTCCACCCGCGCCATGTTTCGCTTTTAGGCGTCTGTACGCTTTCATTACCTGATGTTTTGAAATCTCAAACGGCTTTCCTTCTTTCATTAAATCCTCCCATTTCTGGTTGTTTAATTTCCGAAGTGCAGATAACAGAATCCCTTCGCTCCACTGCCATTACAGCAGTTTCCTCACTACTATGAATTCTTCCGAGACTAAACCTTGCATCGCTACTTTCATCCTTGTCGTGTCAGCGCTTGGATTTTTCGCTTATCATCAAGGTTCAGTTTTCTCCTGTTCCTTATAAGAGCCTATATCGTGCTCCTGTAGCCTTTACGCCGACAGCCATCCGGCCAATAAACAGGCACCCGCCGGACTTTGTCCCAGTTGTGGCTAAATCATCTGGTTTTGACTGCAACAAACCCATTAACGACGCTTCACTGAATACTCCAGTCGTCGAGAGCCATGCGTCCGGTAGTTGAGAGCCACCCGTTGAAATGCACCCCAATTATTAGACACTATGATATAATCATTTCAATCATGAAAGGGGTGCTAAAATTGGGGTAAAGGGACAAAAACTCAAACATTATTCAGGGGACTTTAAGTGTAGCGCAGTAGAAGAAGTTTTAGTCAATCATATGGGGCTTAGAGAGACTGCCCGGAAATATGCCGTAACTCATAAGATGGTACAAACATGGATAAAATTGTATCTGGAAAAAGGCAAGGATTATCTTTACAACGGTGATAACAAACATAAACATGCGTTGATTGATAAGTCGTCAACCAGTCTGAGCATAGATCATACAGCCCCTGTAGAAACAAGAAAACCACGGCATTCAAAAGTGGACGAATCATCATTACCTAATGAAGTTCGTGATGAACTGAATAAGTTGCGAATGGAGAATGCGTACTTAAAAAAATTAAACGCCTTAGTCCGGAAGAAGGAAAAGTCACAAATAAGGACAAAGCTCAAATAGTGCACGAGCTAAGGCATAAATTCAAAGTCACTGAGCTGATAAAAATAGCTGGCATTCCCAGAAGCACATATTACTATCACATTAAGAATCAAAGTAAACCTGATAAGTATGCCTCGATTCGTCCTGTAATAAGTCAGGTATTCACAGATAATAAAGGTCGTTACGGATACCGTAGGATAACTGCAGCGTTAAAGAAACAAGGGCTGATTATAAATCATAAAACCGTACAGAGACTGATGAAAGAGCTGAACCTGTATTGCTATGTAAGAATCAAGAAATATAACTCATATCGAGGCGAGGTTGGAAAAGTTGCTCCTAACCTTTTAAACCGCGAATTTATAGCAATAAAGCCTAATGAGAAGTGGGCTACAGACATCACAGAATTTCATCTGTTTGGCCAGAAGATTTATTTGTCCCCTATATTAGATCTATATAATGGAGAAATCATCAGCTATAATATTTCAAACCATCCACGATTTTCACAGGTGATGGCAATGTTAGATCAGGCTTTTAAAAAGATACCAGACAATACAGACCTAATACTGCATTCGGATCAAGGTTGGCAGTACCGTATGGCAGCATACCATCAAGCTTTGAAAGAAAAAGGAATCCGCCAGAGCATGTCGCGTAAGGCCACATGTTTAGATAATGCCGTAATGGAAAACTTCTTTGGCCATTTGAAATCGGAATTATTATATAATCAGGAATTTGAGTCTGTTGATCATTTTGTCCAGGAACTGCATGCGTACCTGGAATACTATAATCATAAGAGAATAAAGAAAAAGCTTAACTATATGAGTCCTATAGAATATAGGTTGTTACTGGCAGCTGCTTAATATAGCTGAAATTATCTGCGACATTTTGTCTAAATTTTGGGGTCCAGTTCACTATGGCTCACTGTTGCCCGGAACCGTGGCTTTCTGAGGCCGGTGTAAACACTTCACGGGCTATTCACTTTCGTTCAGCTTCACGATACACACCTGACTGCTATCACAGCCTTTTTCATACGCGCTCAGCACCACAACTTTTGGTTGCAGCACCCAATGGTGGTTTGAAACCTGCACCTGCATGCCGGTTCCTAGGGGCCTACCCTCATCTCTTACAAAGCATGTCCGACTGTAACACCATTCTTTCCTTTGCACAGTCGGATTTTCAGGACACACTTAGCCAAATGAGAAGCTTATCCAGTAACCCATGTGATGGATAATGTATAAGGTTATGTACAATACCTAATTAAATTAACCGGATCAGCGCGTTGAAGTAAAAATCTTATGCTAAACCATAAAATCTAATTGTACCTGTATCCAATACGGTAGGCTATCATAATTTTTAGATATTACGGTCCTAATCTCGTTTTCAATTTCATTAACATCTTGTATATCGCTTTTACTGAATAAATGAGAATTGAGAAAAATCGCAGTCTCTCTGGGTATTCCAATCTCAATCATTCTTCTTGTAAACGGTTTATATGCCCCGGTTTGCATACAAAGAAGAAAGACGCTTTCAGGATTAAACATATCGAATATAGGCTTTAATAAGAGCGGCACATTGAAAGATACGTACTTCTGTAATAAGTCTATCGTATCATCGATTTTTTCTGTTGCATCATCACCAATATATTTGTCACCGCTGAGGATTTCTGATAAGGGTTTTTCGCATGACCAATCCATGCAAGCACGGCATAGAGCAGACCTACCGCGACCATCACGATATAATTCAGGAATATAACGAGTGTACATAGAATTTGTGGATTCATTGTCGCGCAAGAACTTTAGCATATCATCAAGCCTTGCTTTCGCCCCTCGTTCTATCGGGATGTTTGGCAATTTCTTGATATTTAGTTCGTTATAAATCGTATTTAATACCAGAGGATCCCAATAACGATTCTTATAGCAGACATCCTTGGGTACATTTATTGCATTCAGTTTATATATAATAGCAGCAACTTGTTCCTTAGAAAGAATAATACCTACTTGATTCATTTTTTCCTTTGCTGAATCGCCGTAACGCAATACGGTTTGACGAATATACGATACCAAATACCCATACTTTTGCATATCAAAATCAACAAATCTATTATTTTCTATTGCATCATGGATGGCTTCTTTGAACTCTTCATACTTTTCGCCGTATCCAGCAGGTATTTCTAACGTGGTATCTTCAAACAAATCCATTTGGTCGTATTCTTCGAGCCCCTCAAAGCCACTTTCATCTAGCACAAATGTGCGGCCAACAAAATCTTTTAATAGCCTTCCGGCACGTCCGCGTAAGTTTGCCATCTCATATGAAGACAACTCTGCTGAATCGCTCAATTTTTTTATATATAAATGAGGGTTTCGCACTATAACATTTTGCGCTGGCATGTTGACACCCTGCATCAACGTTGTAGTACACACAACATTTCTTATCTTTTTTTCGGAAATAGCTTTTTCGAGTGTGCGCCGCACATGCATCGGAAGTTTTCCATGATGATATCCAACACCGCTTTGAAGAGTAGTACACATTGCGTAGTTTGGATTAATTGTATCTGCGTAATAATTGATTAAATCCTCTAAGGGGCCTTTCGATTCTGTATTTTCATTCGAAATAGCTATCGCTATGTCTTTTGCAGTATTTGATGTAGGTGCAAATATTATGTTTTGATCCCCGGAACCAATATTCTCAATTAAGGTCTTTAAATACCCCATATACTCATCGGTATAACGCTTTTTCCCATACCCTGCTATATATGTTGTGTTAGTAATTTCTTTGGAGAATGCTCCAAACCTTTGGGTGCAATACTGCTTTAAATAGTATTTCTCTTTCTCTTTTTTGATGCTATAGGTCAAATTTAGCACGGGACTGACAGGTGTTCTTAATTCGAGAGTAGCTTTACCAAAGATTTTTTGTCCAAGATTATCAATATCATCAATTCTTGGTCCTGATATAATTACTTGTTCGATATTATCCTTTTGCCGGAACTCAATTAAGGTGTCATATAATATCTTTGCGCGCAAATCCGTAGAATGTTGGATCCGTTCGATATTTTGAATTTCATCAGCAATAAGTATTAGCTTTTTTGAAAACACAGGCTCTTCATTTGAGAAAACACTAAGTGCCTTTTCTTGAGTAAGAACATAGATAGTTGAAGAATCTGCTTTGCTGTTAGGAATAAAGCTATTTACTATTTTGCAGTTAGTAATACTAAGCGTTTTTAACATTTTATTATAATCTTCAGTTACCTGATTGAGCAGACTCAGGGTGGGAACGATGTATACAATATCAAGTTCGTCGCTGACTAAGCGAGATATTATTTTCAGCAACAATACAAAAGATTTTCCTGCAGAGGTGGGCGCAGAAATGCCCATAAGCTTGTTTGTATCCATTGCGTCCCATATTTCTTTTTGGAAATCAGTTAGTAAAAAACTATGTTCGTTTATTACGACTTCATTTCGCTGTTGATTCAGTGTTAAGGTGAGCATATCCAGAATGCTATTTGGTCTAAAAAACTTGCCGCCACTTTGTGAAAATTTTTCGTCAATTATTATGGCGGAAGTTGGATAGCCTATACGAGTCAGAATCTTTAATACAAAGTTCTTAATATCATACTTAGTTTTATCTATGTGTTCCCACATAAGCGCGATGACTGTTATAACGTAATTTTAATGCTTATCCTTCTCCATCGCCGTTATATAGTCTAAGCAACGAACTGTATCCATAACAAGTTCATAATCTACCTTGGCCGAATATGAAATAAATTTAGCTTTGTTCGCGATAGCATAGTATTCAATTTCAAGCCATCTGTTCAAAACAGAATCCATAAGCTCCTTCATATAAATAAACCTCTGATTTTTCCTAATCCTATATTAATTCTTGAAATGCTTGTGCTAACTGATCTAAATCCCACACGGGGAAAGCAATATAGGTGATACGA
The DNA here is from genome assembly GCF_052976825.1 of Syntrophomonas curvata. Classification (NCBI taxonomy): domain Bacteria; kingdom Bacillati; phylum Bacillota; class Clostridia; order Eubacteriales; family Syntrophomonadaceae; genus Syntrophomonas; species Syntrophomonas curvata. Next base: position 2,119,329 of record NZ_CM129641.1, read on the forward strand.
TTTAATATCGGATTGTTTGTTATGTCTATTTTATTGTTATCAAAGTTGCGATAACGGTCTTTTATGATTTCTTCTATTTACGCTAATATATTTACCTGATTTGTAATATTGATTTTCTCAGTTTCGCTATATGTTATGATACTGACTAGATGAACTTCAACATTTTCCATTGTTCCGTTTAAGTAAGATTCTGCAACTCTATCCATCGCAGCATCAAGGAAGTCTTCATGTACATAAAGATTCATTTCTTTCTTATGTTTTTTATATGTATCCAAAATGCTATCCAAGGCTTTTTCAAAAGCAGTATTAAATTTATAGTCGCTTATGTATGTTTTTGCCTCACCCAGAATAATAATATTTTTGTCCTCGTCGATTTTGTAATGAATAGCATCAGCCCCAAAGCGCTCATGTTCAGGCGAGGTGAGAATTGGCATTTTGCGCAAAATGGGTATCGCTTTAAAGTATCTTTGAATAAAGTGAAATAGCAGCAGCTCGCCTAGCTGCCCCTGAATAAGTAATTTGGAACCGTCACCCGTTCTGAATTTCTGGTGAGCTTTTCTTTTGAGCTCTGAATTTGCCGCAGCTACGCTTTTACCTTTTACTGTTATGGTATCAATCATTTCTTTATATTTTTCAGAGCTATAAACCCAATCCAGTACAGAGTCAACTAATTCATTAATGAACTCATCGCGCATTTCGGCTAAGTCTTGATATTTTATGCAGGCGCCGAGATGTTCTTTGTCAGCAGGTAGAATATCAAAGCTCTGCTGTATAACATGAATTTTATTAAACAGCGAATCATTATCAATTAGTCTTTTTGCGATTTCTTCTTTGGTCATCATATAAGTCTCCTAAATACGATTTGAGATTATTTATAGACATAACATTCCGTTCTATTTCAAATAGTCCAACCGCTGCGAAGCTATTTTCAATACAAACTGGCAGTTTTTGTATGAATTCTATGTCAAATCCTTCTACTCCTGCATATAATCCCAATTTTCAGCATCTAACTAAAATATTGTCGCACTTACACCGTAACTGCCTCCTTCAACACAAATCCCGGCATGGGTTCGTGCATTTTCCAAACAATACTTATAGGAGAAGAGCCGTAATGGCTTGCGTAATCAGCTAAACCAATACATGTATAGGGAACAGCTGCCTGTCCCTCCTTCTTATAATCCCTCACGAAAATTAGTACTCGGTTTCCGTTTTGTTGTTGATTAATGTATCTCTGCCCGGTGGTTGATTCTACACTGGTTATGCTCTGTGATTGCCAGTGGAACTTTTCCTCATTGATGGCATAATCCCGATACATAGTCGATGGCGAGTAGTCTTTATCAGATTTATTCAGAGTAACGAAAAACACATCCACCCCCTTATCCGGCAGATATAATACCCCTTCCTGGAAATGTTTTCGTTTACTTTGCGTATGCCGCCCTAAGGCAACCAGTATCTGGTCCAGGGTATATTTGCAATACAAGTCCAGAGGGCATGCAAAATCTAAATCCAACGGTTTATCCACGATTTCAATCCATTCATACTGATACTGCAGTAAACCTATTAACTCGTTGTAGACCAGGTCGCTTTTTATGGCATTGTAGATGGCTTCTTCTATGCTTGAAAAGGTATTGCCAAATCATCCAGTCCTTTGCCGTAAACCGTATAATGGAACATTGTAAGCATGGTTCGTTCAATACCGGATAATTCATCCGCAATATAGCCATGGTTCGATTTGATTCTGGGTAATACGTCCAATAAGAATGTGATCCAGCGGCGGGAATTGGCGCTGGACAAACGCAGAAAAGCGCTGGCTAACATCCGTTCATTCTGATCATCGGCTGAATTTTTATCAACCAAACCTGCCTCTGCTGCCAGCGAGCTTAAAGTGAAATGTCTGGAATATATATCTTTGGGCTGGACATGGTAGTCTTCGAAAAATTCTTGAGTATCTATCTTTTTATGTATTTCAAAGTAATCTTTCAATTTCAGTTTAATATTGTGCTTGTTGTTAATGATGTTTTTGATATTCTCCAATATATATTCCTGGGCTTGTCTTTCCATTTGAATCGAGCATCCCCGGGGCACATGAATGAAGCCGTGTTCTATCTCATACTCCACCGTTCTCCGGGTTCGTGCCAGGAGTGCCCTGAACCGTTCCTCAAAATTGAACTTTCTATGGGCCTGGCCTACAAAATCAAGCACAGTAAGGGCTTCTTTCCCTTCACACAGCCTTAAGCCTCGACCCAGTTGCTGAATGAATACGGTTAAACTTTCTGTGGGCCGTAAGAATAGGACTGTATTTATCTCAGGAATGTCTACGCCTTCATTATAAAGATCAACAACAAAAATGAATTTTATTTCTTTGTTAACCAGCCTTTGTTTTACCGTACTGCGTACTGATTCTTCTGATTCTGCCACCAGGTATTCTGATGCTATTCCCGCCTGGTTAAAGCTATCGGCCATATAGCAGGCATGGTCCTTGGAAACGCAAAATCCCAAGCCAATAATATCCGATTTGTCTGAGCAATAATTATCGATAGCTTGAATTATGTTGCCAACCCGGCGCTGGGCCGGGGCGGACTCGAAGACATATAAATTGTCCAGTTGTTTTTGATCATATTTGCCGGCTGTCCATTGTACATTTTTCAAACTCACCGTATCAGTTACACAAAAATAGTGAAACGGGCTGAGCAGTTTACGCTCTATGGCCTCATTCAGCCGCAGTTCGGCGGAGATGCGTCCATTGAAATATTGGAAAACGTTCTTGCCATCAGGCCGCTCAGGGGTCGCCGTCAAGCCCAGCAATATACGGGGCTGATAGTATGTAAGCAATTCCTCGTAAGACGGAGCAGCGGCATGATGGAATTCATCAATAATAATAAAATCATAATGATCCGGGTTGGTTATTGAGGTAAGATCCCTGGAATTGAGTGATTGAATGGATACGAAGAGGTGGTCCAGACTTTCCGGACTGCTGCCTCCCACCATCAGTGAACCGAAGTTATAGTCCTTCAGTATGGCCCGGAAGCAGTCGCGGCTTTGCTGCAATATTTCTTTCCGGTGGGCTACAAACAGCAACCGGTTAAGCTTGCCGGGATTCTCCTGCACGAACCTTTTATAATCAAAAGCTGCCACCACCGTTTTCCCGGTACCGGTAGCCGCTGCCACCAGATTTTTATAGGAATTATGAATCTCTCTTTCCGCTTTAAGTTGGTCCAATATTTCTTGTTGAAAGTAATAGGGGGTAATATCAAATCTGAAGGCAAATTTGTGCTCCTCATCACCGGCATTATAGCGCTCCGATTTAAGAGCCCGGCGCAGCTTATCCGCATCCAATTCCGGGATGAATTTGACAAATTCATGGCTGTTCCAGTATGACTCAAAGGTGGCCTGAACTTTCTTTAATATATCCTGGGAATCGTATTCACTGAGTTTAATATTCCATTCCAATCCGCTGGTCATAGCCGATTCAGATATATTGGAAGACCCGATGTAAGCGCAGCTGAATCCGGTATCCCGCCAAAACACATAGGTTTTGGCATGCAGGCGGGTTCTTTCGGTATCATAGGAAATACGAATTTCTGTATTAGGCAAGCTGGAGAGCTTTTCAATGGCTTTGAAATCGGTAGCACCCATATAAGAGGTGGTAATAACCCGTAAGCTTCCGCCATGGGAGGTGAATTCCTGGAGTTCATTGAAAATCAGCCGCAATCCGCTCCATTTAATAAACGAGACTAAAAGTTCTATCCGATTACAGGTCCTGATTTCCTTTTTTAATTCTGAAACCATGCTGGGTTCATGAATGGCCCCGGTAAACAGCGAATTTTCGGCAATTGAGGTATCGGGACGAATGAGCGTGGCCTTTTGCGGGGTAAGAGCCATTTTGGTGCCTTTTTTATCAACCAGGGCTAATAATAATTTCGCGTCTTTATGTATGATTTTATCTCTGACCAAATCAGCCAATTGGCAGCTGGGTTTAAAGCCTGATTCACCTTTTTCGATGGCAGCGGCGATATATTCGATCAAATTGTTGCACAGCGCTATGCGATTATCCAAGGCTCCATTTTCGCCTTCTATATAGTCCAAAACATCTCTTATAACTAATGCCAGGTAAACAGACAAAATCTTGGACGACTCAGCTGAATCAATCGTGCCGGTCTGCACCATGGTCATTTCGTTGCTGATCTGATCCAAGTGCTGCTGCATAATGTTATTTATGACTTGTTCGTACAGACCGAAAGATAACATAATTTATTACTCCCAATTATGACAAATGGGTCTGATCTAATATTTATGCTCTGTCCTCAGCTTCCTTCAAAGACAGATATACCTGCAACGTCGATATCACTATCTATTACCAATACAAATTATACCACTACTCCCCATTTTCGCCACACTGTAAAAAAACCTTAATTCGTAATGACGTCGTAAAGCAAATTAAGTATTTTTTTTTATTGATTGTATATAATGCTTTACGATCAAGGTTAGAAAGGAGTTGATACAATGGCTAATACAACCAACTTAAACATTCGTGTCGACGAGGAATTAAAACGCAGGGCTGAGGCCATATTTGCCGAGCTTGGGCTAAATATGTCAACGGCAATGAATATTTTCCTACGTTATTGCGTGCGCTATGGCGGCATTCCTTTTGAACTCCGCATTGAAAAACCAAACGCTGAAACTCTGGCTGCGATTGATGATGTCAATAACAATATAAATATGAGTAAAACATTTGAACCACTGCAAAATAAGCTGACATGAAGACCGGTAGTACTCCAACCTAATTCCTCGCGCTTATGCTTCTTTGTGTAACGGTCTCCTTTGTCAATAATTAATAGGCAATTAATTGTAATCAAACCGCTAAACAAGTACCGAGAATTGACAAAAAAAGTTATGTTTCTATATAATCGAAATATACTACAAATCCTATATTGAATGGAGCGATTTACAGGGTGTCACTGGAAAATGGAATGTTAGGTTTTTTGTCAATGAAGCCTCTTTCCGGTTACGATATGAAAAAGCTGTTCGATATGTCCACCGCTTACTTCTGGCCGGCAGATCAGACGCAGATTTACCGAACGCTGAAAAAACTCGTAAAGGAAGGGCTGGTCGAGCTCAAGGAGCAGAAAAAGGGAGAAACCGTTGACCGGAAGGTTTACGCAATCACGGACAGAGGGAGGGAAGAGAATCTAAAACTAATACAGCAAAATACCATTGATGATTTCATCTCCCGCGATTTGTTTTTAATGCAGCTCTTTTTTTCCGGAATCTTGAGCAAAGACGAGAGAATTGGTTTAATTGATACGCAGCTGCGAAATGTCAATGAATTGAAACAACAGCTTCTGAACACTTTCGATACAAACTATGTACAATTTTTACGTTTAACTGGATTGGCAGAGGACGACCCCCGCCTCCGGCCCATCGACTGGACCTATCACTGGGAGCTGATTAAGTGCCAGGAATACGCAAAGCTGCTGAGAAAGATCAAATTGGAAATAAAAAACGAATCTTAAACTGAACAGAAGCTTCTTAGCAAAAGCATTGTACCAGAGAGGCTTGGAAGTCCTCAGTTTTTATTTGACTTATAATACAATCCAATGAGCATGGAGGAATAGTAATGAAAATCATTATTCAACGAAAGCTGTTTTCTTTCTTCTTAGTCATGGCGATAGTGATCAGTCTGATGACAACCCTGACGCTGCCAGCAAACGCGGAAGTCTTAGCTACTCAGGAGTTGAATTTATCCTGGAAAACAGACGCGACTAATGGCTTTTTTGAACCGAATTCATCATTAGGTTCTGATAAAATCAAATATGAGAATAATTCAATTTGGATTGATTCGACGGCAACAAGCAATGAATGGATAGAATTTACTGCAAACCCCGGTGAAGGACTGGAAGCTTTTGATTTGACCTCAGTTACTCTGGGGAAATATGAAAATCCAGCAATCACATTTGAATTTACAGTTACAGGCACAAAAAAAAGCGATGGCTCCGAAGTAAGCAAAAACTTTTCATGGACCTCCGGCACTGAGCTGACAAAACAATTTTCGGGAATTGATTTTACCCAGATTACTAAATTTCGGATCACGGTACAAAATATAAGTACAAAAATAGCTGATATTGAATTCCAGGGATTAACAATTGCAAATCAGACAGGCAGCGGCAACACCTCGCCCGTCATATCAGGTTTCAGCGATGTCACTTACTTGGAGAATGCTGTCAATGCAGACTTCCTGCAGGTCGATTCGGATGTTGCAGTTACGGACAATGAATCGGCTGATTTCGACGGAGGACAGGTTACGGTTTCCTACAGCGGAACACCCTTAGCACAAGATCAACTGTCTGTCGGCAATATTGGAAACATCTCATTGTCAGGCAATGTGGTTAACTATTCGGGAGTCGGTCAAATCGGAACCATAAGCGGGGGCACCAACGGAACGTCTCTGATTATCACTCTGAACGCCAATGCGACGCCTGCAAGGACTACTGAGCTGCTAAGGGCTATCACATATAAGAATACATCCGATGAACCTGCAAGCCATCGTACCATTTCCATTGCTGTCAGCGATGGCGACGGCGGCACCAGCACACCGGTAACGGCAAAGATATCCGTTTCCGGCCAAGCGGAGTCCGGTACAGAATATCCGGCTTTAACGCAGGATCTCAATTCGGCCTGGGTTGAGAACCTTAATAACGGATTCACGATTCAGGGGAACAGCAGCGTCACATTAGGCAGTGATGCAACAAGCATATGGATCAATAATAGTGGCTCACTTACCGTTTCCTTTAATATTGCAGCCGCTGAACAGTTTACAGGAGGTATGTTTGACCTCTCGTCAATGACTTTTGATGTCTTGGGCACCGGGAAAACCTATACCGTCACGATTATCGGGCATAAGTCAAACGGGAGCACCGTAACAGCCAGCGTTACCGGCGACAGCAAAGCGGCGTTAGAAACAATTGACCTGACCGGAATCACAGGGATCGTTTCCTTTGACTTTCAGGTAACGGCCCCAACAACGGCAGATGTAGTAAATATAGGATTGGATTCCTTCACAATTGCAAATCCACAATCAGCGGGCAATATTAACACCTCGCCCGTCATATCAGGTTTCAGCGATGTCACTTACTTGGAGAATGCTGTCAATGCAGACTTCCTGCAGGTCGATTCGGATGTTGCAGTTACGGACAATGAATCGGGTGATTTTGACGGAGGACAGGTTACGGTTTCCTACAGCGGAACACCCTTAGCACAAGATCAACTGTCTGTCGGCAATATTGGAAACATCTCATTGTCAGGCAATGTGGTTAACTATTCGGGAGTCGGTCAAATCGGAACCATAAGCGGGGGCACCAACGGAACGTCTCTGATTATCACTCTGAACGCCAATGCGACGCCTGCAAGGACTACTGAGCTGCTAAGGGCTATCACATATAAGAATACATCCGATGAACCTGCAAGCCATCGTACCATTTCCATTACTGTCAGCGATGGCGACGGCGGCACCAGCACACCGGTAACGGCAAAGATATCCGTTTCCGGCCAAGCGGAGTCCGGTACAGAATATCCGGCTTTAACGCAGGATCTCAATTCGGCCTGGGTTGAGAACCTTAATAACGGATTCACGATTCAGGGGAACAGCAGCGTCACATTAGGCAGTGATGCAACAAGCATATGGATCAATAATAGTGGCTCACTTACCGTTTCCTTTAATATTGCAGCCGCTGAACAGTTTACAGGAGGTATGTTTGACCTCTCGTCAATGACTTTTGATGTCTTGGGCACCGGGAAAACCTATACCGTCACGATTATCGGGCATAAGTCAAACGGGAGCACCGTAACAGCCAGCGTTACCGGCGACAGCAAAGCGGCGTTAGAAACAATTGACCTGACCGGAATCACAGGGATCGTTTCCTTTGACTTTCAGGTAACGGCCCCAACAACGGGAGATGTAGCAAATATAGGCTTGGATTCCTTTACGATCTCAAATCCAGGAACGACAAATGCGCCGCCGACAGAGATATCTCTTGGGAGCAGCACGATCGCGGAGAACGCCGCCCCGGGCACGACAATCGGCACACTCACCACCACTGACGCTGATACCGGCGATACACATACCTACTCGCTTGTATCGGGTATTGGCGATAACGATAATGCCAGCTTTGCTATCGCAGGCAACGAGCTGCGGTCGAACGCGGTCTTTGATTACGAAACAAAATCCGCTTACAGTATCCGTGTCAGGACGACGGATGCGGCAGGCGTTTATTATGAAAAAGCTTTTGTCATTTCGGTAACCGATGCTTATGAAAACCCGGTTGTCACGACTAACAGCGCGCTAACACTTAATGAAGACGCTACCGCGACGGTCATCACCAATACTTACCTGAAAACAACGGTCAACGCCGGACGCTCTGCCATATATACATTGACCACAGCGCCGGTGAAGGGCACTGTGAAAAAAAGCGGCACCGGATTAAATGCCGGTGATACCTTTACGCAGTCCGATATAGATACAGCTTTGATTACATATACGCCAAATGCGAATGCAAACAACATGGATGAAATTACCTTCTCGGTCACAGACGGCATGAACACCCTTGCCGGAAATACCTTTACTATTAACATAACCCCAGTGAACGATGCGCCAGTAATAGCGAGCAACACCGGGGTAACGGCAGACGAGGGAGAAGCCGTCACCATTACCCAATCTGCGCTTGAGGTAACCGACATCGATAGCGGGGTTAGCGCCCTAACCTATACAATAAGCACAGCACCTGTCAACGGAACACTTTATAAGAGCGGTGTTGCTATGTCGGCCGGGGGAACCTTTACACAAGACGATATAAACAACAGCAGGATTACATATACCCACAACGGAAATGAGACTCTGGCCGACAGCTTCATCTTCACCGCTTCCGACGGAGCGGGCGGAACTATCGGGGCAACGACATTTAGTATTACAGTCAATCCAACCAACGACGATCCGTTTATAACGGGGTTGCCTTCTGATATAACGGTAACAGAAAATACGCCCAGCAATGTTGATTTGTCGGCTGTCACGCTGACCGATGCCGATTCTGGCGGGAACAGCATTACGCTGACTCTGTCCGTTAATTCCGGCACACTCTCGGCCACATCAGGCGGCGGGATTACCGTTTCGGGTTCGGGAACGCCCACTTTAACCTTAACCGGATCAGCCGCAAATATTGATACTTACCTGAATACCGCCTCAAATATCCAGTATACAGGCGCAGAAGGCTCGCACGGCAACAATGCCGATACCCTGACCCTCATCGCAAACGACTGCGGATACACAGGCACAGGCGGCGGCGGGGATATTTCCCTCGGTACCGTCAATATCGACATCACAACGATTGCTCCGACCGTAACGAATGTGACCTCTACGAATAACGCCGGCACTTACGGCATCGGCGAAACGATTGCAATTACAGTTGAATTTAGTCATGCCGTTACGGTCACCGGCACACCTCAACTGGCATTGGAAACCGGCGTGGTTGACAGAACCGCCAATTATTCGATCGGCTCGGGAACGAATACGCTGACCTTTACCTACACGACGCAGGCGGGAGACGAGTCTCCCAATCTAAATTACAAAGCCACAAATTCCCTTTCACTTAACGGCGGAACCATTAAGCGCGGAGACACAAACGCCGTTTTGACCCTGCCCGCACCGAATACGGCAGGATCACTGGGAGCAAACAAGGCCATTGTAATCCAGTCCTTCCCATCGGTCAGCCTGAGCGTCGGCTCCGCGAATATTGCAGAGAATGGGGGCACGTCAACCATTACAGCAACGCTGTCAGAAATTTCAAGCCAGGACGTAGTTGTTACTCTGTCCTATTCCGGAACCGCAACCAGCGGAACCGATTACAACCACAATGCAAGCACGACCATCACCATTCCTGCCGGAAGCCTGTCCGCCAATGCCGTAACAGGCATTACGGCAATACAGGATACCGATCCGGAAGGCAACGAAACCATTATCATTGATATTGCCGGCGTCTCGAAGGGCATTGAAAGCGGAGTCCAGCAGCAGACGATCACCATTCTGGATGACGATATTCCGGTGGTCGTCAGTGTTTCAAGTGCAACGACCGACGGCAGTTACAAGGCAGGAGATGTTATTGCCGTTACCATAACATTCAACGCGGCCGTGACGGTAACAGGTACCCCGCAACTGCTTCTGGAAACCGGCACTACGGACAGGACAATCAACTATACATCCGGTTCGGGAACAACTACATTAACTTTCAACTATACCGTTCAGTCGGGTGATACCAGCGGTGATTTGGATTATGTGGGCACCGCTTCCCTCACGCTCAACGGCGGTTCCATAACGAGCAGCGGCGTTGCTGCAAGCCTTGTTCTGCCCACTCCGGGTGCCCCGGGATCACTAAGGGCCAATAAAGCGATTGTTATTGATACGACGGCGCCCACAGCAGAAATCACAGTTGCCGATACCGCTTTGAAAGCAGGAGAAACGTCCATGGTTACCATCACCTTCTCGGAGGCGGTAACCGGCTTTGCCAATGCCGACCTGACCATTGCGAACGGCGGTTTGAGTATTGTCAACTCGATGGACGGCGGAATCACATGGACTGCGACTTTAACGCCAGCAGCCGATATTGAAGATAACGCCAATGTGATTACGCTGAATAATACAGGCGTGCTTGACGCGGCTGGAAACGAAGGCGTCGGCACAACAGAGTCCAATAATTACGCGATTGATACAAAGCATCCGACGGCGACAGTGGCGATGAGCAGCGCCACCTTGGCGCAAGGACAGACATGCACCGTGACCTTCACGTTCTCAGAGGTGGTAACCGGCTTTGCCAACGACGATATAACGATTGACAACGGCATTTTGGCTGCCGTAAGCTCGGCAGACGGCGGTGTAACCTACACCGCTGCCTTCACTGCTGCCAGCGTTAATGACGACACTAACACAATTATTGTGAACCTTACGGGAATAACAGACACAGCAGGAAATGCCGGCACCGGCACAGCTTGCTCGGCAAATTATAAAATTATCATCCCCACTGCTCCCGGCATGCCGACAATCGGTACTGCGACAGCGGGGAACGGACAGGTCACCGTCAGCTTTACACCTCCGGCATCTGACGGAGGTGCGGCTATAACCAGCTATACCGTTACAGCAAGTCCTGGAGGTATTACCGCCACAGGGAACGCAAGTCCGATAACAGTGACGGGTCTTACAAACGGTACGGCATATACCTTCACCGTAACGGCGACTAACAGCGCAGGCACAGGCGCGGCATCTGCGGCGTCTAACAGCGTAACGCCGCAGGCGCCTTCAACAGGAGGCGGTGGCGGGAATTCCACGCCCACGCAGACATATCAAGCGGATGTAAAAGCCGGTGGCGCCGGCTCCAGACTGCCGGTAACGGTTGACAGACATTCCGGCAGTGCCTCCGTCGATGCAAGTTCTCAAAGCAATCTGATGTCCGAAGGGAAAAGCGCCATTATAACGATACCCTCCATTCCTAATGTTGATACCTATTCAGTCGGCATACCGATACCGGATCTGTCCACGGTCGATACGCATGGCAGTCTGACCGTTGATACCGAAAAAGGGAGCATAATTGTTCCGTCTAATATGCTGACAGGCATTAAAGGAACGAACGGAAAGAAGGCGCAAATCACCATCGGAGAGGGAGATAAAAACAATCTGCCTGACAAGGTGAAAGCCGTCATCGGGGTTAGACCTCTCATCCGGATCACAATGTCCATTGACGGAAGACTGATCGAATGGAGCAATCCCGCTGCGCAGGTAACAGTATCCATACCCTATATGCCGACTGCGGAGGAGCTTGCAAATCCTGAAAGCATCGTCGTCTGGTACATCGACGGCAGCGGCAACGTTGTCACCACTCCCAACGGACGCTATGATGTGGCGACAGGCATGGTCACCTTCAGCACCACTCATTTAAGTGACTATGCGGTTGCTTTCAATAAAGTAGTCTTCAGTGACGTGACTAATACCGCTTGGTATTCAGACGCGGTGAGCTTCATCGCCGCAAGGGAAATCACGACAGGTACTGGCGGAGGCAAATACAGCCCTAACGCTAAGCTGACCCGCGGCGAATTGATTGTCCTGACAATGAGAACTTATGGCATTTCTCCTGTTGCAAACCCCACGGATAACTTCTCCGATGCTGGCAACGCCTATTACACCGGCTATCTTGCGGCGGCAAAGCGGCTCGGGATTACGTCAGGCGTAGGTAACAATATGTATATGCCAGACAAGGAAATCACTCGTCAGGAGATGTTCACATTGCTATACAATACGCTGAAGGTCATTGGCCAGCTACCGCAAGGAGATTCGGGCAAGATACTCTCTGACTTCACCGATGCTGGACAGGTATCCTCATGGGCTATTGACGCCATTGATTTGCTGGTCAAAACCGGTACTATCAGCGGCTCGGGCAGAAAGCTGATCCCGACTGCTACGACCACCAGAGCAGAGATGGCGCAAGTGCTGTATAATCTGATTTCGAAATAAAAGAGTTCTATAAAGTACGCAAAAAAGCAGGAAGACGTCCACTTAATCGGGATAGTTTTCCTGCTTTAGCTACGGGGCGCCTTGGTACCTACCCCGCCCGGACTTTCACCGGCTAGAATGTGCGTGCCTGCTGGGCACGCAGAAATACCAAAAAGCCCAGCACTGCTGGGCTTCCTATTATATCAAAGATTAAGTTTAAAAATGGTCGGAGTGACTGGATTTGAACCAGCGGCCTCTACGTCCCCAACGTAGCGCTCATACCAAACTGAGCTACACCCCGACGCAAGGAATATTGTACACCAGAAGCAGTACCCCGTCAAGAGTGATTGTGCTTTAAACGGGCATTTATAATGAATCCTTATTACCCGTTGATCTGCTCCAGTTCAAACTGTTTATGCAGCGCCTTTACCGCAGCTTTTATCTTACTCTCGTCTACGATGCATGACACCTTGATTTCGGAAGTGCTTATCATCTCAATATTTATGTTCTCATCAGCCAGGGCGGCGAACATGGCAGCCGCTACTCCGGGGTTGCTCTGCATGCCCGCACCCACGATGGAAACTTTGGCTACCTTATCCCCGTAAGCCATGCCCGAAGCGCCGATTTCTTCTACCAGCTTCTCTACTACGGGCAAAGCCAGCGGCAGATCATCACTGCAAACAGTAAAAGCTATATCATTATGTTCTTCCCGGGTGGCACTCTGTATTACCATATCCACGTTTACTCCGGCCCGGGCCAGATCATTAAAAATCAAGCTGGCCACGCCAGGTTTATCGGGCAAATCAAATATACCTATCTTGGCGCATTTGATATCATGGGCAATTCCGGTAACGATTCTTTGTTGTTCCATATTCGCAACCTCCGTTATAATGGTTCCCGGTTCCAGGTTAAAACTGCTGCGTACTTCCACCTCCACCTTATAGAGCATGGCAAATTCAACTGCCCGGGGCTGCATTACCACCGCACCCAGACTGGCCATCTCCAGCATTTCTTCGTAGGAGATGGACCGGAGTTTACTCGCATCTTTAACTATCCGGGGATCAGCCGTATACACTCCTTCCACATCAGTGAATATCATGCAGCGTTTTGCCCCCAGGCTGGCCGCCAAAGCAACGGCACTGGTATCAGAACCGCCCCGGCCCAGAGTGGTGACATCACCTTCTCTGGATAGCCCCTGAAAACCTGCAATGATTATTATTTTGCCGGAACTCAATTCCTTTTCCACACGGCTGGTATCTATACCGTTGATTCGGGCTTTACTGTAATTGGAGTCGCTTTTGACCCCTGCCTGCCAGCCGGTCAGAGAAATAGCTTTGCAGCCTATTTTATCCAGGGTAAGGGCCAGCAGGGCTGCCGACTGCTGTTCTCCCGTGGCCAGCAGGGCATCCATTTCGCGCAGGTTCAGGTCATTGCCAACGGCTGCTGCCAGCTCCAGTAAATCGTCGGTAGTATCTCCCATCGCTGAAACCACGACGATCACCTCATTGCCTTGTTCCTGCAGGCTTTTCACCCGTAATGCCACATTTTTTATTTTCTCTGTGCCGGCTACCGAGCTGCCGCCGAATTTACATACTATCCGTGCCAAATCCTTTTTCACTCCTATTCTCCACTGCCCTCCAGCCTGATTACATTGTCGATTGCTCCAACTATGCTCATGCCTTTAAGAACCGTTAATGAATCACGCAAATCCTGTTCCCGTACTTGGTGGGTTATCATTATCAGTTCAGCCATATCGGCTTCACTGGTTTTTTGCAGCACACTGGCTATACTCACATTGTTGTTGCCGAAAACGCCGGCAATCCCTGCCAGCACCCCGGGACGATCCTTTACGGTCATCCTTACATAGTATTTGGCCTGCAGTTCCTCGATTCCTACTATGGTTTTGTTTTCATAACAGGTGCAGCCGATACGGGCATTGGACTGGTGCAGCAGGTTGCGTCCGATTTCTATTATATCCCCGACCACGGCGCTGGCGGTAGGCATTTTCCCTGCTCCCCGGCCAAAATGCATAATTTCACCCACAGCATCGCCTCGGACAAAAACCGCGTTGAAAACGTCATTGACGGAAGCCAGCGGATGGTTGACCGGTAAAAAAGCCGGGTGCACCCGAGCTTGTACCCGTCCGGCCTCATCCTCTTTGGCGATGGCCAAAAGTTTGATGACATAGCCCAGTTCCCGGGCATATGTGATATCGGCCGGGGTTATGGAGGTGATCCCCTCTACATAAACATCATCCAGGGTAATCCGGCTGTTAAAGGCTATGGAAGAAAGTATGGCTATTTTACGCGCGGCATCCAGGCCCTCTATGTCAGCGGTCGGGTCAAACTCGGCATATCCCATCTGCTGGGCTTCAGCCAGAACCTGGCTGAATTCCCGTCCCTCCTGACTCATTTTAGTAAGGATGTAGTTGGTGGTTCCATTCAGTATGCCTATTACTTCCTGGATGCAATTGCCCGCCAGAGATTGTTTCAAGGGGTATACAACCGGTATTCCGCCGCCGACACTGGCTTCAAAGTAGAAATCAATCCCGTTCTCCCCTGCTGTTTCAAAAAGTTCCCTGCCTTTTACCGCTATAAGGTCTTTATTGGCAGTAACTACGTGCTTGCCCGCCTGCATGGCTTTAATAATAAAGGTAAAAGCAGGTTCTATCCCCCCGATTAATTCCACTACAATGTTGATATCCGGGTCGTTTAATATGGCATCAATATCCCCGGTAAGCATATTTTCAGGAAGACCCAGGGTACGGCATTTATCCGGTTCCTTTTCCAGCACCCTTTTAACAGCAATATTATCTCCGGTTCTTCGGGCAATGGCTTCGGCATTTTTCCGCAGCAGTTCCACCACTCCGGAACCAACCGTCCCGCAGCCCAGCAGTCCAATGTTGATCATTTCCTACCTCCTAGCTATCAACTTTTTCCGACTATCTCAGTGCTGATAACGCCATTCAGGCTCTGCAGACGAGCCAGCAGTTCATCTACTGCTACCGTCATTTCTTCGATACTGATAGACAGGGTGACATAAGCTACCCCATGCAGGGGCAGATTCTGGTTGATAGTCAAGACATTGCCCTGCAGCTGGGCAATGCAATTTAATACCCCTGATAGAATACCTGAAATATGTTTAAGCAGCAAGGAAATATTGATAATAGCCATATTGTCGGCATTGAAAAAGGGGAAAACCCCGTCTTTATATTTATAGTAAGTGCTCCTGGCTATGCCCAGTCTGTCCACGGCATCCTGGATATTGTCCGCTTCTCCCCGGATCAGCATTTCTTTCACCGCTGCGGTCTTTTGTATTGATTCAGGTAAAATGTCCTCCCGGACCAGGTAGTACTTCTTTTCAGGCAATAAAAAACCACCTCCCGTCCATGCTGGGTGGAATTTAATCTTTCGTATGCGGACATTATAACATTATCCGAAAATTGCCGCAATCCTCTTTTAAGGATAGGGGATGTTGTCTGGTAGCCGGAGGAGCATCCTGTTTTTCACAACACTTTCACCGAATTGGAGTATAATTAGAATGATATTTTTGGGCATACCGGGAGGCTGGTCATGGAACACGGTTTTATGCGGGCAAAAATCAGCAAGAGGATACTAATCGTAATTGGGGTTCTACTTATCAGTGGCATCATATCAGCTTTTACTTACGGCAATTGGTGGGGACAGTCTCCGTCGTTCGGACTGGATGAGGGGGAAAAGATAGTAAACGTAATGATCGGCTGTCCCCCGGAGCGGCAAACCCTGGAATCATACATAGAGGAGCGCTCGGATGTACTAACCCGCCTGGCCGCGGACAATGCTGACAGCAGTATTGAAGCCCTGCTGGTTTTTCGTAACTATTTGACTAATGAGCAGTTAAGGGCGTTCATCAAGGCTAACCATCTTGCGGTTTCAGGAATCTGGGCCACTGCGCCAAAGGATTGCGGCAACCAAAACCCCAACCATAAAGTGGAGAATAATAACATAGGACAGGCTCTGGATAACATAGCCGAGCTTTATTTTGACTCTGCCGTTAATAGTACCGATTTAATGGTTTACGGTATTCTGGTTAATGGAACCAGGGCCGGTATGGATGACTTGAAAGACAACCCGGCCCTGTGTCTGGTTGACCCCCATTATCACGCTGATGCTGAAAAACTGGCGATGGATAAGAAATACCGGCTCAAGTATTACGACTGTCCCCTGATGCCGACAGAGCCTGGCCGGGATTAACCACCAGATAAATAAAAAGGGCCTGCCTTGCGGGCAGACCCCCTTGAAAAAGTCCTCTTAATTACTATATTATTATACAGATTAAACCGCCGCTGCCTTCGTTGACAATTCTTTGCAGGGTATCCTGGAGTTTAACCTGGGCGTTTTCCGGCATCCGGTGCAGTTTATTTTGTATGCCTTCCCGTACCAGGTCATGCAGGGATTTGCCGAAGATATTGGAATCCCAAATCTTGGTGGGATCTTCCTCGAACTCATCCAGCATGTAGCGTACCAGTTCCTCACACTGCTTTTCGGTACCGATTATGGGTGTAATCTCAGTGGTTATATCAGCCCGGATTATATGAAGGGATGGGGCTTTGGCTTTCAGTTTGACCCCAAACCGGCTTCCCTGCCTTATAAGTTCGGGTTCTTCCAAAAACATCTCTTCCAGCCTGGGGGTAACTACCCCGTAGCCGGTTTCGCGGACCTCGTCCAAGGCTGATGATACCTTGTCAAATTCTTTTTTGGCAATGCTCAAGTCTTTCATCAGCCGCATGATGTCATGGGTTCCTTCCACGCTAAAACCGCTCACATCACTTAAGGAGCGGTAAAACAGTTCTTCCGGTACGGTTACGTCAATGGAAGCGGTGCCGGTACCCAGGCTCATTTCCTCCAGGCTGACATAACTTATGTTTTCGATATCCGATAGTTTTTCGATGGCACGGTCGATGTCCCGTACCTTTTTGATTCCGCTGAGCACCTCCCTGATGGAGTCTTCCAGGTTCTCCCGCAGCCAGAACTCTTCATCCAGCTCATCAACCCAGCGGGGCAGTTTGATGTTTACTTCCTGCACCGGGAATTCGTAGAGGACTTCCTCCAGTACTCCCAGCATTTGATCTACCGACATTAAGGCTACATCCGCAGGTATAACACTAACGCCATACTTGTCACTTAACTCTTCGGCCAGATTCAGGGTTTCCCGGTCATAGGGACGGGTAGAGTTCAGTATGATAATGAACGGTTTGTTCAGCTCTTTCAGTTCGTTGACTACCCTTTCCTCCGGTTCCTCATAGCTGCTTCTGGGGATATCGCTGATGCTGCCGTCGGTAGTGATTACCAGACCGATGGTGGAATGGTCGGCAATAACCTTCCTGGTTCCTATTTCGGCTGCTTCCTCGAAGGGAACCTCATAGTCAAACCAGGGAGTTCTTACCATACGAGGTTCTTCATCTTCTTCGTAGCCCAGTGCGCCTTCAACGGTATAGCCAACGCAGTCTACCATTCTCACCTTCAGGCTGATACCGTTGGTGGTACTGATTTCTACTGCTTCGTTGGGCACAAATTTGGGCTCCGTAGTAGTGATTGTTCTCCCCGCACCGCTCTGAGGAAGCTCGTCTTTGGCCCGTTCCTGGTCGTAAATGTCTTTTATATTCGGTATCACCATCATTTCCATAAATCTTTTTATAAACGTTGATTTGCCGGTTCTGACCGGGCCTACTACTCCCAGATAGATATCGCCTCCAGTTCTTTCAGCAATATCATTTAAGATAATGTTTCCTTCCACTTCTCTTTTTCCCTCCCTTGGATTTAGACTTTTTAAGGCACCCTCCCTTCGATAATACGGATACCCCTTAATCATGGTTGCGCTATAACAGTATAAATATATTTATCAAATTCAGGTAATATAACCAGAAAAGAAAAAAAGTGTGTTTGATTTCACACTTTTTAGCCTTTACCACCCTTTTATATTTACCGCAATTTCTTCGAGTTCATGTTTTCTTCGCCTTTTCATCAGCATTTCAACCGTTTCCCGGGTCGACCGGGCTTCATATAGGATGCCGTAGCAGGCCCGGCTTATGGGCATCTCCACCCTGAGACGCTCGGCAACGGTATTAACTACGCGAACGGTGTGAGCGCCTTCCACCACCATACCTATCTCCTGCAAGGCTTGCTCCATGCTGTAACCCCGCCCCAAGAGCTCGCCCGCCCTGCGGTTGCGGGAGTATTTGCTGGCGCAGGTGACAACCAGATCCCCCATGCCGCTGAGACCGGAAAAGGTACGGTAATCCCCCCCCATGGCTACCCCCATGCGGGTTATTTCCGTGAGGCCCCGGGTCATCAAGGCAGCTCTGGTATTGTCTCCGAATCCCAAACCATCGCACATACCGGTTGCCAATGCTACTATGTTCTTTAGCGCCCCACCCAGCTCCACGCCTGCAACATCGGGGTTGGTGTAGACCCGAAACACCGGTGACATATATGTATCCTGAACCAAAAAAGCAGTATCACGAGCAGGAGAGGCTACCGTGACTACCGTTGGCACCCTGCGGGCCACTTCCTCGGCATGGCTGGGACCGGATAAAACTACATAGCGCTGTAATATATCCTCTCCCAAAACATCCGCTGTCACCTGGCTCATCCGCATACCGGTTTCGATCTCCAGCCCTTTGGCGGTATTGACCATGACCGTTTCCGGTCTAAGCAGCGGCTGCAGCAGTTTTAATACTGACCGCAAGGCTTGAGAGGGTACGGCCAGCACTATCAATTCTGCACCGGCAACGGCTGCGGCCAGCTCATTTACCACTTCAATATTATCGGGGAGGATTACTCCAGGCAGGAACTTTTTGTTTTCCCGCTCTTTCATTATTGATTCCAATCCGTCTTCAGCTCTGCCCCAAAGAGCAAGCTGCCTGGTTTTGCCGCTGAGCAGGATGGCCTGAGCCGTACCCCAGCTGCCTGCTCCCAGAACTGCGATTCTGTCCATAATTACCTCCACAACTATGGTTAGGCCCTATCTCCTATTCGAGCTTCGGTGCCCTGCCTCAGCTTTCTGATGTTTTCCCGGTGCCGATACACTACCAACGCTGCCATTAAGACGCTTAACAGGATGTACTCCCAGGGGTTGTGCAGCATCAAGGCAATAACAGGAAGTAAAACAGCCACCGCTATCGATGCCAGGGATACGTAGCGGCTGACATAGACCACTGCTATAAATATCAAAAGCAGAATAATTACGACTTTAGGCATAAGCCACAGCACTACCCCCCCGGCTGTGGCTACCGCCTTGCCCCCACGGAATCTTAAAAACAGAGGATAACAATGCCCTATGACCGCAGCCAGTGAACAAAGCGCAGCCAAAAGTAACCCGCCCAGGGTTAAACCCAGCCATGCTGCCAGCACGCCTTTTATCAGGTCTCCCGCCAGAGCCAGCAATGCCGCCCCGGTCCCTGAGGTGCGAAATACATTGGTTGCTCCTACATTGCCGCTCCCCCGGGTACGTACGTCAGTATGGGCCAGAACCCGGGCTGCAATATAGGAGAACGGTATAGAGCCAATAAGGTAACACAGCAGTATCAACAAGAATTCTCTCAAACCCAACCCCCCTATGCTTGTCTAGTCTTTTCCGCTCTTCTGACGAACCAATAGACGGATAGGAGAACCTTCGAAACCAAAATTCTGCCGCAAAACGTTTTCCAGATAGCGCAGATAAGTAAAATGAACGCTATCCGGCTGATTGGCAAAAAAAACAAAGGTCGGCGGAGCCGTGCGAACCTGGGTGGTATAATAGATTTTCACTTTTTTCCCTCCCCCTCCCGGCAGGGGGTTTAACATCATGGCTTCATTAACCACCCGGTTTAATTCGGCCGTATTTATACGGCGGCTATGCTGTTCGGCAACAAAATCGACCAGTTCCAGAAGCTTGAATATCCGACGTTTGGTGAGGGCGGAAACATACATAAGAGGTGCATAGGCCAGGAATTTCAAGTCTTGCCTGATATCTTTATCAAACTTGTTCATAGTGTGCCCGTCTTTTTCCACCAGGTCCCATTTGTTAACCACAATAATATTAGCCTTGCCCGCTTCGTGCACATAACCGGCAATCCTCTGATCCTGCTCAATCACCCCGGCCGTGGCATCAAGCATAACCAGAACCACATCGGCCCGCTCTATGCTTTTTAGGGAACGGATTACGCTGTAGCGTTCAGTAGCTTCCTTGATACGGGATTTTTTCCTGATCCCCGCAGTATCAATCAGGATATAGTCAGTGCCGTCGTACCTGAAAGGAGTGTCGATAGCATCGCGGGTGGTACCGGGGATATCGCTGACGATCACCCTCTGCTCACCCAGGAATGCATTTACCAGTGAAGATTTACCCACGTTGGGGCGGCCTACAATGGCAATCTTAATGGCATTGTCATCCTCCTCATAGGTCTGGGCCGGAGCGAAACAAGCTACCACTTCATCCAGAAGGTCGTTGGTATTAAGGCCGTGCATGGCTGAAACCGGTATGGGATCGCCCAAACCCAGTTTATAGAACTCGTAGTATTCCAGCTGCCGGTCAAAATTTTCCACTTTATTGGCAGCCAGAACCACCGGCTTGCCGGATCTGCGCAGCAGGTTCGCCACCTGTTCGTCCTCAGCACTTATCCCTTCCCGGGCGTCAACCACGAAGAGAATCACATCGGCTTCTTCTATGGCCAATTCAGCCTGCAATTTGACCTCGCGGGCGAAGATGTCACCTTCCTCAAAGCGAATGCCTCCGGTGTCTATGACCATAAACTCCCGCCCGGTCCAATCGCAATTATCATAGAGCCGATCCCGGGTAACTCCCGGGACATCCTCCACTATAGCCTTTCTTTGGCCGATAAGGTGGTTAAAAAGGGTCGATTTGCCAACATTGGGCCGACCAACTATGGCCACTATCGGTTTCGCCATTCACCATTCCTCCGATTGCTAAACGTTAATTCAAAATCCTAAAACAGCTTGAACCAAGGATTCGGCGCTGCCGTCAACTGTATGAATATCGGCTCCGGTACGCCGGCGTATATCATCCAGGCCAATATCGTCGAGCAGGATATCATAGCCTTCCCTGAATATAATCTCCGGCAGAATTACCCGCTTACCCTTATATTTATCGCCCAAGGCATCCATTATGTCCCTGCCGGTCAACAGGCCGGTAACAGTTACATTGCCTCCGAAAAAACGGTTTTCTACCGGCAATAAACCCAGGGTTAAACCTTTGATCTGACTCAGACGCCGCCATGGCCTTTCCAGTATGGGGATAGCTGATATGCCGGTGACAATATATGCTTCCCGGTCAGCTATCTGTTGGGGAAGGGATTCTTCCAGGGCAGCGAATTCGTCCAGGAAGACCCGGGCCAGGCCAATGCCATTTTCAATTTGGCAGTAATCGTCGTAATAACAGGCCGGGGGGATGTTATCCCCCGCTTTAATATAAAATTCGTCAGCCAGATAGGCAAAGCCGCCTGGCATTGATTTTCTATATTCTGATTGATAGGTGTCAACCAGCTGAATCAAATCCCGGCTCTGCCCTGCCGTAAATGCCTGCAAAGCAAAAAGATCGGCCCGATAACCGGTAAGCCCCACCGGAACAATCCCAACCGATTGGACACAGGGATAGAAGGCGGCCAGTTCCTCTATACTTTGCTCTAACACCGCCCCATCATTAATTCCCGGGCACAAAACTATCTGGGTATGAACCTTGATACCCGCATCATATAAACGCTGTAAATCCTTGCGGATACCTGCCGCCCGTTTACTTCCTAAAATCTTTGCCCTTAATTCCGGCTCCATACAGTGGACCGAAACATAAAGCGGGCTTAGATGCAGGCCAATGATTTTACGCCAGTCCTTCTCCTTTAGATTGGTCAGGGTTATATAATTGCCATAAAGAAAGGAATAGCGGTAATCGTCATCTTTTATGTAAAGCGTTTGGCGCATTCCCGGCGGCAGTTGGTCGACAAAACAGAATAAACAACGGTTTCGGCATACCCTCATCCGGTCAAATATAACATCGTCAAAAACCAGGCCCAGCTCTTCATCCCAGTCTTTTTCAATCTCCAGCGACCATAACTCGCCGTCGGCTTTTTTAATTTCCAGGACGATCAAATCATCCTGGGAGTGAAACTGATAGTCTATGATATCCTCAATTTCCTGACCGTTTATAGATACCAGGCTATCGCCTGCCTCTATGCCCATTTCTTCAGCAATACTGCCGGTGCTTACATCTATAATGGGAGCACTCACAATGATCCTCCTGCTGGTGCATACTCGTAAACATTATCCAATAAAACCAGTCCAACCGCAAGTAAATATAGACATATCAGAGAAGCGGGGGCGGTACGCTCTCTGCGAAGTCTGTCCGTAACCCCGTCCTCCGGCGCCTCTATAGCTGTTATGGTATCTGCTCCACCGATATATGTCCTATTTTTTCGCGGATGCTTGGCAACTGGTTTTTGAGTAATATAGCCGCAGCCAGGCAGTTCCATAACCTGCCGCCCAGTACCGGCGGGATTCCGCATAGAGTTGCCAACAGCTTATCACCCCGGATGGTAACGGTTTGTACCAGCAAGTCATGAGATGAATACCCCAGTAAAGCGGTTAAGTCTTCTATGGACTTCTTAGCCATCCCCAGATCTTTTCCCCCGCCCAGGCTGTAAACCCGTCTCCCCTGCTTATCCCGGCCGACATATACAGGAGAACCTCTGGACTCCAATTCCAGATCGGCATAATCCCGCAGGTTATAATATTTTTCATCCGGTAGATTTTCAAGGTAAATATTGGCCGCTATCAGTGCATGATGGACTCCGGTGGTTCCCAAGAAAATTATATCCATGGCCTACACCATATGCATGGCCCGCAAACGGGTAATTTCTACCAGGTTGACCAGTTCCATAAACGCTTTTTGGCTGCCGCGAACCAGTACCGGCCTGCCCAGGGACACTGCTCCCATTCTGCGCGAGCCAAACCCCCCCAGTTTCATGGCCAGATTTACCCGGTTCATGCAATTAACCGCCAGTACGTCACCACCGCGGCCCAAAATATCGGCAACCCCCATAAGCAGGCGGGAATACCGGTCTCCCATGCTTTTTTTCCCCAGCACGTACACTTCATTTTTAAAGCCGTCAATGCCCATAAATCTTATGGAACCAAAATCGGCATCGGTGGTTTTGTCATAATAGGGTATGGTCATAAGCTCATCTTCGGTAGGTATCCGATCTTTAGGTATGAGACCCAGATGCAATGCCGCTGCCATCACCGACGAGTGTGACCCGCCATAACAATGGTAGATGATCTTCACTGTGCCCTTCCTTCCCTTCTTACGGTTTGACACAAGGGGACGGTCCGGTTGCGTTATTTATGATCACACAATAGAACCGCCCCTTTGCTCCAAGCTTAATGCCGGCATATAAAATAGACCCCGTTTTCAAGGTCATGAACTATGCCGCCCAGGATTCGAGCCAGCAAAAGGCTTATTTTTTCCTGTTCCTGCTGATCGGCGGCCAGAAATACCGGGCACCCGCCGGATACAATTTTGCTGGCATCAACCGTTACCAGGGCCAATATATAATCGGATATTCCGGTATCCATTCAATCGGCCGCCTTTCTGCCAAAATAGCTTTTTAACGCCGTACCCCGGGCTGACTCCAGTACTGGAATCTTTCGTATTATTTCCATTAGATAATCAAGATCAGGTTCGTTGGCTACGAGAAAAAAACCCAGGTATCCCTTGTCCGGGTGTTTTCTGGCCATAGGCATCAGTTCCGTCTCATTTATCTCCACTTTGCTTCCCAATATGGACGCAACGTCATGTACTATAGCCATCCTTTGCCCGGGCGAGTCCAGGGTGAGCCGGGCATCGTCATCTTTCGGACTGATGATTACGCCCATTCCCTCCTCCAAAATCTTTTTTCTGGCGGCGGGCAGTCCGACATTCATGATGACGATATCATCGACCATTAGTACGGATTCTTTAAAATGGACTTTACCGGCGCATACTTCGGCAATATCGCCGATATAGCTCCCGCTCATTAAGCACAGGGATAATATTATCGCAACCGCACCGAATAACAGGCCATACTGCCACCCGAGCCAAAAAGCAGCCGCACTGCTGATTAAAGCCGCAAATATCACCAGGTAATTGCGGGCTTCGAATACCCGGGCAATTCCCTCGATATAGTCGCTTCCCCGCCTTATAAGTTTGGTTTCTTCCAGTTTGTTCAGACTTTCGCGTTCCATGTTACGCACATCTCTGAACTGCTGGGCAGCCAGAACCAGAAAGGTCACAGCCACATAGTCGGGTTTAGCTATGGCGGGAACAGCCACAGCCCCCAGACTGGCAGCAATGAACCCCAGCGCCAGATGATTCAGTTGGCCATGGGGATAAGTGGGATAATGGCGGTAGTCGCTGCGCAGCATCGCCCACCTGTCCATAAATCCTACCGTTATCCCCATTAATATCGCTAACCCGTATCTTTCCATCTATTTGCTGGTGCTGCCGCGGTTGAGCAGATAAAAACCTCCGGCAGCTGCAGCAACAACTACCAAAATTATTAAAATCGTGGTTCCCGCCCCCTGACTTTGGCCGGTCAAAGGCTTGGCAGCAGGTGCATTATTGGCGTTAACAGTGTTCATGCCCATTAAACCGGGCAGGGTGTCTGCGAAAACTGTTACCCCCTCTTTGGCATCACTTTTCTGGTTGGTATGAGCTCCCACCTCTATCAACATGGCTCTGGGGCTAAGATCCTGATTGTAATCTCCCTTACCAATAAAGATACCATTGGAAAGGCCTGGGGCCTTATTATCCATAGCCGCCTTAATGCGTTTGGCAAACTCCAGGTTAGTCTTCATATTGGGGTTTTGATTACCTACCACCAGCTTTACTTTGGTGACCTCTTTGCCTGCAACTTCTGTTTGATATTGGCTGGCAGGAACAGCATCGCGATGTATATCCAGGATAACGTCCGGCTGTTGCTTCAGCAGACTTGCCGCCGTCTTGCGGGAGCGGCTGTAAGCGTTGACATCATGCGGGTTATGATTGTTGCGATTATACTGAACGTTAAAGCCGAGCTGCTGCAAACGATTGCTTAGCGTCTGACCTATATCATAAATACCGCCTTTGCCGTTGACGCTTTCCGCCCCGTCACCTGCAACATAGGATTCGTCGCTATGCGTATGATAAAGGGCTATGGTCGGTTTTTTATTGGCCTGTACCGGGGCTAACCGGCTCCCGCCAAAAACCCAGGCATTTTTCCGGGTACTGAAGTCCAGCGCCGGCATTTTCTCTTGGCCTTGATAGGCGCAGCGCGCAGTGGTGCCATCAATGTCTATAACTTTATAACGGGAATTATCGGCAGCGATATATTCATCACCCTTGTATACCTTCGTTCCCGTCTGGTGAATAACATTGTTGTTCTCGTCCAGCAGAGTAAAATACTGCCCTCTGGGCATATCATAGTGAGCTCCCAGAGCAGCGCCTCCGGTTAATACAAACGTCAGCACCAATAGTGCCGATAGAAAAACATAACGTTTAGCCACGGGTATCACCCCCATCTTCACCTGTTTCTCTTTTATCTTCGCTTTCATCCGCCTTGCCCCGCTCTTCGCGCCTCGCTCTGCCTTCTCCGCTCTCATATTCTTCGATTGGTTTACGCGCCGGTTCGGGTTCTCTTAAATTTCTAACCAGCTCTTCCGGTCTTCCTTCAACCTTGGGCCCCCCCTGTACTCTCTCCAGAGTTTCACCGATGGTTTCAGCCAGCAGTACTGCCAATATGCCAGCCAGCACCAGAGCATCAAAAGCTCCCGCACCACCGACGTGAACTGTCCCCGCCTGACCTGCCCGAATCAAATAAAAATATTGTCCCACATCCAGGGCCAGAACCCCCATAACAGCAGCAAAAAATGCTCCCCGCCGGGATCTGCCGGCGAGATAACCTACAACACCTGCAACAATGGGATAGATATACATCGGGTCAATGAACATGTTCTCCGGTTCCGCACCGAGATAACGCCCGGCTAAAAACAGTACCAGTGCAGTTACTGCTGCAGCTATAATGGCGCGTATTTTTTCATAGGCTGTACCTGCCCCCAGCAAAACATAAAGGGCAAGACCTACCACAATAAGTCCGCCCAGATTAACTACTATCCTGGAGCCTAACGGAATATCTATAAAGCTACCGATAATTATGGCAGCAATAACTGCCAGAGCCGCTTTATCCGTTAGTCGTAATCTGTCCAGCACCCGGTGAGCCACGCCAAAGTATATCAGGATAGATATGACTACCAGGGCTATCAATCCAAAGGGGAAATTGGCCATGCTTTTCATCCTTTCTTATGGTTTTTCTTTAAAATATTTTTCCCCTTTGTTATGAGATTATGTAATGCGGGCACAGCAAAGCCACCTGCGGCAGGTGGCTTTCTGGCTTTATGGCAAAAATTTTTTGTTCTTGTCTCAACGTTGAGCCCATAGATGGGGATCGATACCACGGGCTCTGAGCCATTCGGCGGTTTGGCCTAAAATTATCAGAGGTTTCCCCTGCATAGCAGCCAAATTTCGGGCACCGCTCATCAAAAAAACCGCTTTCAGGCGATACAGGAAATCATTAATCCAGCGATCCAGTTCCTCAATCCCTCCCCGTACCAGAATCCTGAGCAGCGGCCCGGCTATCCCTACCATATCCGCCCCCATAGCAAAAGCCTTGGCAGCGTCGGCGGCTGATCTTATCCCTCCTGATGCAATAATGCTTACCGGCAAGTCACAAGCTGCTATCTCCGCCAGACTCACGGCGGTAGGTATACCCCAGGCGTCCAGTTCTCCCCCGAACATGCCGCCGCGTTTATCTTCTATGGCAATGAAGTTGGTTCCTCCCTGTCCGCCGGTATCAAATATCCTCACCCCGGCCTGATACAACTGCCGCACACTCTCCCGGGAAAAACCAAAACCGACTTCTTTGGCAATTACCGGCACCGGGCAAATCTCGACTATCCGGGCCACCTTTTCCAGTATGCCTTTAAAACAGCGGTCACCCTCGGGCATAGCCAACTCCTGGGGTACGTTAAAATGCAGCTGCAATGCGTCGGCCGCAATCATGTCAACCGCTGCCCTTGCCGCTTCTCTTTCGGCCGTACCACTGATATTGGCAATC
Source organism: Syntrophomonas curvata (assembly GCF_052976825.1). Taxonomy (NCBI): domain Bacteria; kingdom Bacillati; phylum Bacillota; class Clostridia; order Eubacteriales; family Syntrophomonadaceae; genus Syntrophomonas; species Syntrophomonas curvata. Next base: position 2,147,012 of record NZ_CM129641.1, read on the forward strand.
ACAACTCCGTTGGGATTATAATCTCTGACAATAGTAAAACTATCTTTCCATCCCGGGTCCTCCAGAGCAATAGTTTGTGAACCCACGGCCATGGCCAATCCATACTGCCGACACATAATAGCCAAATCGCGATTAATATTGCGGGCCTCTTTGCTGCCACCGGTTAAAGCGTTAACTACCAGGGGAAATTGCAGTTTCTTATCCCCGAGACTGGAGTTAAGACTGATTTCTTCCATATCCAGCTCAGGAAGCGAGCAGTTTAGCAGGCGCACATCTTCCAGCCCGGTTGATCGAGGGCCATCAGGCGTCTTACCTGCTATGCGAATGTGTTCTATTTTACGCTGACCTCTGATTATAGTAACCTCCCCGCGATATTTCTGGCTTCTGCCAGCGCCGCCGGGTCATTGACATTAAAGAATATTTCTCTTATGCCGCCGAACATCTCCAATTCATCATCCTTCAACACCAATGCATCCAGCTCGCTGAATATGCGCACCAGTTTCAATTTATTATTCTGCAGGCAATCACTGAATACCGGAAGGCAGCTTCGGTTATAGGCTGCTGCCAGGGGCTGCAGAAATGAATTTATTTCCGGAACTACGCTATCGTGATTATCAAGTCGGGCCAGCATGTACTGAACCAGCCCCATGTCCATAAAAGGCATGTCACAACCTAAAACAAACATGCGATCATAACTGGCGTTGACCAGGGCCGAATGTATACCTCCCACCGGCCCCAGATAAGGGTAAATGTCCTGGTAGACCGGCAAATGGAATCCGGTAAAAAGTTCGGGTTCGTTGCTTATGATAATAATTTCCTGAAAACAAGCCCGGAATTTATCAATAATTATCTGAACCGCCGGCTTTCCCTCTATCTCAGCAAAGGCTTTGTTAAACTTCATACGGGAGCTCTTACCGCCGGCCAGGATTACACCACTAGTCTGCAACGCTTACACCTCATCCCGGTTAAAAAAAGGCTGCCTACGGCAGCCTAAAACTTCAAACCTCATCCACCGGTGGCACCGGCACTGCATCCCTGACAACCGGCCGGGGCTGATTTTGTTCCTCCGGTATTGAATAGGGACAATAATTGCTTAACTTCCGACGAATTGCACTCGGGACACTTTACCTTGTTTTTGTCGGCATTGGCAATCATTATGTCAAACTTTTTACCGCAATTCTGACAGAGAAAATCAAAAATCGGCATTATATCACCCCGAAATTAATTTTACTCGGCTCCTGCTTCTGGATTGTTCTGACTATCCAGGTATTCCTGAACATCCTTGCTCTCCTTTTCATCCTGAGCCTGTTTGATTGATAGTCCAATCCGTTTGTCTTCCGGATCGATACTTATTATTTTCACATTTATCCTGTCATTGACGCTGACCACATCTTCGGGTTTTTCCACCCGGTAATTGGCCATCTGGGAAATATGAACCAGTCCGTCCACCCCGGGATCAAGCTCGACGAAAGCTCCGAAGGGAGCAATTCTAACTACCGTACCCTCAACTATGTCCCCTTCATGATATTTCTCCTGCGCAATTTCCCAGGGACTCTTGAGCAGTTTTTTCCGGCTCAGGGAAACCCTTTCCTTTTCCCGGTCCAAGGCTAAAATGTAAACATCGGTTTCGTCGCCTTCATTTAATATATCGGAGGGATGCTCGACCCTGCGGTGCTCCATTTCCGATACATGCAGCAGCCCTTCATAACCGCCTAAATCAATGAAGGCACCGTAATCTACGATACGTTTTACTCTGCCCCGGCGAGTTTGGCCTTCCTCGATATTATCCCAGAACTCTTTCTTCAGACGGCTCTTTTCCTCTGCCACCAGCTCCTTGCGGGAAAGAACGATCTGGGAGCCTCTTCTCTTGTTGCGGTTAAACTCAATGATTTTAAACTGCAGGGTCTGCCCGATATACTGCTCCAGGTTTTTGACATAGCCATCCTCAACATGGGAGGCGGGCAGGAAAGCAACCATGCCGACATCTACCAGCAAGCCGCCTTTGACCGTGCCGGTTATGGTGCCTTCAATAACTTTGGCTTCCTTATAGTCTTCGTCCAGCTTATCCAGCACCTTCTGGGTATCAACCTTTTTCTTGGAAAGCAATATGGTTCCATCATCATCCCATTTAAGCACCATGACTTCAATTTCATCACCTACATTGATGAGATCACGGGCGGAACCGGCATCCTTTAAAGACATTTCCCGCAACGGAATAATTCCTTCTGATTTGCCCCCTACATCAACCATTACCTCATCATCCTGGACCTGAATAACAGTTCCCTTTATAATATCTCCCCGACCAGGAGTTTCAAAGTCTGCCATCTCAGCTTCCATTTTGGCAAATGATTCCTCGCTAGCGGTTGTATCCTGTTCCTTTTCCTGTTCCAGTTCCTGCTGGCTCTTTTCCTCGAACTCTGTCATCCTATCCAATACCTCCTTAATTATCCAGTCCGGGGTTGAAGCTCCTGCGGTGATTCCTACCCTGGATACTCCCTGCAGGCAATCAGCCGAGATATCAGATGCACCACAAATCTGAACAGTCTTAACCCCAGTATTTTTACACTCCCTGGTTAGAGTGGCTGTATTCGAGCTTTTCGGGTCCCCCAGCACCAGTATCAGGTCTGCTTCGGAGCTTAATTCCCGGGCAGCCTGTTGTCTTTTTCGGGTCGCCCTGCATATGGTATTAAATACCCTTATTTCTCCAGCCATAGGTGCTAGAGCGGCAACTACGGCATAGAAATCGTTTTCATCCTTGGTAGTCTGCGAGACTACCGCCAATTTATCCACCTTGGTCATTTTACAGGTTTCATCCACACCGGCGATTACTCTGGCCTGATAGCCGCACCACCCTGTAATTGCCTGCACTTCAGGATGATGAGCATCACCGAAGACTACTATCTCATACCCGTCACCTCGTAATAATGCTACAATATCATGTACCCGCTTTACCAGCGGGCAGGTAGCATCCTTAATTCCCAATCCCCTTTCCTGTGCTTGTTTAATTATTTCAGGCGGTACGCCGTGCGATCTTATAATTATGCCGACGTCTTCACCAGCCTGAATTTCATCCAGCCGGTTTACCGGAATTATGCCCTTTTCTTTCAGGTCGGCTACGACTGCGTCATTATGCACCAGAGGCCCCAGGCTGTACCACCTGCCCCCCTGGCCGGCAGCTTCCTCGGCTATTCTTACAGCTCTCCTGACTCCAGCACAAAAACCGGCATTCCTGGCAAGCCGTGTTTGCAATAATCACACCCCGCCAAACACCTAAGTATTTATTTTCGTAATAATATACCTAAATCCTTCTTTATTTGTCTAAAAGTGAATTAATTTCTTGCATAATCCGCATACTAATTTCTTCCAATAAGGCGGAGCTGATCTTCTGATTTCTGTATTCATCCAGGATGATAGGGTCACCCATCCTAATTATCAGAGGCCTAAACCATCCTGAAGGAAAATTCTTATCCGTACCTATACAGGCCATCGGCACTACTTTTGCGCCTGATTTCAAGGCCAGCAAAGCAACTCCGCCATGAACCTGGATATCAGGCTTTACTTTCTGGCGGGCGCCTTCAGGAAAGATGCCTACGACTTCACCTTCTGCCAGAAGATCGAGAGCCTGGCGAATCGCCCTGCGGTCAGCCGCTCCCCTTCTGACCGGAAAAGCATGCAGGGCTGTTAATAATTTACCCAGAAAAACGTTATTAAACAACTCAACTTTCGCCATAAAATGAACCGGCCTTGATAAAGCCGTGCCGACGATTACAGGATCCCAGTTGCTCACATGGTTAGCAGCAACTATTACCGGGCCATTAGGGGGCAGCTTGCCCAGTCCCTCTTTTTTTAGATTTAAAACCAGCAATAATAATCTGGCAATGCCCCGGGCAATGTAATAAACCATATCATTCCCCCTGAATGATGGCCAGCATTTTCTGAAGAACCTGTTCAACGCTCATCTCGCTGCTATCTATGATTATCGAATCAGGTAAAATCTTCAGAGCCCCGGTTTGCCTTTCGGAGTCATTTTTATCGCGCCTGGTTATTTCCTGTAAAATCGTATTATAGTCAATGTGCAAGCCGCTCGCAGCCAGTTCGGCAGCACGTCTTCGAGCTCTTTCCTCAACACTGGCAGTAACAAAAAATTTATATTCCGCATCCGGCAGCACGCATTCCCCGATATCACGTCCATCCATAACGACAGAAATGCTGGATGCCATATGCTGTTGCTGTTCAACCATTGTTCTACGGATAGTGGGATGAGAGGCAACTGTAGAGACAGCAGCATTCACTTCCGGCAGGCGGATCGCAGCGGTTAAGTCCTTACCGTCACATAACACCTTCTGCTGTTTACAATCATTTTCGAAATGAATTTTTATACTGGAAGCAAGTCTATTTAATTCTTCTTCATGGTAGAGGTCCAACCCCCTCTGGAGCGCTTTCCAGGTCAGAACCCGGTACATGGCACCGGTGTCTATATAAACAAAGCCAAGCTCTTCGGCTAGTCTGCGGGCAACGGTACTTTTTCCAGCACCGGCCGGCCCATCGATAGCAATCTTCATTACCCAACCACCTACATATATTAATTTTAATTGTAGCATACCTGTGCTGGAGGTAAAACCTGAAAGTAAAAACCAGAATATTTCTTTTGCCATTTAATATTTATATGATATCATTTAGATATAATTTAAATATTATTTAGGAGGTACAACCAGATGACTGAACACAAGGCATGGAAATTAAATGGATTTATCGCCCTTTTACTGGCAATGCTGTTGACTGCGGCCGTCGTTTATCTGTTTATCAGCCTGCACATTGTTGCCGGAATCATGCTCACAATATTAGTTGTCATTGCATTAACCGGCATTACTGTGGTCCAACCCAATGAATCCAAAGTGATAACCTTTTTCGGCAAGTACATCGGCAGCATCCGCGAGTCCGGAATATGGTTAAAAGTACCTTTTTCAATCCACCGGAAGGTTTCCCTGCGGGTCAGCAACTTTAACAGCAAAACCCTTAAAGTAAATGATGTTGAAGGCAACCCGGTAGAGATTGCTGCGGTGGTGGTATTCAGGGTGATTGATTCAGCCAAAGCCCTGTTCGATGTGGACAACTATGAGGAATTCGTGGAAATTCAGAGCGAAACGGCCCTGCGCCACGTCGCCACCAAGTATCCCTATGATGATTTTGAAGAAGGCGGTTATTCATTACGCAGCAACGCCGATGAAGTCGCCCGGGAATTAGCTCGGGAATTACAGGAAAGACTGGCGGTTGCAGGGGTGGAGGTCATCGAGGCGCGTTTGACCCATCTGGCCTATGCCACCGAAATAGCCAGCGCCATGCTGCAGCGTCAGCAGGCCAACGCCATCATTGCCGCCCGGCAGAAGATCGTGGAGGGGGCAGTGGGAATGGCCCAAATGGCTATCGCGCAACTGGAAAGGGAAGGAATCGTCGAACTGGATGAAGAGCGTAAAGTAGCAATGATAAATAACCTGATGGTGGCGATTGTTTCCGACCGGGGAGCGCAACCGATTCTTAACACCGGGAGCATTTACTAGTAATGGCGGTATAAGAAAATGGCAGTAAAAAAGAAATTCCTGCTCCGGGTGGACCCGGAGCTCTATGATGCCCTGGAACGATGGGCTGATGATGAATTTCGCAGTGTCAACGCCCATATCGAATATATATTGCGCAATGCGGTTAAAGAGTCGGGGCGTCTGCCCAAAAGCAAAACCAACCCAACTGCGAGGGCGGCCTCCTCCCCCTCCCGGGAAGATGATTAAAGCTGCCGGTGAGTCAAAAAATGTTGGCTCACCGGCATATTGTATCAAGCAGTTGCCAAAATGCGGGGAAGGAAACACTTACCGCCCCGGCATCGTTTATGGTAGAATCACCGTCAGCTATTAGCGCTGCTACCGCCAAACTCATGGCGATACGATGGTCGCCGTGACTGTTTACCTGAGTCCCCTTGAGAGGGGCTCCCTTTCCTTTTACTGTAAAGCCATCCTCCATCTCATCAATCGCTACCCCCATTTTACTAAGTTCACTGCAAACAGCAGTTATGCGGTCGGTTTCTTTTACCCGCAGTTCCCCCGCTCCCCTTACTACCGACTCTCCATCGGCCGCAGCCATGGCTACAGCCAGAACCGGCAGTTCATCTATCAACCGGGGTATTATCTCCCCTTCAATTCTCACCGCCTTTAGCGGCGAGGCAGAAATAATAAGATCAGCGATTGCTTCCCCCCCTATTATCTGCTTGTTTTCCAATCTAATCCGGGCTCCCATTTGCTGCATTACTTCTATTATTCCGGCCCGGGTAGGGTTGATCCCGATTTGGTTTATTTTCAGCTCGGAACCGGGCACAATAGCGGCTGCTACCAGGAAAAAAGCGGCCGAAGAAATATCTCCCGGTACCAGGAAATCCTGAGCCCCCAATTCCTTGCCGGGACGAATCCTGATGCTGGGTTCATCCACCTCGATTGCAGCCCCCATGGCCGCCAGCATGTTTTCGCTATGATCGCGGGAATTCCCCGGTTCTATGATTTCAGTAACTCCATCGGCATTAAGAGCGGCCAGCATTACGGCTGACTTGACCTGAGCACTGGCTACCGGCAATTCATATTGAATGCCCTGCAAACTCTTCCCCATAATTGCCAGAGGCGGATGTTTGCCGCCCTGGCGTCCCCGGATTTCCGCCCCCATCAGCTCCAGGGGGTCAATTACCCGCCTCATGGGGCGCCGGTTCAAAGAACCGTCCCCGCTCAGAACGGTAAAAAAGGGTTGCGCCGCAAGCAGACCGGTGAGCAGTCGCATAGTAGTTCCTGAATTCCCGCAGTCCAGCACTCCCTGGGGTTCTTTCAGCCCGCGCAGGCCGCAACCGTCAATTACCAGCTCGGAGCCTGTGTCTGTTATACCTGCGCCCAGAGCTCTCATGCACCTGCAGGTCGACATGGTGTCTTCAGCCTGGAGAAAATTTCTAATTACGCTCTGCCCCCCGGCCAGGGAGGAAAAAATTACCGCGCGATGCGATATTGATTTGTCAGCCGCCGCCCTAATTTCACCTTTGAGCCCTCTTGTCTTCCGGATAATTCTGCTGTCCATCTCCTACCTCCTATGGGTAATACCGGGCCCGCTCCTCGTTTATTTGACCCAGGCCCTAATTCCGCTTGCCGCCAGGGCTTTCACTGCCTGCCCGGCATCCTGGGGTGAAGGGACTCCGAGGCGAATGGTTCCTCCATCGCCTTCCCGGGCGCGCAGGATCTCAATATCCACTATATTTATTCCATGCCGGTCAAGAATCGAGCCCAGCGTGCCAATAATCCCCGGTTGGTCGGGCACTATACAGATAATATCGGAGAAGCCGGGCATTAATCCCCGGCGCACCCGGGGTATAAGATCCCTGATGGCTTTAGCCCGGGCTAGTTTGTTGTGCAGGGTTGCAGTATCACCGTGATGCAGTGCCATTTTCATTTCCGTCAACTCATTTATCAATCCGTCCAGTTTATCCAGGAGTATATCCCGATTGGACATTAATATGTCTTCCCACAGTTCCGGGGCAGATGAAGCTATGCGGGTAGTATCTCTGAATCCTCCTGCCGCCATCATGAGGTCGTCCTCGCGTCCGCCGGTAAGGTTTACCAGCGCCACGGCTGAGAGGTGGGGAACATGGCTGACTGTTGCCACCAGGCAATCATGCAGGGAAGCCTCCATAAGCCTGATCCTGGCGCCGGTAGCTGCCAGGAGTCCGCTCAGATATTCTATCTGCTGTTGGGGAACGTTTTCCCCCGGGGTCAGAACATATACTGCGTTTTCAAATAGGTAACGGTCAGCGCCGACTATGCCCTTAACCTCGGCTCCTGCCATGGGGTGCCCGCCTATCCCCCAGCTATGGGACGGCAACCCCTGAAAAGCCTGCATAACTGTTTTTTTGGTGCTTCCCACGTCACTGATGATGCAGCCCGCTTTTAAATGGGGCTTAATATGCTCTATTATACCGGGATAGGCGCTGAGAGGGGTACAGATCACTATTACATCGGCCTGAGCCGCGCCCTGGGACAGTGGCCTACTGACATCTATAGCCCCTATCTGCAATGCCTTTTGCACCGTTTCCGGGTCGCTGTCCGTACCGGCAACCTGTGCCGCCGGGGCTGTCCCCCGTAAAGCCAGCCCCAGCGAACCCCCAATCAGTCCCAGTCCGATTATGAACACGTTAGATGGCATATAATATCTCCTGTTCACTACTGCAGTGCCGCTTTTAGATTGTTTATCCTTTTTACCATAGAATTAAAATTCTCCGGGGTCAAGGATTGGGGGCCGTCGGAAAGAGCCTCACTGGGGTTCTGGTGAACCTCGACCATCAATCCGTCGCAACCGGCGCCAACTGCCGCCAGGGCCATGGGCTCAACCAGCTTCCATTTTCCGGTGCCATGGCTGGGGTCAACTATGACCGGCAGATGGGTAAGCTGCTTTATCAGCGGCACCGCGCTTAAATCCAGCGTATTGCGGGTGTATTTTTCAAAGGTGCGTATCCCCCGTTCACACATTATCACCCGGGGATTACCGCTGGAAATAATGTATTCGGCCGCCATTATCCATTCTTCGATAGTAGCAGAGGGTCCCCTCTTAAGCAATATGGGTTTATCGATTTTACCTAATTCCCGCAGCAGGAAAAAATTCTGCATATTTCTGGCCCCTACCTGCAATACATCGGCGTAGCGAGCTACCAGGGCAATCATTCTGGGGTCCATAATCTCAGTGACTACCGGCAATTCGGTTACTTCCCGGGCTTCGGCCAGTATTTCCAGCCCCTCTTCTTCCAACCCTTGAAAAGAGTAGGGTGAAGTCCGCGGTTTAAATGCTCCCCCACGCAACATGGTGGCCCCAGCCTCTTTTACCATCCGGGCCACCTCCAAAAAGAGCTCCCGCCCTTCCACGGCACAGGGTCCGGCTATTACCTGCAGGCTTCCGCTGCCGACCATGTTATTCCCCACCATTACCGTACTGGGCTGCTGTTTAAACTCTCGTGACGCCAGTTTGAAGGGCTGCAAAATCGGAACGATTTTTTCCACTCCCGGCATGGTCTCAAACATCTCCATGGTTGCCTGGGTTCTTTCGCCTATTGCTCCGATAATAGTTCTTTCCACACCCTGGGATAAGTGTACCTGAAATCCCTTATCCTCCAGTTTGCCGGTTATCATTGCAATCGCATCCGGAGAGGTGTTTCTTTCCATTACAATAATCATCTTTTCTTTCCTCCTTTTAAGGTCTGTGGCTGGTTACCCGGTTTTAAACCCTGCAGATGGAAAGTGAGAAAAAACAGAAAAGCCATCAGTGAAGAAATCACCAATGGCATTATGCCAGTGCCTGTTTCCCACCATCCTACCGTCCTACCATTTTATACAGTATTCCGTCCTACAGTTTTTAAGATATAATAACCGGCGGCAAATTGCAAGAGCAGCGTATTAAAGTTGACCGCAGATTCATATCGGTTTATTGCCCTTATCGGCTGTTCAAGGGCATATCCTGCGGGCGCAGTCGCGCAACCACGCTAAAAATAGTTAGGGCAGAAACTTTAATCATTAAGAAATGTTTGCCCGGTTTTAATTCCGGTCAGACGACCTATGGGCCAGATTTTTGAAGACCTGCCGCAGCCGGGCGGGCTCACCTATGATAATGAGTTTGTCTCCGCTTTTAATGACGTCATCCGCACCCGGGTTTGGTATAATTTCCTGCCCCCGGTAAATAGCCAGCACCGTTATTCCGGCATGTTTGCGTAAATCAATTTCTGCCAGGCTCTTGCCGTTGACACCATACCACGGTTCCACCCATACCGTACCAATATCAACCCCGCTCAGAGGCAGGGGCAGCTGTCCGGCAGCATTGCGGGACCGGTTGCGGAACATTTCGTAATCTTCTTTTCTTACCTGGTCAATGTAGCATTCTATCTCATTGTCCGGTATCAGGTAGCGGTTCAGAACCCGGGCAAAAATCTCCACCGAGGTCTCATATTCCTCTGGAATAACCTCACTGGCGCCAAGTTCGTACAGGTCGTGAACATCAGCTACAAAACGGGTTCGTACTATAATATGAATAGCCGGATTTATCCGCCTTACCGAGTCAGTAATCCGGCGCGTCGCAACTGAGTCCGATATGGCTATAACCAGCACCCGGGCTGATTCGATATTGACCTTGTTCAAAACCACTTCGTGGGTAGCATCTCCATAAAAAATGGGTTCTCCCTTTTCCTTTTCGGCCTTTACCGTTTCGCCGTTGATTTCCAGTATGACATAGGGAACTCCTGCAAAAGATGCCGCCCGGGAAAGGTTTCTGCCATTTATGCCGTAGCCCACAATGATCAGATGATCCTTCATTTGCACCTGTTCCTCCATGTCACCGGCCCAGGGCATAATCCCGCTCCTCAACCTTTCCGGCAGATGCCAGCGGTAGATAGCACCCGCCAGACGAGGAGCAAAATTCATAAGGAACGGAGTCATCATCATGGTTAATATGGAAGCCGCCAGGAAAACCTGATAGAGGTTTCCTCCCAGCAGACCGTGGTCAATGCCGGTCTGAGCCAATATAAAAGAGAATTCCCCCACCTGGCAGAGGCTGAAACCAACTATAACAGCAGTTCGCAGCGGATATCCCAGAACGATGGTTGTAAACAGGGCGACCAGACTCTTTACCACCAGCAGCGCTAAGGTAAAACCGGCTACCAGTACCAGATTCTCCCCCATGCTATGGACATTGAGGAGCATACCGATGGAAACAAAGAAAATACTGGTGAAAGTATCAATGAAGGGCAGAATATTGGCCATAGCCTGGTGGCTGTATTCCGATTCGGCAATAATGAGGCCGGCCAGAAATGCCCCCAGGGCCAGTGATAATCCGGCACTGGCAGTCAGCCAGGCAACCGCGAAGCAGATAAGGATAATACTCAGCAGAAACAGCTCCCGGCTCTGGGTCCGGGTAATTTGATAAAGCAGCGGAGGAATTGCGTATATAGCCAGCACTATCACCAGTATAATAACCCCGGCCGTCTTAGCCAGAATAAGGGCCGGCGACTGCATTTCTGCCGCTCCGGTTCCCAGCAGAGGGGTAAAAAGCATCATGGCTACCACTATTATATCCTGAAAGATTAAAATCCCCAGATTGATTTTTCCCTGGGGTGTATCCATTTCCGCCTTTTCCCCCAATTGTTTCAATACAATGGCGGTACTGCTGAGGGAAACCAAAAAGCCCAGGAAAATCGCCTGGTTTACCGGCATACCCAGGAGCCAGGCAATAACTGCAGTAATAGCCACCGTAAGCAATACCTGCAAACTCCCCCCTAGAAGGACGGTCTTTTTTATTTCTCTCAGATTCTTAAAGGAAAACTCCAACCCGATACTGAACAGCAGGAAAATGACCCCGATTTCAGCGGTTACCTGCACCTGTTCTGAAGATTTGATGAGGGCCATGCCATGGGGACCGGCTAGTATCCCGGTCAGCAGAAAACCGACAATAGAAGGTATTTTCAATCGGTAACAGATGAATATGACTCCTACCGCCAAGCCAAATATTATTACTATATCGCTTAAAGAGCCCATATTTATACCTTCCGTTGTTCTTTCTCCATAACTCCTCCTTCTTTTGCCCTGCTGTTCGCAGTAGAGCAATTAATGCCGCAACAAGAGTTCCCATACATCATTCGGAAGGGTTTAGAAAAACATCATACGTTATTTTAAATCACGATCTTACCTTCCAGGCAGGCTATATCGGTAACCTGTCTCAGCATTCCGCGGAAATTGTCGGGAGTAAGCGACTGCTTGCCATCAGACAAGGCATAATCAGGATTTTGATGTACTTCTACCATTACTCCATCAGCTCCGGCAGCTATTGCTGCCTTGGCTATCGGTGTTACCATATGCCACTTTCCGGTAGCGTGGCTGGGGTCTACAATTATCGGCAGATGGGAAAGGCGTTTGATTAGAGGAACCGCACCAATATCCACGGTATTGCGGGTATAGGGCTCAAAAGTTCTGATTCCTCGTTCGCAGAGGATGACTTTTTCGTTGCCTCCGTTCAGAACATATTCCGCCGCCAGCAGCCATTCCTCAATGGTGGCCGAAAGACCCCGCTTAAGCAAGATGGGTTTGTCCAATTTGCTCAGTTCTTCCAGGAGGGAAAAATTCTGCATATTCCTGCTGCCTACCTGCAGTATGTCGATGCTATCGTATAAGATATCCAGGTCGCGAACATCCATGATTTCGGTAACAACCGGCAGTCCCGTTATCTCCCGGGCTTCTTTTATAATATTTATTCCCGGGCCCCCCAGACCTTTAAAAGAGTAGGGCGAAGTACGCGGTTTAAACAAACCGCCCCTCAGTATATGGGCGCCCGCAGCCTTAAGGAATACGGCCATATCGATATAGGATTCCTTGCATTCCACCGCACAGGGTCCGGCAATAATCGTACAATAGCCTTCCCCCACGGTAACCTTTCTGGGTGCGGTACTTATCTGTATCAGGGTATCGCCCTCCCGGTCTTCCCTGGAAGCCATTCTAAATGGTTGCATCATTTATCCTCCACAACCCCGGATCATTTTTATTCCCTGTAAATATTTTATGTTATATTATCATCAAGAAACAAGCTGCTTTATGCGAGGAGAAAAATATGCATTGCTTTAGGGTAGGCATTATTCAGATGCCGGTGACCGATGATAAAGAGACCAATCTTGGCAAGGCTCAAGCTATGATAATCCAGGCCCACCGGCAGGGAGCGGAGATGGTAGTTTTACCCGAAGTGTTTAATTCTCCTTACCAGACCGCACTGTTTCCTAAGTACGCCGAGCCTTATCCCGGCCCGACCACTGAAATGCTGGCCCGCCTGGCGCGGGAAAAGAGGGTGCTCTTGGTAGGAGGTTCAATCATAGAGCAGGACATCTCCGGCAAGCTTTACAACAGCAGTTTTGTCTTTGATGAAACCGGAAATTTGCTGGCCCGCCATCGCAAAATCCATTTGTTTGATATTGACCTGCCGGGCAAAGTTGCCGTAAGAGAATCAGATACCCTGCACGCCGGAGACAATATTACCGTTGTCAGACATAATAAGCTGTGCTTCGGGTTAATGATATGTTATGATTGCCGTTTTAATGAACTCAGCCGGGCTATGGCATTGGAAGGCGCCGAGTTGCTGGTTATACCGGCAGCTTTTACTGCCGCCACCGGTCAAGACCACTGGGATATGCTGATGCGCAGCCGGGCGGTAGACAACCAGTGCTATGTAGTTGCGGCATCGCCGGCACGAAACCCTGAGTCCTCCTATCAGGTCTGGGGGCATTCCATGGCGGTTGACCCCTGGGGCAGGATTGTGGCTGAGGCCGGAGAAACAGAGAACATCGTATATGCTGACCTGGATTTCAAGCTGCTGCAGCAAATCCGCCAGGAGCTGCCCCTGCTGCAACACCGCCGCCCGGACGTGTATCAGCTAAGTTACCGGAAACCAAACCCCGAATATGACAAGCCCTAACCCACCACTTTGAATCCGGCCTTGTCAACGGCTTGCACCAGAGCCGTCCGATTCGGCGAACCGGCAACTACGGCTTCTTTTTTGTCCAGGTCCACTTTAGCCTCGGCTACCCCCGCTACTCCTTTCAGGGCTTTTTCCACCGCCATTTTGCAATGATTGCAGGTCATGCCTTCGATCTTAAGCACCGTTTCACTCATCATTTTCACCTCCCTTGGCAGAATCGGTTCAAGCTTTCCCCAGCGGCCCAGGAACCGCCGTCAAAGAACCCGGCTCAGTCCATCAATTTCTTGCCATACCCATTAAGGAGCAAGGAATTGGTCACCACCGAAACCGAGGAAAAGGCCATAGCCAGCCCGGCCCATTCCGGCGGCAGGAGTTTTCCGGTCAAAGGGTAGAGGACGCCGGCCGCCACCGGAATTCCGACGACGTTGTAAATCAAAGCCCAGAAGAGGTTTTGCTTAATTTTGCCCAATGTTTTTCTTCCCAGCCGGATGGCCCTTTCCACATCCAGCAGGTCGTTACGCACTAAAATGATATCGCCGGTTTCCTTGGCCACATCGGTTCCGGAACCGATAGCAATCCCGATGTCCGCCTGGGCCAGAGCGGGAGCATCGTTGATCCCGTCGCCCACCATAGCCACTTTCAGCCCTTGGTCCTGATATTTTCTGACAATGTTGATCTTATCCTGGGGCAGAACCTCGGCATCTATCTCGTCAATGCCGGCTTCTTCCCCCACAACCTGAGCTACTTTTTTATTATCCCCGGTGACCATGAAGGTTTTCAGGCCCAGTCCATGCAATCGCTGAACCGCTTCCCGAGTGCTCTCTTTAAGGACGTCGGCCAGGGCAATTAAGCCGATGCTGCGGCCGTCAAGAGCGACCAGCATGGTTGTCTTCCCCTCCCCGGCCAGGCGTTGAAAATCTTGCTCAATACCGTCAAGATCGACTCCGTGTTTACGCATGTGTTTCATATTGCCGATCAGCAGGCTTTTTCCCCGGTAGGAGCAGGCTGTTCCGTGGCCGCTCTCCTCATGATAATCTTCGACTTCGGCTATTTCCAGGTTTTCCTTCCGCGCCCGAGCCGTGATCGCCTGGGCCAGGGGATGTATGGAGGGATTTTCCCCGGCGGCCGCTATTTGCAGGATATCTTTTTCCTGATAAGGGGCAGCCGCTATGATATCCGTGACCTCGGGAGCGCCTTTAGTGAGCGTCCCGGTCTTGTCAAAGCCGATGGCCTGGATGCCGGAGACGGCTTCCAGCACTGCCGCCGATTTGAAAAGGAGGCCGCGGTTAAGACCGACGCCGCTGCCCACCATGATCGCCGTCGGAGTGGCCAGCCCCAGGGCACAGGGACAGGCGATAACCAAAACCGCAACGGCTGCCGTAAAGGCAAAAACAAAAGTGCTGTGCAGAGCCCCATACCAGATGAAGAAAGTGATCAGAGCCAGGGTTACCACCGCAGGGACAAAATAATTGGCAATGAGGTCGGCCAGACGCTGGATGGGCGGTTTAACCCCCTGAGCTTCTTCCACCATCTTGATAATACCGGAAAGCACCGTATCTTTACCGGTCCTGGTGGTTTTGACCTTGATACTGCCGGAACGATTAATGGTAGCTCCGACCACCGGGTCGCCGACGCCTTTATCGACCGGGATGGACTCCCCGGTCAGCATGGCTTCGTCGATGCTGGCCTCTCCGGCAATGATTTCACCGTCCATCGGTATCCTTTCTCCGGGTTTGACCAGAACCACATCGCCGGTTTTAAGGTCAGCCGCAGCGACTTCCCTTTCTTCCCCGTTGACCAGCAGACGCGCCTTATCGGCCTGAAGTTCCAGCAGGCGTTTTAAGGCCTGACCGGCCCTCCCCTTCGCCTTGGCCTCCAGATATTTTCCGAAACGTACAAAAGTAATCAGCAAAGCTGAGGTATCGAAGAAGGTCGGACCTGCAAAGAAGAGGCCGGGGAACCACATATTAAGGGCCGTCATCACACTATAGCCATAAGAAGCGGTGATGCCCATGGCTACCAGGACATCCATATTGGCCGAGCGGTTTTTCAGGGCGTGGTAAGCGCCGCGGTAAAAAATCCAGCCCGCCGTAAACTGCACGACGGTAGCCAGAGCAAAAATCGTATACATCACCGGTCTGGACATGGGGAGATACATGAGAGGCATGATAGGTAAAGAAAGAATAGCGCTGAAGATGAGCCAGTTGCGCTGCCGCAGCGCGTCAAGATCGTTCTCATTTTCGTCCCCGCTATCCAGGGGAATATAGCCCGCGTCCCTGACTTTCCCGAAAATATCGCTGATATTGATCGTCCCGGGATCATACTCCACCGTAACCGTCTCGCTGGCAAAGTTCACGGAGGCCATTCTGACGCCGGGAGTTCCTTTAAGCTTCTTCTCAATGGTCAAAGCACAGTTGCCGCAGGTCATCCCGCTTACCTTAAACTGCTGTCTGCCGCCTTCGCCATCTTCGCTTCGGGCTCTGTAGCCCAGGTCTTTAATCCTGGCCAGGATCTCCTCTTCACTGGCTTTGGAGCCGTCCAATTCCAGAATCAATTTCTCGGAAGCAAAATTAACGCGGGCCGACCTGACGCCCTCCATCTTTTCCAGGCCCTTTTCTATCGTCAAGGCACAATTGGCACAGGTCATGCCACTAATTTTGAACCGCTTTTTTTGCCCGGCGTCCAGGCTGGGTTCCCCCTCCGGTACCATGCCGCCGCTTTCTGCCGGGGATTCATCCGCGTCTTGGCCGGGAAGGGGCCGGGTAGAATATCCCGCTTCCTCAATCGCTGCCCGCAGCGCGGATCTGTCAAACTGCCCCGGATCAAAGCGCAAACTGGCCTTGGAGCCCGCCAAAGATACCTGCACCTCTGCCACGCCCGGCAGTTTTTTCAGAGCTTCGCTTACCCGCCGCACACAATGCTGGCAAGACATACCATAAACGGGAATCTCCATCTCAGCCCGAGCCATATTTTTCGGCCTATCCGCCATAGCAACCTCCCAAAACGGATGCAAGCACCCTATTTAATCAGTTTAAAGATAGTCTTTACAACTTCGTCGATAACTTCCTCATCACCGGCCTGAAGCTGTTCCATGACGCAGGACTTCATATGCTTTTCCAGCAACAGCTTGGAAACTCCATAGAGAGCGGACTGAGCGGAGGCAATCTGGTTCAAAATATCATCGCAATACACATGCCGCTCAATCATACCCTTGATACCGCGAATCTGCCCCTCTATCCGGTTCATTCGGCCGACCAGTTCGCGGATGGTTTTTTCACTGTGATGGCTAAGCCGTCCCCCATCCTCCGAGCCTTCCTGACAACCGGGGCAGGAGTTCTTTATCTCGTCCATATGATCACCGCCTATTATTTTTGGAAGATGATTATATAAATATAGTGTACCACCCTATAGTACATGTCAATATTTTTTTATTGATGCGTTGATGAGGACGGTTCTCTGTCCGCCACGCCGCCAGGAAGGCCAGAATCCGAGGAGGGTGCAGAATGCCTGCGGAAACCGGTGAAAAAAATTGCACAGTGTATGCCGATAAACTGCTTAACGATTATAATAATAAGAAAACACTCAGGACAAATCGATTAATTATAACGGAGGTTATTATGAAGTTTCATACCGAATATCTTTGGTTCCATACTGAAAAGAGGCGGGAGTATATTCGTATTACGGACAAGGTAAGGGAGGTCTGCCAAAAGAGCGGTATCAAGGAAGGCATGCTCCTGGTAAGTGCCATGCATATCAGTGCCGGGGTTTTTGTTAATGATAACGAAGCGGGTATACTTAGCGACATCGATAACATGCTGGAGTCCATTGCCCCGCTGGGTCCCGATTACCTGCACCACCATACCGGTGAGGACAACGGAGATGCCCATCTGAAAAGCCTGCTGGTTCATCATCAGATAATAGTGCCAATTACTGCAGGCGACCTGGATTTGGGACCGTGGCAGCAGATATTCTATGCCGAATTCGATGGCAGAAGAAAGAAAAGGTTGATCATTAAGGTAATGGGAGAATAATTAATCGCCTTCTATTAGATCCTGTCTGAGATTGCGGGCTTCCCTGAGGTAAATATGTTTTATCTCCTGCTGGCTTTTATCGGTGTTCACATGCACCATTACCCGGATACAGAGGGGGAGGGAACCGGGTACTTCAATTTCCTGAAAACACATCAAAGGCACCTTGTCCCAGCCAATAGACCGGGCTGCAGCGGCCGGGAAAACTGACCTCAGGTCGGAGGTTACCGTAAAAAGAGCGCTGGCAACATCACCGATGGCAAAGTCATTCTCCTCTTGCATCAGTTGCAGCAGCTCCCGTGTTGCCTTCATAATCTCCTCTACGCTGTCCTCTGTTACCGTTGTAGCTCCCCGGATTCCCCTCATTATCATGCTCAATTCACCACTAACACAATTATTAAGCTACTGCCCGGTGGCCCAGACCGATAGCAACTTCATCCAGGTGCAGCAGGCCAATACCCATAAATATGGCCACACTCACATGGTCATGGTGGCGGGCGATGCCAATCTTGCCACCCACATTCAAGCCCAGGGCTTTGGGCATAATCTGAGCAATAGCTTCCCGGGCGGCACCGGCTACCGCGCCTTCGTCAGCATGGCTGTCCTTTATAACCCCTTCCCTTTTAGCTGCCACTACGGCCCGTTCTACGATCTTACCCACTGAACTGATGAATTCTCCGCCATAATCAACCGCAACTGCCCTTACGGCTTGCTCCTCCAGCAATACCTTCTTTAAGTGGCTTTCTTCCTGTCGAGTCGAGGTAAGCGCCATCTTTATTGCAGCCGTAGCCACTATTTTACTGCCTGCTTCCATCGCCGATTCCACCTTTGTTATAGACTGTAACTCTATTTTACTATAATTTTGCCAATCATTACTATGCCTTGATTGGCTGTATACACAGTCCCCCCTTCAGGGAAAGACAGATTGGCAGAAGTATTTTTTATTTTATACTTTACCGGAAAGCTATAGGCACGGGAGTCTATCTCCAGCACATCTCCGGCTTGCAGCAGGAGTTTTACCTCTTTGTTTTGGAATCGGGCCTTTTCACTGCCGTTAACCAGTACGACGGTTCGCGGCAAAGAGGAGAAGTCTTCAACGGTTATTATTATCCCGGTTTGGGGGGATCGAGCCTTAAGGACATCGGTCTGCTGCTTGTTCCCGGCATTTCCCGCCGCATCCCCGGCTACAGGATACTCCACCACTTGCCCTTCCATCCTTTCACTCCAGCTCAGGTACAGCCGTAAGGGGTCATGGGTCATTATCCCCTGCACTACCACAATCACCAGCAGACTCATGAGAATAGTGCGTATAAGGTATTTTTCCACTCTGTCTATAATCTTCCTAAAGGCAATCATCTCCCCCGGGAGTTATTTCTCCTCTATCTTATGCCTCCGCAGGAGAGATTATCCATGTTGTTAAAATAGGTCAGGCCACGACAGGTACGGAAGCGTTTCGTGCCTGTTGTGACCTGACCTTAACCATTTACCAGTTTTTTTTCGCCCATTCCACCCCAGCCAGAAAGGCTTCGCGGTTCTTTTGGATGATTTGGGGTTTTTTGCCTTTATAAATGACCTCAAACAGGCCGACGGCATCCTCCACCTTTACCACCCCGGTTTTCTGCAGGTAAGCTCCCAGCAGAATCATGTTGGCCCCCCTAATGTTGCCTAATTCTTCTGCCAGTTCATTGACCGGCAGTTTTAAGACCGTTACGTCTTTTCGCTCGGGATCCCGGTCTACCATGGAGGAATTGATGATCAGCCACCCATTGGGTTTCACCCGATTTTCGAATTTATCCAGCGAAGGACGGTTCAGCACTACCGCCATGAACGGGTTTTCCGTCAAGGGGGAATTGATCTCCTCGCTGGATATGGTCACCAGACAGTTGGCCGTACCGCCGCGCATTTCCGCTCCATAAGATGGAACCCAGGAAACATGTTTCCCCTCGCTCATAGCAGCATAGGCTATAAACTGCCCCATGGACAATACTCCCTGGCCGCCGAACCCTGCTATCAGAATCTGTTTTTCGTCTTCCATGCTACCTGTCCTCCTTGACCTTAAACTCACCCAGGGGGTAATTGGGAATCATATTTTCTTCCATCCATTTCATGGCATCTATCGGGTTAAGTCCCCAATTGGTGGGACAAGTTGATAATATTTCCACCATCGAGAAGCCCAGCCCCCGAGCTTGGGTTTCAAAAGCCTTTTTAACAGCCTTTTTGGCCTTCATCACATTGGCCGGGGTGTTAACTGCCACCCGGCTGATATAGGCAGAACCTTCATTTCCTGCCAGAAGCTCGGCCATTTTAGCCGGGTAACCCTCGTTCTCCACTTTACGGCCATAAGGACAAGTGGTGGCTACCTGGCCGATAAGGGTCGTGGGGGCCATCTGCCCGCCCGTCATACCATAGAGGGTGTTGTTTATAAAGAACACGCTGATCTTCTCGCCGCGTAAGGAGGCGTGCACTATCTCCGCCATGCCTATGGAGGCCAGGTCGCCGTCACCCTGATAAGTAAACAGGAAACGGTCCGGCAGCAGCCGCTTGATAGCTGTCGCTATAGCCGGAGCCCGGCCATGAGCTGCTTCCAGCATATCGCAGTTGAAGTAATCATAAGCGAGAACCGAACACCCTACCGGGCAAATACCAATGGTTTTTTCCCTTATATTCATTTCATCCATGCATTCAGCTATTAAACGATGGATTATTCCATGGGTACATCCGGGACAATAGTGAAATTTAGCATCAGTCAGGCTTTCCGGTCTTTTAAATACAGTTGCCATTAGAATCCCTTCCTTTCTGCTACGGCCAGAATCTCCCGGGTAACCTCCTCGGGATTGGGAAGGATTCCTATACGCCCATAGAATTCGACTGGGATTCTGCCTTCTACCGCCAGCCTGATATCCTGAATCATCTGCCCCATATTGATTTCGACCGCCAGCATCACCTTGCAGGTGTTAGCTGCCTCTTTAATATGTTCGTCCGGGAACGGCCACAAGGTTATGGGGCGAATCAATCCCGCTTTGACTCCTCTTTTACGGGCTTCCACCACCGAGCGTTTGATCACCCGGGCCAGCAGGCCAAAAGCCACTACGACTATATCGGCGTCTTCAACCATAAAGGTTTCAGCCCGCTTCTCATTTTGGGCTATATCTTTATATTTTCGGAAGAGATGCCGGTTTCTTGCTTCCAACTCTTCGGCCGGAAGGTGCAAGGTATTGACAATGTTAGGCTTTCTCCCCCGGCATCCGTTGGTTGCCCACGGCTTTTCCGGAAAATCGGTTTGCTCGTCCCTCAGGGCCACCGGTTCCATCAAATTGCCCAGGGTACCTTCGGCCATAATCACAACCGGTATGCGGTAGCGGTCTGCCAATTCATAGCCCTTAATGGCAAAATCCATCATTTCCTGGGTACTGGCCGGTGCGAGAACCAGGGTATGATAGTCCCCGTGCCCCCCGCCCCGGGTTGCTTGGAAATAATCGCCCTGGGAAGGCTGTATCCCTCCCAGACCCGGACCGCCGCGAGAAACATTGACAATGAGACAGGGCAGCTCAGCTTCAGCGATGAAGGAAATCCCCTCCTGTTTCAAGCTTAAGCCCGGTCCGGAGGAGGCGGTCATTACCCGGGCTCCGGCCGAAGCTCCGCCGTAGACCATGTTGATCGCGGCCAGTTCGCTTTCCGCCTGGATAAACACTCCCCCGATCCGGGGCAGTTTCCGGGCCATATATTCCGCAATTTCACTCGAAGGTGTAATGGGGTAGCCGAAAAAGCCCCGGCAGCCGGCTAAAATTGCACCCTCTGCCAGCGCTTCGTTACCCTTCATCAAAACTTTACTCATACTATCACCCCTTTTCCACCTCAATAACTAAATCCGGACACATTAAGGCACAGATCGCGCATCCCGTACACGCTTCCGGTTTCACGGCAATAACGGGCCGGAATCCCAAAGGGTTAATAGTATCTTCATCAAAATCCAATACATCTTTGGGACAAAAATGGATACAGAGCCCACAGGCTTTACAGCTGTCATTAAAGAAACTAACCCTGCCCTTGGCCATCCTACATTCCTCCTCAAGAACCCTGCAACCAACTTGGCCGCAAATACAAGTTTATTTTTTTGGCAATAGGTTTTAATTCGGGGGGTAAACAACCCGCCAGTCTTTCGCCAACGGTTAAAAATTTCACTGGCAATTCCAGTTTCACAGCAAACTCTACCACCCTGCGGTGTCCGTCAAGAACCAGGTCCAGGTTAGTTTCCTCGACCATATTAGGGTTGCTGATTATTCCGGTAAATCTAACCAATCCGGCACTTTCGAGAAGTTTTTTAAGTTCCACCAAACTTCGCCAATCACGGGCAAACGGACGGTAAGGATTAATAACCAAATAAAATTCATAATTGCCCCGCTGTATAACCAGCTTATTGAGGTAGCCGACAACCAGTGATCCGACCTCATCGCCTGCCAGGTCGATCAGCATGTCGTTATCCTGCTTCATCAAGGCAATTATTTCCGTAGGCAGATTAGGGACATCTCCGAAAGCTAAGTCCCCACCGGGCGCAATCAGTTTGACGTTTTGCTCGGCAAGCTTCTCCCTGGCGTCTCGAGAAGCAAAGAAGGGGTTGACCAGATCCAGGTCGGCCAATATCGTACGGTTCGATTTGCCTGCCATGTCGATTGCAAAATTAACTGCGATCTCACTTTTACCACTGCCAAAACCTCCGGCAAATATAGCCAGACTGCCCAAGATCTCTTCCCCTTAAAAAATTTCTTAATGGATACTGTATAACAGTCCCTTACGAAAATCAACCAAAAATTCAAGGTAAAAATTTAATTTTATTAAGTTATAGGGATTAAAGTCAAAAAAACTCGAAAGGCAATGGCCAATATGGCTGCAAGACAGGCCTCATAGAAGGATTTTCCCGCGGTTTTCCGCACCGATTGATATAAGTTTCACTATCAACGAATCAGCGGGCTGGCACAAACATGATGCAGGCGGACGGGCCACGAGGCATAAGGCGCTCATCAACGTGGCTGCGTGCCTCTTAACGGCCTGCTTACTTGCTTGTACTTACGGGCATGTCCATGATATGAAAGGTTGACAAGAGGTAATCCATGGATGGATCGGGCTATTTAACCTCAAAAATCTGTTGGTCGCAAAAGACATCTATTAATTCGGAAATAATATTTTCTATTTCTATCTCATCCAAGCCCAGCAACTGCATGGCTTCTCCAGACATCGGGTAGAGCATGCCGTCTATGCCCATGCCAATTCCCATAGCTACGCTTACTGCATCTGCCAGATGGACTATGGCGGTAAGGCGCTTATTAACTTGAGCCTCATCCGGACTGTGGTGGAGTTGGATGGCTTCAACCGTTTCCGGCGGGAGGTTCCATTTTTCTGCTACCCGGGCACCTACCTGGGCATGGTTGAATCCTAATATTTCATCTTCGGCATCGATAAAAGAAATGTTGTCATCCGTAACCTTGGCTACCACCTCACGGTAGGCCTCCTGCATGGTGCTGTTAAGGATCACTTTGCCGATGTCGTGCAGCAGTGCGGCGGTATAGGCCAGATCCAGGAGGGCAAACTTTGATCTGCGGGCAATCAGGCGGGCAGCCATGGCAGCACATTGCGAATGGCGCCACAATTCCCCGTATTCCAGGGCATAGCCCTGCATTTCCTGAACCAGTATGTCGCTCACCGAAGCAGCCATAACGATACTGCGCAGGGTGCGAAAACCCAGAAGCACGATAGCGTCAGTGACACTTCCAATCCGACGGGGAAAACCGTAAAAGGCAGAGTTGGCCATTTTCAGAACCCGGGCGGTTATGGCCTGATCCTGGCTTAAAACCCGGTTTATATCCTGGGCAGTGGAATCGGGGTCTTCAGTAAGTTTTATTACCTGAACCACCACATGAGGCAATGCCGGCAGGTCGTTTACCGCTTCCACGATTGATTCAACACTGATTTTTCCCACTTTAGCAAACCCTCCCTTGTACTTACTTCCAGTTATCGATCTTGCGCTCCAGATAATGGCGATAGCTGATAAGCTGTTCATTAACCCTTAACAGTAAACGTTCCATTTCCAGTTTGGAAAATGTGAGCTGGTCAGGCTGAAGTATTTCCACCGTACGGAATTCCTCTTTCATTATAAAATGTATTACGTCTTCCAGCGAATCGGCGCCAAACACAATAATAACCGGGGCATAGCACATTTCCCTGCCGGTGATTTCATCGATCACCGAATACACTTCCTGGCTCATGTCAATGTCTTCAATATGTATTCCCTGAATGGGTATATTGCGTATCTGCGAGACTTTATGCTGTCTCATTTCTTCAGCTATCTGTTCAACACCCTTGCTGCCGAAGAATTTTTTCCCGGACTTTGCCCTCCCCATATAATCAAAGCGAACCCTTAATCTTAACCCGTTCAATGGTTCCTCCCCCATCATATTTTATTTATCTTCCGGCAAAGCGCTTTTTATCAGCCGTGCCAGATGGAGCCCCAGAACTGCTGCCAACCCTTCCCCATAGTTAATATCCATATCAAACAGAAACTCCAGGCCCAATCGTTCTATTATTAAGCGGTGCCCGGTCTGATCGGATAGGCTGGGTGCCAGAAGGTATTCACCTAAGCTGGAATCAATGCAGCTGGCCAGCAAAGCCGCTACCGCAGTAACATACCCATCCAATATGATTGGAATTCTCTTTTCCCTGACCCGGGTAATAAACCCGGTTAACGCTGCTATCTCCAACCCGCCGAACCTCATCAGGATATCGGCCACACTGTCCGGCTGAGGCCTTCTCAATGCCATCGCTCTGGATATAATATCGACTTTTTTTTCTATTACTTTACTGTCCCCGGAACCTTTCCCGGTCAGATGAACGGGATTTATACCGGTCACAGAACTGGCAACGGCTGCTGCACAGAGGGTATCTGAAACCCCAATTTCTCCTACTAATATTATATCAAAATTCGTGCCTGCAATTTCATCCCACAGTTGTGCGCCTGCTTCGAGCGCGCTAAGGACTTCCGCTTCCTGTAAGGCGTCTTCATACAGGAAGTTCCTGCTCCCTCTGCGAATATTGCAATCTATTACGCGGCCATCAGCCACCGGACTTGCCAGCCCGACATCTATAATAACTTCGCTGCTGCCCGCCTGCTTGAGCAGTCTGGTCGCCGGCGACCTGCCTTCAAGGTGTTCCTTTACTATAAGGGCCGATTGCATAGGCTGGTAGCTGCCGGTATGTTCATGACTGATTCCATTGTCGCCGGCGAAAAGGATTAAAATACCGTTATTGCAACTGCATCCCAGGGACTCCAATTTTTTATGCCAGCCCGCTATGCGGCCCATTGCCGTCCATCTGGGTATACTGTCCATTAATAATCTATGCCCCTTTTCGCCTTTGAGCCCCGGCTGAAAGGATGTCTGACGGCAACCAGTTCGCTAATCAGATCCGCCTGGGCAGCAAGTTCAGGAGAACAGTTCCTGCCGGTTAAAACCATGTCCATCCCTGGTTTTCTGCCGTTCATAAGCTTAAGAATCGTTTCCCGGCAGGCTGGAAAAAGGTTAAATACATTTACCATCTCGTCCAGCACAATCAAATCCCAATCACCGGCAGCCATTTCTCTTCCCACCAGGTCCAATCCCTGCTGCACCCTTTGATAGTCCCCGGCACTGATATTATCCCCGTAAACTATGCACTCCCGCTTACCCGGGCAACAATCTGCTTCCGAATAAGGGCATTCACGGCCAAAAGAATATACTTTGAAGAAAGGGGTATTAAGGCAGCGTATAGCTTTAAACTCACCGGCTCTATTGTTTCCTTTCAAGAAGCTGACAAACAGTACCCGCTTGCCCTGGCCCCATGCCCTTAAGGCAATACCGACGGCACTGCTGGTTTTTCCCTTACCATTGCCCGTAAAGATTAGAAGCACACCTTTACCTCCTATGGCGCAAAGCCTTATCTTTCAAGCTTTGTACCTCCCCGGGGCTCAAAAAGCGATATTCACCTGGGGCGACCCCGCGCAGGGTCAAATTTTCTATGGCTGTCCTTTTCAGTTCAATCAGCGGGTGTCCAACTGCCGCACACATTCTTTTCACCTGCCGCTTTCTGCCTTCATGGATTTTTATTTCCAGCCGGGCTCTGTCTTCATATTGGTTTAAGACCTGCACCTCTGCAGGTGCGGTGCGGCCATCTTCAAGCTCCATACCTTGGCGAAGCGTCGTTAGGGCCTTTTCCCCGGGGATTCCGCGTACCAACGCCTGATAGGTCTTGG
Organism: Syntrophomonas curvata; assembly: GCF_052976825.1. NCBI lineage: Bacteria > Bacillati > Bacillota > Clostridia > Eubacteriales > Syntrophomonadaceae > Syntrophomonas > Syntrophomonas curvata. The sequence continues at coordinate 2,172,830 of NZ_CM129641.1, forward strand.
TCGTCTCATAGCGGGGATGCATCATCAGGTTGGAAAATTCCCCATCGTTACTCAGAAGCAAAATACCTTCGGTATCATAATCCAGCCTTCCTACGGGATAAACCCGCTGGGTCACATCCTTTAGGAGAGCCAATACCGTAGGCCGGCCCTGAGGGTCATATACGCTGCTGATACAGCCGGCAGGCTTGTTCAGCAATATGTATATGCTTTCTTCTTTTTCAATCAAACGACCGTCAAACTCGACTTGGTCCACACCGGGCACAATTGTGTATCCCTTTTCCAGCGCCGGTGCCCCATTCACCCTGACCCGACCCTGAATTATCAATTCCTCGGCTTTACGCCTGGAAGCAATTCCTGCATCGGCCAAATATTTTGCCAGTCTCAATTTATTACCTCTTTAGAATCTATATTGGGTTATGCTGCGAAAAGTTACAGCGTTTGAAGCTCTGTGTTAAAATATTATTTTATAATTCCTTATTTATGGCTTATTATTCAACATAACAGGCTTTTTCCCCTTTTGATAAAAAAAGATAATTTAGAGATTATAGATTATGTAGACTTATTGCAAAACCGGTCAAACAATTTGTTTCTGTGCTATTATTGCTTTGTAGCATAGGATTTTTGAAAACGGAGGCTTAACATGAACAATCTGGATAAAGAGAAGATTGAACGGGCAGTTACTTTAATACTGGAAGCTATCGGCGAGGATGTGGAGCGGGAAGGGCTGCAGGGAACGCCGCGCCGGGTGGCTAATATGTATGAAGAGATTTTTGCAGGCATTAATGTCGAACCTCGTGAGTTCCTGCAGGTATCTTTCACCGAATTCCATGATGAACTGGTACTGGTCAGGGACATACCCATCTACTCGCTTTGCGAGCACCACCTGCTTCCCTTCTATGGCAAAGCCCATGTAGCCTATATTCCCCGTGGAGGCAAGGTGGTAGGCATCAGCAAGCTGGCCCGGGTAGCTGAAACTTATGCCCGCCGCCCCCAGTTGCAGGAAAGGTTAACTTCGCAAATAGCGGACTGCATCAACGAAAACCTGAAGCCCTTTGGAGTAGGTGTAGTTATTGAAGCCGAGCATATGTGCATGACCATGCGGGGTATTAAAAAGCCGGGCTCAACCACAGTGACTTCAGCCGTACGCGGCCTGTTCGAAACCCGTTCGGAAACCAGAGCCGAACTGTTTTCCTTGATTATGCGCTAAAGTGATTGAGTCAAGGGAATTCCCTTGGCTCAATCTTTTCACAAGTTAATTCAAAACCTGAGATCGTAGTTTTTCATGATGGTTTTGCTTATACCAAAACGGATGGTTTTTAAAGGGTCTACTATCTGACTGATTTCCATATTGCCACAGGCGCTCAATAAAGAGATTCTGTCGTTAAGGCTCAAATCGGTTCTTTTGCCCAGAAATTCAAGCATAGCCTTTAAAGCCAGATCGGCGGCGGCGTCCAGGTCTTCTCCTGAGGCTATAACATACCAGTAATCGTCGCTTTCCAGCACCGGCCAGGGTTCGGATTTTTCTTTTATAAGGTCAACTTTCACCGTCACTTTTCCGGGTATCTCCAGACCGGTAACCGAAACTTCGCCATCACCCATTACCGCGTGCAGATCCCCCATTGCCAGCAAAGCGCCATCAACGAATACGGGCAGGTAAATAGTGTTCCCCTTCTTTATCAGACGAGTATCCATATTTCCCCCATGGCGCCCCGGGGTGCCGCAGGGGATATCCTCTTTTTCCGGTGCGGTTCCGATAACGCCAATCATGGGGTCGACCGGAATCGATATCTTATCACTGAACCGGGCCCTGCCATCAGTGATATTTATAATCTTGGTTTCGCTGACCCTGATTATATCACCGGCCGCCCCCATTTCTGGCACAGTTACCATGCACCCCTGCTCGGCTGTCTCAATATCCCGGATATGCACTGCCAGAGTATCACCAGGTTTGGCGCCCTTGACGGCAACCGGGCCGGTAGCCGGATTGATAGTAGCCCATCCTACCGATTCGAACAGGTCTCCTTCGCTTTTTATCTGGTTGCTGAAGCAATCTTTGGTCATGAACATCAGAGTCTCGCCGGAATTGACTTCTGCCACCGGAAAGTTCTTGGGGCCCATACTGTAGACTACCTGATCATCGTTTACAGTTAACATCGAAGTTCACCTTCCTATTTCATCAGCTACAGGTGAATACGGGTTTTGCATATCGCCTGCAGCTTTATCGGGAAGCTTGAACCCGCCAATATCTGCAGCGGCGGCGGGTTCAAAGGGATACTGCCTAACCGGAGGTTAAAGTAGGGGTATCGACATTACCTTTGTCATCGATATCGATTAAACAGCCGCGCAACTGGATTTCGTCGTAATTGCTGCCCGGATTTACACAGGTGGTGCGGCCTATCTTGCTGATACCGCGACTGGGATGCACATGTCCGTGCAAACTTAATATAGGCTGATACTTTTTAATGGCCTCAGCTACGGCTTTACTGCCTACCGGACCGGTAGCCAGCGAATCGCCGTCCAAAATCGGATTAAGATCCTCGTCATAAAGGGTATCCTGGTCCAAATCAGTATCCCTGGGGGGGACATGAATATTAAAGATACACCGGTCCATGTTCTTGACCTGGGACGCCAGGTCGTCAATTTTTTGGGTCAGCTCCTCTTCACTGATATCCCGGGGATATTTAAAAATAGTGGGGTGACCATAGCTCAGGGACAATATCTCCAATCCGCTTACTTCCAATACCTTACCATCACCATTTTTGACATATTCCATCTTGCCCAGTTGTTCATCAATGTAAAACGGGTCATCATTGCCGGGCGTAACCACACAGGGAATGTTATTTTTCTTAAAGCGCTCATCCATGAGCTTGGCCCACTCTTCCATCTGTTTAATCTGCAGTTCCTTGGTGATACGCTCCACATCGCTTTCTTCGATTCGCTCAAGTTCTTCCTCACTCAGCATCACCCAATAAAAGCCGGCATCGCGAAGAGTTTTCTGTAAATCCGGAAGCTCCCTTTCATCCTTGATTCGCACGGTCGAACCATAGTAAGTGGCCTCGTAAACACCCTCCTTGGTCTTTATTATAGGGACTACTGCCTTGCCCACAAAGTCTCCCCCGTATATGACCAAATCCGCTTTGTAAAACGGTCCGGCATTGGTAAATTTACGGAATGTGCTCTCGGCCGCATGGGTATCGCTTGCGTAAAAAATCTTCAAGACGGTTCACTCCTTAATTTTAAGTTTGACCTAGTCCGAAGGTATTTCCAGGAACTGAATGTCTATATTTATACCCTGTCTGGCATAGGAGCCCTTGGATAGATAGTATATTATCAACGGCAAAACCAGCAGTATAATGGACATCACTATCATGGTATAGGGCATATCCCCCTTGAAGAAGGGTATCAGCAGGTAAGAACAGATGGATACGCTGATGATAGTGGTCAGAATACCCAGCCAGGTCACCACCGGTAATCCCAGGAACCGTCCCCGTACCACCGGAGGGGCCGAATCGAACAGCAGTTTTCTGCGGTAAGGAAATACTATACCGGATATGCCCAGCAATATCCAGGCCAGAAACCAGGTGAAGATAGTATAACCGATATAGGCGGTCCAGGCTGGTACATAAACGTCCAGCAGCAGGAAAAGTTCGGCCACCACCAGCGCAATGGTTGAAGCAATAACCGGGGAACCTGATTTGGGGTCTATCTCCGATACCTTCGCCGGTACCAGGCGGTCGAATCCCCAGGCATAGATGTTACGGCTGGGGCCGAAGCTCATTCCGGCACAGGAGCCATAGGTAGCCATAAAAAAGGCTATGGCAATCAGAAGAATAAACACCGGACTCTGGGTCAGGATACCCAGCAGTATGGTTGCAAACGGTTCGTACTGACCAAAGGGATAAGCCGGGTTTCCGGTTCCCGCCAGGTACATCAGGGCATTGGTCCACAGGCTGCCGAAAATTTTATAGCTCAGCCCGTAGAATATGGCCCAGGCACTCATTAAAAGAGCCAATGAACCAAACATGGCCAGCAGCTGTGACTTTTGCACGCTGCGAACCTCTCCTGCCAGGTTGGCGCCGAATGTAGCGCCTAAAGTGTTAAGAATAATATAAGTAGAACCGGCCATCAATGTGGCGCCAAAAAGAAATTTGGTTGGGTGCCCGGCCTGAACGGCCAGGGGTATGACTTGGTTGTAGTTCAAACCTGTCAGGCGGGTGAAGTTGGCCGCAAATGTTCCGGGGTCAGCCATGAGAGCTGCAACGATAAAGGTTAAGGCTCCGATACCGGTACCGATCAAAGCCATCCAGGACATTTTCATCATCGCCCGACTGCCTTTGTAGAACACCACCCAGATGATTAATATCATGATGGTACCCAGCACGGCCCGCACATTGGGTGCGTTTAATATTGATGCCCACTGGAACCAGGTCTGATTCCCGCTGACAATACCCATGGAAGCAAAAAATTCTACCAAAGCATATTTCAGGGCCCAGTCGGAACATACGCCGGTCCAGGATATGGCGGTAAAAGATATCATGAAACTCGACATCAGCCCCAAAGCCGGATGCAGTATGCGGCTGATATAGATGTATTCACCACCCTGCCGGGGCATGGCCACCGAAAGCAGCCAGTAAAGACCTGCGATAACAAACATCTGCGATACCGTCAGTATGGCCCAGGGCATATGTCCGCCAGGATACAGAAACGGAGCCCACATCAGGTAAACCAGAGCGTACATCAGACCCGGATTGACGGTGGAATAGACCAGGGTATCATAAGGGCTTATTTGCCGGGTAAAACCTACCGCGCTCTGTTGAAAAAGTTCTAAGCCTCTTGCCAAGTAATATCACTCCTTTAGTACTGTTAAATAATGCAAATACGCCGGTTTAGCCTGGTGAAACTGATTTTAAAAAACCTGAAATGCGCATTCATGATTCTTGGTATCATCAATCGGCATCATTGCTTATGCGGTACATAATGCTATCTTCCCATCCGGTAACCACCCGTATATAGCCGCTTAATTCCTGGTCCAGGTCGGGGTCGCCGGTATCGACCAGTAAGGGGTGGGGCTGCAAGGCTACCAGTTTATCCCGGCTGGCCACCACGATAATATTGTTTTTTCCTGCCAGCCGGATTATCCGCGGGCTTATCTGCTGATTACCGCGCCCGAAAACATGTCCCTGTCCGCCTATAGCCGTAACTACAATCCGGCTCCCGCCCCGGTGCTGGTCAACCAGTTTAAAGAGCTGGTTTTCACCCACATCGCCGGCTATCAGTTCCCGATTAAGCACCACATCCACTCCCAGCAGGGTGTTTTTTAACCCCAGCTGCTTCATGATGCTGCGGGTGGTGGTGCCGGGGCCGATTATATAGAGGGCGTCCGGCTCCATATTGCTGATCACATCTGCCGCCATACCCTCTACTTCAGACTGTTCGGAACGGGCGCCTGATTTCACGCTCTGTACCCTTCGTTCCACCGGCACCTTAAGATAACCATAGAGCCGGGCATTGACCCGCCCCTCCCGGAAAGCGTCCTCATCGATATCCATTACCTCTGCCTCACGCAGATCAAGCACTTTGTTCTGCAGGTAAAGACTGGCTACTTCTCCTGCACTGCGGGGGTTGATTGCATAAACGGCAGAATGGATTTTTACCCCCGCCGGGATTCCCAGCACCGGAATCCCAGGGCCTATGGCGGTATAGATATTTCGCGCCGTTCCGTCTCCGCCGGCAAACAGGATCAGGTCGACTCCCCGGTCAGCCATCTGGCGGGCAGCTTCCATAGTGTCTTCCGGACCGGTGGCGCCGCTTTCGATATTTCCGATAACTTCCGGGTTCAGACCGGCCTCACGGCATTCATTGGCTCCCATTTCCTCCGGATAGGCCAGTACTTCTATCGCTTCCTTTATCCCGGCGATAATCTTCAATGCTTCTACCGCCCGGCGGGGAGACTCCGGCCGGGCTCCCAACTCCCGGGCTTTCCTTAGTATTTCGATCCCATCACTGCCTTTTAATCCGACCCTGCCTCCCATGCCGGCTACCGGATTAACAATTACCCCCAGTTTTTTCATCCTTTAATATCACCGCTCTTTTATTTAGTCCCATCCCTGCCCGGGGGCAGGGATGGCTGCAGGAATCTATTTGCGTCCCTTTTTCTTAAGGTACTGCCTCCAAGTAACAGCAATTAAATCGGCATCATCTATGGCCTCATGGGTAGGTCGATGAGAAGCAGCCTTGTACGGAGCATTCTTTACGAAGTGCGCGTCTTCATAGGCTTCCTTGGAAATCCGGGCCAGGGCCTCCACATATTCATCCAAATCTTCCTTGTTGTAGGAATCGCATGGTTCCAGGGTAAAAGGTTCGGGTACCACCCAGGGATGATGTGAGGTCCAGTAATGCTCAATACCGAAGTCTACGATACGCTTGTTGACATCGTCGGTGCCTACGCCGGTATCCTGTTTGAGTTTTTCCCAGGAATAGCGTACTTGCTCCAGACGCCGCTTACCCTTGGCATACCAGATAACCACGCCCGGTATGGCCGCAATCTTTTTCATAAAATACTGGTTGTTCAACACCGAACATATGGCTGCTTCCTTTAAGCCTTCAGCTCCAAGCTGCATGATCCACATGTAGGTTTTGAGAACTACGTTGGTATTGCCGAAGTAGCTTCTCACCTTGCCAATGGATTCAGGGTAGTTGGAGTTAAGCATATATTTCTGGCCGTCAAATTCCACCCGCGGCACCGGCAGGTAGGGCTTGAGGAATTCTTTGACTCCGATAGCACCGGTTGCCGGGCCCATGCTGCCGTGGGGGGCGGAAAAGGTTTTATGGAGATTGAAATGGACCAGGTCGAAGCCGGCTTCCCGGGCGCGATGGATACCCAACATTCCATTGGCATTGGCCTGGTCATAAGAACACAGGGCGCCCACCGCATGAGCTGCTTTTACATACTCTTCGATTCTGGGATTGTAGATGCCGGTATCTTCAGGATTGGTTATCATTATTCCGGCAGTACGATTTGACAGGGCTGCTTTCATGGCCTCCAGATCAGGGTACCCGTTTTCATCCGGCATCAGGGTTATTACCTTGAATCCGGCCGTATTCGGTGTAGCCGCATCACAGGGGTGGGAGAACATGGTAGTGATTATCTCGGTTCTATTGCTGTCTCCGCGGGCGCGGTGATACGCCCTGATCATGGAGGCGTTGGCATATACCCCATGAGCCCCCCCGCCGGGCTGCAAACTGAATGCATCCATGCCGGAAATTTCTTTGAGGAACTGTTCCACTTTATAGTAAATCTCCAAAATACCCTGCATGGTTTCGGGATTTTGCAGAGGGTGGACATTAACGATTCCGGGGTGGCGGGCAGCCATATGCTCCTGTACCTTGGGGCTGTATTTCATGGTGCAGGTGCCTTCGCTTATGCCCAGGGTTACATCAGTCCCCAAGGTTTCTTGGGAAAGGTGGTAATAATGGCGGTTTACGCGCATCTGGTTTACTTCCGGAAGAGCCGGCGCCTTTTTGCGCCGCAAACCTGCCGGTATGGATGAAACTCCGTCCCCGACCTGACCGGCAACGGCTTCACAGGCCACGGGAACCAATACGCCCCTTTCACCGGGAACGCTCATCTCAAATATGATAGGCTCATCCCATCTTGCCTGATGGTAATTATCTCTAAGCAGTTTCTTTCTTCTAGCCATTTATATCTCAGTCCTTTCCTTGTTGATTGGTTTATAACGTTAACAGGAGACAGCCCCCTGCAGAGCGTAGACCAGTTTATCCAGGTCTTTATGTTGATGCACCTCGGTCACACAGTAAAGGGCACTCTGACCAAACTGAGGAAAGTCTCGGGACAAATCCTTGCCGCCAAATATTTTAAACTCCAGCAAATGTTTATTTATCTGAGCTACCGACTTGCCGGTCATGTCAAAATTAACTACAAATTCCTTAAAGAAAGGAGAGGACATCTGAATTTTAACCCCGGGCAGTTCGGCCATCTTTTTGGCGGCGTACTGGGAATTCTGCATTATAGTGGTCCCTACTTCCTGCATTCCTTTAGGTCCCATCAGGGACAGGTACACTCCGGCAGTTATAGCCCAGAGCCCGGTACTGGTTCCGGTGAACTCCTTACCTTTGTCCCGGGAACCATAGGAGGTGCGGTCAAACAGAACCTCGCCGAATCCCCACTCGCCCTCCTGCATGGTGTCAGTCAGGCCGAACATAAGATCCTTGAATTCGGAAACATACTTCATATCATCATGGGTAGCAATAAACCCGCCCTGGCAGCCTCCGGCACCAAGGTGCAAACCTAACGGATGATAGTCTCCGCAAGCGATGGTGGCTCCATAATTAGCGGGCGCCTCCATTACTCCCAGAGATATCGGGTCGGTATAGACAATAAATTCGGCCCCCGCTTGCCGGGCAATTTTACCGATTTCCTCCGCCTGGGTCTCAATAAATCCCAAATAGGAGGGATTTTCAATAAAGACCGCCGCTACGTCGGTGGACATGTTCTTTTTCAGCTCATTAAGATCCAGCAACCCGGTATTCCCATCAAAACCTATTTTCACTATCTGAATTTCCGCTTGCGGTACGGAACTCAGATAGTTCTCCACTATCATGGATATCTCCGGATTCATGGTCGCCGGCAGCAAGACTTTTTTACGGCCGTTGATACGGTTGGCCATACGCAGGGAACTGGAAGCTGCCTGACCTCCATCATACATGGGAATACTGAGCACATCCATATCCATCAGCTCGCCCATGAGGCTGCAGTATTCGAACAGGGCCTGCCACTTGCCATGGTCGCCCATTGACTCACCTACATATGCGGTCAGGAATTCGCCCCGGCCATTTATTTCATCACAAACCGCGGGGACAAAATGCTGGGCACAGCCCGCGCCCAGGAAGCAAAGGTATTCGTCACAGGTCTTATTCTTGCTTAAGATTTCATCGGTATGCCGGCGAATTGAGTATTCGTCCAGGATTGGTTCCGGCAGCTGCATTTGCTGCTTGTATTTCAGATGCTCCGGAATCTCCTCATAAAGCTGCATCGGCTCGGTTACGCCGACTTCCTTCATCATCTGCGCCTTTATCTCCGGAACCGAGTTGGGTATATAAGGGTAAACAATCGGCTTTTTATGCATTCTGATTCCTCCATTCATATGCTTCTTGGTACAAAATCAGGGTTCTCAGGAGGTAGGCCACCAGCCCCTTTATTCCGGGTCATAGGTTTTGCACCGGGTGTCACCGGAAATGGCAGCGGCTGGCCCATCTATAGTAATCTCTTCCGCCCTGCAGACGTCATGCCCCCAGTACTTACAATCATCTGCATTACAGGCTACCAGCGGGGTAAGGTTGCTGGCACCGCTTTCATAAATATGACTGGAGTCGGCAGCATTGATCCCCAGATTATCATCTGCCATTACCGAGTCACGCAGGTCTGTTCCCGCCTGCACGTCTTTGCCGCTTACAAATTGTTTGTTTACATCGCGGGGATAAAAGGTATCGCACACTGCTGCATGACTGCTGTTTTCTACCTGAATCTCACCTGCCGCACAAAGGTCGTCCGGATGATGAAAGGCACAACTCTTAACTTTACAGGTGGTACTGGTTTTATCCACAATTTAGCCTCCTTTTTGTATAATTTCTTTAAAAGCGCCTTTTGGCAGAAAATTTTAATTTAACCTTGATTGTACTGTAGTAATCACTTCCTTCCAGAATATATCAATAGTTAGTATTTTCTTAATTCTCGAGACTATTCTTGGCATAAAATGGTATTGTATTTGCTTTGCCGAGATAAATAATCTCATCGGGGCGGGAAAAGCTAGTTAGAAAGTAAAAAATGGAGGTATTTACGATGGAAATTTCCTACCAGAAACATTGGGTAAAGAATGACCAGATAATGGAACAGCAAGATTTACCGGCCGATTTTATTGAGCACGGCATTTCCCTGTATGAGGTTTTGAGGGTAATTCAGGGAATACCGCTGTTTTTTGAGCAACACCTGGAAAGGTTAAAGCACACCGCTCAGCTAACCAGGCTGACTTTGCCCCTTGATGACGACGCTATCCGGAAACGTCTGCATGATTTGATTTCCAGCAATCAGGCAGATACCGGTAATGTCAAGATAGTGGTCAATTATCCGCCCTCGGGTGCAGCGGCCGATTTTTATGCTTATTTTGTCGAGCACAGTTACCCCTCTAAGAGCGATTATCAAAATGGGGTAAAAACAGTTCTGGTTCAGGTAGAACGGCCCAATCCCAATGCCAAGGTAGACCGGGCCGAATATCGCCGCGTGGTCGACGACGCCATACGTGAGAGCGGGTCTTATGAGGCATTGCTGACAGATCGCCAGGGCAACGTAAGTGAGGGGGGGAGGTCAAATTTATTCATGCTTAAAGGAGATATTGTATATACGGCTCCGGCCGACAAGGTATTAAAAGGAATAACCCGGCAGATGGTCTTTGCCGCCTGCCGCAACCGGGGCTATCGGGTGGCGGAAAAAGAGATAAGCCTTAAAGAAATGCTCAACATGGACGCCATCTTCATATCCGGCACTTCCCCCAAGGTACTGCCGGTAAGCCAGGTCGACGACCAGCGTATCAATTCCGGCAGCAATAAGATTATCCGGGATATTATGGCCGGGTATGACGCCATCATCGATGACTACATTAAAAGCCATCAGGTAAAGTAAACCAGTATCCATATATTTTCGGGATTAAATGAAATACGGGCAACCTTAATTGCGAGTATAGCGAGCATCAGAAACCGGGGTCAAATCTACGCCAATCTGCGACCAATAAAAAAGAGGCTGGAAAGATTGCTTTTCCCAGCCTCTTTTTTGTGATTAAAATAGGCCCACGATTTCGCCGTTGGGTTTGATATCGATTTTCTCGGCTGCCGGGGTCTTGCCCAAGCCGGGCATGGTCATGATGGTGCCGGTTAGGGCCACCACGAATCCCGCTCCGGCCGATAAGCGCACTTCTTTAACGTTGACGGTAAAGTCGCGGGGACGCCCTTTCTTGTCCGGATCGTCGGAAAGGGAGTATTGAGTTTTGGCCATGCATACCGGCAGGCTGCCGTAACCTAAATCTTCAAACTTCTGCAGCAGGCGACTTGCCTCAGCAGTATAACTGACTCCATCAGCACCATAGATTTCCCGGCAAACAGTTTCGATTTTGGCCTTGAGCGGCTGCTCCAACTCATACAGGAATTTGAAAGCGGAAGGCTTTTCAGCCGCTGCCACCACTTTTTGAGCCAATTCTTCACCGCCGGCGCCGCCTTCGGCCCATACCCGGGAGAGAGCGACATCCGCTCCCATGGCGGCGCATTGGTCGATGACAAAATCAACCTCTTCCCTGGTATCGGTGGGAAATTCGTTTAGCGCTACCACTACCGGCAGTCCGAATTTCTGAATATTTTCCAGCTGCTTTATAAGGTTTTCAATACCCTTTTCCAGGGCCGCCATATTCTTTTCTCCCAATTTGTCCTTGGCTACTCCGCCATGGTTCTTGAGAGCTCTGATGGTAGCTACCAGAACCACTGCCGCCGGCTGCATCTGACCGTAGCGGCATACTATATTGAAGAATTTTTCCGCTCCCAGGTCGGCGCCGAAACCGGCCTCGGTTATCATATAATCAGCCAGTTTCATGCCGATGCGGGTAGCCATAATACTGTTGGCTCCGTGGGCAATGTTGGCAAAAGGACCGCCATGGACAAATGCCGGGGTGTTTTCCAGGGTCTGTACCAGATTTGGCTTTATGGCATCCTTCATGAGCAGAGCCATGGAACCGGCTGCCTTGAGGTCGTCAGCCGTTACCGGGCGGCCATCATAGGTATAAGCCACCACTATGCGCTTAAATCGTTCCTTCAGGTCCATTAGATCAGTAGCCAGACATAAGGCCGCCATGACCTCCGAGGCCACGGTGATATCAAAACCGGATTCACGGGGAACCCCGTTAATTTTTCCGCCCAGCCCCAGGACAATGTTGCGCAATGCTCTTTCATTCAAGTCCATGGCCCGACGCAAAACCACCTGGCGCGGGTCGATGTTCAATGCATTACCCTGGTGCAGGTGATTGTCCAGCATCGCTGCCAGCAAGTTATGGGCCGTGGTTACAGCATGAATGTCACCGGTAAAATGCAGGTTGATATCCTCCATCGGCACTACCTGGGAATAACCGCCGCCTGCAGCCCCGCCTTTTATGCCGAAGCTGGGCCCCAGTGAGGGCTCCCGCAGAGCAATAATGGTTTTTTTGCCTATCCGGTTTAGTGCCTGTCCTAAACCGACGGTGGTAGTAGTCTTTCCTTCGCCTGCCGGGGTCGGGGTGATAGCTGTCACCAGAACCAGTTTGCCCGAAGGGGTGTCAGACAGCCGGCGCCAGACGTCAAGGGAGACCTTGGCCTTATATTTACCATAGAGGTCAATGTCATCTTCGCTTAGTCCTACTGACCGGGCCACTTCAGTTATAGGCAGCATCTTTGCTTCCTGGGCTATTTCGATATCGCTTTTCATGAAAAAATAGTTCGCCTCCTTCTGGATAATGATTCTATTTTAACCTATAAATATCGATTTGCCTTAAGAATTTGTATGGCTTTTGATTTATCTTCTTCGGCGATAAGAATAACCGGCCCGGTACACCCCATACCGGTTGAGGCGAAAACCTGTTCTTTCCATAGCGACTTCATGGCTTCTTCGAGCTCCAGGATATCAATGCCAGGGATTTGTTCCCCGGTAACCTTGGCCGGCGGAGGAGCTATATCTTCTTTGGCTTCAGCTTCGGCTTTAGGTGCGGCAGGCATTTGCCAGCCGGCCTCTTTTGCTTTTTGAATCTGCATCCGGCTTATTCTGTTTAAACCCCCGTCTGCCATGGAAGCACAATAGGTCAGTGCATTGGCTATCACCGGGGTACCCGAAGCCCGGGATATTATTGATATCAGCCGGTTAAAATTATCTCCTATACCGGGCCCGTATCCGTAGCCTCCGGTCTCATAATCCCCGCCGCTGTTAAAAGAGCTGAAGAGCTTCATTAAAATATTGCCGGTCAAGGTATCACAGACTACCACATCAACACTCCCCAGGATGAGGTCATTTCCCCTCAGGACATGTCCGCCGTCTGCCCTCCGGGACTCGCCCCAGCTAAACTCATATCCGTTTGCCTGCATAGTATTGAGGTACCTTTCCACCTGACGGGCTCCGTCTACATTTAGAATGCCCACGGTAGGATTTGTTATCCCATCAGCCCGGGCGGCGGCGATACCATATACCGCATTCTTGATCATGGCCTGAATGCGGTCAGTATCAGCCGTTCCGGTGGTACTGGCTATATACATCTCTTTACCCCGGGCCGGGGTTACAACCTTGCCTATGGTAGCCACTCCGATAGGGAAAGGATAATGCATGGTAACTACCCCGTCCAATTCCTTGCCGTCCAGCAGTGTCTCCAGCATGGTATGGACTTCGTCTTCCGTGTCCGCCTGATAGACAGGCAAATCACATTCCGGAGCCGGGCCGATGATACTTACCTGCAGTCCCGGCTCTCTTTTCATGGCCAGCCGGGCGCCCTCAACCAGTTCCCGGGGAGCAATCTCACTGCCCCAAGTGGTCAGGCCGATCTTTACTTTTTTACTTGTTTTACCGGTTCTCAGCACCTCAATAGTCTCATCCAGAACTTCCCCGACCATTTTCTTATACATCACGTTCATCCGAAAGTCACCTCCCGGCCACTGACCTGGCTAATTCCTGTATGGCATCAGCCAGCATATTTCTGATCTCCTGCTTAAACTCCTCGGCATCACCTATACCTCCGGTCTCAACTACCCCGGGGTTAGCTTCTATGATAAAACTGACGCCGTCGAAAAGATCGGTCATTCGCCCCAGGAACAGGCTTCCTTTGCCGATTATCATCGCCCGCTGCATTTTGCCGTCCCGAACGGAATCGCGAATATAACCCAGGAGAGGAACTCCCGAGGGGATATGCCCCTGGGTGGGCGCAAATCCGGTAACACCATGCTGAGAGGTAAAGTCGTTCAATTTATCCCGGGTAATCTCGCCAAGCTTAACGGCCATGGCTCCGATCATTTTGTAATTGGCCAGAGGTACGTCGCCCGCGCCGGCCGGGGCGGTAATTTCCGGGTTCTGCAGTTCAGGTGCATAAACGTCCACATCGGTTATCTTGAGGCCGTTCTTCTCCAGCGGGTCAACTACGATGGCCTGTATGACCGCCTGGGGCGAAGAACCGGAAGAAATTTTGTGCTTGCCTACAATATCAGTTCTTATTACCGGGTTCTTGCCATCATTTTCACCGACCAGCACGGCATAACCGCCCACCATATCTTCCAGCACCGGCATGCCTTTAGCTACGTGGTCGCGGCTGTTCATCCCCAGCTTGGCGGAAGACCCTCCGGCCATTACCACCACGTTTTTAAAAATACCCGCCTGGACCAGGGCCGCTGCGGTCAGTATCCCATGCGCCGGCCCGGCGCAAAAACCCCGCATGTCTATACCGGTGGCGTTCATGCACTCCGCTACCTCACCGATAGCCTTGGCCAGATTGCCGCCGCCTCTTTGATTCATGTCACCGACAGCCTCTTCCGAGGTTTCGATGATATAGTCAATATCGTCCGGATTCAGACGGTTTTTACCCAGCAGGCTCTTTACCGCCAGAACCCCGGAGGCCTTGGCCACCAGATTTTCGAAGATAACATGGGCCGAGAGGTTGGGGTCGCTTTCATGGGCCCGGCGCACACATCCGACCAGTTGGTCCCCATCATACAAGCCTTCAGCCGTGCCGGAGGAAACCAAATCTTTTATATGGTCGCGGCTGCTGCTCCGATCAAACAGGGCCAGTTGTTTCTCGCTATAGATGTTTTTTGCCGCCAGGGCATTCTTGATCCGGGCGGCAAATCCTTCTTCCAGTTCTACCAGTTGAAAGCTGTCCGCTATCTTCATGGCGGCATAAAATTCGCTTTCAGGTATTATCTCACCATATTTGCCTTGTCTGTCCTGCCCCAGCAGGTTATCATACCAGGGCTGAGGTATCCGGCGCAGGTCCTCCGGGGTTAGATTGCCTATATATACCTGATTGGGAGGATACTTTACCGCCGAGTCAAAGTCACGGACCTTTTTTTCTATGTTTTGCAGATAGCTGGAATCAGGGTTATTCTGTTTCTCCATGGTAATGGTAGTGCCATGCTCCATCATAATATTGGGGGCGTGCACCAGAATATAACCCGCCGCTTTAATTACCGGAAAAGTCAATGATATCTCCCTCCTTTAAAGTTTAGAAAGCGCGGACAACGCGGAACCGGCAAGGATAGGATGCGGCAGCACTGCCTACCCTTGACCGGTTATCCTCATCCTTGCCGGTTCCACGTCCTTCCGCGCCTATCATCAAGCTTTAAAATACCGTTTGCTCGCTGACATCAGTGGCTAGTGCCTGCAGAGCTTTTTCCACTATACCCCGGCGCAGGGCAAACTCTTCATTCCGGTTCAACTGGGGATTGCCCAGCGGATAAGGAATAGCAACAGCCGGGTCAATCCGGTTGGCGCCCACGGTCAGGGAAATAGGGACAACCGTACAAACATGAACTACCGGAACGTCTACAACTTCCTCCAGTTCCTTTACCATCGTTGCACCGCAACGAGTACAGGTGCCTCAGGTGGAAGTCAGGATTATCCCGTCTACCTTCTCCTGTTTCAGTTCTTCCCCAATGGCATGGGCATATTTCTTGGCATTGGCTACCGAGGTGCCGTTGCCGACCGTGGCATAATAAATATTGTGCAGCTGGCCTATGGCACCTTCCTTTTCCAACTGGCGCATAACGTCCACCGGCAGTACCCGGTCCGCGTCCTGATTGGCGTAGACCGGATCATAGCCTCCATGGGCAGTCTCAAAGGTGTTTTCATCCAGATCGTTAATTCCGCTCAGGTCATAACGCCCAAACTTGGAGGCACTGGAAGATTCTATCCGGTCGGGATTCCCCTTGGGAACTATCCCTCCGGATGTTACCAGGGCTATCTTGGCCTTGCTCAAGTCCTTGACGGCAGGCCGGGGGCTTACCCGGTCAAATACCGGCATAGGGTATTCCGTGGCAAAGGGTTCACCTTTTAATTTTTTTAGCAGCATTTCCACTGCCCGGGCTGAGCCCCGCTGCTCATGGAAAACGTTTTTGCGAATACCCCGGGCCAGATACCCTTCCTCGGCGGGAGATCCCATCGCTTCCCCCCGGGCCAGCTTTCCGGCCAGCCGGGCCAGAGCCGGAACGGCCGTTCTCATCTGGGCCGCCGAATTTCCGGTCTTTACTATATAAACCGCTTTCTTGTACATATCAGCGCCCGGGTTCTCTTCATACATACCGGTTACCGCAGGTATTTTCAGTCTTTCCTGAACGGCGGCACAAACCGCTCCGCAGGCCATACCGTAACGGCCGGCATTAAATGCCGGTCCCGCAACCAGTAAATCAGGCTTAAAACCAGCTATCAGCGAAATTACCTTCTCCGTAGCGGTTTCCAGGTTTTCATTAAAATAGGTGTCACCGCAGATTACTGTACCAACGATTTGCATGTCGCCCTCCAGGGCTTTGGCTAGCGCAGTTCCCGGCCCGACCGGCCCTTCTTTGCTGAATGGGACTATATCGGCTTTTTCTTCGCCGCCAATCTGACCGAAAAACTGGTTCAGATAATGGACAACCCTTATACTGGTCATGTTTCGTTCCCCCTTTTTGCTTAACTGAACTGCTGCCTGATGCTCTCCATTTCATTTTTTATGGCATCGACATCTAGTACCATTTCCATCATGCTGATCTGGGCGTCATAGACTTCGGGCGCAACCAGATCTTTTATTTCAAAGATATGATACACCGGCAATTTCAGGGCTATATTAGTCAGAGGCCCGGCATAGGTGGGATCACCGTTAATTACGGTTTCAGCAGTTAATCCGGCCGATTCCGCTTCCGCCCCGCCCAAGATAACGACTACCTTGTCAGAACCGAATTTTTCAGCAGTTTCTTTGATGCGAGCTTGATTGGCCATGTCCATGGCCCCGGCTGCAGTTCAAACAAAGCATTCGGTGCTGGTGAAAAGTACTTCGCCCCCTATGGTTGCCATGCATTCGGCTATGGCTGGCCCCGGAATGCCGTCACGGTCTCCTAAAATACAGATTTTCTTATCGGCAAAAAAATTTTTATCCATGAATATTCCTTCCTTTCGCTTGATTATGATCGCAGTGAGTACAAATGAAATCCCGCTCGTATGTCATTCGCACCAAGGGTTGACATCTAAAAGCCTAGAACTCCAACGCGCCCATACGGTTGAACCCCAGTTCATTGGTAGCTCCGGTAATGGCCTGGATTTCCACCGTAATGGAGCCATCTTTCTTCAAAGCCCCGTCAAAACCTCCGGCAATAACTTCCACCGCATCGGTATAGCCAATAACTTTGGCCATGGGGGGCAGCTCTATCACAGCATTGGCGTTGCCGCCGCTGACCACCGCATCGGCCAGCGGATTTCCATCGGCCAGAGACTGGGAAGCGCCGTCACGCCCGGCGTATTCATCGGTTACCAGTACGGTTTTGATTCCCAGGGCTTCAATTTTCCTGCAGTTCATAATGAGGTCCGCATCGGGATTACCGAACCCCTCTTCACTGATGATCACCCCTTCTACCCCCAGACTCTCGACCAGCTTGGCGGTAAAATTGGAACTGCGTTCCTTGTCCAGCAAAGTAACGTTTTCATTGGTTACCACCACGCCGATAAAGTTGAGGTCTTTGCCGTGCCGGGCCGAAAGGTCGGCTATTACCGGGTTATTCAGATGATGATAGGTGGTGTTTTTGTCACAGGCGGATACACAATTACCGCTTATTACCGCACCATCCATAACTTCGGTAGGATATAGAAAAGTGGGAAGAATCCTTTTTACGTCCAGACCGTAAAGATAAGTGTCATGCATCAGGCCCTGGGTTTGCAGCATATAGACGTAAGCCACTTTGGGCAATCCGGGGAACTCTGCCATCTGCTGGACCAGAGGCTTGGTTTCAAAGGCTACGGTCTCATCAGGGGTCACGTCCTTGGCCAATTGAGAAATATAACGGGTAGCCTTCAATCCTGCCATCCGGACTGCTTCTTCATGTTCATGCTGGGGCAGGCCATCCACCTTATCGCAAAGGACCACCAGGTTGATAGTCCGGGAAAATGGAGTATACTCGGCCCCAGGCCCGGACATGTCAATAATCCCTTCCTGAAAACCAACTATTTTACCTACGGTAAGAACGGTCATACCTTTTAAAACATGGGTTTTGCCGCTCCCTACCATCTCGGCGTTGCCGAATAATCCGGGGAATACCTGGCCCTTGCCTTCGACTTTGACCCTTGGTTCCAGGACATCTTTGACCGGACAGATTCTGACCGAATCTCCGGGGCGCACAATATCGATATCGATTTGGGCCAGGCGGTCGTCTTTTAGAGCATCCATTAATTCCTGTTTGTTTACATAAACGACCCCATTTTTGACTTCGCTCTTGCTCCCGAATTGGACATCTTTCACCAGGATATTACCTAATTCCAATCGCACGAATATCCCTCCTGTCTATTTAGAGTATTGTTGCAGCTTGGCTTCAATATCCTCCGGGGCTATTTCCTGCCCGGATATTTCATCTATTTTTTGACCATTTTGATAAAAGAGAATCGCAGGCAGCCCCAGAACTTTTTGGCCGATAGCCAGGCGCCGGTTTCCGGAGGTGTCAACCGAACAAAACTTAATCTTGTCCCGGTATTTGCCGGCCAGCTCCTCTACATGAGGCATCAGTTCCAGGCAGCGTTCACATTTGGGCCCCCACCAGTCAACCATTACTATCCCCTGGGCATTTAGAACTTCAGCATCAAAATTGTCCTTGGTGACTTCGATCATGCTACTACCTCCTTATAATGATTTAATTAAAGCCTTAAGGCTGTTTTCACCGATATCATCCATTTCCTTTTTAACTTCTCCGTTAATAAACAGATGAAGCTTGGGCAAATGGTCAAGGTCAACGTGATAGCGCCTGCCCACCAATTCATTGCGGGTGGCGTCAACTTTTACCAGCGAGAAGCGCTCATTGTTTTCCCGCACAAAGCGGTCAACAATGCCAACTTTTTCGGTACCGCTCATATCAGTGGGGTTGTAATAAGCGACCAGAACCGGCTTCCGTGCTTTCAGCACTTCTTTTTCCCAGAGCTCCGTTTCGTGGACATACTTCTCGGCCGCCACCGCTGCTATGGCACCATCGCTGGCAGCAGTGACTACCTGACGCAGGTATTTGGCTCTGACATCACCGGCGGCAAAAACGCCCTCCGCGCTGGTTGCCATTTTCTCATCAGTGATAACATAACCCTGCTGGTTTAGTTCCACCTGGCCGGCCAGGATTTCCGTAAGGGGAACGGTTCCAATAAATATGAACACGCCGTTGATCGGGTAATCACTTTCTTCCCCGGTTTTTATGTTCTTAAGGGTTATGCTTTCCACCAGTTCTTCACCATTGATACTTTTAACTATCGAGTTCCATATCCACTTCAACTTGGGATTTTGCTGAGCACGTTCGAATGAGACCTGATTGGCGTCAACCTTGCCCTCTTCATGGATCACGATAACGGTTACGCTGTCGGCAAATTTACTCAGGTACTCGGCTTCTTCGATAGCCGCATCACCGCTGCCTACCACCGCTACGTCCAACTCCTCAAACAAATCGGCATCACAGGTGGCACAATAGCTGACCCCTTTTCCCCGCAGCTTTCCTTCACCGGGCGCCTTGAGCATACGGGGTTCTGCTCCCAGGGCATAAACTACGGCTTTGCCCAGGTATTCCCCCTTTTTGCCTATTACTTTTTGGGGAGAAGATTTGAGATCCAGTGATACTATTGTGTCCTTGATAAACTCGGCCCCAAATGACGCCGCATGGTCAGCCATGGCCTGAGTCAGCCCAGGTCCGGTTGTCCCCCGACCGAATCCGGGGTAGTTCTCCAAATCTTCTGTAGTCGCTGCCTGACCTCCGGGTTTGCCTTTCTCGATAATGCCGGTCTTCATTCTTGCCCGGGCGCCATACATCCCTGCTGCCAGCCCGGCAGGGCCTCCTCCCAGAACCAGCAAATCATAAATTTGTTCCATACCACTACACCTGCCTTTCTCCTAGTGATTGCATTGCGGCCTCCAATAACTCTTTATCAATCATCTGGAAATCCTGGGCAAAAGATAAATCGTTCCCGGCGGCTGCCCTCTTTCCGATCCCGGCTTCAACTTTTTCCAGGCATCTTTCCAGCATAGCTAGGGTTGATAATTCGACACCGGTTTTGAGCCTGCTTAATACTACTGAACGGTAAGGATTAGTTTCAGGTTTAATGCTTCCTGCCAGCGGATGGGATAAAAGCCTGTGGCCCATTGCCACCTTATTGAAAGCCTGATAGAGAACATGCCGGCAGTCACCGGTGACAAAGCAGATTTCCGCATTGTTCGTATTTTTTACCATTGGGTTATTAGTTATTATTAAAACCTGCCGTAAACCCACTGTTAAAATCCTCCATTTTTGCTAAAGGGTATAAAAAAACAGACGATCAAGATTATCCTTGTCCCCTGTTTGCTTACCTGAGAGATTCACCCAACGGTTTGCTCCTTCGGTGTCATTATAGACTTTCCAGAGATCTGTCCAGGTGCGATATTTTTAAACCTGAGAGTTTCATCAGGACCGGACAAGTGCCCGACTTGCTCCTTCGGCGGGATCAATGCTCCACTCTCTCGCTACCCTTCATCCAATTATAGTTTTTTTCATTTCAATCAGGGGTACGGGGTCTGGTTTAAACAAACTTATATCTGCTGTTGCGATTGCCATATCCATACCAAATATCCTGCGGCTACTAGTCTCCTACCCAACTACCATCGTAATTATCAGCTATGATCAATAACGAAAATCAATATTTTTTCTACCCTGACCCCTGAAAAACTGGTTGCTTACTATTTTCCCTTTTAGAGGCTTTTTTATCCCCCCCCTGAAAAACCCTTCGCCATCATGGCCGATTGCGGCAACAAAAAAGCACGGGTTTTAATATTATCCCGTGCTCTGTCTATCTACCTGAGAGATTCACCTTAAAGGTTTGCTCCTTCGGCGTCTTGTCAGACTTTCCAGAGTCTGTCCGGATACGGTCCTGTCACCTGAAAGTTTCATTGTCCATCCGGGTAGATGAACAACTTGCTCCTTCGGTATGGGTTACAACCCATTCTCCCGCATCCATCATACACAGCTATTAAGTTTGTGATGTATTTAACAATTCCCTGTGGTCAATATACCCTCTTGCCGGTTATATGTCAAGCGTGATTATAATTACATTCCTATCAGTTATTTAAATATTAAATTACATATATATACGGAGGCAATAAACCCGGTAATATCCGCGGTTAGTCCGGTAACTACAGAATACCGGTATTTTTTAATGCCAATTGAACCAAAATATACGGTCAGGACAAAGAAGGTGGTATCGGTTGTACCCTGCATAACTGAAGCCATACGGCCAATCAGTGAATCCGGGCCATAGGTTTTCATTAATTCGGTGGCCATTCCCAGTACCCCGCTCCCCGAGAGCGGACGCATAATGGCCAGGGGAAGGACTTCCGAGGGTACGCCTGCCCGTGCGGTCAGCGGTTGCAGAGCCTGGCCCAGGACTTCCATGGCTCCGGAAGCCCGGAAGACTGATATGGCTACCATCATGCCTACTAAAAACGGTATAATTTTAACTGCCGTAGCAAACCCTTCCTCGGCTCCCTCGACAAAAGCTTCATAAACCGGCACTTTACGCAAAAAACCCAGAAGGGGTATAACCAGGAGGAGAACCGGAATGGCCCAGCGGGAGACAGTATCCAGCAGGGATAATGCCATCTAAGGTATCCTCCGCCAGCGGCTGAAACGACGGAACCAGTAATCAAGCGATATGGCAATGGTCATCGCAACCGCGGTGGCAAAGATACAGGGCCCAACTATTTCGGTCGGGTTTACCGAGCCGAACGACACCCGTACCCCTACTATAGTAGCTGGTACCAGAGTAATACAGGAGGTATTAAGGGCCAGAAATGTACACATGGCCTCGGAAGCCTCGTCAGACTGTCCGTTCAGTTGCTGTAGCTCTTGCATGGCCTTCATGCCAAAAGGCGTAGCCGCATTGCCCAATCCCAGCATATTGGCGCTGATATTTAGTATCACCGCCCCCATAGCCGGATGCTCCGGAGGTATGCTGGGAAAGAGGCGTTTTATAATCGGTTTCATTATCAGGGCTATTCCCTTGACCATACCCGCTTTTTCAGCGATTTTCATAATACCCAGCCATAAGGCCATAACCCCGACAAGGTCAAAGCAGACTTTTACCGCCCCCCGGGCCGACCCCAGGGCTGCCTCGGTAACCACCTCAATATTCCCATTTATAGCCGCTACTACAATCCCGGAAGCCAGCAGCAGCAGCCAGATTACGTTTAACATACCCATTCCTCCAGCATCAGCTTTGTAGAAGGGTATGTCTGGCGGCAGAAAAATAGAACCGCCCGTAAAGGTGTGCGAGAGCGGAAGAGGTGTCAGCAATATTCCCCCCCTACGGGGGCATCTGATGTGGCCTGCGGGTACGATTAATGCTGCTAAAAGCCCGGTCTTCGGTTGTGGCAGAACTGACGCAACCGACTAATGATCATCCCGGGTCAGGAGCATACCTTCGCTTTCCCTCGCCTTTATCTCTTTTAATCCGTGTTGCGGCCATTCGCTGACAGGCCTGAACACAGAGCCTCTCCCGACACACTTGTTACCGGGTTTAAACAGCCAAAAAGGGGACAGGTACCAGTTTATACCCGGTATCTGCCCCCCCCCCGGACACCGTTCTAATATTCCTCACTGTTTTTCCGGGTATGTCTGGCACGCATATTATCACACTTGTCGAGCACCTGAGGGATTATATCGATCAGCCTTTCTGCCAGTTGGTTGCCGGAAGCCGATATAAGCCGTACATCATTCATTCGGACCACCAGAAAACCTACCGGTTTTACTGATACTCCGGCGCCGCTGCCCCCTCCGAAGGGCAGGGCCGATGACTTCGACGTGCTTAAAGTTTCGTATTCACCGCCACCGGCGGCAAAACCACAGGCAACCTGGGATATGGGAATAATGACGGTACCATCATTGGTCTCCACCGCATCACCGACTACGGTATTTACATCCACCATTTCTTTAATTGCCTGCATGGCCGTTTTCATAAGTGCTTCAATGGGATGGGTCTGCTTTTCCTGTTCTGTATCCATTTATATACCCCCTGACTGCTAAAACAAGAAAATAGAATGCTATAAGGATAATATGTACTATCCGCATCTTTAATATACAGTATATATGGCTGACCAGCTTATCGCTATTAAAATCAGGCTCAACCTGCAAATTAATATCCTGCAGCCGGGTTTTGCTGCTCAACAGGCCCGTGAATATGCCTTTTACCGCCCATAGTCCGCCACTGCTTAAAGCTGTATACATAGCATCGTTTAAACCAATGTAACTCTTCCAGTCTAATCTTTCTACTACCATGCGCTTCATGGCGAACGTCGCCAGGGAGTAGTAGGCGCCGGGCGAAAGCTTGCCTTTTTTACTCCCGGACGGTTCTTCCTTTTTTTCCTGGCGCCTTTTCCAGGCTTCAGTGGCATAGTTAAGAATGGCGCTGATATCCCGCAGAGGATACCTTCTCTGCAATCGGCTGAAAATTGAGCTTATATTTACGGCCAGCATGGTATTCCCGGGGCTGGTATAGAACTCCAGGTTTATCCTTACTTTTATGTATAACAGCGAAAATAACAAAACTGCCAGGACAAAACCTGTACAGATGTATAAGCCCAGCATATCTTATCCTTCCTATCTTGCCATATTATCCCCTCGCTGCTGTTCTTTATACGGATACAGGCTAAGGCTGTCTGGACTTGCCGGGCTCCTGCAGCTCTGCAATCAACTTCTCAACCTGGCTAATTACCCTATACATCTCATCATCTATTATTAAACTGCCCCGACCCAGCCTGAAGGTAGGACAATGCAGGTTGTAGTTCAATATTTTTTTATTTATTTTTTCCAAAGTCAGACGCTGCTCGAAATAAAAGTAGGCCTTCTTCTTTTCATAGCGTTCGTTGGCAGATGGGCTGTGCCGGTCTTGATAAAAGATTTTGGTATACTGTTTAAAATGTTCAACCTCTTTCCAGAATCTGCTTACGTCATTATCAATTTCCTTGCCCAGCTCTATCCAATAGGGGGCAAAGTCGTTATCCTTCAAGATTTTAAATGCCATACGCAGTTCTGCAGGCTCAAAGGGGTTTTCCTCCAGGCTCACGGGTTTGCCCGCTCCCTTTAGATTATCGAAATCCCCCCGCTGGCGAGCCTTTTCAATCTGCCTTTCCACCAAGTCCTCCGTGCTGCTCATATAGCGAGCCAGCTTGCGAGCTTTCTGGGCCGCAATTTTAATTTCTTCATCCAGTGGTTTTTCCGCCATTATGCTAAGCATCCCCCTTAAGCACCGGCAACTCTTTCAGACTGACCAGGCCAAACAAACGCAGAAACTCATCCGTAGTCGCATAAATGACTGGTCTACCAATCGTCTCCCTGTGGCCCGCTTCTTCAATCAAGCCTTTTTCCAACAGATTATGAATGGTTTTTTCCGATTTAACTCCCCTGATTTTATCTATTTCAGCTCTGCTTACCGGTTGGCGGTAAGCTATTATAGCCAGGGTTTCCATAGCCGAGGATGACAAGCGTTTCCGGGCCGGTTGGTCTACCCGGGTCAAAATGCCGGCGTATTCAGGGCGGGTACACATCAGGTAACCGCCATCAACCGCTATAATTTGTATTCCCCTGCTATTTTTATTATACTCCAGAATCATTTCATCCAATAAGACTTTAAGGTCTAACAGCGGAACCTCCAGCAGTTCAACCAGTTCATCCAGGCCCACCCGTTCCGAGCGCATAAAAAGAATGGCTTCCACACATGCCTTTATTTCATCCGGCATTAACATCACATCACCGCCTTTTCCAGTAACTGATCTTTGATACGAAAATAGGCGCAGATTTCGGAATCCCGCGTCAAAAAAGAACCGTTGGACTATTTTCATATTTTGGTTGCGGCTCCCGGCCATGGGCGGTCAATAAAGGGGGAAATTTTTAAAAATCTGTGTATATTATAAATCCGTGTAATCTGCGTCTATCAATCTTATTTCTATATCAGCAAAGGGATTCCCTTGAGCGGCTTCTACCTGCTGCAGGCGGATCAGCTCCAGCAGGGCCAGAAATAGGGCTAAGGCTTCCCTGCGGCTGACAACTCCGATAAACAGCTTTTGGAATACGATACCTTGAGGCACCTTTTGCAGACGTTCCAGGATCTCTTCCATTTTTTCGCTGACATTAACATCCCCCTGAGGTATTTCATAGTCATCAACGGTTTCAGTAATAGCTTCAAGTGCAGCCTTATAAGCCTTAACCAGAGACCGCAGATCTGCCACCAGCTCCTCCCGGGATTGGCTGCCCGGCTGCTCATCCCGGTAGTAAATGCGCTCAACGGAGCCGCTTTGCCGGTTCTCTAGCCATCCGGCAACCTCCTTGAACTGTTTGTAGGCCAGCAGCTTCTCTATCAGTTCCTGGCGGGGATCAGGCAGTTCCTCGTCCTCCTCGGCTTCCAGTACACCGGCGGGGAGCAGCAGCTTGGACTTGATACTAAGCAGATAAGATGCCATCAGCAAGAAATCGCCCAAGCGTTCCAAATCAAAACCGCCGCTGGCTTGCAGATATTCCAGGTATTGCTCACTGATAACCGCAATAGGTATATCATAGATATCCACCTGATTCTTTTCCACCAGATAGAGCAATAAATCCAGGGGCCCGTGAAAAGCCTCCAGGTCAACCAGGTACTCCAATTAGCTACCTCCAGTCATATTTTACATGAGTAAGCCGCTGAATAAAGAATACATCAAGGTCACCATAGGTATCAAAATCTTGGAAAACGCGCCGGTTATGATTAAAAGCAGAAGAATTAAAGGTCCATAGGCCTCCAGTGAGTATATTAACCGGGCTCCGGAGTCGGGCAGCAACCCGGCCAGAATTTTGGAGCCGTCCAGGGGCGGCAGTGGGATAAGATTGAATACGGCCAGTATCAGGTTAATGTATACCAGGGTATAAAGAATAAGGGCCAGGCCGGTAAACACATTAAGCTGGGCAACGGCGGAATTCAAATTACCGATGATATAGAAAAAAGAATTGATATCCAGGGGAAAACCCCAGATTTTTAACATTACCATGGCAGCAAAAGCCAATAACAAATTCATCCCCGGACCAGCCAGAGAAACCAGCATCATTCCGCTCTTTATACCGCTCTTGGCAAAGTTATAGGGGTTTACCTGTACCGGTTTGGCCCAGCCGAATTTAAAAAAGAGCAGCATCAGGAATCCCACCAGATCTATATGGGGAACCGGATTAAGGGTTAGTCTGCCCTGGAGATAAGCAGTATCGTCCCCCAGGTGGTATGCCACCCTGCCATGGGCGTATTCGTGAAAGGTCAGAGCAATCAGTATCGCCGGTAACCAGATTGCGGATTCAATCAACCATTTTGTCAGCAAATTTACCTTCCTCCATCCATCTCTTCACCTGAACCAGTTCGTCCTCGCGGTTGAGGATCAGTCCGTCGAGTTTGAGCTGGTAGAGCCTATCAAAAATCATACGATATACCGGGCCTTCTTTTATACTCATTTCTTTAAGGTCATTCCCGTTTATTTCAATCTGGACCCGTTCCTTACGGTCAAGATAATGAACCAGGTTATCCCAGGCAGCCTCATCGCGAACCAGAAGCAACAGGTATACTATGTTTTCCCGAGTCCACTCGCCTAATATTTTATCAACCCGGTGGGGCGCCAGACGGTCGTTTTGGGTAAGGAGCTCCGCGGTGGCCGGTACCTGGCGGGACTCTCTAATTGCCCGTATGGCATAATTATCGAAAGGATAGCGCACCAGGACCCCCTCTACCTCGTCATCACTCAAACGAGCCAGCAGAACCAGGATATAAACCAGCCAGGACTTTACGTTGACAGGATAATAGCGCTCCTCCAGCCAGGCTACCACTATGGATATGCGTTTCAGCGTAACCCGGTTAAGGTGTTCCAGCTTCACCTCGGGCAGGATATATTTCCATAACCCGATTTCTTTCATCCGATCCAGGGAGTTGCCCGGGTCCTTTTCGCTCAGTATCAGAATCAGCTCATGCAGGATGCGCTTGTAAGATAATTTGCCCAGCATACGCCGTTCTATGGCATCAGTGGCAAAACGCAAAGTATCCGGCTCTATGGTAAAGCTATAACGCTGCTCAAAGCGGATCGCCCTTAAGATACGGGTAGGGTCCTCAACAAAACTGAGGTTGTAGAGGATGCGGATTATTCCCTTTTCCAAATCCCGGCGCCCTCCGAAGTAATCGATAAGATCTCCGAAACAATCGGGATTAAGGTAGATAGCCAGTGTATTGATAGTAAAATCACGCCGGTATAGATCCTCACGGATAGAGGATTTTTCCACCCGGGGCAGAGCAGCGGGAAATTCATAGTATTCGGTTCTGGCTGTAGCCACATCTATCTTGGCGCCATCGGGCAGGATGATCACAGCGGTGCGAAAGCGCTCATGAATACGTTTTTTGCCCCCCAGTCTTTCGGCCAAACCGGCCGCCAGTTCCTCACCGTTTCCTTCTACCACCAGGTCCAGGTCAAAATTGGGAACCTGCAGCAGGAAATCGCGTACAAACCCCCCCACACAGTATACGGTACTGCCCAGATTATCAGCTATCTGACCGGCCAGCCGGAGTATCGCCAGAATCTTGGCGGGCAGCCGCTCCTCCATCATACTCAGGCAATTCAGTTCTTCCCCGCCCAGAGAGTAAAGAACCTCATGATCTTCCGGATAATCGTCCCCATGCAAGGTTCTTAATATGTCAGTACGGGATACTATTCCCACCAGTCTGCCATTATCGACAACCGGCAAGCGTCCAATGTCATTGTCCACCATAATCTTCTGCAGTTCTCCCACCGGGGTGTCGGAAGAGGTTTGAAGTATGTTGGACGTCATAAACCCTTTTACCGGTGCATGCCCCAGATTGTGCAGATTGGCCTTATCGACGTCACGGCGCGATATTACTCCCACCATAGTCTGTCCTTCGACCACCGGCATACCGGTATGACCGTAGCGCAGCATTATTCTGCCCGCTTCCTCCATAGTAAAATGAGTAGGTACGGTTTTTACCGGTGTAGACATAATATCACGGGCCAGAAGCCCCGGATTGATATTGCCCAACTGCTGCAAGATGATATCTACTGCCTCCTGGGTGGATTTATTTTTTACGATAGCCGAAGCTGCCTTTTCATGCCCCCTCCCCCCCAGTACACGCAAAGTCTCGTTAACTCTGGCATTGCTGTTGCGGCTGCGGGCGACCACGTTAACCTTGCCCTCCATTAAAGCAAAAACAAATATGACGTCACTGTTTTCCACTTCAAACAACCGGTAGGTTACCGCATCCAGACCGGGAATAAACTCATCTGTTTCCGACACGGCGACAACTACATCCAGATTGTTGATCCGATAGTGCTGCACATTATTGAGCAAAACCTGCAGAAGCTGCCTTTGTTCACCTGAAAACGGCTGATCCATAAAATTGGCGACCACCGACAGATTAGCCCCCTTGCTCAGTAAAAATGCGGTTGCGCTCAGATCACGAGGGGTAGTTGAAGTAAAGAGAAGGCTGCCCGTATCTTCATATATACCCAGGGCTAAAATAGTAGCGTCAAAAGCACTGATGCTTATGTTCCGGGCTATGATCTCTTCAACCAGGATAGTGGTCGCGGCTCCGACCTGATGTATTTCTCTTGCCCCCCGGCTTAAGTCGTCAAAAGCAGCCGGATGATGGTCATAAATCAAAAAATCCACATCGGACCGGGCGGCTATTTCCCGTAAATGCCCCAGACGGTTGATGTTAGCGGTATCAACCACAATCATCCGGCTGACCTGATTCAAATCAAGCTCCCGGGGAGTTTTAATCATCAATAAATCTTTGTACAGAGCCATGAACTTTTTTACGTTTTTAGATAATGTTCCCGAAAAGACCTTCACCGCTGCCGGGTAAAGTTTTCCTGCTGCAACCATTGACGCCAGACCGTCAAAATCGAGAGCATTGTGCGAAGTTATTATTTCCAAGTTTTTCTCCCCCCAATAAGTTAAGAGCATTATATCACAACCGCCCCGTCTATGGTACCAAGCCGCCACAGCCCGTTATGGTTAAAAATACAGAATTTTCGGCAATTTCCTGCGCACTTGATTTTACTTGATTCAATTTCCTATAATAGTCCATATATGTTTTTTAACAGGGGGCAATAAATTTGTACGAGAAACTGGAACGTTATAAAGTAAACCTGGTGCCTTTCCGGGGCTATGAAGTGCAGGGTCAGTGGAAGGATGACATCCACGATATTCGCACCCGCATACTTTTCGACTTCCTTTCCTATGAAGTTCTGGAAGCCGACGTCGAGGTGGCAGCGGCGCCTTTTGACATCTGTCAGCAGGGTGTGGAGGTCATAAAGGAACTGGTAGGGCTGAAGGCCGGTAACGGTTATATCAGAACCATCAGAGAAAAAATCATGAGCCAGAAGGGCTGCATGCACATAGGGGAACTGGCACAGTATTCTTTAACGGCAGCCTTAAATTGTGCGGCCCGTGAAATCCCGGAGTGGGTAGACCCCGAAGAGTACAATCAACGGTGGACATTCTGGCAGCAAGCTTACAAGGACTGCTGCATATACTTCTCGCAGCCGGATGCTCTGGATAAGTTTCAGGATGATATCAAAAATGTTTTCAACCGTAAAAAAGAGGGGGAATAACCCCCTTTTTTTTGCTTCAAACAGCCACCGCATATCTATCATGTAATTCGTGGCCCGACTTTATTACAGCTGTGTAAATTCCATACACTTGGGTCTGCGTTAATCTCTTTTCCCAGCCTGCCAGGAATAATATCATTTCTGATTAAATCTTCATAGCTTTCTCTTTTTAGAATGAGGTCGGCAGAGCCGTTGTTAACCAAAACCATTGCCGGTCGAGGCAGACGGTTATAATTGCTGGACATGGTATAATTATAGGCTCCGGTGGCAAAAACAGCTATAATGTCCCCGGGATTTACCGGCGGCAGCTCTGCATCCCAGATCAGCATATCTCCTGATTCACAGCACTTGCCGGCAATAGACACCTTCTCGGCGGGCTCTTCCGCAGCCCGGTTGGCAATAACAGCGCTATATTGAGAGCCGTAGAGTGCGGGGCGGATATTGTCGCCCATGCCCCCGTCCACCGCCAGGTATTTTCTTATTCCGGTTACCTCCTTGACGGAACCGGCCGTATACAGGGTAATTCCTGCCGAGCCGGCAATGGAGCGGCCGGGTTCGACTATTACCCGGGGGCGCTTAATACCTAACTCCCCGGCTTTGGCTTCTACCGTAAGCATCACCGCTTCGGCCCAGTCTTCAGGATCACAGATCTCATCTCCGGGGTAGTAATAGATGCCGAAACCTCCGCCCATATCCAGTTCATCAAGTTCGTAACCGGCACGTTTCTTTACTTCGGCCATAAAATCCATCATTATAGAAGCGGTGTACTGAAAAGAACTCATGGCGAAGATTTGCGAACCAATGTGACAATGCAGCCCCACAAGGTTGACATTCTCTCTGCTTAAGGCTTCTATTACCCCTTCCATAGCCTGCCCGTCGGGCAAAGTAAAACCAAACTTCGAGTCTATCTGTCCGGTCTGAATATATTCATGGGTATGGGCTTCCACTCCCGGCGTGATTCGCAGTAATATATCCTGCTTCCTGCCCAGCTCGGCGCATATGGTGTCCAGAAGCTTAAGCTCGTAAAAATTATCCACCACTATGCGGCCTGTTCCTGCCTGTACGGCCATAACTATTTCTTCCCGGCTCTTGTTGTTGCCGTGAAAAAAAATCTTTTCTGCCGGAAAACCGGCTTTGACAGCAGTATAAAGTTCACCACCGGATACCACATCCAGACCCAGCCCCTCATCGGCTATTACCCTGCATATAGCGGAGGTGCAAAGGGCTTTGCCGGCATATATGACCAGCGATTCACCCAGCCTGGCAAACGCCTGCTTCAGGCTGCGGCAATTCTGGCGCAATCCGGCTTCGTCAATAACCCATAACGGGGTGCCAAAATCTCTAACCAGTTCCAGGCTGTCGACATTTCCTATTTCCAGGTGCCCCCGGTTATTTATTTTCATGGTTCCGGTCAAATGCAAAAAATCCACTCCCCCGACTGTTGCAAGTAGTGCTTATTTTAACATTCCGCCTGATAGACGGTCAATCTTACCGGACAGATATACATTATACATTTCGTCAAATGCTGTAACCATATGGTAAAATTGTTGCAATTTTCATATAATTAATGTAACCTTCACTTTCCTTTCTTAACCTATATATAATATGAAATCCGGGCCATTTTGGCCCGGAAATTCCTTTTTCTGTCGATATTAAGCTGTTGTTATTATTCGGGCCCTTGCCCTGGATCGGGTTCGGCCTTCTTTTCCCCTTTTTTTTCTTTGGAAGACCGGTTTTTCAGATCTCTGACTTCATTCTGCAGTTTTTTGTTCATGCCGGTCAATTCTTTGATTCGTTTGGCTATCTTAAAATAACGAAAACTGTCTACCAGGAAGGTAACCAGGGCTCCTGCGCAGGCTGCAATCAATACCACTACCGCCAACGACACATCCGGCGAGACCCAGTTGAGAAAATGCACTGTCACCATAGCGGTATTTTGAAAGACAAATACGGCCAAAGCCACAAAAAACAGCAGTGCTCCCAGCAAATAAACCTGCATGGCCATACCCCATTTCCCAAGCTCAAGAATTCACCAGGCTTTAAGCACGATTCTTGAGATCATACCATATCGGGCTGGCAACAAAAATAGAGGAATAAGCCCCGATAATAAAACCTATAATCATAGTCAGAACAAAATACTTGATGTTGCCGCCGCCGAACGCAAAGAGGGCGATCAGGGCAAACAGACTGGTCAAACCCGTATTGATGGAACGGGTAAGCGACTGGAAAATACTGCGATTAACCAGATTGGCCCGGTCTTCCTTACGCTTCAGGCGCAGGTTCTCCCTGATACGGTCAAAGATTACTATGGTGTCGTTGATGGAGTAACCTACTATGGTCAGCATGGCGGCTATAAAGGGGGTGTTGATCTCCCATTGAAAAATGGAGAAAATGCCTAATACGAACAATATGTCGTGTATTTCGGCTATAACCGCCGATACCCCAAAAGTCCATTCAAAGCGCAGAGAGATGTAGACCAGCATGGCCAGAGCGGCAATAATGACAGCCATCAGCGCCTTGTTGGCAAGCTCTTTGCCGATGGAAGCCCCTACGCTTTCAGCACCCAGGAATTCCACATTCTTAAACTTGCTTTCAAGGGCGTCCAGCAATTCCCGGGTCTGTTCCTGATCGAGCTCGGTGGTGCGGATTAAAAATTCGCTGCCGCTCTTGCTTACATCAGCTCTCTCCAGCCCGATTTTCTTTAATACGCTCCGAACCTCTGCAGATTGCACGGAAGATTCCATTTTTACCTGAACTATAGATCCCCCGGTAAAGTCAATCCCCAGATTCAGTCCTTTGGTAACCAGGGAAACTAATCCCGGTATAATAATCAATAAAGATATGATATAGAATATCTTTCGTTTTTCTATAAAAAACTGCATTTTTCTCCCCCCTTACACTCCGTATAGTTTTTTATTTTTCGAGATATTGGCAGTCACGCCCAACAGGTAACGGGTAAAGGTAAGAGCTGTCAGCATACTGGCTACGACACCGATAGAGAGGGTGACGGCAAAACCTTTTACCGGTCCTGTTCCCAGGTACATCAGAACAATGGCGCTAATCAGGGTAGTGAGGTTGGAGTCAAAGATGGCCCAGAAGGCTCGCTTGAACCCGGCATCTATGGCTGCCTGCATGGTTTTGCCATAGCGCAGTTCTTCTTTCAGTCGCTCATAGATAATTATGTTGGCGTCCAGGGCCATGCCAATCGATAGGGCAAAACCGGCTATGCCCGGCAAGGTCAGAACTGCCCCCAAGAGCGACATGGTGCCCAGAACCAGCAGTGAATACAGCACCAGGGATAAATCTGCCACCAATCCGGGCAGGCGATAATAACCCAGCATAAAAATGAGTATGGCAATAAGTCCTATAATCCCGGCCTTTATGCTCTTGTTAAGGGAATCGGCCCCCAGGGTAGGGCCAACCGACCTTTTTTCTATTACTTTAAAGCTGACCGGCAGGGCTCCGGAACGCAGCAATACCGCCAGATCCTGAGCTTCTTTCGCCGTGTATCCCCCGGTTATGCGGGCACTTCCGTCGGTTATAGGTTCGTCCACCGTGGGAGCTTGAATTACCTTGCCATCAAGAACAATCTTGATTGGTTTTCCCACATTGTTTGAGGTCGCTTCGGCAAAAAGCTTGCTGCCTTCTTTATCGAAGTCAATCAGCACCTCCGCGCCCTGCTTGTCCTGGCTGATGCGGGCCTGGGCATCTTTAAGATGCTTGCCGGTTACCAGCACCTTGTTGTCAACATCCCAAAATTCAAGCTGGGCGGTATTCTTCAGAATATCGACCGCAGCTTCGGGGTCGTCTTCACCAGCTATCTCAACTACCACCCGGTTTTTTCCCTGGGGATAGAGAGCTGTCTCCTTTACTCCCAGTTTGTCAACCCGGTCTCGCAGTATCCCAACTGCCTTTTGAATTGTATCCGGTGTTACCTCCTGACCCTTTTTCTCCTGGGCTTCAAGAACCACCCGAAGTCCCCCTCTTAAATCCAGGCCCAGATTGAGGTTTTTCAAAATGGGCTGGTAAAGAAAATAGGTCAATAAGCCCAGTGCGATTACAATCACTGAGATAACCAGAATACTGGGGCTTTTCTCCTGCACCGTTCGTATCCTCCTTCCAACTACTTTAGCCTTCTATAATAACCTGGCTCCATTAATAATCAATTCAAATTCACAGTTTAAAAAATTGGCGGCCCGGCGGCACATAAGCATGCGGCTCAGGAAGATTTCAAAGTATTCCATTACCGGGCAGATACTGGTATCGATAGCCAGTTCCATGGTAATCACCCGATTCTCCTCATCAATGTTTAAGATCGAATATTCCACGGCGTAATTTACCCGATCGTGGATATCAAAAGTTGCAACATCCTGGTTGCGCACCCGGTTTCTATGTACATGCGATTTGTCAGCCAGGATAAGAGCCGCCGCCACCTCGTTAA
The DNA here is from genome assembly GCF_052976825.1 of Syntrophomonas curvata. Lineage (NCBI taxonomy): Bacteria > Bacillati > Bacillota > Clostridia > Eubacteriales > Syntrophomonadaceae > Syntrophomonas > Syntrophomonas curvata. The sequence goes on from NZ_CM129641.1 coordinate 2,207,192, forward strand.
CGGGGTGTCCGCTGCCTTCATCATGGTTGCCGATCGCTGCACATATTATAGCTACTTCTTTGACATCCATACCCATACGGCGCAGAATCTCCTGCGCCATCAGGGCTCCGCTCTGACTGTGCCCATTACGATTGATTACGTTACCCAGGTCGTGTATATAACCCGCAATCCCCGCAAGCTCGGCTGTACGCTGCTCATAACCCAGTTTAAGCATTATCTCCTGACTGAGCCGGCTTACCAGGGATAAATGCAGATACCCGTGATCAGTATATCCCATTACACCGAGATGTTCATTACCCTTTTCAATGAAAATTTTTACCACCCGGTTCCGCTTGACATCCTCCAGGCTTACCATGGCCTATTAATCCTCAATCTTGTAGGCCACAGCTTTTTTCAGCAATTCAATTTCGTTGTTTTCATTGACCTTTAACATTACGGTATCATCCTTGATGCGGCTGATGGTTCCGTTAATTCCGCCGATAGATACCACTTTATCTCCTTTCTTGAGGCTTTCCAGCAGGGACTTGTGCTTTTTTTCCTCTTTTTTGCGGGGCATTATCAGGAAGAAATAAAATATTGCTATAAACGCCCCTAAGTAAATCAGCATAGACACCCAACTTTGGTTACTACTCATCTGTTTGATCACTCCTTAGCAAACTTTATTAATATTCCTCACCTACAGGCTGAATCCTCTTGTCAAAACCTGTACGTACTAAAAAAATGGTGGTAAAAAGCTGAAAAACTTCCTGCTTTAATAGCGCTTCTTATATTTTCCATCAATTTAACCAGAAAGTAAACATTATGGTAGCTAAGCAGCCTGTGCGCCAGCATCTCTTCAGCCTTAACCAGATGTCTCAGATAAGCCCGGCTATAGTTGCGACAGACATAGCACTCACAGGAGCCGTCCAGGGGGGAGAAGTCATCGGCATAGAAGGCATTGCGCACCGTGATCCTGCCTTCGGCGGTATATGCGGTTCCATGCCGGGCCAAACGGGTGGGCAGTACACAATCAAACATGTCCACCCCCCTTTTCACCCCTTCCAAAAGATCCTCCGGAGTACCAACCCCCATCAGATATCTGGGTTTGGTATCGGGCAGCAGGTCATTCATCAGTTCCAGTATATTATACATATCTTCTTTAGGCTCGCCAACGCTGAGCCCCCCAACGGCATAGGCCGGAAAATCCAGCCGCATAAGTTCCCGGGCGCTTTTTTCCCTGAGGCCAGGAAAAACATTGCCCTGGACAATCGCAAAAAGGGTCTGGTCTTCCCGCCGGTGCGACTCCCGGCAGCGCCTGGCCCAGAGAGATGTTCTGGCCACTGCCCTATCGGCTTCTTCGTAGCTGCAGGGATAGGGAGCACATTCGTCAAAGCACATGGCAATATCGGCCCCCAATTTCTGCTCTATTTCCATAACCTTTTCCGGGTTGAGAAAATGCACCGAACCGTCGATATGAGAATTAAAATATACCCCCTCATCACTTATGCGCCTCAATTTAGCCAGACTGAACACCTGAAAACCACCGCTGTCAGTCAAGACGCTGCCTTTCCAGTTCATGAAGCGGTGCAGTCCTCCTGCTTTCTTGACCAGTTCTTCACCCGGGCGCAAATAGAGATGATAGGTATTGGAGAGCATGATCTGCACTCCTATCTCATACAGGTCTTCCGGGGTAAGGGTCTTTACCGTAGCCTGGGTCCCCACCGGCATGAAGACCGGGGTGTCGACGATCCCGTGTCCGGTCGTTATCCGCCCCAGACGAGCGGCACTGCTTTCATCCCGCTTGAGGATTTCAAATTGAAACATCGCCTTCTCCTAAAACAACTATATTATCAGCATGGCATCACCGTAACTGAAAAACCGGTAACGGTTTTGTACCGCATGGCGATAGGCTGCTATGGTTCTATCGTAGCCGGCAAAAGCTGCCACCAGCATGATCAGTGACGAACCGGGCAGATGGAAGTTGGTTACCATCCTGTCCACCGCCTTAAATTCATAGCCGGGATAGATAAACTTGTTGGTCCGGCCTTCGCCGGCGGAAAAACCATGCTTATTATATACTGTTTCCAGCGTCCTCACCACGGTCGTCCCCACAGCAACAATATTTTTACCGGCTAACCTGGTTTGGTTGAGCAAGGCGGCAGTTTCCTCTTCTATGCGGTAATATTCATGATGCATTTCATGCTGCCTGATGTCTCCGTTGCTAACCGGGCGAAAGGTGCCCAATCCCACATGAAGTAAAATATAAGCCAGGTTAACCCCCTTTGCCCCGATCTGTTCCAGCAGGCTGGCGGTAAAATGCAGACCGGCGGTAGGGGCGGCGGCCGAACCTCTTTCCCGGGCGTAAACCGTTTGATAACTGCTGTTATCGGATTTTTCCGCCGGACGGTTGATGTACGGCGGCAGAGGCATCCTGCCCACCCGGTCGATAAAGGCCGTTTCATCAGGGCAATTTTTAAGCCTGAGCAGCCTCCCTCCGGCCATATTATCCAGTTCCTCCATTATCTCCGCCTCGACCCCGGCATCACCGTCAAGAATCACCCTGCTGCCCGCCTTAAGGCGTTTGGCCGGTCTGACCAAGGCTTCCCACCATTCGCCGCGCCGGCTGAGCAGGAGCATCTCCACCCTGGCTCCGCTTTCCTTGGTTCCATAAAGCCGGGCCGGAATGACCCTGGTATTATTAAGCACCAGGGTATCGCCAGGCTGCAGATAACCAATAATATCCCGGAAATGAAGGCCGCGTACGCCTCCGCTATTCCGGTCAAGAACCAGCAAACGGGACTGGTCCCGTGGTTCAGCCGGGTATTGGGCTATCAAATCCGCCGGTAAATCAAACTGGTAGCTCTGCAGATCATAAAGATTGTCGTTCATGTCTTTCAGCATATATTAACGCCTGCCTATCAGATTAATGATCAAAGTAAGGAGCAGGCTTATTATGAGGCACGATACTACCGGAAAATAAAAACTGAAGTTTCCCTTTTTGATATAAACATCCCCTGGTATCTTTATGCCGTATGCTCCCAGGCGGGACAGCCCATACAGCATAATGCCCGCCAGTACGATAAATAACCCGATCCCTATTAATATTTTCGCCATAGCCTCAAGGTTCATACCCAATCACCATACCCCCCGGATCGGAATCACGCGGTTTTTGACTTATAATTGGCTAACGGCTCCTGCATATTTATGCATCCGAACCGAGTTTTGCGGTAGAATCACAATTGGCCCGACCTTTTTATCCAGCCCTATTCCTTAGGGAATACTTCCCTGACCAGATCGCGGGGGGCGTAGCGTTCCATCTCGCTGTAGAGGCAGCCGCAGTATTGCTGGCGGTAGAGGCCCATCGCCTTCGACCTCGTAACCGTCTCTTTAAATCCCTCGCGAAAGTCCTGGTAGAGAAACGGTATTCCGTATTTTTCCCCCATGACCTCACCCACTTCCTTTATCAGCTGGTGCTTTTGGTATTTGCTTACCAGCAGGGTAGTGGTGAAATAATCGAATTTACCCTTTTTGGCAATATGGGCTGCCTGTTCCAGACGCAGCCGGTAGCAAAACAGGCAGCGCCGGCTTTCCCGGTAGGAGATATTCTGGAAATACTGTACCGGGTTGTATTTTTCATCATAGATAACCGGCAAAGCGGTCTGGCGGGAAAACTCCTCCAGAGCCTCCCGGCGCTTGAGGTACTCGCTGTAAGGGTGAATATTGGGGTTATAGAAATATCCCATAACCTCATATCCCTGTTCCCGTAAAACCGGCACCGGATAACTGGCGCAGGGCCCGCAGCAAATATGAATAAGCACTTTCGGCATAAAAATCACCTTATTATTCACCGGTTAATCCTCAAAGAGGTTGGCCTCCGGGTTTTCTGGCTCCGGGCAGCCCAGGTGGCGGTAGGCGTGCTCGGTAGCAACCCGTCCGCGGGGGGTTTTCTGTATAAAACCCAGCTTCAGCAGATAGGGCTCATAAACATCGGTTAAAGTATCGCCTTCCTCGGATACGGCTGCTGCCAGCGTGTCCAGCCCAACCGGACCGCCTCCGAACTTATAAATAATGGCCTCCAGTATCAGGCGATCCATGGTATCCAGTCCATGGGCGTCTATCTCCAGCAAGTCAAGGGCCCGCAAAGCCACATCCCGGTCAATTATACCATCTGCCCGCACCAGAGCAAAATCCCGCACCCTTTTCAAGAGCCGGTTGGCTACCCGCGGCGTCCCCCGGGAGCGCTGGCCGATGGCCCAGGCTCCCTCATCATCTATAGTCAGGCCAAGAATTCCCGCGGCTCTGAGAATTATCCGACTCAAGTCCTTTACCGTATAAAAGTCCAAACGACAGTTTATGCCGAACCGATCCCGGAGCGGGGAACTTAACAGCCCGGGGCGGGTGGTTGCCCCGATCAGGGTAAAGGGAGGCAGATCCAGCCTCAAAGTTCGGGCCGCCGGCCCTTTGCCGATTATTATATCGATAACATTATCTTCCATGGCCGGGTACATGATCTCTTCCACACTGCGGTTCAGACGATGAATTTCGTCGATAAAAAGTATCTCTCCGGGCTCCAGATTAGTCAATATGGCCGCCAAATCACCCGGACGCTCAATGGCCGGGCCTGAAGTTTTGCGGATAGGTTTTCCCAACTCGGCTGCCACAATACTGGCCAGGGTGGTCTTGCCCAATCCCGGGGGGCCGCTCAACAGCACATGGTCCAGGCTCTCCCCTCTCTCCTGGGCAGCTTCAATAAATATGCCGATATTCTCTTTCACCTTGTCCTGACCTATGTAATCAACCAGTCTTAACGGCCGGATAGAGGATTCCGCACTGTCGTCTTCCTCCCGCCAGTGCGATGATATCAACCTGTCGTCGTCCTGCATCTTTATCCCCCCTCCTAGCCCTTCATCTGCAGGGCCCGGGCTTTAAGAACCTTTTTCAAATTTTCTTCCACATGGGCGCCCAGTTCTCCCCGGGACTGCATCTCCATAACCAGGGGGAAAATCTCGCTGCGCCCGTATCCCAAAGCTTCAAGGGCTTCCAAAACATCATTTATGCTGTTGTCATCCCGGTCGGGTAAGACCGCCAGCTGTTCCTGCCCGATTTTATCCTTGAGCTCAAAAATCAGGCGGCCGGCGCTTTTCTTGCCGATACCCGGTATCTTCACCAGCAGTTTCTCATCCTGGCTGACGATAGCCTGGTAAAAACCCCTGGGGTCAATAAAATCCAGGATATTCAGGGCGCCTTTGGCTCCCATGCCGGAGACGCCCAGCAGCCGCTTAAAAAGATGCAGTTCTTCCTTTTCCAGGAAACCATAGAGCTTAAACTCATTTTCCAGCACCTGCAGATGAGTGTACAGCAGTATGCTCTTGCCCCGGCCCGGCAGTTTCGCTGCCGCCCGGGGACACATAATTATTTCATAGCCTACTCCATTTACGTCCACTACAACCATGTCGTCCCGTTGTTCGAATATAAAACCCTTAACCAGCGCAATCATAAATTCCCATCCTTTATGAAGCGGGAGAGGCGATAGGAATGCAGGCAGCAAATGGCAACAGCCAGAGCGTCCGCCGCATCATCCGGGCGGGGCATCTCATTCATAGCAAGAATCCGCTGCACCATGATCTGCACTTGTCTTTTATCAGCATTGCCGTAACCTACCACAGATTGTTTAACCTGCAAGGGGGTGTACTCCGCAATCGGCAGACCGGCCGCAGCAGCGGTCATCAGGACTACTCCCCGGCTCTGGGCCACAGTTATGACCGTCTTGGAGTTGCGATGGTAAAACAGTTCTTCTACCGCCACCACGTCCGGCTGGTACTCCTGCAGCAGCCTATCCAGTTCACCCTTTATCCGGCAAAGCCGAATCGGCATGTCCATCTCCGCTGCTGTCCTGATAGTACCGTAGTGTACCAGCTTTTCCCTGCCTGCCAGGTAATCTACTATGCCATAACCGGTTGTAGCCGTACCCGGGTCGATCCCCAAAGCTCTCATCTTTTCGCCTTCCCTATAAAAATACTACCTTATATATTACTTTAAAAATGGCGCAACTACTATAACCCGATTAATTTAAAGTGAAGTAAAATAGCGAAGAACAGAGGGATTGACAAGCCGACAGACGCGAAACACGCGGAATCTCAGGGAAGTGGGTTAAACTTTTCCGCGTTATTCCCAGCGGGTCCCCTGTATTCCGCGTCAAAAAAGTTTTTATGACCCGGCTGCCGGTTGAATGGAAGAGCGTTACAAGTATTCATCGAAGTTTTCCAGGGCATCGTTCAGGGTGGCCCGGTCTTTAAAAACGAATTTACCCGACTTTATGTCTTCCTGAACCGGAGCCGGCAGCAAGTCCATACGGATTTCGGTCACTCTTTCCAATACTTCCTCCTGCTCTATTCCCCGGTAAACGGCTACCATACCCCTATATTCCTTTAATCGGTATACATCCTTGTCAGCCGGGCAAAATTGGTTTATACGCTGGCGTATAATCAGGGTGTCACCCTGCCAGCTAATGCTGTAACCCAGGTCGGAGCTGTAGACGCGCCGGATTTGATGAAGGTCTTTTCCTTCCAGGTCTTTGGCCCGGTTAAAAGGGGAAACCACGGTATGCCCGCATTTCTCGTATTCCCTTTCATAGATTATATTGGTCCGGGCTCCAACTACTTTGCCTTTATCACCTATTTCAATTACCGGTTTTTTTTCGCTGCTTACACTGGTGAAAATGTCGCTTAAGATAAAGCCGCTAACAGTTCCGGCAATAATTACAGCCACTGCCATTATGGTTAAGATCCTTTTGTTTTTCACTACTTTTCACCTCCTAATTTATTCTTTCCAATTGATTCCTGCCCTATACAGACAGGTGTTAATTGCATAAAGTTATTGGTTTATTCCAATTATTTGTTGTTTTGCTTTTTCATTACAGCAAATTTATCAATTTCAGCTTGCATAAAATCGATTTTAATGGTTTATAATAGACACATGAAAGTCAAATAAAAGTCAAATAGATTCTGAATTTTCTAAAAAACCGGGTTTTTTGCCAGCGGAATCGGATTAGGTATGGGATATACGGAAAATTTTTATCCAGGAGGCGAAGGTTATGAAAAAGATGCTGGAGGAGACTTTCTTAACTATTGAACAGATGGGGTATGGGATTATCGACCCGGTCTTGGCCCATTGGGAGATGCCGGCAGAAGCTAAGCAGAAGAAAACGGACTTATCCGACCCGATTATCCACGGCAAGCATAGCCCGGTTTTGTTTGACGACGTATGGCTGCAGGAATATGAAGCCTATGCCGGGGAACTGCTTGCCCGCAGCAGGCAGAACAGAGACTGGGATGAGCTTTTTAAGGAAATAGAAGAAGCAGTTAAAACGGAAGGCATCTGGGCTGATAAGGATGCAGCTTTGTCCCCGGTGCAAGTCGAGCTGGAGCAAACCGTAGAACACCGGGAAGAAGCCTCGGGCAACATTTTTAGCGAATTCGAAGGCTGGCCGGCCAGGACGGTAGATATCCTTTCTGCTTCCGACCCGCTTCCGGCCAGGGAGACGGAGAACGTTGTAGTGGAGCTGCCGCTTAAAATATACAGCCAGCAAAACCGGCTGGTATTGCAGGCTGAGTTACCGGGTCTTATAAATTCAGCCGCGGAGCAGAATCATAGCCTGAAAAATCTGCTGTCCCACCTGGCAACCGGGACCGACCAATACAGGATTAAAACCAGCGTGGTCAATGGTGAATTGCGGCTGGAACTGCCCCGGGGTTAATAAAAATAAAGAAGCCGATTAAAAGTTTTTAGCAGCGGCTTTTATACCACCATGGGGACGGCTCTCTATGGGACGATAGAAAGCGGGAGGCTTATGCTTCCCGCTCCCTTTATCCTCGCTGCATGCTATAGCTTATCCATAATTTCGTCCGGTATGGATATGTTGGTATATACGTTTTGCACATCGTCGTGGTCTTCCAGTAAATCAACCAGTTTTATTATTTTGGCGGCCGTATCCAGGTCATTGATTTCCACACTGTTCTCCGGCAGCATTACAATATCGGCATCTTCCAGCTTAATTCCCTGAGATTCAAGCCCTTCCTTGACCTCCATGAAAGCTTCCGGAGAGGTTATGATTTCAAAGCTTTCCCCATCTTCGCGAACATCGTCGGCCCCCAAATCCAGGGCGGCCAGCATCAGTCCTTCTTCATCCATGGCCGGTTCCTCTTTGCTTATACTAATAAAACCGGCCCTTTTAAACATCCAGGCTACACATCCGCTTTCACCCAGATTGCCATTGTTTTTGGAAAAAAGATGGCGTATTTCCGAGGCGGTGCGGTTACGGTTATCAGTAGCAATATCCAGCATTATAGCCACCCCTCCCGGGGCATAGCCTTCGTATAGGATTTCCTCTATGGCTTCGCTTTCCATCTCGCCGGTACCTTTTTTAATCGCCCGGGCAATATTTTCGTTGGGCATGTTAATTGCTTTTGCTTTTTGAACCGCGAGCTTTAATTTGGAGTTTGCTTCCGGGTCGCCGCCGCCGCCGGTTCTGACGGCTATGGTTATTTCCTTGGCTATTTTGGTAAATTCTTTTCCTCTTTTCTCATCGGACCTTGCTTTCTTGTGCTTAATATTGGCCCACTTTGAATGTCCTGACATTCATGTACCTCCTTAACTGATTACCAGATTCCCGGAATCATTCTCTTGCTCTGCTCCATATACGCCTGGTACTCGCTTCCCAAGTGTTTGAGCAGGAATTCTTCCTCTATTTTAATACGATAAACCACTGCGGGCAAAACCGCAAACAGCATTATCAGAAGAGCTCCCCAGGAGCTGAAGATGAGGGAAATCGCTATAACATTGAGAATGGCGCTGAGATACATGGGATGCCTTATACTGCGGTAAATACCGGCGGTAACAAGAGTATGCTCCTGGTAGATTGCCACCCGGGGGTTATAAAATGCTCCCAGGGCAGTAATGGCCTGATAACGCAGAACCGAGTTTAAGATAAAAACGACAAACCCGGCAATTATAATACCCGGCTCCAGTGCATTTATTCTGCTGAAATGGTATTCCATAAAATCCATCAAGGCATAAAACAGAACCAGGAGTGATGAAAGCTGCAGATATATGTAAGAACGCCGATCTCCATCTTCTGCGGCCAGGGTATCGGGGTCTTTGTAAATCAGCGTCTCGATAACGGACCAGGTTAGGAAAACAGCAAAAAAAGCCATGATTACTTTAAAATCAAATCGGGGCAGGCTTTGCCAGGCCAGATAGCTTATATAGATAAACACTATGATGGATATAACCATACGGATAATTACATTTTTTATTCTGCTATTCAAAACATCTGTTCCTCCCTGAAGCGGTTGACTTTTAACGCAAGTCCCGGGGAATCAACGCTACCGGCGGCATCTGCCGCTTATGCGCACTGCTCTCGATGAGCTTTTCGATACGGGCAATTATTTCCGGTTCACCTTTTTGATATCGGATATAGTCGTCAAGTTCCCGATAACTTACACCCATTTCCTCCTCGTCCGTCTGACCTTCCCAGAGTCCGCCGGAAGGAGGTTTATTGACAATAATCGAAGGAATACCCAGGTAGCGGGCTAACTCGAGCACCTCCCGTTTGACCAGATCCCCCAGGATTTGAACATCCACTCCACTATCGCCATGTTTGGTGGAATAGCCCACTGTGATTTCGCTCTTGTTGCTTGTGCCCAGAACCAGATAGCCCCTGGCCTGAGCCGAATAATAAAGGGTCGTCATACGCAGGCGGGGTTTTAAATTGGAGCGTAATAGCCGCCCTTTCAAGCCGTCCTTTTTTAAAAACGACTCGAACTGGGTTACCAGAAGCTGATAGGCATTATCCAGTTCCACCACCCGGTAGGCTATCCCGAACTTATCCAGCAGCACCTGACTGTGCACCAGGTCATCGATATGGCTTTCGCAGGGCAAGACCAGAGCTATGCAGTTGTCGGGAAAAGCCTTTTTGGCCAGGACTGCCGCTACAGCCGAGTCAATACCACCACTGACGCCCAGTACCACACCCGAGGCACCAGCTTCACGTACTTTTTCTTGCAGCCAGTTGACCAGATGTTGAACCACAGCTTCACAGTTCATGGGTTTACATTCCTCCCCCTAATCAAACAATTCTGTAGACATATACTTTTCGGCACTATCCGGAGCAATAGCCAGAATTTTTTTACCTTTCCCCAGCTCGCGGGCCAGTTGCAAAGCTCCAAAAACAGCAGCACCGGATGATATACCTAAAAGCAGCGCCTCCTGGCGAGCCAGGCGGCGGCAGGTCGATATTGCATCTTCATCCCGGATAGGGATAATATTGTCAATCAATTCTAAATTCAACACCGGGGGAATAAATCCTGCCCCAATCCCCTGAATTTTATGTGAACCGACAGGATTCCCGCTTAATACTGCGGAATTTGCCGGTTCTACCGCAACTATCTTTATCCCTGGAATTTCCTGCTTCAGCAGCCGCGCTATTCCGGTTATGGTTCCACCGCTGCCGACCCCGCAGACTACGGCATGAAGGTCCTTCCCCATCTGCTCCAATATTTCCCGGGCGGTCGATACTTCGTGGCATTCGGCATTGGCAGGATTTTCAAACTGCTTCACCAAAAAGTATCTGGGGTCGGCTGCGGCCATACTCCGGGCTTTTTTTACTGCTCCCGGCATGCCCTCGGCTGCAGGTGTGAGCAGCAGCTCCGCCCCATACGCCTTAAGAATCTTCTTGCGCTCCTCGCTCATGTTTTCAGGCATTACTATAACCAGCGGATAGCCTTTCAGAGATGCGGCCATAGCCAGGCCAATGCCGGTATTGCCGCTGGTGGCTTCCAAAATGATAGAATTTCGGCTCAATTCCCCCTGGGTTTCCGCTTTTTCGATCATATATAGCCCCGGTCTGTCTTTGATGCTTCCGGCCGGGTTAAAGCCCTCCAGTTTTACATAAACCTCAGCACCGGTATGCCCCATGTTGTTTAGACTTACAATCGGCGTCTGCCCAATCAGTTCCAGCACATTTTTAGCTGTTTTCATTGTCCCGCCTCCCTGTCAATGGTTTCAGTTCTATTGCGCCCCAGGCGGCCATCCTGTCGTTTTTGACGGCCAGAATGCCTGCTACCTCGCTAATATTCTTCACGTAATCAATGGCTTTAATCAAATCATTTTCATTTTGAACCCGGTTGGCGGCGCCAGTCGCCACCGCATCTGCCAGGGCGGCGTCTCCGGCTTTTATCACCACCGCGTCAGCCTGGCCGAAACTAAGGCTGGGCCCCACCGTGCCGGAAGAGGTGCAAATGCTTAAAGGGCCTTCTTCGGGATATATTTTTACCCCAATCTTGTAGCTGAAAGGTGAAGGCCCGGCAAAAACCGCCACACTTCGGGGGTGTAAGGTGCGTATATAGATATCCCCCCCATTTTCAATCACGTATTCCCGGCACCGGTTTTTTAATATTTCCCCCATGGCTTGGGCGAATGTCCCGGCAACTGCCGCCATAGGCCCCACCTCGGCCATAAAGGCTGCCGCCGCCATTCTCCGGGCTGATTCCGGTGCTCCGGGAAGAAGCTGAATCGGTGCCAGCGAGCTCATAAATTCCGGCTGCAGCCTGATATAATCCTCCAGTTCCCCCCGCATGCGCAGCAATGCTTTTTGGCATAACGGCAGGAGGCTATCGGAGTAGCTTGCCAAGTCCACCCCGATAGCCAGATCACTTTGTTTGAATCGAATATTAAAATAATGCAGATCGCCGGCCTGATGCAGGGAGCGGTAGGTTCGGTCCACATAGTTCTGCTCTCTATCCATAGGCCAGCACTATACTGCTTCCCTGATTTCAAAATACAGCTTTATAGCCCGGGTGGGGCAGCAATCCAGACACATACCGCAGATAACGCACTTGGAGTTATCAAACGATACCAGCATGGTCTCCCGGTCAAGGTTTAAGGCCTGAGTGGGACAAAATGACGGGCAGGCGCCACACTGAATACAGGTCTCCTCGCTCCAGATTACGGTTTCACTCAGGGGCTCAACACTTATACCCAGGCTTTTCAGGTAATCAATCCCGGCCTTGTATTTCTCCCGGCCGCCTTCCAGCTCTACTACCAGATAGCCTTCCTTTTGGGGGTTGATGTCCGCCTTTAGTATATTTACTATCAAATCGTAGTTTTTAATCAATTGATAAATAATGGGCTGCTCTGACTGTGCTGTGGAAAAATAACAGACTACCCTGTTTTTCATACTGCTCCCTCCTGTTCCTATCGTTTATTATTACCATTCGGGCTGCGCTCGGGGATGGATTTAAATTCAATAGCGGCATCAGCTGAAGGCAGCGGGGCAACCGGTTTAGTCAATTCAAAGCTGCCTGACTGTATCCATTCTTTCAGGATGCGGGCAATTTTGCGCGCCCTGAAAATACTGGACTGGGGTGTGGTAATTACTTCCTTGCCCCTAATATTTATCCTGCCGTTTTTAAGTTCCTTAAAATTGGCAAAGCCCAAATCCATGTCTTTTCCATAAGGGTATTGCTCACTGTAGTCTACTATCGGGCAATAGATATCTTCGTCCTTGACCGCGGCATAACACAGTATCTCTTCGTCCAGAATCGGTATGGGTATGCCGATGCCCACCGCCATGGTGGCGCCATAACCGATATAGCTTAAGCCTACCAGCCAGTTGGGGTCCATCTGCTTCAAATCGCCTATGACTGCCAGGGTACCGGCGCCGACTTTGGGAACGCCGTTTTCGCCCCGCAAAACATTGGGATGGTGCTGGGTGCCGTTCCAGGCCACATAACCTGTCCCCCCGCCCAGGAATATCCGGGTTCCCACCCCTATAGTCTTATAATAAGGGTCATTCAGCAGCGGGCTTAATTGCCCCGAGGTGGAATAGCTGGCATTGCCCAGCTGCGGTTTAAGGATGCCCATATAGGTGTATATGGTGCGTTCGCTCAAGTTCACCGCGCAACTGTAGTTCTGGTAGGCATTGCGGGGATTAAACAAAATGGCCTCGTTAAGGTCTTCCAGTCTGATGACCGTATCTACTTTTTTGTTGGGATAACAGTCGGTGCCATAAGCAACTGCCTCCAGACGTATGTCCCTGCCTGCCAGCAGGTCGTGAATAACATGACCCCCTCCATAGCTGAAACGGCCCGGATAAACCTTGTTTTCAGGGTCGTTTTCCGGCAACTGGGCCGCTCCCAGGTAGGCATCGACGGCAGCAATCCCGCCATAGGCTTCAACCCCGTTGAGCCATACCTTCTTCATCTTTATGCGAGGCTTGGAATGCCCGAAGTTCAGAAAAACTCCGGAAGAACACATCGGTCCAAATGTGCCGGTGGTAACCACATCTATTTCCCGGGCGGCTTTTTCCGGTCCTTCCTGAGCAACGATGTCGATGACTTCCTCCGCCGTTACTACTACCGCTTCGCCCCGTTTTATCTTCGCATTGATTTCCTCATAGGTCTTTTGGTATGCCATCCAATTCTCCTCCCTTGTACATTGTAGTTAGACGTACCTAAATCAAAAAGCTTAGTTCTTTTGACAATCACATAGGAATTCCGGGGTAACTCGGATAAATATTCTCGTAAAGGCAGGGGGCTTCGAAGGTCCTCCTTGGGAAGTATTGCTCTGTCCCGAAATTAAGAGTGAAGCCCCACCCGTACGAGAGGACTCGAATGAGCACGTTGTTGATGCGGCTTGCCGCATGCTGCGAGTTACGCGCAAGGTTGAGGCTCGTAGGGGCTAAAGGGAACCTGCCGTATTTTGTGAAAGTAGGGGTTAGTATGTTCTATGCAGGTATTGACATCGCCAAGCACCGTCACGAGCTTTGCCTGGTTGATGAGACAGGTAAACCGGTTTTGCAGATTTTTATCGAGAATACTCACAAGGGGTTTGAAAAGCTTTTGCAAGCGATCAATGGTTTAGAAGTTGCTCCTGATGGAGTTCGGTTCTGCATGGAAGCTACCGGGCATTACTGGTTAGCTCTCTATTGCCATCTTAAGGAGCTGGACTATAAGGTTAGCGTTATTAATCCTATTCAGTCTGATGCCCTGCGCAATCTCTACATTCGCAAAATCAAAACCGATGAGAAGGATGCTTTGCTCCTGGCTGAGATGCTGCGTCTTGGTCTTGCCCCTGAAGCCAATCTGGCTTCGGAAACGGTAATGAAGCTGCAAACCCTCTCTCGTATTCGAATTGAATTTGTGCACCAGATCGGCGCTTTAAAGAACAGGGTACTTGGTATCCTCGACCGGATCTTTCCTGAATACCCCAAGTGCTTTTCTAATGTCTTTATTCGCACTTCCAAGGAATTGCTTAAGCGCTATTGTGAACCCGAGGAAATCGCCGAGTTGGATATCTCAGAATTGACTGGCTTTCTTAAGCAGCACTCCCGCGGCCGCCTCGGTGCAGAACGGGCTGAACAGATTCAGGCTTTGGCCAAGGGTACGTTTGGGATTAACCTGGCCTTGGACGCTTTTACTCTAGAACTCCGCCTTATGGTTGAACAGGTTGAATTCATTGAAGATCAGATCGCTGTCATTGAGGAAGCCATCAACCAGGTCATGGAGGAAATGCGCCCCAGCCCTGATACGCCTTACCGCCATGTTCTGGAGACCATTCCTGGCATCGGTCCTGTACTGGCTGCTGCCATCATTGGCGAGGTGGGCGATATTAGTCGATTCCCTAATGCCAAGGCTTTGGTGGCTTATGCCGGTATTGATGCTACGGTTCGCTCTTCGGGTCAGTTTGAGGGCACCCGTAATCGGATGTCTAAACGGGGCTCCCCTGTTTTACGCAACAGCCTATGGCTGGCTGCCGTTTCGGCCCGCAGATTCAATCCGGAACTGAAAGCTTTTTACGAATTGAAGTGCAGCCAGGGCAAGCATTCGAGTGTGGCTACCGGAGCTGTAGCGCGGCGTTTGGTGCATTTGATCTATTCTCTTTGGAAAGAAAATCGCCCCTTTGACCCGAATTATACCTGGTCGCCCACAAACCCCAATGGGTAACCGGAATCTCTATGTGATTGTCAAAGAACTTTTTTAAACCTATTGACTTTTCATAGCACGTCTTAATTCAATAGTTTCCGGGCTGCCAGTACAGCCGCCCGGGCATCTTCAGAATAGGCATCAGCACCTATGCTTTCGGCATATTCGGGGGTCAGTACCGCTCCCCCTACCATGATCTTGCAGTTCAAATCCCGCGTTCGCACCTGTTCAATCACCTTTTTCATAGCCGGCATGGTAGTGGTCATTAAGGCGCTGAGCCCAATTATGTCTGCATTCTCCTTTTCGGCGGCATCAATAATTACTTCAGGCTTTACGTCCTTGCCCAAATCAACTACTCTGAATCCATAGTTCTCCAGCAAAACACAGACGATATTCTTGCCGATGTCGTGTATATCCCCTTCAACCGTAGCCATAACAATCGTCCCCCTGCTTTGGCCGGCCTGCTGATTTAACAGCGGTTTAACTATGGTGAAGGCCTTTTTCATGGTTTCTGCCGCCATCATCAATTGGGGCAAAAAATACTGCTTACGGTCATACATCTCCCCCGCTTCTTCTATTCCGGGGATCAGGCCCTGATTAACAATGACCAGCGGGTCCAGGCATTGTTCGTTAAGGGCCTTATCCAATAATTTCATAATCCCTTCCTGGTTTCCCTCCAGGACCGCCATTTTTAACTGTTCATTAATTGATGCGGTTCTGTTCCCGGAGGCGGACGTATGGTTGTCTGATTCACTGGCTGTTTGCACCGGTGTGGCAATCAACTCAGGTATGTTGCAGCGTTCACATATATGGTGCCGGGGTTTGCCGCCGCCACTTGCCCCTCCCTTATGATCCCTGTATTTATTGATGAAGGCAGAGCAGTTATTATCGCGGTTAAGCAGCACCCCTGCCGCCATCACGGTATCCTGCATCCTTTCATCAAAGGGATTGATAATGGGGAGATCCAAACCGGCCAGTAAAGCCATAGCCAGATAAGTTGAATTCAATATATCCCGGGCCGGCAGGCCGTGGGAAACATTGCTCACCCCAAGGACCGTCCCCACCCCCAATTGTTCTTTGACCTGGGCCAGAGCGGTAATGGTTTCCATAACCTGCCCCTGTTCGGCACTGGCGGTCTTGACCAAACAATCGATATAGATATCTTCTTCGCGCAGGCCATATTCTCTGGCCCTTTTGCATATTTTACGAGCAATCTCCAGGCGGCCCTCCGCTTGGTCGGGTATGCCTTTCTCATCGAGACATAACCCCAGTACTGCCGCACCATATTTTTGGGCCAACGGTAAAATAATATCCAGTTGGCGGTCTTCTCCGGTAGTCGAGTTAATCAGCGGCCTCCCCACAAAATTCTTCAGAGCTTCCTCCACCGCCGCAGCATTAGTCGAATCTATCGCTATGGGAACATCTACCGCGGCCTGAACCGAAGCGACCGCTTGCTTCATTGCCAGCGCCTCATCAATTCCCGGTACCCCCATATTGATATCCAGTATCGGTGCGCCCGCCGTCACCTGTTGGCGAGCTTCGTCTACTACCATCAGCATTTGCCCTGCTTCAATGTCGGCGGCCAGTTTTTTTCTGGCGGTCGGATTAATCCGTTCTCCGATATAAGCCGGCTTCTGTTCTTTTCCAATCACTACCTGCCGGCTGCGGGAGGTCAGCGCAAAAATTTTACGCCTCATCCTTTTGGAGGGCGGCACCCCCCGCAAGGCGCCGGCCATAGCCTTGATATGAGCCGGGGTGGTTCCGCAGCATCCCCCGATTATTCCAGCCCCGGCATCGCGCAAGCGCAGGGCATATTCCGCCATTTCCTCGGGGCTGTCCGGGAAAACTGTTTCGCCGTCGATCAGCAAGGGCAGACCGGCGTTGGGTTCTACCGACAGGTGTACGCTGGCATAGTCTCCCATGCTTTCAATTACCGGCAGCAGTTCTCTGGCCCCTCCGGAGCAATTGGCGCCTATAGCCAGGGGCCGCAAAGCCTCCAGGGTCAATA
The DNA here is from genome assembly GCF_052976825.1 of Syntrophomonas curvata. Classification (NCBI taxonomy): domain Bacteria; kingdom Bacillati; phylum Bacillota; class Clostridia; order Eubacteriales; family Syntrophomonadaceae; genus Syntrophomonas; species Syntrophomonas curvata. The sequence continues at coordinate 2,224,160 of NZ_CM129641.1, forward strand.
GGGCCGTCACCGGATCGGTTCCCATCATGGTGCGGCCATTGCTTTCGAAACTAAGATGAGCTATAACCGGCAAACGGGTATTCTGCCGGGCGGCTATCAAAGCGATCCTGGCCTCGCCGATATCAGTCATGGTTTCGATGGAGATAAGATCCGCGCCGGCTTTTTCACAGGCGACCACCTGCTCAGTAAACGCATCGTACAATCGGTCAAAATCCATATCTCCCATAGGCGACAGCAATCTGCCGCTGGGTCCTATGGAGGCAGCCACCAGGGCTTTGCCGCCAGCACTCCGGCGGGCTATGCCGACCGCTTCGCCGTTTATCTCCTCCACCCGGTTCTGCAGGCCGTACTCGGCCAGTTTGAAGCGATTGCCGCCAAAGGTATTGGTCTCTATTATATCTGAGCCAGCCTCAACATATTGCTGGTGTATGTGGCTTAACATTCGGGGGTGCTCAATACCGAACAATTCCGGACATTGCCCGGGCATCATACCCTGCTCCTGAAGCATGGTGCCCATAGCCCCATCCAGTATCAAAACCCTTTCTTTCAATAAATCCGATAAATCAGGTTTCATTCTAAACTCTCCCCCTTTAAAAGCTTTATAATAAAAGCCCCTCCAAAAATGAGGGGCCAAAATTATCATCGCCTCTCATCTGCCAGGATATTCCTGCAGGAATTGGCACCATACCTTAACAGGCGGTTGCCGGGTTTCATCGGGCCAGTCCCTCCACCTCTCTGGATAAGAGTATATTATAAATAACAATCTGCATTTTTAATTATTGCTGGTTTCCGTTTTATCCTCCGGTTCCACATCTTCCGCCTTAATTTCCTGGGGTATGGGCTGAGCAGGTCTATCGACCGGGGATTCGTCGAACTTTATTGCATCCTGGAATTCTTTTTTGACTCCGGTAGTAGCCCTTTTAAACTCGTTTACTGCCTTGCCCATTGATTTGGCAACTTCGGGAAGTTTTCCGGGGCCGACAACGATTAAAGCTATAACCAGTATAAATACCAGTTCCCATGGTCCGATGTTACCGATGAAGCCATACATAATCCTTCCCCCTATTAATCCTCCATGTCAAAGCCTGTTACTTTTACATTGTACTTTGCTTTAATCATAAGTTCAATGCTTTTCCATTTATGTCAAGCAAGCTTGCCCGATTGACAGTTTAAAAACTTATAGACCAGCGCAGAAACTGGTCTATAAGTTAAAAAAATATGTCTTTTTTGCATTTGCTTCTCTATTCAGCGAAGTTCGGTTGGAATAAAGGCATCCACCAGCCCGATCACGAAAGCTGCCAGGAGACTGCCCAGCAATGATACTGACAGGTAACTGGGAACAATAAACTGGGCTACATAGATGACCACGGCGGCGGTAATAAAGCCTACTATTCCACGGGAGCGGGGAGAAACCCTTTCCCCCAGGATACTTTCCACAATGTATCCCAGAACTGCGATAACTACGGCGGCAATCAACGCGCCGACAAAACCGGATACGGTGATGCCGGGAAGCAGGTAACCTATTAGCAGTAAAACCAGGGCGGATACTATAAAACGTACAATCGTACCTAGCACCAAAAAAACTCCTTTCCAAGAAAAATATTTTTCATCTTTATGATTCCTTCTAACACGCATAACTATTCAATATCATCAAAATAGTATGAAATTATTGCAAATAAAAAAAGGGCAGGCCTCCTTTAGCCTGCCAAAGGTTTAGTCTATGTAGCAGCTATTTCTTTTCCGGAAGTTCCGGTTGGTAATATATTATAGGGCAACAAACCTGAAAGTTACTTGCTGCGACGAAAGCAAAGAATACTGCGAGTGAAGTGGACATGAAAGTCTTAAGCCGGTGGAACATCATGTTTCCTCCTCTCAAATAGTGCTTCGATTCCTGTTAAGAATCTATCCCAGGCAGCAATAAACAGACCGCCTCCTGGTGTCAAGGTAAAGGACTGCCACAATAATCCGACCAGAATGGCAAGGGCCGCTACCGTACAGTCTTGCTGGCGGAATATCACTGATAGCAGCAATAGAATAGTTAGGGCTATATAGCTCTTGTTTCTCAGGCCGCGCCGCTGTATGGCGTCGGCTATCCTTTTGGACGGGTTATCTACCGGAGCCAACCGGTAAATTACCCCATAACCAACTAAGGCCGTGATAGTCAGGCAGAAAATATAGTATTCGTGGCTCACATAGCGCACCAGATAAGCCAGTAAAAGATAAGTAAGCAAGCCCGACAGCGTGCAGCGATAGTATTTGCTGCAATGAGCTCCGCCGGAATAACGTCTCAGCAAGGCCGAAGCCGCCAATATTGCGGCCATTTCATAAAAAAGGCCGCACAAGCAAGCTGTCGCTAAAAAAATGCCCAGCTGGAGTAATGCTCCTAATATCACCTCAGCCCCATAGCGAATCACATCCTCGTCAACCGTCGGCCCTGAGTTCGCCTTTAAGCTCCGGGCCAGTTTTTGGGCCAGATAATGCATCCAATTCCCACTCCCTTTTAGATTTCGGTAAGACTGCGGTAAATTCCACTACGTTTTGGGCAGTCTCAAGCACTATTTTCCCTTGGTATTTTTCTATCAATAGCCTTATTATATAGAGGCCCATTCCGCTGTGGCCGCCCTGTTTGGTAGTATAGCCGCGGGAAAAGGCGTTTTTTGCTGTCTGCTGGTCAATATTGCCATGGTTGGAGACCTTGAACACATAATCTGCGCCCTGTTCATAGATACTGACGTTGACCCAGCGGTCACCCCTTTCTAAATCAGCCACCGCGTCGAAGGCGTTATTGATCAGGTTGCCTATAATCCGGGATAACTCATATGAGGGGACGGCTATCTGGGCCACCTCGCTCCGGATTTCGAGATTAAACTGGATGCCCTGGCTGGCTGCAATCCCCGATTTGATGTAGAATAGGGCAGATAATCCGGGATTGCCCTGCACCGCATGATGTTGCGATATAATGGTGTCCCCCATCAATTCCTCCAGGTATTTCCGGGTCTCGTTCAGATTGCCAAGCTGCACGAATCCGTACAGAGTCTGCAGGTGGTTGATACGGTCGTGCCCTTCGGCCCTTATGGCCGTATACAGCTCGTCCAGGGTGTTCAGATACGCCAGTTGCACCAGATATTCGTTTTCCTTCCGAGATAATGCTAATAACTGATTAATCACGATAATTATCATTAAAAAAATTATTACCATCAAGCTGCTGCTCAAGATACCGGCATCTTCTATTTCAATACCTAAAAAGTTAGATGGTAAGGCATATAAAATACTGAAATTCAGGAGAAATTGAAAAATCAACAGGATAAGCATTACGCCCGTAAGGATAGAAACTAAATTGGACCTGGTATTATTAACATTGTCAAAGCCATAGGGATTCACAACAATAAAGTCAAAAACATGAAGGTTAAAGCAATTAATGATTGCAGCAACTAACAGGATTAGGATTACCTGTGGTATCAAAGACCAGAGACACATCCAATCCTGCAACAAGTCTAACATATTAATCTTTAATATTTTGATAACCATGGAAACGCATATGGTTTCACCCAGCACCAAAACCAGTGTGCCTATTACAGTGGGTATTAAAGCTCTAAAAAAGCTTAACTTCCAGCTCACCATAATCATGATATACAACACGACTGTCAAAATGACAAAATGAGTACCAAACGGAATTGGGAAGCTGCGAACTATAAGGTTTGCTATGCCGTAAAATGATGCAACTATAATTAACCTTAATAAATTAGGTTTGATATTGACCAGCAATAAGCCAATCAAGGGGCTCAGAAAACCGGTTACAAATCCGGTAACAAGTAACATCAGGGGTGTTTGGTACAATTGCCTTCCTCCAGACTCTTAGGTTTAAATACTATTTCTGAAATATGCCACAATATCCTCTTTTTTACATTCAATAAATTCTCCCATATATCCTGTTTTTTCATGGAAAAAAATTTTATAAGGACTTTAGACCTATTGTAAATGCAATAAATAGATCGAAATATCGAACGGCAAAAAAAATATAGACGAAATATGAGGTCTGCAAATTTTAAAAGGGGCATACCTTTCCAGTCAGAAGATGAAAGCAAAATATGGCCAGCCTGGTTTGAAGGCATATCCGATAAAAAGCGGTTCCGCATGTTTTAAAAGGGTTCGGCAGCTTAGTTTCTCCAGTATTTTCTATCCAGGCTCCTATACTGCAGCGCCTCCCCCAAGTGCTGCAATCGAATATTGTCCCGACCCTCCATGTCCGCAATGGTACGGGCTACTTTGAGAATCCGGTCATAGGCCCGGGCACTCATTTTCAGCTTGTCAAAGGCGTTCTTTAAGAGTATTTCCGATTCATCGTCCAGACGGCAGTGTTTTTTTACATCAGCCGGACGCATCTGGGAATTAAGATTTATTTTAAGGCGGGCAAAACGTTTCTTTTGCATCTCCCGGGCTGTGATTACTTTTTCCCGCATGGCAGCCGAACTCTGACCGTTGCCCCGATCCCGCAGCTGCTCATAATTTACCCGGGGCACCTCGATATGCAGATCCATCCGGTCCAGGAGCGGTCCGCTGATGCGGCTCAGATATTTTTGGATTTGCAGCGGGGTGCAGGTGCATTCCAGCTCTGAGCCGTAAAAACCGCAGCTACACGGATTCATGGAAGCGATTAAGGAAAAATCGGCAGGGTAGGTATGGGTAGCCTGAGCCCGGGCTACCGTCACTATTTTATCTTCCAAAGGCTGACGCAAGGCTTCCAGCACATCGCGGCCGAACTCGGGCAATTCGTCCAGAAACAGGACCCCATTCTGGGCCAGGGAAATTTCCCCTGGCCGGGGTATCCGGCCCCCGCCGATTATGCTGGCGGAAGAGGCATTTTTATGCGGAGCCCGGAAGGGACGGGTGTCAATCAGCGGATGATCCGGATTCAGCAGACCGGCTACGGAATAGATGCGGGTCGTTTCCAGTACTTCATCGCGGGTCATTTCCGGCATGATACCGGGCATGCGCCGGGCCAGCATGGTCTTGCCACCCCCCGGCGGTCCAATCAGCAGGAGATTATGGGAACCAGCCGCAGCCACCTGAATCCCCCGTTTAGCGGTTTCCTGGCCCTTTACATCGGCAAAATCAGGCATGCTGCCGCCTGGCGGTACCGTTTTATCACTGCTCACGCCAGAAAGTTCGGCATTGTTATCCAGATAAGCACAGACTTCTCGTAAATTGCCGGCGGTCAGTGAGCGGACTTCGCTTACCAGAGAAGCTTCCCGGCTGTTGCCGGGCGGGATAATAAAGGTACGGTCAGGTTCGGTTTTAAGCAGTTCCAAGCACATGGGGAGAATCCCGGGTACGGGGCGCAGGCTGCCGTCTAAAGAAAGTTCCCCTGAAAAAAACAGGTTAGGGTCAGGGGGATTCAGTAATTGCCCGGATGCCAGCAGAATGCCCAGAGCTATGGCTAAGTCAAAATGGCTGCCTTCTTTCTTAAGATCAGCCGGAGCCAGGTTAACGATGATTTTACGGTTGGGAAATTCGTAGCCCGAGTTTTTTAGCGCAGATTTGACCCTTTCCCGGGCTTCCTTCAGGGCGGCCTGGGCCAATCCCACCAATTCGAAACCAGGCAGCCCTGCCATTAGGTCAACTTCTACCTTTACCGTCTTGGCTTCTATCCCGGTTATTACTAAGGTGTTCACAGTGGCGAGCATAGCGGTTCACTCCACACTTGATACTGGTATGGAGATTTCGCTAAATTGCGCCCAATATCCTCCCTCACAAGACCATATTAGCAAAATTATGGTCCTGAACGCCGCACGCCATCCGCCGTCTCGGATACCGGATGCGCTCGCAGGAAGGCTTTTCACAGCTCTGTGTCTGCTTTTCCGTTCATGTTTCAAACATTCCCCCCAGCTTTTAAATTTTTGACAGCACGCTGTGGCCCGACCCGGAGCAAGTTATGCGATATTGGCTAATAATGCCAATTGTCAAGGCTGCCTAATATTATTATTATTAATAAGGTATAGCTATTCCGGATAAATTCGCAACATCCGCCTTGTTTTACCAGTGCGCAGAAACCTGCGACGATAAAGAAATATAAAGGTAAAAAGATGCAGATGTAGAATATATTAATATGTTTTACAAACATATCAACGGGATTATTTGGTTCAACCGTCCGGCTTGTTGAAACGATTTTTATCGGAGAATTTGAAATGTCTTCAAAGCATTCAATATTAAAAATGAGGCAAAATTATATAGATAAATACGAAAATATGTTCGAGGATATCGTATCCCGTTCGGCCAATCCGTTTGCGGCCGGTTATCTGGATGGGCGCATAGTATACTGGAACGACGCCTTCGAGGAATTGACCGGTTACAATAGTGAAGAATTGTGGGATATGAACTGGATACATGCCTTGACCCCTAAAAAAGAGGAATCTCTTTCCCGCATCATAAAAGGGAAAACCAAAATAGTTCGCTCAGACCGCTTGCTGCGGCGTAAAGACGGCAGTCTGGTGCCGATCAGATACACGGTTCGCCAGGCGCAATATCCGGATGAAGGGTTCATCCTGTATTATGGTTTTATTACCGATATTTCTGCAGAAAAGGAATTACAGGAAGCTCTGCATTATCAAAACGCCTTTAAAAAACTGTTATATAATACGGCAGTTCGGTTTATCAGCCTGGACCGCACTGAAATTTACTCGGAAATAAGCAATACTCTCGGATATATAGGAGATTTTATAGGCGCGGACGATGGCTTTGTCATTCTGCTAAAGGGCAACGGCCAGGGTATACTGCATACCTGCCAATGGTCCGCGGCCGGCAGCCAAACTCCTGATACCATGCTTACTGCAACTACCCTGTCAGACTTCTCCGATCTGATAAGCAAGTTATATTCGTCCCATAATACCGCTAGATGGGAGTATTCATTAGCTCTGACCACGGCCGAGGTTAACCGGCTGCTGGGAGAAGGAGCCGGGTCGATTATGGCTTTGCCCATGCTTTACAAAACAAACCTGCTTGGTTTTCTGGGCTACGCCACGGTAGACCGGCGGGCATGGTCGGAACAGGATATTACCCTTATAAGAATTATGTCGGAGATTTTTATTGACGCCCTGGGGCGCCAGAAAGCAAACTTAAGACTGGATATTGCCATCCGGTTAATCGATATAATATCTGAAGGGGTTATGGTTTTCACCCCGGAAAAGATCAACTGGGTCAATCAGACTTTTACCTTGTTAACCGGTTATAAATTTGACGAAGTAGTGGGGACGGATTTTTTCAGTTTCAACCTATCTCTTTTGACTGATGGGCCAATAGGGGAAATGGGGAAAAACCTGCATAGAACCGGAAAATGGCGGGGCAATGTTACGGTTCGCCGTAAAGACGGAAATACCTTTCCCTGCCTGCTTTCAATCAATTCCCTCCATAATGAGAAGGGGGAATTAGCCTGCAGGGTTGCTATTTTTACCGACATAACCGGAGAAGAAAAGCTTAAGCAGGAGCAGCTGCGTTTACAGGAGCTTAATGCGGCTATGCAAAAATCGGCCTCACTTAGTGCCATGTCCGCAGGCATTGTCCATGAGATAGCCCAGCCGTTAAACTCGATAAAAATGATAGTTGAAGGTCTGCGCTACTGGCATAGCAATTCTTACCGGATTTATGCCAGGGAGGTCTTGGACAAATTAGATGAAATATCAGAAGAAATGCGCCGGATTGACGAGATTATCCGCCATATGCGTTCCTTTGCCAGCCTTAGTGAAAAACCGGAGTTGGAAGCCTGTAATCTAAATAACAGCGTAACCCGAACCTTAAGATTATTAAGCCGGCAGCTGGCAGCGCATGGAATCAATGTCACAACCGAGCTGACGGAGGATCTCCCTCCGGTCAACGCTAATTTGAATCGTCTGGATGCCGTACTGGTAAATCTGTTTACCAACGCCATGCAGTCACTGGACAGGGTCGAACATAATAATAAAGAGCTGATCTGCCGCACCTATCCGGAAGCAGATCATGTAGTTCTGCAAATCATTGATAATGGCATCGGCATCGATGAGGATATTTTGGACTATATCTTTGAGCCCTTTGTTACCACCAAAGCCTCCCGCCACGGAATGGGATTGGGGTTGTCGGTAGTGCATACTGTTATAACCCGCATGGGGGGCAGGGTTATAGCCAATAACAACGGGGATGGGGGGGCAAGCTTCACTATAAAACTACCTCCTTTTATATAATTTTGGCCGATAAATATGCCCACACATCCATAATTTGAACTACGTAAGCGTCTAAATACTGTTATACATGTAACCATGGAGGTGGCAAGCATGGACATTCTCATCGTTGACGATGAAGCTCGCAGTCGTTTACATACAGCCGATTTTCTGCGTAAAATGGGCCATCATGTGGTAGAAGCCAGTAATGGTCAGGAAGCGCTTAATCTTATCAGCGCCCAGCGGTTTAATATGCTGCTTACCGATAACCGTATGCCCCAAATGTCGGGACTGGATTTATTGAGACAGCTTTCCTTAATGCCTGAAGCCAGGAATATGGATAAGGTTCTCTTTACCGCTTTCGCCGATATGGATAGCAGTATCGCCGCCATCCGCTCAGGTGCCTTCGATTATTTATTGAAGCCCCTGGACGTTGAGGAATTGGTCAGAACCACCGAGAGGGTAGCCCGGCATCAGGTCGAGATAAATGAAACCAATGATGAAGATTCTGTTTGCAGCTATAAAAACAATGAAAACCGGAATATTACCATTAATCCTTCCGCTGCCTCCGGGAACACAGTCGGAATCTATTCCAAAGGTATGAAAAATATCTTTGCCCTGGCCTTGAAGCTGCATTATAACCGCTCTATTCCGGTGCTGATCGAGGGTGAAACCGGAACCGGCAAGGAACTGGTAGCCCGCTATATTCATTACGGTGATGAAAGAGAGCAGCTTCCCTTCATCGCTCTGAACTGCGCGGCCCTGCCGGCCCATGTTTTTGAAAGCGAGCTTTTTGGCTACGAGCCCGGTACCTTTTCCGGGGGACTCCCCCGGGGCAAGCAGGGAAAATTGGATATGGCCCGGGGGGGTACTCTGTTCATGGATGAAATATCGGAGCTGCCCCTCGACCAGCAGGCCAAGCTGCTGCGGGTGATTCAGGAAAAAGAGTTTTATCGGGTAGGCGGGCTGTCGCTGGTAAAGACGGATGTCAGAATCATCTGCGCCAGCAACCAAAACCTGAAACAACTGGTAAGACAGGGCGCCTTCAGGCAGGATCTCTACTACCGCCTGAATACCGGCTATGTTTTTGTTCCTCCCCTGCGGGAACAACCGGAAGCCATATTGCCCCTGGCCAGGCTGTTTATGGCTGAAATATCCGAGCAGTCGGGGCGGCGCTTCAGAACAATAACTCCCGAGGCCGCCCGCATTATGGAAAGCTGCAATTGGCCCGGCAATATCAGGGAACTGCGCAATGTCATTGAGTGGATAGTGCTCATGTGCGACGATACCCGGATAAAAGCCAGCCATCTGAGCAGCATGGGATTAAACCTTCGGTGCGATAACTATGAAAGCAGCTTGGAAAAGCCCCTGCTTCCCGACGATTTTTTTCTGCCCGCAGATGCCATGCCCCTTCATAAACTATCAGACGATATCATCCTGCGGGCTCTTAAAATGCACAACGGAAATAAAACGGCCGTCGCCCGCTATCTGGGCATAGCCCGCAGTACGCTTTATTATCGCCTGCAGTGTATAGCCAACCGGAACAATTAATCCTCCATGGCAATATTCAATTCCAACATACCTTCTGCAGTTGAAAATCTAACTACCAGGGTTTCCACCTGGCTGATAAGTGATATCATATTATGTCCGTGAATCAGGGTAGGGGGAGTAATGCTGGCTATGACCCCCATTCTTTCCAGTTCACTGGCGCTTCTGCCGCTGACCATGTTAGAAAGTTCACAGAGCGCGCTTTTGGGCATTAAATCAAACTCCGTAACCGGCATACCCCCCATCATTTTGGAAGCAATATTGACGGCGGTATTTTCCTGCAGGGACAATACCACATTTCCCCTGATATCCCCTACCAGACCGATAATGACATTAACCTCATTTTCGGTCTTGAGTTTTTCCCGCTTATCCAGTCCTGTCCGGGTCAGGCTGTTTATCCCCAGCATCCCCGATATCTCAATCAAAGCGGTAATAAAGGCATTTACATATTTGATATCCACAGGCTATTTCGCCTCCTTCATTACCACGTTGAGCTTAATGTTGCCGGCATCGGTCTGCAAAAGAACCGAACAAGCGTTCAGCCTGACGTTAAACATGCTCATACCCTCACCGGCAAAGACGCTGGGCGGGGTCAGACGGATATTAAGGCCGGAACGAATGTTGTTGATATCGGTAATGGCATTGCCGCTGATGATATTGGCAATCTCTGCGCCCGCCAGCAGGACTTCTTCGTTTTCCACCGTTTCGTACTCCTCCCCGGTCATGATACCGGCCAATTTCATTGCCGTATCCTGGCTCATGTCAAGGAAAAACCAGCCATGCCAGCCTCCGGTCAAACCTATCATGACGGTAAAGCCCTGCGAGATAAAGCTGTCCCCCTCCGGTTCGGCCTGGCCTTTGTTTATTCCCAAATCCAGCATTTGCTTAAAAACGTTATTACTGGCCCTGACAAATGGCGCAATTGTTTGCGTAAGCTCCACTCTTTCACCCCTATTCGTTTATCACCTGTAAAATCTTCGCTATCATATCTTCAGCTTTGAACGGCTTGGAGCAGAAATGGTTTATCCCCCGGGACATGGCGTCGGCAACGATATCCTGATCACTCATGGCGCTGAGCATAATAATTTTCTGCCGGGGATTTTTTTCCTTGATAGCCAGGGCAGCCTCCAGACCATCCATTATCGGCATGGTAATATCCATGGTAATAATATCGGGGTTAAGCTTAAAACAGAGTTCCACTGCATCCCTGCCGTTTCCCGCCTCCCCAATGATTGCAAAACCCTCCGGCTCCAGCGCTTTTTTAATCAGCTTGCGAATCACCGGAGAATCGTCTACCGTCATCACTCTGACGGCGCTTCCATCCTTACGTAAACCTTTCATGATAAATCCCCCTACTATGAATCCTTAAAAATCAGTATAAATCCGGTTAACCTGCGGCCGACAAACCGTCATTTTTTCAATTCCTTATCAGCGATCAACCGCTTTAATTATTTCCCGGGCGATATCCCATATAGGCGCTACTATTTCCGCCCCTCCGTGTTTTATGGCCTCACCCGGCATGCCAAAAACAATAGCGCTTTCTTCGGACTCGGCAATGGTTATTCCTCCGGCTCTGCGAATGTTGACCATAGAATCGGCACCATCGTTTCCCATTCCGGTCATTATCACCCCCACCGTGCGGGAACCGTAAATCTTCAATACCGAATCCATCATCACGCTGACTGAGGGTATAAATAAATGGTCGGGTTTGCTGGAAAGTCTTATCAGTACATCTCCGCCAGAACTCTTTACCAGGTTAAGATGGCGCCCTCCGCTGCCCACATACAGAATCCCCTTTTCCGCCTTCATGCCTGCCTGGGCTTCCACCACCTCCAGCTGGCAGGATTCATTGAGCCTCCTGACATAGGTGGTGGTAAAGTTGGCCGGCATATGCTGGACCAGGAATAATGCAGCGTTAATATCGGGCGGGAGCAGGGGCAGAACTTCATAAATAACCTTGGGGCCTCCGGTAGAGATTCCCATGGCTACAGCCTTTGTTATTTTACCGCTCCGGGGGGCTTTAAGCTTTAATTCCGGCTTATTCCGGCTCCGATACAACCGTTCCGCTGCCTTGCCGTTCTGCTTGATACTGGCCGCCAGCTTAATCTTATTTATAAGCTCGCCGGCCACGCTGTTCATGTCGCTGGAAACGGTCCCCCCCGGCTTGCCTATAAAATCAAATGCCCCCAGTTCCAGCGCTTCAAAGGTGGTCACCGCCCCTTCCTGGGTAAGAGACGATACCATGATTACCGGACAGATTTTTTCATGAACTATGTATTGGAGGGCAGTTATCCCATCCTGTCCCGGCATGTTGACATCCATGGTGATAACATCGGGCCTGTGCTCCCGCGCTTTTTCCACTACATCATTGCCATCCCGGGCAACAGCTACCACATCCATTTCCGCATCGGTCTCCAGTATGCTCTTAAGGGTTTTGCGCATTAAAGCAGAATCATCAGCTATCAGTACTTTTATCAAGCTTCTCGCCCCTGCCCTGTTTTTTAAGTTTGCCTGCCCTGGATGGGCGGCCGGCCTTTTCCGTATGGTTCATTTCCTGAAGCTTCTGCCATTCTTTTTCCACCAGTATATTTTCCAGGTTAAGCATCATTATCATCCGGTTTTCCAGGTTGGCTATACCATCCATGAAGCTTTGCCAATGCTGGTTGCTCAGTATATCCGGAGCATCCTCCAGGAGCTGCCTGGGGATGCGCAGGACCTCCAGCACTTCATCAACAATTATGCCGACTTTTTTATTGTTGATATCGCTGACTATGACCCGGGTAAATTCAGTGTAATCCTTATAGTCGATTTCAAAACGCTTGCGTAAATCAATGACCGGAATCACATCTCCCCGCAGGTTGATAACTCCTTCGACGAAACGGGGGGCGCGAGGCACCTTGGTTACTTTGGCCAAGCGGTTGATTTCCTGTACCTGGGTGATTCGCACTCCATACTGTTCGTCCGCCAGCTTAAAAACCACCATCTGTTCTTCATCCAGCCCATCCAGGAGCCCCTCTTCTTCTTCCGCCGTTCCTGCTTCCGCGTTTTCCAAGGTGCCTATATCCTCAAGCTCCTCCCGGGTCATTATGTCACCGGGGTCTAACAGCATAATGATACGCTTGCCCCCTTCAACCCTGGCAATCCCCTTCAAACGGTCGCCATTCTCACCGGTCAAGGCCTGGGGTGGGGCAAAGATGGTGTCTTTGGGAATCCGGGCCACCTCGTAGACCCGGTCTACCACCAGGCCAATACGAGCATTATCAACATCGATTACTACCACCCGGGTGCTGTCGGTAATACCGTCATTGGCGGTGTTAAGTTTGATGCGCATGTCAATAATGGGCATAAGGTTATCCCGCAGGGATATTACTCCTTTGATGTACGCAGGCATATTGGGCACTTTTACAATATCCGGATAGCGTATTATTTCCCTGACACTCTCTATCTCCAGAGCAAATTCTTCTGGCCCCAGCAGGAATGATACCAGCTGCACCTCTTCCAGTTTTTTCTCCACTACCCCTTTACTGCTGTCGCTTCCTGCTTTAATGGCGCCGGTTTCATTATCTGCATCTGCGTCTATGCTGCATAGGTTTCCTGCTTCCAGTATCATTACCAGGCTTTTACCGTCATTACCCTTGACCACTCCAACCACCGAACCGGCGTCAACCCCTGAAACCAAAGCCGGCGCTGCCTCTATGCGGCCGCTTTCCACCCGGAGCACTTCCGATACCGCATCAACACTTAAACCTGCTTTTTTTCCTCCCACATCCACCACAATGATCCGGCTGGAGACGTCACGCGCTATCCTTTCCATACCGAATTTTATCCTGGTGTCAAGCACCGGCAGGATTTCTCCCCGCAAGTTGGTTACCCCCTCTACATAGGGGGGAGCCTGGGGTACCATGGTTATTGACGGAATCCTTATGATTTCCTGTACATTCATGATATCAATACCGAAGTTCTCTTGTCCCAGAGTAAAGGTAACCAGCTGCATTTCATCGGAGGAGAACATATTATCAGCACTCATTTAAAATCCCTCCTTGATTGAATCTCATTCTCCCCACATTAGTTGATCTGCATTTCATCGGCAATAGAAGCTATTTCTTCAATTGAATTGGCCAGCTCGTTAATAGCTTTAGCCTGTTCCTGGGCAATGCGCGAAGCCTCTTCCACCTCTTCCTCCGTAGCGTTGATAATCTCAGCCACCCGTTTTGCTTCTTTTACATCTTCAGCTATGGCTGTCTGGCTCTCGTCGATGCATTTGTTTAACACTTCCCGGTTTCTGTAAATATCCTCCAGTTCCTTGGTCACCAGCCCGTTTTTCTGAGCAGCCACGCCGGCTTGCTCTTCAGCCTTGCGGGATGCTGTTTCCGACTGGGATATTTCCAGGGCTACTTTACTCATCTGGATCTGGATATCCCTGACCAGGTCTTTAATTTTATCTGCATTTTCCGCCGATTCGGTAGCCAGATTTCTGATATCTCCGGCCACTACCGAGAAACCGCGCCCGTGCTCACCGGCAGTTGCTGCCTCCACAAAGCCGTTGACCGCCAGCATATTGGTCTGAATGGAGACATTCTCTATGGTATCAACGATTTTTTCAATCCGGCGAATTTTATCCTGTAAGGCTTCAATGGCTTGGTTGGTAGCATCATAGGATTTGATGCAGCCCTGCAGCCGCTGCCATACCTCGCGGGCTGCTATGCGTGAGTCTTCTAACATCTGGGCTATCTCCTGATTGATATCTGCCGCTTCCCCGGCAATCCTGATAATTTCATTTACCTTGTCCTGGCAGCCCTCGGCAAAGGCGGCCGCTTTTTCACTTTCGGCCAGAACCAATTTGGCTCCGTCGGCCATCTGCAAAAGGGCGCCGGCCACTTGGGTTGCCGACGTACTGAGTTCTTCAATATTGGCTGAGAGTTCTTCCGCCGTAGCCGCCACCTCTTCCGCCGATTTGTTTATATTGGTGGAAGTTTTCAGCTCTTCTGCCATCTCCGTGAGTTCCTGGGTAGCAGTATTGACTTCACTGATCGCCTTACTCTGTTCGGCTACCGCTTTGGACGATTGTTCAGTACCGGCCAAAATTTGCTCCGAAGCGGTTGCTATAGATTCCGCTACCCCCAGAAATTCATCCGACATCTGTTGCAGTTCATTGGACAGCCTGGCATCCTGATAGACCATCTCCGCGTAGCGGCCGAAAAGGGTCCCCATCCGTTCAAAGCCTTTATTGGTTTCTTCCAAGTCAGATTGCATGCTGTTAAACTCATCAACAACGCTATTAATGTCCTGAACCACTACTTCTACTCCGGTTCGTATCTCGTCTACCACCCCGCGGATATCCCGGGCCGAACGCTCCGATGTCTCGGCCAGATTCCTGACTTCATCAGCCACCACGGCAAACCCCCGCCCATGTTCTCCGGCCCGGGCGGCTTCGATGGCAGCGTTCAGAGCCAGCAGATTAGTCTGGTCGGCAATCATTACTACTGCCTGGACAATGTCGCCTATTTTTTGAGATTGTACTTCCAATTCCGTTATGCGTTTACCTGACTGGGAATTCTTGTCGGCAGCTTCTTTAAGTTGGCTTACCATCCCCTCCATAGCAACAATCGATTCCCGGGCAGCGTCGGTACCGTTCCGGGCATTATTGTTCAATAAGCCCAGGCTTTTTTCCAGTTCTACGGCGGAACGGTTCACCTGCACCGCTGCTGCCCGCATTTCTTCACTGCTGCTGCCTACCTGCTGGCCATTGGAAGTTAGTTCGTCCATGAGACGGGAAAATTCCTGAGCCGCAGCATTGGATTCTTCAATCCCAGCCAGCAGCTGTTCTGATGCGGCTGCAATCCTTTCCGCCATGGCCTGCTGTTTGGCCAGAGTTCGTGCCCTGGCTTTTTCCTGAGCCATTTTCCGGGCTTGTTCCCGCTTGCGGACGATTTCGTCGTCACTCTCTCTTTTTACCGCAATTCCGGTTTTTTCATTAACCTCCATGCTTGTTGGCTTCTCTAACTTCTTGGCCACAATCATCACTCCTTATATTTTTTAGAGAACGGTTAAACCTTTGCCCCTGCGGGCTAAAATCTTACCCCCACCGGCATAGCCAGGTTCGGTTATCTCCACCTGGTTCCGGGTGCCGGTATCAATATCCATGGCCGCCACATTCAGTATGCCGTTGGCATCGATAGTGAAGGTAACATCTATACTGGGTTCCCCGGCTTTAGCCTTCTGTATCCCTTCCAGGTGGAATTGTCCCAGCGATACCTGCATAGTCTCACTGGCATCACCCATCTCATCCCGCTGCAATATGTGAATAATCACCTCCTCCTGGAAATCATTCACGGTTGTAAAAAGAGAGGATTGACTAACCGGGTAAGGGGTATTGGCAGGGATCAACACCACAAACTCACCCTGGTCATCCTCCAGCCCCAGGGTATGGCTGGTAACATCATGCAATTCTACATCACTAAGCCCTCCGTATAGAATAGCGCCTTCCAGCGCCGCTCCCAGGGCCACCACTTCATCGGGGTTTATTTCGGCCCGCAGCTCTGCCCCGGGTAAAAGACGGGCTACCAACTCCTTGAAGCCGGACATGCGGGAGGCCCCGCCGGCCAGAACCACAGCCTCCACCCAGCTCTCAGACACACCGGCGCCGGCCAGGGTTTGTTTTATCAACTGGATGATTTCTTTAAACAGGCTCCCGCAGATATGATTGAACTGCTCCCGCCGGATGGTTTGATTAAGATGAACCGGTCCGGCCGGCCCCATAGTGATGTAAGGTATCAGTACCGAGCATTCGTTGACACTGGAAAGATCGACCTTGGCTTTCTCGGCGCTGATATGGATTTGCTGCAGGGCAATAGGGTCATTGGTCAGGTCAGGGCCACCGGTGGCCTTGAACGTTTCCAGTATGTATTCCACCAGCCGGCGGTCAAAATCCATGCCCCCCAGCCGGTTTGAGCCTCCCGTGCCGATCACCTTATATATGTCGTCGCAATATTCCATCAAGGTGATGTCAAATGTCCCCCCGCCAATATCCAGCACCATAATCTTTTGGGCATGGCCGGGGTGGCTTAAGCCATAGGCCAGAGCTGCAGCCGTAGGCTCGTTAAGCAGTTTCAGAATCTTTATCCCCGCCTGTTTCCCGGCCAGCAGGGTAGCCTGCCGCTGATTATCGTTGAAATAGGCGGGCACCGTGACCACCGCAGCCTCGATATCCTGTTCCAGGTAATCCCCTGCGTATTGCAGCAGTTTGCGCAGTATCAAGGCGGAAATCTCAGTGGGCGTGTAACTGCGCTCCCCTATCTTAACCTGGTGATTGGTGCCCATTTTCCTTTTGATAGCGCTGACGGTCCGGTCTGACTTCAGTATGAGCTGGGAACGGGCCAATTCGCCCACCATGGCTTCCTGTTCGCTTTTAAAATATACTACCGACGGAGTCAGGCGGCTGCCCCGCTCATTTATGATTATCTCCGCCTTGCCTTCCTGATTGATAAAGGCTACCAGAGAATTGGTGGTGCCCAGGTCTATGCCAACAATCACCAGGTTTCCCTCCTCCATAGGCTTAAATTTTCACGGATTTTTTACAGAAGCTGCTTAATATGAATTCCTCTTTTTAATGGAGCCCGGTTTTTACAATTTCAAGCGGCTGCTTTCCGCGTCTATTCTCTTATTAATTTCATGTTCTCAATAGCGGTACGGTTCTGGGGATATACGGCTATCGCCTGCCGCAGATAACCGGCTGCCTCAGCGGTATGGCCGCTTTCAAAAAGGAGCACCGCCAGATTGTTGCAGGTGCGGGAAACTAGCCGGGATAGTTCCGTGCTATCTAAAGCCTTGCTGCCAACAAGATCCATAACCTGCCGGTAAAGATGGTAAGCTTCATAAGTATTACCGCTTTCGTCCTGTTCCAGGGCCTGCCCATACAATAACCGCGCCTGGCTTAGAATTTTTTGACCCGGCGGGAAACCCGGCTGAGCCTCGTTGGCAGTAAGAAGAACATCCAGACCAATGCCCAGGTTTCTTTTTATCGCCATCCTAATCACCGCTCCTGGTCAGGATAGCTGCCGCCGCCTGCTTGTAGTCAAAAGCCCCCCGGCAGGAGGGTGCGTATTCATAAATGGTCTTGCCGAAACTGGGCGCCTCCGCCAGTTTAATATCAGGGCGGACCGGGGGCAGAAGCCGGTTCTCGCCAAAGTTCTGCTGTATTTCCCGGATTACGCTGCGGGCCAGGTTGGTCCGCAGGTCGCATTTAACCGGCAAAATCCCCATTAAGCCTAAATCCGGGTTCAAACCGGCATTGATTCTGTATAATATCCCGGTCATCTGGGCCAGACCATCCATGCTGAGGAAGGTGGGCTCAATAGGTATGATTAGCCAGCGGGCGGCAATCAGACCGTTGACTGTTATTAAGCCCAAAGCCGGGGGAAGGTCTATTAAAATATAGTCATAGATGTTTTCCCAACCCAGCAGGAGGTCTTTAAGCAAGACCTGATTATCGCTTGCGGAGGCCAGCTCTATTTCCAGGGCGGCCAGGTCGGGTTTGGCGGGGAGCAAGTCAAACGGTTTATGACCACGAATTACGGCTGTATCCAATTCTCCCTCCAACATCTGGCGCTTAGCTGCCCGGCGCATTAATTCGTACAGGCTGGCAGTTAGCTGGAAGGGCAGGATACCGCAGCTGATAGTGGCCTGAGCCTGGGAATCGGCATCCACCACCAGCACCCGGTTGGCTTTGCGGGCCAGGGCGTCTGCCAGGTTCACCGTACTGGTAGTTTTGCCGCTGCCACCTTTGCGGTTGGCCAAAGCAATTATGGTAGCCATCAGCGTGCCTCCTGTTTCATACCGCTACCCGGGCTTGAAGCAAGTGCGACGGATTTAGGATCAACACCACATTGCCATCGCCCATGATAGTAGCGCCTGTATATATCTTTAATCCGGCCAGTTCCTCGGCCAGGGCTTTGACCACAAACTCCTGTTCATTTTTAAACCTGTCAACTATGAGCCCAAATTTGCAACCATCACAGGTTATTACCACAACCGAAACCGCTTCCCGGGCGGCGCATTCTTTTACCGCGTCGCTGTCATTTCCGAATTGCAGCACATCGTGCAGGCTGACCAGCGGAATTATTTCCTCTCTTATATCGGCCACCATGTTGTTGTTGTAAGTGCGAATTGAACTGCCGGGTAATTTAACCGTTTCCTCTATCGCATCCAGGGGAATGATAAAACGCTGCTCATAGCTCTCTACCATGAGACCGCGAATAATGGACATAGATAACGGAATTCTTAACGAGATGCGGGTACCCTGATCCAGGCTGCTGTTCAAGCTGACCGACCCGCCTACTTTTTCTATGTTGGTCTTGACTACGTCCATACCTACCCCCCGTCCGGAAAGCTCGCTGACCTCTTCCCGGGTACTGAAGCCGGGGGCAAAGATAAATTGAAAAGCATCCTCACTGCTCGTATTTTCTATCTGGTGCGCTGTCAGCAGACCCTTTTTCAATGCTTTAAGCTTGATTTCATCGGGATTAAGCCCTTTGCCGTCATCGATGATCTCTATCAATACGTGATTGCCCTGATATCCTGCCGTCAAACGAACCTGTCCCGCAGGATTCTTACCTTTGGACTCGCGTTCCCGGGGGTTTTCGATGCCGTGGTCAACGGCATTACGCAGCATATGTACCAGGGGGTCATTGATGGCCTCGATTACCGTCTTGTCCAGCTCAGTGTCTTCACCTGCGATAATGAAGTCCACTTGTTTGCCTGTCTTCCTGGCAGTATCCCGAATCGTACGGGGGTAACGCTGAAAAAGGACTCGCAGTGGAACCATGCGGGCAGACATGATGGCATTCTGCAGTTCATCTGATATTCTCGCCAGTTCCGCTGCCACCCCTTTAACCTCCCGGGCCAGAGCCGGCATGTCATAGTCCAGCCCGATAGTCGCGGCCAGGTGGAAGATACGGTTTTTCGATATTAATAATTCCCCAATCATGTTCATAAGCCGGTCCATTTTTTCCTGGCTTACCCTGATGGACTGGCCGCCAAGTTCACTGTTCTTGGCCTGTTCAACCACCTGGGTTTCTTTTTCCCGGGCTATGGCCTGTTTAGCCAGGGCTATTTCCAGGTCGCCCTCTTTTACCGTACCCGCATCCACCAGAATGTCCCCCAGTCGTTTTTGCTGGTTTAAGGCCCAAGCCAGCTGTTCTGGAGTCAGTTTCTTTTCCGATATAAGTATCTCACCTATCTTTTTCTCACTGTACTCAGGCGGTACGTTGTCAAGCAGGAAACGAATGCCTCCTATCTTCAGGTTCATCAGCCTTTGCATGGTCTCATAATTGGAGTGCAGAAATTGCAGAAGTTCGTGAGTAACCATATCCTCTTCCGGTGTATATTTATCTAAAAACTTGAGCGAGTTGTCCACTTCGGTCATCAACTCTTCGTAGTCCAGGTAACGGGCGGTGGAAGCTATACTCTTAAGTGCCCGGATATACTGCTTGGTGCGTTTGGAATTCATGGTCTGACCCTGTTTTATGGTATTGATTATACCCAGCATAGACTCCAGGGCCTGATTGCTGATATTCATAAAAGCGGCCAGTTGCTGCGGCAGTTTTTTATTGCTGTCGTCTCCCGGCCCCTTCTCTACGGCTTCCTGCTTTTCCTGAGATAATGAGTCTATGCGTTCCAGCAAGTTCTCCAGGGAAAAGCCTTCAACTTCATTTCCTTTAAGGATTGCCACCAGTACTGTGGTTTTGTCTACCACCGCCAGAATTATATCAACTACTGCCGGCGAAAGCCGCCGGGACAGATTACGGTGCTGTTGCAGCAGCGATTCGGCGGCATGGGTCAGGGCCTTGATGGCTGCGATCGGGTCAGCGGGGCTATTGCTTTCCTGCATACTGGTAATTACCCCTGCTCCGCCTTTAATACTGTGGAACCCCCGCAGAATGGTATTAAGAATCTCAGAGTCTTCCGGATATTTTTCCGCTTCAACGCATTTTTGCTCGATAGTTTCCAGGTGCTCCAGCGTCTCTTCAATAAAATCCGCCATCATTTGCTCGTATAAGGGCGAGAGCTGCACCTTGATTGAAGCATCGGCGCCGCTATCAGCCCCGGTCGTGCCCGGGTTCGACTCAGCCGAAGCCAACTCCCTTTTACGCAATTCCTCTACTTCATTGATAAACGCTTCATAACCCAGTTCGTTCAGTTCTATCTCAAATACATCATCAACCTGATCACCTTCAAGTTTGCTAACCTGACTGCCGAGTTGCCTGATAAGGCCGTTTAATATATCAACTCCCCGCAGCAAGGCATCGGTTATTTCTGAGTTACTGGTATAAAGGCCTTTTTTCATATCGGTCAGGAAAGACTCCAGGACGTGGGCGGTATCCTTGATAGGGGTAAGATCCAAAAAACCTGCTACACCCTTAACTGAATGCATGGCTCTAAAGACTGAATCCAGCAAATCAGAGGCAAAATCAATTTCCAGACGCAGTATACCTTCTTCAATCCCATGCAAGTGTTCGGTAGATTCCTCTAAAATGCCATGTAATATTTCCAGGTCGTCAGCTTCAAAGGTGTATTTCAAATCCAAGCCACCCTTCTCTATTTGCCTAAAAGCATACGGATATTCTCTACCAACTCATCCGGGTCGGTAGGTTTTACTATATAAAGGTTGGCGCCTGCTTCAAATCCCCTTTGTTTATCCTGCAGTTCATCTTCGGTGGAGATGATGATTATGGGCAGATCTTCATAGCGGGGGTCTTCCCGCAAGCGTTCGATCAGGGTATACCCATCCATGTTGGGCATGTTTATATCGGTAAGACAAATCAGCAGTTCCCCGTCGCTGCTGTATATTTTTTCCAGAGCATCCGCCCCATCCAGGGCAGTCACTATTTCCAGCCCGATACTCTTGAGAATATAACTGTGAAAGTTACGTATCATCTCCGAATCATCAACTATGAGGACTTTCTCGCCCATGAATTCCCCTCCTAACCAAAAAGTTTCTTATGGGTTGCGTGCATCTGCCACGGGCTTTGCATCTGTAATCAGCGTTGATAAACTATCTGCTCGTTAAGGCGGCGTATCCTGAAGGCCGTACTGATACGGCTCAGAGACTCGGCATGCCCCAGGAAAATGAATCCCCCCCTGCGCAGCATGCCGTAGAATTTATCTACTACCTGTTTGCGCGAGACATCATCAAAGTAAATCAGCACATTACGACAAAAGACAAAATCATAATCCTCTTCGTAGCGCAATGCCTTTCTGTCCATAAGATTAAGGTGTTCAAAAGCAACCATATCCTTTATATTTTGGCTTATGGCATATTCTTCCGCCGAAGGTGCGGTAAAGTATTCCTTGAGGTAGGCTTGAGGAACATCTTTTACTGAACGCCGGTCATACACTCCCCGTCGGGCAACTTTCAGTACGTTTTCGTCGATGTCAACCGCCTTGATCAATACCCTCCAGGCGGAAAAACCATCCAGCATTTCCCTTAAGATTATGCCCAGGGTATAAGGTTCCTCCCCGGTAGAGCAACCGGCACAAAACACCTTGATGGTCCTGCTGCCGGCGTCCAACTTCTCCCGGGTGATTTCCTCCAGGCAGGATTCAGCGAACACCTGCAACTGGGAAAATTCACGGAAGAAATAGGTTTCATTTACGGTTAAAAGATTCATTAATTCCTGAAACTCCCTACCTTTGGGATCAAATATTTTAAGGTGCCTGATATAGTCCTCGACTCTTTCAAAACCCCCGGCATCCATACGTTGCTGCAGCCGTTTCTTTATATAGTAGATTTTGTTTTCCTCATAACTTATTCCCGTACGCTCATAAATCAGGTTCCTTAATTTGATGAAGTATTCCAGAGGCAATTCCAAATCTAACACCCCATTTGCTGGTTGAGTTTGGATACAGAGCGCTCAATCGTTTCCAACAGGTCGGGATCACCCGCCT
The DNA here is from genome assembly GCF_052976825.1 of Syntrophomonas curvata. Lineage (NCBI taxonomy): Bacteria > Bacillati > Bacillota > Clostridia > Eubacteriales > Syntrophomonadaceae > Syntrophomonas > Syntrophomonas curvata. Next base: position 2,246,839 of record NZ_CM129641.1, read on the forward strand.
CATCCTTAAGCTGCATTAAAATGGGCACCGCTTCAGGGTTTCCATACAGGCCCAAACCTTCCGCTGCTCCCATACGGATAAGCGTCTGGTCATTTTCCAGATACTCGATTAACAGCCGGTATATTTCCTGGTTCCGGTACCGGCCCAGCAGCACCAGCAATTCATATTTATTGATAGCGGTAATATCGCTTCTAAGATAAGCCGCCAAGGCCTGCAGCAGTTCGGATGGTATTTCTTCACGGGGATAGCGCACCAGTATGCCTTCTATGGCATTGATAATTTCCTTGTGCATTACCTGACCCTTCTCCTGCATTAAAGCAATAATCAAAGGCAGGTGGATATCGGCGCCTTTGCGGGCCACAAATTTAAGGAAGGAATATTGCTCCAGAAAGCTGATATTCTCATAACGAGGATACATCTTGTTTATACAGCGAACAGACTCCTCATCCCCAATAAGGGCCAGGGCTTCCAGACAGGTACACCGCAGCAGCACATTATCCGTTCTGGCAAATAATCGGTTAATCCGGTAGGTACAACTGGTATCCTCCATATGGCCCAGATATTCAACCGCGGTAATCAGATTATTAATGTCCGGGTCATTTAAGGCTTCGGCAATCAATTCCGAAGTGCTGAGAATCTTTAGCTGGAATAAAATGTCCAGAGCAAATTTCCTGATATCTTTGTCGGGGTCGCCCAGGAGCTTTCTCATAAACTCGGTGGCGAATTCTCCTTGGGTAGACAGTATTTCTATGCTGGCATTACGAATAAATGCATCATCGCTGCTTAACAGTGGGACTATCTTTTCAACGACATCCCTGCCCTTGATCCCCTTGAGGCAATTAACTATCACTTCCCGCACATAACGCGAAGTCTCTATCATCAGCCTGCTGATCAAGAGCTGCACCCCTCCGGGTATTTCCTCAAAGATGATATCCTCCGCAGCAAAAGCCCGTGTTTTCTCATCCCCGTCATTTAAATTGGCGACTAGTTCATCAACATTTGTCAAAAGGCCCCACCTCCTGGATATAATCCACTGTCAATTTATATTTAAGTAGCAAAAAACGTGCCATAATCAGGAAATACCCCAAAAGTCCCAAATATTAGTCCCAATATATTTTGCAGGAGTAATTTCCCGTATGTTTTTTCGACATCCGGTGTACAATATCGTTTCATTTTCGGACACTTCAGTCCCATGTCCCATTGAAAAGGATGCGGCTAACCATCCTCTGCGGAAACAGCTTGTGCCCCACGGATACGCCCTTGGGGTGTTCCGTGGGGCTGATAATGACAAAAAGCGCAAAGCCTCTCCGGATAGGAGAAGCTTTGCGTTTTGCATAGCTCATTCACTCTCTCTTATATCTGCCCCTGTCCCGGTCTCTCCGGGACAGGGGCTGTGAACGACTAGTTTAGTTTAGCTTGGTATTCACCGGGGAAATTCTTCAAGGTAGTAAGTACCGGAGCTGGAGCTGCCTGACCTAGGCCGCAGAGACAAGCTTTGGACATGACCGTCCCCAATCTTTCCAATAGGGACAAATCTGCGCCGGCGCCCTGACCCGCATCCATTTTTTCCATTAATTCGTGCATGCGTTTGGTTCCTTCCCGGCAAGGCGAACACTTGCCGCAGGACTCATGTTCGAAGAAGCCTGCAATTCTGGCTACCACATTTACAATATCCCTAGTTTCGTCCATTACAAATACTGCACCTGAACCAAGCACGGCGCCGATAGCGGTCATGGAGTCAAAATCAATCGGTGTGTCCAGCATGGATTCAGGGATGAAACCTCCCGACGTCCCGCCAATCTGCACCGCCTTGAACTTTTTGTCACCTCTGATGCCTCCGCCGAAATCATATATGACCTGACGGATGGTGGTGCTGGTAGGAACTTCGTAAACGGTGCGGCTATTGACATCGCCGGTTAAGGTCAAAACCTTGGTGCCCGGATATTTTTCCGCCCCAATAGCCTTGTACCAATCTGCTCCCTTTTCCAGAATTACCGGAATATTGGCAAAGGTTTCGACGTTGTTTACTATGGTGGGTTTTTGCCATAAACCGATTACCGGCGGGAAGGGTGGTTTAAATCGGGGCTCGCCCCGATGCCCTTCTATGGATTCAATCAGGGCGCTTTCCTCACCGCACACATAGGCCCCGGCTCCCATTCTTACTTCAATATCAAAACCACCCAATATGCCCTTTTCCTTGGCCTGGGCTATGGCCTGGTTAAGGATTTCAACCACATAAGGGTACTCCCCGCGGCAGTAGATATAACCCTTGGCGGCGCCTATGGCATAACCGCAGATAGCCATACCTTCCAGCACTGAATGGGGGTCATTCTCCATTATCGTGCGATCCTTATAGGTTCCAGGTTCACCTTCATCAGCATTGCAGACTACATATTTCTGCTCGGACTGTACTTTATAGGAAAAGCTCCATTTCATACCGCAATTAAATCCGGCCCCGCCACGTCCACGCAGCCCGGATTTTTTGATTTCTTCGATCAAAGCTTCCTGCCCCATGCCGCAGGCTTTTTCCAGGGATTTGTAACCCCCGGCATTGATATAGTCTTCTATTTTCAGAGGATCTATCCTGCCCATGTTGCGCAGCACGATGCGCATTTCCTCAGCCATGCTGTTCCCTCCTTTCAACTTCATTAATTATTTGCATTCAGCTAAAACAGCGGGTATTTTTTCTGCAGTCATATCACCATACGGTTTACTGTTGATAGTTATGACCGGTGTGGCCTGGCACTGTCCTACACATTCGGTAAACTCCAGGGTAAACTTGCCATCGGCCGTGGTCTCCCCCATTTTGATGCCCAGTTCTTTTTCCAGCGCATGTACTACTTCGTGCGCACCAGCCACATGACAGGGTGCGCTCTCGCAAATCCGGATTATATATTTGCCGCGCCCGCCGATTTTAAGATAGGAATAGAAAGTGGCAACTCCATAGGCTTGCGCTTTGCTCATATCAAAAACCCCGGCTGCATAGCCTACGGCATCTTCGGGTATATAATTGTACTCTCTCTGCAGCGCGTGATAAGCTTCAATAATTCCGCCCGGCAGTTCCTTATACCGGTCGATTATTGCCTTATAGTCAGCCATTACTTTTCACCTCCCTCTAGGTTAAGCCTGTTCTCAATCTTATTATCAAAGAAATAACACTAATCCGTTTTCCAATCACATATCTCAAAGATTCTAAAACCAGATACTACTGGTATCTAGGATAATAACCGACACTGCGGTACCTGCTTCAACCGCCGGACTCCCGGCAGGCAGATCAATCAGAGCATTGCAGTTTATCAGTGAACGGATCATTCCCGGCTTTTGTCCGGGTAAAACCTTTACCTTCCAGTTGCCGTCATCAGCAGTTAAATGGGCACGTACAAAACGGCGTCCGCCCTTGCCGCTTACCGCGTCCAGGCATCGAGCCTCGACCCGGGGGCAATAAGGCTCTTTTTTTTGCAGAGCGCGAATTACCGGAGCAGCCAGCAATTCATAACCTACGGCACAGGCGGCAGGATTGCCGGATAGAGAAATCAGCATTTTTTTATTGCAAACCGCCGCACCATTATGTCCGCCAGGCTGAATAGGTACTCCCCAGAAAAGGATTTCCCCTCCCAGTCGGTGAAATAACAGGCTTGATTCTGCCTGCTCCCGGGCATAGGTTCCGCCTATAGTGAGCAACAAGTCTGCCTCCGCCATTATTTCCCGCATCCGGGTAACAAGCTCCCCTGCCTTAGCATCAACGGCCCCCGCCGCTGTTACATGAGCCCCGTCCCGAATGGCTTGGGATACCAATAAAGGACCATTGCTGTCTCTCATCTCCCCGAAAGCCGGTTCACGTTCCCACGATACCAGCCGGTTTCCCAGACTGAGCACCGCTACCCGCGGTCGTGGGTATACCGCTAATTCGCTTTTCCCCAGCGCGGCCAGGGCCGACAGTAATCCGGGAGTAATTACATCTCCCGGCTGGGCCAATAATTCGCCCGTCCTGAAGTCTTCACCAACCGGGCGAATAAAACTGCCATCGGCTATAGCTTGGCCCAGGTATACCTTCTTTTCCCGGACGTCTGCTTCTTCATAGGGGACCAGAGCAGCAGCATTTTCAGGAATCACTGCCCCGGTAGCAACTTCAAACGTCTCTCCCTTTTGCAAAGGAAGAGGTAGCCGCTCTGCTGGTGATGAACCGGTGATGGAAAGGGTTTTTTGACCTTTAAGGTCATCTCTGTGGACGACATAGCCGTCGCGAGCCGCTAACGCACGAGCCGGCAGGTTTTCCGCCACGACCACTTTTTCAGCCAGTACCCGTCCGCCGGCCTGCAAAAGAGGTAATCTTTCCACCGGTAAGGATATGAGGTTTTGCAATAAAAGCCGCTGAGCTTCTTCCAGACTCACATTAAGCTGCATGATCCGACCTCCGTTCTTAAGGGCCAATGCTCTTGCCAAAGGGGCAGAGCGGGTAATGACAAACTTTACACTCTTCACATAGACCGCCGTGGCCCAGCGCCACTATATCCGCCCTGCTTATGCGGTCACCGGCAAATATACGGGGCAATAAGAGGTCAAAGGTTGTGATACGGCTATAGAGAGCCCCGGCAGGTACGCCGCAAATAGGAACATGCCCGCGATAAGCCAGCATATTCTGGGAACCGGGGAGGGCAGGGGCGCCATAGAAAACAACCTCGGAGCCGGTAGCCCTTATACCCAGTGGAGTTACATCATCGGGATCCACTGACATGCCCCCGGTAACCACAACCAGCTCAGCCCCTTCTTCGATGTAATTGTGAATCTCCCGGGCAATTATTTCAGCATTGTCCGGAACGATTACCTGCCCCATAATCCTGCCCCCAAATGGAGCCACCTTCTTGCGGATCAACTTGCCGAAGCCGTCTTTAATCTGACCATTATACACTTCGCTGCCGGTAGTAACGATCCCTACCCACAGCGGATGGAAAGGCATAATTGAAATCAGCGGTTCCGGGGCCGAAGCTAATTTTTCGGCTTCCTCCAGGGTATGCCGTTCAATTGCCAGAGGAATCACCCGGGTTCCCGCAACGGTCTGACCTTGGACCACAGCCCGGTTATTATGCATAGTAGCCAGGATGATGTTCTCCAGGTTGTTAATCCAGTTCAGCCGGCTCACATTTACCTTCAGTAACCCGTCATATCGGGCACAGAGATTAACCCTTCCCTGGCTGGGTTCAGTCAATCTCAAGCCCTGGCCGGCTGCTCGGCCGGCCAACCTGGTAGCGGCCTCATCCTCATGGACCATATTATCTTCCGGCTCCCATACGTAGATATGTTCCTTGCCCATGTCCAGCAGATTAGGAATATCAGCCGGGGTTATCAGCTGTCCCCTGCGATAGGCCCTATATTTTTCCTGTCCGGGTATTACTTTGGTAATATCATGGCAGAGCTGCAGCCCCACTGCCTCTTGAACAGGTACCTTCTTCATATTGATGCCTCCTACAATTTTGCCAGTTTAACCGCACAGACCTTGTATTCGCCAGTTCCGGTAATCGGATCCAGGTGGTGGCTGGTAACTGCGTTGGTAGGAGTTTCACTGTAATGGAACGACATCCAGATTACACCCGGAAGAACCCGGTCGGTAACCTTGACGGCAGTCTCAACTGCTCCCCGGCGGGAGGTAACTTTTATCTTGTCACCGGTATTTAAGCCGATTTTTTCTGCATCGGCGGGATTTACTTCCGCCCACTCACGATCCCATATACTCATGATGCTCTTGGAGTAGGGAGTAGTGACATTATAGTGCTGCAGAATCCTGCCGGTGGATAAGAGGAAGGGATATTCCTCGTCCGGCATTTCTCCAGGCGGTATATGCTCGGAAGGCTGGAATGATCCCAGGCCCCGGGTGAATTTGCCTGCATGCAGGAACTGGGTTCCGGGATGCTCCAAGCTGGGGCAGGGCCATTGAATACCGGTTTTATCAATCCGCTCATAATTGATGCCGGCCATGGAAGGAGTCAGTGAAGCCATTTCATCCCATATGTCCTTGGGACTGTCATAGTCGGCCGGATATCCCATGGCATTGAACATGGCGCAGATAGACTGCCAGTTAGCCCGCCCGGGAATAGGTTCGATCGCCTTGCGTACCCTTTGCACCCGACGTTCGGTGTTGGTAAAAGTACCGTCACATTCGGCAAAACTGGCTGCGGGCAGGATAACATCGGCATATTCCGCCGTTTCCGACAGGAATAATTCCTGTACTACCAGAAATTCCAATTTTTCCAGGGCTCCGCGGATATGGTTGCTGTCAGGGTCGGTAAGAACCGGATTTTCACCGAGGATATACATCGATTTGATCTTGCCTTCATGAGCTGCTTCAAACATCTCAGGAATCTTCAGGCCCACTTTGTCCAACATAGGTCTGCCCCAGGCTTTTTCAAATTTTTCCTTTATTTCAGGTACGGTTACATTCTGGTAGCCGGAGTAGACATTGGGCAGGGCTCCCTGGTCACAGGCTCCCTGAACGTTGTTCTGTCCGCGGATAGGACAAACGCCGACCCCGGGACGGCCCAGGTGCCCGGTCAGCATGGCCAGGTTGGCACAGCTCATAACATTACGGGTTCCGCAAATGTGTTCGGTTATTCCCAGGGTATAGAAAAGCATAGCCTTGTCGGTAGTGGCATAGAGGCGGGCAACAGCATACAGATCCTCAACGGAAATGCCGGTTATCTCAGCAACCTTTTCCGGAGGATAGTTTTCTGCTATAGCTTTCATTTCTTCATAGTTTTCGGTGCGTTCTTCTATAAATTTCTTGTCTTCCAGGCCTTCTTTGATAATGATATGCATGAGTCCGTTGAGAAGAGGAATATCGGTACCCGGATTCTGACGCAGCCAGTAGTCGGCTTCATCGACCAGGTCTATGTGGCGCGGGTCACAGACGACCAGTTTGCAGCCGTTGCGGGCTGCCTGTCGCATTTTGTAGCCAATAACCGGGTGAGCTTCCGTAGTATTGGTTCCTATAAGGAACATGAGCTCGGCGTCGGTGGAAATCTCATTGATGGAATTGGTCATAGCGCCGCTTCCGAATGTAGTGGCCAGACCGGCCACAGTCGGCGCGTGTCAGGTTCGGGCGCAGTGGTCGACGTTATTGTTGCCCATAACTGCGCGGGTAAATTTCTGAACCAGGTAGTTCTCTTCATTGGTACAGCGGGCAGAGCTCAGAGCGGCAAAAGAGCCCGATCCGTATTTTTCTTTAATCTCACCAAAACGTTTTGCTATCAGGTCGAAGGCTTCCTCCCAACCGGCTTCTTCAAATTGCCCGTTTTTCTTGATCAGCGGGGTGGTAAGCCTCTTTTCGTTATAAATGTAATCCCAGCCAAAACGGCCTTTTATACAGAGCCGGCGCTGGTTTACCGGGCTGTCCGGATTGGACAGAACGCCGATTACTTGGCCGTCTTTTACCGCCAGGTCAAAATTGCAGCCCGTTCCGCAGAAGGGGCAGGTGGTTCTGACCCGTTCGATCTCCCACCGACGGCCTTTGCCGGCCATACTCTTTTCCTGCAGGGCTCCGGTCGGACATACGGCCACACACTGTCCGCAGAAAACACAACTTTCGGAATCGATATAATCCACATCGCCGGCAGTAGTAGCCTTGCGCCGGAACCCGCGGTTAATATAACTCAGGTTATCGGCGCCGGTTAATTCTTCACAGGCCCGGACACAGGCGCCGCAAAGAATACATTTGTTGAGGTCACGGATAATAAAAGGATTGGAATCGTCTATGGCATAATCGTGCTTTTCTCCCTGGAAGGGACTTTCTTTGATCCCATACTTGTAGCAGTAGTCAGCCAGCTTGCAGTCGCCCAGTTTATCACAGGTCATGCAATCCAGGGGATGATTGGCCACCAGTAATTCCAGAATGGTGCGCCTGGCTTCCGCGATGTCCGGGGACTCCGTATGCACTACCATGCCTGGACTAACCGGGGTTACACAGGATGCCGGGAAAAGACGATTTCCTTCCACTTGTACTACGCAAAGGCGGCAGGCTCCCAGGGGTTTTAACTCCGGGTCATAGCAGAGCCGGGGGATTTCTATCCCTATCTGGTCGGCTGCCTGCATTATAGTAGTACCTTCCGCAACTTCAACCTCCTTTCCATCAATGATCACTTTGACCATTCCCACTCCGATCACTCCTTCCATAACTCTTGCTTGCTCTCAAGTCAGATAAAAAAACAAAAAAACCCCCGCCTAACCTGGAGGTTCAAATAATTGCACCGGATACAGCTAAAAGAAGTCCAGAAATAGCAATTATCTGGTCCTTATCAGGCGGTCTCGGGCTCCTTTCCAAAATCGGGAGGCGAACCTGTTTCCAGATTCACCCTATCGGCTTTACACCATGGCTTTACGGCTTTAGGCATACCAAGCTCGGAGCAATGTAAAACGGCAGGCCTTTCTTCAATCCCCCCTCCCTTAATCATTCGCCAGACAGAGAATTCCCCGCCCGGTTATTTATCCATATACACAGAAAACAGGTATCCGTACCGGCAAAAAGCACATACAGCTACCTGTTTTGATAAAAACAAATAGTTATATTGCAACTCCTTTCCACAATACGGGGAGGCACAGGCGTTTCCCTCTGCACCCAGGCCTTTTAGCCATAGTAAATCACCTTAGGTTAAAAAGCTCGGAGCAACTTGTTTGTATAAAAGACAGGCTAGTGACAAAAAAGTACGCTACACCCGTCCCACGATAGAACGTTTATCAGGTACTCCTTTCCACAGTACATGGAGGCACAAGGTGTTCCCCTCTACCCATAGGCCAAAGCCCCAGTCCGACAGCCCGGAGCTTGTCTCCTGACCGGAGCCGGGTCATAAAAGACAGGGTACTGGTAAAAAGCACACTACACCTCTCCAAATAAAACAGACGGATAATGTGCTCCCTTCCGCAAACGGGGAGGCGTTTCCCCCGGTACCCAGCCCAGTAACCCTGGCTGGCAAAATTTGGGCTAAAAGGCTCAGAGAAAGAAATCTTGATTTTTTGCAATATTTCTAAATTTATAGTAAATATTTGTAATTATTCTAGGAGAAGTCGGAATTTATGTCAAACCATTTAATGGTAAGTATAAAATTAATTTATACTCCGCATGATAAGAATTAGATATCAGAACGTTTAATGCATGAAATTTGGCCTATATGTTTTTACGATGGGTTTAATAAAGAAATTTTATATCGTTTTAATACGGTTATGAAGTTCAGGAGATTTACAACAGCTGGTTCTCCTGACCCTCTGCTTTCTGAATCATCCGTATCCTCGACGGACAACCGGTATCTGCACGTTGACCGCCTCCGATTCATGATAATCCTTACCAATTACTCTCATTACTTCCCGCCCTGCGGTGGAGCGTAACGTCAACCGGGTTGTTCGTTCTGTCCGCACATGCCCTCGCCGTTCAATATGATGTCCAGCATGTCCCCGGACACTTGATAATTAAAGATTTTTTGATAAAAATCCTGGGCTTCCTGCTTGATATTTATATCCGGAAAGCGTTCGGGATAAAGCAGATGCGCAGTCCACATTACGGCCAGCGGTGTTTCCACCCCCTCGGCATTACCCCAGCGGGATATGCCGCCGGGCATCTGATAAACCCTGCTTTCTTTTACCGCCTTTAAGGGGGACCACCGGAAACTGCCGCTGATATATTTTGCTGTCTCAGGTTCATTTACCAGGATCACATCCGGGTCCCACTGCAGTATCTGTTCCAGGCTGGCAGAATTCTTGCCTCCAAAATGCCGCAAAGGCTGATCCACCGATACATTTATGGCTCCAGCTGTCTGGGTCCAATCAGCTGCCAAAGTGTCCGGCCCATCCGTATCAGTGGCTTCGTCCGTTGCGCGGTAGACCCGCACCCGCTCTGCTTCAGGAATAGTTGCCGCCACTTTCCGGACCTTATAAATACAATTCTGATAGTAATCGTTATATAGCTTCCCCCGCTCTGCTGCCCCCAGAGCCTGAGCGATAACCGTAACAGCATGCTGCTGTTCCTCTATACCGGAGTAGTCCACCGCCAGGTAAGGAATATTGGATTTTTCCAGTTTTTTCGCTTCGGCCGGATCGGCTGCGGTACTGTTTTTAACCAATACCACATCCGGGTCGGCTTTAAGTAACTCTTCAATATCTATAGAGCCTTCTGCAACGGGTACCAGCGCCCGGCTTATGTCCGGATAGATTTCATTCAGCAATACATCTTGCTTCAGATCATCAGGTACGGCAACAATTTTGTCACCCTGGCCCAGCATAGCGGTCGCATACCCCGCAAAAGCATATAAACAGGCCACCCGTTCAACTTTAGCCGGGACTTGCACCCGGCGATCCAAGCAGTCGGTGACGGTAATAGTTTTCCCCCCACCGTCCTGGTTGGCCCGCCAGTAACGTAATCCCATAACCGCCAGCAGGATTATCAATAATATTAACATCAGCCGGAGATATTTTCTGTCAGTCACTGTTTTCCCCTCCTAATTATTGATTATTTCTTCGGCATACTTAATGGAGCCGCTTGGCTTGACAAGATGGAGGAATCCAGCGGGCAGGCAATCACCCTGATACTAACATTATATAAGATTAAAATGTTTTTTCCACTCAATCCGGCAGGCGCAGGCATACCAAGGCCGGAAGCACCCCCATAATCAGAGGGTGCTTCCGGCCTTCTTTGAACATGAATCCTAGGGCAAATGAACGAGAGAATGCCTAAGGAAATCTTAGCGTATTCTATTTTTCATAGGGAGTTACTATCCATTTCAGGCAATTGTCTTTTTTGCCGCCGAAAACATCATAACCTTTAAGGATATCATTTAAAGGAGCACGGTGGGTGCACAGGAAGTTGGTGCTGATCTTGCCCTTTTCAATGAGCTTGATCAGCTCGGGAATACGGTTGGCGTTCACCAGCCCCATGCTGATTCTGATGTTCTTAATCCATAAGGTGTTCATGGCAAGTTCCTGGGGCTTTTCAAATACGCCGATCAGGGAAACGGTGCCGCCTGGCCTGACGCTGTCTATAGCCATATCAAAGGTTGGCTTGAAACCGTTGGCTTCAATGGTGACATCGGCGCCGCGGCCTTGAGTCCTCTCTCTGATCGCATCTCCGACACTGGCTACCTTATTAGGGTTAACGCCCACGTCGGCAATACCGTTCTTGACCGCGAAATCCAGACGATCCTGATTGATGTCAACCGCAATAATCTCAGCGGGTCCCCATAGCCTGGCGGTAGTCATGGCACACATGCCCACCGGGCCGCCGCCCATCACGGCCACTGTGTCGCCAGGCTCAATGCGGCCTTGTTCGGCGCCGAAATAGCCGGTGGAAAGTATGTCGCCGACGAAAAGCACATCTTCTTCCGTCAGCCCTTCCGGTATGGTGAACATGCCCAGGTTGGCATGGGGTACCCGAACGTATTCGGCCTGGCAACCGTCGATCATGTATCCGAAAATCCAGCTGCCGGTGGTGCAGTGAGAATAGACGCCCCGTACGCAATAGAAGCATTCGCCGCACTGGGTCACACAGGAAACGGCAACCTTGTCCCCCACTTTGTTATTCCGAACTGCGGGGCCTACCTCCACGACTTCTCCGACGAATTCATGACCGATAATTCTTCCCGGCTCTACTTCGGGCATGCCGCCATGCCAGATATGAATATCAGTTCCGCAGATAGTTGATGTAGTGACCCGTACTATAGCATCATCGGGCTCAATAATCTTGGGTACCGGAACATCTTCCAGGGCTATTTTCTCAGGGCCGCGATAAACCAAAGCTTTCATGGTATCAGCCATTATAATTACCTCCTGTAATTTTACTTTCCTCTATAAATTCTACCCACAAAAAAAGGCCCATATTATTTACGAAGCTGTCAATCTTTTAAAAGCACTTCATAAAAACATAGGTCTTCACCTGGAGCCACCTGTATCAGGTTTCTCCGCAAACCACCTAAAGTTGCGTTTTGCTTTTTACTCGCATAATACCCGATCAAACACTATCGCATGCATCCAAAAATCATTTTCCGGTTCTAGTTCATAGGCTTCATGTATAGCCCTGGCCTTCAATCTTTCTTCGAAATATGGGATGTTATCCAGCAGCGAATGCTGCTTGACCACCTGCATTCGTGCTGCTCGTACCACCTCTCTTCCTGACGGAGTTTCATTAATGAATTTCTCAGGCATTGTGAGAAACCCTTCTCCCCTGATTACCAGCATATCGTCCCAGATAATTATCTTGGTATAGTCAACACCCTTACCCAATTTTTGCTTAAAATATTTTTCCATATGGACTTTAAATTCATGCTGTAATTTTTTGCGCTCCTGCTCATTTAGCTTATGCCTGATACCCTCCTCCTTATCAATAATTTCGGTAATATTTATACAAGGCGCCATCACTATTCCCCTGCCATTTTTTAAAATTCCCAATCCAACCCTAATAAAAAACAAAGCCAATATTTACATTAACTACGCATTTTAAAGCAATAGTTTCATAAATATTGGTCTTTTCGGAGCCACCTCAGGTTTCTCCTTAAACTACCATAAATTAAGTTATTTTCAGTCCGAAACTGCAGACATTAATAAGGCCGGTGCAACCTCTAACGCCTATAGAATCAGACTAGGTTACGATAAGTAAGGAGCGTTTTAATAAATATTACACTTCTCTATTTAGAGTATAAATTAAGTACACTTTTAATGGCAAGCGCTTTCTGAGCTTATTATTGTCCAATATGTCCCGTCAGCTGGCTTATATTGAAACAGTCTTTATTTTTATCCATCTTTTAATATATTTTGCTTCTTTTGCCTGCCCTATCAACAAAAACTTCGCCTTTAACCAGCGGCTTGACCTTTTAAGCCTGCCACTGCCAGCTGTTACTGGGCTTGCTGAATGACCGGTTGACCATGGCAATATCGAAGGTCATATTATAAAAACGGCGATAAAAGAGCAAACTCTCGGCCCGCAAATCAAAATGATATATCTCGGGGTGCAGCATGTTGGCCATGTACATAAGCCCCAGTACCCAGCGAGGGCTGCCGAAATCCCAGCCTGGAGACGGGTAATTATACACTTTCTCTTCCTGTACTGCTCTGATGCCTAGCTTCTGCCGGCGGCATTCATCCAAGAAATCCTCTCGGGAAACAGAAAGAAAAGCAGATATGAATATTACATCCGGATTCAGCTTCTCCAATTCTACCGGAGTTAAAGTCATACCCGGACGACCTTTTAACTCAGTCTCCTGGTTGACGCTAATTCCGCCGGCCAGTTCTACCATCTGGTTCTCAAAACGTTCGCCTTTAATCGCGAACAGAGGTTTGCCCATACTATAGTATACCCTTGGTTTTTCCTGTATGCGGCCGTAGCCATTTCTGATTATTCTAATCTTCTCTTCTATATATGAGGCCAGTTCTTCCGCTTTTTCCAACCGGCCAACTCTGACGCCGTAACTCCTGATCAAGCCCAGGTACTTATCCGGGTTCTGCAGGTCATGGTGCAACTTGTCCAGGCCGTCGTTCAGGAGCACGTCTTCCCAGAGCTCGACTACGGTTTTCTTTTCCCTTACACCTATAGCCAGCAATACAGCCTCCATCATTTCCATCGCCCGGGTTAAGGGATATCCGCCCTGAAAGCTTCCCTCCTGGTACAGCTCAACTGCCGCCCGCCCCTTCAAGGCAATGCTGCCACCGCATTGGGGGCACTCATCCCCCTTTTCTCCGGTCCCAGCAGCTTTTAATTTAGCCCCCATGGGGCCGTAGAAGTCACGACGGTAAAGCAGCCGGCCGCATTGCGGGCAAAAGGTGTTGAGGTATCGGGTCCCGGGTGAATTAAACAGATAAACATAGTTTAAATAATTTCTTAGCGCGGCAACCAGTTCTTCCGCTTCCCGAATGGACATTTCTTTGTCCAAAGCGGCTACCTCCATAGGCAGAAAGCGCATAACCTGCAGGGGAATATCAGGGGATATGCCGGCTATAACATTAGCAAGAGCTGTAATCTCCCCTTGCTTGTTCCCTTCAGCTATACATGACACTTCCACATGCACCCCTTGCCGGTAAAGCCTTTCCAGGTTGCGCAGCACCGGCCGCACTGTGCTCCCTCCGCAGTTTTTGTATGACTCGTCGGCAAGTCCCTTGATGCCGATATTAATAAAATCCAGGTAAGGAATAATCTCTTGCAGGGAAGACTCGGTAAAATACGCATTAGACGAGCATCCCACCAGTAGTCCCGCCTTTTTTGCCTCCCGGGCCAAGTCCAGGAAAGTAAGAAAAGAAGCCAGCGGGTCATTCATAAGAAAAGCTATCCCCAGGCAACGGTTTTCCCGAGCCAGGTCAATCACCTGTTTCGGAGAAAGCGGTTGCAGGGCGTTGCTGGCAGGCTTCATTTCCCCAACAATTACGGTGGAAATACACCCCGGGCAGCTAAAGTTGCATCCGGCTGTGGTAATCTGCAGGAATTTGCCCCCGGGATAAAAGTGCAGCACCGGCATGGTTTCTACGGAAATAGGACAAGAAACCAGATAGCGATGCGGATATATTTCTACTATATCGCCGCCTGAATTCCGGTACATGCCACAGGCTCCCGTTCTTCCCTCGGGAATATAACATCCCCGTTCGCAAATCCAGCACCGCATCAGGCCGACCTCCTTATCATTATCCATAAACCGGTTTCATCCTGATTTATTTCAAAATCGTTTATTCCGGCCTGCTCCAGTTTGGCTTTATAATCAGCCGCTTTGCTCTTGCCCACCCGCTGCTGGCGCAGGTTATTCCAATCCGGGTCCCGTAACAGCATTTCTTTTTCCACTTGCTTCAGCAATTCTTTATTGCCAAACCCCCCGCCGATACAGGTCATTCCCCCGGGAGCCAGTACCCTATAGATTTCTCGAAAGGCCCGGGCCTGATCTTCCCAAAAAAACAGGGAACCCCGGCTAATCGTCAGGTTAACACTTCCATCCGCCAGAGGTATGGCATGCACATCCCCCTGCAGGGTTTTAACCCTGGCCTCCAAACCGCTGTCATGGATATAACCCCTAGCCAGATCCAGCATTTCAGGAGATTCATCAAACAGTATCATTTCCAATTCGGTGATTCGCGCCAGAGCCAGTCCCAGGTACCCGCCTCCGCATCCGATGTCCAGGCAGCAGCCGCTTTTTATCCCGGTCCGGGCAATTATTTGTTCTGCTATTACCGGATATATCGGGGCGAAAACTTCCCGGGCAATCTTATCGAATTCAACAGCGTTAATTTCCATGTTCACTTCCTCCTTTTCGGCTTATAACCATTTCCAGTTGCGCTGCGGTCTGCTAAAAGAGCGGTTGATTTCGGCGGCCGAAAAATCAATGCCATAAAATCGCTGATAAAAGTTTTGGGCCTCCTTCTCCAGGTCAAAGTTAAAAATATCCGGGTGAAGGATATTGGCAATGTTCATTAACCCCAGAATCCAGCGGGGACTGCCGAAATCCCACCCGGGGGCAGGATGGGCGTAAATCCTCTTGTTTCTTACGGCATCAACATCCAGTCCCAGCTCCAGGCAATCCTGATAAAACGCCTCCGGAGAACAGGCGGTAAAAGTTGAGGTGAAAATATACTCCGGGTTCAAGGCAACAATCCTTTCCACCTCTACCCGCTGCCCGGGCCGCCCCTGGTTAACCAGTTCCCGGTTAACAGAAATGCCGCCCGCCGCTTCCACCAACTGATTTTCCAGACGCTCACCCTTGATGCAGAATAGCGGTTTACCCATGCAATAGTAGACCCGCGGGAATTCCGTCATGTCTTGCCATCCCTGCCGGATGCTTTGTACCTTTTGCTTCATATAGGCAGCAAGTTCCCCTGCTTTTTCTTCTTCGCCAACCGCGCTGCCAAACTCACGTATAGTTTCTATATAGGAATCAAGGTTCTGGTAAAATCGGTACAATTGTTGGAAACCGTTGTTTTGCAGCACTTCTTCCCAGGTTTGAACCAGCTTTTCCTTATCCTTCAGGCCAATACTGACAAGTATGGCCTCTATCATTTCCAGGGACCGGGTAAAGGGATATCCCCCGGTGAAACCGGTATCCTGTTCCTCTTCTGACGGCGCTGCCTGACCGGTATAGTAGATTTCATGCCCGCAACCAGGGCAGGTCTTTCCGTTTTCCGTTATTATACTCATATCAGGCCCACGGTTTCTTGCACCCATGGGGCCATAGAAATCACGGTCAGCAATCAGTTCTCCGCAAACCGGGCAAAAAGTATTGATATAATCGCTTCCGGCCGAGTTAAACAGATATACGTAATCCATTGATTTTTTTAATTCGACACACAGCTTTTCCGCTTCCTGGATTGACGGTTCCAGACTGATATCGGCAGCAGCGAAGGGGATGAACCGCATTAATTGCAGGGGTATGCGGGGAGAAATCCCGGCCAAATATGCTGCCAGAGCCATTACCTCTTCCCGGTTGTCCCTCCGGTACATGCAGGATACTTCCAGGTGCACCCCATGGCTGTAAAGCCTTTCGATATTTCTTAGAACCGGCGCTATTGACGACGCGCCACAGGCTTGATAAGCCTGATCACTCATCCCTTTAAGGCCCACATTGATAAAGTCCAGATAGGGCAGAAGTTGTTCCAGAGCATCTTCGGTAAAATAAGCATTGGTTGAACAGCCTACCAGCAATCCCTGCTTTTTAGCCTCGCGGGCGACATCGAGGAATGTCTTGAACGATACTATAGGGTCGTTCAAGACAAAGGCGATGCCCAGGCAATCCTCTTCCAGCGCCTGGTTTACCAACTCTGCCGGGGTCGCATTGCGCAGAGCCGAACTGGCGGGATCCATCTGTTGCACAATCACTGAAGAAATACAGCCGCTGCAGTTAAAATTACAGCCGGTGGTAGTAATTTGAAGAAAACGGTTTCCCGGGAAGAAGTGCAGCATCGGCATGGTCTCAATCAGAATAGCTCCGACCTGTAAAAAACGATTGGAATAGAGCTCCTGAATCTGGCCACCATGACTGGTGTAATGCTTACAAGCGCCAATTCTGCCTTCATTAAGGTTGCATCTTTTTTCACAGATATTACATTGCACCGTTTGGCCTCCTTAATAATCTCGCAAATTATATCAGGGGCAAGGGTGTCAGCTTGCCCCCTTGCCCCCTGTACCTGCACCGATTGATGGGAATTGCTTTACAAGTCGCCGGAATTCTTTAGCAAGGACTTTAATTCATTATCAGACAAATCATAATGATAGAACTTTTTATAGAACTCCCGGGTCTCTTTTGCCATATCATATTTATAGACATCGGGGTAAAGCAGGTTCCCCAGCCATTTCAAGCCTATTATCCGGTTTACCGAAGGGGGACGGTCAAACCAGTTGAACGGACCGCTAGGAACAGCATAGACCTTTTTATTCCTTACCGCAGCAATGCTTTGCCATTTGGAATCAGTCAGCAGCTTGCTGTAATATCCACCCTGAGTATCGTTCCAGCTCAGAATAACATCAGGATTCCAGGCCAGCACCTGTTCCAGCGAAACCGGAGTCATGCCCATGCCGCCTTTCATAGCTACCTCAGCCACATTTACGCCGCCCACGATATCCAGGGTCTCGGTATGGCGCGATCCCTTCGGGTCAGTCTCCAAACCGCCGGCTCCCTCGGCATAATATACTCTGATACGCTGATCTTCTGAAATAGTTTTGGCTTTGGTTTGGATATCCTTAGCCGTTTCGCGGCAGTAAGCCCCCAGTTCGTTGGCCCGCTTTTCCATATTCAGCAGCTTGCCTGCAAATTCATACGCTTTATCCAACTGCATCAAATCATCGCCATTAATCATTACCACGGGCAAGCCGGTTTGTTGCTGAATTTTATCTGCCTGCTCGGTATCCAGATAGCCTACGGACAGAATTACATCAGGGTTGATCCTTAATAGTTCCTCGGTATTACAGGTAGCTTTAGCATACCAGCCCCCCAGATTGGGAAGGTTATGATACTCGGGAAGTATATATTCTTTCTCTCCCGGACGCAGTTCATAGTTCCAGCCAATCAGCAAGTCGGGGTCTAAAGTATAAACTAAAATGGTGCCGACCGGACTGACGCAGAAGACCTTGTCAATCTTAGCCGGTACTGTAAGCTCTCTTCCCGCCATATCCGTAATAGTACGGGTTTCAGGTTCTGCTGTTTTGCCTGTTCCCTTTGCCTTTTCCTGCCCGCAGCCAGCCAAGCAGCAACTCATAACCAGAGCCAGTATGGTCAGCAGGATTACTAATTTTCTTCCTTTCAGCAAGATATAACCTCCTATCGTTTTGCCAGTTTTTACAGGTATGAAAACTCTTCCAGCCCTATGCCAGGGCATAGATTGGGTCTGATTTTTTTGTTGGGGCCGATTCCCGCTCCGGTATTTGATAGCCGGAAGGGATACAGACTTTTAACTCCTTATTAAACCGGTTCCTGACCGATAAAATTTCCACCTCCACACCATAGAGAATTTTGAGCCTTTCAGCCGTTATAGCTTCGGCCGGGGTTCCACTGTGCAAAATCCTTCCCTCGTTTAAAAGCACCACCCGGGTAGAATAGAGGAAGGCATGTTCAGGAAAATGGCACGACATCAAGACGGCCAGGTTAAGTCCCGCCAGTTGTTTGATGTGGCTTAAGACCTTGATTTGATTGCCAAAATCGAGACTGGAGGTAGGCTCGTCCATAATAAGGATTTTCGGTTCCTGAGCCAGCGCCCGGGCAATCAGGACCAGCTGCCTCTCCCCTCCGCTTATCTCGGTATAAATCCGATCCCGCAGGTATGAGATATTAAGCATTTCCAAAGACCGTTCGGCGATTTTCACATCTTTGGGGGAAGGTGAAGCGAAGGGCTTGATATGGGCGGTCCGCCCCATCAGAACCACATCCAGCACCTGAAAGGGAAAGGGCGGGGTATGCATCTGCGGAATATAGCCGATTACCCGGGCAATCTGGGCAGAAGTCCAGTGCTTGATGTTTTTACCGTCCAGCAGCACCTCCCCTCCGTGGGTCGGCAACAATCCCAGAATGGTTTTAATAAGGGTTGTTTTACCGCAACCGTTAGCTCCCAGGAGACCGATTACTTCCCCCTCGTTTATTCTGAGGGAAATGCTGTCAATCACATTTCGCTGCCCGTATCCGCAACTCAGGTTTAAAAGCTCCAGTTTCATTTCCATCCCCACTTGCTGTTTAATAATAAATATAGAAAAAAAGGTACCCCTATAAGCGCAGTCAGAATCCCCAGCGGTATTTCCATGCTGGCCAGCAGGCGAGCCAAATCGTCAACTAACAGCAGATAGCCGCCGCCCAGCAAAATAGACGCCGGCAGCAATACCCGGTAATTAGGACCTACAATCATCCGGGCCAGGTGTGGTATCACCAGGCCCACCCATCCAATAAGGCCGCTGATGGAGACGGATGCCGCCGTCATAAGGGTACAGCAAAGGATAACTATTGCCTTTAAGCGTCTGGTATTGAGGCCAAGTACCTGAGCCTCCTCCTCCCCCATGGCCATAACATTAAGCCGCCAGCGTAGTAGAAAAAGCAGTATCATTCCCGCCATTATCGGCGCCGCCACCATATATATGTCCTGGGGAGCAATGGAAGCCAGACTCCCCATTAACCAGAAGGTAATAGCCGGCAGCTTATCATAGGGGTCAGCGACATATTTGATGCAGGAAATAGCCGCCGTAAACAGTGAGCCAATCATGATGCCGGATAGTACCAGAGCCAGCATGGGGTCATGCCGAATCTTCAGGCTGATTCCGTAGGTCAATGCAACTGCCGCCAAGCCGCCTATAAACGCCATTATTTGTATCCCAACCATGCTAAAGGAAAAATATATACCCAGAGCTGCTCCAAAGCCTGCTCCAGCTGAGGCCCCAAGTATATCCGGAGAAACCAGCGGATTTTTAAACATCCCTTGGTAGGCAGCTCCCGCAGTAGATAGTGCCGCTCCTATCATTATGGCGGCCAGGATGCGGGGCAAGCGCACCTGAAAAATGACTGTTTCCACCGTATCGCCCCACCTTTGTTCCAGGGGCAATACCCGGGCGGCTAAAACCTCCAAGAGCTGACCGGGAGGTACCGAGTATCGCCCCAGAACAAAGGAAAGAATAAAGATAAGTATGAGCGCAATTAAAAGAGCCGCAATCCTCCAAGCATTGCCCTTTCTATTTACTGTTGCTGCGATTTTGGGCTTGAAAACTGTCTGCACCCTAGTCTCCTTTCATAAAAGGCCAATTTTGAAGGCAGGTTGTAAAACGGCTGTTTTTTAGTTATGTAAAGTTGGCTGATATTTTGTTTTTTAGATTTTTGTTTTAGTTTGAGTTTGGTTTCGTTGCTTTTTATTTATTTCTATAGGGCTTCGGATATTCCTGCTTGATTATCAATTTTTCTTTATAAAATTCTTAAATGGGTCAAGGAACGACAAAATGAGGCCCGGTCATGGGCCTCATTTATATGCCGATTTATCTGTTTTTCCTATTCCCTCCCTGCCCGGGGGCATACCCCAAGAGCCTCGTGGAGGGCGGCCTTATTAGCCTATCATTATCTTTCCTTTAGCATAGCGGATTTCAGGCTGTTTCTGCCGATATGCCAGAGCAAAACCCAAGGTAAGCGGGCCCACCCGGCCGAGAAACATGGTGATAATTATAAGTATTTTAGCTAACGGGCTTAACTGAGTGGTGAGTCCCAGGGTAAGCCCTACGGTACCGAAAGCGGAGACAACTTCAAATATTATTTTATGCAATTGCGCCTCATAGGTAAGCGATAGCAAAATGACCATTATAATTACCGTGAAGACCGCCATAATTGATAAGGTAAAAGCCTGCATAATATCATTGCTTTCCAGGCGGCGCTCAAATAATTCTATATCCCTTTTACCTCGAAGCTGGCTGTAGATGGCAAGCAGAAGTATGGCAAAGGTCGAGGTCTTTATTCCCCCGCCGGTTGAACCGGGGGATGCGCCTATAAACATTAATATTATGATTATTAACTGGGAAGATAAAAAAAGGCTATTTAAGTCGATAGTGTTAAAGCCTGCTGTGCGGGGAACCACGCCTTGAAAATAGGCAGCCAGTATTTTGGTTCCCAGGGGCAAGCCCTTCAGCGCATGATTGTACTCGCCGATAAACAGGAGCAGGGTTGCAGCCACTATGAGTATGGCGGTCATAAGCAATACTACCCGGGAATGCAGGGACAGTCCCCGGGTCTGACGATAATGGTAAAGTTCATAGTTTACATAAAAGCCCAGCCCTCCGATAATAATCAAAGTGCTTATAACCAGATTAACGCCAATATTGGCTGTATAGCCGGTTAAACTGCGAAAGCCTCCCATCAGATCGATGCCGGCGTTATTAAAAGCCGATATCGAGTGAAACACTCCGTACCACAAGGCTTTCCCCCAGCCCAATTCTGCTCCCCACAGCAGCATCAGCAACACCGCCCCCAAGGCTTCCACCGCAAATGTAAAAGCAAGCAGATACCGGAAAACCTTTACTACCCCGCCCACTTCAGATAGATTCATGGCCTGCTGCATCACCAGACGCTGGCGCAACTGTATCTTCTGCCCCAAAAGCATGGCAAATACCACCGCAAAAGCCATTACTCCCAGACCTCCTACCTGAATCAACAGCAGGATAATAATCTGCCCTCCCAGGGTCCAGTTAGTGGCCGTATCTACTGTTACCAGACCGGTCACGCAGGTTGCCGAAGTCGCTACAAAGAGACAGTCTATATAACTGGTGTGGCCGTTTGCAGATGCTCCGGGCAAAAAAAGCAAAAGACTGCCCGCCATTATTACGGTAAAAAAACTTAGAGCCAGCCATTGGGCGGGACTTATTTTATGCTCCATTTTTAAACGCTATCCTATTCCCAATCAGATAATTTCTGCAGGTCTTCATTGCTTCCCAAGGCAACCAGTATATCTCCATCATAAAGCCTTTCTTCCGGCCCCGGAGCTACAATTATGTCATTGCCTCTTTTTATGGCCAGTATGGTTACCCGCATCTTTTTTCTTAACCCGATGTCGACCAGGCTTTTGTTGTTGAATACCCGGGGAGCCAATAGTTCAATAATCCCGTACTCGGGAGACAGGCTGATCTGCTCCAGGAGATTGCGCGAAGCCAGAGAACGTGCCAGTTTTACAGCCATATCCCTTTCCGGATAAATAACCAAATCAGTTCCTATCTTTTCCAGCACCCTGCCATGGAGAGCATTCTGCGCTTTGGCTATAACCTTTTTTACCCCCAGCTCTTTAAGGATAATGGTGGTAAGTATATTGGCCTGAACATTTTCGCCTATAGCCACGACTACCACATCGAAGTTCCGAATCCCTAGCTTTTTAAGCGTCGCTTCGTCCATGGAATCGGCTTGAACTGCATGGGTGGCTATATCTATGGCATAGTTTATCCTTTCTTCATCACTGTCGATGGCCAGCACTTCATATCCCATATGACTAAGTTCTCTTATCAGGCTTTCACCAAACCGGCCGATACCAATAACAGCAAACTGTTTGTTCTTCACGGTTGATTTCCTTCTTTATACAATAATTTTTTCCTGCGCTATTATAGCACTTTTATTATTAATCAGCACTAATTTTCCTGCGCCGGTTTAAACCGTCGTAAATACACGCTTGTCGGCTTCATCACCTCTAATAATATGGTAAACGCAGGCGATTTACTAATTACAATAGTTTACCCTTTTGTTTAAAATCAATAATCCCGGCAAGCGGAGACGGATGGAAAACAGGCATGAAAAAAAAACCCGGAATCTCCGGGCTATCTGCTCTGACTTATGATTCTTAAATTATTAAATAGTTCGGCTACCGTTATGAGCCCGACTCCACCCGGTACGGCACTGGCCATACGCGCCTTGGTCTTGGCCTCTTCATGGACATCGCCTACCATCCTGCCATTTTCATCAAAGTTGATACCGACATCTATTATTACGCTTTCTTCCCTTACCATATCCGGGGTAATAAAACCGGCCTTTCCCACTGCAGCCACCAGGATATCGGCCCGGCGGGTTTCATCCCCCAGGTTCCGGGTCCGGGAATGACAGAGGGTGACGGTGCCGTTTTCAGAACTCATCATCATGGCCAGGGGACTGCCCAGAATAGCGCTTCGGCCTACAATGCATACTTTCCGCCCCTCTATATCTATGCTGTAATGTTTCAGCATACTGATAACTGCTCTGGGGGTGGCGGGCTGGATCCCAGCCTGCTTGCTGATTAACTTGCCCAGGTTGAAATTATGTATGCCTTCCACATCTTTATGGCAGTCGACAGCGTTGACCAGCACGCCGGCTTGCAGATGAGCCGGCAGCGGGGTCTGCAGCATGATCCCGTTGACGCCGGGGTCGCGGTTTAATTCCTCAATATATCCAATTGCTTCCTCCTGGCTGACACCGGCCGAGAGATTGGTTATCCCTACTTTTACCCCGGTCTCATCCCCAAATTTCTTTATGCCGTTCACATAGGCCAATGAGCTTTTATCATCGCCTATGCGTACAACGACCATGCTCATATCGGTCTGCTGGGCCGCCCGGGCTACGTCTTGCTTTATTTTTTCTCGTATTTCTTTCCCGTAAATTAACATATTTCCCTCCGTGTCGTTTTTAAAATGCCTGTTCGATGTGATTAATACTTGCCTGGTTGCTGGCATCAATAAGTATGGCGATAACGTCGAATCGAATTTCCCGGTAAGGACCTTTCCGATTATTTAAGTATATCAGAGCCGCCTTGCGCAGGCGGCGTATCTTCTGCCTGGTGACCGCCTCCTCGGGAGAGCCGAATCCGGTATTTCTCCTGGTTTTCACCTCTACGAAAACCAGTTTTCTGTCTTTCTCACATATTATGTCCAGTTCCCCATAGCGGGTACGATAGTTTCTCTCCAGAATGTCATATCCCTTACTCTGCAGAAAACGTGCCGCGGTATTTTCTCCCCGCAATCCCAATTGCCGTTTCATAACCTACCCCTGTTCAATACTTTCTATCCATGGAGTATATGAATGCCAGTATTTCTGCAATTACTGCATAAAGTTGCGGGGGGATTTCTTCATACAAATCAAGTGCCATGAGATATTCTACCAGTTCCCGGTCTTCTTTTAAAGGTACTCCACTATCCCGGGCCACCTCTTTGATCCGCTCGGCGATGTAGCCGCGGCCCTGGGCCACCACTGCCGGAGCGCGGTCTTTTTCCGGGTCATAGCGCAGGGCTACCGCCTTTTGCAGTTCGTCCTTTTCGTAACCATTGGTCATAACTTTCCCCCCTACACCGTTACATCTATGGAAAAGGGGCGAAACTTTACCGGCAATTCTTCCATTTGGGGTCTTAATTTGTCGGTTTGCTCATCCTTTTGGGCCACTCTGACTCCCAGGTTAATTACACTGTAGCCCAGTTGCCCAAGGCCGGTAACAAGCTGCCCTATGTTACGGTTTAGATAGTTCATCACCTTTTCCCCTTCAACTACTCCCTGCAGGGTCAACGCCTTATTGCGGCTCCAGTTCACGTGGAAGAGCACCATGCCCATGTTGGCGGTATCCAAGGATACAATGAATTTAATATTATCCTGATCTTTAATTATCTTTTTACCCGCTTCCCGATTAATCCGCAACTGACATAAACGGTATTCATTGTTAACCTTGACCGGAAAGGAGAAGTAGTAATAGTTGAAGTTGGAATCCGGCAAACGGCTAAGGTAATTAAATATCCGCTGCCCGCTGATTTCCTTTTCCATGCCTTCTATTCTGGTGAGCAGTTCCGTAAGCAGCGGTGATTTTGAGCCGTTGTTCACGCTTTTTATTATATCTTCCAGCAGCAGCAGACCTCGTATGAGTTCCTTTTCGGACTGAAACAAGCTCTGAATTTTATCCGCCGTAACCGCAGGCTTATCGCCGGCCCGCATCTGCAAAAGGTCCAAAAGGGGACGAAGAAGTTCCGCAGCTCTGACTGCTTCACCTTCATTTTTAAGTCCCGTCAATATGCCGGCACTTCTATCTCCACCGGCTGGGGCCGGCGTTTCTGCATTCAGTCCGGGGAAAGTCCTCCCCGGCACGGCTTGTTGGCTGTCGCCCTTCTCGGCAACAGGCCGGTTGACAGTGCCGGCTGCCCCTTCTTCTCCGTCCGCCAAGGTTGAAGGCATGCCCGGGTTTACAGGCCGCTCAGGAGCGGCACCCTGGCCAGCCCTTTCGGCTGGCGGACGGGTCACGCTGTTTGAGGGATTCTCATCTGTATCCCCAGGTACCGATACCGCCAAAGCGGCTGGGGCTTCTGGCCTGGCCTGCTGCTGTCCGTCTCCTGCCCGGGGCTGGGATGCCCCGGCAGACGGCATTTCCCGATTAGGTGCAGATGGTTCCGGCGGCCGGGCAATACCCTCTGTTTCTGCAGCTGCCGGTTGAACCGGAATATTTGCCACTGACGCCGACCGGTTCGCCGTCGACTCGCCATGCTGCAGCCCTGGCAGCTGGATCTGGCTGCGGCCGGTAACACTGTCTTCCGCAGCATTATTACCAGCCGTCTGCATTGCCGGAGACCTGGTTATAGCAGAAGATAAGCGATCAGCTTGCTGGGGAAGCTGGCCGGCGGCCGGGCGCAAAAGCTCATCCAGGCTCCGGGTAAGGGTTTGCAGCAGCTTGCCCAGGTCGCTTTCCGGATCAGTAAACTGAAGCAGGGCATTTAATATCGGCCGATTCACCGGCAGATTACGGGACAGGGCAAAAGCGACCGCCTCCAGATTACGCTGGTTTGCCCCATCCAATAGATTAATGCCCTTTGCCATTTCACTAAGGTTATGGGGAGTAACCGGGAGATTATGCTGCAGCAGCTTACGGGCCATAACAACCGTATCTTCCCGGGCAGGAATACCTATGGTCTGCAGATTGGCTGATAAGCTGGCACTCTCTACCTTTTCCATCCGTTCGGGGCTGAGTACTTTTAAATAGGTTTTACCGTCCCTGAAGTCGTCTACCATCAGAAAAAGCTGCTGACCCGATTTGACCATGACTTCGGTAGCCGCTTCGATTAAGCGGCCTTTAAGCAGCATTACCACCAGCCCGTCAGTTTTGACTTCCTGAACCGTACCCTGCAAAATCTCACCCCGGGAAAAGGAAATGCCCTGGTCGGAAGGGGTGGCAATATTAAGCATCATCCTGGTCAAAGAGACCTGGTTGCCTTCCATAGACACCTCCTGATAACAAGGATTTTACCGGCTCGAAGCTGCGCCGGTGTATGCTACAGGGCCCTTTTGCCATCAAGGCCTGCATATGTTCCCGGGTTGCGTATCCTTTGTGCTTGCTGAATCCATAGCCGGGATAAATTAGCTCCAGAGCCTCCATGCCCGCATCCCGTTCGACTTTGGCCAGAATGGAAGCGCAGGCAATGGAAAAGCTTAAACTATCACCTTTGATAAGGGATTGCTGTTTAATATCTATATCGGGTAGTTTAAGGGCATCAATGAGCAGAAAATCAGGTCGCGGACGCAGCTCGGCCACAGCCGTATACATAGCTTCGCGGGTAGCGTTGAGGATATTGATTTCGTCCAGGTAAGGCGGATTTATCGCCGCAATTGCCCAGGATACGGCAGCCTGTTTAATTTGGGCTGCCAGTCTTAATCTCTTACCCGGACTCAGTTTTTTGGAATCATCAACACCGGCAATAAAGGTTTTACGGGGCAAAATTACCGCTGCTACCACCACCGGCCCGGCCAGCGGCCCCCGCCCCACTTCATCAATGCCGGCTATGTATTGAAACCCCTGTTGGCACGCTTCCTCTTCATATTTATACAGGCTTCTGATTCTTTGCCTCTCTTTGCGTAAAGCATCGTCCATGGTCTACCTCTGGTCTTTTAAACTTTCACGATAAGCCAGCGTTGCTGCCAGTGTTTCGCCCTGCAGTATCGCCTCTCTTATGCCTTTAACCGCCCGGGCGTCTCCAATCACAAATACACTGGGATGCAGACTTAAAGCCTGGGTATATATTTCATTATCGGGCTCATAGCCTGTCGCCGCCACCACATAATCGGCCGGCAGCGTTTCCTCCTGACCATTGGCACGGGTAATCCGCAAACCCGGAGGGCTTATCTCCAGCACTTTACTGCCGGTCAGGCAGGAAACCCCGGCATTTTGCAAGCGATTGAGCAAATCCCGCCGGTTTTTCTTTTCCATCGTCGGAGCCATAAACTCCGCTTGCTCTATTATGGTAATGTCATTGCCAGCCCCAATCAGGTAATCGGCGGTTTCACAGCCGTTGCTTCCGCCACCCACGATAACTACCTTCCGGCCGCTAACCCGGAACCGGCCGCTTAACACAGCCTCCGCCTGCAGGCATTTTCGCCCATCCCAGCCCTTGATTGCCGGCTGCAACGGTTTTGAGCCGGTGGCAACAACCAGGTGTACGGGACATTCATCTTGCAGGTATTCCGCTTTAAAAGGCTGATCGAGGTTTATGTTAACCGGACTCCTCCGCACCTGCCTTATCAGGTAATCCCGGAAAAGCGCTATCCTCTCTTTATGGGGCGGCACCGCTGCCAGGTTTAACAACCCCCCCAGTTTTCCCTCCTTTTCAAACAGGTTTACGGCAAATCCATATCGAGAAAGAGCCAGCGCCGCCTGCATCCCCGCCGGGCCTCCGCCCACCACGCTGACGCCAGGCCTGTTCTTGGCATTCAAACGTTTCCTGGCTGGGATCTCCCGTTCTCGACCCGCGGCAGGATTGACCGTGCAGCTCACATTTATACTTTTGAAATTGCTTTCAATACAGTTATTGCACATTATACAGGGGCGTATATCCTTAAGCTCACCATTCTCGGCCTTGCAGGGCCAATCGCTGTCAGCCAGCAGAGCCCGTCCCAGGAAAACCAGGTCGGCCTGCCGCTTATCAATGATTTCCTCCGCCGTCCGCGGGTCTCTGATAACACCGCCACTAATGACCGGTATTCGCACCGCTTGTTTTACCGCTGCCGCCATATAGCTGCGCCAGCCTTCGGGATAAGATGCCGGTTCAATACTGGTAAGTCCCGATTCGTAGGTACCGCAGGAGCAGTTAATCAGATCCGCTCCCGCCGCCTCCAGCAGCCGGCATATTTCAAGCGACTCGGTCATTTCCAAACCGCCGGGCACAAAATCGTCAATATTAAGACGAACTCCCAAGAGCAGGTCAGGGTAGCTTCGCTTGATCCCGGCCACTATTTCCAGCAGCAATCGGGACCGATTCTCAAGGGTTCCCCCATACCGGTCCGAGCGCAGGTTGGAATCCGGGGAGAGAAACTGGTTAATCAGGTACCCATGAGCGGCATGAAGCTCAACCCCGTCAAATCCAGCCATATAAGCATAGCCGGCGGCAGTAATGAACCTGTCCCGGATATCCTCCACTTCCTCCGGGGACAGTTCTCTTGGAATCTCCTTGATGGTTTTGCACGGCAGGGGTGATGGAGCCACGGGCTGCATCCCGGTAATGGCCGCATGAGCCTGGCGTCCGGCATGAAAGATCTGTATGATCGTTCTGCTGCCGGCTGCCTTTATGGTCTCGGCCAAACGGTTTAAACCTCTTATGTAGCGGGGATGGTCGATTAGTATCTGACCAAAACCTTCCCTCCCGGCAGGCGCATCCACGCAGGCAGCCTCAACAATTATCAAGCCTGCCCCTCCCCGGGCTCGGGCCTGATAGTAGGCTATCTGCCTTTCACTCACCTCGCCATTGAGATCGGCATAGTTTACCGCCATGGGTGCCATCACCACCCGGTTCTTAAGCATCACCCGGCCAATTTTTAGCGGCGAAAAAAGCGCCGGAAATCGTCCCATCAATATCCCTCCCAGTAATTTATCTATTGTCGCAGAATATACGCGGATAACGCCGGTTTAATTTAATCTCTATCTAATTGCTTCGATAGTAAGGCTCTCCCAGTTGGCTGCGGGTGGATTCCAGAACCGCTTGCAGGACGGGAAGGTCGCCCCTGCTCAGATAAGGGTCCCGACCCTGATTTATTTTTTCGATACCGGCTTCCACCGGTATTACACGGTATTTTAGTTTTCCGTCGTCATTATAGGGATGAGAAAAAGTCGGAGTATAGGAAACCTCGTCCAGCAAGGTCTGCCCGTTTTCCATATTCTTGCTGAATTTCATTTTAAGAACGATGCCGCTGTTCCGCTCCTTGCCATGCTGGGCACTAATAAAATTCCCCATGGAGTAGACAACAAATTTATCCTTTCCCCCCACTTTGACTACTTCCATAGTCTGAATCACATGGGGGTGGCTTCCCAATATCACATCTGCCCCTGCTTCCAGAAATTCGCGGGCCATCACCACCTGCTCCTGGGTGGGCCGGGGCGTATATTCCAGCCCCCAGTGCAGCACCAATATTATTACATCCGCCTGGGGGCGCAGCGCCTTGATATCCGCTTCGATCTTGCCCCTGTCCAGGAAATTGAAAAACTCCGGGTGCTCTTTGGGTACCGGTATGCCATTGGTGCCATAACTGTAAGCTATGTATGCGACTTTAATTCCCTTGATATCCTTAATCAGAAAAGACCGGGCTTCCTCCTCATTGCGATAGGTCCCCGCTGTATCCAGGCCTGCACCCTGAAGCACATCCAGGGTGCGCATAGCGCCATGGTAACCCCGGTCAAGCGAGTGGTTGTTGGCGGTAATCACCAAGTCAAACCCGGCTTCCTTAAAGGCTGTAGCGATCGCATCAGGGCTATTAAAGGTAGGATAGCCGGTATATCCGCTTTCAGGTCCGGCCAGTGCGGCTTCAAAATCAATAGAGCTGTAGTCCCCTTCATTTATCAGCTCCTTCACCTCGGCAAAAAAATGGTCATAGCGATAGGTTCCGTCCGCCTGCAGTCCTGATTTAATCTGCGTGTTATGCATCAAACAGTCACCCGCCGCCGTAAGCGTAATACCCACTATGCGGGGAGCTTTTTTCACTTCTCCCGAGACTGCGTCTTTACTTTCGGTTTTTTTACCCGACTCAGCCTGCATTTCCTGATAAATCGTTATAGACGCCAAACAGCCCAGACATACGAGCAATACTACAAGGCCAGCACGCTTAAACAAGATAATCCTCCTCGGGGTTATTTTCTGCAAAAAATAAAGAGGAACTTCTAATCGGTTCCTCTTTATTGTAACGTTTTATTCCGTTCCCGTCTCTTTTAAAACGCTGATGCTTATCTGCGGATTACCATTTCCCACAAATCCTTGTTATCTACCTTGATGTCTACTGCAAAGCCTTGCGACAAGGCCAGTTTGCTTACATTCTCTTTCGAGACCTGGCTGCTGCCCAGTATGTGCAACTCCCGGGCTCCTGCATCAATAGCCTTTTTAGCCCGCAACACCGGAACCGGGCAACTCAGCCCGCGTACATCCAGCTTTTCCATTTTTAATGAGCACCTCCTACTCTTCCCGGTAACTATATCCGATCCATACCATTAATATGATACCGATGACACAAGCAATCTGGCCGTAATTTCCTACCCCTGCCGGTGAAGCCGCCAGCATGAAGTTATGACAGAAGGCAGCCCCTGCCGTCATTCCTATCACAACAGCCGCAGCATCCATATCACCTTCACCAGACAGAATCAATTGCCGCAAGGGGCAGCCCCCAAGCAAGGTGGCGGTAAGACCGACCAGGAATAGTCCCAAAAAATTCCACAGCTGCATAGTATGCGCTATAGGCTGGTCGTTAAATCCAGGCTTGAAGAATCCGAATACCAGGTTTAAAACCAGGGCTCCGACAAATATACCCAGGAACCCAATCAATAAATAATTATCCTTTATCAGTATGAAATCTCTGATTCCACCGCTAAGGCACATACGGGTACGCTGAGCCAAGAATCCAACCGCCAAACCGGCCATCAGAGATATGCCCAGGGGCGCCGTCATGGAGCCCGGCCCTTCTTTACTGAAGAACAGCGGGCCTCCGGCTTCGGGGTTGAAGATTGTGCCCTTTAAAAGCAGGAAAAGGAAAAAGGCAAAGATAATAGGCAGCAAATAGCCGCCGACATTGGAATGGCTGTATTCCGACCGGCCTAAGTTAAAGCCTTTTTTCAGGAATAATACCCCGGCGCCTACGCCGGCTATAAAGCCGATAAAGCCTACGACCGCGTTGAAATCCCCACCGGCCATTCTCAGCACATCTCTCAGAGGACAGCCAAGAAAAACCAGGGCGCCAATCATCATGAATACGCCCATAACAAAGCGCACCAGAGTGGATGACCCTCCCCGAGCCCTGAACTCGCCGCTAAACATGGCGGTAAACATGGCCCCCAGTATGAGTCCTATTATTTCCGGACGCATATACTGTACCACTCCTGCCCGATGCAAGCCTAAAGCTCCTGCAATATCCCTTTCAAAACAGGCTATACAGAATCCCATGTTGCCCGGGTTACCCAGTTTGACCAGAATAGCGGCAAAGGCCCCGATAACCAGCCCGGTCAACAGAATAAACCACTTGTTTCTGTTCACTGTTAACTTACCCTCCTTGCTAAGCATAACTTTTCATTATACTTAAAATGTTTTTGCTTTATAGACATATTTATTCTGCAGAGATTTTTTTAATCCTTCCTAAATTTCGAATAATTTATTTATTATTTTTAGCAAGTAATAATCATAAATAATAACCAGGCCAGGAGCGCCTTTTCTCCTGGCCTGGTTGTTACGTGACGGTAACCTGAAGCGTTTACCCTAATCATGCTTCGCAAGACTACCTGCAGTTTCTATTATTCCAGGCTTATCCGTCCTAATCTGCCCTTGCGAAAATCCTGTAACAAAACATTACAGGTTTTGTCCGCATCCACTTCCCCGCCCTTGACAAGGTGTCCCTTGCTCCGGGCTATATCCTCCAATATTTCCTGCTCCGGCCGCTCCAGGGAGCCGATTTTAAGCTTTTCCCGCAGGATGTCCGGAGCTTTTTCCTTTAATACCCGCAACAAGTAAAGGCAAACATCATATTCCTGATAAGCCTTCTCTCCTACTATATCCAGCAAAGCCAGGTTCAGGCCCTGCTCTTCGCTTTCGACTTTCGGCCACATCAAACCCGGGGTATCCATAAATTCTATGTCCTCCCGTATTCGTACCCACTGCTTACCCCGGGTTACACCGGGCCGGGCTCCGGTTGCGGCCACCTTTTTACCGGCCAGGCTGTTTAAAAAGCTCGATTTTCCTACATTAGGTACGCCAACTATCATCAACCGCGCCGGGCGGGGCCTTCTCCCCCTGTTTTTCAGGTCTTGCAATAGGGGAGCAAAGGCAGCGGCAATAATCTGCAAAATTTCACGGGAACCTTTGCCGCTGCTTGAATCCATAGCCCCCGCCAGATGGCCTTCATTCCGGATGATCTCCAGATGACGGCTGGTATCCGCCGCCGGCGCCAGATCCATCTTATTTAAGACAATAATGGTCTTCTTGGGACTAATGATTTTTTCCAGCTGCAGGTTGCGGCAGGAAAAGGGAGCCCGGGCATCTACCAGCATGGCGACTAAATCCACCAGCTTCAAGTTTTCCCGTATCTCTCTTTGGGCTTTAACCATATGGCCTGGAAACCAGTTAATACTCACGATTCGCCCTCCGTTGGCAGAATTGATGCTTAAATAACCACAGATTAACACTGCTATTAGCTGCGCCCAAACCTTGGCGGTTTATTATCATCCGCGGTTGCCTGCTTGCAACCTATGGGTATGGGGCAACAAGTTTTTGTTTGATAAATAAAAGGAGAATACCCGGCGGTATCCTCCTCCCTGACTGATGCGTTATGTTTACTGAAATTAAAATCTGCCTTTTTCCTTAACCCGGGCCTTCTTGCCAGTCAGGCCGCGCAGGTAAAACAGACGCGCTCTACGGACTTTGCCCCTGCGGGTAACTTCAATCCTGGCAATTTTAGGCGAATGAATCGGGAAGGTTCTCTCCACGGCTACACCATAAGATATTCTCCTGACCGTAAACGTCCGGGACAATCCGCCGCCGCGAACTTTAATCACCGTACCTTCGAAGATCTGGATTCTTTCCCTGGTGCCCTCGACCACCTTGACGTGTACCTTTACGTTATCCCCGGGGGCGAAATCCGGTATGTCTTTTTTGAAGTATTCATTTTCAATTGATCTGATTATATCGTTCACTATTCCGACCTCCTTCCAGCAGGCGTTCGTACATTGTCCCTAATGCAGCGGACCGCCTTCGTTACACAGAACATTGGTATTATATCATAACCTTTATACATAACTCAAGAAAAAAGTGGCTACTCAAACCAGCGGCCGCCCAATAGGCGGTCAATAATAATAGAGACCGCACTGCGTACCGACAAGTGATTGTAACCGGCATCCCCCTCGATCGGTTCCAATACATAGGTGCAGGAATCCATCAAGCCCTTCTCCATTCCCCAGCCGGTGCCAAAAAGAATTAAAAAAGGTCTTGCACTGTTATGAATCTCATCCTTCATCCGCTTGTAGGAGACCGTATTAGGATATACCCTGGCATCTGTGGCTACAGTATCCGGCTGCAGTCCGGTCTCATCCTCAATAACAGCAAGCACCTCACCCAGATTGTCGGCTATCTGCAAACGGCTGAAGGCCTCTTTTCTATCCGGGTTGTAGCTTCCCCCAAAGCCCTGCTGCCAGTAGGAAACAATCTCTTCAACCAAGCGGTGCTGGCCGGGGGAAGGGTGAACCACAAAGAAACGCTCCACATCATAAGTCCGGGCCACCCGGGAAATGTCATGCAAATCCAGGTTGGTAACGGAGGTGGTAATGGTATCCATCCGCTTGTTGTACATGGGATAATGCAGAAGCGCTATATAGACCTTTGCCTTTCTCACCTTTTTATGGCTCCCTATTAAATAGTATTTCCAGCAGCAGCTGCTTTTCTTCGCTGTCATATTCCCGGTTTAACAGCAGTTCCGGGCGCTTGAGCAAGGTCATCAAGAGGCTTTGCTTTTTACGCCACAAGCGTATTTTTTCATGATGCCCGGAAATCAAAACCTCCGGTACTTCTTTTTCCCGGAAGACACGGGGGCGGGTATAATGGGGGTATTCCAGCAGGTTATGGGTAAAGGATTCCTCTATCGCTGATTCCTCATCCCCGAGTACTCCCGGTATCATCCGGGAAACGGCATCAACCAGAACCATAGCCGGCAATTCCCCGCCGGTTAAAACATAGTCGCCAATGGATATCTCTTCATCAAACATATCGAAGACCCGATGGTCAATACCCTCGTAATGCCCGCAAAGCAGAACCAGATGACTTTTTCGGCCCAGTTCCGCCACCTTTGCCTGACTCAGGGGGCGGCCCTGGGGGGAGAGATAAATCACCCAGGAATCGGTATCTTTGCAGTTTTCAAGGGCCGGAACTACCACATCGGCCTTCATCACCATGCCGGCGCCGCCGCCGAAGGGGTAGTCGTCAGCCTGCTGATGCTTTCCCGGAGCAAAATCCCGGACATTTATCAAATTGATTTCCAATAAGCCCTTTTCCCGAGCCCTCTTAATAATGCTCTCATTAAATGGTGAAGTAAACATCTCCGGAAAAAGGCTTAATATGTCGATCTTCATCGCAATCACCTGTTTTTAATGATGAACTTTAAATTGAGGAAGCAAAAGCCTAGCCTTGATAGGTAACGCCTGGGAATTGCGGCCTGAATTCAACATCCTATAACAACCCTGGCAGCAGTCTAACCAACATCCTCTTGGCTTCCGGGTCAACCTCTAGTATTACCTCTTTAATAGCCGGCAACAGAATTTCTCCATGCTGCGCCGATTTAACCACATAGACATCATTGGCTCCGGTTTCGAGGATTTCGGTCAGTTCACCCAGGAGACCCTTCTCCTCGTCATAAACCGATAACCCCTGAAGCTGAAAATGATAGAAGCAGCCCTCCGGCAAGGGATAAAGCTGGCTTGATTCGATCTGCAGCAGCGCATTCCGGTATTCCTGAGCATCTTCCCGGCTGTCGATGCCCACCAGTTTCAGCAGATAGGCTTGGCCGTGAGGACGGGCTTCTTCCACCGACACTTCCCGGACGGCGCCATTATGGGATACGATAACCTTTTTCAGTTTTTTGAATCTCTCCGGGAAATCAGTCAGGGGGGCTATCCGTACCATCCCCTGATAACCGTAGGTTCCCGCTACCTTTCCTATATTAATCAAATCTTCCCTTTTCAAGCCGACACCTCTTAACCGCCAATAGATAGTGATAGGGCTAAAATTTAGCCCTATCTTAGTATCTCCACGACAACCCTTTTTCCTTCCTTAGCTGCAGTCGCTTTGGTAATAGTTCGAATAGCCTTGGCTATTTTACCCTGTTTGCCAATTACCTTCCCCATATCATCGGGTGCAACTCTGAGCTCTAGAATGATTGATCTCTCTCCCTCAATCTCGGTCACGTCAACCGCATCCGGGTCATCAACCAGAGACCTGGCAATAAATTCGACTAGATCTTTCACTTATGTTCCACCCCCTGCCCAGATTAACTACTTACGGCTTTCTGCAAACTTGGCCATAATACCCTGCTTCTGAAAAAGGGATTTGGCCGTATCAGATGGTTTAGCTCCACTGCTCAGCCATTTCAGAGCCTTTTCCTCATCGATTTTGACGGTCGCCGGGTTGGTTGAGGGGTCATAGTAACCAATCTCCTCAATAAATCTGCCATCTCTGGGGGACCTGGCATCAGCCACAACAACTCTATAAAAAGGGTTCTTCTTGGCTCCCATTCTTTTCAGTCTGATTCTTGTTGCCATATGTTCACCTCCTTAATGCCTGGGCGGCTGGTTTCACTGGTTAAGCTTAGCTGTATTTAAAAGGGAAATTTCATAGGCGGCATGCCGCCTTTTTTACCCTTACGGCTACCCATGTCCGCAAATTGCTTCATCAGCTTGCGCGATTCTTCAAATTGCTTCAGCAAACGGTTTACTTCCTGAACTTTGGTTCCACTCCCCCGGGCAATGCGCTTTTTGCGGCTGCCGTTGATCAGGGCGGGGTTGCGGCGTTCATCCGGGGTCATAGACTTGATAATTGCCTCCACATGGCCCAACTCTTTTTCGTCGAAATCAGGTTTGACCCCTTTTAACTGCTTGCCCATGCCGGGGATCATACCCAGCAAATCCTCTAGCGGGCCCATGGAGCGAACCTGCTGCATCTGATCCAAAAAATCCTCCAGGGTAAATTCCTGCTGCCGGATTTTACGTTCCATCTCCCGGGCTTTTTTCTCATCAAAAGTAGCCTGGGC
The DNA here is from genome assembly GCF_052976825.1 of Syntrophomonas curvata. Lineage (NCBI taxonomy): Bacteria > Bacillati > Bacillota > Clostridia > Eubacteriales > Syntrophomonadaceae > Syntrophomonas > Syntrophomonas curvata. The sequence goes on from NZ_CM129641.1 coordinate 2,283,018, forward strand.
TTTTTCCACCAGGCTAAGGACATCTCCCATTCCCAGTATCCGGGATGCCATGCGGTCAGGATAGAAAACGTCCAGGGCATCCAGCTTCTCTCCCAAACCTACCAGCTTGATGGGACAACCGGTGACAGCCTTGACCGAAAGCGCGGCTCCGCCACGGGTATCCCCATCCAGCTTGGTAAGTACCACGCCGGTTACTCCCAGCTCGCGGTTAAAACTTTCCGCAACATTGACGGCGTCCTGCCCGGTCATGGAGTCCACTACCAGCAGTATCTCCTCCGGGGTTACGGCTGCTTTAATCTCTTTCAGCTCATTCATCAGTTCTTCATTGATATGCAGGCGTCCGGCCGTATCCAGAATTACCATATCCCGGTTATGGCTGCGGGCATATTCCAATGCCCCCCGGGCGATATCAACCGGATTGGCCTGACCCATGGCGAAAACCGGTATCTCAACCTGCTCACCCAGTACTTGCAGCTGTTTTATAGCAGCCGGACGGTAAACGTCACAGGCTGCGAAAAGAGGGCGCCGTCCTTGACTGATAAGCTTTTTGCCTAACTTGGCCACCGTGGTGGTCTTTCCCGATCCCTGCAGGCCTACTGCCATAATTACGCCGGGCGTACGGGAAGAGAAGTTTAGTTTGCTTTCCGAGCCCCCCATCAGTTCGGTCATTTCATCATAAACTATTTTAATAATCTGCTGCCCCGGAGTCAGGCTCTGCAGAACTTCCTGTCCTACGGCCCGCTCCCGTACCCGGCCAACGAAATCCTTTACCACTTTAAAATTAACGTCAGCCTCCAGCAGAGCCAGGCGAACTTCCCGCATGGCAACTTTTACGTCTTCTTCACCTATTTTGCCCTTACCCCGCAGTTTGCGGAATATGTCCTGCAAGCGGTCAGATAAACCTTCAAATGCCACGTTACCTCTCCTTCGGTTAAAGCATAGCGCTTATTTCCTCTAATATCTGCAAGGCTTTATATTTTGCCATTCCCTCAGGCTGATCAAGTATAAGCTCGTATACTTCCTGCAGGCGATGGCGTGTTTCCCTAAACCGGCCTACCAGCCCAAGTCGGTCCTCATACTCCTTGAGAGCGGTTTCGGCCCTTTTCAGAATATCGTAGACACCCTGCCGGGTGATCTTCATATGGTCAGCAATCTCTGCCAGGGACCAGTCATTCTCATAATGAAGGTCCATAACGTCCTGTTGTTTTTCGGTCAGCAACGGACCGTAGAAATCCTTCAGTAAAATTATTTGGCTTCGCTTCTCCAGCATGGCTGCTTCTCCATGTGTAAAGGTAATATGCTTTACAGATAAATTTTAGCCGCAGCTTGGCTTGCTGTCAAGCTGCCCCGCACTTTAATTATGGCTGCGGAATCTTTCAGGTTTTAATTTTATAAACCCTCCCGGTTTTTCAAGCCACATGATATAATTTAGTCGGACTAGCTTATAATTTGTCAATTTGGAGGAGTTGGTGGAGTGAAGGAAAAAATAGCCCTGATAGTGGACAGCATGTGCGACTTGCCCCATGAGATTATTAGCCGCTTTGGGATCAAGGTCCTGCCTGCCAAGATTATTTACCCTGGCGAGGAATACAATGATCGGGTAGATATCCAGCCTGAGGACGTATATCAGCGGATGCCGGATGAAATTCCTACGACTGCCATGCCCTGCCTGCATGATATAAGACAAACCATCGAGGCTATTTGTAAAGAGGGATTTACCCATGCGCTGGCCCTGCACATTTCCGGCGGCCTCTCCGGAACCGGCCAGGCAGTAAAGATGGTAGCCCGGGACTTTGAAAAAAACCTCAAGATAAGCGTGATTGACACTAAGACCCTTTCCATGGGAACCGGATGGATAGTACTGGATGCTGCCCGCAACATCGCCAGCGGCCTTTGTTTTGACAAGGTTACCGAGAGCCTGCATAACATTCAATCCAAAGTCGAGGTTTACTATATAATCGAAACCTTGGAATACCTGCGCCGGGGTGGGCGGATCGGACGGGTTGCCAGCATGCTGGGAGAGTTCCTGCACCTGAAACCGATTATTTCAGTCGACCGGGAAGGAAACTATTTTACCTATTGCAAAGCCCGGGGTCGTATGAAATCGATAGATAAACTGGTGGAAATAGTGGAAAAAGCGGTCAAGGAAAAACAAATAAAGCTGGCTATCATGCATGGAGGAGCAGCCGCCGAATTCGAAAAGCTGGTGGAGAGGCTGCGCAAATTACCCAACATCAAGGAAATAATTACATCGGATATTAGTCCCGCCCTGGGCGTCCATACCGGACCGGGCTTGCTGGGAATAAGTTTTTACGAAGTATAAAAACAGACTGCATTTGCTGGTATTTACCGGCGTGAATGGTAACTGTGCACGCCGGTTTTTTTATATCACGTTATTGTAAATATTTGCCATTATGTTATAATGTTAGTATTACTTGAAGAGGAGATTGGCATTTGCCCTATAAAAAGACCCTAATCCTATCTTTAATATCTGCGGCGCTCTGCCTGGCATTCGTTTTTTCATCCTTCATACCGGCTTCACCTTCAACCTGTATAACCGATGCCGGGCCGTCACCCGAGGAAATAGCCCTGGAAGCAATGGTAAAAAGCTTCAAGCTGTACCACTCCTTTTTCAACGATTTTGACTACCAGCAGGGCTATCAATTATCCCGGCACGGGATAACCCGGGAAGCGGCTATCGAGTATCTAAGCCTTGGTTTTGAAACTGAGCTGGCTACAGCCATAATAGACGAATATACCTGGATAATACCGGAGCGGGGCTGCCTGGCAATTAAGCCCTGTGACGGCTTACCCATTTTACATGAAGGGGACCTTCCCCCTCTTACCTGCAACCGGATTAATGACCGCAATATAGTTTTTTCCGAAGAATTCACCGGCTGCTACTCCCCCAACGACCGCTATGTCTACCGGGTGGAGATGAAATATTATGGGAATCGGTGGAAAATATCGGCACTCAGCCTGGACAAACAGTAAAATCCCATCGGTTAGCAGGAAAAAAGCTATAAATTAGCGAAATGGGTTTACAGTAATAATCAGCAAAGGCGTGAACCTGTTTGAACAAATTTTATGTAGCAGACAAAAACCACTATACCCGTTACTGGCCTGTTTTGACTATATTATTTATCGGCGCTGTGCTGGCCTGGTGGCAAGTATCGTCTTCCCTGGCTGCAGTCCTGGCCGCTGCCGGGTTTCTGTTCATGCTTATCAACGATAGAAGGGGCAAGAGCAAGGAAGGCGACTCCATAGAGGTTTTGGACAGGTGTATAATATTTAACGAAGGTGGCCAGAGCTCCAGTATTGCTTTTACGGATATTAAAAAGGTTAAATACACCAGCACCCTATCCCCGGGAAACCCGGCCATAGTTATAGAAACAGGGATAAATAAAAGGAATATACAGCCCTCTGATTATGACAAAGGCGGGAAATTACTGCAGCAATTGGAGGCTAAATTCACTGCTTTTCACTGCCCGGTAGTGAAATAACCGTAAAGCCTAAGCAAGCCGATACCTTTGCAGCAGCCTTTTTACTGCTGCTGCTTCCTATTCCGGAATTTTGCTCAACCGGGTATCGATAGGCTTCCCCGGTCTTCGGCATCTTCTTTGCGTTCGATTAAATTCTTCTTTTACGAGGAGGCCTTTATGGGCCTTTGCCCAGATGCAAATGCGTTATCTGTAACTTTATTGCGGATCAGGTCACTTTCTGCTTGGCTAAGCCTTTTTATTATCTTCACATCCCTGGATTTTTGCAAATCCAGTTCATACGGGGGGATAACGGTATTTCCTTTTTGGTCGCAGATTACCCGCACCAGCGGACGATCCGCGTTAAATTTATTGGCTGCCAGAATTACGCCAATCCGCCCGTTGCCCAGACCGACGAGGCTTCCGACCGGATAAACCGCAACATTGGCGCTAAAAGCCTCAACTATCTCCGGGGCAAAGTAACTGTTCTGCAGACCTTTTAAAACCGTTAAGCCTTCGCTGGTAGAATAGCCCTTACGATAAGGATGGTCGGAAATAATGGCATCAAAAGTATCGGCAACTGCAGCAATTTTGGCATATTCCACTATATCCCTGTTTCCCAGTCCCCGGGGATAGCCCGACCCATTTACCCGTTCGTGATGCTGGTAGGCAATGTGGGCGGCAGGTATTGATAATTCCCGGTAGGAACGTAAAATGTTGAACCCGATAGCGGGGTGTTGCTTAATCTCGTCCATTTCGTGTTTGTCGAGCGCCCCAGGGTTACTGATAATACTGGGGTCAATATTAACCATGCCAATATCATGTAAAAGCGCACCCAGCCCCAGATCGACCAGACTGCTTTCCGTATACCCCAAGCTAAGGCCGGTTATAACGGAGAATACTGAAACATTGATTGCATGAAAGAGGAGGTAATCGTCGTAGCTGCGAATATCTTCAGTCTGAATCAGGTTATTGCGATTGCTAACCGCCTCGTCAATAAGCATGGCAACGCTCTTCCTCAGGGTTACCATATCCAAGGCCTTGCCTGCTGAAAATGCATGCAGGGAATTCTTCAAATTAGCGGATACAATGCCAAGTATCTTTTCGGAAACCATTTCCGGCACATCTATATCATCCAGGTTATCCTTTATATAAATCGAACCGATTCCGAGCTGTTTCAGTTTATCAATATAGCTTTCGGTCAGCTCCGTATTCTCAGTGATAAGGTGACGCCCCTCTGCCCCCATTACCTTTCGTGCCACTACCATTCCAGCCCGCAGTTCCTCTGTATAAACCCGCCTCATACAATCCCCCCATAGAGATATGGAAATGTAGCGCCAAGGCTTTTCCATTATCCGCCCTGAACATTGTATTCAGATTACTCCATGTACCGCCAGTTTTCATCCACCTTTAGTCACAATTTTAATAGGACTTTTATCATTTAATAGGACCATGTTAGACCTATTGATTATTCGGGAAAAAAGTCCAAAAATGATATAAGCGGCTGCCTAAAGGAAAGAGGGCATAAAAAAAGAAGGGTTATTATCTAACCCTTCCTTCTGTTTCAACCTTAGTAGCGACTGCGTTTAGCCTGGTAACAGTCCCTGCAATATACAGGTCGGTCGCCGCTGGGCTCGAACGGTACGGTTGTTTCCTGACCACAGGCAGCACAAACTGTCGTAAATACCGGGCGATCCTCTCTGGGGCGGGAACTGTAACCATTGCGTTGCTGTTTGCGGTTTCTTCTGCATGCCGGGCAGCGACCCGGTTCGTTCTGAAAACCTTTCTCCGCGTAGAATTCCTGTTCCGATGCTGAGAACAAAAACTCGTTTCCGCAATCCTTGCACACTAGATACTTGTCTTCAAACATTAATTCATCTCCCTTCCGGGATTACTCTTGGACTTAGTTTTCCCCAAAAAGGAGATCCCTTCAAGAACAAGGCACAGAAATTATAGCCTAAACCTAACCTAATTGTCAAATTCTTCAGTTGGTTTAAACAGAAAGTGGTAAATGATCTTTCGGGAGGTATTCCCAGGGATACCTCTACACGGAGCCGAGCTTACAGCTAAGAGTAAACTGCAGGCAAGGATACTCCCATTTTTGCTCCTGCTCCAATAATATATCCGCCATAGCGGCTATCGCACACCCAAAATCCGGGGCAATTTGCAGCGCCTGCCGGTAATACTCCCCGGCTTTGGTCAAATCCTCCTGCCTGAATAAATCCCCCAAGGACAGCATGGCCCAATTAGCGGTACCTTCGATATCAGCTGCTCTGACATAGCTCTTCATGGCCTCAGCCGGTTGGTTTTTCGCCCGATAGGTATCCCCCAGCCTTAACCAAGGCCAGCCTGATTGGTCGCCGCCCCGGATTACCTTTACAAAACATTTTTCGGCCTCTGCAAAATGCCTCAAATTATATTCGGTACTCCCCAGATGGAACCAGGCCCCGCTATTTGAGTCATCTAATTCGGTCAGCCTATGGTAGCACGCCTTCGCTTTTTCATAGTCGCCGCCGTTTTTAAAGGCAGCAGCCAGCTTCAATAAAACCTCAACATCGTTCGGCTCATTTTTTAACCTTGATTCCAGGTCGTCTATCAATTGCCCGGTGTTGTTCATGACCATCCCCCTTATCATCCTCTCCATATTCTTAAGCTTCCAGGCTCTTATTCTTTAGACATCGTTTCTGTTTATGCAGGGAGATTTCAGGTGCCGCCTTCATGAGCCCGAATTATCTGCAGAGCCTTGTTCACATTTTCCTCGGCCGTAACCAGGGTTACCATAAAACCATGTTTTCCCGGGACACCAGCATCAGGGTTCCCTACCCCGCTGGCTGAATCCGTGGCAGCCAATAAAGGACTGGTACCTTCTTCCCCTTCACTGGCCGAATATAGGGTTACACCGCTCAGGGTAACAGCGTTATTTACAGGGTTATTGTATTCCTCTTCCCGGGCCGGACTATAGCGAGTCACCTGGTCAACCTGTATAGAGCCAGGTTCAGGAACCAGCCCGGCATCCCTCAGTGCCTGTGCAGCCTCCTGGGCCTTGTCGGCAGAAGGAAAAAATGAAAAAACACTGTGCTCGCCTTTATCCAGTTGCAACAAAACCACCTCCGCTCTTAGTCTTTCCCGGTAAAGGTGAGCCTATTCGGTTATTGGCTGGAGCTTACCATATCCCCAATAAAGTCAGTAACTCCCTGGTTGCGTGCCTGTTCTCCCGGCTTATAAGATTACTGGCTGCATTCTGTGCCATATTGACCATCGGTTCCTGGCTTAAGCCCGACAATAAAGGTTGGGCGATGCTCTCCGGCTGATAATATCCGTATACACCCTTCCAGCCGGGCAAGGATATATTTAGAATCGCCCGAATTTCATCGCGGCTTAGCTTTATTCTGTCATCTTCCATGGATAAGGTGCTCGCCAGCACCAGGGAACCAAAATGATTCCGGATGGAAAATTTAGTATTTCGGCTTATTATCGCTGCCGGGGTGTTATCCAGAAGTGCATTTACGGCCCGACAGGTAAATTTCAGTGCTATCAGCTGATTTATGTAATATTTCTTCTTTAACCTCCTTCGCTGTAACTCGTCGGGAATTTTGTCCAGATTCTCTCTAGTTTGATTAAGCCTTTTTATTATTCCCAGCAGTTTGGCAATCTTATCGACTTCATGCATAAAAGAATCCCCTAATAACCATTCCCATCACCTTCCTAAACGCAGGGCGGCAACTAAACTTTCCCTCAACCGCTCCTTTGCCGGTACCTTGTGAAAAATCAACTGATGGACATAAATGGAACACTTTCATTTAAAAGTCTAATTAGTTATCTATAATAAAAAATCCTTCCCCGAGAAGGATTAATTTTAGAATTCTTTTAAATTGCTCCTATAAAAATAAACCGCGGAATCTACCGCGGTTTACCGATTTTCTATGGTGGGCGATGACAGGCTCGAACTGCCGACCCCCTGCTTGTAAGGCAGGTGCTCTCCCAACTGAGCTAATCGCCCTTGCAATGGTGACCCCTGGGGGACTCGAACCCCCGTTACCGCCGTGAAAGGGCGGTGTCTTGACCGCTTGACCAAGGGGCCACGATAGAAGCCGGAAGTCGGACGACAGAGGTTGGTTTGACTTCGTTTTATAACCTCTAATCACCCGCCAGGGTTAGAAGATTCTGACATCCTACTTCTGACCTCTGACTTCTGAAATGGTGGGCCTACCAGGACTCGAACCTGGGACCAACCGGTTATGAGCCGGTAGCTCTACCAACTGAGCTATAGGCCCGGAGTACTGCGGAACCCCGCAAGAGTTAGTATACCAAACTACCATTTAAAAGGTCAAGAGCCAAACTCTCTTATTTTGCGGGATTCTATCAAATAAAAAGCGGTAACTTCTGCAGGGTTACCGCCGGGAATGTTCATTGGCTCCCCGAGTAGGATTCGAACCTACAACCCTCCGGTTAACAGCCGGATGCTCTACCGTTGAGCTATCGAGGAATGCCCCAACGAGAAATATTATATCTTCCTATAAGCCGCTTGTCAACTGCGTAATTGCCTTTATTCGATATAATCCTTGAGCTTTTTGCTCCGGGAAGGGTGTCTGAGTTTACGCAGAGCCTTGGCCTCTATCTGCCTTATTCTTTCCCTGGTAACTCCAAATTCCTGGCCTACCTCTTCCAGGGTACGGGGCCGGCCGTCATCGAGCCCGAACCTCAGGCGGAGAACCTTCTCCTCCCTTTCGGTAAGAGTATTAAGGATGCCATCCAGATGTTCGCGCAGAAGCACAAAAGAAGCTGATTCCTCCGGTGATTCCGCATCTTCATCAGTTATGAAGTCACCCAGATGGCTGTCATCTTCCTCCCCGATAGGGGTTTCCAGTGAAACCGGTTCCTGAGCTACCTTCATAATTTCTATGACCCGATCTACCGGGATGTCCATCTCAATTGCCACTTCAAAGGGCGTAGGTTCACGTCCCAGAGTCTGCAGCAGGTTTCTCTGCACGCGGGATAGCTTGTTAATAGTCTCCACCATATGCACCGGAATACGGATGGTACGAGCCTGATCGGCAATAGCGCGAGTTATGGCCTGCCTGATCCACCAGGTGGCATAAGTGCTAAATTTGAACCCCTTACAGTAATCAAATTTCTCTACTGCTTTCATAAGGCCCAGGTTGCCCTCCTGAATCAGATCAAGAAAGAGCATGCCTCTTCCAACATAGCGCTTGGCTATGCTTACAACCAGCCTGAGATTGGCTTCTACCAATTGCCTTTTGGCATCTTCGTCGCCATTTTCTATCCTCTGAGCCAGATCTATCTCCTGATCCGCTGTAAGCAGGGGAACCCTTCCAATTTCCTTCAAATACATGCGCACCGGATCATCTATTTCAATGCCGTCAGGAATGACTACTTCTTCCGTTTCCAGGCTTTCATGATCTCCGGAATCATCGCCGTCAGCGTCAGCATCGGCATCAGCTTCATTGCCCACGCTTATACCCAAGGATTGAAGGTGTTCAAGTATGTCTTCTATATTGTCCGGTCCCAGACTGAATTCATGCAGGTCTTCCATAATTTCTTCATAACTCAGATTCCTTTTGGATTTTCCTTTTTCAGCCAGGGCGCTAATCGTTTCTGCAAGCTTTCTATCCAGTTTCATTCTATCCCCCCTTCCCGGGTTTTGTTTAAAAAGCTGTCCAGGTTCAATATGAATTTGAGCAAGTGATTAAAATCTCCTTCTGATTTGAGAAAAATAATCTGTTGATATATCTTCTGCCAGCGTGCTTCCGTTTTGATCGCTTGCACCCGGCGGACAAATTCATTAATCTGGGTTTCGTCCACAGCCAACTCTTCCATCAGGAAAATGATTCTGGCATAGCTGGCAGCCAAGCCCTTCTGATTCATTATTTCCCCCAGCTGTTTGAGTCTTTTTTCTCCGCTTCCCTCCAGTTGATCATAGCAATTTACCATGGTCGCATACTCCGGGCGGGCGAAAAAGCTCAGCCCCAGACTGGCTTTGATCCTGGCAAATACTTTCGGGCTCTTCAGCATGGCTGCCAATATTTTCTCATCTTTGCTATAATTGCCGTACTGTATATTATCCCTAGATATTAGCGTTTTATTCCTGTTCACCGGGTTCTGGCGATTATCTGCAGCCCTTAATTCCCGGTGGATCAAGTTGGCTTCCAGCAGCAACTTTCGGGCCAGGATTTTAACGTAATAATCTTTTTCTATTTCACTGTTTAATCGGTTGATATCATTCCTTAAAGCCTTTACTATCTTGACCTTGGTCTCCAAATTAGGTGATTTTTCCTCTTTTAAATATCTATTAATTTTGAATTCTATATGACTTATCTTATTATTCTGTATATATTGTAAAAATTCCTCTTTTCCATTAACTTCTAAAAACTCATCCGGGTCTTTAGCGCCAGGCAGGGTCACCACCTGCGCTTTCAGGCCTTCTTCAACTAATATATCGATAGCTCTTAACGTTTCTCGCTGCCCCGCCTCATCGCCGTCATAAAGGACTACGGTATTTTCGGTATAGCGACACAAAAGGCCGGCCTGGTCGTGGGTCAGTGCAGTTCCCAGCGAGGCTACGCAATTACGCAATCCCGCCTGCTGCAGTTTGATGCAGTCCATATAGCCTTCCAGCAGCAGAGCCTGATTGGCGGCACGAACATGCTCCCGGGCTTGAAAAAGCCCGTAAAGAACCTTGCGTTTGGAATATATATCAGTTTCCGGGGTATTTATATATTTGGGCAGACTATCATCAAGCACCCTGCCGCCAAACCCCACAATGTCACCGTTATAATGAAAAATAGGGAACATCAGGCGGCTGCGGAATAAGTCATAAAAAGTATGTTTGTTTTCATTACGTTTAATTAAACCGGATGATTTCACCTGTTCCTGGGGAAAACCTTTTTTTAGCAGATATTCTTCCACTGCATTCCATTCACCGGGGGCATAGCCTAATTGATAGGCTGCTATCGTTTCCCTCTCAATGCCGCGTTGATAAAGGTATTCCCGGGCAGGCTTCCCCTGGGGGCTTAGTAATACATGGTGATAAAACTCTGCTGCTGCCCGGTTTATTTCTATGACCTTTTTTCTGCGGTCCGATTCCCTATCACCACCCGAAACGGAAGCCAGCCTTACCCCTGCCCGGGCGGCCAGCAATTCCAGGGCTTCCCTGAATTCGATATGGTCACGTTTCATGACAAAAGAGAAAATATCTCCACCGGCATGACAGCCAAAACAGTAAAACATGTTACGGTCTGGTGTTACGCTGAATGAAGGGGTTTTCTCCGCATGAAAAGGACATAGGCCCCAATAGCGGTTTCCTTTTCGGGTTAGTTTAACGGTTTCCCCCACTATGTCCACTATATCGAGACGCTCGGAAACTTCCCGAACATCCCGATCATCAAAAGCAGTCATTTTCATCACCAATATTCTATATCTTTATTTAATATCCTTCTTTTGGGTCGTTTTTTGTCTCTTTTTGGTGTCTTGGTATTCCATAATGTCTATCTATTCTACAGCAAGCCTATTTTTCCTTTATCCCGCATAAATTTATCTGGCCGCTGCGGTTGTACCAGGACTGCGGCACTGAAATATCGGTATAATTAAAAATGCTGGACCTTTTAAAGTTAAACGGTCCAGCGGCATGGGGGTTATATATATACCATAGGGTTAGGGACCCAGCGAATTGCCCGTCACCGGGTTGTCCTGCCCGGTGTACAATAGAGGTTATTCTATAAGGAGCAGACCTACTGCCATCGTAACAAGGTTAAGTGAGGTTGATATCTTCATCTGTCTGCCCCAACCTATATATATGCAAATCTTATGCCAAAGTCCGGAACAGAAACTGGATTTCAGAATATTATTATCAGCCGCCTTTGTTCTGCTATCTTTATCTGGTTATGGGTTAACGGTGACGGTTGATGGTAAGTTTTTTGCAGTAATTTAAAATTATAATTAAATTCTTAAAAAGATAGATTATTTGATAATTTTTATCAAATTGTTAATGAAAATCTCGGCAACCTGACAACTAGCCATCGGTTGCCGTTCCCTTCTGAACCCCGGGAACCAGGGATTGAGGTATGTACAGGTCCCGAAACAGGCTGATGCAATAGGCATCACTCATACCGGATATATAGTCGGCCACTGCTCTTTCCAGCCCCTCTTCGTCAGCTATCTCCCGATAAACCCGGCTCATCTTTTCCGGGTGCTGGCGGTAATAGCTGAATAAGTGCTCCAGGACAAATGCCGCCCGGGTGCGTTCCGCCTGGCAAACCGGCCCGGTATATATGGCTTTAAACATAAACCCCCGCAAACCGATTAAGGCTTGTTCTACCGCTGCTCCCGGAGCTACCCGCACGGTTTTGCTCCCTGCCATCATCTTACGCGTGTTGTGAATGGTGTCACTTACCAGCGTGGCAATACGTTTACTGTGGGTCTCGCCCAGCACCTCCAGATATGCCGGCGGAATCTCCTTTAAGGTCAGCAGCCCGGCGCGGATTGAATCATCGATATCATGCTGTACATAAGCTATCTTGTCACTTAGGCGAATTACCTGCCCCTCCAGGGTAGCAGCCGCAGAATCGCCTTGGCCGTATCCGCTATGGTTAAGTACCCCGTCGAGGACTTCCCGGCTCAAGTTCAGGCCTTTCCGGTCTTTGTGCTGTTCCACCCGGGTCAATACCCTTATGCTATTTTCATTATGGCGAAAGCCCGTGCTCAGCAGCCCGTTCAATACTTGCTCTCCGGCGTGGGCGAAAGGGGTATGGCCTACATCATGAGCCAGGGCAATAGCTTCAATCAGGTCCAAATTAAGGTTAAGTCCCGCTCCTATAGTGCGGGCAATCTGGTTGACTTCCAGGGTATGGGTAAGGCGAGTGCGGTAATGGTCGCCCGGCGGAGCAATGAATACCTGGGTCTTATGTTTTAAGCGCCGAAAAGACTTGGAGTGTATAATTCGATCCCGGTCAACCATAAAGCAACTGCGAATAGGGTCAGGCTCTTCGTATATCACCCGACCAGTTGAATTTTGGGCCGGCAGGGCAAAGGGACTTAACGTATCTGCCTCTCGCTGCTCTATCTCTTCACGAATTAACATATCGCACCCCATTCCTTTTCCTTGGTATTCACCTGATCTCAATCATCTTTTTCTCAGCTTGCCGGTGGCTTTGGCCACCTCATATATCCGCTTGCCTATGATCCGGCTGCGTTGAATAGCATTTTGGTCTTCCCGGGACGGTTTCTGGGCAGCAACTCCCAGATGCCCGCAGTCGTCTTCCAGATATCCGTCACCTACGATTATCATTCCATGAACCAGCATGATGTCCTGCATGGCCCTGATGGCGGTTTCCTGTCCCCCGAAACGGGATGCACCCGAAGTAATTGCCCCTCCAACCACATTAAGCAGCTTTTTTTCCGCTCGCAAGGCCCGGGTTTTATCAAAGAAAGCCTTCAGTTGGGCCGAAACAGTTCCAAAATAAACCGGGCTGCCCAGAATCAAGGCGTCAGCCCCAGAAATTAAATCATAGGCTTTGGTCACTTCCTTGTTTTTATAACATTTGCCCGAACATGGTGAAGAGCAATCAACACAGAACGGGATCTTCTGATCTTTTAGAACCTCCCGGCAAAATATAAATTCCGTATCCGCACCTTGGCGGGCGCACTCCTCCATAGCCTGCTGCAATAAAAAAGATGTATTTCCATTCTGATTAGGACTTCCATTAACTGCCACAACTAACAGCCTTGGCATAACGCCACCTCCTTAATAATTATTCTATACTACAATCAAATAAAGATATCCTGCTGATATCCAAAACGATAGGTGTAAAGAGCGTTTATAGGATGAACATCCTGTTTTTTCTGTAATTTAAGTAATATTTTTACAATCCGAGTGTTGTTTTCTTTCAGGTACTAATATATTCTTAAAAAGTCAATAAGTTTATTTTATGGGCTGGCTTTTTAACCTATTGCAGAAGGTGTCGGTTTTGAAAAAAAGACGGGAAGCCAAATTTAAGGTATCAAAGACAGCAGATGGTATCTTTCTCCATTTGTATGGTTCTACTATAAACAGCTATGAGCTTTTAAATTATTTGCATCAGTTGGGCATAACTCCTTCCCAGGCTGTCTTGACCAAAATCTTGAATAGCAGAGCAGGCGCAGTTGTACGCCTCGATCAGGATGTTTATACCCAGGAGCATCTCTACAGCCTTAACCTGGATAATGATGACAATTCCCTTAATCTATCCGTCGGCTCTGATCGAATGAATGCCTATCTCACCATTAATACCCATACTGAAGGTAAAGTGGGTGAGCAATATATATTAAATCAGCTGCAGGAAGCCGGTATTGTTTTCGGAATCAATCCGCAGGCCATAAACCAGGCCGTAAACAGCCCGGGTGAATCGGTAGAAGTAGCCCGGGGCATATATCCGGTCGATGGCCGGGATGCGCAAATCGAGTATCTGCACCAGCAGCCCCAGATAAGACCGGTGCTGGATGAAGACGGCAGGGTGGATTACTATGAACTGGGCTGCATTGTCGGCGTACAGGCAGGTGACATTGTCGCCCGGCGCCAGCCTGCCGTCCCCGGGCAGCCGGGAATGAATATTAACGGTGAGGAGATTCCGGCCCGGAATGGTCAGGATAAAAGCTTTGCCGTTGGCAGCGGCATCATTGTCAACAGGGACTATGCCCTGGCTGAGTTTGACGGGGCCCTATCCTGGTCCAATAATAAAGTAAGCGTTATTCGTATGCTTGTCATACCTGGAGACGTTGATTTCTCAGTAGGCAACATATCCTTTATGGGCAAAGTTCTGGTCGAAGGCAGTATCAAGGACGGGTTCAGGGTCGAAGCCGACGACGATATAGAAGTACGGGGCGGGATAAGCAATGCCAATGTAGTATCACGCCGGGGGTCTGTTACCGTTCACAAAGGTATTATCGGCGTCAGGAGCCTGGTCTGTGCTCAGAAAAATATAGCTGCTAAATTTGCTCAGGAAGCAACCCTGGAATCCGGTCAAAACATCTTTATTAATGAGTACGTGCTGCGCTGCAATATTAAGTCGGGTGATTCCGTGCTTATTCAGGGGCGGCGCGGAATTATTCTGGGGAATAACTCCATCTGTGCCCGGGCTAAGATAAAGGCTGCCAATATTCAGAACTCTGAATCCCTTGACCTGCAGGTGGAAGGGATTAACCGCCGCCTTTACTATGAGCAGATCAAGAGCCTTAATGTCAAGATTGAGGAACTGGAGAACCGTCTCGGTTTGATGTCGGATTTAATTCGCACCTACCGCAGCACCCTTGATGATCCCCAGACCATCATAAAGCTGCAGCAGAGGATTCCAGAATTTATTCATCTTTCGGAAGAGTTTGATGAGTTGGTGGAAAAACGCAGCCATCTTGTCAATATTTTAAAAAATACCCGGGGGGAAGGAGTCATAGAAATTGGCGGAGGCATAGAGGCAGGTATGTTATTTACCATAAAGCAGAACCCTGTCAAGCTTAAAGAAAGGCTAAGAAACATCAGTATGTATTATGACCCTGACGAACAACGGATAGTTATTCATACCGACAAGTTTTAAACCCTCCCCGATGGTATCGGGGAGGGTTAGGTGGCTAGTCGTTGTTTAATTTAGCCTGGGCGGCAGCCAGCCGGGCTACCGGTATACGGTAGGGGGAACAGCTGACATAATCCAGCCCGATTATGTGGCAGAACTCGACCGAGCTGGGATCTCCGCCATGCTCTCCGCAAATTCCCATCAGTATGTTCTTTTTAGCCCCCCGGGCTTTCTCCTCCGCTATACGCATCAGGCTTCCAACTCCTTTACGGTCCAAAACCGCAAAGGGATTGTCTTTTATGATTTTCTTTTCCAGGTATACCGGTATAAATTTTCCCTCCGCATCATCACGGCTGAATCCCAAGGTAGTCTGGGTCAGATCATTGGTGCCAAAGGAGAAAAACTCGGCTTCTGCCGCCAACTCATCGGCAACTATACAGGCTCGCGGCAATTCCAGCATGGTACCCAGAACAAACTGCAATTCAACCCCGCTCCCGGTCTTGACCTCTTCGTAGACATCAAGTATCTCGCCTTTAAGATACACAAATTCAGCCACATCCATAACCAATGGTATTTCAATTTCAGCCAGGGTTTCTACTTTTTCCTGCCGGAGCTGAACCATGGCCTCAAAAACCGCCCGGGCCTGCATACGATATATCTCCGGGAAGGTCAAGCCCAGGCGGCACCCCCGATGACCAAGCATGGGATTGGCTTCGGACAGGCTCTCTATCTTTTTAAGCAGGTCTTCTTTGCCCATAATAACCAAGTGGTCGGCATTTTGGTATTTAAGATCTGCTATTTCCAACAACAGGGTCTCTTTATCCGGTAAAAATTCATGCAAAGGCGGATCCAGCAGCCGAATGGTTACCGGATAAGGAGCCATCGCTTTCAGTATCCCATAAAAATCATCTCTCTGAAACTCAAGCAGACGGGCCAAGGCAGCTTCCCTTTCCTCCAGGCTTTCGGCCAGTATCATTTCCTGCACTATAGGCAGGCGTTCCTGGGCCATAAACATGTGCTCGGTGCGACAGAGGCCAATACCCTTCGCCCCGAATTCCCGGGCCCGGGCAGCATCCTGCGGAGTATCGGCATTGGCTCTGACTGCCAGGCGTTTGGTCTCATCCGCCCAGCGCAAAAGGGCCTCAAATTCATCGGACAGGGTAGGTTCTATCATGGGTACTTCGCCCAGCATTACCCTCCCGGTAGCTCCGTCGATGGTGATAGTATCGCCTTCACGAATGATAAGTTCACCTATATAAAAACATTTACCGGGTGGATCTATCTTGATCGCCTCACAACCGCATACGCAGGGTTTGCCCATCCCCCGGGCCACAACCGCTGCGTGTGAAGTCATTCCCCCGCGGGAAGTCAAAACTCCCTGAGCATAAATAATACCGTGAATATCATCAGGAGTAGTTTCACTTCTGACCAGTACCACCTTTTCTCCGGCTTCGCCCAGTTTTTCAGCCATATCGGCATCAAATATCACCTTACCGCAAGCAGCTCCGGGAGAAGCGGGAAGTCCTACCGCTATGGGGTCCAGTTTCACGCTGTTATCCACTTGGCGGTGCAGGAGTTGATTGATCTGCTCAGCATCTACTCTCAAGAGTGCCTCGTTTTTGCTGATTAATCCCTCACTGACCATATCGACCGCTGCCTTGACCGATGCCCGCGCCGTACGTTTGCCATTTCTGGTCTGCAGCATATACAGCGTTCCTTTTTCGACCGTGAATTCAATGTCCTGCAGATCCCGGTAATGGTTTTCCAACTTCTGGCAGGTATCCAGGAATTGCTGATAAACGGAAGGCAATTCCTCCTGCAGGCGGGAAATCGGCATAGGGGTTCTGATACCGGCTACCACGTCCTCACCCTGGGCATTAACCAAAAACTCACCGTATAATTCGCGTTCACCGGTGGAAGGGTTACGGGTGAATGCTACCCCCGTTCCACAGTCCTGTCCCATGTTGCCGAAGGCCATACATTGTATGTTTACCGCCGTCCCCAAATTATCATCAATCTTGTTCAGGCGTCGGTATACAATAGCTCTCTGGTTATTCCAGGAATTGAAAACGGCCTTTATCGCGAGAACCAGTTGTTCTTTAACATCCTGGGGAAAATCGGAACCCTTGCCTTGTCTGACCAGAAGTTTGTATTCACTGATGATTTGCTTCAGCTCCGAAGCGGGGATTTCGTAATCAAAAATCAGACTGAGCTTGCGTTTAAATTTCTCCACTATCTCATCAAACTGATTATGTTCCATTTCCAGTACCACATTACTGAACATCTGGATAAAGCGCCGATAACAATCATAGGCAAAGCGCTCGTCACCGGTAAGTTGAGCCAGACCCTGGACCGTCTCATCATTAAGACCCAAATTAAGAATGGTATCCATCATGCCCGGCATGGAAACGGCTGCCCCGGAACGGACTGAAACCAGCAAGGGGTTATCCTTCTGACCAAAGCCCTTGCCGGTGTGAGCTTCCAGCTGGCTGAGAGCGCTGAAAACCTGATCCAGAACACCGGACGGAAATTCATATCCGGAAGCTAAATATTCGTTACAGGCTTCCGTGTTTATGGTAAAACCAGGAGGAACCGGCAGGCCGATGCGAGTCATCTCAGCCAGATTGGCACCTTTGCCCCCCAGCAGGGAACGCATGTCCGAATTCCCCTCTTCGAATAGATACACATATTTTTTGCTAGACATTGCTTAACCTCCTATAGTAGATTTCCAATATTTTGCTGGCAGTCTCTTCCACTGCCCGGTTGGTTACATCTATCACCGGACATCCAAGCCTTTTCATGATGGTACGGGAATGCTCGATTTCCTCCAGGATCCGATCCGGGTTGGCATAACTGGCTTGACCCTTAAGCCCCAGGGTCTTCAGCCTTTCCGCCCGTATATGGTTTAGCTGCTCCGGATTAATGGTTAAGCCAATGACTTTGCCCCGTTCTACCTTAAAAAGCTCTTCCGGCGGAGTCACCTCCGGCACCAGCGGCACATTGGCCACCTTAATCCTTTTATGGGCTAAATACATCGACAATGGCGTCTTTGAAGTCCGTGAAACGCCTACCAGAACAATATCGGCCAGGTTGATGCCGCGCGGATCTTTGCCGTCATCATAACGAACGGCAAATTCTACTGCCTCTACCCGGCGGTAATACATTTCATCCACCTTGCGGAGAAGTCCCGGTTCTCTTTTCGGTTCTATTTCACTGACGCTTTTGAAGGCCTCCATCAGTGGACCCAGGATATCCACACAGACCACGTTATATTTAAGCGCCTCTGCCCGCAGATGTTCCGCCAGCTCTTTTATAACCAGGGTATAGGCAATTATGGCATGGCTGGTGCCGGCCTGGTGCACTATTTCGTCCAAGGTGTCGGTATCCGCTATATTAGGTATCCTTCTGATTTCCATGGTACCGGAGTTAAATTGACTGGCTGCCGCACGGACAACCATCTCCGCAGTTTCACCGATAGAATCTGAAACGATAAATACTCCCGGTAAATGATTGAGCAAAGCAAAAACCTCCATTTTTCAACTAATCCTGCAGCCTGGTTTGTCTGAACGGAAAACAGCCTTTTTGTACCGCCCAGGCTTTCACAGCAAGATCAGAACTCTTTTTAACCTGATTCCATGGGGACTGTCAGCATTCCGGACTAATACCCGTCACTGGCCAAATCCAAAAATAATCTGGCAATATTGGTCTTGGTGACTTTACCTACAACCTCGAGTTTCTCGTCTCCCTCCGGGTCAATAAAGCTCTTTACCACCGGAAGGCCGTCGACCTCATGCTCGACTATCTTCTTGACTGCCTCGACCACAGTATCATCGATTCCGGCGGTAATGATATTAGGCATGCGGGTCATGATGATACTGACCGGCATTCTGTGGATGTCGGCCTGCCCCAGGGTAGTCTTGAGAAAGTCTTTCCTGGAAACTACTCCGCTCAGGAAGTTTTCTTCATCAACAATAAATATACTGCCGGTGTCCTCCATAAACAAAGTGACAACCGCATCATAGATACTGCAATTATCCCTGAGTATTATCGGCAGAGACTGCACATCCCGAACCCGGTATTGATTAAGCAGCCTTCTCAGTTCATTGCCAAAGCCTTCGGTTTTGAAGGTATAACCCACCCTCGGTTTGGCTTCCAGGAATCCGGACATAGTCAGTACTGCCAGATCCGGCCTTAAAGCCGCCCGGGTCACATTTAAAATCTCGGCAATTTTTTCCCCGGTAATGGGGCCCTGATGTTTTACAATCTCCAGGATTCTCTCCTGTCGGTCACTCAGTTCGATAATATCCACCGCCTGTTATGTGCTATACTTTTTAGCTTAAATGACACTAATTATATATACTATATCATTTAAAAAAATCCTGTTGGCAAAAATTATTTTACGCCACAATAACAGAAAAATCAGCTATGAAATTGCACAAATTGGCTATCGATTTCAATAAACCCAGGCGGGCGGCTTTCAGCTCCTTATCCTCCGCCATCACCATTACCGCAGTAAAGAACGCGTCTACCTGCGGGCGCAAGTCCGCCAGCATTTTACAGGCAGACAGGTAATCCCGTTGATTTATGGAACGGTAGACATCATATTTGATAAGACTAAAGCTGCGGTGCAAGTTGATTTCACTTTCATCCACGAGTATATCCGCATTTACCGTATCGTCTTCCCATTTTTTGGACAGATTATGGCAGCGGTTATAGACTACCATATAATCCTCAAAGATATCGGATCGGCGCAATTCCTGCAGAGCCGTGATTCTGCCGTATACTTCTGTAATATCATACGAAGGTATGGCCAGGGCGGCATCGATCAGGTCATGGGAAAATCCCCGCTCCAGTAGAATTCCCCGCATTCTCTGACCTATAAACTCCAGCACCTCGGAAACGGTATCTTCCCGGCTGATACCGGCTTTAGCCGCCGCGTAATTATCATAGGCGGTACCGGCAACAGATGCCAGATTTAGGCTTAAGCCGCTGTCCAGTATTATATTGACCATGCCCATGGCCTGACGTCTTAAAGCATAGGGATCATGGGAACCGCTGGGCTTAATACCGATAGCAAAAAAGCCGACCAGATTATCTATTTTCTCTGCCAGGCTGAGCACTTTTCCGCTTCCGGTAACCGGCAGCCGATCGCCCGCAAAGCGGGGCAAATAATGCTCAAGAATGGCCTCGCATACTTCCTGTTCCTCCCCCTGGTTAAGGGCATAATAGCGCCCCATGATTCCCTGCAGCTCGGGAAATTCGTACACCATATTACTTAAAAGGTCGGCTTTGCATAAATGGGCAGCCCGCCGGAGTACGGTTTCATCACTTAATCCGCAAACTTGGCCTATATACAGGGCCAGGTTTTCAAGCCTTCCCACCTTATCCATGATGCTGCCCAGGCGTTCATGAAAGAGGACATCGCGAAGTCCCTGCACCATGTCTTCCAGCGGCTTACGGGTATCCTCGTTCCAGAAGAACAGGGCGTCCTCCAACCGGGCCTTCAGTACCCGCTCATTACCAGCCCTGACCATATCCAGACTATGGTCGGTCCCATTTCTGACTCCAATAAATCCCGGCATCAGTTTCCCCCGGGAATCGAATACCGGGAAATAACGCTGGTGTTCGATCATAGTAGTGGTCAGCACCTCGGGCGGCACCTCCAGGTAAGAGGGGGAAAAGCTGCCGTAGAATGCAGTGGGATATTCCAGCAAATAATTGACTTCCTCCAGCAGGTCGTCATTATCCATGGGGCGCCCCCCCGCATCGGCGGCTGCGTTGACCACCTGCTGTCTGATCAGCTCTTTTCTCTCTTCCTGGTTTAAAACCACGTGATTCTCTTTAAGCACCCGGAAATAGTCCTGGGGGTCCTTTACCTCCAGAGGACCGCGGGATAAGAAACGGTGCCCGTAAGTATACCTGCCGCTTTCAATATTTTCGATGCGCATGGCTACCCTTTCATCACCGAAGAGGGCCAGCAGCCACCTGATGGGACGGGCAAAGCGGGTGTGATAATAACCCCAGCGCATGGACTTGGGAAAGCTCAGGCTGTGTGCTATATCCTGCAGTATCCCGGGGAGGATGGCAGTACTGGCATTACCGTGTTCCTTCTTTATTACAAATATATACTCGATCCCCCCCACTTCCCGAACTTCCAAATCTTTGAAATCCACCTTCTGACTGCGGGCAAAGCCCGATCCTGCTTTACTGGGCTTCCCCTCCGGGTTCAAGGCTATGGATTTCTTGGGTCCCCGGCTTTCGATAACCGCATCCGGCTGCCGCTCTTCCAACTGCCCGATAAAAAGGGTCAGCCGCCGGGGCGACCCGAAGCTTTCTATTGTTTTGTAACCAAGACGGGCGTCGCTCAGCTTCTGTATTGCTATTGACTTCAAGTCGACGATAGCTTTGCTCATATAGACAGATGGTATTTCTTCCACCCCTATTTCCAATATCAGGTCTCTGGCCATTACCGCACCTCCTCGTCGTTCAGCAGGGATTTCCTAAGCCTTTCGTCCTTTATCAGGGGATAACCCAATTTCTTGCGCTGTTCCAGATACTCCCCCGCTACCAGCCGGGCCAGGTTGCGAACCCGGGCAATGTAGCCGGTGCGCTCGGTCACACTGATAGCGCCCCGGGCGTCAAGCAGATTGAAAAGGTGGGAGCATTTCAGTACATAATCATAGGCCGGTTGAGGCAGGTGGCGGTCAGCAATATTCTGAGCCTCTTGCTCGCACAGGTTAAACATGGCGGTGAGTGAGCTTACGTCAGCCAGTTCAAAATTATAATGAGAATAATCCACTTCCGCCTGATGGTGGACATCGGCATAATTAATGCCGTCTACCCATTCGATATCGAAAACACTCTCCCGGTTCTGAATATACATGGCTATCCGCTCCAGGCCGTAGGTAATCTCGGCGCAAACCGGATAACAATCGAAGCCGCCGCATTGCTGGAAATACGTAAACTGGGTTATTTCCATGCCATCCAGCCATATTTCCCATCCCAGCCCCCAGGCTCCCAGGGTTGGGGACTCCCAGTTATCTTCTACCAGCCGGATGTCATGTTTGTCAGGTTCAATGCCCAGATCACGCAAGCTGTCCAGGTAGAGGTCAATCACATTATCCGGTGACGGTTTGAGTATCACCTGGTACTGATAATAATGCTGGAGCCGGTTGGGATTTTCCCCATAGCGGCCATCGGTAGGCCGGCGGGAAGGCTCCACATAAGCCACTTTCCAGGGTTCCGGTCCCAGAGAGCGCAAAAAAGTGGCCGGATTCATGGTTCCCGCACCCTTTTCCACATCATAGGGCTGTTGAATAATGCAGCCCTGTTTACCCCAGTAGTTTTGTAAACGCAGGATAATCTCCTGAAAATTCATCGGGCAACCTCCTTAATATCTTCTATAGGCAATTAATAGATAAATAACCGCCACCCTCTGCGAGGGCTCTGACGTTCACTTTCCCCGCCATTAACGGCGCTAGGTTTAGTATCCGATTTTTTGTCCATGGCTGCCTGCCTATGCCCCACAAGTATGCCTTGCGGTCATTGGTTTCAATGCTTCCGAATTCCCCCTGGAAACAAAAAAACCTGTCCTTTCGGACAGGGACGGGGCAACCCGCGGTTCCACCCTGATTGGCTAAAAGCCCACCTTATACGGTTCAGGTTTTACTAACCTCATAGGCGTTCCTCCTGCAGCTCCAAGGCGCCTTCAAAGGTTTATCCTGCCGGTTCCCATCACTCCCGGCTCTCTGTAAGGATTAGGCCCTTCTACTACTCCTCTTCATCACCAGATATTCAGTTAAACATTATTTAGTTTACCAACCCCCCGGGTCCTTGTCAATCTCGGCCCAAGAAATCCCTTGCCGCTTTCCCTTCATCTTTAAGCCTATTTCTCAAAAAATCTCCTTTCCTTAAAATTGCCAATACTGTACATAATTATCTATAATATACTTTAGAGAGATAAAAAAAATATTGCAGGCTGGGTTGAGTAAAGTGGCTGGGTTTATAGAGAAAATTCAGACATTTAAGGGGGATTATTATGCGGGATAATCTTATGCCGTACTCCATTAAACTGAACCCGGTACTTGAATCACTGGCCGGACAGCTTGAGGGCGAAGTTGACGCCCGGGGGTTAAGCAGTAATTTTTATCGTTTATGTGTAAGAACCAATATCTATCAAAGAACTTCCTCACCTAGAGTTTATGAAGTGCCTGACCCCAAAGTTGCTCTTATTGTAATGGATATATTACATGCCGAGTTCAGATTATGTGAGAAACAGGCAGGAGGATGCTTGATCTGGCTGCAAAAATGGGATCCCGAGTTAAGAGAATGGAGAGACTGGAATGACTGCCGGGGGAATAGTCTGGCCGATTACGAACTGGATGAAAACTGGGTTTTCACCCCTTTGAAAGACTAGTCAACTCCAAAACTTAAAGACTTGGAACCCCAAGACCCCGGATATCCGGGGCTTTTTTTTTGCAGAAACCGTCGCTAAAATTCCGGCCTCTTTACCTGCTTAAAGAGCTTATATCCGCCATCAATATTCAGCGCCCGGCAGCCATGCTGATCAAGCAGCCGACAGGCGATATAGCTTCTTAAACCGGTACGGCAATAGACCAGCACCTCCCGGTCAACCGGGATCTTTTCCAGATTATCCCGCAAGCTGTCAACTGGAATATTATGTGCACCCGGCACAGCTCCGGCGCTATACTCCATCGGTGTGCGCACATCCAGCAGATAAGCTCCCTGGTGAAGCCGGGCTGCGACTTCTTCCCAGTAAGTTACCTTTATATCACCATTGACCATATTTCCCGCGGTATATCCGGCCAGGTTTACCGGATCCTTGGCTGAAGAAAACGGAGGCGCGTAAGCCAGTTCCAGTTCCTGCAATTCAAAAACACTCATTCCTGCCCGTATGGCGGCGGCCAAAACATCTATACGCTTATCTACCCCTTCAAAGCCAACCACCTGCGCACCCAGCAGCTTGCCCTCATCGGGGGTAAATAAAATTTTGACTGCCAGCTCGCTGGCGCCTGGATAATATGCGGCATGCGATGCCGGGTATATATGGCATACCCGATAATCTATTCCCAGCCTCCGCAGCTCTTTCTCATTACGCCCGGTACAGGCAGCAGCCATTTCAAATATCTTTACAATGGCTGTACCCTGGGCCCCCCTATAAGGAATCGGGCGTCCGGCAATATTATTGGCTATCACCCATCCCTGGCGATTGGCAGGGCCGGCCATGGGCAGTAAAAAATCCTCCCCGGAAACAATATCCTTAGTCTGGACGGCATCACCGGCGGCGTAGATGAAAGGGTCGGAGGTACGCAGATATTCGTCTGCCAGTATCCCCCCGGTTGAGCCTATCGCCAGTCCCGCTTCCCGGGCTAAACCGCTTTCCGGTTTTACCCCAATGCCAAGTACCAGCAGGTCGGCAGCAATCCTTTGGCCGCTGGCCAGAACCAGTTCCTCCACCCGGGACCCCCCTGCCACGGAAACAAGCCTGTCGGCAAGATATAACTCTATCCCCTGATTCAGCAGATAATCCTGTGCCAGCGCTGCCATCTCATAGTCCAGCACTCCCATTATTTGAGGAGCAGCTTCAATAATACTCACATCGATTCCATTCAGCTTCAGCATTTCAGCCATTTCCAGACCAATGAAGCCCGCGCCCACGACTGCGGCGCTGGCGGGACGGTGCATATTGACATATTCCTTTATCGCATCACTGTCGGGCAGGTTCCGCAGGGTAAAAACATTGCTGCTGTCCATACCCGCTATGGCAGGGGTTACCGGAGACGCACCGGGGCAGAGAATAAGAAAGTCGTAACTTTCCTTATAGGTTTTATCTTCAAGCATATTCCTGACCTCGATCTGTTTCTGTTCAGGCATGAGGCGCACCACTTCATTTAAAACGCGGACATCAATGTTAAATCGCTGATGTAGGGATTTGGGGGTTTGCACCAATAAATTCCGGCGTTTTTCTATAACGCCTCCGGCATAATAGGGTAAACCGCAATTGGCAAAGGAAACATATTCACCGCGTTCGAATATAATTATCTCCGCTTCCTCATCAAGCCGACGCAGGCGTGCTGCTGCACTGGCCCCGGCTGCCACCCCGCCGACGATTACAACTTTTTTTCCCATTTGCCGACACCTGCTTTCAGTTTACTAAACACATCAGTTTTTCCAATTCCACCGCTTCAGTAACTCTGGGCCGTGTTCATCATTTTAGCATATAGTTTCCTGTTGTGGTAGTTATGACCACTGGGAAAGATTTTCATGGACTTTGGCTTAGCCGAATGCTATTCTATTATTGACATATAATGTCATAATTGCTCATATAAACTAGTAAAATGTAATGTTAATGGTTTGCAGCCTAGAGGAGAACTGTATGGGCCATTCAGAAGGATTTTATCATTTCATCGTGGACAGAATGATTAACGCCTTTGCTTATAGCCGCATTATTACCGACGAAACCGGTAATGCCATTGATTATGAATTATTGGAAGTAAACCCCGCCTTCGAGGAGTTGACCGGATATAAAAGCTCAGAGATTGTTAACTGTTCATTTAGTCTCCTATTCCCCGACCAGCGCGATTTCATAAGTACCTGGGTCAACCGCCTGCAGAAGGTATGCCAAAATGGAGGCCGGGAGGCTTTTGAATACTACTGGGCTCCGCTGCGGCGCTGGTTTTATATCACCGCTTATAATGTTGAAACGCACCACTTTATAACCATATTCAGCGATATCAGCTGTTTAAAGAAAACCGAATCCGCTATCAGGGAAGAACGAAGAAACTTCAGCACCTTCTTTGACTCCATAGATGCCTTTGTCTTTGTCCTCGATACCAACGGCTGTATTAAGTATGTAAATCGCACCGTTCTTGACGGCCTGGGCTACAGCAGAGAAGAATTGAAGAATACCCATGTATGGCTGCTTTACCCCCGCGAGCAGCATAAAGAATTCCGTCGTATTTTCTCGGCTATGATCCGGGGCCGGGAAAAGTATTGCACGATTCCGCTGCAGCATAAAAATGGAGCGCAGATACCGGTTGAGTCCCGTATAGTTAAGGGAATCTGGAGCGGTGAAGAGGTATTTTTTGCCGTCAGCAAGGACATATCCGACTTAATGCTTTCGGAACAAAAGTTTTCCCATGCCTTTCACTTTAATCCTACCCTTATGTCTATTTCTTCTCTGGAAGACGGCTATTATTTTGATGTCAATGAGAGCTACTGCCGAAAGTTTGAGTATACGCGGGATGAATTGATCGGTCATTCCTCTCTGGAGCTGGGTATACTTTTGGATGCCGGACAACGTGACCGGGCCAAACAGATTATTACTGCCGAAGGTAAGCTGGTCAATTACGAAATAATACTCAGAACCAAAACCGGAAAAGAACTGATCGGTCTTTGTTCGGTTAAATGCATCCGGATCGGCAGTAAGGACTATTTGCTGACCATGATCAATGACATCACTGAAATACGAGCCATGCAAAAAGCCATGGAGGAAAAAAACCGGCAACTGGAAAAGCTGAACCGTATGCTGGTTACCCAAGCCGTTACCGATGATTTGACCGGCCTATACAACCATCGCTACATCTTTGCCAGCCTGGAGAAAGAAATGGGCAGAGCCGAGCGCTACCGGCAGCCGCTTACCATAATTATGCTGGATCTCGACCATTTTAAAGAGGTTAATGACAGGTTCGGGCACCCGGCAGGTGATAAGGTTCTGGCTACAGTTGCCGCCATTATCCGCAGCAGCCTGAGGGAAACCGATATAGCCGGGCGCTTTGGCGGAGACGAGTTTATGATTATTTTACCCCACACCGGCGTTGCCGAGGGCCAGATAGTAGCGGAAAGAATACGATACGAGATCGAGCAGTGCCCCTTTACCAGCCAAAACATCAGGATTACCATGAGTATTGGGGTATGCGAATATGCCGGCGAAGAACTGGATCAACTGGTCACCCAGGTTGATGAATTGCTCTATTTGGCCAAAAACAAAGGGCGTAACCGGACAGAAGCGAATGTGCCCCGATGCAAGCTAGGGACCCTTTACCGCCAAGACTTTTAGACCGGTTAGGCAGCGTCAGGACACCGGAGAAAAGAAGGTATCACCAAATATTTCTTTCCAGATTTGATTGGCATTATAACCATCCCCCCGGTCCTCGAAAAGCAGAGCCTGTTTCGTCTTTTTAAATGCTATATTGGCAAACGCCCCAAAATCCTCTTCCCTTTCTATCCTGCGATTGCTCCCTTTGGCATACCAGTGCAGCTGCTCCTTTTTCCGTCCCGCCAGATATTCCATAAAATCCTGCACCATTTCCCCATAGTAGGCAAAAGAGCCCTGGTTCCCCTCCCACTCGTCCATAAACATCATTACCATAGTATCAATCAGTATTCCCGGAATAGGTACCTGGTGCAGGTTTTTCCAGGCCCGGGTAATACGGGCCAGGTGGCGGATTTTGCCGCCGTAGTTATAATTGTATTCATTGATTACTTCAATCTCGCGGAGGGGGTTAAAGCTCTGCCAGCTGCCTTCCCCCCTGGGTTCGGGATATATAATGTTACTTTTCCGGGGGCCGCTGAAGCCGGGGATGATCTCTATCTTCATCCCATCCGGAAAAGGAACTATAAGATATTTTTGCTCGTTAACCAAGGTATCCGGGTAGCTTTTTCTCACCGTATCTCTTAACTCCAGCAGCAGGGCCTCCTGGACGTTTCCCGGGCGGGGGGCGAAATACTGGTAAACCTGGCAGGGCAGAAGCGCCAGCATATTGATATTACTCAGCCCTTTAATGGCCGTCTCCCGGCCATAAGATCCCAGGTAATGCAGGTTGCGGGTGTCTGATTTGATTTTCCAATATTTAAGGTTAACTATCCGCACTATTTCCCGACATCTGCTGTTTATCACTTCCTGGTTATCGATCCTGAGATTGGTAAGGAACAGTCTGAATTTATCAGCTATATCCCCGCGATCACTCATAGCTTACTCCTCCCTGAAGCCTCTTAACCGACCAGAGCCGACCATACTGCAATATCCTTCTTACCCTTATTTTAACACGGGAGGAATAATTTCAGGATAGGGTCTTTTTTAATATGCGAATAGTATTTTTGAGGTTGAACCGCCGCTCCAAGTGGTATTCCAGATATCTCTCCAGGAAGAATTCCAGCTTTTCCAGAGCAACGTCCGAAGCCCGCACCCGCTGCAGGGTATTAAGGTTACCGCTTGCCATAAGCCTTAAAAGCCCCAGCACTTCCCCGTAAAGGGCGATACAATTTTGATTCCCGGCGGCACAGTCCGGGCAAAGCATCCCCCCGGCCGCCAGACTGAAATTTCTCAGTCCGTTGCCCCGATGACCACAGTTGACGCATTTATCAAGCACCGGCCGATAACCCAGCTGCACCAGCAGTTGCAACTCATAGTAGCGTAAAACCAGAAAATTCAAGCCGTTATCGTTTATGTGCTGCAGGATCGAGAGGGTCAAGCTATAAAGGCGGGGCATGGCTACCCGGTCCATCAGGGACTTGTCCAATAGCTCCATAATATAGACGCAGTGCAGGGTGCGTTTAATATCTTCACGGCTGTCGCCATAGAAATCAAGCAGCCTTCCCTGGGTAATCAAGTCCAGTTCCCGCCCGCTGTGAAAAAACAGCAGCGAATGGCAGAACGGCTGTATGCAAACGCGCAGGCTGCTGCCCGGTTTTTTTATACCCCGGGCAATAGCCTTTAGCTTGCCTTCTTTTTCCGAAAAAACGGTAACCAGTTTATCGCTTTCCCGATAATCCATACTTTTGATAATAAGGGAACGACTCTGATAATACACCTATCTCCCACCCCAGAATAAACTGGCCGCCTTGACCGGATGGTTGACACACTC
The DNA here is from genome assembly GCF_052976825.1 of Syntrophomonas curvata. Classification (NCBI taxonomy): domain Bacteria; kingdom Bacillati; phylum Bacillota; class Clostridia; order Eubacteriales; family Syntrophomonadaceae; genus Syntrophomonas; species Syntrophomonas curvata. Next base: position 2,311,941 of record NZ_CM129641.1, read on the forward strand.
CACCGGCCGGTCAAGAGCCTGCTCCAGTTCAGCACAGTAAAGGCCGGCTTGCTGCCGGCTGCTATACTTAAAATCAAAGGCCAGATAAACCTGTTTTACATCCTTTAGGCCCAATGCTTCTGCCCGACGGATAAACAGTTGCGGGTTGCGGGCATAATGGCTGTCTATATAAGCAAAAATAAAGCCATTGTATTTGCTCATGCGCGGCTGAGCAACCGGCTTGAATTCATTTTTCACGACGAACCGGCATGAGGCCAGTACCTTCCCGGTAATACTCGCCATCGAAATTTCATTTTTGACCAGGGCCATACGGGGAACGGTTGCTATAACACTGGGGCTGCCGCATTCCCGGGCCAATCTTTGTATTTGCGCTATCTCTATTCCGTCCAGCATAAAACTATGCACCGCATAACCGCGCCAGGCGGGAATTATGATTAAATCCGGAGCCAATCCCAAGGAAGGCAGATGATGCCCCCCATCAAAGATTACCGCCCGGTAAGCGCCGGGTCTCATTTTCTGCAGATAGGCTGTTCCTGCCGGACTGCTATGCCAGGTGTCCAATTGGGAGCATTCAACGATGCAGCTTTTACCGGCAGCCAGATGTTGGTCCAGCAAGGAAGCGAAATCAGTACCTGCCTCCGGAGTCACGGCGCCTATTTTTACGGGCCGGGATGTTTCAAGTTTACGCAAGCCCGGGTTATGAATAAACTGATAACTGCTGCGGGGGGAAACCATACGGGCATATAGCTCCAGACCCTGACGGTAACCGGTTGCTTTCAGCCAGGGAGAAGGGCAATTAATCATGACGGCGGTGTAAAAGCCGATCAGTATAATAAGGAGACAGAGCCTTTTCTGAAACATTGCCGGACTATCCTTTCAATAGTCCTCCCCCCTGCCGGTATTCCTTCACCAGAGCCGCGGCATGGCTGCTGCCGATACGATCCACCCCGGCTTCTATAAGCTGTAAAGCAAACTCAAGCTCCCTCACCCCGCCACTGGCCTTAATCTTTAATTCCTTACTCTTGTGAGCCCCTATGATACGGATGTCCTCCAGGCTGACCCCCCGGGCGGAAAAACCGGTGGAGGTCTTTATGAAGTCAGCTCCGCTTTCACTGACCAGCCGTGTAACTGCTTCCAACTCTGTTTTTTTCAGCAGGGCGGTTTCCACAATCACTTTAAGCAAAAAATCATATTCCTGCTTCAGGCTGAGCAGACTTTTTATCTCCTGTTTTACCAGGTTATAATCCCTGTCCTTCAGCGCCCCGATGTTTATAACCATATCCAGCTCGGAAGCACCCTGCACAAGAGCCTGACGGGCGGAAAATAGCTTGGTGGCGCCACCTTCCGCCCCCAAGGGAAAGCCTATGACCGTACATAGCTTCACCCTGCTTCCCGCCAGGTAATCCCGGGCTCGGGCCAAGCGCCAGGGGTGGATGCAAACAGCAGTCATACCGTAGCAGACTGCCTCTTCGCACAATATCCTGATATCCTCCTGTATGGCCTCAGCTTTAAGGTTGGTGCTGTCCAAACAGGCGGCGATCATTTATAATCCCCTCCGCTAAAACGATAACCCAGCTGTTTGAGATTAACTTCGTTATCGCGCCAATTCTTCTTGACTTTTACCCATAAATCAAGATATACCGGTCTTCCCAGCATAGCCTCGATATCCTGGCGCGACTTTTCCCCGATACTTCTTAGCATTTGCCCGTTCTTGCCTATGATAATTCCCTTTTGGGAATCCCGTTCCGTATATATGACGGCCCGCAGATAGATTTTAGTCTGGGACTCACTGTCGAATTCCTCGATTTCCACCGCCAGCGAATGCGGCACTTCATCCCGGGTCAGTATTAAGGCTTTTTCCCGGATCAGCTCGGCGGCAATAAAGGACACCGGCTGGTCGGTCAGATCATCTTCCGGATAGTAAAGCGGTCCCTCGGGCAGATAAGCATAGGTCTTCCCCAGCAGCCCTTCAACATTGGTTCCTTCTGTAGCCGACAGGGATATAATTTCCGCAAAACTCATATAACTGGTAAAATCCCTTATGTGCGCTTGTACTCTGGCCTCATCGGCCAGATCGATCTTGTTTACCAGCAGGAATATGGGAACTGCAGCATCCTTGAGCTGATTTAGAATAAACTGCTCACCGCCCCCAAAGGGGCGGCTGACATCAGTCATGTAATAAATCAAGTCCACTTCCTCCAGGCTGCGGGTAGACACCTTGACCATATATTCCCCCAGCAAATGCCTGGGTTTATGAATGCCAGGAGTGTCAATAAAGATGATCTGGCCATCCCCGGAAGTATATATTCCCTGAATGCGGGTGCGGGTAGTCTGGGGTTTGTCCGATACGATAGCTATTTTTTCTCCGATAACCTTGTTCATCAAAGTGGATTTGCCCACATTGGGGCGCCCCACTATACTTACAAAACCTGATTTCACCTGGTAACCTCCCTATTTTTCAAGAGAAAAAATTTGAGGAAGCATTGCACTCAAATTATATTCTTTGTAGCTATTTTTTTCATCGGTAATTATTACATTCATATCCGGGGAAAATTCGGCCAAAACTTGCAGGCAGGCTCCACAGGGATAAATATAGCCCCGACCGCTCCCGGTGACAGCAATAGATTCAAATTCCTTCTCGCCGGAGGTTACCGCCTTGAATACGGCTATCCGCTCCGCACATAGGGTAAGGCCATAGGAGGCATTTTCCACATTGGCTCCGGTATAAACGGCGCCGCTTTTACCCAGCAAAGCGGCGCCGACTTTGAAACCCGAGTAAGGAGCATAAGCCATTTCCCTGGCTGCTTTAGCTTTTATAATCAGTTCGTCGATGATCATTTACTGACCCCTTCTCATATTATTAATAAGGAATTGCGCGGTTTTTATATAAATTTTGCCGCGTTTTCCGAACGGATTTCCTGCGTCAGGAATCTTTGGGCAAAACAGTTATAAAATATCCTCTTGCGGCTATGCGGTCCCAGGGCGTTAATTTAAAACTTTCCCAATATGTGGCCCGAAGATTATCACCGCCATTACGACAGCGTTAAAAGCTGCCAGCAATACGGCTCCGGCGGCCAGGTTTTTTGCCAGACCGGCCAGATGGTGAAAATCCGGTGTCACCAGATCGACTGTCTTCTCAATGGCCGTATTAATAGTTTCCGCCACCAGTACCATAAAAACACTAAGTACCAGCAATCCCCATTCCATACGGCTTATCCCGCTCAGCACGGCGATAATTATTACTGCTGCTGTGGCCAGAACATGTATTTTCATATTCTTTTCTGTCCTAAAACAATAGCTTAGGCCGGCAAAGGCACAGGAAAAGCTTTCTCTCAGCCTGCGCATCTTAAATGGTCACCTTTCCAGTTTAACCAACTGCATTATTTTCTCTTCCAGGGTTCGCATTACCTGGGCTTCTTCCTCCAGTTCATGGTCATAGCCTAATAAATGCAGCATACCGTGGGCTACCAAATAACCCAGTTCTCTTTCCAGGCCATGACCATATTCCTGGCTTTGCAGAGCTGCCTGTTCCAGGGAAATCACTATATCGCCTAAGATATTGACTTCCAGACTGGAATCATACTCCGGCTCCTCATCCGACAACTCATTCATAGCAAAGGAGAGAACATCGGTGGGCCGATTTTGCTGGCGATAAATAAAATTAAGTTCCTGAATATAACTGTTATCGACTATCATTATGCTCACTTCGCTGTTCTTGGGTAAACGGCCAACCTTGGCGACAGTATTGCATACATTTACAATTATCTGTTGCAGCTCTTTCCCGTAATTAATCTTGTTCTGCTGGTTTATTATCATGGTCTCCATGCTTTTCTCTCCTTTTTTCAAACTCGCGGACTATTATTTCAGGATATTCGATTCTTTTATGGTACAGCCCTTCAAGACTTTTACAGAATGATACCGCAATAACGTCCAAATCCTTAAAGGTCAAATCGCAGGCTTCCAGCTGACCGTCATTAAGTTTATCCCGGATTATCCTGCGCACCATGTTTCTTATCTTGTCCGGGGTAGGATCCTGCAATGACCTTACTCCGGCCTCGACCGAATCTGCCAGCATAACCAGCGCCACTTCCTTGCTCTGGGGTTTCGGGCCTTCATAACGGAAACTATCTTCACTGAGGTTTCCCTCCCGGTCCTCTTCCAAAGCCCGGCTGTAAAAATATTTGGCTAGGCTGGTGCCATGGTGCTGCTCAATAAAATTGGTTATATCCTGAGGCAGATGGGCTTCCCGGGCCAGTTCCACCCCTTCCCGGACATGGGAGGTAATTATTAAGGCGCTCAGGGCCGGGGCAATCTTTTCATGGGGGTTGTCAAATCCCCGCTGGTTTTCCACAAAATAATCCGGCCGCTTGATCTTGCCTATATCGTGATAATAGGCTCCCACCCTTACCAGCAGAGGGTTGGCCCCTATGAACTCTGCCGATGCTTCCGCCAGATTACCTACCATCAAGCTGTGATGATAGGTGCCCGGAGCTTCCATCAGCAGTCTTTTTAACAGTTCATTATTAGGATTGGATAATTCCAAGAGCTTAATCATGCTGGTAATAGAAAACGCTGATTCCAGATAAGGGAGCGCCCCAATCATCAAAACGGCGGAAAGAATGCCGTTTACCGCACCAATGGCTACTCCTGTCAATATCAGGTTGAGGGTTACATTCCCTCCTATCAGGGTCAAAGTAAGAATACTGGTTATATTGGCTACGGCAATATAGAAACCTGACCGGGCCAGATCAGAGGTCTGGTTCAGGCGGTAAACCTGGAATATTCCCACGGTTCCGCCAACGAAGGCGGTTATAGCATAGAACAACTGGTTGCCCTCGGTTAAAAGTCCGACATAAAGGGCCATTATCATGGTCATAAAATAAGCCAGGCGATTGTCCAACAGGATGGCAATCAGCATGGAACCGGCACTTACCGGCGCCAGATAGCCAATCAAAACGTTTATATCCGGCATATCGCCAATCTTTATTACGGTCAGGAAACGGGTAAATGACAGTATGAGAATAAAAATCAGGCCGATTAAGAGCATGAGCATATGGTTTTCAAATATTTTTTTGTAATAGCGGCGTACGAACTCTATAGTCAGCCAGAAGGTAAGCAGGACAAAGATAGCCGAACCTATCAGGGTCAGGGGATAGCTTTTGCTTCTTTGGATACCCAATTGTTCCAGGGTGGAAATCTGTTCGGCGGTAACCCGGTCGCCTTCGCGGACGATTATTTCTCCCGCCTTTACCGTTTTTTGCACCGGTTTAACCCCGTCCATAGCTTCCTTTATAGCTTTATCGGTAGCTTCCTTATTAAAAACCAGGTTGGGTTTTATGGCATTAATAATCGTTATTTTCATTATTTCCCGGGCTTGCAGGGAATACTCCAGCTGGTCAATCTGTTTGGCCGCCTGGTCAAAAACACTCTCCAGGGTTTCTTCGGTGGCTGGTTTTTGCATCAGGCCCTGGACAATGCCGATCGATGCCGCCTGCATCTGCTGCAGGTCTTCGGGGCTTACATTGCCCAGGTAGCCGGCCATCTGATTGGCATCGTATTTGGTTTCAACATTTCTTCCTTCTTTGTTGGTGCTCTCGAGCAGTTCCCGGAGCTTGTCATTGTTTCCTTCACCCGCAGCCCGGATGGCATTAACCATGCTAAAGAAGCCGTTTATTTCATTCCTGGTCGCGGTCAGGGCATAGGTATCTTCCTGATAAACTTTTTGCACTTTCTCCGCAGCCTGTCTCTTCAGTTCCTCGGTTTTAGCCTCATCAATGATTACCGAAGTCGTGTTGGACTGAATATTGCGCCGGGCGACCTCGTCCGGTTTCAAAGTCACCTGTTTGGGGTTAAAATTGCTGAATACTATTAAAATGGTTATAGAAAAGAAAATCAGAACCCCCAGCACCTTTTTGGTGTTGGATTGTCCCAGAAATGCCAATAATCTTTTGCTGATTATATCGGAGATACCAGGTATTCTCATGAATAATCCCCTTAAATAATCGAATTGCCAATTAATGAAAGGAGCTCAGGCGCTGGATCAGGCTCAAAAGCCCCGGGTTATTTACGGTCGGTGCTCAGTTGCCACCTCATAGGCTTCATAAGCATCGATTATTTTCTGTACCAAGGGATGGCGAATAACGTCTTCCTTGCTCAGATACTCGAATGATACACCCTTTACCTGGCCCAGTATCTTTTGTATTTCAATCAGGCCTGAATACTCTTCTTTCGGTAAGTCCACCTGAGTTATGTCACCGGTAATAACAGCTTTGGAGCCAAACCCCAACCGGGTTAAAAACATCTTCATCTGCTGAGGAGTCGTGTTCTGAGCTTCATCCAGAATAATAAATGCATTATTAAGCGTCCGCCCTCTCATATAAGCCAGAGGTGCAATTTCAATAATGTTTTTTTCCAGATAGCGCTGGGTAACATCCACTCCCAGTATATCAAACAACCCGTCATACAGAGGTCTGAGGTAAGGATTGATCTTTTCGATAAAGTCTCCCGGCAGGAAGCCTAGCTTTTCCCCCGCTTCCACCGCCGGGCGCACCAGTACGATGCGCTCAACATCCTTGTTTTTCAGAGCATTGACGGCCATCACTACAGCCAGATAAGTCTTTCCCGTACCCGCAGGGCCGATACCAAATACCACGTCATCCCTCAATATAGCCTGAACATAGCGTTTCTGGCCGATAGTCTTGGCTTTTATGGCCTTGCCCCGGGCAGTGGTAACAATAGTGCCGGATACGATATCCCGATGCCTGGTCTTGTCGCCCCGCTGCTGCAGGTTATGCATATAGTTGATATCGCTGATGTTTAATTGCTCTTCACTTTCAACAATGTCTATCAGGCTGTGCACCAGATCAAAGGAAGCATTTACATCTTCGGTATCGCCTTTGATATAAATATCTGCACCCCGGGCGGAAATATCCGCCGGGCATATGCTTCTCAGGTATTTGAAATTAGCGTCTCCACTGCCAAAAAAAATAGCTGCTTCTTTATTGTCCTTTAGAGATATTCTCGCTTCCTTTTCGGCCAATAAAAATCCCCCTACTTCTTTACTGTCATGCTATATCCTAGTTATTATAGCATATATGCATTATTAATTACCATTTGGCGATACATTTATAGGCTGGGCCGCAGCTATGTCTTCAATAGTCTCTACCGAAACCCGGGCTCTTAAAATCGGATCACTGGGACGGGACAAAATATCCACCCGGGACTCATTGATTTTCTTGTCTCCCCCCATCTTGCGCATCAGGGGTTTCATAGCCCTCTCCCGGGCAATCTTTACCGCCTCTTTTTCGGAAAAGTCCCGGGCCTCTTTAACCTGTTCCTCCATTTTGAGCCGGTAGAGCCGGAAATCTCCCAAGGGGCTTTTTATCACCGTCTTATCTACTGCCTGTTGGTAAAAGGGATAGGACTTCTCCCTCTGTCCCTTTAGGAAAACGGTTTTCCAAGGCGTCTCTATATATATTTTACTTAACCTGCGGCCGCTTAAAACCATTTTTTCTTCATGCAGGCGGCACTCGCCATAGCCTTCATACCATACCCGGGCCTTGACCTGCCCCCGGGCTTTTACCGTGTAAGGCTTAAGCCCCTCTTCGTCCTCCTCTTCCTCCGGACTTTGCACTATGTAGGGGCTCTTTTCGGGAAAAACAACGCCTGATATAAGTATGTCCCCTTTCTTGACCACATCACCGGGTTTGACACCGGCCTGCCCGTCCAGCGCCAGTACCTCCTCAATAATCCCGTCCCGGGTAGCTACCAGATGGCAGGGCCCCGCAATATCGTTGCGGGGCAGGATTTTCTCCACCACCTCAATCCTGGCTTTGACTCCATGAATATCAAGCTTGACGTAGCTGAGCTGGGTCAGGTCCCTGAGCATGGCCTCCTCCACCTCGGTACGGCTGAAATTCCATTTGGCGGCTCCCTGGTAGACTCCATGCTTGGCGGCCGTAAGCATAATCTTGCCGGTCTCCGTCTTTTTATTGCCATTTACCTCAATAAACCAGACAAAGGAGGACATGATATACAGCGCCGCTATAAAGATCAGGGCTCCGGTAAAAAACCCCAGCCTTCTTTGAAAAAGATGGCGGTAAAAAGGCAGGCCTTGTTTACCGGTTACATCCAGGTCATAGCCATTATTCTCGCTAAGGGCTTTAAGGGCGTTAAAGCCGCTGGTACGCACCTTGAAGTTCATATTGTCGCCGTTTTTTTTAATATCCCATATGTAAATACCGCGGCTGGCTGCCATATTGATAATCTTTTCCTGATTCTTGCCCTTGAGTGCAACCTTTATGGTCCCCCCTACCTGGTCAAATAATCTGTTAGCCATCTTATTCCTCCCGTCAGTCCAAGTACCTAATGGCCGTTACTTCACCGGTTACCTTCATTTCATCAGCCATCAGGGCTCTGATTTCCAGACCGCTGCCTTCAATCTCCAGGAAGCCCCGGCTTAAATTTACCCGCAGGCGATTAAGATTGTATTCGATAATACCCCGGTGGTTTTCGATATAGAGCTCATTTCTCCCCACTACCGTTACTTTGGGCAAATCCAGCACCAGGTCTTTGGGTATGTCCAGAAACTCGGCCATAGCCTGCCGGATAACATCCTTGCGCTTCTCCATCCAAGGCACCTCCATTTTTTTAAGGCCACATCCAGCGCCTTCTAGTCAAATATATGTCATTAAAATGCGCTGCATTCAAAAATAAGCCCCCTTCCCGGCGCTGAGGAAAGGAGGCTTATCGGAGCATTCGCTTGGGAACAGGGCCGGCTAAATACTGGGTCACAATTAAGGAAAAATAAAAAAAGGAATAGCGCCAAAATCGATTTTTCGCACTACTCCTTACTCTTCGAGTCATGCCCAGTCTCAAAACACGGCCGATTAGTAAAACGATACGGCTACAATACCGACCAGAAACGATAATATGACCATGCTTACTATAATCCAAACAAAGGTCTTCTGTTTTTTATTCTGCATGCCTTTATTCATAAAACTCAATGCCAATCACCCCCCGGAAGGCGGATAGTCTTAAATTTGTAAACTGGAGCGGCATTACGCTCCAGGATAGGGATAAAATTCATAATTCAAAGCCCGGCAAAGTAATTCTGTTGCCGGGCCTGTTTTTCGGTCTAAGTTAATGCGGTTTACAAGTTATAAATGGAACTTTTTGTTACTCTACCCATGTCCTGCGGACCGGTTGTTCCATACTTTCGATTACATCCCCTACAATTGCTCTTAACGTCTTCACTCAGCTCGGGAAGGTAACTCTGAAACATCAAGCCCTAGAATTTCTTTTTCTTACGGGCAGCTTCAGACTTCTTTTTTCTCTTTATGCTCGGTTTTTCATAATGATCGTGTTTTCTTATATCCTGCATAACCCCTGATTTTTGGCAGGAACGTTTAAATCTCTTAAGAGCACTATCAAGGGATTCGTTTTTTCCTACTTTTACTTCGCTCATTGTTTCCCTCCCCTCATCCGACTAGGCTGAAATAAAATACCCATACATTTTACTATTATATAGCCATTTCAGTCAAGTTTAGCCCGGAGGCCAGAGCATTTCTCTGCCACCCAGCAGATGATAATGCAGGTGCATGACCTCCTGCCCCCCCAGGGGGCCGCAGTTTAATACCAGGCGGTATCCATCCGCAGCGATATTCTGTTCCCTGGCTATCTGCATGGCTGCCAGCTGAGTATGGCCCAAGAGCAATTCATCAGCAGCGCTAATATCGTTGAGGGAAGCAATGTGGTTTCGGGGTATCAAAAGAATGTGCACCGGAGCCGAAGGATTGATGTCCTTGATAGCAATAACCAGTTCATCTTCGTACACTACTTGGGACGGTATATCTTTTGCTGCAATCTTGCAAAATAAGCAATCCGACATGCTAATTAGTCACCCCCTCCGGTATAATCTCCAACTGCATGGATAGAAGTAGTAAATATTTGTTTTTATTTTATCAAATAATACGGGTAAAACCAAATTCTTTTGCCGGAAGTTTCTAAATTTGCTTACCAGAGACATTTACAATATTTATGGGCTATGCTGATCGAATATGCGGTGCAAGTTTGATATGATAAAACTGATTTATTTAAGGAGAGATTTATAATGCCGCATTTAATGTCAACCATGAAAATCAGGAACCTTACCCTGAAAAACAGGCTGGTTATGCCGCCTATGGCTACTTCGAAATCCGGCCGGGACGGCAAGGTCAGCCAGGAAATCCTGGACTATTATGATGAAAAATCACAGGGCGGCTACATAGGCTTGATCATCATCGAGCATAGCTTTATTGCCCAATCCGGAAAGGCTAACGTAAATCAGCTCTCCGCAGCCGATGATAGCATGATAGAAAAATTAAACGACCTGGCCCGGATTATTCATCAAAACGGCTCCAAGGCGGTAATGCAGATTAATCATGCCGGAAGTGCAGGCAGTCAGAATATCACCGGTTATGAACCAATAGGCCCGTCAGCGGCAGCTAATCCAAGGACGGGCGGTATTCCCCGAGAACTTGGCAGAGAGGACATCATAGAGCTGATAAAGCGATTTGCCGATGCCGCTTTGCGCGTTAAAAAGGCCGGTTTTGACGGGGTAGAGATTCATTCCGCTCATGGATACCTTCTAAATCAGTTTTTCTCGCCCCTCAGCAACAGACGAGCCGATGAATACGGCGGGGATGTGCGGGGAAGGATCAGGATGCATCTCGAAGTTATAAAAGCGGTGCGCAATGCGGTTGGCGATAGTTTCCCCATTTTTCTCCGCTTGGGCGCTTCTGATTACCGGGAGGGGGGAACTACCATAGAAGACAGTAAAATTGCAGCCCGGGAATTCGAACGAGCCGGGGTGGATGTGCTGGATGTTTCCGGAGGCTTCTGCGGATACATTGTCCCGGGGCTGACTGGTCAGGGATATTTTTCTCCTCTTACCGCAGCTTTAAAACAGGTGGTCTCCATCCCGGTCATATTGACCGGTGGAATAACTGATGCCAAAGCAGCGGAACAGCTGCTCGCCGAGGGCAAAGCTGATCTTATCGGGGTAGGCAGAGCTATATACAAAGATTCCGGGTGGGCCAAAAGGGCTGTCGAGAGTCTGTAAAACCTGTCAGGGAGCCTTATCCTCCGGGGCCAAATCGCCGCTGACAGGCGGGTAGAGCCGGGGTATACAGTTAAACTGCGGCAGGCAAAAGCTACAGCAGGTTATGGGTACCATGTTTTCCGGAAAAAGAATCCCCCTGCTACAAATCCTTTTGGGAGTAAATGCGTATAGATACCGCCATGGAGATCAGGCCAATGAGCAAGGCCAGGAAAAAGGGCAGGAACTCTTGAATGACCGGCGGAAAAAGAAACATTGTCTGCCAATCGATAGTACGGGATTGGATCCGCTTCCATATATAAGGGAACAGGAAAGGTACCGCAAATATGGCAAAAAAGCTTATATATCTTACTTTTTCGTAGCCAAACCGGTATTGCAGCGGTACGATAACCCCATAGTATACCGTTACTGTTAAGAATGATATCCCCAAAGTCAGAAGGTTCAGCATTACAATATAATCCGGCAGCAGAAAAGCGGTAATTGTGTACAGGATATAGCAGCCAATAAAAATCCCCGCTATAAACAGGTACTTTGCTTTTACCAATGTTTTTCTGGTATAGGGAGTTGCGCTGAGCAATGCCGCCCCCTTGTATTTATCCTCGGATATAGATACCGAATTAAACAACATATACTCCGCCAAAAGAACGGTAACCAAAAAGCCGAGCAGGCCTCCGCTCATGGCATGGGTCTGGGTTTCCACGTAAATTGGCGCTCCCGTGACAAAGATTAGCATGAGCAGCCAATATTTTTTAGCCAGAATAAAATCCTTTTTGACCAGATCAAAGAGCATTGTCATCCCTCCCCACATAAGCCAGCATAATGTTTTCGATGGTCGGCCTTTCTATCAGTACGCCTTTCATTTGTTGGCGCACCTCGGATTTTTGGTCGGTAACGCCTTCAAATCCATATTCAGTTTCCTGCAAGGTTAAAAACATTCTCCGGGTCTGCTCGTCAAGCAGTCTCCGGTCCCCCTTAACCAAACCATGTTTGTCCAGCAAAACATCCTTTTCCTCGTTAAATATAATTCTGCCCTTGTCGATTAAAATCAGCACATCTGCTATCTTATCCAGATCGGAGGTAATATGAGTGGAAAAGAAAACACCCTTCCCCTCCTCTTGCATGAATTCTAAAAGTATATCCATCAGCTCACTTCGCACCAAGGGGTCAAGTCCGCTGGTCGGTTCGTCCATAATCAGCAAGTCCGCATGATGGGAAAGGGCAAGGGCGATACCATACTTCATCCGCATGCCTTTGGACAAGGTAGAGATCCTCTGTCCGGGCTGTAGCCGAAAACGCCTCATATTGCCTTCAAACACGGCTTCATCCCAGTTGGAATAGGCCGAAGCTATAACATTCTTCATTTCCTTTATGGTCATATCCTCGTAAAAATAACCTTCATCAAATACGATGCCGATATGGTTTTTCAGTTCTCGTTCATTCCGGCTCATTTCCCGGCCCAATAATTTGATATTTCCGGCATCTTTTAAAACCAACCCCAGTATCGCTTTTATGGTTGTGGTCTTTCCCGCGCCATTCACCCCGATGAAACCGGTTATACAACCCTCCAGCAAGGAGAAACTGACATCCTGCAGACTAAAGGCGGGAAAATCTTTCTGCAGTCCATCGACCTCTAAAATCGCGTTCAGTTTTCATCATCCTCCTCAAAAAGTAAATCCATCATAGCATACAGTTCACTTTTGCTGATTCCCAGGGAACGAGCCGTTTCCCATGCTTCGGCGAGCTTTACTTCCACCAGATGACGCTTCGTTTCCCGTAAGAGTTCGAGGTTTTCTGATGCAACGAATGTTCCTTTTCCGGCTTTGGTTAAAATAAAGCGTTCTGATTCAAGCTCATCATATACCCTTTTAGTAGTAAGAACACTCACATGCAGGTCATTTGCCAATGCCCTGATGGAGGGAAGCAGGTCGCCTCCCTGTAGTTCACCATGCAGTATGGCGGCTTTGATTTGCTCCTTTATCTGCTGATATAACGGCTGGTCGGATGCATTGGAGATAATAATCTTCATTGGGAAGCTCCTCTTTAAGTCTATGACTCCACAACTGTATATGCATTATATATACAGAATATACACAATAAACATCATTGTCAATGGTATCACTCCCTGAAAGAGCGGTTAGCGGTGTGGGGCCAGGCATTATTGCTTCAAGCGTGTGATTAATACGAAACCGCTGACAGCAGGCAAGCCGGCGGCAGGTCAAGGTGACCCGCAATTGCAATGCCTTACCAGGTTTGGATGCGCAAGTATGCCCGCAGAAAGGTGTGTCCCGGGCGCATCAGCTTTCCCTATATACCCGGGACTCTTCGTGGTTTAGTTGGTTTGTACCCGGCCGATTTTACCATAGGCCTTGCTTACATCCTTGACTGTCATATTAATCCTGCTGCCCAGCAAGGGTTTCAGTTCGGCCATTTCCCGGCGGGGAATGACGGCGGTTACAACCAGACGCTCATTACCGTTGACCCCATAGCCCTTGAAGGTAGTCACCGAATAACCCAGGGCACGGAGTTGGTCGGCCAGCTTTATCCCCTCCTGCAGATGCTTGTGAATGCTTACCTCCAGCGTACCCAGCGCCAGTTTATTCTCAATAATACTACCCAGGTAGACCCCGCCCAACCGGCCGGCAGCAAATACTACCAGGAAGGCCAGGCTGGACGAGGTAGCCAGACATTTGAAGGCCAGGGCAAATACCATGGCATCAATAAAAGTGGTAACATAAACCAGCTTCATAACCTTTCTGGTCAGTAGTATGGTTTTTAGATTGCCCAGGGTGGTACTCAACAGATTTAAGCCAAAAACTGCAATCAGGTTTATGATTTCCATCCGATACGCACCGATCAGGTCAATAGCAAAACCCGCAGGCGCTATTAAGTTTTGCAATAGAGCGTTAATGTAGAACATGTAGTTTCACCCCCAAAATTAAAGCCAGGTACGTTATAAGCAGTACCTGGCCTTTTATATCATACTTTAGTTTTTTAAAAAACGTACGGTATTGACGCCCCTTTCTGCGCGGTCATCAGTTAGACGTCGGGAAGCAATTATTTGTTCCCTGCGTGAAGATTATAGAATGCTACCGGTTCTCTTTCGGGCCGCCGGTTTACACTGATTCATCCTCGTCCTTTTGAATATGGAAAGACGAGGCCAGTTCGAACAGGGTTCGGGAGTATTTTACCAGTTCCCCGGCTGTTTCCGTTGCCCGGTGGGTGGCATCTAACTGGATATTGGCTATGCTGTTAATCTGCTGGTTGACAATCTGCAGGGTATTCTGATAATCATCCAGATTTCGGCCTACTCCGTTTACATAGTTGTAGATGTCAATATAATCAATCAGCAGCGACTCGGATGATTTACACAATTCTTTCGTCTTCTGGGCCAAAGATTTAATATCGCAGCTCATGAGGGAATCCTCCGGAAGAGCAGGAGCGGCATCTTCAAGCTTCGGCATCGTTTCCCTCAAGGCTTCTATCTGGCTAAAAACCGAGCGGCACAGATGATTCCAGGCAATCATTTTTTCCATAAACAGTTGTATATTAGGCGGGTTCTCCAGTGAATCGCGGTTGTCAGCCCCTTGTACATAAGACCTGCCAATCAGCATGCTGAGTTCACTGGTTACTACCGGCAGCGTAGTCCTGGATTCACTCATGGTTATTGCCAGTTCATGCCCGGTCATGCCCATTTTATTAGCCATACTTATAACTTGGCGAATAAGGTTTTCCTGCTGTCTAAGCATATGGTTGAGGCTGTTGCCCAGCATGCCTATTTCGTCCTGGCCGTCAACCGTTGCTCGCACTGTGAAATCCCCTTTTTCTACCCTTCGCATAATGCTGGCAAACTCCATGATCGGTTTGGTTATCCTCGAGGTCAAGCCCGTTATCAGCAGGGAAATCACAATCATACCTATTATTACGGTTACCAGCGAAAACTGTCCCAGGCGATTGGCATCCCGTCTTATTTCATCCACCGGTACAATTACCCCCACCGACCAACCAACTTCGGAAACCGGCGAGTATAATAGATAATTGTTGACTTGCTGCATGGAAATTTCGGCTATTCCCTTTTCCCCGGTCATCATTTTGCTCTTAATCTCATCCATTACCGATTTGTTTTCCTTCAGGCTTCTTATATATTTTTGGTAATACGGGCTCTTGGGATTGGCAATGGGCTCTCCGTTCTCATCCAGCATAAAAGCATAGCCGGTACTGCCGATATGGATTTCCTCAATGGCTTTTTGCATGCGCTCTACCGGGATATCCACCGCAGCGACCCCTAAAAGGTTGCCCTGTTGGTCATAAAACGGGGCTGAGGCGGTAACCACATATTTCGCGGTTAAAGGGCAAACATAGGGGGCGGTATAAACCAGGGTTCCCTCCCGGGCTGCGGCCCGATACCAGGGACGATTGGTAGCATCATAATTTTTAGGGTAGGTGAATTCCATATTGCCAAATAAGCGATCGGTTTTAGCTGCGGCCACATACACAAATCCTATATCCTGATTAAGGCTGACTATTCTTTGAAAAGAGGTCATCATTTCCTTATAATCCCTGTCATGCTCCAAATCCACCGGCTGAGATTTAACTTTTTGGGCAAAGGCATGGATTTGCTCGTTTTGGGCCAGAGTCCAGGCATTCTGCCCTCTCTGCAGAAGATAGGACTCTATCCTGGCAGTGGCGCTATCAGCTATGGCGGTAGCTTTGTCTTTGCTCAGGTTTTCCACCTGATACCTGGCCCAGGAATAATTTACTACGCTGATCCCGAGCAAGAAGATAGTAGTTATAGCCAGGATATACACGAGTAGACGCTTTTCAATACTGTCATTCACAATATTCCCCTCCAGCCAACTATTTACATGCTATAGAATCTGATACTTCTTGATTTTCCGGTAAAGGGTAGCCCGTCCGATATTAAGGATAAGAGCCGCCTGGGTAACGTTGCCGTCGCATTGGTTTAAAGCCCGTGCAATTTCTATTTTTTCCATTTCCTCCAGAGTGTTTACAACCGGTGCACTCCCGGGCGCCGCAGTTGAAGAAGCAGCGGCCTTTTCCCCCAGCAGTAAACCAATATGTTCAAGGTCAATAATATCATCAGCCAGGTTGACAGCCGTTTCGATTGTGTTTTCGAGCTGGCGTATATTCCCCGGCCAATGGTAATCCATGAATACTTGCATAGCTGCATCGCTTATCTTTTCAACCCTTTTATGCAGCTTCTTATTTACCATGGCGATAAAAAATTGTGCCAGCAAAGGGATATCATCCTTCCTTTCCCTGAGGGGCGGCAGGCGAAGGTTGATGACGTTGAGCCGGTAGAACAGATCCGCCCGGAATTTATTGGCGGCGATAAGCTCCTCCAGTTTCTGGTTGGTGGCGGAGATAACCCTGATATCAACTGGTATGGGAGTAGAGCCCCCCACCGGTACTATCGACCTTTCCTGTAAAACGCGCAGCAGTTTCGGCTGCAGTTCCAGAGGCATATCCCCGATTTCATCCAGAAACAAGCTGCCCTTATGGGCGCACAAAAACTTGCCTTGCATGCCTTGTTTCCGTGCCCCGGTAAACGCCCCCTCCACATAGCCGAACATTTCGGTTTCAATTAATTCCCGGGGAATAGCTGCGCAATTAATGGCTACAAAGGGGCCATTGGCGCAAGCACTGGCATTATGGATGGCTTGGGCAAAAAGTTCCTTTCCGGTACCGCTTTCTCCGCTTATGAGGACATTGGAAGGACTTTTGGCCACGGCATTGGCCAGGCCAAGCAGCTTCATAAATTCTTTATTCTGCCCTACGATATCTTTGAATTCATATTTATTGAGTGTTTTTTTACTTTCTTTACGGGTATCATTTTTAGCCGCTTCAAATGAGAGATGCCAGCCTACGCAGCGGTCATAATCCGAACATACCGGGCTGATTCGGGTTAAAATTTCAACCTTTGCGGCAGGAGAACAGGTAAGCAGTTTACACGTGCGGCTCTCACAGGAATCTTTATTAGAAATGTCCGGGGGCAGGCTTACCGTTATGTCCGGGAGGGAAAGGTCGATCAGCTCTTCCTTGGGCAGGCCCAGCAGGATCTCTGCCTGGCGGTTGACCTGAATAATATTTAAAGCACTATCAACTACCATGTTGCCCTGATTAGGGTCCAGATGATTAAAAAATTCTTTCAGCAGGTATAGTTCGTCCAAACTTTTTCGGGCTTCCAACATCTTTACCGCTGCCTGTACCAGGGTACGGATAATATTATCCAGTATACCGGAATCCAAAAGGTTGGAGCTGTTCTCCGGTAAAATATAGCCCACGCAAGCTATCAGCCTGCCCCCGTCCACAATAGGAATACCCAGGGAAATGCATTGTTTAAAACCGGAACGGCTATGCTTCTTTCCCGCTATTTTAACGGTTTCAAGACTTTTCAAGGCCAGACCCAGAGCGTTCACCCCGCTTGCCTCTACCGCCAGGCAGCAGCCTTCCGGTACGCCCCCGGCAGATTTGCGGTTGAGCCGATAAAGCACAAAGCCCTCTTCATCGGTTACCAGCAGTTCATTGCTTATAGTCCCGGAAGAGGCAAGCAGCTCAGACAGTGACTGAACCAAAGAATCCAAGTCCATGCGTTCTTCCTGTCTGCTTTTTACCTGAGCGTAATCCAGATAGGCCGTAGTAGCGTTATTCCCATTTTCAGGCAGTGATGGACCGCCTGCTCTACTACCAGACATCTGTCTCTGGCCTGGTGCTTTTACTTTTCTTTCTCCCATACCGCCACCACAAATCTTTCCATTTATTTAGCTTCCAGTTTGGGGGTTAATTACGGTTGAATAACAAAAAGCACTGGTTATATTGCCATTAAAGAATGCCTGTATATAGTTGGTTCGACAATTGCTTCGATGAGAGCGCAGGGTGACTAAAAATGTTAATTTATTATTAATTATACCGTAATATTAAAAGTCTGTTATTAGAAAATTTTATCGCTATTGGTCGTTTTTTGTCTGGCGACAATGTCCCGGCTCCAGAAATTCCCTAAGGCTTTAAAAATAAAGCAGCAGCAGATAGACCGTAGAAAGCATTATCGAAACCAGCATCAACGGGAAAGCTATTTTAAAATAGGAAATGAAAGTCAGGCGATGCCCTTCCCGGGCCGCAATTCCTGATACGATGACATTGGCGGAGGCGCCGATAATAGTTCCGTTGCCGCCGAGGCAGGCTCCCAACGCCAATGCCCACCAGAGCGGGGCAACATTCATATGTCCGATTACCGCCATTTCCTTTATCAGCGGAATAAATGTCGCCACAAACGGTATGTTGTCAATAAAGGCCGAAGCTACGGCTGACAGCCATAGTACCAAAATGGTAGAAGCCTTCAGATTGCCATGGGTTATAGCAACTGCTCCCCGGGCCATATCTTCAATTATCCCGACCTTTTCCAGACCTCCTACCAGGATAAACAAGCCGATAAAGAAAAACAGGGTGGCCCATTCCACCGTATGCAATACTTCATCAAGGTTTTCCCGGGTCAGGAGGAGCAGCAGCGATGCTCCGGTCAGGGCAATGGCAGCAGGTTCCAACCCTAAAGCTCCGTGGGTGATAAAACCCAGTATGACCATACCAATCACGGATAAAGATTTTTTCATCAAAACCGGGTCTTTTATCGCTCCTTCGGCATTCATAGCCATTAACCGGGCTCTGTTTTCTTCAGTGCTATGCATCCTTTTACCGTAAATCAGCTTTAAGAGCCATAGCGTTACCACAAACACTACTAGCACAACGGGGGCCAGGTTATATACAAAATCCATAAAACCAAGACCGGTGGCACTGCCGATCATGATATTAGGCGGATCACCTATCAAGGTAGCTGTACCCCCAATGTTGGAAGACAGTATCTCTGCAATTAAAATCGGTACGGGAGTTATTTCCAGGGCCGAACAAATCGATATGGTGACCGGCACCACCAGCAATACGGTGGTGACATTATCAAGGAAAGCCGATGCGACCGCCGTAACGATGCTCAGGGCGATCATGGTTTTAATTGGGTCGCCCCCCGTCTTATGAGCTGCCTTAATGGCCATATATTCGAATACCCCACTCCGGCGGGTGATGCCCACAATTATCATCATGCCTACCAGCAGGCCGATGGTATTGAAATCAACTTTGCCTACCGCCTCGGTAAAGTCCAGAACTCCCAGTAGCACTAACAGGCAAGCTCCTGCCAGGGCTACAATGGTACGGTGAATTTTTTCCGAAATGATTACTGTATATACGGTTAAGAAAAGCAAACCAGCAAACCATATTTGCCACTCCATTTTCTTCCTCCTTGACGGCTTCCTGTACAAATAATCCAGTAACAAGGGCTGTGAAAACGGTTTTAAACATTTCTGATCACAGCCCCTGTCAAGTCAGTTATTGTCTTGGGATCCAGTCCCGCTGCAAGTTATCGTCTTCAGGCCAGCGCATATATTTATTGGGCTTCAGCCAGGAAATCCCCCATTAATTCTTCTACCGGAACCTGCGCGCCTCTCTGGCATTCTTTAGGCACCACGCAGATGCCGGTAGCCTGGGCGACCAGTATGGGTTCGGCCAGGACTTCACAGGCCGACGGGCTCTCAGCCCCTGCTACCGGACGGATTACTTTCCAGGCTTCGAGTTTGAATTCCCGGGAGGTCTTGCCCATCCTGGTAAACCAGCCTACTGCTTCGATATAGTCACCAGCGTAAACCGGAGCCAGGAAGTCGATATGCTCATAGGTTCTGAACAAACCTTCATCCCCATCGCTTAAAATCAGCAATTCGGTGGCAACGTCGCCAAAAAGGTCCAGCATACGGGCGCCGTTAACTAATCCTCCCCCGTAATGGGCATCATGTTCACTCATTCTCAATCTAATCATTGCTTTTCTCATAATTAATCCTCCTTGATATATTATTAAACGTGCTCAGGCAGCTTCAACCATGGTCGTTTCAGGGCTGTCAGGGGTATTCTTAAAGGCAAAATGCCCGATGACAGCACCGGCTATGAAGAAGATGACAAAGCCAAAACCTATATTGGCTCCGGGTACAATATTGTAGAGACCCTGAAGGGCGTTCTCCACCCCGCCCAGCTGCAGGTACCCTCTGACCGCTTCCACTATCCCCCAGCCCAGGGAGGCGTAACAGGCGCCTTTCATGGCTCCTCTAAATCTAGGCGGGAAGAATACTATAAACAGCACCAGGGCAATACAGGGGGGGTAAATCATATTAAGGATGGGGGCAGTCCAGGTGACAATCTGGTTTAAGCCGGCAACGCTGATTATGGTGCTTACCACCAGGGTCACAATGGCTATTTTCTTATAATCCCATTTGCCGTGACTGGCATCAACAAAGTATTCCGCCGTCCCCGCCGTTAATCCGATAGCAGTGGTCATGGCCGCAAACACCAGGGCTACATTAAACACCATGGCGCCAATAAAACCGAACTGCTGTAAAACTACCGTGGCAAAAAGCTTGGCATAATCCAGGTCGCCATATACGCTTCCGGTGGAGGCTCCCAGGAAAAACTCTCCCAGTTCGATTAAAGCCAGCATCAGAAATCCAATGATTCCCGCTTTAACCAGATTGCTGAATATTACTGATTTATCTTTGGTCTTTACCCGATTAGCTATATCGGTCAGGATTATTCCGGCAAACATCAAGGCTGCGGGCAGATCCATGGTCTGGTAGCCGTTGATGAAGCCATAGGCCAGGGGATTGTCCGGATACATCTTGGCAACCGGGGTACCGATAGGGAATAACAGGCATTTGGCAATGATAATTACTTCCATCAGCAACAGCAACGGCACCAGGATTTTGCTTACTTTATCTACGATGTCGGTCTGCTTGTAGATGAACCAGTAGGTTATCGCATAATAGCCTACGGTAAACAGAAGCAATACTATAAAAGATGAACCTTCGATATTGAATATTTTAGATACCGCATCCCAGGCCGCGGCGCTCATACGCGGAATAACAAAGAAAGGCCCCATGATTAAAACCGTGAATGCGCCGAAGATCTGAGCGAATTTGGGGCCGACCTTGCTGGCCAGGGTAAAAAGCGGGCCGCCTCCTTTGTTTACGGCAAAATATCCCAGAAAAGGCAAGGCCAAACCGGTAAAGGCAAAGCCAATAAACGCCGGAAGAACTGAAGTTCCTGAATTACGCCCCCAGGTAGTTGGCCACAGCATACAGGAAGCGCCATAGTGCATGGCAAATACGGATCCTCCTATAGCCAGCAGCACCAGTAAGGGCAGGGTGTAAGAGCCTTTTGGGCTTCGGCTTTCCATATAAACGCCCCTTTCAATTCGTGAGATTTCTATATAACGTTCTGGTCACGCAAGTTCTTGATATCATCTCTGGAATATCCCATCTGCAGCAGGATTTCGGTGGTATTTTCACCCAGCATCGGGGCTGGTTGCTCCACGCTTCCCGGGGTGCTGTGCAGTTTGACCGGCACTCCCTGGATCTTAATCTTGCCCAGAACCGGGTCGTCAACCTCTACCAGCATTTCCCGGGCCTGCAACTGAGGGTGTTCCGCCACCTCGGCTACCGTAAATATGCGTCCAAAGGGGATTCCGGCTTCATTCATCAAGACTTCCAATTCCTCTTTGGTTTTGGTACGGGTAAAGCTTTCCACATCATTCTTCAAATCAGGCAGGTAATTCCGGCAGCGGGCATCATTATTCAGATACCTGGGGTCTTCAAACAGGTCGGGCCGGCCCATGATATCGCACAGTTTCTTCCACATGGCATTGGTCCCTACTCCCATAACTATCATTCCGTCCTTGGCCATAAAGGCGTCAAAGGGAGCAATACCAGGGTCGGCGTTACCGCTGCGGCCAGGTACTTCACCGGCCACGGTATATTGCACTACTGCGTTCTCCAGAATGGAAAACAGGGTATCAACCATAGATACATCCAATCTCTGACCCTCTCCTGTCAGTTCGCGGTGATACAACGCCATCATTATTCCCAGTGCCAGATAGGTTCCGGTGTAATTGTCACCGACCGAGGGACCTACTTTGGTAGGGGGGTTGTCAGGAAAACCGGTGATGGTCATAAGACCGCTCATGGCCTGGGCGACAATATCGTAGGCGGGAAGCTTTGCCATAGGACCATTAAGTCCGAATCCGGAAATCGAAGCATAGACAATCCTGGGGTTGATTTCTTTTATGACATCGTATCCCAGTCCCAGTTTTTCCATGGTACCAACCTTAAAGTTCTCACATATTACATCTGCATTTTCCACCAGTTTAAGAAATATCTCTTTCCCCTGGCTGGTTCCCAAATCAAGTGATATACTTTTCTTGTTCCGATTTAAGAATGCATAATAGGCGCTATAGTTGTTCTTGATCGGGCCCCAGGTTCTGGATTGGTCGCCTATACCGGGCCTTTCAATTTTTATTACCTCTGCACCATGGTCAGCCAAATGCATGGTGCAGAAAGGCCCGCTATAAGCCTGGGTAAGGTCGATAATCTTGATTCCTTCAAGGGCTTTCATTACTGGCCTCCTCTCACAATCGTCCGGGGTGCGCACCCTTGCCGATCTGTTTTGCATACAATGTGCCAACTGCATAAAAAAAGCCGGATCTTCAAAAAGTCCGGCTTTTTTGACAGGTAGAATTAAATCCTGCAGAAAGGCATATTTATAGCTTTGTCTCAATATGAGGCGGTCAAGCAATATTATTATGAATTATAGGGCTCGTCTCAAAATGAGCCTCGTATCGTTTTGAGACGGGCCGCAGGGTACTATCCAATTGCGTTCCGGCGGTTTGCCAGCCTGGCAATATTGACGGCGGGGGTAATGATATCATTAAACAAGCCTTGTATAGCGACTGCTGCCCTCGCTCTTTTGCCAATTTTCTTTTATAACGCTGGTATATATTTTGCATTTGTAATGGTTGGTTTTTAACTTTTTAACTTGCATTCAGGAGGGTAATGAGAAATGAATAGGTATCGCACCGGGGTTTTATTGGTATTAATCTCCGCATCCAGCTTTGCCCTTATGCCTATCCTCGCTGTCTACGCCTATAAAGGCGAGGCTGATTTATACACGGTTTTATTTTTACGCTTTGCCCTGGCTTCACTGCTGCTCTTTGCTTACCTTTTCTATAGAAAAAAGCCGGTTGCCGTCAAATTGCCTTTGTTATTGAAGCTGGTCTTTATCGGGGCCGTCTTATATACCCTGCAATCCAGCCTGTATTTTGCCTCGGTAAAATATATACCGGTATCGCTGCAGGCTTTATTTTTCTATACCTATCCTGTATTTGTCGCCATCATAGCCATAGTTATTTATAAAGAAAGGTTAAATCTACGACTTGTGACTGCTATTGCTGTAGCGCTGACCGGAATGTGCCTGGTAATCGGTACTTCATTTCATAATATTAATTTGCCCGGAGCCTTTTTGGCCTTGGGGGCGGCCGTTGTTTATGCGATATATTTGAACCTGAGCAACCGGGTACTAAAAGAGGTGCTGCCTGACGTCGCCACCGCTTATATAAGCCTGTCGGCAACTGCCGCCTTCTTGGTCATGGGCAGTATAACCCACAGCCTTAACTTTAGTTTTCAGCCTGCAGCCTGGTTTCCTATAGTAGGTATCGCTTTATTTTCTACCGCCATTGCTATTCTTACCCTGTTCCGCGGTATGGAGCTGCTTGGTTCCACCCGCGCTTCCATACTGAGTATCGTTGAACCCCTGGTTACCATCACTATTTCTTCACTGCTATTCCATGACCGGCTCAGCGCGGCCCAATGGGTGGGCGGACTTTTGGTACTGGCCGGAGCCTTTATTGTAATCCAGTCCCGTGGTCAAACTAAGGAAAACCAGCCTGTCAGCGGGACAGAGCCCTGCCGGTCAGAATCAAGCCAGAATTAAGCAGATGGCCGTGGTTACAGGTGCCAGGGGGCTGAGGATTAGCTCAAGGGTCAGAAATGCTGCCTTCGATTCGGCCTGCATCGAATCCTTCGACCCTGACCGGGGCGAACTCGCCGCGGCGGTCATAGAGCGAATTAAAGCTGACTTCGATGTAGTTGTCACTGAGGCCGATATATTCCCCCTTTTCCGCCTGTCTTTCCACCAGCAGGATCAACTCTTGCCCCACCTGGCTATGAACGAAATCACTGTGCTTTTGCCGGGCCAGACTTAACAGTTTCTGGCTGCGGGCCTGCTTTTCCCGGGGAGGTATCTGGGGGGAAATAGAAGCGGCTCTGGTACCCGGACGCCGGGAGTAGGGAAATACATGCAAATCCATAAAGGGCAGGCTATCGATAAGATCATAGCTGTCCTCAAAATCCTTGTCCTCTTCACCGGGGAAGCCGGTCATAACATCTGCCGTAAGGGCTACGCCGGGGATGCTGCCGGCAATGGTTTTAAGCAAATCGTAATAATACTCCCGGCTGTAACGCCGGTTCATGGCTTTTAGTATTTTATTGCTGCCGCTCTGCAAGGGAATGTGAAAGTGGCGGCACATCCTGGCATCATGGGCTGCGAGGCCAATAATCTCCGGGGTTACTTCCAGCGGCTCCAGCGAGCTCAGGCGAATCCGGTAATCTCCCCCGGTTTCATTAAGAATCATCTCCAGGAGATGAAGCAAATCCCCACTCTTTAGGTCTATACCATAAAACCCGGTGTGAATCCCGGTCAGGACAATTTCCCGGTACCCCAGGGAGAGAAGCTGCTTTATTTCCCGTAAAACATCCTGGGGCAATTTGCTGCGCACGGGGCCGCGAGCCCGGGGTACTATACAATAAGAGCAGCCGCTCTGGCAGCCGTCCTGAATCTTTACAAAGGCACGGGTGCGTTCGTGCTGACGGGAGTATAATACCGGCCGCAGATTTCGAGCCTTGTCGGATGCCCCGTTTATAATCACCGGTCTTTTTTGCTCCGGGTCAAGTTGTTCAATGATATCGGCAATGGATTCTTTGTTAAGGTTATTAACGATAAGGTCAACGCCCTCCAGATCGGCGAGCTCCTCCCCGGCCACCTGTGCCATACAGCCGGTTATCGCCACCAGGGCATGGGGGTGGCGGGACGCCCGTCTGACCATGGCCCTGGATTTACGGTCGCTTACATGGGTAACCGTACAGGTATTTATGATATAAGCATCGGCTTCATCAGCAAAATCAACTATTTCATAACCCCGATGAATAAATTCTTCTTTCATTTGTTCCGTTTCCACCTGGTTGACCTTGCATCCCAAGGTGTAAAAGGCGATCTTCTTCACCGTATTTGCTCCTTTGTCGCACGGGAAGGCGCAGGCGTGGCTAGAATCATTCCCTAACACCAGGTTTAACCCAAGTCCCCGTATTCATATAGTATCATGCTGGCTGCTGCCAGACCGGCGGTTTCGGTTCTTAAAATTCTGGGGCCCAGTGAGACGATATCAATGCCCTGCTTTACCGCTGTGAGAACTTCATTATCCGAGAAACCGCCCTCGGGGCCAATCAGGACAAACATCTCTTTTAACCTATTATACGGTTCAGTCCGCAGCCAGGCCTTGAGGCCATTTCGGTGCTCATCTTCATATAGCATCAGGGCTGGTCGTTCTCCGATTGTTTGGAGCAGGGAAGGGAAGCCCATTACCGGCTTTATCTCCGGCACCACGTTGCGGCGGCACTGTTTGCACGCTTCCCGGGCAATGGTCTGCCAGCGTTCTACCCTTTTATCAGCCTTTTCCCCTTCCAGACGTACCACGCTGCGCTCACAACTGACCGGATATACAGCCTTGACCCCTATTTCCACCGTTTTCTGTATTATAGCGTCCATTTTTTCACCTTTGGCTATACCCTGAGCCAGGTATAGTTTTAGAGCCGGTTCACTATCTTTCAAATCCCGGTGCATAATCCGTCCGGTTAAAACTCCATTTTCCTTTCCGTCCAATCTGACCTGGTATTCCTGTCCCGTTCCATCAAAGAACATAACAATATCCCCGGTTTTAAGCCGCAGGACTTTTTCAATATGCCGGGCTTCTTCCGGGGGTATGCATATACTGCTATCCTGTATGTTTTCTGGCTCAATAAAAAAGCGGCGCATCTCGATTACAGTCTCCTATTACAGGCACGGGATGACGCAAGGCGACAGGGGACGTTCTCCTGACGCCCTCTCTTGATGGTGTCAGGAGAACCGTACGAGACTGCTGAAAAAGCCATCTTTTCTATGATGCAATGCCTGGAAGCCGCATTGAAAGTGGTGCTTTTCAGCGATCTCGAACCTTCGCCCGGTAGCTATCCGGCTGGCTTTTATACTTTGCGGGCGGCTACACCTACCCAGTCTACGTCGCTAAGCACCTGTTCGATTATAAATCCGTTTTTCTCCAGTTGCTTCTCCACCCCGGGCCAGCGGCTGTCCACTATGCCGGAACCGAAGAAATATCCTCCGGAAGGCAAAATTTTGGCTGCTTCCGGAATCAGGCTGGTCACCACTTCAGCAGTTATGTTAGCCAGTATCATATCGGCTTTTTTATCCTGTAATACCTCTGTTATGTCTCCTTCTTCTACCTCGATAATATCCTCCAATTTATTAAGCGCAATGTTCCCGCGGGCCACTTTAACTGCCACATCATCTACGTCCATGGCAAAAATAGAGCAGGCCCCGAGCTTGGCTGCTCCAATAGAGAGGATACCGGAACCGCACCCGGCATCAACTATGTACTCCCCGCCTTTAACATACTGGTCAATAAAGCGCAGGCAGAAACGGGTGGAGGCATGAATGCCGGTTCCAAAGGCCATACCCGGGTCTATCTCGATTATAACCTCGGCATCACGGGGCTGGTATTCTTCCCAAGAGGGCTTTATGACCAGCTTTTTTCCCACCCTGAAGGTATGATAGTATTTTTTCCAGGATTGTTCCCAATCCTCATTTCTTACCTCATCTATGAAAACCTTTAGTTTGGGATGGTCAAAGTTGCTCTTTACTGCTTCCAGGCAGGTATAAAACTGATCCATGATTTCTTTATCCTCATGGAAATAGGCCTTTACCACTATAAATTCATGATCCAGGAAGTCCGGTGATACCGACTGCGGGCTCCAGGTCTCGGTATTAACGTATTTTCTGGCGGCCTGAGGGTCTTCGATTACGACTCCCCCCGAACCCAGGCGGTGAAAAATACCCGCTATCGCCTCCACACATATTCCTTCGGTTAGTACGCTTACTTCTTTCCATTTCATACCGGTACCTCTATCCCATAGCATCTTTGAATTTTTCAAACAATCCTTTTTTACCCGCTCTGTCTTCGTCATTATCATCATTGAAAGCCATCAATAATTCCCGCTGCCGCTTGCTTAAGCGTCTGGGGATGCTCACTTCTATTATCACCTGCAGATCTCCCTGGCGATGGCTGTGCAGGTGGGGAATGCCCTTACCCTTAACGGTTATTATATCGCCTGGCTGCGTACCTTCAGGGATGTTAAGCATATGGCTGGTACCGCCCAGGAGGGGTATTTCCACCTGAGCTCCCAGGGCAGCCTGGACAAAGTCGACGGTCTGGGTGGTGACGAGGTTATAGCCCTCCCTTTGCAGACGTTGATGAGGTCTTACCAGTATGGTGATATAAAGATCTCCCGGCGGTCCTCCCCGAATTCCC
Source organism: Syntrophomonas curvata (assembly GCF_052976825.1). Classification (NCBI taxonomy): domain Bacteria; kingdom Bacillati; phylum Bacillota; class Clostridia; order Eubacteriales; family Syntrophomonadaceae; genus Syntrophomonas; species Syntrophomonas curvata. The sequence continues at coordinate 2,339,615 of NZ_CM129641.1, forward strand.
TGCTCCCCTTCGTTCTGGATTCTCATGCGGGAGCCGCTGTCAACTCCGGCGGGAATGCGTACCTGGATTTTTCTGTTCTTTCTGACCTGCCCCGTACCCCGGCATGCGGAACAGGGCTTTTCGATAACCTTTCCTTCACCGTGGCACCGGTTGCAGGGTCTGACCGTCTCAAAACGTCCAAAGGGCGTGCTCTGTACATTACGAACTTGACCACTGCCGTGGCAATCAGGGCAATTCTTTATACTGGAACCGGGTTCGGCTCCGTTGCCGCTGCACTTCTCACACTTCTCCACCCGGGATATCTCGATCTCTTTCTCCAAACCAAAAACCGCATCTTCAAAGTTTATTTCCAGCCGGATTTCCCTGTCCGCACCCCGCTGGGGACCGGTACGGGCACGCCGCCCGGCGGTACCGGCGCCGCCAAAGAAAAGGTCGAAAATATCATTAATGCCGCCCATATCTCCAAAGCCGCCAAAACCTCCGCCGAAACCGCCGTTATTGCGGGTCGGGTCAAAGGCGTCATGGCCGAAACGATCATAGGCCGCCCGTTTTTCCGAATCGCTCAGTATTTCATAGGCGTCATTTATTTCCTTGAATTTATCCGCCGCATCAGGGTCATCACGATTAACATCGGGATGGTATTTGCGGGCCATCTGCCGGTAAGCTTTTTTAATCTCTTCCGGAGTTGCGTTTTGGGATAACCCCAAAACCTCATATAGATCTCTCTTTGTGGCCATTATTCCCCACCTTCCTGAAAAACAGGGTAACCCGGAAACGATAGAGCTTCCGGGTAATTCCTCTTCCCAAGTCCAGTCCTGTATATATTATGCTACGACCTGCAGACTAATCATCCTGTTTCCCTAAACTATAAAATTATATGGCATTAGCCGCCTGTCTGGCAAGAGTTCCGCTTTATTTGTCATCGTCCGGGATATTGTAATCGGCGTCAAACACCTCATCCGAACCCGGTTCTTGCTGCTGCTGATCCACATTCTCATACATTTTGGCCGTAAAAGCATAAATGGCTTCGGTCAGAGCCTGGGTTTTGGCTTCGATAGCGGCAATGTCGTCCCCCTGCAGGGCCTGGGTCAAATCCTCTTTGGCCGCCTCGATCTTGCCTTTCGCTTCTTCATCCATCTTGTCGGCATTTTCCTTCATGATTTTATCTGCCTGGTAAATCATACTATCCGCATTATTTCTGGCTTCGATTTCCTTCAGGCGCTTTTCGTCCTCTTCGGCAAATTTCTCCGCATCTTTAACCATTTTATCAATCTCGTCGTCATTAAGTCCGCTGGAAGAAGTGATGGTAATCGCTTGTTCTTTGTTGGTAGCCAGGTCTTTGGCGGTAACGTGGACAATACCGTTAACGTCAATATCAAACTTGACCTCTACCTGGGGTACTCCCCGCGGCGCCGGCGGAATACCGGTCAGCTGGAACCGGCCCAGGGTCACGTTATGCTGGGCCATCTTTCTTTCTCCCTGCAGCACATGGATGTCAACCGAGGTCTGGTTGTCGGCGGCAGTGGTAAACACCTGACTCTTGGCCGTAGGTATGGTGGTATTGCGTTCGATAATCCGGGTAAAGACTCCGCCCAGGGTTTCAATACCCAGCGACAGCGGGGTTACATCCAGAAGCACCACATCGGTAACTTCCCCGGACAGCACCCCGGCCTGGATGGCTGCGCCGATAGCCACCACTTCATCCGGATTGATGCCCTTGAAGGGCTCTTTGCCGATAAAATTCTTGATAGCGTCCTGTACCGCCGGTATGCGGGTAGAACCACCCACCAGGATGACCTTATCAATCTGGCCGGCCTTCAGGCCCGAATCCTTAAGCGCCTGGCGGGTCGGGCCCATGGTTTTTTCCACCAGATCAGAGGTCATTTCATTGAACTTGGCCCGGGTCAAGGTTTTCTCCAGATGCAAAGGGCCATCCTGGGTAGCTGTAATATACGGAATATTGATATCGGTAGTCATTACTCCGGAAAGTTCGTGCTTGGCTTTCTCTGCCGCCTCTTTCAGGCGGTGCATAGCCATCTTGTCACTGCGTAAATCAAATCCCTTTTCCTTCTTGAACTCCTCGACCAGCCAACTGATGATTTTGTCGTCGAAATCATCGCCGCCCAGGCGGTTGTTGCCGCTGGTAGCTTTAACCTCGAATACCCCATCGCCAATCTCCAGTATGGAGACGTCAAAGGTCCCTCCCCCCAGGTCAAAAACCAGGATGGTCTGGGTATCGTCTTTGTCCAGGCCGTAGGCCAGAGCTGCAGCGGTAGGCTCATTGATAATTCTCAAGACTTCCAGGCCCGCAATTTTACCGGCATCCTTGGTGGCCTGGCGCTGGGAGTCGGTAAAATAGGCCGGAACGGTTATTACCGCCTGGGTTATTTTCTCGCCCAGATAAGCTTCCGCATCCGTTTTTAGCTTTTGCAGAATCATGGCGGATATCTCCTGGGGAGTATATTTCTTGCCGTCAATATCTACTTTATAATCAGTACCCATCCTTCTTTTTATGGATACTACGGTTCTCTCGGGGTTGGTAATGGCCTGCCGTCTGGCAATGCGTCCCACCAATCTCTCATTCGATTTGGAAAAGCCGACTACCGAAGGAGTGGTGCGTTCACCCTCGGCATTGGCGATAACAGCCGCTTCGTTGCCTTCCATGACAGCAATACATGAGTTGGTAGTACCAAGGTCGATCCCGACAACCTTACTCATTATAAAAACACCTCCAGATTAATATAGAAAAGTCAGGTTCTGTTATTTGCTAACCTTCACCAGGCTGGGCCTTATAACCCGGCCATGAAGGGTATACCCGGTTTGCAGCTCTTCAATAATTGTATTTTCAGGATGCTCGTCGCTTTCTTCCACCAGCAGGGGCTGATGGTACTCGGGGTCAAACGGTTTTCCCAGGGCTTCCACCTGCTCCACCCCTTCACTATTCATGACCTCCTGCAGTTTTCTGGCGATCATCTCTACCCCCTTGCTCAGGGCCTCCAGATCTTTGCTGCTGTTGAACTGGGTCAGGGCCCTTTCCAGATCGTCCATGACCGGCAGCAGTTTTTTAATCAACGGAGTGGCGGCATATTTGCTATATTCCTCCTTGTCCCGGGCGCTGCGCTTTTTAAAGTTATCCATCTCTGCCAGTGATCTCAGATAAAGGTCATAGTATTTCTTATTTTCCTCCTGTTGCTTTTCCAGCTCATCTCTTAAAGCAGTGATTTCATCCACTTCCTTTTTTTCATCCGCTGCGGTGCCGCTTTCCTGTTCATTTATTATTTCCTTAATCTGTTCCTGGTTTTCCATGTCTTTGTTTTCCATGGATTTAAATCACCTCTATTCCGTAATGTTTATATCGTCAGGGTCAGCCTCATCATTCTTCATTTTAATAACGGTATTGATGCGTAATATGGCAACCGCCACTTCTCCGGCCGTTTTCAGGGCATGCAGCTTTACCGGGGCGGGATCAAAAATCCCATGTTCCATAACGTCTATCAGCTCACCGCTGTCCGCATCAAAAGATATGCTGTTTTTATCCCTCTTCTTCTGGGCAGCGATAATGCTCCCCAGCTTCTCCAGAGGGTTAAAACCGGAATTACCGGCCATGCAGGTAAACGGTTTGAGCAGGGCCTCGCGTACCGCCAGCACTCCGTAAGAACTCATGCCCCCATCTTCCCGGGCCAGTTCCTCCAATTCACCTGCCAGCCATACCTCCAGGGCTCCTCCACCGGGTACGATGCCGCCCCGCAGGGCGGCCTGCAAGGCAGAAGCTGCGTCTTTGGCCATGCGTTCCCGCTCATCCACTACCTCCCCGGTAGAAGCGCCAACTATCAAGGTGGCCAGATTCTGAGCTTTTCCGCCATAGATGCAGGTATGTTTGAGCTTCTCATCTATCTTGACCCGCTCAGCATAACCCAGATATTTTCTCAGCACCTGGGCCGGGCGGTTCAGGGCACTGGTCTTCACTTTCTTGGCTCCTGTGTGCTGGCACAGCTTATCCATCTCCCGGGAGGAGACTCTCTGTATAACCATTATCCCCGCCTCAGTAAGTATTTCTTCCGCCAGCGCATCTATACTCCGGTCGACTGCTACGAGATTTACCCCCAGCTCAATCAACCGGGTTAAATTATCTTCATACTGCTGTCGGGCCTGCAGGTAATACTGGAAGCCAGCTTCGGTTTTCATGGCTTCCCGGTTCAAGTCCTCCGGCTGCAAGGCGTCGTCTACAGCCAGGATCACTGCATTCTCAAGGCTGGATGGCATTTCTTTATTTACCGCCTGCTTATTAATCAGTACCCCTTTGAAAACCTGGTTCTGAGTTCCTTCCCGGGCGATAACCGCATCAGCCAGCTTAAAATCAGGTTCCAGCAGTTTATCCCTGCCCACCAGCCTGGCGCCTTCCACCACCAGTCCGGCCAAATCCTGCTGCCCCCGACCGGCTGTGAAGGCGATATCGACCAGCCTCTGATCGTCAAGGGATTCTACCCCGAGGCTGTTCGCTTCAAGTTTCTGCAGGGCGGTTTTTACACCGCTGTTAATTCCTTCTATTACCCGGGTAACCGGTACTCCCTTTAAAACCTGGGCTGCGCCTTCAGCCACCAGGGCACTGGCAATTATGGTAGCAGTGGTGGTACCGTCTCCCACTTCCGCCTGCTGAGCCCGGGCGGCATTTACAATCATATGGGCAACCGGATGGCTGACGTCCATGTATTTTAATATGGTGACCCCATCATTGGTTACTACCACATCACCAAAGCGATCAACCATCATTATGTCCAATCCCCGGGGACCAATGGTCCCCTCCACCGTCGAAGATATAACCCGGGCAACATTGGTATTGTTCAGAAGGGTCTGGAATCTATCATCTTTTTCCCGACCATCGGCAAGCAGCTTATCCGGCATAAAAGCCTCCTACAATTTGATTTTTAAAAGCGTTTTCTTATTATTTCTTCTATGATTTCCCGGACTGAATCCAGACTGCCGGCCGCCTTCCAGTACTCCATACGTATCGGCCCCATCAGTCCCATCCGTCCTTTTTCACCCTGGGTCTGGTAGCCGGAAAACACCAGGCTCAATTCCCGTATGGCTTGGGACTGGTTCTCCTCCCCTATCCGAATATCGATATTATCACCAACCGCATCCGGAAGCAGGTTTTTAAGCAGGCTTTCCTCTTCCAGAAAAGCCAGTATCTTTCTTAATTTATCGACATCTTTAAACTCGGGTTCGTTCATGATATTAAGCGTGCCGCTTATCATTACTCTTTCCTCGTTGGAGCTTGCCAACAGACTTTCTATAGCTTCCAGAGCGTGGTCGATTACTTGTCTGCGCTGCTTAAGTTCTTCCCTCAATTCCTGCAGGTCGCTGCGCTGTATCTCCGCCAGCTTTTTTCCGGCCAGAACCTGATTGAGCACCCGCCCAATCAAATCCAATTCGGGAGCCTTAATCGATCCGGGCACTTCAATCTGGCGGTGCATCACCACCCCCAGGTCAGTTACCAGCAGTACCAGAGCCTTTCCTTCCTCAATCGGTATCAATTGCAGATATTTGAATTTGCTCAGGTTGGCCGAGGGTATAATGACAAAAGAAGTATAGTTGGTGATCTGGGCCAGAAAATGGCCGATTTTCTGTATCAGTTCATTCAATTCCTGGAAACTGTCATCAAGCAGGCGAAACAAAAACTCGGTCTCTTTCTCATCGAGGCTTTCTTTTTCCATCATGCAGTCCACATAATAGCGAAAACCCTTTTGGGACGGGATGCGGCCGGCCGAGGTATGGGGCTGTTCCAGATAACCCATTTCTTCCAAGTCGGACATCTCGTTACGTACCGTAGCCGCGCTGATTTTAAGGCTATGCTTTTTGACCACCGCCCGCGAGCCAACCGGTTCCGCCGTCTCTACATAATCCCTGATGATGGATTCCAGAATCAATTTTTTCCTTTCGTCCAGCGTCATTTTTCCCACCTGCCTGTTAGCACTCTCTTTAATTGAGTGCTAATCAGTATTTACTAAAAAATAGCACCTGTTTTATCCTTTGTCAAGCCTCTGGATCAGTCTATAAAATGGCTTAGAACCTGATTTGAAAGAAAATAACCCGCTTTAGTAAAGCTAAGGCGCCCGTTTTCCATATTCAATAATCCCCTGTCCATATATTGCGCAATTATTTCTTTATGCTCGCTGGAAATATCTGCCCCGAAACGTTGCTTAAAATCGGCTAAATCAATGCCCGCACATAACCTCAGACCCAGTATGAGGGCATCAATCATTAAGTCCCGTCCCGACATATGCTCCAGTTCTTCTACCGGCCACGGTTTGCCGGACAGTAAAGCTTCGGTGTACAGTTTTAAGTTTGGCTGGTTGCTATAGCGGCTGCCGGCAACAAAGCTCACTGCTCCCGCTCCCAGACCCAGATATTCCCTTCCCTGCCAGTAGACCAGATTATGACGGCATTCCTTGCCCGGAAGGCAGAAGTTGGATATTTCATAGTGGTCAAAACCCCTTTTGGCCAGGTACTCCATAGCCAGGTTGTACATGTGCCATTCTTCATCCTCATCCAACATCTGCAGCCTGCCCCGGGCTACATCTTTTCCCATCGGGGTGTGCTGCTCCAGCTGCAGCAGGTAGAGCGACAGATGGCAAGGCTTACAATCCAGCGCCTGCTTGAGGTTCTGCAACCATCTGCCCAGTGACTGGCCCGGCAAACCGTAAATAAGATCCAGGTTAAAGTTTTTCCACCCCCGGCTATGAATCAGATCCACCGTTTCCCTTACCGCGGCCGCATCATGTACCCTTCCCATCAAGTCCAATTCATCGTCAAAAAAGCTTTGCACTCCAAGCGACAGGCGGTTTATGCCCGCTGCTTCCATTGCTGCCAGCTTGGCCTTATCCAGGGTGGCCGGATTAGCTTCCATGCTTATCTCAGCTCCGGGCAAAATATTAAAACAATCGCCGCAGGCTTTTATAATAGACCGCAACTGCCGCCCGTCCAGCAGGCTCGGAGTTCCCCCTCCCAGATAGATGCTTTCCAGCTGCACCGTCGGCATCTGCCCGCCCCGAATCTTAATTTCCTTTAACAGCGCCCGGACATAATTATCCAAATCGGATCCACTTTTTCCGGGAAGAGAGTAGAAGTCGCAGTAACGGCACTTTTTAATGCAAAAGGGGATATGTATATACATCCCCATCCGCCATGAGTTAATTTTCGATTCGGAATTCCCTATTGCCACTTCTACTCCTCCATGCCACCGATGATGTAATCTGCAGTTTGCGGCGCTATGATTCCTTATTCATCCTCTATATTCATCACACTCATGAAAGCATCTTTCGGTACTTCCACCCGGCCGATCTGCTTCATCTTCTTTTTCCCCTCTTTTTGCTTTTCCAGCAGCTTTTTCTTGCGGGTAATGTCACCGCCGTAGCACTTGGCCAGAACATCCTTGCGCATGGCCTTGACCGTCTCGCGGGCTATTATTTTGCTCCCGACAGCTGCCTGTATAGCTACTTCATACATCTGCCGGGGTATAATTTTACGCAGTTTTTCCGTAATAGCCCGTCCCCGGTAATAGGCTCGATCCTGATGGGCAATAAAACTCAGGGCGTCTACGATTTCCCCGTTGAGCATGATGTCCATTTTAACCAAATCGGAAACCTCATAGCCGCTGATTTCATAGTCCAGGGATGCGTAGCCCCGCGTACGGGATTTCAGGGCATCAAAGAAATCATAGAGTATCTCCGACAGGGGGAGTTTATAGCTGATCATTACCCGCTGCGAAGTGAGGTATTCCATAGTTATGAAGCTGCCCCGCTTCTCCTGGCATAGTTCCATAATAGTCCCCACATATTCGTTGGGAACCATAATGGAAGCTTTAACAAAGGGTTCCATGATGCGCTCGGTTCTTTGGGCCGGAGGCCAGTGGGCAGGATTCTGCACCAATATTTCACTGCCGTCGGTTAAGACGATTTTATAGACCACACTGGGAGCGGTAGCCAGCAGGCTCAGATCGTACTCTCTCTCCAATCTTTCCCGAATAATTTCCAGGTGCAAAAGCCCCAGGAAACCGCAGCGGAAGCCGAAACCAAGTGCGTCGGAGGTCTCCGGTTCGTAAAAGAGAGAGGCATCATTCAATTTCAGCCGGTCGAGAGCGTCGCGCAGCCTCTCGAAGTCATTGTTTTCCAGGGGATAAAGCCCGCAATACACCATAGGTTTGACCTCCTGGTAACCAGGCAGAGCTTTATCTGCCGGCCGGGCCGCCAGAGTTACGGTATCGCCAACCCGGGTGTCCTTTACATTTTTGATTCCTGCGGTCAGGTAACCTACTTCACCGGCGCTGAGGGATTCAACTTCGGTCATATACGGCGACAGCACTCCGATCTCATATACCTCGAATTCCTTGCCGCTTGACATCATACGAATAATATCGCCCTGACGAACGCTGCCGTTCACCACCCGGATATAGGAAATGGCTCCTTTGTAGGAATCAAAGTAGGAGTCGAATATCAGGGCTTGCAAAGGGCCGTCTTCTTCTCCCCGGGGAGGCGGTACCTGTTTAATTACCGCTTCCAGGACATCTTCAATTCCCGTACCCAGTTTGGCTGATATCGGCAGTACTTCTTCCTTGTCCAGGCCCAGTACGTCCTCCATTTCCTGCTTGACCCGGCCAGGCTCTGCTCCCGGAAGATCTATCTTGTTGACTACACCCACAATCTCGAGATTAAGATCCATGGCCATATATACATTGGCCAGAGTCTGGGCTTCTATTCCCTGGGAAGCGTCCACCACCAGCAAGGCGCCCTCGCAGGAAGCCAGGCTCCTGGATACCTCGTAGGTGAAATCCACATGCCCCGGGGTATCGATAAGGTTGAGTATATAGTCCTTTCCATCACGGCCCCGGTAATTAAGACGTACCGGTTGAAGTTTGATGGTTATACCCTTTTCGCGCTCCAGATCCATTTTGTCCAGAAACTGCTCCCGCATTTCCCGGTCGCTGAGAGCGCCGGTAAACTGCAGCAAGCGATCCGCCAGGGTGGATTTACCGTGATCTATATGGGCGATAATGCTGAAATTTCGTATTCTGTCCTGCAAGCTATACTCCTTCTTAGGCATCTAATGCCAAAAAATCATGCTTTAAATTATACCCGATTGGAATTCTCTCTTCAATTAAAGAACCTTGATGAATTTCCCGCCGGCATCCAAATGATACAGCCGCCATGCTATTTTGCCATAACTCTTCGGGTCGGCGTAGCATAGTATGGATAGAGGAGGAAGAATAAAAAATGGTAGATAAATCCGGCACAAGTCAGGGCATTGCAATGGGCGATGAAGCAAAGAGTTCTAAACCATGTTCGCAGAACTGCCAAAATCTGGCGGATGAATCGGAACAATCCGATTATTGGTATAAGCTGGGGCTAGGTCTATATAACTCGGGGCAATTGCATGAGTCCTGCCTGTTTTTTGAACAGGCCCGGCAAGATGCCGGGAAAATACCCTCGCTATACCGTGACTATGCAATCTGTTTGCGGGCTCAGGGCAACATATACCAGGCTATGGGAATAGTGGGTGAGGGCCTGGCCCTGTTCCCGGACTATGCCGACCTCTGCTTTTTACAGGGTCTGATCTATTATGATGCCGGTCTGTTAAAGCAGTCGGGCCTTTCATTTCAGCAATACATCAATTTCAATGAAACCCCGGCTAATTATGCAAGCGCCGTGGGGATAAACCGCCGCCTGGCCTTGGCAAACCTGGCCGAAATTAACGAACGGGTGCATGACCTGGGCGCAGCTATACACTACACGCGCCTGGCGCTTGCAACTATCAAGACCGATTCCCTGCTTAACCGCTACGGCAGGTTGTTGCGGCAAACCCAGTCCGGGGGAGAGATATTCAGGCAATACCTGCTTGATGAGACCGACCTGGATGTTGAAGCTGTTGCCGCAACTCTCTATGCCCATTCTTTTTACCCGGAATGTCTCAATCTTCTGCTAAACTCCCCGGACAGTCCCGAGGCGGCAATCCTGAAGCTGCAATGCCTGCAGCATCTGCAGGGCGAATGGGAAGAGGCCGGACAAATAATATGGTCAAATCAAAATTTGCCTGACTCGGCCGCTTTAATTAAACAGACCTGCCTCTTTTACTGGCAGCAGCAGCCCCGCAGAAATGCCGCTCCTTTATTGGATAAAGTAAACTTACCGGAACACCCTGTGGTCCAGGCCTGCAGATTTATTAACCGGCTTATATTCCCAGGCGGCAGAGATAACCCTGGTGATGATTGCCGGCAGGAATTGCTGGAGATCGCAGTTGCTCTGCTCCGGTTAAATGACCTGGATTTAGCTTTGGCCATTGCCGAAGTGCTCAGCGCCCATAATAGAGAAGCAGCCTACCGTCTTTTGGGCAGGACTGCTTTCGCCCATAAGCTTTATGCTCTGGCCCGGCGCCTGCTGGAAAGGGTAACAAATCCTGAAAGCGAAGATCTCTTGGCGTTGGCCCAGGCCTGTCAGGCTGAAGGCGACCATCCGCAAGCTTTTCTTTGCTGCTGGCAGATTGCTGAGGAACAAAGGGATGAAGGTATCCTGGCCCTGGCCCTATCCGAATGGGCCGCCAGCCTCCGGGTATTGCTGCTGGAGGCTGAAAACCAAACCCCGCAGTCCATACAGCAAATAATACGTCTGGGCAGCGTGGAAAAAAGAAGCATCTATTGCGCCAGCCCTGCCATAAGCACCGGGGAAGAGCTGTTCAGATGGGAGTGCAGTTAATGACCTTAAGCCTGTGTATGATTACCCGCAATGAGGGGCACCGGCTCGCTCGCTGCCTTTCCAGCGTAAGAAACTATGTGGATGAGATCGTGCTGGTAGATACCGGTTCCAGCGATCAAACAGTTGCCCTGGCCCGCCAGTGGGGGGCCAAGGTATCACATTATACCTGGGACGACGATTTCAGCAAAGCCCGTAACCAATCACTGGAACTGGCTGCGGGTGATTGGGTATTCTTCATGGACGGTGATGAAGAACTGGTGCCGGGCAGCGGGGAAATACTGCAAAAGACCGTCAGGCAAAATGAATATGAAGCGTTTTTTGTTCAGGTGATAAATACCACCGAAACCAACAGCTCTTTAAAACTCCCGTCTATCCGCTTGTTCCGCAACCGGAGCTGCTACCGTTTTCAAGGACGCATCCATGAACAGATAATCCCTTCCATTATGGAACATTCTCCGCAGGCAAGCATCGGGCAAAGTGAGGTCGAGATCCTGCACCACGGCTATAATGCCAATGAGGCCAATATTCCTGCCAAAAGCAGAAGAAATCTGAACATATTGGAGTCTTACCCCGACCAGCATAAAGACAGCTTTTACTACTACAATCTGGGAAGCGAGTACCTTAGAGCCGGGCAAAGAGAAAAAGCCCTTTCCTGCTTTGAGCGCTCGGTTCAGCAAACCCCGCCGCGGCAGGGATTCGCCCCTATGCTGGTCAAAAAGACCGTGATTACCCTCATGGAGTTGCGTAAGTACAAGGAAGCTATCAGGCAATTAGGTTATTACCAGACCATTTATCCCGACTTTAACGATTTGCTTATGCTGGAAGCAGTCTGCTATCTGAATATCGGCCGTTTCAGCCAGGCCGCCCATATTCTGGAAAAGTACCGGGCTCGGCCTGCTTCCCCCTCATGGTACCCCAGTGAAAGAAACCTTTTCGGTCTCAGCGCGGAGGCCTTGCTGCAGCAGGTCGAGCCGGAACGTCTGGAAGCCAATCACCCCGTTCTGAGCGTTTGCATCTATGGGAGGGATGAGGCGGAAGCTCTGGCCGAGACCATTAAATCGGTCAACGAACTGGCAGATGAACTGCTATACCTGGATATGGAGTCTGCAGATGCAAGCGGAGAAATTGCAGAGCAATTTGGGGCCAGGTTTTTTTCAGGGCCGTGGCCCGATAACCGCACTCAGCTATATCAACGGGCGCTGGATTATGCCAGCGGAGAATGGATACTCCTGCTGAAGGCGGACGAATCTCTATCCCGGGAAGGCTGCCGGCAGCTTATTTCCTCACTGGAAACAGAAAATCAGGCTTACCTTCTTCCCGTCTTTACCCCTCGTGCCACATCAGATGCTGAATCCGAACTGCGGGGAGAGGTCAGATTATTCCGCCGGGCCTGCCCGGCTCCAGACTTAACCGCAAAGCCATTCCCGGTTTTAAACGCTCCCATAAAACACCGTCATTTCCTTATTTCCAATACTTACAGCGCAAACAAGCAACAGCAGAACCGGCAAAAGGCCGCCGCGCTGTGCCGTCATGATCCTGCCGGCGGCTGGTATGCCAAAGGCCGCGTGCACCTTTATGCCCGTGATTATACCCGGGCAGTCGATGCGATGGAAAAATCGCTGTTGACGGCACCATCCAGCATCTCTCCCGCCTTCTATTACCATTATGCCCTGGCCTTGATGGGCCTCTCCCGGTATGGCAGCGCGGTCAGGCTGCTGGAACCGGCCCGGGAAATATATTCTGATTACCTGGACCTCCACTACCTTCTGGCCTTAGCCAAGTATGCCCTGGGAAACGGACCGGAGGCAGAGGAAATTTTGCTGTACTGTATAAAAATTTCGGTTGAGCCCTGGGAGAAATATGTTTGCGCTTCCGGCGCCGGGACTTACCAGGCTATGGCATCCCTTGCCGCCGTTTACGCCGCCCGGAAACAGCCGGAGCGGGCATTGGAATACCTTACCCGGGCGGCCCTTTATCCTGGAGCTTTCAATCTGGTTATAGGCGGAATATTGCTGCTCAAGGATAGAGCATTCTTCCCCCTGGAAACATGGATGCAGCAAAGCCGGCTCTGGAATTCACATAATTTATTTACTATCGCGCTTAACTACGCCCAGATGAACCGTTATCGTGAATGTTGGCAGTATCTTCAGACCGCGGTGCAATTAACCGCTGAGAAAAAAGAAAATCTGCCGCAGCTGCTTGACAGCAGCGAAAAACTGCTGCGGATTTTCGCTGTTCAGCTTGCGCAGATGACCCCGGCATCGCGCCTATTAAAACTATGCCGAGAGGAGAGGCTGTTATGAAGCAGGTGCTGATAGGTAGTACAGTTCGGCAAGATCAGCGTACTCTCAAATACTTCCTGGATTCACTGCGTGACCTACGCAAGGACGGATGCCAGGCGGACTATTTCTTTGTGGATGATAACGATGAAGCGGGATCATCACAATTATTGCGGGCTTTCCGGCCGCTTGCTGCCCGGGTAAGCTGTCTGCCGGGCAGTCACCAAATTGTTCCCTATGTAAAAGATAATATTACCCATCGCTGGAATGAGCAACTGGTCTGGCGGGTAGCGCATAATAAAAATCTGATCATGCAGGCATGCCTAACCGGAGGATATGATTACCTTCTGCTGGTTGATTCCGATTTGCTCCTGCACCCAGAAACCCTTCTCCACCTGATTGCCAATAATAAAGATATTATTTCCGAGATCTTCTGGACCCGGTTTCAGGCCGATAGCACGGAACTGCCCAATGTCTGGCTGCGGGATGACTATAAGCTCTATCCCGCCCAGCGGGAGGAGCAGGTTTCCCCGGAAGAAGCCAGGCGGCGGATCCGGGAATTTTTAGTGATGCTGCGTCAGCCGGGAACATATCGGGTTGGAGGCTTGGGCGCCTGTACCCTTTTCAGCCGGCGCAGCCTCCAGGCTGGAGTTAGCTATGCTGAAATCTATAACCTGTCGTTAGCGGGCGAAGACCGTCACCTGTGCGTACGTGCTGCTGCTCTGGGCTTTGAGCTTTGGGCAGATACCTGCTTTCCTTGCTACCATATATATCGCCCGCGGGACCTCCTGGGCGTATACCCATTTTTACAGTCTCAGCCCCAAGTCAGACACCGTCATTATAAAGCCTGGATCGGAGGGCCGCTGCACTCAGCTCTGGAAAGCTGCCTTTCATTTGACTTTCGCCGGGTAAATCCTGTGAATAATTATCGTTTTATATTTACCAGTCAGGGCTGGAGCGCTCTGGACAAAATTTACGCCGCCCAGGGCTGGCAAATCCATAAAAGCATTCAAAAAGCCGAATTGTCTTCTATCCAAATAGAAGACTTTACCGATGATTTCAGTCGTCTTAACCTTCAAGCCGAGATAAGGGGGTCGCGCCGGGGAGGCCGGTTTCAGGAAGCAAGCAGCCTGAAAATAGACTGCAGATATGATGGCAATTGGAAGATTGATACGCTCCGTTATGAAGAACCTTGCCCCAGCCAGCGCAAACCCAGCTATAAAAACCAGGTCTACAGCGGCCTGACCCGCAGGGTAAAGGCATCGCCCTCCAAGCTGACTCTGGGAATGCTGGTGCATAACGAAGCCGATCGTTTTTTACCCCGGGTATTACGGCATGCAGCCTGTTATATCGATGAAGCTGTTATTCTTAATGATGCCAGCAGTGACAACACCGTTACGGTTTGCCGCAACTGTTTACGGGATCTGCCTCTGTTTGTCCACTCTAACCGGGAGCCGGGCTTTTATAACGAACTGCAATTGCGCCAGCAACTATGGGAACTGCTCCTGGAGCAGGAACCCGACTGGCTCCTCATCCTGGATGCCGATGAACTGTTTGAAGAAAGGGCAGTATTGGCCATAAGCCAGCTGATCCGGCAGCCGGATGTGGATGTTTACGGTTTTCGTACCTTTGATTTCTGGGATTCGAACCATTACCGCGAAGACAGTTTATGGCAGGCGCACCTGCATTATAAGCCCTACCTGCTGCGCTACCAGCCCGGGTTTACCTATCAGTGGCTGGAAACTCCTTTACACTGCGGGCGTTTTCCGGTCAATATCAATGAATTGCCCACCGGTTTAAGCGATTTGCGCCTGATCCATCTGGGCTGGTCCCGGGCAGAAGACCGCCGGAGTAAGTACCAGCGCTATATAAAGCTGGACGGGGATGGCAAATACGGAGATATCAGGCAGTATCACTCTATTCTCGACCCTCGGCCCAGGCTGGTGCAATGGGAGGAATAAAGGGAGGCACGGATTATGCCTCCCTTTTGCTCTTAGATAGGACAATCGGTGGTGCTGACACAGAAGGAGGTTGGCACACATAGGTCGCTCACGCTGAAATCAATGCTCAGATCCCCGCTGACCGATGTCGGCGTAGCTCCGGTAACCGTAACTGCAGAATTGAAGGAAAACGTAGGCAACAACCCGCAAACACACAAGGTAAGGCTCTCCGGCAAGGCCAGGCAGGAAGAATTGTCGTTTATGTGGCAGAATTCCAAAAAAGTAACACCGTTGTTCAGGTACTGGTATTCCAGCTGCACATCATAGGAAAAGCAAAGCTGGGGCGGGGAAGTGGCCAGGTCAACGGAGACGTTGTAGACAGCAGCATTAGCGTCTGTTCCCGGCCCCACCGGCGTGTAATCGGGATCAGTACAAGTCAGGCTCTGGGCAAAGTTCTCATTGATGGATGAGACCTCTTCCGCACAGATACGAATAATAGCCAAGGTAACTCACTCCTTTATCCAAAATAATCGATTCTGGTCTATTGCATAGTATGAGCTTTAAAAAATAAAGGTTCCTGCATTTACTTTTTAAGGTAATTTTATTTTCCGGTAGCCATTTTTAGTGAGTGTTTGGAAGATAAAGGGGTGAACGGGGACATTTCCTGCCCGCTGCTATTAGAATTTTAGATGCAGACGTTCTGTATTTGCGCGCAGGTTTTCTTTCTGTTCATCAATAAAGGCCTGGGACAAATGCATCTCTTCCTCCAGGGCTTGCAGGCGGTGTCTTATCCTAATCAAACTGTTTTCCATTTTAGCCTCCGACTGTTTCCCATGCGCCTGGACGATTTCCGTAACCATTCGGAGAACACTGGCATCAACGGCCTTTAATTCAGAACGTATTTTTTCGGACAAGCGCAGTTCTATTTCCCCAAAACTCCGGTCACCGTATTCCTGGAGCTCACGCAGCAGGCCAACATGATCCAGGGCATATATACCTTCAAGTACCTGGAAATCCGTCTCCTCTTCTGTAAAAGCATTATCCGCCCTATCCTTCATAAACTTAATAAAGCCTTTTTCGCCCAGCCCGCTTCCCATACAGGGATTATAAATCACCGGCTTTAATCCCCGAAAACGTATTTTGGCATTGTGAACTCCAGATTCGAGCAGCATTTTACCTCCAGTTATAACCAACCCGGCACTGCTTTGGTCAGATTTATTATTATTATATGTACACAACAAATTTTGGTTCACTGTTGGGCAATTAAATTAAGGTCAAGGTTTTCGGTATTTCACTATCCGCCAATAAAGTGGTAGTATAAGCTATTGGGAATCGCTGACTTTGTGGTTTTTTTGAAAGGATTGATGACAATGTGGGAGATTTTTTCTGTACTTTTACCCTTTATAGTTCTTGCTCTTTACCTGGGGCGAACCTGGATGCGAATCAAGGACCATCCCGGCAGACTCTTGCTCCTGTTTACCGGCGGCGGCCTGTGGTTTATCGGCAGCAGCCTCATGGGTACTCCGGGGAATACTGCTTTAGGCTTTACTGTAGCCGGGTTAATAATCTTTTTTACGGTGGTGGTCATTGACGCGGGCGAACCGTATATACCTGATGTAGACGAGATGCCGGACGGGGAGGAGGATCGGCAATAGTCTCATGCTCTGCCGGGAAGACGTTTCCTTACCATATTAAGTATCAACTCACTCTCTTCCAGTTTGAACAGATAGACAATCACGGCATAGAGGAAAGCCCCCAACAGTATGCCGACACCCACACTGATAAGCAGGTTAAGCTTGAACGCCAAGCCCATGATGCTCATAAGATTATCAATGGTAAAACGGACGGCTCCGTACATTAATAAAGATGCCCCTGCAGCTATACTGAAGCTGAGTATAATTTTGCTGCCTCCCAGCTTGCCTACCTTGACTCTTAAAACCGTCAGCAAAAAGATCAGGTTTAAAAATCCAGCCAGCGAATAGGCCAGAGCCAGGCCGGTATGACCCATAGGCTCAACCAGCCTAATCGAGAGAAGTATATTGAAACCAATGGTTATTGCTGCTGCAATTACCGGTGTCAGGGTATCCTTTAAGGCATAGAAGCTGCGGTTCAAGACCTGAATCGAAGAATAGGCGAATAACCCTATGCAGTAGAAGAACAAGGCTTCGTTGGTCGCGACAGCCATAGCAGCAGTAAATTCGCCTTGCTGAAACAGCAGCTTGATCAACGGTTCCCCAATTGCCATCAGCCCCAGTGAAGCCGGAATGGTTACCAGAAAAATAGCCCGTAAACCCAATGAGCTGGTACGTTTAAACGAGTCCAGCTCTCCCCGGGCGGTCAAGGTGGTAAGGGTGGGGAATATGGCGGTGGCGATGGAAACGGCAAAAATACCTATGGGCAGGTTCATAATCCGCTGCGCCAGGTTAAGGGCGCTTATGGTCCCCGACCCCAGACCCGATGAAAGGTGCTGGGTAACAAAGAGGTTTATCTGTACTACTCCCAACCCGGCCAGAACCGGAATCATCAGAATCATGATCTGGCGGAAGCCCGGATCATGGTAGTCAAAAGAGAAAGTATATTTTAAGCCTACCCGCCGCAGGGCCGGGATCTGCACCAGGAAGTTGAGGGCCGCACCGATCACCACCCCGTAGGAAAATGCCGCAATCCCTATCTGTTTAACCAGGGCTACCCCAACCAGTATAATCAAGAGGTTGTAAACCAGGGTACCGATAGCCGGAGCGGCAAAATGATTGTAAGAATTGAGTATGCCCATGGCAAAGCCGTTCAAAGCCATAAAAAAGGTCTGCAGAAACATTATGTGGGTCAGAGTTACGGCCAGACTAATATACTGGGCAGGTAATCCCGGAGCCAGCAGGACAATCAGGGGGCGTGTGTACAGGTAAGCAAATACCGTAAGTACCAGTAAAAAAATCACCGTATAGTTAAAAACTATACTGGCGGATTTCCACCCTTCATCGGTGCGGTCAGTCGCAACACAGGAAGAGAAAATGGGAATGAAGGCGGAACTCAAGGCTCCTCCGACCAGCAGCATGTACAGGAAATCAGGAATGGAAAACGCTGCCCGGTAGGCATCGGTCAAATAGTTCTGGCCGAATATGGTATACATGACCACTTCGCGGCCATAGCCCAAAATTCTTGACAGAACCACCGTAACCATCAAGAGTATTGCCGCCCGGGCTACATGTTTTCCTGTATCACTCAAGTATCTCAGCTCCACCCGCTAGTTATTTTTCACAGTACATCTAATATAGCAAATAAAAAGCAGGCTTGTTAACCCCAATTTGCCATTATTCATAAAGAAATACCGCATCGAATATGGTCCATATCTTTTTGAGGTAATCGGTAAAACCATTGACAGCTCTCCGGCCCTGCTGCTTCAGTCCAGCCCAACCGGTTTCAGGCCTGTCCAGCGCATAGCTGTAACTGTTGCCCAAGGCCTCAACCTTGATATTGCCTTTGCTGTAGTCCACATCCAATACCGCCTGCCGTTCCTCCCGGGTAAGATTATTGATGCCTTGATTGCTGGTATTAAGCCCCAATATTACCAACATGACAAGTCCTATGAGCATTAACAGCTGGTAAAATCTCATTTTGTCATTTCCTCCTCCAGAACCTCAAGCAATATTTCGGCCATCAGCTCCGCAGCATGTCTGGCTTCAGCCAATGAATTAAAATCAGTGCCGAATTCCAACAGCAGGGAACGGTCAAAGAACTCCTGGTTATATGTACCCGGCCTGGTCCTGATCCCTTTTATCAGTCCCGGGTACATCTTTTCCCCCTGCTGGTACAGCTTTTCTGCAAAAGCAAGGTTCTCCTTCCAACGGGGATGGTCCTTACGTTCGTCGGTTCCCACTATTATAAGAATACGGGCTGCCATCCGGCCTTTTATGTTTACAGTCTCTGCACTTTCCGCATCGGGTATGTGATCCCGGTGGATATCAAAAAGTGCCGCCAGGTTTTTTTCGCCGTTTACAACCTCTTTTACCGTCTCCCGGGAAGCGGTATAGCTCTTATTATAGTCGGGATAGTCATGAATCCGGTCAATAACCGCTGCCTTTATTCCGCCTGATTCAAGACTCCCGGCCATACTTCCGGCAACCGAGTTTACCAGACCTCTTTTGCCTTCGAGGCTGGCTTGGCCACTGTCCGGTATATAGCTTTCCGAACTATGGGTACAATACAACACCACTTTATAGTCCTTCAGGGTATCATAATACCTGCCGGCATAGTCCTCTTTCTCCTGCTTATCCAAAGGCAATTCAGTTTCCCGCGCTTTTTGCATGCTTGCCGGTTCACCCCGGGAAACGGGTATATTAAAATTAGCCGCCATCAGTTTTTGCGGTATCCCCATCCCGCCCTGTTCCGGCCACAGCCCGGTCTTTTTATTCTGACCGGCCAGAGCCACACTGTTGAAAGCCACCAGGTTTGCCGCCATATCCGAGTCAATAGCTACAGTAGGCAAAGGCAGGCGCAAACTATAGCGGTCAAGCTGTTCCGGCCGCACCATCCCGATACCGCCAAAATCAATTCCTACCCCAGCTATTATAACAATTAAAAATAGCTGCAGATAAAATATATTTTTTATGAAGGTAATTAAATTATTGCCCTGCATCCTATCCACCATCCATGGCTTATCTTATTAAGTTTATGGCTGCTGTCGGGTGAATAGAACGCAGGAATTCTCAAACTATTTAAACTGGCCCGGCAATTCCGTTTGCGCCAGAGAATCTTAGGGCTATTATTAATTCTAAGATTGCATTTTGAAACCGGTAATGATATAGTATTTCTGTTAGCTTTGAATCCAAGGAGGTGAAAGTGTGGCAAAAAGTAAGACTCCAGCCAAGAGAGCCAGAAGAGCAGAGGCAAATCGCCTTAATAATAAAGCTTATAAGAGCAGGTTGAAAACCGCTATTAAGAAATACGAGTCAGCCCTGAAAGAAGATAGTCAGGAGGCTGCCAGGGATAATCTCTTACAAGTAACCTCCCTTATTGATAAAAGCGTAAACAAGGGGATTTTGCACAAGAATACGGCTGCCCGGAGAAAATCGGCCCTGACCAAGAAATTTAACAGTATAGGCCAGTAATTAATAAACCTGTCTCGCGGACAGGTTTATTTTTTTGTGCAGATTTCTATGATCAAGCCCTCCATGATGATCTTTTCATCCTGACCGCTGCTTTTAAATTTTATGTCGGCCTCCAGGAATTTTTTAAACAGATCCTCTATTTCATCCCAGGTAAAATTGCGGGCCTGACCCAGAAGCTTTCTGATAGAGAAATCCTTCATCCCGGTAAGCCGGGATATTTCTTTACTATCGGCCCCAATTCCCTGCAGGTGCTTAACTTTCCCCAAGGAAAGGAACTGCCTTGCGGTCATGTACAGTATGAAAACCGGGTGCTCCCCCTGCTCCAATAGCTGGTAAAAAGAGCGGAAAGAGGCGGCCGCATTCCGTTCCAAAAGGGCATCGGTCAGTTTAAAGACCTTTATTTCATCGCGGCTATCCAGTTGTTCCTCGATTTCCTGTACGCTTATTGTTCCCCCTTGATAGGCCAGGCAGATTTTATCTATCAGGTTGCCGAGGTAGTACATATCCTGACCGCTTTTGACCATCATGCTTAACGCCGGGGCGTCTATTTTGCGCCCCCGGGCGGCGAGCTCATCTTTGATCCATCCCGACAGGTACTGTGGGGTAGCGGCTTTGCATTCAAACACTATCGCTTCTTTATCCAGCAGCCTGACCAGCGGATTGCTGCCGTTATGCTCAGCACCAGTAATCACCAGGGTTTGCCCTCCCGGATCACGTTGTATATAATCCTGCAAAACCTTTAGCACTCCGTCATTGCGACTAGCTTTGCGCTGGGATTTGCCCAGCCAGGAAGGTCTTTTTATAACCACCATTCTTTGCAGGGCAAACAGCGGACTAAACTCCAGTTCCTCCAATAGCTGCCGGGGGTTAAGCTCATCGGCATCGAGATAAAGCAGTTCTGCCTCTTCCCCGCCCTCTTGCTGCATAAGACTATGGATTTCTTTTATCTTCCGGTCAATAAGGAAAGCTTCCTCTCCCCAAATAAAATACAATTTACCGACCACCACAGAAACACTCCTAATCCCTGGCATCAACAACAGCTATAGTACACCGTGAAATACAAATTAAGCGCTCATCCTCATCCAGCACGCGGATATCCCAGACAATCGTTTTCCGTCCCACATGCACCGGTACCCCTACCGCCTTAACTACGCCATCACTCTTGCTGCGGAGGTGGTTGGCGTTAATCTCCAGCCCCACCGCCCGTTGGGTGGCGGAGTCAATAAAAAGATAGCTGCCCGCCGAGGCTACCGTCTCAGCCAGCACCACGGAAGCCCCGCCATGCATAAGGCCGTACGGCTGATGTATTTTGGGGGTTACCGGCATGGTGGCCGCAACCTTTTCCGGGGTAAATTCTATTATTTTGATGCCCAGAGTTTCTAAAATAGTTTTACTTGTATCAAAGCGTACTGCTTCTGCCATTTCGGTCACCTCAAGTATAATAATCCTATTGTTAAATGATAACATATTTGCCGGCTGCAATAGAAAACCATCAGGTTAGGTTTACCATTTAAGCCAGGCCAGCAGGCGCTTAAAGCTATATCCTCCTTTTAAGAACATCAGAATTACCGGTCTTCTTCTCGTCTGCAGTTCCTTCCACAGGCTGATGAAAAATGCCAGGGCCAGCAACGCTGACAGCAGCTCCGAAACGGAAAAGGCCAGCCATATCCCCTGGATATTATAATAACGGGGTAAAATAAACAAGAGGGGAAGGAAAAACCCGCCCTGGCGGATGAGTGACAGCCACATGGCGGTGGTGCCTTTGCCCATAGCCTGGAGAACCGAGTAAAGAATAATAATGGGGCCCATAAGCGGCAAAACCATAGTTGCCAGACGCAAGCAACTGACCCCCATTATAAGCAAAGCCGGATCATCAGAAAAGAAGCGCATCACCCACAGGGGCCAGTATTGGACGATAAGCCAGCCCCACCCTATCAGAAATAGAGCTATAACCGAAGCCTTGATCAGAGTCTCTTTCAAACGGTCATTGTTTCCGGCTCCATAAGCAAACCCCGCCACCGGCGCGGCCCCCTGGGCCAGCCCATACACAGGCATATATATTATGGAGCGTACATGCATAAATATCCCCAGGACTGCTACCGCAGTACAGCTATAGGCTGTAAGCACGCGATTCATAAATGCCATGATAAGGACACTGCATATCTCCATCACCACGGTAGGCAGAGCAACCCGGTAAACCCCCGCCAAAACCGCCAAGCTGGGTCGAAAGTGAACGATCGACCAACTCAGGTAAATGCGTTTCCTGACTACTACCAGCAGAATAATTATAGACGTAATCAACTGAGCCAGAACGGTTGCCAGAGCTGCGCCAGTCAGTCCCATGCCCTGAACTGGCCCCCAACCGAAAATCAAAACCGGGTCCAGGAGAACATTAAGCGCCGCACCCAGAAGGGACACCAGCATAGGCAGGAGCGTGTTTCCTTCCCCCTGAATAATGCTGCTCAGGACAATGGGGATGAAGGTAAAAATACACCCTTTAAGGATTATACTCAGGTAATGTTTGCAGAGCAGAAAGGTTTCCTGGTTGCAGCCGAAGAGCAGCAGCAGTTGATCCAGATACTGATTGCCCGCCATTAAAAAAAACAGACCGTAAACAATGCCGATGAATAATCCATGCCAGGCAATATTATCAGCCAACCTGATATCACCCTGGCCCAGAGTCCGGGATATAAGAGAAGTAAGACCCACGCCGGTGGCCGAGGCCAGAGAGCTTATCAATACCTGTATAGGAATAGTCAGGGTTATTGCCGCCAAGGCCTGGGCTCCCAGGCGGGCAATAAAAAAGGTGTCCACCAGGCTGAACAGGGAGTAGGCAAACATGCCGACCATGGCCGGGAGGGACAGCTTCAGCAACAGCCGGCCTACGCTTTTACTCAACATGTAATCGCTTTTTATGCTTTCGCCCTCCTCCCATCTAAGCATATGCACGGAAGAGGTATATCAGTAAAAAAACCACCCTCTACCCTCTGGCCGCTATTTAAGGAAGCAGACTGCCGATTAATTAAAAAACCCGGGATAGCCCCGGGATGGAGGAGTCTTTATTCAATCAAACCAGGCGGTTCTGCAGGCGGTGCAGCAAACTGGATGTCAGGTTTGGTGCTGTATTTGGGTCCGGCATCGGATTGCTTTTCTTCGATCTGCTTTAAAGCCTCAAATATTTTAAATATGACCATGATTAACTCACAATAAATCCGTACCGCCAGAGGCCCCAGAAAAATACACAGCAAACCGCTGACCACGCCGGCGCCGCTGAAGAACATACCTATGCCACCCACAACACAGCCTATTACTCCAATCCAGAAAACAATTTTTATTATAAATGGGGTGATCATGGTATCAAAACCGACTGCCTTTTTTAACCATTTTTCCAAAGTATCACCTCCCTATAATTTAGCGGTTGTGCACCGACCTGCTTTTTGTGTCATAATAACATGAGGTTCGACTATAATTTGGCAATGCACCCCCTTTTGATAATTATGCTTTAATTAAATATCTTATGCTGTTTATATTAATAAGAAATAGACGGGAATAGCCGCAGATTAACCCGGATTTAAAAGGTTTTTAATTATATACGCGGTTAGCCTTCCGGGTATGCCCGTACGGCTTTCGGCCATGGGGATTGAGTTATATTTTTTAGAACCCGCGTAATCCGCGTCGATTATCAGGCAATAACTGTGGAGAAAGGGAGGCTAATATGTCCATACTTATAAAAAACGCCACTATAGTCACCATGAACCCGGAACGGGATATTCTGAAGGGCGACCTTCTTATCGAGAAGGACCGCATCAGCCGTATAGGCAAACTGGATCGCTGCGCAGCCGATATGTTTATAGACGCCCGTAACCAGCTGCTGCTGCCCGGATTCATTCAAAGCCATGTCCATCTCTGCCAGGTACTCTTCCGGGGCATGGCAGATGATCTGGAATTGCTGGACTGGCTGCAGCAGCGCATCTGGCCCCTGGAAGCCAGTCATGATGAAGAATCCCTGTACTGCTCTTCCCTTTTAGGTTGCGCCGAACTGTTGCGGGGGGGCACCACCTCTGTCATCGATATGGCCACCGTAAAACATACAGAATCCGTTTTTACCGCCGTCAAACAGGCGGGAATCCGCTACCTGGGCGGCAAGTGCCTGATGGATCACGGCGGCGGAGTACCGTCCGCACTGCTGGATTCCCCTGACCAGGCCCTGCATGAAAGCCTCGACCTGTTTCAACGCTGGCACAATTATGATAATGGACGTATCCGTTACGCCCTGTGCCCCCGTTTTGCCGTATCCTGCAGTGATAACCTGCTGCGCCAAGCGGCCGCCCTGGCCCGGCAATATCATATACCCGTACACACTCACGCTTCGGAAAACCGGGGAGAAATAGAACTGGTGGAAAGGGAGCGGGGTATGCGCAACGTGATTTACCTGGATAGTTTGGGCCTTTGTAATGCCAGCCTGATTCTGGCCCATTGCATCCATCTGGATGATGACGAAATAAAGATACTGACCGCAAGCCAGACTAATATCGCCCACTGCCCGGGTTCCAATCTGAAGCTGGGCTCCGGTATTGCGCCCATCCCTACCCTGCTCCGAATGGGGGCCAGGGTTTCACTGGGAGCTGATGGGGCGCCCTGCAACAATAATCTCAGCATGTTTATGGAGATGCGCCTGGCCGCACTCGTCCAGAAGCCTTTCCATGGCCCCCGCTCCATGCCCGCTCAAACCGTAGTGGAAACAGCCACCTTGGGCGGGGCCCGGGCGATGGGACTGGAAGATGAAATCGGCAGCCTGGAGGAAGGCAAGAAGGCCGATATGATTCTCATCAGCCTGGATGGCTGGCACACCCGGCCCCGCAATGCTGCCGGCGTCTATTCCCAGCTGGTTTACCAGGCTCAGTCCAGTGATGTCACTGCCGCTATAGTTGACGGCCGCCTGCTCATGAAAGACGGTCATTTGTTTAGCATTGATGAGGAGAAAACAAAAAATGCAGCCGAGGCCTCGCTGCAGAGAGTTTGCCGGCGGGCCGGGCTGCGTTGATTAACCGGATCGTAATTATTTATAGACCGGAGATAACAGGTTAAGACCACCCGGACCTGTTGTCAATCTAACCCTTTTGCCATCAGTGCGGAATATAACAGCTCCGTCACGGTCGGTTCTGAGGATTCCAACCTTTTTTCCCTTCAAGGCTGCCAGTATGGAGTCGTGGGGATGACCGAACAGGTTGTTCTCCCCTACGCTGATAACGGCCCACTCGGGTCTGGTCTCTTCATAAAAAGGCATTAGCAGCGAATTTTTGCTGCCGTGATGAGGGACCTTTAAGACGGTGACCGGACGCAGTTGCCGTCGCTCTACCAATTTTCGCATAGGCTCCATGCCTATATCTCCGGTTAAAAGAGCAGAAAAACCGCTAAAATCGATCCGCAGCACTAGTGACTGATCATTGGCGCTATCAGAACCAAAATTCGGCGGCGGATGCAGAACTTTTATTTGCAGGTTTTCCCCGGTGTCTATAGAATCTCCTGCCGCCAGGGGGATAAAAGGCACTTTTTTATCGGCCATAACCCGGCTTAAGCCCTGATACTCTTCTGATTCAGCCAGATCGGCAGGGACGGCAACATAGCGCACCGGCATCTCTTTTAATACCGTTTCCAAACCCTGCAGGTGGTCAGTGTCAGGGTGGGTGTTAAGGGCCAGAAACAATTCACGCACCCCCCGGTGATAGAGGTAAGGCAGGACCTTGCGGGAACCGGGGTCGGTGAATTCGCTGCCTCCCCCGTCAACAAGTATAAATTTGCCCCGGGGAGTCTTGATTAAAATGCAATCCCCCTGGCCCACATCGATAAAGCTCAGTTCCACCTGGCCGCGATTATATACACTCCCCGGCAAACATAGGATTAAGATAAAAACTGCCATCAGGCCTGTACCCCAACCCATCCATGCCGATGCACGCCTCTCCTCCCGGACATGGCAAAACCCGTAAATCAGCAGAATCAAGCCTGCATAATAGAGCACTGTCAGAGCCAGGCCCGGAGTTGCCACCCGCAGATAGGCCCCGGGAATACTGACTACCAGTTGATTGACCGCCCGAATCAAGTCTATGCACAGGCCCGCCGGGTAAAGGAGCCAGGAACTTATAAAAGGCATTATCCCCCCGCCCAGCAGGGTTAAGAACCCCAGGATAACCGCTCCCCCGGAGAGGTAGGTTACCGGGATGTTGGCCAGCAGGGCCAAGGGGCTAAACAGGTTGAAATGGCAGGCGGTAAGAGGCAGCACCGCCAATTGGGCGCAGATAGGAACCAGCAGCAGGTCTCCCCAGCGGTGGTTATAATTTATTCTTCGTTTCAGCAGCGGGAAGAGGTAGACCAGTCCCCAGGCGGCGGCAAACGACAGTTGAAAAGAAATCTGCAGCAGGGCGCAGGGGTTGATAAGCAGTATAACTATACCGGCCAGGCCCAGGGTATTGATAAGCTGGTTTTCCCGGCCGCTGTAGTAAGCGGTTAAACCCAGTCCCCCCATGATGACCGAGCGTATCACCGGAACCGGCCAACCGGTCAGGCTGGCGTACAGTAACAGAAGGGTAATGCTTGCAAGCATGCGGGCCTTGCGCGACAGACCCAGGAGCGAACCTATCCATGCGCAGAGGACCAGCAAAAAACCAACATGCAGACCGGATACCGAAAATATGTGCACGATACCGGTTTTTTGATAATCAGAGTATTCGCTGCTGTCAATACCTTCGATTATCCCCAGCAGCATACCCAGCATTATAGCAGCATCACTGGCTGACAGTACCTCTTTAATCTGTTTCTGGCTATGGGAGCGATAAGAATTTACCAGAGCCTGCAGATTTTCAGCCGGCTCCCTTATTTGAATATCTTTTTCATCTTTAACTGACAGGATATAATAAATTCCGTTCTGCTCCAGGTATTGGCGATAGTCAAATTCCCCGGGGTTGCCGGCCCGGGAAGGCGGCTTTAAGGACCCCTTCAGCCATACCCGGTCACCCTTCCTCACCTTGACCGGAAAATTGCAATAAACCTTGATACGGTGAGCATACCTGCTGTTACTGTCAGTCTGAAGGGTAAAATCAGCTTTTTGACCGTCATGGCGGGGGTAGTCTTTAACTATTCCATTGATCTCGGTATTATTTATAACCGGCAAACGCTCCGGCGCCGGGGTTGTCAAAAGGTTAAAATAAAGAACTCCGATAATAAGCGCCGCTGCACCGATTATAGCTTCCCGGGAATACTTTTCGCTAAAGAATCCGGCTACAAGCAAGCCCCCCGCAACAAAAAAAGCCAGTATCCATAAATGATAATTGGCCAGTAGTATAGCTGCAGATAAAAATATAAAAACTAAAAACCATAACGGAAACATGTTATTATCCCACTTAATTAGAAAATAGACCTTTAAATGGACGCGGATCCCATGGATTATATAGGATTTGCACGGGTTTTAACAAGGAACTGGACGCAGACGGACATACCCACGGAGAACACTGATGTTCCCTTTGGCCGCTTTTAGGAAGCTGGCTCTTATGACTAACGCAGACTCTTTTATAATCCCTCCCCCTTCACTCCCCTCTAGCGAACAGTTATTTTATCCTTTATCGCTTCGAATCTTTTATCTCCTATGCCGCTGACATTCTTGATTTCCGTTATGTCTTTGAACATGCCGTTGCTATTGCGGTAATCTACTATTCTCTGACCCAGTGATGGGCCGATACCATCCAGGCTATCGGCCATTTCCCGGGCGGAGGCGGTGTTGATATTCACCCGGCCGCCGGAACTGTGACCGGAACCAGCCGGGCTGCTGTAGCCCCCACCGGTAACGGCCATTGTCTCCCGGACTTCTCCCTGGACCGGTATCGGTATAGTCTCACCATCCACCAGGAGACGAGCCATTTCCAGATACCTCGCATCGGCATCTTCCCGGGTACCTCCTGCCAACTCCACCGCCTGATGCATTCTATCGCCTTCTTTCAGCCGGTAGACCCCGGGGTTTTTTACCGCTCCGGTAACATAGACCTCAATAATCTTTTTTTCAGCTTCCGCTTCAGCCTCACCCGGCATATTATCTGCCGATTCCAAAAGGATATCCTCTTCAGCCTGCTTATGATGCTTGAAGTCTGAATACTTGACCCCGGCGCTGAAGAAGATGAGCAATACAAATACCCCTACTGCCACCCAGCGTTTCTCCATGTTCATGATTTTGCCCCCCAGTAGCTCTATTCTTCAATGTCTGTAATTTCCCTCCATAATTAATTAAATATTTATTTTATGGAATATAATTCATTATTCTTTATTTTAAGTTTCTGGTCTGAAACCGCAACCCCGAATATCTTGTTTATGAATATTATTTATACCATTAATGGAAGTAACAGTTAATCGGAAATTTTAATAGGATAATGCAGGAGTTCACCACTCAATAAGGGACTTATTATATCTTAAAAATAACAACGGGAAGCCAATGCCGCAGCTCAACAGTGATTTCAATGCCAAAGTCTATTCTCCCGCCGGGTTTTTCAATGGAAACAACAGTTTATCGGGGAATGAGAGTTCTTTATTTGAGGATGGCTTCGATATTATTTATTTTTGAAAGGAGTGAGAATAAGTGCCTAATTACAAGATTTTTCAGGATATTCCGGAAAACGCGCGGGTAAAAGTGTATGCTTCCCAAAGCGGTGCAGCTACTGCCTTAAAGATGGATAGTGGCGGCCTGATAACTGCGCCGTATGCAGAATCAAGCGGGGCGATGGTCCCCCTGCGGTCAGATAGCGGCGGTTTGGTAGTTAAATTGTATGCCAGCCAGAGTGGCGCCATCACTGCTTTGCAGATGGCAAGCGGTGCTCTGATAGTTTCCTCTGATATCATTACCATGGATTCAGGCACCGGAGTAGCTTTTGCCGCCGGGTCAAGCGGCTCAGGAACAACCGTATGGAATGTATTGGAATATAAAGACTGGACCTATGCTGTTAAAAAATCAGGCGGTGCAGGAACTGTAGACGTTAAACTGCAAATCAGCGCTGATGGAACCAACTGGTGGGATCAAAACGGTACCTGGGAAACTATTGCCAGCGGTGCCTGGAAATATTTTGTCACCGACGTTTTCTTGAAATATGCAAGAATTGCCGTAAAGAATACCGGAGGAAGCGGTGGGGTACACTGGTATTTCCAGGGACAGAGGGGATAACCCTATATAGCCCAAAGGCAGGCAAAACCTGCCTTTGGCTTTATGCGGAAGGGACCGGGGTGTTTTATTCTTCTATACAGAGCATCCCCAGACTTTTACCATAACCCGGCAAAAGCTGAATTCCAAAACCCTAGGCGCGGATTATGGTGCCGTGAACAGGGAAACTGTCTGACAGCAGAACTTCCGCAACTTCCCGCAGCACTCCTTCTCCCCCTTTTAGCAGACATAAATAATCGACCCTTTCCTTAACCTTTTCCAGTGCGTCGTTGACGGCAAAACTCAGGCCCAGTCTCCCGGCCACCTCAAGGTCGCTGATATCGTCAACAATAAATGCTGTCTCATCATAACTTATGCCCTGTTCTGAACATATTGCTTCCAGCACCGAATTCTTATCCGTTACATCCATGAAAATATCCCGGATACCCAGCAATCTGCAGGCATTATCTATGCTTTTGCTTTTTTCCCGGCTGATTACGACTGGTTTTATCCCCTGCTGTTTAAAGCGCTCTATCGCGATTTTATCCCGGCGGTTTAACGTTGCCCTGACCGTACTGCCGGAACAGCAAACTTTCCCATCAGTAAGAACGCCGTCATAGTTCATGATGATTATTTTGATTTTCTTAGCCTGGGCTTTAATCTGTTCCTGAATGAAATTCTCGATTACCCGATTCATGGTTTGGAAAACCGGAGCAATCATCTGGATATCATTTTCGCAGCTATAGAGATACTCCTCATATTCGCCCACCATTTTCCGGGCCTGTTGGTAATTGTCTTTTTCCCGGTTCACATTGTTGACGCCCCGCTGCAGAACCTCGTCCGCCAGCTGATTCATTGGCATGATAAATGTATGAAAAAATTCATTCTTTTTTAACCTGGATAAGGCGTCGTTCAGTGCGGCATACATGTATTCCATGTTGCGGAATTTACGTCTTTCTGATTGTCTGTCTATTTTGTAAAGAAAATAATTGATGGTCATAATCAATTGATGCATTTTTTCATGGGCCCGGTTCATGGTCAGATACTGTTTTACTAGATGTTTTTGGTCATAATTGCAAGCATCGAGATTCAGCCAGCGGGGCTCAAAAACTGTTTGCTTCAACCTGGACCGGATAAGTTCATCCAGCGGCTGAAAGCCGGTTCCGTTGATTTTAGCGCCCCCGCGGGTAGTATTTATTATGGTTAAATCCTTATAGTAGTCAGTATACATTTCCATCTGCATTTTCATTCGGTTGTAGGTCGGGTTGGTCAGCACCTCGTTGCCGTCGACATCTTCCACTTTTAAGGCTGTTTTAATATGTCCTTCGGTAAGAGAAGGATTGCTGTAATCCAATCCGGCGGCATGCTGTTTATTATCCTTGTATGCCAGATTGAGACCAACCAGTATGATCGGGTTAAAGCCCAGATTGATTAAAATCTGTAATACAATAGAAGCCACCGAGGGGGCGTCGCTGATTATTCCTAATTTTTCGCCCGACTTCGCTTTGAGGTAGAAAGGAGACACCTTGTCCGGGCTGGTCAGCATGTGGAATTTAGGTCCGGGGTATTTTCGCAGGGTCTGGTAGCCTACACTGCTGCCGAATATTAAGGGAATATCGGTAATACCTTGATTAATCAGTTTTTCAAAGACAATATGGTTGCGGCCGGAAGGATCGTAGGTACAGGCGGCATGAGGGTGAATATGATGGTCAATTAAAGTATTGATCGCTGCTCCGGCGGAAAAGATATAGGCCAGACCATTTTCCTTTATATGGCGCAGGTTTTCGATTTCATCATCCAAAGAAGGTCCGGCTCCGACCAGCAGGGCCGGTTTGTTTTTAAGCGCGTTTTTTGGGGCTAATAATATGTTAGGAGTGGATATAACTTTGTCCAGATTCATCATACTGTTCAAGGTCCAGAGTTTTTCAAAAGCGTAGGTGGTATTTACCGCACTTTTCCGTTCATTGACGGCTTCTTCAAATCTGGTGAAAAACTCGTTATACTTGTGGGGAAACTGCTCTTTATAAGCCGGAAAATCTATTACCGATACCGAATCGCGCATTTGGCCCACAAATTCATGGGCAATGGTACCTGCATAGGCCGGTTTGTCTTCAATAAATAAATATTTAATTGACGCCACCGGTATTTCTCCCAGATCAACATGAGCCAAGAATGCAAAAAAGATTTCGGGTACCGGTTCATATATGGAAAAAATCATCCCCGGATACTTCTTGACAAAAGCATTTATGTGGTAACCGAGACCAGTTCCATAAAACAGGATGTCGGTGTATTCTTCTACGTTGGGGTACTGCTCAATGATATTTTCTGCTTCCTGCAAGGGGTCATCTTTATCATGAAATGATTTCTTCTTTCTGTTTTTTACTCGGAAATTGAGTATATCCGCACCGGAAGTATTGAGTTTGATCAATTTCCGGTCCAGGTTCTTTTCCATCTCTTTAAGCCGCTTCCACACCATGGGAAAATGTTCTTTGAGCAGATTCATGTTTTTTTCTAAAATAATAATCTCCCCCCTGCTTTTAGTGATCCAGAAAAACATGGTTTTTTTATATATATTATGGTCCGGTATCAAGTCTTGTGACCCGGGGAGAATCATCGTTGGGGCGAAGTTAAAACGCCTGCCGATTACCGCAATGAGATATTACGAGAGAGGTCCGGGATTAAGCATATAGGTTTGCGGGAACACTCATTTTTTGAAGGTATGAGGATAAAGAACTGCAGTTGGAGGAGGATTGATAAATCAGGTTTTTTCGGCTGGGTGCTGTTTAGCCAGTAACCCGGTGAAATACTGGGTTACCCTCTTTCTGTCCAATACCCTTCCATAATAAGCGGCAAAACAGAAATCAATAGCGTCATCTATGATTTCGGCATTAATGCTTGGTTCCAGGAATTTTTTCAAAGCGGCTTTGATGCTGCTGTAGCGTTTGGAAAAATCCCGGGCAAAAAGCAATTGCGGATATACTGTTTTCGGCTGGGGAGCCGGTATCGCCAAACTGCGCCAGTAATAATCATAATTTATTTTTTTCACTTTACCCAGCACCACCGGTATACAGCCGCTTAAAAGCTCGGTAAAATGGAGATTATCCTTGTCTATAGCGGCTACGGTGGCTGCATAAGCAGTCTGTAATATTTTCGTACGATAAACACCGTATGTTATGGGAACATAATCGGCCAGAAAAACAAAGAGCCTCTCCAGGGGAGAATCATCTTCAATAGAGAAAGTCTGGTACCCGGGGTATAGTTGGATATGCCCGTCCTGTTCCGCCAGCCAGGCATAACTACCGTGGGCCGCCGCATATTCAGGATGGGAACTTAAAAAATCCAGGCAGGCATGATAACCGTCCGGCTGCAGGATATCATCATCCGCAAGGAAAGAGACGAATTCACTTCCTGCTCCTTTCAACCCATCCAGCCATCTGTCCATCAAAGCTGTGTCCGGATCATAATAGCGATACTCAAAGCCCTGTTCACAGCATAAACGCTGATTGGTTAAGGCCTCTCTGTCCGAACCGTCCAGAATCGTAAATCTTATCTCCTGCCGGTCAAAGTGATCGCTTATATAGCGCAGTAAACGCAAAAGATAATGGGAACGGTTATAAGTAGGTATCAATACCGTCGCTTTAAAATCAGGCATAATTTCCCTTCCGCCTTAACCACGCCCCCGGCCAGTAGCTCAGGGGTTTTTTCAGGTTGCTTTCGTTAAAGATCCAGGAAGGCGGTTCGAGCACAAAATCGGGATGGCGTTTAACAAATTCCCGGGCCGCTTCAGCCGGATTATTCCAGTTCCATTGCTTATCTCCCCGCGGGAGATCGCTTAGTTCTTCTATAATCCCATCGGCAGCGATAATATAGGAACCTGCTGTAACCAGCTCATGGTAAGCTTCCAACTCCCCCGATACGTGCGCTTTGGAATGACTGGAATCCAGGACGACCAGGACGCTCTCCCCCGGTTGGATCATAGTTTTTATCAAGCCGGTAACGGCCGGATCAATCGAATTGCCTTCAATCATGGTTATAAGCGATGACAGGGCATGGCCTTCTATAGCCTGGCGGTTATGGTGCCGTATTTCAATATCCACCCCTATCACCCGGCCGTTATTCAGCGCCCGGCATAAACTGGCATAGTATATCAGCGAACCTCCATGGGCTATACCGGTTTCAATAATGACATCCGGCTTGATCCGGTATATAACTTCCTGGATGCGTATCATATCTTCCGGGAACTGGATAATGGGTCTCCCCAGCCAGGTAAAGGTATAGCTATATTTCTCGTTCCAGCTTACCTTGAGCCATTGTTCCGATATGATCTCAAAGGCCTCTCTGCTATAAAGATGCACCCGCCGGTATTCATGCCGGTTTTCAATATCCAGCACCTGCTCTTCGGTATCAATAATTATTCTCATGCTTAAGCCTCCCATGATATAAGGGATACGACCAAGCCGGATTGTTTTAACAACGCAGCTATCTCGTCCCGGTAATTGGGATTCATTATTATAATGGCGGAAATATTTCTGGCGCCGATTTCCCTGTAATCAATTATCGGATGTCCGGTTCCGGTGATACACCTCCCCTGCTTATTAGGGTTTAAATCTATGGCACAGTCGATATTTTGGTGCAATGGGTCAATCAAGTTTAAAAAAGTCACACCTTTGGCTCCGGCACCCCATACAGCCAGTTCTCCGTTATTACGCAAGTCTGCAATTTTATCGGTCCACTTGTTTTTCAGGTTATTTTCCGCTGCAGCATATGACAGGGCCAACCGGCAATTCGCCAGCTGCTTCGGCAATTCTCCCGGCGCATCGTTCACCCGGGCTTTAATCCACATATACTGGTCTTTAAATACCAGTCGTTTATCGATGACACTGAACCCTGCCTGGCGGCAGGCCCACTCCAGTGAAATAAGGTTAAAATAAGAACAATGTTCATAAAAGAAATCATAGATTACCCTATTTTCCAATATCCAGTCGAGTGAAGGGGTTTCAAAAAAAACTATTGCCCGGGGAGAAGCTTTTAAGGCCTCGCGTATCGGCAGCATTAAATCCAGCGGTTTAGCGATATGTTCTATGACATGGCGGCAGATGACCAGGTCAGCAGCAATATCCTGATATGGGGCTCCATAGAGATCATTTATAAAGGTTATTTTACCGTTAGCAACTGTTGCCGGTCCCTGGTAGGCAGGATCAAAGCCATAGCCTCTGGCGCCGGTAATGGCGATCAGCTTTTGCAGAAATGAGCCCCGGCCGCAGCCAATTTCGATAATTATTGGGTTTGGCAGGTTGCATTCAGCCCCTAAATAATTGATTATTTCCTGCATATAGGTTTGGAAAGAGGGCGAGTGATCCTGCCTATTGTCATAATCAGTTCCATATTGCATCTTGCTTAAATCAAAAGCGGAATTAAAAACGAAACTGCAATTCTCGCATAAAGTAAGCTCCAAGTCTCCCCGGGGTACATCTACTGCCTTGCGGCAGTCGCTTATAACCAGATTCTGATGCACCGGAACCTGCTCCCGTTTTAAGAGCAATTCAAGATTGGCGCTGCCGCAAACCGGGCAGCTGTTGCTTTTAACCAACGGTTCACCTCCTTGCGGCCAGCGTTTTCCACCAGATTATGGTTTCATCCAATCCGACTTCCAGGTTATAAGCAGGTTCCCATCCCACTTGAGTCCCCATTTTTTTGCTGCTGGCAACGATAAAGCCTGGTTCGTCAGATACTTGCGGTTTACCGTTAAAGGCTATCAGATTTGCCTTTCCCATTTTTTGGCCGATTTTAGCCAAAAGGTCTTTCAAGCAAATGGGAACTCCGGAAGCAACATTAATGATACCATTGACGTTGCTTTGCAGTAATGCAACCAGTGCCGCTGCTACGTCTTTTACATATAGATAATCCAGGACTTTTTCTCCATTGGCGCATAATGCGGCTTCATTGTTTAATAGACGATTAATTACATAAGGCACTACCCGGCCGGGGTCTTCATAAGGCCCATATACATAAAAAATCCGTCCCCAGGCTGAACTCAGACCCGTTTCCCGGGAATAAGCCGCCAGCATTCTGGATAGGCCGGATTTGCAGGTTCCATATAAAGAATTGTGGCCGTCAGGAGTTATATCTTCCTGTAAATAGCCGTAATCGAGATCATACTCCCAGCAGCTCCCGGCGGCTACCAGTCTCTTTCCCCCGCAGGCCCGGAAGTTCTTGACCAATTCCAGGCTGGACTGCACCCAGCGAAGATTCTCCAGCGAATGGGCGTATCTGCCCCAGGTAGTATACCAGGCCAGGTGCAGCATATATCCCGCTTCTATATCCTGCAACAAGCAGGCTGTTTGGGAGTAATCATGCAGGTTGCAGGTATACCAGTACAGGTTTTCGCTATCAGCCGCTGGCTCAGGAAAACCGAGGGCATGAACTTCAAAACCTGCCCCCACCAGCAGCTCCAGACAATGTCTGCCAATAAAGCCGCCGGCGCCAGTAACTATAACTTTTCTCATATCATAAAGTCGCTCCATTCCTTATCCCTGGCGCTGACCAGTCTCCGGGGAACTTCAGGCCAGTGTATAAGAAAGGCCGGGTCATCCCATCTTATTCCCCGGGCACATTCAGGATGATAAAACTCTGATATCCGGTATAAAACCTCGGTATCATCTTCCAGGGTCTGAAAACCATGGGCGAAGCCCTCGGGGAGATAAAGCATCCGCCGGTCCGGGGCCCTTAAAATAACTGCTCCCCACTGCAAATAAGCGGGTGAGTCCTGACGCAAATCAATAAACACATCGTATATCGCTCCTCTGATGCAGGTAACTACTTTTGCTTCGGGATAAGGAGCATTTTGATAATGCAATCCGCGCAGTGTTCCCTTATATGGGTTAAATGAAATATTGCACTGGGCAATACAGGGGTTAAGCCCGTGTTCTATAAATTCCTGGCGGCAGAAGCTGCGGGCAAAAAAACCGCGCTCATCATTTATCGGTTCCGGTTCAATAATATAAATTCCCGGCAATTGCAGCTGGGTGAAAATCATTAAAACACCTCTCCCGCTTTCGGTATCAAGGCAACAGACCTGCCATTCCATTCTCTTATGCGGGCCAATTGCGCGGGGGCTCTGTATTTCCTCGGTCTGCGCCAGGAAACACCTGCCGCATACATACTCCAGGGGATAAAAAAGTTCCCTTGCGAGCAGTTCTTCCCGGGCAAGATACGAATTGGCCAACGGCATAGCTCCCAGGAATATTGATTTGCGCTGCAGCCGGGTATTACAAAATCTGCATTGCCCGGAATTACCTTGCTTTAATCCATTTGCGGTTATATTTTTCCGGGAAGGTTGCCGTTCAGTTGTCTTTCATAAGCCGCGATCTGCTCCAGGCTTATTTTCAACATATCCGCATGGCTATAATACGCCTTATACCACTGCACTGTCTTGCCCAGCGCCAGTTCAAGGTTCCATTGGGCGCGCCAGCCTAATTGCTTTTGGGCGCGAGAACAGTCCAGCATCAGATAATTGGCTTCATAAGGATGAGATCCTTCATCAGTAATCCAGGAGTTGGCCTCTCCCCATAACCCACTTATGTACTGAACCAGCCATTTTACCGTCTTAATATCATCATCCCGCGGTCCAAAATTCCAGGCTCCGGTATAATCCGAGCCCGACTGGTATAGTTTTTGCGCCAGCAGCAGGTATCCTCCCAGTGGCTCCAGTACATGCTGCCACGGCCTTATGGCATGGGGGGAACGAATAGAAACCGGCTTTTGCTCTATGAAAGCCCGGACACAATCAGGGATAATTCTGTCTTTTGCCCAGTCTCCGCCGCCAATAACGTTACCTGCCCGGGCAGTCGCAAGCGCCATACCATGTTTACCGTACTGAGCCGCAGGAAAGTACGACTTGAGGTAGGCACCGACGATGAGTTCGGTACAACCTTTGCTGCTGCTGTAGGGGTCACTGCCTCCGATGGGGTCATTCTCCCGGTAGCCCCAGAGCCATTCCTGGTTTTCATAGCATTTATCACTGCTTACAATCACTGCCGCTTTCACCACCGGACTTTTCCGCATCGCTTCCAGCAGGTTGGCGGTTCCCATTATATTGGTCGCATAAGTTGCCAGCGGCTCCTGATAAGAGCGTCTTACCAATGCCTGAGCAGCCAGATGGAATACTATTTCCGGCTGATAATTCTTAATTGCCCAATGTAAATGCTCATAGTCCCTCACATCTCCCTTAATGTTTGTCACCATATCGTTTACCTTGCACAAGTTATAAAGACTGGGCATGGTAGGCGGATCTAAAGCATAGCCGATCACCTTTGCCCCCAGACGTTTCAGCCACATGCTTATCCAGGAGCCCTTAAAACCTGTATGCCCGGTTACCAGAACAGTTTTATGCTTGTAAAAACCTGCCCATGATTCTGCCAAATTACCATACCTTCCAGGGTGCGTGTCCTGTGTGCCAGAGTTCCTCCAGCAGTTTTCGATCCCGCAATGTATCCATGGGCTGCCAAAAGCCGCAGTGTTTATAGGCGGCAAGCTGGCCGGCCCGGACCAGAGCCTCCAGCGGTTCCCGTTCCAAACTGGTTCTATCGTCCTTCAGGTATTTGAAAAAATCAGGATTCAGAACAAAAAAGCCCCCGTTTATCCAGGCTCCATCGCCTACCGGCTTTTCGATAAATGATATCACCTGGTCGTTTTCATTTATAAGCAGCGAGCCAAAACGCCCGGCCGGTTTAACCGCCGTTACGGTAGCAGCCTTATTCTGGCGATAATGAAAACCGAGCAGTTCCTTAATATCAATATCAGCCACCCCATCGCCGTAAGTAAGCATGAACGGTTCATCTCCCACATAGGTTTGAATCCTTTTTACCCGCCCCCCGGTAAGCGTATTCAAGCCGGTATCTACCATGGTTATTTTCCAGGGCTCGGCATAATTGTCATGAATGCTGATAGAGTTGTCGGTAAGGTTAACGGTAAGATCGCTCATGTACAGAAAATAATGGTAGAAGTACTCTTTGATGACATATCCCTTGTACCCCAGGCAGATAATAAACTCATTAAAGCCATAGGCCGAATAAATCTTCATGACGTGTTTGAGAATAGGCATACCGCCGATTTCCACCATAGGCTTGGGTTTCACCACCGTCTCTTCACTCAATCTGGTGCCAAACCCGCCGGCCAGAATTACTACCTTCATAGCGCCTCCCCAAGAAATTAACCCTCATCAGCCACAAGGGAGCATGAGCATCAGGTGTCGATTGCTAATTATTCCTGGTCATACTGTATGATTTTTAAACCTTAATCGTGCCGCCGGAAACGGTTCAGGGGTAAAACCGGTCTTTCAGGCTCAACAATTCGGCCTGTCGTTGGCTGAACTGATGATCTATTTCCCTTTTGGTCAACTCATCCAGATCAAGCTGAACACAGTTTTGATTTGACCGGGCAACAGCAGGATGTTCAACCAGGTAATCTATGACATCATCGAGATCAAGCACTTGGTCGAAAGGGATACGGGAATAAACATTATTAATAAGCTGATAATCCTCTTCATAATCCAGGGTTAACCTTAAATCGGGCCGGTTAAGTTTTCCGGCGGCCTTTATTTCTCCAATCGTAAAAATTTCCGGCCTGTCAATGAGATATCCCCAAATCTCAGTATTAATAAGGCTCTTAAAACAACAGACCGTCTCTACCGCCCTGGTTTTTAGCCCATATACACCAGCTCCGATCGGAAGGCCGGAGGTTTTTACAAAATCCTTGTTCTGCCTTTTCAGGGTATCAGCCGTCAGGTTGGCATAGTATATTGAAAACAAGGGGTTGTCGGCCGTAATACTCAAGAAGTAGTCCATATTAAAAAAGCGGGCTGCATCCAATAGCCTTTGCAATACATCATCTTCACTGCCGTTGAAGTAATATATTCCGTTTTTTTGAGCAATGTCCACCAGCGGCTTATCCTGAGGATCGGCTGAAGTGCAGAGCACTATTTCCGATATATCCCGAACTTCCCGGGCGCGATCTATTATCCGTTCGATAACGGTTTTGCCCTTTAACCCTCTCAATATCTTCAAAGGCAGTCGGGAGGACTTCAGTCGGGCAGTTATCAGAAAACCCGTTTTCATTTTCCAGCCTCCAGTCCTCCGGTCAAATCGGTCAAGCCCGGCTGTTTATATTGGTATTCCACCTTGGTATGATCGATTATCTCATCTTCATCAATATCCCGCTGTGCCCTTAACCCGATTAAGTTAAGGAATTCTTTTTGCTTAAGCGCTGCTTCCCTTGCAGTCCTTTTAAACCACAGGTTTTGCAGGGAGAGCCGCTCGCCTTTCATTATCTTTTTCCTGGCTACAATAGCCTTTTTCATCGGCCCGGTGCTGCCATAGGCCATTTCCTCCTGCGACATTAACAGACGGCCGCTGCCGTAAGCCGACAAGTATATTTCCATCAGTTGCTTTATCTTTTTCATTTCCTTCTTGCCCACGGCGGAATGATAATCAATCCTCGCTATTCCCATATCCGGGGTATAATGCTTCTCCAGAATATTGATGCCCATGGCCGCAGCCATAGCGGAAATATAGACATTGTTTTCGTCATCATATCCGGTATGATCGGCATAGCCTACCGGTACATCAAAAACAGCCTGTAATTTTAACATTTTGGCCAGGTTTATATTGGAGTAATCAGTAGGATATGATTGGAAGCCATACATTAATAGCATATCGTTTTTCCCGCGTTGTCTTAACAGGTCAACGGCATAGTCTATTTCATCAATAGTGGAACCTCCGACCCCCAGTATAATCCGGTTGGGGAAACCGGCTGCTTCGTTCAGCATATAATAGTCGTTTAATGAAGTGGCATGCATTTCTATGCCCGATAGGCAAGGATGTTCCTGCTTAATGTATTGTATTGATTCAATGTCGTCACAAAGAGCAATGATATCCAGGCCCAGCTGTTTTGACCGGGCAAAAATTTCATCCCATTGTTGGGGGGTGAATATTGCCTTTCTGGTTGCCGCCAGCAGGGGATGGTTTTTTTCCAGATAACTTTCCGCTTTAAGCAACAAATGATACTTTACTGCATTTAATCCGATTTCAGCTATATCGTTCAGCATCTTGCCCAGATAATTAAAATCGCCTTCATGATGATAGGCGGTTTCCCCAATAATGTAAGGACGCATCGCAGGTTCACCCCCAGCGCTTAACCAAATACCTCGGCATACTCCATGTTGGCTCGTTTATAATCATTAATCCGGCCAATATCTATCCAGTATTCCCTTATAGGGAAAACAGCTATTTCTTTGCGCTCAGCCAGCAGTCTGCGGAACAGGTCCGGTATATCCAAATATGATTGGGCCGGAACATATTTCAGGAGGGACGGATGCAATACATATAATCCGGCATTAATAAAAAAGCGCTGCACCGGTTTCTCTTCTATGCTGTTCAGCCGCTGTTTATTGACCGTGACTACCCCATAAGGTATTTGCAGGGAATAGTTCCGTACACACATAGTAGCGACTGCATTCTGACTGTCTTGAAAATCCAGGAGATGGCGGAAATCCACCTTGGTCAGGATATCGCCATTCATCAATAAAACCGGCTCATCCGGTTTACGGGGAAGCAGCCCTATAGCACCGGCAGTTCCCAGGTATTTATCTTCATGCAGAAAACTGATTTCCACTCCCCAACGCGAACCGTCACCAAAATACTGCATGATCATATCCGCCCGGTAGTTTACTGATATATAAAAATGTTTGAATCCCTGTTCCATAAAATTTTCTAAAATGGTTTCCAGAACCGGTTTGCCGCCAACATGGAGAAGAGGCTTGGGGCAAGCTTCAGTCAGGGGCCGCAAACGGGTACCTGAACCACCGGCCATCAGCAGCACCCAGTTATCGCGGATGCCTTGGTTAACCAAATCATCAATTAATTCCAGCCCCACCAAAGAACCATCATAATCAAGAACCGGTATATGATGCAGGGTGGTATTTTTCATAATGGTCAAGGCTTTTTCACGGTCATCATCCACCCTGATAAACCGGGGCCTGGTGTTCATGGTAAGTCTGACCGGGTTATCCAGGCTGAAACCTTTCAGGATACTGCGGCGAATATCTCCGTCGGTTACTGTTCCCAGCAGATAATTATTTTCATTTATTACCAGGGCAATTTTCAGACCTGATTTATCGATTATCTGGATAGCCTCCAAAATGGTCCGGTCCGGATAAATAATGCACTTTTTCCACTGTTCCATTAAGCGCTCCATATAAATAGATCTATGATTACTGCATAATATGCTAAAGTCCGGCTGGCAGTGCCTGGGCTCCAATTCCTGGCGCGCAGTATAAGTTGACCTGCCCGGACCTGGCCTGGTCACAATCGGTCGTTCACTCCAGCAAAACCAGTTACCGGTAGAATATTACCCGGTGCGGGGTTTCCCCGCAGGTGAGCCGGTATTCGTTCCGCATCTGTTCATATTGCTCTTTCCGGTATATTTTCTTACCAATTTTAAATCGGGCCCTGACTTGGGAGAACCCGGCTTTAAAAAATAACAGGGCGTTATCCGGACTGCTGTCGGTACCTCCGCCCAGATGCAATACCTGGCAGCCAAGTTGCTGACCAAGGGAAACGGCCTCATGTAATATCAGACTGCCGGCCCCCAATGATTTACCTTGGGCTGTGGAGGCTGACAGATGGTATTCCATAATATAAGCTCCGGCAAGAAAAACAGCCGCCGCCAGGACTTCGTCATTCAGCCTGCAAATGGCGAGGCAGGCCTGATCCCCGACCAGCATCTCTTCAAAATAAGCCCGCGGGAAAAGGTAATAGGGCTTCGCTCCTAATGCATTCATCGCCGCCATATAGAGCGGGGGAAATACCTGTAAAAAATACCGGCTGTCACACCATTCAACCTGCAGGCCATTTTTTAAGGCTTTGCGAATCGTGGTCCTGACCCGGGAGCGGTAGAGCGATACCGGGTCGTTAACCTGCAGGTCAACCCAGACTGTCGGGCGGTTATCAATTATTTCGCCGTTAAAATAACGCCAGTTATTGAGTAAAGGATGAAAACGGACAAACTCCAGCAGGATATTTTGGTCTGCGCTCCATGCAGAGAATTCCGACCAGGCGCGAGCCAGAAATCTTTTATTGTCAGTACTTGCGATTGGGCCTCCATAACCATAGGGAGACTGAATATCAAACAGTTCTGTTCCCTCTACAGGAGTTTTATGAAAGCCATGGTAATAATAATCTCCACCTGCTTCAAATACAAAAAAAACCGGGGTTAAAAAATCGTTTCTTTTGGCATCGGCCATAACATAGTCAGGATGGAGACCGGGAGCGGTAATATGGCCCGGGAAGCGCTTAAAGACCTCCAGGGCCCGGTCATATTGAATCGGCATGGGTTAATACCTCCCGTTAAGAATTTAATCCGGCCATACGGGTTCAGCCATAAAAAAAGGCCAGTTTATCTACCAGATAGTTCAGATCCGCTTCATTTATCCTCTGGTCCAGGGGCAGGGTAAGTATTGACCGGCTAAGGCACAGATCATCCTTAAATGCCGATTCTTCATTATTAACGGATAGGGGCCAGTGAACGGGACAATAAATACTATGCCGGCTCAGGAATCTCCTTAATCTATGGCGATGTTCGGGATTGGTTTTTATGGGAAAGCCCAGCGGTACTTCCCCGTCTTCCAACTCATCAAATAAGGCTGTGATATTACCGGTGAGCACTTTTCGGGATGCTAATAAACCCTGCAGATAAATCCAATTGCGGCGGCGAATTCCGGAAATTTCACTTATATCAGTTCTCGCCCCAATGAATCTGGACAGAAAGGACATGGCCCGCGGCTCTACGCGGTAATCAATGGTATTTTCCGCTTGCTCCAGCAACTCTAAAAAAGACTCCGGACTCCCCCTATTTTCTCTGATCAACTTGGCCGACAGTTTGGCCGATATAAATGTTTCATCCGGCTGGCCGAGCTTGAAGTTTATCGGTTGGTCATAAGCCAGGAGGGCGCCGTCGGGCTGAGGAAGAAATTTACGATAACTGTTGATTATGAAATCGCCCCACTGCCCCAGATTAGTACTCAGCGAAGCCTGGACGTTATCCTCAATAATAAAAAAAGAATCTTCATATCGTGATTGTTCCGTCAACCACTTGATTATGGGCCCGTTTTTTTTACCGAAATAATTGATAAATAAAAATGTCCCTTTATTTATCCGGTAAGGCAACATTGCCGGTTTTCGGAGGTTGCCACCCATGGAATAGTAATGGATGGCGAATCCCAGCTGATAAAAAGGCAGAACTATGGAATCACAGC
This sequence comes from Syntrophomonas curvata, assembly GCF_052976825.1. Taxonomy (NCBI): domain Bacteria; kingdom Bacillati; phylum Bacillota; class Clostridia; order Eubacteriales; family Syntrophomonadaceae; genus Syntrophomonas; species Syntrophomonas curvata. The sequence goes on from NZ_CM129641.1 coordinate 2,383,170, forward strand.
AATAACGCGGCAGCCAGGCTTCTTTGGCCCCCCCCTGCTGAATAATTCCCAATAGCGCTAAATACAGGGCTGAACGGCCGGTGTCAACCAGCACATGATGTTTTTTGTTATAAGGCATAAACCGGTCATTAACCAACGGCTTTAGGAAAATATCTACACCCAGGCCCAATTCTCCGCCCATAGGCATTATAAGCGCTTCCCCCCCTTAATTACGGGAATAACCAATACGTCCACCCCGTAAGCTTTCCATAACCAATAGGCCTTAATTATCTTGGTTGAGCAGTAGATAGTATTCATCACGATTGATGCCGATAATAATCTGATCCCAGTAGCGTCCCTGACGGTAATAGCAGTTTCTCTTCCTGCCTTCCTGCTTCCACCCGCATTTGCCCGTATACATCCCCAGGGAGGCCTGGTTATATTCGATAACGGTAGTATCCAGGCGTTCCAAGCCCAATTCTTCAAAACTATAACGCATGACAGCCATGACTGTATCCGAACCATACCCCTGACCCCGCAGAAATTCGTCCCCGATAAACAGGCCGTGAAAAGCATTGCGGTCCTTCCAGTTAATGGCGACTAAATTAGCCATGCCAATCAATCCATGCTCAGGGGTATCGATGGCAAAACGCTGATTCAACTGGTCCGACTGTAATTTCTGCCACCACCTTTCCATTTGCCAACTGGAGCTGGGTAAGTGCCACCCACCCAGCCCGGTCTGTATTTCCGGGTCGTTGCTCCAGTAATGGAGACGGGACAGGTCTTCCCGTTCTATAGCCCGCAATGTGACCCGTTTGCCTTTTATGTTCATAAAATATCTCCTCCTGAGTCAGGCATCTGCAATAAACTCCGCATCCCAAAAGGTTTTAGCCCTGTCGGCTACCCTTAAATCTATATTACCGAGAAAATCCACCACTTTCTGTTCGGTATCAGCCCGGCTCATGGGACTTTTGAATTCACTCAACCGCTGGCGGTAATCCCTGTCAAAGATGGCGTTACGGATGGCCTGTTTGATTTGTTCCCGGTCATAATCGGTATTCAGCAGGCACGCCAAGGTCTCCCGCCCCTGTTGTCTGTCACCGATATTGATAACCGGCAGGCCCACACTCATAGCCTCAACTATGCCTGAGCTGGAGTTGCCGATCATGGCTTCCGCATGAGCCATAATGCTGGCAAAACGCTCGCGGCTGCCTGACGGCGGGAGAAGGTGAAGATGAGGATGGCGCCTGGCATATTCCTTCATGGTGGCCAGAATGACCCGGCTCCCGGCATCATCATTCGGGTTCGCTAACAACGCCGGATAAGGCAGCGAAGCTACCGCTTCCAGGGTTTCCACGATCTGATAACCGGCTTGCTCCTGGGTGTGGCTAACGGCATGCTGAACCACCAACAGATACGGTTGCTCCACAGGCAAACCCAAATCCTCACATATCTTTTCCCGCGAATAGATCACATCAGGACGGATATCGGCCCCGGGCAATCCTACCACCCGCACCCGGGCAGGGTCTTCACCCATCCGGATAATTCGCCGGGCATGTTCTTCTGTGGCGGGTAAATGAAAATGGGCAAACTTGGTGACGGCATGGCGAATGGAATCATCGATAGAACCGGAAACACTGCCGCCGCATAAATGTACCACCGTAATATTCTGGCAAGCTGCCGCCATCGCCCCGGCCAGTTGTTCGCCCCTATCGCCCAGAACCAGGACGATGTCCGGTTTAATGGATGCAACCGCCTGGCTTATCCCCAGCAGGTACAATCCCAGCGATGCTGCCATGGCTGACAGATCATCGCCGCTGATACGCCCAAAAACCCGTTCGGCAATAGTAAAGCCGTCCGCAGCTATTTCCCGCCAGGTTTCACCATGAGTAATATCCAAATGCATGCCGGTTACCAAAATACTGAGGGTAAGATCCGGAGCAGCCTGGATGGCCTGCAATACCCGTCGCGCAGGGCCGTAATCAGCTCTGGAACCGCTTATAAATAAAATCCGCCTCATTCCAGCATCTCCCAGGTTATGGGCACGTCGTCAGGAATAGACTGTTTCGTGGTTCGCCCCCGTACGCTTTCCCATAAGCGGGGGTCGATACCGGTAGCCGGACGCTTAAGGGTGACATTATCATCATCCAGCCGTTCACCCGCCTCAATAACCCGGCTTGAGACCAGACTACGGCGCGCAAGCATCCTGATTTCAGCCTCGTCCGGATGGGGACGTTTGACCCCATCACCCAGGGCCGCTTCAGCCGCCCGGATTGTTTTAATAAAGCCGGTAAATTCTACTGGATCCATGGACATCGCATGGTCAGGACCAGGCAGCTTTTTATCCAGGGTAAAATGTTTTTCAATCATACGGGCTCCCAGGGCAACAGCAGCTATTGCGGCCACCATTCCCAGGGTATGGTCACTGTAGCCTGCCAGGGTCCCCAGCGCTTCAGCCATGTTCCGCATAGCGCGTAAATTGACGGCGGACGGGTCAGCCGGATAATTGGATACACATTGAAACAAAACCAGAGGGCTATTACCATGTTGGCGAATATGCTCGACACTTCCTGCCACATCTTGAAGGGTGCACATACCCGTACTCAACAATATCGGCAAACCGCTGCGGGCGCAGGAGGCCAATAGCGGATAGTTGCTTATTTCACCGGATCCAATTTTAATGCATGGCCCCCCTATCTTAAGCGAATACTCTACCGCCAGGGGTTCAAAACAGGAGGCTATGTAGGTAATACCGACCTTATTACAATATTGGGCAATAAGGCCATGTTTTTCCCAGGGCAGGTAATAGCTTTGCCCCATCTCAAGCATATTTCCGGCACCGGTAGCCCTATACTGGTAACCGGCAGTCGGGGCGAGATAAGAAACCTGTTCATCAGGCCGGTAAAGTTGAAATTTAATGGCATCAGCCCCGGCGCCGTAAGCAGCGTCGACCAGTTTCAGGGCCTGGTCCAGACTGCCGTCATGGTTGACACCGGCTTCGGCAATAATATAGCACGGATGATTTTCCCCGATTATTCGTGACCCAATTTCAATTTCACGTATGACTGCTCAACTCCCATTGAAGAAATCCGGAATATTTCCGCCATAATCAAAAATAAAAATTCCCATATCATCTTTTGACCGTATATTCCCTAGTCAAATAAGGTTTTTACAGCGGCATCAAGGTTTAATTATAAATATGCACTGCTGGGCAGGTTTACAATCCTTTTTTCCAGATCCGCTGCGGTCTTTAAATCCATACGGGGGCAGTTGCGGTAAATAGGCAGCTCAGGCATTAAAGTCCAGGCCGGGCGGGTCATAATGCCCTGGCTGTTGCTCAAGGCCAGCAGGTTATCGCGCTGGTCAGAATAGTTCTTATTCAGCAAGAGAACATTCAGCCAGTAATTGCTGCGGGCCTGACTGCTTTCCATGAAAACCTCCGCTCCTTCAATTGCAGCCAGTGCCTCCCGGTATCTTGCCGCCAGGGCTCTTTTTTTCCGAACGAATTCCGGCAGCTGCTCCATTTGCGCACAACCCAGGGCCGCGTTGATATTGGGCATTCTATAGTTATAACCCAGCCTGTCATGGTTAAATGACCACCGGTGGGGCAGCTTGGCTTGAGTGGTTAAATGCCTGGCCTGACCGGCCAGGCATTTATCATTGGTCATTATGGCCCCTCCGCCGCCGGTAGTAACAATTTTATTGCCGTTAAAGCTGAGAATGGATACCCGCCCCCAGCTCCCGGTGTGGCAGCCCTGATAAAAGGACCCCAGAGACTCGGCGGCATCTTCAATAAGTTCCAACCGGTATTTACGGCATACCTCGACCAGAGGCTCCATATCCACCGGATGCCCGAAGGTATGCATGGGTACCGCCGCTTTGATACGGCGGCCGCTTTTTTGATTAAAGCAACCTTGCAGGTTGACCCGGGCAACTTCCTGCAAGTAGCTGTCCAGCTTGCCCGGGTCCAATCCCAGGGTGCTTTCGGCACTGTCTGCAAAATGGGGTATAGCTCCACCGTAACTTACCGCATTGGCTGTGGCCACAAAAGTCAATGCCGGAATCAAAACCTCGTCACCGGCCGTTACCCCTGCCAATTGCAGACCTATATGCAAAGCTGCGGTGCCGTTTACTACCGCTACCGCATGTTTTATCCCGGTATAATCAGCCAATAGTTGTTCAAAGCGGCCGACATAATTGCCTGCCGAAGACACCCAGCCGCTGTCCAGGCATTCCTTAACATAATTCCATTCATTGCCGTAAAAGCAAGGTTCATGCAGGGGAATGAAATCCCGGTTAGGTGGCAAGACACCGCGCAGGGCTCCAATAATTGCATTGAGACTGAATTCTTTTTTCATAGATTATAAATGTTGGGCCTATATCTTTTTAGATTTTCGGCCGCACAGAACCATTTAATGGTCTCGGTCAAACCGCGTTTTAAACCCTCGCGCCCGGCATATTCAGGTTCCCAGCCCAGAAGTCTCTGCGCCTTGCAATGGTCCGCCCATAAGCGTTCCACCTCGCTTTTTTCCGGACGCAGGCGCACCTCTTCGGTCTGTATTTCTACTTTTGCCCGCATTATTTCTGCTATAACCGCAACCAGGTCAGCGATGGATATTTCATAATTACTGCCTATGTTGACTACTTCACCGACCGAAGCATCTGATCCAGCCACCGCAATGAATCCCCGCACCGTATCTTTTATATAGTTAAAATCCCGGGTCGGATGAATACTACCCAGTTTTATTGTTCGGCGGCCGCTGGCTATCTGGCTGATTATCGTGGGGATAACGGCACGGGCGGACTGGCGGGGGCCATAGGTGTTGAAAGGACGAATAATGGCAATCGGGGTAAGAAAAGAATTATAAAAAGCCAGAGCCATCTGATCGGCGGCAATCTTGGTGGCTGAATAGGGCGACTGGCCCTGCACCGGGTGTTCTTCATTAATAGGGACAAACCGGGCTGTACCGTATACTTCACTGGTGGAGGTGTGAATGACTTTTTCCACATCGAGGCGGCGGGCAGCCTGAAAAATGTTCAGGCTGCCCTTGATGTTGGTATCCACATAAGTGTCAGGAGAATAATAAGAATAGGGGATACCTACCAGAGCGGCAAGATGGAATACCACCTCGCAGCCCTGCATGGCTAAATCAACTCCATGCGGGTCCCGGATATCTCCCGCGCATATCTCCAGATTATCCTGTATATCCCGCGATACATGATCCAACCACCCCCAGGAATTATGCGAATTATAATATACCAGGGCACGCACGCCATACCCTAATTTAACCAGTTCCTCACTGAGATGAGAGCCTATGAATCCGTCGGCACCGGTAACCAGGATTCTTTTCTTGGCTAAATCCAATTTTCAACCTCCAGCCAGGCTAAATTTATCATAGCAATACTACTAAAAGTATATGTTTATATTAAAGTAATGGTGAAAGCGCTGGTAATTAACCTGTTTTTGCACAAGGGTATTGCAGACGTTAATTCTGAATGGGGCAGTATGTTTATATAATTTATAAGGATAGATACTATAACGGCAACTGGGAAAAGGGGATCTGGAGAAAGTGCATACAAATCATGAATACCAACAGAATTACGTTTTCAACCACGATTTTCGCCTTCCCGGCCCATCGGGAAACTTTCCCATGGGCTGGCAGAAATACAAGAGCGGGAAAACCAACAGTATTGACTGGAATAATAACGATATAGCCAGTATTAGGATTAAAAACAGGACACGGCTAATGACCAGCATATGCCAGCAGCGTCTTTTCAGCATTCCCGTTTATGAGGCACAAGTCTGGAAGATAGGGATGATATGCAGGTCAAACGAAAAACTAAATACAACTGTTATCGTTCATTTTGTCTCCGCTTCTTCCCGCCTCCTGCAGACCACTCTGGATTTCAGCATCGATCCTGAAAATGAGTATTATTATAGTACCGTAACTATCAACTCCGGGGTTGACTATGCTTATATCGAAATCGGCCTTAAGGAACCAGGCGCCATCTGGATTGAAGATGTGGAATTTTCACGCGTTTTTCCGGCAGATAAGTTTAATGCCGATGCTCGGGGCAGATTGAACATTAACTCAGTGGAAAGCATTAAGCGCATCCTTGAACCAGTACTGATGCAGGGAAAAATCGAGACAGCCAAATCAAGCAAGGATATCTCTGAAGATGTTATTGCCAAGCCCATTTTGGGTAATTCAACCGTTCAAGATGTCATAAACCTTGCTACCTATTCCCACTGTGTTATAAATTTGGGTGAGCACAACGCGGTAGTTTATTTACAGATAAGTCCGGATGCTGTTCATTGGATAAACGAACCCAATGATAACAGCCGTATCAAAGCCGGCCAAAGCAAAGTCTTGGTCGCCAGTACTTTTCTGCGCTACATCAGGGTTGTATACAGGGCTGAAACTAACGTCAGCACTAACCTGCGTATTTTCTTCCAGGGTCAGGGCTAAAATGTTTATTTTAACATTGTTCCTCCCGTGTCACCTATGGTAAATCAGAAAACCAATACTGATTTACCTGCCGCCTCGGTATTTTTCTTGCTCATAAGAAAAAGCAGCAGGACAATTCCGGCAACATAGAGAAAAGAGAGTAAGTGAAAACAAAGGAGGAACAGTATGGTTGATATTGCCGCTTTGGCCCGCCTGGCCGGGGTCCGTAAATACGGTGCGGATGAGATATTTTTCCATTTTGGCGATCCGGGCCACGAGATGTTCATTATTTTGAAAGGGACCGTGGGGGTATTTATTAACTCCCTTGACGGCTCTCCTTTACAGGTGGCTGTTTTAAAAGACGGCGACTTCTTCGGCGAAATGTCACTGCTGGAAGGCATGCCGCGCAGCGCAACTATTACGGCATTGGAGGATACGGTTTGCCTGGTAATAGACGAAAGCAACTTTGAGCAGGTAATAGCCCAGCAGCCCAGCCTGGCCTTCCGAATCATGAAAGGCATGAGCAACCGCCTGCGCCAGCAGAATGAGGAGCTCAGTTTTCTCAAACGGGGACCTAAACCGGAGGAAAACGATGCTGGTGGTAATGCTGCCGGGAGTTCTGCGCCCTTGCCGCTTAACAGCGCCATTTATCCCCCGGGTCATAAATCCTATCCGGCAACCGCGCCGGAGGCCCACAACGCTTACCTTTTCGACAGTGAAACCCTGTGCCCGGTTTGCGAGAATAAGTTTCCGGTAAAAATGGTACGCTCCTCCAAACTGAGGCTGGATAAGATCGACAGCGATCTGCGCCAGCGTTTCTATGACTTTGAGCCCTTATGGTATGCGGCCTGGATATGCCCCCATTGCTACTACGCCAATTTTAACTTTGAATTCAAACAGGTAAGCGACGCCTTGAAAAAGAAGATAATGGAGCAGGGCCAGGAACTCAAGGCCAAGCTAGCAGTGAACTTCAGTTCCCCCCGTAAGATAGATGAGGTTTTCACTTCCTACTATATGATTTTACAGACCCTGCAGGTTGGAAAGGTCGATCCCGGCAAAGCGGCCAAGATCTGGCTGCGTCTTTCCTGGCTGTACAGCGACGTCGAGGATGATGAGATGTGCACCTTCACCAGCCGGCAAGCGCTGGAGGCCTACAGTGAATCCTATTTCAATACCCGGCGTGATACCTCTGTGGAACAGGATCAGCGCCTGACCCTGCTGCTGGGTGAATTAAGCCTGCGGCTGGGGCAAAAGGAAGAAGCCCTTAAACATTTTCGCAACAGTATAGTGCGCAAAGGCGGCAATAACAATCTCAACCGCCAAGCCGAAGACAGGATCCAGGAATTGCGGACCGCTTTAAGTGAGCAGGAAAACGCTTAGTTTTTATTGACTTTGCATCATTATTCCCTTATAATTGCTAATGTGCTAATTGAATAGCGACAGGCCGGGAACCGGAGTAGTAAACCGACATGTTACAGAGAGCCGTCGGTTGGTGCAAGATGGCAAGAGTCAGTTGAACTCGCCGGGGAGCCTTGCAGGTGATACGTAGCCTGCAGCGGTAAATCCGTTATCGTTTCCGAGTGGACAGATATGTGGGGCTATGGCGCAGTTGGGAGCGCGCTTGAATGGCATTCAAGAGGTCGTGGGTTCGAATCCCACTAGCTCCACCATTATTATATCTGTCAATAAGGGTGGTACCACGGGATAGTTAAGCTCTCGTCCCTTTCCGGGATGGGGGTTTTTTATTTTTCTGCTTTATATAAGGAGGAAGTTTATGGACAGGCGCTATGATTTTCGAACCATTGAAGCCAAATGGCAAAAAATCTGGGAAGAGAACCATTATTTCAAGGTATACGAGGATGAAAGCAAACCCAAATACTACAACCTGGAGATGTTCCCTTATCCCTCCGGGCATCTGCACATGGGCCACGTCCGCAATTACGCCATCGGTGATGTGGTAGCCCGCTTTAAGAGCATGAACGGCTATAACGTACTGCATCCGATGGGTTGGGACGCGTTCGGCCTGCCGGCTGAAAACGCTGCTATCCGTAACGCGGTTCACCCCGCCCGCTGGACCTACGCCAATATTGAAAATATGAAAAGCCAGCTTAAGACCATGGGCATCAGCTATGACTGGGATCGGGAATTGACTACCTGCAAACCCGATTACTATAAATTTACCCAATGGATGTTCCTCAAGCTTTTCGAAAACAACCTGGCCTACAAGAAAAAATCAGCCGTCAACTGGTGTCCTTCCTGCCAGACGGTTCTGGCCAACGAACAAGTGGTGGAAGGCTGCTGCGAGCGCTGTGAGAGCATGGTGGAGAAGAAGCAGCTGGAACAATGGTTTTTCAAGACTACCGCCTATGCCCAGCGTCTGCTGGACGACCTGGACAAACTGCCGGGCTGGCCGGAAAAGGTTAAAACCATGCAGCGCAACTGGATAGGCCGCAGCGAGGGCTGTCAGTTTTCACTGGCCATAGAAGGCAGTAAAGAAGCTTTAAGCGTATTTACCACCCGTCCGGACACGGTTTTTGGAGTTACCTACATGGTTCTGGCGCCGGAACATCCGCTGGTGGAAAAGCTTGCTGCCGGTAAGCCCCAGAAAACACAGGTTCAAGCTTTCATCAAGAAAATGAAAGCGACCAGCGATATGGCCCGCACTGCCAGCGATGCCGAAAAAGAAGGGGTATTTACCGGAGCCTATGCTATCAATCCCATGAGTGGAGAAAGGGTCCCCGTCTGGATTGCCAATTATGTCTTGATGGACTACGGTACCGGAGCCATTATGGCGGTTCCGGCCCATGACCAGCGTGACTTTGATTTCGCCCGCAAATATAACATCCCCATTCGGGTTGTTATTAAAAGCGCTGATTCTCCCGCCCGGGGAGAAGAAATGGCAGAGGCCTATGCCGGCGACGGGGTGATGGTCAACTCGGGTGATTTTAACGGGCTTGAGGTTGCGGAAGGCCAGAAACAGATTATTGCCTATATGGAAGAACACGGTATCGGAAAGGGGACTATCAATTTCCGCCTGCGCGATTGGCTCATATCCAGACAGCGCTACTGGGGGGCGCCTATTCCCATCGTCTATTGCGAGGACTGCGGCATGGTTCCGGTACCTGAAAAAGAACTTCCGGTAATGCTGCCGGAGGATGTGGAGTTTAAACCTTATGGGGAATCTCCTTTAAGCTATGTGGAAAGTTTCTATAAAACCAGTTGCCCCTGTTGCGGGAAAGAGGCCCGGCGGGAAACTGACACCATGGACACCTTTGTCTGTTCGTCCTGGTATTTCGACCGCTACTGCAGCCCGCAGGAAAGCGAAACCCCTTTCCGCCGGGAGGCCGCAGATTACTGGATGCCGGTAGACCAGTACATCGGGGGGGTGGAACACGCTATCCTGCACCTGATGTATGCCCGCTTCTTTACCAAGTTTCTCTATGACATAAACATGCTTCCCTGTGAGGAGCCCTTCACCAATCTGCTGACCCAGGGAATGGTTCTGAAGGACGGATCCAAGATGTCCAAATCCAAAGGCAATGTGGTGAGCCCGGAGGATATCATAAATACCTACGGGGCTGACACCGCCCGCCTCTTCATCCTTTTCGCCTCTCCCCCGGAAAGAGACCTGGAGTGGAGCGATCAAGGGGTGGAGGGATGCTATCGCTTCCTGAACCGGGTATGGCGTTTGGTCACTGCCTATGCGGATATCGTTGGTGAGGTGAATATTCCGGCAGTTTTTGCCGAACTCGATAACGAAGCTCGCAAGCTGCGCTTTAGAACCCATGCCAGCATCAAAAAAGTAAGTGAAGATATCGGGGGGCGCTTTAATTTCAATACTGCCATAAGCGCTATCATGGAGCTTTCCAATGCCCTGAGCAGTTACAGCGATAATGAGGAACAGGACCTTCCGGTAGTCAAAGAGGCGATAAATTCCCTGCTGCTGTTGCTCAGCCCCTTTTCGCCGCATATTTGCGAAGAGCTGTGGCAGCTGTCCGGCAACGAGGGAAGTATCTGCATACAGCCGTGGCCGGTTTATGACCCTGCTGCTCTGCTCCAGGATGAAGTGGAAATCGTGGTGCAGGTCTCCGGCAAGGTAAGAGACCGGATTACGGTCCCAGCCGGCCTCGCGGAAGAAAAGCTGCGCCAAATCGCCCTGGAAAGCGATAAAATCAGCCAATTGACCAGAGACAAGAAAATTGTAAAAATAATAGTAGTTCCTGAAAAATTGGTTAATATCGTTGTCAAATGAGGTATCAGGCATGTATTGGCATATATTCCTTACCGCCCGGGGATGGGCCGCTGTCTTAGGCGAAAAAGAAGTTATAAGCGCTTCCGTTCTGCCTATCCCCCTGACCAGTTTAGGTCGATATATAGGATCAACCGGGCACACAGCCCGGCTGATTGCAATGCACGACAACTCGCGGAGGGTAATAAATAAATTCAGAGCCTATTATGAAGGTGCGGTAATTGAGGACTGGGAAGCGGAACTCAAACTTGATGCCTTTCCCCGGTTTAGCCGCAGGATAATGGAACTGGTTCGCACCATACCCTACGGGCAAACCATGACCTATGCCGAAGTGGCCCGGGCGGCAGGGCAACCTCGAGCGGCCAGAGCGGTAGGCCAGGTTATGAAGCGCAATCCCCTGCCCCTGATCGTCCCCTGCCACCGGGTGGTGGCCAGCAATGGTCCCGGCGGCTTCACCTCCTCCGGCGGCGTGCAAACCAAACTCAACATGCTGCAGTGGGAGCGCAAAAACCTGGCGGGAAAAGGTGTTTTATAGGAACCTGTTCTCCACCGGCACCTGGCGGGCATCTGCCCAGAGGTTTTCCAGGTTGTAATGTTCTCTTTCCTGCTGGCGAAAAACATGCAGCAGTACGGCATTATAGTCCAGAACTGCCCACAGCCCTTGCTGCTGCCCTTCCCGCCGCAATAGTCTGACATCCTCTTCCAGCAGCTCTTTTTCCACGTTCTCGACTATGCTCTTCACCTGTATAGGATTGCGGCCGCTGGCCAGGACAAAGTAATCAGCTATGACCGTAAGTTCCCTTACGTCAAGAATAAGAACGTCGAAGGCCTTTTCTTCCAGACAGGCATCAGCAATCATTTGCGCCAATTTTTCCTCTTCTACCAACTATAGCCCTCCTAGAAATGTTAATAGATACCTAGCAATGGATAAACCTAACTTCTTCTAAAAAATGATTTCTCACTTTGACCGTCAAAGGGTGCAGAATCCTGTGCTCATCCAGGCAGTATTTTATTGTAGATTCTAGACCAAACAGCATCCCCTCGTCAAGATTGCGCCAGGCCAGGCACGTCAGACGCTCCAGCCCCGGGAAATCCCGCCCCGGCTCTATCATGTCGGCCAGATAGATTATCTTGTCCAAGTCACTCATGTTAAGAGCTCCCAGGGTATGTTTTTTTACCGCCTGCAGCACTTCTTCGTCATCAACTGCCAGTTCCGACCGCAATAAAAAAGCGCCTACCGGAGCATGCAGCAGGTCAGGAACCAGGCTGTCCGCCTCATCCTCCAGCAGATGGTTGGTGATGGCAATATCCAGGAGCTCGGACGCAGCCATACCCTTGGCATAATCATGCAATAGCCCGGTAAGATAAGCTTTGTCCGGGTCAATTCCGTAATGCCCGGCCATCTCCCGGGCCACTTGGGCCACCTGCAGGGAATGGTTGTAACGCCGGGAGGACAATCGGGTACTGATAACAGCCAATGCTTCCTGTTCACTCAACATCATGTCAGTCCTTCCTGGCCTCGGTACAGACCTGTTTCCGCAATGTATTGTTCCACATCGTCCGGCAGGAGATACTTAATGGGCCGGCCGGCGGCCACCCTTTCCCTGATGTCGCTGGAGGAAATATCCAGTGCCGGGATAGGCAGAAAATGCACATTCTCCCATAGCACTGATGGCAGCTGCTTGAGAACCGGTTCGCTTTCGCTAATCACATAGCCGGGCCGGGTAACCACCACAAATTGGCATAACCGAGCCAGATTCTGATAATCTTTCCAGGTCGTCATGGTCAGCAGCGAGTCGGCTCCCATAATAAAAAAGACAGCTCTCCCCGGGCACTCTTCTAGGAAATGGCGGATGGTATCAATGGTGTAGGAATTCCCCGTTCTCTTCATCTCCAAATCCGATATGGCGAAGGCCGGATTGCCCTTAACGGCTCTTCTTACCATCTCATAGCGGTGATTGCTGTCCAGTACCTGCTCCATCTCCTTATGGGGCGGACGAGCAGCAGGCATGAAGACAACCTGTTCCAGCTTAAACTCATGGCGGGCATATTCGGCGGCTATCAGATGCCCATAATGTACGGGGTCAAAAGTCCCGCCCATAATACCCAGGGAATTAAATCTTTGCATATGTCACCTGCCCGGTTGAGAAATAAAATAGATGCGGCTGCCCGGATGAATAAGGATAAATCCAGAGCATTGTAATTCTCTACCTATAAATAATACCTGTACCGGGGTAAGAACGCAACGTACCAGCAGTCAAGCCCTTTATACTTTGCCGGTATAAAGAAAACATCTATAATGATAATATCACCGCTTACGAGGTTAAAGCATGCATAAGGATATAAAAATCGTCTTTCATAATCAAGGCTTGCGCAGCTATATCGAGGTGGATCTCTGCCGTGAATGCCCCCGGCAGGACGATAAGGGCTGCTGCGGTTTTTACTCACCGGTATTCTATGCCAGTGACCTGGTTTATCTGCTGAAGCATAGACCAGAACTGATAGACTATATATTCAGTATAGACAACATCACCGTTTTGGATGCCTCGGTAACGGTTAACAACAGTATTGACGGCGACAGCTATCGCTGTCATTTTCACCGTAAAGACGGCGGCTGTCTGCTCGACCAGAATCTGCGCGAGTCAGTGTGCCGGCACTTCGTCTGTCCCGGTATTGCCTGGGAGAAGGAACCTAAACTGCGCCCCTGGAAGGATTTTTTTGCCCGGCTTACCGACTACGAAATTGAACTGAACAACCGTATTGCCGCCTTGCTGCAGGAAAAGGGCCTGACACTCAGGAATGAGGAAAAGCGGGGGCAGTTTTGGAATGAACTGCAGGCACTATTTGAACTGCAAACTGCCGTAATACCGGAATTTTTCAGCCAGCTGCCTGCTAAGGAAACGGTATCCGTCAAAAGGGCGATAAATTATGGTAGAGATTGGCCTTTATAGGCTATAATTAGAAATCAGAAACAGTATCAGATATTTTTATTAACAGCGGGAGGTATTTTGAATGAACTGGGACGCTAACAAAGGCATACTGGACAGCGTGCTTGGCTCCATCGGCAGAACGCCTTTGATACGGCTGAATCGGATAGCAGCCGATCTTAACGCCGACATTTGCACCAAGCTTGAATACGCCAACCCCAGCGGGAGTTTAAAAGACCGGGTGGTTCATAAAATTGTGGAAATGGCCGAACAGCGGGGTGAACTTAAGCCGGGAATGATTCTTCTGGAAGGAACCACCGGCAACACCGGAATAGCTACGGCCATGGTCGGAGCGGCCAAAGGCTACCGGGTGATAATTGTCATGCCTCAGGGAATGACCGAAGAGAGGAAGAAAACCATTCAGGCTTATGGCGCCGAACTGGTGCTTACCCCCGGAGCCGAAACTGATGTTGACCTGGTGCTGGTAGAGGTGGAGAAGATTAAACAGCAGTATGGTGACCAGGTCTTTGAAATCGGCCAGTTCTGCCGACAGGATAACCTTAAGGCTCATATGGAAAATACCGCCCCGGAAATCTGGGAGCAGACCGGGGGCAAGGTAGATGCCTTTATAATGTGCCAGGGTACCGGGGGTACGGTTACTGGTAACGCCAAGTTTTTCAAGGAAAAGAAACCTGGTATCAAGGTGTTCATATCCGAACCGGCAGAATCACCGATACTGGCTTATGGACGTATCGGCCAGCATAAGGTGCAGGGCATAGCCGACGGCCTCATTCCTGAAATACTGGACCTGCAATACGTAGACGGCGTTGTCCTGGTAAGTTCCGACGAGGCCATGGAAACGGCCCGGGAAGTAGCCAGGAAAGAGGGCATATTCTGCGGCACCTCGTCAGGCTGCAATGTAGCCGCGGCCCGCAAAGTAGCGCAAAAATACCCGGATTTAAAATGCATCGTTACTATAATAAATGATAACGGACTGCGCTATCTCTCCTCCGAACTCTGCGGTTCGGAAGTTAAACGGCAATTGCTGGAGCGGGATTATGCCCTGAGCCAACAGGATCTGGATAAGCTGGCCTCCTATCAATTAGAAGTAATAGAATAATTGAGAACAAAGGCAGAAGATTGAAACAGAAGGATCGGATTTTCCCGATCCTTTTTCATTTTTAATAAATTATCGAATTGTGGTATGGATTACTCTGAATTAAGCCAGGAGCGCCAAATATACATCTAAGAACCGAATTATTCAGTTGTCTTTCAATTTGAATAGTTCTATGATATGTGGTATCAATTGGATAATGGGAATTATAATCTCTATTATTGTAAAAACAAGTCGGATTATAGTGATTCTGCTGAAGGGAGGATATCTTAATCAAGCTATAAGCAGTCAATTTGCAAGGGGGAAAAGTAATAGTGAAACTAAACATCAAACCAGGAATCAAGCTACATAAACCCAATATAAGCCTAAACAACACCAAGACGATGACTAAACTTTTTACAGGTTTCCTAGCCCTTGCTGTACTCATAGCCATTGTTGGTTTTACAAACTGGCGGGATATACAAGAAGTGCAGCAAGGGACGGAAGAAATGCATGCCCGGGTTGTCATACCGGCTCAGCACCTTGCCAGTCTAAATGCAGCCATAAACCTGGTCGGCGACGAAGCTCTCAAGTACGGTATAGTCACCAGTGATGAAAAAAAGAAAGCCATCAAGGCAGATATTAGTAAAAACCTAATAAAGGTAAAATCTATACTGGATGAATTTGATACCTTTCCCATCACGGATAATGAAAAAGAGGAAATCCACCGATTAAAACAGGGAGTCGATACTTACTCCAAATATGTATCCAATTATATCATGCTGATTGATGACGACCAGCATAATTCTGCCGAAGCCCTGGTAGAAGGAATAGTCGATAAAAATATCATTGTAACCACAACCCACAAACTTGAAGAGTATAACGAGCAAGAAGCCCAGAGACTGGTCAAAGAAGCTCAGTCGGTATATTCGCGGGCTACCAGAAACATCATTGTATTAACACTGGTAGCAGCAATATTAGCAATCGGGGTCGCCGTCTTTCTGGCTAAAAATATTGCCACCCCCCTATCAGCTGCAGCACTCCATATGAAAGAGATGTCGCAAGGCGACTTTACCAGGAATGTATCGGCAGACCTCATTAAACGCCGGGATGAAGTCGGAATAATGGCGCAAGGACTGGATGAGATGGTTCGCAACATATCGGCCCTGCTGGGAAATATTTTAGTGACTGCCCGTGAAGTAAATGACAGCAGCCAGCATCTCTCCTTGATTGCCGAAGATGTTGTAACTACGACCCAGGAAGCGTCAGCCGCTACGGAAGAAGTTGCCGCCGGACTGGAAGAAGTATCTGCTGCCACTGAACAGATGAATGCATCGGGACAGGAAATCGGTGCGGCTCTCGAGGAAGTGGACCGGGAAATGATTTACAGCAATAACCAGGCCAAGGATATCGAGCAAAGAGCTTTGGAGATTCAGCAGAACGCTCAGCAGTCAACAGCATCTGCGCATAGTGTATATGAAAACATCGAAGCCAAACTGCTGGCAGCAATAGAGGAAGCCCGGGTTGTAGACCAAATATCCAGCCTGGCTGCCAATATCGGAGGTATCGCCGACCAGACCAATCTGCTGGCCCTCAATGCAGCTATTGAAGCCGCCCGCGCCGGTGAGCAGGGCAGAGGTTTTGCCGTAGTAGCGGAAGAGGTGAGAAATCTGGCTGAACAGTCTGCTTCGACCGTCTCCAGTATTCACAAGCTTACCGGTCAGGTTCAAACCGCTATTGCCAATCTGGTGGAAAGCTCCAATAAGCTGCTCAAGTTTATTGACGATATTGCACTTAAAGAATTAGAGAATATGAATCAAATCGGTCGACAATACGCCGATGATGCCGACCAGTTTGAACAAGCCACGGGGAAAGTAGGCGAATTAACGAATAATGTAGTCAATGCCTATAATGAAATCAATCGGGCCATAGAATCGGTAGCGGCTACCATAGCACAAAGCAGTACCGGCGCCCAGGAAGTTGCCCGGGGAACCGAGAAAAACAGCCAGGCTATGATTGAGGTCAGCGAGACTTCAGCCCATCTGGCTGAGATGGCAGGACGTTTGCAGGAAATGGTAGAGAGATTTAAAATTAACCAGGCCTAATTGTTTTAATCTGACTTACAAGCCCCGCTACCATACCGTACAAGCGGGGCTTAGTCATTTCTATATTGTTTTTTCCCGGCGGGAAGCCTTTTGCAGAAATATTATCCACATTACCACCGCCCATAACCCAGCCGTAGCATAACTGATTAAAATTTCCGAGACCCTAAATCCGGCAGCAATTCGGCCGGCAGCCAGCAATAGAAGCAGTGCTCCCCCCACCAGCAGGCTTCTTATCCTCCCACCCATCAAGGGCCTTTCCCCGGCAAAGAAAACAATAGCCAGCGAGGCCCACAGATTATCAATAATGAAATAATGCAGGGGTCCGATAGTATAAACAGCACCTGTGCTCAGCAGGTAACTATGAGCCAACAACCGGCTGAAACTCCATAAAACTGCACCGGAACCCAGCAAGGAGATAAACAGGAACCTTATCCGCCGGTAAGCCCCCTGTCGCAACCAGATGCAGACAAGTAATACTATCAGCAGCAACAGGGTCCACTCATTAAACAACTTGTCCAGTAAAAGCCAGCCTTCTCCCAGGTAGGGCTTAAAAATATCGGTTGCCAGTACATCGCTGCGGTGCAGTTCCTGAGCCAGGGTATCCTCAATAATATCCGCCAGAAAGAAAGTCAAGAAAGCGCCGCTGCCCAGCGCCGCCATCCATTCCCCCACCGTCTTGTAGGCGGTGTCATTAATCTTTGCCAGCCTTTCACGCAGTGGAGCCACCACAGCTGCGTTCCCTCTATCCAGCAAGTGTCCCAGAAATTTTCCTCTCTTGTAAAGCATATAACAGCCTATGGCCAGCAGGGCCATAAGCAGTGTCAGCCATTCAAAATTGTTGCCTATAAAGTTGACCGCCTGTTCGCCGATGGCCATGATCAGAATGGCTTCGGTAAAGAATCTCAGTCCCCGTCCCAACAGGGAGGCCAGTATAAAGGGAGGGACCCTCATGGCAAATATGCCTGCGGATATAGTGAATACCTTATAGGGAATCGGAGTAAGTCCGGCCAGAAACATGGCCCAGGCCCCATAGCGGGCAAACATGGATTCTACTTTTTCTACCGTCCGGGCCGAAGCAAAGCGGTACAGTAAAGGCTGCCCGATGACCTTGCCCAGTACGTAACCCAGGTAGCCGCCGGCAACGGATGCCAGAGTACAGAGCAAAGCATAAACCATGGCTTTGGTCGGGCTGGACAGACATAACGGAATTAATAACAGGTCTGGCGGAATGGGGAAAAAGGACGACTCGGCAAATGCCAGCACCAGTAATCCCCACAGGCCGTAAGCTTCAAAAAGAGCCAGCATATGTCCCAGCAATTAAATCTCCCTCCCTAAGTGGGGTGAGGCGTGAGGGGTGAGGAAAAAAGATCCCTTTGCCCCTTACGCCCCCGACGACTGACGACCTACCTTACATGCCCATCCCCGTAAACGACGAATTTGGTGGTGGTCAGTTCCTGCAGCCCCATAGGGCCCCGAGCGTGAAGTTTCTGGGTGCTGATGCCCATTTCAGCCCCGAAGCCAAAGACATTGCCGTCAGTAAAACGGGTGGAGGCATTGGCATAAACCGCCGCCGCATCCACTGCCGCCATAAAACGTCTCACATTGCTGTAGTCCTGGCTCACTATCGCCTCACTATGGCCGGTTCCATGAGCGTTTATGTGCTGTATCGCCTCTTCAAGGTCATCAACTATCTTAACCGCCAGGATTAAATCCAGATACTCCGTATCCCAATCCTCGGGAACAGCAGCCTTTACCCGGGGGACAACCGCCCGGCTGCGTTCGCAGGCTCTGATTTCCACTCCCGCTTGTTCCAATTCTTTAATCATCGAGGGCAGAAATGCTTCGGCCACGGCAGCATGAACCAGCAGGGTCTCGGCCGCGTTGCAGACTGAAGGCCGCTGCACCTTGGCATTAAACACGATGGGATAGGCCTTTTCCAGATCGGCGTACTCGTCTACATAGACATGGCAATTGCCCATGCCGGTCATGATATACGGCACGGTGGCGTTTTCCATTACCGCCTGCTTCAGTCCTTTACCGCCGCGGGGGATCAAGACATCCAGGCAATCGTTCATCTTCATCATAATTACGGCCGCTTCCCGCTCCTCGCTATCCACCAGTTGGATAGCCCCTTCGGGAATTCCGCACCGGGCAGCCGCTCCGGCTATAATACGTGCAATCGCCCGGTTGGAGTTAAGGGCCTCCTCCCCGCCCCGCAGCAGTATGGCATTGCCGGCTTTCAGGCAAAGTCCGGCGGCATCAGCGGTCACGTTGGGACGGGATTCATATATTATGCCAATTACCCCTATGGGAGTGCGAATCCGCCCTACCTCCAGCCCGTTAGGCCGCCGCCACATCGAAAGCACTTCCCCTACCGGGTCCGGCAAAGCCGCGATTTCCCTTAAGCCCTGAGCCATATCTTTTACCCGCGCTTCATTAAGAGCCAGGCGTTCCAACAAGGCGGAACTGAGTCCCTGCTTACGGCCATTATCCAGATCCATCTGGTTGGCTTCCAACAGCTCCGGGACATGGGCCTCCAGCTCGTCAGCCATAGCCATCAGAGCCCCGTTCTTCACCGTGGTCGATGCAGTGGCCAGATAGCGCGCCGCCGCCCGGGCCTCCCTCCCCTGCTCCATCAATACCGCCTGTAAACTGCTGTCCATACCTTCTCTCTCCTTTACCAATCTAGTGCTCCACCCATAAATTATTGCGGTGGATTACTTCGTCATAGTCCTTGCCCTGCAGGATTCTTTCTATTTCCGAACTTTTCTTGCCGGCAATCTGCCGGATTTCATCCGAGCTGTAGTTAACCATTCCCCGGGCGATCTCCCGCCTGTCGCCTGCCGCCGCAACCGCAACCACCGTGCCCCGCTCAAAATCACCTTCCACTGCCACCACCCCGGACGGCAGGAGGCTCTTACCCTTCTTAAGCAGTGCCGCTTCGGCACCGGCATCAACCAGCACCGAACCCTGGGCTACCGTTCCGAAAGCTATCCATTTCTTGCGCGCCTGCAGCTTCTCTTCCCGGGGTATAAAGAGGGTCCCAATTTCTTCACCGCCGACAATACGGCGGATAATATTATCATCATCACTATTGCCAATAACCATAGGCACACCTGCGGCCATACATATGCGGGCCGCTCTCAGTTTGGTCAGCATGCCCCCGCTGGAAAAGCTGCTGCCCCGGTTTTTGGAGTTATCCTCCATCTCGGTGGTGATCTCCCGAACTTCCTTCTGCAGACAAGCGTCCCGGTTAGCCCTGGGGTCGGAATCATACAGGCCATCAACATCAGACAGTATGATCAATAAATCCGCATCCACGATTCCGGCGACCAGAGCCGACAGGGTATCATTGTCACCGAATTTTATTTCCTCCACCACTACCGTGTCGTTTTCATTGATAATAGGAATTACCCCCAGGCCTACTATAGCCAGCAATGCGTTGGCAGCATTGAGGTAGCGGAGGCGTTCATCCAGGTCTCCCCGGGTCAGCAGCACCTGGGCCACCGTTTTATTATATTCCGAAAACAGTTTTTCATAGAGCTGCACCAGCGCTCCCTGGCCTATCGCTGCCAGGGCCTGTTTTTCCGGCATGGTGCGGGGAATCTTCTTATATCCCATCCTGCTCGCGCCCACACCGATAGCCCCGGAACTGACCAGCAAAACCTCTATGTCCCGGTTGTGCAAATCGGCCAGTTCCCTGACTAAGCGCTCAATCCGCTGTAAATTAAGCTGTCCGTTACTGTATGTAAGGGTACTGGTTCCGATTTTGACCACTACCCGCTGACAACGCCTCAGATTTTCGCGGCTGCTCAAATGCCCCACCCCCAAACGCTATTCGCTGTATTCAAACTCCAGATCCCTTATTTTCACCGTATCCCCGGCTTTGATGCCCTTTTTACGCAGGGCTTCCTCCAGCCCCATCTTCTCCACTATCCTTTGGAATCGCTGCAAACCTTCGTCGGTATTGAAATTAGTCATAGTCAGAAGTTTTTCGATCCTTTTGCCGCTCACTTCAAACACACCGTTTACATTGGCAATCATAAACGGTTCTTCTTCTTCAAAACGCCGGACTACAGGCTCCTCACCGACAACCATATCCCGGGGTACAGTCTGCAGCAGCCGAAAGGTCTCCTCCACCAGAGCCTCGACCCCCAGACCGGATACCGCCGAAATAGCATAGACCCGGTCGCCAAATTCCGCCTGCAATCGTTCATAGTTCGCCTGGGCCTCCGGTACATCCAGCTTATTGGCTGCAATCAGGTAAGGCCTCTCCTTTAAATCCGGCCGGTAAAGCTCCAGTTCCCGACGCAAAATCCGATAATCCTCTAATACGTCACGCCCCTCGGTCTGGGCGGTATCCAGGACAAAGAGCAGCACCCGGGTCCTCTCGATATGGCGCAGAAATTCATGGCCCAGTCCGGAACCCTGGTGGGCACCTTCAATCAAACCGGGTATGTCGGCTACCACGAAGGATTCTTTGCTTTTGGTCACTACCACGCCCAGATTCGGCACCAGGGTGGTAAAGGGGTAATCCGCTATTTTAGGCCGGGCAGCAGATATCCGCGCAATCAAGGTGGATTTGCCGGCGTTGGGGAAACCCACCAGGCCCACATCGGCCAGCAGCTTCAGCTCCAGCCGAATCCACTTCTCCTCCCCTGGTTCTCCGTTTTCCGATACGGAAGGAGCTTTGTTGATGGCAGTGGCAAAACGCGCATTACCCCGGCCTCCGCGCCCGCCCCGGGCCACTACCGCTTCCTGTCCGTGTTCGGTAAGGTCAGCTACCACCTGGCCGTTATCATCATCTTTAATTACTGTCCCTACCGGTACTTTTACCAGTAAATCCTCGCCCCCGGCCCCGTGCATATTTTTGCCCTGACCGTGCGCTCCCCTTACCGCCTTGAAATGATGGCGGTACTTGAAGTCCATCAGGGTAGTGAGCCCTTCATCGGCTACAAAAATAACACTGCCCCCCCTTCCGCCGTCACCGCCGGAAGGGCCGCCCATAGGCACATATTTTTCCCGGCGAAATGCCACTATGCCATTTCCGCCATCTCCGCCCCGCACATATATCTTGGCATGATCAACAAACATTATCTCAACTCCTCGATAATAACCTCCAACTGGCCTGGTTCCGGTTGCTGCCATGCAAACAGCATCCTAACCCCGTCCTCGGTGCCATAGAGGGAAAGGTTTACCACGGGGTCGTCTTCCATTGCCCGAAATTTCCGGGATAAAGATTCCAGCTTGCCCTGCAAAACAGCCCAGGAAATGCGGCCAAGCTCTTTATACCTCAGTATTATGCCCAAATCGCGCGCCATTAGAAGCTGCTGATAAAAATACAGAACTGCTTCCTCTTCCAGGTTTTCAAAAATAATCCGTTCCGAGGCCAGGTCTTCAACTACTCCCAATATGTAATCTCTGGCCTGCTCCGGCCGCTTCAGGTCAATATACCCCAGGATGACCTGAAGATAATTGCCAAAATCATGCCTCACTCTTCTCAGAATATCTACTGCCCGTTCGGTTTCCATGGTATTCCCCCCTGCATTACCTAATAATAGCAAAAAGCCCGGAAAAGCTCCAGGGATACCCTTGCCGCATTAATACGCTGAAGCGGATTGAAAAGATAAAGGGGAAAGCTCAGCTTTCCCCCCACGTACTACCCTTTTGATATAGTTTTCAGACTACATGCTGACGGTTTCTTCCAGCGGATATACGCTGACCTGCTTTTTGTCTCTGCCTTTTCTCTCGTATTTAACTTTGCCGTCGACAACGGCGAAAAGGGTATCATCGCCGCCGATCATCACGTTGTTGCCCGGGTGGATTTTGGTGCCCCGCTGTCTTACCAGTATATTACCGGCACGAACTACCTGACCATCGTATCTCTTAACTCCCAGGCGCTTGGATTCACTGTCTCTTCCGTTCTTGGAACTGCCGACACCCTTTTTATGAGCAAATAACTGTAAATCAAATCTAAACATTTTATGACCTCCTTACTTCAAGTTTTATAAAATCACCATAAGCCTCGTGCATGGAAAGCATCCCGGCTTCCATGGTAGAAAGAATTATCTGGGCTTTATCCATTTCTTCCCGGTCCAGTCCGGCGGGAAGCTGGCACTTGAGCCACCCGTCTTTAATCTGATGCTCCGGTTTACGGCTGAGGTTTTTCAATAATCCCAGCAGGGTGGTCTGGGCTACTGCCGATATACCGGCACAATATATATCTTCTCCGGCAGGTGCAAAACCAGCATGGCCTTTGACCTGGAAAGATACTATATCATTACCCTGGTAGTTAATCTTAACCTCAATCATTAAGCTTCTATCTTTATTACCTTAAGTCTGGTAAAAGGTTGCCTATGGCCCTGTTTTCTGCGGTAGTTCTTTCTCTTCTTGTACTTGTAAACCACAACCTTCTTGTCTCTGCCCTGTTCCATTACCTCGACTTCGACCCGGGCATTGCTAACCACCGGGTCGCCGACCTTGACCTTGCCGTTCTCGTCGCTGACCATGAGCACCTGGTCGATAGTCAAACGGTCCCCGGCTGCGGCATCCAGTTTCTCAACCTTTAAAACTGAACCTTCGCTTACTTTGTACTGTTTTCCGCCACTTTCAATTACTGCATACATCTTCTAAGGCACCTCCATATTTTTGAGACTCGCCGGAACCAAGGCAGGCTGTTACGCCATTTAGGAGCCCGAACCGGGCGGTTGCAAAAACACGCAACCCACACTAGAAATTAACATAAATAAGGGAATAAGTCAAGCAAAGAGCTTGGGGGTGTCGTTAATCAGTGATAATGTCATGGTATAACTCTTCAGGGAAAATGTCATCCCCCAGAAAAGATATAATGGGAGGATGAAATTAGAAATGAGCAAACAAGAAGCAAGAAAAATAACTATCATCGAAGAACTGTTGGCAGGCCGGTTTACAAATAAGCAGGCTGCAGAGCTTTTAGACCTCAGTGTAAGACAAGTACAGCGGATGAAAGCGGAGGCATCCGCAAATGGGGTTATAAGTATTTTGCATAAGAATAGAGGACGGAAACCGGCTAATGCATTGGATCCTGAAGTTGCTGAAAAAATCTGCCGAATTTATCAAACGGAGTTGTCCGGATATAATTTTTGTCATGCTACCGATGTGCTTGCTGAAGATAAAGATATTTTTGTTTCGGTAAGCACTGTCTCAAGGTATCTTAGGGCCAGTGGTATTCGCTCTCCAAAGGCCAAGCGCAGACCCAAGAAACATCGTTCCAGAAATGCCCGGGAGCGCGAGGGTGAAATGATTCAGATGGATGCTTCCAGCTTTGATTGGCTTGGCAATGGTTCCTACTTGCACCTGCACGGTGCGGTTGACGATGCCACTGGTCGTATCCTGGCTCTTCATTTCGAAAAGGAAGAAACCTTTGAAGGTTATTGTGAACTGATGTTTCAGATGAATCAGAATGGGCACCTGCCAAGAGAAATCTACACTGATGGCAGAACCGTTTTTGTTTATAACAGCAAAAAGAAAAAGGAATTAACCCTTGAAGAAGAATTGGCCGGCAAAGTGGAAAAGCAGACTAACTTTGCCAGAGCCCTTAAAGAACTCAACATCCTGTTAATCATTGCCCGGTCTGCTCAGGCTAAAGGTGGTATTGAAAGGCTCTGGGAGACTTTACAGGACCGTTTGGCGAAAGATATGCAGCGTAAAGGAATTTCTTCTATCGAACAGGCTAATGATTTCCTAAAGCATTATATTCCCTACTACAACCGTAAATTCGCCGTCCAGGCTGCCAGCCCGGAAAAGGCCTATTTGCCTAAGCAAGATATGTCTGCATTGCAGTTGATTTTTGCCAAGCATGTAACAAGAAAAATCGATTCAGGGCTTTCCTTTTCCTTTGAGAACCATAAATACCGTCTGCCTGCCAAGGTGGAAAATATAAAAGTCCCTGCATCCCCTCATGATACGATTACTGTAGCAACCAGTAAGCATATCGGAATGCAGGTCCTTTACAAAGGCCTCGTTATTAAACCCGAATTGCTCAAAACTCAGCCCAAGGAAAGTATAGTACAAATACCTCAGCAGGACAATTCCTTGAATAGCCTGCCGGCTCAGCCCAAAATCAAGCCAAAGAACAAATCACCTTGGTTCGCATATAGTGAAATCTTCTATTCTAAGAGCCGCAGCAGGGATGACATTTCTGCTGCTGAGTTATCTAGGTAAAGGGGTGACATTTTCCCTGACCATTGACAGCAAAGAGCTTGGGGGTAGTTTTACTCGGTATAAATCTTATAATCAACCAGGGCCAGGTCAGGGTTGGCCAGCAGTTTGACCTTTTTCTGGGTACGCTTTTCGATATAGCCCAGGTTTTTTTCATCATTATGAATAAACTCCAGCAAACGCGGGTTTGCCTCGCAGATTATTTCTTCATTCTCCATATAGCCCATATTGGCCAGCTTGCGCTTTACCTCACAGGCCAGGGCAAACATGTTTATCATCCGTCCCCGGCCATTGCAATGGGCGCATTCGTCGGTGAAAAACTCGGAGACCCCGTAGCGCGACTTCTTGCGGGTCATTTCCAGAAACCCCAGGCCGGTCATGCCGATGATGCGGGTATGGGCCTTATCCTTGGCCAGTTCCCGTTTCAGGGTGGATACTATTTTATCCACATTTTCCTTTACCCGCATATCAATAAAATCGATAAGAATGATCCCCCCCAGGCTGCGCAGCCGCAACTGCCGGGGGATCTCCACCGCCGCTTCCTGATTCAGCTTAAAGACCGTTTCCTCAAAATCATTTTTACCGGTATACTTGCCGCTGTTGACATCAATTACCGTCATGGCCTCGGTCTCATCGATTATTAAATAACCGCCGTTGCGCAGCCATACCTTGCGGCGCAGGGTGCGGCGGATATCCTTTTCCAGTCCGAATTTTTCGAACAGGTCGCCCTCTTCAAACTGAACCGTAAAATCGAAGTTCGATTTTTTCTTATTCATATAGCTGGTTATTTTCTCTTTTAATTTTTCATTATTGATTATCACCCGACGGATATCTCCATCCAGATAATCTCTCAGGGTCCTCTCCAGTACGTCAATATCTTCATATATAAGATTGGGAGCCCGCATACGCTCGAAGCGCCGGTTGATCTCCTCCCAGGCCTGCACCAGATCCTGCAGTTCCCCCAGGATTTCTTCATCCTCCGCTTCCTGGCAGGCGGTACGCAGGATTATTCCCATCTCCGGCGGTTTATGTTTTTCCATCAACCGGCGCAGATGCTCCCGGCGCTGGTCGTCAGTGAGTTTGCGGGAAATGGATATATCAATCTGGCAAGGCAAAAGGACGATAAAATGACCGGGGATGGTAAGATTCCCGGTTACCCTCGCCCCCTTTTCGGAAAAGGCTTCTTTTTTTACCTGGACCATAATATCCTGGCCGCTCTTTAAAAGATCCAAGCCGTTGCTCACCTTTCTTTGGCCGGGAATCATCACATCCCCGGCATATAAAAAGGCATTCTTCGATAGCCCTATATCTATGAAGGCACAGGAAAGACCGGGTAATATATCTTTTACCTTGCCCTTGTAAATGTTCCCTACATTTTCATCCTGGTCCGCCCAAAAAACCTCTACCAGACGCCCATCCTCCACAATCGCCACCCGCGACTCCCAGGGATAGACCTCCGTAATAATTTCCCGTTCCAAGTCACTTCACCTTTTCCAGTGGGGTATAGTATTCATCGTTTTCGCGGATGTAATTGCCGCTGCGACAAACATCCAAAATGGCTTCCTTATTGATACCGGTCTGCATGAAGAGGTCTCTTAGCTCATCATAACGCACATTGAGGGGTTCACCGGTAGTTCCCCATATATCAATAATAGCAAAATCCTGTAAACGATTCACTTCAATTTTTAAAATTCCGGGGCGCAAATTTTTGTCCAGGTCTTTTTTTTTGCCCCGGCTTTTGACTATCATATCATTCTGCTGCAGTATCCGGTTTTTCCATGGCTCCATTTGCTCTGCCGGAGCATCAATGACAAAGGAATAGCAGGCGCAGTTGATGCTGTTCATAAGCGTTGGTGTTTTAGCCCCAATCTCCAGGCAGGCATTAACATGCATAGCCGGAGGCAGAGCTTGGTTCATATTTTCTATAAAATTGCCGGCATCCATCTCCCGCTCCAGTTCCAGGTCAAAATACTCGCGTTTCCCCCACAGCCCCACCGGCAGTACAGTGCCCATGGAAAGCCGTATATGAGGATTAAAGCCCTCACTCAGGGCAAACGGTATCTGAGCCCGGCGCAAGGCCCGGGCCATAAGATTCATCATATCCAGGTTGGACAAAAACCGCAGGTCTGATCCCACACTGTACTCAACTCTCAACCGCATCGGCATTGCCCCCCTTAATCTGAAGGTCTACTCCCAGAGTCATACAGACCCCGCAATCCCTGCAGCCTTCCTGGCGGCAGTCCGGGGTACTTATCCCCTGCTCCGCTCTTTCATCTTCTTCAATCAAATACTCCCGGTCAATCCCGGTTTCGATAAAATCCCAGGGGAATACTTCTTCATAGTCTCGGCGGCGCAGATTATAAAAGCCGGGGTCAATATTTTCTTCCTGCATCGCTTCCATCCAGCGGTCAAAATGGAAATACTCAGACCAGCCGTCAAACTTGCAGCCCTTTTGCCAGGCCGTATGGATAGCTGCCGCCAGGCGGCGATCGCCCCGGGCAATAACCCCTTCCAGGTAACTGGTTTCACTGTCATGAAAACTGAGCTTGATATTCTTACGTTTCTCCCGCATCATATAGCGGCGCTTATTATCCAGTTCCTCAATACTGTTCTGGGCCCGCCACTGAAAGGGAGTATGGGCCTTCGGTACAAAAGAAGCCAGACTGGCCCGAATTTCTACCGGTCGCCGCGAATACCGGTTACCGATAGCCTTAACCTGTCTGCACAATTCTATAATCCCGTCCAGGTCAGCTTCAGTTTCACCCGGCAGGCCAATCATAAAATAAAGCTTAACCGAATTCCATCCTGACTTAAAAGCAGCTTCCACCGCATTAAACAACTGTTCATCGCTTACATTCTTATTAATTATATCGCGCATACGCTGGGTTCCGGCCTCCGGTGCCAGGGTCAAAGTGGTTTTACGCACCTTCTGCACCTCATTGGCCAGATCGATGGAAAAAGCATCGACCCGCAGTGAAGGCAGGGAAACTCCCGTTCCCCGGGGGCCATATTCCTTTACCAGATCCTTCACCAGGGGACTTACCCCGGAGTAATCCAAGGTGCTGAGCGATGTCAGCGATATCTCCTCATAGCCGGTACTGGCCAGCTGTGCTGCCGCCTGCTTCTTAAGGGTGTCCACACTGCGCTCCCGCACCGGGCGATAAACCATACCGGCATGGCAGAAGCGGCAGCTGCGCTGGCAGCCCCGCATTACCTCCAATACCGCACGGTTATGGACGATATCCATGTAGGGTAAAATAGGTTTGTCCGGGTAATAAGCCGTATCCAGATCAGCTATCACCCGCCGCCGCACCTTGGTCGGCGCCTCTTCGGCCACCGGTACCATTTTTTTTATCGTGCCATCCTCTTTATATTCCACCTGGTAAAGGGCAGGTATATAGACCCCTTCTATCCGGGCCAGTTGCTTCAACAGCTCATCCCGTGCCATGTCCCGGTTCTTATACACACAGTCCAAAAACTCCAGAGTTACCTCTTCACCGTCCCCCATGAGAAAAGCATCAAAAAACTCGGCAAAAGGCTCCGGGTTAAACACTACCGGCCCTCCGGCAATCACCAGCGGGCATCCCTTTGGGCGGTCCTTCGACCACAAAGGTATCCCGGACAGGTCGAGCATATTTAACACATTGGTAATAGACAATTCATATTGCAGGGAAAACCCGACTACATCAAAATCCCCCAGAGGGCGAAACGACTCCAGGGCATAAAGAGGTATATCCTCCCGCCGCATAACCTCTTCCATATCCGGCCAGGGAGCAAAAGAGCGCTCCATCAGATGATTGCTCTTTTCATTAACCAGACCATAAAGAATCTTGCCGCCGATGTGCGACATACCTACCTCATAGACATCGGGAAAGGCAAACACCATCTTAGCCTGAGCCTGCTCCCAGTCCTTCTGAATAATATTAACTTCCCCACCGGTATAACGAGCCGGTTTGGACACCTGGGGTAATATATCTCGAAACAACCTATCCTTCATTAACATTTGCCTCCATATTAAGAGCATTCTTTAAGTATTATACAAAAATGCCGTAAAATCAATTCTGATTCCTACGGCATTTTAAATCTTATTATATTGTAGGAACGACCCCTGTGCCGTTCCGGCAAATTTATAAAAACACCGTCCCTGATCTGGAACGACACAGGGGGCGTTCCCTACATATTTATCGAAATCACACAGAAGGTACTCATACTGCCAGAATACGATGGTATGCAAATTTCTACCGAAGTCCAGAATATAACAGAATCCTGAAACTAAGATTTGCTAAGGAAGCAAGAACATCCCCTTGCTTACTACGATGCCGTGTATTGGCAGTATGTTTTGCTGGAAAAAGCCTCGCCAATATGTATGACCAGATGCTGTCATCCTGATGAATTGATGTGCGAATATATGGATGATGCATAGATTGTAGATATTTAACGCGCCGTTACCCATTGGCAAACCAGTGCCGTACTTTCTCTTTAGACTACGACATACCCGTATGTTGAATATAACTGTTGTGTTACAATATATACCAAAATGCTATAAAGAGGTTTTATTTATAATGGCTAAAAAATTTCAAGTTTGGATTGCTATATTAATTGGCGAACTCCTATGGCTAAACAGTTCAGTACATCAGCCTTATGATATTGGCAATTTGCTGTTAATTCTAGCAATTATTATCGTTACATGCTCGGTAGGAGCGGTCGGCTTTTTTCTGTTTAAACAGGGTAGATAGGCAGCAAATATTTTGTGTCACATCTTTAACAGAATGTGCAATACTAAATATTTATAATCGCCATTATGACCAGCTTCTGATTATTAGCCAAACGCGAAACTCACAACTCAGCAGGAATAGTTGGTTATAAACATAATGGGAAATTCAGTTCTTACCAAAAGTCCCACCTAATATGGATTAAGCGAAGTTGGCTGTTTGGAAACTGGCAATTTTCCCTTCAAAAGAATAGTTGAGTGCCAACAAAGACTTCTGCTTCTATTTGTTGAGCTTCAATTTTGTACTTAAAATGTTTTTATCAAATCCTATGTGGACAAACTCTTCTGAGGCAGTTCCGTCCGGAGAATAAATACTAACACTGTTATGCTTTATAAAAACCGGCGTCTTAATTGCCCCGATATTCGCCTTCAGCCAATCATCATCCCCAACAGGCTCATCAAAAAGCTCCTGAACATCAACTGCCGCCTTTTTCGCAATACCCTTAATAAACTCAACGGGGTTTTCAATCGTGTCTATTTTCCGAGTCCACCGCAGTATATGATTTTCCCGCAACCACCGTAAAGGCTCAATAATATCCGCCTCATCAGAGTAAACAATCTCCACATTTGAATGCGGATGCAAGTCATTCCAGCAAAAATCAATATACTTATGAATCAGCGTCTCTATGCTCTCGTTAGCCTTGTCATTTCCAACAAACTTACTATACAGACTTTTATATAAATCGGCACATTCCCCTGTCAGCTCTTCAAGAGGATAAACCGCCGCCTTTGACAATTCCTCCAGATACCCCTCGATATTCCGAACACGCACCAAGTCACAATTACTCCTGATAGAATTCAGAATATGTAACGCCAACTCCATCCCAACAGTATCTCCATCCTCCAACAGACTCAAAAAACAGCCAGCAGCTCCCAGCATCTCAATCATTTTAGTATGCAGCTTGCTTGGAAAACGCTGCTTCCTCATTGCGCTACCTAAATCGCTTAAAAAGTTGTACACAGTCCCTCTGTCGACTTGGTTGCGCCCCCTGTCCACTATCGGCACAGTATAAAATAGGGGCATCGCCCAGCAAAACTTCTCTCTCAAAAGACTACTATACCCCTTGTCATCATAGGGCACTGCCGCAGGCATAGCAATGTTATACGCGCACCATCGGCTTCGCTGCGAGCTGAGATCAACGCAAGTAAAATACGTAATACCCTGAACCAACGAATTATTACGCCGCACCCACTGCATCAACATTTGCGGCACAATATATTCCTGTTTATACGGCACTTTTCCGCTCTGATTCACAAAAGAGCAAGCCAGTACCAGAGGATAGCATTTCAAATATCTATCAATAACCTCAAGCCAAAGATTGAAGTTATTGTATTTCACCGTTCCTCCCCAATTACATATTTCATCCGGCGAATACAAGGAAAGAAACCATAGTTGATTTTCCGGCTTGTCACCACGCTCATACTGAAACTCCGAATAATAGTATTTCTGCGGATATCCGCTCTCCTGCCATGCCAAAGGCAGCATTGTAGACAAATAAAGACTTGGAAAACCAGCTATACTAAAGCGCTCATTATTTGCATTTGCCCGCTTTGAAAGCGGAAGATGAAATAGCTCATCAGCATTTTCTAAAATGCTAGACGATTCGTAATCAGCGGCGCGTACCCTGTAATATCTGCTCCCCCGCGTTATCCGAAAACTAGGCCAGTACGTCTTTCCATCAAAAACTAGTCGAACAAAATCATCAATCGTACTGATAAAAACATCATCCTTCATCAGCTCCATCAAATCGTCAAAGGCTTCTTGAGCAGCCTTGTGGTCAGCATTTTCGTAATATTCCACAGCTTCAAGAAGCAATTTGATGTTCTTTCGCGCCACGCCCAATATATCAGGCATCCGCCCGCTGATAGCTGCCTCGCCATCAGTATCAAACTCCTTACCATCACATTGCTCAAGCAGCGAGATAAAGGTTCTTGCCTCATCTTTTAACTTTTCATATATAACGAAGTCGTTATCAAAATACATTTTAGGCAACGTAAGCTTTTGCAATACATCTTCGATTTTTAGTGACATTCGACTATCTCCCCTCGGCTAATAAGATGAGCGCTACTTATCGGAAGGATATTTTAAGTGTATGGGCTCGCCAGTCATTTTCACTCATCCACAAGAAACACATTGCCCCTAGCACGAGTTAGCGCCACATATAGCTTGTTCTTAGTGGACGCAGCAAGCTCATTTAATTTACCTACGGCTCTTTTACTCGCAGTCGTTCCGTTAAGCAGCACACAGACATCCTGATGGTGATCCTCCCCCTTTGACTCGCCCCAATTTTTATGACCCAGACCAGCTTTTGCGCCGTTTTGGTAATGGAGTTTAATGATCTGCTTATCTTCAAGAATGGCAGCGATCTGCTCAGCGTCAGTAATATACTCAATCAAGGTGTTTTCCTCTGCACTTCGATGAGAGGATATTGCAATGCCAAGATTTTGCCGAATATAGTCACAGACATTCCGGCTGCAACGCCAGCTATTTGTCAGTGTCGTATTGTCCGACACGAATCCTTTCCGGGTAAAGCGAGTTTCATAAGCGGCTCTATCATCAAAGAGAGTCTTATTAACATTACCATCACGACTCGTATCAAATGTGTGCTGATAAAAATCTCCGACGAATAGCATGTTTACGTCAGTCTCCATTAAGCTTTCCAAAAAACCAAAATCACGCCCAGCAATATCTTGAACCTCATCAATCACAAACTCATCAAAATACTTTTTAATACGATCTCTTATTTCATCAACAATCCCGCTTTGCTCCATGAAAAAGCCCAAACGGTTACTGTATAGATACCGATTTCTTGTCATGTAGTAACTAAGGTCAGTCTGCCGGGCAAACTTGTTGCTATTACGCTCATATATCACACCATTCGTTTTATATTCATCAGATAAAAACGGCTTATAACAAAACCGATAAAGAAAAGTAAAATAGGTTAATAGAGTTATGTTCTCAGGCCATTTGCCGCCAAACTTCTTAGTTATCTTCTTGTGCAGGTTATCACAATTCCCATGTGTATAGGTTACAATGAGCGAACGTTTATCGGCGGACAAGTTATCTACTATATGAGTTGTCTTGCCTGATCCTGCAACGGCGAAAACTATCCTTTTATCCATACTATCGCTCTCCGAATATAGTCAGGGACAGCGATGGCTTCGTCCTGCCCCAATAGCGAATATGCTGACTCCGTCTTGTTAGTTAGCATATAATTCAGCGCATCATCACCAAAGAGGGTATCGCACAGCGTCCCGTTATCGCCATATAAAACTACTTCAAATGTATACTTGGCCTCTTCTGCCTCGTAAAAAACTTCAATGTTCGCCGCCCTAAACCCCGAGTATTTCTCGACACAGTTCTTCTGCGCGTTTTTATCGTTGTCAGTGATAACCGCAACCTTGTTACCTAACAACTGTGCTATTTCGAGGTATCTTTTGAAACTCAGCCCATGCACGTCAATAATATGTACCCCATCTGCTTCTGGCTTATTTCCGGCCACCGATGCATAGAATTTCTCAAAAAGCATATATTCGGACGGCCCCTCGACTAAAATCGCCTTGCTCGAAATAACAAATTCGAGAATCCCCGCAACCGGAGCCTTCATAAAGTATTTTGCAGTATCCGTGCTTAAGCCGCTGAGAGGAATGGGGGAACCTGTATTTTCAACATGCATAATAAGCAAGTTCTGCAACTCCAAACGAGTGCTGATCATGCTGCTATGAGTAGCAACAAACAACTGGCCGCTCTGGGTTTCAGAAACACGCTGGATTAGCTTTCGCAAATTTACATGGCTTAAATGATTCTCAGGTTCTTCAATTAGCACGACATCGACATTCTTCCCCGACCGCTCCAGAGCGAAGTCGGTTTTGATAAACACCTGTTTTCCTGTGCCTTTGCTATCTATGCCGATATCGTCCTCGTATATCATTAAATCACTTTCAAGCCCATAAACAGAACTGGGCTTCAAACCAAACGCATAGTTCTTGTCAGCCGGGATACGTCTGTTAAGGGCATCAAGACTATCTGTACGAAAACGGGTTTTTAGTTGCCTATACTTACCCTTGTGCACCGCCCTTTCCTTAATGTCATCTTCGGTGTATTGGCTATACATCCGCCTTATAAAATCATTTGTCGCATAATCCGAATTCATATTAGAGCTGTCGATTAAAATGCTCTGTAATTGCTTTTTATAACCGTTATAGCCCTCATCGGCAAAAGTTGAGAACCGAACAGAATAATAGTCGTAAGGGAAATAGTCCGTCTGTTCTTGCAGGGATTCGGTTATAGCTGTCTGGAAATCTTGATTTGGCGCACACACCAGCCTTATTCCATCACAGACTATACCCTTGCTATTATTCCGACCATTTATCGTATGATCAAAATCGCCGCTCAAATATAGCTCAATGGTCAATACGGGTAGATTGTCGTATGACCGCGTACCATCATTAAAAGCGTTAACCGCCTCAATACTAAGAAGTTTATCTATCCCTATCGATTCGACTTTACGCACGTTGCCGCTCGAAACCAAGTCTATCGCCTCAAGGACACTGCTTTTACCCACCTCGTTATCGCCGACCAAAATGTTAACCCGTGGATTAGGCATTATGGTGTAATCCCTGAATCGCTTATAATTTTTGAGCTTTATCTCTGCGATGGTCGACGGCATAACCTAGCCCCCTCCGTATTATTTGGCTTACAAACTCTCTGCATCACAGGCAACGACCCCAAGAGGAATAGCTCTCAGCGGATTTTATCTCGAAGCATTCTCCGCAAAAACGGACGAATAGAACTCATTATGATTGCAGTCGCTTTTTTCTCCTGCCTTTGCGTCCGCATTCGTTTGTTGAACATGTCCAGCATAAACTGATAATCTCTAAACGGGTCATAATTGTTATATTCACTTCCTATAAATGCTCCCAGATCATACAGGTATTTCAGCAGCTTACGAGAGAAAAAGTCCGATGACAAAACAATAAACTCATTTTGCTCAATAGCATGAAGTAGTTCGAAAAGCTGTACCTTTAGGTCTACTTCCTCGTCAAGGTCATCCCTTTCAAACCTTCTAATGCACGAACTGCCTATCGGATACAGTATGTTCCCATTGAGTATATTGCGAATTGTAAAGAGATAGTGGAGTTTTTCTTTCCCACAGACGCAGGACTCCGTAAGCGTTTCGTCCTCTTCAACATCATTAATAATCCACTCATTTACCGCTGAATACCACTCGTCTGCTTCTGAGTGGCGTATGACAGCATCTTGTAGATTTCGAAAATTGCTGCTGATTCTGCTCATACAATCTCCTTTGCTCGCTAGAACCGCGTTATTTTACCACTGTCCACACATCTGCCTGCTTCATAACAAAATCTATCGCCGCAGGCTGTTTGTCGGGCGGGTAGCCGTATTTATTGAGTATCCTGCGAATGATAACCATAATCCGGGCGCGGGCGGTTTCCTTGATAGCAAAGTCAATTGCGCATTCTTTCTAACCTTGTCGGCAGTTTCCCTAGCGATAGCCCGAAACTGGTTGTCGCCCAAAACCTGCACTGCCATGGCAAATCATTGCTACCATTACTAAGCATGCAACTTCCTATTATTGCTATATTGCCAACTTTTGTTTGTTATTAGAGTAATCAGCTGACGTGAGGATTTACAAAACCTTTCGTCAATGCTTCATCATCCATAGCAAACACTAAATTATTGACGTGATTTCTAGCTTCTCGTATCATAACGTATCGTAAATCCACATAATCCCTATTTGTACAACGTATATGAGGATATTTCCTTTTGAATTCTGCGTCAAGTTTTCCATCAGTATGAACTAACTTATGACGCAACTCTAAATATGGCAAAGCATTGTTAATCAAATCATCACTTATATCTAAACCCAATTTATCACAAGTCTTTTTTATCAGTTTAATGGTGCTTTGTTCAGCTTCTAGCGTTTGGAAAAGGATGTCCACAACCTTTTCATTAATTGCAGTTATTGTCCTTAAACTCAAAATTTCTTTAGCTGATAAATTGACTTTATGTTCTCCGACCAGTCTATCTGGATTTATCTTTAAATTGGCAACCGCTTCCGCAATGGTATTCCTGAGAAAACGTGAAAATTCTTCATACATATCTTTTATGTATGACCCAAAAACGGTTTGCCGCAAATGATATGCTGCCATACGCCTATTTTCTTGACAAACACTTCTCTTACTTAGAACAGGATGTTTTGTAGGATCAATATGTGAAAACAAAGCACTTTCATTTTCTACTTTCAATTCTCCTAAATTGATTGAAGTACATAAGATGTCAACTAATTCAAGATCAGCATTGTAGTGTAGCATCTTGTTTTCATAACTTATTCTATTTTTTGATGGCATTACCATCACCTCTTTCAGAACAAAGTATATTAACCCTTTTCATTCAAAAGCAGCATAACTCCGGTTTAACTCAGATATTTTGCCATTGGCGGTTTTATTGCTTCAAAAACGAGATGTTATTGCAGGATAAATTTCTCCTGCCGGTTGGTACAATAAGAATAGAAGCTTACATTTTTTAGTCCAACACTTTGTTCTTTAAGCAACTGTACACAGCATAAAACTTGAGCTTCCCCTAATAGACATAACACGCCTTTTTTACTCAGTAAAATTTACAATTCCATAATTAATGCTTATACTTCTACAAACCATCTTCTGCCCTGCAGTAAGCAATTTACCTTCAGAGCCCAGGCATCCGCCGAATAGCTAGAAAACACCGATACATTACAATATAAGTCTAGTTAAGCATTGCAAGCTTGAATACTAACGTTTGCTACGCCTATGCAACAATTTAGTGTAACTTATATGGAAATTATAGCATATTCCTCATATTTCCATATACCATCGGGCAGTTTTTAAGCAGAATGTCGGAATATTAAAGAACGCTGGCTTTGTAGAAGAGAGGGATAAGAATTGGGGGGCTGAGAGGAGGGGTGCTTGTCATATCGTATCTCGAAACGAATATGGCAGTTTTGGGCATCCAAAACTATTTATCCTAAAGTAAGGCTTGTAAACATTTAGCAGAAGCCTTATGATATAATTTTTTATAGCTAAATATACCAAAATAGCTCATTAATGTAAGGAGCTGCGCAGTTTCTTTGACCCGCCCTAATAAAAAGGATAATTAAGTTAATTTAGTGATTTTATATTAATACCCATATGGTGGTGGTTACTATTAATAAGAGTATTGTTAGATTTATATCTTATTACATATATGTCATTGCTGTTGGCTATGTTGTTATTCAGGCCGATGATTATATTAGATATATGCAAATCTTCAGTAAATACTATAATCTGATACAGATTTGCTTTCTGGCTTTTTTCCCTGTTTTTGTCGGCCTGTTACTTGGATTGCCTAGATTTATTTCAACAGTTCATAAGCAAGGTTATTGGAAATGTGATTGGACATTATTACTAGCCGTTGGTCTTCCAACATTCGGCGTCGTATTATTAGCGCTATTATCTCTTACACAAGTTACAACTGAAATGCCTTTGATTGGGAAGATAGGTTTTGTTCATAACAATCTTGTTACCATAAGTGGAATAGTGTTTGGCTATGTGCTAGTTACTGTGTTCAATAAACAATCACAATAGTACTACGTATTTATAACGTGATGCGTCAGTTCTCTAG
The DNA here is from genome assembly GCF_052976825.1 of Syntrophomonas curvata. NCBI lineage: Bacteria > Bacillati > Bacillota > Clostridia > Eubacteriales > Syntrophomonadaceae > Syntrophomonas > Syntrophomonas curvata. The sequence goes on from NZ_CM129641.1 coordinate 2,420,602, forward strand.
TTCTATGTCCCTCCTTTTACACAATTTCAGCAACAGTACCATTTAAAAGGTTTTCTTTTCGCGTGTACAACGGCCAGGGTCAAAGTATTTAGAATATTATCTATAGAGAACTAATATCGTATGATTTTATGGAGTTCACTTTTTATTCGCTATAGTTTTTAATTCTTCAGAAGGAGTTGATACAGGTGTGGCTGTATTGGTTGTTAATACCCTTGTTAATATTCATAATAACGTCTCTTCTTCAATATTTATGGAATACAACAATGCCTGATTTATTTAGGTTAAATCAAATAACCTTTTGGCAAGCATTCAGGCTACTTCTAATAGCTGGTATATTGTTCGGTGGTTTTAATTTCAATTATTTATTGGGTTTATTGGGGGCTTTTGCTACGCATCCGTAATGGAATGTATCTTAAACTGAAACTAAGATTTTGCTAAGGAAGCAAGAAGAGCGTCCCCATGCTTGCCAGGGTTAAAAAACTGGGCACCGTTGTTGCAGGAAATTGCGATAAGGTACTGCATGCTTTACTGGATGATAGGAAATTGTACCCTATTAGCGAGAATAAACGCTATTTGGGAAATCCTTTGCTGAACGGGGTGAACCAGCAGGAGGGATATTATGAACATAAAAAGCAAAAACAAATTTATAGCCTACTTAATTTATATAATCATCTTTATCCTATTTCTAAAATACGGATATGAATATGGTTTTTATAATTTACAGCGACCCGGGTCAAAGTATTTGGAATATTATCTATTCGGCAGACCAGTTGTTTGGGCTTATCTCGCATTTTATTTTGCCCTAATAGACCTGATGCTTGCTCTACCCCGTTTTATGAATACCATTAAGGAATCCGGGGTATGGAAATTTGATTGGATTGTATTCCTGGCAGTATGTGTGCCTTCATTATATGTTAGTATAACCCCACGGATTCCATTGGAGTGGGTGCATTATTGGCCACTAAGAGACTATCTGGGACAATGGGGAGGGCTATTTCAAAACTTAACGGTTACTCTATTTACATACTTCTTTATAACCTCATTTAACAAGTCAGAAGCAGACTAAAGTATCATTAAACTTAGCATACTTTGCAAGGCTTTCAGCATTATTAAATCTGCGGCGGATAATGCTGCATTATCTCTTTGCAATGTGTAGTAGTGTTGAACGTTCATATGCCTTGCTTGCACATTTCTACAAACTCAACAGGATGCTGGATGATCCTGGCAGTTTCTTCAACAGAATAACCATCGGAAAGGTAGCGTCGGGCAATAACTGCCATTGATTCACCGATTTCAATCATGTGATAGTCTGGATCATAAATGCGAACTACTCTTTGCTGCCATTCATGTTTCTTTGGTTTATGGACATATTTAATTGACTTATAAGTGTTCAATTTTTCGATGAATCCTTGAAAATCGTCAACTTCAAAATACAGTTCCATATTATTTGATTTTTCAACAACGGAATTCAATGGTACATCGGTTAACCACGCGAAATCTTCCTGAATGGCAAACCCACCATTGAAAGTCACATTTTTACCCAAATCAAGAACGACATCTTGGTCAAATAACTCTTTATAAAACTGTTTAGATGTTTCAACGTTTTTCACAGCCAAAAGGGCTACCTTGAATTCCATTACACACCTCACCAAATACATTTTTATTCTAGTAACATTAATTATATCCTGTCCTTCGCTCATTGCACATAATTTACATTATATACATTACAGAGTATGCTCAGTTTGTTCGTCCTTGAATAAGAAATAGTATACCAGTCGTCAATATTCCCGCAACAAATGAAATTAAAGAAATAACGACCTTTTTCATTAATATTTCTCCGCAAAATATAAAGAATCTTACACGTATAATCCTAGATTTGCATTTTTCAAAAATATCTGTTGGACGAAATCCTTCCGGTGCGTTGCTAAGATCTTTTGCAGCTGCAATCCCGCAAACATCTGCACCAAAGCTCAATACCATTGACCTTATATCATTGTTCATCTTTTCTCACTAATAAAATTATAAATTGGTAGCTGCCCATTAGTCACTAGATACTGATGCGCCTTCTCTTTGCAATGCACAGCACATTGCTAGCCTAAAAGGATTTTAATGTTTGATAGTTGAATTAGGTAAACAATCATAATCTTAGAGATTATTAATTTGAATGCTTTTCTTTTTTAAAGGAGGCTACAAATGCTTCAAAAGCTGGGTATTAACAAAATTTTATGGTTCTTGCTTGCACTTTTTTCCTTAATCGCTTCATTGATCGGAGCATTAAATCCTGGTATTTATAGCAAAGTAGTAGATCCAGAGTTTTTGCCCGGCGTGATATCCCAGGATTTAACAACAATTATAGCATCAATTATTATATTATTTTGTATCGTTCGAACCAAAAAAGAAGATTTTATAAAGCAGATTATCGTTCTTGGTATAATCGCTTATTTATTTTATGCTTATGGGATCTATGTCATTGAGCAGTTCTATAATGCGCTGTACTTTCTTTATATGGCCATATTTGGCCTTTCTTTTTACTCCATAGTTTACGGTGTAGTTAATATCCGGCAAGATATTCTGCAAAGAGTTCAACTTCCCAGGCTAATGCGCAATGTATCGATAGGATTTTTACTGTTTGTGCCGGTACTCTTCTTTCCCCTCTGGATCAGTAAGCTTTTACCACTGATCCAGACCGGGCAAAAAATCGAAGCCACTTACTCCATCTATATTATGGATCTCTGTTTCATAATGCCTTTGTTTATCATCATCGCTATTATGACCGCTAAGGGACTAGGCTTGGGATTGTTATTGACTCCTGCTTTGTTTATAAAAAGCTTCACCTTACTTTTCCCAGTAGGGCTGAGTGAAACTTTGAAAATATTCTATATCCAAACCGCCAACGCAGGGGGGATCTCGCTATATTGGGGTCTGTCCATATTTTTTTTGATACTGGTTATTTTATATTTCAAGAACCTTAAACTAAGTGAGGAAACAAGTTAATCGATAATACTATAAGTTATGGCACTCAATTGTTTAAGGCGTGAATGTGGGCGGTCAATTTCTTTGCAGAGTATAAAATGCATATTTCGCATTCCATAACAGAATGTATCTTAAACTGAAACTAAGATTTTGCTAAGGAAGCAAGAAGAACGTCCCCACGCTTCCCGATGCTTCCTCTTCCTCAAAGCCCCCGCTCGTTTTGTAAATCCATTCGTTGTTAGCCCGGGATATTCGTGGTATAGTTCACCATAGGCATTATTTTTGTTGTCCCAACAATAAGCTGGCTCATATAGTCCGTGTTACAAATAGATAAAGGAAGATTAGCACATTGGAAATCGGAAGTTTGAAATCCTTTCTGCCAAAGCATCGAAAGCACATGATATCACTTTTGCTTATTGTTACTTTGCTGGGAGTTGTTTTTTTGGCAACAAATCACTATGTTGAGCGATCTGGAGCTAAATATATAACTTCTCCCGATAAGGTTCCTGACGCGGATGCAGTTATTATCCTGGGGGCCTACGTTTTTCCTGATGGGACCTTATCATGCATGCTTAGGGATCGGGTAACAGTAGGGTATGACTTATACAAACAAGGCAAGGCTCCCAAGTTATTAGTAAGCGGAGATCATGGCCGTAAGGATTATGATGAAGTAAATACGATGAAAGACTTCATTAAAAGCAATGGCGTGCCCGGTCAGGATATTTTTATGGATCATGCCGGCTTTAGTACCTACGAGAGTATGTACAGAGCCAGGGATATTTTCCAAGCTAAAAAGGTTATTATCGTGACCCAGCAATATCATCTCCTGCGGGCACTTTTTATCGCAAGAGAATTGGGGCTGGAAGCCTATGGAGTTCCTTCCGATCTTCATGACTATGGATCTTGTATGGCTATAAATGAAGTGCGGGAAATGGCAGCCCGGAATAAGGATTTCTGGCTATGCAAAGTCATCAAACCCCAGCCAACCTTCTTAGGAGAAGCTATACCGGTATTTGGTGATGGCGGGGCAACGGATGATAAATAAGCTAACCGTTTTATAAATCAAACAGTATCACGGTATAACATCTATTAATCGAGGCCTATCCACAAGATGAGTGTCAGCGATGCTTTCATACCGAGTCTTGGCTCTGATGGAGTGATTATTGCTGACTACCTGCTCTTTTTGTACTTGATCGTCTCTATGAATCATTTTGGGTACAATTCATGCGGATACTTCCTCTCAATGACTTTTTTATTAGGGCTCTGACCCTGTGCATCATTGTAGGGGAGTATTCTTTTTTGCCAAAGTTCATTTTCTCTGCATTACAGGAATACTTTCTTGATCCCGATATCAAAATGAGTAGAAATAATTTAATTTAACCCTGCAGAATATTGAGTAGTCCTTAGCATTTGGCAGGTAAAAGAGCTCTCATTGTCAAACCAAGCAGCAAGGCGCACCTGATAAGTCTCATCATCGAGCTTGCTTACCAAAGTCTGGGTGGCATCAAACATGGAAGCACAGGTAAGGCCTACGATATCAGTAGATACATATTCCTCCTCTGTATAGGCAAATATTTCAGAGGATGCCTCCTTCATGGCTGCATTGATTCTCTCCTCAGTAATATCTTTTCCTTTAACAACCGCAACAAAATTGATGAAAACGCCTACCGGAACCGGTACTCGAATTGCCGAACCAGTTAGTTTCCCATTCAGCTCGGGAATGACTCTGCCAACTGCCTTTGCCGCCTCTGCTGTGGAGGGTACGATGTTAACTGCTGCCGCACGAGAGCGGCGTAAATTACCCTTGCGTTGGGGAGCATCCTGGAGCATCTGTGTAGCTGTGTAGCCATGAACGACGGTCATGATTCCGCTCTGAACAGGGAAGAGTACATGTAGTGTCTTAACCATAGGGGCCAATGCGTTCGTAGAGCAGGAAGCTGCCGAAATAATCACATCCTCCTTTGACAGCGTATTCTCATTAACACCAAAAACGATAGTGGGCATATCCGTTCCCGCAGGAGCGGAGATAACTACCTTTTTGGCCCCTGCATCGATGTGGGCCTGGGATTTTTCTTTTGAAAGGTATGCACCAGAGCATTCCAGCACCACGTCCACATCCAAATCTCCCCATGGTAGTTTGGCTGCATCAGTCTCTTTAAACACTGAGATGGTTTTGCCATCCACCATGATATAGCCTTTGCCGTACTTTACTGTTTCAGCCAATGCAAAGGTCCCCTGGGTAGAATCATATTTTAGTAAATACGCCAGCATCTCCGTACTGGTCAGGTCATTAATGGCGACGATTTCAAAATCACCGCTGCCGAACATTTTCCGGAAAGCTAACCGTCCAATGCGTCCAAATCCATTGATCGCTACCTTAATTGCCATTTTTAAAACCTCCTGCTTTTTATTGATCAAAGGAAATGCAGAATCAAGCTAATGATCTGCGGGAAAAACGTCATTACAATAACTGCACGAAGAATCTGCAGGATGGCTACATCGGTATTCTCAACACCCATATCCGAGGCAATTAAGGCCATGTCCGAAGCACCTGCAGGGGTCGTAATAAGCATCGCTTCCTTTCTTGTAAAACCGCAGGTTTTACTGAGCACGATTCCTGTAACAAAACAGTTAGCCATATAACCCAAAATTATGATAATAATGGGAATCAAAAGAAATCGTAATTCCAATACATCAGACATAAGAATCGTACTGCCTAAATAACAGCCGCTAAGAATCTGGGCGAATTTTTTCAGCCACCTCGGGAGATATGCAAAATCAAATTGAAGCTTCAGAATAAGCACTGAAATAATGGAGAAGACAAAAGTGCCAGCGGGAATACCCGTCTTACTCCCTACTAGTCCAAATATCGTTGCAACAAGCAAAGCGCATAATAAAGCCTGCCAAGATTTGGTTTCGGATTTTTGCCGCTTTTCTTTATAAGCTTCTCGGTAGGCATTCTCTTCTGATTTGTTTCTTTGGTTATCATAGGTAAGAATCAATAAAGGAAATACACCAATCCCAAGAACCTGACGTACGATCTGCATAACGGCAACCTTGGGGCCATCTGCTCCCATAACAGCTGCAATAATTGGTGTATCACTGATACCGCCCGGAACTACAGACATAAAAGAAGTTACCCAATCCAAAGGACTGACCCAATGGATGAGCACCCCGGCACCCAGGTTTAAAATAAGCAAACCTGTAATCATGATAATGGTTGGTTTGATAATTTGGGGAAGCCTCTTTACATCGCTTTTTTCCATGGAACAACCAATAAAGGCACCAGCAATAATTTGAATCAGCAGCTTGGTTTGTGTCGGCACATATGCAGCACTAAAAAGAATATTTAATAATGCAGCTCCGACAATGGCGCCAACCAGAAGTCCGCCCGGCACCTTTAGCTTATTTACTAAAAGTCCGAAGCAGCTGCTAATAAGAATGGTTATCAAGAGTTTCAGTAGCAGCTCCATAAGCAGTTTGCCCTTTCTTGTTTTGCGTCAATTTGTGCGATATAATACAAAAAAGCATATACATTGCCATTTATGTAGTAACAGACACAATATCGCACAATATTTTTAATAAATCAACCGGGTCACGCTATTTGTGTGTGACACACCATGAAAAAATATGAAATCACACATACGGAGGATAGCCATGGATGAGAAAAAGGCGCTAAGCACCCAGCAAGTAGCAGATATTTTACATGTAAGTAACAGTACAATATACAATTTGGTGAAGTCGGGACAACTGCGTGCTTACAAGGTGGGACGCAAAATGCGTTTTACAGAACATGATATCAATGACTATATCGCACAAGCGCAGGAAAACCAATCGCAGTTTTTGAACACCATGATGCAGAGGCCGGTTTCAGACCCGAATGCAAAACCAAATGGATTTGTTTTATGTGGGCAGGATATGATTCTTGACGTGCTTTCAAATCACATGCGACACCAAGGTATCCCAGCTCTACGTGCATATATTGGTAGCTACGACAGTCTCATATCCCTGTACCGGGATGAAGTCAACGTGGCATCCGCCCACTTGTGGGAAAGCGATTCAGATACGTATAATATCCCCTATGTTCGTCGTCTGCTGCCGGGAATAGCAACGGTAATAATCCACATGACAACCCGAATACAGGGGTTATATGTGGCTAAAGGAAACCCCAAAAACATTACTGGCTGGAAGGACTTTGGCCGGAGCGATATCACCATGGTCAATCGTGAAGAAGGTGCTGGTTCACGAGTACTACTTGATGAACATTTACGATTGCTTGGAATCTATGGCAGTTCTATAAAGGGCTATAAAAACCAAATACAGTCTCATTTCTCCGTAGCCAGCGCGGTAAGCAGAGGGGATGCTGATGTAGCAATAGGTACTGAAAAGATTGCCAGACAGGTAGAGAACATTGATTTTATTCCACTCCAGAAGGAGAGTTATGATTTGGTGATTAGAAAAGAATATATGCAAAGCCACGAAATTATGACAATGCTAAGTATCATCCGTTCCAAGACTTTCCAAACTGAATTTGCCAGCCTTGGGTATGACATAACCGATATGGGTAAAATCATTGCGTAACGTCCACATCCCCTCTTGCTGCATTTTTATTCTGCCGAAAACATTTACCATTTTACGATAATGTTGCTATTTTACTATATAACTATATAAAAAAGGGGCGATCGTTAATGCTGGACTGAGTAAGGGACAGCTGGATTTCGGTAAAGATTTCTTCACCGCTAAGCCGTGAGAATACTAGCCTGTTCCGTATTTATATAGCCAAAGATATCATATCATAGTAGAATATGTAGTTAGATTTGAATGAATTGGGGTAGCAAATTTATGTTTTGGTATGTTTTTTCAATCGTACTTATAGTCGCGTCAAATGTCTTATATAATATATGTCAAAAATCAACCCCCCAAAATGCCAACCCTTTTTCCGCATTGTTAATTACCTATTTAGTCGCAGCTTTTTTAGCCTTTATCATGTTTAAATTCAGCCATGCCGATAAAGGTCTTTTCCAATCATTTAAGGGCCTGAACTGGACAAGTTTAGCCCTGGGGGTTGCGATTGTGGGTCTCGAATTCGGATATTTAATGGCATACAGGGCGGGTTGGAAAATAAGCCTGGGCTCTTTAGTAGCCAATATAGCTCTTGCCCTTATGCTTATTCCAATTGGGATTCTGTTTTATAAAGAAGGGTTTGATATTAACAAAATCTTTGGCGCAGTATTTTGTGTCATTGGATTAATACTTATAAATAAGTAATGTCTTAACTGAAGCTACAGGTTCTTCTGGTTGTTATGATACACACAGTAATCAAAATCACTTGGCGATGCTTCTGAAGGGATAATAAGTTTTCCCGGTTAACTCAGAAGTATACCACGAATTCCAGGCAGTCCAGTCCTTTGTATCCATTCGCCCGGTTACTTCCGGTCTATCCTGACTTACCTTCAACTGATCTATTGGGTATTGGTAAAGCTTATCATTATCGATGTCGTAGGCATAAAAATATTCAGCTTGATTTCCAGCTCTGTAAATGCTGATAATCTTCTCATCAATATTGTAATCAACTATAGTCGCTTGATTATGGTAAAATTGCAAATCCGATGGTATAAGTGCTTTAAGTATTTCTGCTCTGTCGAGATCATAAATAAAAATCCCCATGTAATTATAGAAAATTAGTTGATGCTCGGATTCATACGCGATGAATGGTAACTCGGCCCCCAGATTGGTATCCTTAAAAACTTCCGGAATTTCATAAGCGACCTCATTACCTTTCTTTTCTGCTATTTCTTGATCAGAGCCACCTTTTATTTTGAAAGTTTTAATAACCTGGTCAAACTCCTCTTCCAGAGCTCTATAGTTTTCCTTTACCGAGTCTGAGGCATCGGGGGGAATTTGAACATCGGTGGCATGAGCCCAACCGAAATAATAGGTATCGTTTTCCCCCAAATATTTCAGATTGTAAGCGTCCGCCAACTCTTTTAACTGGTCTTTGGTGGTTTCTTTTTTGTTATAGACTTCAATTCTTCCCACTACACCGATTATCCCATCAGGATACAATTGCTGGATTTCTTTATGGGTGAAATATATGAAATTTCCCTCTTGTTTTATATTCACGTTGTTGGCAAAATCTTTGGGCAGTACTATTGAAAATCCATAGTTAAGGTTCTTATATGTAACACTCCCTACCGGGTTAGCTGCCAGGCCTATTCCCATCCCCGCCACGGCAATGACAGCCACAATGATTACCCAAAATGCCGGTCTTTTGTAATTTAACACATTTTTTATCCTGGACTTTATACTGCTCTCCCCAAACGCCAGGGGACTTAATAGCCCACTCTGCTTAAGGGAAAACGAAAGCAGGGAGTTGGAGTAGCTTGCCCGTATATCCTGATTAAACTGCTTGATTACGCTTTCGTCGCAAGACATCTCCATATCCTTGACCATAAGGAAATAGGAAATCCATATGAGAGGATTAAACCAGTGGATAACCAGGGCCAAAAACGCCGCCGGCTTAATGATATGATCACAGCGTCTGATATGGGTCTCTTCGTGTTTTATGATATAACCCAGTTCATTTCCCGGAAGAATGGCAGGAATATAGATTCTTGGCTTAATCAGGCCTAATACGAACGGAGTTCCGATACCATCGGCTTCATAAACATTATCACCAACCAATGTAGCGGCGGATAATGTGCGCTTCAATCTATAATAGGAGATTAACCCATAGGCTAAAAGCACTATAATTCCCAGTATCCAGATTGTTGCTCCTATCTCCAATGCGATTCCCATCGGATTAACACTGGCTGCCGGATTGACCGGCGGCAAAGCAGATTGTGTAGATTGATTTATGGTTTTATCGGCTATTGCAACCCCGGTGCTGATAGCGGGATTTTGGGAATAGATAATATCGTGGGGGATAATTTCATGGTTATTAGGTATCAAACTAAAAGTACTTTCGAATGAAAGAGGACACACCAACCGGAATAACACAACCGCCCAAAGAGCATAGGAGAATATCTTGGGCGCTCTTTTAAGCAGCAGCCTGACTATAATAACCGCCAAAACTGCATAACTGGCAGTAAGACTCATATTTAATACGGTTATAAAACAACTGCTCATTTCGTGGCCTCCTCTATCATTTTCTTGATTTCCTCCGCTTCCTGCTTAGATAACTTTTTGTCTTGTAAAAACGCTGCCAGAAAAATAGGCAGAGAGTTATTAAATGACTTTTTCAGCAGCATCTCACTATCGTGTTTTCGCACCTCTTCCCGCTTTACCAGAGCTGCCACCGTAGCATTTTCATTTTTTAAAATGCCGCGCCCGGCTAACTTTCTTATCATGGTATAGGTCGTAGATTTTTTCCACCCCAACTTCCGCAGACAGACTTTACTCAATTCAGTAGAGTTTATTGGTTCAAGTTCCCAAATAATGTCCATGAATTTATATTCCGCGTCGAAAAGACCTATTTCTTCCATCACCAATTCCTCCTGATAGGTTTATCACGATAAACTTTATAAATTGAGTTTATTGCGATAAACCTATTTTGTCAATAAGAAGAGGGGGACATTTCTGTTGTGCCAGTAATTAACTGTAACTATTTTGTAACGACCCTTAAAGGAAGAATAGTATACACTATAAAGGGATCATTATACATAGGGATAAATTTCAGGTTGTGACCAGCGAAGGGGTATAACTGGATGAAAAAACTAGCCACTGTCTTACTTTTCCTCTGTCTTTGTACTATTACGGGTTGCAGCGGCAACACCCCGGGGGAATTGCTGCGGCCTGCCCCCATGGATGAGCCTTCGGAAGCAATCCGCAATCAGGTGCATAAGTCCTTGCCTCCGGGGGCACGGTTGATTTTACCCGGGAGCCCTCGCGGCAGTTCGGCGATCCAGAAGATTGACCTGGATCAGGACCAGCGGCCAGAAATACTGGCTTTTTATCAAAAGCATAAAGAAATGACGGTAGGAGTCCTGCTTTTTCCGGGTGACGGGTCCAAAGCCATTACGGTTGAGGCCCCGGGTAGTGAAGTGGATTATGTGGGCCGGGCAGAAATAGATGGCAAAGATTTTCCGGAACTTCTGATCGGCTGGTCTGGCGGGGCCGATTTTCCTAAAAGCCTGAACATTTATCGATATGAAAACAAGAAGCTTGCAAACATCGCGGAACAATTATATGATTCGTTAACCACGGGAGACCTTGATGAAGATGGGACAGACGATTTAGTAGTAAGCCAGCGCGAATTCGAGGAGTATAAATGCCAAGTAAGCTGGCTCGCCTATAAAAAAGGTGGGTTGCAGACAATCGATACCTTTGGTCTCGAAACCCTGGGGGTCGATCTCAGTATTGACCGGGCCAGCAAAAACCAGATGGGCCTGTTTATCGACGGGGGCCTGGGTGCCCACAGCGCTTTCTCCGATTTAAGGATTCCGGTTAATCAACGTCTGCAGCAGGTTCTACCGGCTGATAATAGCGGATTGCCTGCGCTTACCTTTCAGCCGTATCCGGTAGGAAGTCAGGACATCAACGGGGATGGCATCAGAGAGATAGGCAATCTGAAGCAGCCTGAAGGCTATGAGAATGCGGCTATGGCTGAAATTGCCTGGATCACGCAGTGGTTTCAATGGGATGGGAAAAACGGATTAAATCTGGTGCTGGAGCAGTATGGGAACTACGGTTACGGTTTTACTTTTGACTTTCCTGCCAACTGGCGTGATCGCATTACCATTAAAAAAAGTGATCAGGAGCAATATTTCCGGGTAGATTTTGTTGACACCCGTACGGGTATAGATTATGTGGGAATTGTATCCTGTGATACCAGTCTGCGCGCCAAGGTTGAGGACAGATTAAAGGAAAAAGGCAGGACCGTTTCCTTTTTAGGTGAGCACGATGGCTATACCTTCTTCTCGGTTGTGCCTTTGCAGAAGAACACATCCTATGGATTGGATGCCAGGGAAACAGAACAATGCTTTCATTTGCTAAAGGAGCGCTAAAGCCAATAATTAGCAGGAGGTTACGGTTTTGCGGGTGCTGGTACTTGAGGACGAAGAATCGATACGCAGTTTTATACGGCTCAATCTATACCGTAATGGCTTTGAGGTCGTGGAGGCCCGCACCGGCGAAGAAGCGTTGCAAGCCCTGGATATCCATAGTCCCATTGATATCGCTATTCTCGATGTGATGCTGCCGGGTGAGTTCGATGGTTTCGAAGTATGCCGGCATCTTCGCTCGCGAGATTCCCGGGTGGGTATCATCATGCTCACCGCCCGCGGTATGGAAGGCGACCGGGTTAAGGGCCTGGACCACGGAGCGGATGATTATGTGGTCAAGCCGTTTAGCCCGCTCGAACTGGTAGCACGGGTGCGGGCATTAAGCCGGCGACTGGACAGTGCGGCGGCGGCCGAAACAAGCGGTCAGCTTATCTCCGGCCCCTTTGTCCTGAATTTGCAGGAACGCACCTTGCTCAAAGCTGGTCAGGAGCTTGCCCTTACCCCGCGTGAATTTTCCCTGCTCCATCTGCTGGTTCGGGAACCGGGCCGGGCGATCTCCCGGGACGAAATCCTGAACCGCATCTGGGGTGAAGAATATTATGGCGATGTAAAAACGGTTGACGTCAATATACGCCGTTTGCGGCAAAAGGTTGAAGATGACCCTTCCCGGCCGGTTTATCTGGAAACCGTTTGGGGCTATGGTTATCGCTGGAGAAAGGACGATTAAAACTATGCGGGGCTTGCGTCGTCGAATCGTTTTGAGCTACGGCCTTATCATCCTGCTCACGGTGCTGCTATTGGAAGGGATTTTTAACCTGGCAGTGCGGCAGTATTACTATAATGGCGCCGTCACTACCCTTAAAAACAGCATTTCAGTCGCATCGTCTTTTTATAATCGCTACGCCGGTAATTATGAACTGGAGGGCCGCGCCAAATACATCTTTGAGAACAAGCCCGAAGAGGCTTATGCGACGGTGGAAGTGATCGATATAAGCGGAGTCTGTATCCTTAATGACAGTGGAGTGCGCAGCGGAAAAAAAATCACTACCCCGGATGTGGAGCAGGCAATCCGGCATGGCAAGGAAAGTACGTTTATAGGGCGGGACCCGGTCACCGGAGTCCGTATCCTGGCTATTTCTCATCCTCTGTTCTCTGACCGGAAAACCATCGGGATTTTACGTTACAGCAGCTCGGTCGAAGCACTGGACGCCGAACTTGCAAGCATCCATGGTTGGGCCTTGCTGCTGGGAGGGCTCGTTGTCCTGCTGGTAATTGGGGTCAGCCTAATCCTGGCCCGGGGTCTGATCAGGCCCATTAAGAATCTAACCGGGGCAGCCCTCCATATGGCCCAGGGCGATTTTTCCGTCCGTGCTCCGGTTGAACGCAGTGATGAACTGGGAACCCTGGCAGTCACTTTCAACCACCTGGCTCAGGAGGTACAACGCAACGAGCGTCTGCAAAATGAATTTATTGCTTCCATATCGCATGAACTGCGCACACCATTGACTTCCATCAAAGGATGGAGCGAAACCCTGTTGACCGGTGACCCGAATAAAAAGGAAGAGACCCGGCAGGGGCTGGAAATTATTTTCAAGGAAACCGACCGCATGATACTCCTGGTGGAGGAACTGCTGGACTTTTCCCGGTATAAGGCCGGAAGGATGGAACTATACCGGGAAAGATTTGATATTAACTGTTTGCTGGCGGAACTTATGGAGCAGTTTTATATACGAGCCCGGGAGAAAAATATCGACCTGCAGATGGGCGAGCAAGCCCCAAAGCTGATTGTCCATGGTGATTATAACCGCTTAAAACAAGTATTGATCAACCTATTGGACAATGCCTTGAAATTCACCGCACCGGGAGGGCAGATACGGGTCTTGAGCTCCCGGCAGGATGGTGAGCTCTTGCTTCAGATCAGTGACAACGGAGTTGGAATCAGGGAAAAAGATTTGCCCCACATCACCAAACAGTTTTACAAGGGTGAGTCAAGGGAGGCAGGAAGCGGCCTGGGTCTAAGTATTGCACGTGAAATCGCAACCATGCATGGAGGAGATTTGACGATACAGAGTACGCCGGGTCAGGGCACCACGGTAGTGCTTCGCTTGCCTCTGGACTCCGCCCCCGCTTTATAATTCCTGTCTATTGTAATGAATTTGTAACGATTTTTATTAAAACCTGACCTATACTTAAGAAAATTAAATGAAAGGATTTTAGGGATATGAAAAAAATCAGAAAGAAAACACTTTGCGGTATGTTGTCCTTATTATTGGCAGTTGCGCTGGCCGCAGTGAGCGGCCCGTCATCTTCCACCGCAGCTACTAGCGGGGCGAATGGAGGCATGATTAAGATAAGCCTGAATGGCCAATACATCCTGAGTGATGCTGCCCCCGTTATAGAAAACGGCACCACTCTGGTACCAGTTCGGGTTATTTCCGAAGAGTTAGGTGCTGGAGTCGACTGGAATAATCAAAATCGTACGGTTATGATTAAAATCGGGGAAAAGCAGATACAGCTGAGTATCGGCAGTAAGCAAGCTACCGTCAGCAGCAATGCCGGTTCCAATGCGGCTCAGTTGGAAGTTGCTCCTTTCATCAAAGAGGAGAAAACGATGGTACCGCTGCGGTTCATCGCTGAAGAGCTGGGCTTAAAGGTAAACTGGGATAATGCCCAGCGCACAATCTCCCTGACCAGCAGCGATAAGGAAGCAGCAGGCAGGACAGAACTGAGTGATTACATCATTCCCACTAACAGCAGCAAAGAAGCGGATATAAGCTTTTATACCAATACCACCGCCCGGGCGCCGCAGTTAAAGGTGCTGGGCAAGAATGACCTGGTCTTCAAAGGTGAAAACCAGGTGCAAGACCCCAGCCTGGGGGAATATCGTCTGGAAATACTATTGAGCGACATTCAGGCCAGCGCAGCTCTTCAGGATAAGCTGGGCCTGGAAACCGTCAAGCTGAGTGATGATAATCTTCTGCAAGCGATTCGCCTGGCCTATCCCCCCGATGACTCGGCCATGGTCATTTATCTGGGCTGTAAATCCTACCCCAGAGCTGATCTTCTGGTTAATGACAATGGATTTTTTATCACTCTGGTAAGCGAAGACATACAGACCGGCCTCAAGGTAAGCAGCAAAAATATTGAAAACAATAGGGAAGCTTCTCAACTCAAATTAAGCATTCCGCAGATAGAGGGCCTGAAGGATAAAGAGACTCAGAATAGCATAAATAATGGTTTTGAAAAGAAGGCTCTGCAGTTTAAAGACGAAACCTTTGCAGGCTTGGACGAGTATGTAAAGGAAGCCAAAAAAGAGGGCTGGCCCATCAGAGCATATGCCGCCGTGACCAATTACCGGGTAACCTACAGTAGAAACGACCTGCTAAGCCTGTACGTAGACTATTACAGCTATACCGGCGGCGCCCATGGATTCACAGATCGGGCGCACTCCAACATAGACCTTAAAACCGGCAAAGAACTGCAGTTAAAAGATTTGTTTAAACCCGGAGTCGATTATAAAGCGATCATAAACCAGGAGATTAAGCGCCAGATGCAGCTTGAACCGGAGAAATACTTCCCCGAAACATTAACTGAATGGCAAGGGATCTCCGAAGATCAGCCCTACTATATTGAAGACGGTAATTTGGTAATATATTTCCCTCTCTACGAACTCGCCCCCTATGCGGCTGGCATTCCCCAGTTCGAAATTCCGCTGACCGCCCTGCAGCTGAACCTGTAAAACCGGAGACTTAAGGATATCGGCATAGAATCATGTGAGCTCTAGATAGCATACAGCGGGGTTGATCCCCGCTGTCTTTTATCATCTTTTCATAGCTATTGGACACCTTAGTACATGGAAATCCATTTAAACAATCTTAATACTTATTATTAAGATGCCTGAATATAACGACACCTACCATATACTGAAAAACTAGATACCCTCCTAAATAAAAAATTATAAGTTCGTAGTTTGTAATTACTTCCAGGTTTCCCAATATTGAAAAAAGTACTATAAAAAAACTAGTGACCGCTAAGCCCAGTAAATAAGCATATCTTCCTGATTTGTCTCTCAACTTTTCTTTTCGTTCGTCGTGTAATTCTATGTTTTCATTTTCCAATCTCTCGGCGTACCTGTTCCTGTTTTTTGGTGAAGTCCAATAAAAATATTTGTTTACTATCACAATCCCGGGCGCAATAAACGCGCCTGCAAATCCAAATAATAAGCTGTCTAACTTTGTATCAAACATCAATGCTATAATTAGGCAAATAGCACCGCTTAGCATATACAGTATGCCTATTAAAAGGTTATTTTTTTTCATTCGTCTTACTCCTTTCATATATGAAAATCTCTTCTATGGGCTTCTCAAAAAAGTCTGCTATGATAAATGCCAATTCCAAAGACGGATTATATTTTCCATTCTCTATAGAACTGACAGTTTGCCTTGAAACGCGAATTGCTTTTGCAAATTCCTCCTGATTCAGCCTTCGCTCCTTTCTCAACTGTTCGACTCTGTTTTTCAAGAAAGCACCCCCCTAACGTTACGACAAGTTTCCTTTACATTGTAACGCATCAAAACAGTTTTGACAAGGTTCCTTTACATTTTTTTAAAAATTTACATTACAGACTGGAATGGAGTAAAAGCTAAACTTACTGTAACCTACAGTTTCCCCTGCTAATATGCAAAAATCTCAAAAAATGAAGAGCCCGAAAGCGAAGGGCTGTTTCGGTGCGCCAAGTAATTTCTGGGGGATAAAATATAATAATGATTGTACTGCCCCCATATTGTCAACACAGTTAGGCACATTTCGTAGAATACTTTGCTGGTAATCCAAAAGCTGAATGGATGCGGTTGTTGTTATAGGAATCTATGTAAGCCTCTACAGAGGTAATTGCTTCACGTTTAAAAGCTTCAGAATAAGGTATAGCCCTCCACCTGCAACCGATATAATCAATATCTGATTGTAAAAAGCTTAAGAGCATATAATCACCTACTCTTTCAGGCGCTTCATGAGTTTTTCAATGTCTTCTTTCGTCAGGTCGCCATTATCGCATAAGGCGCTTATAAAACTTAATACCGAATCTTTGTGAACATCGGCAATAAACTGCTTGGTTTCAAAATTTCGGTATTCCTGTTCCGTTAGGCACGGCTCGTAATAATTGGCCTTACTGATTCTCGTAGCTTTGAGAATCCCTTTTTCCATCAGCCGGGCCAGAAACGTAATGACTGTGCTTTGCTTCCAGTTATTACCTTCCGGCAAATTGGCAATTATCTCTCTGGTAGTAATAGGGCGACCGGCAGCCCATATGAGCTCCATAATCTGTTTTTCTGCGTCTGACATTCGTTGAATTTTGTTCATTTAAGTCCTCCGTTGCTTTCGCTACACGATTGTTTAATGTCAGTCTATGTCATGTGGCTCAGCATTAGCCTACGCAGTGTAGGTAAATATGTAAATGCTTTTGGGGGAAGTTTTTAACTCTAATAATGGTACAGGCAAAACATTTTCGAACACGGCGGCCTAGGGGAGGCTTCGACATTGAAAGTTTGCAATCTTTCCCGACTTTTTATATGTCAGGGATGTCAGGAAATACAAGTTTTTTTGCCGTTTAGGGTACATTCAAAAGAACTCCAGCTGGTTAAATCCGCTAGGTATTCGCGCTTGGAAAAGCGCTTCATTTTTACCCGCCGGCAATTACTTGATCGGGATTTAAGTTTTTAAATTCTATACTGCTGGTTATACTGTAACCTAATATTATCCCGGCCAATGTAGTAAGGCCGGGATGCAATAAGGTCTTCAGAAGATTTTTATTGGTAATAAAAATCACTCCCCAGCTGAAGTAAAGATATGGCATTAAATGAAGAATAGCCGCCGGAATGGTCAGGAAGATTATCTGATGCCACTTGATACACAATGTTTTATCAGGTTCGGTTGGATTAATTATCCAGCTGCCGCCTAATATAAGTCCCAAAATTAAGGGAAATATACTGTTTATGAAGAAAAACCAATTACCCTCCAAATTCAAGTATATCGTTTTGAGATAATGTAAACCTAAAAGGGCACCGAAAAGTATAATCGTATAGACAATTTGCTTATAATACGTTCTATGATTCAAATAGGGACCCTCCCTTACCGTACAGTGCTCCCCGGCAAATAAGGATTATGCCGGGCATTAGCTACTCTCAGCACATTGTAAACTGAGCATTATCCCATGTGCCAATCATAAATTCCTTTTTAATTATTCCGGTGTCCATGTGCAAAAGGCTGTGTAGATCCATTATTGAAAATCAGGGTATATGCCGGCTGGGTAAATTCAATTATCAATCAGTATAACAGGCTCAAAGCGGATTTTTTTAGTCTTGTTCAGCTTGAGGAACAAATTCCTGGCCCTGGCGCTTATTATAAGATACCTCTGCAGACAAATCCCATAATCCAAATATTCCGCCATATAGTTAATATCCTTAATATCGGTCAAAGAAAAGCTATCGTAATGCAACGGCCAGGGAAAGCGGCCATAAAGGCCACAAACAGAGCAGTACTCATTGGGCATGGGTTCGAGGTGCATTTGCTTGCTCAAAGGGGGTAGAATACTGGTGGATACGAGCTGGTATATTTTTTTCGCTTATGTTCCGAACCAACATGTATCATCGGCCGCAATTCATAACCGCTTAATAGTGATATTTCATTCCCATTCAAGGACGGTTCCCCCGTTTTTTCCTTCCTTATTGTTTCCGGGATTTGTGCTAAACAAGAGAACCGTCACCCTTGTCCCCTTCAATTTTATCCGGGTCTCTTTAGATTTCTGACGCATCAATTCTCACACTATCACCAGCATGGTGGGTATCATCCCAAAAATTTGCTTTCCCATATGTTGAAGCAGTCCAGGCATCTATCAATTTCATATACGGGTCATCAGTCCAAGCTCGTTTTAGGCCGGTAATTGTGGTCGTTCCATTTTCCTTTTTCCAATATACAGTAATATAGAGGTACCCGTACATGCTCATTTTTTGTTTCGTTGCCTCGCCAGTTATGCTATCTTTTTCAACATTGGTTATCTCGATTGTTACATTGGACTTCTTCTCTGCAGAAATTACCGGAATATTTAATGCTCCCAGCAAAAGGATGGCGATCAGTAAACTGCAAAGATTTCTCTTTACCTTTACCCTCATAAGAAATTCCCCCTTTAATTACTATCCTCTTCTTTGAATCTCATAGAATTGAAACTGCCGTTCCGTTGTCATAGGCACCACCTCCTTATTCTTCAATATTTTTTCTTCTCCCTAATCGGGTATCTAACAGCTAGACAAATAAGCAGGCAAAAAGGTTGACAAAAATTTTAAAAAAATTGTTTGCCAACCTTTTCCCTGCTCAAACGGTCCTACTTGATGTCATAAGTTAAACAGAAGGGAACGCCATATATCTTAAAAGCACTGACCCCTACAAGGTTTATTATGGCGCGCTTACCAAGCTGCCTGAAATATTAAAACAGGGGAACAGTCCCCTTGTGTTCCTATTCTTTTTCTGTAAGTGATTTATTACTAATAACCAACACTCTATCAGCAACCGGCAAAAATGCTTCATCGTGAGTTGCTACCAAAAAAGCGGTTTTCCTTTTTTGGTTTAATAGTTTCATTAAGGTGATAATTTCTTGACTAGTCATTGAATCTAAACTTCCTGTTGGTTCATCTGCCAATACAATATTGGGGTTATTAACTAAACTTCTAGCAATAGCAACTCGCTGTTGTTCACCAAAGCTTAATTCAGATGGCAAATGGTTTATCCGCTTACTTAAGCCAACTTGATTTAATATATTTATTGCAATAAGATTTAGTTGTTTACGGTTATTGGTTTTAGGTGCCAATATAAGTGGTAATTTTACATTATTCTTGGCAGACAAAAAAGGAATCAAATGAAACCCCTGATATACAACTCCTAGTGATGACAATCGAAGATCTGCTTTTTCGTTATAATTTAATTTATCTATATCATTTCCATATAATTTCACTAATCCGCTATTGGCTTTTTCCAACATGGCAATTATATTTAAAAATGTTGATTTTCCTGATCCTGAAGGTCCCATAATTATTACAAATTCACCTTCTTTTATTTTAAACGAAGTGTCTTGAAAAACTGTTATTTTACTATTGTAAGTATCATATACTTTGGTAATATTTTTTATCTCTATAATAGTCTCCATAACTACTGCTCCCATCTGAATAATTTAATAATATAATCCCCTTGAAATCGCAGCATTGGTTAATGCAAATATAGCGCTTAAATCCTATTAATAAATACAATATGAGTCACTTGAAGTTCTCCGTAAACATCTTATAATATCTTCGTTAATAAATTAGAAATAGGAATTTTTTTTATTTTTAGTATAGAAATGCTCAAAATGAATACCATTACAACAATATTTATAGCAAGCAAAATAAAGAAACCACTAAAAATATTTGTGGGAAAATACATAAGCAAATATTTTTCCGTAATGACTTTTCCTATGAAACCTCCTGTTATGATCACCAATAAAAACAATATAAAAGTATCTAGCATATAATGAGTATAAATAAAACTGTTTCTAGCTCCAGTTGCGCATAAAATAGCGTATAATTTTTCTCTTTGTTTTATTCGTATTAATAAATATCCCGTAAATACAAGGAAATATATACACATTATACCAATCTGAGTATACTTGAAGGTTGTTGTTTGTAACTTTCCTACTTCATTTTCTTCAACAAGGAGTACATTATCTTTCCATTCAATGGTGATATTCTTTTCAGAACCTAGAATATTAAATATCTCTTCTTCAGAAAAATCCTTACTCTTTAATTTAATAAACATTGAAGTAAAATCTATTGGCGAATCATAATTTTTATTTATGCTATTTAATACAGTAGCGCTATTTTGATAATCTGCGATTATATGTGGTCCATATTGTGAATCATGCAATATTCCTGTGATTATATAAGGGACTGTATATTGTGGTTGATGAAAGCTCCTAGATATTGTAATTACTGCGCCATTTTGCTTATAAAAACCAATTCTTAAAAAGCCGGGGTTATCTGGCAAAAGTTCTGCTACTTCGTCTACTTTCTTAACAAAAGAAACCCGTGCTTGCATTTTCTTTTTATTTTCACCTGCAATAATTAATCCGTCCCATACATCTATACACGCAACCTTAGCAACTTTTCCAGAATTGATTAGTTTATAATAATCCTGTTCATAAAGATCCCCGGATATTTCCACATCATATTCAGCTGTTTTATAAGGTGTCAATCTGATATGTTCATAAGACGCTGGCAAATTATATATGACAACCAAGGCTGAGAATAATAGACTGAGTATTATATAATGCTTTAAATAATTAATAAAATTTCTTCTAAATTCATGTACTATTAACCAAATTGATATTATTGCAGAATCAATCATATTATCACCTAATTTTTACTTTAATTTTTGATTCCCCTACGGGAAAACCTAATATTCTTCAATTATATAAAAATAACTCAATTATTACCATTTTTTGCAACAAATTTCCGTAGGGAAATCATTTTTCTATTCAGAATAGACTTCTACATGATCCGTGACAAATACATCCGGAGCCCAAGAACCACTTCCCCATTTACCCCAGTGTCGTCCAGCGGTTTGTGTTTCAGCTTCTGCTTCCAGTGCTATCCACATGTCGGCATTTGTTTGTAGAACAAGTCCCGAATCATAACTCCAACAATAATCATCAGTCATCCATATATCTTTTTTTATACGTTTGAATTCTTTTGTGGGTAGGTTGCTATGATTTGTAACTACAGGTTTTTTAACAACATCATATCAAAGTGGTAATACCCTAATCCACAAAGTTGGTAACAATGAGCACTTCCATCTGCAACCACATCACTACCGACAGCTGCAGCATCTGGACTCATTACGAAATCGCAACTGAGTGTAGTCTTTGTTCCTGATGACTCTGAAGTATTGCTTGATGTAACTGCAAAAGCCGCAGTGGTTATAGTCATTATAAAAATTAGAACCAGGGAAGTAATCCACTTAGCTTTGCTTTTTTTCATTAATACCAGCTCCTTTAGATTTTATTAACATAAGGCAGTAAAATTTTCACCTCCACAATACCTACTTAGTTAAGAGTCCTGAATATTTAGTTATAATTCAGGTAAAGATCTTCAATCCTAACACCCCCTTTCTAACTATTTTTCCTCTTTGAATTCCATAGGCACCACCTTCCCAACATTTTTCTTCCCACTTGTTGGGTATCTGACAACTAGACAAATAAGCAGGCAAAAAGGTTGACAAAAATTTTAAAAATTATTTGTCAACCTTTTCCCTGCCCCAATGGTCTTATTATTGAATTCAATTGAAAGGCGGTATAATCATGGAAGAAGCGCCCGTGCCTTAGTTTCCCTACCGGTTTTTGCGGTCTGTTTGCCTGGTGTTGCTGCTGCTGCGGAAGAAATCGGCCCTCCGGTAACTATAATGCTTTCCGTAGGGTGAAACAAAAAAGCTGAAAACTAAGTTATACTAACATCATTAAAGCCTTGATCAGATATAAAGGACGGTAAATTTTTATTATTTAAGCCGGGGCATGCAAATTATTTCCCTTATTTCAGTGGAAAAGAAGTTATTGGAATGGGCGGGCGCCACTACGATAGCCGCGTCGGCGCCTTGGGCGCTGCCGCCTACGGACACCACTTCCACCCCGTGGGGTATGAGTCCGGCGTCTTTGGCCATGCAGGCAATCTCGACCGCCACTTTTAC
This sequence comes from Syntrophomonas curvata, assembly GCF_052976825.1. NCBI lineage: Bacteria > Bacillati > Bacillota > Clostridia > Eubacteriales > Syntrophomonadaceae > Syntrophomonas > Syntrophomonas curvata. The sequence continues at coordinate 2,443,338 of NZ_CM129641.1, forward strand.
CCCCTGCCCCAGGGTTCTCAGGGTCTGAGCAATGATCTCCGCCGGATACACCCCGCCGAATTGCTTGCGCAAAGACCGGTCCACCCCGGCCAACAGGTGGGTGGTGGTTAAAATTTTTACTCCCCGCTTGAGCAGCAGCTGCCGATTTTGCTCCGGCATCTCATCCTGGCCGGGGCCGGCAAATCCTACATGATGAGTTACACATACTATATCCAGCCCGCTGTCCGGCAGCTTGAGAGCAGTGCTCCCGGAGCAACTGGCCACCACCAGATGCCTGAGCCCCAGCTCCCCGGCCCGTTTGACCGCCGCTTGCAGCGTGGCATCGGTATTCTGAGGCCCGGGTTTTTCCCAAAACATGATTAATTCCTCCTTAGTCCTTACCGCTTTATAGTTGACGTTTTTCCAATTTTATCACAGAAATAAAATGGGCATCCATATTGATAAGCGACCAGATAGGACTCCAATGGGCGCAGCCAGAAAGATCATGAATGAAGTAAGAGCGGGAACAGGCGGAGCTTACGGCGGCGATTTTCTTTGAAAATTGACCCGAAAAAATACGTAAAATTCCTCTTATGTTTTCTGAAATAATGAATATCTATTGTATCGTATCCATTGGCTAAATTATTTAAGTTGCTGCAATTCGGTTTCACTAATCCCGTTTTGCTCTAAAATAACTTTGATAGCTTGCAGTTCAGCTTTATTCTCAATTAACAAAGAAATTGAACTGGGCATATCATAGGTGAAAAAAATTTCCTGCCCATTTTTCTCCAATACTTGATGAATACTAAGATAATAAATACTATCAATATGCTCAATTACTTTCTCTTTAAAGTCTTTTATGTTGAAAATCCAATCACCGTTTATGATTTTATCGGGTATAAAGTTTTCCGAAAAAACCTTCCAGTGGTGATTATTGGGACAATCTTTATCCGGAAACATTCTCAGCAAGTCCGCCTTATCCAGCATATAAATGAACAATTTTTTCCATAGCGTTTCATATAAGTCATAGGGGAAATTATCTTTAAAGCCGAGATTATTATCAATGATAATATACCTTACTAATTGGTAATTCCCCCTTTATTAATAAATTTTTATTAATTGGTATCTTATAATTCAGAAATTAGCTGTGGTTCCGCCCCAAGGCGACATATCAAAACTCAAAGGCTGAGAATCGGGGATTGGCACATAATCTTTAGACTAAAGGACGTAATAGAAATCGCAGCCATTCTACCGCAGGGGCAAGCATACAATAAATTATATTTCTACAGTAACTTGCCCTTTGTTAGAGTCTTGGCAGAAACCTGGAACAGTTCCTTTTACCACCCCTCCTGCCAACTTTTTGTCCGCTTCAAATAAAATGGGGAAAATATCCTCCGGCTTTTTCCCTATAAGGGAATAAATAAGTTTCTTTTCCTCTTTAACATAATTATCTGATAAAATTCCAAACCAAAAGCCGATTTTTTTCTTATTATTTACAAAAACATAGGGCTGAATATACCCTAATCCCCCGACATTATTACTTTTGCCTGGTTCTCCTGGAGTAATAAAGCCGTCATATTTTGTTCCGTCGGCCAAAATAAATTTTGACTTAACGAGGAATATTGCTAAAGAAGGTGATACAGGAAGTTCACCCAACCAAGGCCTGAAGGTTTCTTCATCAGTTTCATCATACCATGGCTCTTCATAATCCATTACATGACACTGAACCCATACTGGATATTCATAAAAATCGTGTAAAGTAAGTTCACCAAATTGTTTAATAATCGGTTTATTATTACCTCTATCCAAATTATAACCTCCTGAAAATTTATAAATTTTTTCTAGATCTTCTTTTGAATGGTGTTGCTATTGCTCGACAATAATCACCGGCTGAAGCTCTTTTTGCGCCTTCATATTTATCAATAAGTCTCTGGCTTTTCGGCTGATTACGATATCACGCTCATAACCGGCTCCGTTTCCTGTGTATTCACAGCTGAGGTTAAAGTCTTTCACATCTCTTAAAGAGGAAGAATCGTAATGCAGCGGCCACTTGAAGCGGCTGGTAATCCCGCAGCTAGAACAATATTCTCCCGGTCTGGATTCAAACCGCATTCTACTGCTGAAAGGAGGCAAAATATTATTTACGGTAAATTGATGAACTTCTTTTCGCTTCCTCTCTGAGCCCACATGTATCACCGGGCGCAGTTCGTAACCGGTTATGACTTCATTCCCCAGTACCTTGGCCATCCGGTCGGAAATCAGAATAAAGCTTCCATACTCGCTGCTGCCGGAAGGTTTAATGAGCGACTTTTTCTTAATTACGCTGGTATCTATATGCAGATCGTTTAATTGATGCCAATTGGCTTTACCGCATACCGGGCATATAATTTCTTCTTAGATATGTATTGTTCAAAGGTGGGAAACGCTCCGTTGCCATAATCCAAGGTAATTGTAAAACATTTTAACTCTTTCATTAAGGTCCCTTCCTGGTAATACTATGGGGCAAGCATATCTTACCCCATAGTATAACATCAATATATCTTATATGTTACCTTGCGGTATGTTGGCGAGTTTGGGCAAATTTATACAAGAATTCCTACAAGGAATCGCCGGTTTCGTCCCATAATTCGTCGTATGTTTCTATATGTTTGTCCAGAATCTCTCTTTCATTATAGTTGCCATAGCCTGAACCGGTGTAGGGTATTTTTCCCTTGGGAGCAAATGCCCCCTAATCCAATTGATACACTGGAAATATCGGTATCTTCATCTTTTATTATTTATGAGAAGATAATGTGAACCAAGCTGTAACGTATCCCAATAAAAATGATGCGATAATTATGACTGTTACTAGCTGAGCGCTTTTATTATTTAAACCGGCATTAATAAAGTGTATTTTAATAGTTGTAACACTTAATAACGTAATAATAGCTAACATGACAATTCCTACGTATTTTTTTAAGATACTAATAAACACTAAATTCCCCCTTGTATCAAGGATACCCATAAGCGGGAGCATTTGACGGCCAATAGTAATCATGTCCCCAATTCGTTCCTGACGTAGCCCAACCTAAATATTGTCCAGGATTAACCCATCGGGATGGGTTTAAACTGGGGATCTGAGTCTCAATATCGACCGATCCATCGTTATTTTGTACATACCAAGAGTAACTAATAATTGCAACAGTTGCAATCCCCCCTAAAGCAACTCCTACTGTAATACTTACAACACCAGTTGCGATTAAAATTGCAGCTAAAGTGTCAGCTGCAACCCATCCTAAACTCGTTATATAACTTACATCGACAGGTGCCAGATGAACATGTAACCAATTTGAGTATGACTCTATATAACTCCCATGCCAGAAACTACTTGACAATTCACTTGAATCGTCTTGATTCTCATTGGCTGAAGGATCATACTTAACAATTTCTTTTGCTTCATCTATATTTTCAGTTAAGCTAAAATAATATCTTACTCCGTTATCTTCCACTTCATTTGGCTTATCCATGATGATACCATGTGAAAAAACACAGTATACTTTCTTATCGTTTTGGGATACTTCCAATATCTGATTACCGTTTTCTTCGATTTGAATGACTTGGGCTTTAGGTTTATCAAGGGATACATCTTCAGCATTTGACGGGGCAATCGGAATAAATAATAAACTGAATACCAGTAAAATAATTATGGGTATTGTTTTTCTTTTAGTTGTTGTCAACTAACTCACAACTCCTTTCTTTCTGCTAGATAATTTAGCTGCCTAGTATAAGCTTCCACCTCCCTTGCTATTTCTTCTTTAATCTCCATAGGCACCACCTCCTTATCCCCAACATTTCTTCTTCCCACTTATTGGGTATCTGACAACTAGACAAATAAGCAGGCAAAAAGGTTGACAAAGATTTTAAAGATTTTTTGTCAACCTTTTCCCTGTTCAAATGGTCTTATTATTGAATTCAACTGAAAGGCGGTATACTCATGAAAAGAAGCGCTCGTATCTTAGTTTCCCTGCTGTCTCTGCTGACTTTTACGGTCTGTTTGTCTGGGGTGGCTGCTGCGGAAGAGATTGGATCTTCGGTAACGGCTGAAGAAACAGTTCATCCTGATCTGCAAAATGGAATCGAAGTCAATATGCAGGAAGGCTCCAAGGAAGAATCTTCGCTGATTAAGCAATGGAATTGCACCATAGCTGATAATTCGGATGGAACCGTTGCTATTTACGGCGAAACAATGGCTTACGGTACGGTCGATTATATTTATGTGGAGGTTTTCCTGCAGCGATGGAACGGATCAAGCTGGGTCGATGTAACCAGCCGCACCTATAGCGATAGTTCCTGCGTTTATGTCAGGGGTTCCGCGTCAATTAAAATAGCCGGAGGGTACTCTTACCGCTGCAGGGCGGTTCATCACGCGGAAAAAGCAGGCGCTGACAGCGCCAAGGCGTCGGTTTCCAAAGCGCTGCTGGTTCAATAGATGGTTGATAGCAGTGGTAATTGCATTTTCCCACTGCTATTTCACCTTTGTACCGCTAAATTGACTCAGCCATCTCAAGAGCCTGCTCAGGATTGATATCCCCGAATATCTGACACATGATATGGTCGTCCGTAATCCACAATAAACTGGCGGAACCATCCTCAAAAGTAATCAGATTGCCTTCGTATCTATCAATCGAGACTTTCCTGGCTTTGGCCTGTTGGGCGTCTACATTTACAGAAGAACTGAATTTATCTGTAATGCCGGTCTGAACAAATAGTATGTTAGCATCCGGCGCGCTAAAAGACATAATAATACAAGCCTGTTCATCGGTAGGACTCTGTTTGACGCTCTCCAAATCAAATCCCGGAGGTATATAGCGGGGAACTAAGATTCCAAAAGGTACATCCTCCTGAATAGCAGCAACTTCTTGAGCTATCCGGTTTTGGAGCCGAAGCTGGTCGGCATCGCTGCTTAGACTGATGTTTAAGCTTTGGCCTATATTAATTATAGTTTGAAACAGCTGTTTTTTTAGGGCGTAAGCCGGCCCGGGAAAGAAAACCGCCCCGGATACAGCCAGTAACAAAATCACTGCAGCCGCGATCTCTATCACGCGACGTTGCTTTTGGCGTTTCTGGCGCCGGTTGATTATTATTTTTTCGGCAATCATCTGTTCCAGTTCATTTATAGGGGGGTCGACTTTAATTTCGGCGGCTTTCAGTGAACTGCTTAAAAAGTCATCCAATTTATCCTTGGGCATTTTCATCACCTGCGCTTTCAGACAACTGCTGAAGATCATTATGTAACCGGGAACGCGCTCTGGATAATTGTTTTTTTACCGTTCCGACACTTACCCCCAGAGCAAAGGCAATATCCTTTTCCTTCATATCTAAATAATAACGCATAATGGTTACCTGCTGCTCCTGGCGGGACAGCTGGCGGATGGCTTTCAACACCAGCGCCGTCGTTTCTTTTCGTTCCAGTAATTCTGCAGCGGAATCATCAACGGGTAACCTGGAAATATAAAATATCATACCTGAGGCAGGTACGGTGCGTCGATTCCGTTTAAGCTGGCTGCGGCTGATATTTACGGCTATAGAGAGCAGCCAGGGAAAAAACTTGTCCGGATTTTTAAGCTGGTGGAATTTTTCCATGCCCCGGGCAAAGGTTTCCTGAGCAATGTCTTCGGCCAAAAATCGGTCTTCAGTTAAAAAATATAGGTAATTAACAATTCTCGGGTAGTAGTTTTCAATTGCTAAAAGCCAGAGTGAATCATCTCCGAACTCTGGTTTATGGGCCATAACTACGCTCCCCCCCCCCCTGGGATAGCACCCTTAATTTCGGTATTGCTTTTTTATCCGAAAATATAAGTTAGTATCGCAACAATTATATTGGGGGCAGATATCATTAATAGACTGTTGGTTATCCTTTCCTTTTCTTGTCTCGTATCCTTGGTTTCGATGTGGTAATTCGCTCTGTTTCTGTCCCCGCTGATAAATGCGCCGTTTAACAAACCCACCAAAGCCAGGCAGCCGCCGCCCATATATCCGCAAATTTTTACTGTCATCGACCAGTCATTTAATATCAGGCCGGTCAGTCCCCCTATTATTGCGGCTATAACCCCAATCCCCAATGATATTTTCATTCCTCTCCCCCGCTTTGCTCCGTTTTCATACCTTTTGACGAAAAGCGATTCGTTAACGATACAAAAATGCCATAAAAATCAAATTTGATTTTTACGGCATTTTAAACCCCTTTATCTCCCGGAGCCGAACCACTTCTCCCAGAGGCGATCATAGGTTCCATTCTCTTTTAATGTCTCCAGGCTCTTATTAAGCTTATCCAGCAGTTCCTGATTCCCCTTTTGGACAGCAATCCCCTCCGGATAAACGGAGAACACTTTTCCAACCAGCTGCAGATTATTTTCACGATGGGTATTTAAATAATGCGCGGTCAGGGGATAAGGAACTACGGCTGCATAAGCCTTGTTCTCTTCTACTGCCGCCCAAACTTCCTCTAATGAATCGAACAGTATGAGTTGGGTATCCGGGTGTTTTTTCGCCAGGGCAACGACCAGATCATGGGCAGTGGTTCCGCCCTGAACAGCTATTTTTTGGCCGGCCAGATCTTCAAGCACCATATCATTATCAGCGCCTTTGGGGGTCAGTATTATCTCGCCCCACTCAAAATAGGGTATGGTAAAGTCTATTACTTCCCGGCGGCTTTCCGTTATCGTCAACCCCGAAACGATTAAATCAACCTGTCCTGAAAGCAAAGAAGGTATCAGCCGGTCAAAACTAATGTCTTGGATTGCAATATCTTCTTCCCACATTTCTTCAATAGCCATAATTAAATCGATATCAAAACCAACGATATCATTACCCTCTTTATACTCAAAAGGAGGAAAATCGAGCGAACTCCCTGCGACCAACGCTGATTTGCCGAGGCTGACCACCCGGGTCGCACTATCCCAGGACACCGGAACCTGCAAACCGTCTGCCAGAACCCTGACCGGCGCCATAGCCCTGCCGTCCGTGATAACCGGAGCACCTTCCAACTGTACGTTTTCCCCATTAACCACGGCCTGGGTCTGACCAATAACCATCGTAATCTGGTATTCTCCCCGGACTACCTTAACAGCCTGTTTTTCCCCGTCCCAGGTTACCTCTGCCCCCAAATTACCGGCAACCTCCCGAACGGGAACCATGACCCGGTCACCATCAATGTAAGGAGCAGGCTCAATCCCCATCAGTTTTCCCTGTACCTGCAGCCCTATATCCCGCTGGGCAAAAGCTGAAGGCAGGCAGACAATAAACGTGAGCAAAACTACTACCGGAGCAAACGTAAATCTTATTCTGTTCATATGTATTTCCTCCTAGTCCGTAATAATATAGCCATTAATTCTGTCTTCATGGTTATTTGATTTAAACTCTATGCCGCATAAATAACATGTTATGAATTTAACTTAATGAGAACATCGAAAAAGGAAAAATAATACTCCAATAATTATTACTGCCGTGATAATCTTAGTAAGGCAGCCTCCTTTTGTTAATTCCCCTAAGTCACCTATCATTGAACGGTTTATTGAATCCGCAAAATTAATCATTGGGTGTTTTTTATATTCTTCTATCTTGCGTTTGCTTTGTTTGTCTTCTTTTTTATCTTTTATGTCCATAATTTGCTCCCCTTTTTTAGTAGGTTTGTATTGGCTTTATCATAAGCCCGGTATTATTGGAATCATAAACCAGCAGGCAAATAGGATTGGGCAAACGGAAGCAGTTTAGGGCAGGTGCTTCTTTAAATGCTCGTAAATTTCAGGGTATCGGGATTCTGACAGATACGCAATTGTCCTTTCACTACTCTGCATTGAACCAACATCTACCGCATAAACATAACCATCGGGCCATATAAATAACATTCCTGCCATTGACTTGCGAGCAGTATCATCTGTATAGAAACAAACATTTAATAAGGAATCATCTCGTATTCTCTCCAGCATGAAATCATTATCTTCGCTCTTCGAAAGTTTGTTAACCGGTATCTCCTTAATCATGTTTATAAATGTAGAAATATCGGTTGCATCACTGAGCGTCACGGTCTTTTCTTCGGTAGCAGATTCTATGATATCTACGGCTTTAATCCGGTCTTGTTTATTTATCAGCTTTCCGATTTGGGCTGATTGATTATCTGCTTTGGCTCCGGTGCAGCCGGCAATTAATATAGTAAAAAAAAGGGAAATCATTAATAGACGCAGTTCTTTCATATAACCTCACCTAACGCTGCATTATTATCTTCTCAACGTGACTGCCAGACGCAATGGGTTAATAAACAATCCCAGAGCCTCAATTATATCGATGACCGCAACATCGGCGTCCTTCAAGGCCGGTATGGAACATCCTTCCAATACAACTAATTATACCTCATTTTGTTCTCAAAATTGACAGAAACCAGCGAAACAGACAGCAGAAGCAAGATTAAACTATATGGTAATAAACCAAACCGTCTCTCAGCTCTTTTGCCAAAACCCCTTTAAATACCAGGTGGGTTAGGTGGGATAATGCCTCTCCCGATGCAAATAGTTTTTGCGCCGGGGGGTATTCCTCCCATGATTTAATATTTAAATCCCATTTCATCTTGCTGGCTACCTGTGCACCTGTCATAGATTTATTCCCTAAAATATCCAGGACGTTATTCAATCGGTTATGATGATGCACTTTCAGCTCTTCTATTCTGCCCTGGCAATCGGTCAGGATGCGCCGATGCCCCGGCAAAGTAAGCTCGATATCCAGATCCTGAATTTTTTCCAGGCTTTTAAAATATTCGTCCAAATAATCGATCCGGATGTTCCAGGGTGAATCCCAAACCGTGTTATTGGGGGTAATTCCTCCCAGTATATGATCTCCGCTAAATAATATTTTATGTTTCTGATCATACAGGCATATATGATCCGGGGCATGACCGGTTGTCATGAGGCACTGCAGCGTGAAATCCCCCGCTTGGATCAGGGTTCCTTCCCGGACAACAGTTCCATGGCTGACCGGGGCGCTGCGATAGCGATACCCCGGATGAAACGAAAGATCCTGGGTTAATCCCATTTCCATTAAGCCGCTTTGCTTAATAAAATCAGCATGATAATTCGATAGATTGTTTGTTTGGGTTAAACTCTTGTGCGTGTATCCGCCAGTGTATATTCTTGTTTCTGGCCGGGCCAAATATCCTGCCAGCCCGGAATGGTCGGCATGAATATGCGTGACTAAAATATCGGTTTCTTCCAAAGCGATGTCCAGCTCTTGGATGGCTCTATCCATAGCAATACGGCATTCTTCCCGGTTAAAACCCGTATCAATCAGGAGGTTTCTGTTAGAGCCCCTGATGAAATAGGAATTTAAAGCTTTGAGCGGATTTTGTGGCAGCGGGATTTCAATACGATATAAATTGTTCCTTATTTGTTCTATCATGATTTGCCTCCTTGCTGACTCGTTGTTCAATAACCATCTGCAACCGCAACCCTATAGCCCAGTATATCCCATAACTGTGATATGCCAAAATCTCATTCTATCGGACACAGGGGGGCGTTTTCGCTGTGTCCCCCTGTATCTTTGGAATTATTGAAAACAATAATTTGATTTTAAACAATGCAGGTTTAATAATTTCAATAAAATTTAACAGGATTTTATCCGGGCATACTGGGGGCAGGGAAGCTCGTATTCTATTCTAATGTTCGGGAATATGAATCCCCACCATTTTCATCAAGTAGCGGGCATTGGAAGTGGTACACCGGCCGGGACGAAGCTTATAATCGAAATGGATTCCGCCTTTTGCGTATTGTTCTTCGAAATGATAATTCCTGAAGTTTAATGGGCTGTCTTTTTCCAGATCGCAAAGCTCGAAATCATGTGTGGAAATCAAACCGATTGCCCCCCTCTTGCTCAATTCTCTTAAGACAACCCGGGCACCGGCAATCCTGTCCAATGAGTTTGTCCCCCGGAATATTTCGTCAATTAAATAAAACATCGGTTGCTGTTGGTCTGAATGCTTTAATATCATATTTATTCTGGTCAATTCTGCATAGAAAGTAGAAATACCGTCTATAAGGTCGTCCCTTATCACCATAGAGGTAAATATATCCATAATAGAACACCTAAACTGCCGGGCGCAAACGGCTGTCCCTGCATAAGCCAGTACCAGGTTCATTCCCATCGCTCTAAGGAAGGTGCTTTTCCCTGACATATTTGAACCGGTAATAATACAAGAGCGGTTATCAATTACAATGTCATTGTGAACGCACTTTTCCGGCTGGATTAAGGGATGACCAAGCTCCCGCGCTCGAATCTTCATACCATCATCCTGAAGCTCAGGGAAAACCCATTCCGGATGTAGGTGTGATACTGCCGAAAGACTGCTTAAGGCTTCAAAAGCCCCGATCGTTTCAAACCAGGCTCTAATTCTATTGCCGTATCGAATTTTCCATCGTTCCAGATAAACCGCACAATGGAAATCCCATAATAGAAAGATATTAAATATGAAATAAAAAATGGGGTTGTAGCGCAGGTCAATCGCATCCGATATTCTTTCCAGATGTTTCATGCTAGTGGAAGCAGGCTCTATTTGACTGTACAATTCAGATTTAAGGGTGGATAAGTAATCATTTTTGAATGGTTCAGACTCAATTAACAAGAACATGTTTCTAAAGGCCTCTAAACTTTTCTGGAATGGATATACCTTGCTCAGATCTGAAGAGACTTTTAAATACCCCAGGAAACCAAATAGTAGCTGCATAGCCAGAAGTACTGCAGGCACTTGTACGGGTATACCCCATCGTAAAATATACAGCACCACAGCCAGGATGGTAACGAGGGGAAAAAAGCGAATGATGTGTATGCCCTTGGAGAGTACCCTGGATTCTTCAGCATAGCTAATTAATCCGCTTGTCCCCTGCGATGCCTTATCTGCCAGCAATCCGTGGCACTCCAGTTTCTGGCAGAACTCCAGTTTGGTAGCCAGTTCCCTAACTGCATTTTGGCGCATTTTTATGGCATCAGGTCTTTTTGACGGGCTTGCCAGGAGGGTTTTCAGATGGCAACGGCCAAGATCTGTTTTAGCCGCCGATATCCACTGAAACAAAGATTTGGGCCCGAAAATGTCCAGGTCATAGGTATAGGGGTGATTGCCGTCTATAAAATCCAGGCCGCAATCTTCATACGAAACCCACTCCCCGTTCATTCTGCTCAAATACCTGCGCTGTATTTCCAGCATGGCACTAACTGTCTGCAATTCCCGTTCAACTTTAGCATGCCTAAAAACAAGTACCAGGAATATACAGAGGAAGAAAAGAAAAATGGATACGGCCAGTGCTGCGGTTCCCATGAACGAACTGAGTATGGTAAGCGCTGTTCCCACCAGGAATACAAATAAACGCAGATTGCTTATCCGGTCAAAGCTCTGCACATACCGTTTTTCAAGATTTTGATAGCGGTTGTAACGATTAAGAAATAATTTCTCGGCAGACATTAGTCCTCCATTTAAGCATTTTATAGTATAGATTATACCAGAGTATCTCTGTTAAGCTGAGCCGGTGACTGTTTTTCCCCATCGTAATTCTCATCTATCCCCTCTTGATTTCTACCTCCTTTTAACCTAGATTAGGTTTAAAATAAAATGGCAGTGTATCCCATCGGCCAAATTGCAAATATATACACTTAAAACAAAAAATTGTGCAAGATTTCAAAGCCGTTTTCCATAATTACTTTCAGGTATAATACTGGGTGGAAAATTAAACCAGAGCCCTGTAAGTTATTGAAACTGCTTCCTGGGAAGGAGGATGTAAAAATCAGTCAACATATCGTTGCAATTGAGCAGCTTAGAAAAGTATATCGGGTAGGAGACCAAAAAATAATCGCGCTGGATAATATCTCTCTGCAGATACCCCGGGGTGAAATTTGCTGTATCCTGGGTACCTCGGGTTCCGGCAAATCAACGCTGCTGAATATGATGGCCGGCCTTGAAAAACCCACGCGGGGCAGTATATTAATTCGCGGTCATGATATAGCCAAAATGAACGAGAGGCAATTGGCCCGTTTTCGGCAGAAATATATCGGTTTCATATTTCAATCCTATAATCTTCTGCCCACCCTGAACGCCCTGGAAAATGTCAGCCTGCCCCTGACCTTCCGGGGAATAAACAAAACGGCAAGGGATAAACAGGCTTCAAAAATGCTGGAAGCGGTAGGCCTTAAAAAATACCGCGAACACAAACCTTCGCAAATGAGCGGCGGCCAGCAGCAGCGGGTGGGCATTGCCCGTGCTTTTGTCAGCAATCCTCCGGTTGTCTTTGCCGATGAACCGACCGGGAATCTGGACTCCAGAACCAGCACAGAGGTTATGGAACTTATCGTTGAAATGGCCCACAGGAAACAGCAAACTCTGATTATTGTAACCCATGATCCCAATGTAGCCGGTTATGCCGATAGAATAGTCCGGATTCTGGACGGAAATATTGAACGAATTGAAAACAATCCCAGAAACGAGGTAAATATTTCATGAAGCAAAAATCTGCATATATACTTTTGGCGCTCTGCCTCTTATTCTGCAACATCCTTTGCTCTTCTGCCGCTGCAGCGGAAGATTCGGAGAGTACAATTCCCAGAGGAGAACCTCACATTGTTATCGCTAATGATCGTTGGATGCCGGAATATAAAGCCGGTGAAAAAGTAAGCCTGAATATACCTATAGACAATACCGGCACTGCTGCAGCCAGCAACGTCAATATATCCCTGGCCGTCAGTGATCCTGAAAAATTCCCTTTCAAGACCGATAAGATGTCCTTCAGTCGTTATGTTTCCCATTTTACTCCCGGGTCAATCGCGGTTACTTTTAATATGACCATACCCTCCAACATCAAAACCGGAACCTATCCAATTCCGGTTAATATCAGCTATTCAACACCATCGGGTGCAGGTGGGCAGGCATCGGGAACGGTTTACGTAAAAATCGTCAATGACTATAAGCAGCCTATTCTCCAATGCACAGATGTGAAGTTTGAAGGGGAGAAGCTCCCTGCCGGCAAGACTACCGTAATCAAGCTTCAGATGCAGAACGACGGCGACCTGGCCTTGCAGAATATCGAATTGCGTCTGGGCGGATTTTCAGCCAACGGTATAAGTTTGGACAAATGGCCTGAGACCCAGAATATACGTAAAATGACAGCCGGTGAAATAAAGCTGGTTACTTACAAGATCCTGGTAGACCCGGAAGTAAAAAGCGGCACCTATACCCTGGACCTGGCTATGAAATACCAGGATGAATACAATCAGGAATACACCCGGGAAAGCAAGGTTTACATACCGGTGGCCGGTAAAGACAGCCAGGATGACCTCACCCCCAGAATCATACTGGAGAACTATGATTATGGAGCGGCTACGGTTACGCCCGGAACCGCTTTCCCCCTCACCCTCACCTTTGCCAATACCAGCGAGACGAAACCGGTATGCAACATCAAGGTCAGCTTCAATTCTGATGGTCAGGTTTTTTCCCCGGCAGGAAACAGCAATTCCATCTATATTGCTAAGCTGGAAGCTCAGGGCATAATTCAAAAAACCCTTATGTTTATGCCTAAAGCCAATGCTGAAAGCCAGGTCTACAACATAAATGCGGAAATCGATTTCCAGGATAGCAAGGGTGCCAAACTGACCGAAAAAGAAGTCATCAGCATTCCCGTCAATCAAGAAGCCAAATTTGTTCTATCAGCAGTAGAAGTGCCCCCGGAAATCGGCTTGGACAATCCCCAGTCCATATCGGTCAGCTACCATAACGGAGGCAAGGCCCTGGTCCGCAATCTTAGCCTGCGGGTAGAGGGAAATTTTGAAATAAAGGATGGCGAACAATATCTGGGCAATCTCGAAAGCGGTAAAAACGATTATTGTGACGTAACCATAATTCCTCACAAAACAGGTAAGTTAGCGGGTAAAGTATTTATGGAGTATGAAGATGACAGCGGCAAGCGTTACCAACAGTCCAAAAGCTTTAACCTGCAGGTGGTCAAACAAGCCGAACCCATGCCGCCCGGTCCGCCGGTCCCGGATACCGCTAAAAAAAGCCAGTGGAAAAAATGGATGATCCCCGGCGGGGCTGTTGCCGGACTGCTGGTGATCGCAGCTATAGTATATAGGAAACGTAAACATGCCCAAGAGGAAGTGGATTTTGACGATGAATAAAACGGATCTGCTAAGAATGAGCCTGAACAGTCTGAGGCGCAGAAAGACCCGAACTTTTTTAACTATCCTGGGAGTGGTAATCGGTACCGCTTCAATCGTAATCATGCTCTCGCTCAGCACCGCCATGGATCAGAGCTTCAAAGAACAGATTGCCCGCATGGGGAGTCTCACCATTATCGATGTCTACCCCGGAGCAGGGGGAGAGGTGTCCAATCACGGGAGGCAGGGAGATGTTAAGCTAAACGATGAGGCCATAGCCAGCTTCTCCGCTATTCCCGGAGTGGTAGCTGTGATGGGTCTGAAACAGACTTTTATGCGCGTAGTTGCCGGTAAAATGGTTGGCGACGTGCAAATCACCGGAGTTGATCCCGAAAAACTTTCCGCTTTTGATTACGAGGTCGATACCGGCCGCCTGCTCTTAGCCTCTGACAAAGATGCCGCTATTTTCGGAAAATATGTGGCCTATAACTTCCGCAACCCCCGCATCAGAAACAGTTATACTATGGGTTACATGGGGCCGGATGCCGACTCTCTCCCCCCGGTAGATTTAACCGGCGGCAAGCTTTTGCTGACGGCTGACATGCAGTATGGTGAGCGCAGCCAGGGTACCCCCGATGCTGACTACAAACCACCCCGTCCCCATGAAATAAGAGGTGTAGGCATCCTGAAGGAAAGCGGCAGTGAAAAGGATTATCAAGCTCTCATGAATATCACTTCGCTGCGCAAAATCATGGCGGAAGACAGCAAAACTACGAAGCGGGAAACCCGCTCCCGCAAATCTGATCAGGAAAACCAGTATGACAATATAAAAATCAAAATTAAAGATATGGAAGAGGTCAAGGGTATTCAAAAACAGATTCAGGCCCTGGGATATCAGGCTTCCAGTCTTACCGACATGCTGGAGTCGATGAAAAAAACCTCCCGTGCTATGCAGGCGATACTGGGCGGTATTGGAGCGGTCAGCTTGCTGGTAGCCGCTATCGGTATCGCCAATACCATGATAATGAGCATTTACGAGCGAACCAAAGAAATCGGTATTATAAAGGTATTGGGAGCTGACATCGCCGACATCAGGCGTCTCTTTTTACTGGAGGCAGGCCTGCTGGGCCTAGGAGGAGGAATACTAGGCTTGACCCTAAGCTATGGCAGTTCCTGGCTCTTAAACCGGGTGGCGGGGAGCTTTATGATGAACATGGGAGGGGGGAGCAAGATTTCTATCATCGAACCCCAACTCGCCTTGGGCGCTTTAATATTCGCCACCCTCATCGGTCTGGTCTCGGGCTATGCTCCAGCTCTCCGGGCCATGAAACTCAGTGCCCTGGAGGCTATAAGGAATGATTGAGCATTCGGGGCATCAGGCAATAGCGCCGCCCCGTTTTTTTCTAGCGTAACGCCCTTTACTTCCGCAAGTATTTTTCTTTTCTCAGCTTCGATGCAAAAATCAAGACGGGCGTTTTTGTACTGCTATTCAGGCCTTATTAAGCCGAGGTTTTTAAAAAAATATTATCCTTCTTTCCAAACGGTCTTATTCATTAAGTTGGGGGACAGGTAACCCATCCCCCAGGCTATCCTAAAACAATTATTCGCTTCCTAGCCGGGCTCTGTAAAATTAGGATACGCCATGGTAATCAGCGCCTTGTCCAGATCAGCGCCATAAATAGTACTATTGGCGCCGGTTGGAACCGTGGATGCTGATAAGCAGACCCTGATTTTACTGAATCGGCCTTTTCAAGCAAACAATCTGTACAAGGATATCCTTTTTCCCACATCAGGCATTGGTTTAATCCGGGCATCAGAAAGTTGCTGATCATTACCGTTTGCTCTCACAACAGATGGGGAAGATTATTCATACGATTAACATATTAATTACTCCGGCAACTTCGGCTGATACCAGTGGAACAAGCACGCGGGCTGTACACCTGCACTGGCTACGAATAACAAAAACACAGACAACACATTTAATACCTTATTTTTAATCATATTTCCACCTCCTTCCAATTAGTAATGATCGCCTGTACTATATATACTAAACCGGAAATGAAAATCAAGCCTTTTGCGCCGAATGGGTCGGATTCCGACCTGAATGGGTTTTGTTACGGCAAGGAATTATCCAAAAACGAAAAATAGCCGGAGATTAACCGGCTATTAGTGTCATTTTATAATATTTTTTGTTACTGCTGCTGAAGTATGATCCTGTGGCATTTTAAAGGCGGTATAATCATGTTATTCGATTATTTTTACCTGCGCCTTTTCCATCAGTTCCTGCTCCAGCTTTTTAAATTCAGCTTTTTGCTTGACTTCCAACTCTTGCTGAGATAATGACTTAAACTGCATACTGGTCTCTTTTGCAACCTGGGAACGGAGCTTTCCTACTATCAGCGCTTTCTGATAATCGGGAACCGCTTCTTTAAAAAACTCATCCACCGTTTGTCCGGTAGCAGAAATATACTCAAGGGTTTCCTTGGCTCCGGGAGTATCCTGATTATCTAACAGGTCTTTTTTTATGGTTTCCGCAAATGATTCCGCTTCCTGTAAATTTACGGAAATACCTCTTCTCTCCGCTTCCTGCCGTAAAACAATTTGTTTAATCAGCGCCTGCAGAGCTGCTTCTTCAGAAGCACCTGCCTGTTGTGCCGCCAGAAATTTCATTTTAGATTTTAGCTGTTTCTGCGTTACCGGCACTTCATTTACCACCATAACCGTTTCGTCATTGTCGTTAGCTATAAACTCTTTCCATTTCTGCCCCCACTCGTAATTTAAGGAGGACCCAATAGATTTCGATACACTTAAGTATGTTATTGAAATAACGGCCAGACAACATACTACTATAATAATGGATGTTCTCTTTTTCATAGTTATCACTCCCCTTCCTGATTATAGTTGTTCCAATCCGAACTGTTCCAAAAAGTATGAGTCTTAACGGATATTCGTTGTTAGGAAGAGTATCGGGGCCATACCGCCGGGATTCAACCTACCGTTGTCCCTGAAGTCGTACCTGTGAGATTTAAACTTAATCCTGTTTTAATGATCATATACCTTAATTTCAAATTATTTTATCATATCATTTCGGTAAGAGTTGGGCGGAAATAGAAACAGCGTTTAATGCCTTGCAATGAGCCTTATGACTTTTCCCGGCTTATCCGCAGGAGTATGTCCGCCAGTTTCTGGTTATGTACATAACCGCCGTCGTTTCCCTGGCTAAAAGCACGTTTGGCCCGGGCTTCAAACTCGGCAATCCAATCTCTTCGGCCCTCCGTATCTGCGGGGATTATATTTAAATCGGCCACTACATCCGGATGATCTTTCCTTAAATCGTCCGCGGCTCTTTTCCAATCAAAAGTCATGATGGCCAGATCACCTAATGATATTTGTCCAGCAGAGTATAGTTTATCTGCTACTTCACACAACTCGTCGAAAGTAGCATGGCGAATGTCATATCTACTGCCCAGTTCTGCCCAGATATCTTCAGATACCTCTTTTGACCCGGTACCAGGATTATCGACCGTAAAAACGACGGAGTCTGATTTGCTCTGAGCTCTGCTCTGCGTGCCTGGATAGACATTGGGTTGATAATCACTTGCATTAACCTTCAAAATATTCATCTCCTCATAAATATCGGATTCAGTCATTCTTCACACAGCTGTAGGAAGACTGCGCCCTTATGACTTTTCCTGGCTTATCCGCAGGAGTATGTCCGCCAGTTTCTGGTTATGTACATAACCGCCGTCATTTCCCTGGCTAAAAGCACGTTTGGCCCGGGCTTCAAACTCGGCAATCCAATCTCTTCGGCCCTCCGCATCTGCGGGGATTATGTTTAAATCGGCCACTACATCCGGATGGTCTTTCCTTAAATCGTCCGCGGCTCTTTTCCAATCAAAAGTCATTATTGCACAGTCGCCTCCTGATATCTCTCCTTTTTTATATAATGTAATAGCTATTTCACATAATTCATCAAAGGTGGCATGGCGAATGTCATATTTACCGCCCAGTTCCGCCCAGATATCCTTAGATGCCTCTTTGGACCCGGTACCAGGATTAGCGACCGTAAAAACGGCGGCGTCTGATTTGCTCTGAGCTCTGCTCTGCGCGGATGGATAGGCATTGGGTTGATAATCACTTGTATTAACCTTCAAAATATCATCTCCTCATAAATATCGGATTTAGTCATCCGTTTCAAATGAGTTTTACCGCCAGAAATGGGGACGGGGTTATTGATGCATACCGAGTTAATTATCAATAACCCCCTTCCCTTGAAATCGCGTTATTTTATATACATAAAATCAGACATGGTATTATAAGGATTGTTTTGCGAAGTGCTTTCATAAGTGAAATTTCCATTTTGATAACCGCTTGCATCCCACCAAATATAAACGCCATCGTTAACATTATCTCCGTTATCATCAAACCAGAGCCAGTCATACATATCAAGTAGGTCCCCATTCATCCTGGCAAACCGATTTTTGCCATAGCCTCTTTCGTAAGTTACAATATACATTTCTGCTCCGCCATGATCTTGAACCGAAGATACTTGATTGCGGGCAAAATATTCATATTGAGGATAATTCGACGATATTGCTGCATATATAAATAAATCGGTCAGAGGAGGAGCTGATCCGAGTATGGCTACATCTTCATCGGTTTGTTTTACTTGACCCTCATCAACATCCTTTGATAAATCTTGAATTTCTAGCAAGTCAAGCGATAAACTTTTTTCCGGAGTTGATTCCGCAGCAGAGGCAAACCCGAAAGATAAGAATAAGCAAATCATCAGGCTCAAAATCATAACCATGCTCATTTTGGTTTTTGCCATAAAAAATACCCCCTTGAGATATTATCGTTTATTGGAAAAATTCTTTTACTGGCTAAATCAGTAATCCAACTTCAGCCATGAAACACTTTTTCCTATTCCGGCAGCTTCGGCTGATACCAGTGGAACAAGCACGCTGGCTGTACACCTGCACTGGCTACGAATAACAAAAACACAGACAACACATTTAACACCTTATTTTTAATCATATTTTCCACCTCCTTCCAATTGGTAATGATCGCCTGTACTATATATACTAAACCGGAGATGAAAATCAAGCCTTTTGCGCCCAATGGGTGGGATTCCGACCTGAATGGGTTTTGTTACGGGAAGGAATTATCCAGAAACGAAAAATAACCGGGGATCAACCGGCAAAATAACATTACTTTATTGTGTTTTTTGTTATTTCTACTGAAGCTTTATTCTCAGCAAATTTTCCTGTTTGCGGCTAAGCAGAATTCTTTCTCCCGTATCTAATACGATCTGGTAAGTGCGGCCGGAAGGAACTATTCCTTTAACATATTTGAGGTTTACCAGATAGCTCCGATGGCAGCGGAAGAAGTTATAGGGCTGCAGCCTGATTTCAAAAGCATGTATGTCTTCTCTGGTAGTATAACTCCTGTTTAAGGTCTTTATAATATTTCCTCTGCTTCGGGCTTCAATGTATAAAATATTGCCGGGCTTGATGAAAAACGTCTGTTTGGGGGTCTTTATCGGAATAGAGGCTTCGGACTGGCTGAGGTTTGATGCATCGACCAGTTTCTTTACCGTTTTCTTTATTCTTTCTTTATTGAAGGGCTTAAGAATGTAATCCACCGAATACAGCTCGAAGGCCTCCAAGGCATGGTCGGGATAGGCGGTGGCAAAAACGAGCGCCAGGTGTTCATATTTTTCGGCCAGGGTATGAGCAAGTTGAATGCCGTTCATATCCGGCATATCAATATCCAGGAATACCGCCTGGGGCTTATTTACTGCAGCCTTGACCAGAGCCTCCTTGCCGCTGGCAGCGACATCGGTTATTACCCCCGGCACTTCTTTTATGATGGATTCAAGAAAAAAGCCTGTAGCCGGCTCATCATCTACTATAAGGACTCTCATATCTTAACCTCGTGAAAAATCCAAAGCCCTATCTACAAAATGGATGAAACCGTAACCTGCGGGTGATACTGTAAAGGCCTGCGCTATTATACCTGCTGCCATGGGCAAAACAAAGGTATTTAAGACTTCAAGATAAGTAAACAGCACAACAATGACGCCGTAGATGATCATTATTGATACTGACCACTTTTTAAACTTCTTTCGTTCTTCATCACTATTTATAGGTTTATTCTCAGTTTCACCGGGAGCGTATTTAAAGATTATGATAATGGATATGAAAAACAGCAGTCCCGCACTTATGTTTATTGTTGATTGATTCAAAAAAGCATTAAGACAATGTATCCCCCACCCCAGGAAGAGAAACCAGGCGGTACCGCCTATAAGGCAGCGATAGTATTCACTGCAATGTTCCCCGCCGGAAGCCAGGCGTAAAATCCCTGCAGAAACAGTTATAGTTAAAACTTCAGGTAGAATGCCCAGCATCCATGAAAATGAAATAATCACTATCAACTTCACGATTTCTCCTAAGAGAATCTCCAGTCCATAAGCCATTCTAAGTTCCTGCCGCTGGTCACTGCTAAGTTCCTGTGCCAGGTAAGCAGCAAATCTTACTGACAGCTCGTGAATACTCATGCTCCTCTCCTCCCTGGATAGCATACTGTAAATCGGGTACCCTTTTGCGGATGGCTGCTTACCAGAACCATCCCATTACGTTTTTCCACCTGGTATTTTACTGAGGCAAGCCCTATTCCCCGGTCACCTGTTTTAGTCGAAAAGCCGAGTTCAAATATCTTGTTTTTTATTTCCGGAGGCATATATCCGGAATTTTGAGTTTGGATTATATATAGTCCGGATTTTTCGTAAATCTTTAATCTAACGGTTCTTAAAGCAGGGTTGAAACTTTCTACTGCTTCCATGGCATTATTGAGCAGGTTTCCGACAACTGTTGCTAATTCCATGGGTGGCACAGCAAGAGCAGACAGATCTGATTCTTGGCTTATTACCAGGGAGATATTGCGTGCAGTAGCAACACCCGTCTTTACCAGCAAAAGCGCGCTTAGTTCAGGAACTGCTAGCTGTAACACATTGCTGGTGACTTGCACGTCCTTATAGAGAGTATTTATATACAGCTTTGCCTGGTCGGCATGCTCCTGACTGACTAATCCATATATCACCTGCAAATGATTGATAAAGTCATGACGCTGCGCTTTAATAATTTGCGTCATTTCCTGTAAATTAGAGATATGAAACTGCTGAAGTTCCAACCGTCTTTCCTGCCTGGTCATAGAAATCATTTTCCAGCTCAAGAGCAGAGATAACACGACTGCTACCAGAATCACGGCTAATAAAACAGCTAATATGGAATCTGATCGAAAGGCTTCCGGTTCCATGAAAAACCGGTAATAAAAACCTAAGACGACCAAACCTACTGAAAAACCCAATATCGCCAGCGGTTTACCGTACGTTTTTAACTCCGGCATATCAAATGTGTTGAAAATATGGATTTGTTTACGTCTAAGGCACACAATCAAAAGTGTAAGAAAAGCAAATTCGGGAAGAGGGAATAGTATACGCCAAAGAGGAGTATCTAAAGCCTCTTGTATAGAAATTCCGCTGATATCGGACATTAACGGAATAAAAAGCATTTCGGAAGAACTTACAACCAAAAAACCCAATATGACACTGACCAGGGCCAGCCATAACGGAAGTTTGCATATTATGAAAAGCATAAGTGCTATGACAGGGAGTTGAATAAATACATTTGATCCTGGCGGCATGGGAAAAACGCGGATCAAATAACTTAAAAAAGCACCGATTAAGGCTATAAGTATTACTTGTCGATTAGGGGGCTTCGCTCCCGTTAAAGCTAAGCCTATGTATGTCAATATAAGGGTCTCTGGGAATGACTGCAGAAAAAATATACATAACGGCATTGGTTCCATAAACATTCGCCCGCCCTGTACCACAACAGTTAAATGTTTAACTGTTACTTTATATGATAAACCAAAACGCCTACATATTTTCCTTATAATACCATATTTTTTTAAAAGCAGCAACAAAGTTATTTATTTTTAAAGTATCACGGATTTGTCTTTTTTCCAGTCAGTGCCAAAATACTCCAAATGATATAAACTATGCTTAAGCCTTGGACCTGCAGTATGGGGGGGTTTTTACGAAATATGAAAGCAGGAGTATTTTATCACCCTGATTTTTCAAAAAAGGGGCATATAACACTGCGGCACCGGGTAGAGCCTGGTTTTAATGCCCTGCACAAGCTCATTCAAAGTAAAAAAATCCAGGTCTTTACCCCGTATATTGATGAGGAAAGCAATCAACTGCTCTTACAGACCCACCATAAGGAGCATATCGCCCGGGTACAATCCACCCCCTACCACGA
Source organism: Syntrophomonas curvata (assembly GCF_052976825.1). NCBI lineage: Bacteria > Bacillati > Bacillota > Clostridia > Eubacteriales > Syntrophomonadaceae > Syntrophomonas > Syntrophomonas curvata. The sequence continues at coordinate 2,465,801 of NZ_CM129641.1, forward strand.
AGTTGCACTGCTCTCAGCCGCCGGCGTGATGCAGGCCGCCCAGAAACTGGCCTGCCGGGAACTGGATTTTGCCTTTTGTTTTGTGGGCAGCGCCGGTCACCATGCCGGGTACAACTATACCTGGGGCTTCTGTTATTACAATGATGCGGCTATGGCAGTAAACAAGTTGCGCTCCCTGGGTATAGGAAAAATTATGATTATTGATGTTGACCCGCATTCCGGGGATGGTACCCGCGATATTCTGGGAAAAGACCCGGCAATAATTCACATCAATTATCATGGGGATGAAGAATACAATTATGCCGACCATGAGCGGCAGAATTTTGGAATACTTATTGACGGAGCAGATGATAAGGTCTTTTTGCAGGCAGTAGATGGCTACCTGCAACAGCAATGGGACTATGAATTTTTAATCGTAATACTGGGGCATGACGGGCATGGTCAGGATTACGGTGATTTCTATCTGAGTACGGCAGCCTACCGGCAATTTGCCGTTCGGATTAAAGAGTTTGCTGCCGGCAAACCCATGCTCTTTGTGCTTTCCGGCGGTTCCAATCCCTGGGTAGCGGCTGAAGTAATCCCTGCCGTGATTGAGGTATTTACCGAATCTGCTTTAGCAGTCCCGTAAAGTAGCCCGGGGACCTTTTTCAAACAGGCATTCGATGAGTTCGGCTTCACTGCGCATGCCTGCTATATGATGGTCCTGGTCAACTATCACCACCAGCAGGTAGTGGCTGGGCTGGCTGGAGTCAAGGATGGTTTTTATGGTGGTGTTTTCTGAGCTTACCACCTGACGGGAAGTCAAGAAGCCTTTCCGGGCCAACTCGCCTTTTTTGTGAACCAGAAAGCGCATAAAGGCATAGACCAAAAAACTGGCTTCCCGGCGGGCTGCCCAGAACAGAAAAACCCCCAGTATGATGAAATTGATGCCGGTACGGCTGCTCCAGAGGAGATAAGCTCCTCCGGCAATCATCAATGCCCCCATTATTTCCCCGGCCAGAGCTGCTGCCCGGGTGGCTTTCTTATAGCCCCGATAGGGCGACAACAATGCCCGCAGTACCCGCCCGCCATCAAGGGGTAAGGCCGGCAAAAGATTCAAGCATCCCAACAACAGGTTAACCTTGAACATCATATCCAGGGTTGGGGGATCGAACTTCAGGGGCAGAAAATAAAAAACCGCTGCCAGGGACAGGCTGGTAATAGGTCCCGCCAGAGCAACGTATATCTCCTTATTCGGGTCCAGGCCGGTAAAATCCTCAATCTTAGCCTGCCCGCCAAAAGGCAGTAAATCGATCTCAGCTATTTTTAGCCCCATAATTTTAGCCATGATGCCGTGGGCGATTTCGTGCATCAGTACCGAGGTTAGTATCACCAGTATTTCCCGGGCCAGTCCCAAATATATATATATGATACAAAGCAGTAAAAAAAGCGGGTTAACCTTAACCAGAACCCCGGCCAGCTTACCCAGCCGCATTATTCAAAAAGGTAATTGACGTTAAGCGGTCCATCCTGATTTTTCATCTCCAGATACAAGCTGCTGCCGCATTTGCCCAGGGTGTCATCCAGCCCTACCCTGGTTTTCTCCTCCACCAGCACCTCTTTCAGTCCGCTGTACAGGGAATAAACCCCGTCATCATGCTGCAATAGCACGGTGCGCCCCTTGCTATCCCTGGAAATCCTGGCTACCTGTCCGGCCATTACCGGTTTGACCAGAGTGTTGTCTCTCACCCTTAAACTTAGTCCGGGATGGAAGCTCTGCTTCTGTTCTTCCGGGTCCCAGTACCAGCCATATTTCCGGGTGAGCTCCAGGTACTCGCAGGGAAGCTGCATGGCGGCATCTCCCGATACCGCTATTACGCTGCGGTTATCCCGGACATTATGTACGAAGGTGGCTATTTTTTTCTCCACTCCATAATCTTTTAACACATAAGCAATTACCGGTTCAACCACTTCCCGGCTGCCGTTGTTTGACTGCATGGCCAATCCCGCCAGAGTAACTATTACGATTACTATCAACAGACGGGTTTTAAAACTTCCCAGCACCTGCATCACCTCGAATCAAAACTTGTACCTCATTTTTTATACAATATATAGTTCCCCACCGGATTTTATGCCACTGATTCCGCTCCGGTCCGGTTATCAGTTTGTTAAAAGGTTTTTGTAATCGATATTTCGTTTATGTAATATATAGGTATAAGAAATCTGAGGGAGGGGTTTTTATTGAAAACCAGGATAACGGAGTTATTTGGTATCGAGTATCCCATTATATGCGGAGGGATGCTCTGGCTGGCTACTCCCGAGCTCTGTGCCGCTATTTCCAACGCCGGAGGACTGGGCAATATCACTGCCTGTAATTACAACAGCGGTGAAGAATTCAGAGCAGCCATCCATAAGACCCGGGAACTTACCGGCAAACCAATCGGCGTTAACATCACCCTGCTTCCTTCCATGCGTTTCACCGAAGAAATATATGACGATTTTTTTAGAGTTTGTGCCGAGGAAAAAGTTACCGCCATAGAAGTTTCCGGCAAACCAGCGGTAAAATACCTGGATATGTGTCATAAAGCCGGAGTTAAAGTCATGCATAAGGTGGGGGCGGTAAGACATGCTTTAAATATTGAGCGCTACGGTTATGATGCGGTTATAGCTGCCGGTATTGAGGAAGGCGGCCATCCCTTGAATGATGATGTCACCACCATGGTTTTGCTTCCCCGCATTGCTGAAAGTGTAAAGATACCGGTGATAGCAACCGGCGGTATGGCTGACGGGCGCAGCCTGGCGGCGGCCCTGAGCCTGGGAGCGGAAGGGGTCCTGATGGCTACCCGTTTTATAGCTACCCGGGAATGCACAGTTCATCCCCGTATCTGGGAAGAGCTTATTAAACGGGAGGAACATGAGACCACCCTGATATGTAAAAGTGTTGGTCTCCAGGGCCGGGCCTTGAAGAATGACCTCACCCGGCAAATTCTGGACCTGGAAGCCAAAGGGGCTAAAATAGAAGAACTTATTCCCCTGCTGGCCGGGCAGCGCTCCTTTGATGCCTGGCAGACGGGAGAGGTGGAGAATGCACCTCTGATGGTTGGCCAGTCCATCGGCCTGGTAAAAGAGGTAACCACCTGCGGGGAACTGATTCAAGCGATGGTCGGCGATGCCCGGGCTATTTTGGCAAGGAATTTAGCCCGTTTCTAGCGGCTGCGGAACATAAAGTCATTTACAACGTTCGACATCCAATGCTAGAATAAGATCTAGAATAGATGAGTTGAGTTGAGACAGGTACAGATGAGATTAGTTGAGCTGGTTGCGGATAATCGGGCCAGGTCAGCACATTATGTTGACCTGGCCTTTTATTTTATAGGCGAGGTGTAAGAATTGACCAAACAGTTATTACTGGGGAACGAAGCTATCGCCTGGGGAGCCATAGCTGCCGGGGTAAAAGTGGCTACCGCCTATCCGGGCACGCCTTCCACGGAAATCTTCAGCACCTTGGCCGCCCAGGCCAAGCATTACGGTTTTCATGCCGAGTGGTGTGTAAATGAGAAGGTAGCTCTGGAAGTTGCGTACGGATCTGCCATTAGCGGCGCCCGCACCATAGTCACTATGAAACAGGTGGGCTTGAATGTTGCGGCTGACCCTCTCCTGTCCGGCACTTATCTGGGAGTAAAGGGCGGACTGGTTCTGGTAGTGGCTGACGACCCGGGGCCCCATAGCTCCCAGACCGAGCAGGACACCCGGCGGTTTGCCAGTTTTGCCAAGGTTCCGGTACTGGATCCCTCCGATCCCCGGGAAGCCATGGAAATGGTAATCGAAGCCTTTAACCTATCGGAGAAATACCACTTGCCGGTGATACTGCGCCCCACCACCAGGGTATGCCACGTGGGTCAGGATGTGGAACTGCCGGAAATAAATATAAAACAAGCTTCAGCCCACTTTGAAAAAGGCGGAGATTGGGTGATTTTCCCCAGTGTTTCCTATCGCAAACATGGTGAGCTGCTGGAGAGTTTAAAAAATTTGAGCGAGGAATTCGCTGCCTCTCGTTTCAACCAACGGGAAGGTCAGGGCGAATATGCCATCGCCTGTTCCGGGGTAAGCTACCATTATGTCAAAGAAGCCCTTTATCGGCTTAATCTAATAGATAATACTGAGATTTTAAAAATATCCACCCCTTATCCCTTTCCGGAACAACTGGCCGTCAGCTATCTGAAAAAGCATGAGAAGCTGCTGGTGATAGAAGAGCAGGACCCGGTACTGGAGGACGCGATGCTGCGCCTGGCAGGTAAAAACGGCCTGCATGTGCAGTTGAGCGGGAAAAATGATGCCATGGTTCCCGGTATCGGCGAATTAAACGTGGATTTGGTTACAAAGGCCATTGCCGGCTGGTCTGGTAAAAATACCAGCAGCAAAACGGTCATGATTAAACCGGAATTGCCCATACGCAGGCCAATTCTCTGCGCCGGCTGCCCTCACCGGGCTTCCTTTTACGCCATTCGCAAGGCAGCAGGTAAAAAATCGGATGTGGTATTTACCGGTGACATCGGTTGTTACACCCTGGGTATGATGCCGCCGCTATCGGCGGTGGACACCTGCCTGTGCATGGGGGCAGCTATTACCCAGGCTCAGGGCATCGGCCGGGCCGAACCTGGCCGCCGGAGTATCGCCGTTCTGGGCGATTCCACCTTCTTTCACAGCGGTATCCCCGGGGTAATAAATGCCGTTTATAATCAATACCCCCTCACCCTGGTGATAGTCGATAACAGCACCACCGCCATGACCGGTTTTCAACCCCACCCGGGGACCGGGAAAACGGCTACCGGGGAAGCGGTAGCGGCACTCGACCTGCAGCAAGTACTGGCCGGCTGCGGGGTTGCCTCTATTCGCCAGGTTGACCCGGTTAATCTAAAAGAGGCGGAAGCAGCCGTTAAAAACGCTCTGGCCTATGATGGCCCGGCGGTAGTTATAATGAAGCGTGCCTGCGTTAATCTGCCCGAGGTCAAAAATGAAGCCCCGGTGGTAATTGATTTAGAAAAATGCAAAAACTGCGGCCTCTGTGTCACCGAGATAGGTTGTCCGGCTCTGGTGATGGAGGCCGGGCAGCAGCCGCAGGTACTGGAAAGCTGCGCCGGTTGCGGCCTGTGTGTAGAAGTATGCCCCTTTGATGCCATTAAAGGAGGGGAGCGCTAATGGATATAATTATGTGCGGTGTTGGCGGACAGGGAACCGTACTGGCCTCCCGGGTAGTGGGCGAAGCCGCTATCGCTCAGGGCTATGAGGTTCGTACATCCGAAATTATAGGTATGGCCCAGCGGGAAGGCCCGGTGGTATCACAGGTAAGAATCGGTAATGGGCTTGAGGGTCCCCTGATTCCTGACGCTGCTGCCGATTATCTCCTGGGATTCGAGCTGGCAGAGGCAGTGCGTAACCTGGATAAATTAAAGGCTCAAGGCCGGGCCCTGGTAAATACCGCCATGATAGTACCCCCAACCGTTTACCTGGGTATATCCAGTTACAACCGGGAGGAAATGATTGCCTACCTCACGGAGCAGGTTCCGGGAATCGTGTTAATCAACGCCCGGCAACTGGCAGAACAGGCCGGGAATAGCAAGGCACTCAGCGCCGTTATGCTGGGAGCATTTTCAGCATTATGTCCCGATATTGACGAGAGCAGGCTGCTGGAAGAACTCCTGAGCCGTCTGCCCAAAAAGGTACAGGAAGTAAATACCCGGGCCTTTAACCGGGGAAGAGAATATGTGGAGGGAGAGACGAGATGAGCAAGGCAGCGGAAGTTATTGGAGATGAGTATCAACCGGTATTTCTTAAGGAGCGGCAGTCCATTCTCTTGCGGAGATTGATGGAGCGCCTGCAGGAACACTCCTGTTTTTACCGGAAAAAACTGGAGCAGGCGGGAATTAGTTTTGCTGACATCAAAACGGTGGATGATATAAAACACCTGCCCTTTACCGACAAGGAGGAATTGCGGCAGGAGGAAGCTCTGGCCCTGATGGCGGCACCGGAATCAGAAATTGTCCGTATTCATTCTACTTCCGGCACTACCGGCAAACCGGTAGTTGTCCCCTACACCCGCAAGGATGTGGATGATTGGGCGGAAATGATGGAACGCTGCATGCGTATTGTGGGACTCAATAACCGGGACCGGGTCCATATAACTCCCGGATATGGTCTATGGACAGCAGGCATCGGCTTTCAGACCGGATGCGAACGCCTGGGGGCCATGGCAGTACCTATGGGACCGGGCAACACTGATAAGCAGCTGGCTATGCTGGTAGATTTGCAGGCTACGGCACTGATAGGCACGGCCTCTTATGGCCTGCTGCTGGCCGAGGAAGCAAAAAAACGGGGCATCGCGGGCCAGCTTAAGCTGCGCAAGGCCATATTCGGTTCGGAACGCTGGGGAGAGAAGATGCGTACCCGCATGGAAGAGATTCTGGGCCTGGAGAGCTATGATATTTACGGGCTTACCGAGATTTATGGCCCCGGTATCGGTATCGACTGTGATTTGCATTGCGGCATTCACTATTTCCCGGAATATATTTATTGTGAGATAATCGACCCCCAGACCGGCGAGGTTTTACCTCCGGGAGAACTGGGCGAACTGGTTATAACCACTCTGGCCAAGGAAGGAATGCCCCTCCTGCGCTACCGTACCCGTGACCTTACTTATCTGAACCCTGAACCCTGCAAATGTGGCCTGCCCTACCCTCTGATGGGCCGCATCCTTGGGCGCAGTGACGACACCGTCAAGATAAAGGGAGTCAATGTGTATCCCGGCCAGGTGGAAGATGTCATTCGCATGACCCCGGGGTTATCCAGTGAATATCAGATGATAATCGAGCGTGAAGCCGGCAAGGACTCGGTACTCATCCGGGTGGAAGAAGACCCCGAACGGCATAATCCCAAAGTAGGCAAGGAGTTTAAACATAATATTAAAGCGATAATAAATATCATTGCCGACGTGGAAGTAACCCCTTACCAGACCCTGCCCCGCAGTGAGAAGAAAAGCAAACGGGTGTTTGACCGCCGCAACCTGGATTAAAAATCAGAAAACCCTCTGGGAATCATAATGAACCGCTTCCTGTCAAGTAGACAGATGAAAAAAGTGTCGTTAATCAGTGATAATGTCATGGTATAACTCTTCAGGGAAAATGTCATCCCCCAGAAAAGATATAATGGGAGGATGAAATTAGAAATGAGCAAACAAGAAGCAAGAAAAATAACTATCATCGAAGAACTGTTGGCAGGCCGGTTTACAAATAAGCAGGCTGCAGAGCTTTTAGACCTCAGTGTAAGACAAGTACAGCGGATGAAAGCGGAGGCATCCGCAAATGGGGTTATAAGTATTTTGCATAAGAATAGAGGACGGAAACCGGCTAATGCATTGGATCCTGAAGTTGCTGAAAAAATCTGCCGAATTTATCAAACGGAGTTGTCCGGATATAATTTTTGTCATGCTACCGATGTGCTTGCTGAAGATAAAGATATTTTTGTTTCGGTAAGCACTGTCTCAAGGTATCTTAGGGCCAGTGGTATTCGCTCTCCAAAGGCCAAGCGCAGACCCAAGAAACATCGTTCCAGAAATGCCCGGGAGCGCGAGGGTGAAATGATTCAGATGGATGCTTCCAGCTTTGATTGGCTTGGCAATGGTTCCTACTTGCACCTGCACGGTGCGGTTGACGATGCCACTGGTCGTATCCTGGCTCTTCATTTCGAAAAGGAAGAAACCTTTGAAGGTTATTGTGAACTGATGTTTCAGATGAATCAGAATGGGCACCTGCCAAGAGAAATCTACACTGATGGCAGAACCGTTTTTGTTTATAACAGCAAAAAGAAAAAGGAATTAACCCTTGAAGAAGAATTGGCCGGCAAAGTGGAAAAGCAGACTAACTTTGCCAGAGCCCTTAAAGAACTCAACATCCTGTTAATCATTGCCCGGTCTGCTCAGGCTAAAGGTGGTATTGAAAGGCTCTGGGAGACTTTACAGGACCGTTTGGCGAAAGATATGCAGCGTAAAGGAATTTCTTCTATCGAACAGGCTAATGATTTCCTAAAGCATTATATTCCCTACTACAACCGTAAATTCGCCGTCCAGGCTGCCAGCCCGGAAAAGGCCTATTTGCCTAAGCAAGATATGTCTGCATTGCAGTTGATTTTTGCCAAGCATGTAACAAGAAAAATCGATTCAGGGCTTTCCTTTTCCTTTGAGAACCATAAATACCGTCTGCCTGCCAAGGTGGAAAATATAAAAGTCCCTGCATCCCCTCATGATACGATTACTGTAGCAACCAGTAAGCATATCGGAATGCAGGTCCTTTACAAAGGCCTCGTTATTAAACCCGAATTGCTCAAAACTCAGCCCAAGGAAAGTATAGTACAAATACCTCAGCAGGACAATTCCTTGAATAGCCTGCCGGCTCAGCCCAAAATCAAGCCAAAGAACAAATCACCTTGGTTCGCATATAGTGAAATCTTCTATTCTAAGAGCCGCAGCAGGGATGACATTTCTGCTGCTGAGTTATCTAGGTAAAGGGGTGACATTTTCCCTGACCATTGACAGTAGACAGATGAAAAAAGAATAACCTTTTTCTGGGCTCCGTCAATAACGGGGCCCAGTTTTTTAGGCTGCATTTCGAACAACTGACGGTAGGTCATCAGAGGTAGTTTGTTCAGTCTCCTTTGCCGGCGTTCAGTTCATCTGTCAGACGCCGATATCCATATATCCCGTTGAACTCGGCGTAGAGATAACCAAGCTTGTGAAGAAGGTGAAAAATTGGAAAAGATTTATCAAACGGAGCTTGGCATAGGTGAGGCAATTGAAGATTGCAAAAAGCGCATATCTTTCCCTATAGACTGTTTATGAACTTAAATACTGTTTTTATACAAGCGTTTCTCCATATGATAGCCGGCGTATAAAAGAATTAAAGCGGTGATAAAAACAAAAACAGATTTATCCAAGCTGCCGGCATTGCCTAATCCTTCTACAAAAATATTTAAAGGAGAATAACCTCCCGCCAGCATAAATACCAAGCTGTAGGTAAAGTTGGTTATCAGCGGGACAAAGGTGTTTAAAAGCAAAATAGCCAGAAAATATGCCAGGGCGGTTAGAAACACGCTTTGAATGATTACCGCAATAAACAAAAACCAAACAAAATCATAAAGAAAGGCGGCGGCCAAAAACACTACCAAGATATGCAAGACATATAAAACCCATAAGATGATAGTTTTCCTCAGAAGGCTATCCCGGCTTTGTTTATATACAAAAAGCAATTCCTTGCCGGGCGAGTTAAGGTAATCCTTTAAGATAAAAAGCGTCCACCAGGGGGCAAAACAAGGGATATATAGCTGACATATAACAGTAAAAGACGGGAAAGGATCACCGGCTTTTTTTAATGTGGCGATAACTGTCAGAGGTACCAATACAAAAAGAACGATAATAGGAATATAATAATAAAACCGCAGGTTCTTCAGTTCAAGATATAACCTTCGCACTATGCCAACCCCTTAACCAAGCACATATAGCCATCTTCAAGGCTGGGCTCTTCGCCGGGAAAAGCCTGCTTATCCCGAGCCAGTATCCTATGATAGACCGTTCCCCTTACTTCGTTTATCTTAAGACTGAAATTATCCCCTGCAATGGCGGCCAAATCAGTCTCCTTTACCTGGTATACTTTATTCAGGGCGATATTTTTTAATTCTGCACAAGACCCGTTGAACAATAATTGTCCCTCGTCAATAACGATGACGTTATCACAGCAGGCATCGACATCCTCCACAATGTGGGTGGAGATTAGTATCGTTTTATTCTTTTCTTGCTTCAGGCAGCTTATCGTGTTCTTGAACCGGGCTCGCTCACTGGGATCAAGCCCGGCTGTAGGTTCATCCAGCAGCATAACTTTGGTATCTCCCATAATAGCCTGAGCAATTCCGGCCCTTCTCAGCATGCCGCCTGATAATGTTTTAACCCGCTCCCCGGCCTTATCCGCCAGATTGACGCTCTCAAGCGCCCTGGCTATTGCGCCGGGGCATTGGCTGGAGGCTATGTTCTTTAAGGAACATATGTAATCCATCATTTCGTACAGAGAGAGCTCCTGGAACATACCGAAAGCTTGGGGCAGGTAACCCAGGCCGTGGTGAAAGCTTTTGGATTTATATATCGGTTCGTCGTAGTATAATACTTCCCCTTGCTGAGGTTCGAATAGGCCTGCCATACAGCGCAGCAGGGTGGTTTTGCCGGCGCCGTTGGCCCCCAGCAGCCCATAAACCCCCTTATCCAATACGAGATTTATGGAGTGAAGCACCTTTTTACGCTGAAAACCCTTGCTTAAGTTTTTAACTTTAATCATCTTTCATTTCCTCCCCGATGATGCTTTTGACCAATTCCCAAAAATCTTGCGTGCTTCCCGAAGTGTAATAATCATAAAAAATGCGGAAGTTCTCTGCTTTGTGCGGCGATTGATAAAACAAGTATAAAGCCGCTTTATCGTTGATGTCGGAGACTAATTCAAACATACGCCTTTCATCAGTATCAAAAGCGTCTTTTTCTTGTTCAGTCATACTTTTATATTGTTCGTTATTTACATCCTGACATTTTGCTTTAAGATACTGCCATTCGTCTATCTCTTGCAGGAACTGCTGCAAATCCACGGATTTTTTAAATACAGGATCAGTCATGTCTTTCTGGTTAAAAAGATAGGATAAGTAGTCGTACTCTAAGCGGTATGAGGTAGATGGGGGCTTAATTATGGACTGCATAATGCTTCTAGCTACTTGCGGGCCGTTAGCACAATGAACAGCTGTAATATGGTCACTCATAACGACAGCTGCCTCTATACCGGAGTTTAATGTAAAATTACCAGGTACTTGAAAAAGTTTCTTGCCCGCTAAATGTTTCAGCGCTTCCGGTTCGGGCCGTTCCAAACGCTTAAAAATGTCAGAAAGGATTTGCTCCGCTTCAGGTATAGTCTGCTTTTGAGGTAAATCGCTGCGCATCGGTTCGGCATATATGTTATTCGCTATCTCATCATACATACCGGCAAACAACGATAATCCGTTGGTTTTTCCATTAAAGGCATTCTTGCTTCCGGGCAGATTACAAAACACTTCCAGATCCGAGTGAACCTTCACCTCATACCGGCTTTCGTTGGGGGAGAGATTGATGACATAGGCGGACTGCCCTGTATCCCATATATTGGATTTGCCGGCTTTGGGATAGTAGGCAAAATACCCCGGCAAGGTTATGGCCTGCCGATTGGCATAGTATTTCGGTGATTTGCCATGATACTCAAAGATAAGGCGGTCTGCGCCTTTCAAGCTGCCTACACTGATGTAATCACCCTCACGTTTGAACGGGATAGCTCCTTTTTCAGTGCGAACATGGTCCAGTATATAGCCGCGATAAAGAGTAAATTCATACCGGTCCCGATCACGATCATCGACAGCAACTTTCACTATGGCATGCAGTTCATTGCTCACCGTCAAATCCATATCATATTTATTAATGTTAAATCCGGCTTTATGTCCCCGGTAATCGACCTCCGGTCTATCCTGGTAATAAAGCATATCACTATAAGGATAGGAATCGTTTCGCAAATCCATTATTAAAGTAGATCCTCTGAAAGAAAACAAAACGACACCCAGTACCAGCACCAGGCCAGCCGTAGCTGTAAGTGCTTTCTTTGCTTTAGGACCGAAGCATTCGCTCATTATCAGAATAAAAGGGAATACGATCCAAAATACTGCTGATATCCACCTGGCCGGCTCCATCGGCAAGCCATAAATCGGATCAATAGCAAAATTACTGCCTAACTGGTGGGGAACTAATGTAAAAAAATCTTTAATGCCAAAAAGCGCTTTCTCGAACGAGTAAGAGTTTAGAAGCATATATGATATATGGAAAAAAAGGCTTGAGGTGAAAGTAGTGTTTATCAGTATAAAAAGGACCGTAAGACTATATACCGCCAATCTATTGTCTTTTAGCTTGGCGGCCATTACTGTTCCCAACATGATGCCGGCAATCAATGACAGCCCGATATAAAGCAGGGATACCTTGAACAGATGGGCCAGAAATGGATAATATTGAACATCAATATAATAATAAAAGAACAGGATAAAAAGCAAAAACAGTATGGCCGGTATGGCAGCCAAAGTTAATAAGCACAGAATGATGGCGCTATAAGCCTGCCATAATCCCTGCCGGTATGTTTGGAAGTACTCAGCCATATTATTTTCATACATTTTGATAGTCAGCTCGTAGCTGAAATATATGAAGCAGGCAATTAAAAAAACACAGGGGATCACTAACCAACGAATCGTCATGAATATATTATGAAATTCTATGTATTGAAGAAAACGGAGGGCAGTATACACCGATAATATTGCCAGCACGACCAAATACGGAACAATAAGGTTTCTGCTCCGCAAGAATATCAGCATGGTTTTTTTATACAATTTCCTCAATCGGCTCCCACCTTATTACCAAAGTAAATTATAGGGGTATAGGGTAATACCCCTATAATTTCAAATCAGATGTTGATATATCTGTGGTAGGGTCTCAGGTACTGAATTTTCATTATTGCGGTTAGGTTATTACCCCAACATTAATTGTTTCTTACGGTAGCATAACCTTTGCAGTGTGCCAATTCATCTGGATTGAGTGTAACCCTCCATAATAAGTTACCTGATCTAGATGATGATAAATTACCAGTGCCGCCTTTCTGCATGGCTGTTATTGCCATTTTTTTCTCTCCTTATCTAATTCTATATCTTTTACCTTTTTCCGAAAGACATCATTGCGGTATTTTAGCTTATTTTTTTAGTTTTTTTATGATTTGGATATACTGCATATAGTAAATACAAAAACCGTTTTTAGTCCGAAAGAAACTACGCCAAATACTTTTCCTTCTGGTTGCATTTACCAGATGGTATTAAATGCCGAAGGAAAAATCCTTACCGAAGTTGAGCGCCTTCGGGCAGAGAACAGGATGCTCAAAGCCGGGACGAGCAACTACGAACGCCGGCAAAGGAGACTGAACAAACTACCTCCGATGACCTACCGTCAGTTGTTCGAAATGCAGCCTAAAAAAACTGGACCCCGTCTTACGGAGCCCAGCGAAATGGTTTCTTTTTTCATCTGTCTACTTGACAGGGAGCGGTTCATATTATAATCAAGCTTAACCCTTTACTTCGTATTCCACATCGGTATAACCCCGGGGACGGGATTTTCTGACCAATTTGCGGTAAACTCCCTGGGGAACAAACTGCACTGCCAGATCAATTATACTTTCCATCAGTCCCAGCAGGTCTTCATCCCCATCCCAGTATGACAACAGGGTATCATGGCTGACACTGTCCATCAGTCTTTTTAAAACCAGGGCTATCAGCAGGAGATCGTCCAATTGCCCCAGGAAAGGCACGACATCGGGGAGAAAATCCCAGGGGGAAAGCACATAAGCTGCCGTTCCCAGCAATAGAGCCCGGTCAGTCTTGCTCACATTGGGGTCCTGAACCAGCCGGTAGATAAGTTTGAGAAAATTGGGTATAAACAAAAGGCTTTCCTTTAAAGTTGTCATAGCAGCACTGCGATTCTCATCTGTACTCATACCGCACCCCCTAAAAAGTCCTGGGTTTGATTTTAGCACCCAGTTAACGACGTAATGTCTTTTCAGCACCCTAACATAGTATGGCTCAATAATTAGAATACTATTTTCTTACCCCGGATATTTACATTTAAAACAATGCCCACCGCAATTAAATTGGTTAACATGGAGCTTCCTCCATAGCTTAGAAACGGCAGTGGTATCCCGGTTACCGGCATCAGTCCAATCGACATGCCGATGCTCTCAAAAATATGGAACAGCCACATGGCAGTTATCCCTAATACCATCAGGGTACCATAGAGCTCTTTGGCATTATAGCTGATATTGATAGCCCTTAATATCAAGATGCCATAAAGTATGATAACGAAAGCAGCACCGACAAATCCCAGTTCTTCACCTATAACCGCATAAATAAAATCAGTATGGTGCTCGGGCAGGAAGTTCAGCTGTACCTGGGTACCGTGAAACAGGCCCTTGCCGGTCAGCCCGCCGGAGCCAATCGCAACCAGGGACTGAATAGTGTTCCATCCCGGCCCTCTTCCTCCCTGGCCATCATTGTAGGGGTCCAGGAATACTATCAGCCGTTTTATCTGGTAATCTTCCAGAGGCAGGGGCAGCCCGAGATGAACATGGGCCAGGAACAGCAGCACGGTAAGCAGTATGCCTGAAAACAGCAGCGTGAGCAGTATTTTGGGATTAGCTCCGGCAATATACATCATTACCAGGGTGATAGCTATGTAGACCAGAGCTGTGCCCAGATCAGGCTGCATTAAAATAAGCAGAAACGGCAGACCCATAAAGGCAAAGCAAGGAAGCATCTGCGCCAGGGTACTGAGTTCCCCTTTCCTGCTATTCAGGAAATCGGCAAATGCCAATATCAAAAGGACTTTGGTAAATTCCGCCGGCTGCACGGCCGGCAGCGGCCCGACGCTGATCCATCCGGTCGTTCCCCGCACTTCTTCCCCCAGTACCAGAACCACAATCAGCATAAGAATCGCCAAGCCGTACAAAAACCAGCTGTAGCGCTTAAGTTCAATATATTCATAGCGCAGGATAATTATTATGGCCAGAACACCCAAAGCTATGGAAGTTATCTGCTTCTTTAAATAAAAATAGGGATCGCTGGAAATGCTGCTGCTGGCACTGGTCAGTACCACCAACCCAAAGACCAGCAGGATTAAAAGGGTTATAACATAGGTCTTATCTATAAACTTCAGACGTTTGATTTCCAATTCTCCGTACCTCCCTGTACATTATAAAGCTTACGAAAATAAAGTGTCCAGCTTGCAAGTTCAGGCAGGTATGATGAATTTTTTAGTTCAGCCGGTAGTAATCCCGCAGGCGGGGAAAGCATATGCTCATCCTGGTATATTTCCCAAATTCAGACTCTATCGACATTTCATGGCCCAGCTTGCGGGCCAGGCTTCGGGCCAGGTACAAACCCATCCCGGTGGACTTGCCGGAGCTCCTGCCATTGTGACCGGTAAATCCCCGCTCAAAAACCCGTTCGATGTCTTCGGGCTTGATGCCGACCCCGTTGTCGGTAATGACCAGCCTCTTCCCCTCCGTATCGGCCTCAGCTTGAATCCGGATTAGGCCTCCTTCCGGGGTGTACTTGAGGGAATTGCTTATAACCTGACCTAGAATGAACAAGAGCCATTTGCGGTCAGTCAGTACCGTGACATCAAAATCATCTATGTCGACGCGAATTTTTTTGCTGATAAAAATGCGGGCATGATTTTTTACCAGTTCAGTTACCAGAGGCCTTAACTCATATTCCTGGGATAAAATAATCACGGGCAAAATCGTCCATCCGGGCGTAGTAGAGAACCTGCTCCACCATACCATCCATGCGGCTCACTTCTTCTTCCAGGCTGTCCAGGAGCCCATCAGGGCAACTGCCCCGGCTGTTCTCAATGAGCAGATGGCTGGTTGCCAGCGGGGTTTTGATTTCATGCACCCAGCTATTTATAAACTCCAGATTCTCCTTGCGCCGGGTATTAAGCCCCTCCAGCTCTCTCCTTTGCCCGGCATAAACCTTTTCCAGCAGTTGCCGGAACAGTTTTTGTTCGAAGCTACCCGGAGTTGGCAGGCTATGGGCTGCCTCTGCCGTGTTCTCCTCAAGGCTCCTGCTGATTTGACGGTAAAATTGCCGCCTGAACCCGTAGCCGCCCAGAAGATAAACTATAAACGAAAATAGTGCCACACTGTTGATATATAGAATATTATCGGCACTTACCCTTCTCGCGGGGTCGAGGGCAATTACCGCCGTAACAAATGACATCAACAGCAGATAATAGAGAATAGAATACCGGCGGTCCAGCAAATACTCGTACAGCCTCATGGAATGATATACCCCTGCCCCTTCCTGGTGTCAATAAAATCATTAAGACCAATCGCCATCAGTTTGCGGCGCAGGCGGTTGATGTTGACGGTAAGCGTATTGTCGTCAACAAAACTTTCATCCTCCCACAAGCCCCGCATTAATTGGTCGCGGCTGACCACCCGCCCCTGGCTTTTCATCAGCATATAAGCTATCTTGAACTCATTGCGGGTCAATTCCACTGCTTCCTCCTGGTAGCGCAGATGATTATCCTTCAAGTTTAATACCACCCCCCGGTACTCGACGGCCATAACTTCAGCATCAGCGTAAGAGTAGGTCCGGCGCAGGAGGGCATTGATCTTGGCCATCAATACCTCCAGGGAAAAGGGTTTTATAATATAGTCGTCACCGCCCATATTAACGGCCATGATGATATCCATATCGCTGTCCCGGGATGATATAAACAGCACCGGAACTTTGGAAAGCTCCCTGATCTTGCTGCACCAGTAAAAGCCGTCATAAGCAGGCAGATTGATATCCATCAAAACCAGATGGGGCTCAAAGCGCAGGAAGTCCTGCAAAAGCAGCTGAAAATCCTCTGCCGCCCATCCCTCAAAACCCCATTTATTAAGGTTCTCCAGGATAAGGCGGCGCAGCTTGGGATCATCTTCGACCAACATAATTTTAAACATCACCAAGTCCCCTGTTCGCTTCCAGGCAAAAATCCATATTACTAGTTATAGTCTGCCTATTTACTACTATTAAAATAGCAAATAATCAGCCTGTTGTGAGCTCGTCCGCGGCGGAACCCGCAAGGATTTCTTCCATAAAATTCTGGATGTACTGGCCGTGATGGGAGGGGATAACCGTGACTTTATTTGATTTGACCTTGCGCAATATTAAAAAGAACTTTCAAACCTATTTTCTCTATTTCATATCCATGGTCTTCAGTATCCTGGTTTTTTATATGTTCAATTCCATTGACTATAATGAACAGATTGCTCATGCCGTGGGAAACAAGATGAATTTTCTCCTCTCCTTCGGTTCGGTCTTGACCGCAATATTCTCGGCCATTTTTATGGGCTATTCCAATGCCTTTTTCACCCGTCGGCGCAAGAAGGAGATCGGGCTTTATACTCTTCTTGGCCTGCAGCGAAGGCAGGTAGCCCGAATGCTCTTTTATGAAAACCTGGTGATGGGCCTGGCAGCCCTGGGCGCAGGCATTTTCCTGGGAGCAGTCTTTTCCAAGCTTTTTGCCATGCTGTTGCTCAGCCTGATGGGCCACTATGTCCAGGTCGACTTTTTTATCTCCCCCCGCGCCGCGCTTAACACGGTGGCAGTCTTCCTGCTGCTGTTCCTGGCCATCTCCTGGCATGCCCGCCGCATCATTTACCGTTTCCAGCTGGTAGAGCTGTTTCGGGCTGAACAGTTGGGAGAAAGCCAACCCCGCAGTTCAGTGATGCTGGCCCTCTTGTCTATACTGTTGATTGCCGGAGGCTATATAGTTGCCTTAAATCCACATCTGGTGCTTATATTTCCGGTCTACGCCGTGGCAGTACTGGGGCTGGTCATCAGCGGAACCTTCGCCCTGTTTAAGTCATTTTCGGTTTTTGCCCTGCAGCGGGTGCGCCGTAACCAATCTTATTACTATCGGGGAATGAATCTCATCAGTACCTCCAATCTTTTATACCGGATTAAAAGCAATGCCAACATGCTGGCGACCATTGCCGTTTTAAGTGCTACCACCCTCACCGCTGTCGGCATGAGCTACAGCTTTTACTTCGGGTTGAAAGAGGAACTGCCGGATTATTTACCTTTCAGTTATGTTTATAGAGAAAGCAAAACTAATCAGGATAGCCGGGTGGATGCTGCTATTGCCCGCTATCCCCAGCACAGGATGGTGGCTGATGTGAAACTGCCCTATCTGCAATTCAGGGGTAAGATATCCGGCCCGGAAGGCTTTCACCGTAATGCCCAGATTATTTCAGAGAGTTCTTATCGGGAACTAATGAGAGCACGTGGTCTAAAACCAGATATCCGGCTTAATTCTGGTGAAGCTGTCCTTTTTGAAAGGGCCAATGCTTCCTGTATGCAGGGCCGCAATTTTATCGTTACCGATGATAGTCGGATCAAACAGAAAATGAATATTACTGAAGCCAGGTCCTATTTACTTATGAACACGATGTTCTTTACCCTGGTAGTAAGCGATGAGGATTTTACCCGGATGGCCGGTGCCCGGGAACCAGTCATAATAAGAGGCATTGTGGTGGATAAAGCAGGAGACAGCGCAGAACTTAGCCGGGATTTGGAGCAGAACTTCGATTTGCTGTCTTCTTATTACAGCACATATAAAGAACAACTTGAAGCCAGCGGCATGATGATGTTCGTCGGAGCTTTCCTGGGACTGGTTTTCCTCCTGGCTACCGGCAGTATCATCTATTTCCGGCAATTAAACGAAGCCGGCAAGGAGCAGATGAACTATGCAATCCTGCGTAAGATCGGAGTCAAGCGCCAGGAAATCCATGCCTCCATATCCCGCCAGGTTATGGTGATTTTCCTGTTTCCTTTGCTGGTCGGAACTGCCCACGCATTTACCGCCTTATCGGCTCTGGGTATTCTACTCTATAAGGACCTGACCATGCCTACAGTAATTACGATTGCAGTCTATACCCTGATTTACTTGCTCTACTATCTGCTTACCGTTCACTCCTATAACAACCTGGTTAATGCTCATGAATGAGATTATTAATTATTACAGTTAAAGAGGTTGCATAAATCCCCCCATTCCAGGCAACTTGAATGGGGGTTGGAATTCTCTGTACGGCAAGGCTAGCTAAAAATAGGAATATCAGGGCTAATTTATTTCCATTGAAGCAGGAATTATTATCCTATATGCAAGAATTAATATATCAGACCCGTAGACTGAAAAGGGGGTTGAAGCAACCTTTCCTGTCAACGGAGGTTGATGGTTTGCCAAAAACCAAAAAGGGGGATTAATATGGAATTGGAACTTAATAATGAAAACCTGTCCCTGGGGCAGCGATTGTCCCGTATTTTTACCAGCCCGAGCAGTGTTTTTACAGACCTGGAACGCAATCATTCCTGGCTCGCTACTTTATTAATAATCGCAGGTGTCAGCCTGGCCGCTACCCTGCCCCTGCTCTCCAAGATTAAAGACTACGGGATTATACAGCTGCAGCAGATGGCCAATAATCCAGCTTTATCCAATCCGGAAGCCCTTGCTACAGCATCCAAGGTGACGGTTATTGCAACCGTAGTGGGTGCAGTACTGGCACCTTTACTTTTTGCATTAATAATGGCTTTATTGCTGAAGTTGTTTAATGCATTTGCCGGAGATAAGATACAGTACCGCAAGCTGTTTGCAGTCTGTGTCTATGCCTACCTCCCTATGCTGCTGTCTTTCCTGATAAAGTTGGGACTGGGTCTGACAACCCCGGTAGAAAGCTTCGGCAATGTCTGCACCAGCCTTTATCTCTTGTTCCCTCCTGATTCCCATAGTTTTGCGGCCATGCTGGCATCCCAGATCGACCCCTTCATGCTATGGAGCCTTTACCTGACCGCCCTGGGAGGAGCTATCCTGATGAAAAGCAAAATCAAGAAGGTAGGCCTCTACGTTTTCCTGGTATGGCTGGTTTACGCTCTGGGTACCAGCTATTATAGTGCAGCAAAAATGAGCGCTATGATCTAGCTACTATTCCAAACAATAATGACGGCAAGGAGTGAATTTTTAAAAGTGCCTGCCCTGAATATTAAAACCATAAGCAAAAAACCAGCATTTAAGATTGCGCTGATTATAATTGTCGTTGCTCTGATAATTGGCCTTAACCTGTGGCGTAACCGTACCCATAGCGGGACTCTGGTACATACCGCTAAAGTGGAAGAAAAGGCTATGGGGGAAAAGGTATATACCAGCGGCAGCATAGAACTGCAGCAGAAACAGGAAGTAGTTGCCCGGGATACCAGGATATTGAGACAGTTATATGTAAAAACCGGCGACCGGGTTAAGGCGGGACAGTTACTGGCGGTTATGGATTGTCTGGCCGAGGAAAAAGCACTGACTGACGCCAGAGCCAGCCTGGCAACAGAAGAAGTCGATTACCAGGGCCTTATCAACCCGTCCGGGGAAGATCTGACAATAGGCAAGTCAGACTTCGAACAGGCCAGAACAGCTTACGATAATAAACAGAGAGATTGGCAGCGTAAAGAAGCTCTGTACAATGCAGGAGCTATCAGTGCCCAGGAAACGGAGACCGCCCGTCAGGAATTGGCCGCTGCGGAAGCCGCCTTCCTCAAAGCTCAAAAAGCTTATGACATTCTCTGCAATGGGCCCCGGACCGCAGAACGCAATGCCGCTGAAGCCAAATTGGAACGGGCCCAAAGTGCAGTACAGGCAGCCGAAGAAGATTTGGCTCGTTACCTCATCAAAGCCGAAATGGATGGGGTGGTATTGAATCTCGAAAATCAGCCGGGCGACATGATAAAGGCCGGAGACAAGCTTATTACCATAGGACAACCTCAGCGCCTGCAGGTCAAAGTGGGGGTAAGTGAGGCAGATGCTTCCCGGGTAAAACCGGGGCAAAAGGTAATAATAGAGGCTGCCGCCCTCCCGGGAAAAAAATTCAGCGGAAAGGTAACCGAAGTATCAGGTCTGGCCCGGGTAAAAGAGAGCAATAACACCCGCTCGGTAGAAGTACCGGTTCGGGTCAGTGTAGAGGATAAGTCGGGCCGCTTAAAACCCGGCTATTCAGTAGATTTGGAGATTATCAGCGTAGCCGCAAAGAAACGACTGGTGATACCCTACGAAGCGTTAAACCATAGTAAAGGCAAACAACAGGTTTGGATATATGATGATGGAAAAGCCCGTCTGCAGACAGTAACCACCGGCCTGGAAGGCGAACTCTACCTGGAAGTACTCAAGGGATTGAATAAAGGCGATGCCATTATACCGAGCCCGCCTCCTCAACTCAAGGAGGGACAAAAGGTGCGCCAGGCCCCCCTGCCCTCTGCAGCCGCAAAGGATGACCATCATGATTAAAATGGAGCAGATTAACAAGATATATCGCCCTCAATCCAACCCGGTGCACGCACTTCAGGACATAAACCTGCATATCGCGGCGGGAGATTTTGCTGCCATAATGGGTCCTTCCGGTTCCGGCAAGTCGACCCTGATGAATATACTGGGATGCCTGGATACTCCCAGCTCCGGCCAATACTGGCTGGGCGGAGTTGAGATCAGCAGCATGAACAGTGACGACCTGGCTGTGATACGCAATAAAAAGATCGGGTTCGTTTTTCAGAATTTCAACCTGCTCCCCCGTATGACAGCCCTGCGCAATGTAGAATTGCCCATGCTTTATGCCGGCACAGACAAAGATGAACGCAACAGCCGGGCACTTGATTGCATAAGCCGGGTAGGGATGCTGGATCGTATGCATCACCGCCCCTCCGAACTCTCCGGCGGTCAGTGCCAGCGTATTGCTATTGCCCGGGCTCTGGTAAACAGTCCGGATATTATCCTGGCCGATGAGCCTACCGGCAATCTGGACACTGCAACCAGTCTGGAAATCATGAATATTTTTCAGTCCCTGCACCGGGAAGGCCGCACCATCGTCCTGGTCACGCACGAGTCTGACATCGCGGCTTATGCCCGCCGGGTTCTGCATTTTCGGGACGGCAGATTGATAAGTGAAGTACTCAGCCCTCACCTCACAGATGCATCTGATTCAGTTGAAGGTGGTGAGCTGAAATGAATCTGAGTGAAAGCATACGGGTTGCTCTGGATTCAATCAGAGCCAATCTGCTGCGGTCGGTCCTTACCACATTGGGCATAATGATCGGCATCACCGCCGTTATCGCGGTAGTTGCAGTCGGTCAGGGCGGACAGCAGTCAATACTGAAAGAAATGGAGAAGTTCGGCAGCAATCTGTTTCAGATCTCGGTTGATTGGCGGCGGGATGAGCTTCCCACCGGCAATGAATTCAATATGCAGGATATTGAAATCATAAAAGCCAATGTGCCGGAAGTACAATACCTGCTCCCGGGCGCCGGAGCTTATACCCAGGTTAAGGGACAAAATAAGTCTAAAACTGCCCAGGTTCGAGGTACCGAGGCCGACTATGCCCGCCTGCATCCGCTGGAGATGACAGCCGGCCGCTTTCTTACCGAAAGCGATTGTCAGGGGAGAAGAAAAGTAGCCGTGATCGACGAAGACCTGGCCCGGGAACTATTCCCCCGGGATAACGCTATAGGGCAGAGAATTATAATTGATAATCAGGTACTGGTGGTATGCGGACTGGTCAAAGCCGAGAGCTCCTTCTTCGGCTCGGGGGCCAAATACGTCTATATTCCTACCCGGGTCTGGCTGGACATCTACCCCAAAAGCAACATATCTTACCTCGAAGGAGGTACCCGCAGCCCGGGAGAGGTTAAAACCGCCATGGAGAGCAGTATAAAAATACTCGAAAGGCGCCACCGGAGTGAAGGCCTCTATGACGGCTTTGATATGGAGCAAGAAATCGCGGCCGTAAACAAAGTAACCGGTGTGATGACTCTGGTGATTGGAATAATTGCCGGTCTTTCCCTGCTGGTGGGAGGTATTGGCGTTATGAATATCATGCTGGTCTCGGTAACGGAACGAACCCGGGAAATCGGTCTGCGTATGGCTCTGGGCGCCCGACGCCGGGATATCCTGATCCAGTTTCTGATCGAAGCTATAGTACTCTGTCTGCTGGGAGGTATTATCGGAATGGCCCTGGGTATCGGCGGAGCCTTCCTGATATCCGCCCTGGCCAAGTGGCCTCCCCTGGTCTCCTGGACTACTATCTTACTGGCCTTTACCTTTTCAGCCGCTATCGGCATCGTATTCGGTATCCTGCCCGCCAACCAGGCGGCCAATCTGGATCCGATAGAGGCCCTGCGCCGGGATTAACGCAGCACAAGCCCGGGGTCGTCCCCGGGTTTTCTCCTTTATGACGAGAGCGCCTTCCCTTACTGATTACATCTTAACCCTTATCTTTTGTGGATAATTTCATAATCTCCGGAAGCCTGAAAATAATGCATCAACTATTTTCCAATATATATTATAATTGACCATATCAATAAAATAGGGAAAATTATTATCATTAAGCCCCAGAATCTTCTGCGATAAGAACTTGTTGCTTTCTTAAACTGTCGTATGCTGATTATTATCACAGTTAAATCAATTAAAATACTTATAAGCAGGTGTTTGATATTCATATTAAGGGTACCTCCTCTTTCTTATAATATAAGCCCCATAAAGATGCTGCAATAGTTACCGGTGATCCTGAAATACGAGCAGCAAGCTCAAAGCTGGGTTTTAACTGCCGCCAAAAGAATAAGGGGACCAGAGGACCGCTGTCCCTCAAGGGACGCGGTTCCCTTGGCCCATGATGTTGAGCGGTATGATAGGGCTGGAAAGATAATGCCGCCTAAACTTTTGAGGTATATGATAATGGTTCTTACCTTTAACACCATAATCCCATTGTTAACCTTAAGTTTTTACTTAGCTATCAACTGGAACGCGGTTAAATACAAGTATTTTATCCTTGCTCCACTGATAGCCGGTACTTTTCTATGGTTTGCCGGACAGCTTGTGCACATGTCGTGGCTAGTATGGTTGGGTTTTGCTATGTTTATGTTGGCGGTTATTACAGACTCATCAATAAGATTTAAAAAATCACTCAAAAAACAATATGACAAGAAGAACTTCCCCTTGTCATAACCTTTTCATATTCATCTGACTTGTTTTAAACTATTCGGCTAAATAACAGCCCACGATCTCTCCGTGGAAGATCTCATGCCAGTCATTGTCCTTGTAAAATTTTTCCCTTAACTCTTTATCCAAACATTCCGCCTCCATTTTTTGGCGAAATACTATTTTACATTCATAGATCAGCCCGCATTCTCCAATATAAGGGCTGTCGATCTTGTGACCCGGCTCTGGGGATAACCGGCATTCCTGAAATTTGTCGGCTTCTCTTCCCGAACGCGTTCCGGCCATGGCCATGGCTCGCTGCAAATCCTTATTCAAGGGGACGCTAACCGTAAAATCAGCCGCATTTTTAATTAATTCATAAGTATAGCGGGAATAGCGCACCAATACTGATAAGACCGGTTTATTCCATATACGGCCGATTGTGCCCCAGCCGATAGTCATAGTGTTGATTTTATCTCCTGATTTTACCGTCAGAAAAGCTCCCCGGGGCAATTGGTTTAAAAATGGTACAACATAATCAGTATAAGCAATTTCTTGCATAATAAGATTACTCCTCTCCGGCTAAAGTGATTTATGGCTTTTTAATATAGCTTCGCCTCTGCATTAAATTATAAATCCGGCCGTAATTATTCGCTGTCATAAAACTGATTACAAGAGGAACGGCTCTTGTCACTCACAGCCGGATGCCTTTGCGTTATTGGTCTGTCACCTTTCATTCCATCCAGTAAACGCTGACCCCATCCGGGTAATAGTTGCCGTAATAACCGGGTTGGGCCTGCAAATTATCCATAAATTTGAGCGTTTGCCCGTTTTTTAAATCCATCAGGTGAAGGGCGCCCAGATCGACGTAGTCCAGCCTCTGCGTGACCAGATAACGGCCGTCCGGAGATAAGGACAGGGGGTAGTCGGCTTGTTCTTCTCCGGGCCCGCTCAGGCTCTGCGCCTGTTCAGCCCGACGGCTGAATATCTGCTGTCCGGGAACCGGCGCTTCCTGATGCCGGCCCTCTTCCTCCCAGGCCAGGCTCTCCGGACCGCGGCTGAAATACAAAGCGCTGCCGTCCGGGGCCCATATCGGCCTGCTGTCCACCCGGCCGGTTTCGCCCAATTCCCGCACCTTGAATCCGTCTTCGCCTATTTGCACTATAGCCAGATGCTTATGAATGCTGGCTTCCCGGCCTCCTCCGAGTATGACCGCTACTGCCCGGCTGTCGGGAGACCAGGCCACCCATTCCGGGTACCCCAGGGCGCCGCCGACTGGAAACAAGGTCCTTTGCTGCAGATCGACGATCTGCAGATTCATGCCGTCAGCATTTATGGAAGCGGAGTTCATGCCCAGAAAACAGGCCAGATAGCGTCCGTCCGGCGATAATTTCAGACCGGTGATGTCCCGGATATACATTCCATCCTGATAATTTCCGGCCAAAGCCGCCGGCAGCACCAGCAGGCTGCAGGCCCTGCCCTGCAAATCAATCCGGCTGAGTTCGGGCAAATTGTTCTTATCATGCACCCAGCTTACCGCCAGACTTTGCCCGTCCGGAAACCAGGCCAGTCCCGAGCCCAGGGAACGTTCGCCCGATTTCGCCAGTTCCCGATATCGCCATTGTCCGTTTTCCTGATAGGCGACCCTCAAGGCAATATTCTGAATGTCAGCTTGATTCTCCGGTTGGACCTGATAAGCGATAATATTTTCCGTCGGCGACCATACCGGGGTATGATAGGCCAGCGGCAAGTTATCAAGGCATTGGCGCCGCTGCCCGTCGGACGATACCACCCACAGATTTTTCTCTCCCGAGAACGGATCGTCGCTCGTTCTCTGCAAATAGGCCAGCCATTTTCCGTCGCGGGACCAGCCTATGATCTGTTCAATATTGCGGCCGGGCACCGGTAAAGGCTGAGTTCCCGGAGCGCTGGCATCCAGCAGCCACAACTGTTCATTCTGAATGAAAGCCAGGCGCAGCGGCAGGCTTGCTTGGCTGAGGTTTTCAGGCGCGTTCGGGGTGGGCGGCAGAGCGTCGATGTAAATAGCTCTCTCGTTGCCGTCCCAGCGGACGCTGGCCCCCAGGGCCTCGAAAAGATCGCGTCCGGGGGCGGCGATGCCGTACCGCCAGGGCTGCAGACCGCACCGCCAGGTCTTGTTCTGCCCGTCGATGGTGTAAGCATTGCTCCCCACCGTAGTACGCAGCTGCCGGCCGTTCAATGCAAACCAGGCCTGATTATCACGGACGTTCAGCCGCAATCCGGGAAGAGATTCAATGAGGGCCAGAGGCAACATGCCCACTCCGCTGGCGGGATCGATGTAGGCGGTGCTGCCCCGGAAATCACCGTTGCAATATACTTTGATGCCGGAATCTTCCTGGACTGAACCGGAAGCCGGAAGGACCGGTGACAAAACCAAAACCAATGCGAACACCATCAGCGCAACTAGCGGCATGTTTCTCATCACAAAATCTCCCGCCCTCCGGTTAAATCTCATTTTTCCGCGGCCTCCTTCAATATTTTGGGTTCTTACATTCGATATATAATGATATACGCCGGTCAACCGATCCGCTTGCATGTTTTGGTAATTTTAATAATAGTAGGTGTTGGGGCCGGCCCGATTAATCGAAAAGAGCGGCTTGCCGGTATTGAGGCTTTGGTCTGGCGGCGGCAGCATGCTCCCTGGTAAGCTGCGCCTCAGCCAGGTCGCCGGCAAAGGGAGAAAGGATGCCGGAAGTCAGTAAAAGAAGCTCGTCCCGGGCCCGGGTCATACCCACATAGAACAGTCGCCGCTCCTCGTCCACATTAACGTCAGAACGGCTGTTCCGCAAAGGAATCCGGCCGTCGTTGACGCCGCAGATGAACACGATGGGAAATTCCAGGCCTTTGGCCGCGTGAATGGTCATTAAGGAAACCGCCTCCGGGGAATAGGATTTGCCGCCGCTGCGGACCACATCGCTTTCCCGGCCCAGTATCAGGTTCTGCAGCAAAGCGGGCATGTCGTCATACATGACCGCGGTATGGGAAAGCAAGGTCATGGACTGGCGGTCGGACAGGTTATGGTCGTCAATCCAGGCATCTATGACTTTCCCCGGCTTTTCTTTATGGATGAGAAGCGCATACTTGCTCAGCATTGCCGGGAAATTCTCGGGCTGATTCGGCTGCTCCAGGGAGGGCCGAATCCCTTCCATGATTCTTGACAGAGAGGCCAGGTTCTTCTCCCCGGCCGCGTAGCTGGCCAGAACTTTTTGCTTCAGGCCGATCAAATCGTTCTTTTCCCCTTGCAGACACAGCAGCAGGGAAGCTATGTCCCCGGGGTTGAGCAAAAGCCTGAAAAAAGCCAGGGCCCGGCGCACCGGCTTATCGGCCAGGAAGTCCTCCCGCCCGGCCACCACATAGGGAATCCCCTCTTTTACCAGACATTGCTCCAGCACCCGCGCCTGCTGATTGGTGCGGTACAACAGGGCCACATCGGAAAAGCTTCGGGGCGGCCGGGCTCCTGGTCTTTTACGGCGAGACGCCGCCAGGGTCTGGGTATCCAGCATATCAATGCCGCCGACCATACGGTTTATTTCCTTGGCCACAAACAGAGCTTCGGAAAACTCATCCCGGTTTTCTATCAAACGCACTCTGAGTCCCCCCGACCTGCTCGCCTCCAGGATTCCCTCCGGACTGTCGGCGTTTTTCGGGGAGATCAGCGATTGGGCGCAAAGGATGATCTCGGGCGTGGAGCGATAATTCCGGGTCAGGCGGAACTGCCGGAGGGCCGGGAAATCCTCTTCGAATCGTGCGAAATAGCGCAGATCCGAACCCCGGAAACCATAGATCGACTGGTCCGGATCGCCGATAATAAAAATGCTTCGGCTTTCCCGGGCCCAGGCTTTGATCAAGCGATATTGAATTTCATTGATATCCTGGAACTCATCCACCAGCAAATAGGAGAAGCTGTTCCCGCCTTCAAAGCTCTGCAGCGCTTCCAGGAGGATATCGTCATAATCCATTACCCCGTAACGCTTAAGCTGCGCACAATAGGCATCGTAGAATTGAGCGGGGACTGCCGTCCGGCCTCCGCTGCCGGACCGGTGGTCGGGGCCTATCCCCTCCTGAAGGCCGGATCGCTTTTCTTCCGGCACAGCCAGGCCGTTTTTAAGCAGCGATATGCCGCGCAGAGCATCGCGGGGAGAAATCTCCAGCTGCATTTTCTTTATGATTTCCTCGATAATGGCCAGGGCATTGTATTCGTCAATAATCACGACATCGCTCCCGCCCCGCGCTTGCGACAGAATTTGCAGACCGATGGAGTGGAAGGTTCCTATGGTCATGGCGGCGGCGGTCCGTTTTTGCCCGAAATGCTTTTCCAGGCGGGCGCGCATCTCGCGGGCGGCCTTGTTGGTAAAAGTGACTGCGGTTATCTGCGCGGGATGGACGCCGCATTTTTCCACCAGGTAGGCGATGCGGCAGACCAGGGTTTTGGTTTTGCCCGTTCCCGGGCCGGCAATCACGGCAATGGCCGGACTGGAGGAGGAAACGGCCTCCCACTGCTCCCGGTTCAGATCATAGGGAATTTCCGCGGCAGCCGCACCTTGGGTTTTACCGCCGCTTTCCAGCGGATGGGCGTCGGCTGCAATCGGCGGCAGTACGTCTTGCCGGGCCGAACCCTTTTCATCGGCTGGCACCGGAGGCATTGGCGGGCTGGGCAGAATGTCGCCGGTATCGTCGAAAAAGCACAACTGGCCGGACAAGCGCTCAATCTCGCTTTTGTCCATGACCGCAATTTTACCGTATTCCCCGTCGAATCCGGGTTGTACGCTGACCTCGCCGCATCTCAGCCGGCGGATCCCTTCCGCCAGCCAGGAACCGGCGGCCAGTTCAATATCCGACAGCGTCGCCTCCCGGAGTATAAACAACTCCGGTCCCAGGCTTCTGATCAGATTCCGGTAGGTTTCGCCCACCTTCTTGCTGGCGGCCCCGGCCCCGATTGAGGAAGCGATTATCTCGGGAAGGGGAACCAGGCTTTCAAAATGCCGGGGCTGCGGTGGTATGAACCCTTCCTCCCGGTCGGCCAGGGCTTCAACCCGATGCAGTACCCCTACGGTAATCCGGCCGCCGCATACCGGACATACGCCTTGCGCAGCCCTGGTATCCGCAGGCTTCCAGCATACCTTGCAGTTTCTATGCCCGTCATAGTGGTATTTCCCTTCTTCCGGGAAAAATTCTATAGTGCCGTAAAACTCTTTGCTATGGCGGTTTTTTAACGCCTGCAGGATGTTGTGATAAGAAAGCGGGGTATCGAAAAGATTGGCTTCCCGTCCCAGTTTGGCCGGGGAATGGGCATCCGAGTTGGAAACCAGTGTAAAACCGTCCAGGGCGGAAAGACGCCAGTTCATGGGAGGATCTGAGGAAAGCCCGGTCTCCAGAGCATAGATGCAGCCGGTTAAATCTTCGAAGCACTCCTGGATATGGTCAAAGCCGGAATAGGCTCCGTACAGGGAGAAATGCGGAGTCCATATGTGGGCAGGGATGAAGATGGCCTCCGCGCACGTGTCAAGGACGATCTCCAGCAAATCCCGGCTGTCCAGGCCTAATATGGGCCGGCCGTCGGAGTGCAGATTGCCTATGGCCTCAAGCCGGCGCGATACCAGTTCGGCATGCTCCAGGCTGGGTAAGATGATCAGGTTGTGAACCTTCCTGACCCTGCCGTTCTTTTTGTATATGGAACTTATTTCACCGGTCACGATAAATTGAGGCTTGAGCAGATCGCCTGCGACTTGATCATCTCGGCGGAAACCGTCCTTGAGCGTATAGAGCCCTTCCCCCGAGGGAACCAGCTTTTCTTTCAGTTCCTCCCGCCAGGCCGGATGGGTGAAATCGCCGGTGCCGATAAGGCCGATGCCTTTGCGCCTAGCCCAGAATTCGAGCATTTCCGGCACGCAGTCCTTGCTGGTGGCTCTTGAGTATTTGGAATGGATGTGAAAATCAGCTATGAACATATAAAACACCGGCTCTTAAATCTATAGAACAGCATTTTTCCTGCTAAATATTGCTAATCAATATGATATCCTTAAATTGTCCAGGAATCAACCCGAATGATTTGCCTGGGATTGAACCGTGACTTAGACCGTACGTCGGCTGGTCTTCAGCCACGACATTAACAACAGCAAGACTGGTATGGCAAATTGAAAGGGAATCGAATAATAAGGCCATACTGCGTTTATCCAATGAAAAAACGCCAATATGTTGTCGAATACCCATATGGATAATACAACTGTCAGCACCGCTACCGGGACAACAAAGGGCTTGTGGTCGTGATCCCCTAAAAGCTGGGCGATCCCCAGAGCAGCAGCAAAAATACAAATAGCTATTTTTACTCCCCCAGCGATTATGAGATTAACTTCTACTAACGGAGTAATATCCAGGTTGGGAATCAAGGCTGTGGTTATATGAGGCGGGAATATCACTCTGGATATCAAGTCCGGTCCCAGAATCATCAAGTCGCGAACCGTAATGCCGAGTATTAATAATCCGGAAATTAATACTCCGAGAATTGAGGCCTTTAACAGTTTTCTGTGATACAAATAAGGGAAAATCATGGTGAATAATATGCTTTCTCCATAGGGGAAAGTCGTCATTAGAAACCAGGAATGTAAAATGGGCTTTACTCCCCGCTCATTAAAAGGCAAAAGGTTTTCTATATTATACTCATGAAGGTTTATCATTACCAGGAAAATCGCAATAACGCTGACAATCAATAGCGGTATCAATATTTCACTTGTCCTGGCCATTACCTCCAGTCCGTGTCTGACTAGATAAGCTGTGACTAAAACCATGCAAATGGCGACAAATACGATCGGGGTTTCGGCATAGGCGGTCGTGACCATGAATTCGGCTAGTTCTCTTGTAACCAGTGCCGCTATATGAATGAAATACCAGATATAGAGAACAGCGGTCACAGTGCCGAAAACATTTCCGAATTTATCTTTTAAGATTCCTATCAAAGACTTCCCCGGGTTCAGCAACGATATCCAGACGTTCATGCTTATAACTGCGATTCCTGCAATAATGGCCAGGATAACCGCCAGCCATGAATCCTGCAGAGCTGTGTCGGATTGATTCATAATCGCTGAACTGCCCAATAAAAATCCGGTAAGCAAGAGTGTTAATTGAACATAAGAAATACGGATATATTCAGGCACATACTCACCTCACATCATGTTAACAATACTTTCTATAATTTGGGATGGAGTCGTGATGGAAATGTCCAGAGCCAGAATCAGGCTCAGAGCCAATCCCAGAGTCATCAAAAATGAGTAAGCTAAAATAATTTTAAAGCTCTGGTTTTTTAACAAATACGGAATATCAATCAGCATGAGTATTGCGAACACCAGAATGAGACCGATGACCATCATTGTTTCTCCTTTTATTTAGGCAATACCGAAGTTTTTACCAAGCCTGCTCGGCCAATATTTGACGAAACCTTGATATTAAACTGAACCCGGCTTAGTTCTTCATCCCAGTTTTCCTTAACCTTATTCCAATATTGGGGGTGTTTTTTATGTAATATATCCCCAAACCCCATAAGATCACATTGATTATCCAGGGCTAATTCGATGCTGTTTTTCACTTCATCGGCAATAGCTCTTTCCGTCTCTTTTTTCAGCTTCTCTACTACTTCCGGAGAGCTTAGGTCACCGCCCCCCTGCTGCTCAACAATATCTCCCTGCTCATTAATTTCTATATTAAAAACAGGACTTCCATCCTTAAGCTCTACACTTGTCTTGGCTTTGGATGATATGACTTCTATAGCCACTTTGGT
The DNA here is from genome assembly GCF_052976825.1 of Syntrophomonas curvata. Taxonomy (NCBI): domain Bacteria; kingdom Bacillati; phylum Bacillota; class Clostridia; order Eubacteriales; family Syntrophomonadaceae; genus Syntrophomonas; species Syntrophomonas curvata. The sequence goes on from NZ_CM129641.1 coordinate 2,497,273, forward strand.
CCTGCGGTCAAGGGGGTTGGCGACATTTATTACCGCGCTGGATATCTTATCCTTCATAAATAATAATCCCCTGGTCTGAACCGGATTTAACCAGAATGCCAGTTTATCCTTTTTAAAAGCTGCAGCTCCTTCTATTCTAATATCCTTAATAAAAGGCTGCTCTTTATCATTCATTATTTCCACCCCCCCTATCGCCGCATCTTTTCCCGGAGTGGCCAATTCTTTCATTAAGTCGGTAAACATGATTTTTTTGATCTTGCCGATGCTGTCTTCATTGTCTATGGTGTCGGCCAGGTTAATTGCAGGAATCGTTTCCAGCTCACTCTGAAGGTTAAGTATCTTTCTGGCAGTAGTTCCCTTGGCAATTAGGATATCAGCCTTGCGGTTGGTTTGATTGCCTCTTTCCAGAAAATCCAATATCTGAGTAAGCCCGTCCCGGGCCAGAGTTTCCCCGATAACAATTATCTGAATGTGATTATGCAGAATCTTATTGCTGGCAGTTGAGAGCAGATTACGATTGGCCTCAAATACAGTATCGCCGGTTTTGGAAAGGGTCAAGGCCGCCTTATTGCCGCTCCCCCCCCCTTTCTGAGCACTTTTGAGAGCAGATGGGTTGACCAATTGTACCGTCAATTCGATTTTGTTATCCTCAGCTTTATCCAAGCCCATAGCCGCAGCAATACTGGTTTCGGACAAATCCTGGTTATTCCAGCAGCCGGTGGCAATGCACATGACTAAATTTAAAAGCAGGACCATTATTGTTAATTTGACCTGACTCGGCATTTACCATCTTCCCTTTATAATTGATTAAAATCCATTCTGTCCACGTTTTTCCTGGTAATAGACCTCGGCCTGGTAAACATCGCCCACATAGGATATCTGATAACGGTATCTTTTAAATCCATTCCGGCTAGAGGTGTAAACGGCGCCATATAAGGGATCCCGAAAGACCTTAGACTGCAAAGATGGATCAAAAATGCCGTAAGGCTTAAGGTCAGCCCCAGGAAACCCATAATATTGGAAGCAGCCAAATTAATAAGGCGCAGAAACACTGTGGTCACACCCAGGGAAGGTGAAATAAAACTGCATATAGCTGTGAGGGCAGTTACTATAACCATGATGTTACTGGCCAGGCCTGCACTTACAGCAGATTCACCCAGGACCAGGGCGCCTACGATACTGACTGCTTGGCCTATGGGTCTCGGCATCCTGACTCCGGCTTCCCTTAAAAACTCAAAGGTGATTCCCATAAAGAGGGCCTCGGCAAATGGTGAAAAAGGAATACCTTCCCTTGATGCCGCGATATTTAACAGGAGTTTAAAGGGTATTACATCCTGATGAAAGGATATTAACGCGACATAAGCGGCCGGCAGGGTAGTGGTTATTACCAGCGCAGCCGCTCTTATAATTCTTACCAGCGAAGAAAAATAAAATCGGAAATAGTAATCTTCACTGGCTTGCAGGGATTCAATAAATAAAAAAGGAACCGTCAGGGCAAAAGGGGTTCCGTCACAAAAAATCGCCACCCTGCCTTCCAATAGTTTAGCCGCAGCCACATCAGGTTTTTCCGTGCTGCCGACCGTCGGGAACAGTGAAAAAGGCGCATCTTCAATAAACTCTTCTATATACCCCGACTCTAAAACAGCATCTATCTTTATTTCTTCCAATCTCTTCCTGACTGTATCCACGATACCTTCATGAACGATACCTTTGATGTAACAGATACATACGTCAGTATTGGTCTGGGAGCCCAGTTTCATTTTTTCAAACTTCAGATTAGGATTTTTGATTTTACGGCGAATCAGGGCCAGGTTAGTTTGCAAGTTCTCAATAAAGCCCTCCCTGGGACCCCGCACCACTGACTCCGTATCGGGTTCCTCAACCGGTCTTTTTTCCCATCCTTTGGTGTCAGCTTTCAGAGCGGTATGGCAACCCGATATGAATATGACGGTATCGCCGGATAAAATAGAGACTACCGCATCAGTAAAATTGTAAACCCCAGTCAACTGATTGGCAGTCAGTAATTCTTTTTGCAGGAGGTTGATGATATTGCTGTATTTCAAGTCAATTTTATGGGACTCAATCATTATTGGTTTCAAGATGTCTGCGTTAACCATCTGTTTGTCAACCAAGCCTTCCATAAAACCGATCATAATGCTTATTTCATCATCCGTCCCCAATGAGATCTCCCGTAAACAGAAGTCGTCGCAGTCAGCAAATACCCGGTTTAACTCCAGCTTGGCCTGTTCTAGGGACCGGGGAATATTCTGTACCTTACAGCCGTCAACTGCCGGGTCTTTTTTTTGATCGTTGGCTGATTTAAGTTTTAGATAGTTGAACGCCCGAAATAGCTTTTTAATTTAAGTATCCCCTTAACTTTTGTTTATTAAGTTCTTCATCTATCGGCATTTTTATACCCCCGCCTTTACTTCTGTCATCCATGGTCTGCCCGGAGCAAATTATTTTGTTTTATTGAAACTTTTTAATATAATTGCGGGTATAGATTAATGATAAGAAAGGGGGAGCATCGTTGGCCGAGGAAGACCGCCAACTGGTAATAAGGTGCCGTGACCGGCAGGAAAAGGCCTATCGCGAATTGATGCGCCGCTATGAAGGCTATGTCTACCACCTTTGCCGCAGCATGACCGGCAACCGGGAGGATGCCCTGGATCTGACCCAGGAAACCTTCATCCGGGCTTTTCAGGGATTGGACAGTTATCAGTTAAACCGTCCTTTTAGACCCTGGCTGCGTCAGATCGCCATCAACACCTGTGTCAATTTCCTGCAAAGGCATTCGTCTGCCCCTTTGTTCTTAGATCAGCCGCTGGGGGACGGCAAACTCACCCTGGCCGATACGGTTGCTTCCCCGGAGGACCCGGCCCGGGAAATCGAATGGCGGGAGGCCGGCCGCTTTCTTCAGGAGGCTTTGGACAGACTGCCTCAGGTATACCGACTATTGATAACCCTTCGCCATCAGGAAGGGATGAGCTATCGGGAAATAGCCGAACAGACCGGAGTGCCGCTGGGTACGGTGAAAACCCATTTATTCCGGGCCCGGGCCGCGCTGCGGAAAGAATTCTCCACCTACTACGCTTGGGAGTGATATAAGGTGCAGTGCAATCAGGAAAATCTGCAGATGTATCTGGACGGGGAAACGGACGCCTTGACCCGAAAAGAAACGGAAGGGCATTTGGCCCGCTGCCGCTCATGCCGCCAGGAAATGGGGCGTTTGCAGCTGCTGTGGCTGGAACTGGGGCAGAACGGTGAAGAGGAAATTCCGGCGGAACTATCTTATCTTCGCTCACAGACCCTTCATCAGGTTCTGCACAATCAACCGGATGATTCGAAGACGGCGCCAAGTTACTGGGAGGCCCAGAAATTAGCCTGGCGCCCCGCCTTACTGGGGGCCAGTTATTTTCCGGGTATAAGCCTGATTTCCGCGGCCGGTCATCAGGTCCCCAAATTGATGTCGGGGGCCGCGTCTGTGGCCCGGCGGCTGCTATTCCCGCCCCGGAGCAACCAGGGAGGGGCCGCTAAGTGACCGAGGTTATGTTTTACGTGCTTATCGCCCTGGCCGCGCTGCTGGGCGTTATATTGCTGGCTCCGGTGCATATCGATTTCAGAGGGGAATATGCGCAAACCCTGAGTTTTCACGGCCGGTTAAGGTGGGCCGGAGGGCTGCTGAGCCTGGACCTGAGACACGGCGAAGGAAGGCTGGAGCTGACCCCGGGCTGCCTGGGGCTGAAAAAAACTTTAAAAAACGCCGAAGAAAAAAAGCAGCCCGGCGGCCTGAAACTCCGTTCCGGTAAAAAAAAGAGGAAAGGACAATCGGAATTTTCCCCCCTCTCTTTCCTCAACCTCCGGTTGTTGCAGGCGGTATATGAATCTATCCGCCGGCTGCTGCGGGCCCTGCATCTAAACATGAAACTGTCAGGGGTTTATGGTTTTGACGATCCGTCCCTGACCGGAATTGTGCTGGGGGTAATGACCGCCCTGAACACCGGAATGAGCTACTCCATAGATCTCAAACCGGAATTTGCCGGGGAGGCGGTCGATCTGCGGGGGGATATTAAAGCATGGTTTATTCCCCTTCACATACTGATCATAGGATTGAGGCTTATTTTTAAGAAGGCGGTCAGAGCCATTTGGTGGCCGAAGATAAAAAACAGTAGAAAACATAAGGAGGCTGTTCAGTATGCTTAAAGACAATATCGAAGCGCTCGTTTCCCATCTGGAAAACATGGTCCAAGCCAAGACGGTAGTCGGAGAACCTATCCAGAGCAACGGCAAGACAGTCATTCCGCTGCTCTCGGTGCGGGTAGGTTTCGGTACCGGCGGAGGGGAAGGCAGTGCGCCCCAGCAGGGGGTGGGCAAAGGTGAAGGTGGCGGCGCCGGGCTCAGCATATCGCCGACCGCGCTGTTGATCGTTGACGAAAATGAGGTGCAGGTTTATTCGCTCAATCAAAAGGGGAGCCTGGAAAAACTACTCCAATTGGTGCCGGAAGTCATGACCAAAATGGGCAAAAACGGCGGCTCCTGCTGCTGATCGGAACACACCCCACCGGACACAGGGGGAATGTTTCTGGCATGCAGTTCCCCCTGTCTTCGGTGATATTTACTATTACTTGCCTTTGAACTCAGCTTTGCGGGATTCAAGGAAAGCATTCATTCCTTCTTTCTGGTCTTCGGATGAGAACATCATCGACCAGGCCAGTTGTTCAGCACTGCACCCGGCTTTAATGCCCACATTCATCGAATTGTTGATTGCCTGCTTGGCTGCCCGAAGGGATAGCGGAGACTTGCGTGCTATTTTCCTTGCTATCTTTGCCGCCGTATCCATGACTTCATTAGCCGGAACCAACATGTTTACCAAACCCATGCGAAAAGCCTCCTGGGCATTGAAAAAGTCTCCGGTGAAGATATAAAGCTTGGCCGAGCATATTGATGCTGAGCGGGGCCATCTCTGGGTCCCTCCCGCTCCCGGAAATATTCCCAGGCTGATTTCCGGCAGACCCAGGGTAGAGTTATCGGCAACGATACGGATATCACTGGCCAGTATAATTTCCATGCCGCCACCCAGAGCCATTCCCCTGACTGCTGTAATAACCGGTTTGTTATTATCCTCGATGGCAAACTGGGTGCGGTGAACATGATCCAAAAACTCACGGGCTTCAAAAGCATTCATCTCTTTGGCTGCTGCCAGATCGGCCCCGGCACAGAATACGTTTTCATTGCCGCAAATAATGATAACCCTTACCTCCGGGTCATCGCTATAGGCGGTTAAGACCTCATAAGCCTCATCCAGCAGTGTAATATTTACTGAATTCATTGCTTTAGGCCGGTTAAACTGCACATAACCAATTCCGCCTTCCGCCCATGCCAGTATGGTTTCATAAGAAACTCCCCGATAATTCTCCATTAAAAAACTACCCCCTTTTAATTTTTAGATTCCCTTTTTATGGCCTCCGATGTCATGTACATGCACCGGTTTGCCATCGCAATCATGGCTTTCTAAATTATCCTGTTGCTCCTGCGCCAGATCTTTCTTTCCTCTGCTGCCTTTATCAATTCATCCCTGAAATCCGGATGGGCAATCGCAATCAATTTTTCAGCCCGTGCCCAGGTTGAAGCCCCTTTCATCGTTACCCAGCCGTATTCGGTAACAATCATATGCACCATCTGCCTGGGTATGGTGGTAATCGAACCCGGCGCAAAAGAAGGGACTATACTGGATAGGACCGCGCCATCTTTACTGGTGTAGGTTGACGGAAGGCATATGAGACTGCGTCCGCCGTCGGACCAGTAAGCTCCCAATACAAAATCGGTCAAACCGCCATTGCCTGATATCTGCTTGAAGCCCAAGCTCTCAGCATTAACTTGAGAATATAAATCTACCTGCAGCGCCTGGTTAATGGAAATAAGATTATCAATCTGCGAGATCCTCGACGGATGCAAGACGTTGCCCGCATTATATGATGCCAGTCCCACATTCCTGTCCATCCACTCGTACAGTCTTTTTCCGCCCAGCGCAAAAGTATAACTTATCCTGCCTTGGTCAACATTCTTTTTGCTTCCGTTCATCTTGCCGGATTCCCACAGCTCCATGTATGCATCCACCAACATCTCCGTGTTGCCGCCCAAATCTCTAAGGTCAGTGTCATTTATCATTTTGCCCAGTAAATTAGGCATCGCACCTATCCCCAGTTGTATACAGCAGCCATCCCGCAGATGCCCCAGCACATGCCCCGCTATCTTTCGGTCTACCTCGCTGGCCTCAACCGGCGGAAGTTCAGCCAGGTCAGGATTTTCGCCCTCGACTACGGCATCGACCTGGGAGATATGAATTCTTTCCCGAGCTCCACCCAGACATAAAGGTAGTTTTTCATTAACCTCGACGATTATTTTGTGTGCGCTCACAGCCTGAGCATAGCTGGTGGAATTATGAGCTCCCCAATTGAAATATCCATCCTTATCCATCGGAGTAACCTGCACAATAAAAGCCTTTCTCAGTACCGCCCCGACGTTGTCCGGGTCAACCCGGCCATCGACAAAATATTTTTCAGCTTCACCATAGCAGAGGGGATTATAAAAGACCCCCTCGCAGCGTTGCTGCATAATCCGGCTGACTATGCTGAAATGGAGATCCAGATAAGTAAATACTTGACCTTGAGGATCCCTGGTTACCACCTCCGGCAGTGGCGGAACTGTTACCGCGGCCATGATTTTTATATCTTTTAGTTCGTCTTTACGTGCTGCCAAGGCTTTATCACATGCTACCGGTTTCCCGTTAAACATGCCGTAATCTACCCAGTCTCCGGATTCAATCATTTGCACCGCTTTTTCGGCTGAACACAACTTTTCCCGGTACATTTGCCTGAAGTCTCTGGACATCCTAACCCTCCCCCTTACTTGCTTTATTTAACAAATATTATGAATATTCCTAATTTTAATTCTAATGTATCCATTAATTCCAATCAATGCTATTTTAGGCAAATTAAGTTTGTGACAGGGGGGGGCGGTTCTCTCGCCATGTTGCGAAGCAAAGGAAGTGTAACAATCGTCCCTAAAGGCTCCCGTGATTGAAAATCACCATCTGACTATTTAAAAGGAACAAATGAAGGAAATGTGTGAAAGGAAGTTTAAAAAGGACTGGGAAAAGTTTAATGATGTGCAAAGCTGACTAGGCATTATTCAGCCGGGGTTGTTCTATTTGTAGAACCAACATGGCAGAAGCTTTCGACTATCTGAGACAGTGGATCAAGGCGCATGTCAGCAGCATGATAAAGCGGATATTATCGTTGGCTTCGAACCCACAGGACACTACTGGTTCACAATGGTAGATTTCCTTAAATCCCAGGGTCACAAACTTGTTATAGTTAATCCGTTTCATGTCAACAGCCCGACCAAGAACATGGAAAAGAACCAAGTGTGTTTGGCAAGTAAAAAATACAGCAAAGGAGGTGCGGACGTTTTTTTAGACTTTACACAAACTTCGGGACACACCCAGAAATCAGGCTCTGAGGGTCGTTCACAAAAAATTGCGTGTCTCATTTTGAGGGGCCTATCCGAATTGAACTGGACCCCAAAATTTAGACAAAATGTCGCAGATAATTTCAGCTATATTAAGCAGCTGCCAGTAACAACCTATATTCTATAGGACTCATATAGTTAAGCTTTTTCTTTATTCTCTTATGATTATAGTATTCCAGGTACGCATGCAGTTCCTGGACAAAATGATCAACAGACTCAAATTCCTGATTATATAATAATTCCGATTTCAAATGGCCAAAGAAGTTTTCCATTACGGCATTATCTAAACATGTGGCCTTACGCGACATGCTCTGGCGGATTCCTTTTTCTTTCAAAGCTTGATGGTATGCTGCCATACGGTACTGCCAACCTTGATCCGAATGCAGTATTAGGTCTGTATTGTCTGGTATCTTTTTAAAAGCCTGATCTAACATTGCCATCACCTGTGAAAATCGTGGATGGTTTGAAATATTATAGCTGATGATTTCTCCATTATATAGATCTAATATAGGGGACAAATAAATCTTCTGGCCAAACAGATGAAATTCTGTGATGTCTGTAGCCCACTTCTCATTAGGCTTTATTGCTATAAATTCGCGGTTTAAAAGGTTAGGAGCAACTTTTCCAACCTCGCCTCGATATGAGTTATATTTCTTGATTCTTACATAGCAATACAGGTTCAGCTCTTTCATCAGTCTCTGTACGGTTTTATGATTTATAATCAGCCCTTGTTTCTTTAACGCTGCAGTTATCCTACGGTATCCGTAACGACCTTTATTATCTGTGAATACCTGACTTATTACAGGACGAATCGAGGCATACTTATCAGGTTTACTTTGATTCTTAATGTGATAGTAATATGTGCTTCTGGGAATGCCAGCTATTTTTATCAGCTCAGTGACTTTGAATTTATGCCTTAGCTCGTGCACTATTTGAGCTTTGTCCTTATTTGTGACTTTTCCTTCTTCCGGACTAAGGCGTTTAATTTTTTAAGTACGCATTCTCCATTCGCAACTTATTCAGTTCATCACGAACTTCATTAGGTAATGATGATTCGTCCACTTTTGAATGCCGTGTTTTCTTGTTTCTACAGGGGCTGTATGATCTATGCTCAGACTGGTTGACGACTTATCAATCAACGCATGTTTATGTTTGTTATCACCGTTGTAAAGATAATCCTTGCCTTTTTCCAGATACAATTTTATCCATGTTTGTACCATCTTATGAGTTACGGCATATTTCCGGGCAGTCTCTCTAAGCCCCATATGATTGACTAAAACTTCTTCTACTGCGCTACACTTAAAGTCCCCTGAATAATGTTTGAGTTTTTGTCCCTTTACCCCAATTTTAGCACCCCTTTCATGATTGAAATGATTATATCATAGTGTCTAATAATTGGGGTGCATTTCAACGGGTGGCTCTCAACTACCGGACGCATCGCTCTCGATGACTGGAGTATTCATATAGTATCCGCTTCAAAAGGGATATTGGCTCCAAATTTGAACTTTTTGTTCTGTCGGTTGGTTATTAACCCACCAGGTTGGACAAAGGCAGCCGCAAGAGCGGCTTAAAAAGGGTACTTTTTCAGTGGTCTCGAACCGTCCTCCTGTGTCATGTTCCTGCGTTTCTGTGTCTGCTATACCTTTACATTGCGGATGATTAGTTTTTGCGAAGCAGATCATAAGGGGGAATACCTTTTATGGCAGAGACTAAAACAAATCCTAAAAGTATCCCAGAAATGGGATAATTGAACGAATGCGGTAAATATGGCAGGACGATATGGAATCGAAGAAGCAAAGGCTGGAAAGTTAAATAAGCTAGGGGAATACCCGCTCCCAGAGCAAAGACCCAATTATACTCTAATTTAGATACTCTAGGCTTTGATATAACTTCCATAAGACCTAATAAAATACCTATAGACATTGGGTAAGCCACAATAAGGAATGCTTTAAGATAACTATGAAATGATATTTCGAACGATCTAGTAAACTCTAAACCATAATTATACAGGTATCCAATTAGTAAGATACCCAATAAATAAAATAGGAAACGAACCATTTGCTTCATACCCTTATTCTCCTTGTATTTTCAATTAGCTTACTAAAGCACAATATGAATTGTGCTTTAGTAGCTCATACCATATATTATAATGATCTATATATTGATGTGCTATAATTATAAGTTTGAGTACCTCTTTTTACGGTTGCACCTGCGAATCCACCAATTGTTGCACTGGGGGCTTGACCTGGCTTTATCCACCACCAATAGTTCGTTTTGTTTGCTGTTACACTATAATAAGTACCGTTACTAGGGCGGCTAATATTCCTTAAGTCATCATCAGGAAATCTATAATCATACGTCCCTGTCTTTGTGGTAGAAGACAAGCCTTCTCCATGCTGGCCTACTCTTAATGAAATCAATTCCGCAGTTGATTCATTCTTAGTTATTTTAGCTTTAGTACTGTGAAACTTTGTTGCAGTTCCGCCAGTGTATCCTCCCGGATTTGCAGTGATATCATCTTCAAAAGACATATAGGATGTTTGGTCTAATTGGGCCATGGAGGTTGATCCACCGTCTGTATCGTTTATTGGTATGTTGTTACCATAATCGTAAGGAACTATTAAAGCTTCAACTGATGAGTGAACCACAAAATCTTGTTGTCGCTGTGTTCCTCGAATAACTTCTTTGAGTTTTTGTGAGGTATATTTAACGTCAGCTGCAACTACTTTCCATTTTTGGCCTGAATCATCCGTAAATACATCCCCACTTACATCGGCGCTTACTTTTATAGAAGAATCATCCGTAATACCCTTGTCCATTCTTTCTTGGATTAAGTTCTCATCTGTAATTTCAGCAGCTTGAAATACAACTTTTTCCTGCAATTGAGTCGCTCCTGCGGTTCCTACTATTCCAAAAAGCAAGATGAAACTTAAAGCTATGCATAGAAATCTTTTAATTCTCATTTCCTTTCCTCGCTTTCTTCTTCTAGTTCATTTAATTCTTCAAGCATCCAGTCAAACTGGAAAATTATTCTATTATTCCCTTATTTTACACACTATATGTTCTATTTGATTTAGATCACTTCCCTCTATGGCCACTGCTGATATTTCGTACGATGTCTTTATATTAATCCTGTATTTTGGAAAAATCTATATATTTTCCCATTTAGCACATCTACCGGTCTAGAAACTACATAAATTGGTCTGAATAACACGATTTCGGACAGCAGTGAATATTAAATGCCCAAAACTACAAAACGTCATAAATAGACCTGAATATGTTATTTCCAGGCCATATAAGAATCATCTGGGTATTCGGGAGGAAAAAATCGGTTATTGTTGAATATAAAGTTATATCAGGTGGATTTATGGAGGCTATACATGCATGACCTACCCGGGTATATTGCTCTATTGATATCAGCTTAATACTCCGGATTAATGAGGTAATAAGATGGCGACCGTACTTATACTTGAAGACGAAGAGTATATTTTGGAATTTATTAAATTCTTGGTGGAAAAACATCCTTTAGTGGACAAAGTAATCGCGGTTAATAATTCTCAGTCGGCAGTAACGGCGGCTAAGGATTATTGGCCGCAGGTTGCCCTGCTGGATATTAAGTTAGGCCCGGATGATTCTTTTAACGGTATCCAGACCGCCCAAATGATAGCCAAGGTAAGCCCCGATACGGTTTGCGCTTTTCTTACCGGCTACAGCCGCTATGCCCTGGACGCATATTCGGCCCACCCTTACGATTACGTGTTAAAACCTATACAAAAGGAGAAGCTTGCCGATCTGCTCACTGAAATCATCTCCAAGAAAAAAAGACGGTCAGAATATAAGGTGGCCCTAAAGACAAAGAAAGGCATGATTTTTCTGAATCCTTATTCGATCGCATGTATTGAAAAGAAGGGTGGGAAAACAAGTATTCATACTGATCAGAAGTCATATGAAACCAACTGCAATCTGAATGAGTTGGAAAGCCGTCTGCCTGAAGAGCTGGTCCGGGTACACAATTCATATATCATCAATCTTGCCCGGGTTCTGACCCTTAAGCCTACCAGCAGCAGAAGCTACGAGGTTACTTTCGATGATTGCGCCGCCATAGCTTATATGAACCGCAAAAAGTATGCCGAGTATAAGCATCGGTTGGCGCCGGGAGCAAATTTACCGCGGTGAGCTAATCGGCCCGGCTCCGGGATGAATAGGGCAAAACCCGGGGTCTCCCCCGGGTTTGAGAGCTCAGATATTCAATTTTAGGTTTTGGAATTATCACCCCGCTCTCTTGAAACCCTTGACCGGTATATTGGCCACCAGGGCGATGGAATCGTCCTCATTTTCCAGGTCTACCGACAGGGCTTCCTCATCTATATCCAGATATTCTCTGATGACCTTGATCAGGTCTTCTTTAAGCTGGTTCAAAAACTCGGGGGATACCGAGGCCCTGTCGTGGACCAGAACCAGGCGCAGTCTTTCCCGGGCAACGTCCTTGCTGGAGACGCTGTCCTTTGTGAAGAATCTGGTGATTATGTCTAACAAAGCCATACCTCCCCTCCTTATCTGGCTAGTTTAAGCATCTTTCTGAACCTGTCGACGAATTTTACGTTTTCTTCATCAACAGACAACATGGGGACTTTTTCTCCGCTGATCCGCCGGGCAATGCGCCGATAAGCTCCTCCTGCCCGGGAAGTGGTTTCCAGTACCGCAGGTTCCCCCCGGTTGGTGGATACCACAATGGACTCATCCTCAGGCACTACCCCCAGCAGTTCTATGGAGAGAATATCAAGTATATCCTCTATATCCATCATATCACCGCGTTTTACCATTTTACTGCGCAGCCGGTTGATAATAAGCCTGGCATTATTAAGGCCGCTGGCCTCAAGCAGGCCGATGATGCGGTCGGCGTCCCGTACCGAAGAAATCTCCGGAGTAGCAACCACAATGGCATTATCAGCTCCCGCCACTGCATTCTTGAATCCCTGTTCGATACCGGCCGGACAGTCCACCAGGATATAATCGAAATCCCTGCGCAGTTCGTTGGTCAGATTTTTCATCTGATGAGGGCTTACCGCTGTCTTGTCCTTGGTCTGGGCCGCAGGCAGCAGATACAGGCCGTCAAACCGCTTGTCTTTAATCAAAGCCTGTTTCAATTTGCAGTTTCCGTTTACTACATCAACTATATCGAAGACAATCCGGTTTTCCAGTCCCATCACTACATCCAGGTTTCTCAGGCCAAGATCGGTGTCAATCATGACTACCTTTTTATCCATCATAGCCAGTGCAGTACCCAGGTTGGCTGTAGTTGTAGTCTTGCCCACTCCACCTTTACCGGAAGTAATGACTATAACTCTACTTTTCATCTCCAATCCTCCAATCATATTTTTAACTTCTCAATCACTACTTTACCGGCTCTGATACGAGCCGTCTCAGGAGTCGAAACTACGATTACCTCCCCATCAGGCGGTCGGGTAATGTGGTTGGCAATCCTTATCTGAGTCGGGCTTAAACGGTAGGCGCTGATTACAGCAGTATCATCACCAAATGCACCGGCATGTGCCATACCTTTCAAGGTTCCCATAACTACGATATTACCTCCGGCGACAACCTCTGCTCCCGGGTTAATGTCACCCAGAATAACCAGGTTTCCTTCACAGAAAATCTTCTGCCCCGATCTGAGGTGCCTGCAAATAAGGGTAGTATCGCTATACTGGGGCATATATCCAAACGGATAGTCGTCCGGCTCCTGTCCCACCGGTGGCTCGTCGGACCGCATTTCCTTCAGATGCAGCCCGTGATCCAGTAAAATGTCTTCGATTTCCCTCACCTGTTTATTGCTGAGATGTTTGTCGCCCATATCAAGAACAACCAGGGTTCCCAGCGCATAGTTGTCAATTCTTTGCAGCTTTCTTTCCAGCTGGCTTTTAATTTCCGCAAAGGTGTTGAATGGTCTTAGGTCGACCCGTATTTCCCCATTGATACTCCTGAGAGCTGCTGACAATGTCTACCCCCCAATCCTGAACGCTATAAAAGCGTATATCCTTGCTTTCTATTATTGTAATAATTTTCCTGCAAAGAAAAACCGTAAATGAGGGGATTTTTCCGCTAATCCTCTCATTTACGGTCGTTTTGCGGGCACAAAATTCTATCAAGTTTCGCATTCATCTTCGACATTAATTAACGCCAGTTAATAGCAACATGAATCGAAACAAGACTTCTGCAACTTATGTAACCTCTTTTTTAACAGGGGTAAATCAGGACAAAAGGGGGCAGATCCGCCCCCTGGCAAATTGTTGCGATTAATAGTTAAGATAGGTTTGCCCGGCATAAATAAGAATGATTATCCCCGGGGGCGGTTCCTTTTCCGTTCCAGCAGGCGGGAAGTGTTGAGCACTGAACCTTCTTCATGTTTCTTGTCCTGCTTGCTGGAGTCAACCCTGGGACTGCCGCCGGACTCAGAGGATGATGGTGTTATCGAGCCTGCTTCCGGTCGGCTGTTATCAGCCATGGTTTTCCGGTGCTGTTGTATAGCCTGTTTGCGCTGCTGCAGACGGGTATAAGTTGGCGATAATCCTTCCTGGAACTCATTATCTGTTGCTCTGCGCCAACCTGAACTTGCTTTTTTGATATCGGCCCGGCTAAGGTTAAGGCGCCGTACAGCGATATCCAGGGGCAAGAGGCAGGTAGCCAGAATCAGAAGCCAGGGCCACAATTCCACTATCCCTTTTAAAGGGGGCAGGTTATCGGCAAAGGCCTCTTCCGGCTTGGAAATAACACTTCCTCCCCCTCGGGCGGCTACCTGCTGCAAGAAGGATTCGTCCCGGGAGACTTTACCATATTCCGGAGAATAGGATAACGCTGCTCCCCCGCTGATACTGCCCAGGGTTTCTTCTCCCCTTTTCTGCAGCACATTGATCAGATAGACCCCCGGCTCCCGGGCACTGAAACTACCGGCAAAGCTACCCGGCGCAGTCGGCTGCAGTTCAAGCCTCTGACTCTTAAGGCCAGGGGTGATAATGTTAGCCCGGTTTATCAGTGAGGTTGCGGTCAGATTATCAGAATCTACTTTTATGTATCCCCGACCGCCCTCGATATAAGCCTCCATCTGCAGACTGCTGTCCTGACTGCGGGGAAGAACCCAGGACAGCATGTTGCCCCAGAAATGATTGTAGCCTTCCCAAGCAGCCCATCCGGCTGCCCAGCGCCCACCCGCATCGCTGGTGAAAGCCAGGGATCTTCCCAACCCATACTGCCAGCCCGCCAGCACCGGATCACCGCGGTGACTTTCCAGCATCAGCTGGGCCGAGTCCTTTACCGTACTGGCTACATAGCCCTGCAAGTCGGGAACAGCGTTTATCCCTTGCAATATCTCGCTTCCGGATGCTTTTAAGGGGGAAAAGTTCTCCTCCACTATGTAACTGCGCAGTGCCGTAATGGTTTCTTTAGTAAATATCCGGGGAATGGTATAGGCTTCGTTGGTAAAATAGTATCGTCCCCGCCCCCATTCCGCCAGCAGTTCCAGCAAATCGGTATCGGCGCCGTCGCCAACGGCAACGGCGGACATGGTTATACCTGCCTTTTCCATTTTCCGGGCCAGGAAATAATAGTCCCCGGTAGTAGCCGACTGTCCGTCGGTGAGCAATATAATATGTTTATATTTCGTCTTAGCTTTTTTAAGAGTATCATAGGCCAAAGCCAGCGACGGATAAATACTGGTGCCGCCGTCAGCCCGCAGAGTAGCGATATCATCCTGAATGGCGGCCAGGTCGTCCACCTTGCGCATCTTTACTACCCATTTGGCCTCACTGTCAAAGGCCAATACCCCGATCTGATCCATGGGGCCAAGAACCTCGGTGGCCTGCACCGCCGCTTCCCGGGCGAGGTCGATTTTGGCATAGCCGCCGGCGTTTTCTGACATGCTCCCGGACTTGTCAATTACCAGCAGCAACCCCAGACTGGGAATCTCTTTTTTGCCCCGTAAATCCATATGCACCGGCAGGGCCTTTTCCACCGGGGTTTTAAAATAACCTCCGGGCCCAAAGCTCTGCTCTCCCCCTACCATTATCAATCCCATTCCCATATTCTGCACCGCCATATTAACAGCTTCCATATTATCCGCACTTAGGGCCTGGGCCGGTACGTTGCAGAGGATCACGACGGCGTAGCGCTGCAGTTCATCTGCACTGCCGGGAAACTTATAGGCGGGAATCACCCGGTTGTCCAGGTCAAGGGAATCAAGAGCCCGTTTAATAGAAGCCGCTTCCCCCGGTGAACCCTCCACCAGCAAAATGGCCGGAGGCCCTTGAACCATGGTAAAAGCATGGGCTATGTTATTTTCGGCAATGGTGTCTTTTTTAAATTCGGCTACCGCTTTAAAACTATGGAAGCCGCTCTCCTTGATCATGGCTGATAAGCTGAAGGAATTCTCGCCCCGGTTAACCTGACTGTCAAGTTCGCCGATCACTTCGCCATCCTGGTATATGCGCAGCATTACCGGAGCAGCGGTATTGCTGTCTATCTTGATCCTGACATTAAACCGTTCTCCGGGATAGAGCCTTTGCGGCAATACCATGCTCTCCACCCGCGCCTCGGGACCCTGCTTCTGCCGCAGGGGTAAAACGTCCACCCTGACTCCTTTATCCGCCAGAAACGCCGCTTCTTTCATCAAGTCGCCGCTGTTTTCATAGCCATCGGAAATCAGGACCACCCTTCTGAGGGTTTCCCGGGGCATTAAGGCATCGGCCAGCTTCAGGCCTTCACCCGGGTTAGAATAATCGGGGTTCACCAGGCTTTCAATACGATTAAAGGAGGGATCAGCCGTCAGAGGCTGGTCCACCCGGGCATCGTCGCCGAAAAGAACTATCGCCGCCCGGTCGTCGGCCTTCTTTTTTTTCAAGGCCTGTTGAATGAAGTTTTCCGCCCTATCTCTGACTTGTTCGCAACTGGCCGAGCCATCTACCACGAAAACCACACTCTGCTTATGCAGGGGAAAGCGAAATTCCATACCCGCCAGAGCCAGAATTAAAAAGAGCAGAAGGCTTATCCTTAAGCCCATAACCAGGTTGCGCCTCCAGCCCGGCAGATGCCGGCTGCTGCCGTACCACAAGTAGAGGGGGTAAGCAAAAATGGGTAAAACCAGAAGCCAAAGAGGCTGATTAAAGCTAATAGCCACGGCGGTACACCTCCCATTCCAGTAGGAGTACGAGCAAACACAACGCCGCCAGGTAAGGCCATATTTCCCGATTGCTTATATTATTCGCCGACTTGCCTCCTGCCCGTATACAGCTTATGCTGCGGGGTTTGAGGTCAGACTCCAGCAAATTTCCGGAATTCTTAACTGCACAAACAGTTTGCTGTCTGTCGTTAGCTAGCTGAGTGAACCGGTAGGGGCCAGGATTCCCGGTCGGAAACATAGCTGGAAATGGAGGCTTATATCTATGTTCCTTGCCATCCGGTTCTTGCACTATAATCTCTTCGCTTCCCGGCATAATCGTAAAACTGTAGGCATCAGAACTGATTGCAGCAGCATTACCCTGCTTTTCCGGCAGAAGCCAGCTTAGCAGATTGTTTATCAATATAGGGAAGCCGGTCTGCAACGGAATGTTGCTCTCGTGCAGGTCACAGCCCAATATTCCCATCCGCTGGCCTTGATGTTCACCCGTTGCCAGCAAAGGTTCAGTCTGATAGTCAAGCAGGGTTTTGAACCCGGCAGGAAGAAGCAGATTGCGGGCGGAAGCCATTTGCCACCCATTGACATCCACATATTTCAGCAAGGGTTCATCCGCTCTGCCATTGATGGAAATTATGTTTTGTCTGGAACCGCTCACTGTAATATGAGGATTGCCGGGGGGAGGGTTTAATATCAGCATAGGCGTATGCGGCAGCTGTTCCGGCAGCCAGCCGTCGAAGATATAGAAGTCATAATCTTCGCTATAATCCAGGTAATTGGCAGGAGCAGTTTTATATAAATCCAGAGCGCCGGAAAGCGTAAGGGCCTTTTCCATAAAGACATTTCCCGTGGTTACCAGTAAAGCCCGCTTCTCAACTGCAGCCTGTACCACCGTCCAGGCCCGATTATCCTGAGAATAAATATCCTTTCTTGACAGACGGGCCTCAATAATATCCGCAGTTATAGGCAAGCCATCCCAGATTATATCCCGCATCTCCCCCGGATTAAGCGCCAGCTTCTTTACATCCAGCAGTACCTCTTCACTTCTAAGCTCAACATCAGTTTCTATCCTATCCGGGCTGAAGTTTTTTACTCTAGCCAGGGTTAATATCCGGGAATTATGGTGACGGGTAGCAAGGGTGGTTATACCCACATTGTCCGAGCTTTTGCCGATTAAGTCAACTTTAACCGGACAGGTTAATTTTATCTTATTATCGGACGGCAATACTCCGCCATCACTTAAAATCAGCAGGGAAATGCTGTTGTCTGTTTTGGCCATAGCGGAGACAATGGCCATTACCGCTTGTAAATCAGCACTGCCCGATGTCACTGTCATCTCATCCAGCACCTGTTTTATTTCCTTGCGGTCACGGCTGGCCGAGACTAAAACGGCCGGCTTTTCCGCCATGGCAATCAGGGTCATGCGGTCATGGGGTCCTAATTGGTCAGTCATTTTAGCCGTCTTCTGCCGGGCTGCTTCAAAACGAGACGGCTGTACATCAGTAGCAGCCATGCTGGTGGAACAGTCAAGTACCACCACCAGGTGGCGGGCGCCATTTTCAGCCACCGGCAAGTAGGGACGGGTCAGTGCTGCCAGCAGCAGAACCGCTGCCAGCAGTTGCAGCAGCAGCAGCAGATTCTTTTTAAGACGCTGCCAGGGATTACTGGCTTCAATGTCCTTTAAGACCTGCTCCCACAGATAGGTGCTGGAAATGATAATCTCCTGGCGGCGAGGCTTCAGAAGATAAAGCAAAATTATAAGTGGTATTATAAAGGCAAAACCCAAGGCCAGCGGATTAAAAAACTGCAAAATATTTTCTCCTCTGTTGCAAAACATTTATACTGATTTGGTTAACTCACCTTCGCCCTAAAATTCCTGCGGCAGGAAGACTCTTCAGGATAATGTCCTCCAGGGGCTCGGCTGAGCTTAACTGCCAGTAACCCATATTGCGTTGATAGCAAAAATTACGGATAGTCTCGGTATACTGCCGCAGCTTCCGTTTATAGGCTTTGATCACCATCGGGGTCAGGGTTACTTCCCGGGCTTCGCCGCTTTCACAGTCCACCAGGCGCAGATCGCCATTTAAAGCCGGGTTCAATTCATCGGGCGCCAGCAGTTGCAGCACAATCACATCCTGTTTCAAATACTGCAGGTACTTAAGCCCTTCCTGAAACCCCGGGGGGGACATAAAATCTGAAATAACCACCGCCATTCCCCCACCCCGGGCATAACGTCCGAAATCCTTAAGGGATTGGTCTAAGTCAGTGCTGCCGCCGGCAGGAAGGCCGCCGATAAAATCCCATGCCCGGTGTAACGAGCCTCTTCCCCTAAGGGGCGGCAAAAAGGCGCTTAAACGGTCAGAGCAGGCAGCTATCGCCACCCGGTCAAAGCTGCTCAAGGCCAGGTAGGCGAAGGCAGCGGCAATCTGTCGGGCGGTTCTGGCTTTGGCAGGCTGCCCCCAGTCCATGGACTGACTGAGATCCAGAAATATGGTTAATAAAAGATCCTGTTCCTCCATGAACAGCTTTAAAAACAAGCGTTCACTGCGGGCATAAGCATTCCAGTCGATATGGCGGAAATCATCTCCGCTGGTATAGTTGCGGAAATCAGCAAACTCCACCGAACTGCCCTTGTTAGGTGAGCGCCGCTCCCCGCTGTGTTTACCGGCAATAATTTTTCTGCCCTGCAGGGCCAGCCGCTCCAGACTGGCCAGGAATTGCTGGTCAAAAAGATCATCCATATTATTTCACCTTTAAAGTCTGCAGTATATCGGCGATCAATTGGTCGGTACTTAATCCCTGGGCTTCGCCTTCAAAGTTTAGGAAAAAGCGGTGGCGCAAAGCGGGGTAGGCCAGGGCTTCAATATCTTCAAAGGCTACATTATACCTGCCTTCCATCAGGGCCCGCACCTTCCCCGCAGCTATAAGTGCCTGGCCTCCCCGGGGGGAAGCGCCGTAACGCACATACTGGCGTACGCTGTCCGGTGCATATTCACTCTCAGGGTGAGTTGCCAGAACCGCCCGGGTAGCCATTTGCAAGACTCTTTCTCCAACCGGCACTTCCCGAGCCAGGGCAGTCATATCCGAAATAGTTTGCGCACCCGCTATCTGCTTCAAATCAACAGAACTGCTTCCGGTAGTGATGTTAATAATACTGCTCAATTCCTCTTCCCCCGGATATTGCACCAGCAGTTTAAACAGGAAGCGATCCATCTGGGCTTCGGGCAGGGGATAGGTTCCCTCCATTTCCAGCGGATTCTGAGTAGCCAGAACGAAAAATGGCTGCGGCAAAGCCCTGGTCTTGCCGCCCACGGTGACTGTTTTTTCCTGCATGGCTTCCAGGAGCGCGCTCTGGGTTTTGGGGGTAGCCCGGTTAATTTCATCGGCCAAAACGACGTTGGCAAAAACCGGCCCCGGTTGAAAGCTGAAATATTTGCCGCCGCCGGTGTCCTCGCTCAGAATATTGGTTCCCGCTATATCAGCCGGCATCAGGTCGGGCGTAAACTGTATCCGGCTAAAGTCCAGGGACAGAACCTGGCTGACGGTTCTGACCAGCATGGTTTTGCCCAGTCCGGGCACTCCTTCCAGCAGGATATTGCCCCCGGCCAAAAGACATATCAGAGTCTCCCGGATAATATCCTTCTGTCCTACCATCACCCTCCCTATCTCTTTTTCTATCGCGTTAACCACCGGGGCAAAATCATCTATCTGCATTCAAAACATCCTCCCGTTTTTAATTCACGCAGAATCTACTGAAACCGTTTAATTCTGATCAATTCTCCTCCAGGGATGTGAAGTAGTCGCGCACCAAATCCTGGGTACCTGCCGGGATTATACTCCGGTTAAGCGACTCCCGGGCGGCCTGGCTGTATTCCCCGATAACCTGACGGTAAGGCAACATGCTGCCCGGGTTAATGTCGGGATTGCTTACATCCACAGTCTGCTGCGGCCCGCTGCCTTCCTGCCCTTTTACATAGGAAGTCTCTCCGGCTCTGCCCAGCCGGGCAGGGTCATATATTTTCTCGTATTCCCCAACACTCATGCTGGCCGGAAGGTTCCCTCCGGCAGGTCCGCCGGAAGAGGATCTTTGTACCTGTCCATCCTGATTGCTGCTGCCTATACCGGCGCCGGCTCCGGCGCCAGCTCCCTGCCCAACTCCCTGACCTTGAGAACCTTGCCCTGTCCCCTGGCCACCGCCTCCTGGTGAATTTCCCCCTCCGGGGGTATTGCCACCAAGCTGTCAGGTTCCATTGCTTCCGGGGGTATTGCAGCCCGGATGCTGGCAACTAGCACCAGAAGAAGCCATATTGGCGCCAGTTCCGCTGCTGGCTGCCGTTGCTATCCCGGTCCGGGCCGACTGCAAGGCCATTTGCGCCCGGGCCAGATCTGCATTTACGGCTGACTGCTCACCCATCCGTCCCAGGGTCGCACCCAAAGCACTTAGTTTACTCCCGGCTGCCTGCGCAGACCCGCTGTTCAGCGACCTTGCCGCCTGATTCAGCTGGCTTTTTAAATCCCCGTCATTGGCGGATGTTGCTGCCTGATTCAGACTGGCAGCCAGTTTCTGCCTATCATCAGTCGACAGAGCCGACACTTTTTCTGCCATCCGGTCAAAACTCTTTTTTA
Source organism: Syntrophomonas curvata (assembly GCF_052976825.1). NCBI lineage: Bacteria > Bacillati > Bacillota > Clostridia > Eubacteriales > Syntrophomonadaceae > Syntrophomonas > Syntrophomonas curvata. Next base: position 2,518,592 of record NZ_CM129641.1, read on the forward strand.
TCTCCCGGCTATCCCCCGCAGCCAGTTTATCACCCATTTCCCTACCTATCTCTTCTTGCTTTAAAGCCCGGGATAACCCTTGTAAATCACTGTTTACATCTTCCTGCCCATCCAAAACGAGCTTCTTTAGCTGTTCCTCCGTACTGGCCAGGGACTTCATAGCCTGTTCCTGTTTTTTGGCCTCATGTAACTTCCGCTGTAAATCCTCCAGGGCTTTAATGCCCTCCTCCCGGCGGACTGACGGGGCTTTTTCGTTTTTCTTTACCAAATCATTCTTAACCTTTTCCACCTGTTTTTGCTGCTGGGCTATTTCCCTTCGAATGGCCATTTGCCGTTCAACTTCTCCCCGCTGGGGATTGGGAATTATATTTACCAGCACTAGCAGCAGGGCCAGGGTCAATAAAACCTTACCCTCACGACGAGGCAAACGCAGAGGGAAACCGGCTTCAATATCCAGAGCCTGCAGATGTCTCAACGCATCTTCTCTCTGCCTGGTTTGCAACTCAGTTCCAGAGCTGCGGCACGAAAGTTCCAGTGCCGTACTGACCCGCTCCTTCAAGCCCTTCGCATCCACCTGACAAGCTGCCTCCCATAAACCAGGACGTGAGATTACGGCCAGGGCCGCAGCCAGAAGCAGGATTGCCCCCGTCAAAATCAGGCAGCAGGTCAAGACATCTGCCCAGGGGCGAAGAAAGGCAAAGATAAGCAGCAACAACGAGACCGCCATTGCTACCGCCGCGGCCCGCAAAAGAGCAATTAAATAGTGTTCCCCACGCAGACGTGTTATTACAGGCCGTAAAGCCTCTTGAAGCTGCCGGTCAGTAAAAATCCGACTATCCGGGATGAGCTTCGCTTTCAATTTCTTCATCTGTTTCCACCTGCACCTTGCTCTTACGTCCAAACAATTGCTTAACCCTGGAAAAACGACCGACCGGGTCAAGCAAAACAATCGCCATGACCAAAAACACCACTATTATAAGTCCATCGCCGATGAAATTGTATTGCCAGGGCAGCAGGGTCGAGGCCGGGGCATTGGCACCAACCATTCTGCCGGCGCCAAATCCGAAGCCCATGATCATTCCCTGGGAGAAAGAACCCGGAAAGGTTGAGCACAAAGCTACGACAGGATTAAGATAGGCAATAAGAGGCAAGCCGCCAAAGTCGGGGCGCACATTTGCCAGGAAGACGGTTATGGCAGCGGTGCCGGCCAGAAAGAAAAATACGATCACATAGGTTACCACTACTGATACCTGGGTTTTGCGGAAAACAGTCGAGCAAAAAACCCCTATGGCTCCAAAGGTCAAGGCGGTCATCAGATAGACCAGAAATACCTGACCGATTTCGCTTAACAGAATACCGCCAAAAAAGTAGACCACACCGAAAAAGGGCAGTGAAGATATAATCAGCAGCAATATGTAGGCGATTGACGCCAGCAATTTGTTTAGTATTATGGAGGTGGCAGACAACCTGGTGCAAACCAGCAGATCCAAAGTCTGCCTCTCCCGCTCACCGCTGATTACCCCGGCTGTAAAAGCCGGAGTTACGAAAGAAACCAGCATCAGCTGAAATATGGTCAGGGTAACATATATCTGCGGTCCCACTTCCGGGCCAAACCCGGAATAAAAAGCTCTTTGCTGCTGAGTCCAGTAATAGCCCAGGGTAATCAAAGCCAGAACCCCCAGGTACAGACTTATTAAAAGGGGTGATTTCCAGGTTCTCATCCGGGAACGGAATTCCTTATCCAGTACCGGGTTTAAAACTATGCGCTTCATCACTGCACCGCTCCCTTCGTCACCTGCATGAAAATGTCCTCCAGGTTATTTCTGCCTTCGCTGAAAGATGCCACTGGAATACCGCCCTCAACCATACGGGTGAGAATCCGGTTCAAGTCTTCATCATTGCCGCTAAAGGGAAGAACCGCACTATTGTTAAGAAACGGTATTTCGGTCAGGCCCAGTTCATCCTGCAATATCAGTCCGGCCTCCTCGGCCCGGCCTATAACCCGTACCTGCAGGGTTCTGCCGGCCCGGGTATGATGCACTATCTCCTCATTGGTACCGCTTATAACCAATTTCCCCATTTCCATGATGCCGATATGGGTACAGAGCTCGGCCAATTCAGGAAGTATGTGAGAACTGATTATAATGGTTTTGCCCATGGATTTTAGCTCTTTTAACAACTCCCGCATCTCCACCCGCGCCCGGGGGTCAAGACCGGAGGCAGGTTCGTCCAGAATCAGCAGGGAGGGGTCGTGAACCAGGCTGCGGGCCAGACAGAGACGCTGCTTCATACCCCGGGAAAGGGAATCCACATAGGCATATCTTTTATGGCTTAAGTCCACCAGTTCCAGTAAATCACCTATTACCACACGTCGTTCCCGAGCCGGCATACCATAACTGGCACCGTAAAAATCCAGGTATTCCTCCACCTTAAGATCATCATAAACCCCGAAAAAATCCGGCATGTATCCAACCAGTTGCCTGATGCGGGCGGGATTGGCACTGACCTCCTCCCCGGCAATCCAAGCCCGGCCCGCCGTAGGAGTCAAGAGTGCGGCCAGTATTTTCATGGTTGAGGTCTTGCCCGCCCCATTAGGCCCAACCAGGCCAAATATGGATCCTGATTCCACATTAAGAGATAGATTGTCTACCGCCGTCAATTTTCCGTATTTCTTGCTCAAGTTCTCGATCTGAAGCATTTCCTTACCTCCCCCCACTGCTGGTCACAGCCTGCTGCTGAGCATCATCCAGATAGACAGCCTCCATCGAAAGGGTCACCCCTTTTAAATAAGCAAAACCGTCTGTACCGGAGGGGGTTATCCTGACCCGCAAGCTGCCCTGCTCCGACAAGTAATCCTGCCAGTCCGGAATCAGATTGCCCATCAACTGATATTTTACTTCCTGCCAATTGCCGGTTGACCAGTTGTATAGCTCCATGGCTAATCCCCGGGCAGTTTGGAAATTATCGGTTGGAGCCAGCAGGGTTAATTTCTTTACCTGCATAGAGCTCAACTCATAAGGAATATCCAGTTGAAAGGTAACCGGCCCCCCACCGAATTGAATTCCATTTAAATCTTGGGAACAATGATTGGCTTTAACATCGATAATACGCCCGTTTATTATCCCCGGAGGAACCGATATCTTATCCTTATACAGCAGTTCTACCGGAAGCGGCGACAGCCATGCCGTGGACGGATAAGTCTTCCCCGCCCCATGACTTGCCATTACGCCTTCCACCTCTTCCTGGGACCAGCCTATAAACATGAGCTTATCACTATCATGATCCTGTCCGCCGTTAAAATACATCTCCATTACTCTCATCTTGCTCTGACTCTCAGCCCTGAAGGGATTATATCCCGGCGGGTAATGAATAGGATAGCTTTCAAATAAGCGCAGGTACAACGGCCGGCTTTGTACGGTCATGTATAAAGACAGGTCGACTTCAACCGTCTCCCCGGGTTTAAGCTTGTTCAGCTTCTGATATCCATAGCGGCTGTATATCGTACATTCATTCAGGGTTTGGCTGGTGTTGTTGGTCAGTGTCCCCTTGATACGGTTACCCTCCGTATGCAGTTCAGCTTCTATGTTTCCCGGCTTGTACATGCTGCTGCGGGTCTGGATGGAACGGGTGGACCAACGGCTTAAGTCACCGAACTCAACGGTGGTATCCTTACCCTGCTTAACCGTTGCCATTACCGGTAACTGAGCGGTACCCACCATCATACCCCGGTCACGGTAACTGTCTATCGGCAATACATCCACCAGCCGGTTACCGGCCAGATTAATCGAATATTGCCGGTGGGTAGGTGCAAACGCGCCTATGTAGGAGGTTACCCGGGCATTATTTAATCCAGGTTCCATTTGCACTATGGATATGACCCGGGTGAATACATCCCGCCCTTTACCCTTGAAGCCGACCAGATAGGTGGCACTGAACAGCAATAGGGCGGCTAAAGGTATGACTACCCAGCCCAGTTCCCGGCGATCCATTTTCTTTAACACCAGGTAAACAATCGGCCCCAATATAAGTATGTAAGCCAGCAGTATCGCTGCCAGCCCTCCCCGGGAAGGGAGATCGGATGCGGGGATGCTGCGCAGAGCCCAGTTCATATCGTGCCTGCGATCCATCATCATGCCCCGGGAGTTGGATGCACTTATCATCTGATGTGGATCGCTGCCGGTAAAGATGTTCAGCCACAGGCTTTCATTACCCACCCAGTTCTCAAAAGGACCGGCGGCAGGGTCAAAAGCCAGGTAATAAACGTTGCCGCGCCCCATTTTGGCTCCCACCAGAATTGGAAGGTTGTCACTGGACATCAAGGTAGCCCCCCGGGCCTGCCCCTTGGTTATAATAATATTACTGCCTGCAGGAAGCTGCTGTCCGGTCCATTTTTCCAAACCAGGTAAACGGTTTACCTGGATGCTGCCCGAGTTCTGAACCGGAACCAGTTCCGGCGGCAGGCTGGACAGAGTCTTCTCCCAGCTGGCTCCGCCACAGCTTACCAACAAACCTCCTCCTTCAACCCAGCTTTGGATACCGGATAGCTGTTCCGTTTTCAGGCTGCGGCTGGAAAAGTCACTCATTATCAAAACATCAAGACTCTCCAGCATCAGGGGATCGGTTGGCAAATCCTGTGCGTCCAGGTGTATTACCGTAGCTCTCTGCGCATTGCCAGGCAGCTTCAATGCCCCCAGTTGATTCAGTGCCGCCGGATTACTTGACAGCACCCCCAGCATCATCTCCTGAGGTGGCAGGCGATTAATCCGGATGCGGGTGGAAGCTATCTCTTTGCCGCCGGAAACCAAACGCAGGTTAAAGCTCTGGCTCTGGTCATCGGAGACATAAAGGTTAAAACTCTTGCGGGAACCTGAAGGTAAAACTACCTCCCGGCTGAACACCACCTGCGCCCCATATTGATTGCTGCTTATTTTCAAAGTCCCTTTTATCTCCGACCCCGGATTCTCGATCTCCACTTTAAAGGATACTAATTCTCCCGTGCGTACATAGCCGTTATAACCGGCTTTAGCCTTGATGGAGGGGGCGCTCTCTCCTTCAGCCCATGTCGGCAGGCAGGGAATCGATGCCAGAACCATGCACAACCCTAGTATGAATAAAAAACGGGTATGCTTTTTAAAACGATTGCGATTCATTTTCACTACCTCCCCCCACCTGATACAACACCCTTGACTACCGGCGCGGCCGGTTGCATCGGTATTTTAATGGTTTTAGTACCTGCCACTGCTTTGCTCTTGGTCTGGCCGGGCAAATCCATATGATAGCGCAGGTTTACCGTCTTCATCAAAACTGGCGAATCCTGCTCGTCATCCAGGGTTATCACCCCGGCTTCAACAGTCCCCTTATCATTCCTGCCTAGATAAAGAGCTTCCACTTCCTTGGCAGGTACCTCTGGGTCTATAATTGCATTCCGGTCCAAACCCAGTACCTCTAACTCTTTAAAATCCTTCATACCCACAAAAATCACCGGAACACCGGCATCGGCCAATTCCAGCAGCTTTTTCGCCCGTTCTTTCTGCAGTGTATTTTTCTGCTGATCAGGGAAAATCCAAATGCCATTTACCATGGCCGGGGTTATAACCTCGATATCTTCCGCATTCATATTCCACCACTCGAGAGGATAGTTGGTGTACTGGCGGTAATACTTCTCGTTTTGCGATACAAAGGCAATCTTCATCCCCCAGGAAGGCTCTATCTCAACGCCCTCCTTGTCATAAAAGCGGGGGGTTATCCCGGACTGGTCCCTGGGGATCTGGGCCATAACAACTCGGCTGCGGACCTCGGCTTTGATATTATTGCCATCGCTAAGTTCCAACACCACTTTATCTATCCGGGGATCCTTGCAGAAGGCAAAAAAGATCCCGTTTGGCATTTGCCCACATTCAGCCGGATTTGCTCCCCCCACCAGGTCGGTAGTAAACTCCATCCCATCCTTGAGGCTGATGCCGCCAAGGTTGCCTTCCACCAGCCTTATGCCTACCATATAGCCTCCTCCCTGAAAAGGCCCTGAATATCCTTGTCCGCTTCCAACCACTTTTAGATCCGCCTTGAATACCAGATAGGTTTTTCCGCCCAGCTGGCTGATATCCAAAACTTCGACCTTATGTATGCTGGTTTTTACATAGGGATCAGTATATCGGCGCAAGCAGTCAGGCAATTCCCGGCCTAATTTTTTTTCCGCCTGTTCTTTTATCTGCACTTCCGACAAATTGGGCCGGAAATAATAGAAGTGGTTAAAAACCAGCAGGCCTGACAGCATTAGTATTACCAGGCCTCCAATCCACAAAAGCCTCTTCACTTTTTACCCTCCCTATCAACATTAAAAGCTATCGGTGTCAACTATGGCACATAATAACATTTTGTCTACCAGATATTACTTAAACCAATGTTTTTTCTTTCACCCTATCACACTTTGGCCTTTATTAGTAAAAAATAAAAAAACAGGTTGATTTCACCTGCTTAACATAGTCATTAAAAATACTGAATCCAATTACCTAACGGGGTCGTGCCGAAGGGTCGATTTCACCAGTCTGGTTAGGATCCACCTGGTTTTCAGAACTGGCAGCAGTTGCCTCCAATGCTTTCTCCTCTGCCAGGTGGTCTTTGATGCCAAAATAATGTTCAAATACATCACGGGCAACCAGTCCTGCCGAGGAACCGCCGCTATAACCGTATTCTATTACCCCGGCAAAGGCGATCTCCGGGTCGTCAAAAGGAGCAAAAGCTACAAACACTCCGTGAAAATCTTTTTTGGGGTTGTCTCCCTGCCTGCTGGTTTCAGCCGTTCCGGTTTTTGCGGCAACCCGGATCGTTTCGGGGAAGTGGGCAAACAGGAAATAGGCCGTTCCCCCCGGCTCGGCAACCGCCAGCATGGCCCTTCTGGTTTCAGCAATAGTCGGAGGTTTGATATCGGCCTCGTGGACAACTTCCGGTTTGGTAGTATTAAGTACTTTGCCCTTATCCGATACCACCCGAGCCATCACATGGGGTTTCATCAAATAGCCGCCGTTGGCAATGGTAGCCACATAGTTGGCCAGTTGCAGAACCGTATAGTCGTTCCCCCCCTGGCCTATGGACATATTAAAGGTATCGTAATCCTGCCAGACAGTATCAAAGCGATATCTGCTATCATGTTCGGCATCTATCTTATTCTTTTCCTGCTGTTTTTTACGCTGCAGTTTTTTCAATTCTTCTTCATCGGTAACGCCCCGCTGCAGAGACTCATACTTGGCATCTAAATCCTTAATCAAATTCTCGTAACGACTGTTAAGTATCGGGACATTAACCTTCTTCTTCCATTCCGGAGTGGGAAGCAGGCCGCTGCTTTCATCGGGCAGGTCGATTCCGGTTTTGCTGCCCAGCCCAAGCTCACGGGCTACTTTGATAATCTCATCCTTGCCTGCCCTGCGCCCCATCTCCTGGAAATAGGTGTTGCAGGAATGGGCCATACCCGCATAGTAGTTAACATTGCCGTGTACTCCCGTACATTTTATCCTGGGCGCTATCCAGTAACGGCCGGCGCAGTTTACGGAATCACGCAGGGGATCCATGGCCTCCTTTTCCAGAGCCGCCATACCGGTAACAGGTTTGAAGGTCGAGCCGGGCGGATAGCTCTCCTGCAAAGCCCGGTTGACCTCCGCCCCGGGGTTCATGGGGTCATATTTGCCGGAAGGATAATAGTAGGAAGCCCTTTCATCACTGAGATTGCCTTTCCAGTCATCCGGATTCAGTCCTGGCCTGCTGGTCATGGCCAGTATTTCTCCGGTTTTGACATTAATTACTACCGCCGACCCCACTTTGGCTTTAGGGTATTTCTCTTGCAACTGTGCCAAGACTTCATCCATGCTTTTTTCCAGTACTTTTTGCATTTCCATGTCCAGGGTGAGGTAAAGGTTATTGCCCGGAGTCGGTTCCATGGTGAGCAGCTCTCTTACCGGCCTCCCCTTGGCGTCAACCTCTACCCGCCGGGCGCCGTCACTGCCCCGCAGTTCCTTTTCGTATTGTTTCTCAATACCTGCTTTGCCAATCAGGCTGTTGATACTGTACTTGCCTTCACTGCGAGCCAACTCTTCGGCATTGATAGAATGGATATAGCCCAGCACGTGCCCGGCTAAAGCAGCTTCGGGATAAGACCGCAGGGGTTCAACCGTGATAGCGACCCCGGGCAAAATCTGCCGGTTCTCCTCCAGTTTTACCACCAGTTCCCAAGGAATATCACGGACGACTATAACCGGCTCGAACAGGCGATATTTCTGCAGTTTTATTTTTTCTTCTATAAATTGATTATCTATTTCCGGATAGTAGGATTGCATCAGCTTAACCAGGCTATTTACCACAGTATCCTGCCCGCTCAAACCTAGATAACTCAAGCTTAAGGTATAAACCAGTTCATTGGCTGCCAGTATTTTTCCTTTCCGGTCATAGATCTCCCCCCGAGGGGCCTTCACCGCCACCAGTCGAATACGGTTTTCTTTGGCCTGGGTCTGATAAAGCTGCTGGTGAAAAAATTGCACAATAGCCAATCTTGCAGCCAAAACGGTCAATAAAGCAATAACTATATAGGAATAAACTTTTAGCTTGGTTTTAATGGTATTGGGTTTCATTTTACCCTCCCCGGGGTCTTCAGGACGCCGCCTTTAGCTGAATTATAATACCAGATGTAGAGTGGTACTGCCACCACCGCATTGTAAGCAGCCTGATAGAGGATGCTATCCAGCATACCAGCATCAATGTGAAATACTTCAAAAACCACGATGCTCAGGAGGAAAAGAAACAGGGAATTTAGAGCTGTAGCTATCAGTACAGACAAAAGGCCTACAAATATATTTTCCTTAAAAACATTGCCCTGCACCCTCCCTACAATATAAGCGGTTAGACCTTTGGACAGAGCGTTTAAACCGATGAATCGTCCCATGTACAGATCTTCCAGCAAGCCGCAGGCAAATGCATAAGCAGTCCCTTTTTCCACCCGGTTAAAAAGCGCAAAAAAGGTAACAAAAACCAGAACCAGATCTGGAGTCGTACCTTTTATACTATAGACGCTGAAGAATGTAGACTGTAAAAATATTGCCATCAACGGCAATAATATCAGAACCAGGATACGCAATAGAGTTACTCCTCTTCCACCTTGGCGCCCGTCTCAGGCTGGTACCCGGTTACCACAAAAACCTCCTCCAATTTGTCAAAATTTACGGCTGGTCTTATCTCGGCCAATAACAACAGGCCGTTAGGTTCCCGCGTAACTTCGGTTACTGTTCCTATCATGATGCCTGAAGGATATATGGCTGATAACCCGGAGCTTACAATAAGGTCGCTTTTCTTGATTTTTGAGTAATAGGGGATGTTAATCATTCTTAACTGATTGCTGTCGCCCAGACCTTCTACAATGCCGTTAGTTTCCCGGGTCTCCTGAACTATTGCGCCTACCGCCATCTCCCGGTCCGTAATCAAACTGACCTGAGCCGAGTTCTCGCTGACGCTGGCTACCAATCCCACCAATCCCCCCGTGCTTATCACCGGCATATCTTTTTTGACCCCCTGCCGGGAGCCACGGTCAATGGTAATGCACTTGTACCAGTTATTGGGGCTGCGGGCAATCACATGCGCGGCAAGTAAATCGTAATTATCCCGGTTGGTATCCTCAAAATTCAACATCCGGCGCAAACGCATGCTTTCCTGTTTATACTCCCGCAATGACTGGTTTTCGAAAGCGAGCCTGCCATTTTCAGCTTCCAATTCCTTGATTCTTTGCTGTAAACGGTTCTTGTCGCTAAAAACCCCGGTCCACCCGTCCCAGCTGCCTTTAAAGCTGCTAACCCCGCTTTGCAGCGGAACAAAGGCATCACGAACAATTTTTTCCGCCAAGGTAATATTATTGCGGTGGGCAGTGGTAGAATTCATCAATACCAGGGAAACAGCAATTATCAGCAACAGCAACCAGAGGAACTTATTTTTGAAAAGCTTAAACAAAACTCCTCACCCAGTCTTACATGGATTTTTTGGGCTGTACCAACACTCTTTTTAAAACCTCAATATTCTCCAGCACTTTACCCGTCCCCCGGGCAACGGCCAGCAGGGGGTCTTCACAGGCATAGACCGGCATATTGGTTTCTTTGCTGATGAGTTTATCCAACCCCAGCAGCATGGCTCCGCCACCGGCCATTACTATACCCCGGTCGATTATATCGGAAGCCAGTTCCGGAGGCGTTTTTTCCAAACAGACCTTTATCCCTTCTATTATCTGGTCAACTGTCTCTTTTAAAGCCATCTGAATCTCTAATGAGGAAACCTTTATAGTTTTGGGCAAACCACTAACTAAATCACGCCCCCGCACTTCGTAGTACTCCTCATCACCTTCCCAGAGAGCTGAACCAATGGATATTTTTATATCCTCCGCCGTCCGCTCACCGATAAGCAGATTGTAGTTTTTCTTGAGATGCTGCATAATGGCGGCATCCATGTTATCACCTGCCACCCGGACTGATTTGGCGGTAACGATTCCACCCAGGGATATAACTGCCACCTCGGTAGTACCTCCGCCTATATCTACAATCAGGTTGCCGGTCGGTTCATGCACAGGCAAGCCCGCGCCTATAGCAGCAGCCATCGGTTCCTCAATCAAATAGGCTTCTTTGGCGCCACCCTGAAGTGCAGCTTCCCTGACCGCCCTCTCCTCCACGGTAGTACATCCGGTTGGAATGCTTACAATCACCCGGGGGCGCATGAACGGGGTCCTCGGCCCCAGAACCTTGTTAATAAAATAACTGAGCATAGCCTGTGTAACGTCAAAATCGGCAATAACTCCGTCTTTCATGGGGCGAATGGCGATTATGCTGCCAGGCGTACGACCTATCATGCGCTTGGCTTCGTCACCTACGGCCAGAACCTTGCCGTTATCGCTCTGAATCGCTACTACCGACGGTTCAGTCAAAACCACGCCTTTACCCTTTATATGCACCAGAGTATTGGCCGTTCCCAAATCTATTCCCAAGTCTTTGCCAAACACTGTAGTTCCTCCTTAATTTAAATTAATCCCTTGGCTTTTAGACTGCAGTATTTATTATCACCTATTATTACATGGTCAATTATTTCTATCCCCATAAGCTTGCCTGCTTCCAGCAATCTGCGGGTTATATCAATATCCTCCCGACTGGGGGTAGGGTCACCGCTGGGATGATTATGGACCAATATCATTGAAGCTGCGCTTTTCTTGACCGCTGTCTTGAATACCTCCCGGGGATGAACTATGGAACTGTGCAGGCCTCCTACCGAGATGTCTTCCATTATTAACAGTCCGCCTTTACGATCAAGATACATAACGCGGAAATGCTCCCGGTCGTAGTATCTCATTTCTTCCATTGTCATACCGGTAACCGTACTGACAACATCCTCGGGCGATTTAATAGGAATTCTGGAATGAACGTCTCCTGCTATCCTGCGCCCCATCTCTATGGCCGCTTTAATCCCAACCGCCTTGGCCGGTCCGATTCCCCTTTCCCCGGTTAACTCTTCCAGGCTGGCTTCTTTTAAATTTCTCAGGCTGCCGTATTTGACCAGCAAACCGGTAGCAAGATCCAGTGCACTAATATTCTTAGTCCCCATGCCCAGCACAATCGCCAGCAGCTCAGCGTCATTAAGGTCACGTTCTCCCCGCGACATAAGTTTTTCCCGGGGCCGCATATTTACGGGCATGTCCTTAATGTTTACGCTGTATCCACTCACCAGCTTACACCCCCAGCAGATCTATACCATATTTTTTTAATATCAGGTAAAGACGGCTCAAAGGTAATCCCACCACATTAAAATAACACCCTTCTATTTTATCCACCAGGAGCCCGCCCCGACCCTGAATGCCATAAGCACCGGCCTTGTCTGCCGACTCGCCGCTGGCAACATAAGCCGCGATTTCTTGTACGCTTAAAGGCCTGAAAAATACCCGGGTGGTCTCATCCTCAACTTCACAGACTTCCTCTCCAATTCTAACACAAACAGCCGTTATTACCTCATGCTGACGACCACTGAGCCGGGAAAGTTTATGCCGGGCATCATCCTCATTAAAGGGCTTGCCCATTATCTGCCCATCCAAGACCACAATCGTATCGGCAGCGATTACTATGCTATCTCCGCTAAGCCCGGGCATAGCTGCGTCAGCCTTTAACCGGGCCAATCTTCTAACTGCATCACGGGGAGACTCTTCGGGCAGGAGACTCTCGTCAATATCTACAGAAATGGTAGAAAAACAGAGTCCAAAAATCTCTAACAGTTCTTTACGTCTCGGGGAAGCTGATGCCAGGATAATATTCTTCAAAAACTATACCTCACCATTATAATCTCTTATAGACCAGATAGGATAGAATAAATCCCAGGATGGTAAAGAAACTGATATGGAGCATAAAACCGAACGATAAAGAAAAAACTTTCAGATTGAGATTAAACTGAGGAATGCCAACACTCTGTACTTTTCCCAGTCCCCCCAGTACAGGCCATATTCCGGTTACAGCATCCCCTATCCAACCGCCGATAATTCCCCCTACTATCAGTAGAAGCAACAAAACCTGCCATCCTGGATAGGCATGAGATTTACCAGTCATTAATTACCCTCCAGCAAAGCTGTGTTTTTTAAAGTTTAGCATTACCAATAGGTAAAAACAAGATTGACCCTTCAGGCACCTTTGCCGCTTTTGCCGTCTGCGCCATAAAATAGGCAAAGGAGGTGAAAACTCCCATCAGAAGCTCTTCCCTCCTTTATCCGGCTCAATAAATTAATATAGTCAGTTTTACTTGTTAAAAGCGAGATTAAAGCTTAGCACTTCCAAATTCACTGATAGATCCACATTGCGCAGTACAGTATGGCTAGGAACCCTTAACACCCGGGGGGAGAAATTTAGGATAGCCTTAACCCCTGCTTCCACCAGCTTGTCCGTAACCTCCTGGGCTACTGGAGCCGGTACCGTCACTACTCCTATGCTTACGTTGGATTCCTTTACTCTCTGTTCCAGGAGTTCCAGCGTCTCAACCTCTACGTCGCCGAGTTTATTGCCGATTTTTTCCTGATCCACGTCAAGGATTGCGCTGATATTAAAGCCGCGGTCAGCAAAACCATGGTAAAGGGCCAGAGCCGAACCCAACTTGCCAGCTCCGATGATAATAATATTCCACTTACGATCCAGACCCAGAATCTTCATGAGATGCCCGTATAGTTCTTCCACTTTGTATCCTACTCCCCGAGTACCGAACTCTCCGAAGTAGGCCAAGTCCTTACGCACCTGGGCGGAACTGACTCCAACCCCCTGAGCAATCTCTCCCGAGGAAATAGTTTCCACGCCCTCATCTATCAGCTGATGCAGATAACGTGAATAGATTGAGAGTCTCATTACCGTAGCTTCAGGAATCTTATACACTTTCAAGCTCCCTTACTCCTTCTCAATTAATATCTTCTTTATATCTTACCACCTTGTGAAAAAAAGCGCGACAAATAGGGGCAGAAAATATCTTTATCGGCCACGTCAAGAATATCCCTTATTATACTAATAATGTTAGCAATTTGTAAATAAGAATTGCAGCCAGGGCGGATGAGGGGATGGTCACAAACCAGGCGATTACTATCTGGCGGGCAATGTTCCAGCGCACCCCCTTTAACCTTTTAGCCGCCCCCACCCCCATAATGGATGAGGATACAACATGGGTAGTACTGACGGGAGCGCCGAAGTGGCTGGCAGAGAAAATAACCAGGGAGGAGGTAAAATCGGCAGCAAAACCATTTATAGGTTCAATTCTAAATATTTTACCTCCCATCGTGCGGATAATACGCCAGCCGCCTACTGCGGTTCCGGAAGCCATGGCTCCGGCACAGGCAATCTTGACCCAGAGGGGAACCTGAAAGGCGGCAATCAGGCTGCTGCTCACCAGTATCATAGTTATGATCCCCATGGTCTTTTGGGCATCATTGGAACCATGGGCAAAAGAAGCCATACAAGCGGAAACCACCTGCAATTTACGAAAATTGTTGTTAAGCCGGGCGGGTGAAGTTCCTTTAAAGACCCAGAACAATATGGTCATAATCAAGCTTCCTGCAGCCAGTCCTATAATCGGGGCGATAATGAGTCCGGTAAAAATGACCAGAAATCCGTGCCAATTGACAAAACCGGCACCGAACCCGGCGATAACTCCTCCGATAAGTCCTCCGATAAGGGCATGGGATGAACTGCTGGGGATGCCGAAGCGCCATGTAAAAAGGTTCCAGAATATAGCGCCGATAAGGGCGCTTATCAGCACCAGCGGAGTTACCATGTCGGGGGCAACTATACTCTTGCCTATGGTTTCGGCAACGGCCGTTCCGCTCATGGCTCCCAGGAAATTCAGAGTGGCGGCAATAAAGATTGCGGTGCGGGGCGAAAGGGCTTTGGTGGAGACCGAAGTGGCAATTGCGTTGGCGGTATCGTGGAAACCATTGACATAGTCAAAAACCAGGGCCAGAAATACTACTACAATGACTACTCCAATACTAAACATATTTAACAGCAACTCCCTTTAAAAGGTTGCTGACATTTTCACAGTAGTCCAAAGTAGTCTCCAGGTGCTCGTAAATCTCTTTCCACTTGATAATGTCAATAACATTCCGGGTGTTCTCAAACAAAAGGGCTATGCCCGCCCGGTAAAGGTAGTCCCCCTCATGTTCGTAGGAGCGAATTTTTTCACATGAATCAATAATTTCCTTGCTCATATTCCTTACATGGGGGAGATTGGCTACCGCGTTTTTTATCTCCTGGGAGGCTTCCTCCAGTACCTGTACCAATTTTAGCACATATACATCCTGCGGCTGCCCCACTTTAAATATTACAATTTTCTCCATAGTACCCTGGACATGGTCCAATACGTTATTGAGTTCCCGGGTCAGGAGCAGTATATCTTCGCGGTCAAAGGGGGTGATAAAGGAGTTATTTATACGCTTCATTACCTCGGATAAGATAATATCGCCTCGTTCTTCAACTTTATTGATATTTTCCAGATTTACCGCCGGATCGCTCTGATTTTCTATAAAACCTTTAAGAATTAAGGTTGCTTCCGATATGGCCTCGGCCAGGTCGTCAAAGTACTTGAAAAACCTATCATCTCGTGGCTTTAGTCTAAAAGACAAGCCCGATACCTCCTTAAAATGTATACAAGATACTTTTTCTCAATTATAACACCTAATAAGTTTAACTCTATGTTAAGAATGTGTTAATAATAGCTTAAATACTCATTAAAATGAGCCCGGGCGCGGTCCAGGACGTAAAACGACCCCGTCACCAACAGATATTCTCCAGCTTCCAACCATTTCCCACCGGTCTCAACCGCGGTTTCGATCTCCTCTTTGATTCGCACTTCCTTGTCCGGGTAAAGCGACAGCCACTGCTCTGCCAGCCGCTGCCAATTGGCCCCCCGCTCACCCTCGGGTCTGGTAACCACACAGCCCCGGCAATCCCCTCCCAGTTCGCGCAGAATAGCCATACTGTCCTTATCATCCAATATTCCGCAGACCAATATCCTCTGCCTGCCGGGAAACAGGCTTTTCAGGGAGCGGTTAAGCGCTCTGGCAGCTTGAGGGTTATGAGCCACATCAAGCATTATCGGAGGATGCTCGCTGACTAACTCCATGCGCCCCGGGTGTTTTAAACCCGCCAGGGCTTGGCTCATGTGTTCTGCCGCAATGTTATAACCTTGCTGTTTAAGCACCATGAGGGCGGTAACAGCCACTGCCAGATTCTTTAGCTGGAAATCCCCCAGCAATGAGAAGGGTATCCCCTCCATTTTTATGCCTGCACCGTTCACATCTACTATCTGACCATCTAGGGAAGGGCGGTTGCGGCGCTGAATCCGGCAGGCGCCGCCAGGATAGAGCGGGGCATTCCGGCTGCTGGCCTTTTCTTCTATAATCAGATAGGCCTCCCGCTCCATGTCACCGACTATTACCGGTACCCCGGGCTTGATTATACCGGCCTTGTTGCGAGCTATTTCCTCCAGGCTGTTACCCAGATAAGCCTGATGGTCATAGTCTACTCCGGTAATTATCGATAACAGGGGAGACACTACATTGGTGGAATCATACGTTCCCCCCAGACCGGTCTCCAGTACAGCCAAATCCACCTGTTCGTCCTTAAAGTATTTAAATGCCAGAGCGGTCAGCAATTCGAATTCGGTTACCCCAGCGAAGGCCGGCCCTTTGATTGCCTCCAGCTTCCGCTCTATGTCCTGCAGGTATTTTTTCAGGAGATTTTCCTCTATTTCCTGCCCGTTGATAAGGAACCTTTCCCGGTAAGAATGAATATGGGGCGAAATAAAACGCCCCACCCGGTAACCGGCCTGCTGCAATACGGAAGCAATCATCAGCGTTACCGAACCTTTGCCGTTGGTACCGGCAACGTGAATGGAAGGATAAGCTTTACAGGGATTGTCCATAGCCTGTAACAGGACCCCTATCCGTTCAAGCCCGGGCCTAAGCCCGGGCATGCTTATTCTGGCCAGTTCTCCTGCTAGGCATCTTTCAGTATCTGCAGACGTTGTAAAATACCTTCTTTCCTGATTCCGGCTTCTTCAGCCTTGGACTTTTCTTTCTCGATGACCTCCAGCGGCGCCCGGGAGACAAAATTGGCGTTGTTCAGCTTGTCACGGGCCTTGGCCAGTTCACCGTCAGCAGCCTTCAAATCTTTTTCCAGCCGAGCTATTTCCTTGTTTACATCAATAATTCCTTCCAGAGGTACATATATTTCTGTCTGAGCAGTTAAAGCTGAAACTGCCTGGGCTGGTTTTTGGCTGAGCTTGGCTGCAATCTCCATTTCCTGCAGCCGTGCCATCTGCCGGATATAGGATTGATTGGCGGCAAAAACCTGGCGACAGTCATCGTCAGCAACCACTAAAATCGCCTTAATCTGCGATCCGGGGGCAACATTAAACTCGGCCCGGATATTGCGCAGAGCGCGAATGGCGCTCATTATTTGCTGCATCTCATCCAGGGAGGCCGGCCATATCCGGCGGTCATCTTTCAACGGCCAGGGATCGAGCATTATGGTTTCATTATGGCCGGGCAGATATTGGTATATTTCTTCAGTGATAAAAGGCATAAAGGGATGCAGGAGCCTCAATATACCCGTAAGTACCTCGTTCAGCACATTCTGCACCACCAGCTTTTCCCGCCGGCCGGCTTCCTTCCCCAATCTGGGTTTGACCAATTCTATATACCAGTCGCAGAATTCGTCCCAGCTAAAATCATAGAGCACCTTGGCGGCTTCACCCAAGTCGTAGCGTTCCAGCAGGCTGTTAACCTCCTCCGCTTTCTGATTGAGCCGGGAAATTATCCAGCGATCGGCCAGGGTAAGTTCTTCGGGGTCGATCTCTATTTTTTCGTAGCCTTCCAGATTCATAAGCACAAACCGGGAAGCATTCCATATTTTATTGGCAAAATTGCGGGTATTCTCTACCTTGTCCCAATGAAAACGCACATCATTGCCGGGTGTTACGCCGGTTATAAGTGAAAAGCGCAGGGTATCGGCCCCGTATTTCTCAATTACCTCTATAGGGTCGATGCCGTTGCCCAACGATTTGCTCATCTTACGGCCTTGCCCGTCCAGGATCAGCCCATGAATATTAACATCATAAAACGGTACCCGGCCGGTATGCTCGATACCTGAAAATATCATGCGCGCCACCCAGAAGAAGATTATGTCCCGGCCTGTCACCAGCACACTGGTGGGATAGAAGTAATCCAGGTCAGCCGTCCTTTGGGGCCAGCCCAGGGTGGAGAAGGGCCATAGAGCGCTGGAAAACCAGGTGTCCAGCACATCTTCATCCTGTTCCAGTTCGGCCGACCGGCAGGAGGGACAACGGTCAGGGTCTTCTTTGCTGCAAATGATTTCCCCGCAATTCTGGCAGTACCATACCGGTATGCGGTGACCCCACCATAATTGCCGGGATATGCACCAATCTCGTATATTCTCCATCCAACCTATATAAATCTTGGTGAAGCGTTCCGGTACAAAGCGTATCTCACCATTTAAAACCTTTTTTATGGCAGGCTCGGCCAGAGGCTTCATCCTGACAAACCACTGTTTCGATACCAGGGGTTCGATTACGGTATCACAGCGCTGGCAGTGCCCTACCGCATGCCGGTGGTCTTCCACCTTAATCAGATAGCCCTGCTCTTTCAGATCCTGCACGATCCTGCGGCGGCATTCATAACGCTCCATCCCCTGATAAGGCCCGGCGTTCCCGTTCATAAAGGCATCAATATCTATGACCACCACCTGCTCCAGGTTGTGACGCAGACCCATTTCAAAATCATTGGGGTCATGGGCCGGAGTAACCTTGACTGCACCGGTGCCGAATTCACGTTCCACATAACTATCGGCAAAAACAGGAATTATCCGGTTGACCAGAGGCAGAACCACATTTTTCCCCACCAGATGGGTATAACGCTCATCATCGGGATGAACCGCTACCCCTGTATCCCCCAGCATGGTTTCCGGGCGGGTGGTTGCCACAACCAGGAATTCGTCGGAATCTTGGATGGGATATTTGATATGCCAGAGATAACCGTCACTGTCTTCATGCTCCACTTCGATATCGGAAATAGCCGTATGACAGCGGGGACACCAGTTGATTATGTAGTCTCCCTGATAAATCAAACCCTTTTCATAAAGGTTGACAAACACTTCCCGAACTGCCCGGGAACATCCTTCATCCATGGTAAAGCGCTCCCGGCTCCAGTCACAGGAAGAACCCATCAGGCTCAGCTGGCTGGTAATACGGTTGCCATAAAGATGTTTCCATTCCCATACCCGTTCCAGGAACTTTTCCCGCCCCAGATCATGCTTGGTAAGTCCCTCGGCCGCCAGTGCTTCCTCTACCCGCGCCTGGGTGGCAATACCGGCATGGTCGGTCCCGGGCAGCCACAGGCAATTATAGCCCTGCATCCTCCGCCAGCGGGTCAATATGTCCTGCAGGGTATTGTCCAGAGCATGACCCAGGTGGAGTGAACCAGTAACATTGGGTGGGGGCATAACTATGGAAAACGGTTTTTTACTCCGATCGTCCCGGGGGACAAAATAATTATTATCTTTCCAATATTCATACCATTTTCCTTCAACACTTCCGGGATCATAAACACTGGGTAAATTCTTGGCTGAAGACATTAACGGTTTACCTCCTCATATACCCTTAAAGTATTGTAACTAGCTTAAATCAGTATAGTTGCCTGCAGATTTCCGCAGGGATTATAACGATTACAATTATGAAGCCCGTTTATACAATCTAAATTGTACTTAATATCATCGGGCCTGCGCAAGTTTTATACGATAGATTTATATCCCTGTAAATCCCTGGCAATAATAAAGAATCCGCATTACGGGGCTTAAATAGAAAATTCCCTGCCCGTTGGTTTAACGTGCAGGGCTAAAAGATAAGGCCTAATCATGCCAGATAGATTCAATTTTTGATACTCCTGCTCTCTGTTTATATTGTACTTAATTTCACATTTATTTCAAGTCCTTGCGAAATAAATGGGGGATAATTTAAAAATATATGTTGTTATGCTAAGCTTTAAGCATTGATATTAATGCTTCGGCACCAACTAATTATCTGGGGGGAAAAATGATGGCCAGGCTGAAAGTAGGCAGAAATGAGCTCTGCCCCTGTGGCAGCGGAAAAAAATACAAGAAGTGCTGCGGTGTGTTGGACGAACTAATCGATGCCAGTGACGACCCTTTTACCCGTAATAGTGAACTCATGACTGCTGCCAAAATGAAACTGGACACTTATTATGACAACCTGATTAAAAGAATCCGCAGAGATGCCCGGAAACAGTTTCTGCGTTTTACCGTTAAAAACAGCCTTCCCCCGGAGCATGAATCCATTTTTTCGGACTGGCTGTGGTTTGACCTCTTGACCGAGGACGAAAATACTCTGGCCTACCATTATTTAACCGAAAATGCCAATTATATGGCTGCATCATTACGCGACTGTATGGCGGCGCTAAGCATCTCCTTTGCTTCGGTTTATCAGGTTGAAGAAAGCCACGGCTTTTATCTTAAGGTACGCGATATTCTCGTGGATAAAACCTGTGAAATCCTGCTTCAAGAACCCTGGGAAGGCATGGATGGCAACGCCGAACTATTGCTTCTGGGCCGCCTGGTACAGATAGAAGGGGAAAATGTATTCTCCGGTATGGTTCTGGCAGTTGACAATAAAGCCGGGCAGAAGGATTTTTTGCTGGAGCATATGAATTTCTTGCGCCAGCTGTTTAATGATACCATCCTTAATGTGCTAAAATTTCACGCGGAAATGCTTTATGGCATTTTTGACCATGCCTACTCCAAGACCCTGGTTAATTTTAATGATATGCGCAGTTGCGAAATTAGCACCGAGGAGAAAGAGCTTCTGCTTAAAGCCTGGGGCGAAGATAACGAGTTTATCCCGCTGCATCAGACCGGGGGATTCACCTGGTTCAGACCCCGGCCGGAGCACCATGGTTACGTCAGGCTAATCCTGGGCGATAGGACGCTGTTATGCTGTGCCGATGTGCTGAAAGATATAGTTGACTTGCAGGACAAGGTAGCAGCTATACTGCCCGGAAAAGAGCTGCAGGTTTTGAGCAATCGCTTCCTGCAACAGCCACCCCCGCCGGATAAGAGTCATCTCTGGTTCACCATTATCAAGGACCAGGAAACAGAACGATGGCTGGACAGCTCCCTGGCCGAGCTGGAAGGAAAAACCCCCCGCGAGTATATGACCGGGGACAACGGGAAAGAGCAACTGCTGCAGATACTGGACAATTTTATGGCTGCCCGTGATAACCATACGGAAAAGGAATTAATCCAATATATGCGGGAACGGGTAATCAATTATTAATAAGTAATAGACGCCCTCTTCGAGGACAACAACTTATGCTCGTTATACTCGCATTAAGGACGCAGATTGAAAGTATAACCGCTCTGTTTGGATGCATAAAGCCGTTAGACGGAGCCTGGAGCATCAGGCGAGCGGCGGAAGGGGGCGATCCCCAATGGATGGGGGGGGGATACCCCCAGGACACACTGATGTTCGGCAGGGCCTCACCATTAAGGGGGTGAGAGTGACACTGAGCACGGACGCGAATTGGAACGTCCCCCTTCAGGCGCGAGACAAGCAGTCGGTGTTGCCCAGGTGGAGTCTTGGCGACGGAATATTTATGCATCCAAACTTAACGCTATAACTGATCAAAAGGTTTCTACTGCTGTTTTCGTAGGTGTTTGCCTATAGGTATGGCCCCCGGGCATTGATGTTAATTAATTATTTCGCCTATCGCATCCCTTATCTCTCCGGCTCCTTCGCCGGTTGCGGCGGAAAAGACCAGGGGCCTGACATCCGGGTTTAGATGTAATTTGCGGCTTATAAGCTGGAGCTGTTTTTGCCGGGCCCCGCGGGATATCTTATCCGCTTTGGTTGCTACCAGGAGGATAGGGATTTCATAGTGGCTGAGCCATTCTTTCATGGCAACATCATGGTTCCCGGGTTCATGTCTGATATCGACCAGATGAATAGCTCCCCGCAACTGCTTTCGATTTTTCAAATAATTCTCTATGGTTTTGCCCCATTTTTGCTGTTCCGCTTTGGATACTTTGGCATAGCCATAGCCCGGAAGGTCTACCAGATTAAAAGCATTATTAAGCAAATAGAAGTTAATAGTTCTGGTTTTTCCCGGGGTGGAGCTCGATTTGGCCAGGTTTTTGCGGTTCACAATCTTGTTTATGAGTGAAGATTTGCCTACGTTGGAACGGCCTACCAGAGCTATCTCGGGCAGATTTTCCTCCGGGAGCCGGTTCCAATCCCCAAACGCTCCCTTAAATTCACTTGATTTAATTAACACTTCCCACTCCACCCTTGCTTCCGTTCGGCGTATAGCAAGACCCGGAGATAAAAGACCCCCTCTCCGTGTCTTGCCTTTCTTTAATTAGTTCATATTGATATCAATCAAGGTCTCTGCCAGTACTTTATCCATATGATCCACCATGACAAAGCGTATTTTTTTCTTGACATTATTGGGTATGTCAGCCAGATCCTTTTTGTTGTCTACGGGCATTATTATGGTGTTAATCCCGGCACGGTGAGCAGCCAGAACTTTTTCCTTCAGCCCTCCAATAGGAAGTACTCTGCCCCGCAGGGTAATCTCTCCGGTCATAGCTACATTGTTGCGCACCGGCCGGCCCGACATGGCCGAAGCCAGCGAAGTGGCAATGGTTATCCCGGCCGAGGGACCGTCCTTGGGTATGGCCCCTTCCGGCACATGCAGATGGACATCAAATTTTTCCGGTATTTCGCTGTCAATACCCAGTTCCTCAGCCCGGGAACGGACATAGGTGAGGGCGGCCTGGGCTGATTCCTTCATCACATCGCCCAGCTTGCCGGTCAGCATCAGGTTGCCTTTACCGCGCAAAAGGGCTACTTCGATGGAGAGGATATCGCCCCCGCTTTCCGTCCAGGCCAGGCCGGTGGCAACCCCTATCTGGCTTTCCTTTTCGGCCACTCCGTAACGGAAACGCTCCGCCCCCAAAAATTTGGTTATGCTGCTGCCGGTTACATTGATTGCGGTATTTTTATCCTCTACCACCTGCCGGGCAACTTTACGGCAGACTGAAGCGATTTCCCGCTCCAGGTTTCTCACCCCTGCCTCGCGGGTATATTCACGGATAATCTTGCGGATGGCCCCCTCGGAAAAACTGATATTGCTCTCTTTTAATCCATGTTCCCTGATTTGTTTGGGCACCAGGTAATCCATGGCAATGTGCACTTTATCCTCTTCGGTGTAACCGCTTATTTCGATGACTTCCATACGATCCAGCAAGGGCCGGGGAATATTATGAACGGTATTGGCCGTGGTTATAAACATTACCTTGGAGAGGTCAAAGGGGACTTCCAGGTAATGGTCGCTGAAGGTATAGTTTTGCTCCGGGTCCAGTACTTCCAGCAGTGCCGATGCCGGGTCTCCCCTGAAGTCCATGGTCATTTTATCGATTTCGTCCAATAAAAATACCGGGTTTCTGGAACCTGCCGTTTTCATGCTCTGCAATACCCGTCCGGGCATGGAGCCCACATAAGTACGCCGATGCCCCCTGATTTCGGCTTCATCCCGAACCCCCCCCAGGGACATGCGGACAAATTTGCGTCCCAGGGAACGAGCTACGGATTTGCCCAGGGAGGTTTTACCTACCCCCGGAGGACCGACCAGACAAAGGATGGGGCCTTTCATCTTTTTGGCCAGTTTGCGGATGGCCAGATACTCCAGGATTCTTTCTTTGGGTTTTTCCAGACCATAGTGGTCTTCCTCCAGTATGTTTTCCGCCACTTTTAAATCCAGGCGGTCTCTGGTCTCAATCGACCAGGGCAGGGAAAGCATCCAATCCAGGTAATTCCTGACCACTACGGCCTCAGCCACCATGGGCGGCATTTTCTCCAGCCGTTCCAGTTCTTTATAGGCTTTTTCACGAGCCTCTTTAGGCAGATTGGCTTTCTCGATGTCGGCTTTTAACTCCTCCACCTCGGCGGCCCTTTCATCCTTATCCCCCAGTTCTTTTTGAATAGCTTTCATTTGTTCCCGCAGATAGTATTCCTTCTGAGTTTTTTCCATTTGTTTGCGCACCCGGATATTTATCTTTCTCTCCAGTTCCAGAACTTCCATTTCTTTAGCTAAAAGTTCGCAGAGATAATCCAGGCGTTTGGAAATATCGCCAGCTTCAAGTATTTTCTGCTTTTCATTGATTCTTAGGGAGAGATGGGATGCTATAACATCCGCCAGCCGTCCTGGTTCTTCAATAGCGACTACGGAAACCACAGTCTCCGGAGGGATTTTTTTGCTTATTCTTACATATTGTTCAAATTGGGCAATCAGGGTACGCATAAGGGCTTCCAGCTCGGCCGTCTTATCAGCGGGGTATTCTCTCCATTCCTCCACTACCACTTTCATATAAGGGTCATGACTTAAATAATCGGTTACTTCAGCCCGGTAAAGGCCCTCCACCAAAACTCGCATGGTGCCCCCCGGCATTTTCAAAATCTGCCTTACTTCGGCCACTGTCCCTACCGTGAAGATGTCATCTTCGCCGGGTTCATCAGTCTGGGCTTCTTTCTGGGTAGCCAGAAATATTTCTTTATTTTCTAACATAGCCTGTTCTATGGCATTGATAGATTTCTTCCGTCCTACATCCAGATGAATCACCGTGTATGGAAAAACCAGTACACCGCGCAGCGGCAACATCGGTATTTCACGATAGACCTCATTTGTTTCAAACAATTCAACACCTCCCGGGCAAATTCATTCTACTATATGTACCGGAGCCGCGCAAGGCTAGCCGACCGGTAGTTTGGCGGTATAGAAGGTCTATATATATTATAGCAAAGGCAGCGGTTTAATCTACAAATGCATTATCCAAGACTTCTCCCACTTCCCGGATAGGAACAATATCAACATCCTGGTACTCGGCAAAAATGTCCAGCCAGTTTTCACCTGGTATAAATACTTTCTTTATCCCTGCTTTACGGGCAGCATCCACCTTGCTCATCACTCCCCCTACCGGCTTGATTTTGCCGTGAACCGAGACTTCTCCCGTCATGGCCAAGGTGTTATCTACCGCCCGTCCCAGCAGACTGGAATAAATAGCAGTGGCCATACTGATTCCGGCTGAAGGACCATCGACTGGGATACCGCCCGGAAAATTGAGATGAATATCAAAATCATCGATATTCAGCCGGTAATGGGAACGCAATACGGTCAGCACATTTTCCACCGCCCCCCGGGCCATGCTTTTACGGGTAAACTTGCGGTCGTGGCCTCCCATCTGTTCTTCATCCACCACCCCGGTAACGGTCCATTTCCCCCTGCCACTGGCGACCGGAATACTGGCCGCCTCTACTTCTATCAAGGTGCCGACATTGGCTCCATACACCGCCAAGCCGTTGACCGTTCCCACCAGGGGTCTGCTACAGGGCTTAACTTCAGGCCGGGGTGCAAAGCGCCCATTGTTTACCACTTTCTCGATTAGCGCCTTGGTGATATTACTGCTATTGTGAACTTGCGCTATTCCGGCTGCCAGTTGAATCATATTTACCGCCTCCCGCCCGTTGCTGGCATAACGGGTAATATGCTCCAACGCTTCCGGGGTTAATTGGCACATTATTTTACCGGCCGCATTGCCGGCAATGGTCCTTATGTTTTCTTTATCCAGGGGAGAGAAAAAAATTTCCAGGCAACGGGAACGCAGAGCCGGGGGCAGTTCATCCGGCATTCTGGTCGTAGCTCCTACCAATCGGAAATCTGCCGGTAAGCCGTTATTAAAGATATCATGAATATGGGCGGGAATGTTTTTGTCGTTTTCATTATAATAAGCGCTCTCCAACATTACTTTGCGGTCTTCCAACACCTTAAGCAGCTTATTCATCTGGGTGGAATGGAGTTCGCCGATCTCGTCTATAAATAATATGCCGCCGTGAGCTTTGGTGCAGGCGCCCGGTTTGGGCTGGGGGACTCCGGCCGAGCCCAGAGAGCCGGCTCCCTGGTAAATAGGGTCATGGACCGAACCAATCAGGGGATCGGCAATATTGCGCTCATCAAATCGCGTAATGGTAGCATCTACTTCCACGAATTTAGCTTCTTTACCAAACGGTGATATAACGTTTTTTTTAGCCTCCTCCAGCACCAGACGGGCAGCGGCTGTTTTTCCTACCCCGGGCGGCCCGTATATTATCACATGCTGAGGATTATGACCGCATAAGGCTGACCTTAGTATGTCAATGCCTTCAGGTTGTCCCACCACATCATCCAGGCTGGCGGGACGGGTCAGACTGGACAGAGGCTCGGTAAGTCTGGTGTTGCGCATTTGCTTCAATTTACGGGTCTCTTTCTCCGCTTCCTTTACCACCACCGTTTTGCGGCTCTGCTGATTCTTTAACAGATTCCAGAAATAAAGGCCGATTATAATGGCAAAAAAAAGCTGGATAAGATACAAAATACCTCCGTACTGAATAAAAAAATTGTTCATTCATTTAATTCCTTCCTTGAAATCTGTTTTTATTATTCCCGAAGCAGTATTCAAGGATTATGATTGAGGTTAAGTAAAAAAAGGCAGCTTTCGCTACCTTTTCCTCTTGAGATTTGATTTTAAAAATAGATGTTTTACTGGCTCTAGTTCACCTTGCGCCGGGCATCTACCGTTACCAGCAATGGTTTTTCTTTCTTTTCCACAATGTCCTTGGTAATTACTACCTTGGTAACATCGATACGGGAAGGTACTTCATACATTACATCCAGCATGATATCTTCGATTATGGCTCTCAAGCCACGAGCTCCGGTATTCCTGCGCAGTGCCTCATCAGCAATGGCATGCATGGCATCTTCCATAAATTCCAGATCCACCCCATCGAGTTCAAACAATTTTTTGTACTGTTTGACCAGGGCATTTTTGGGCTCGACTAATATTTTAACCAGGGCATTGATATCCAAAGCATCCAGGGTGACGATTATGGGTACCCGGCCTACAAACTCGGGAATCAAACCATAGCGAAGGAGATCCTGCGGCAGGATCATATTAAGAATCTCACCGATTTCTTTCTCCTCGCGTTTCTTTATGTCAGCCCCAAAACCCATTACTTTCTCGCCTACCCGGTTCTGAATAATCTTGTCTATACCCTCAAAAGCACCGCCGCAGATAAACAGAATATTACTGGTGTCTATCTGAATAAACTCCTGATGGGGGTGTTTTCTCCCCCCCTGAGGCGGAACGCTGGCTACCGTGCCTTCCAAGATTTTCAGCAGCGCCTGCTGCACCCCTTCACCGGATACATCCCGGGTTATACTGGGATTATCGGTCTTACGGGCAATCTTATCGATCTCATCGATATAGACGATGCCCTTTTCGGCTTTTTCAATATCGTAATCAGCCGCTTGAATAAGCTTCAAAAGAATATTTTCGACATCTTCGCCCACATAACCGGCTTCAGTCAGAGAGGTGGCATCGGCAATAGCAAACGGCACGTTAAGTATGCGGGCGAGCGTCTGAGCGAGCAAGGTTTTGCCGCTTCCGGTAGGTCCCAGCATCATAATGTTGCTCTTTTGCAGCTCCACATCATCCAGCTTCATGCCCAGGTTTATTCTCTTGTAATGGTTATATACGGCTACCGCCAAGGATTTCTTGGCCCGATCCTGCCCAATGACATAATCATCCAGGATTTCACGGATTTCCTGGGGCTTGGGAATATCCCCCAGTTCAAATCCCAGATCATCCGCTAATTCTTCTTCGATTATCTCATTACACAGTTCTATACACTCATCACAGATATAGACCCCGGGACCGGCTACCAGCTTCTTGACCTGATCCTGGGTCTTTCCGCAAAATGAACACTTCAACTGACCTTTTTCATCCCCATATTTCATACTTTCACCTCTCTCTCAAAGAAAAGGCTATTTCTTTCCAGCTTTTTTCGGATGGCTTATGACCTCGTCTATGATACCATATTCCATGGCTTCTTTAGCAGTCATAAAATAATCCCGTTCTACATCTTTTTGGATTTTTTCAAGTTTTTGTCCGGTTCTTTCTGCCAATATACGGTTCAATGATTCTTTCATGGCTATAAGCCTGCGGGCGTGAATCTCAATATCAGTGGCCTGGCCTTGCATACCGCCCAAAGGCTGGTGAATCATTACTTCAGCATTGGGAAGAGCGAATCGCTTGCCCTTGTGACCGGCAGCAAGGAGAAACGCACCCATGCTGGCCGCCATTCCCACACATATTGTGGAAACATCAGGCCTTATATACTGCATCGTATCAAAAATTGCCATGCCCGCACTGATAGAGCCGCCCGGGCTGTTGATATAAACCGAAATATCTTTATCGGGGTCTTCCGCTTCCAGGAAAAGAAGTTGAGCAATAACAAGATTGGCTACAGTATCGTCGATAGCAGTACCCAAAAAAATAATTCTGTCCTTGAGCAACCGGGAATAGATGTCGTAGGATCTTTCACCGCGATTGGTCTGTTCAACTACCATCGGAACCAGATATGACATTTTATCACCCCTTCTTTAAAACTATTCATTTAACCTTATACTATTCTATTTATTCACCAGTTTCTACTTCGCCCTTTTCCTCTTCCTTCTCGCTGATAACGGCATTGTCGACCAGGTATTGAACAGCCTTATCAATCTTCATGCCCTTTTCAATATTACCCTTAAGTTCCCCCAAGGTCGCTTTGGCTGTTTCCAGGTCAGCCCCCATGTCTTTGGCTGCGTCTTCTATCTGATTATTCAATTCTTCATCACTTACACTAAAACCTTTTTCCTCTACTATTTTTTCCAGCAGGAAGTTGGTCCTAACGATCCTCTCAGCCTCCGGCCGCAATTCACTGTAGAAAGCTTCCGGATTACTGCCGGTAAACTGGAAGTATTGTTCCAGGCTCAAACCTTGGCTGGCCATCTTTTGCCCAAAATGTTCCAGCATGCGCTCCAACTGCTGATTAACTACAGCATCGGCCACCGGTATTTCACAGTTGCTCACCGCCAGGTTTATAGCCTCCTGCTTTATGATTTCCTGTTTGCGGGCATTGCTCATTTTTTCCAGGTTGGTCCTGATATCGTCACGAAGTTCGGCAAGTGTCTCAAATTCGCTGACTTCCTGAACAAATGCATCATCCAGTTCACGCAGCTTTTTGCTCTCAATTTTTTTGACTTTGACTTTAAACACGGCATCCTTGCCCGCCAGATCTTCGGCATGGTATTCATCCGGGAAGGTGACCTTGACATCCTTTTCCTCTCCCAATTTAATCCCCGCCAGTTGTTCTTCAAAACCGGGAATAAAGGTATTGGAACCCAGTTCCAGGGGATAATCGCTGCCCTGGCCGCCGGGAAAGGCTTCGCCATCTATAAAGCCTTCAAAATCGATTTCCACAGTGTCGCCGATTACTGCCGGTTCCGCTGTTTTTTCGGTCAGTTCAGCATAGCGGGAACGTATGTCTTCCAGTTTATGGTCAACATCCTCGTCAGTCACCTGGAAACGAGGGATGCTAATTTCCAATCCTTCCAGTTTGCCCAGCTCAAACTCAGGCTTAACCGCTACCCGGGCCTTAAAATTAAAGGGTTGGCCATCTTCAATCTCATCGATATCAAATTCCGGTTGAGCCAAGGCTTCTATATTTAATTGCTTCAGGGCTTCTTCGTAGGCATCAGGAACTATTACTTCCAGTGCATCCTGGTAAAGAATCTCCTTACCGTAGTGGGCTTCCAAAAGCGGTCTGGGCGCCCGTCCCTTACGGAAACCCGGAATACTGACCTGCCTGACCACTTTACGATAAGCCTTCTCTAACCCTTCTTCGAACTTCTCGGCATCCACCTCGATCTCTATGTATGCCTCACTGTTCTCTATCTTCTCTAATTTAGCCTCCACTTATGCTCCTCCTAACTATTAAGATTGACCAATGCACAGGAATGTAATTGCCAGACGTCTAGCAAAAAGACCCTCTTAAGAATTTACCCTAGATCAGCCAAAAACACAACACCCCGGCAATGCCGAGGTATGATAATCTGGAGCGGAAGACGAGATTCGAACTCGCGACCCTCGCCTTGGCAAGGCGATGCTCTACCACTGAGCCACTTCCGCTTTTGTCATTTCTTCATTTATAAGAATAATGAAAAAGAACATCTTAAGTCAAGTCCTATCCGGTTTAAAAACATAAATACTTTCTATTTCTTGTTCAGCAAATCACGAGTCGGGGCATCAAGCCTACCGGTAATAGGCAAAGAGTGCTCCCTTTGAAAATCGCGTACAGCAGCCTGGAAATCCTCTTCGCTGGGATTCGGGCCTTTTAAATAACCCAATTCTGTCAGTCGTTTTACTATTAATTCAATTTCTTCCTGACTCAAAATCTGAATCAATACTGGTTCCCAATCATCAGTGGTCACTTCATCCATAACTGGCGCTTGGGGCGGTTGCGGTTCCTGGGGCGGCTGCGGCTCACTCTGTTGCCCGCTTTTCTCACTGCCATATTTCCAGTGTTTCAGCTCGAGAATATCTTCATCCTGTTGGCCCGCCACTTTCCCTGCCGGAGATTTACTGGTTTTCAGCCCTTCTACAATCTCGGTATCGGCAGGTATGTCCTTAAGGGGTTGATTACTGACCGGATCTGAGCCTGAGCCTTTTCCTCCGCCTGCTTTACAGCCTCCGGTACACAAAAAAAGCACCAGTAATATGCCGGCAGCAACTTTTTTATCCATTATTCCCCTCTCCCCGTCGCTTTAATCATTTTTAACCTTAAAAGCGCTGATGATTTCCTCTGGTATATCTCTGTCCTCATTATACATCCAGCAAAGGGGTTAAAAAAGGCCGGGCTTTTCCGGCCCGGCCATTAACTGCTTAATTCATAATCTGTTTGGATAAAGTAGTGGATAAATACCCGCTTTCCGGTTCGATAGCCTGAAGCTCTTTAAACATCTTCCGGGCGGACTTATCGTCTCCGCTGCGGTGGTACACAGTCCCCAGGTAGTACAAGCTGTCGTCATAATAATTACTATCGGGAAACTCCTTTAGGTATTGAAGGTAATATTCCCTGGCTTCGTCCAAATTTCCGCTCAGATATTTGGTTCGGGCCAGGTAATACAGGGCTTCCCGATTTAAATAGCTCCCAGATTGCATTCCAACCACCTCACCCAGGTTAGTTGCTGCCGACTGCCAGTCGGCCCTTAGATATGCGGCCAGCCCTTTGTTATAATAAAGCTCTTCACCGGCATCATTTTTGCCCTGTTTTAAATCAACTTGCGGCTGCCCGCTGGCATTAGCCGAAAATTCCAGTTTGGAAGCCGGAGCTATAACCGGGGCAGTTTTACCCGTCTTCTTGGTCGCTTGCATGGAGTCCATTATTTTCTTCTGCACAGCCTGGGTTTTTAAAGCCCCAACCTGTTTCTGGTCAATATAATAGCTGGCAGGTATAAGAAGGGCCAGACATAGTATCCCGGCAGCAGCCCAGGCTAAACCGTAATAACGGGAGCCGTGCTTTACTTTCATTGCAGCAGCTTCTTTATTACCGGCGGCAATCTGTTCACAGGCCAAGGTCCGGTTTTCCTTCCTGCTTTCCAGATAACCCAGCAGGGATTTATTGCTCCGGTCCAGCTGCAGACCTTTTTGCCATACTGTTTTGGCTTTATCAGCCTCAGAAAGAGCCAGGTGGCAAAGGCCCAGCAACTCGTATAAGCTGACAAATCCGTCGTTCTCTTCCATCAATTGCCTTAACTCCTTTACCGCCTGCTGATAGTTCCTGCTCTCCATACGGGCCAGAACTTCACGATAACGTTTCAACCAGGATTGAAACGCCGGAGCAGTTGACGATTTTAGCCTGACCTCGGCGTCTTTATTAGCTTCATCCAACCTGAGCACCATTTCCCAGCAGGCTATAGCCCGGTCAAATTCCCCCTGTATAAAGTAACAGGAGGCAATTAGATTGATGATTTTTACATTCTCCGGTTCCAGTTCTACCGCCTGCAACAATTCTTCCAGCGCAGCGCTGATATCATGATTGCGCATTTTATCTAACGCAGCCTCGATCATGCTTTCCACCTGCCTGATATCGTTCTCCTGCATTTTCCCACCACA
Source organism: Syntrophomonas curvata (assembly GCF_052976825.1). NCBI lineage: Bacteria > Bacillati > Bacillota > Clostridia > Eubacteriales > Syntrophomonadaceae > Syntrophomonas > Syntrophomonas curvata. The sequence goes on from NZ_CM129641.1 coordinate 2,550,241, forward strand.
CTCTCAATGCTTTTCTGTTTACTTCTACATAAGTTAAAGATTTCCTCCTAATATTTGGAATTTATTAATTATTTTTCCTGAAATCTATTCTCGCCGCCGGCCTGTCAACTCAGCTGAGCAAAATTCATAGTATATACAGTGAAAATAATTCTTGCCCCGTATATGAGGGTCAACAAAGGAGAAAATAAATGATTTATGCCAGCCGGTTTTTAAGATATGGTGAAAACACTATGCAGGGGCCCGATGTGCTTCTGCTCCAGGAAAAACTTATTGAAGCGGGGTACCATATCGCCGCCAGCGGCAGCTATGATCAAACCACGGCCAAAGCAGTAGTGCATTTACAGCAGCTATTAGACCTGTCGGCGGACGGGGTTGTCGGACCTGAAATCTGGAACACACTGAACCTGGGAAGAGAAAAAACAGCGGCCGGCAAAGAATCTTTGACTGCACGGCCATCTATTTTGATCAACCTGAGCAAGCGCAGGCTGACCTTTACTATTGGCGGGAAAAGCACCGGCTATCCGGTGGCTATAGGGAAACCATCCACCCCAAGCCCCCTGGGCAATTGGGTAATCGTTCAGAAAACAATGAATCCCGGCGGCCCCTTCGGTGCTCGCTGGATGAGATTGTCAGTTCCCTGGGGAGGGTATGGTATTCACGGCACCAATAACCCCAATTCGATCGGCAGGGCGGTAAGCCATGGCTGCATCCGCATGTATAATAAGGATGTGATAAAAATATATGACCTCACCCCTATTGGTACGCCAGTAAATATAGTTGGCAAGGCCTATACGGGAAGGATATTAAAAGAGGGTTCCAGCGGTGATGATGTGAAGCAATTGCAAAAGGATCTCAAAAAGCTGGGTTATTATAATTCCTCAACTGATGGTGCATTCGGGCCTAAGACCACAGAGGCGGTGAAGTCTTTCCAGACCGATTATGATTTGGCCAGCGACGGGATTGTAGGTCCTTATACCTATTTCGCCCTGGAGAAAGCTATGGATATTGCCAACAATAGTTTTGAGCCATAGCTGAACCCCGGATAATTCCGGGGTACATGCAGACCATGGCTTACAGATTATTGACAGCCTCAGAATATATAAAAAAGGTCTTCATCAGCCAAATAATTTATATCTTCCCGACTGAAGACATCTTTCAGACAGATAGTCAAGACGCGGCCATTTTTAGCCCAGATAGTTTCACTCCTGTCACTCATATTGCTGTAATTGAAGCGCGGGGGATTGGCAAAACGGGCGCGGCTGATTCCCTGAATAGTGTCAGCCAGACAGGGCGATCCCTGTACTTTGACCATGAGGTCCGAACAGTTGAGTTGACCAAAGTAATCCTCGGCTATAGCTGCCATTCTCACTCCTATCAGCATATCCGGACACTCTTCCCCGTGGTGAACCAACGCATGTTTTCTAATCATACCCCGGCGCATTTCCCGGCTTTTTCCCCTTACATAGGGAGTAAGGGGCGAAAAGATGGTATCATTTTCAAAATAGGGTTTGATATCCAATACAGGCGTCCCGCCTACTGCGTCCAATCCCAGAACGTATACCCTGTTGCCGTCCACTCCTTCCAGTTTTACCAGACTTAAGCCAATCGGGTTAGGGCGGGCATAAGCACGCAGGGCAAAAACTCCATATTCAGGTAAATCAGGATTAACCTTACCCGGTTTGACCTTTAACACATCCCGCGGCGCCTTATGAAACCAGGACAAGATCCAAATGTTAGAGCTCTCCTCCAGTCCCTGCAGAGCCTCGGCGTATTCGGGCATGAGCTCAATAACAGCATCTCTTCCCCCCAAAGGCATATCCCCGGGTTCTTCTACCGGCGAAAGAACGTAACCCACCGGACTCAAGTCTATATTAACCATCCCCTGCTCCTCCTTCTTTATTTTGCTTTGCTTACCTTCATTATATATTAACAGCGTTTTGCGTGAATGCTGAGATCAGCTTAAGCAAGCAAGCGTTACCGGCCTGCCATACAATTGACATTCTTACGCTCCAGGTGCTATCATAAAGAAGTTCGGGGCGTAGCGCAGCTTGGCTAGCGCGTCTGATTTGGGATCAGAAGGTCGCAGGTTCAAATCCTGTCGCCCCGACCAGCAGAAATGAATTACCGCGCAGGTTAGCGCGGTTTTTTTATGCTTATCTGTATTATATGCCCCTTTAGTTGGAAGCCGGTGTCAGTTTAAGATCGCAAGCCCATTTAGCCGTTTTAAAATATACCAGCGCTTTAGTTATTTTTTGGAATAATTCCTGCTTTTGTTTGATATATATCAATGTAAAAAAACAAAGGAGGTTTTCTATCTTGAGAATTATCACAAACTTGGATCAAGGTGCAAATGTTTCCCTTACCCAATATGAGCTTTTCACTGTTGAAATTGCTTATAACCCGACAACTGGCGTACATCTATCAGGTCCGTCCTTTCAAAAAGAGCAAAATGCCATTGTGATATCTGAAGCATACTATCCGGACAATCCCAGCCTTATTGGTTCTCCCGGGAAAAAAGTCTACCTGATGATGGCAACCGCTCCGCTGGTTTCGTCCCTGTATTGGTTCTTCTCCCGTTCCTCTTATGTAGCAGATTTTAATTTTGAATTGGCTGTGCTGCCTCACAATTAAAACAATATTATGATTCTTGCCCAACAAAAGAACTGTTCGGTATCTGTCCACCTAAATATTTAAGAGTATGTACCTGAATATAGCCGGGGATCAAATCCCGGCTTTTCTACATTATGTTTGTGCTACGTTTTACTTATCGAATGCCGCTCATTTTTAATCGTGACCAGAAAAAGTATTGGCTGCAGGGCCTTTCCGAAGCTGGTATAGAAGATATGCCTTCCTTATTAAACCCGCCGAAAATTCGTTGCTTATCCGGCATCAAACAGGGCAAAAAGTACACGCCATGATGATCCCCAGTGCATCCAGGCTATAAGGTAAAAAAACCGAATCCCGACATGGTATAACAGTTTATTGCATAGTTTCTTTTTTAAACAGATTTCCCAGGAATAGGTTGTATAATTAAAGGATAATTTGTTTTGAAAGGATAATATTCTTTTCATGTCGAAGTATTTAACTTTAATAACCGGAGGAGGTTTTTTATGAAAGATACATCGTTGTATCTGCAGGCCACCCCTTTTATAGAAAGCGAGCATCCCCTTATTCGTAACCTGGCAGAGCAAATTACCCAAGGCCTTGTTAGTGAAGTTGATAAAGCAGTGGCCCTGTTCAATCATGTACGAGATAAATGCCACTATAATATGTACGCTACTACCGGGGATATTGAAGCGTACCGTGCCTCTATAATCCTGGCCAAAGGTCAGGGCTGGTGTGTGCAGAAGGCTGTTCTGCTGGCAGCACTATGTCGCGCGGCAGGAATACCCTGCGGATTTATCCTCGCTTCCATACGCAACCATAAATCCCCGCCGGAAGCTATGGAACTCATGCAGACCAACGTGTTTTTCCCGCATATGTATAACTGCATTTTCCTGAATGGCAATTGGCTCAAGGCGGCCCCTGCCTTTGACCAGGAAATATGCGAACGGACCGGTGTTCCAGTAGTAGTTTTCAACGGGCTTAGTGATGCCATACTTCCGAACAAGGATTTACAAGGCCACCCATTTATCGACTATCTGGAGGACTTCGGCATATACCCTGACCTGCCCTGGGATTTTATCCTGGAAAACAGCCGAAGGATTTACGGGGATCTGGCTGAAAACTGGCTGGATAAAGAACCATAGCTTTCACGTAACGCCTCTGGTTTTTACGATACGGAATATATATCTGCCGAAACATTCTATCTCGCCCGATCAATATATTCCAGCTTAGGAATCAATTGAGACATATCCGAATGAAAGGAAGTATGTTATGCGAAAAACCTCAAGGAACATTTTCACCTGCAGTTTTATCTTTTTGCTGTTGCTCACATTAACAGGGGTCGCTGCGGCCGTTCCAGCCGATAGTAAAAGTGAAGCGTCGGTTTCCTTATTCAACGACGTTAGCAGCAGTGACGTTAATGTCCTCTACATAAACTATATGGCCGCAAGAGGGCTGATCAGCGGCTTCCCCGACGGCAGCTTCCACCCCGCCGATGGGCTTACCCGGGCCCAGGCAGCAGCCTTATTGTGCCGGGTTAAGGGGTTAGATACCACAAGCGCCGCGCCGAGCAGCTTCGCTGACGTCGCTGGCAGCCACTGGGCCGTTTCTTATATCAACGCAGCATACCAGGCCGGATACATAAGCGGATTTCCCGATAACACCTACCAGCCTGAAGCCATGTTGACCAGAGCCCAAGGGATAAGCCTCTTCTTAAGAACATCAAGCGCTCCTGACACCGGTGAGGAATCAGTTTCCTTGGAAGACATGAATAAAAGCCACTGGGCCGCTGCAGCCATGGCAACCGCCCTGGCTGCAGGAATGATAACAACAGATGGCAATAAGATCAATCCCGAGCAGGCATTTAATAGGGGTGATGCGGCTAAAGCTTTAAGTATCTTATTAACCCAAGACCCCGGATTAAACCAGAACCAGCTCACAGGTAAACTTAAAGCCAAAGGAAAAGTAAGCCTCAAAAGAGCAGGCAGCGATGAAGCTCAACCCGTATCAGCGCCCGCCATAGTTAAAGCCGGAGATACCATAATAACCGGGAACGACGGCGAAGCCGAAATAAACTTTCCTGACGGCAGCGGTATACTCTTAAAACACAATACCCAAATAAGCATAACCGAAGCCAAGGGCAGAGCCTTCATTAAAAGCGGCGGAATGCCGGGAACCGCAGTCGATAATCTGGAGATAGAGCTTAGCCAGGGTAAAATATTTGGAGCTCTTGCCAGTAAATATACCGGCAATCCAGAAGATAATCATACCGCCGCTAATAACAAGCATAAACTGTTAGCCAGCAGAGACCAAAACTTTGATTTATTAGCCGCCAAAGAGGGCGAGCAGTGGTATAAAACGGCGGAAAAGAAAAAGGTAAAGGTAAAGGTAGATATGCCCTGGGGAGTTGCCGCTATAAGAGGAAGCTTCTGGAGTAACACCGTAAGCGGTACGGGCTGCGGCATGACCCTTTTAGAAGGAGAAGGAAATCTGAGCAGCGGTGGCCAGACTCAGAACCTGTCCCCGGGGCAGAGTTCCGGTATAGGTACCCAGGGAACTCCCCCCTCTCCCCCAGGCCCTATGAATCCATCCGAAGCCAGAGATTGGTCCCAGCAGAGAGGCTGGGTAACAGATAGAGCCAGCGACATGCAGAACAACCGGGAAACACCGCTTGGCGCACCCCAGGGCAACCAGTCCGGCAGCAGCCCTATGGGTAACCTGACGAATATTCTGAACCAGGCACTAAACCAGGCGCAAATTACCGCCGGAAATCAAACCGGCACCGGGGGCGGAGGAAGTAATAATCCCGGCGCCCAGCAGGTTATGGCACCTACCGCCACCCCACCTGCCGGCAGTTATATAACTGTCCCAACTGTAACACTAAGCACCACTACTACCGGTGCGGCTATTTATTACACCATTGACGGCAGCGATCCAAAAACGAGCAATACCCGGGCGGTATACAGTACACCCTTTAATGTTGCTGCATCCGCCACCGTTAAGGCCTATGCGGTTAAGACCGGTATGAGCGATAGCCAGGTGGTCAGTTTCGCCTATACTATCGCTAGTGCTCCACCAACCATAGCGCTCACCCTGGAACGGGACAGCTTCTGTCTAATCAATGGGGACTACGGTTCTATAGAATACAGCACTTCTCCATCTGATGCCAATGTAGAGGTTACCGCTAACAGCAACCCTGATGTAGCAACTTTAAACCTAAATTGTAACACGCAAACGGGATGCCGCTGGGGAGAAATTATTGCTTACACTGAAGGTTCCACTATTATTACCCTTACAGCCAGTAAAGATGGATATACTTCTTCGACCAGGACCATAGGCATTATTGTAGTACCGAGGGTGGAAATATATCCTGGTCAGTTAATGGAAGGATATGTCAATACTAATATTACAATAAACCAGGGAGATGCTAGCTCGGCTATATGGACAAGTAGTGATACTATCAGCCTGGATTTATGGCAAGGAAGTGAAGTTGTTTTACCCCCACCCGCACAAGAATCGTGGTTTATTAATCCGGTAGCAGTATCTGATCCTGAGTATGGGTATCCAACAATAGAATCCACTTTACGTTCCGGATTGGAACAGGGTATGTATGCCATCGTAGTCCTTAAAAATAATACTCCGGTAGCTATAACAACGATAGAAGTCATTCCAGCACAGTGCAATTATGACAAATCAACTACTGAGATTGACGGCTTGCTCGCATTGGAGACAAGTCGCACTGTAACTGCCGTTGCTCGCACCGGCGACGGCACTCCTGTTCCCGGCTACCGGTTTATTTTGGATATAGGTGTGACAAATAATGATGCGGCAACAGCGGAAAGTTATCTTATTGACGGTATCAGTTATACCGCCGATGCAACCGGGGTGGAGTTAACTACCTCAGCGAACGCAGACGGGATTACAACATTTAACATAGTTCTGCCCTCTTCAATAGACAATGGCGACGGGATTTCCATTAAAGCCAAGACCGAAAACTATCCATATCCGCAGTATGTTATTAATAATTATATGTATACCCAGGGGAACCAGGCACCGGAACTAACCGCAGCAGATCCGGCATATGCCAATACTGCCCCGGAATACTGCTTCGATATTACCTTTACCGATGATCAAACCTGGAGAAACAACATAACCGGAGTTGTAGTTGGTGGTATTACCCTTGCGGATAAGGCTGAAGTCGGACCTTATGGCGCCTATGAACTTGGTGAAGGCTATCTACGCCTCTATCCCGCGGACGCATATCCCCTGCAAAACCCGGGGCAGAAGTATATTACCGTAAAAGCAACCGGCTATGAGGATACCGCTGTATTACAGATGATCAGCTTACCCTAAACCTTAATATTGAAACAGCAAGGGCGGCTTCCCTTTTTGTCAAAGGGAAACCGCCCTTATTTTATTATGCTTACTTGCCTTTACGCTATCCAGGCAAAATATCCGCCGATCAGTATAATCATCACTCCCGCCACCTTTTCCAGCACCGCATTCCAGCGGGCGAATTGGTCCATGCGGGCGACCAGTCCGGTGAATGTGCCTATGGCAACAATAGGAACCCCGCGGCCCAGGGCATAGACGAAAAGCAGGGTGGCGCCGTAGAGCCACTGACCGCTGGCCATAGCCAGGGATAGAATGGCCAGTAATATGGGAGTCCCGCACTGGGAACCTACCAGCCCCATCACCAGCCCCAAAATGTAGCTGCCCAGGTAACCCTTCTGTTCTCCGGCCCGGGTGAGCAGATCGCCGCCGAAACTGAAATTAAATTTCCATACTCCCACCAGATTCAGGCCTATGACTATACATACGGCGGCAACGACATAGTATAAAATGCTCCGGCTGGCTCCGAATATTCCCCCCACGGCGGCAATGATAAGCCCCAACAGCATAAACGTTGTAGCAGTACCCAGTGTAAAGAGCAAAGACATCATAAAACTACGTTTTTTGCCTGCTTCGGTACCTGCCACATAACCGATTATTACGGGTACCGTACTGAGATTGCAGGGACCAATGCTGGTAATAATACCGGCTAAAAAAACCAGGCCGTAGCCGTAAAGGGAGAAATTGGTCAAAAACTGCGGTGCTGCCTGATTTAGCCAGTTCTCCATTTATGGCTTCACCACCTTGTCAAGTTCGGTTCGCAGGTCATCTTCAGCGATGGTTCCTACCTCCTTGTAGCTGAGTTTGCCTTTACCATCGATAATAAACGTGGTGGGAACATAAGCGATACCGTAATCCTTTGCCAATTGGGCATTTTCCTTATCATCAACATCAATGGATATGAACTTGACTTTGCCCTTATACTCCGGTTCTATGCGGTCATAAATCTTCTTCAGTTCCACACAAGACGGGCAGTTGGCAGAGCGAAACAAGAGCCACATACTGCCCCCCGCTTGTTTTCCAGCCTCTATTTGCCGGGCAGCGGTACTGGAACCTGGTGCGGGAGCAGACTCATTCCCGGGTTGAATAAATTTATAATAGAGAAATATACCCAACAGGAGCACCATAACAGCTATAATTGCAACATTAATTGGTTTCTGTTTCATAAATCTTCCCCCTATCGATTTTTTATAGCTATGATTATACTTTTACTCCGGCCTTCTGCAAAGCTCTGCCTAAAAATTAAGCCGGCGCAGCTGCCGGCCCTGTCCGTTTTACCAAACCATATTATGCCTGGCTTCAAATCTGAGTTCATCGCGGAAATTGGGATGGGCTATATTTATCAGTTCCTGAACCCTTTCCCGAACCGAGCGTCCCCGGAGGCAGGCTACTCCATACTCGGTAACCACACAGTCAACATCGATACGGGAAGTGGTAACAACCGTACCCGGCTTAAACCAGGGAACAATGCGGGATACACTATCGTTTTTGGCCGAGGAGTAGAAGGCCAGTATCGATTTCCCACCGGGTGAATCCTGAGCTCCGGTTATGAATTCCTTATGTCCTCCGGTACCGCTATATTGCTTAAACCCCAAAGATTCGGCACAGCATTGTCCAGTCAGATCCATTTGCAGAGCCGAATTAATGGAAACCATTTTATAATTGCGCGAGATAACAGCCGGGTCGTTGACTACGCTGCCCCGGTGGAACTCCACCGCCATGTTTTCATCCAAAAAATCATAAAGTCTTTTTGAACCCAGGGCTACGTCAGCAATAAACTTGTCCTTCCACAGGGTTTTTTTACGGTTAGTTATGGCTCCAGTCTCATATAAATCCAGCATGGCATCAGTGAACATTTCCGAATGCACGCCCAGATCCTTTTTACGGCTCAGGCAATGGGCAATAGCTCCCGGAATGTTACCAAAGCCAATTTGTATGGTTGACCCATCTTCCACCAGATCAGCGGCATAGTTGCCTATTAATAAATCCTTTTCACTCAACGGCGGCAGTTCCAGAGTAGGTACTTCATAATCCACTTCGACCAGATAATCAATATCTGATATATGAATATGAGTGTCTCCATGGGTTCGGGGCAATTTAGGATTGACCTCCATTATTACGATATCGGCATTTTCGATAAAGTCTTTTTCCAGAACCGTACTTAGAGATAGGGAAAAGTAACCATGTTTATCCATGGGCGAAACGCAACCCAAAAATACATCAGGGCTGCGGTAAGCCATGCGATTCCTGCTAAACTGGTGCAACTGTAAAGGCACATAGGAAACTGTTTCCTGGTTATGGGCAGCGCGCGGACCGTCAGAGTAGAACCAGCTGTTCAGAAGGAAATGCCCCTTCATCTCCGGATTCATAAAAAATTCGTATTTTTCCCGCATCATGGCATTTACTACAGAAACATTTTCCACCCGGTCTTTTATAGTATGGAGGCTGCTTAACAGGACTACTGGTTCACAGGCGCAAAGAGAAGTGACCACTTCCTGATGGCTTTTAATGTTTTCCAGAACCTTTTCCAACGATACCAGCTTGCGCTGGTACATCTCCCTGTAGTTCAATTATCTCACACCTCATAATTATTTATAATTGCTGCAATTAATAGTAATACGCCCCTATTATGGCATAGATCAAGCGTTTTTTTCAACCGATATTGTTGTGGGGTGAGGAAATGCCTCTTAAATAACATAGTCTTAAAAAATGGTATAACGTTATAGGCTCAAGCATATAATAATAAATAGCGCCGTCATTGGGCCGGAATTACCATAGCGTGATAGGAAACACCGTAATCTACGCAGAAAGTTGAAATCGTTCTTGAAATGGGTATGGAAAAGATATATAATACTCTTTGCGGGCGGGTGTAGCTCAGTGGTAGAGCCCCAGCCTTCCAAGCTGGTTGCGAGGGTTCGATTCCCTCTACCCGCTCCATTTTTATGTCCCTGTAGCTCAGCTGGACAGAGCAACGGCCTTCTAAGCCGTGGGTCGGGGGTTCGAATCCCTCCGGGGACGCCACTATAACTTCGGACCAACGTGGTGGGTGTAGCTCAGTCGGCTAGAGCACCAGATTGTGGCTCTGGGGGTCGTGGGTTCAAGTCCCATCACCCACCCCATTTAACCCTTGACAGCGTCATTAATATGCTATTATACTCTTTACTGTTGGGGTGTAGCCAAGGGGTAAGGCAACGGACTTTGACTCCGTCATTCGTTGGTTCAAATCCAGCCACCCCAGCCATTTTTATGGGCCATTAGCTCAGGAGGTAGAGCACCTGACTTTTAATCAGGGTGTCGGAGGTTCGAATCCTCCATGGCTCACCATTAGAAAATGAGAAACCGCGCAGGTTTGCGCGGTTTTTTTGATTTTCTGTTTTATAGATCTAATTGCCTCTCGTCGCCAAATCGTCGCCGTAAATATCATATCTATGTTTAACTAATTGAATCAATCGTATAGGCAGCTAACTCTTAATCAGAAGGTTGCAGGTTCAATTCCAACCGAATCTGCTTACTTTTTTGTATTTATAGCGACGATTTGGCGACTTGATCTTCATTGTAGTATTTTGATTCGTTCAACTCATAGAATTTAAATCCTCCTCCGCCTTTCCAATCAACATTTTTAGAAATTCCACCTTTTTCACCTTGTATAACACGGGACATTCTTAAAGAAACATAATCAATTATATGCTCTCCTATTTCAATTCCAATATATTTTCGTTTCATTTTATGCGCAACAGCTGTTGTTGTACCTGATCCTAAATATGCATCTAAAACTAAATCACCTTCATTTGTAGCAATGTCCAGTATTCTCTTAACTAATTGTTCCGGTTTAGGGGTATCAAATACAAGGCTATCTGGGAATATACTTAACAAATGCTTTTTTGCCATTTTATTAGTACCCACATCGGTAGCTAACCATAAAGTTTCAGGTGTTAAGCCAGTGGATGATTGCGATAAGAATTTTTTAATACGAGGAACACCATTACCATTTTCGCCAAACCAAATATTATTGTTACTAATCTCTTGATTCATTTTTTTCTCATTGTAAACCCAACACCTTCCATTTGGTAAGGCATGTACTTTCCCACTAGGTGCTGTAATTTTATAAAACTGCGATGGAACAGCATGACCTGATTGTACATTTGCTGATACTGATTGCCATGGTCCCCTGGGATCATTATCTGGATTCTTATATCTGGAAAGAATCTCTGATGTAAATGGTAGTAAATTTCTTGATTGCTTAAAACTATTTGGGGTTTTAGCATAAACTAATATATATTCATGATTGTTTGAAAAAACTCTGCGATTTTCCCTTGTGGTTCTTTGCTGCCAAACAATAGTTGTAATAAAATTCTTTCTACCAAATACTCTGTCAGCTGCCACTTTAAGGTAATGTACTTCACTATCATCAATAGATATCCATATACTACCTTCATCACACAGTAAAGGGTTTAGCTTTGTTAATGTTTCAGTAATACCAATTAGCCAAACATCATGATCTTTATCATCACGATAATGATTGTATTTTTCTCCATTATTGTACGGTGGATCAATATATATACATTTCACCTGATTGCTATACTTATTTTTTAACATATCAAGCACAATATGATTATCTCCTTTGATAATCATATTGTCTGTATCGGCGTCACCATATGAATATTTATTAATAGGCTCAAGTTCAGGTTGTTGAATACTTGCCATACGTCTATACTCCTCCATGAAAATAATTACTACTTACATACTATTAATATTTCAGCATCGTTTGAGACATTTAAGTTCTTATCAGACTTATTTAATTTACTATGTGAAAATTGACCTGCGCTAACGAGATCAACGTTCTTATAATATTTCTTGGCAATAGCCTCCAATTCACTAATTGATAATATTCTGGGGCTTGTTTCTCGCGTCTTATCGTATGGGGAGTACGATAAGACTAGTGCAGCACCCATACTATGTATTTTTTTAAACATTGTATCGAAGGCAATACCAGCCTGACTTTTTATACAGAATGGTGATTGGTGCCGATCTTCTCGATATATTCCTCTACTTATAGTATTTCCTCCATGCAAATTAGATTTTGAAATCGTAGGATTATCACGCAAACAAATAGTTTCTAGAACATGATAATATCTACTATAATGATACCTAGTATATGGTGGATCTGCATACACAACCTTAATATCATTTTTTATAATATCTAGCGCATCAGAGTAATCCATTTTATATATATAATGATTATAATTGGCTTTCTCTTGCGATAAATAACGTTCTAACCATTTTCCAAAAACCTCAAATACGTTATCATTTCTATCTTTTTGAATCCTATTAATAATGTTTTTTTTGGGAGTTCCATCTGATTTTCTGGGCTTTATAGGTTGAGCAAATTGTTTACCAACCGTATTTACTATTTCACTTGCAGTACTTAAGGTTGCTGCAAGAAAGGTATCTTGTACTTCTTTACTAAGCTTATGTATTTGCTCGAGTAAACTATCAATTTGCATAGCCTGCAAATAAGAAAAATAAAGACCACCAAAATAACGAACAACTAGTGCCTCAGGGCCTGATATGAAATCTAATGCAATTAAACGAGAGTTTGTACTTCTAAGTGCATCAATTAATTCAGCAGAACAAGATGAAATAATACCTTGTTCAAAACTAATAATTGAACCACTTTCAACTAATTCACATAATGGGATTAGATCTCCATGTGAAGCATTCCTAATACATTTTGTTTCATATTCAATCATAGGTTCAATAGCTCGATATAATTTTTTAAAATGATCAGCGTTCTTACATTGTTCAATAAAATCCTGAACTTGATAATTGCCATCTATAGGATTAAGTAAAGCTGAGCATATAACTCTAGAATATTCCTGTATATCTACTGCTGTTACTGACCTTGTTTTAGATAAATGTTTTGAAACAGTTCCAGAGCCAGCAAAAAGATCGCAAACACTTCCACCATCAGGATCTATTTTGTTTATAGTATTCTCAATAAAATCAAGAATTCTCAGTTTGCTTCCAAGGTAGTGAATCGGTCTAAATGATTCTTGGGTTAAAGGAATATCTTCCTTAAATATACTTAGTTGATGGTCCTTAACATAAATGCTACTTTGGTTTATTAATGAATCGTTCATTTATAATACACCTAATTCAATCTATAATATTCCAAAAAGGTAAATTTCCACAAAATGTTTTAACCTCCTGAACGGTTGCTTGGTATCTTTTCATTCTATCTGCTCGTCCATTATATTTCTGATCAAGAAATTGCCTTACTTCATAATAAAAAACATCGGTCGGCATAGCAAGAACATATAAAAACATTCGAGGTGACACACGAATAAATATCCCTATTGGTCTATCATTAATCGGATAAAGTTTATTAGCTGCTGCTTTCAATTCAAAACGCCAATTATGACAAACTACAGATACACTAGGCCTGACTTCAATTTCATCAAGAGTACCATCTGATAAGACATTTCGCAGTAAAATACGAAGACTATTATCGCCAGGTTGAGCTCCAAAGAAATTAATAAATGAATTCTTATCAAAATTTACCTGATTCCACCTATTGCCACTCTTGGGTATCTCAGTTATTAATACAGAATCTCGATCGGCGAAACTCCAAGCTTCAAAATCTTCATTTTCAATTATTGGTTCAACCTGTATTTCTTCCTCATCTTGTACATCAACATCAGTTTCTAAATGTGATTTTCGATAAATCCTAGAAGATAACATTGCATTTTCTTTAACCTTATTTAAAACATCAATATCATCAACCGATTTTAAACAATTACCATTATGGGCAAGCCAATCATTCCAACGTTCCTCAATTTCATTAATCTTAGCTTCATCAACATCAATAACAGTAAACGCTTCCCTATTTCGTCTAAGCCCCTTTTCAGTTAGATTACCTGATCCAAGTACCAAAGTCCCCCCACTATCGGTTTTAAACCAACTAAATTTCGGATGAAATAACGACCCTTTAGTATTATGAGAAAAGGCACTTATCTCTAGATTATTACTATATTCCTCACTCAGTCTCCCAAGCGTTTCCAGTGCCCGATCGCTGGTTATTTCATCGATCCCCACTACTAATTTAAAGCTCCCATTGGAAACAAAATCTATAAATACTTGATCTTCTAAAAATAATTTTACACCACCTGGTGTAACAAAGGCATATGTACCCCCACCATAAATTGCGCCCTCACAAGCGCTTAATAAAGCTTCATGTAAAGAATATGACTCTGGATATGTTGGATCTTGAATATAAAAATTCATCTAATTCCCTCCACAAATATTATTATAACTATTATTACTCTATAGCTTTAGATTCCCTTGATAATCAAAACTAAGACAATTAAGTATGGTTCCTTGCTCCCCCACCGCCACCATCCGATAATGGAGGATTATGTAGCCCTCCGGGTGCGCTGCACCGGGGCAGCCCCGCCATACTGCATCCGCGCATGCCGGGACTTCCCCTGCAATGCTGCGGGCCATGCATTTCCGCAAATGCTTTGCGGCGGTCGTTCGCACCTCATTCCTTTCGCTGCAACATTTTCTCCAGGGCATCGCCTCCGGCTCAGTGGCCGCCCGCTCGTCCGTCACTCAGATATATAACTCTGAAAAACAATAATCCGATTACCAGGGTTAAACCTGTCCCTTATATTTTCCTGAACCACCTGAGTGCCGGACCAGTTCCCCGGTGATTGCTCAGTGGTCTCCCCCATCCCTGCGGCGAAGGGTTAGTACTGCGGTCGTCTTATCCCTTAATCCCTGGAGGATAACACGACCTTGGCAGCATTAACAGCCCGCCATCATGCAAATGGAACCTGTTCCGCTACGCTCCACACGTTCCCGCCTGCGGCATAGTTATGCTATAATAAGAACACTAGTTCTGCAAGGAGGTATGTTTCATCATGGCCTCTCCCACAAACACTTTGACTTTGCCTGTACTGTTTCGACCCCTCTATACTGATTCCGGCAGCTCAACCGAACTGCTTTACGCTGATGCAGTAGTGAATATTGAATCCCGTTCCGTGGACTCTGTCCGCTCTTCCCTGGCCAAAGAGTTTGCCATAGACCTCCAGGCCCAGGCTCGGATTATTGCCCGCGATTTTAACCGCTATCCTCCCCTGCCCTTCTTTCTTCCTGAACCGACCAGGGCTGACGGGGGGCGGGTTTATGTGCCTTTGAAAATGCGTAAGCCCCGGGTAGCCCGTGACCGGGTTTATGGTTACATAGACCTTGCTTATATTGACCGCCCGGAACCGGGCGGAAAGGGTTCTTCTCTGTTATATCTTACTACTGGTGAGAGCTTCGAACTGTTCTGCTCGTTTTCCACTGCCCGCGCCAGTATTTCCCTGGGCCGGGATGTGGCTAACCGCTATTTGCGTCCTGCTCCGGCAGAAGAAGACCAGGTAATACAGGCGGCTCATATCCTCCTGAAGCGTTTGAACCGCATCGAGACTTATCTGGAACACCTGACCCGCATCTAATCATTTCCTGTTTTTACATTATTCTTCTACTAAAAGTCCCTTTACCCTTCTTTTATTATGCTTTCGTCTTCAGTTCCTACTTCCATTTTTACTGATGCTTTCACTTTCTCCCGTTTTGCTGCATTTCTTTACACCTCATACAATCAAGGCAGGAGAGCCATTCTGCCGGTGGCCTCCAGTTTAAGACAAGGAGGTGTAAATCATGGCTGTTACCGCAACTCCCATTGCAACCGACCTGGTCCTGGTGATGGAGAACGGAACAGGTGCATCCGGGCAGAATCTTTACGTCAGCCGCGCGTTTAAAGACGTAAAACCTGATGCTGTTCATGCCGACCTGTATGATGTAGCCCAGGCATTGATCGGCCTGCAGTCCAGAACCAACATTGGTATTCAACGTCGGGACTTTAACGAACTTATTAACGAGTAGACCCTATATGACCGTAATTCGATTATTTTTTAGAAAGGGGGATAAAACATGGCTATTCAGAGAGTTCTGGAAATGGACTTTGCTACTGAACTTAACCGGACTCATCGTATGCGCGTTTATGATGCCAGAGAGGCCGTAAGTGCTGCTGAAATCGCAGCGGCTATGGATACTGTCGTGGCCAAAAACATTTTCAACGGCTCCGGTGGCGAATTGACCGGCAAGATTGCCGCCCGTATCGTAACCAAGGAAACTGAAGACATCAGCCTGGTTTAGGCCAGGATGTAAATGGGCAGGGATTCCTGCCCGTTTTGTTTGTAAAATAAATATTGAAGGAAAGGAAGTGAAGCGATGGAGGAATTGCTGAATCTCATTGCTAATGTGGGTTTCCCTATTGCTGTGGCTGCTTACCTGCTCATCCGTATAGAAAACAAGCTGGGTGATCTTACCCTGGCTATAGGGAGTGCATCATTACTCTGCCAAGCCGGAGCTACCCGGAAAGCAGCCGCAGTGTATATGTCTCCGGTGATACTCCCGGAGGCCAGAATACCGCCTGCCCTCCGGCGTAAACTCCGGATAAGTTGAATAACTATAATTATCTAAAGAAAGCATTCCTGTAATGCAGAGAAAATGGACTTTGGCAAAAAAAGAATACTCCCCTACAATGACACACAGGGTCGATCCAAGGAACGCCCTAATTAAAAAAAGTCATTGAGAGGAAGTATTCGAATGAATTGTACACAAAATGAAAAGTTAAATCAAGTATCAGAACAAAGTATCGTAGTCGGGGTAGACATTGCCAGCGAAACAGATTATGCAAGAGCATTTGATTGGCGTGGTGTAGAACTTGGCAAAGTTTTTAAGTTTGAAAACAGCATGGAAGGTTTTCAGAGCTTTAGTGAATGGGTTGATGTTCTAAAGAAAAAACAAACAAAAATGCCGTACTGGTAGGAGCAGAGCCGACAGGCCATTACTGGTTTGGATTGGCATCATACCTTAAAGCACAAGAAATAAAGCTTGTTTTGGTCAACCCATTCCACGTAAAGCGGAGTAAGGAACTTGATGACAACCATCCTAGCAAAACAGATCTCAAAGACCCGAAAACAATCGCAAAGCTAGTGATTGAGGGCAGGTACAACGAGCCATACATTCCTGAGGGAGTGTATGCAGATTTGAGGATAGCAACCGCTTGTCGGCTGCGAATTACCAAAGAGTTAAACGGTGTGAAAAACCGTATTCAAAGATGGCTAAAAATATACTTTCCGGAATATTGCAAAGTATATACAAAGTTTGAAGCCGTCAGCAGTATTATCGTACTTCGATCAGCGCCATTGCCGGCAGATATTGTAGCTTTTGGCGTGGAGGGAATCAACAAGCTATGGCGGGATGCCAAGGTAAGGTTTGTGGGAATGAAAAGGGCTAAAAGCCTGTATGAAGCAGCCAAAAGCACCATTGGATGTACCAATGGTAGTGCAGCCGCAAAGCTTGAAATCGATTTGCTGATAGAGGATTACCAAAACGAAAAGAATCAATATGAGTCAGTAATGGCTGTCATAGAGGAACTTTGCATGCAGATACCCGAGGTGGAGAAACTCCTGGCAATCAAAGGTGTAGGAATTGTAACCGTTGCAGGATTTATCGCTGAAATTGGAGATATTAGACGCTTTCAGTCTCCCAAACAGATACAGAAGCTTGCGGGGTTGGCTTTGAAAGAAAACAGCTCAGGAAAATGTAAAGGTCAAACCACCATCAGCAAACGAGGCAGGAGTCGCCTCAGGGCCGTATTGTTCCAAGCGGTTATGCCATTGGTTTCAAAAAATGCTGAATTTGCTGAAATACACAGATATTACACAACCAGAGCGAAAAAACCGCTAAAGAAAAAGCAGTCACTAATCGCGTTAAGCTGCAAGCTGATTCGGGTATTTTACGTGATTCTCTCAAAAGGGATCGCCTACGATCCAGTAAAGCTCATCAACGACATTAAGCGGCCCCAAGAAATGCTGGCAGCATAACGAGAAAAAAGTAAGTCTTTGTTGGAAAGCGTCCCGGCAGAGTAGTCTGATTCATAGAACCGATTAAGTACAAAAAGAGCAGGTAGTCAGCAATAAACACTCCATCAGAGTAATGACTCGGTAAGAAAGCATCGCTGACACCCATCTTGTGGATAGGCAGAACGAAGGAATTTAGGGCTGGAATATCTCCATGACCCTGTTAGACATGAGAGGTTTGTTGCCATGAGATTATGTGGGTTACCATTGCCAAACATAACCGAAAATCAAGACGCTTAGTTTGCTATACCCACTTTCTCTGAATCTTGCATTAAATGCTGATTCTGTTCACATATTGCTCTTTTTCAAAATGTCAAATTCTATGAAAACAGGAGCTAATCAAAGAAAAACCTAAAAATAATAGAGAGGAGTGATAACTGTGTTTTATAACGATGGTTATGAGCTTAACGAAAATGGTAAAGCTCTGAAGTGCCCGATTTGTGAAAATGAAGAGATGTGGGAGAGGGGTGAGTTCTGCCGCATATGTGGAAAATTCGTAGTTAATAGTTGTACCTACTGTGATACCATAGCCGCAGGTAACAGCCGGTACTGTGAACTCTGTGGAGCAGAAACGACCTTTTTCAAGCACAAGTACCTGGAAAACTGGCAGACGGCTAAGGCCAAAATCGAAGGCCGGGAGGCACCGGACGATGACTGGGCATCATTGACAGATGAAATCGATTTGGATGAAATAGAAATAGTTACTCAGAACCCTGACGACTTTCCATTTTAAAGGCGGGAGGGATAACTATTGCGCGGACACCTGGAAAAGCGGAGTAAAGGAAGCTGGACGGTGGTTATTGACCGGGGACGTAACCCTGTTACTCAAAAAAGAGAACGTATTTATAAATCAGTAGATGGTCCCAAACGGGAAGCCGAAAAGGTAATGAATGAGTTACTTTATCAGCTCCAGACCGGAACCTATATTGATCCTACTAATATTACAGTAGGTGAGTATTTCATTCAATGGCTGAGCACATATGCAGAACTGAACCTGGCTCCTAAGACCATTTTAAGCTATAAAGCCGAAATCTACAATCATATTATACCCTCACTTGGCTCAATACCCCTGGAAAAACTGTCACCCCTGCATCTACAGGAATACTATACGCAGAAGCTTATATCAGGCCGCAAAGACAGCAAGGGAGGGCTTTCTGCCCGTACCGTGCTTTATCACCACCGGATAATAAGAGAAGCATTGAAACATGCGAGCCAGTGGCAGCTTGTAAGCCGCAATGCAGTTGATGCCGTCAATCCCCCAAAATATAAAAAGCCTCAGATGTATGTGCTTTCAAAGAAACAGGTAACTGAATTCCTGAATAACATCAAGCAAGACCGGGATTACCCGGTTATATATACAGCAATTTTTACCGGCATGCGCCAGGGTGAACTCTGCGGCCTGCGTTGGTCTGATGTTGACCTCTCAATGGGGACAATTAATGTCAGACAGCAATACCAGTACATAGACAAGCAGGGTTACTTTTTCAAAGAGCCCAAAACTGCTAAGAGTAAACGGCAAATACCCACCAGT
Source organism: Syntrophomonas curvata (assembly GCF_052976825.1). NCBI lineage: Bacteria > Bacillati > Bacillota > Clostridia > Eubacteriales > Syntrophomonadaceae > Syntrophomonas > Syntrophomonas curvata. The sequence continues at coordinate 2,569,741 of NZ_CM129641.1, forward strand.
TCGGAGTTAACCTCACTGCTGCGGCAGCTTAAGAAGGAACGTGCCCAGGAAAAACTGATACACGGAGAAGATTATAAGGACCATGATTTGGTTTTCTGCCTGGAGGACGGTTGCCCACTGGACCCGAAAAACCTGAGTAAACGCTTCAAGAAGCTGGCTATTGCCAACGGTCATCCCCAGGCCCGCTTTCATGACCTGCGGCACACCTGTGCCACTCTGTTTCTGGCTGCCGGTGTTGATGCCAAACGGGTTCAGGAAATCCTGGGGCATGAAAGCATCGTTACCACCCTTGATACATACAGCCATGTCCTCCCCAGTATGCAAAGGGCAGCCGTTGACCAGTTGAGCCAGTTCATGGGGGAATAAGAAAAATATAAAATGGGATTGTAAGATATAAAACTCGTCGCCAAATCGTCGCCATAATTTCAAAAACGTCGCCAAATTTGCTATACACGTACTGTTCAGCCCTTACAAAGAAACACCGATAAATCGGAATTGCTGAGCTAACAGAATATTCATTTATCACTACATGGCATAACTTTTAATCAGGGTGTCGGAGGTTCGAATCCTCCATGGCTCACCATTAGAAAATGAGAAACCGCGCAGGTTTGCGCGGTTTTTTTGCTGCTATTTTTAGCGCCTTTATCGCTCGCCAAGTGGTAAGAGAGGGGGCAGCTAATTTCCCCTATTCACAGGTTTTCTCCCCCCATAAACAACCCACCGTCAACCCGCTCGCCTGCCAAACTATCCAGGCAATCAGAACATCAATCGCTGACGGGGTGACAACCTTGCTCAGCAGTCAATAAGTTCCGTCAGGCTGTGCGGCGGTATTTAAGGCTTCTGCGGTTTATGCGTTTCGCATAAATGCTTTAAACCGGGCATGGTTATTTATCCCTGCGGGCTGGATGGCAAAAGAGATCTGAGGATATGGCATTATTCCCGGCCTGCTTTCTTCTCAGAATAACATGTCCTATCTACAGGCATTTCAGGCTGTTTGCCGTGCCAGATGCTTAACTGTTAGACTTCCTAATGTGACATTTACTAAAGCCTTAATGGGCAGACAGTCCCCAATCAGTTTAGAAAGGAGACTTTTATGAAAAAGGGAATTACAGCAGTTGTTATAATGTTTGTTTTTGTAGTTGGCCTGGCCTTCGTTCAGATTGACGCTGCTGAGGTGGCTAATAACGAAGGAAAGCCGCAAGCGGCCCGGGTGGATAAAGACTCTGGCAAGGGAGAAATTCTTGCCTTCAACAACATTAAAGAAAAGCCCCAAACCATTAAAAGCGCCTCTATTAGCTCCCCGGCCCCGCAAAAACAGCCCGTCCGGCAAATTCAGATCGCGTCCAATTCTACACCGGATCTCCAGGCTTCTGCTCCGGAAAGGAAAGAGCAGCCCCAGGTATCTCGTGGACATACCCGTATCCTTACCATGGTGGCAACAGGGTACACGGAAGCTCCGGAAGAAAATTTTCCATACGCCGGGCAGCCTTCCTACATTGGCATCCCATTGGGCCGTGGGGTTGTAGCCGTTGACCCTAATGTCATTCCCATGGGCACCAAACTCTATGTAGAGGGTTATGGTGAAGCCATAGCGGCTGATCAGGGCGGAGCCATCAAGGGCAACCGGATTGACCTCTTCTTTGATTCCAAGGCCGAGGCTCATACCTGGGGCATGAGAACGATTAAAGTGTATATTCGCTAAACCGTAAATGGCCGGAGAAAGTTCTCCGGCCATTCGACAACTGCTCACCCTTGGGCCAGGTCGATTTCAAACCAGAACTCCACCCCTTGCTCCAGATTTACTGCTCCATAGGCATTTTGATCCAGTTCCTGGATGGCTCTGACTATGGATAATCCCAGCCCGGTTCCTCCATAAGCTCTGGTTCTGGCCCGGTCAACTTTATAGAAGCTTTCAAATATTTTATCCAGTGATTCATCCGGGATGGGTTTGCCGGAATTAAAGACCGACACCTTCACCTTCCTCTCTAACTCCTCACACTTTATTATGAGTACCCTGGAATCGTCCAGGTGATTCAGCGCGTTGTTGATATAATTTACCAGGATCTGTTCAATTCGTACCGCATCAGCATGTACCAGTAAATCACAGCTCTGTTTTTCCACCCGGGGAATAACGTTTTTTTCATTAAAGATAGGCTGGTATTTGTTTAACAAGCGTTCCAGCAACTCGGAGAGCTTGAAGTCCCTCTTTTCCAGTTTGAAGTATCCCGTTTCCATCTGGGATAAATCCAGTAACTCCTTGACCAGCTTGTTCATTTTGGCCGCTTCATCCATGATGACTTCACAGTAGAAATTTTTACTGGCTTCATCCTCGTTCACATTTACTTTCAGGCCTTCGGCATAACCCTGAATAAGTGCTATTGGCGTTTTGAGTTCGTGGGAAACACTGTAGACGAATTCCTTACGCATCTCATCGATATGCCGTTCCCGTTCAATATCTTCCTTTAACTTTGCATTCGCGCTCTGCAAATCAGAAATAGCCCCGTTTAACTGATCGGAAAGGGAATTGATGCTTGTCCCCAGTTCCTCCAGTTCGTCATTGGTCTTGATTCCGTATCTCTTGCTAAAATCAAGCTGGGCCATACTCTGGGCGATATCGTTTAATTCCAGGATAGGCCGGGTAAATCGACGGGCAAAGGTAAAGGCCAGAATAATCGCCAGGATAATAGTGGCCAGACCGGTATATAGAAAAAAGCGATTGGCGATACCGGCACTTTGTTCTATGGCTGCCAAGGGAGTGCTGAGTATCAGATAGTGACCGTTTTTAAGCAGATAAATAAGATTTAAAAAATCGGCATTTAAAAACCGATCCCGGCTTAGTCCAGAAATGCTCCCTTTTTGCGCAAGCTCGTCCTGTCTTGACATTAGCAGATAAATCCCGGGATCAGATTTTCTTTTTACCATGGAAGAGTACTGGATAGCCATGGAACTGTCCAAAATCGTAACATGTATCCCTGAATTTCGCTCCAGGCTTTCGATCTGAAGGTAGGTATCCTCAGGGCGGTCCGGATAAAGCCGATCGATATTTTTGGCATTTGCCATCAAGGCGTTGTTCTTCTGAGAAAGGTAATATTTCTCCAAATAATTGGTATTCAGAATCCAGGAAAAAAGCACAAAAAATGCGATTAGCAGCGTTACCCCGGTAAATAAGCGCCGGCGAATGGAACTAGGCATGGTTTACCTCGAATCTGTAGCCGACGCCGCGTACCGTCCGGATGAGTTCTCCCTTCGCCCCCAGCTTTAAGCGCAGTTTTTTAATGTGGGTGTCTACAGTCCTGGGATCGCCGTAATAGTTGTAGTCCCAAACGGCATTGAGGATTTGATCCCTGCTCAGTGCTTTTCCTTCGTTTTCGGCCAGGTAGGTCAGAAGCTCAAACTCCTTGGGACTCAGCTCCAACCGTGTGCCGTCCACATTTACATAGCGGGCTTCTTTATCAATTTCCAGCCCCTCAAAGCGTTCCAGATGTTTTAACCCGTTGCCCATACGCCGGAGCAAAGCTTGAACTCTGGCTACAAGTACCTGGGGACTGAACGGTTTGCTTATATACTCATCAGCACCCAGTTCAAAACCGAATAGTTCGTCACTTTCTTCTCCCCGCGCCGTAAGCATGATGATGGGGACATCCGATTCCTTGCGGATTTCTCGACAAGTTGACCATCCGTCGCATTCGGGCATCATGACGTCCAGAATAACCAGATTAACCGGCGAATGGGAAAATATATCCAGGGCCTCCCGTCCATTGCCGGCTTCCAGAGTTGCGAAGCCTTCCTTTTTCAAGAAGTCACAGACGAGTCGTCTGATGCGTTCTTCGTCATCAGCAACCAATATTCTAGTCATAAGAAAAGGCGACACCTCCACGAAAAAAACCATTTATCATCAGCCCAGGGCTCCTGGCTCAAACCTTAACGTTCCCCTATTTTAGATTTTAAAACATCTTTGTGTATATTTTATGACCATTGCCAACATAATCAAGCTCTTTCGATTATATTCAATAGAAAAGGCTCTACAGGGTTAGCTGCAGAGCCTTTCCTAGCGAATAGGAAAAAAGGGGGCTTGCCCGGTCGAGCTTATTTAGCTTGAGCTGGTGGTTGGTGCAGGGCCTTCATTATTTGGTCTGCCTGCTCTTGGGTCAGCGTCCCTGCCTCGACCAGCGCTTTAAGAGGATTGATTCTTGATGCTTTCCGGTCTTTCATTAACTCCCGACGCTTTTCAGGAGACATGGCTTTGATTTTTTCCTTTTCTGCTTGCCGTTCTTTTTTGAAGCCGGCAAATTGTTGTACGATAGCGCTGGCCTGCTCGTTGGTTATGGTCCCCTGCTTCACTAACCCATCTAAACGAGCCTGCAATCGTTCTTGACGCTGCTTCTCCGCGCGCTCTCTGACTGCCTGCCTGATAGTGTCAGCCTGAGCCTGGGTGATTATACCGCCGGATACTGCCTTTTCCAAAGGATCAGGCCTATGGCTCATGTTCTTATTCCTGTCGGATTTCACATCCTGGGGCCGAGAGGATGCTTTTTTCTCCACCACATACTCCTTGCGTTCTTCCGGAGTCATAGTTTTAAATTTGTCCTGTTCATCTTCACTCCATTTTTTACCCGGCGCGGGTTTCTTCCCCTTGTTTTCCTGCAGCAATGCAATCAGTTTATCAACCTGTTCCTGGGTCAGTACCTTGTCAGATTGGAGTTGGTCCAGTACGTCATCCATTATTTCCGCTACCGCCAATCCTTGATGCATGGCAGCATGGGCCGGATTGCAAGCAGGGACTTGTTTGTCGGCCGATTCATCAGCCCGGGCCAATCCTGCAGAGAACAGCAGCAAGCCACCGATTAGCAGGCCGCTCAACATTCCGCCTAATATCCTTTGCTTTGGCACCCTATCGCTCTCCTTTCAATAATTTTTTGAGCCCGGGTTTATTGTAGACAAAAATTATGAAGATCCTGTGAACAAAGCATGAATTTTTTTAAAAATCAATAAGCTTTGAATCGCCGCCGGTTCTCCAACGTTACATCCGCTCCGGCTTAATATCCGGTACCTTAATACAATTCGTTTTTTATTTTAGGCAGGCAGAAGGACTTGGCGCTGACCAAGTCCTTCTATAATCGAATAAACGGTTAAGAGTTTGCCCTGCCGATTCCTCTGCTTCTCCCGTTAGATTTTACATCAAATAGCGCAGATATATATAAGCAGTGGAGATAACGATCGAGACCAGCATTAAAGGAAATCCGTAGCGGAGGTATTGCATAAAGGTTATAACCACACCGCGCCGCGAGCTCATACCGGCTACTACCAGGTTGGCGGAGGCTCCGATCAGGGTTCCATTCCCTCCCAGGCAGGCGCCCAGTGCCAGCGACCACCAGAGAGGATCCAGCTGCATTCCTGATAGCTGGCCCATAGATTTAATCAGAGGAATCATTGTAGCGGTAAAGGGTATATTGTCTACAAAAGCAGAGGCTATCGCTGACATCCATAGTATGGTCATCGCAGTAACCGTCTGGTTGCCGTGAGTCAAGTTTAGGGTTTCACGGGCTATGCTTTCAATTATACCTACCTCTTCCAGTGATCCTACCAGTATAAACAGTCCTATAAAGAAAAAAATGGTCGGCCATTCCACCGTGAGCAAAACCTCTTCGGGTTCGTTATCCCGGGCTAGCAGCATTAACAGTGCAGCTCCGGCCAGAGCTACGGTAGCAGACTCCAGATGCAAGCTCTGATGCAGAATAAATCCGATTATTACCAGAGCTAGAACTACAAGAGATTTCTTCAGCAGCGTATAATCCTTTATAAAATCTGCCGGATTAAACACCATTATACGCTGTTGCTTTTCCGGAGCAACCACCAGCGATTTACGAAAGATTATTGCCAGCAGCGCTATAGTCACAACAAAAACTATCAATACTACGGGGGCAAGATTGGTCACAAAATCCATAAATCCCAGACCGGCTCCGCCACCTATCATGATGTTGGGAGGATCGCCTATCAGGGTAGCGGTTCCTCCGATATTGGAAGATATAATTTCCGCTATTAAAAAAGGGATCGGGTTAATTTCCAGTTCATCACATAAGGAAAAGGTTACCGGCACAAGTAACAGTACGGTAGTAACGTTGTCCAGAAAAGCTGAAGCTAAAGCCGTAATCATACACAGAGCAACCATGATTTTCAGTGGGTCGCCTTTGGTATATTGAGCTGCCCGAATAGCCACGTACTCGAATACCCCACTGCGGCGAGTGATGCCAACCACTATCATCATTCCGGTCAAAAGCCCGATAGTGTTGAAATCAATCGCCTGAATAGCCTGTTCCTGGGTGATTATTCCCAGAATGATTACCGATACTGCCCCCACCAAAGCAATTATCGTACGGTGGATTTTTTCGCTGATAATGATCGCATACACTAGAAGAAATATTACTGCCGATGTCACTACTTGCCATTCCACTTTTTATCCACTCCTTAATTAGCTTTTCCCTACTCATTTTACTGCTTGGAATTTATTATGCCAGAGGAAAATTGCCCAAATAAGCTTTTAAAGTATTCATAAAAAAAACCCGGCCCCTTTACAGGGACCGGGTTTAGGCTTATTCCACCGGGTCAAACATATCTTTGGGGGCGCCGCATACAGGACAAATATCCGGGGGCTCCGGGCCTTCATGAATATAGCCGCATACCCGGCACTTCCAACGTTTATAGTGTTTTTTGCCGCTCTTGTCCCGTCCCAGGTTGCGCATGGATTCGCTGGTGTCCACGTGAGGGGCGATAATGATCTCCCCGACCAGAACTCCATCCTTAATATAGCTCTTTTTATAATATTGCTCCACCGGGTCAATTACTTCAACCACACGGCACTGGTCAGGAGGCAGATTGACCTCACCAATGGAGAATATTTCCCGGTCAAATGCCACCAGCATGGTGGATAAAACAGGTTGTTTGTATTCCACCCAGTCGCCGGCGGCAGCAGCTCCGGCAACCCGTCCCATTTCCATTGAGACCGGCCACAGACCTACCGGTCTTTCCCCAAACTGGGCTGCGTCACCGGCAGCATAAACGTCACTGACGCTGGTTCGCATATTATTATCTACCACAATACCCTGGTCGACATTTATTCCGGCCTCTTTAGCCAGTTCCACATTGGGACGCACGCCGGTGGACAGCAGAACCAGATCAGCCTCCAGCACCCTGCCATCGCTCAGCTTGACTCCGCTTACCTTTTCATCTCCCAGTATTTCATCGGTAGCTACTCCCAGGCAGAGTTCCACCCCCTGCCGGGTCATGAGTTCCTGCAGGCGCATGGAACCGGCTTCATCCAGTTGCCGGGGCATAAGCCGCTGGTTGAATTCAACTACAGCCACCGAAATCTTACTACCAAGCATCTCCCAGACTGCTTCCAGGCCCAAAACCCCGCCGCCGATAACTACTGCTTTTTTCGCTGCCTTCATGGCTTCTTTAAGTTTTAAAGCATCGTCCAGACTGCGCAGAGCGAATACTCCCTGCTTGTCTCCACCTTTAAAAGGAGGTATATTGCTCCGCGCCCCGGTGGCGATGATAAGCTTGCCGTACGCTATGCTATCCCCCTGCTCGGTCTCCAGCTTTTTGGCGGCAGTATCAATTTTAACTACCCGGCTGGCAGTTCTTAAATCAACCTGATTTTCGTCATACCAAGCCTTTTCAAACACAAAGAGCCGATTATCGGGTAGATCCTCGGTTAGGAAATCAGATAGAGCCGGCCGGTAATAAGGCCTGCTGGCTTCTTCGCTTAACATAATAATCTCGGCCGTACGGTCGCGCTTGCGGATAGCCTGGGCTGCTGACAGAGCAGCAATTCCGCCTCCTACGATTATAAATTTTTCCTGGGTGTCGTTTATAAATTCATCTTCGATACCCTCAGGGACAAAGTTCTCCTTGCCTACCCCACAGGCCGGGCAAATGTCAGGGGGCTCCGGTCCCACATGGATATGTCCGCAAACCAGACAGCGCCAGCGGGTCTGGCTCTGATCCTGTTTCTTCTCCAGTACCGCCCGGGCAAAGTCCATCCCCAGATTAAAAGCCTCCTCCAGGTTGCGCTGGGAAGGTTTAAAGTTTACCTTATAACCAGGCAAAACCTTCATTCGCAGAGACTGCAGCCGGTTTTCGATGCCAGGCACCGCTTCACCGCTCCAACCGTAAGCCCCAAAGGCCATGGCCACTTTGTCGCCATGGGTAATCGGCGACAACCGTCCCAATAGTTTCCATACCTGCGGCAGGGCATCACCATTTACCGTATTGGAGCCCAGCAATAATCCGTCAGCATCAGCAATAGCGGCAGCAATACGGTCAAGCAGTTCCTCATCTTCCAGCTTGTCCTCTACCAGACTAAAAGACCGGATATCAAAGTCGCCTATAGTGCTTATTCCTTCAGCCAGGGCATCTGCCAGCATTTTAGTGAAGCCATAGACGCTGATATATGCCAGTACTATTTTGGGTCGCTCGTCTTTCCCATTGTTTCTTGGCCGGGACCACTGCCGATATAGGTCGATGTATTTATCTATATCCTGACGCAGCACCGGGCCATGCCCAGGTGCAATCATATCCAGGGGCAGATCCTCAATTTTGTCCAGCGCCTCTAATACGTAAGGCTTGAAGGGCCCGATAATGGCGTCAAAGTAGTCCTTATAGGAATCAATAAAATCGCTTTCCATCAGGTCGTTGAAGAGGCGTTCGTCCGGATAGTGGCTGCCGAACGAGTCGCAGCTGAAAAGAATTCTGTCCTCTGCCAGATAAGTATAGATGGTGTCCGGCCAGTGCAGAAAAGGAACGTTGATAAATCGCAGGGTTTTACCGCCCAGTTCCAGTTCTTCCCCGTCCCTTATCTCATGCGAGGCAAAGTTATGATTAGAGATTTCTTTCAGGAATTGCAGGGCGGTTTGACTGGCATAAACCTTCAGGTTGGGGACTAAGTCAAGCAGTTTGGCTACTGCTTCCGAGTGGTCAGGTTCGGTATGATTCATTATCAGGTAATCGATCTCGGCAATATCAACCAGGCTTTTTACTTTGTCCATGTACTCGTCAAAAAATTTGTCCTCGCAGACCTCGATAAGAGCGGTTTTTTCACTTCCCTTAACCAAGTAGGCATTATAGCTGGTACCATAATCAGTAGTCATGACCAGGTCAAAAATCCTTAGTTCCGGATCACGCACTCCGACCCAGAATATATCGTCTTTCATCTTGATCGCTTGCATAGTAATCCCCCTTTCCTTTAATTAAATAAATCATATTTTAGAGTTTGTGAAAAAGCAAGCTAATTAACCGGATTTTATGAATCTGCTATAAAACGCACCTGGAATCAAGCCGGAAATATCCACTTTACTCTTGTACCTGAGGGTAAAGCCCTTTAATATAAAAAATAGGAGTTTTTAGGGAGGGTGGATAATGAATGCTGTAGAGATAAAGGACAACGTTTTCTGGGCCGGGGCTCTGGATCCTGAACTCAGGGTATTTGACATTATCATGAAAACAAAATACGGAACAAGCTATAATGCTTACGTAGTCCGGGGTGAGGAAAAGGTTGCCCTTATTGATTGCGTGAAGGAAAAGTTCTTCGAAGAATATCTGGCCAAACTCAAACAAGTGATAAATCTGGACCAGATTGATTATCTGGTTGTAAACCACACTGAACCCGACCATGCGGGCTCTGTCAGTAAATTACTGGATCTGGCGCCGGCTCTGACAATTGTAGGGCACCTCAATGCGATTGAATTTTTACGTGAGGTGTGCAACCGTGAGTTCAGGTACGAATTGATACGAAACGGTACAGAAATTGACCTGGGGGGTAAAACCCTGCGATTTATCAACGCCCTTTTACTACACTGGCCCGATACTATGTATACTTATATTAAAGAGGATAAAATCCTCTTTTCCTGTGACTCGTTCGGCAGTCATTATCCTGACGAACGCTTGTTTAATGACTTGATTGACAAAGATATAACGGAAGAACTCAGGGATTATTTTGAACATATATTGGGCCCCTTTAAGGAACCTATGCGCAGGGCTCTTAACCGGCTGCAAAAATACGATATAGATATTGTCTGTCCCGGTCATGGCCCGGTATTGCGCCAGGATCTGGATAAATATTTCGCCCTCTACCGTCAATGGAGCAGTGCAGCCGAAACGGGCGCTATCCCGCCCAAGGTCATACTGGCTTGGATTAGTGCCCATGGCTATACCGAGAGATTGGCTGCCAGTATCGAACAGGGTCTGGCCGCCGGAGGCTCACTAAGTATCAAGGTATACGATCTTCTAACCGCCGGCCCGGATGAGTTGAGCGCAGAAATTGCAGCTTCCTCCGGTTTGATTATCGGTTCTCCAACGATTAATAAGGATGCTCCTCCCCAGGTCTGGGATTTGCTTATTCGCCTGTCACCGCTGGTGCACGGCAATAGAATGGCGGCAGCCTTTGGGGCTTATGGCTGGAGCGGTGAGGCGGTGCCGATAATTGAGTCCCGCCTGCGAATGTTGCGGATGCAAGTAATGCCGGGACTGCGGGTGCGAATGAATCCCACCGCATCCGACCTGTTGCGGGCTTATAATTGGGGTCGGGATTTTGCCTTAACCCTGCTGGGCAAAAAGGATTTGCTGGAACCTGATTTAGCTTTTCAGATAGAAACTAATCCCAATAACCCTCACACTTATGATCCGGAGAATTATGCAAAGTCCTATCAAAACCAGGACATAATAGTTTACTGGAACCCGGAGCAATGTACCCATGACACTAATTGCTTCACCGCCTTGCCTGCAGTCTTTAATACTGAGGCTCGTCCCTGGGTAAATGTTGATGGCGACAGCCCTTTATCCATTATCAAGACCGTAAACGCCTGCCCCTCCGGGGCTTTAAAATACTCGCTCCCGCCCGGCTCCTCCGTAGACCCGGATGCAGCCCGGGGACCGGGCTGGATTAATTATTATAACGAACAGATGGTAAAAAATAAATAAGAGCATGCAATAAAATCCGGCCTGCAGGCCGGATTTTATTTGAGGTTCTCATCCTTGACCCGCCCGGTTATAAACTTCTGATAAGGGTCGTAACTGTATTCGGTAAAATAAGGCCGACGCGGAGGCTCTACATCCTTCAACCCCCAAACCAGGTAATTAACTGCATCCTGTACTGCTTTGCCGCAGTTGCTGCAATATATACAGTCGGCCTTGGTGGCCCCCAGCATTTTTAATTGCTCTCCGCAACAGCGGATATTATTAATTCCATGGAAGCTATCATCATAGAGAAAGCCCTGCTCATCCAATGCCTCTTTAAAAGAAACCAGCCTGTTGTTAGGGAAATTGTCCTGCAGTTCATAGCGGGTATCAGGTATATTGCTCTCCTCGATCAGTACCCAGTCGCTGCGTTCTTCTACGAAAAGCTGATAAATACGGGCATAGGCAGGTTCGCGGGTAATCCAGGAAAACCATTCTTCCCCGTCATGGGAAGCCATGCCGCCCCGGAGGTAAAAAGTAAAGCCGGCTTCCGTTTCCGGAAGGTCTCTGATCAGGGTTAATTTATAGATCATCGTCATTCTCCTTACTGCTGATAGTTCGGATGTCCTTCGGGTATTATACTGGTTGAGGTTCCGTCTTGATTGCGGCATATCACTTTATAAATACCGGCATTAATTACGATTCGTTTACATAAAAAACAGGGCTCGGCATCTATCAGCTCACCGCTTTTTACATCAAAACCGACCAGATATAGAGTAGCACCCAGGGTCTTATCTCTTCCCGCATTTATTATGGCATTCATTTCCGCATGCACACTGCGGCACAGTTCGTATCGTTCGCCGCTGGGTATGCCCTGGCGCTCTCTTTCGCAGACTCCAAGATCACAGCAATTGGGTAACCCCCGGGGAGCACCGCTATAGCCAGTCGACACTATAGCATCATCTTTTACTATTACTGCTCCGAAATTGCGCCGCAGGCACGTGCCCCGGGCGGCTACATCCAGAGCGATATTAAGGTAATAATCTGTTTTACCTGGTCTGGGCTTCAGCAGAACCACCCCCAAATGCTTATTAAGCCTTATCCCAATTAATTTCTGTATAACGCTTCTATGCCAACCTCTGCGATTCCTGCCGGGAGCCTAAAAATAAAGCTTAGCCGCCTATTATACCAACCGGGTCAGCTTTTCGAGGTAATCCAGGAACTTGAGATTATAGGGTACATCCACACCCCGGCTATTCCATAATCCGGAAATCCGCACCGCCGGTTCAGGGCAATAGTGCCCCAGCCAGTGCGGGGAAGGCGGGTCATAAATAAATTTCCGGTGGTAATTGCTCAGTAATGATATAGCGTTGTGTTTAATGAATTGGTTCAACTGCCCCGGCTTTGAGCTACGCTCGGTGCTAATCCATAAGAAGGGCATATTATTGATTATCTGGCTAATTTCAGTTTCCAGGGAGTGTTCTTTTTTTCTGATAGCGGTATTGGAAGAATCCAGTTCTTCCCAGGAAGGGCAATCTATACTGTCCCGATTTATCAGGGCACTGCCTATATAATAGCGGAAGTCCGATACACGGTGGTTTCCTCCGCCGGCAAATTTGCCGCTTATGGTTCCCCGGTGCTGCCTTAAGCGATCCCACAGAGCACTTAGCGGATCTGCATTAGGATTGGCTATGACCATCCTTACCACCCGCATCTGCTTGCCGTTTTCCCGCAATTCTCTGGGCTCAAAAAAAAAGCATACCCCCTGCTGCGGCCAGTCCATACGATTGTTACTGGAAGCAAGTATGCGGGTTCCCGTCTTGAATTCCAGTATTTGCAGTATATCGTAAAATCTATTAAGGTGTTTTATTCTGTACATTTTAAGCTTTTAACTCCCAAGTCCGGAAATCCTGCGCAAAATATTACACCAAGAAGGGGCGTGGGCGTGGGTACACCCTTACCATCTAAAATTCCCAGCCTGTAATTTCAGCTTTTAAGCCAGCTGGGTCAGACGATGAGCGGTAGCTGATAGTTCCTGGGACATCGCCTCAAGTTGCTCAATGTTAGCCGCTACTGATTGGGTCAGCTCGGCTTGTTTTTGAACCGTTACGCCTGCCTCGTTTACCCCGCCGGTGATAATCTCGACCGATTTTTCAATATTATACATAATTTTTGATATCTTGGATACCGATTTGGTACTGTCCTCAGCCAGTTTACGAACTTCATCGGCCACCACCGCAAAGCCTCGCCCATGCTCACCGCTGCGGGCGGCTTCTATGGCTGCATTGAATCCCAGCAGTTTGGTTTGCTGAGCCGTATTATTAATGATCTTTAGAACCTCGCCGGTTTCTCCCAGATGTAGTATGGCTTCAGCGGCAGATTTTATAAGATTATTGCCTTTGGCGGCTATTTCCTGCGCGTAGCCAGCTACTTCTTCCACTACCCGAGATACATTCTGCATAGTTGAGGATAAATCTGCCGACATATCAGCTAATTTCTCGGCCTGCTGATGCAATTCACTTATCATGGCTTCACGGCTTTCCACCAAAAGCATCATTAAATTGGCCCCGTGGGAATCAACCAAAGCAGTTTCATCCCGCTTATTGCTCTTAATGATTTCCTGAACCGTACTGTTTCCGGTCGCTTCAATAATTAAATCCAACAAAGGCAATTTGACAACCGCCTCAGTATCCTTGTATGCCGGAATGCCTTTTTCTCTGGCCAGCTTTATCCCCGGCGCATCGGGGTTAACGTCACAAACACCTATTATTCTTATGGTGCTTATCCCGTGAAGAACCCGCATAACCGAGCAGCCCCCCTGCCCGGCCCCTATAATAACCACGTTGACCATCATCCCACTCCCCCACCTGTAGATTATTATCATCATTATTCGCCTGCTAATGATGATTTTCCTGCAAATACAATAATTTCCTATCAAAAACGAGGGTGGGATATTACATATTATTCCAAAAAGGTTTTTTCTCTTATGGGGCCGGTTTTACTTTAGGATCCATGACAGTCAACTTCATTACTATGCCCGCACCATCAAGCATGGCTTCCACCTTGTCGCCAGTTTTTACGCTATTAAAGTCAATGGAACTGCCGTTTTCCCGGTAAATGGCTGCAGACCCGTCCAGAATGTAGCTTTTGTTTTTTTTCAGCACCAGTTGCCTCCCTTCATAGCTATCACCGGTTTTCTCCACCTCGCCACTGATTTTTTTCCATTCCGGACGACTGGTTATTATTATTTCCAACGGGATTTCGTCATCAATACCACCAGGGTCAGGGTCCAAATAAGTGATTTTAACCTTGTCACCCCTTATTACACCGTTATTGTGACCATTCTTATCAATAATTCGTGCTCGATCCCAGTAGTTGAACCAAAGAGGCTTCTTGCCGGAACCCTTGCTGTCCAGATCCAGTCTTTTTCCGGTTACCCTGCAAACACTGCCGGAAAGGCTTTTGGTGTCGAGTACGGCTACCCGGCTAACTTCCTCATTTACAAGGTAAGCATCAACAAAGGTGTTGGCTTTAAGAGCTTGAAACCCTTTGGCATTACTTTTTCCGCCATTATCAAGCTCTGCCCCCCAGGACAGGGGCAGAATCCGTTCCCGCCCATCAAGGTCAACCAAGGTCAAAAAGCTGTCATTTCCCAGCGCTACCGCTCTCACTGTTCCGGTTATCTTGTTTTCCTGACCCGAACTTTTTTTCTCCAGCAGGCTTATGCAGCCCACCTGCTTTTTGCTGTCCAGGTATAGTTTCACCCGCCAGAATAGAGTTTGCTGATAAGGGCATTCTTTGCCATTTTTGAAGCATTTGACCTCGGGTGAGAGTTTGTATTTTTTATTTCCCTGTAAAGACTGTATTTCAATTTCAGGCGGACTGCGCTTAAAATCAATTCTCTCCACCCAACCTTCAACCTCGCGGGCAGCGGTTATTTTCAACCAATTATCTTGCATCAGGCGATCCAGAATAGAGGCAGCTTCGCCCCTTTTCAAATTGTTGCCCGGATAAAAACTCCCGTTTTGGTAGCCGGTAATTATACCAGCCCGGGCTACGGCAATGATTGCCGGCCGCAATTCAGGCACTGCTTGGTTTAAATCGCTGAAAGGCGAAAGACCGCCTGATATTTCACCGGGAGGAAGCTGTAATAAGCGACAGAGCAAATCAGCCGTCTGGGCCCTGCTTGCAGGAGTGTCACTATCAAAATCGGCAAGCCACTGCTCCGTAATTAAATTGTCCCGAACTGCCTGATTAAGATAGTTTTGCCCCCAGGAAACCTGAGGGATTTTAGCCTTGGTCACCGGCGTTTTCTTGTCAGTTTTATTTCCTTTGTCCGGATCATAACCGGCAGCCCGCATGAATAGTACCAGGGACTCCATTTGTGATAAACTCTGCTCCGGCTTGAAATCCCCATCCGGATATCCGCTTACCAAATCAAGCACCGATGCATGATAAATGGCTTCACTGGCCCAGTGTCCCTGCAGATCTTCAAAGGATGCCGCGCAGGCTGGGGGGACAAGGAAAAACAGACCTGTACCGAGCAACATCAGCAGAGATAGTATATGCGATCTTCGACGCGAGTTCATATTATCATCCTTTCCCGCCGGCATTGTCACGGATTTTATAGAGGTTGCCCTTCTGGGTGCAAACATAGATAAAACCATCCGAGCTCAGCAGCGGAGCCTGTTCAATTGCCCCTTCCAGCTCCCACGACCAATCCAGCCGGCCGCTACTGTTGACGGCATAAAGCAGCCCCTTGCTGCTGCCGGCATAAACCCTTGCCTTAACCGTATCCACTGCCGGAGGTGAAACCATGTTTGAGAGGCGATTCTCCAATACTAAGTTGCCCGTGTTGGCATCCACAGCATAAAGGGTGCTCCCTCCGCTTGCATAAAGCAGGCTGCCATCCAATACAGGCGCTGTAAGGCTGTCTGATATTTTAACATTATACTGCCATAGTGGATTTTTTCCCTCACTGGCAACAAAACAATATATGCGACCCTGATTAAGCTTTCCCGAGGCAGATTTTCCTCCCCCCCGGCGCTGAGGCGGTTTCAGGGTTGCAGTAACGTAAACCTTGTCATTTCCTCCGGGAAGGATATGCGCATCAAGAACGTCCCCTAACCAATACGTCCAGAGGTGTCTGCCTTTACTATCTACTGCAATTAGTTTATAATTCCCTTTTTCATCGGCATAGACCGCATAAAACGCCCGCTCATCTGCAGCACAGGTCATAAACGTACGCTTAGCCGGGGTTTTCACCGTGAAGCGGTCGGAATTGTCCCAGGGTGAAAAAGCCCAGACCGCATGACCTTCGGTGTCAAGAGCATAGAGGGCGTATGGCAGAGGCAGGTAAATTATATTGTTTGATCCTCCGGCCATCTGGGGTTCTTTGTCTTTGCCTCCAGGCAGCACGGCAAAACTCCAGCCATTGGCTCCGTTTATCTTGGTTTCCGCAATCATGCCTTTGCCGGCGGTGAAAATTGAGCCATTATCCGCTAGCACCGGGTTCCCCATTTTGCCGCTGCCGGCTTTAGCTTCCCATAACAATTGGCCCTGCTGGTTGACACAGAGCATTTTATTTCCGGTTAATATTAATAACCTACCATCAGGCAGCATGAGCAGCTGTTCGGAAGGTTTGCCCAGACCGGATAATTTCCATATTATTTGAGCTTTTTGGCGGGTTTCGGAAGCGTTGGCATATGACTCCAGTTTGGGCGCTGCCTGTGCCAGGGAGGGGAAAACAAACAGAATCGCAAGTGCGACCAACAGTATACGCTTCATGTTTAACCCTCCCATTTACCATTCCCCAACCGTTAATTGGCTTGGGCCATTCTATTCATCTCTTCGATATTTTTGCATATCTTCTTTATAGTACGTGGATATAAAACCAGATTCCCCTTATTGTAGTTATGGATGTAGTCAAGCAGCTCATGCCGGCTTAATACCGGTATATCACTGTCGGCTTTTTTATTGTAGCGCACACTGATCTTATCACAGGAAAGAACTATAATGCCCTGGGTAGGTAAATTCCTTACCCCCACTACCCGATTAAGAAACCCTTTAAGGCGATATTCATGGGAATCTACCTGACCGGCTGGATTGTTAATCAGCTTGGAGTAGCCGTTTTTCTTGTGCAATATCCAGTTCCCCCTGCTGTCCACGTCTATTATTCCGCCGCGCTCACCCCCGTAATTTTTGGTTTCAATGTGGAAAATGCCATTGGGGCCAATGACTACGCTATCATATTCATTGGTATGTAAGGCATCCGGTCCCAGTTTAATGTTATGGTATACCTTATAACGTGAATTTGGCTTCTCCAGCGGGCTCAAAATGGACTGAACCTTGTACTCTCCTTTATCCCCAGCTTTCATTATCTCTTTCTGGCGGGCCAATTTTTGACTTCTTATTTTAAATGCCCATATAAAATAAACCGCCGCCAAGAAAACCAGGAAGATCGGAGACAGCATTAGTAATGTCTGCATCTTTTCTCCTTTCTCCATAAAATGTTGTTTCAATATTATTTCAACCGGTATATCGTTTTTTCCTTTTTTTGGTTATTGTTATTGCCCGATTAAATCGTGAATTATATTACTACACTATATATCAAGGATATACCGGCTCTTAATTTAAAATCAAGTGCTTATTGTCTAAATGCACGTATTAATAGAATCTGACCCGGTAAAAACTAAACCAAGGAGGTGGTTAACAAGTGAAACCAAATGTTAAAAAAGAGGTAGTCAGCATTCAGGACTTTCTCCTGAATAACCCTCAGGCCCTGAACGACATTACCGCAGATATGTCGGAAGGGATTTATGATTGGGCTGATGATAAAGAAGCGGCCCGGCTGTGGGATACACCCAGCCAGGGGCGGGACTAGTCTAGGGATTCTTGCCGTCATCGGAGGAAATGTTCCGGTAGTAAATCTTATCCTTATATTCCTGTAGGATTTTTATGACCGGTGCCGACAGAAAAAGGCAAAAGCAAAAATTACAGACTGCATGCAGGCTGTCAAAAATCAAACTGGAAGCATAGGCTGCCAGAAATGATTTCAAGTTCAGGGGATAAACAAAGGCTATCCAGAACCCCAGGTTCTGCACCCAGCCAAATAAATAACCCCAAACCAGGCCAATACAGGCCAATCCGACCGGCTTTAATCCCGGCAGCAGACGGTACAGATAGGCGGTAACGGCGCCAACCATACCCCAGCCTATCATCTGCCATGGAGTCCAGGGACCCTGACCCAGAAAAAAATTTGATACCAGGGCAGCGCTGGCTCCTACCATGAAACCCGCCTGGGGCCCGAAAACACAGGCCGTAAGCATTACGACAAAGGTGGTAGGCTGAACACTGGGGATAGCGGCGAAGGGAACCCGCCCCAAAGCCGCTATTGCCGACAGGGCAGCCAGAAGTGCAATTTCCTTGCTGGAAACGGCTGCTTTCTGGGCCCAGAGATAGAGTATAACAATAGCGCCTAGAATTATAATTGTCGAAATAAAACCCCAGTTCATAACTCAACCTCAATTCCTGATTCTTCCAATACGTTCAACCGCCTGAGCTTCATTTATTACCCTTCTATCAAAAGGCCGGAACAACCTGGCTGCCTGCGAAGCGTAGAAAATATTCCCTGGTATCTGTTCATCTGCCGGACCTTCTGCCAATATCCTTCCGTCATGCATGAATACTATGCGCCCCGCGCATTCGCTGGCGAAGTCAATATCATGGGTGACCAGAAAGATTGTTTTTTGCTGACGGCAGAGATTGCTTAAAAGCGCACCCAGCTCTCGTTTATGTTCCCGGTCTACTCCGGTGGTAGGCTCATCCAGCAGGATAAGAGCAGGGTCTGCAGCCAGTATTGCCGCCAGAGCCGCCCTCTGCTTCTCCCCGGTGCTCAACTTCCTAGGGTCATGCTCCCGGTACTGCTGCAAATTCATGACTTTCAGCCAGAACTCCGATGTTGCTTCTTGCTTACCGGCCAGCAGAATATCCTGAATAACCGTGTCGGCCAGAAAAAAATCTTCCAGGTTTTGCGGCAGATACGCCAGTTGATGCTGCAAATTCTCCGGTTTAAGTTTTTTTCCACTTACCGCACCGACCCTGATATGGCCCCTGTAACCGCTCAGCAGTCCAGCTATAATTTGCAGCAGCGTACTCTTTCCGGCGCCATTGGAGCCTATCAGGGCTATGCACTCGCCCGGCCAAACTTGTAAGCTGAGTTCTCTTATTGCCGGTACATCATTGGCATAGGAAAAGCTGAGCCGGTTAATCTCCAGCAGCGGTTCGCCCAGGTTCAGATCAGGTTCGCTGCATCTTTTTTTCTCAGGCAGGGCAACTATATCCGCACCTATAGCCTTAAGCATTTTGCGCCCCTCCTTAATGGTCAGAGGGGCTTCCTCATTTTTTAGCCCGGCAGCAAACATGGCCGGAATACCCGGCAGCAATGGGTAATCCTCATTACGCGCCCAGCGCAACTGTTCCCTGCCCCCCCCTTGAAAGACAACCTCTCCGGCCTCCATTACCATTACCCGGTCGGCCATAACAAAGGCTTTGTCCAGCCTTTGTTCTATGAGAATAATGGTTATCCCCCACTCCTGGTTCAAGTCCCTTATCAATGCCAAAAACTCGCTTGCTGCCACCGGATCCAGCTGCGAAGTAGGTTCATCCAATATCAAAACCTTCGGGTTCATGGCCAGAACGCCGGCCAGTGCAATCTTCTGCCGCTCTCCTCCGGAGATAAGACGGCTATCCCGCCGCCGCAAGCCGTTCAAGTCCAAAAAGTCCATCATCTCCGCAACCCGTCGCTGCATAAGAGCATTGTCAAAACCGAGGTTCTCTAATCCAAAGGCAATATCGCGTTCTACATTTTTATAGAGCAATTGCTTATCCGGGTCCTGAAAAACAATACCGATTTCCTCTGCCAGCCTGCTTTTAGGCCACTGGGCCAGGGGAATTCCCTGGTATAGGATTTCTCCGTCCATATCCCCACCGTAAAAATCCGGCACCAAGCCGCACAATACTTTGGCCAGGGTGGATTTACCGCTTCCCGAGCGCCCCATCAATAATACAAACTCTCCCTCCAGTATCTCCAGACTAACCTGGCGCAGAGCCGGTTGGGGAGTGCGCGGATAGTAGTAAGAAAACCGGCGGAGATTAAAGAATTGTTCGGAATATTCAGGTCGTTTTTTCATTATTCAAACCTTTCGCAAAGATAGCCCGGAACCTGTAAGCGAGGGCAAAGATAAGAACAACAGGAGCAATACTTCCCTCCAGCGGGCTGGTAAACCAGCCTGTTGGAACGGGCTGCAATTCTGCAATCCTTCTCCAGTGTAACAGCCTGCCACTGCCAGCCCCAGAACCAGCGTGGTCAGCAAGACCAATACCCAGTCCCGGGTTCCCCATTTTTCCTGGCAGTATATGCTTCTGCGGCCGTTGCCGTAGCCTCTGGCCTGCATAGCCTCAGCCATCTGCAGCGCTGTCTGCAGTGAAGCCCGCAGGAGATTAAAAACCAAGGGTCCCAGTTTACGAATACGTTGGGCCTGCCCCCCTCCCCGGACAGCTACACCGCGGCTTCTTTGCACCTGGCTTATGGAACGGGCCCGAACCGCCAGTTCCGGTGTCAGCCGGGCTGAAATTGCCACCATTAAAATGGCAGGGCCGCTGAAACGGCCAAAAATATCCATTACCTTTTCTATCGGAATCAATTGGTTAAATACGGTAAATATTGCCAGGATAAGCACCAGTTTTATGGTCATGGCCAAACCAAAAACAATAGTCTCCCGATATATAGCAATAGTATAGCCCGGGATTCTTACGGCGGCCAGCAACAGCTCACCGTTTTGATTAAAGAGAGCATTAATGGCTACAATCAGTAACGCCAGCGGTATTATATAGGAAACCATTTTTTTAAGCGAGCGCAGTCTGTCCAGGCGGTAATTGAAGAACAAAACCACCGGCAGCATAAGCATAAGCTGGGCCATGCCATTATATAAAAGAGCCAGCAAAAACCAGGTTAAAAGATAAATCGCCACGCTCCGGGTATGATATTTTTCCAGCATAGAAGCTCCCCTTACCTTTCACACTTCTTTATTTTACCTGATTGTCCAAACAATAAAAGTCATCAGAGGGGAATATTCATCCCCAGCTCGCTTCCTGGCATCCGATATTACAGAATTTTAACTCACAAACCAATTATCGCTAATAATCCTAATCTTTAGTCATGAAAACTCGAAAAACGTCCTATATTGTATAGGACGTTTGTACAAATTGCACTTGCTATCTCTGCGCTATCTGCTATAAACTGAATTCAACAAGGGGATAGGAATGTAATGAAAACTATCTTAAACGGTAAGACAGCTCTCAGCTCAGCCATAAACAATAAGCGTACCTACAAGCAGCAGCGCATATTGGCTTTTTCAAGGCTTATAGTAGCTTGTCTGGGTGTAGTGCTATCTCTGCTTTTAATTGATAGGCTTGAAAAAGGCCTGATCATCAGCCTTGCCCTGGTTGTGTGCTATACTTCCGTTCTCTTTTTCAGCAAAGCCCCGAATAGCCTATCCACTCGACCCGCTATATTTGCAGCCATAATCGATACCATTCTAATATTTATGGTATGTTACTACTCCGGGGGGTTAAACTCACCGTTCCTACTGGCTTTTCTGTTTCCGGTGGTGGTCTGTGCCACCAGCCCTTCCTTTCCCGAATTACTTCTGCTTATAGCAATATCAACCCTGGCCCTTTTGCTGCTGGGAATTACCGGCGGTTTTGACATCTCTACCTTCTTATGCATGGCGATCACCTTAGTAGCTTCCGGAACGCTAATCTACATCCTGGTTTACAATGAATTCCAAATCCTATCATCCTACGTGATAAGAGACGGCCTGACCGGTCTATACACGCACCAGTACTTTTACGACCAGCTTAATGTATTAGTCAATAACACACCCCAGCCTACCATGTTCAGCCTGATTATGATCGATCTGGATGATTTTAAACGTCTTAATGATGAGCATGGCCATCTGGAGGGTGACCGGGTGTTGAAGCAGGTAGCGGATACGATTAAAAACAGCGTCAGAGAATCAGATATCGTTGCCCGTTATGGCGGCGACGAGTTCGGCATCATCCTTCCCGGGGTGGGCTACGAGCTATGTTCCACCGTAGTTGAACGCCTGCGCTCTTCCATAATCGCTCTGGGACACTTCAACCACGTATCCATAGGCAGCGCCCTATACCCCGATGAAGCCGACGAAATCTATCAGTTGGTTGATTTAGCTGACATCCGCATGTATGAAGAGAAAAAGGAAAGCCGGTGCAGCCTTTAAAAGCAAGTTGAAATCACAGCGTTATCAGAGTATAATATTGCGTGTACGATTTAACTAATGCGGATGTGGCGGAACTGGCAGACGCACCAGACTTAGGATCTGGCGAGTAACATCGTGGAGGTTCGAGTCCTCTCATCCGCACCAATAGAAAAGGCAGAGGGTTTGAGGTTTAAGCCCTCTTTTTTCTGTTCTTTTTGATTTGATCTTCCGGCCAGGCGTTACCCTGTATGGTAAAAATTCTGCTTTTGACCCGGGAGTATATCTAAGGGCTGATAACCCTGCTCTCGCAGATGATAAGAAAAGGTACCAGAACCCCTTGAGCTCTGGTACCTGCTGCAGCATATAATCAGCTTAATTATACTATTTTTCTCATTTTCTTAATGTTAATATCTGACCTGGAATCAATCAGATTAAGGCGTTTGGCTTCTGCCACCAGCCATTCCCTGAAATCCGGATGGGCTATACCGACAATATTTCTTACCCTTTCTCGCATTCCTGTTCCCTTGATATAGGCACAGCCGTATTCAGTTACCAGATATTGTACGTCCCAGCGACTTATTCCCACCCAGCCGTTAACCACCGGAGCAATTTTGGAATGCTCGGTTCCCTCCTTATCCGTAAAAGTGGAGTACAAGCAGAGGAATGCCTTGCCTCCTTTGGATTGCCACGCCCCCTGTACAAAGTCTGCCTGTCCTCCCATACCGGAATAAGGGACTATACCCATTGATTCTGAAACACACTGTCCGGCCAGATCGCATTCCATAATCGAGTTGACTGCTATAAAGTCGTCATGCAAAGCAATTATATTGGGATTAGCACAGAAATCAATGCCGTGTATCTCTACTCCGGGGTTATTATGGCAAAAGCCGTGCAGTTCCTTACTTCCCCAGATTATGGTTCCGATTGTCTTATGGGGCATAAAAGTTTTTCTGCGGTTAGTCAGGACGCCGGCTTTATAGAGTTCCAGATATGCATCAACTATCATTTCCGTATGGCAGCCCAGATCTTTTTTGCTGGTAAGATATTTGCCAAGTATATTAGGCAATCCGCCAATGCCCAGTTGCAGGGTAGCTCCGTCGGGAACGAGCTCGGCTATATAGTTGGCCATAGCTTCGTCCTTTTGGTTGGGTTTATCCGGGGGAGGGGCAATAATATCCCAGTTTGCCTCTGTCAGAACTGTCACCTCGGAAATATGAAAGTGGTTCTGTCCGTGAACAAAGGGGGCATTATTATTCACCTCCAGAAATACCCTCATAGGTTTACCTTTAGCCCAGGCTTGCCGGGTCATGGAGTAACTGTGCGAACAACTCATGGCGGCACTAAACCACCCGTGTTCATTCATAGGAGAAGCTGTCATAAACACCACATTGTAATCCCGGTCCTGTACACAGGTACGCGGTATATCCGTAAACCTGAACGGGGTTGGGTCGCATATTCCCTGCTGAGCCATAGGGCGCTCAAAGGGACTGATATAACCAGCCCTGTAATAACACTTGGAAGCCACCTCCGGTTTGCACAGCTCCGGGGCATTAAGGTTAAGGCCTACCGTTAATTCACAATCGGGTAGCTCTCCATTTTTTATTCTTCCAGCCAGGGCCGTGGATAAAAAACGGGGATTGCCGTTGGCTGTAGGGAATGAGATACGGTCACCATTTTCAACCAGTTTAACAGCTTCTTCAGGAGTCTTTAACTTTTCCTTATACATGTCCTGCCAATCCTTGTACATATGCCCCTACCTCCTTTAAGCACAGTCAAATTCATTATTCGTATATTTTTTCGTCTTCATCAAACGCGCTGACAGAATCAACTTCGCTATTGCGCTTAGTATTATTCTTAAGCTCCCGTTTCCTTTCCCCATACCATTCGTGCTGAGTAATAAGGCTCATTATCTCATTGCTTCCCACCCAGATCATGGAAAGCCTTAAATCACGCAATATCTTTTCTACCGGATAAATATCCGTATACCCGATTCCACCCATAACCTGCATACAGAGATTAACCGCATCCCAGCATTGTTCCGTCACAAACTTCTTGCCTTCGGAAACCAGGCGGCGGCACAGGGCATCACCGGCATTCGAGTCTACTGCCCTGGCAGTCATATACATGAGAGAACGGCAGCTATCCAATTTGGTAACCGCATCAGCTATTTTGAAGCTTACTCCCTGGAATTTGTTTATGGTTTTGCCGAATGCTTTGCGCTTGGTGGAATAATCAGTAGCAATCTCCAGAGCCGGCCGGGCAGCGCCAATGGTCATGGCAGCCGTACCAAAGCGCTCCGGTATCATCATCTGATAGAATATGGGGAAAGCCCCGTTCACTTCCCCGATTACATTTTCTTTAGGGACTCTGACATTATCAAACACAACCCGGGCCGTACCCCCGCCTCTGCATCCCATCAGACCGTAGAGATATTCTGTTTTTACCCCCATTTCCCTCTCTACCATAAAGCAGGTCATTGAATTGGTAGGACCGCCATCCGGATTGCTTTTGGCATACACCAGGAAATAGTCCGCCCCTTCTCCTCCGACAATAAAGCGTTTCTGTCCGTTAAGGATAAAGTCGTCACCATCTTTGGCAGCGTAAGTAGTCGAACCAAAAAAGTCAGATCCCCCACGTGGTTCGGTTAGACATTCGGCCGCAAATTTTTCCGCCGAACAGATCGCCGGCAGGTATTTCTTTTTCTGCTCTTCCGTGCCAAAATGAACCAGGGCTTCGGGAACCACATCACCCGTAACCCCATAGGTACAGCCAAACATGTATCCGTTTACACAAATCTCTTCCAATGCTATGATATCATCTTCCCATTGCAGGCCGCGCCCTCCATATTCTTTGGGAACCCTCAAGCCGATCAGGTTGCGGCGTCCGGCTTCCTGAAGATATTCCCTGGGATATTTAATCTTGTTCGCATCCATATCCAGGATATACTCACGTGGTATAGACTTGGCAAATCCCCTGACTTCGTCCCTTAACTTGATTTGTTCCGGTGTCATTACAAATTGAAACATGTACATCCCACCCTTTCATTTTTATTACATCATGTAATATTATTCTACCACGTTTGTCATATTACGCAAGTTTTTTTATGTCTGTCATTTGTATCTTCGTGAAGCCATCAATAATCACAGCGTATTACATTGTCGTTTTTTTATCACGATATGTTATTGCATATACTTCTATATTACAAATATGATTAAAGTGCTATACTTTAATCAATACACAGTAATATTCGAGGAGAAAGATATGAAGCTTAACGAGCTCGGTAAAAAAATTCAGATCGCCCGGGAAGAACAGAAAATGAGCCAGGAACAACTTGCTATTGCTATTGGCTGCTCCCAATCTGCTATTTCAAATTATGAAAAGGGGAAGAGACGTATTTATCTCTCGCAATTAGAAAGGCTGTCAGAGGTACTAGATAAGCCGTTGGATTATTTTGTGGAAAGCTCTACCGACCATCCTTCTGCAACAGGCCCCAAGGATTACCGCCTGTTGGAGATTATTAACAATCTGTACCACCTTACAAACGATGAAGTTGCGCAGGTAGACAAGTTTATTCAGTATTTAAAATGGCTGAGGAGTAGAGGAGGAGAAAAAGATGGACCTTTCCTTAAATAGGCAGCAATCCCACCTGGTAAATCTGGTGCAGCAACTTGCCCGGGAGGAGATAAGGCCATATGCTCAGAGTCATGATTTTACCCGTAACGAGGGGTTTGACTGGTATCTAGTTCGCCAGCTGGGAAAGCACAATCTGGTCTGTCCCACCATCCCCCGGGAATACGGGGGATTGGGTCTCGATATCTTTACCACCGCCCTCATTGTCGAGGAGATTGCCTGCGCTTGCCCCGGATTGGCGGCAGTTATAGATACCAATTTGCATGCAGTGCAGCCGCTGTTATTGGCGGGAAGCGAGGAACAAAAAACCAGGTTCCTGCCCCTGCTTACCGGTAGAGAGGCTCATCTGGCGGCTTTCGCCTTGACCGAACCGAGTGGAGGTTCTGACCTTAATGCCATGCATACTTTTGCTGAAAAGAACGGACAGCAATTTATTATCGACGGTAAAAAGGATTATATTCTTAACACGCCCGAAGCCAGTTTTATTTCTTTATTCGCTATGACTAACCTGCGAAAAAAGAAGGCATCGATGCGCTACTTTGTGATCCCCCGCGATACACCGGGAGTAAAGATAGGAAAAACCAGAGCAATGCAGGTGCTTGATTATGCCCGCCTGGGAGAACTGATATTTGACAATGCCGTACTCGATTCCGATTTCGTCATAAAGGTCAAGGAGCCTCTGAGCGGCTATTTGCTGATGAACCAAACCTTTGATATCGGACGCGCACTGGTAGGCGCCACATCAGTGGGTATTGCCCGGGCCGCTTATGAGCTGGCCTATGAGTTCGCCGATCAAAGGATACAATTTGGCAGAAAAATAAAAGACCATCAGTCTGTCTCTTATGCTCTGGTGGAAATGGCAACCAAAATTGAAATGGCTCGCCTGCTTACCTGGAAAGCCTGCTGGTTAATAGACCGGGGGGATGATTATACGGTAGCTTCAGCCATGGCCAAACTGTCTGCCAGTGTAATAGCCCAGGAAGTTACCCGTATGGCTGCAGATATCCTGGCAGCCCGGGCCTTCGAAAAGGGCTCTTACATTGGCCAGTTATTAAGAGATGCCATGGCTTTGTCGACTATTGAAGGGACTAATAATATTCAGCGTAATATCATCGTTTCTTTATTATGATACCGTTTATGAGGATATGACAATGTATGCCATCAATAAAGAAGTATGTTCCGCCTGCGGTCTCTGTGCCGATGTCTGCCCAACCGGGGCCATTAGTCCCATTGGTGAATACAAAATAATTCCCGACCTCTGCATAAGCTGTGCCCTTTGCCAGGATAGTTGTCCCAGCCAGGCCATCTCATGTACAGAGGAATATAATAAATTAACTTCGTAATCAGGGATTTGGCAAACCGGCTTCGCAAGCCTGCTTTTTCCTTTTAAAGCGCAGGCGGCTTTAAGCTTCTCTTATTTTTACGGTACGGGTTTTTTCATCCCAACTCAGTTGGCAACCCATGGATTCAGCCATCTGCCTTAAGGGGGCATAGGCGGTGTCACCCCGCATAACGGCTACTATACCCGTGCCAGCAACTATAATACTAACATCTTGGTTGTCGGGCCCTCTTCCTTTTGATGGCGGAATAAGTACAACCCTTCTGGCCTGACTGAGCCATTCCACCTGCCATCCCAAAGCCATTGCGATTTCCCTGGCCGGGCCATAGGCTTTATCCGTTTGTAAAAATCCCTTTATACTTTTATCCCCAGCTACAATATCAATTTCTGAAGAGCTTGCCGATACATCTGAACCAGTCAGCTCATTAAAAAGCCTATCCCAGGGAAAGCCAGGGCCGGGGTCGTTTTTACGATTTACACTATCCAGGTTGCAGTGGCCGATGATATGGGCGTGATCCACCGGAATATTATGTTTCTGAACCAACTGGCGGTGCAATTCCAGGCTGGCTTTATACTGGGCCTCGCTTAATACTTCCCCGGCCAGCGCTTCATGCTCAATTCCCAGGGTATAACAGTTAGGGTTGCTCCCATCGTAAAGTACCCAATCAGGCCGGTTGACTATTCCAGCATGCCAGGCAGTATCTTCATCCTTTACCAGCTGATAAACCACCCCTGACTTGGTCACCAGGTAATGAGCACTGGCTCTTGCAGCCGGGTTGCGCAACCAGCTAAGCGTACCCGGCATAAGCCCGGCAGTAATATGATTGACAATGGCTATTATATCGCGCCCCTGACGGCCACGGCGGTAATTGGGAGACGACGCCCATTGCATCTGCACTTCAATCCCTCCTCTAACAATATCTTACGGCATTGCTAATACCATAATATGGCATACTTCAAGTTTTTGCATCTGGTATTTCAATTAATCCCGCCAGAGTTCTCCGGCTAATTTTTCAGCCTTCTCCCGCCGTCTTTTGGCAGCTTCCGAATCCAGCAACCACTCTCCTTTATCAGATACCAGCACATCTCCTTCCCGTGCCTGGGCAGGCAGCATAGCCCGGGGTATTGTTTTAAATTCATCGTCCCCCTCCAGAATGGCAAATTCACCTTCAAAACGGTCAATAATCACTTTCATCGTACACCCTCCTTATGGCTGACAATTAGTGCAAGGGGAAAATCCCTGACTAAGGGCTTTATCCCGGCTGTTGAAATAAATCCGGTTTTTCTCTGCCGGCTGGCTTTTGCAGTCAGGGCGATGGAATTTTAATGATTTCTTGTTTCCAATATACCGTATTGCAGTTTCAGGCTGAACTGCCGCCACGGACTTACCGCTATCCTGTTTTTTCCCAACGCTCTCGACATTTATACTGCGGCCATCACTGGTCATGATAATGGTTCCATTTAAATCAGTACGGTAGACTTCTGCCCCGGCATCACCCAGAGCAGTCAAAGTCTCCTGATGGGGGTGCCCATAATCATTGCCCGCTCCGCACATAATTACCGCATACTGCGGTGCAACCGCCCGTAAGAATTTGGAGCCGGTACTGCTCGAGCTTCCATGATGCCCCACTTTAAGCACATCGGCCTCAAGTTGTTGGTTGCTGGCAAGCATTTCCGATTCCGATAGCTCCTCGGCATCGCCAGTGAAAATAAATGAGTTTCTTCCATACTCGACTCGTAATACTGCACTGTAGTTATTGAGTTCATCATAGCTATCTCCGACCGGTGCAAGGAAACTGACCTTAACCCCTTCCAGGGGAATTTCTACCCCCTGACGGGCAGTACTGATTTTAAGATCTTGTCCTTTTACCGCATCAAGCAGGGCGGCAAAGGCCTCAGTATTGTGGGTAACCTGGGGCAGATAGACTTTTTCTACCGGAAATGCATCGATAATCCCGGCCAGGCCGCCGATATGGTCAGAATGGGGATGAGTGCCTACCACAACCGCCAGTTGCTTTACTCCCTGGTCGCGCAGAAAGCTGGCGACATTCTCACCTTCCTCGCGCATCCCCCCATCAATGAGCATATATTGCCCCTGTGGAGATCGAGCTAAAATTGCATCCCCCTGTCCGCAGTCAATAAAGAACACTTCGAGTTTACCATCACTAATTTCCTTTGACCGGGTATCGAGGGAGATTGCCTTTTCTTCGTTTACCTTGGAATCACTATCGGAGGCACACCCTCCTATAATTGCCAAAAAAAGTAACACCGCGACTGTTAAAACCCATAGCTTCTTATGCAACTATAAAACCTCCTGAATCCGGGAATCTAATAAAGCATTAATATTCTCCTCACAATCCCTAAATCCTTTATCCAATTGTCAGCTGCGGCAAGTATGGCGTTAAGTCCTGCCATGAAAGTTTTCCCATATACATTCGTAAGGTAAAATAAAAGTGGAAGGAGAGGAAGGTAATGCACATTTTACGACGAAAAAAGCCGTGGGCCTTATCCGGGCTATTATTACTTGTGATGATACTGGGCATCTGCAGTGTGGTTTACGCTATCAACAGTGGTCAAACATCGGCAAAGCCTGAAGTCGAGCCACCGGTAAAGACAATGGAGATACCAGTGGTAGGTACGGTGGGAAAGCTGCAGGAACTGCTGACTCAGTCCGCTGCCCTGCAGGATAGTCTGTATGGGCCACGCCGTGATATGATGAAGGAAAAAAGTATGGCAAATGTTTCCGTAGATGAGGCTGCAGCACCTGCGGAAGCTCCAGTTGCTAATGGCAAAGCCGACTATTCGGGAACCAATGTCCAGGTTCAGGGTGTGGATGAAGCTGATATAGTAAAGACTGACGGCAATTACATCTACATGCTCAATCAGCGCCAGCTAAGTATCGTAAGAGCTATACCAGCGGATAAAATGCAGCTCGTTGCCAAAATCAAGTATGATAATAATAACTTTAATCCCCGCGATCTTTATGTAGATGCCAAACACCTGATTGTAATCGGCGATGCTTATCGGAATAATCCTCAACCCCTTTCCCAGGAAAAAAGGATGATATATCCCGGTCCGCCCCAGTACAGTTCTCAGACCTGCAAAGCTGTGATTTACAATCTCAATGATAAAACCAATCCTGCTAAAAACCGGGAAATAGAGCTGGAGGGTTATTGTCTTTCTACCCGCAAGGTCGGCTCCTCCCTCTACCTGGTAGCCAACCGCAATATCGATTACTACCGTCCTGGTGACCCGGTGATACTTCCTTCTTACCGCGACTCGGCCACAGGCAAGGATTTCCAACATCTGTCGTGTGACCGGATTAATTATTTTCCCGACTGCCTCTACAACGCCTATGTTATGGTTGTGGCAATTAACACCGACAACCTGGATCAGAAGGTTGATATTAAAACCTACCTGGGGAATGGAGATAACATCTATGCCTCCCCCTCCAATCTGTATATAGCAGTAAACAGCTATCCCCGGGTACAACCCCTGCTTAAGGACAGTGCTTTCCCTGAAAAACAGGCCGAGGTTGAAACTGAAGTCTATCGTTTCGCCCTGCAGGGAGCCAGCACCGTTTGCACGGGTAAAGGAACGGTCCCCGGCGCCATACTCAATCAATTTTCCATGGACGAGCATCAGGGATTTCTGCGCATAGCAACAACCAGCGGTGATATGTGGAACCGTGGTGATAATACTTCCAAGAATCATATTTATGTCCTGGATAAGGAGCTTAAACCGGCAGGCAAACTGGAAAACATCGCCCCCGGCGAAAAAATATATTCCACCCGTTTTATGGGAGACCGGGCTTATATGGTGACATTCAGAAATGTAGACCCCTTCTTCGTGATTGACCTTAAAAATCCGCAAAAGCCTCAGATTCTGGGTAAGTTAAAGATACCCGGCTACAGCGATTATCTCCACCCGTATGATGAGAATCATATTATCGGCTTTGGCAAGGATACGGTGGAAATGAAGGGCTGGAACGGGGAATCGCAGGCCTTCTACCAGGGTTTGAAGATAGCCGTCTTTGATGTTACCCGGGTCGATCAGCCGGTAGAAATGTCCCGGGCGGTAATCGGTGACCGGGGAACCGATTCCGAGCTTCTTAATAATCACAAAGCCCTGCTCTTTTCCAAGGAGAAGAACCTGTTAGCCTTTCCGGTAACCTTGATGGAGCTGGGAGCAAATAATACGAAGAAGGTAGACGGGGCTCCGGCCTATGGCTCTTTCACCTTCCAGGGAGCCTATATCTACAATATTGATTTGAAAAATGGCTTGCAGTACAAAGGCCGCATCAGTCACCTGGAATCTGATGACTACCAGCGGGCAGGAGATTACTGGTACGACAGCGACAACAACATCAAGCGGGTACTATATATAGGTAATGTCCTTTACACCGTTTCCCCCGGCCAAATTAAGGCTCAGTCCATAGCCGACCTGAAACCCATATCCAGCCTGAAGCTGTAATGGTCTGAGGGGTGGGGAATCGTAGACGGACTGTCCCCTGCACCCAGAGACTTATAGCATAAAAAGGCCGGCGCAATCTGCCGCCGGCCTTTTCCGAAGTATAATCAAGGAGAAGCATTACCGGTTATATTCTTCAATTTGCTTATCAGGTTGCTCCTTGTTTCTTTTAGCGCATCCTGCAGTTGCCGCACCGGATTTTCCGTTCTCCAGACAGCTAGTTCGGTCATGCTCAGCAGGATTCCCGACAGCCTGAACCAGTAAGTAAAGAACCGAAAAACGGGCAGGAAAAACACTACCCACCAGATTTTTTTCACCCTTTTCCGGTAATCGGGTAGTGCCTCCCTGAGCGCAACCAGGAAATAGAGAAAATCCAGTATCAGATAACATACATAAAGACCAGCAAAGGCAGCAAGAACCAACCGCAAAGGATAACCCAAAAAATACAAAAAGGGTACCAGAAAAGTCCAGGTCATCCGGGAAAAAGCCAGGGTATGATCCACTATCAGCATACGCCCGGCAAACTGGCTCATACCCCGGCCGAAACCTCCCTTTTCATCAGCATAAAGCGCACTCACCTCAATCTGGCCTCTCTGCCAGCGCACCCTTTGGGAATAGAGCTTGCTCCAGGAAGAAATCGGTTCTACATAGGCTATGGCTGATGAAATGCAAGCCATCCTGGCTTTTCCCTTTAACTGATACTGGCGCAGATGAAAGGTCAGATCTGTATCTTCCGATACGGTACGTTCGGAATACATAAAGGATTTTAAAATCACGTCCCGTCGGAAAGCCGAAAAAGCCCCGGCCAGAGTAAATAAATTATTGGTCAGGCTCTGGTATCTGCGGCCAACATTAAAAGCTACCAGGTACTCAATCTCCTCGCAATAGTGAATAATATCAATAAAACGGGTTTGTTGTCCCAGTTCTTTGTCAATATGTATTGCCCCTGTAGCCGCCACCAGGGTAGGGTCATGTTCGAAGCTCTCCACCATATGCAAAATAGCATGCTCATCCAGCCTTGCGTCAGAATCCACATTTATAATATAATCACCCTTGATTACGTATATTCCTGCATTCAGGGCTATAGATTTACCTGCCGACTCCATGCTGACCCAATTCATATTGGTAAGAGGGTATTGATTCTGGAACTGGCTGTAGATTTGAAAGCTGCTGTCGGTACTGCCGTTATTGACACAGATGATCTGGATTTTCTCCAGCGGATATTGTTGCTCGATAATGGAACGCAGGCATTTAAAAAGGGTACCTGCTGAGTTATGTACCGGCACCACTACCGAAACATAGGGTAAATAAGCGAGATCCGGGATACTTTCTCTTTCTTTTCGTTCCGGAAATAGATACACCATTACCATATAAACCAGAGCCATAACCGTATCTATCGCCAGCGGAGCCAGCATCCAGATTCCCCAGAACAGAAGAAAGGCTAAACTTCTTTCCCAGAAGATATCAAACATTATCTTCTTTCCTCCGGATACGTTGTAAAGATGGGCGGGTAAAGAGATACCAGTAGACTATGATTACCAATAGGAAGAAAACCAGCCTGCCGATAAGGGTGTGGGCTATATATAAAGTCTCTCTACCTCCATAATTTATTACCAGTACAATAGTAAACAAGCGTATTAGATTAATAATAAACAGGGCCAGAAGTCCACTCAGGGTATAACCGATTCTTTGCCGGTAATCAAAAGCGGGGAAAAACCAGAGCAGGCCCAGTAAAACACAGGACTCAAGCAGGCCGGAGCATTCTATGTCGATATCAATACAGGTCCAGCTGTTTTCCAGTGCCAATAGTACCAGTACCGTTCCCGGGGCCTTATCAAAAACACAGGTTTGGATCCCCAGGAAAGACAACCCATGATGGAGCAGCAGGCCCGTCCACTGCTCCACCGCATATTCTACAGCCGAACTCCTTACAGCCAGAATAGCAAGAATAGTCAGGCCCACCGCCGTCCAGATATAGTAAAAAATCCATATCCGATGTTTATGTAAATAGTACCCGATCAAAGCCCAGACTAGAGTTCCAAAAATCCAGTAAATCATGCCTTCATTCTTTTCCTGATGATATACGTACCCGCCAATAAGACTGCCGTGAAAATCGCAATTAAAGCCCAAAGCGGCATAATAGGTATCGGAGACCACTGAATATCGCCGTTATCCGGGCAACGATCATTGATCAAGTTGTAGCTCTGCACATACATTCTTATGGACTGGGCCGGAAACATATGCAAATCGTCCATGGATACGCCGAACTCACATTTTCGTCCTCCCCGGGGAGTGCACTCCCCCCATTCGCCCGAATAGCTCTTCATATACTTTCCATTGCCTTTGTAAAGGTCTATACTTACCAAACCATCCAGAAAGGGATGGTAGTGAATCAGTAGGTAGCGGTCGTTACCGTTATGATATATTCCATTATCACTTAGATCCAGGTTTAAGCGATATACTGTAGGCAAGGGGTCGTCAATATTTCCCCATCCCCGCCGCTCAATCATGAAATAAAGATTACTGTCATCGTCATTGGTAGCCCAGTAAAACTTTAAAATATCCCCGCTGGGATTAGAATCATAAGCCGGGTCCGCTATAGATGCCTGCCCCTCCCAGTCATCGAACTGACCATCGAGGGTGATGGTACTACTTGCAAACACACCGGATGGTAAAATGAATAAAAACACGCACAAGACAGTTAGTCCGGTTAACCATCGAATTCTTGATTCTTCCACTTTGCTCTCCCCCCCTGTGTATCAAACAACTGAAGCATCAACCAATCTGGAAAGCCATCATCCACACCCCTATAATAATCAAACAGGCGCCTGCAATCTGCACTGCGGTAAGCTGTTCTTTAAATACCAGCCAGGAAAATGTGATTACAATTAAAAAACCCATACTGGTCATTACTGGATAGGCAACACTGAGCTTCATTTTACCTAATACCCAGCTATAAGCTACCAGAGCCAGAGCAAAAAGAGCTATTCCGGTTAGTATACGTACGTTGCCTGCCATATGTATAAAATGCGATGCGACGGTTTCTGCTTTTGAGGTATTATGTAGCATCCCAGCTTTTATTAGTATATTAGCACAAGCATTAGATAGAATTGCTAATAGCAAAACCAGATATTCAGTCACCGTTGAGCCTCCTATTCATCATATTCATCAAATAAACGGCCCCATTGGAAATTCTTTTTTACATAAGCCATTCTCTTTTTTCCTTTTATCGGCCACCAGAGAAAATCATGATAAAAATAGGAGCCAAAAATAAAAAGATTGACCAGCGGAGAACGGAAGAAAATATTCTGGATTTTTTTGAGAGGGCTAAACCATAACAAATCACCTACAAGGCTGGCCATATTGTCACCCACCGAAAATCCAAAATTCAATCCTTTAATATCCTCCCCCACGATCTCAATCTCACTTATCCTGCCACATCCGAGTCCACGCTCATGGGCCAGACGTATATAATCAATTGACATCGGGTCAAATCCCATTATTTTTGCTGCTACAGCATCTATAGCCACTTGGTCGGCACTGGCCATGATATAGTCTTTCTCAATCGGAACCATAGTTCGCGGACCAGGTCCATTGCCACAAACCGTGCCATCCATAACAGCAAATAATCCGCTGTGAATTTCTTTTTGGATACTCAACAGATCCACCAGGGTTTCATGAATAACACTGTGGGTATA
Organism: Syntrophomonas curvata; assembly: GCF_052976825.1. Lineage (NCBI taxonomy): Bacteria > Bacillati > Bacillota > Clostridia > Eubacteriales > Syntrophomonadaceae > Syntrophomonas > Syntrophomonas curvata. The sequence continues at coordinate 2,605,131 of NZ_CM129641.1, forward strand.
ATGCCTCCTGGTGTTCAGTAATCCACCAAATGCATTTTTCATTGCCCCCGTAGTCGTAGTATAAATATGGCACTTCATAGTAGGCAAATGAACTATGTTTTTCCCCAAAAAATAGTCCGGTATCCGAATTCCTTCGGGGAAAACACTGCCCAAAGCCAGCATTTTTGCTTTCGGTTGGTATTTAATCCATTTCATATCGGAGTCCTTAAAATTATATAACACAGGAATACCGTATTTATTGAAAATGGGTTTGTATTTATTAAGCTTTTCGCCTTTGTAGGCATTGGTAACAACTGTTTCATTTTGAACACAGGTAAGATCAGTGTACCCCATAGCACGTAAACCCAATATGGTGCCTTCCAACTGCCATGGTGTCGTATTGGCACTTAAATAAGGAAAATGCCATGATATATTATCTTTTAAAATAGTTGTAGTATTAGAATCGAGTTGTTTATTAATTTGAGCGATTTGCAGTAGCTTCTGGTAATCCTCTAATACTGTCTCCGGACAGGTTCTCAATATGCAAACCTTACTGGCAGCCATTTTTTATCCTCCAATTACGCTCATTAAATCCTGGTTCCAATTCATACCCACATTGCATTTCTTCCAGTAAGCCAGCAGGGCATCGTAGACTCTAAAAATAAAAACAAGATAATCTGGAGGCAACATTGGTTCTTCCCATGGCCTGGAGGCCAGGATAGTGCTTACCTTATATCGCCAGTTCCATTCTGCCGGAAACGTGGTTTTATTCCAGGTATAAGGTTCAACTATGCTGTCAATCAGAGGTTCCAATACTGGTTCATAATAGCTTATAATCTCCGGGGCAAACCCCATATCTGTAAGATTTTTTATAAGCGCCCCCGATTCAGATTCTTCATGATATCTGCCGGCTTTGCTTATAATACTGCCCAGGGCTTTACGTGCAGAGTCCGGAATCTTCGCCACACACCCAAAATCCAGGACTACCAGCCTTAATCCATCGCCTTTTTCAATCAGGAAATTTCCCGGATGAGGGTCTGCATGCAGTTGGCCCCAATGCAAGATGCTTTTTAATATAAAGCGGTGATAAACGCTTAAGAACCATTCCTTTTCGGCTAACGTAGCGTCATTTAGGAATTGGTGCAGATTTTGTCCATCTGAAAACTCGCTAATGATTATCTTTTCATTTGTATACCCAGGCACCAACTGTGGGATTTTTATTTCCTTCGATTGTTTGAATATTTCACAGAAAATCTTTTGTGACCGCTCTTCTTTTATATAATCGGTTTCTGAGGTAATTTGGTCAGCCACTGCCGTGGCAAGGTTTTGAAAATTCTTTTTTATTTGAGCAGGTAACCGGGCGCCTATAATATTGAACAACCGTTGCACAAAACGTATATCGCTCAGAAGGTGGTCTTTTATCCCTGGATGCTGAACTTTTACCGCGCACAGTTTTTGCTCCAGTTCCAGGCAATATACTGCTCCTATAGATGCTCGAGCCACAAAACTGAATGCCATACCCGGAAAAGCCTTTTGCAGTTGCGCCTCGATCGTCCCTGTGCTATTTAAGGAAGAAATTACTTCAGGTATAGCTTCATTTTTGATCGCTGCTTGCTGCCACAATTTTTGGCTTAAACCTGGCTGCCCAATCAAAGTAACAGAGCCCTTTTCCTGCCCTTGCGCCAGACGATATAAAGTTAATAACAAACACATTTTACGATTAATGAGGGAAAACAATTCTATCACCTGTATATCAAAATAATAACAAATAGAACCCAGGAAAGAACACAAATAAGCAAGGGTTTATCTTTATATAAAAGTTCAGTTGGATCGCCTCCTTCTTCCTGAAGGTGGAGAAGATACAAATACCTGAAAATACCGTATATGACCCAGGGTAAAGTAAAAAGCAGACTATCTGTTCCAAAGCGACTAACAGTTTCGGGAGAAACAGTATAAAGAGCATATGATAGCAGGATTGTAGCAGTGATAGCAGCAATCATCTGGTCAATAAATTTTACATCATATTGCTCCAGCACCCTGCGGGAAGAAGGGCTCAAAGACAGTAATTCATAACGTCTTTTTCCCAATGCCAGAAAAAGAGCAAGCAAGGCAGCAGCAATCAGGAGCCAGTTTGAAGCTTTTACATCTATTACAACTGCCCCTGCGTAAACCCTTAAGAAAAAACCTAATGCGATAGACATCACATCTAATATAACTATTTTTTTTAGGAGTAATGTGTATAGAATATTATTTACAAGGTAAACAAGTATCACCACTAAAAAGATTAATGATAATTTCCAGCCAATATATAAGCCGAGTATTATTAACAAGATACATAGGAAAACAGCCGGTTTTATATTAATTCGGCCTGCGGCCAGCGGACGGTTTTTCTTTTTCGGGTGATTGCGATCCTGGTTCAAATCGTTGATGTCGTTAAAAATGTAAACTCCGCTACTGAGTAGACAGAAGGCTAGAAAAGCAATTGTGGCTTTCCCTAGCAGCAACCAATCGGTTAGATTTAACGAGAATATCAAAGCAACATAAACAAAGAAATTTTTTATCCACTGATTAACCCGCATTAGGCAAACGATATTAATTATTCTATTCGTCAACCGCTTGAACATCTACTTTCTCCTCCCTTTCTCTACTTTTGAAAACAAATGTTAGATATAGAGCAAGGAATCCAACTGATAGAACGGAAAATAATTTTCCCCAAAGATAGACGCTTGTCGGCTTTATTTCCAGGTCTATAAGATTGTCCCCCCCCGGCAGGTTCAATCCAATTAGATTTTCAAAAACAAAAGTCTTTACGGGGATTCCATTAATCTTGACTTTAAATGTATCCAGGGCGGCAATCGGCAGAATTATATCTTCTGCATGTTGAATGTTGTACTCAAGATGGTATCCTGTAGAATTTACCTTATATTCTTTAAATGGAATAATATTTGATTCCTCATATAGTTCAGATATATTAATTATATTTTTTAAAATATTTTGGGCTTGCATATCTTTGGTTAAAAACCCATGATAGGCAAGATTAGCTCCCAAAAACCACACCTTGCTTCCATCTATTTCCTTAAACCCATATAGCGCCGATTTATTTCCCATATGATTAAACGACATTTCAATCCCATCCAGCCCCTGTGGCGAATGGGTTTTCCAACCTGGTGAGGTATTGTCAAAAGGCTCTAGATTAATCATGCCACCCCTGGTTTCAAGCATTAGCCTTTGGTGCAATTCAACCGGTTCGGCATAAACCTCGAGGAATTTTGATTGACGTGATAAAACATCCTTTGGGAAACTGGTAAGGTCTACTATTACTCGCCCTCCCCTGCGGGCATAATCCAAAACCAGCTTTTCAGCATTTCTTTGCAGGTGCCAGTTTGCACCACTTAGAATAATGATGGGATATTTTTTTAAGAATGAAAGGTCATAATCATCGATTCTGGTTGATGACCCTACTTCTATGGAAGGGAATTGTAAAGCATATATACTTGCATGCTTGCCTATGGCTAAACATTTATGATTCTTTCTGACCATATAAGGTCCTACAGCTCTATTCCAGTAAGTTAAACCCTTGGAGGAGCTTACCCGCTGATAACCAGCCTGGTTTGCCAGTTTCTCAAAATCGGCAACTGAAGATATCGAATTGTCTTTTACAACAATGTCAGTAGCACCCAGATAAACCAACCTTTTAAATAAATAAGGGTAATAACTTTTATTAATGGCGGTGTTTAAGAGCATAATTTGGGGTGCGGTTGTTGCTCCCTGCCAGGCCCAACCAAAAACCTGATCCCGCTTGCCATATTCGGAGAAAAAGTAAGCCGGAGCCGAGCCTAAGGAGCTAAGATCCATGGTCGCCTCTCTCCAGCCTTCATTGCCGTGAATATTATTGGCACATTGTATAATAGTTTGAGGTTCTTCTCTGCCTCCTATCAGTAAAGGTAGTGATAAAAATGAATCCGTTAGAAGAACTATAAATAATAACCCCATCAGAAGCGAGCGCATTATTCGTTCACCTGGATTAATAACCTTCAGGAAAGTTTCGTCAAACGCCAATCCGGCACTTATCAGAGCAAAAGCAAAAAATGTGGAAAACCTTAACGGCCATAAAATGTGATTTAAAGGCAATAGCTGATGGAGCCAGGAAAACGAAGGAAAAGTTAACAGAACCAAGAAAATTCCAACTATAATCAGACTTTTAGCCCAGGCTGGTTTTGAACGCCATTTTATCAATGAAACTACCGTTACTAGGAGCAAGGCTATGCCCCAGTAAAAAATTTCCTTGTTATGTAACCGAAAGATGGGATTAAAATAAAGCCATGCAGAAGTATATTGGATACCACCGGCGGAGGCAGCTGCATCCATGCCGGTTATGCCTCCCTGAAGACTGGGCAGCAGCCACCAGGCAGAACTTAGGATTCCTACTAGTAACGCTCCTATCCCCCTGATCACACCGTAAAAAGTGCATCCCCCAAAAAGCCACCATAAAACTGCAAACATAACAAGGCAAATACAGTAAACTGCACTAATCATTACATGGGATAGAACAACTAAATGAATAATTAAGATAGTACCGATAAGTGCCCGTATCTGCTTTTTGTTTTTTACTGTGTTCATGAAAAACACAAACAGCAACGGTAGTAAGGCAGTTGCCAATATCCTGGGCAGGTTGCCTTCGGACAGAGCAATCCGTACATTGTCCGGCCATATGACCCAGATTATACCCATCAAAAGTGCAGGATAAAAACCGATTTTGCGGGTTAGAGCCAGGCAAGATATCCCTCCCAGCAGTGCGCAAAGAAATATGTAACAGTTGTTGGCAACAAATATATTAGACGTAAATTGTTTTATTAAAACTAATATATAATATGAAAGCGGCGGCCAGTATCTGAAAGGTTGGCAGCCGTTATACCAATCCGGCATGAATTGGGGATAGTAATTGCCGTTCACTATTTGCCGATACAAAAACTCGGCCTTGAATAAATGTCCCCAGGTATCCGAACCCCAGGGGTATATTTTATAAAGAGGGGCATTTAATAGCGGCCAATACGCCCAGATTGCTACTCCTGAAATAACCATTATAGCAACGATTATTTTCCACAGGGGATAACTGGGCCTTTTCGCCTCTTCTTCAATTGAAATATCCTGAGATTTTAGGCGTAGTCTTAAACTGGTTAGCAAGCCTTGGGGCTGACCCGCACCTGGATAATCTTCCCCCTGTGCTAACCCGCTATGATTACCATCAGGTTCGTCGATAAGGTTATTACTGGCAGGTGTTATATTGCCTGTGCCTTCTGTTTTGTCTTCTTTCTCACTTGCAATTGGGTTAACAACCTGGTCAGTAGACTGTCCTGAATCAGGTTGGTTTTCCGGGGCGGGAGCTTCCTTATCCAGGCTCACCGCCGCCTCGTTCAAAGCCTCTTTTGGTATTGCAGCCGGTACTGGCTTTTTTTCTTGACTGGAAAAAAACTGAGGCAGCCTTTCCGCAATCTCAATCCCTTTGGTCGGGTTCTCCCACACGGTAAGTCTGACCAAATTGACATCGAGATTTTCCAGGGCGTCGCTAAGGGAGTTAAAAAAATAGACACTGATGTTTTCGGTGAGAGGTTCAATGATATCGAAAGGGGATACTTCATTGAGTATATTTCTTTGGTAAGGCGCCAAAAGCTTATTGAGTAGTTTGTCCAGATCTTCGAATTTTACAAATGAATCATATTTGACCGGTACTCTGGCTTCAGCCTGTAACTGCCAGGAATGCCCGTGAGTTTTTCCCTTCTTGTCGGCAAAAACCATATAGTGCCGGGCATTGAGGAAGGCTACTATTTTCATGGTTATATAACTGGCCTGCTGTTCCGCTACGCTATAGTTTTTATCTCCATCCGCAAAAGCATCACCGGTATCTTCATGGTCAATAAAAGGACCGGCTTTTTCACAATCATTGTTTACGGGCAGGGTTGTAGCATCATTGCTTTCACAGCAATTATCCGGGGAACTGTGCGATTTCCCGGGAGCTCCCGCAAACTGAGATCCGGCTTCAGCATTCTTCTCTAACGCTTCGTTGAAATTTTCCATGAAAACCCACGATTGTCTCCCTTTGAACATATACTCTGTATCTACTATGCCATAATATTATCCCTTTGTCTTGCGGTTAACAATAATTTATTATTTTTTACTCGTCTGCCAATTATTAGCACCATATTGTGCCATCTATACGTTAAAGCGCGTAATCAATCTCTCCACAGATTGCATGTTATCCTCAAGCTCCTCGGAAACCCTTTTCAGCTCCGGCGTAAGCGCAGCAATCTGGGCAGCATTATCAGCAATTGACTGGGCTCCATGAGAGGCTTCGATCACAATGGCAGAAGTTGATTCGATGGAAGAGTTTATTTCCGCCATGGCTTTAACCAGCATCTCTATATTCTCCTGAAAGCTCCGGGTCAGGTTGTGGAATATACGCGAATCGGTAAAATATTGCTCTCCTATCTTATTCATAATGCCATAATCCCTGATGACAATCTTATCGATAAAACCCAGCAATCCGTTGGCATTGTTAATCAAACTGGTAATTGATGCCTGCAGTTGTGAAGTCAGAATTTTTATATCATTAACCGTCTGGGCTGAGTCTTCAGCTAATTTGCGCACTTCGTTGGCTACTACCGCAAATCCCTTGCCGTGCTCCCCGGCTCGGGCTGCTTCTATAGCCGCATTGAGTGCCAGCAGGTTAGTTTGTTCCGCGATACCGGCTATTCTTTGAGCCAAATAATTGATCTGTTCAGCTACCTTGGCCTCCTCTATAGACTGCAATATATCGCTCTGTATTTTGTCGTACAGTTTAGCGGTCTTTTCTAGGGCCACCTGGGCTTTTTGCTGAACTTCCAATGCTCTTTCCTCTGTTTCCCGACCCTGTAATTGCCCTTCTTCCGATTGCCGGGCCAGTTCATTCAACATGGAATCTATCTCCTGCCCCGAGGCGTTTATTTCTTCAATGGCAGCGGAAATTTCTTCGGTTCCGGAGGCAATTTCACGAGTCGCCAGAGATGCCTCCCGGGCATTGGCATCTATTTTGCGGCTGTCTGTCGCTAGCTGTTCTCCCAGGTATTGCACCCGGGAAAACTTTTCTTTTATTTCACTTAGGGTGTGACCGGTCTTCTTTAAAGTTATATCAAGATTTTCGGCTATTTGTGCAAACTCATCTTTCCCCCGGCTGGCAAATTGGGCCTTTAGATTTCCCCGTGACACTTCATTTAGTACGGCCTGAAGTTCTTGGGCCTCCCTGGAAAAATTCCGGGAAAGATAGTACATCAAAGCAAAACCTAACAATAGTATCAAGCAGGACATGAGGGCTGATTGCCAGTAAATATCCCGGGTGAGTTCCAGCAGGCGGGTTTTCTCTACCCCGACGAACAACATGCCGATCACCTGCCCACTGGCGTTATGAATAGGTTTATACAGGGTTTCATAGATTTTACCCACCACCTCGGCTTCACCGCTGTACTCTCCCCCCTGTTTTAGAACTGCCTGTTCAACTTCCGCTGCGCATTGGGTGCCTACCGCCCGTTTGCCTTCTTTTAAAACGTTGGTAGCTACCCTGGCGTTGCCAAGGAATATAGTAGCCAGAGACCCGGTTTGTTGCTTGATTTCATCTACCAGAACCGTATCATCATTAATCAGATGCTCACCTTTATAAAGTTTTCCATTCCTGGTCTCCCACTCCCCGGGATAGCTGAGCTCCAAAAATGAATATCCCAGTTGAGAGTCGCTTTTAAGCTTCTCTGCGATATCCTGAATTGCCATGTCGTTTACTGTCTTTAAGGTGAAAAAGAAAGAAGCCGTCCCAAAGACAATCAATATGATGGTAGCTACAAACATAACTTTATTTCTAATCGAGAATAGCAAGTTATCCCCTCCCATAACCTTACCTTGACTCTAGATGATGAGTTTACCATAAATGTAATTAATTTCAAAGTCCCTAATTGTATCAATATTTTGTACCTATTTGTACCTCTTTGCTATATTGGGACTTCTAATTTATAGGGCATACTATGAGTAATCCCCATTATATTGTTGTTCAAGGGGCTCTCTTTATTTTATGGCCGGAAGCTGACAAAAATGAAACTTTTCGTCTCATTCAGATCGATATAACCCTGGCGTAAACTGGTCGCATGTGGCAGGCGATAAAAGGTTAACCAGTGACTACCGATAAAGGGGAAAATGACATGGAAACAATCGCATTCGATATAACTTTGAGTATCCTGAAGATTTTGGCCGCGCTGGGATTGGTTTTGCTCAACGGGCTTTTTGTGGCCGCCGAATTCGCTTTTGTCAGGGTTCGTCCCACCCGCATCGCCCAGCTAAATGCAGAAGGAAATAATAAAGCTGAGGCAGCCGGTAAATGCGTAAAACATTTGGACGCCTATTTATCAGTTAGCCAGTTGGGTATCACGCTGTCCAGCCTCGGGCTGGGTTGGTTAGGCGAACCAGCTGTGGCATCTTTGCTCTCACCTCTGCTGTCTGCATGGGGATTAGGTTCACCAGCTGTGCTTAAATCGATCTCATTCATTATTGCCTTCTCCCTGATTACTTTTCTGCATGTTGTATTTGGTGAGCTGGCACCCAAATCCCTGGCTATTCAAAAAGCCGATAACATCGCCCTCTGGCTGGCCCGGCCGATGCAGTTTTTTTATCGCATTTTTTACCCGGCGGTAGTCCTGCTTAATGGCAGTGCCAACTGGATTATAGCCCGGATGGGCTTCGAACCCCCCAGCGAAAGTGCTGTAGCTCACAGTGAAGAAGAACTGCGCATGCTTATCGGTGAAAGTTATAAAAGCGGGCAAATTAACGCCACTGAGCAGGAGCTGTTGGAAAACGTATTCATATTTGAAGAGAAAGTAGCGGAAGAAATAATGGTGCCCCGACCAGATGTAGTATTCCTGGATAATGGACTAAGCCTTGACAATAATATGGAACTAGCCCTTAACTCCGGGCATACTCGGTTCCCTTTGATCGACGGTAACCCGGACCGGGTTATTGGGGTAATAAATGTTAAAGATTTCATGTACCGCAAGGATAAGATAGAAAACCTGAGCGAGATCAAACGTGACGCCGTATTTATCCCGGAAAGCATGCCCCTGGATAAACTGCTGGCAGAGTTTCAGAAACGGCGCCAGCATCTGGTTATAGTCATTGACGAGTATGGGGGTACGGCAGGCATAGTGAGCCTGGAAGACGTCCTGGAGGAACTGGTAGGTGATATCCAGGATGAGTATGACCATGAAGAACCGGATTACCTGGTTGAAGAAGACGGCAGTATACTTGCCAGCGGAAAAATGTTTATCGATGACGCTGTCGAGCGGTTTAAGTTGCCGCTGGATGAGGACGATCAGTACAATACCCTTGCCGGTTATCTACTGGGCAAACTGGGTAAAAGCCCCCAGGAAGGCGATGAAATAACAGCAGGCCACGTTAATTTGCGGGTAGTAAGAATGGATGGTATGCGCATCGACCTCATCCGCCTGCGCAGAACGACTCAAAAAAATAATTAAAAGGACGAGGACACCCCGTCCTTTTATTAACTACCGCCTAACCTTCTAGCGTCGGGACTTTAGTTCGGCGAAAATATCCTCCAGTTTCACACCCTGTTCCACCAGCAAAACCAGCAGGTGGTAGATAAGGTCAGACACTTCATACACTACCTCTGTTTTTTCTCGATTCTTGGCCGCAATTATAACTTCGGCGTTCTCTTCGCCTACCTTTTTCAAGATTTTGTCCAGCCCTTTGTCAAACAGATAGGCGGTATATGAACCTTCGGGCATTTTATCCCGGCGGTCGGTAATAATATCATATAACTCATAAAGAATTCCCGGACCCTGCCTGGAGGAATAAACCTTCCCCAAATCACTTGCCGGGGCCTTTTCGATTTCATTACCGTCCATATCGTGATAGAAACAGGAATAGTGTCCGGTATGACAAGCAACCCCGGTTTGTATAACCTTAATCAGCAGGGTATCTTCGTCACAGTCATACAGTATTTCCTTTACCTCCTGAACATGACCCGATTCTTCACCTTTCATCCATAACTTTTGCCGACTGCGGGAGTAAAACCAGGTCTTCCCTGTATCCAGAGTTTTTTGCAGAGACTCCTGGTTCATGTAGGCCATCATTAAAACCTGGCCGCTCTGGTAGTCCTGTATTATAGCCGGTATTAAGCCTTTGTCATCGAATTTTATGCTGTCTATCATAGTCTTACCGCTACTCCTTTACTGGCTAAATAGTCTTTGGCCTGTTTGATAGTATACTCCCGATAATGAAAAATAGAGGCGCACAAAACCGCATCTGCCCTTCCCGCTGTTACTGCTTCGTAAAGGTGTTCCAAATTGCCTGCTCCTCCGGAAGCAATGACAGGAATGCGCACCGTATCACTGATGGCAGCAGTCAGCTCTATATCGTAACCATCTTTGGTGCCATCCTTATCCATACTGGTAAGCAGTATTTCGCCTGCTCCCCGTTTTTCGGCTTCCTTGGCCCAATCCAGAGCATCCATTCCCGTAGCCGTTTTGCCTCCATTGATATAGACTTCCCAGCCACCGTTTTCCCTGGCTCGGGCATCTATAGCCACAACCATGCACTGGCTGCCAAATTTTCTGGCTCCTTCACTGATCAGGTCAGGGTCATTTACCGCAGCTGAATTAATAGAAACCTTGTCCGCCCCAGCATTCAGTATGCTGCGGATATCGTCAATAGTACTGATTCCTCCGCCCACGGCGAAGGGGATAAACACCTCCCGAGCCGTGCTTTTGACTACATCCACCATGGTTTTGCGTCCTTGCAGGGAAGCACTGATATCCAGAAACACCAATTCATCGGCCCCTTCATGGTCATAATAAGCCGCCAGTTCCACCGGGTCGCCTGCATCCCGCAGGTTTTCAAAATTAATACCCTTTACCACCCTGCCTCCATGAACATCCAGACAGGGTATAATCCTTTTAGCCAACATAATCCCACCCCATAACTATAATTTTAAATTATGAATTATAGTTGCAAATACTTAACACTGGTCGTTACTGATCGTTTGCCTCCTGCAGGACATCGGCCAGAGTGATTTTGCCGTCATACAGAGCCTTACCGATGATAGCTCCACTAACCCCCAGTTCTTCCAGAGCCTTTAAGCTGCGAATATCCTGCAGGCTGGAAATCCCTCCGGAAGCAATTATTTCAAGGCCGGTATCCCGGGCCATAGCCTCTATTGAGGCCAAGTTGGGACCTTGCAGCAGGCCATCCCGTGAAACATCTGTAAATACTGCTGTTTCAACCCCCAGAGCCTTCATCCGCCTCCCGAAATCCGGAGCGGAGAGTGATGATGTCTGTACCCAGCCTTCCACGGCAACCATGCCATCCCGGGCATCCAGCCCCAAGACAATGCGTTCTGCACCAAACCTATCTATCAGGATTTTTACGAAGTCGGGGCTGCTTACCGCCCGGCTGCCAATGATAACCCGCCGGGCACCGGCATCAAGCATGCTCTCCACATCTTCCAACCGGCGCAGCCCGCCGCCAACCTGGAAGGGAATGGTGATTGTATCGGCTATGGCCTTTATTACTTTATTGTTGCGGGGTGCACCGCTAAAAGCTCCATCCAGGTCAACTATATGCAGCCACCGGGCCCCCTGTTCCTGAAAAACTCTCGCCACCTCTGCCGGGGTATCGGAATAAACCGTCTTATTCTCCGCCCGCCCCTGGACCAGACGCACGCATTGCCCGTCCTTTAAATCTATAGCCGGAAAAATAATCATTTTCTCACCTTCTCCCCCAGTTATTCGAGAACGGCAAAATTATGCAATACCCGTAATCCCAGTTCACCCGATTTTTCCGGGTGAAATTGAGTAGCAAAGACATTTCCCCGCTCCACCGCGCAGACAAAATCCTGACCATAGTCACTGGTGGCAGCAATATACGACTCATCCTCGGGGACAACATAATAAGAATGCACAAAATAGAAATAACTACCCGCTTTAATCCCCTTAAACAACCGGCTGTCTGCTGCCGGCTGAACCTGGTTCCATCCCATGTGGGGCACCTTGTACCCCTGCGGCAGGTCAAACTTCAACACCTCACCACCGATAATGCCCAGCCCCTGGTAGACACCGTTTTCTTCACTTTCGCTGAAGAGTAGTTGTAAACCCAGGCATATACCCAGCAAAGGGGTTTGTTTTTTAACTATTTCACTTATAATATCATCCATACCGTCACGCCGCAGGTTATTGACGGCATCGGCAAAAGCACCTACACCAGGCAAAATCACCTTGTCGGCAGCCAGTATATCCCCGGGGCGGTTGCTGACACAAGCCTCATACCCCAGCTTGGCGAAGGCATTCTTTACACTGGCCAGATTACCCATACCGTAATCTATAATAGTAATCAAACTTGGTCTCCCTTCACAAAAACACTTTGCCTTTTCCCTGCCCCAGGGCAAGCGTGATGCTTGGTCCAGGCAAGGAGGAAAAGGCGGGGGCAAACCGGAGCCACTGCTCAATATCAAACCGCGACTTTTTTCCCAACAGGCTTCCTTACGATAACCCTAGACCGGCTGCCGGCATGACCGAGCATCATGCTTGCCCGCCTCGCCGGCACTACAAGTTGCCTTTGGACGACCATACCCCTTCCACCCGGGGTTCGATGGCAACCGCCATTTTCAGAGCGCGGGCAAAGGCTTTAAAAATAGACTCTATAATATGGTGTGCGTTGTCCCCGCGGATTAAATCTATATGAATATTCATACCGGCCGAATTAGCCACCGCCTGGAAAAATTCGCGTACATTCTCCGTAGACAAATCGCCCACTTTTTCCCGGCCAATCACTACATTGTAAACCAGGCAGGAGCGGCCGGAGAGATCGATCACTACCCGGGCCAGCGCTTCATCCATAGGTATGGAGGCCTCACCGTAGCGGTTTATCCCCCGCTTGTCCTGTAAAGCAATCTTTATGGCTTCACCCAGGCATATGCCGATATCCTCGACCGTGTGGTGGTCGTCCACCGCTATATCCCCCCGGGCGGTGACCCTGATATTGCACAAACTATGCACCGTCAGCAGGGTCAACATATGACTCAGAAAAGGAATTTCCGTGTCTATCTGCTGGCGGCCGGTACCGTCCAGTTCCACCTGCACCAGCACTTCAGTCTCCCCGGTGTTCCTCTGGACTTCGCCTATCCTGCTCAAGTCTCTCATTACTTACTTCCCCTTTCGCACTCTGACCGAATTGGCGTGGGCAGTCAAGCCCTCTACCGAGGCCAATTTTATTATGTCATCGGCGTCCTCCCGGATACCTTCTTCAGAATAATAAATGATGCTGGAAGCTTTCATAAACGTATCCACCGTCACCGGAGAGTAGAAACGGGCTGTACCTCCGGTGGGAAGAATATGGTTGGGCCCGGCAAAATAATCCCCCACCGGCTCCGGGGTATTATGTCCCATAAAAATAGCACCCGCATTATGGATTCGGGACAGGATGGCAAAAGGATTATCCACCATCAGCTCCAGGTGCTCCGGGGCCACCTGGTTGGCTATATTACAGGCTTCATCAATACTAGGAGCCAGAATAAAAGCCCCGAGGTCCATAAGCGATTTCTCGATAATATCGCGCCGGGATAGACTTTTTATCTGGCGCTCAATTTCCGCTTCCACTTTATCAATTAAATCAGCACTGTCGGTTACCAGTATACTGCGCGCCAGTACGTCGTGCTCGGCCTGGGACATCATATCGGCAGCCAGGTAGACCGGGTCGGCCTGTCCGTCCGCTACAATCAATATCTCGCTGGGTCCGGCCAGCATATCGATATTGACATCGCCGTAAACCATTTTTTTGGCCAGGGTAACATAAATATTGCCCGGTCCGCTGATCAAATCGACCTTTTTTATGGTCTCCGTACCCAGAGCCAGGGCAAAAACCGCCTGGGCTCCGCCCACCTTGTAGATTTCGCTGATGCCCAGTTCTGCTGCTGCCACCAGGGTATAGGGATTCATAGCCCCATTCCGGTCAGGCGGGCTGACCATAACAATTTCCTCCACCCCCGCCACCTGGGCGGGAATAGCATTCATCAGCACCGAGGAGGGATAAGCAGCCGTTCCTCCGGGGACATAGACGCCTACCCGCTGCAGGGGGCGGAATAGCTGTCCCAGTATATTGCCGCGCTCATCCGGTTCCATCCAGGAATTTCTCAATTGCCGGGAATGGAAACTTTCTATATTGTCAATGGCCGCCTGCAAAGCAAACATATAGTCATCGTCAACTTGGTCATAGGCCTCTGCGATTTCTTCATCACTGACCAGGAAATTCTCCCGGTTGATACTGGCTCCGTCAAATTTCAGGGTGCAGGCAAATACCCCCCGATCGCCTTGTTCCCTGACCTGTCGACCGATCTCAGCCACCCTGGCTTCATATTCCTGCGCGCCGGCATGGGCAGAGTCAAGAAAGCTGTGTAATTCTTCGCTTCCGGCTTGAAATCTCCTGATTTTCACCGTTAATAACCCTCCTTAACGATTTTCTGCATGGTTTCTATCAAGGGCTGGATACGTTCATACCTGGTTCTATAGCTTACCCGATTGGCAATCAGCCGGGTGGTGGAATCCATAATCTTGACCAGCTCCGCCAGGTTGTTCTCCCGCAGGGTTTGCCCGGTTGATACAATATCCACTATGGTATCGGATATCCCCATTATCGGCGCCAGTTCCACATTGCCATGCAGCTTGATTATCTCCACCTGCAGCCCCTGGCTGCGGAAAAATCGTTCCGCCACCGCTGGGAACTTGGTCGCCACCCGCTTATAGTTCAAATCTTTCAGGCTAATACCTTTCATTTCTGCGGGCACTGCCACCACAAAACGGCAGTATCCATATTTCAGGTCAACCATTTCAAAGACATCCCGGGCCTGCTCAACAATAACATCCTTACCCACAATGCCCAGGTCGGCTGCACCCTGTTCCACATAGGTGGGCACATCCGTGGGCCGGCACATGATGTATTTGATGGCGGCCTCCTCATAGCTGAATACCATGTTGCGGCTGTCCGGGTCCATGCCCTCCACCGGCAGGGCCACCTTTTGCAGTAGCTTTACCGTAGGTTTGAGCAATGTCCCTTTGGACAGGGCTATGGTCAAACAATCCTGTTGCACAGCATTCTCCTCCAAAAAGTAATGTTGATTCATCCCCCAGGGCAAGCATGATGTTTTGTCCAAGCCAGGAGGGAAAGGCGAGGGTAAACCAGATGCGCTATTAAGTACTTACCCACTATCTTTTTTCCCCAACCGGCTTCATCACCATAACGTTAGACCGGCTGACGGCGGGACAAAGCATCATGCTTGCCCGCTCTTTCCGAACAACCGGCATAATTTACCGGCTATTCCAGATAAAGCAGTTTGCAATTTTCTCTTCCCTTCGCTATCTGCTCCAAAGCTTCCCTGCTGTTGCCTTCAATATCCATTTCAACTACATAACCCTCTTCTCTCAGCTTCCCCGCCTTATCTATCAAGGCCTGGAAATCGCGGCCTCCCAGCAAATAACGCTGCGGTTCGCTGTCACGGTTTTTCAAAACCAGAGCCAGACGATCCATTCCCAGAGAGAAGCCGGTAGCAGGCCGCGGGAATCCGAATTTGCCCATAAGATTATCATAACGGCCTCCACCCAGCAAGCCATAGCCCAGGTCCGGCGAGTATCCCTCGAAAACAATACCGGTATAATAGTCCAGACCTCTTAATACACCCATGTCCAGAACAATCTTATCCTTAACCCCGCATATCTTCAGGGCATCATAGGTTCGAACAAGTTCATTTACTGCCGTCGCAGCCTTACGATTCTTCTCCACCCGGGGAATTTTGTTTAAGACCTCCAGTCCCCCGTGCAGTACCGGCAGGGCAGCGATGGTATCTTTCAGCCCGTCGTCAATAGCCATCTCTTCCAGCACCCGGGATAACTCCACCAGGTCTTTGCTTTCCACCAGGCCTCGGATTAACAACCTGTCTTCGAAATCCATGCCGCTGTCATCCAGCAGGCTGTTGAATATCCCTATCTGGTTGAGGCTAAGCTTAAAATTATCGAGTCCGATGTCCTGCAACACCCGCACCGCAATCGTGATTATTTCAGAATCCGCCCATACCCCGGAAGCCCCCAAAAGTTCCACCCCCAGCTGCCAGAATTCCCGGTACTGGGCCAGATGAGGCTCTACATGGCGGAAAACATTGGCCTGATAAAACAGGCGCTGGGGAAAGCGTGCATCCTGCATGTGAGTCGCAGCCAGGCGGGCAATGGACACAGTTATTTCCGGGCGCAGGGATAGTATTCCTCCTTCCCGGTCCATAAACAAAAACAATTCCTGGCGTATGTTCCCCCCGGCTCCGTTTTCTACTACTTCCAGATATTCGAAGGTAGGGGTTATGACTTCTTCATACCCATAACTGTGGAAGAGCCGGGCTGCTTTTTTCTCAATACTGCGCATCATCTTAACTTCGGTCGGAAGTAAATCCCTTAACCCTTTGGGTATTTCCCTATTTCTCATGGTCTTTCTCCTCGTCCATATTCTCCAATACCCTTCTATAACCATCCGCACCATAATTCAGGCAACGCTTGACCCTGCTGATTGTGGCCGTACTGGCTCCCGTACTGCTGGCAATGGTATTGTAGGTGATATCCCGGGAAAGAAGCCGGGCTACCTGCAAGCGCTGAGCCATGGCCTTGATTTCACTTATAGTACATAGGTCATCCAGCATACGGTAGGCATCCTCCTCACTCCTCAGGGTCAGTAAGGCCTTTACCAGTATATCGGTGTTATCGTCTTGCCAATTTGGTTTAAAAGTCAAGAGCATTCCTCCCTTGCAAGCTATAACAGCTTATACCCGTTGATCACCAGTTCAAATTCACACTGTAAATATTGAGCCGCCCGGCGGGACATTAGCATTTTGGTTAAAAATATCTCAAAATACTCCATTACCGAGCAGACATTGGTATCTATCTCCATTTTCATGCTTATGACTCGCTTTTTGGCATCCACTGCCAGCTCCGAACTAGTAACGGCATAATTAACTCGATCCCGGGGAGTAAAAACCGCCATATCCCGTTTACGTACCCGGGAACGGTGGACGTCGGATTTGTCAGCCAGAATCAGGGCAGCGGCTACATTATTGACACTGTTACCCCGGGCCTGTTCCTCATGATTGCCTATAGCTCCAATAATAGTGGCTATCTCCCCCGGTTCCATATCCATTTCCAGTAAAATATTAAAGGCCAGTAACGCCCCTGACATACCGTGCCCGTAGCGATTGACCAAATTACCGATATCATGCAGGAAACCGGCGATAGCCCCCAGCTCCGCTTCCCTTTCCGAATACCCCAGCGTAGTAAGCAGATGATGACATAACCGCGAAGTTAAATCGGCATGGTGGGTATTATGTTCTATCGCTCCGATATTCCCAATATAGTCGTTTCCAATTTGCATGTACTGCCTGACTACGGGATTAGACTTCACCATATCCAATGTTACCACTGTATTTCCTCCCCCCGGAAGTTACTCCGCAAGCTCTTTTAAAATACGGCCGGCTTCCCGGGCAGGTATACTGAAAATCATCAAAACGACGGCCGCCGCAATGCCCAGTCTGACAAAGGGAGATTTCAAACCCAAACTTATATCCTCCTTTGTAAAGCCTTCCGCCCTATATCATTGCGATAATGCATCCCTTCAAATGATATCTTACCCAATTCGGAATAAACGCGCTTTATAGCCTCATCCGTGTTGGCTCCCCGGCTGACTACGGCCAGCACCCGTCCTCCGCGGGTGAAAAACTGCCCATCTCTGACGGTGGTGCCAGCATGAAAAACGATGGTCTCAGCACCTATTTCATCCAGTCCGGTGATCAACTTACCTTTTTCATAAGGTCCCGGGTAACCTGCTGATGCCAGAACTACACAGACACAGCTCCCCTTTTCCAGAACTACCTGATAATTCGCCAACTGGCCCGCGACTGCTGCCTCAAACAGGGGCAATATATCCCCCTTAATCATAGGCATGATTGCCTGGGTCTCGGGATCGCCGAAGCGGGCATTGAACTCCAGCACTTTGGGCCCGTCGGCTGTAATCATCAAACCTACATACAGTACCCCCTGGTAAGGGCAGCCTTCTGCAGCCATAGCCCGAAGAACCGGCCGGACAATAGTTTTCTCGACTTCTTGATGCAGTTCAGGGGTATAGATGGGAGGGTTGACATAGGCCCCCATACCACCGGTGTTGGGCCCCTGGTCGTTATCAAAAACCTGTTTATGATCCTGAGCCGAAATGAGAGATACAAAATCCCGGCCATCACTTACAACAAACAGGCTGACCTCCTCCCCATAAAGACACTCCTCAATGACCACCTGGTCTCCGGCTTCCCCCAAGCTGCGTTCCAACATAATACTTTCCAGAGCCTGATCAGCCTCTTGCTCACTTCGGGCCACAACTACCCCTTTGCCCGCCGCCAGGCCGTCTGCTTTTATTACCACCGCTTTACCCTGGTCGGTATATATCCGGATACAGGAACGGGCTTTTTCTATATCCCGATATACATCGAACCGGGCGGTAGGTATATGGTATTTTTTCATCAGCTCTTTGGTGAAAACCTTGCTGCCTTCCAGGCGCGCGGCAGCAGACGTCGGTCCGAATATTTTTAAGCCCTCGGCCTGGAAACTATCGACTATTCCTGCCATAAGGGGAACTTCCGGCCCCACTACCGTCAGATCTATACCCACACTGCCGGCAAAGCTGAGCAACTTTTCCATATCATCGGCTGGAATATCTATACATTCGGCCAATTGGGCCATCCCCGGATTGCCGGGGGCGGCGTAAATCTTGTCTATCTGCGGACTCTGGGCCAGTTTCCAAACCAGGGCGTGTTCCCGCCCTCCCTGACCTATAATCAGTACCTTTTTGCCCATTAGCATCCTACCTCCGGATTAAGAATAGGCGCGGATTTATTATGATCAACGGCAGATTTTTTTAAAATTCTTTCCGTGTTATTCCTAACGATTTCTTAATATTCCGCGTCAAAGTCATTTATTGGTCAAATCTGGCTGCCTACGGCTTGGGGATATGCCCCCAGGGCACAGGTCCGACCTGCAGCCATGGGGGAATCTATGGTTATTATCAGCTTACTGATAGTCCTTGGTCCCATCGGGTGAGCCTTAGTGTCTAAAGTGTCTTACCCCGGTGAAGACCATGGCAATACCGTGGCGATTGCACTCTTCAATGCTCTCGGCATCGCGGACGGAACCGCCTGGCTGGATTATGGCGGTGATACCATATTGAGCTGCCATTTCCACCGTGTCCTTGAAGGGGAAGAAGGCATCGGAAGCCATTACTGCACCCCGGGCTTTGTCTCCGGCTTGTTCCAGGGCAATATTGGCCGAGCCTACCCGGTTCATCTGCCCGGCACCAACCCCTATGCTCATACCATCTCTGGCAACTACTATGGCATTGGATTTTACATGCTTTACTATTTTCCAGGCAAAAGCCAGTTCCTTAAGCTGTTCCGGGGTGGGAGCAACCTCGGTTACTACCTGCAGATTATCGGGCTCCATTTCATCAAGGTCTTTCTCCTGAATGACGAAACCGCCGCTCACGGTTTTCACCATCAGCTCTTCGTTTTTCTGCAGCGGCAGCTCCAGCACCCGCAGATTTTTTTTGTTCTGCAGCACCTTTAAGGCTTCATCATCATATGCCGGGGCAATAACAACTTCCATAAAAGGTTCCCCGGCCTTGCGGGCGGTTGCCAGGTCGACCCTGCGGTTAAAGGCAATGATACCGCCAAAGGCGGATACCGGGTCGGCAGCAAACGCACTGGTAAAGGCCTCCTCCAGAGTGTCGGCTATAGCCGTTCCGCAGGGATTGGTATGTTTTATAATCACACAGGCGGGGTCGCTGAATTCTTTCACCAGTTCCCAGGCCGCCTCGGTATCGATTATGTTATTGTAGGATAATTCCTTGCCGTTCAATACCCTGGCATCAGCCAGGCCGCTGCCCGGATTCATATTGCGGTAAAAGCAGGCTTTTTGGTGCGGGTTCTCCCCGTAACGCAATTCATAAACCTTTTCACCGGCGAGAATAAAATTGTCGTTTAAATAGCTGTCATTCAGACGGGACAGGTAACTGGCTATCATGGAATCATAGGCAGCGGTGTGGCTGAACGCCTCCAATGCCAGTTTGAGGCGCATTTCCCGGCTTACCCCACCCTTTTTCAGTTCTTCCAGTATCGTTGTATAGTGTTCAGGTTTGACTACGATAATCACATCCCGGTGATTCTTGGCGGCCGAACGTACCATACTGGGACCGCCGATATCGATATTCTCTACGGCTTCCTCCATAGTTACTCCCGGCTTTGATATAGTTTCCCGGAAGGGATAGAGGTTTACTGCCACAATGTCAATCGGGGTAATCCGGTTCTCCTGCAATTGCTCCATATGCCGGGGTACATCCCGCCGGGCCAGAATACCCCCATGGATTCCCGGATGCAGGGTCTTGACCCGGCCATCCATTATTTCGGGAAAACCAGTGATATCAGCCACCTGTTTAACCGCAACTCCTGCTTCCTGCAGGGTGTGATAGGTTCCCCCGGTGGAGATTATTTCATAGCCCAGCTCTTCCAGACCTCGGGCAAATTCTACCACCCCTTCTTTGTTCGATACGCTGATAAGGGCTCGTTTCATTTCTGCAGCCTCCTTTGTTTTAATAGAAACTGAATACACTCATTTTTAATACCTATTGTGCTTAATCCTTAATGAATACTTTTCTGCCTTCGATGTATATCCGGCCTTGGGCCAGTAATTGGAGGGAACGCCAGTAGGTTTTGTGTTCTTTTGCCAGTATCCGGTCAGCCAGAGTATCACCGGTATCGTCCGGCAGTACCGGTACCACCTCCTGCATGATTATGGGGCCGGTATCCATACCCTGATCTACTATATGTACGGTACAGCCGCTGAATTTTACCCCGTAGTCCACCGCCTGCTGCTGGGCATGGAGGCCGGGAAATGAAGGCAGTAAGGCCGGATGGATATTAACTATCCGGTGTTTATAGGCATCCAGCAATATTCTTCCCACCAGCCGCATGTAACCGGCCAACACCACCACGGTAACCTGGTGGGATTTTAATACCTCTACCAGCTCGGCTTCATACTCATCGCGGCTGCCAAAGTCCCGGGGATTGATAAAAACAGCATCTATTTTCCGACTTTTCGCTTTTCCCAGCGCTGGCGCAGATTCTATATCACTTATTAATACCCTTACATCTGCATCCAGTTCACCGCGCTCTATGGCCTGGCAAAGAGCATCGAAATTACTCCCCCGGCCCGAAGCCAGTATCGCCAGTTGTAAACGCCCGGGTGCTATAGCCTGCATCATTTTATTACTACCCCTTCCGGGTCTCTGCTCACCCTTCCTATTACTATAGACTTTTCTCCTTTACTGTGCAAGCACTTTAAAGCTTTATCACAGTGATGCGGAGCAACGGCCAGGACAAAACCGATACCCATATTGAAAGTTCTGAACATCTCTCCCCGCGGCACCTGGCCCAGTTCGGCAATCAGGCTGAATATGGCCGGGGTTTCGATAGCGGTACTGTCAATTACTGCACCTAATCCTGCGGGCAGTATCCGGGCCAGATTTTCCCCCAAGCCTCCACCGGTGATATGGGCCATGCCCCTTGCTTCCACTTCCTCCAACAGGGCCAAAACCGTTTTAACATATATCCGGGTAGGAGCAAGCAATACTTCTCCCAAGTTTTTATCCAGTTGCCGAACAAAGCTGTCTGCCTTTAAGCCGGCCTCTTCCAGCAGCACTTTCCGGGCCAGGGAATACCCGTTGGAGTGCAGGCCGGAAGATGGCAGGCCTATCAACAGGTCGCCATCTTCTATGGTACTGCCGTTTATAAGCCGGGAGCGTTCTACCACTCCCACCGCAAAACCGGCCAGGTCGTATTCATCCTCCCGATAAAAACCCGGCATTTCTGCCGTTTCACCGCCAATCAGGGCACAGCCTGCCTGCACGCAGCCCTGGCTGACGCCTTTGACCAGTGCCTCCACCAAAGCAGGTTCCAGCTTACCCAGGGCGATATAGTCCAGAAAAAACAAGGGCTCGGCGCCATGCGCCAGAATATCGTTGACACACATGGCCACCAGATCTATACCCACACTGTCGTGCACTCCCATCATCTGGGCAACTTTAAGCTTGGTTCCCACTCCATCGGTGCCGGAAACCAGTATCGGTTCTTTATATTTACCATTATCCAGAGCAAAGAAGCCGCCAAAAGAGCCTATATCCGCCAGCACTTCCGGTCTTTTCGTCATTCCTACCCATTTTTTTATCATGTCCACCGACCGGTTGGCAGCGTCGATATCGACGCCCGCATCCTTGTAGCTCATTCCTTTGTTATTCATCATGTCAAACCTCCACAGATTCTACCGGTATGGGATAACTGCCGCTGAAACAAGCATCGCAGAAGAAAGGATAGCTCTTTTGCAAAGCATCCCGCATCCCTTCCCGACTGACATAATTCAGGCTGTCAGCCCCGATAAATTCACGGATTTGATCAGTATCCATATTGTTGGCGATGAGCTCTTCCCGCCGGGAAGTATCTATACCGTAATAGCAGGGGTATTTGGTAGGGGGTGAAGCCACCGCCATATGCACTTCGCTGGCACCTGCATTCCGCAGCATCTGTACTATTTGCTTGCTGGTAGTACCCCGCACTATGGAATCGTCGACCATGATTATCCGCTTGCCCCGCACTACTTCTTCAATGGCATTCAGTTTTAATTGCACCCCCAGTTCCCGCATCTGCTGAGTGGGTTGAATAAAGGTGCGCCCCACATAACGATTTTTCATCAGACCCTCTTCAAAAGGCAAGCCGGACTCTTCCGCATATCCCAGAGCTGCCGAGGTTCCGGAGTCAGGCACAGAAATAACCAAATCCGCATCGATTCCGCATTCCCGGGCCAGCTGACGACCCACGCTGCGCCGGGCCTGGTAAACGTTTATACCATCAATGGTGCTGTCAGGGCGGGCAAAATAGATGTATTCGAAAACGCAGTGGGCCTCGCGGGGGGAATTAATGACCTGCTGCGACCGCATACCCTCCTTATCAATTACGATAATCTCGCCTGGGTTTACATCTCTTACAAAATCTGCCCCAATGGTATCCAAAGCGGCCGATTCCGAAGAGAGAACGTAGTTGCCATTCAATTTGCCGATACACATAGGTCTTATCCCCATTTGGTCACGAACGCCGACTAACCGATCCTCGGTCATTATAACCAGGGCAAAAGCTCCTTTCATGTCTATCATGCACTTGGCCAGGGCGTCCTCCATCTTATCCTGGGAGTAGCGGGCCAATAAATTGGCTACTATTTCGGTATCGGTTGTAGTTTGAAAAACCGAGCCATAAGTGGCCAGGCGTCTTTTTAATTCCACCGTGTTTACCAGATTGCCATTATGGGCCAAGGCAACCATCCCATTAAGATAATGAAAAACCAGCGGCTGTGAGTTTACCAGTCCGCTTTCTCCGGTAGTGGAATAACGTACATGGCCAATGGCGACGTGCCCCTTCAAACTTTCCAGGTGTTTGGCCCTGATTACCTCTGATACCAGCCCCACACCCTTGTACAGATTTATCCTGTGGCCGTCGGAAACTGCTATCCCCGCACTTTCCTGCCCCCGGTGCTGCAGAGCATACAGCCCGTAAAAGGTGGTGCGGGCGGCGTCGATATCGGTCTCCGGGTCGTTTAAAAAGATACCGAACACACCACATTCATCTTTGAATTTATCCTTTATTTCATGTAGCATTCTATGGCCTCCCCCCATATTTTACTGGCTTGCTGCAGATTCAGCCGGATTACTTGGTTTTCTGCGCGCTTAAAAACCATGTCTTCACCCTTCACTTTCCCCAGCACCTGAATTCCGATGCCGTGTTTGCCGGCTTTCGCCTTTATAACTTCCATCTGGTCATCTTTAAAACTTATAACCGCTCTGCCCGGAGCCTCAGAAAATAGTATTCCATCCAGGCGTTGGTCATTAACAGCCAGTCGCATCTCAAAACCTTTCTTCCCTTTCAGGGCTGATTCAGCCAAGGCAACGGCCAGCCCGCCATCGGATATGTCATGGCAGGAATGCAGCATCCCCTCCTGATTAAGCTCCAGCAAAAGGTCAATCAGCCGCTTCTCTTCATCCAAGTCAGCAACCGGTACGGCTCCGCTTTCTATTCCATGACAACTGTACAGGTACTCGCTGCCTCCCAGTTCATCACGCCAGCGGCCCAGCATTACTATGAGGTCGCCTTCCTGCTTGAAGCCCATGTCACAGCGATGCTCTATATCGTTCAAGAGGCCTACCATACCTATTACCGGAGTGGGATAAATAGCCCCGGCGGCAGTTTCATTGTACAGGCTGACATTGCCGCTTACCACCGGCGTATCCAGCACCCTGGCTGCTTCTGCCATCCCTCGGACAGCATTTTTCATCTGCCAGTAGATATGCGGTTTTTCCGGGCTGCCAAAGTTTAAACAGTTGGTCAGAGCCAGCGGTCGGGCGCCCACACAGGCCAGATTGCGGGCTGCCTCACAAACGGTTAAAATCCCCCCCTGATAAGGATCCAGATAAACCAGGCGGCTGTTGCCATCAGTGGTCATAGCCACTCCCTTCCTAGTACCTTTCACCCGCAGCACCGCCGCATCGCCATCTCCTGGAACTACAGCGGTATTGGTCATTACCTGGTAATCGTACTGGGTGTAAACCCATCTCTTGCTGGCTATGCTGGGCGTGCCCAGCAGTTGCTCCAGCGCCTCCTGGCAGTTATATAATGGCAGCGAATTGGCATCAAAATTCCTGGCTTCCCGGTAATAGGGCGGTTCCTCACCTTCCCGGACATACACCGGGCAACCCCCGGTCAAGGCCTCTACCGGTACCTCGCCTGCCAGCCGCTCTCCCTCCAACACCCTGAACATGCCGCTGTCGGTTACCTGCCCGATAACGGCGGCATCCAGTCCCCATTTAGCAAATATCTCCTTTATTCTCTGTTCTTTACCCTGCCGGGGCACGATCAGCATTCTCTCCTGGGACTCGGAGATCATGACCTCATAAGGAGTCATCCCTTTTTCCCGGCGCGGGACCTTGAGTACGTCAACTTCCACACCCATACCCTTTTTGCCGGCGGTTTCAGCTATGGAACTGGTCAGCCCCGCTGCTCCCAGGTCCTGCATCCCGGCTACCAGGTCTTCCTTGATAAGCTCCAGGCAAGCCTCAATCAAGAGCTTCTCCATAAAGGGGTCCCCCACCTGAACGGATGGCCGTTTCTCCTGGGAACTTTCCGATAATTCTTCGGAGGCGAAGGTAGCACCGTGGATGCCGTCCCGGCCAGTCTTCGCCCCTACCATCATAATCGGGCTGCCGGCTTCACCGGCTACCGCCAGGGCTATTTCATCTATATTAACCAAACCCACACACATGGCATTGACCAGAGGATTCCCTTTATAACAGGGATGAAAATATACCTCTCCGGCAACCGTAGGTATGCCCAGGCAGTTGCCGTAACCGGCTATGCCTGCCACTACTCCGGAAAAGAGCTCCCTTACCCGGGGGTCGTCCAGTTCCCCGAATCGCAGGGAATTTAAAGAGGCAATGGGGCGCGCCCCCATGGTGAAGATATCCCTGACAATGCCTCCTACCCCGGTTGCCGCACCCTGGTAGGGCTCAATGGCCGAAGGATGGTTATGGCTTTCTATTTTAAAAACCAGGGCCTGACCATCGCCTATATCTACCACACCGGCGTTTTCCCCCGGGCCCTGAATCACCTGAGGCCCCTGGGTGGGGAAATGCTTTAACAAGGGGCGGGAATTCTTGTACCCGCAATGCTCGGACCACATGACCGCCCACATGCTCAGTTCCAGATAGTTGGGTTCCCGGCCCATGATTGCTTTTATCTGTTCGTACTCCTCTTCCAAAAGGCCCATCTCTTGGTAGCTCAGTTCCCTCATTCAGCCCCTCGCCCCCTTCAGCCAGTCTATCATGGAAGCAAATATCCGGTAGCCGTCACTCCCGCCCAGCACATGCTCGGCACACCTTTCCGGATGGGGCATCATACCCAGAACGTTGCCCTCCCGGTTGATTATGCCGGCAATATTGGCCAGGGAGCCGTTGGGATTATGCTCCTGGCTTTCTTCGCCTCCAGGGCCGCTGTAAGTGAATACTATCTGGTGATGGCGTTTAAGTTCCTCCAGGGTTGGGGGATCACAAAAATAATTGCCTTCGCCATGGGCCACCGGCACCCGTATCAGTTCACCCTCCTGAAGTTGATTGGTAAACGGGGTGTGGCTGTGTTTTACCTTCAGGTGTACGGTGTCACAGATAAAGCGCAGGCTTTTATTCCTAAGCATGGCCCCGGGCAACAGTCCCGCTT
Source organism: Syntrophomonas curvata (assembly GCF_052976825.1). Classification (NCBI taxonomy): domain Bacteria; kingdom Bacillati; phylum Bacillota; class Clostridia; order Eubacteriales; family Syntrophomonadaceae; genus Syntrophomonas; species Syntrophomonas curvata. Next base: position 2,631,571 of record NZ_CM129641.1, read on the forward strand.
CCAGTAAAATCTGAAAACCATTGCAGATCCCCAATACCAGGCCACCCTGGCGGGCAAAATCCACCACCGCCGGCATAATAGGGGAGAACCGGGCTATAGCACCGGTCCGCAGGTAATCACCGTAGGAAAAACCCCCGGGCAGGATCAGAGCGTCACAGCCCTTGAGGTTCTCCTCTTTATGCCATATATAGTCCGCTTCCTGCCGCATCACATTCTTTACCACATGGTAACAATCGGCATCACAATTGGACCCGGGGAAGACGACAACAGCAAATTGCATGTCCTATTCACCCTCCAGCAGTTCCACCCGGAAGTTTTCAATAACCGGGTTGGCCAGGAGCTTATCGCTCATCTCCTGCAGTTCCCGGACCGCATTTTCCGGATTTGAGTTCTGCAGCCATACTTCGATATATTTACCCATACGAACCTCATCCACATTATCGTAGCCAAGTACATGGAGGGACTTCTTGACTGCCTCTCCCTGGGGATCAAGCACCCCTTTTTTCAGGGTGACATAAATGCTGGCCTTCATACTTTAAATTCCTCCCTGGCATGCTATTGTTTGAGTAAAACCCTTTCCAGCCTTCTCACCACTTCCCGGTAAGCTTCCCCTTCACCGCCCAGGTCGCGGCGGAAACGGTCCTTGTCCAGTTTCTCCAGGCTGTCTTTATCCCATAGCCGGCAGCTATCGGGTGAGATTTCATCCCCCAGGAGGATTTCCCCCTGGGAAACACCGAACTCCAGCTTAAAATCGACCAGGATGATCCCGGCCCTATCGAAAAGCTCGCTTAGAACCGTATTTATCTGTAATGCCCGGCTATAAATATCTTCCAGTTGTTCGGAACTGGCCCAGCCCAGAACCCGGGCATAAAAATCATTCACCATGGGATCGTGCAGACTATCGTCCTTGTAATAAAGCTCGATGATGGGACTTTCAAGTACTTCGCCTTCTTCCCGCCCCAGGCGCTGCGCCATGCTCCCGGCTATACGATTGCGCACCACTACTTCCAGAGGTATCATCGCCAGCTTTTTTACCCGAACCTGACGTTCATCAATTTCCTCCACCAGATGGGTCTTAATGCCATGGCTTTCCAGCATCCGGTATAAGAGACAGGCGATGCGCTTGTTCATTATACCCTTGTCCTTGATAACCGCGCGTTTAGCCCCATCAAAAGCTGTGGCTTCATCCTTATAGGTCATACGAACCACTTCAGGATTATCGGTGGCAAATACCTGTTTGGCTTTCCCTTCATAGAGAAGTTCACCCCGCTGCATGCAAGCCCCTCCTGTCTTTATTCTTCCAGTCCGCAACGTCTGAATATGTAGTCCACATTGGCGGTGTATAAGCCCAGATCAAACACCTGTTCCAGTTCATCCGGCGTAATCAACTGCATTATTTCCGAGTCATCCAATATCAGTTGCTTGAAATCGAGACGCTCCCGCCAGCTGCGCATGGCATTACGCTGTACCAGGCGGTAGGCTTCCTCCCGCAACAGGCCTTTGCCCAGCAGGGCCAGCATCAATTCCTGGGAAAAAACCAGCCCCCGGGTTCGGTTAATATTCTCCAACATGTTGTCTTCGTATATCAATAGACCGGATACCACAGCCGTAAATTTTTCCAGCATGTAGTCCAAAAGTATACAACTGTCGGCTATAATGACCCGCTCCACCGAGGAATGGGTAAGGTCCCGCTCATGCCAGAGGGCTACGTCTTCCAGGGCCGCCACCGCATTACCCCGAATTACCCGGGCCAGCCCGGCTACCCTTTCACTCATCATGGGATTGCGCTTATGGGGCATGGCGGAAGAGCCTTTCTGTCCCTGGCGGAAGGGTTCCTCCACCTCCAGGATTTCAGTACGCTGCAGATTTCGAATCTCGGTGGCCATCTTTTCCAGCGAACCGGCTATTACCGCCAGAGTGGTTATAAACTGGGCGTGGCGGTCGCGCTGGATTATCTGGGTGGAAACCGGACAGGACCTGAGCCCCAATTGGCTGCAGACGTATTCTTCCACCCGGGGATCAAGGTGAGCAAAATTGCCCATCGCCCCGGAGATGGCGCCATAGGCTATCACCTCCCGGGCTTGTTTTAATCTTTCCGTATCCCGGGCCAGCTCGTCATACCACAAGGCCATTTTTAACCCAAATGTAGTGGGTTCCCCGTGAACCCCGTGAGACCGTCCCATATTCAAAGTATATTTGTATTTCCTGGCTTTATCGCCCACCTTTGCCCTCAGGATTTGAAGCCGGTCAAGAATTATACCGGCCGAGTCCCGCATCTGCAATGCCAGGCCGGTGTCCAGAATATCCGATGAAGTCATGCCCATGTGAATGTACCTGGATTCTTTGCCCACATTTTCAGCCACCGCAGTTAAAAAGGCTATAACATCATGATGCACCTCGGCCTCGATCTCCCGGCAGCGCTCCCGGTCAAAACGGGCTCTGCTTTTTATTATTGCAACTGCCTCCGCCGGAATCTTCCCCAGACGAGCCCACCCCTCACAGGCTGCAATCTCAATCCGAAGCCAGTTGTTTAGTTTGGTTTCCTCCGACCAGATCCTGCCCATCGCGGGAAGGGTGTAGCGTTCTATCATTAGCGGGCCTCCTTATCCTTAAGGTAAGCTTTACCGCCTATTTCTTTCAGTTTTTTATCTTTTTCCAGAACTTCGTCCGCCATGCGGGAACGGTATTCCTGCATGCGCGACTGCAAACTCCCATCGCTGAGGCCCAGAATCTGCAGGGCCAGCAGAGCCGCGTTGGCACTGCCGTTTATGGCCACGGTAGCCACCGGAATGCCCCGGGGCATCTGTACTATGGAATAAAGCGAGTCTACTCCGGAAAGGGTGCTGGTTTTAATGGGTACCCCGATTACCGGCAAAATGGTATAGGCGGCAATGACTCCGGGAAGGTGGGCTGCTCCCCCGGCACCGGCGATGATGACTTTTATCCCCCGGTCAAACGCTGTAGCTGCGTAACCGGCAGTCTGTTCCGGCAAGCGGTGAGCAGAGCAGATAGTCATTTCGCAATCCACTCCGAATTTGTCCAGCATATCAGCGGCTTCTTGCATAATACTCAGGTCAGAATCACTACCCATGATAATTCCTACCGCAGGCATTTTAACTCCTCCTTGATTTACTTTTCTTATAATTCCCGTTTCCGGCGTTTAATTTGTATCCGGATACCAGGGATTGCTTAAAAGCAAAGGAAATACTAAAAGCCCGGGCGGGAAGGTTTCCTAACCGAAACCTCTCCGCCTGGGCTTTTATCCCTATACGGTGTAGTGCTTAAAAGCACCTGTGCCACTTGGACCAGTCCATGTCATGCATGCGGAACCCTAGACACACTTTCGTGTTTCTGCTATATATCATTACATCATGATATTAACAAAGCTTACTTGGCGTGTCAACTTGCGCAGGGGCTTTTTTACAGATTCTTCCCTCTATTCTTCCAGCTGCCGATTCACCCAGCGGGCAACCTGGCGAGAGTAGAGAAATTCCAGATGGTTTATGGGCAGGGTGTCCTTGGCCTTTAACGCCGCTCCCCTTCGAGCCAGCCCGTCGGTATAGAGCACGCTCTCCAGAAAAACCAGCCCATCGCCGGGTCCGCTTTCATCTCCGGGGAAGATATTAAAGGAGTTATTATTACCGGCTAAAACATAAAAATCTATCTCCGGCTGCAGTCCAACCGCATCCAGCCGCTCCACCAGCCCGCCCCCGTCAGCTATAGCCTGATCAATGCCCCGGGAATGGCTTAGCAAACCGGAGCCGCCATAATAGGTGCTCCACCAATCCTGCTGCAGCATATCCAGTTTATATACATCATCCCAACGGTAAAGGAGCTGACACTGTCCGGGGAAGGAGCCATCACGGTATATGGAGCGACGGCTCACATCCACCATGCTGCCCAGGGAAAAAACCTTATCCCAGGCCAGCACCCCGTTAGAGCCGGATATGTATATGAGATAGTTGCATAGTGAATTACGGAAGGGAAAATCAATGCCCATATTGGGGGTGCCCAGCATCAGATAACGGCGCACGTCACCCCGGTAGGGAGTTTCGCTTAAACCGGAAAGATAAATGCGGGCCGCTGTCCCCCCCTTGCTATAGGCCAGTAAGTCAACCTGTTCGGTTCCGGTCAATTCCCTAATCCGGGTAATGGCTGCAGCCAACTGCTCCGCCTGGATAAAATTGTCCCCGTGCGTGTGAGAAAAGGTGACGGCAAACACCCGGTACCCCAGTTCCAGCAATTGCTGCTGTAAACCCTCGTAACCCATGGCATAAAGGTCGGTAAAGGAATTGGCATCCAGGCCCGCTCCCGGCACCAGCAGAGCCGGCACCCGGTGCTGGTTGCTCTGCCAGCCCGGTGCACAATGCAGCAGGTATTTATCCGCAGCGGGAGCAGCGGAATTAAACCGGTCGACGATATCCAAATCCAGATGCTCATTCTGAGGACAATGAGGTTCATCCTTGCCCTTCAAGCTTGTCACCTGCTGCAGTTCCACCCGGTCCCAGAAGCGGCTGCTCCCCTTATACTTTACCCCTACATTCAAAAACATGTCCCGGGACAAGCGCCGGTAAAAATCATTGCCGGCAGTGCTCATGAAATTGACCAGAGCCGGATATGAAGCAATCAAATCAAGCATCGATTTTTCTCCCATTTTTTTGACTGTTCTATCAATTCAATTATAGCAATCCATATATTGTTACCCAAGCCATAAAAAAACTCCCGCTAAGGCGGGAGGGGGTCTACAATTCTTGTAACCGGGACTTCAGCCGGTTAAGCTCTTCAAACAGCAATTGAGCTTCATTACGGATTTCTTCATCATCCAGAGAGGTCAAGAACTCAAAATTCGTTTCTTTTTCCAGCTCATCCAACTGGGCCAATAAATCATCAGCCAGGTATTTGATCAGGTCATCCACCGCTTCTCCTCCTTTTTTTCTACGGTCAGGAAGATAGGAATTAATTCCCTTGATAAGGGTATTCCGATTATATGACCGGTTAAGCGCCGAACTTATACTGGGTATGCTCACAGGTAAATATCTCCAAGCGTTGTTTTCACTGATTTTTGCCCGGAATACGTTATTTTATACCCGTTTTATATACTAATTGCTATATATTCAGTGATAGTAAATTTTATGATATGGCGTAATAATAGTTGAACAACGCTTATAATTATAAAAAATGCTAGTGAAAGGATGGTAGGAGATGAAAGTAAAGAGCAGCCTTCTGGTCTTTATACTGAGCCTGTTGCTGGCAGTAACAGCACTGGGCGGGTGTAAAACTGCCAGCCAGGGTGACCCCAATACTAATAAAGACCCCGGGGCTAATCAGCCTCGGCCAGCCACCGTTGAAGTAACATTGTTTTTCAGCGACGATCAGGCTGAATACCTGGTGCCGGAGAAACGTAACCTGACCGTTAAAGAAGGAGCCAGCGATGAGCTTCTGGCCGGCAATATAGTCAAGGAACTCATAGCCGGCCCCAAGAACAAAGACCTGCAGCCTACGATTCCGGCTGAAAGTAAACTTTTATCCCTGAAGATTAGTGAGGGGATTGCCAGCGTAAACTTCAGCGACGAAATTAAAAGCAAACACCCGGGCGGAAGTGCGGGAGAAACCATGACCATGTATTCGCTTATAAATTCTTTGACCGAAATTAATTCCATCGACAAGGTGCAGCTATTGATTGAAGGCAAGAAAGTGGAAACCCTGGCCGGTCACCTGGATACTTCAGGACCTCTGGAAAGAAATGAGGATATAATCAAGAAATAGACGCTGATGGGCCAGGCCGTTAACCTGTTCACTTATGGCTATGAGGCAGCAGGCTAACGGCTTGGTCCCCTGTATTTTTGGCGGATAATAGAGGATTTTTTATTTTATAAAGGGAATATAGTAGCCATGGAGAAGCTTAATCCGTTAAACCTTATTTTGAAGAGGTGGATTAATGACAAAAACTGATTTCCAGGTTATATTCTGGGGAGTAAGGGGATCGATTCCCGTACCTGGTTACGATACCCTGAAATACGGGGGCAATACCTCCTGTGTTCAAGTACAGATTAGGAATCGCCTGTTTATTTTTGATGCCGGCAGCGGGATATACAGTTTGGGACGCGAGTTGGTCAAAAGCGGCCAAAAGCTTAGCGGCGATATTTTTATCACCCACACCCACTGGGATCACATCCAGGGATTTCCCTTCTTTTCCCCGGCCTTTGTCAAGGGTAACCATTTCCGTCTTTATGGTCAGAGCAAGATAGATACCACCTTCGCCGAACTGATGGCCGGGCAAATGACATACCAGCATTTCCCCGTAAGCCTCGAACAAATGGGGGCTGAATTTGACTTCCGCGAGCTTGACAGCGGTGTTCACCTTGAGCTGGGAGATGGAATCAGCCTTAACACCATAATTAATAACCACCCCAACGGCGGTCTATCCTATCGTCTGGATTATCAGGGGCGCTCCTGCTGTTATGTCACTGACACCGAGCATTATCCCGAGATTAATGAGGAGCTATGCCGGTTTGTGCATAACTCTGACCTGGTTATCTATGACACCCATTTCACTGATGACGAATATCACCGTTACGTCGGTTGGGGGCACTCCACCTGGCAGGAGGGAATAAAGCTGGTCGAAGCTGCAGGCGCCAAGCGGCTGGTACTTTTCCATCATGCCAATTTCCGCAGTGACAGCGAAATGGAAGAGATTGAAAAACAGGCCCAGGCCCGTATGAGCAACTGTGTTGCCGCACGCGAAGGAATGGTGATTGATCTTTGAAAATTTACACCCCGGAAATTCTGGAACAGGTAGAGGATATTATCAGTATAGGAATTGCACTTTCCGCGGAGAAAGACAGGAACCGACTTTTAGAGATGATTGTCAGTGAAGCCCGGCGAATAACCAATGCTGATGCCGGGACCCTATACCTCTGTGAGGGCGATTGCCTCAGCTTTAAGATTATGCAGAATGAGAGCATGAATACCTTTCGGGGCGGGCAGGGCGATCCGATTGACCTTCCCCCGGTTCCCATCAGGATGGAAAATGTCTCCGCCTATGTGGCCATTACGAGAAAAAGCGTAAATATCTCCAATGTATATCAGGCTGAGGAATTTGATTTTTCCGGTCCCCGCAAGTTTGATGAGGCTACCGGTTATAAAACCCTTTCCATGCTGGTTATTCCCTTGGAAAACCATGAAGGCACGGTAATTGGGGTGCTCCAGCTCATAAATGCCCGCGATGTAAACGGGGAGCTGATCCCCTTTGCTAAATACTTTGAACATGTTATCAGCTCACTCGCCTCCCAGGCTGCTATCTTTCTTACCAATATGCAATTATTAGACGATATCGAGAATCTGTTTAATTCCTTCGTTGAGGTTATGGCCACGGCTATAGATTCGCGGACACCCTATAACGCCAATCACACCCGACGGGTGGCCCTGCTGGCGGGAGAACTGGCCCGAGCCATCAATCAGGAACAGGTAAATAGCGGCGAACACCCCTCCTTTGATGCAGACCGGATTGCTCAACTGGTTATGGCCGGGTGGCTGCACGATATCGGCAAGATTGCTACACCGCTGGAAGTTATGGATAAGGCCACCCGCATTGAGCATCAGTTAGAGCTGGTTATGCAGCGCTTTGACTACATCTATGCCGCCCGGAAGGCAGAATATCTGGAAAAAAAGCTGCTGTTGGACAAAACCGAAGAACTGGAGCAGTTGGACAAGTGCTGGCAAATGGAACAGGATTATCTTAAGGAGTCCCGGGAACTGGTCTTAAAGTGTGATAATCCCTCCACTTTCGTGGATTCCGAATTAAAAGAAAAAATACAGGAAATAGCATCCCGAACTTATCTTGATAGAGACGGCGCGCAAAAACCATGGTTAAAGGAAGAGGAGCTAACCGCCTTAAGTGTATCCAAAGGCACCCTGACTGATACAGAACGCCGCATTATGGAAGACCATGTAGTGGTAACCGCCAGGATGCTGGACAAAATACCATTTACCCGTAAGTTAAAAGATGTCCCCTATTTTGCCTCCATCCACCATGAGCACCTGAACGGGAAAGGCTATCCCAAAGGGCTTAAGGGAGGGGAGATTCCCGTGGAGGGCCGCATACTGGCCCTGGTCGATGTCTTCGATGCCCTGACCGCCGATGACCGCCCTTACAAAAAGGCCATGCCTCTGGAACAAGCGCTAAAAATCCTGGGGTTCATGGTCAGGGACGGGCAGCTTGACGGAGGTCTGCTGGATATCTTCAGCAGAAACAAGGTATGGGAAAGAATCGAAGGTTAGCATGGTCGGCCATAATTTCGGCCTCACGTTCCTCCGTCAATAAACTTCTCAAATATTCAGGCCCTTGCCGCTATGAATAGCTTTCCCCCGGCAGTTTTGCCGACGATGATTTAGCGAAGCTTAGCTTCCCACTCATCCTGCCTGAAGCCGACCAGCACGAAGCCGCCGCCCACCAGGATAGGTCGCTTGACCAGCATGCCGTCCGTGGCAAGCAGGGCCAACTGCTCGTCCTCGCTCATGGCGGGGAGTTTATCCTTGAGGGCCAGGGCCTTATACTGCAGGCCGCTGGTATTGAAGAAACGCTTCAGCGGCAATCCGCTGGCTGCGTGCCACTGCCGCAGCTCCGCCTCTGACGGGTTTTCCAGCTTGATGTCGCGGAAAGTATAGGCGACACCGATTTGATCCAGCCATACCTGCGCCTTCCGGCAGGTGGCGCATTTCGGATAACAGATGAACAGCATGAGATTTCCTCCTTATCTATGCTGATGGTAGAACGCCTTGAGCCCGGCCTTCACCTCCGGATCGAGGCTGTGCCAGCGCACACCCCGAATCGCACCTTCCAGCGCCGACAGGCGCATGAGGCAGGCGGAGGGGTCGAAGGCCAGGATACGAAGCCACGCCTCGCGGCTGCCGACCTGTTTCAGTTCCTCCACCGTATCGATTCCGGCCTCATGGAGCTGACGCTCCAGCTCGCGGCCGATGTTCGGCAGGCTTTGCAGTTCTCCCATAGTTACGCCTCCTCAATCAGTCCTTCCAATTCCACCATTTCAGTTTTTCCGGGTCGTGACGCTCGCTGGAAGCATAGTAAACAGCGCAGCGGTAAACATAGAGTACGCACCGGTCAAGCTTCACACCGCATTCCAAACAATCGCGCAAATACATTTCCTCCGGGTCGGCATTTTTGAGAGAGGCTATGGTAGGGTATCCCAGCCGGATTAAATCCTTTTCCGTCTTCTTGCCCACGCCGGGGATATTTTGAAGCTCGGTCCTTGGCATGGCAGCCACACTCCTTTGTTTACCTGAGGCGCGCTTTCTGCACTCCCGGCGTTATACATGATTTTGGCATCTGCAGCCCGGAACCGCTGCAGGCATTACCCGGCAGCATACGGCTTTTCCGCGAAACAATATCCTTAACTATTTTGCGGTTCCTCAAAGCTGACGGCACTACCGGCTTCGTGAAGATTCCTTCCGCGTCAGGGCGGCATCGTAGGCCGTCTTGGTTTTATCATCAAAGCAGACCATCGTGACCTCGCAGACAACCTTGGAACGCTCCAGAAATGCCAGTATTTCTTCCACAGCAATGGCGGCGGCCCGCTCCAGCGGGAATCGATACACACCGGTGCTGATGGAGGGAAAGGCCACGGTGCGGCAGCGGTTTTCCTCCGCCAGCCGCAGACAGCTGCGGTAGCAGGAGGCAAGCAGCGCAGGCTCGTTCTGATGACCGCCCCGCCAAATGGGGCCGGGCGTGTGAATCACATGCCTGGCCGGCAGATTGTACCCGGCGGTGATCTTCGCCCGGCCGGTTTCACAGCCGTGCAGCGTCCGGCACTCCTTAAGCAGCTCCGGTCCCGCCGCCCGGTGGATGGCGCCGTCCACACCGCCCCCGCCCAGCAGCGAGGTGTTGGCGGCGTTCACAATGGCATCCGCCGCCCAGGTCGTGATATCTCCTTTGATAATCTGAAAACTCAGCCTGACCGCCTCCTTAAATTCCGGCGATTTCCACAATGAACTCTTGCGACAGTCGACCGGCCAACCCTCCGATTTGCAGAATGCACATCGTGGCAGCGTTGCGGTAAATCTTGTCCGATGCAAAATTTTCATAGGTATTTCCAAAGCGGGCAACCGTCTGTTCGATCTCAAGGCAGTACGCAAGGATATGCGAGGTCTCTGTCAGCCTTTTCCGTAAATCTGCACCTCCTCGGATGCTATTTCCCTCTGGAAAGCTTCATCAAGGCTCTCTGTTGTGAGCAAATCAATAGGCACCTCGAAAGCTTCTTCCAAATCGGCATATAATCCGCCAAGGGCAAACAGTCCGCGAATACGGCCCTTGTCAATGCGAAAATCCAAATCGCTGCCCGGCCCCGCGTCCCCTCTGGCATAGGAGCCGAACAGGAACATCCGCTCAACGCCGTGGCGCTCTGCAATTTCACCCGCAACTTTTTTAATTTCATCAATAGTATACATCCGTTCCACAGACGTTTCACTCCGTTCCTTTAAATAAAGGATACCAAAATAATTTTAAACCCGCAATTCCCGCGCCTTGGCAATATTTAAGCCCTCTTCACTTCGCAAAATACAGCATAGAATAGCAGAGAAATTAGCGGTAAATAATTTAGGCATTCATATAACGCTCCTCCAGCAGTAGCAATAAGTATCAATTATCTATCAGCATATTTCCTGATTTATTCCATTTAAATCATTTTGGGGTACGGCTCTCAAGAATACTCAAAAATACCAAAGCCGGGCCCCCGTATGATTACAGGTTCCCGGCTTTTACTTTCTGCTCCCGTTCGGCCAATCTATCCAATTACTATAACAATTTTTTAAATTCAATAAACGGTACGTCCTTGGTACGCTTTTGGAAACAGAAAATCTGTAACCCTATTGAATACTAGGTTACAGGTTTTTTGTTTCTTACTCCCACTCAGCAAGCCTTAACTTTTGCTAAACATATTCGTTTAGTTTTTCCATGTTTTTTCCTATGATTTATGCACCTTTTTTCCATATTATCCGGCGCTTGCCGATTTTCTGTTATCAAAATGCTATCAGAAAAACTCCTCTATTCCGAGTTTTTCGCACACCTCTATTCGTCCAGCATCAGCTTCTTCTTTGAATTTCTGAGCTTGCGGATTTCCTCTCGTTCAATAGTCTGAATACTTTTTTCGGGCACAGGCAAATCTTCCGGAAGTGTGGCACCCATTTCAATAATCGCTTTACGAATTTTTTCACCGACCTCGTAATGGGTATTATTTGCAGCTTCCACCATAGAAACCTCATCCCGCTTCAGCTTTTCTTCGGTCTGCGAAATTCTGAACAGATTAGCAATCAGCTCTGTGCTGCCCATATAATCAAGGATTTTATCGTTTTTCTTCAAGCCTTTTTTCGTATGAATGTCTGAAACAGTCATGCCTCCGTACAGTCCCATATATCCGGCATTTTGGAAGATTGCAAATTCCTCATCGGTAAGTACTCCAGCATTATGCGCTGCTTCAGCAAGAAGCTGATTCCATTGTTTTATATTGCCGCGAACAACTAACCGCTTGTTGTTTTCGTCAAGCTGATTAAAGGCATCTTGGACCTCCTGGCGCCGTGTCTGTATGGCAAAATAAGTTTGACCTAGAGCGATGATTTCTTTTCGCGGACCGCCGCTTTGAACAATCAATAACAAGCATATCTTGTGAGTTTAAAATCGACGATTTGTTTTTTAGCATTTTTAGGCATCATTATCGTTTTCCTGACGTCAGGAAAATGATCAGAGACTGAAAATCCACTGTTCTTACATGCCAGAATTGCGCGATCAATTACCTTTTGGAAATTTTCCCATTTGCTATACTGCAATACTTCAGCAAGCTCACGATCATACCAAAATTCCGTTCCGTTTTCACGAATGTGCTTAATACTTTCAAATGATTTATATTCCTCGGCATTCAAATTTGACATGTTCAATCCTCCATATGATTGTTAAAAGACAGCTTCTCTATATTCAGTTGGTAGCACAAGCTTAAGGGAGGGTGGTCGGCTTTATAATGAAACATCACGATAGCCGCCTATAATTCCGATTGAGCCGTAATTTCCCGGATTGCCGTAATTGCCTACGTTGCCATAATTACCGCATGATCCAAAATTTACATTCAGATATGGCGAGGTCTTGTTGAACAAGAGCCTATTGCCTTGGACAATTTCTCCCAGATACTGTCCGTGCATATCAATCAGAATCTTCTCGTTTGAGAGGAAATGTCCGATGTTCTGCCCAGACGGATCATGGAGATGCCCATTAACTAAATTTGCGATATGATTACCTTTGCTATCAAAAAGATACTCCATAGTTGGTCTCCTTTCTAGTCCAAATTTCAATTCGTATCAGCGAAGTCACTTTGCGCTAGTTCATCCCTAACAAACATATCTGCGTCTGTGATATAATTCTCGGGAACAATGTTGAAGCGCCTCACATCAAGGAAATAGATATAATCGTTCTCGATGTGATATGTCTCGTCAATATATTTCGCAGGACATCATTCTTTTTCCGCAAACGCTCCCTTGCATCCTTGCTCTGCTCGGTATAAGCGCGGAGTATCAGCATTTTGATATAGGCTGATGCTTCCCTGCCGTATCTGCTCAACAGATTTTGAGCAGAGCATTGTTCAAGCACCGTCGCATAGTTAAATTCTGTGATAAAGCCTTTGATGTATTCGACACCCTCATTAACTTGTTCATCCATCAGTTTGATGTTACCGTCTGCATCTGAAGTTGGTTGCTTACGACCATGAATCAAACTTGATAGGATGTTATATGCGTTTGACTCCGTTTGCGGATTCTTAAATTGATGCTCAATAAACTTCCTCAGGCAACCGATTCTTGCAGCAATATCGATATTGCCATCCATTGCCAATTCTTTGAAAAGAACTACGGAGGACATCAAGTCGTCACCTTTTTGAATTGGTGTGCATTGGAGTTGTCCACCTACGTTTTCAAAATAGGTGGCACAGACCGATGTCGGGGTTTGTCTGCCAGAATTCGTCTGGATATAGTCGATAACCGGCTCAAAGTCATGCGTAAGCATCAAGACAGTTCTCTCATAGAGGCTGTTGCCACGTTCTCCGGTTTTGAAGAGCCTGTTTATGATAGCGTACTTCTTATTGCTGTCGAACGAAGATATTGGGTCATCGAGGATTATTAGCTTAGCATCGCTCCTTATAGCGTCAAACATAAAGAGTATCCTGATAATGCTTGGGGATTTGATTCAATCCGGTTCTTTCTAAACCTCCGCTTGATTTGAGCAAGGAAGTTAAGAATTGTTCCCACCGGACAAAAATAATTGCACCAGAAACGAAGCTGAGCCATAGAGACCACCAACACGCTAATCATAATGATCCATTGCGCTCTATTGCCATTACCGTCAAAGAAAACAGAAAATGGTTCATAACCAGTAATTCCAGCGTTATTGGCAATTAAAGCCAGCATGGCAGCCAGCCAGAGCATGGGCCAACGAAGTTTAGCTGCTTTATTCCTGATTCCATGAGATGGAGAGAAATTATATAAATTCAGGCTTTTATACGCTCCCTCCTGAACTGCCCCGAAAGGGCATAACCAACTGCAGTAAAAGTTTCTTCCCCAAATCGAGGTAATGACGACAATCCCGAGAACCAGAACATACCAGATCGGCCGCTCAATAAATATCGGCAGTTGTCCTGTCAGAAGATTGACGAAGTTACTGTAGGTTAGTGAATAATTATAAAATATAAAGGCTATCGAAACGGATAAAACAAGAACCCAGGGACGCAATTTTCTAAGATTACGGGCTGCACAAAAAATGGCTGACGCAACCAGACCAAGTACTACAATATCCTTCCAATTAAAATTAATATTATGACGGAGCAGAATCGTCATTCCCAGTTGTTCGTTGCCTATCTGGGCCCGTACCCTTTTGCACGGCAGTAATAATCGCTTTTCTTGTTATTGATGCTCCACTGACTGCGTCAACATCCGCTATACCATCGCTGATGTTTTTTTGGGCAATGGTATCCAGTATGCCTGTCTCTAATACTTTATTTATATACAAGGGTGTTTCGTAATGCTGTATGATGTTAACACTTTTGATCCGGCCGTTTTCCTGAATAATGGTCACGTTCATATTTCCGCCATAGCCTGAGGCATCGCCGATTACCCCATAGCCTATGAAATTTCCCCCTGCATCCCACAATTTATAACTCGGGTAGTCCCCGCTTAAATTTTCTACTTGGACTGCCAAAGGCTCTCCCTTTTTGATAAGGTTTAATGTATCCTGCTTGTCGGCAACATGCTGATAAATAAACGCACCAAAAAGCAGCATGAATCCTATGGCTATGATGATTCTTTGTGTTTGTTTAGTTTTACTCACTTAATTGTTCATCCTTAAGAATATTTTCCGGAAAGAATTCTTTAGTTCCTGATCGCTTGTTGCCGCCTGCTCGCACCAGTAACATAAATTTTTGCTATGATGGGCCGTGTTACACCCACAAGTCTGACAGGTCGTGGTTGGGTTATTGTAAATGTTCAAGACTTCAAAGGGTCTTCTTACCTTTTCCCTGTCCCTGCTTATGGCCTCCCGGGGACAAAACAACTGACAAATCCGGCAGTCCAGGCAGAACCCGCTGGTAAAATGATGATTGCAGGTTCCCTCTTTGACTGTGATCTGCAGGGTTCCGGAAGGACAGAAGCGACTGCACATCCCACAGTTCACACATTTATCACTAATTTTGATGGTCGGCCAGTAGGCTGGATTGGCGCTGTCTTTACTGCTCGTGTTTTGTTGAAACACTTCACCAAAACGCCGCTGCCAGCCCGGCAGACAGCTATTACGCATTTTTTTGTCGGGTTCCTCCGGGAATACGTTTGTCCCGACCGGAGCTTTACTACCCAGCTGTTGTCCTTTATTGATTAACGATACGAACAAATCACGCCGGGATGTGACTTTTAAGCCTGTTTCGATAGCCAACAGGCTTTTTTTGGTTTTGCCCTGACCGCTTTGATGGATATAGCTGAAGGAAGGGCTATGGCCTGAGGCGTCCAGCCATTCTGCAGCTATACTGACATTGTATTCCAGACGCGGGATGGTTTGGGCCATGGGACAGTCTTTACATTGATCCAGATGAATTTCTATTTCAGTTTTCAAGCCCGCTTCATACCAGGCCCCTTTGGAAACGGCGCTGAGGCAAGCGGGCAGTTGGACGGCTCCCCTGTTCTTATTTTTATCCATTTTGTACGGTGAGGTATGCCTACCACAGAAAAACTCGGTAATTTTCCATTCTTCGTCTTCAATATCCCGGATGATCGTGCTTTCATCCCACTGTTTGGAGCGAAAGACCTCGGTAGGGCAATCACTGAAACATAACCCGCAGCCGATGCATTTGTCTTTATTCAAATAAATACCACCGTTATGATAGACAATGGCAGCCGCCGGACAATGTCCCAGACAATGGCTGCACTCAACCCCTTGGTGCATCAGGTTTAAACATCTCTTCTCTTCAATCTCTACGTAAGAGCCTTTAGAAAATATCATGTCCTGCCTCCTCTTCAAGTCTGTGGATTTTAATTGAAGTCATGAAATTAGTTCATCGGCATGTCTTTACAGATAAATTCTTGAGAACACCTTGATTTGTCCATTTGTAGCCATTTCTGTTGGCAGACTAAGAAACATCGTCCAACAACGGTTATATTGTAGGCAGCTATAGTGCTTTGCTCTTCAGGTTAAAATATTTTACTTATAAGTCGGCAGCATTTCTTCCATAAAGATACTTCCGGTTTTACCCACGGCCCTAAAAAACGGATGCTTGCTCAAAATGGTGCAGCGACCGAAAAAATCTATTGCCCATTTTTGCAAATGTACATCGTAAAACTCTCTTATTTCCTCCTCTCTTCGCTCTGCCCCAGTCTGGTTGCCTTCCTGTAACGCTTTGGCTTTCTGCAGATAAAGAAACATCATAAACTCCATCTCTGTCGCCATATGGTCGCCGGGCTCATTGACTTCTTTGGAGCGAATCACTCCTGCTTTTTTATAACAGCGTTCCGCATCCATGGCCGCAGGGCTAATAAATAGCAATGGTTTTTCGCCTAACTCTTGTGGGTTAAAAAGAAATAACGATTCATAAATATCGATCTGGGATTTCTGAGGGTGCGTGAACAAACGAGTATACTCTTTCCGTAAATCAGACAAAAGTTCTTCCTGGTTTTTACTCTCCTGTTGAATTTGAGAAAATTCTGTTTTCAAATCTTCCTGCAAGTGAGCAGGAAATCCCAGCTCATCAAAAATGGCCAGAACATCCTCGGCCAAACTTCCATCCAGCAAACCTGCAGTAATTTCCCTGGTCGGCAGCTGCAGCGAAATAGCCAACAGCTGATACAGGTCCGATGCTGCGATTGCTGTTTGAATTCTCTGTTCAGTCGTATTTTGCATTGTTTCCTCCAAAATTGTTAATCTGCGGTTTTAAATTATTATACTACTAATTCCGTCAAGGTTCTGTCGTGGAAAATCATGACAAATTCAAATTTTAATTATATAAATATACGACCGACAGACCATAATCTGGCCTGCCGGTTGGAAAGTATCCGAATTATTTAATGTTACGCTTGTTCAACTTTTGCTCTAAAGCCGCTATTCTGCTCACCGATGTTTTGACCGGACTTTATCCCAAGACTGAGTTTATCCAACCCGATCATCACCAGCAGAGCACCCAAAGAAATAATGCCTACAGCTACGCCAATCTCTATCAGGGATGGTAAGTATATTCCTTCGCCACCACTGTATCCGGGAGGTCCCGCATAAGTAATCAGCGGATTTAAGAGCTGAGCCTGCAGAAGGTTGTATTTGATCATAAAGATAGCGAAAATGGATATCGCTGAACCTAAGACTAAACCACTTGTCTTTTTGCTGAATAGTAAGACCAGTCCCACTACGATAGCAACTATCTCTACCCAGAAGAATGGCGCTCCTTTTCCGCTAACCAGCCAATTGATGATCTCCGCTTCTTCCCCACTGCCGGCATACAGCCCGATGGCAGCCTCTCCGGGGACAACGAATAATTCGAAGAAAAGAAAGACAGCAGCCAGCTTACCGAGCTTACTGAGTTTATCCGCGCTGATGTGGATATATCCGCTTTTGTTCAGCACAGCAAAAATGATAACTAAGAGTGATAATGCAGCAACCAAAGCAGCTGCCAGGAAGGAGACAGGTTCGACCGGGTTGTTCCATAAGGGTCTTGCTACCTGCAGGGCGAAGACAAAGGATGTCACCATCACCAGGAGTCCGGCAACAAAAGATACGACCGAGATCACCTGTAAGGATTTCTCTTCTTTTTGCCCAGCATGTACCGCCATAAGTTGACGTGTGAAGAGAATTCCGATGATGACGTAGGCTCCAAGAATTAAAGTGTCCCAGAACATTGGTGAGGATATATTTGCTCTGGTGATGATATACCAGGCTCTTTCCGGGTTACCGATGTCCACGATGATGAAGAGTCCTGCGGCGACTACACTGCCGATGGCTCCGACAAAGGCGACGATCCTGGTATAGGGTTTATAATCCGCCATTGCTTGGAAGAGATAAGCTGAGGAAGCAAAGATCAGAGATCCGGCAGCGATGCCGGTAAAGATCATAAAACCGATAATGTAGAGTCCCCAGGTGTTATAGTTATTGAGGTTCGTCAGCTGCAGGCCTTGGGTGAGCTGCAGAAACCAGCAGACGAGGCCAACCACAGTCAGCAGGGCGAAAACAATAAACGCTGGTTGGGTAAATACTTGCTTTTGTGCTTTTTCACTCATATAATTCCACCCCTTTCCTATGTCAAATAGAAGATAGAAGGTTTGGTGCCCTTCTCTTCGAGCATTTTGACATAGTTGCGGCCTTTAATAGCCCGACTCACTTCACTGTTCGGATCATCCAAATCTCCCCAGTAACGGGCGCGACCGGGACAAAGCTCCATACAGGCAGGCTTTTCATTTCTGGCAATCCGGTTAACACAGAAAGTGCATTTCTCCACTACATTATATTGATGGACAGGCGCGTCAATATCTCCGACAGCATGGTCCACATAATATTCGGGCTTGTTCCAATTAAAACTTCGGGCGTTATAGGGGCAAGCCACCATACACATTCGGCAGCCGATGCACTTATCGTAGTCCTGAATAACGATTCCGTCTTCTTCTCTTTTATAAGTGGCACCCACCGGACAAGCTTTGGTGCAGGGCGGATTCTCACAATGCTGGCAATTCATCGGCAAATGCTGCATTTTGTTATTCGGATATGTCCCTGAAGCAGTATCCATGCTCTCTCCGCCTATTGTCATTACCTTGTTCCACCAGATCTTATTCGGCAGATTATTCGCCTGTTTACAGGCAACTGAGCAGGTATGACAACCCATACAATTCTCTAAATCTATCGCCATTCCGTAACGCATGTTCCATCCTCCCCTACGCCTTTTTCAGTTCAACAAGACAATCAAAAAAACTGTTGTTGGGAATTGCCATATTCATGACTCTTGATGTTAAATCGGAATAATGTCCATCTTTGAATTGATCCCATTCCCAGCCTTTCGGAACAATCAAAACTCCCGGGCGAGCGCCGGCATGAATCACTGCTTTTAACACTACATAGCCGCGATCGTTATAAACCCTGACATAATCCCCTTCGCTAACTCCACGAACTGCCGCATCCTGAGGGTTTATTTTGACAATGGGTTCAGGATATAATTCCAAAAGCCAGGGATTATGGCCAAATTGGGTGTGAACCTTCATCTTATTACGTTCGGTGGTGTAAATCAGGGGGTATTTGTCTGCCAGAGAATTTTTCTCATATCCGGCAACCGTTTCCGGCCAGGCTTCATGAGGCGGCTCAAAATAGGCCATCCTGATTTTATCGATGTCGAACTTGTCGTCCCAGACCACGCCGTTAAGGGGAGCCGGAGATTCAAGGTAAAATTCGATGCGGCGGGAAGGCGTATTAAACATACCATCTGCCCCATAGACATAGTCCTCAGGCATCCCGCGAAGTACTTTCTCTTGTTTCAGCTTTTCCCAGGTGACTCCAAAAGCTCTCGCTCCGTCTGTATCCAGCATGGTTTTAAAATGCTCCTCCCGGGTCTCGGTAAAGTGAGACTCCAATCCCATGCCTTTTGCCAGCAAATCTACAATCGCGTAATCATCCTTCGCTTCATAGAGTGGATCAATGGCTTGTTCCTGGTATATCATATAAGGTGAGTTTGCTCCATACACGAACTGTGTTTCAAACCAGTGCGTCACAGGCAAAATGATGTCGGCATAGCGGGTCGTGTCGGTCTCCTGAATATCGGCAACCACGACTAAATCCATCTTCCTGAGCGCCTCCAGCCACGCCTTTCTTTCTGTCTGATTGGCCAACGGATTATGTGCAAAAACATATAAGCTCTTAAGCTCAATGGGAGTACCGAAATATTGCTTCTCGTTCATAACATCAAGCAGCATCGGTGCTGGAATAGTCGGCCCAGGCGCGGCTTCAGGCGTGGCCAAAGCGGCAAAGTTCATAATCACGCCGGGTTGAGGCATCGTTGCACCGCAAAATGCACCGGCTTTCCCCATATTCCCGGTCACTGCTGCCAAAGCGGCGCAGCCATAATACCCAAAGAGTCCGTTCGTGTAATGATCTATTCCAAAAGCAGTAAAAATTGTAGAGGGGGCGTTCTTCGCATATAAGCGGACAACTTCCCTCAGATCCTCCACCGAAATATTGCAAAGCTCCGCCACTTTTTCCGGCGTCCATTGGGCACATCTTGCCAGCAATAAATCATAAGCCGTAGTAACCTGCACACCGTTGACCGTAAAGGAGCCGTGGATGACCGGGTCGGCGACGTCAACTTCCAAACCTGCTGCACCGTTTTTATCCATGACAATATAGCCATCCTGGGCATCTGCCGCCAACGGGCCTAAGTCACTGGATCGCAAGAACTTACCGTCTGAAGATTTCACAAGGAAAGGTGCAACAGTAGATTTTTTTAGAAAAGAGGTGTCTTCCCAGCCCTGTTCCAGTACAATATTAATCATTCCCATGGCTAAAGCAGCATCGGTCCCAGGCCGGATTGGAAGATGAAGATCCGCCTTACCGGCTGCAACCGTAAAATTCGGGTCTATGACTACGATCTTGGCACCGGCCTTTTTGGCCTCCACGATAAAATGCCATGACTGGACTTGAGCCTCGGAAGGATTCGCTCCCCAGATGAGAATGCAACGGGCATTAAGCAAATCGGCAGGCTCATTGCCATTGGTGCATAAGGACGATCCCGTCATTTGAGCGATACTTACCAGCCCATGCGTATCATAGGATGGGTCAATATTCGCCGCTCCCATGAGTCTTTGCAGCTTTGCGGGATAATTATCCAGATATAGGCCGATATTGCCGCTGCCTTGTGAGAAGGCAATTGCGTTCTTGCCGTGTGTCTGCTGGATATTTTTCCAGTTCGTGCAAATTTCTTCAATCGCTTCATCCCAGGTCAGCTGCTGCCACTGGCCGCTGCCGCGCTCACCCACACGCTTCATCGGATATTTGATTCGGTTCGCATTATAAATCCGCTGCAAATGGGTAATACCTTTTTGGCAAATCCTGTTATAACGAGGATCGGGCATTTCTCCCAGGGTTGTTTTCACGACTTTCCCATTTCTGACAGTGATTTTCAGTCGACATCCTCCGATACAATTGCCGCGACAAACTCCCGAAAAAAGCTTATCTTCACTTGCTTTTGAGGATTCCTCACTTTCTACTGCCAGTGCCTTCATAACCATGTTTCCCGGATTGGCTACCGTAACTCCGGTCACAGCAGCAGCTGCTGTTCCTTTAAGAAAACTTCTTCTGCCAAATGCCTTGCTGAAAAGATTCTCTCCTTTTTCGGGCATCGAATAAACCTCCCTTTTATTGTTCTGAGATTCTTCTTTTTGTGCCGTCTGCTTTCCATGTATCTGATCCATAACAAGCCAGAGTTGCTCATTTAAGTATTTCTTCTCTACGCCAAACCACGTTCCATCGTTTCTAAAACGCTGACTGTGACGCATCCCTTCCTCATCCATTAAAAAAACAGATTTCAGTTTTTTGTCCGCACCTAATACGTTAATTACCTTAAATATCGGTGAAGAATACGCAAAAATGTCAATGATGAGCAGGCATTCTTCCTCAAGGTTTGTTATTTCATGACAGAGTCTAGGCAGGTTCTTTGCACAGATAAAACGATATCCTCTTTGCGAAAGCAATCTTATTACCGCAAAGCGTAACTTATGGTCAGGTATAGAAATGATGATCAGCTTGGATACATTTGACACAAAAACATCTCCTTCGAATTGTGCGCGCCACAATACAGGTTTATTGTAATAAGCAGTTTTCGTTTTGTATGCCACCGAAATTGGTGATTATTTTCACTTTTCCCAGTCTTCTAAAAGGCCGTGCCTGATAGCATATTGCAATATGTCCGCCTTGCTGGAAAGGCGCAGTTTTTCCTTAATGCGTTTTTTATATGTTTCCACAGTATTCGTAGAAAGAAAGAGGATTTTGCACATTTCTTTACTGCTATAACCATGGGCGTATAGCTGTAAGACTTGTTTTTCTCTGTCTGAAAGCAGCCCTGTACGTATTTCTGGTAGCAGCCTCTGTCCAACATTCCCGTCTTGCTCAGAATTTACGTTTACCATGGCAATCCGTCGGTATTCCTTGGCTGCCATTTGAAAGCCTTCCTGACTGAGCGCAATATCTCCGTTTAAAACGATTTTCACTGTAGAAAGCAAATCTTGATCGGATATGTATTTATTCAAATACCCTCTCCCGCCTGCAGCCAGAAAAGCCAAAAGACAGTCTTTTTCGGGATAATGGGTTACAGCAATAATTTTTGTGTCAGGCAGAACTTCCATAATTTTTTTGGTGAATACAACCCCGTCTATATCCGGCAAATCGATACCGGTTATGATTAAATCCGGTTGGAGAGAAACTGCACCATTGAGAGCTTCCTTCCCACTGCCATACTCCCCAGCTACAGCCAATTCAGAATCGGTTACGAGAGAAGCCCGCAAAAGGTCTCCCAGGATCTTATGCTCATTCACCAATATGACCCTTTTCTTTTTTATCATTGCTTATCCTCAAAAATTAGACTTATTTAGTTCATTATAAATGTAACCATCCTTGGGTTCTATCACCAAAAATTGTTACAGATATAACAATACCGATTGGCTTTTTTTATTGATAATACCTTGCGTATAACTATATAAGAATAAGCACCCTTATTCAGGGTGCTTACAGCATCACCAGCCGAACGAGAAAAACCGCCTAAGACTTGAATTTGAATCCTGTGAAGCCTTCCGGGAACGGCTGAAAGGCACCGTATTGAAGAAAAGAACGGTGGTGAATGAAAGTGGCACACGGTCTTGATAGAGCTGATACCGGTCTTGTCGCTATGCGATTACAAACCTACTTCACGGCCTTTGTGGTGAATGTAAAAAGAATCGTGAAATTAAACGAACTAAAAGCGGCATAATGTTGCCGTTTGTTTTATTTTTAATGATTTTTAATACTATTTTGATGTTAAGATTGATTTTTAAAGGAATATATATGCACTAAAAAAGCCACCGCTTTATAAAATAGTGGCTTTTTCAGTGCTCTTGATTTACTGAGGTTCTCGGGACGTTCGTTTCCTACTCCCACTCAATCGTTCCCGGCGGTTTGCTGGTGATGTCGTAGGCTACCCGGTTGACCCCGTCCACTTCGTTCACGATACGGCGGGCCATGATGTCCAGCAGTTCCCAGGGCAGCTGCGCCACTTCTGCGGTCATGGCGTCATCACTGACTACGGCCCGGATAATTATGGGATAGGCATAGGTACGGGCGTCACCCATCACTCCCACGCTCCTTACCGGAGGCAGCACCGCAAATGCCTGCCATATCTCCTTATCCAGCCCGGCTTTATGAATCTCATCCCGGACGATGGCATCAGCTTCCCGCAGTATATCCAGTTTCTCTTTGGTTACCTCTTCCAATACCCGCACCCCCAAGCCCGGGCCGGGGAAGGGCTGCCGCCAGAGGATTTCCGGGGAGATGCCCAGCTTCTCGCCGATTATGCGCACCTCATCCTTGAACAGCAGGCGCAGAGGTTCCAGCAGTTCAAAATCCATGTCCTCCGGCAGACCGCCCACATTATGGTGGCTCTTTATAGTCTGGGCGGTGCGGGTGCCGCTCTCTATAATATCCGGATAGATGGTGCCCTGCACCAGATAATCGATTTCACCCAGTTTGGCTTTTTCCTCTTCGAATACCCGGATAAATTCTTCACCGATTATTTTACGCTTCCGTTCCGGGTCGGTAACCCCCTGCAAACGAGCCAGAAAACGATCGGCCGCAGGTGCAAAAACCAGGTTCATTTTCATTTTTTCCTTAAAGGTGGCTATGACCTGCTCCGATTCATCTTTGCGCATCAGGCCGTTATCCACATATACGCATACCAGCTGATCTCCCACGGCTTTATGTACCAGGGTTGCCGCCACGGACGAATCCACCCCGCCGCTGAGAGCGCAAAGCACTTTTTTGCTGCCTACCCTGGCCTTGATATCAGCAACCGTTTCCGCTATTAAATCATTGAGGTTCCAGTCTCCTTTAAGCCCTGCCACCTGGAATAAGAAATTGCGCAATATATCCCTGCCATAAGTACTATGCTTGACTTCAGGGTGAAACTGTACCCCGTAAAGGCCCCGGGCGGAATCACTCATAGCGGCGATGGAGCAATTGTCCGTACTGGCACTGACCTTAAAGCCCGGGGGAACGCTGCTGATAGCATCGCCGTGGCTCATCCAGACCTGCATTTCTCCAGGTATTGCCCTAAAAAGCAGATCTTCTTCTATTACGTGGAGGTGACTTCGTCCATACTCTCTTAAGAGACTGCCGCCCACTTTGCCCCCCATAGCCGCAGCCATGAGCTGCATACCGTAACAGATACCCAGCACCGGCACTCCCAGCTCAAAAATACCCGGATCACATACCGGAGCTCCTTCTTCACGCACGCTGGAGGGTCCTCCGGTCAGGATTATGGCCTGCGGGTTTTTCTTCCTGATTTCGTCCAGGCTGCTGTCATAAGGCAGCATTTCACTGTAAACTGACAGTTCTCTCACCCGGCGGGCGATCAATTGATTATACTGTCCCCCAAAATCAAGGACTACTACCGTTTCCTTGTCCATAAACACACCTCTATTTCTCATATACTGCCGGCTTCAGGATACAAACGGCCGGATAATTTCGGTATTTGCCCGCATAATCCAGACCATAGCCTACCACAAAATGGTCTTCAATACTGAAACCTGCATATTCCGCTCTTATCGGGCTCTTACGCCGGGATGGCTTATCCAGCAGGCAGCAGATTTTTACACTGCGCGGATTACGTTTTTTAAATATTTCCTTTATATAATTGAGCGTTAATCCGGTATCAATAATATCTTCAACCAGGAGTACGTTCTTGCCCTCCAACGAATAGTCCAAGTCCTTGATAATACGCACTTCCCCCGAGGATATGGTGGAGGCGCCGTAGCTGGAAACACTTATAAAATCAAGCTCCAACAGCAGGTCGATCTCCCTGACCAGATCGGCCATAAATACAAACGCACCTTTCAGCACCCCTATTACCAGCAATTCTTCTCCCCTGTAATCCCGGCTGATCCGAAGCCCCAGTTCCTTAACCCTAGCGCTTATTTGCTCCTGCGAATACAGAATATCTACTTCATCCCAATTCACTTACCCTATTCCCCCTATTAACATATAACTGGATTATAGCAACAAAATAGAGTCCAGTGCAATTTCATATATCGCTGTTTTTAGCCGGACGCCTGCGGCACATTCTGGCACACTTCGTAAACCTCCTGACCGCTGGCTTAATTAACTGTCCTAAAATCAAATGCTCCCTGGCAGCAGTGCGGTGATAAAGTCTGCGTATCCCGTGGATATTGGCGCCGTAGGTAATCAGGCACAAGGCAACTGTACTGCTTATTGCCCAGTATAAATCAGGGGGTTTTTTATGGAAAGCTACCTGGATGAGACAAGCGTAAATTGATTGCTGCCGAGCAGGCTGCCTGTATGGTCTGCCCGGGAGGATATCGTGGAGTATGGACAGTTTTTCACCAAACCTATCGATTTTGATGCCGCACCGGTAGCCCGGGCCGGGAAGGACGGAAGCAGATGCCGGCTCACTCGGATATGGGGTTGCAAACCGGATTCAGGCCGGTTCTTGCCCACATCAGAGCAAGCCATATTTCTCCAGGCGCCGGTACAGGGTGCGGCGCGATACCCCCAGGGCTTTGGCGGCGGCAGTTTTATTAAAACGGTGTTGATGCAGACAGTCTATAATCATCTGTTTCTCTTCATTGGAGGCGGGCAGTCCCGACGAGGGGAGCAGGATTTTGGTTTCGCTGCAACGTTTTGGGGACCTGAAGTATTCCGGGAAGAAATCCGGGGCAATGACCGAACCAGAAGTCAGCTGAATGGCTCCTTCCAGGACGTTTTGCATCTCCCGCACATTGCCGGGCCATCGGTAGCAGCGGAACGCTTCGGCTGCATCCCAAGACAGTTCCATGTCACTCCTGGCCAGGCGTTTACAGGTTTGCTGCAGGAAATGCCGGGCCAGCAATTCGATGTCGTCCAGGCGTTCCCGCAGCGGAGGAATAGAGATGCGAATCACCCCCAGGCGGTAAAACAGATCCCGGCGGAATAGATTGCGTTCCACTTCGTTTTCCAGGTCTTTATTGGTGGCGGCAATTATCCTGACGTTTACCGGTATTATGCGGTTGCCTCCCAGGCGCATGACCGTTTTTTCCTCCAGCACCCGCAGCAAGGTGGATTGCAGATCCAGCGGCATATCTCCGATTTCATCCAGGAAAATCGTGCCCTGGTCCGCCAGCTCAAATTTTCCCATGTTCCCGCCTTTACGGGCGCCGGTAAAGGCTCCGTCTTCATACCCGAAGAGTTCGCTGGCAATAAGCTCCCGCGGCAAGGCGGCGCAGTTGATGGCCAGAAAGGGGCCGTTCCGGCGGGGACTTTCATTATGTATAGCCTGAGCCAGCAGGTCTTTACCCGTTCCGCTTTCTCCCAGCAGGAGAATGCTGGAGGAGGTTGATGCCGCGGTTTTGGCCATATTCAAAGCCTGTAAAAACCGCTGGTTATTGCCTATAATATCCGTAAAGGTAATTTTAGCCCCACCGCCGATGCTGTTGCGCACGATGCGGTTAATGCGCTGACGTTCGCGCAAAATGACCACGCTTCCCGCATAAGCCGGATCCGGATGGTTGAGACAATTGCAGGTGATATTGCCCAGGAACCGATCCCGCCCCAGGGTTAAGGTGAAGTCCTCGTCAGTTATGGTGCGTCCTTGACTTACTGCATTTATAAAGCGGCGGTTCTCAGGAGTATGGCCGAATACGTCGTGCAGGCTCTTGCCAATGAAGCTCTCTTTGGGTTTTTTCAGCATGCGGGCACAGTTGCTGTTTATGTAGGTGATCTGGTCGCTCATATTTACTACCAGCACACCTTCGGACATGGATTCAGTGACCACTTCATGCGAGCGCCGGGCTCTTTCCAGTTCCATTTTCGTTTTTATATGATTGGTGGCCGCCACCACCATCCCCAGGGTATGGTTGCTGACCTTCTTAAAGGGAGCGGCCATCGCCAACAAACCGATAATCCGTCCCTGATCTACTAAGGGGGCGGAAGAGCAGGCCGCCACGTGGGAGAATAGACAAAAATGTTCGTAACCGAACACCGATATGGGACTGGCCAGGGCCATAGCCAGAGAGCCGCCATTGGTTCCCACCAGATGTTCGGCCCATAGCGAACCCTCCACCAGGCGGGCGCTATGGGCCCAGGCCAAAGACTCCCGGTCGCCGATTACTTTGAGAATACAATGGTTGGAGTCCCCCAAAATAACTACGAAACCGGTTCCGGCCACAAACTCGAACAAAGCGCTCATCACCGCTTGACTGGTTTCCAGCAAATAGGCCGAGTTGGCCTGATAACGCGCCAGCTCGGCTTTGGTGCAGATATAAGGGTTTTCACGCAGGCCTGGATTTACCCCGTAATCATAGCTCCGTTCCCAGGAATCCCGTATTTCCCGGCGAAGCTCCTCCCGGGCTCCCGGATGACGGTGGAGATGCTTCCACTTTTCCCGAAGATCTCTATCCTCCATCTAGCCAATCACTCCCTATCTAATTGTATCATTGTAAATTATTGTAAACAACTCTGGCACAAAGTGTGCCTCTTCCTTGCTCTATTTACCCTTTACCTCATATTTATTCCCCCTGACAACTGGTATGAAAATTGCACAATCAATAGTTTGAGAGATCGTCCTTGAAATAGGATCTCATGCAATATAAAACCGGTGGAGAAAGTGGGGAGGAGCATGAATGTGACGGATATGTTCGATTTATCGGGAAAGACAGCGGTAGTGACCGGGGGTTCGGTAGGTCTGGGCGCCCAGATGGCTGCTGCCCTGGCCGAAGCTGGTGCTGATGTAGTAGTGGCTGCCCGTAAAGTAGAACGCTGCCATCAGCTATGCGCACAATTGGAAGCCTTGCAGGTAAGAACCCTGGCAGTAGCCTGTGACGTAAGTCGGGAGGAGGATTGTAAGCGGCTGGTGGATGTGACCGTACAGGAGTTTACCAGTCTGGACATCCTGGTGAACAATGCCGGTTATACCTGGGCCGCGGATGCCATGAATTATCCCCTGGATAAATGGCAGGAAGTGCTTAATATCAACCTGACCGGACTGTTTCAGCTGTCAGCGTTGGCGGCGAAGGTTATGAAAAAACAGGGGCGGGGTAAAGTCATCAATATCGCCTCAGTGGCCGGCTTGGGCGGTACCACGCCCGAAACCCAGAATACGGTAGCCTATAACGCCAGTAAAGGGGCAGTTATGACCTTAACCAGGGATCTGGCGGTTAAATGGGCGCGTCATGGTATTTATGTCAACGCCATCGCTCCCGGATTTTTTCCGACCCATATGAGCCGGGGACTGCTGGAGAAGAACCGGCATCTGGTTCTTCCCAAGGTTCCGCTGAACCGGCTGGGGAGAGAGGATGATTTAAAGGGTCCTATTGTTTTTTTAAGCTCGGCGGCCTCTGATTATGTGACCGGGCAATGCCTGTTTGTAGAGGGCGGCATAACTGCCATGGTGTAGATGGTTGTATCCGGCACAATATGTGTCATTTTATGGGAAAATACAGGGAGGGAGCAGAAATGCGTACATCAAGCGAGTATCTGGATAAACTGGCCCGAATGAGAAAAAACCTGTATCTGGATGGAGAACTTATCGGTCGGGACCACCCCAAAGTTCTCCATGCCAGCGGAGCCATTCAACTGACTTTTGATTTGGTTGCGGATGAGCGGTTCACCGATTTGCTGACCGCAACCTCCCACCTTACCGGCCGGAAGATTAACCGTTTTACCCATATCCATCAAAGTCAGGAAGACTTGTTTGCCAAACAGGAGGTGACCAGAAAGCTGTGCAGCCTCAGCGGAAGCTGCGTACAGCGCTGTATGGGATGCGATGTGATGAATGCCTTGTCGGTGGCTACCAAAAACGCCGACCTAAAATATGATACGGACTATCATCGACGCTGGTTAAAATTCCTGCGCTATTTCCAGGAAAACGATCTGGTGGCTGCCTGTGCCCAGACTGATCCCAAAGGCGACCGCAGCAAAAGGCCGGCTGATCAGCCTGACCCGGATCAATACGTGCATGTGGTGGAAAGACGCCCCGACGGGGTAGTGGTGCGGGGCGCCAAGCTGCACAACACCATGGCTCCCTATGCCGATGAAATAATTGTAGTGCCTACCCGGGCACTGGCTAAAAATGAAAAGGATTACGCCATTGCCTTTGCCGTTCCTGCCGACAGCGAAGGCATTTATTTGATTGGCCGCCAGGCTTTCTTCCTGCCCCGGGAAGAGAATTTGGCCGCACCAGTGACCAGGTATGGCGATATAGAAAGCTTAACCGTGTTCGATAATGTCTTTATTCCCAATGAGCGTATCTTTATTAACGGAGAAACCGAATTCGCCGGTGAAGCCGCCCTTTTATTCGCATTATTCCATCGGCATAGCTATTGCGGATGCAAACCCGGTCTGGGCGATGTATTGATGGGCGCGGTAGCTCTGATCGCTGATTATCTGGGAGTAGAGAAAAAAGAACACATCCGGGAAAAACAGGCG
Source organism: Syntrophomonas curvata (assembly GCF_052976825.1). Taxonomy (NCBI): domain Bacteria; kingdom Bacillati; phylum Bacillota; class Clostridia; order Eubacteriales; family Syntrophomonadaceae; genus Syntrophomonas; species Syntrophomonas curvata. The sequence goes on from NZ_CM129641.1 coordinate 2,660,789, forward strand.
GAGCTGGTCAGTGTGGCCGAACTGGTCTTTGCCGCTGGAATCGCTGCAGCGGTCAAATCGTTTCAGGCGCCGTCAGGGACGCAAATCCCCAATATCGTTTTCGCCAATGTAGGGCGCAGGCATGCCGGACACAATATCTACCACGAGTATAGTATACTGTGTGACATTTCCGGCGGCATTCCTGCCACCCTGCCCTTGTCCGGCGAATATAACAGCCCGGTAGTGGGAGACTTCGTCAGAAAATACGTCAGCCGCCGGGCGGGTGTTTCCGCTGAGAACCACTACCGGGCGGCTCATCTTCTGGCTGACCTGCTCACCTCGGAAGTGACTGCAGCCTTGCAGGTAGCAGGAGTACATGGGGGCGGTTCGCCTATAATGGAGGATATCGCTATTATGAGCTCTTACGATATGAATGCCAAGAAGGATCTGGCCAAGTACCTGGCGGGAATAACGGAAGGATAAAGGTAAAAGACCATAAAATACGTAAGAGGGGGGTTGATCGCCCTCCTCTTACGTATTTCACCATTAAGGTACTACCATAACTTTGACGCAATTATCTTCCTTATTGGCGAACAGGTGATAGCCTTCGATAATATTATCCAATTTGACGGTATGGGTAATCAAAGAGCTCACATCAAGCCGTTTTGCTTCAATCAGGGTAAGCAAACGCTTCATCTGGGTTAGAGGTACAAGCCCGCCCCGCATAGTGAGGTTCTTGAACATAAACTTCATCATCGGGAACTCCGATGCAGGTGTGCCGATTCCCACCACCGATATAGTGCCGCCCGGTGTGGTGCAGGTGATACACTGGTTTAGAGTCTGCGGTATCCCTGCCGCATCAATGGTTAATTCTACCCCATTGCCATCGGTAAGGCCTTTGATTTCTTTTATGACATTGACCCGGTTAGGGTTTAATAAATGGGTAGCCCCCAGTTTCCTGCCATGCTGCAAACGATAATCCTCGATATCAATCAAGAACAATTGAACCGGACTGAACAGCTGCGCGCAGGCTACCGCACACAATCCCACCGGACCGGCGCCGAATACGGCTACCCTGGCGCCCGGCGGAGGGCTGCCGTTCTCAACCGCAAAATATCCGGTTGACAGCACATCTCCCACCAGCAAAGCCTCCCGGTCGGAAACCGTATCCGGGATTTTAGCCAGGCAAGCGTCAGCATGGGGCACCCGGACATAGTGCGATTGTGCGCCGGGGAGATTGCCTTTGGCTTTCCCGGCCCCAAACATTCCCTGTACCGCCAGGCAGTTATACACTTTACCGGCCGCGCAATTAGGGCAAATACCACAGAAAGGACCGGCCGGTACCGCCACCCGTTCCCCCACCCGGAAGGCTTCGACGTCCTTACCGGTCTCACTTATTACTCCGACGAATTCATGACCCAGGATAAAGTTGGGAATGCTGGGGAAATGGCCTTTCCAAAAGTGAATATCGCTGCCGCAAATAGAAGAAGCGGTAACCCGAACGATTACATCAGTGGTGTTTATCAGCCTCGGTTCAGGAGTATCTTCCAGTGAAAGCACCTGGTGTTCCCGTAGAAATAAAGCTTTCATTTTATTCCCCCTTATATTTACTTAATACTTAAGCATTTAAATAGCAAAATCCATGCCATATAAGCCTGGCTGGGATTTTTCCCAGCCTCCCCCGGGCAAATGGAGATGCCTGATACAAATTGTATCGGGGTGGGCACAAGAGTACCTATAACTATGGTCATGCTAGTCTCCCGGGCACAAAACTAAAAAGAGGGGCCTTCAGCCCCTCCCGGTGATAAGCGTTTTAGTTCTTGGCAGTTGTCTCTGGTGCTGCTATTTTTATCTTCTGGTTCAGGTTCGAAAACTTGACTGTTACATTTAATTCAGTACTGGTCATCTTCTTATTGATGGCCTTGAGTTCAGCTTTACTGATGAGCCCTGTCCGGAAATCAATCCATATGCGGTATTCAAAATCCTTCCACATGGTTTCCAGAAGTTGACTCTCAATCGACGGTCTGCACCTTACCAACAAGCACTCCGTACCATCTATTTCTTCAAAGCCCAGTTTTTCAACTGTTTTTATTTGTTTAAACCGAAAGTTGGACAGAGGATTCAGTTCTGAAATCAGTAGTTCCTCAGAATTGCCGGCACTGCTGGGGATGACTAACCACTTCTTGGCAAAGGAATCATAATTGTAGATGGTACGGTCTATATAATAAATATCTACAGGTGTGTTAACCATCTCCCCCTTTATATGCGTATTCCCGTCTTGCTTTTCTCCGGTGACCTCACTTATCACCTCCTTCCGTTCATCCACGGTGAAAGTGGACAACAGGCTGTATTTATAACTGGTTACCGCGGCCATATTTTTACAGGCTCGGTTCAACTCCACCTGAGGTTCAAGTTTGGATTTTATATAGTAATCGCGGATTTTTTCAGCTGACAAGAGACCGGCGATAATACCTGCCGTCAGAATTAATACTATGATCCAGCGCGTCCTGTTAATAATGCCTCACCCCTTGGAAATATTTTTAAGCTGTCTTTATGGCATTCGAGTAATACATATTTATTAGGCTTTTACAGGATATATTACTTGGGCGGTGGTAGCATTTTATTCCATTTATAGAATTTTAAATACTGTATACTGAGCTTATATCGCTTTACTCGCTCTATCCAATTTGTTATAATTTTGCACGGTAATTATCCGATAAAAGTTATATAAGACAAAGGAGGCTTATATAAGTGTTTAAAAGCTATGAAGAAGTAGTGAGCTTCTGCAGGGAACGTAGCATCGAAATGATAGATTTTAAGATGATTGATCTTCTGGGCAGATGGCGTCACCTCAGCATTCCTACCTCACGATTCACCCCTGACACTCTGAAATACGGTATCGGCTTTGACGGCTCCAACTATGGTTTCGCTCCGGTAGAAAACAGCGACATGGTTTTTATCCCCGACCTTGAATCTGCTGTCTTTGACCCGTTTACCGAGGTGGCGACCCTCAGCATGATCGGCGACGTGTACGTTATCGCACAACCGGAGAATTACCGTTTCGATCAGGATCCCCGAACCATTGCCCGCAATGCTGAAGAGTACATGAAATCAACGGGAATTGCGGATGAGATGCGGATTGGGCCTGAATTCGAGTTTTATGTTTTTGACCACGTAAGTTATGAATGCAGCCCGCATAAACTCGGTTTCAGCATTGATGCCGAACAGGCCATGTGGAACAGTGGGGAAACCCAGTATCAGAATTTAGGCTATAAGGTGCCTCTCAAGGGCGGTTACCATATAACTCCGCCCCAGGATGTGCTTTACGACCTGCGCGCCCGTATGTGCCTTTTAATGGAGGAAAACAATATTCCGGTCAAGTATCACCACCACGAAGTGGGCGGTCCGGGACAAATAGAAATAGAAGTGGAATTCGGCGGGCTGCGGGAAATGGCCGACCGCACCATGCTGACCAAATACCTGGTCAAGAATCTGGCTTTTGCCGAAGGGAAAACGGTGACTTTCATGCCCAAGCCGCTTTTTGGTGAAGCGGGCAGCGGACTTCATGTTCATATGCACCTGTTTAAAGATAATGAACCCATCTTCTTTGACCCTGACGGTTATTCCCAATTGAGCAAAGAGGCTTTATACTTCATCGGCGGCTTGCTGAAGCATGCCCCGGCCCTGCTGGCTTTCACCAACCCCAGCACCAATTCCTACAAGCGTCTGGTGCCGGGCTATGAAGCCCCGGTAAGCATCTGTTTCGCCACTGCCAACCGCAGTGCCGTAATCCGGGTACCGGCCTATGCCAAGTCACCATCCCAGAAGCGCTTTGAATTCCGCTCCTCCGACGCCACCTGTAATCCTTATCTGGCTTACTCCGCTATGCTGATGGCAGGGCTGGACGGAATCAGAAATAAAATCGACCCTACCGCTGAAGGCTTTGGCCCCTACGATGTAAATCTCTATAAGCTGCCTCCCGAAGAGCAAGCGAAGATTAAAGGACTCCCCCGCTCCCTGGATGAAGCTCTGGATGCCCTGGAAGAAGACCATGGTTTCCTGTTAGCCGGCGGAGTATTTTCCCAACGGCTGATAAACATCTGGATTGAAAATAAGCGTCAGGAAGCGCGGCGGGTAAATGATATCCCCCATCCCCTGGAGTTTGAACTCTATTATGACCTTTAAGCACAGCCGTAATAGGTGTTCTTCAACTTCGGCCGAAGCCTGAGCAAGACTGGCTGAATGTCTCGATTGCCGGTTTTATCGCAGAACATAATAGCGAAATCCGTAACCAGGCGGACTGCGGATTTCGTTATTATGTTCGCTTTGCATATGGCCGAACTGACGGCTTGGCTTCGCTATTACCCTATCACCGATCGTTACGCCCGGCTTCGGTATAGTAAATTCTGCCCAGCCGGATTCTCTGGCCAATCAGGCATATTATAGCAATGCTTATCGATAAAGTAATAATCAGGGACGGCGGTAAAAAAACAACAGCACAGAATATGAATTCAGTACTAACAGCCATAATGGCGCTTATCGTCAATGGAACCTGCTCCAGAATGGCATTATCTATGATCGGTTTGCCGGCATTATGTCCCAGACTAGCTATAGCCAGAGCTATGGTTATAGCTGACAAACCAAGCAAAAAAACTAATCCTGTTCTCTGAACCATCACATGAATACTCAACTGAACTGCTGATCCTAAAAATAGTGCCGTTAACATTCCTAATACGCTTAATGGGAGGAAGGCGGCAAGTTTGGCAGCAATTAACCGGGATGGTTTTAATCCGCCCAGCCAATAGAAGGATTTTTGCTCGCCTTCATTTTGCCAAGCCGTCGCCGGCAGCTCCCCATAACAGAAAAGCCATACCGCCAATGCTATAATCAGAAACAGAGTTTGATCGTATAAATACCTATTGAGGGTGGTAAAACTGCAGATAAGGATAAATGCCAGCCAGATAAGCAAACGTACTTTGGTGATAGAGTTGCGCCATAGCAGGAACCATTCTTTAACTATGAAAGAATTGGGGAGCAAACGGCAGAATCGCCTGAATCTTGCGAACGGCAGGCTGTTTTTATTCATGGCATCATTCTGCAAATAAGCTTCCTCCCATAAACGCGATAAGGTTGAGGAAAAGAGCATAATAATGATGGCGGCCAAACAAAGCGCAAGGATGCTAAAAAGAATATCCCGATTATCAAAGGGAGCAAAAGAGAAATTATGCTCCATTAACAAAAAGCCCAGGAGAAGCGCGGTCGCTCCGCCCCATAGTAATAAAAAAAGCAGGTAAAAGACAGCGCCGGCTCTTTTCCAATACTTATTCACCAAGATATTAAATAAGCAGGCAACCAGAGCAGCGGCAACGGGAAAGACCACCAGGCTTAATAACCCCGGTAAAATGATCCCGGTCGAGGCTGCCAGAATTAAAGGGAACAGGGTCGCCGCACTTAGGTTTTTCCCCCAGACCTGCAGATAAACAGCCCATAGTATATGGCGGGCTTGGATTCCTGTCAGCAAATCAAATCGATTTTCTGCACAAGATAAATATCTTTCGGCAGATGAATAACTATAACCAAGTAAAATGATAAAAGCCAGCATGAATACCGGTGAAGTTTCCTCAGTGTACAAATAGCGCTGCATTATCGCATAGACAATACTCCCTAACCCCATAAGCTCAAACAACACCAGGCCCCAGCCCTCGCAGCGGCTCGCTGCCTTGGGCCCAGATATCTTGACCCTTCAGAAGGATGTGCCCACTTTTAGGCTTCAGCAGCCCGGTCAGCATCTTCAGGGTGGTGGATTTGCCCGCTCCGTTGGCTCCCAAGAGCGCAAAGATTTCTCCCTTCTGTACGGTCAAGCTCAGGTTGTCTACGGCTTTATAAGCTCCGTAGCGGTAGGAGAGGTTTTGCAACTGCAACAGCGGATCACCGGTGCGGATATGGGAGAGGTTTTCGGAGGACCAGCCATTATCCCGGACAAATGCCGGAGCCTTTTCCTCTAATTCATATTCCTGGGCTTTCATTTCTTCGGCATCATTATTGGGCATGCAGTTTTTGAGGGCTTTATCAAATGCCTGGCTGTCATCGACGTTTATATAAATCGATGTTACCATACCTCTTTTACTGGAATTATCTTGACTCTTTGCTTTAACCAGCAACGGACTTTTAAAAGCCATAACATGGGTTGCTCTGCTGGTTCCCATACAATAGAGGTCTTCGCCTTTCCTGAATAGTACAAGTCCAAGACTGTCCTTGGTTGACACCTGTATAGATACCGGATCAATCCTCTCAACCATTTCCCAGGGAACAGTCGCTGTAAAACGCCGGCCCAGACAGACAGCCAGTTCGTTTTCCCCAAGCACATGAGCTGATTTTAACAGCGCTACGCTATAATAGAGCAAACACAAGTCAAGCAATACGATTAGCAAAGACACTGTTAAAAAGATAGGAAGGCTGGCTGTTAGAAGACGGACAACCAATATCGCGATTACTGTTTCCAGCATCATAACCACTATAAACGCATAGTTCAGGTTTCTCATCGGCTGATTGCTTTTGGTATTGCTAAAGACGGTGTTTCCGCCAGGCAGCATATTTAATCACCCCTTTTGCAAGCAGTTGGATTTTATTGTCCAATCACTCCTGCCCCAACAAGAAAAGGAAAGCTGTTTTCAGCTCTTCAAATACTTGCTCAGCAGTTCCATCATCTTCATCTGAGATGGTGAAAACACTTCTGCCAGCATATCGGTTAATAATGATTCCAGTCTTTTTCCCAGGCCGGATTGGCTCATTAGCTTTTCATAAAAAGGAAGGCCCTTTATAAAGCAGGCATATTCCCCGGCTAATTCCGCAATAGCCGGGGAATCAGGTGCAAGGTCGGCGATAGCGGTGATGCGGGGTCCGTAATGCAGAGATTGCTGGTATTTATCGGGATGGTCGCGAAAGTACTCAGCCACCTCGCGGAAAGTATCCTGCAAATCGACGCCCCACTGCAAATCATCCACAATCCCGTGGATTTTACGTTCCTGCTCATACATTTCCGGGCATATGACCAAGTACTGTTTAAGGGCTTCTTCGCCCAGTATATCTGTAATCATCTGAAAAGACGGAGTTTGAGCAGGCTCTTTATCCAGCAGTTTCTGAATCCTCTCCAGCCGCTCGGTCATAATGCTTATCTGAGTGAGCAATTCCTTTTGTAAAGCGAGCAGTACCGTACGCAAAGACTTACAGTCATCAGGTTCACCCAACGTTTCTTTGATTTGCTGCAGGCTCAAACCCATAGATTTGAGATGTTTGATTGAACGCATGCGGTTTAACTCTGCCGCGCCATACAAGCGATAGCCGCCCGACGAGCGTTGCACTTCAGCCAGCAAACCCATCCTGTGATAGTGAAGTACCGTTTTTACAGTCACTCCGGTCAATTGGGCGAATTCGCCTATCTTAAGATGTCTTTCCATCCTTCATCCCCACCTTAAGGAAAGTATAAACCCCGACCTAAGGTCGGGGTCAATCAAAATTTTAAATTACCGGTTGTGCAAAAGCTTCGGCAATCCGATGTGTCCGAATATGGCTTAACACTCGGGGGTCAGGCCGTTATTGCGCAGCTTCCGGCAGCGCAGCTCCAGCAGCTTGCCCGGTTCCAACACCAGCAACTCATCCAGGTGGCTTTTAATACTAGCCCCCATCAGACTTACCATTGCCTCCATATCCTGCTGCGCTCCCCCCGGCGGTTCTTCGATTATTTCATCGATAATGCCGAATCTGAGCAAATCAGCAGCCGTAATTCTCAATGCGGTTGCCATTTCCTCCACCTTTTCCAGGTCCCGCCAGAGAATGGAAGCACAGGCCTCCGAGGAGGCAACCGAGAAAACCGCGTGGGAGAACATAATCAGACGGTCGGAAACGGCCAGGGCCAGGGCTCCGCCGCTGCCTCCTTCGCCGGTAATAACGGCAACCACCGGAACCTTAAGGGCAGACAGGGTCATCAGCACCCGGGAAATGGCCCAGGCCTGACCCCTTTCTTCGGCTCCCACCCCGGGATAAGCACCTGCGGTATCGATAAACGTTATCACCGGCCGTTCGAACTTCTGGGCCTGCAACAGCATCCGTTCAACCTTCCGGTATCCTTCAGGATGGGGCATACCGAAATTATTGCGGATATTCTCCCCTGTGTCCCTGCCTTTCTGGTGGCCGATAACAGTCACCGGCAGACCCTTAAAACTACCGATACCGGAAATGATAGCCCGGTCTTCACCATAAAACCTGTCCCCATGCAACTCAATCCAGTCATCACATAACCGTTCAATATAATCACGGCTGGTGGGCCGTTCCGGTTGACGTATCAGCAGGATTTTCTCCCAGGGCGTAAGTTGCTGATACTTGTCAGACCTTAAGCCGTCCATCCTCTTTTCAATCTCTTCAATCTCCGTAACCAGGTTAATATCCATACCGGAGGATGCATCCCGCAGTTCGCGTACCTTTTGTTTCAGACTTTCAAACTTTTGCTCGTAATCAAACTGTCGTTTCGGCATGGTTCCCTCCCTGGTGAAGTCTCAACAGTAAAATCAATGTGTCCCTCAATTTGGAGCGTTCCACCACTAAGTCCAGCATACCGTGCTCCAGTAAAAAGCCGGAGCGTTGAAAGTTATCCGGCAAGCGTTCGCCTATGGTCTGTTTAATCACCCGGGGACCGGTAAAACCAAGCAGGGCGCCAGGTTCGGCCATAATAATATCCGCCAGGGAAGCAAAACTGGCCAGCACTCCGCCGGTGGTAGGGTTGGTAAGAACCGAGATATATAAGAGCCCTTTTTGGTGCAGACGCTCCAGAACAGCGGCCGTCTTGGCCATCTGCAGCAGGGAGAAGATGCCTTCCTGCATCCGCGCGCCGCCCGAGGTACTGCATATTATCAGGGGTAATTCCAAATCCAGGGCCTTTTCCACCGCCCGGCATATTTTTTCTCCCACTGCTACCCCCATGCTTCCCATCATAAAGCGGGAATCCATAACGGCAAGAACTACCCGGTTCCCCCCCATACGGGCTATGCCGGTGACAATCGCTTCCGCTAAATCTGACTCCTGCCTGGCCCGCTCCAGTTTGTCCTCATAATCAGGAAAATCCAGTATATTGTCGGCAGCAAGGTCAGCATCCATCTCTTCAAAACTACCTGCATCACTTAACAGTTCTATACGCTGATAGGCCGAAAGGGTGAGATTGTGATTGCATTTGGGGCAAACCCCTTTATGGGCGGATAAATTATCTGCCGGTATCCAAACGCCACAATTGGGACAACCCTGCCCCGGGGCGGGCAAAACGCTGCTCCGGGGTTCATTCGGTACTTTTATGGGAAAATATTTCTTTTTACCAAACATAAAGCTTATTGCTACCCCTCCAATCGATTGAGGGAAAACCAGAATTCGCCCTTGCAAAGGGTAGCATTATTTACTGTAATTTCTCCCCGGCCTTTGCCGATGTTACCCTTTATATTCAGCAATTCCGATTTAATCAGCAAGGTATCTCCCGGAGAGGCCATACGCCGGAACCGGATATGATCCACCCCGGCCAGGTAAGCCAGGTAACCACGATATTTATCCGCAGCCAGCAGGGCACAGGCCCCTACCTGAGCCATAGCTTCTATCATCAAAACCCCAGGCATCACCGGATGTCTGGGAAAGTGGCCGGCAAAGTAAGGCTCGTTTATGGATACGTTTTTTAACCCCAGCGCACTTGCCCCCGGTTTAATCTCCAAAATCTTATCAACCATCAGGAAGGGATAGCGGTGGGGCAGGATTTCCATTATCTGTTCAATATTCAATCCAGAACTCACCTCATTTTCCGTACGATCAGAACCGCATTATGCCCGCCGAAGCCTAGAGAATCCGAAGCCGCTATCTGCAATTTAGCTCTCCTGGCCTTTAATGGCACATAATCCAGGTCGCAAAGCGGGTCCGGCTCTTCCAGGTTCAGGGTCGGCGGTATCACCTGCTCTGCCAGACTCTGTACGGTGGCAATAAGTTCTATCGCCCCTGCTGCCCCCAGCGTGTGCCCGGTTGCCGCTTTTATGGAATTCACCGCCAGTTCATAACTGTGCCCGGCAAAAACATCCTTTATAGCTTTGGTTTCCATCTGATCATTGAGGGTGGTGCCGGTCCCATGGGCATTGATATAGTCCACTTCCGCCGGCTTTATCCCGGCATCGGCTATCGCATGGCGGAAAGCTGCGGCAGCACCCCTTCCCTCAATATCGGGCTGCACCATATGCACGGCATCAGCGCTGCAGCCGAAGCCGATCAATTCCGCATAAGGTTTGACGCCCCGCTGCAATGCGTGTTCCATTTCCTCCAGCACCAGCACCCCGGCGCCTTCCCCCATCACGAAGCCGTCCCGTTTTAAATCAAAGGGGCGGCAGGCCTTCTGGGGCTCTTCATTACGGGTAGACAGAGCCTTCATGGCACAGAAGCCGCCGATAGCCATAGGGGTGACGGAAGCTTCGCTGCCGCCGGTCAGCATTATATCAGCCTTACTATTCTGAATAGCGCGATAAGCGTCTCCAATAGCATGGGTTGCAGAAGCACAGGCAGTAACCGTACAGGAATTCGGTCCGGTAACTCCCAGCATAATTGCTACCTGCCCTGACGCCATACTAGGAATTATCATGGGAATAAAGAAGGGGCTTATGCCGCCTATTCCCCTTTTCAGCATATTATTATGCTGCTGCTCAAAGGTCTCGATTCCCCCTATACCGGAGCCAATAATTACTCCGGTCCGTTCCTTCACCTCATCCAAAACGGTTGGCAAATCAGAGTCTTCAACTGCCGTTCGTGCAGCCGCACAGGCATACTGGACAAAGCGGTCCATACGCCGGGCATCTTTTTGGGCTACATAATCCGCTGCGTTAAAATCCTTGATTTCAGCAGCAATCCGGCTGGGAAAGGCAGCGCTGTCAAAACGCTCGATAGGCCCTATCCCGCTTTTTCCCTGCAGCAGATTAGTCCAAAACGTATCCCTGTCCAGTCCGATGGCAGAGACAACCCCCATGCCACTAATAACTACACGCCGCTGTGACATTTAATCACCCCTGACTTGTTTACCCAGCAAATCTTCCACGTAGTTGACTGCATCCCCCACCGTTTTTAATGTTTCTGCGGCTTCTTCCGGTATCTGGATGTCGAATTTTTCTTCCAGCAGCATCAGCATTTCCACTATATCGAGGGAATCCGCTTCCAGATCCTCTTCAAAACTGGACTCCATCTTAATATCACCCTCAGGGATATCCTTAATCTCCGCAATTATCTTCACCAATTCATCAAACACTGCCATTACCGTAAATCCTCCTTATAACTTCAAAATACTATCACTCCAGCCTAAAACGGCCCCATACCTCCGTCTACCCGGATTACCTGGCCATTGACATAGGAAGCCTCTGCGGAAGCCAGGAATAGTACCACCGCTGCCACATCTTCAGGTTTTCCCAATCTGCCCGCCGCAATACCGGACAATATGTGCCGGCGCTGCTCCGCATTAAGGCTTGCGGTCATATCGCTCTCAATATATCCCGGGGCAACAGCATTGGCCGTAATCCCCCGGCTCCCATATTCCCGGGCGATGGAATAGGTCAAACCCAGCAGCCCGGATTTGGCTGCCGCATAATGGGCCTGACCGGCATTACCGCTGATTCCTACTACCGAAGAAATGTTAATAATCCGGCCAAAGCGCTTTTTAAACATATGCTTTACCGCAGCCCGGCTGCAGTAAAAGGTTGAAGAGAGGTTTGTATTTATCACCCTTTCCCATTCTTCATCCTGTATCCTGAGCATTAACTGGTCGTGATTGATACCGGCATTGTTGACCAGTACATCAAGCCGTCCAAATTCCTTTACCCCCGCTTCTATCAATTCCCGGGCCTCACCCGCCTGAGATACATCGGCCCGAACCAGAATACCTCTGCTTCCGGCCGCATTGACCTCTGCCATTACCTCTTCCGCCTGCTCCCGGTTGCGGTGATAATTAATCACTACCTGATAACCCCGGCGGGCGAAACTCAATGCAATGGTACGGCCTATTCCCCGGGAACTTCCGGTTACTAGCGCTACCCTTTCCTGCAAATGGACTCAACCTCCTTGAGTACTTTCCCCAATGATTTACTGTCCTCTACATTCCCCAGCAAACGACCCGGTGCAATACGCTTAATCAAACCGGATAGGGTCTTGCCCGGGCCAATTTCGATAAAGTAGTCCGCTTTTTCGGCCATATACCTGATACTGGCTTCCCACTGGACCGGAGAATATAACTGCTGCGCCAGTAAATCGCCAATCCTTTCCGGACTATGTTCCCGTCCGGTTACATTGCTTATCACTCCCGGAGTTGGGTTATCCCACTGCAGCCGCCGCAGATGCTCCTGCAGCTTGTCGGCAGCCGGTTTCATCAGACGGCTGTGGGAAGGAACCGATACCTCCAGTATTCTTACCTTTCCGCCCTTATCCCGCAATATGCCGCCTGCACTTAAAACTGCTTCTCTTGCTCCGGAAATAACCATCTGGCCCGGGCAGTTAAGATTGGCAACATCCACTATCCCCTCCGCCTCCCGGCAAACCCGGGCCAGGATCTCATAATCCAGTCCCAGAACCGCAGCCATGGCCCCTTCCCCCGGCGGGACCGCCGCCTGCATCAGGCGTCCCCGGTTTTGCACCAGGGGCAGAGCGTTTTCCAGGTCAATAGCTCCGGATGCCACCAGAGCAGTATACTCGCCCAGGCTTAAACCAGCCAGGAGGTCGGGATAGATTCCCTGTTTTTTAACTGCGGCCAGAACCGCCAGACTGGCAATCAATAATGCCGGTTGCGCAAATTCAGTCTGATTCAATATATTAGCAGGCCCGGAAAAGCAGAGGTCGCTGATTTTGTAACCGCTGATCCGGTCGGCCCGGTCAAAAACTGCGGCTGCTTCCGGGTATTGCTCTGCCATTTCTTTGCCCATTCCGCTGTACTGGGCTCCCTGTCCCGGGAAAATAAAAGCTAAAGTCGGCATGGTATACCCTCCACTCTCTGTCTGACTGCAAGGGCATCCTTGATTATCTCATTTACGATATCAGCCGCAGGCTGCACCTTCTTCACCAGTCCGCATATCTGACCGGCCAGCACGGTTCCCTCGTTTACTTCCCCCTGTACAGCTGCCCGGGGGTAACGCCCCTTACCCATCTTCTCCAGCAATTCCCGGTTATCACCTGCAGCCTCCAACTGAAGATACTCCCGGGTAAAACGATTATGAATAGCCCTTACCGGGTGCGTGGTGGACATTCCGCAGACAACTGTATCCCGGTCCCGGGCTTTTATTATCTTTTCCTGATAAAGCGGATGCACATCGCATTCCTGAGCACACACGAAGCGGGTACCCAGCTGCACTCCATCTGCTCCCAGGGCCAGGGCTGCTATCACCCCTCTGCCGTCAGCGATGCCACCGGCAGCAACTACCGGCACATCAACTGCATCCGCCACCATCGGGACCAGACACATGGTGGTCATTTCACCGACATGGCCGCCCGATTCGCCGCCTTCGGCAATAATGGCATCCGCCCCCAGCCGGCTGAGGCGGCGGGCCAGTGCCTGGGAGGCTACTACCGGGAGCACCTTGATGCCGGCACTTTTTAATCTTTCCAGATAACGTCCCGGATTGCCCCCACCGGTCGTTACCACCGGTACCCTGGCCTTGATTACCAAGTCAACAATCTCCTCAACATGGGGAGAGACCAGCATAAGATTAACCGCAAAGGACTTTGCGGTATGCCGGCGGACAAAGTCTATCTCCTTTTCCAGCCAGACCCGGTCTCCATCACCGGTGCCTATTACCCCTAATCCTCCCGCCTCGGATACGGCTGCAGCCAGTCTTCCTCCTGCTATCCGGGCCATAGCACCCTGTATTATCGGGTATTCAATATCTAAAAGGTCACATAGTCTAGTTTTAAATTGCGTCTCAATCCCTCCCCCAGCGAACAATAGCTCCGCCACAGGTAAGTCCCGCGCCAAAGGCCACCATTAAAACCAGGTCTCCCGGCTCGATTTTGCCCTCCATATCCGCCATGGAGAGAGCCACCGGTATAGACGCAGCCGACATGTTGCCAAATTTATCTATATTAATCAGGGTCTTGGCTTCCGGTATGTTCATCCGTTTCATAGCTGTTTTTATAATGCGGATATTGGCCTGATGGGGAACAAAAACATCGATATCCTGATAAGTGAGGCCCGCCTTGGCCAGCAATTTTTCACTTACCTCAACCATGACTTTACTGGCAAACCGGAATACCTCTTTACCATTCATCTTGATATAATGCAAGCGGTCACGGACAGTCTGTTCCGAAGCCGGTAAAGCGGAACCGCCTGCCGGCATGTAGAGCGACCCGCTCCCCCTGCCGTCCGCCGCCAGGTGAGTGGCGATAATTCCTGCCGGGGACTCACCCCGGGCCAGAACAGCGGCGCCGGCTCCATCGCCAAAGAGCACACAGGTATTGCGGTCACTATAGTCGGTTATCTTGGACAAGAGGTCCGAAGCTACTACCAGGACGTAATTATATCCGGCTGTAGACATGAATTTTTCCGCTGCTGCCAGTGCATAAAGAAACCCGGTACAACCAGCTCCCAGATCGAAGGCAGCAGCATTCCGGGCCTCCAGCCGGTCCTGGAGAATACAGGCCGTAGACGGAAACGGCATATCCGGAGTTACGGTCGCAACAATTATCAGATCCAGTTGCCCGGCTTCTATTCCGGCCTTTTGCAGAGCCATAACAGCTGCATCGTAACAAAGGTCGGAAGTACATGTTTCACTTGCGGCAATTCTTCTTTCCTTTATGCCCGTTCTTTCTACAATCCACTCATCACTGGTATCAACCATTTTCTCCAGATCACTGTTGCTCATAACCCGGGTAGGCAGAGCATGACCCAGAGCTTTTATCTGCATGTTCAACTATTTACACCTGCCTGGCTGTTACTTTTTGAGTAAAGGTTCGACACTGAAAAAGCTTGGTTAAATTAAAGCAGTTGGATAACCGGATGTCAATCTTTTTCAGAATATTCTGACTTGTTACACAATTGTGCCCACCCTTTTACCGGGCGTTTTGTCATCAGAAATATTTTTGCCACCCGATGAGGCAAGACATATCGGGGAGAGGACGCAGTAAGGCTGGTGAAGGCGGAGTATATCACAGGGATGGTTCTGATGATGTGGAATTTTTTAAAAGAAGCTTCCCTGTGATATATCGGCGGGAATATCTTGGCTGCCGTCTTATCTAAATATGTATTGAGTATGCTGAGCCTCAATGGCTTTGGAGATATTACGAGCGAAGGGATAGATAGCCAGAATCAGCATCATAAGCGAAGGGAAAAATATCATTAACAGCGGATGATCGACCAGAAGCCCGGATGTGACGTTTAGACCAAAAATCATTGGCATGTGGAATAATTCGTAAACAGTAGTATTAATGGTCGCCTTCCCAGCTCCAGCCAGGCCGGCGCTATAATTAAGATAGGATATTACGATACTGGGAATAATATAGGATAAAACTACCCCCATGCCTCTCCCCATATCCCTTTTAAAAGCCCGGGTCAAGGCTTCATACCAGACAACAACCGATAGCATAAAGATTATCGTATAGATAAATCCAGGATGCCACTTCCAAAAGGTGACCACACCATAAGCAGCGGCCGCCAGCATACAATAGACCAGGAGCGCTATCACTCCATTTTTAATTTTTCGCATACGCTTTCCTCCAAAGCTGCAGTGTTATTAGTCAACTGTACAAATTATAACATTTATTTCGAGGATTGGCCTGTTATTTTATCCTAAAACGACAGTATATGCTAATAAAAAAAAGCTGGCTTGCGCCAGCTTTTTTAAGTAAAGTTATTACATCATACCCATTCCGGGAGCTCCGCCCATTCCGGCCATGGCTTTCATGTCATCCTTATTGGGAATTTCCGAAACCACCGCTTCGGTCGTAAGAACCATGGATGCTATGCTGGCTGCATTTTGGACAGCCGAACGAGTCACCTTGGTGGGGTCAATGATTCCTGCTTCTACCATGTTTTCATAAACCCCGGTTAAAGCGTTATATCCGATTCCCTGAGCAGCTTCTTTTACTTTTTCGACTACCACTGAGCCTTCTACCCCGGCATTGTTGGCAATCTGGCGCAACGGTTCCTCCAGGGCCTTCTTGACCAGATTTACTCCGGTAAGCTCATCACCGGAAGCTGCAACTTTATCTACTGCAGCTATGGCATTGATTAACGCGGTACCGCCTCCGGAAACCATACCCTCTTCGACACCCGCTTTGGTAGCTGCCAGAGCATCTTCGATGCGGTGTTTCCTTTCTTTCAATTCAGTTTCGGTAGCAGCTCCCACCTGAATGATTGCCACACCACCAGACAATTTTGCCATCCTCTCCTGAAGTTTCTCTTTGTCATACTCGGAATCGGTTTCCTCAAGCTGGGTCTTTATGTTGGCGATGCGGGCTTTAATATCCTCTTCGCTGCCGGCGCCGTCTACGATTATGCACTCTTCCTTTTTAACTACTACCTGATGGGCCCGGCCCAGCATATCAAGCGTTACATTTTCCATCTTGATCCCAAGATCTTCTGAAGCCACCTGACCTTTGGTCAAAATAGCGATATCATCCAGCATAGCCTTCCTTCTCTCACCAAAAGCAGGAGCTTTAACTGCTACGCAGGTGAAAGTGCCTCTCAGCTTGTTAACTACCAGGGTAGCCAGAGCCTCGCCCTCAACTTCCTCTGCAATCAGCAGCATGGGCTTTCCGGTCTGAACCACTTTTTCCAGTATAGGAAGTACTTCGTTAATAGAGGAAATTTTCTTGTCGCTGATAAGTATATAGGGGTCATCCAGAACTGCTTCCATTTTTTCCGTATTGGTTACCATATATGGAGATATATAGCCGCGGTCAAAACTCATACCTTCGACCACTTCCAGGGAAGTTCCCATAGACTGGGATTCTTCAACCGTGATAACCCCATCCCGGCCTACCTTCTCCATAGCTTCAGCGATCAGGGCGCCAATTTCGGCATCGTCGGCAGAAATTGCGGCTATCTGGGCAATAGATTCTTTGGAGTCAACTTCTTTGCTGATATTTTTTATTTCATCTACAGCAGCTTTAACCGCCATTTCAATTCCCCTTCTCATAATCATGGGGTTGGCGCCGGCAGCCACGTTTTTCAGGCCTTCTTTAATCATCGCCTGGGCCAGAACAGTTGCCGTAGTAGTTCCGTCACCAGCAACATCGTTAGTCTTGATGGCTACTTCTTTGACCAATTGGCAGCCCAGATTTTCCCAGGGATCTTCCAGATCAATATCTCTGGCAATGGTAACACCGTCATTGGTTATCGTGGGTGAACCGAACTTCCTATCTAAAACCACATTACGGCCTTTAGGTCCCAAAGTCACTTTAACAGCATTGGCCAGGGTGTCAACGCCTCTTTCCAATGCCCTCCTGGCTTCTTCGCCAAATTTAATTTCCTTGGCAATCATCTGTATGTCCTCCTTCTTCCGTTAGTTTAATTTTGCCAGTATGTCACGTTCTGACATAATTAAATATTCTTCTCCGTCAAGCTTGATTTCTGTTCCAGCATACTTGGAGAAAATCACCCGATCGCCGGTGACTAAAGTCATAGGCAGTCTTTCGCCCTTATCATTCATTGCACCGGGGCCTACTGCCAGGACTTCACCTTCCTGGGGTTTTTCTTTGGCTGTGTCGGGAACATACAGCCCGCTTTTGGTCTTTTCCTCCTTAACTTCCATAACTTTAATAACCAGCTTGTCTGCTAATGGTTGGATCTTCAAAGGTATACCCCCTTCAAATTGATGGTGTTGTTAGCACTCGATAAGCGTGAGTGCTAATATAACTATAATATTAGGTCAGACTACGTAAGTATTCAAATCAGATTACTCCTTAAATCCGCCTGATATTATCGATTTATATTATGCTACGGTTATTTTCTTTTTATACCTCTTAAAATCAAGTTTTTTTACCGTTTTTATTCCCGGCCGCATTCGCCGGTACTGCCGGCCAGAATCTCCAGTCCGTGCCCCAGGGCAGGCAATATGGCTTCCAGGGATTCACGCACCCCCTTGACACTTCCCGGCATGTTTATTATCAGAGTCTTGCCTCTTATTCCGGCTACTCCCCGTGACAGCATCGCCTTGGGCGTCTTCTGTAAACCATAATGGCGGATAGCTTCCGGGATGCCGGGCGCCGCCTTTTCAACCACTTCCAGGGTGGCATCCGGAGTCACATCCCGGCTGGAAAAACCAGTTCCGCCTGAGGTAATTATAAGGTCCAGGGCCATCCGGTCACAGGCATGACGTAATTTATCTGCTATGAGCTCTTTTTCATCCGGTATAATTTCGTAATAATCCACGCTGTACTCGGGTCCTAGTATCTCGGCTATTTTTTTCCCGCTCAGATCTTCCCGTTCCCCCCGGGAACCTTTATCACTCATTACCAGTATTCCTGTACGAAACATTATATCACCTCTACGGTATCGCCCTTCTTTATTTCCCCGCCCTCAATTACCCGACAGAAAAGACCTTCATAAGGTAAGAGGGTAACCCCCAGGGTTCGGGTTACCACACTGGGGTGGTCCTCCTTGCCGATCTGGGATATTTCCAGAATCACATCCGAACCTATTCGCAAACGCCCGCCTATCACTACCGCAGCCAGGTCAATGCCATCTATAAGAAGGTTTTCAGCAAACTCTCCCGGGCCGATATTCATGTTCTTCTCCTCATTGACCTTCTTGACGCTGGCCAGATTGAGGCAAGTTACCTGGCGGCCCCAGGGACCTGCATGCCCATCTTTTTCTATACCATGATCCTTGATGACCCGAGCCTGGCTTACTTCCTTTTTGAGCTCTCCCCTTTCCGGAGCTATGCAGATCGAGTATAACGTTCCTTTCATCCCAATATTTCTCCTTTACCTTATCATGACGGAACGGCACAGGGGGCCGTTCCCTATATTATCTGATTACTCCCGTTTTACATGCCCGCTCTTTCCGCCCCATTTTTCCAGGAGTTTAATCTCCTTTATCTCCATCCAGCGATCCATCGCCTTGGCCATATCATATATGGTAATAGCGGCAATTCCGGCAGCGGTTATGGCCTCCATCTCCACCCCGGTCTTGCCGGTAGTCTTGACCATAGAAGTTATTATAATGGAGGAATTGCCATCATCCATCTCAAACTGTATATCAACTGAATCCAGCATCAGAGGATGGCACATCGGCACTAAACTGGAGGTCTGTTTGGCTCCCATGATACCTGCAACCTGGGCTACGCCCAGGACATCACCTTTCTTAACTCCCCCGCTCTTTATCAAGGCCAGGGTTTCAGGTTGCATGGAGATAACGGCACGGGCCACGGCAACCCTTTCACTGTCTTCTTTGCCGCCGACATCAACCATTCGTGCCCTTCCCTGTTCATTGACATGGGTAAATTCCATTTTAGCCTCCTATCTGAAACATCTTGCGCTGATTTTCATTTCCCCAGCCAGCGTTCATAAAGTGGCGCGCCGGCTTCATGGCAATCGCCTCCCGGAACAGCCTTTGCAGTTCCTCGTCACTGGCTCCGGATTGCATTGCGGTTTTAAGATCTATCTCCCTTTTATCATACAGACAACCCCTGAGCTTACCATCGGCAGTCATGCGGATGCGGTTGCACTCGCCACAGAAATGATTGCTCATAGGAGCAATAAAACCGAGCGAGCCCTGCCCGCCTGTTATGCGGTAAGACTTGGCCGGCCCATTGCCTCTTATAGTCTTGTCCGCCTTTAATTCATATTGTTTTTCAATCTGGCTTTTAACTTCATCAATGCTGATCATCCGTTCCTTCTTCCAGTAATGCAGGTCTCCTATGGGCATTAATTCTATAAACCTGAGGTGCAATGGGTATTCATAAGCCAGGCTGGCAAAATCCATAATTTCATTATCATTAAAGCCCCTTATTATTACGGTATTTATTTTTACCGGATGCATTTCCATCTCCAGGGCTTTAAATATGGCTGCCCGGACATCTTTTAAATCGCCCCGGCGGGTTATGAAACGGTACTTAGTCTCCGACAGGGTATCCAGGCTAATGTTCACCCGCTTTAAACCGGCTGCTTTTAATTCTTCGGCCATGGCAGCGTAGAGAATACCGTTGGTGGTAATTGCAATATCATCGATTCCTGCTGCCTGAGAGGCATAGCGCATAAGTTGTCCAATGTTCCTGCGTACCAGCGGCTCTCCGCCGGTAAATCTTACCTTGCGAATCCCTACTGCGGTCGATATCTTGATTAAACGGGCCAGGTCTTCCAAACTTAAAATCCTATAATGTCCCAGGTCGCCCACACCTTCTTCGGGCATACAGTAACGACAGCGCAAATTGCAGCGGTCGGTTACCGATACCCGCAAATAGTTGATATCTCTTTGATAATTGTCCAGCATATCCTCACTCTCCCCGGGACTATCGCATCCAGCATCTTTAAATTAGAAGCAACCCAATTCGCAGGCAAAAATCTTAATTCCCGCCTGGTCACACAATTTCCCCATATCTCCTAATGCAACATCCAATTTTTCCGCTAATTCACGAGCCTCGGAGCAGCTCATTTTACCATTGGGAAACATCTCCTGCAGCTTTACCATTATTTCCTTCTCTTCCGCCATTATTTAAAACCTCCCCTAAAAAAATAACTCCCTCAAAAAGGGAGTATACAACCTCAAGCATAACTGGTATACTCCTTTCCAAACAGGAGGCATACAGGTTTCCCGGTATACCCTCTCGTTCAGCCGCCATAACCCATAGGTCTTAGGCCAACTAAATCGGAGTCTCCATGTTGCTTAATTATACAACATTCATCATTTTTATTGCTACTACAATTATTTACAAAATCTTCGTCTATTGCAAATCCTCATAGCGGTTATACTGTAGAAAAGAGGCATAACTATGGTATCATCTTAATTAATAAATAATAATTATAAATTCAAAGCCATCCGGCAGGAGGTTGTTTAAAAATGACAGCTGTACAATGGATACTGGCAGCCGTTGTGTGCGGAGCCATTGAGATCGTTACCGTGGGGCTATGGTTTCTCTGGCTGGCCCTGGCAGCCCTGATTGTGGCTGGGGCTGTAAGTGTAGGATGGCTGCCCTCGCTTGAAGCCCAGTTGCTCGTCTTTGCTTTTTTGACCCTATTATTTATCATTTTTACCCGTCCCCTGGCCATGAAGCTCTTTAAAACCAATGATACCCTGAGCAATGTCAATGCGCTGATTGGCCAGCACGGTATCGCTACCAGCAGTATTGAGCCTCTCCACTTTGGGCAGGTTAAAGTAAACGGTGAAATCTGGACCGCTATATCCGGTGAAAAAATTGAAGAAGGCAGCAGAATTATGGTTACCGGTATCGATGGGGTAAAACTGCAGGTGGTCAAATCTATCGATTGAGAATTAAAACTCAAAAATAATTGAAAGGGGAAATTTATATATGCAGATAATAAGGATTTTTGTCGACCTCGTTATCGTTCTCTTCGTTATAATAATCGCTTTTTCATCCATTAAGATTATCAGGCAGGCTACGGTGGGCGTTGTTGAGAGATTAGGTAAGTTTCACAAGATGGCGGAACAAGGGATTAACGTTATCATTCCCTTTATCGACTCCTTCCGAACGGTGGTGGATCTGCGTGAGCAGGTAGTGGATTTTCCTCCTCAGCCGGTAATAACCAAGGACAATGTTACCATGATGATTGACACTGTAATTTACTACCAGGTTACTGATGCCTTCGGATACACTTACGAAATTGCCAATCCCATTCTGGCTATTGAAAACCTTACCGCTACTACCCTGAGAAACATCGTAGGTGATTTGGAACTCGATGAGACACTGACTTCCCGAGATATAGTCAATACCCGCCTGAGGGTTATACTGGATGAAGCTACTGATAAATGGGGCATTAAAGTAAACCGGGTGGAATTAAAAAATATTTTACCACCCCAGGATATTCAGAACGCCATGGAAAAACAGATGCGGGCGGAAAGAGAGAAAAGAGAGGCTATTCTTCGGGCAGAGGGACAGAAAACGGCTGCCATTCTGGAAGCCGAAGGGCGCAAACAATCTGCTATATTGAATGCCGAAGCGGTTAAAGAGGCTAACATACGCGAGGCCGAGGGAGCCCGACAAGCTAAAATACTGGAAGCTGAAGGTGAATCGCAGGCAGTATTGCTGGTGCAAAAAGCCCTGGCTGATAGCCTGGTTATGCTGAGAGAATCTTACCCGGATGAAAAGGTTCTGGCTCTTAAATCCCTTGAGGCCCTGAAAGTAATAGGCGATGGGCAAGCGACCAAGCTCATCATCCCGTCTGACCTTGCCGGACTGGGTGGGGTATTTGCCGCCCTTAAGGAAGCTGCTCAGGATAACCCCGCTGGAAGTGGGCAAGTAAATCCTTAACTAACAGACCAAAAACAAAAGGGGGCGTTTCTCCGGTTTACTTTTAAAAGGTGAACCGGAGAAACGCCCCCCTTATTTGTCTATTTAGAAAAAACTCATGTCCACTGCTATTTCAGAACGGTCAGTAACTATCCAGTGTACCGGTACATCTGCGGGATTAGGGAAAACATTATCCGCTACTTGATATTCATAACAGACCCCACAGTTGAAACACTGCTTGCTCAGACGGGGCAGGAAACGGTCATAGTAGCCCTTGCCATATCCCAGCCGGTATCCATTGGCATCAAAAACCAGACCAGGGACTAGAACCACATCGATTTTTTCAACCGCAAAGGCTTCCCCTCGGGGTTCACGAATACCAAAAGACCCGCGTCCCATGTCATCCCAATCCTTAAGCTCTATTGCCTCCAGGCAGTTGCCCTCTACCCGCGGAAGCAGTATAGTCCTTCCCTGTTCCTTGAGCTGCACCAACCAGGGAATAAGGTTAACCTCATTTTTAATACTGCTATACCCCATTATCACCTGTGCCCCGGCCAGCGGCTGCAGCTGCTCCAGCCGTTTAAAAATCTGCGCGCTCAGCTCATCCACCTCCAGGCTGGACATATCTTTCCTTCTGGCCGCCATCTTCTTGCGCAGGGAATCCCTTCTGGCCTGTATCGATTCTATTGGCATTTTCCCCCCGTTAATCTCCCGATTCGCTCTGTCCGCCACGCTCAAACCCCCTCCTGATGACGTGATTTTATCCAGTAATAGGCCAGCAGAGCCAGAACCAATAAAGCCAGGGTATAAACCTGACCAATCGACAACAGTCCAATGAAAATTTCGTTGGAGCGGAAAAATTCAACGATGAAACGATAAACCGAATACCCGATAACATAGAGTAAAAATATCTGGCCGGGAAATTTACGCCGCGGGTAAAAACTTATGAGTATTATAAACAGAAGGATATTCAGGGCTGAACTATAAAGCTGGGTAGGATGCCGATGATAGGCATCCACAGCCGGGAAAACCACACCGCAGGCTGATTCCGTTATATTTCCGTAGCAGCACCCGTTTAAGAAACACCCGATTCGTACCAGGGCATAACCCAAAGCCAGGTAAGGAGCAAACATATCGGCTACCTTCCAGAAGGATAAATTTTTTTTACGCAGATAGATGATAAAGGGGATCAGCCCTCCAACCAGCCCGCCGTACCAGGCCATCCCTCTGATGCCCCCGTCCTGCAGTCTGAAAAGCATCAGGGGTTCGGACAGGAAGGCAGCCCAATCGTAGGTAAAAACATAAGCTATGCGAGCTCCTATAATGCCAAATATGACACAGAGCATGACCAGATCAAGCACCATATCCCGTTCATAACCTTCCCGGTCAAATAGTCGGCTGATACCGATAATGGCTACAACTACAGCTATAGCCAGCATCAAGCCCCAGGAGAATATACTTATTTTTCCAATAGTAAATAAAACCGGCTGCACTCTTATCACTCCTTACTTCCCAGTTATCCACAGGAAGCTTTGTTCTATATTAAGGCAACGACATTTTACGCTAGGACCTCACAGCTAAGTCTCACATTTGCCAGATGCGGTAAATCACTTATCAACAGACTTATACACATTATCCACAAGCACTTTTCACAGGGACAATAGACCAGGATAGGCATTGACATTAAGGGGGGCATAAATCTTTCTAATATAGTTAATATGGGCATTACCGGCTATCATAGCCGCATTGTCGGTGCATAAATGCAAAGAAGGATAATATACGGGCAATCCCTCCTCCCGTCCTCTATTTTTCATCAGATTTCGCAGCTCTTGATTGGCTGCCACTCCTCCCGCCAAGAGTATTGACCGGGCATTAAATCTGCCCGCAGCATGTATGGTTTTTTCCACCAGTACTTCCACCAGCGCCGCCTGAAACTCTGCCGCTAAATCATTTACATTAGCCAGTCCCCTGCGCTTAAGCTTATTCCATTCGTTCATGGCGGCGGTTTTCAAACCGCTGAAGCTGAACTCAAAATCGTTTCTATCGAGGAAGACCCGGGGCAGGCTTACCTTGCCGGCCTCGCCTTTTTCGGCTGCCCTCTGAATGGCCGGGCCTCCCGGGTAACCCAGGCCTAAAAAACGAGCCACCTTGTCAAAGGCTTCTCCGGCAGCATCGTCGCGGGTTTCGCCAACGAGCTCATATTCGCCTATGGAGGGCATATAGAGCAGGCTGGTATGGCCTCCTGAGACCACCAGGCATAGGGCAGGAAGTTCAATCGCGGAATGCTCCAGGAAGTTGGCATAGATATGACCCTCCAGGTGGTTGACCGCCAGCAGAGGGCGATTAAGCGCATAGGCAAAGGCCTTGGCAAACGACAAGCCCACCAGCAAAGCTCCAATCAAACCGGGCCGGTTGGTAACGGCTACAGCGTCAATATCAGCATAGGACAGACCCGCGTTTTTAAAAGCGGTGTCTACCACCAGGCCTATATTCTCTATGTGCTTGCGGGATGCTATTTCCGGTACTACTCCGCCGAATTGGGAATGAATATCGATTTGGGAATTAACCACATCGGACAGTATATCCCGCCCGTTTTTAACCACGGCAGCAGCAGTCTCATCGCAGGAAGTCTCTATACCCAGAATTAATACGTCTTGCAATCTATCTCACCTTTCCCGTTATCAAAAAGGAATTTTGTCATTATAATGGCGTCTTCATTGTTATCAGAGTAGTAATGTTTCCGCACTCCGGTAGGAAGATAGTCCAGGTTTTGATACATCTTCAGGGCGGCCCGGTTGGAAGGGCGAACTTCCAGGAGTATGCGCCGGGCCTTTTTTTCCCGGGCGGTTTTTTCCAATTCTTCCATTACGGCAGTTCCGATACCGGCCTGGCGGAAGTCTAAAGCCACCGCAACATTGGTTATATGGGCCTCTTCAAAGACTACCCAAATTCCGCCGTATCCCGCGACTTCCCCTTCGCAATCGCATACCAGATAGGTGGCAAAGTTGTTTTTTAATTCTCCCAGATAGGACTCCCGCGACCAAGGCAGGGTAAAAGATTGTTTTTCGATCTGCATGACTTCATCTATATCCTGTAAGGTCATTTTCCTTAAGATAAAGCTGCGATTAAGCATTATAACTCTCCTCTTCCCAAACGAGACTCAGCTTCAGATAAGCGTATATATGAAGGCCGCAATTGTATGATATCTTCCACAAGCCCCTTGGCAAATTTATCTGCCCCCAGGCCGGCCAGTGCCGATGCCCGGGGAAGCATTAAATGCGGGGGAGGTACTACTAATCGTTTCCCCAGCTTTTCCACAAAGAATTCAGTATAAGGATAATAGCCATCCCCCAGGAGAACAATACGATTTTTGGCATGTTTCGCGGCCGCCTTGAGTGCATATTCCAGGAATTCTTCCGGTGAACAGGCCATGGGTTCCAGCAATGGCAAGGGCAGTTTACCGGCAACATCATAAAAGCCGCAATAAACTTCCTGCTTGCGTGCATCCAGCAGGGGACAGACCAGAGCTTCGCCGGCACAGATATTGTGGGCCAGTGTATCCAGGGTAGACACCCCTACTACCGGTCTGCCCACAGCCATACTCAATCCCTTGACTGCCGCCAAGCCAATTCTTAAGCCGGTAAAAGACCCGGGGCCTGTAGTTACGGCGAAAACATCAACCTGGTTGACCGTACATTCACACTCGCTTAAAACCCGGTCTACCATCAGCATCAGGGTTTCCGAATGAGTCTTTTTATAATTGGAAAACTCCTCTTTAATGAGTCTACCGTCATTCATCAAAGCCACCCCGGCCACCGGCGTGGCACTGTCTATCGCCAGTATCAGCATAATCGCTTAACTTCCTCCACTTTAGCCTGATAGCGGTCCCCTTTACCGCTTAACCTGACCAGCCGCTCGCGTTCATAGTCTCCCTCCACCAGTTCAATGTTTACCAGCAGGGCTTCGGAAGGCAGCTTGGCAGCGCCAGCCTGGGGCCACTCAATCAGGCTCAAGCCTTCCTTTTCCAGATAATCCTCCAATCCCAGGTCACCTAAATCGCCCCCCTCCAGGCGATAAAAATCAAAATGAAATAGGTTTATATCTGCCGGGTAGACATTCATAAGGGTAAAGGTGGGGCTGGTTACTCTGCCGGCATAACCCAGACCGCGCGCAACACCCCTTACCAGGGTGGTTTTGCCGGCCCCCAGCTCACCTGTCAGGTACACTATATCGTTCTTCTCCAGCACCCGAGCCAGCAATCCTCCCAGGGATATCATTTCTTCCTCGCTATGTACCGTTATCAGCAAACAGTCTTCACCTCTATACATCTCCATTAATCTCGCTTATAGTACTCGTCCCGGATCTGCTTAAAGTCTTCCCAGGTCGGCCTCTTATAAGACTCATTGCGCAGCAGTGCCGCAGGGTGAAAGGTTGCCATTATTTTAATACCCTGCCGGCCAAACCATTTACCTCTTATTGCAGTAATTCGGGCTCTGGGGTCTATTACTGCCTGGCTGGCCAGCGAGCCGAGACATACTAAAATCTCCGGTTTAATAAAGCGGATCTGGGCCTCCAAATAATTGCGGCATTCCTTGACTTCATCCGGGTTGGGCAAACGGTTCCCGGGCGGACGGCATTTGACCACATTGGCTATAAAAACCTCCGGTCGGGGCAGTTCTGCCGCCTGTAGGATCTTGTCCAGCAGTTGCCCGGCTCTTCCCACAAAAGGCCTGCCTTGACGGTCTTCTTCCATGCCCGGTCCCTCGCCCACCAGCATCAAGCGAGTATTGCCCTTTCCCTCGCCAAATACCACCTGCTGGCAACCCTCTCTTAATCGGCATCGTTGACAGTTCCTGGCCTGTTGTTCCAGTTCTTCCAGGGTTTTTAGCTCCAAATAAGCATCCTCCGCTTTTACTCCAGGAATGAAGGGAAGATAAAGCGGTCTTTCTTCTTCCCCGCTCTTCTCCTTATACTGTTCCGGCAGTTCCGGCTGACCAAATAAATCGGGTTGTTCAATAGACATTTTCTCCCCTCCCGCTCAATTCTAACCGTTCTCCGGATAAACTTCCATTTATTTTGCCTGCTGGATAAGCCTGAATGGGTTTTATTAACCACAGATTAACACAGATTAACAACGTTTTTGGCATAAAAATAAAGCGGATTGGTCAAGTCAACCCGCTTAAAAATGATTTCAGCCTACTGACTAAGGTTTTTGTTAAGAACCCGGTAGAGGTCATCGAAGCCGTTGCCGATACGCCAGAAGGATATACCTGCCAAGCGATTTTCCAGAGCCACCGTCCATTTTTCATTCAGGCTCTGTTCATTCTCCATCCAGATCTCATGGCGGCCTCCATTTTCATCATAATAGAGATAATAAGGACTCATACTGTCCTGGTCAAAACACTTCTGAACTTCGTAGCGGCTCTCAATCTCCGCCAGTTTTTTAGCCGTAACCGTGACTGCATTACTGCCGGGAGACCAGTTGTAGCCGTAAGTGGGCAACCCCAGCAGGATTTTTTCCCGGGGCATGCTGTCAATCATATAATCGGTCGCATCTTTTACCCACCACAGGGGAGCTACCGGTCCCGGTTTGGAGGTAGTGTAACTATAGTCATAGGCCATCACCACTACCCGGTCCACTATCCGGCCAATCTTTTTATACTGATAGGGAGTGGGCCAGGACTCCTTGCCCGTACGGGCGTAAACAGCTACCGACAGCATCTTGTCCTCTCCCATGGCCGTCTTCAGTTCTTGCAGGAACGAGGTAAACAGGCCCGCGTCCCGGTAATCCATAAGCTCAAAGTCGATATTGATCCCATCGTAATTGTTCTTTTGCACTTCATCCAGGAGATTGCCTATCAGTAAAGCCCGGCTTTGCTGGCTGGAAAGCAAACGGTGCAGTGGGTCTTTGCCCATCAGAACTACGCTGGCATGAGTTCTGATACCCTTTTGGCGCACCATTTGCAAAATCTTTTCATAGTCATCCTGGTATTCGTAAGACAACTCGCCTTTAGGGTTAGTTTGAAACCAGCGGAAAGCAATATCGGTAAACAAGTGCAGATTATCCTGCAGTTCGGTCCCCCGGGTATAGTAATAATAAGCAAATACCTCGGGGCGATGCTGAAAGTCTATTATTACTTCCTGCTCGGCCGCCTTCCAGCCTACCACAGCGCCCAGATTTTCCGCCAGAAACCGGAGGGGAATATAGGTACGATCCTCGTATATGTAGGGGGCAGTATCAAAATACTTTATCTGCCCGTCCACCTCGGCTTTATTATCGCCGATAAAAAATTCTATGTATTGGCCCCGGACATCCATTGCCACTTTCTTGAGGTCGGCATCCCAGTAGACCTGACCGTTCAGGGCTTCGTCTTCAATAACAAAGCGGATGGGTACCATGGTTCTGCTTCCTGTAATCTGGGGAGGTGGCTCCACCTGATGCAGCTTACCGTCAATTCTTATCCCGGGGCCGGTATCAGCCACGGCGCTGCCCGCAAGCCCGAGGGTAAGAAGCAAAACCGCCAGCATTATTAAGATATGTCTCAGTCGCAATAACATCACCTCTTTTAGTTTTTCTTCAAGTATTTCCGGCTGGCAGGCGCTATTCCTTGAAGTAATTTATGGGGAAAGGCAATCTATATAATAATAGGGTTAATTCTTGCATTACTTTCACTGAAAAGCCTTGTAAAAATTTCATCTTGGGAAAACCCAGGCAGGCAAGAGGCTGACGGGGAGGCGATACCATCCATTGCACCATCTGCTAGTTTACAAACCGGCTGCGGGGGAAGAGTATCTCCAGATCCTCCAGAGGGACATGAACCATATTCTCCTGGTTCACCACCGCGATTACGGCCATTTCCTCCCCGCTGTATTCCTCATTATAAAAACCGAGAACACATATAGTCATCATTACGCCGTTAAGATATACGGTAAAAAAATCGCCCTTGTTCAAGTTAAGCCCCCCAAATCTTGCCATCCACCATAACCAGACTGAGCCGGGATCTGAAATCAAAGGGATGAGCGTCGAAGATAGCCAGGTCAGCCCGCTTCCCCGCCGCTATACTTCCCAACTCGCTGTCAACGCCCAGTATTTCTGCCGGCCACAGGGTAATTGCCCGCAAAGCCAGCTCTTCATCCAATCCCTCTCGCACTGCCAGGGCAGCACAAACCCGCAGGTGTTCTATGGGCACTACGGGATGGTCGGTTATCAGAGCAAACTTTACTCCTTGCCCAGCCAGCAGGCCGGCATTTTTAAATGATACTTCCTTCATTTCCACCTTGGCCCGGTTTACCAGCAAAGGTCCCAGAAAGACAGGCACGTCTCTTTTCACCAGCTCGTCAGCAATGAGAAAAGCCTCGGTACCATGCTGGATGATTAAATTTATATCAAATTCGTCCTTAATGCGTAAGGCGGTAAGCATATCATCGGCGCGGTGTACATGAAGCAATAACGGCAGTTCCTTTTTTAGAACCTTTATCAGCACCTCCTGTTTGGGAAAGTCTTTTATCTCCGCTTCTTCCTTGGCCATAACCTGGCGAGCATGGTAAAGAGCCTCCCGCATCAGACTGGCACTGGCCATACGGGTACGGGGCGTCTTCTTCTGCGCCCCGTAGACCCTTTTGGGGTTTTCCCCCAGGGCGGCTTTTAAACCCCAGGGATGCCGATAAATCATCTCCGGCAAGGAGGGGGCCAGGTGCTTCAGAAATACCGCCTGCCCCCCAATTATATTGGCACTGCCGGGCATGCACATGGAACGGGTAACACCACCCCGCAGAGCGTCGGCAAAAGCCAGATCAGAAAAGTTTATCCCGTCAAGCGCCCTCAGTTGTGGAGTCAGGGGGTCACTGGTCTCGTTGACATCATCGCCTTCTACCCGGTAAATTTCTTCCTCCAGGCCAATATGGGTATGCCCGTCGATAAATCCCGGACATATATACTTGCCGCCGGCGTCTATAGTCTGGCAGCTTGCAGGAATTACCACGTCTTTCCCCACTGCTTGAATAATCCCGCCTTCTACCAGTATGACCCCGTCATCCAGGCTTCCGGCTTCCCCCATAGTGAGTATCCTGCCGCCTTTGATTGCTATCATGCTTCTCTCTCCCCCACAACATTATTCTATGAATTCCACCAGGCTGCGGTTCTACCTAAAGCCCGGTATTATCTGCCTGTTAATTACCCGCTGTTTTGGCCGCCCGCACCAGAGCCTTGAAAAGCTGCTCAGAAGCCTTATCCCGCATACATTCGGGATGCCATTGTACTCCAAGGATAAACGGGGCTTCAACACTCTCAATTGCTTCTATTATACCATCCGGAGCAAAGGCACTTATGCGCATGCCCCGGCCTGGCCGCTCAACCGCCTGATGATGAAAGCTGTTGACCCTGATTTCAGCCTCGTCCAAAATCTTGTCCAAGAGGGTTCCCGGTTTAATTACTATATCATGAAAAGGGTAGTCCCGGGGGGCCTTTTGCTGATGCCTCAGGGGGGAACTGATATCCTGCACGAGACTTCCCCGGGCGGCTACGTTTAAAACCTGGCATCCACGGCAAATCCCCAAAGCCGGTAATTTTCGGTCCATTATCAGTTCTGCCAGCTTCAATTCAAAATAATCGCGGCGGGGGTTGATTTCACCCAGCCCCCAGCCTGGTAATTCCCCCCAGTGGAAAGGGTCCACATCCCCTCCGCCCGGGAAAACATAACCTTTACAGACCTGCAGGTATTGTTCCAACAGGTTCAGGTCTTCGACCGGCGGCAGCAAAACAGCGCTTGCTCCGGCCCGGTAAAGACTATCCACGTAATAATCACGCAGGCAGTACTCCCCGCTCTCCATATTGTAGTTGCTGCAGATTCCTATCAGCGGTCGCAAAATATCCCCTCCTTAAGCTAACCTTTATAAAATGTATGCCTGCGGAAAGTTATAATTTCCGGCAAGCGGGGTGGCAAATATCCCCTCGTATCCTTGACACCCTCGCAAAAGCTAAACAGACAGGCAAAAAAATAAGGGATTGGGTTGTCCCAATCCCTGGCTCCGCCAACACTTTAATGTTTTATGTAACTATATTTCCTCCAGCCCCAAACTGATAAGCAGCGCCTTGTCAACCTTTAACATGGTCTCATCTTTCAAAACTGCTATACGCTGTTTCAAACGAGTCTTGTCAATGGTTCTGATCTGTTCTGCCAGTATTACGGAATCCCTTTCCAGTCCGTAAGTAATAGCGTCGATTTCCACATGGGTAGGCAACTTGGCCTTGTTAATCTGGGAGGTTATGGCCAGTATAATCGTGGTCGGGCTGTACTGGTTGCCGATGTCGTTCTGAACCACCAGTACCGGGCGGATACCTCCCTGTTCCGAGCCCACTACCGGATTTAGCTGGGCAAAATAAATTTCACCTCGTTTGATCATGCACGTTATCACTCCAACAGATTTTCTATACAGTTAGACAGGGCTTCTTCCTCCAGGCCCGAATTCTCACAGGCCATATTTAAATTGATTTCAGCCATTTCCAGATAGCCTTTTTTCATCTGCTCAATAAGTAATTTCTTTTTCCGCTCCCCAAGATAAAATCTGATTGCCTCTCTAAATATCTCACTCCGGTTTTTACACTCAATATATTTTATATCATCAACTTCGCCGAGGAGACTTTCAGGAATCGTTATTATAATTCTTTTCGAGGATGGCAAATTCGAGCACCTCCACGCTAATAAAAAATCCCACTGATACACTTATTATATTAGTCAGCAAGAGGGCTCGCAAATCCAATAATTGCAATAATTTGTATTAGAGCCTGTCGTTCTTGAAAACTCTGGGTACCCGCGACCCCAGCGCTGATACCACCTCATAGTTTATGGTTCCCATCGCTAAAGCCAAATCATCAGCGGTTACCCCGTCTTCAGGCCGGCCGAAAAGAATTATCTGATCTCCTTCTTCTACTTCTCCTACCCCACTGACATCGAACATGCACATATCCATACAGACATTTCCTACCAGCGGCACCCGTTTGCCCTTGATTACTGCCCACACCCGGTTGGAGAGTAAACGGCTGTAGCCGTCAGCATAACCAATGGGTACGGTCGCCACCCGGGTATCCTGCTGGCAGCAATAAGTTCTGCCATAACTTATACCATACCCGGCTGGCAGGGTTTTAACACAACTAACCCTGCTTTTTAGAGTCATCACCGTTATAATATCCAGTTTATCCCGCCGGCTTTGCGGCGAGGGATATAAGCCATACAGCACTATCCCGGCCCTGATCATGTTAAAATGGGCTTCGGGGAAGTTCATCAGGGCGGCGCTATTGGAACAATGCTTAAGCGGGATATGTATCCCTCTGTCCTCCAGTTCGCGGATAAATTCGGTAAAAACTCCTAATTGTTGCCGGGTAAAATCACTGTTTTCCACATCCGCTTCGGCAAAATGGGTAAAGATGCCTTCAATCTGCACCCCGGGCAGAGCAGCTATTTCCTGCACCTGATCAAGGCTCTCCTCGTCCGGGAGAAAACCGATTCGCCCCATGCCCGTATCCAGCTTTATGTGCAGACGGGCCTTACGGTTAAGCCTTTGCGCCGCCTGGGACAGGCTCCGGGCCGCTTCCAGCGTAAAAATGGTGGTTCTTATATCTTCAGCCACTGCCGCCGCCGCATCCCTTGCGGGGATGTTACCCATAACCAGGATGGGGATATCATCTATATCCAGTGCCAACGACAACGCTTCATCCAGGCTGGCCACCCCAAAAAAGTCAACCTCTTCTTCCCGGCAAATCTTGCTTACTTCCAGCATACCATGACCATAGGCGTTGGCCTTTACCATTGCCATGACCCTGGCATCTCCAGCAGATTTCTTGACTGAGGTCAGGTTATGCCTGAGTGCTGCTAAATCTATTTCTGCCCATGTTGGCCTGTGATTATCCATTACTTTTAACCAGACTCTTTAAAATATCGTTACGGGTAATTATTCCCACCAGTTTACCGTGTCTTACCACCGGTAAACGATTAACAGCCCGCTTTTGCATAATCGCCACAATTTCACTGACGGGGGTGTCTTCTTCCACCGTAAACACTTTGGAGCTCATGGCATCTTTTACCCGGGAGGCGGTATATTTTTTTATCTCGTTATTAAAACGTATGGGGTTTTCCAAAAAAATAATACTATCAAACAGGGTTACATAAAAAGGCACTTTTAACTCACTGGCCTTGACCATCAGATCTTTTTCCGTAATAATTCCCACCACGCGATCATCGGCATCAACTACAGGTATTCCGCTAATCTTATTCTCCAGCAGGATATGAGCCGCTTCATCCACCTTATCATCCGGCCTGACCGTAATAACATCCCTGGTCATGATCTCTCTGGCTAACATAAGGCTGACCTCCTTATCATTCTATAATTCATACTGCTTTATTGCTCCGGGTAAACATGAAATCAGATCTCCGGCTATGAGGCCCCGTTCCCCTTTTATCCGGGCAGCCAGATCGCCGGCCTGCCCATGCAGGTAAACCCCGGCAAAGGCTGCTTCCTGCGGTTTCAAACCCTGGGCCACAAGCCCCGCTATTACTCCGCACAGTACATCACCGCTGCCGGCAGTGGCCATCCCCGGATTGCCGCTTATATTAATATAAACCTCTCCAGAGGGATGGGCGATAACTGTTTTGTTTCCCTTTAATACCAGACTCACTCCCCATTCCCGGGCAAAGCTGCGGGCAAATTCTACCCGGTTGGTTTGGATTTCCTCTATGCTTTTACCAGTCAGGCGGGCCATCTCACCCGGATGCGGGGTGAGAACAATAGGAACCTGGCGGTCTTTTAATATAGCAATATCATCCTGCAGGGCATTTAAACCATCAGCATCAATCACTACCGGTACCCCCGCCTTTTCCAGAACAAAACGCACGATAGCTCCGGCTTCGGGATAACGGGACATGCCTGGCCCAATAGCGCAGACGGATACTGTCCCCAGAAGGTTTTCGATAACCGGAAGAGCCTCCGGGGCGATAGCCGATTGCCCGTTCTCCGCCAGAGGGGCGGTCATTACCTCCATAAGGCTGGAATCCACCGCTGCAGCCAGCGATTCAGGTACTGCGGCTGTAACCAGACCGGCTCCGGTACGCAGAGCTGCCAGCGAAGCCATCGTTACCGCCCCCACCATACCGGGTGAACCACCTATAATCAGGACATGACCATAGGTGCCTTTGTGGGTATCGGCAGCCCGGGGTTTAAGCAGCATTCTGACCATCTGCTCATTTATTAAATTGGTCTTGATGCTGCTGTTTTCAAGTAAAACCGTGGGTATCGATATGTCGGCCACACTAAGGGTCCCCACATATTCTTTGCCCGGTTCCAGGACCAGCCCGATTTTGGGCAGGGCAAAGGTTACGGTATGGCTGGCCTTTATTGCCAATCCATATACTCTGCCGGTATCGGCTTCTACCCCGGAAGGTATATCCACCGCTACCACCGGGGCCCGGCACCAGTTTACCATCTTGACCACGCGGGATTCAAACCGACCCAGGCTGCCTTTAAAGCCTATGCCGTAAAGGGCATCCACAATCAGGTCGCCATTCACCAGGGAAAGCATCAAGCTATCCAGATCCTCGTCACTCATAAGGGGGAGAATAGGCGCTCCCATTCGCACCAGTATTTCATAATTTAAGCGGGAATCATTAGTGAGTTCATCAGCTTTCCCGGTCAGGAATACTTTTACTGCCGCCCCGGAGTTTAACAGATGCCGGGCTATTACCAGCCCGTCTCCTCCATTATTGCCCCTTCCGGCCAGTATTATTATGCTTTTGTTTTTACTCTCGCCCAATATTTCTTCAATGACTTCCAGGGTTCTAAGCCCCGCATTCTCCATCAGGATTATGCTCGGTATGCCATATTCACTACTCGCCTCTTGGTCGATTGCTTTCATTTCATCCGCTTTTAGCAACTTCACACCCTCACCCCTTTTCAGCAACAACAGTCGCAATGGCCTGCTCCCGCGAATGGGAGAGGCTGATCGCTATGCCCCCGATCCCCTCCGACTGACAACGACGCTGAGCTTCGCCATGAAGGACTACCACTGGTCTGCCATCTTCATCCCGGAGCACTTCCAGGTCACAAAAACGCACTCCCCTGGCCAGGGCCGGATGCAGCTTGCGTAACGCTTCTTTAGCGGCAAAGCGGGCGGCCAGGGATGGGTACGGATCAGACTTCTGCAAGCAATATGCCGCTTCCCGACTGGTAAAAACCCGCTTCAGAAAGCGAGGGGTTCTCTCCACGGCCTTTTTAACCCTTTCGATTTCAATTATATCAACACCAATAAGCACCGGATTCCTCCCCAAACAATTATTAATAATTATTATACCCGCGTTCAGGCGGCAATAAAAATTAAGCCCTGAAACCGGTTAGATTTCAGGGCGTTTCGAGCAATGTTAATCCGAGCTGGCTACACCGACCAAATCGGCCTTTTCACTCTCGCTTAAGATTTTATTCATATCCAGCAAAATCAAAAGGCGACCTTCTATCTTGCCAACACCGGTCAGATATTCTGCCGTAATACCGCCTACTACCGCCGGTGGCGGTTCAATATCGCTGTTTGCCAGCCGTAATACCTCGCTGACTTCATCAACTATAATCCCTACCGTATGTCCCTCGACCTCTACCACTACACTACGGGTTTCGCTGGTAATATCTGAAGCTCCCATCTGGAATCTCTTTTTCAAATCAATAATAGGAATAATTTTTCCCCGTAGATTAATAATCCCTTCTACGAAATCGGGCGCCTGCGGTAGTTGAGTGGGTCTGGTCATAGTTATAATTTCTTGGACCTGGGTGATAGGTACGCCATATTCGCAAACCACGTCACCCTGCTTTAGCATGAATACCACCAGTTGAATTTCGTCGGCCATTGCATTCCCTCCTTTTCCACTTAACTATCCTACTTAATTTATCCTCAAGATATATATTCATTATACGGTTACAATTTCCTTTATGGTAGCAAATAATTTCTATAATTCAATTGCCGGCACATTATTAGATAGGACTTTAACATATTGAGCATAGAAAAACATGCAAATGTTAAACTAAATAAAAAGCTAGGAGGAATGATAGTAGTGAGGATGTTTAAAAAGCTGCCGGTGCAAGGTATGAGCTGTCAGCACTGCAAACATAACATCGAAACTTCGGTTAAGCAATTGGATGGCGTCAAGGAGGTAACAGCTTACTATAACGAAGGCTATGTAAATGTTGATTTTGACGACAGCCAGGTAAAACTGGAACAAATCATTCAAGAAATCGAGGATCTGGGGTTTGAGATTAAATAGGCCCCTGCCCGGAACGATTTTGCCCATTGCCGGGAAAACCGGCCCCACAACTCTGGAAATCCTGATAAATTATTCGCCTTACCTCTTACTGATTCAGGCCTTTTCAGGTAGAATTTAAATAGGATTGCAACTGGAAGGCAGGTGTCGTTGTTGGGATTTCAAGCAATCAAGACCCGTAAAATATACGAGGAAATAGTTGAGCAGTTAACTGCTATGATTACCGGGGGGGAGCTTATACCAGGCGACAAACTGCCCTCAGAGAGAGAAATGGCCGACTCCCTGCAGGTTAGCCGGGCCTCGGTGCGGGAAGCCCTGACCGCCCTGGAAGCGATCGGCATACTGGATATACGTCCGGGGGAAGGGACTTTTGTCAGACAGACTAATCTGGCCGAGGTTTTCCAGCCTCTGGCTCTGGTGCTGGCCGTGGAGAAAAATCCGGCCCGGCAGCTTATGGAAGTAAGGCGGGTGTTGGAAAGCGAAGCGGCCGCATTGGCAGCTATGCGTTCCACCCCGGAAGATACAGATAAAATAGCACAAAACCTGGATCAGATGAAAAGCGCAGCTTCGATCCGGGAAGCGGTTAAATATGATTTGCGTTTTCACTTTTCCATAGCCGAAGCTGCCCGTAACAGCGTTCTTTTACGCCTGATGAACACCGTTGCTGACCTCATGCACCATAACTTCCGGGATGACCGGGAGCAATACTACGCTGAGCCTACCAGAGCTGCCCAGGTTATAGAGGAACACGAAGCTATTCTGACGGCTATACGGGATAGAGAACCCGAACTGGCTCGCGGTAAGATGATTGAACATATAAATTGCATAGAAACCGGGCTGGAAACAGGGCGTTAGTTTTAAATTTTCTATAACCAGGGAAAGGAACTGTCCCGGCCGATTATTTTATCATGCCCATAGCCCGGTAGGTATCCTCATCCATTTCCCCGCTCGGGTTGAGATTATGCCACACCTGAAAATATTTTACGGCTAATTCGGTCATGTTTCCGTAGCGCCCGTCGGCCTTATCCAAATCGATGCCCAGTTCCTTCAGACGGCTTTGGACATATACTACCCTTTGTCCCGAAGAGCCCTTTTTTAAGGCCACCGGCTTAATATTTTCAGGAAACATCCTGCCTTTATCGACGATTCTCACGGTTGTTCCTAACGGGATCAGGGGATACAATTTCTCCACATCCCGGTTGAACATGCGGATACAGCCATGAGAGGCGTAAGTACCTATGGAATAAGGTTTATCAGTACCATGGATGCCAAATATCCCCCAGGGTACATTGAGACCCAGCCAGCGGGTGCCAAAACCATTCCCCCAGCCAACACCCTTCTGCACTACGGCCCATTCACCCAGCGGAGTCGGGGTCTCGGATTTGCCTACTGCCACCGGATAACGCCGAACCTCCTTGTTATTCTGGTAAACCGCCAGATCACGGGTATTGACATCGATAACTATCAACAGTCTTTCCTCATTTTCCTTTTCCGAGCTCAAGCAGGGCCGGGCAGTATCGAGCTCCATTAACGCTTTCCATACCTGCGGTGTTACAATGCCATCATCTTTCATACCGTGGGCCAGTTGGAACATCCTTACATAATAACTGGTATGCAAACTATACTTGCCATCAGGTTCTATCTCAAAGCCCAATTCCCGCAGACGTGCCTGTACTATCCAGACAGCTTCACCTTCCAGGTTAGGTTGACACAAATAGAGCACAGGAAAATTGAGTTGGTCTATGCGAGGTGCTGACGGCGCTTTATCTTTTACGTTTTTGGTTGGGTTAAGACCGTAAGCAGAAACACTGGTGAATAAAACCAGAATAAAAACTATACCTAGAATAGCTGCTTTACGCAATCTAACTACCTCCCGGATTTGCATTTTCACCTAGTTTGCCCCGGAAAGGTAATTTGAATAACTCTTTTCTTCAGTTACTTTGGATTGTTTGGCATCAGGGCCTGCTCAGCATAGCGCAGAGCGGTGGGAGTTATGGCACATCCGCCCGCAGCCGTTTCCCGCAAATCGGCCGGCATAAGCCTTCCAATACGGTACATGGCATCCACAACTTCATCGAACGGTATATAACTCTTTATCCCCGCCAGAGCCATATCAGCACTCGCCAGGGCATTGGCGGCAGCAGTTCCATTACGTTTGGAGCAGGGCACTTCCACCAGCCCGGCGACCGGGTCGCAGACCAGTCCCAGCAGACCTTTTAAGGCAATTGCTGCCGCTTCCAGACTGATTTCAGCATTCCCCCCCTCCAGATAAACGGCAGCAGCAGCAGCCATCGCGGCAGCCGAACCGCATTCAGCCTGACAGCCCCCTTCCGCACCGGAAAGGGTAGCATTGGCGGCAATGATCTTTCCTATTGCTCCCCCTGCAAAAAGTGCTTTCACCCCATCCTCCCGGGTATAATTCCTATCTTCCATCAGGGCTACGATAATGCCGGGCAGGATGCCACTGGCGCCAGCCGTAGGGGCAGCCACAATTTTCCCCATGGCTGCATTAAATTCACTGACTGCCAGCGCATAGGCAATTGCCTTCAGCATAGTATTACCGCAAAGATTATCCCGCTCCCGGCGAAGCTGCAGCCTGTTCGCATTCCCCCCTACCAGCCCCCCTATCGATTTGAGGTTGGGGTTCAGGCCATTTATTATAGCCTCCTGCATCACCTGCAGATTATCCTGCATCGCGTCCCAGATTTGCTGCCTAGGCCATCCGCTTTCCTCCATTTCACAGCGCACCATCAGCTCCCAGATATCAATTTCATATTGCATGCATAGGCTTATTAATTCAACCCCATTGCGAAACTGGTACACGGTTATCCTCCTTTGGCCCGGCTTTTGACTAGCGGGCGTCGATGAATACAACTTCCTTGATGGCTTTGAGCGCTCTTATTTCATCCAGCAGATCCGCTCCGGCTTCCTGGTCACACTCGATTACCATGGAAGCATCACCTCCCCGGGAAGGACGGAAAACTTTTAAAAAGGCTATGTTAATACCTCGGCGGGAAACAATTTCACTGACCTGAGCCACTACCCCGGGCTGATCCAGGTGCCGGGTTATAATAGTAGGGTACTCCCCGCTGAATTCCATATCCATACCATTGATAGAGGAGACCAGCACCTTTCCTCCTCCTACCGAAGATCCCAGCATCTCCCATAACCGGCCATCGGCAGTTTGCATGACAATTTTGACACTGTTGGGATGTATCTGCCCCAAATCAGCAGTATGGAAATTATACTCCATGCCGGCTTGCACCGCATAGTGAAACGAATCCCTGATGCGTTCATCGGCAGGGTCCATACCCAGTATACCGGCCAGGAGCGCCTTACCCGTACCATGCCCCTGCCAGGTTCGGGCAAATGACCCATGCAGGAAAAAATCCACCTTGACCGGCTCTGCACCGCATATGCGCCGGGCTATGTTGCCCAACCTGGCGGCCCCGGCGGTATGTGAGCTGGATGGCCCCACCATTACCGGCCCAATGATCTGAAAAACACTAATAGGCGTATCAATCACCCCACAACTTTTACTGCTTCTTATATTATGACCACGGGTCATCAAGAAAATAACCACAGATTGACATCGATCTAGCAATGATAGCAATCTTCTATCTTTTGCAAAGCAGGGCCAGGATGTAGCCGACAGCGGCAACCAGGATTATGGTAGCGCCGGAAGGCAGGTCAAAGAGGTAAGACAGGCCGAGGCCGGCGCTGGTGAAAATGATCCCCAGCAGCACTGCAAGCATCATCATACCCTTAAGCCCATGACTGAATTCCCCGGCTATGGCCGGAGGAATGGTCAGTAACGCAATAACCAGTATAATACCCACCGCACGAATCATAACCACTACGGTCAAGGCTACCAGGAAAAGCAGCAGCAGATTTAAAAAATCGGTTTTCAGTCCGCTTACCCGGGCAAATTCCTCATCAAAGGCCACCGCCTTGAACTCATCAAAATACCGGTAGACTATGCCTGCAATGAGAAGATCCAGCATGAATATATAGCCGATGTCGCGCACGGGTACGGTCAATATGCTGCCGAACAGATAGCTCATGAGGTCAGCGGCGTAACCGGGAGAAAGCTTGACAAATATAATACCCAGAGCCATGCCTACCGCCCACATAACCCCGATAACCGTATCTTCCCGCTGGCGGCTGCGCTGCTGCACCAATCCCATGCCCAGGGCAGACGCTACGGTAAAGATGGTCGCCCCCACCATGGGATTAAAGCCCAGGTAATAGCCCAGGCCAATCCCGCCGTAAGCCGTATGGGAAATACCTCCGCTGATAAAGACTATCCTTTTTACTACCACATAAGTTCCAATCACGCCGCAGGCGATGCTGACCAGCAGCCCCACCAGCAGGGCATTGCGCATAAACTCGAAATGCAGAATTCCCATCAGTGTCCCCCCACCCCATCATGCGGCTGCAACACCCGGTGCGGGACACCATGGGCGATTAAATCAACCGGGCAGTGGTAGCTATCCTCAATCATTTGCGGGCTTAGCTGATGCGAATGCTCATAATAGAGGGTGCGGTTCATACAGGCCAGAGTTTTCACATAGGAAGATACGGCACTGATATCATGGGATACCAGAATCAGAGTCATTTCCTGATTAAGTTCCTGTAAAAGCTCATAAAAACCGGCCGCAAAACGGCTGTCCACACTGGCCGTGGGCTCGTCCAGAAGCAGTATGCGGGGCTTCAAGGCCAGAGCTCGAGCCACCAGCACCCGCTGCCTTTCTCCGCCGGAGAGCTCACCCATCCGCCGCTTGCGCAAGGGCAGCATTTCTACCCGGGCCAGGGCCTCGGCCGCGATGCTTTTGTCCAGGTCGGAAAACCTTCTTCCTTTTTTGCGCGCCAAGCGGGCACTTATTACTACTTCCTCGACGCTTATGGGAAAGCTGCGGTCAAAAAGGGCATACTGGGGGACGTATCCCAACAAATGGCGGTTTTTATCCGCCGCCGCCCCCATTATTTTCACCTTGCCCCGATAGGGCTTGACCAGACCCAGCAGAACCCGCAGCATAGTGGTCTTCCCCCCGCCGTTGGGACCGATGATTCCTAGAAAATCATACTCGTTGACGGTGAGATTAACATTTTCCAGTACCGTAACCCCATCCATCTCTACAAAAACCTGTTCCAGTTCTATTACTTTAGTATCTTTCATTGGTTATCTCCGTTATTGGTCAGCCAGTTCCCGGGCCATAATAGTTGCCACCTGGCGCATATTATCTACATAGTCGGCAGGCAGGGGATCAAGCACTACCACCTTGCCCCCCAGTTCCGCCGCCACTGCTTCCGCACTGCGGGTGCTGTGCTGGGTGGAGGCAAAAACGGTTTTAATATGGTTCTGTTTGGCATAGTCGATTATCCGCGACATCTCTCCTGCCCCTGGTTCTTTGCCGTGCTCCTCGATACCTATCTCCTTGAGGCCGTAATCCCGGGCAAAATACCCCCAGGCAGGATGGTAAACCAGAAAACTTTTACCCCTGACGTTTTGCAGAAGTTTAGCCATCTCCTGATCCAAGCTGTCCAACTGCTTCAGGAATGATTCATTTCTTTGCTGATAATAATCCCGGTTTTGGGGGTCAAGCTTGACCATGGCCGCAGTAATGCCTTTAGCCTGCAGTTTGACCAGACGGGGCGACAGCCAGATGTGGGGGTTGTCATCAACTAACTCAATCGAGTTGGAGGAATCCACCACCAGCATGTCCTTATTGGCTGCTGTCAGGCGTTCCATCCAGGCATCTTCAAAGGGCAAACGACCTACTTTGACATAAAGGTCAGCCTTACTCAATGCCTTGAGCTGACCACTGTCCGGTTCATAGTTATGCTCGTTGGCCCCGGGAGGCATCATCACATTGACCTCCACCTTATCCCCCCCCAGTTGTTTAACGAAATCAGCCTGGGGCAGGACGCTTACAAACACTATAAGCTTATCCGTTTGCCCCCCAGAGGAATTCTGCCGGGAAGTTTCTTTATCCGCCCGGCATCCCGCCAGCAGCAGGGCCAGCATACATACCAGCCCGATAAAAATTCCCGCTCTCTTCATACTCCACATTAAACCTTCACCTACTCTTTTAACTTTAAAATCTATATTCTTCAAACTCCGGCGAGGAGTTTTCAGAATTTATTTATAAACAGCTGCGCCTTCGGGAATAACCGGAAGGGCCTTAAACCATTTACCCCGGCTCACTGCTTGCGCCGGGCCTGACATTCACGGCAGTAGCCGGTTATTTCAAAATGGTGGCTGTCCACCTCAAAGCCGTTCTCTTCAATTAATTTTTTTATTTCCCCCTGCATGGGGCAAATATCAAGCTTTACTGCATTACCGCAACCCAGGCATACCAAATGATGATTGTGCCCCTGGTTCAATTCATAGCGGGCGGGGCCATCATGCAAATCCAATTTGCTCACTATCCCTAATTCAACCATCAGGTTGATATTGCGATAGACCGTAGCCACCGATATCCCTGCCTCTATCTTTTTGACCTGTTCCGCGATTTCTTCAGCACTTAAGTGTCTGGAGCTGTCAGCCAGCACCTGCAGTATAATGCGCCTCTGAGGGGTAATTTTATATCCCCGGGCAG
This sequence comes from Syntrophomonas curvata, assembly GCF_052976825.1. Classification (NCBI taxonomy): domain Bacteria; kingdom Bacillati; phylum Bacillota; class Clostridia; order Eubacteriales; family Syntrophomonadaceae; genus Syntrophomonas; species Syntrophomonas curvata. The sequence goes on from NZ_CM129641.1 coordinate 2,704,112, forward strand.
ATAATTCATCCATTAGCCCGGCCATGATAATTCCTCCCAAATAGTAATTATTCTTAATTGCAATTATATTGCATTTAGTCTGCGCCAGCAATAAGTAAATTATGCAAAAAAATCCCGGTCAGAGTATGGCCGGGATGTATAAAAACGACTTTTAAGCTATGCTTTTAAAGCATCCGTATCAGTTCCTGCCCGTCGGTTACAGGCTGCCGGCAGCTAGAGCCCTCACATAAATAGGCAGCGGCTTTCCCATTTATAAGAGTCATATTTCTAACAAAGGGGGCGATTTCATCCAGTTCCTGGTCAGCCGGGTTTTTAAGCAGGACCACACTGTCGGGGAGGAAGCGGTGATTGATAATGTCCAGCAAATCCCGGGTATCTTCCTTCTCGATTTTTCCCACGATAACGATCTCTTTGCCCGTTTGCTTGCAGTAAAGGGCCGCGGTAAGAAAAAAAGTATAGCCGGTCGGATACTGGTTAATTGCCCCGGCAAAAGTGCGCAATGCTTCTTCGGTTTTCACCTCCAGCAAGTTGTCGCCGATGAGCCGGCCCAAACGCAGGAAATTCAAGGCAGCAAGGGAATTGTCTGAAGGGATGGGGCCATCATATGCTTCTTTGGGCCGGGCGACCAATCGTTCAGCATCACTGCCGTAAAGAAACAGGCCACCGCCGTCATCATCCCAAAAATGCTTGAATAGATCTTTGTTTAGCTCCTGGGCCGTTTTCAGATATTTAGCGTCAAAGCCAGCCTGATAGAGCTCCAACAGCCCCCGTATCATAGCCGCATAATCCAGGGCATAGGCTGGGTACAGCGCTTCGCCGTCACGGTAGCGGGCCAGGAGTCGGCCGTCATCACGGCGTAGTTTATCCAGAATAAAATCAGCCGCTCTTGCGGCAGCTTGCAGGTAGCGCGGTTCATCCAAAATTCTTGCCCCCACCGCCAGAGAAGCTATCATCAATCCGTTCCAGGAACTTAGAATTTTATCATCCCGGTGGGGATGGATGCGCTGCTCGCGGCTTCGAAACATCTTCTCCCTTAAATTATCAATCCGGGACCATTCTTCCGGGTCGGGCAAAGCGCCTATCAGATTGGGTATATTCTTCCCTTCGAAATTCCCCGCTTCATCGATGCCATAACAGCGACAGAAATAGGTCCCGTTATCTTCACCTAACACCGCTTTTACCTCCGCCGGAGTCCAGACATAGAATTTACCCTCCGCCCCCTCGGAATCAGCATCCTGAGCGGAGTAGAAAGAACCTTCCGGTGAGGTCATATCCCGCAGGACATAATTAAAGACTTCCCTCGCCACCCGGGCATAGATCTCTTTGCCGGTAATCTGATAGGCTTCCAGGTAAGCCAGGGACAATAAGGCATTATCATAGAGCATTTTTTCAAAATGCGGAACCAGCCAGCACCGGTCGGTAGAATAGCGCGCAAAACCACCTCCGATATGGTCGTAAATCCCCCCCCGATACATGGCCTCCAGGGTTTTTTCGACCATTTGCAGGGCACCATCGTCCCCAAAATAATAGTAATAACGCAATAAAAAATATAAATTATGGGGTGAAGGAAACTTGGGAGCGGTGCTAAAACCACCCCAATCCTGGTCGAAAGCCCTCTCCAGATGCTGGCGGGCGGTCTTAAAAATTCCTTCCTTTAAATCCTGGCCAGAAGCCTCGTCATTGCGGTTCAACAGTTCGCTCAATCTCTGTCCCGAATCCTCAATTCGATGGCGCTCATTTTTCCACAACTCTGCCATACGGGGTAAAAGTTCAGTTAACCCCAGCATCCGATGCCGGCTTTTTTTGGGTATATAGGTAGCAGCAAAAAAAGGTCTTTTATCCGGGGTCATAAATACGGTCAGCGGCCATCCCCCCTGCCCGGTCAATACCTGGCAGGCCTGCATATAGATATGATCGATATCGGGGCGCTCTTCCCGGTCCACCTTGATTGCTACAAAGTCGCGATTAAGCAAATCCGCAACTTCATTATCCTCAAACGACTCCCTCTCCATGACATGGCACCAATGGCAGGTTCATCATAGTAGACAATTCAGCTATACCCAATAGATAGGAAAACAGGCTTATCTTCAAGCCGTGCTTTCTCCAATGCTTCCTCTCCCCACGGATACCAGTTCACCGGATTATAAGCATGTTGCAGCAGATAGGGAGATTTCTCATTGATTAACCTATTGGGTATTTTCTTTTGACTGTCCACATGACCACCTCCTTTCATAACAATGGACGTACCTACGATTGCAAATACGTCCGAGCAAATAGCTTATTTGAAATTTTTATTCTAATATCGTCTCCATTTTGTACCATAATTATGCTTTCCAGAATGGTACGTTATAATTCGTTTCTACTTGTATTATCCGTTGTGGTAGTGATGTGATCGAAAAGCCTGATAAGGCTTTCATCTTTTCAGCCTTAGATAATAGCTGGTTATTATTTGTACGTTTATGAAGTTCATATATCTCATTGGCGGTATTATTGATCAAATTCTCTTTTTTTCTTTCCAACCATTCTTCTCGGCCATAATCAACCAATCTCGTAGGCATCATTGAGCAAAAGATAATGCTCTTTTTTGCTTTGATAAAAGCTTTTCTTTCTATTCTATAAGAGTCTGCAACACTCTTAAACTGTTATGGAGTGAAGCGTAAGGGGCATTAGGGACCAAAAACCCCAGCAAACGAACTTGGCTAGCCACATTCAGTGCCTGCCGCAACACAAGACGCGGTCTTAAAACCCTTGTTTCCGACAGCCCTGACGGCCGGTTCAGGGACAAAAATCAAGGCCCCTCTCCTCGGGGCCTTCGCAGATCCTTGCTTGGCTCTATAATTTAACATTATTGCATCGGTGCCTGGAAATTTTGGGACTGCTGCTGTTGCACAGCCTGCAGGCCTTTATCGAAATGCTGCTGTTCAGCAGGGTTAAGGACAAAAAGGAGTTGCTGTAATTCGCCTACATGGTGCCTTTCTTCGTCAGCTATGTGGGTCAGTATCTTTTTGACCCTTTCATCGTCTGTAGCCATAATATGAGCTTCGTAGCCGATTATTGCCTCCAGTTCACCGGCTATGTCTACCCGCAAGGCCTGGATCAGCTCAGCCGGAGATAATTTCTTGGGCACATTGGCCACAAAGGGGTCGCCCAGTAAAGCCATATCTACCATCCTCTCTTGTTTCTGGTAGTATTCCTTAGCCGGCTCATATATATTCGTCCTTTAGGCCTTTTTCCCGTTAGCGGCAGAAACGGGCTGCCTTTCTTTCGTGGATAAAAAGGGGGCGGCCAAGTACTGCGGTTTTTTCATCCGGGATACCACAACCGGAAAATAATATAAATGAGGCCATAGCTATGGCCTCATTTTCATACAGTTTATCCTGCTTTACATTATTTTATTGGGCTTGTTGGTAAAGTACAGTATAAGGCTGCATCGGCTGCAGCAAATTGCGGTAGCAGTTTTAATTACCGGTTCAGCCTCATCGTAAGCTGGTTCACAGGCATTACACTGAACCCTGCTTTCGTAAAATGTCTGGTTTTTGCAGTGCGGACAACTGATGCTAATACCAGCCATTTGGTAGCGACTGGGCTCCTCAGGTTCTGACAGCGGCCGAAATATGGACAACTGATGTCACCTCCACTAATGTCCTGATAACTAAATTATACTTAATAAATGCCATAATGACTAATTATTATACTGAGCCCACCGCTGTCCGTTTATGTATGTACCGCCCCTTTAGAAGCCTTCCGGAAGTGAACCGGGCATTGTTACCCGCCCCGGTTTCATCTGATATTTGGCAGGTATAACCGGCCCTTTATCGGTATAAGGGGCATCCGGAACATAAGCCGAACCGTTAAGTACCCGGCGTACCCCATTGAAGTGCTCGCCATACCAGTAGGTAAAACTGTCGGTGAGACCGATAGCAGTCGGGTAGCCCTTGACTGTATGTATAATAGTCGGTTTGCCATTGAACTTGCCCATATATAAGGCCACATGCCCAATATAGCGATTACCCTGACTGTCTTCTTTCCAAAAGGTAAATATATCTCCCGGCTTAAGTTTATCGGTGCCCATCAGCACATGTTTGGTATTACTGCCAGGCTGGTGCTTTACGTAGACTCCGCTTACTGCCTGACCTACGCTGTTATACTTACGGGCAGCCGAGGTTATGCTGTAACCAAAGTCCTTATAGACCAGGGAAACAAAGTTGGAGCAATCGATGTAACCGGTGTCCCAGTATTTTTTATGTCCGTAGACCATATAGCCATATTTCATGTACCAAACCGCCCGTCCTACCAGAGCATGGGCCGGGCTGTCGTCATAGACTGCCCGAAAGGATTTGACCGCAGCTAAATCAGATTTGGTATCGGCAGATGCCGCCAGGGTCAAATTCTTTTCTTCTTGGGCAGCTACTTTGGGCTTATCCTGTTTCTGTGCTGTTTGGCTGGTTTGAGCAGTGACTGGCGGCTTATCAGCCTGCTTGGATATGGTACTCTTCTGATCGGGTAAAGTCGGCTTTGCTGTGTTATTGGCCTTTCCGCCTTGATTCCCGGGCTCCTCCCTGGGAGCAGGCTTAACCGCTGCCACCGGCTTCGGCCTTGCATCGCTGACCGCAGCAGAGGACCTGGAGCTATCAACATAACGGGGGATATAAACGCTTTCGCCACTGGGGAAGGTCACCCGGGGGAGACTGTTTTCTGTAACCTTTATAGTGGAATTACGGTTGGATTTCAACTCACTCCCTGATACAATCGGCCTTAATCCATACCGGCAATCAGCGGGGCTGGAAATGATCTTAATAAATGGTTGCGCCACTATGGTTCTGGCTGGCGTAGCCATCAATCCCAGGGTAAAGACCAAAACGGCAATTACAGTTAGAGCTTTCTTTTTCATGATATACCTCCTCGCAAATCCTGTTTGTAATGTTTTTCCATATAGCCCATCTAGTGTTAAAGCCTATATATAATGGTTCTTTCCCCTTTAAGTTATCCCTTTATGTAAATTGTGCCAGTTTATTTCAATACTTTTGGAAGTATAGATAGGTGAAAGCGAGGCAAGCTATTAATGTGCTCAACACAAAAATATTAACGAAAGGAGCAAACCAAGCATGAACATCAATCAGATGGAACTGCAAAGTCTAAGACACTTAATCGGCTCGCATGAAACTTCGGAAAAGAAATTAAATTTTTATGCTTCTCAAGCTCAGGACCCACAGGTGAAACAAATGTTTCAGCAGTCCGCTCAATCAGCTTCTCAGACCCGTCAAAAACTATTAACTTTTTTGGGATAAGGAGATGAAAAAATGCAGCATATGAACGATAAGGAAATGGTAAACGACATTCTTTCCCAGGTAAAGAGTAGTCTCACCACCTATACCAGCAGTATAAGTGAAACCTCGAATCAACAATTGCGTCAGACTTTGCAGCAGATCAGAAACTCCGACGAACAGTTCCAATATCAGTTATATCAATTGGCAGAGTCCAAAGGATTTTACAAACCTGCGACCCAGGCCGATGCCAAGGATATTCAGCAGGTAAAATCCACGGTCAGTTCTTAAAAATAAAAGCCCGGAGGTTAAGCGCATGTCCATAGGGACACAAACTGAACCATGGGCTTCGGGGAAGGCAGGCAGCAGATCGGCTGTCTGCCTTTACTTGTAAACCGCTATTTTTCATGTTATGCTCCGCCGTTCCGGAGTAGCGTTCCTCACGTTCTCCGGACCTGGGTCCGCGCAGTAAAGAGGTACGGCAGCTCTGGTCTTTGCAATAAAGCGGGCGACATTTGTCACCGAGGCTGCAACCGTGCCTTTGGCCCGGGTTTTTAATTTTTATGCAGTGTTTCCGCCAGAGCCAGATCGTCATTAAACATGTTTTTATATGACAAGCCGATGATTATGAGACAACCTATAGCAGCACAGGCAGTCATCATTATCATTACTACAAACTGATAACGTACGGCTGACTGCGGATTCATACCGGCTATAATTTGACCGGTCATCATACCGGGCAGACTTACCAGGCCGACTACCATCAAGGAATTGATGCTGGGAGTCATTCCCGCCACCAGAGCTTTACGGGCATAGTTCATTATGGCCTCCCAGGGGGTGGCGCCAAAGCACAGCAGTTGCTGCACCTCTTCTCTATGGCCGTTGATTTCACTGTACATGCGATCCAGTGAAAGAGCAATGGCATTCATAGAATTGCCCAGCAGCATCCCAAAGATGGGTATCATAATTTGAGCAGAATACCAGGGATGGGGGGAGATCACCAGTACCAGCACGATAACCCCGACTATAAAAGTACTGACCGTAAGAGCAATAAAAGATCGCCAAACCTGGTTGGAAGGTGCACTGATTCTACGGGTCGCCTCCCGGCCGGCAATAAAGCTCATTAAAAGAATAATAGGAATAATGACCGCCAGCTTATTGATTTGGAAAATATAGGTGAGAATATAGCCGATCAAGGTTAGCTGGATAAATGCCCGAATAGTACCCCATACCAGGGATTTAAGCAAACCCAGCTGCAAAAGAGCAGAAATGCCTCCAGTAATAAGCACCAGCACCACACTCAGAACAAGCTGCCAGTTGGAAATCGGGATGTACCCGCTGCTCATGCCTTTTTTCCTCCTTCCAAATCCAGGATCGTAAGGTTCGGTAATGCTTCCAGATCCGCATCCTGATGAGATATCAATACTATGGCCCGCCCTGTTTGTTCGCTTACCCAGCCTGCTGCCAGGCTGATGACCCGACCCCGGCTGGCATTGTCCAGCGAAGCAGTAGGTTCGTCCAATAACAGCACTTCAGGTTTTATGAGTAAGGCTCTTATCAGGGCAACGCGTGCGGCTTCCCCCCCTGAAAGGTTATGCGCCTTCTGCGGTAACAGGCCGGCAGGCAGCAATAATTGGCTCATATAGTCTCCAACCAGCGATTCATCGTATGGGGATGTTATGTTTTTAATGCTGAAGGGCAGGCGCAGGTTATCCTCCACAGTTCCTTCAAACATAACCGCTTTCTGGGGTACATAATGAATTTTCCGTCTCCACTCCAGCGCCGATATCTCCCGGGAGGACTTACCTTGGTAGAACAGTTCTCCCCGCTCTGGTTTTACCAAACGGGCCAAGATTCTAAGCAGGGTCGATTTACCTGTTCCCGATGCTCCTTTTATCGCCAGTATCCCTCCCGAACCCACCTTGCCTGATGCCGCCAGAAAACGCTCTTTACTATCAAACCGGCGGTAGATGTCCTTAAATTCCAAAAGCGTGTTCATTGCCCGCACCTCTTCACCAATTATTCCCATAATTCAGTCATATGTGAAGCTAAACTCAATAAACATGTTAATAAATCTTAGGGAAGGAGACAAACATGAAAAGAGTAATCAGTTACATTTTAATCGTTCTTGGGTTCAGTTTCACTTTATTCAATTCTACACCAGGAGCAAGAGCCGAAGCTATCGCCCCGGAGGAAACACCGGTAACTTCAGTAATCCTTAGAAGCATTGATATCTATCTTGATGGCGAGGAAGCCCCTTTAAATTATGCAGCCTTTATAGATACCTGGGAAAGGGCGGTCATTTCATTAAACGATTGCAGCCTTGTTTTTGGTACCCAGATTGAGATAATAGACGCCCGCCTGTTGCTGCGCAAAGGGTCAATAGAATTCCTGCTTGAAGAGGGAGAATATTTGCACCTGCCACCAGCCCGGGTTGATGAAAACCCTGAATCCACGGTTAAGCTGGACGAATTCTATCTTCCTATGCGATTTGTGGCTGAGCAGTTGGGTTATACCATCAGCTACAACAGTCGGGCAGGGGCTATCATCCTGCGCAGTTCGGATTATCAGGGGCCCGACCCCCAGTTTGCTCCTCCGGCCCCACCGCAGCTTCCGGCTAATCTACCCCGCTGGGGAAGCCTGGCCGAAGCACCGGTGATGGCAGAACTATGGCCGGCGGAAGATATAATCGGCGGCTACTATACCAGTATTGCCGGCAGCCCGGCATCGCGCAACCATAACATCAATCTCTCCTGCAGCAAACTAAATGGAGCCATCGTCAAGAGCGGTGAAGTGTTTTCCTTCAATCATACGGTAGGCCAAAGAACGGCTGCGGGAGGATACCAGACTGCAGGAGTAATTGTCGGCAAGCGCCTGGTGCCCGGTATCGGCGGAGGCGTATGCCAAACATCCTCCACCCTTTATAACAGCGTTTTGGAATCGGGGTTACCGGTTCTGGAAAGGCATGCGCATAATCTGCGGGTGGGATATGTTCCAGCCAACCGGGATGCTACCGTATCCTGGGGAACAGCGGATATGAAATTCAGGAACAACAACCCCTATTCTCTCAAAATCCTGGCCCAGGTCTATGGCAATTATGTGATTTTTGCCATAGCCGCAATCCGGTAAACCGGGAAATAACCTGCTTCTTTTATGCCATACTAATTACAGCTTGGTTTAAAAAAGCACAGCTTTAATTAGGAGCCACATTTACGTTTTAAATTGGCAAATCTGTGGTTTCTCATTATTCGGAGGAATGGGATGAATGAAGTAAGGGATTTTATTACCGGGATTAATTACTGGCCCATTAATAAGGCAATGTACTGGTGGAGCCGGTTTGACCCCGGAGAGGTAGAAGCGGATTATAAACAATTGGCCCGTTTCCGCTTTCAGGTAGTACGTATTTTTCTCCAATGGGAGGATTTTCAACCCGCTGCCGACATCATATCCCGGGAAGCGGTGTCCAATTTAAAAAAAGTAGCCGACATTGCCTATGCAACTGGCCTTAAGCTTATGCCCACATTTTTTTGCGGGCATATGAGCGGAGTCAACTGGTTTCCTGGGTGGATGCTGAAGGACTATGACAGCCCCCAACGTTTTCCCGTATACTCGGAAGGAAGATTGGTGCAAAAAACCATACGCAATTATTACAGTGATGATGAGGTAATTAAGGCTCAGACTCTGCAGATAGAGGAAATATGTGCAGCGCTCAGGGGTCACCCGGCAATTTGCGCCTATGACCTCGGTAACGAAGCCTCCAACTGCGTTGTGCCTCCTGACCGGGATAGGGCCCGGCAATGGCTTGGGGTCATGAGCCGTCAGGTGCGGGAATACAGCGGCGGCTGTCCCCTCACCCTGGGCATGCATGCTGAAGATTTGGAGGAAAACCGTCAGCTTTGGCCTCAGGATGCAGCAATTTATTGCGATTTCCTCTCCATGCACGCTTATCCGTTTTATCTGTCCTGGGTAGAGCAAGAACTGGAATTTCGTCTTGTACCCTTTTTGGGTATGATTACGGCCTGGCTGGGGGGAAAGCCGGTAATGCTGCAGGAGTTCGGGGTACCTACCTGGCCTAAACTGCACCCGCTGATGCAGGACTTGGAAAAGACTCAGCTCAAGTCTTCATTGTTCAATGAAAAGGAGGCCGCCGACTATTACCGGAAAACCCTCTCCCTGCTTCCAAGCCAAAGCTTGACGGGGGCCTTAGCTTGGTGTTATGGCGATTATGCCCCCCACTTATGGCCTCTGCCGCCGCTTAGGCAAAACCTTCACGAACGCTGCTTTGGCCTGTTTCGCCATGACGGCAGCGCCAAACCAGGTACTGCTGCCTGGGCTGCATTAATCGGAAATACCCCGGATGTATCCCGGAGCCGACATATCCCATGGCTGGAAGACTGCAGAAAAGAGGATTTTTATACCGACCCTCGGGGTAATCTGATAAGACTATTTGCCCGCTACCAGCAGCACCTGTCCCGGAAAGAGGAAGTCTAAATCCCTGTAACACACTGCCCATAAATGAATCTTCTGCTGGATTATTATTCTGGATTTGGTGAAAACTTAGAAATATTACTATTTGGAAGCAGGAGTGAAAGATATGAAAATAGCTTTGTTGTCACCAATAGCCTGGAGGACACCTCCTCGGCACTATGGCCCCTGGGAGCAGGTGGTTTCTTTACTGGCAGAAGGTCTGGTGCGGAAGGGGGTTGACGTTACCCTATTTGCCACCGGTGATTCGCACACCTCGGCCCGGCTGGAGTATATTTGCCCTTTTCCCTATGAGGAAAACCAGAGCATAGACCCCAAGGTATGGGAGGCCATGCATATAGCCTATCTTTTCGAACGGGCAGACAGATTTGATCTCATCCATAACAATTATGATTTTATGCCTTTATCGTATAGCCGACTGATTGATACCCCGGTACTAACCACCGTTCACGGTTTTTCTTCCCGCAAGATACTGCCTGTTTACCGGGAATATAACCGGGATAACTTCTATGTCTCCATAAGCGATGCTGACCGCAGCCCTGAGCTTGATTATCTGGCTACCATATACCATGGCATCGCCCTGCAAGAATTTACCTTGGTTGAACAGCCCGGAGAATATTTGCTTTACTTCGGCCGTATCCATCCGGACAAAGGGACTGCGGAAGCTATCGAGATTGCCCGCCGCTATGGCATGAAGCTTTATATCGCAGGTATTATCCAGGATAAGGATTATTATAATATACAGGTTGCCCCCCATGTGGACAACCGGAACGTGTTTTACCTGGGATCGGTCGGCCCCGGGCAGAGGAATCAGTTGCTGGGCCAGGCCTATGCACTGCTTCATCCCATCCACTTTGATGAGCCGTTCGGCCTTAGCGTAGTAGAATCCATGGCCTGCGGCACCCCGGTAATAGCCTTTCGGCGGGGATCAATGCCGGAAGTCGTCAATCACGGCCATACCGGGTTCCTGGTCAATAACACATCAGAAGCCTGCGAAAAGTTGGCGCTGATCGCCAACCTGGATCGAAGGGACTGCCGCCATTGGGTAGAACTGGGTTTCAGTCAGGAAAGAATGGTAGATGATTATATCGCCATATACGAGCAGATTCTGGCTAACCGGAATTAAGGCAGCCTCCGCAACCGATTTTCATATAAGCATAGCACTTTGAGCTGGTTCCCCTTCCTCCTTAGCTCAGCGGTGGAGTAAGGAAAAAAACCGAGTAGGTGCCTGCGCCTACATGGGAGCCAATGGCCGCCCCTATCTCCGATATGACGAATTCCTGGCAGCCGAATTTTTCTTGGATTAACTGCTTTATCTCCAGGGCGCCTTCCAGGTCATTGGAATGGTTAATACCTATCAGCTGTTCTGACAGTCGGCAGCCTCTTTCTTCCATTATTTCGAGCATTCGTTTTTTAGCCTTCTTAAGGCCATGAGATTTCTCCAGCGGATGAATGTTGCCCTCCACAAAATGGGCGATCAATTTAATATTGAGCAGGTTGCCCAGGGCGGCAGAAGCGGCGCTTATACGGCCTCCTCTTTTAAGCATGTCGAAGTTTCCAACAATAAAGATATGCTGAATGCGGGCTATATTATCCTTAATTCCGGCAATCACCTCATCCTTTCCTTTGCCGGCAGCAATGTCATGCGCCGCCTTGATCACGGTCAGTCCGTAACCAACAGAGGCACTCCGGGAGTCTATGACGGTTATCCTCCGGGGATCAACCACATCCCGGGCTACGCAAGCTGATTGATAGGTGCCGCTGAGACCTGAAGAAAAGGCAATATAGATAATCTCATCATCACCTTCTGCCATAACCCGTTCAAATTCCTCTTGGAATTCTGCCGGCGTAATCTGCGCCGTCATGGGAACTACACCGGGTTCGGCAATCAAGCGGTAGAATTCAGGGGGATTGATGCTCAAACGGTCCCGATAGGTTTTATCCTTTATGGTAACTGGCATGTAAAACATTTTTACCTGCAGTTGTTCAAGAAAATCTGTGTCCAGATCACAAGCATTGTCGGCATACAGACGTATTTTACCCATAAAAATACCCTCCCGCAACCATATTCACAGCCCGTAATATAATGCATTTTACTACTTTTACGATTTACATACAAGAACTATAATTGGCATAAATTCCCTATTAATGGCTATTAGGCATAAGCTATTGACAATGGATTCCTCTGACCCTAAATGACAAAACACCACTCTTTTTAAACGAGTGGTGTTTTACCTTCTCTAACCCTTTTACCCCCCAGGCCAGACTCAGTACAGCCTACAGAGCTTTCGTCCGGGTAAGCTTGTAGTACTGATTAATAAGGTTGTCCAGCAACTTACTTTTTTTCAGTACATCATCATCCTGCAAACCCCTGCATTCACCCTGATAGTTCAACTGAGCCCGTAGTTTCTCAATCTCTTGCATCAGCTTTTCCAGATCTTCCATCACATGCAATGCTCCTTTTACTATTTGGCCGGGGCTCGTCATTATGATAACCCGGGTTAGCCAATCTTGCAATACAACATTTGGACTATATCAAGTCCTAATTTTATAAGGGACTGATGTTTCCCATGATAAACATAGGGCTTTAGGCTAACCGATCTTATTGGTCTTGGTCCATATATTCATTCTCTGGGCTTCTTTTATCAATTCATCACGGAAATCAGGATGAGCTATGGAGATTAGCTCTTCTGCCCTCCACCAGGTAGGTTTCGCCCTCAGCCTTACAGCTCCGTATTCGGTCACAATATAGTCTACCATCTGTCTGGGGATAGTAGTTATCGATGAAGGAGCAAATGTAGGGACAATACGTGATTTGAGATTGCCGTCCTTATCTTTGAATGTGGAAGACAAACATATGAAGCTCTTGCCGTCCTTGGCCCACTGCGCCCCCATTACAAAGTCCCACATCCCGCCATTGCCAGAAATCTGGGCAGTATCATTGCTCTCCCCGTTAACCTGGGAGTAGAGGTCTACTTCTACCGCATTGACAATAGAAATAAAATTATCCAGGCCGGCTATAACCCGGGGATCGTTGGTATAGCTTACCGGATAGGAAGTACAGGCGGGGTTGTTATCCATAAAGTCATACATCCGCTGGCTGCCAATAGCAAAGGTAAAAGCCACCCTGCCCCGGTCAAAATTTTTAGCCATTCCGTTCATGCGCCCGGCTTCTAACATATCTACATAAGCATCCACAAACATCTCGGTGTGACCGCCCAGATTCTTCAAATCAGAATCAGCAATAGCCGTACCTACCGCTCCGGGCATACCGCCGATACCCAATTGGATGCAGCAGCCGTCATAAATATACTCCATAAGATGACCGGCAATGGCCTTGTCTATTTCATTGGGCTGGATACCGGGCAGGTCAGGAAGTTTCTGGTCGTCAGGGGCCTCAACAATATAATCAACCAGGCTTATGTGCACCGATTCTTCGGCCCCTCCCAGGCAATAAGGCTGGTTTTTATTAACCTCGACAATTACTATATCGGCCACTTCCATATTGGCCAAAGTCTCAGAATTCTGTGGCCCCAGATTGAAATAGCCGAATTTATCCATGGGAGTAACCTGAGCAATAGCTACATTCCGGTGAGGAGCAATATTCTCCCGGTAGAGTTTGCAGGCGTCGTGATAAAGAATAGGAACGTAGTTGCATAAGCCATAGGATTGCAGGATGCGGGATACCTTGCTGAACTGCCAGTCATTGTAGATGAAACTGCCCTTTGCCTTGGCTACCTCCGGTACTGGTGGTACTGTCACCGCACAATAGACTTGAACATCTTTAAGGTCGGTTCTTTTGGCCAGAGCTTGGTCACAGACTACCGGTTTGCCGCAAAAGAAACCATAGTCCAAAATATCCCCGGATTTTACAACACTCACTGCTTTTTCTGCACTAACCAGTTTTTGTTTGTACTCTTCTGTGTACATTTGAAAATCCCCCCTAATATTTATGCCTTTAATATGCAGCTTGGGTAAATATTACCCGCTGTTTTATATTATAGCTTAGCTTACTTTATATGTATCTATCATAAAATTATGGGAGACAGTAAAGGACAGTTTTAATCACCGGCATTGCCTGAAAGCCAGCAGCATTAATTCATCAATTTTGGAAATAATCTATATATCTGACAGATGAAAGGATTTTACGTACATGTTGGGGCAGATATGTAGATTTACGGTAGTCGGAATCCTAAATACGGTCATTGATTTTGGAATATTCAATATCTTGATTAGTCTAAGCGGTATGAAGAGCGGGTTGTTTTTACTGCTGATAAACATGGCGGCGGTCACTACAGCAATCATCAACAGCTTCATTTTAAATCGTGTCTGGACTTTCAAATCCAGCGAACCTGCTTATGGTATACAGTTTCCCAAGTTCATATTGGTTTCCCTGACCGGAATGCTGGTCAATACAGCGACCGTAGGTCTTTTTGCCTTACTCTCGCCAGCGCCTGACGCCTCCTATCTGATGCTTAACGCCGCCAAATTAGTGGCTGCGGTTTTGTCAGCCAGCTGGAATTTTATGTTCTACCGTTACTGGGTTTTTAAAAAAGACAGCGCCGAATCGGAACATAGATCTTACCAGCCCAGTCTCACCAGCATAATCATTCCGGCCTATAACGAGGCTACCCGGCTTCCCCAAAGGCTGCACAACCTGGCATCGACCTTGCCATCCCGGTTTCCGATTGAAATTATCGTAGTCGACGATGGCAGCAATGACTCCACGCGGGAGAAAGCTCAGGCTTTTTGCGCCAAACATCCTCAGGTTTCATGCCTTTCCCATCCCCGCAACCAGGGAAAAGGCAAAGCAGTACGAACCGGTATACAGGCTGCCAAGGGAGAATTCTTAATCTTCTGTGATGCTGACGATACCTTCACACCCCAGCACATTGAAGCTTTACGCAACCAATTGCAGGCCGGAAGTAAAATCGCCATAGCCTGCCGCCATAGCTACGGGAGCCAGCGAATGGAAGGCGAATCCCGGCAGCGTCGCCTGCTGGGGCGGGCCTTCAACCTGCTGGTACAGGCTCTCCTGCTTCCCGGTATAAAGGATAGCCAATGCGGTCTAAAAGGCTTCCACTGCCAGGCCGCGCAGGACATCTTCAGCCGCCAACGCCTTAATCGTTTTGCCTTTGATGTGGAAGTTCTGGTGCTGGCCCGGGCTCTGCAATATGAAATAGCTGAACTGCCGGTTAAAGCCACAGATTGTGCAGGCAGCCGGGTTAACCCGCTGCTGGCTCCGGCCCAGATGCTGCTGGATCTTTTTAGTATAAAGGCCCGATTGTTTTTCAATCTCTACGCCCTTCCCGGCGGCAATCAGGCTATGCAGCAGTGCGCCTTTGTTCTGGCCGCTTTTACTGCCGCTCTGGGCTTGCGTTTACCCTGGCTATGGGAGATACCCCGCTTTATAGATGAATTAAAAGAAGTAAGGTTGTCTTATCTGATATATGCCGGGCAGCTTTTACCCCTGCATAACGCTGCCTGGGATATAGGCGCCATGCATAATTATATTATGGCCGGCTTTTTTAAGATTCTGGGACCCAGCATATACGTGCCCCGTTTATATGTGGCTGTAACTGCGGCCCTTACCGTTCCCCTGATATATTACCTGGGCAGTCGTCTCTTCGGCCGCCGGACAGGCTTACTGGCTGCCGCCCTCCTGCTTTTTAACGGCATGCACATCCTGGTAACTCATATGGCCTGGTCAAATTGCACCACCCCTTTCTTTTTTACCCTGGCCCTGATTGCCACTATCAAGGCGGAGGAGAAAAAAAGCGGGCCCTGGTTGGTTCTGGCTGCCCTTGCCTGGGCTGCCGCCCTGCAGACCCACTCCTCAGTGATAGTATATCTCTTGGCCACCGCTTTCTACTTACTGCGGCCGTCATTTCGCCAGCAGGTTAAAATCAGCCCCCGCTGGTACTTTGCTGCTGCCCTGGCTCTGCTGGCCGGTTATGCCAACATGATTTATTTCAATATCATCTCCCGGGGCGGCAGCCTGCGCTGGCTCAGCCACAAATCCTACACCCTGGAGCAGGATCCCGGAATTTCATCTTATATTTTGAATTGCTATAATATGGCTGTTCAATTACTGCGCACCCTAAGCTCGACCTATAGCCATCATGACCACCTGCTGCAGTATCTGGTTCATCCCTTCTTCAGTCTGTCCCTGTTGCTGTTGCTGACAGGGCTTATTGTAGCCTGGAAGCAAAAGAAGGTGTTGCCGTTATGCTGTATAGCTGCCGCTTTTCTAATAATACCCAACCTCAACGAACGCTACGGTTTTTTCCTAAACACCCGTTATATCATGCCTGTATTTATCTGCGCCTTGCTGCTTATGTCAGCCGGGGCAGTTCATCTTTATGATTGCATGCATAGCCTGGTTAGAAGCCAAAGAGGCATCCGGGCCCTGGCCATAGCCACCGCTGCCATGCTGGTATGCCTTCAATTCGTCCCCTACTATAATTATTGCCGCAGCAAAGAAGTCACCAATGAATCCAACCGTCTGGCTCTGAATGTAATAGCACAGACCGAGCAGCTCTCGTCCGGGGATGATTACCTGGTGCTGCTGGATCAGGGATTATCTCTGGAAAATGACCCCCTCCCATACTTGCTGGGGTTCAAGCAGCGTGCTTACCTTAAGACCAGTATACCGGGCAATTTTAAGTCGGATGATGAGGTTAATTCCTGGCTCACTTCCCTTGGCCAGGACAGTAGCCAATATATCGCTGTACTGACTGCTGACAGCTACAGCAAGGTAAAGACCCTTATACAACCTGGCCGGGCAGATTCGTTTGCCTGCATGATTACCTTTCCCCGGCCCGCCGACCGGGAGCGAAAAATATATGTGGTAGAACTCAAAACCGGTAAACAAACAAAAAGACCCGGGCCAACCCAGGATTTAATCAGGTAAGGCACGGTACCCTTTGAGATGGTTGGGATTAACCGCCATGTAACCCAGTACTGTACCACTAGTGTTTCATCAGGTTACAGTGTTACATCTATTTCACACCCCATAAGCAGCGGCTTGGTTGGTTAAATCCGGTCACAGCCGGTAGATTGTGATTTTTTTCTCCTTTGGCATGTTTTTTGCTTATAAGGATGCTGAACCTTCTCATTCACAATCCCTATATTTTCTACCCCCTATGTTTCAGAAGCTTTTTGCCGCCGTTGGCAAAAAGCTTCCTTTTTTTTATAAAGCCGACTATGCACAGCTGCAAGGCGCAACCGGATAGAAACCGGAATAATTTATATCAGCTTTTTCACTATGCGCTTAGTATTTCAAACCCGGTTTCGGTAACCCGGACCGTATGTTCCCACTGAGCCGAAAGAGAGCCATCACGAGTTACTGTAGTCCAGTTATCGTCCAGCACCCGGCACTTGTAAGTACCGGCATTTATCATCGGTTCTACCGTAAATACCATGTTGGGTACCAGTACCATCCCACAATCCTTTTCTCCATAATGTTGCACAAAAGGCTCCTCGTGGAATTCCACCCCGACCCCATGCCCGCCGAAATCCTGTACGACCGAATAGCCAAATTGGCGGGCATGCCGCTCAATAGCAAAGCCTATATCCCCTACCCGATTGTAGGGACGCACCTGTTCAATCCCCAGATACATGCATTCCCGGGCCACCTCGACCAGCCGCCGGGCCTCATCAGACGCATCCCCAATTATATACATGCGGCTGGTGTCCCCGTAGTAGCCATCAAGAATGCAGGTGACATCTACATTCATAATATCTCCATCCTTTAAAACCCTGGCGCCGGGTATACCATGGCAAATCACCTCATTTAAGGAAACGCAGACACTTTTCGGGTAGCCATTATAATTCAACTGTGCCGGATAAGCCCCATGCGCCAGCGTATACTCATGGACCCAGGTATTGATGGCCTCGGTGGTTATGCCCGGAGTGATTATATTCTCCAGTTTATCGAGAATCTCCTTGCTTAACTGGCAGGAACGACGGATTCCTGCAACCTGCCGCTCGCTTTTAATGATATTCCGGGGAGGAACTATACAACCTTGATTCTCCATCTCTTCCAGACGCAGATCCATCTCCAGGTGACACTTTTTATACTTGTTACCGCTCCCACACCAGCAAAGACTATTACGCGTTAATTTCATAACTATAACCTCCAAGCAATTTTGTTATCACACTTTCCAGCCACCATCCAGGCCAACAACCTGACCATTAACATAACCGGCGGCAGGGGATAAGAGAAAAAGACAGGTAGCTGCTACATCCCCCGGGGTTGCAAGTCTTCCCAGAGGGATGTCAGCTGCCAGAGCAGTTATTTCATCATGATCCAGCTCCTGATTGAGCATATCGGTCTGTACCGGCCCGGGAGCAACGGCATTAACGCAAATCCCTGAAGGGCCCATTTCTGCCGCCAGAGAACGGGTCAGAGCAATAAGCCCACCTTTGGAAGCAGCGTAGACCGCTTCACAGGAAGCACCTCTTAAGCCCCAGACGGATGCTATATTTACTATTCGTCCAAAACGGTTTCTAACCATGGCCGGCAGGGCCTGGCGACTGCACAAAAAAGCGCCCTTAAGGTTGGTGTCCATTACCTGTTGCCACTCTGCTTCACTGGTTTCCGTAAGTAAACGCTTCAATGAGACTCCGGCATTGTTGACCAAAAGGTCAACCGGTCCCCATTCGGCTTGGATACCGGCAAACATCGCCTCAACATCCCGGCTCTTGCTGATATCGGCCTTTACGGCCATGACCTGGCAACCCCGGGCAGTTAAGTCTTCGAGCAGTTGCAAGGCTTCCCGCTCGGAGGTATGGTAATTAATGACGGTTGATGCCCCTGCCGCCGCTACCACCCGGGCCACTTCAGCCCCGATTCCGCGGCCGGCGCCGGTAATCAAACAAATATGCCTTTTAAGACTGTACGGTTCTGCTGTCAAACAATATTCCCTCCGTGCGCAATGCAGTATAAACGGAATTATCAGCAGTTGAGACTAGTATATACTGCAAAAGAGCCGCTGGTTTTCCCGCATCATAAAAAATGCCTTTATAAGCAGCTTATAAAGGCATTAAAATCATTATATTAGGTGGCGGAGAAAACCATGTGACCGGTATAAACCCCATATAGACCTTTTCCAAGGAAAACCACCTGATAAATTTACTAAGTGAAAAGGGATGTTATCATTAAAAATAACCGTTAAACCTGAAAAACTCAACCCAATGACCTTTAGACCTAAGAAATTGGCAATCTTAAGTTCTCCGCCACCGTTAATTATATTATATTCATTTGCTGCCAGAAATACAACTCCAGATAAAAATACCATCCGGGTATCAGCCGTGTATAAGCCCGGGCAGGCACCTGGTACATATCCATAAGGCTTCTCCCCGACGTTTGAGGGGGAGCAAGCAGACCTGGTCTTCATCCATTCCGCATTGCATACATTGCTGAGGTATATAGTTTCTGGGACGTATAAGGGAAAGATTTTTAACCGCTTGTTCGGAGAATTCAGGGGCCTCGCGGCTCTCCAGAGACAGGGCTCCGGTCGGACATGCTCCGAGGCAGAACCCGGCCCCGTCACATAGCTCCTCCTTAATAACCCGCGCCTTGCCACCAGCCAGTTCCAACGCCCCTTCAGCACAGGGACTTATGCAGGCCCCACAACCGTTACACAATTCTTCATCTATCTTGACTATAGTTCTTGTCCCCACTTCAATCCTCCTTTACTGCGAAACCGGAACCGGTTTTCTTAGTGGTGTGTTCCCTCAACCACTTTTATACCCTTGGTCTCAAGATTCTTCTTGATTTCATCTATATGGGGGCAGGCCGGATAAGTATCCTTCAAACCCATACAGGAGGAGAGATGAACCACATCCAGACCATATTTTTTCAGGCTATCGACCAGACGGGATATTCTTCTGCCGGGGCAGCCTCCGCAGGTGAAAAAACCAACTATTTCAGCATCCGGCCCGTAGTCTTTGAAATTCAACCTGCGCTGGTTGAAGGCCTTAAAACAGGCTACTCCGGGGCAGACTTCAGAAACCGTTTCACACCTCACCACAGCTATTCTGATTCCGTATTTAGCCGACTTCTTCCCTACGATACCCAGGTATTTGTCCCGGCTATGTTGAAC
Source organism: Syntrophomonas curvata (assembly GCF_052976825.1). Classification (NCBI taxonomy): domain Bacteria; kingdom Bacillati; phylum Bacillota; class Clostridia; order Eubacteriales; family Syntrophomonadaceae; genus Syntrophomonas; species Syntrophomonas curvata. The sequence continues at coordinate 2,723,970 of NZ_CM129641.1, forward strand.
ATCTTCCGCAGTTATCTCCGTTCTTCCGCTGCCGGTTACTTCATGCTCAACTGCCTTTTTGGCCATATCCCTGACGAATTTCGGAACCTTGGCCAGCTCCTGTAGCGCCTCCTCAGACCACTGCATGAAAAACTCCTCCTCTTAAAATCAGGACTTAATCATAGTAAGCAGCATCTTAAATTTCTGTACGGCGTTTAATGCATGCGGCTGCCCGGCGGGCATGATTATTATTTCCCCCGCTTGTAAAATATAAGGCTGTCCGGCAATAATCACTTCTGCTTCCCCATCCAATATTGATACCATAGCATCAAAAGGGGCCGTGTGTTCACTTAAGCCCTGCCCCCGGTCAAAAGCAAACAGGGTTACCGTACCGGTAGGACGTGCTATCAGGGTCTTGCTGACCACTGCACCGGCCTGGTAACTTACCAGCTCCGAAGTCTTCATTTTGGTAGCCACAGCAGAATTTAAGACCTTTACATCCTCACTCATGATACTCCTCCTAATATTTAATAAAATAACCACAGATTACACACATCTGCCCGATTAATACTGATTTTTAAGGGTTTTTCCGGGGCTGCTTGTCCCCCGGAGGTGGGTATAGCCTGCGGTCATGGGAGATCAATTGGTTTAACGGGCAACAGCCTCTGCCATTGCCCGTTCCAATGCTATTTGGACAAGATCGCCTCTAAATCAGCATCAGCATCAGTGATTGGTTTTATACCATAATTCTCTACCAGCACATCTAGTACCGCGGGGGTAATAAAAGCCGGAAGAGTAGGTCCCAGCCTTATGTCTTTAATTCCCAGATAAAGCAGGCTTAAGAGTATAGCTACCGCCTTCTGTTCATACCAGGAAAGGACCAGGGACAAGGGTAAATCATTTATCCCGCAATCAAACGCCTGTGCCAGAGCAAGGGCAATCTGCACAGCCGAATAAGCGTCATTGCACTGCCCCAAATCCAAAAGCCGCGGGATACCGTCAATATCCCCCAGTTTCTGGTTGAAGAAGCGGTATTTGCCACATCCCAGGGTCAGTATTACCGTATCCTGCGGGGCTTTTTCAACTATTTCGCTGTAATAACTGCGTCCCGCCCGGGCCCCGTCACAGCCGCCGACCAAAAGGAAATGACGGATGTGGCCGCTTTTAACTCCAGCAATAACCTTGTCGGCAACACCCAGGACGGCATTATGGGCGAACCCGCACATAACACTGCCAGCATCTTCATCCTCGGTAAAACCGGGCATCTCCAGAGCCATCTGCACTATCTCGGCAAAATTGTCCTCGTTCACATGGGTTGTCCCCGGCCAGGCTACCGGCCCGGTAGTAAAGATGGAATTCATATAACTATCCCGCGGTTCTTGTATACAGTTGGTAGTCATAAGAATCGGCCCCGGGAAAACCACGAATTCCTTGCGCTGATTTTGCCAGGCGGTACCATAGTGACCGTAAAAATGCTCATACTTTTTAAGCTCGGGGTAGCCATGAGCAGGGAGCATCTCCCCATGGGTATAGACGTCAATACCCTTGCCCTGAACAGCCTCCAGTACGGCCTTTAGATCACTCAGGTCATGTCCGGAAACCAGAATGCACTTGCCCGTCCGGTGTCCAAGCGGCACCCGGGTTGGAACGGGATGACCAAAACTGCTGGTATTGGCCCGGTCAAGCAACTCCATACAGATTACGTTAACCTCTCCGCAGCGCAGGACCAGGTTGAGCCAATATTGCAGGTCATCGCCGTGCTCCCCAATGGCTGCCATGGCTTCATGTAAAAAAGCATAAATGCGTTCGTCCTCATATCCCAGTTTGCAAGCATGATAGGCATAGGCAGCAATTCCTTTTAATCCATAGACCAGAATCTGCTGCAGGGATTGAATATCAGGATTTGCTTTTTTATCCATCAGCATACCAAGTTGGTCAGCTTGCTTAATTAAAGTATTCAGGTCAGCCGGTATCCTATAGGGGGAAATATCATTTTCAACGCCAAGGTTGCATCTTTTTAAAACCTGGCGTAACGAAATAATTAGTTGGGAAGTCTTTTTGATGTACTCGCTTATGTTTTCAGGGTCAAAGTTCACGTTGGTGAGGGTAACAAATAGACCTTCCAAGGTAAAACGGTCTATTTCCTGATCTGTTATGCCTGCCTGGCGAGCTTTAACTGCATAAACGCTCAGTTCTCTCAGTGAATGCAGCAATAGATCCTGTAATGCTGCGGTATCAGCATCCTTACCGCATACGCCCATAGCAGTACAGGCAACACCCTTACTAGTCTGTTCACACTGGTTGCAATACATTATAATTCCTCCCCTTCTTTTCTTTATGATATTTGGGATGTTTTTAGTCAACTATCAGGGTAGATTGTCCCTCTGCCGTTAACAGTAATTAATAGGAAATCCGGGAATCGGTTAACATGTCTGCCAGGCTCTCTTTACGCAGTTCATCAAGCATGGCTTGCTGAGCCCGAGCCAGGTTACGGGAAACCGGACACCCCGGTTGGTTGGGGCACTTATATCCGGGTGCCAGGCATACATTCAAGGCTATATTTCCTTCCACCGCCGCTATGATATCCGCCAGATTAATTTCACTGGCATCACGGGCCAGAGTAATACCCCCGCACGCACCCCGCTGGGTATTAACCAGACCGGCCAAAACCAGCAGCTTTAAGGTTTTCTTTAAAAAATCCTCCGGTATATCCTGTTTCTCGGATATAAAACGCGTGGATATATTCTCGCCCCGAGGCGCCCGGGCCAGTTCCAGCATGGTGCGTATAGCATACTCGCTTTGTCTGGTTATCTGCATAATCTCTACCCCATTGTTGACTATTTTAATCCCTTTTATCAAATATAAATCTCTGCTTTATTTTTGTCAAGTATGTAATCTTCCCGCATTGATTATTTTTTTACATTATTTTGCAATAAAATAATTTTATTGACAATATCCTGGTAATTTTGATAATGTTTAAGTAATTAGCTAGAATTTTCTGAACATTTTCGGTCTTGTTTTAGTTATCCCCACAGTGTTAATTCAAGGTTAATTAATAACAGCCTTTAAGCAGCACAGCTCCGATTCCGGTCTATAGCGGCTTAACAGGTATCAGCTACCTTTAAAGCAAATTCCTATATTGGGGAGGTGGTAAAAGCAGATTAATCATCTTGATTGCCTTTAAAATTGGAGAGGGAGGAGTTGGCTGAATGTCGTCTAATGAACATGGCGCCTGGGCAAGTCCCGCGCCCGCCGGATTGGTAGCACTGGCCATAGCTTGCTTTTGCTTTTACGCAGTACTGGGAGGTAAGGTTGATCATTCCTGTATACCTTTGCTGGGGATATGGTTATTGGGAGGTTTCTTCGTCCAGGTTATTGTTGCTGTTATTGAATTAAAGGGCGGTCATCTAACCGGTGGCAATGTCTTTCTTTTCTTTTCGGCATTTTTTATGTTGGTTGGCGGGTTGGAGTTTATCTTTAAATATTTTGCGGCCTCTAACGGCTGGGCTATAGATACCCGCATAGATGGATGGGCCTGGTTGGTTCTCTGGATTGTCTTAATTATGTGGACTCCCGCCTATTTAAAACAGTCTCCGCTGGTTATGAGTCTGGTAGTGCTGGCACTTGATGCAGGCGTATTTTTTGTAGCCTTCATGGATTTACAGTTGATTAGCCACAGCTACGCCGCTTTAGCCAGTAAATTCCTTTTGGCCGGGGGCATCCTGGGTATATATGTAGCTTCGGCTATAGTTCTTAACACAGCTTTCTCCAAAAATGTTTTGCCCATGCCGGGACCAATCTTAAAATAGATGAAGATTTAATATTTCGCTTTAACAGTGGACTGAGTTCCACTGTTTTTTTATGCCCACTCGTTCCCTCAGCTTTTTGCTTTTTTAAAAAAAGCAGACGGGGTACCGGAATTATAATATTGGAGCATCAAACCAAGGGATCGGTCATATATTGGTTCCAGTCAGGACAATTTACGTTTGATATTGACTTTTGCATTATTTACCAGTTTAATGTAACTAATCCTTCTTACTTCCGGTACACCATTCTTCAAGAATTTCCCTATGAGAACCAGTTGCTTTGCCTTTTATTCTCAATCTAATTTTCAGAATATTTTTAAAATTCCTCTCTCCAAAGCCGGTTGGTTTTAAGAAGGTATTAGTAAAAGGGAGGTGTAAAAATGGATTTTGAGACTATTCTTTACCTTAAGGATTCTGGCATTGCAACGGTACAACTAAATCGGCCGGAGGCTTTGAATGCCATTAACGAAAAGGTTCTGGAGGAATTATCGGTAGTAAATGATTATATTGCCGGCGACGACGATATCAGGGTTCTTGTAATTAAAGGCAATTCCAATGCCTTTGCCGCAGGCGCAGACATCAAGAATTTTGTCAATTATTCTCCCCGGGAAGCCCACCAGTATATTTACAAGGTACAAATCAGTATGAATAAGCTGATGGCTCTGGGCAAACCCAGTATTGCATCCATTGCCGGCTACGCATTGGGGGGCGGGTGTGAAATGGCATTGGCCTGTGATATTCGCATTGCAGCCGACAATGCCCTTTTTGGTCTGCCCGAAATTAATCTGGGAATCGTCCCCGGAGGTAGCGGTACCCAGAGACTGACCCGGCTGGTAGGTGAGGGCAAGGCCAAGGAATTAATTTTTCTGGGCGAGATTTTCGACGCTAAGAAGGCTTTGGACTTGGGTTTGATTAACCTGCTGGTACCAGCAGCCCGTCTTGAAGAAGAAACTATGAAACTGGCCCGCAAGCTTGCCAGAAAACCGCCGGTGGCAATTCGTACCGCCAAAGAGCTGATTCATTTAAGTTATGATGTGGACATTTACACCGGACTGATGATGGAAAAGGAGAAGTTTGCCTATCTCTTTTCCACCGAGGATCAGCGCGAAGGGATGCTGGCTTTTCTGGAAGGACGCAAAGCCTCATTCAAAGGCAAATAAAAACGCCAGGCCTATTGAGAAATAAAGTGGCCCGGCCTAATGACGGTTTAACCTGATTAGAGGAGGGGGAATTTTGATGGATAAATGGAAGGATTTATACCGGCAGAAGCTGGTAAGTGCCGAGGAGGCTGCCCAACTGGTTCAATCAGGGGACAATATTGTAGCACCGTTGTCCAACGGCCAGCCTTTAGGTCTGATTAACGCGGTGGCTCAAAGAATCCGCGCCGGCAATCTGCGTGATATTACTTATGTCAGCGGAGTTGATGTAAGATGGTTTGACCTTTACCACCCGGATCTGGTGGGCAAGGTTACTATTGATTCCGGTTTCGTAGCACCTGCGACCCGGCACGGGGTGGGCCAGGGGCTTTTTACCTATACTCCCTGCCGCCTGGGGGAGACGGTAGACATGATATCCCGCTGCCGCAATCTTCAGATCAGCACCATGGTAGTATCGCCCATGGATAAACACGGATTTTTCAGTACCGGCTGCAATGTGGACTGGGGGTGGGAGGCAGCCAAGGTCAGTAATCCCCGTTCCATCATTGTTGAGGTAAACGACAATATGCCCCGTACCTATGGAAACAACCAGCTGCATATCAGCGAGGTAGGCGCTGTTATTGAAAATACTATACCCCTGGTGGAGTTACCGTTCATCCCGATTAACGAAAAGGATGAAAAGATCGGCCGCTTTATCGCAGATATGATCGAGGACGGCTCCTGCATACAGATCGGCATTGGCAGCATGCCCAATTCGCTGGCCAATTTTTTGATGGGGAAAAAGGACTTGGGAATTCATTCCGAAATGCTGACCGACAGCATGGTTGACCTCTATGAAGCCGGAGCAATCAATTGCAGTAAAAAGAATTTCATGCCCTACAAATGGGTCGGTTCCTTTGCTCTGGGCACCAGGAAACTATACGACTTTATCGATGAGAACCCCATGGTAGAAATGCATTCCACCAAGTTTGTTAATGACCCCTATATTATCGGTAAGAATGATAATATGATATCGGTAAATGGAACCATGGAAGTGGATTTAAGCGGGCAATGTGCATCAGAATCAATCGGGTTCACGCAATATACCGGTACCGGAGGGCAGCTTGATTTTGTCCAGGGGGCTTGGCGCTCCAGCGGCGGGAAATCTTTTCTTACTCTGTACTCAACTTATACCGACAAAAACGGCGAAATAAAATCAAAAATAGTGCCAAGCCTGAGCAACGGCATATTTACCACCGTATCCCGCACCGAAGTACAGTTTGTGGTAACCGAGTTCGGCGTCGCCAATCTAAAAGGGCAGAATTTGCGCACCAGGGTAAAGGAATTAATCGCCATAGCCCACCCCGACTTTCGCTCCTGGCTGGAATGGGAAGCGCGGAAGATGAATTTTATCCCTTAGAAAATCGATAATCAATCTGACTGCAACCTCAATTGCATCGCATCGATGAACCCGTATGTAGTCAGCCCCTATCAAAAGCAGAATGGGATAATAGGCCATAAAGAAGCTGATCCTGGGGCTAACGGGGGCCTTATTGGCCCCCGATTTTTTTGGTCAGGTCATGTATAGCCCGAATCACCGTTTCAACTTCGGCTCCGGTGGTGAAATATCCGGGGCTGAGCCGACAAGCCCCGCTCTCCAGGGTCCCGATAACCTTATGGGCCAGAGGAGCACAATGCAGGCCGGAACGGGTTACTATCCCATAACGGTAATCAAGCTGCATACTTAGCTCGCCGCAATCCATGTCATCAATATTAAAAGCAATTACTGCTGTCTGTCGGCTGCTGTCACCTGGTCCGTATAACTTAGTCCCTTTAATTTCCCGGAGCCCGTTAAGAAGCATTGCGGTAATCTCCTGCTCATGCCGACGAATGTTGCCGAGCCCGGTCTGCAGGATAAACTCGACCCCGGCTAAAAGCCCTACTATCCCCGGGGTATTGGGAGTGCCGCTTTCCAGGCGGTCAGGCATGAATTCGGGGTGTTCAAGATGTTCGGAAAAGGAACCGGTTCCGCCTTCCTTAAGCGGCTTGATTTCAACTCCGGGGGCTACATAGATTCCGCCCGTACCTTGTAAACCCAGCAACCCTTTATGACCGGTAAAAGCAAGTATATCAATATTCTGCTCCACTACATCCAGAGGTAATATTCCTGCGCTTTGAGCGCTGTCCACCACGAAAATCAGGCCGTTTTCCCGACATATCTTACCCACCTGGGCTATGGGCATAATAGTACCGGTAAGGTTGGAGGCATGCAGCATACACGCCATGCGGGTGTTAGGTTTTATAGCTTTACGAATATCCTCCGGATCCAGACTGCCGTCACCCGCACATGGTACCGTCGTCCACTCAACCCCCCGCTGGGAAAGAGAATACAGGGGACGGGCTACGGCGTTATGCTCCATGCTGGTACTTATTACATGGTCACCGGAATGAAGAAAGCCTTTTAAAGCTATGTTTAGCGATTCGGTTATATTGGCGGTAAAGGCGATTTGCTCGCTGTCCTTAATATTAAAAAGCCGGGCCAGTGCTTCCCTGGCGTCAACCAGTATCGACCCCGCCTTTAAAGTGGCCTGGTTGCTTCCCCGCCCCGGGTTGCCCCCCAGGCTGCGATTAAAATAGTCAACTGCGGTATAGACATTCTCCGGTTTGGGATAAGTAGTAGCCGCATTATCCATGTATATCAACGTAGTTTTCTTCCTTCCTCTGCACCTAACCCTCTGCCTGTAGAAACCCCGCTTGTCGAGGTAGGGATATGACTGACGGATGAAAAGAGATAAAGGCGAGGGAAAGACTTTCCATAATCTATTTAAATCGCTTTACAGCGTAATACTGCGTCCTGCCGTGGTTAGGATTTCCAGAGCCGTATACATGTTGGTAACACTGCCAACTGCCAATTTATCTTTGGCTTGATAAAAGTCCAGGCAGGTACCGCAGGAGAGAATTTCAACGCCTTTCCCCTCCAGCACCTTAAGGGTTTCGAGCACTGGAGAACCTTCGATGGTCAGGAAAATACCGCTGTTCATAAATATGATATGGGTGACCCGGGTATCCAGTTCGTTAAGACTGAATAAAAAGCTTTTCATCAGCACCTGACCCAGTTCAGCTTCCCCCTGACCGAAAAGGTTGCTGCGGATCATAATGGCTAACTCCTCTGTCTCAGGGCCGCCAGTATCATCATCTTTACCCATTCTGGTCATATGAATATAATAGTCGTCATCTTTTTGCTCTACTTCCGTTTCATACCCCTGGCTCCTGGCCAGTTTGCTGACATTTTCCAGAGCCACCGCCTGGTTGACTATGGTAATAAGCTCATCGCCCCCAGGCTCTCCCATGGCTTTCTTGGTCATAATGACCGGCTGCGGACAGGTAAGCCCCCTGGCATCCACAACTTTACCCATCAATGAATCACCCTTTCAAATTAAATTGCTACTCCGCCCCAGCAGGGCAGCACCTAATGCTCCAGTAAATTGGCACTCCTCCGGTATTATTAGCCGACACCCCAGTTCCTCCTGCAGAGCACGAAATACTCCCGGATTTCGCGCTACTCCTCCGGTAAAAGCCACTTCGCCGGAGATGCCAATCCTTCTTACCATAGCTGCAACTCTCCTGCCCACCGACTGGTGCAACCCGGCAATTATACCGGCTTTAGATGTACCCCGGGCCAGCAGGCCGATAATCTCGGATTCAGCAAAAACAGTGCACATGCTATTGATAGAAACTATTTTATCAGGGTCTTCAGTTTCCCCTAATTCGCTTACATCCAGCCCCAGAGCATTTGCCATTACCTGTAAAAAACGGCCGGTTCCGGCAGCGCATTTATCATTCATGGCAAAATCAATTACCCGGCCCTGTTCATTAACCCGGATTACTTTACTATCCTGCCCGCCGATATCAACTATAGTCCCCACCGAGGGATAAAGCTCAGCCACCGCCCGGGCGTGGCATTTTATTTCGGTTGCTGCCTGACCGGCGCCGGCGATAGCGATCCTGCCATAACCGGTTACTACTATATCATCTACTTGATCCCGTTCGCGTCCGGATAGTTCCAATAATTCGCTTATCAATTGCTCACCGGCATCACGCGGGCTCCACCCGGTGGGTACCATAGCCCGGTGCATGGTACCCTTATCCAGCATCACACCTTTGGCTGCAACTGACCCGATATCAAGACCGACAACCAACATCAGACAACCATCTCCAATAATGCTTCGATGCGAATTTTTAATGTCTCCAAATCGGAAGAAGAATAATCGCTTTCCAGGTGCAGATAAGGAAGACCATTGTCTCTTACCAGTCTGCCCACTTCAAAAGCTTCAATATTATAAGTATGGCAGGCCTGCCAGGTCAGGTCAACAACCGCATCAACCCGAAACTCCTCTATCATATGCCGCAATAATTCCATCCGGTAGGGATTGGGGCTCATACAGGAGCAAGGTATGGCCATGTATTTTTGGGCCAAGGCAACTATGGGGTCGTTAATTCCGGAATCAGCCTGCAACTCCAGAGTCTTATAGCCGGAGCAATTCTCCATGGCTACAATACAGCCCCCGGCTTCTTCCACCAGGCGGATAATCTTCTCCGAGCCAAGGCCCACCGGACAACCGGTAAGCAGCACCCGCGGTTTTTTCGCCGAACCCACCGGCCGGCCGGCTGCCAGCTCTTCCTGTAAACCCTTCAGCATTGACAACAGGCTATTTTTATCGCTGCTAAAATGCCTCGACCAGGTAACCGTAAGCAAATCCAGGCCACTCAGTACCGGTTCTCCTTTATTTAAATCACAGATGGCTTTCACCGTAGCCGTTTCCCGGTTTACCTTAGCAATCGCCTCCCATAATTTGTCATCGCTGATCTCTACTGCCAAATCGGCTTCCAGGGTGGAACGCAAACGCCTCAGCTCAGTAATCCATAGCTTAAGCGCCGCATCCAGTTGGTGCAGATGGGGCAGCTGCATCACATGTACCGGCTTGATATCCTGCATGATCTCGAACATTTTTTTCTTACCGTCGCAGGTAGTCTCTCCAATAATCAGGTCGGAAAAATGAAAGAACGGGCAGGTGTCGGTAGCTGCAAAGCCATAGGATGACTTGATCAGCGGGCAAAGATTACGCGGCAATACCTCTTCCGCTGCTGCAATCGGTTTTTCACTGGTACCGCAAAGGCTGACCGGGATAGCTCCTGCCGCCAAAATCATCTCCTGGGGGCAATAGGCGCAATAGGTGCCAACCACTTTTTGTCCCTCATCTTTGGCTGCTTTGATTTTCATCAAACTGGTTTCTCGAATACGCATAAAATCCTCTATATTTATAGTCATGGTACAACCCTCTTCCCCTTTTACACTAATATATCACACGTATCATTATATTAGAAATAACTTAAAGTTATATATCAGAGAAGTTGGCCGCAGGGTATTCAAGTAGTTGTTTCAAACCATTTTCCCATGTACTGCCAACCAAATACAGGGTGGGTCAGTTGAAGTCCTCTCCACCCGATGACGCTCGCCGGCAGGCAGCAAAACCCAGTCCCCTGCCCCAAGGATAATTTTTCTCCCCCCTTCCCACAGCAGCTCGGATTCACCCTGAAGAAGCACCACCCATTCATCCCGCTCCTGTTCATACCAGAATCCCGGCGGCGAAGACTGTCCGTTAGAAATAATACGCTCAATCAGAATTCCCCGGTCTGGAATAAGGGCTTCAATCATTTCCCCGTCAGGAAGCATATCCGGAAGGGTAAAAATATTATTCATTTTCTCACCTCACCAAACGATAAGAGTAAGTCTCCGTACCTATTTTAAGGCTACGGCAACAACAAGCGGAGCCGTTAGCCCGGCGGCCTGTCATAGGCATCGTGCCGGTGTATTTGCTCAATCGGGGATGGATTGGATATAGGGAAGGTGTTAAATCAGTTTTGGGTCCTGGTGCTTAACCAGTCCAGGATCTCCTCCCGGGATTTGCCCTCCAGTTGCATCTCAAAGGCATGATCCAGTAGACGGCGGAAATTGGTTCCCGGTTGCACCCCCAAGGCAATCAAATCTTTTCCCTGCACCCAGGGTGCTATTCTCTGCTCCGGATCCAGCCCGAGGCTCTCCATTCTTTGGTTTAACCATTCCCGCACCGGCTCAAAGTCCCGTTCCCGGCCCCGTCCTTTAAAATCGGCTTCGGCCAGCAGCAGCAGTTCCCGGACATTTACCCGGTTGACCAGCTTTCTGATAGCCTTATCGCTGACCTTGTCCCGGGTTTTATAGAGTAAAACCGGGTGCATATGCTCTTTTGTCAATTTATATACATCGGCAATCAGATTGCCGGCTGCATTAAGCTGGCCCAGAAAGATCCGCGCCAGCTCCGCCCCCTTAAGATCATGTCCGTAAGCAGTAATTTTTCCCTCCCGGATGCGGGTGGCGGCGGGTTTGCCGATGTCGTGCAGCAGAGCGGCGAACATTAAAACCTCGGGATTGCTTGACTGTTGTTTGAGTCCGGCAGCTACATCGACCACTTGCAAAGTATGCTCCCAGACATCACCTTCGGGATGATTAACCGGTGACTGCTCACAATTAATGAGGTCAAAGAGCATGGGATGCTGGCGTTTCAGCATCCCCGCTTCCTGCATGTACCTCAGTCCAATCGAGGGGCGGGAGGCGAGGAGCAGCAGTTTACGTAGTTCTTCCAAAATCCGGGCAGGTTTTATATCATGAAGCGGGCACTGTTTGATTAACTCCAGGGTGGCGGGACTAATCCCAAAATCAAGCCGGGCTGCCAGTTGTACCGCCCGGTAGGCCCGCAGGGGGTCAGCTGCAAACACCTCTTCCGTGGTGTGACGAATAATTCTCTTTTGCAGGTCTGCCTGGCCTCCAAAAAAATCAAGAATTTTTCCATTTAAAATATCCATCATCATGGCATTTATGGTAAAATCGCGCCGGGCACATGCCTCCTGGTAGCTGGCAGTAGCCTTTTCCGGCAGAGTAAAATCCCACTGCGGGTAATGCTTAAGCTTGATTACCGGGAAGGATTTTCCTACCACCACCCCTTCACCGTAATTGGCCAGGATGGAAAGCAACTGTTTCTGAGAAAGGGAAAAAACTTCAATGTCGATATCTTTGCCGCTCACAGCTTCACCCTGTAACAGGCGGTCGCGAACGTAACCACCGGTATAGAAGGCCCTTCCCCCATGAGCAGCTATATCTTGGACAATGCGTTTAATCATATAAGTTAATCCTCATCCCGCTCCGGACGTCGGCAGGCATATTTGTTCTGCAGTTTTTTCCTGTCCTTATGGTACCCGCAGCCGCCTAGAAGAATTCCCCGCATATCCCGCACCTTAATCCGGTTGGGATTGATAATCGTTTTTTTCTCTTCCGGGCTTGAGACATTTACCGGGCGTTTTCTTTTTCTGGTCATTATTCACCCCTCCTGAGTGAGGAATCCCCATGCTTAATTAAGATTGGGCTCTTTTATCTTTATACATAAGATCGTCCAGATGCTTTAAAAATACATCTTTACTCATCCCCGACTTATAATCATGTACATCATAGCCCATGCTCAGACTCAGTTGATAGGGTTTATTGGAACTTTTATTAAAAGCCCTGATATTCTCTTGAATTCTCGTGACCGTCTTTTCCAAGGTAACCATATCTTGAATATCCAAAATAATCAAAAACTCGTCTCCGCCGTATCTGGCCAAAAAATCATCCTTGCGCAAGCTGCTTTTCAAGAGCCGGGTCGTTACGGTCAGCGCTTCATCACCGATAAGATGCCCGTATTTATCATTAATTTTTTTGAAATCATTAATATCTAAAAGAATTGCCGAAAAACCATTATATGTATCGCTGTTGCGAATCTTGTTCTGTAAATATCTATCCAGTTGCAGACGGTTATATACCCCGGTAAGATAGTCAGTGTTTAGTTTGCGATTTTGAATATATAAATGAGCAATTAGCAAAGATATCGTTACGCTGCTCCAAATCAGAGACAACCCATATAAAAAGGCCTGGATGAGGCTACCCACAAATGGCGGTAGAGAGAATAAAACCAACGGCAGAAAGTATCGTTTCTCTATATTTTTGCGGTTGGAGATAATCAGAATGAAAGCGTAGATAAGATAAATAAAAATAAGCGCTGTATATAATGAGCAGCATGGGCCACGATGATACACATTGTTTTTATCCAAATAGAAAAGCAAACCTGTAAAAGGAGTTATCAAGGTCATTATCAAGTTAGCAACTAATGGAATCAAAAAAATCCCCATTAATTTCCGAATACGATTTATATCGTTAAACACTTGGTAGTTAGCATAAATTACCCACAAAAAGGCCGGCAAGGTAGCCATTAGATAACCCAGCATCATAACTGCCATTAAAAATATGGCGTTAATCGTCCCGGCTCGTCCATCCAGAACCCAGGACAGGATATCTAACAGTAATAAAGCCATATTTACATACAATAAAGCAATAAATAACCTGTTGGCTAAGAATTGTTTATTGTGGTGCTGGTATGTATTAAACAGCAATACTGCACAGACCAAAAATGAAAAAAGTTCTAATTCGGTGTGGAATATGTACGACAATGCGAGCTACCTCAACAATCTAAGTGTAAAATCAGATGCGTCATATTTTTTATAGACCACTTATATCTTACACTACCCACGCTGGTTGGAAAAATTTTTGCTGTCTGTCAAGCCGTAATGAAAATACAAATCTTACGAATATGGTAAGGGTAGCGCAGTCATTCCAATTATCCGCCCTGGACCGTTGGTCATAAAACTTAAAAGCCCCCGTGGCATCTGCATATGCTACGAGGGCCTGCCGCCGTATCTGTATAATTATGGCTTGGCTGCCAGGGTCAGGTTCAGTGTCAGTCTTTTGCCCTGCCGGAGTAAGTCTACGCTCAGCTTATCTCCCACTTTTTTGCGTTCCACTGCAGCCTGTACATCGCTCCCTGATGCAGCCGCCTTTCCATCCAGCTTTTGAATAACATCCATGGCCTGCAGCCCTCCTTTGGCTGCCGGGCTGCCTGAGATGACCTCTACTATCACTGCCCCCTGGGTGTCTGCAGGCAGACCCAGTTCACTGCAAACCTCCTGATCCAGGTCCAGCATCCTTATGCCCATATAGGGCCGAACTACCTTCTGACCATTCATCAGTTCCTGTAAAACACCTTTGGCGGTGTTAATCGGAATAGCAAAGCCGATTCCCTGGGCCTGGGCATTAACCGCAGTATTAATGGCAATCACCTGCCCCGCCATATTCAACAGGGGGCCGCCGCTGTTACCGGGATTTATAGCCGCGTCAGTCTGGATCAGATTTTTATAATTGCGATCTTGAATGGTAACCGGCCTCCCTTTGGCAGAGACTACCCCGGTAGTAACAGTGTGATCTAATCCATAGGGCTGGCCAATAGCCACCACCCAATCTCCCACTCTCATTTTATCGGAATCACCCATAGGCAGAGTAGGATATCCCTGACCATCAATTTTCAGCACCGCCAAATCCAGTTCGTAGTCCTGCCCTACCACCCGGGCTGGAATGCTCTGTTTCCTACCGGTAAGCTTGACCGTTATCTGGTCGGCATTGTTTATTACGTGCTGATTGGTAATTATGTAACCATCAGCCGAGATAATAAATCCGGTGCCAATACCTTTCTCATAACGTGATTGTGGAAGCACCGGCATGCTGCCGCCAAAGAATTCGCGGAAAAAAGGATCATTCATAAAGGGGTCGGCCCTTCCCGAACTCACTTTAATCCTGGCCTCAACATTAACTACTGCCGGCCCTGCCTTCTCGGCAATATCCGCCACCCCCATGGGCAGGGATGCCGCAGCACTGGCAGTATTAACCGGTGCTTTATTTTCAACGGCGTTATCCGAATTGGTTCCGAATAGGCCGGATAACAACGGAGTTCCGGTATTTTCCGCAACAATACTGCCTCCCAGAAGGAAACCGGCAAAGAGTACTACAATTACTGTAATAACCCAGGTTTTTCGCATGATGACAACTCCTTTCGGTGAGTCTAAAAGCACCATAGCCTTAAACTGCTTTAATAGAAACTATATATCAAAATTTCTCCAACGGGTCAAGGAAAATTAACCCATTAAACCCTATTCCCGCTTTCTTCCGCTTCTTGCTGCATATCCTGCAGTTGCTTATCCGTCTGCGCCAGTTTGTCACAGAGCTCGCCGACCTGTGCGCTGCAATCCCCTCCTTCTTTAAAAGATTTATAGATAATGCCACCCAGTTCAGCCTTCATATTGTACATTTCATTTTCCAGGTTAACGATGTTTAATTTGAGCTTGCCTATATTAAGCATCTGACCTGATTTGCGGGCCAGGAAATAAGCTGAGTTCTCGAAAATATTTCGCTTTTTCATCAGAATCACTCCTTATTAAAATTTTAATTGATACCTTTTCGCTGTCAAGTAAGCAATATCCGCCAGCCGGCAATTACGTTCAGCTATTGCGGGACATTAAAGGTATACCGGGACATGCACCAGGCTGATATAAACCTAATAAATTAAGTTAAACAGCAAGTTAGCCGACTGCAACTTTCTTACCCGCCGCAAGCTTTTTAAGGCACAACTCAGAAAAGGGAGTCCGGCGAACGAAAAAGAGGTGAAGATAATAATATGAACCCTTCCCTATCCCTGGCGGATATCCCGGTGGGAAGCAGCGCCCGGGTTACAAGCATCTCAACTATCGGCCCCAATCGGCGCCGGCTCCTTGACCTAGGCCTGGTACCCGGTTCAAGGGTAGACATCATCCGCCGCAGCCCGGCTGGAAACCCAACTGCTTACTGGATTAAGGGTACGGTTATAGCCCTGCGAAATGAAGATGCCGGACAGATTCTGGTAGACGCGTTAATCAATTTATAATGGGAAAGGAGTATTTACATGCACGCTAGGAATTGCAATACCGCTTTATCCCAGTCTGGTAAGGGCAGCTCAACGGTTCGCGATCATTTTATTATAGCCCTGGCTGGGAACCCCAACGTTGGGAAGAGCACGGTATTCAACCGCTTAACCGGAATGAAACAACATACCGGCAACTGGCCGGGAAAAACAGTAATCAAGGCTGAAGGAGCCTTTTACCACCGTAATCGCCACTATACTCTGGTAGACCTGCCCGGCACTTACTCCCTGCACGCCAGTTCTGCTGATGAGCAGGTAGCGCGGGATTTCATCTGTTTTTCTCGTCCTGATATTACTCTGGTAGTATCCGATGCCACCTGTTTGGAGCGCAATCTGAATCTGGTGTTGCAAATATTGGAAATTACCAGTCAGGTTGTACTCTGCGTTAATCTTATGGATGAAGCCAAAAGAAAAAGAATTCAGGTGGATACAGCAAGGCTGGCTCAAGAACTGGGGATTCCGGTTGTTGGCACATCAGCCCGAAGCGGTCAGGGCTTGCACAGGCTGAAGAATGTCCTTGATGATATGGTCGGCGGGAAAATCGTTACCGACCCCAGGCGCGTAGTCTATGATCAGGAGTTGGAATCCCTGGTACATCAAATTGAGCAAAGAATGGGAGAATATATCCCCAACTGGGTCAACAGCCGCTGGTTGGCACTGCGCCTATTGGAAGGCGAATTTAGTCTCCTGAACCATATTACCGACAACGCACTTGCTGATTATCCCCGGGGGGGACTAAAGGAGGATATGGCCCTGTGTCTACCATAAGCAATCGGAAAATTCCAGTGCTACGCGAATTGGAACCTCTCCTGCCTGCAAATGAGGCCGGTATAAAGGATCGTATAGTAAGCAGTATCTATCAGCAGGCTGAAGCAATCTGCAGCCAGGCAGTAAGAACCGAAAAGCTATCGGTCGACCTGGATGCCAGACTTGACAGCATCCTTACCTCCCGCTGGCTGGGCTTTCCTATTATGCTGGTTCTGTTGGCCCTGATTCTCTGGATTACTGTAACAGGAGCCAATTATCCTTCTCAATTACTGGCCAGCGGTTTGTTCTGGATAGAAGAACAGCTTATTGACCTTTTTATTGCCTGGGGAGCGCCTCCCTGGTTATACGGGGTAATGATTCTGGGTATGTACCGTACTCTGGCCTGGGTGGTATCTGTCATGCTTCCCCCTATGGCCATATTCTTTCCTCTTTTTACCCTGCTGGAGGATCTGGGTTATCTACCCCGGGTGGCTTTCAACATGGATAATCTCTTCCGCCGAACCGGAGCCCATGGCAAGCAGTGTTTGACCATGTGCATGGGATTCGGTTGCAATGCTGCCGGGATTACATCCTGCCGCATCATTGACTCTCCCCGGGAGCGGTTAATAGCCATCCTTACTAATACCTTCTCTGTCTGTAATGGCCGTTTCCCCACCCTGATCGCCCTGGCAACTATCTTTATGAGCGCCCTGGTTGCCCCGGCTTATAGCTCCATGCTCGCTACTCTGACAGTGGTAGGCATAATAATGACTGGGATACTGATTACCCTGCTCGTTTCCTATTTATTATCGCGCACTCTGTTGCGGGGAACTCCTTCCTTCTTCGTATTGGAGCTTCCTCCTTTTCGCAAACCCCAACTGGGTCAGATCATCATCCGTTCCCTGTTGGATCGCACTCTGTTCGTACTCGGGCGGGCGGTAGTGATTGCCGCCCCGGCCGGAGCCCTGACCTGGATACTGGCCAACAGCTTTGTTGGTGATCTGAGTGTATTTACCCACCTTGCCAACTGGCTGGACCCCTTAGGTCAGATCATGGGGATGGACGGCATTATCCTGGTGGCTTTTCTCCTGGGGCTGCCTGCCAATGAGATCGTTTTACCCATAATTATCATGGGTTATATGTCAGTCGGTTCCATGCTGGAACTGGACAGTATAGGCGCGTTACGGACCCTGCTGCTTGATCATGGCTGGACCTGGCTCACCGCCCTCTGTGTAATGCTGTTTTCGCTGCTGCATTTTCCCTGCGGCACCACCCTTTATACCATTTTCAAGGAAACCCACAGTGCGCGCTGGACGGTTATAGCCGCCCTGCTCCCCCTCGCCCTGGGTATACTGGCGACCCTATTGATAAACCGAGGAGCAGGTTTAATCAGGCTATAGCTATATTGGGTTATCTCTATAACTTTTGCCACATAAATATTATCACCCGGGGTTGTAGAAGCCCTGGGGCAAAGCCGTCAGGCAGCGGCACAGGAACCGCCCGACCGAAGGCTTTACAACAGGACTTCTGCATCACGGCAAAATCCTGCGGAGGTATGATTTTATGGAAGAAAAACCACGTGAGTTTCGAACTGTTCGTGGCTACCAGATAAAACAGCAGCAAACTAATCCAATTACGGCCAGCATGGAGGACTATGTGGAAATGGTCTACCGCCTGGCTGATGAGAAAGGGTATACCCGTATCGGCGACCTGGCAGCGGCTCTGAATGTACAACCGCCATCAGCCAGTAAAATGGTGCAGAAGCTGGCTGAAATGGGCTATGTCCAATTTGAAAAGTATGGGGTAATTGAATTAAGCCCAAACGGGTACTCATTGGGTGCGTATTTGCTTAAAAGACACGAGACCCTGGAGCGCTTTTTTAAACTGCTGGGGGTACAGGAAGGCCTGTTGGAAGAGACTGAAAAAATCGAGCACTATATCACCCCGGAAACCGTAAAGAAGATAATGCTTCTGGTTGAATTCATGGAAAACCATCCCGAATGGCTGGAGGCTTTTCAGAGCTTCTGCGGTTGTTAAAGAAAAGATGCCGGAATTGTACGGCTAAACTGATATAATTTAAATAACAACCGTGATGGCTATTCGATTCAGGAGGTTTTAAAGCATGAGTGTAAAAGGAGATTTTTATTCCGAACTGGTTAAACGTTTTAAAGCGATAGCTGAAGCCCACAATCTGCTGGAAGAGGAAATCGTTATCACCGGGCGGGCACTGTCGGTGGAGGAAGCCATTGGCAGTCCCGAGCGCAGAGACTATCCTATCGTTAAAGGCAAAGAAAAATTGATGCAGGCTGAGTTCAGGGGAGTTAAAGGACAGGCTTTTACCGATATGGCGGGTAATTTTAGGGGTACCTTGCAGGAAGTGTTGAATAATCCGCTGGAAAGCAATTTTGACCGGGCAGTCCTTATAGCTACCATGAACGCCATAGGCCGCTACCTGGGCTTGATTGAAAAAACCATTCACTGCCATGACGAGCAGCCGGAGCAGTGTGCCGAAGAACTGGTCGCATTTATCCAGAAGGAATACGGTACCCCCCGGATAGCCCTGATAGGCTATCAGCCGGCTATGTTTGACCGACTGGCCAAAGCTTTTCCTTTACGAGCAGTGGATCTGGATCCAGACAATATTGGAAAAACTAAATCCGGAGTACGGATTGAAGCCTATGAGGCAACCAAAGAGGTACTGGAATGGGCCGATATCATTGTAGCCACCGGCAGTACGGTGGTGAACTCCACCATAACTGATTACTGCAACCAAAAGCCGGCGCTTTTCTTCGGCACCACTGCGGCTGCCACCTGCCATCTGATGGGTCTGCAGCGCTTTTGTGCCCGGGGCGAATGAGTTAGGGGAATGATTCCCCTGCAGGCAGGAGTGCTGCCAAGCAATGATTTAATAACCGCAATATCGGGGGGTGCAAGATGTTAAACTTCAATGTTCATTTTCCTACCCGTATCCGTTTTGGACGAGGAAAAATTGAGGAATTGGGCGGGGAAATATTGGCTTACGGCAACAAGGTGCTTCTGGTTTACGGCCGAGGCAGCATTAAACGCAATGGACTATATGAGCAGATCATGCAGATATTCAGGGATAATTCCATAGCTTATGTGGAACTTTCCGGGGTTCAGGCGAATCCAAGGATTAGCAGCGTGCATCAGGGGGTAAAGCTCTGCAGGGAGCATGGTGTGCAATTGGTGCTGGCCGTTGGGGGGGGTAGTGCGATCGATTGCGCTAAGGCCGTTGCTGCCGGCGTCGGCTATGAGGGTGATCCCTGGGATTTTTTCACCGGCAAAGCCCGGATAAACCATGCCTTGCCGGTAGGCGCCGTATTGACATTGGCTGCCACCGGTTCCGAAATGAACTCCAACGCCGTTATCAGCAACGACGAAACCGCTCAGAAGCTGGGAATAGGTAGTCCGGTATTGATTCCCCGCTTTTCCATTCTCGACCCGGAGTATACCTTTTCAGTTCCTCCCGAACAAACTGCGGCAGGAACGGTTGATATTATGAGTCATGTATTCGAGCAGTATTTCAGCCCCACTCCGGGCACCTTTATTCAGGACCGCCTGGCTGAGGCCATACTAAAGACCTGTATCCATTATGGCCCGATTGCCATAGCCGAACCGGATAACTACGAGGCTCGAGCCAATCTGATGTGGGCGGGAAGCCTGGCTCTCAATGGATTGCTGAAAGCCGGCAAGCGTACCGATTGGGCCACCCACGATATCGAACATGAGATCAGCGCTCTCTATGATATAACCCACGGCCTGGGCCTGGCCATCCTGACCCCCCATTGGATGCGCTATGTCCTGGATGCACAGACTGCCCCCCGGCTGGCAGAATACGCTCGCAATGTATGGAACATAACAGGGGAAGAGACAATGATAGCCCGCGCGGGTATAGAAAAGACGGCAGAATTCTTTGAATCACTGCGTCTCGCTACCAGTCTAAGCGCGATCGGGGTAGAGGAAAACCGTTTAGCGGAAATGGCGACGAAAGCAACCTCCCGGGGAACTCTGGGGGCTTTCAAAAAACTGGAATACCAGGATGTCTTAAATATTTTGCATGCGGCTTATGGCGGCTGACCGGTTAATGATTCCATTCCCACATATACCAAAGATGCCGAGCTTCTGAGCTACGGAAGGATTACGGCCACTCCAGGGATAGGGTTAAATCCCTATCCCTATAAGCAAGCCACCCTGGTATACCAGGAAGGATACTACCCAGGCCAGAACCGTTGTATAGCCTATGGTAAAAGCCGGCCATTTCCAGCTATTGGTTTCTCTCTTGATTACAGCTATAGTTGCCATACAGGGTACATAGATAAGGGTGAATATCATGAGCACATAGGCTACCAGCGGCGTATAGCCTGATTGTTCCTTGGCCCGTTGGGCAAAACTCTTAACTACCGGTTCTTCTTCCCCGGTCAAAGCATCTTCGTTCTCAATGCTATAAAGGGTGCCTAAAGTACTCACAACTACCTCCTTGGCACCAAAACCCGCCAACAGAGCCACTCCGGTTTTCCAGTCAAAGCCAAGCGGTCTAAGAACAGGCTCTATGGCCTTACCCACCCGACCAGCATAACTGTTCTCCATCTGTACACCGGGACTCTGGAATTCATGCCCATTTTTATCTGCCGCAGGAAAGGTAAACAGTCCCCACATAATTATGGATATGGCCAGGATAATGGTTCCTGCTTTTTTCAGGTAGAGCCATGCTCTTTCCCACATGTGAATAAGAACACCCTTTAAAGTAGGCAGTCTATAAATCGGTAGTTCCATAACAAAAGGCTCTGTCTCACCAGGCAACAACCAGGTGCGAAATACCCGGGCCATAATTATTGCTAAGACAACACCGATAAGATATAGGGAAAAAAGGATATTGCCTCCTACCCGGGGGGTAAAAAAAGCAGCAATGAGCAAAGTGTAAACCGGCAATCGTGCACCGCAGCTCATTAAAGGGGTTACCAGCATGGTAACCAGGCGGTCGCGGGGATTCTCCAGAGTACGGCTGGCCATTAGGGCAGGTACCGTACATCCAAATCCAATCAGCATAGGAACGAATGACTTTCCATGCAGCCCCGCCTTGTGCATGACCTCGTCCATAACAAAGGCTGCCCGGGCCATATAACCGGTGCTTTCCAGGAAGGCGATCCCCAAAAACAAGAGCAGAATATTGGGTAAGAAAACCAAAACGCCTCCCACACCGCCGATGATTCCATCGACTACCAGAGATTGCAGCATTCCTTCCGCCATTTGACCATTCACCCAGTCCCCTAGTGCGGAAACACCAATATCAATCCAATCCATCAGAGGCGCTCCCAGGGTAAAGGTAAGTTGGAACAGCAGCCACATCATACCCAAAAACAAAGGTATACCCAGTATGCGGTTTAATATAATATTATCTATCTTTTCCGTAAGGGATGCCCGGTTTACCACACTAACCTGACAAGCCTCACGGCATACCCCACGAATAAAGGCATACCGGTCCTCAACCAGGGTCATCTCAGGGTCATCGCCCTGCAACCTTCTGATTCGTTGTCTACTTTGCTCCACCTGTTCCAATAAATCTTCGCTAAAGGAAAAAGATTGGACTTTTTTAATTAACTCATGGTCTTTCTCCAGCAATTTTATTATGGTCCAGCGGGCGGGATAGACATATTCTCGGCTTGTACCGGATGCAGCAGCCTCTGCCGGTGTTTTTAAGCTACCCTCCGCAGCCAATACTGCCTGCAGGCGCACTATTTCCTCTTCAATTTCCTGCCGGTAACGCACCAGTCTTTCGCGGGGACTCCTCTGTCCTCTTAGTACATCTACCGTTGCATCCAATATGGCAACCGTACCTTCGTTCCTGGTTCCCACTGCCCTCACTACCGGCATGCCCAGTAATTGTGAGAGCAACTCATAATTTAATGCAATTTGGTTACGTTCGGCTACATCGGCCATATTTAGAACTAATACCATGGGGATCTCCAGTTCTTTCAACTGGGTAGTCAAATAAAGATTACGCTCCAGATTAGAAGCATCCGCGACATTAATAATTAGATCCGGCTTTTCTTCGATGATTACGTTCCTGGCCACTAATTCATCCGGCGAATAAGCCGATAACCCATAGGTACCAGGCAAATCAATTACCGTAATCTCAACCCCCCGGTGCTTTACCCAGCCTTCTTTTTTTTCCACTGTAACCCCGGGATAGTTTCCCACATGCTGCCGGGATCCTGTTATATTATTAAAAATAGTGGTTTTACCCGAATTAGGATTACCCGCCAAGGCAATAACTATATTATTACGGACCATTACTACCCCTCCTTACCGCTTTGCTCCAGAATAATCGTTTCCGCTTCTTCCTTACGCAGAGAAAGATGGAAACCCTGGCTCTTGATTTCAATCGGATCACCCAGGGGGGCATACCTTTCCATAACCACCTCTACGCCGGGTACCAGCCCCATTTCAAGTATTCTGCGGCGTATGCTGCCATTGCCTATGATTGAAGTAATACGAGCTTTTTCCCCAGGGATTAAATCCTTTAAGGTTCTAATCATTCTGCTACCCTCCATATCAATCAATCGTTGTTAGTTCGTTATTTCATAGCATTAAAGTCTTGGGTCCCTCTTCCCAGACAGCAATCGGAACAGTGGCTGCAACCATTGCATTTTTCCGGACTGTCTTGCGTTAACTCCTGTAACCTTCGCCTTATCCGCAAACCGATTATAGCCAGTGCCGTCATTCCTACGGCAGCCAATATAATTACTTCCACGTTATCCCTCCCAACATAGTTAGGTATACCTAACTAATAGAATAAAAAAATTTCTTTTACTGATAATGATTATCAATTTCATATTATTAATAACATCTCATTTTGTCAAGGAAAACTTATGCCGGCTTTTTCTTCTTCCCATCTTTATTGTCGGTTCTATTGTTTTCCAAATGCAAATATCGCTTAAGGGGATCAGCGTCAACTATACCTTTTGCAAGGCTCCTGCTATTTATATATAATTAGTTTAGCCTAACTATACGGGAGGGGGTATAATGACAGGATCTTGGCTTAAGCCAGTTGCCCGAAAAATCATTTACCTTTTATGCTTACTGATGCTTTTTCTTGCTCTCCTGCCCGGTCAGACCCAGGGACAGATCCATCCCGAATTCAATGATGAGCAGTATCAGGAAAGCTACGAAAAGGCTCTGGTTCTGGAAGTAAAAGAAGAAAAAGAAGAGGAAATTGAAGCGCTACAAGGAAAGGTGATAGAACAGAAAGTCCAGGTGGAGGTTCTTAGCGGTCCAAATAAAGGCAAGGTTTTAACTGCTATTAACACTATTTCTGGCAGTGCTGGTTTTGACCTGAGCTTGGCGCCGGGTGACCAGGTAGTCATTTACATCGCGGAATCGACAACCCCAAATGCAGAGGAGTCAGTAAAAACAATCTATGTCTCTGACCGGGTACGCAGCCCGGCGCTTGGGTGGATAGTATTTATTTTTGCGGGACTACTGCTATTAATCGGCCGTCTGCAAGGAGCCAAGGCCCTATTCGGATTAGGCGTAACGGTTTTAGGAATTTATAAAATACTGCTTCCCGGGTTGATAGCCGGAAAGCCTCCTCTGCCGCTTACGGTTGTGGTACTAATAGGGGTAACTTTGATTACTATGATATCTATTGCCGGCTTTTCCCAAAAAGCCCTGGCCGCTACCCTGGGTACCCTGGGAGGGTTGCTGGTAGCTGGATGGCTGGCCTGCGCCTTCGGCGACCTGGCACAGCTCACTGGCCTGGCTACTGAGGAAGAACGTATGCTGGTCTATGTGGAGAATCTTAATATTGACATGCGCGGTTTGCTGTTTGCCGGAATTCTCATCGGGGCAGTAGGGGCCATTATGGATGTGACTATGTCAGTAGCTTCTGCCATAAGCGAGGTTAAAAAGGTGAACCCTGATATGAAGACTACTGAACTAATAGCAGCAGGAATGAATGTCGGACGTGATATTATGGGAACCATGGCCAACACCCTTATCCTGGCTTATACCGGAGGAGCATTGCCTTTTATGCTGCTGTTTATGGTTTACGAAATGGAGCCCTTGCGTATAGTAAACTGGGAACTTATTGTAACCGAAATTATTAGAGCCTTGGTGGGCAGTATCGCTTTGGTCATATCAGTCCCCATTACCGCTGTTATCGCCGGCTGGTTAACCGCTAAAACCGGCAGGGCCAGGCATCGGCAGGTATATCCGAAAATATAGGTTGGTCAGGAATAGCTTGGGAATAAACCTCTTGTTATCAGTGGTTCAGAAAAGAGTGGCATCAATTAACACGTCCGGAAAAAACGGTATAGGTAAAAAAAGCGTAGTATCCCGGAACATTTAGAATGAACTCAGTTGAATCGTGACGGCATAAGCGCCGGTAATCATGCCGGAGTTCGGGGCTCATTTCCATTTCGCTGCTTTCCCAGCGCATTGCCAGTAGATCGGTCATAGCGGTAATTATTTCAACGCTTAAAGGTGAACAAACATCCCTGGTTAAAGTATGGGTTTGGATGTCCTGAAAACCAGCCTGCCGGAACCATTCCGGCGCCCGCATGACATGTCGGTCCGGCGCAATCCCTAACTTAAAAGGAGCAATGCCGGCCGCAGTAGCGTTCAATTGCGCCTCCAGGAGAGGATATCCCGGCAGCAGCAGCTGGGAAGACCATATAATAATAAATACCCTGCCGCCGGGTTTTATCACCCGGCCGATTTCTCTTAACAAAATTACCGGGTCAATATCCAGAACGCCGACACAATCGATACTGACGACCCAGTCAAAGCTTTTATCCGGAAAAGGCAAATTCCCGGCATCACCCCGGATAAAATCAATCCCCTCCCGGGCCGCCGATTCACTGGCCAGCAACTTGGCCTTCGTTAAGAGTTCTTCTGCGTTATCAAGACCCACCACCCGCCCCGCAGGCCCCATAGCTTCCGCCAGCATAATAGTGTTCAAACCTGTTCCGCACCCTATATCCAGTCCATAGCCGGACTCCGGCAATTGCATTGATTGGACCGCCTTCCTCAATACCGGTTCCCGCAGGGGCTGTGATAATAGCAGGCTTTTCTCATAAGTGGAAGAATTCATATTACACCTCCCCGTTTAATATTGTCATTATATATCATATTGCCCCTGCGTTCATGAAGCCTTCATGCTCCAACCGGCCGTCTCCTGCTGCAGAGTCCACAGGTGGTGATACAACCCCTGTTTTGCCAACAGTTCTTCATGTCCGCCCTGTTCCACTACCCGGCCTTCATCCAGGACTATTATATTATCGGCTTTTTTTACGGTCTTTAAGCGATGGGCAATGATAACTACGGTCTTGTTGCTGACCAGAGCATTAATCGCCCGCTGTACCTGATTTTCATTTTCCGGGTCCAGGGAAGCGGTAGCCTCATCCAGGAGTACGATGGGAGCGTCTTTTAATAAGGCGCGGGCAATTGATACCCGCTGTTTTTCCCCGCCCGACAGGGTGCAGCCCCCTTCTCCCACCGGAGTATCATAGCCCTGGGGCAGTTTCATGATAAACTCATGGCAGCAGGCTTGCCGGGCCGCCCATTCGATTTCTTCCTGGGTGGCATCCATTTTCCCGACTTTGATATTGTTGCGGATGGTATCTTTGAAAAGATAGACATCCTGAAATACCATGGAAATACGGATCAGCAGCTTCTCCGGGTCAATCTCCTTTATATTCTGGCCATCCAGCAGTATTCCCCCCCCCTGCACATCCCAAAAACGGGCAATAAGGCGGGTTATGGTGCTTTTGCCGCTCCCGGAAGGGCCAACCAGGGCCGTAATACTCCCTGGCGGAATATTAAAAGATATATTTTTAAGCACCAGGGCGTCTTCATAAGCAAAGGTAACATGGTCAAATTCAATATGATTGCCGGGCGGAGGATTCTTCGTACCCGGCAACGGTTCTTCCCGGCGAATCTGCATGATGCGATCGGCGCTTAAAACCGAATAGCGGATTTCGGCGTAATTGACCAGCACCCCGGTCAAAGGCTCAAAAACCATATTTCCCAGCACCAGGAACATCAGAAACACCGGCAGGGTAAGCTCTCCCCCCACCAGCAGGTAGCTCCCTACAAAAATCATCAGCGTAAGGCCGGCCCGCATCAGGGCAATCGCCGCCATCATAACCGGGCCTACCCCGCCTTCCAATTTGATTGATTCCCGCATCAGAGCGGCAAAAGCCTCCCGCAGACGTTCAAATCTCTCCCCGCTCAGGTTATGGGATTTTATTTCCCGCATGCCCAGCAGATATTCCTGCAAACGGCTGGCACTATCGACCTTGGCCTTGACATGGTTGAGTCCCAGGCGGGTCTGCAAGCCGGCCGAAAGCCAGACAATCAGGATTGCCAGGGGTAGGGCGATAAACATGGCCAGGGCCATTTCCCAGTTAATAAAGGAAAATCCGATAAAAGCTATCACCGGCAAGGCGGCGGCGCTTACCAGCTGAGGCACATAATGCGAGATAGTAGTTTCTACCGCCGCATAGTCCCCCAACATCATGGTGGTCAGGTCGCCCGGGTCACGGCTGCCTAAAAAGCCCAGTGATAACCGGCGCAGATGTTCTGCCAGATTGATGCGTCCCTGGGCGGAAACCGCATAAGCCGCGGTAAAGGTTTTGCCGTAGGCCCAGCTTGACACCAGGTACTGCAGCAGCATCCAGGCGGGCAGAATTGCGCATACCGTCCACAACCTGCCGGTATTTAGGGGTGTTCCGGGGTGGGCAAAAAATAGATACATGGTATTGACCACATCAAAAATAAGCGCGGCCGGAATAATTTTGCCCAAACCATCAAAAAAGGAGGCCAGCGAGGGGATCAAGAGCGCGGCCGGGTCGCCGCTGGTAATATTATAGAAGAAATTTTTCATTATTCATTCACCGCCTTGCTTGCTTTTTCCGCTGCTATCGTCCAGCTGTCGGCATCAATATGGGCCCGCCACATACGCCGGTATAACCCATCCCGGTCAACAAGCTCATTATGCCGGCCCCGTTCCACAATCCGCCCTTCATCCACCACCAGGATCTGATCGGCCTCGCGGACAGACGACAGTCGATGGGCGATAATTATGACGGTTTTTCCCTTGATAAGCTCACTCAAGCCGGCCTGTATTTTGCTTTCGTTTTCGGGGTCGGCAAAAGCGGTAGCTTCATCCAGTACCAGTATGGGGGAATTCTTTAAAATCGCCCGGGCAATAGCCACCCGCTGGGCCTCTCCCCCGGAAAGGTAGGTACCTCCTTCGCCAATTCTGGTTCGATATCCCTGGGGCAGGCATTCAATAAATTCATGGCAGGATGCGGCTTGAGCGGCTGCCACGACCTCTTCATAGCCGGCATCACTGCTTCCCATACGGATATTTTCCTCAATCGTGTCATAGAACAAATGCACATCCTGAAATACAAAAGAGATCATATCCATCAATTGTTCGGTTCCCATCTCCCGGATATCCACCCCGCCAATACGGATAGCGCCGGTTCCTACATCCCAAAAACGTGGAATGAGATGGGCTATGGTAGATTTTCCTCCTCCGGAAGGCCCGACCAGGGCCGTCAGTTCACCTTCCCGGGCGGTAAAGGAAACCCCGGCCAGGGCTTCGGTCCGGGTGGAGGCCGCCGGGTCGTCGTAAGAAAAAACCACATTATCAAATTCAATGTTATATCCTTCCGCCTTTTGCGGATTTAAAGGTTCAGGAACCGGCTGCTGGGCAAAAATCCCGTCAATTCTTTCCACTCCCTCCGCGATAATCCGCATATTGCCGCCCAGATTCATCAGTTTCATCATGGGAGCAGCAAAACCCGGAGCTACTACCAGAAAAAGCATCAATGTCAGGGCAAATGCCTGATTATCCGGCTGGCCGCTAAGAATAAAAACCCCGACCGGCAGGATAAAGACCATAAGCGAAACCAGAATGGTGGTAAAGGCTATATAGGGCCGCCTGCAGAAACGTACGTATTGCACCGCCCAATCCCGGTAACCGATAATCGAGTTATGAAATTGCAGAAAGGTGCTTACGGTAAGTCCAAACACCTTGACCGCCGGCATTCCTCTGACATATTCCACCCCGGCCGCATTCATTCTCTCCAGGGCATCATGATATTCTCTGACTTTTCCCATTCCTTCTTCCCCATAGAACACCAGCGCCTGCAGGGAATAAGCCCCAATAATGGGGACGGCGCAGGCAACAGCCAGGCGCCAGTCCAGAATAAACATGGCCGTCAGCATAATTACCGGCAGAGCAACTGCTCCCACCAGGTCAGGCAATTGATGGGCGATAAAACTTTCAATCTTTTCCACGCTTAATTCCAGCAGCTTCTTAACGGTTCCTGATGACTGCCGGGTATGGTATCCCATGGGCAGCCGGGCCAGGTGCTCGGCCAAGCGCACTCTAAGGCTGTACAGTATGCGAAAAGCCGCTATGTGGGAAGCCATGGTGCCGGCATACAAAAAAAGCAGGGCCCCCAACAGAGAGTACAAAGCCCGCAATCCCCATTGACGAATCAAATCCATATCGCTCAATGCCGGACTGGCAGCATGCTGCAGCAGCTCCGCCACAATAAAGTAGGCAGCTGCAAAGGGGAAAAACATCAGCGCCGTACTTATGGCCGACAGCACTCCCGAAATAACCAACAACCCGCGTTTCTCCCCGGCAATTTCCAACAACCGGGGAATACCGGTCTTTTTATTCACTACCTCATCATTGTTCATTAGCATCAACCTTCTCCCAGTTATTTTAATACCTTACCCGCCTTCTCCAACCCGGTTCATTTTAAAACCACATTGATTGCAAAATCCCAGCACTGCCTATTGGCCGGGATGACCACAAACGTTAAGGGCTTTGTCAATACACCGATAAGAAGGACTGAACTGATAATCATAAGGCTTGCCACTAAGGCAATCACTGCTTATCCATCTCCGCCAATTTACAAAATACCGTGACTGCTTCGGCCCGGGTCAGATGAGTTTGGGGCCGGAAACTGTGGTCGGGATATCCGCTGATTAAGCTTCTTCGACTGACCGTATCAAACGCCTCCCGAGCCCAGGGGGAAATCAGATCGGCATCACTGAAAATGTTCTTGCTTACATCCGTACCTTTTATATCCGTACCTGTCCCGAGGATATTATGAATAATTGCCGCCATCTGCTCGCGGGTGACAGGATCATCGGGGGCAAAGGCAGCAGGGCTGTAACCATGCACCATGCCCTGAGCGACCGCGGTCGAAATGTAGTCTTTTCCCCAGTGATCGGAAGAGTCCGCAAAAGTATTACCCGGCTGCAGTTCATAGTACATCGCCTTTACCGCCAAGGTGCAGAACTCGGCCCGGCTTATCGCCCCATCGGGACGAAATGTTCCATCAGGATACCCGCCGATAATACCTTTGCCCAGCATTTCTTTCAGCTTCGCTTCGGCCCAGTGCCCCAAAATATCACTACATTTATCGGGAGCGGTAATAGACGGAACTGTATCCCGGGGAAAGGCTAATACCGCAAACTTGGTAAAATGCCTGATTTCTCCGCGAACTGTTCCATCAGCAAGATCGACGCTGACATTTTCCAGCGGCATCCATTCCTTTTTGCCTTCATCATAGAAACATATTTTGACCTCATATTTTTCTGTGTTCAGGCCAGATTTGTCAAAACTCAGCTGAATGCTGACCGGCACCTTAAAATCAGCCGTCTCGTTTTTGGCAATCTCCAGCACATCGCTGATTAACTGCTGGCTTGCCGGGATACTGAGGCCAGCAATTTCGGTCGCCTTACTGATACTAACCTCAATATCTGCCGGTGATGCATTGGCCGGTATAGTTATGACGGCATTTTCCATCATCAGTATAGCCCCCAAGGAAGCTTTGACTTTAACCGGTAATCCGGCTAATGCCTTAATTTCAGGGGCTTTTGTGGTATCACCGGGCTTTACCGGGCTAGCGGCGGAAGAACTGCCGCCTCCACCAGAACCGGGTATTGCCGGGCCATTTACCGTAAATAGCTTTTCGGAATCTTGCCAGCATACCTTTTCTACCACCTGACCGCGCAGGGACTTGAAAGTTTGTTTCTCTTCCGGGGTGGCGGCACCGTTTTTGATTTTTTGCCTGAGCGGAAAGAAGTTTGCGGGAAATACTTCCGGACGAACCTGGACGGATACCACCCTGCCAGTCTGCCGATCGGTTATCTGATACCGATAATATGAGCCATTGTGCTCTCTATCTTCTAAACTATAGCAGCCTTCGCCCAGCAGCAATGCAAAAGCTTCTTCACTCCCATGAGATTTGGGGCCTACGGCCATAAAGCGGTCTTTTCCCGGAACGGCATCAGGAACGAGAACGCGTATGGCCTGCTGCATAGCCCGAAAAGCCAGGCCGGCGCAAATACAAATCTCGCCCCCTTCTCCCAGGGCAGCATCCATAAACTTGTAGGAGCAGATCCGGCCTCCTTCTTTCAGTTCAACAGAACCTACGACGGCATCAGTAACCCGGGTACTTATATACCCGGGTATGTTATCATGGGGCATTAAAGCCCGCTGGCCTTTTGCGGGATAAGAGTAGTTTAGGCCCTGTAAACTGCCGGGAATTTTCATGTCGGTAAAATAGCCTTCGCTGAGCATAACCGGCATTACCAGAATACCGGTAACCGGGCTGGCGGCATAGACTTGTTCGGCCACATAGACCTGCTCAACCACAGTACGCACATCCGGCTGGCCGAAGGCCACATAGCCATGCTCAATCACCCTAAAGCCATGTTTTTGCTGCAGCTGGGAACCAATGGAATTGAGGTTTTTTTCCCAGGCTCCCTGGTAAGCCTCTTCCCCGGGGCCATGTGCGGCCAGAATTAATGCTTCCTGCGTAGGATCAGTACTGAATGTCTGCAGCCGATCGCTTAATATTTCGCCTATCAGCCGGTGGTCATCCAACCCTGCGGTCAGCTCTATGCCGGCCCGGGCTTCAACCGGACTTAATTCTTCTTCGGATCCGCCTCCCCCGTGTCCATCGTGCCCGGGTGTTTCTTCGTGCCCGGTATAATTGCTGGGCAAGCCCAGCACATATTTGATTTCTTCCATATGTTCGGAAGCCGAAGATATAAAGAGCGGTACGGCAACAATTCGGGTTACTCCCTGATTTTCCAACCGGTGCACAGCAATATGGATATCTTCCTCAGGCAAATACTCTAAAAAGCCCAGTTCTACCGAATAGGGCAGTTGCGACCGTAATTCTTGAACAACCGTGCGTACCGGCACATTCCAGCTATCTTGAGAAGCAGGAGAACCGTGGGCAATTACCAGGACACCCGGAACATTCCCACCTGACATGTTTAAGCTGTCGGTTGCCCCGACCGGTATGCCCAAGTTAAATGTCATCAACGAAATTATAAAGATACTCAGTATTGCTTTAAAACGCGACTTTGCTCTCATCCAATGCCCTCCTCCATTATTAAGTACTTCATTGTATAAACCTCAGAAAAATCTTTTCGTCACCTCCAGATCATTTAGTTCCCCCGTTCCCTGCTTGCTTTTTTCACTGCTTGTCAACTGCAAACCGATACCGGCTCATCATTAGCGGCAGATACGTGTTAGTTTAACCTAACATTTTGCGGTCGATATCCGCTTTCCATAGCAGCCGGAGCTACGGCTGGATAGCGGAATGCGCTTGAAGCTTTTCCTTAAGCCAATCCCTTCACATTAAACATCCCGGGATTCGGCATCCTCTCTGTCAGCTCGGGTTAAATCTTTTGATATGAGCTGCAGTTGGGTCAGATATCGGTCGAAAAGAGTACTGGTTTGCTCCAAAGACATAAAAAATAAATCATCATATTCCTTTTCCAATTCTGTCAATATCACCATTATCTTCCGGGCACCCATAATCGCCATGATTTGTTCCCCTTATCCGTTAAATTTTTCGTTCCCGCGTCTATTTATTTGGCCTGAGTATATGAATACACCGGTCTCAACCAATCTTTATCACCATAATAACCCTGCTCTTTCAGCCCGCCCCCATGCACTATCGCTGCTTCCAGCAGTCCATAGGCATCAGCCATAATCTCCCCTTTGATTACCTGGTTTTTGATCAGGTTTAAGGCATCGTCCGCACTTAAAGCCTGCCGGTAAGGCCGATTCGAGGTTAGGGCTTCGTAAATATCAGCCACAGCTATTATCTGGTCAAGAATAGTAAGATCCCGCTTTCCCCAGGGATAACCGCTGCCGTCCATGCGCTCGTGATGATTCCCCGCCCAGCGGGCTATGTCGGCAAAGCCTTCAACCTCACTTAATACTGCATAGCTATTATAGGGATGAGCCTTTATTACCTGCATTTCAAGCTCGCTTAGAGAACCGGGTTTATTCAGGATGGCTTCAGGTACCGATAATTTGCCCAGGTCATGCATATAGCCGGCAATGGAAATCTTTCGCACCATAACCGTATCCAACCCATATAGCCGGGCACAATGTCCCGCTATCGCTCCCACTCGTTGAGAGTGCTCGCCGGTATAGGGATTCTTACGGTCAATCAGCAAAGAAAAGCTTCGGCTCATTTTTTCAATGTCATCCACATTCAGTTGCTGGCGCCAATCAGGCGCCACTTGTCTGACAGCACGGTTTATGCGGTTTTCCCTGAGATCCTGCCAGAATGCTTCCTCCCGCACACAATCATTGAAAGCTTCAGCTATTCTATTGTCTACCCCGGCTACTGCGCTTCTGATCCAGAAGTTTATGGGCCGGCGTACTAAATAAGCATCTTTTTCGCCGTTGCAATACAGATTTTCAAAGTATTCTGCCAGGTATATAATACGCGCCGAAAAGCTGAGCTGCCCTAAAG
Source organism: Syntrophomonas curvata (assembly GCF_052976825.1). Lineage (NCBI taxonomy): Bacteria > Bacillati > Bacillota > Clostridia > Eubacteriales > Syntrophomonadaceae > Syntrophomonas > Syntrophomonas curvata. The sequence continues at coordinate 2,757,386 of NZ_CM129641.1, forward strand.
AAGCTTTCACCTGGTTATTCCGCTTATATTTCCATAATTCCGCTACCCGGCCGGCTACCTGCGAATTCAGCGATAAGCTAGCAATAATGTCAAATATCAATTCCTGATTAAAATAGCTTTGGGCTGGAATCAGATCATGCAGCAATGCCGCATAATAAATGTTGTCAACCTCAAGTTTGGGTATTGGCATAATACTCGCTAAACGGGTAGCTACGTAAGCAGTACGCAACGAATGCTTACGGTCAGAACCCCCGGCCAAGTCAAGGGCAACAGTTAGGGCGGTAATTAAATCGTTAAGGCTAATTTGCGCAACAGCTGTACCCTCATCCTTCTTATAAACCCAATTTTCAGCCATAATCCAGCCCCCATTCATCCATATTGTTTAAAGCGGCAGTTAAAATACCTGACCGACCCGAGCAATATATCACGGGCATATTCGAGACCCCTCCCCTCTTTCCAACTCAGCGTCTTCAAGAGGTTTATCGTCCCGTCCCAGCCGGCTCGTCATGCACCAGACTCTTCAGCCAGGGCCCGCGCCATTCTGCTCAGGCTGATACTGCCCAGTAAACGGTATTCCTTATCGTATTTGCCGGCCAGGTCTTTAACACAATGAACCGCTCCATGACTATTGATATCAAGTGAGCATAGAATCAAATCCGACCATTTTAGCATTTCCATCAAGCTCTGCCGCCCGCCGCCGAGACAACCGTCATGATGCCGGAACTCCCAGCCCATGTGCTCAGCCAAATCACGGTAAAAGGGATTTAGCCTACAATTCCCGCCTACCATAAGCAGCTTACCCTTTTTGGACTCCCCGCCTTCTGCTTCAGCACTACTAACAGCGCCGGCATTGCACCTGGCCAGTTTTTTTATTTCACGGCATAATTCCACGATAGTCTCTTTTTGCTCCAGCACCTGTCTTTCCAAGGCAGCATTATCTTTGACCAGTCGCCGCGATTCTTTCTTGTAATCATGACATTTACTGCCGGTTTCCGCCAATTTGCTGTGCAATTCATCATTTTCCTTTTTAAGGCTGTCGATTATGTTCCGATAAGCCTTCGCTTCTTCCCCGGTAACCGCTTCAGCCTGGAGCTCCCGTATCTGCTTCTCCAGTTTGCCAATGCACATCCGGGCTGCTTCCAATTCCCCTGCCCATTCCCTTTCCCTGGCTTTGCTCTGATGCAATCTTAATTTTAATCCTTGTTTTTCTTCAGTCATCCGTTTCAATTTCATGCGCTCGTGTCGGCATATGCCTCCATTCAAATGCGATAACATATGCACCTCACCAACCACCAGATTTATGCTTTCATCAGATAAATTCGGATTAGTTAACATTACCCAGTAGAGCCCGCACACGTTTCCCTCTGCCATCTTTTTCCGCCAGACGGACATAAGCTCTTCTTCCGGCAGACAGGCATATTGATTTATATCCAAACGATACTTCTTTTCCAGGTGTGCATTTACCATTAGCGATAACCTGTTCTTCATATGCAGGCTGTTTACGAACAGGGCGTGTATTTCGTAATCACGATATTCTTTTTCCCGCAGATTAAGCTTTTTGAGCATATTTCTTTGTTCAGCAACACTCAGGCAGGTACCGCATACGGAACAGTGCACATTTAAGCCCAGCTCCCAAACGCTTTTTCGCCTCTCAAGCAAAGACTTCGTCTCAGCCTTGCAGACATTCGCCTCAAAATTCATTGTCATTGCTCTCCTCCTCAAGTAGAGTTATCTCTACCGCTGCCGACTTCTTTTTTAGTTCCTTGTTTTCATAAAGCATTTGAATAAACCGTTTGATGCGGCTGGTGAGGATTATAGCAGCAAATAAAAAACACAAAGCTATGATCAGATAATCCACCGCCGCACCCCCTGCGCTTATGTTAGTCTAGCCTAACTTTTATCCCAAAACAAAAGCCTTTATTGCAAGACTTGATTTTGATAATCATTATCATTTTCAATGATACATCCTTGACTTCTCATTGTCAACAGCCAGTTAATAGGTTTTAAAGTATACGGGACGCCTGAATTAGCGGCATAAGGCATAAGCTCCGGCAAAGCGCCTAGATAGGTACGGCTACGTAATCAGCAAGCCTATTGCTCTCCTGTGGATAAAAGTTGCTCTATTCGTCTATCAATTCAACCAACAGCATGGATGCTTCTGTCCTTCTAAGGCTCAGATGTTGACCCTGCAGACTGATCTCGATGGGATCTCCCAGGGGGGCAAAGCGTTCCAACTCCAATTTAGCCCCTTTAACAAGCCCCATTTCCATCAGCCGTTGCCTGATCCAGGAGTCTTTCCCAACAATTTTAAGTATGCGGGCTTTTTGTCCGGGAAGCAGTTCTGCCACCGTCAGCTGATCCTTTTCTGCAAAGCGAATTTTTCCATCAGGTTTTTCCTGCAGCCGTTTTTCCATTTGAGAAAAGGTTTCTACGCTGATATTATGCTCCATTAAACAGGCATCCCGGTCAGCCGTTGCCGGCTCAACCCCCAATATTTCTTCGAGGAAACGCCTGATTACCGTGTGCCGATACCAGACCTCCCGGGCCCGCTTTTCACCCTTGGGGGTTAACAATACCGGCCCATAACGATCCTGATAAACCAGACCTTCGCGGCGCAGGGATGCAATAGCCTGTGTTACGCTGGGCTTGGCAATGTTCATCCGTCTGGCAATATCGCTTATCTTGGCGGTTCCGTTTTCTCCCGAAAGCTGGTAAATAACCTCCAGGTAGTCCTCCAGTGCCGGAGTTAACGGCTGAGACATTTAACAGCACTTCCTTGCTATGTTTGATGTGATAAAGGTCTTATCCCGGATTATTGCCTCTATATGGCATTTGTATCCATTATAGCATACGAACATATGGGGATTGCAGCAGAAGGATACTGATGGGAGACCGAGCATATTGAAATATCGTCGTTTTTTTCACCTAACGCAGAGGATAATATTTTTTTATGTCGAATTAGATTGTTTATAGGCAGGAGGAACCTGCCGAGGTATATCTTTATTTTACTCAAATCCATATTTGTCATGTTTTTGAAGGAAGCCATGAAGGCTTATTATCCTGTAAACAGGAGATAGGTTTTTGTGGCCTTTTTTATGCAACTAAAAGGCGGGAAAAACCTCAAAGTTTACTGCCCATTATCATTGATACCGGCCATTGATATGAAAAGTCCCGAAAACTGGGATAGTTGGATCAAGTTATTAAAGAGGGGATGTGCTGCAATGAAAAAGTGGACTGTATTAATATTGGTTTTTGCGCTATTATGCCTGCCCGGATGCTCCCAATCCAAACCAGCCGTATCCGGGGATAATCAGGTACTGCACATAGGCATAGGCACCGATGTGGCTAACTGGGATATAATACAATTTCCTGATGGCGATGCCCGCTTTGTCTGGTCACAGATTTATGAAACTTTGGTTCGGCTTGACCCCGATTTGAAACTGATACCGGGACTGGCTGAATCCTGGGACGTAGATGACAGCGGCCGGGTATGGACTTTTCATCTGCGGGAAGGGGTCAAGTTTCACAACGGTACTCCATTTAATGCTGATGCTGTGGTTTATTCCTACGGTGAGCGTGCCAATGTTACCAAAGCCAAGACCCTGCAACTGGAAAAGATAGAGGCGGCGGATGATTATACCGTTCGTTTTACCTGTGTAAGGCCTATTCCCCTGCCCACCTACCTTACCCACGTTGCCTGGCCGATAGCCAGTCCGAGCAGTATAGATGCTCAGGGTAATTTTACCGGACCGGTTGGAACTGGCCCTTTCAAACTTGCCCAGCAGCTTAAAGGGCAGGAAATCAAGCTGGTTCGCAACGACGATTACTGGGGGGAGAAATCGAGGCTGGAGCAAGTAGTTTTCAAGGTCATACCGGATGCCTCCACCCGGATGATAGCCCTTACTTCCGGGGATATTGACATGAGCATCAAAGTGCCCGAATCTGAGGTTAAGGTTCTGGAAAAGGACGCCAGTATTACCGTGCATCGCAAGCTCTCTACTTTTACCGACTTTCTTCAGTTTAACTGCGCCCGTCCGCCCTTCGATGATGTAAAGGTTAGAAAAGCAGTAGCTTACGCTATTGACAGCGAAAGTATAGTTAAGAATATCCTGGACGGCATCGGTGTGGCTGCCCGGGGACGAGCTTATTCTCCGGTCATGATGTACAGCGATGGTAACCTCCCCCTCTATACCGCCGATAGCAATAAATCCAAAGAACTGCTTGCTGCTGCCGGATTCAAGGATACTGACGGTGACGGGATAGTTGAAAAAAACGGCCAGCCCCTGAAAATAGATATCCTGATTTCTACCTGGAGTTCCCGCCAGCAGCGGGAAGCAGAGGCATGCCAGGCCCAGTTGGCGCAGGCAGGGATTAAGGCGGATATACAGGTTTTGGAAACTGCGGCCATGGAGCAATTGGAAAGCCAAGGCAAATTTGATGTTATACTGCGCACCGGTTTTTTCGTCTGGGGTCCCTATCCCCATCATGTTAAAATCCATTACTCCAAGAATTATAAGAGCCATTATAACAACGAATCTTATGACCGTCTGGTAGAGCAAGCTGAAGCTGTACAGGATGGGGATAAAAAAGCCCAACTCTACAGCCAGATCCAAAAGATGATCCTGGATGAGGTTCCCGCTTACTATATAGTCCACGAGGAAAAGACAGTTGCAACCAGGAATAGGGTTAAAGGATATCAAATATCTGCCGAAGATCCCTGGCTGGAACTGGATGGAGTTTACCTGCAGGATTGAATCTAAAAACATATCCCTACACGGAGGTTGGTTTTGCTTAGATATATTGCCCGACGCCTGGCAGCTTTGTTAATTGTTGCTCTGGGCGTCACTCTTCTAACTTTCTTTATAATGCACCTGGCGCCGGGAGACCCCGCCGAGATGGTAGCCCTGGCCCGTTATGGCCAGGAAAACCTGAACCGGGAACAAATTGAGCTTATCCGTCAGGAAGAAGGGCTGGATAAACCGCTATACGTCCAATACGGTCGCTGGTTACTGCATATTGTTCGAGGAGAATGGGGTAATTCACTATCCACCGGAGAACCGGTTTGGGAAGAAATCCTGGTACGTTTTCCTGCTACCCTGCAATTAACCCTGGCGGCTCTGGTTGTTTCATTATTAATAGCGTTGCCGCTCGGTATCCTGGCCGCAGTAAAATATAATACCCCAGTCGATTATTTAGCTACGGCCATTGCCTTGCTGGGAGTTAGCATGCCCGCCTTCTGGCTGGGATTGCTTTTGATGTTCTTGTTTGGCCTGAGTCTGGGCTGGTTGCCGGTGTGCGGCTATGGCAGCCTGCGCCACCTGGTACTGCCGGCCCTGACCCTGGGATGTGGGATAGCAGCCATAACTACCCGGCTAACCCGCTCCAGCATGCTGGAGGTCATGGAACAGGAATATATCATCAGCGCCCGTGCCCGGGGAATAAGAGAAAGAGACATACTTGCCGGCCATGCTTTAAAAAATGCCTTTATTCCGGTTGTAACCATGCTGGGTATCCAGGCCGGGCACCTGCTGGAGGGGGCAGTGGTGATTGAAACCGTTTTTGCCTGGCCCGGGCTGGGCAAGCTCTTGGTCGATTCTATTTTTGCCCGGGATTTCGCCCTTATCCAGGGTTGCGTGCTGTTCTTCGCTGTTCTGGTGGTCGTGGCCAATCTGCTGGTTGATATCTCCTACCTGTATCTGGACCCTCGTATCAGGTTGGAAAAAGAGGTGTAAATAAGGAGCTATGCATGACGTACATTATTCCAGTTCCTACGGCTCGGATAAAGCAATCAACAAAATGGCATTAATCGGTTTGCTGGTAGTCTTTCTATTGTTAACCCTGGCTCTGGCGGCCCCGTTTATCGCTCCCCACCATCCCTACGAGCAGAACCTGGAAAACAATCTGCTGGAACCCTGCGCTCAGTATCCCTTTGGAACTGACGATCTGGGCCGCTGCATATTTAGCCGGGTGATTTTCGGTACTCGGAACGCATTGTTCATAGGTATCACCGTAACGCTGATTTCTGCGGCTACCGGTTTGCTGGTGGGGCTTATATCCGGATATTACGGCGGCTTGGTCGATGAACTGCTAATGCGGCTGGTGGATGTATTATTGGCCTTCCCCGGTTTGGTTCTGGCTCTGGCTATAGCCGGATTACTGGGGCCGGGTTTGTTTAACCTGATGCTGGCCTTGGCCCTGGTGGGCTGGATGAGCTATGCCCGGGTAGTCAGAGGAGCAGTTCTGTCGGTTAAAGAGAAGGATTTTGTAGAGTCGGCCCGGGCAATAGGCGCCGGCAAAGCTTATATTGTTCGCAAACATATTCTGCCCCATGTTGCCGCTCCGCTGTCAGTTATGGCTACACTAGGTATCGGCCACGTAATACTAAATGCAGCGGCTCTGAGTTTCCTGGGACTGGGCCTGCAGCCGCCAGAAGCAGTATGGGGAGCCATGCTTTCCAGCGGCAAAGCCTTTCTGCGTTCCGCCCCTCATCTGACGATATTTCCAGGTCTGGCCATTATGATAACCGTCCTGGCCTTTAATTTCCTGGGGGACGGCTTACGGGATATTACGGCGCCTGGCCGCAAAGAAACGCTTTAAGATTAAAGGGGGAAACTGCTGTGACCAAACTTCTAAATATACACCACTTCCATGCAAGTTATCCTACCCGGCAGGGAGAACTAAAAGCCTGCAACGATATAAATCTGGAGATAGGCAAAGGGAAAACCCTGGGCCTCATAGGAGAAACCGGCTGCGGCAAATCCACTCTGGCCCTGTCTATTCTTAGACTGCTTCCCTCTTATAGCAGGATAAGCGGAGAAATCGCGTTTCAGGGGCAAAATCTCCTGGATCTGGAGCGGGAAGAGATGCGTAAACTGCGGGGCCGCCAGATTGCCCTTATTCCCCAGAGTTCAGGTACCTGCCTGAACCCAGTCCTGCAGATAGGCCGGCAGCTTAAAGAAACCCTGCATCTGCATCGGAAGTTATCCTCTTCACGAGCCCAGCAGAAGGCGGTTACCATGCTGGAAAATTTGAACCTTCCTAATGCCGAAAAGCATCTTAAACACTACCCCCACCAGTTGAGCGGCGGGATGAAACAACGGGTGCTCGCTGCCTTAGGGCTGGCGGGCAGCCCTTCACTGCTGATAGCTGATGAGCCTACCAAAGGGCTGGATGCCGTAGCCCGATACCAGGTAGCGGAAATTTTGCGGCAGCTGAGCCATGAAACCGGAGCCGGTACACTTATAATAACTCATGATCTTAAGCTGGCCTATTACCTCTGCGACTGGATAGCAGTAATGTACGCCGGAGAAATACTTGAACAGGGACCAGTTCATGAGGTTTTGGAATGTCCCCTCCATCCTTATACGGCAGCCTTGATGAATTCACTGCCGGGAAGGCGGCTTACTCCTATACCAGGCAGCAGCCCTGATCTTTTAAATCCCTCGGCCGGATGCTGCTTTTGCTCGCGTTGTTCCCGGGCCGAGGCTGATTGCTTCCTGAAGCGCCCGATAATGCAGGAATATTCAGGACGGCAAGTGAGGTGTAATTATATTGCTTCAGGTAAAGAACTTGAAAAAAACCTATTATACCGGAAACTTCAGGAAACAGCCGTTTAATGCTGTCGACGGAGTATCTTTTAGTATTGCTTCCGGTGAAACCCTGGGCTTGGTGGGCGAAAGCGGCTGCGGCAAATCTACTCTGGGCCGTATGATAATGCAACTTGTCCCTCCCACCTCGGGCCAGGTTGTCTATAAAGGACAGGATATAACCCGTGTCAAGGGGAATGACCTTAAGCAGGTCAGGAAAAGTATGCAGATTGTTTTTCAATCACCCCAATCTGCCCTCAACCCCCATCTCAGGGTTCTGGACAGTATTTGCGAGCCTATGCAGGTTCAAGGTTGCCCTAGGAATAATAAGGAGCAGCTGCTGCAGGCGGTTAAGTTGATAGAAACGGTCGGTTTGAAACCTCAGCACCTTTATCGCTACCCGCGCGAGCTAAGCGGGGGGCAAATCCAGCGGGCAGCTCTGGCCAGAATTCTGTCCCTGCAACCCGAACTGATTATAGCTGACGAACCTACTTCCATGCTGGATGTTTCGGTTCAGGCCCATGTACTGCAGCTATTGCGTGACATCAAAAACGGGCAGGGGATTGCCTGTCTTTTCATCTCCCATGATCTGGACGTGGTACAGTGCATGAGCGACCGTATTGCAGTCATGTACCGGGGACAGATCGTGGAACTCGGCGATACGGAAGATGTTGTCCGCCACCCCCGGCACCCCTATACCCAACTGCTGGTGGATTTATTCTCCAGCCTGGAGAGCAAGCCGGCTACGCTTAATTACGGTAAGAATAAAAGCTTGGCCGCTGCAGGCTGCGGTTTTTATTCCTTATGTCCCCGGGCTGATAAAGACTGTTTGAGGCAGCCGGAACTAATCGAAGCAGGGACAGGTCATTTCGTATCCTGCTCTAAAATAGCGCTATAAGCAGGAACCGCAACCTAGTTGGTTTTATTTATAATGAGAGGAAGTATGATCATGAGCAGACATAAAGAACATTTCAACCAACTGGCAGCAGGCTGGGAAGAAATGATAAGTGATAAAACCCGGGAATGCCTGCGGGACATTGTCCATGAGCTGAATATTACCCCGGGAGCAGCGGTACTGGATGTCGGCAGCGGCACCGGGGTGCTTCTTCCCATGCTGCTGGATGCGGTTGCATCCGGCGGAAAAGTTGTAGCCCTGGATATTGCCGAAAACATGCTGGAGCAAGCTCGTTTGCGCTACCAGGATACCCGCTTGGATTTTGTGGTCGGAGATGCGGTCAACCCCGGTCTTCCCCGCCACAGCTTTGATGAAATAATCTGCAATTCCTGTTTTCCCCATTTTCGGGATAAAGCTGCAGCCCTGCGTCAATTGGCGGCCCTGCTTAAACCAGGAGGGAGATTGGTGATCTGCCATACCCAAAGCCGGGAGGCAATCAACCATCTGCACCGCTCCCTTGGGGGATTGGTTGCGGAGGATACGCTCCCTGACGACAGCGAGATGGTATGGATGATTAGTAAAGCCGGATTGACAGATATAAAAATCAGTGACGGAGAAAAATATTTGCTAAGCTGCTGGAAACCTTTAAAAAACAGGGAAGACGGTAGTCCTGAAACCTCAAACGAATACAGCATAGCCCTGAATAATGGCACCGGGGCGGATGCAGCCCATTTAAGCAGGCTGTCCCGCAACTTGCAGGAAGCAATAATTATCTATCAGGCTTTCGCGGCGGGCATTTTTGAACGTCTGGGGAAACAGACCAAAAGAGCTGATGAGCTGGCACAGGAAGGCGAACAGGATGTGGAACGTCTGGTTTTGTTCCTGGATGCGCTTGCCGCCCTGGGCTTGCTTAATAAGGAAGGCTGCTGCTATCGCAATTCCGATTTTTCCCTGAACTATCTGTGGCCTGATAGCCCCCGTTATATGGGAGACCTGCTCGCATTGCAGTTGGCTCCCGAACGCCGTCAGGCCTGGGATAAACTAGTATATTGGCTTAAAGGTGAGACCATTGCTCCTAACCGTTTCGAGCGGCCGACCGATGCCTTCAATCCTTCCTTTATAAAGGCCATGGCTCAGTCAGCCCTAAACCAGAAAGATTTAGATACCTGTGTAAAGATAGTATCCGGTCATCCTTGTTTCAACCGTTGTCAGCAGCTTTTAGACCTGGGGGGCGGGCATGGTCTTTACGCTATTGCCTTAAAGCAATTAAACCCCCATATGAAGGCGCAGGTATTCGATTTTCCTCACGTAGAAGCCGTTGCCCGGAGCTATGCCAGGGAATACGGGGTGGAACTGGATTTTATCGGAGGAAATTTTCACCATGATAAAATTCCCGGCCATCAGGATATAGTCCTGGCCTTCGATATGCTCTATCCTGCCGGTCGTCAGGTATATGCGATCTTAAACAAGATCTACCACGCCCTTAAGCCGGGAGGGTATCTCTTCACCCGGCACTGGCTCCTTGACCGGACCCGTACCCGACCTGAACGGGCCGCCCTGTTTGCCCTGCAATCCAGGCTAGGAAACCCCGACGCCCATGTTCCGACCCAGGAAGAAATGAAATCCATGCTTATCAATCTGGGCTTCAATATCGAAGCAGTCCATTTTGTTGACGGCTCCGCCTCCACGATGCTGGTAGCCTGCAAATAACTGCAGCCCATGTCAGATAAATTGTTCCAATAAAGGCCGCAGGCGCATATTCTTAAACGCGGGGATAGCCATAACCGCGCCGGCAGAGCCAGGTCTCCGGCCCGGCTCGCCAATTCAAGAGGTATCCGGCTTATAACCTTGAACAACTCTGCTTTAACGAAAAAGCGTATTTTTTGTATAGCTTTTTGTCACCCCCCGCATAGCAGGTGGTTTTTGTTTCGCCAGCCGTGCTGCTTATTCCGTTCTGCCTTCAGCCTGCCGCCAGCCGAGTATTGGGATTAAACCACCTGAGCCACGCTTTCGCGGCAGTATCTTTCACGCAACTTGGGTTTTTCGATTTTGCCGGTGGGGTTGCGCGGCACCTTATCGAAAATTACCATACGGGGCCTTTTGTAGCGGGGTAAAGCTTCGCAAAAAGTCAGTATAGCTTCTTCGCTGCTTTCCCGGTCGGGCTTGAGCTCTATTACCGCCACTGCAATTTCCCCCAGGCGCCGATCGGGCAGGCCAATCACTGCCGCATCTTTAATATCATCATGGCTGCGGAGGAATTCCTCGATTTCAACCGGGTAAATATTTTCTCCCCCGGATATAACCACGTCTTTTTTGCGGTCTACCAGGTAAATAAAACCATCTTTGTCCATGCGGGCCATATCTCCGGTAAAAAGCCAGCCGTTTTTAAGTACTGCCGCCGAAGCTTCCGGGTTGTTGTAATAACCCTTCATAACCCCGGGGCCTCTAACGGTCAGTTCCCCTACCTTGCCGCGGGGAACAGGCCTGCCCTGCTCATCCACAATTACCGCTTCCCAGTTAAAGCCGGGTACTCCAATGGCCCCCACTTTATGAATATTGTCGATTCCCAAATGCACACATCCGGGGCCGGTAGACTCGCTCAGACCGTAATTAGTGTCATAGAGCTGACTGGGAAAGTATTTCTTCCACCGCTGAATCAAACTGGGGGGAACCGGCTGAGCCCCGATATGCATTAAACGCCACTGTTTCAACTGGTAATCCTTCAGGTGCACTTCACCGCTCTCAATAGCATCCAGTATATCCTGGGCCCAGGGCACCAACAGCCATACTATGCTTACCTTTTCTTCCGATACCGCCTCCAGTATCCAGTCAGGCCTTACTCCGCGCAGGAGGACGGCCCGGGAGCCGACGATAAGGCTGCCAAACCAGTGCATCTTGGCTCCGGTGTGATAGAGGGGCGGAATGCACAGGAAGTTGTCCTCCCGGTTCTGCAGGTGATGGCGGCTTTCGGTAATACAGGCCGACACCAGATTGGAATGAGGATGAATAATTGCCTTGGGTGTGCCCGTGGTTCCAGACGTAAAGTAAAGAGCGGCATCGTCACTGTCACTGATAGCAATGCCCGGGTCATGAGTGGAAGATTCTTCTATCAAGCAGGCAAAGCTTTCAGCCTCGGCCGGGCAATTTTCACCGACGAAAATATAGCTCTTCACCTCGGATAAATGCTCCCTGACGGAATCAACCCGATCTATAAACTCGGGGCCATATACCAGTACCGAGGCTTCAGCGGTATCCAGGCATTTTTTGATTTCATCAGCCGTATAACGAAAATTAAGCGGGACTGCCAGAGCTCCGGTTTTAAGCACGCCAAAATAAACGGGCAGCCATTCCAGGCAATTCATCATCAACAGAGCTACTTTATCCCCTTTTTTGATTCCCCGAGCCAGCAATTCGTTGGCAAAGCTATTGGCCATCTCATCAAACTGCTTCCAGGTAATTTCCCGGCGTATTCCCACTCCCGGGTCGCGCTCGATCAAACTGATATCGTCACTAAAAGTCCTTGCATTGCGGGAAAGCATTTCTGTTATCGGCATAGGTATAAATCCTCCTTGCTGCTATAGGAACGGCTTTTGGGCTATATAAAACAAAAGGTTCAACTTCCCGCAGAAAAGTCGAACCCTGAAACATGCCATTATACTACCGTTCTCCCATCCTGCATTGTAATTTAAAACCGTAAAACCATACTACTAATATTATAACTATATGCTGCGAATTTTGGAATATATCATTTGCAAAAATCTTCTCTGAACCATCCCGCCCAAATCACTGCAAGTTATGGATTTTATGCCGCTGCCGCCCATAAACTCCCGGGAAGGAGGATACTCTATGCAAGACTCGCACCCTTGCTGCCTGGACGATCCTACTAAATAGAAAATCTGCGGGCATACTAATCGAGAAAGGAGGTGTGATAATGGATAGGAACCGCCAGGACAATCGCCGTGATGACCGGATTGAGAACAATCGCGATAATAACAACCGCAACGATAACCGCGACGACCGCATTGATAACAGCCGCAGCAATCGCAATGACAACCGCAACGACCGCATAGAGAACAGCGGCAGGAACAACCTGCGCAACGACCGCTAGATTTTAAAAACCAGCCTTTTAAAAACCTCCAGGTGGTAGCAAATCTACCACCTGGCTTAATTTTATATATTTCGGCCAATCCTTTAAGCAGCCCTTCCCAGGTATAGAACCCACATGCTGGCCGGGGCTAAATCCAAGCCATGATTTTTCTTAAAATAGCATAACTTAACTTTGACAGGTTTCAATAATTTAGTGTAAAAATGAACCAACTCATCTTATTATTCTCCGATTAATTACAGAAAGAAGGAAATTTATGAAGAAGTTATTTACCTTTATCTTAGTATTGGCAGTGGCTATCCTTCCCATACTGGTAAATCCAGAGCAAGCTCAAGCCAAAGACGTATACAGCAGTTTCTCCAAGTTGAGGAAACACCAGACAGCAGGCGACGACTACCGGATAACCCGCTATAACGGCCCATCCAAAACAGCTGTTATCGCCATCCATGGGGGAAAAATTGAAATCCATACCAGCGAACTCGCCTCTAAAGTTGCAAATCGGACAGGAAGCGATCTCTACACCTTTGAGGGAACCAAGGCCAGGCGCAATGGTATTTTACATATTACTTCCACCCGCTTCAACGAGCCGATAGCCCGCAATCTGGTTTCCCAATCCGATAAAACCTTGTCCATCCATGGCTGTAAAGGGAAACGGGCTGTAACCTATGTTGGCGGCCGAGACACCGACCTGGGAAAAAAAATGGCATCCAACCTCCGGGAGGCTGGCTTCAAAGTAGTCAAACCACCGAAACGCCTCGATGGCAAAAATCCTAAAAATATCTGCAATAAAAACGCTGCCGGCAAAGGGGTGCAACTGGAATTAACCCTGCCGCTCAGAAAACGGTTTTTCTCCGGCTCACAGCCAACCGACGCCTTTTATCGCTACGCCAATGCAGTGAGTAAAGCACTATTACAATAACCCGTGGCCAGGACAATGGGGTTGTTGATTTAAGCTTGGCTTCGGCCGGTAGTTTAAATCCCGTATAGCTGGAGAAGTATTGCCAGGTTATTTATCATTGCTTCTCCAGCCCTATTTTATTTACGGCTGTCAAACATTCGCTCATTCCCGAATTATTTTGAAGACTGCCCGAGCCTGTTCCAGGATGTGGCCAATGTCTGAATCTGTATGAGCTGTCGATAGCAGGACGGATTCAAACTGACTGGGGGCCCGGTAAACGCCCCGTTCCAACATTCCCCGATGATACCGGGCAAATTGTTCCTGCCCCGTACTCTTCGGTTAAACGCCGAACACCCGGTAAGAATCCATCTTCGGGCAATACCACCCCCATATTTCCCGCCACCGGTTCGAGAATCACACACGCGATTTCTTCCCCTTCGCGCTCAAAGATTTGTCTTAACCCTTCCAAATCATTAAAACGAGCGGAAATAGTAGTAGCCGCAATTGCAGTTGGAACACCGGGCGAGGTGGGAACACCCAGAGTCAGCGCACGCTCCCCGCTTTTATCAGAAGCTAGTCTGAGTGCCCATGGTAGCAGCCCTCAAACTTGACGATTTGGGCCTGCCAGTTACACCGCGGGCTAAACGTAAAGCACTCATGGTGGCCTCCGTTCCGGAGTTGACCATCTGGTTCCCTGCTCTGCAGTCCTTTTAATCGCCGCAAGGCATGTCCAACAATGATCGGCCCCCAGGAGCCAACCAGGTCGAGGTAACGGTTACCGTCGATATCCCAGATATAGGCACCTTCACCCCTGTTTATAAATACCGGATTGCGCCCAACGAGCCAAAGGCTCTTACCGGCGAATTTACGCCACCGGGAATAACTTTTTGGGCCCTGACAAAAGCCTGGCGGCTTTTTTCATCTGCCAAAGACAAGTGTATGCCCCCTTTCCAGTTGGTATTCTCAGACGCGAAACCAATTTATATTTTTATAATCCTGCTTCCTCTCTAAGCCAGCGGGCGACGTTCAGGGCATGATACGTTATCAGTAAATCTGCTCCGGCTCGTTTCATACCCACCAGAGATTCCATGACAATGCGCTTTTCGTCTATCCAGCCATTGGCTGCGGCCGCTTTCACCATCGCATATTCCCCGCTGACATTATAGGCGGCAACCGGAAGTTTGAACGCCTCTTTGGTGCGGTAAATTATATCTCCATAGGCCAGAGCCGGCTTGGCCAGGATAATATCGGCCCCTTCTTCAATATCCAGTCTAACCTCCAGCATCGCCTCGTTGCCGTTGGGAGGGTCCATTTGATAGGTCCTGCGGTCGCCGAATTGTGGGGCAGAGCCCGCTGCTTCCCGGAAAGGTCCGTAGAATCCAGAGGCATATTTGGCTGCATACGCCATAATGGGGATATGAGGATATCCTTCCTTATCCAACCGTTCCCTGATGGCAGCAATTCTCCCATCCATCATATCCGAAGGGGCAACCATATCCGCACCGGCACGCGCATGGGAAAGTGCGGTCCGGGCAAGCAATTCAAGGGACGGATCGTTCAGAATTTCACCGCTGCTTATCAGCCCGCAATGCCCGTGATCGGTATATTCGCACAGACATACATCGGTAATGACATATAGTTCAGGGAAATGCTTTTTGGCCAGGCGTACCGCCTCCTGAACAATCCCGTGCTCATGATAAGCCCCTGACCCCACACTATCCTTGCTCTCGGGAATTCCAAAGAGCAAGATTGACGGTATCCCCAATTCCACTACTTCCTGAAGCGCAAGAACAAATTCATCCAGGGAAAGATTGTAAACGCCGGGCATGGATGGAACCTCGATCTTATTCTTCTCACCCGGCATAACAAACATGGGGTAAATCAAATCTTCAACCCTTACATGGTTTTCCCGCACCATGCTCCGTATGGTTTCATTGGCCCGTAAGCGGCGTGGACGTCTTTTAAGCTCCATAATATGTGCCTCCTTCTTATCTTAAAATCACGCAAGCGGGAATCGGCCCTTAAGGCTATCCCCCACATGCGTTATTTTCCGGCCTACAGGAAAAACACCAGCAAGTATACTGTGGAAATAGCAATAGATACCAGCATCAGCGGAAAAGCCACCTTCATATAGCCCAGGAAGGTTATAGGATGCCCTTCCCGTGCAGACATGCCGGAAACTATTACATTGGCTGATGCACCTACAATGGTGCCGTTTCCACCCAGGCAGGCTCCCAGGGATAAAGCCCACCATAACGGGGCAATCGACATGTGACTGATTGCTCCAATTTCCTTGATCAGTGGAATAAAGGTAGCCACAAAGGGAATGTTATCCACAAAAGCCAAAGCTATGGCTGAGAACCACAGGATAAGAACAGTGGTAGCGGTCAGGTTGCCATGAGTAAGGGCTACCGCCTGCCGTGCCATGTTCTCAATTATGCCTACCTTTTCCAATCCTCCTACCAAGATAAAAAGACCGATGAAAAAGAACAAGGTTGTCCATTCAACCGTGTGCAGAATTTCGTCCGGGTCTTCCCGGGTCAAAAGCAATAATAAAGCAGTTCCGGCCAAGGCAACGGTGGCCGATTCCAGCCCCAGGTACTGGCGGGTGACAAAGCCGATAATCACCAGACCGATAACGCTCAGAGATTTCTTTAGTATTATGGTATCTTTTATAGCGTCAACAGGATTCAGGGACCTTATTTTTGCCTTGTTTTCTCCACTGGTTATAAGCTGGTCTTTATATATTATTTTAAGCAAAAATATAGTAACGGCAAATATTACGACTAGCCGGACCTGCATAGACAATCTTCTTGTCATCAATCAGCACCAGCGAATCCTGGACCGGGTCTTTTCCGGTACCGTCAATCAAAATTCCACCCTTTAGCGCTGATTTCATGTTTTCTCCTCCTTTATATTATTAACGTTTTGTAAACTTAAATGAAAATTGAGGACCTGCCATCCCCTTTGGTACACTGTTTTTGCAACAAAACATATGTACGCGGTGTATATGTCCACCCTGGGCAACCGCCCGGAGCTGTTCCCCGGTTCGGAGTATGTGGACAAGTACATCAATGATCCCCCGGAGGAATACGAGGTACCCCCGGCGCTGCCCTCGGATGAGACCTTTGCCGCCATTATCACGGAGGCGGAGAAGTATGTGGGCTATGACTACGGTGAGGACGAGGACTATGAGGCTGAAGGTGAGCCGGAGGACGATCTGGAGGATGAGGACGCATGAAGCATTTCACCCGCAATCCGCTGGAGCGGATGATGATGCAGACACCGAAACCGCAGCAGGAGCAGGAAATCCCCGCCGCCCCCAAAGGCCACCGCTGCTATGGCTGCGGGCGCTATGGGGAACCTTGCGTCCTGCCCTGCTATCGGGACAGGCTGCCGGATACGGCAGGGAAACGGGATGAGGCTGAATTGTAAATTTTTCAGGAAACGGACGATTTTGTTGACTAAATCGTACAATGTGGAGTATAATAATCATACAGCAAACTATGAAAGGAGATGCTTGTATGTCGATTACCGCAACAGAATTGAAAGCAAATCTTGGGAAATACCTGACCCTTGCAGCGTCTGAGGATGTTTACATCACCCGCAACGGGAAAGTAGTGGCGCGGCTTACCTCGCCGTTTCAGGACAAACTGAACACTGTGGATTCGTTGTTCGGGAGCATCCCCGCGACAATGACACTGGAAGAAGCCAGAGACGAGAGGTTAAGCAAAATATGAAAAAAGTTTTGATAGACACCTGTATCGTCATTGACTTTTTGCAAAAGCGGGAGCCTTTTGCGGACGATGCCCTGCGCTTTTTCCGTGCGGCGGCCAGCGAGCTGTTTGCAGGCTATATCACGGCAAAATCCGCCACCGACATCTACTACATTGACCACAAGGCTACTCACAGTGATGCGGAATCCAGAAAAAAGCTCCGTTCCCTGCTCACGATCATCAGTATGGCGGATAGCGCAGCCATTGATGTGTTCCAGGCATTGGCATCCGGGATCTCGGATTTTGAGGATGCGGTTATGGCTGAAACGGCAAAGCGCATAGGTGCTGACTGTATTGTAACGCGGAACATAAAAGACTATGACAAAGCTGCCGTTCCTGTATGTACCCCTGCTGAGTTTTTAGACGCCCTCTTTTCTTCCGATGAAGAATTAGAGTAGAGAACCAACCGACAACAAAATACAACCAAACGAAAAGCAGTCTGTTCAAAAAACAGGCTGCTTTTCCATTTTCAAAAGGAGACCAAAAAATGTATAGACTGATTGTTTGCGAGAAACCCTCCGTCGCCCAGAGCATTGCTGCCGCCCTTGGCGTGAAACAGCACCGGAAGGGATATTTGGAAGGCAAAGATGACCGGCCTCTACTCGGAAAAGACCGGCAAGGCAAACATCGCCTGCAAGGAGGCCATTGAGACGGCCATCTCGGAGCATTACCGCCTCGGCCCGGAGGCCGTCCGTCAGGTGGCGGAGCAGTTTGGATTTGACCGCACCCTCTACGTCCTCGCCAACACCGTCCGGCAGAAGGCGCATCTCCCGCGACAACAAGGCGTGGGCGACCACCATCCCGGTCTCTGAGGACAAGAACAGTTTCGGGGATGACCGAAGTTCTGCTTTTGTAGTAGACAGTCACCCCGGCCTGAGCGACCTGTTTGTGGCATCACAGTTCTGGCCGTTATTGGCATCATCCATGCCGCCAAGGGCGAAATGAAGCCGATCCCGTTTATCGGGAATATCAAACTGCTTAAATAAGTTCAAAGCTCTGTCATCAACTCAGAAAAGATAAAACGAGGAAGGAGGAATTACAATGGGACATCTTGTTTTGGCTATTGGATATTCACCGCAGGAATACGATGTAGAAAAAATTTATTGGCGTGAGTACGGCATCACATTTGATTTTGTGGATGAAGTAAATCTGGCTGTGCAAAAGCTGTTGGAGATAGAGTATGTTTGTATCACCATTAAGGCTGATAATATTTCGCAAGATAATATAGCTGCGCTCCGATCCGTCCGCGATGTCCCTATTCTCGTCCTCTCTCCGGCGGCCAGCATAGAGCAGCGGTACACCTGCGTTCATTTCAGCGCCATGCGGGACCTCCACCGGAAACCCAAAAACTGGATATTACAAGCTTGACCTCTTTAGCCAGAGAACCTCCCCCGTATTCGGATGGCAATAGCTCCCGGACATGTTTTCCGATCAGTGAACCAAGCGGTCGTTGCAAATGCCTTGCCGCCCATTTGTTTCCCGTTTTGACATGTAAGGACTTATCCAACAGCAGTAACCCTTCATTGGGTTTTCCCATAGTTTTGCCTCCCTAACAACAATTTTCGCTATGGTGAAAACGGTAGATGGCGGGGTTGTCTTGCACAGGGAAGCACACCTTTTTCAAGGTGCAAGTTTCCCCATATTTTTTGAACTTGGGAGCAATCTGTATTTTTATTCTGGCTAGCTGTATTGTGTACGGTTCATTCCCTATTAATTCTTTAATTCGACAATTTTCCTTAAAATCCCTTTTTAATATACTCCATATACACCACATGCTTGCGGATGATTATTTTCTTATTAACCCCCATCCCTGCAGCCCATGCACTTGTCACCGGGCACAGATATTGCAAAACACCTGAGTAGAAATATTATCCATTCCTTGAGCCATATATCAGGGCTCGCGCAGCAACAGGACAGATAAGAGGTGATGAGGGTTGGAACAGCATATTCCCGGCACAACTACTCCCGATTCATACAATACCGGTTTGCTTCTAGCGGTATAATACTCTATTGGGCGGCAACAGTTTCGGATTTATCGGTCTTACTCCCACGGGCTTTCTGCCGCCAAACCTTTTTGGCGTTTTCTGGCTCTGGCATTAGCTTCCATCAAAACCTTGTTTTCTCCCGACAGCATAAGGGTGTCGTTCACCTTAAGCACTGTTGTGCCAACCGGTGTGATCATCCTGCCATCCCGCCTTATCATTACGATCAATATCCCTGGCAAAAGATCCAGGTCCATTATGGCCTTATCCGCCATTGGGCTCCCCTCGGGGATGTTCAATTCCAATAAATCAGTTTGTATCTCACCTGAGTAATCCGTAAAGGTTTTCAATACGGTTTCTTCCGGTCCCACCAAACCAAGTTTGCGCGCTATAGGAGTAAACAGGGTTCCCTGGACTAAAACCGATACCAGGGCCACAAAAAATACTATGTTGAATATTTCGCCGGCAACCTCCAGCCCCGCTGTTAAAGGATAGGTCGCAAAAACGATGGAAGCAGCCCCGCGAAAACCTACCCAAGACACAAGTAATTGCTCCTTGAACGGTCTTTTAAAAAATGTAAGTATCAAAAATACCGCCAGAGGACGGGCAATAAAAGTAATAAAGGCCGCGGTACCCATTCCCGCAAGGGCTATACCGGCTAATTCCGAAGGAAAAACCAGCAAGCCCAGGGTGAGGAAGAGGAATATCTGCATCAGCCAGGATAATCCGTCAAAGTACCGAACCAGGCTTATTTTATATGCCAGTTTGCTGTTTCCCATTATCAGTCCGCTGATATAAACCGCCAGAAAGCCGTTTCCCGCCAGCAGACCGGCGCCTGCATAAGACAGCAGGGCAAGCCCAATAACAAGAATGGAATACAGGCCCTCAATATCCAGGTTAATATGATTTATAAGCCATACCGCGCCTTTGCCGACTAAAACACCCACCATAGCCCCGATGATTATCTGCCCCAAAAGCAATAGTCCTATATTCTGCCCGTCGCCGACTATAAGCCCCAGGAATATGGTAGTCAGCAAATAAGCCATCGGGTCATTGGAACCGCTTTCCATTTCCAGCAACGGCGCCAGGTTATTTTTAAGATTGAGCTTCTGCGACCGCAGGATGGAGAATACAGAAGCAGCATCGGTCGATGAGATAATCGAACCCAGCAGCATGCCTTCCAACCAGCTAAAGCCCAGTACCATATGGGCAAAAGCTCCTATAACAGCGGCAGTTACTGCAACCCCCAGGGTAGCCAGAATTCCGGCACTTAACGCAACCGGCCTCGCCGTCTTCCAATTGGTGTCGAATCCTCCGGAAAACATTATAAATAGAAGTCCTAAGTTGCAGACGCTTTTAGCCAGCTCTGAATTGTCAAAATAAATTCCGCCTGGGCCGTCAGAGCCCAATAGCATGCCGATAGTTAGAAAAATAAGAAGTGTGGGTATACCATAACGATACAAGACTTTGCTTGATAATGCACAGACCAGAAAAATTATTGCTGTAGTCAATAGTGCGCCCATCAATTCCTCCTTAAGCAGTATTATAGATGTTTTGCCAACCTTTATATAAATACTAATATATTTTAGCGGGTCAGGCTACCAGCTAATTTATGATAATTGGGACTGATTATGCTCAAGCAGGGGTGGAAGAATTTACACTCCTTCCTGCCTTTATCCGCTTTCCTTCAACCGCAAGACGCCCTTCTGTTATCGGAGCTAAATTATCGACTTTAATATCAAGAGATATAAGTCCGGCATTTTCTTCAACATCACAATAAACCGCCCAGTAAGCGGCAGTGTCGATCAGTGAGGAAAAAACACCGCCATGAATGCCTCCGAACGGGTTAAGGTGTTTTCTCTCCAGATCTACCATAACCTTGGAATAACCTAAGTCCAACTCACAAACCTCCATGGAGAGCAGTCGGAAGTAAGGCCCTTGGTTTACCAGATCAATAACGGATTTCATGTGCTCAGGATTTAGCCTTCGCATGCCAAAATTACCTCCTCATAGAATGAAATCAAATAAAGGGCCAAATAACGTTGAACGAACGTACGTTCTTATCGCCGATAATAACCATAGTCTACTGTTTCATTAATAAACCGGCAGACAATGTTTCATGGAAAGAAACAACCATCTCTATCATTTCCTCTTTGGTTATGGCCTTGAGAACAATCCATTTGTACAACAAGAATTTTTCCATGGCCAGAATGGAGTGCGCAACAGGAGGGATGGAGACATTTCTGAAGACGCCTTTTTTAATACCGTATTCAATATTCTTTGAGTAAAATTGAATCAGTCGATCTTCAAATTGTTGTAAGCATTGGTCAATAGGAGCACTTGTGCCGGTAACCCGACTATATATCTCCGATAAAGCTTCATTTTGAGCAAAAACATCCATAGTCAATTGCTTGGTCTCCACAAATCTCTTATACAGATCCTTCTCCACTGTGTAATATTGGCTTATACCCGTGATGATCTCCTCGGCAAAATCTTCAAGCAGTGCCTTCAGTATATCTTCCTTGTCAATGAAATAATTATAGAAAGTACCGGTCCCAACTTCTGACCGAAGGATAATGTCGCGAATTGACGTATTGAAATAACCCTTCTCAA
Organism: Syntrophomonas curvata; assembly: GCF_052976825.1. NCBI lineage: Bacteria > Bacillati > Bacillota > Clostridia > Eubacteriales > Syntrophomonadaceae > Syntrophomonas > Syntrophomonas curvata. Next base: position 2,779,241 of record NZ_CM129641.1, read on the forward strand.
TGAAAAGATCAACCGAGCATTGCAGTAATCTCTGGCGTCTTTCTTTATTTTGCTTCTCTTTTGATAATGGCATCCCGCTTCCCCCGAGTGTACGTTCGTTCATTTCAATTTCATATTGCTTTGTAAAAAAAAGTAAATAAGCATTGGCTGACCGCGTCCAAAAGACTTCGGATTTTAAATTGACAACAGACAAGTTACTCTGTTTGTATAATATGCTTATTTGTTCCTCTGTCATTCCCAGCCAGCAGTTATTCATCCGGGATCCCGGCAAATGTTGTAGAAATATTTCATGACACCCACGACATTACTCAGGAGATTTCGAACGCGATTTCTGAATCCAATACTTACCTGACGGAAGCTGCAGCTAGGTTAAGCTTTTCTTTTGAACCAGACCTGGTTTAAATATTTCAGATTGATAGCCCCTCCCGACTAATCAAGAGGGGCTACGATTTTCAGTACGCATCTTAATTATTCAGTTTCCAACTTTATTATCAAGTCCGAGCTTTATTATTTCTTGACAACTTCTATCGGCAAAACTGCCTCCCTACTCTACCGTCACGCTCTTGGCGAGATTCCTGGGCTTATCGACGTCGGCGCCGCGGAAGACGGCCATGTAGTAGGCGAATATCTGCAGAGGTACTACTGAAACTACCGGGGCCAGCAGAGGGTTGACCCGGGGCAGGAGGATTTGCTCATCGCATTCCTGGCAGTCTTCCTGCAGGTTTTCTTTACATATCGCTACTACCACTGCGCCCCGCGCCTTTACTTCCTTTATATTGGACATGGCTTTATCCACCAGCTTATCCTGACTAATCAGAGCCAGAACGGGTACGCCCTCATCAATCAGAGCCAGGGGGCCGTGCTTAAGTTCTCCGGCAGCATAGGCCTCGGCATGCACATAGGATATTTCCTTAAGCTTCAAGGCCCCTTCCATGGCTACGGCATAGTCCATACCCCGCCCCAGGAAGAAAGTGCTCTGCACACTGCGGTACTTTTCGGCCAAGGCCTTGATTTTATCCTGCTCCTTTAACACCTGTTCCACCATGGTATCCATATAGAGCATATCGCGCACCATACCGGACAGTTTTACCGGATCATAACTATGCCTGATCTCAGCCAGGTAAAGGGCCAGCAGATACATGACCACCAGTTGTGTAGAGTAGGCTTTGGTGGAGGCTACAGCTATTTCGGGGCCGGCATGGGTGTATATGACCCGGTCGGCTTCGCGGGCTACCGCGCTCCCTACCACATTGGTCACAGCCAGCACCTTGATGCCGTTGCGTTTGGCTTCCCTCAGGGCAGCCAGGGTGTCGGCGGTTTCTCCTGACTGGCTGATGACTATCATTAAATCATCAGGCTGCCAGAGTACGTCCCGGTAGCGGAATTCGGAAGCGATGTCGGTTTCCACCGGGATACGGGCCAGTTTTTCGATAGCCAGGCGTCCCACCATGCCGGCATGGTAGGCGGTACCGCAGGCCACTATAAATATCTTGCGGGTGTTCTGGAACACTTCGTCAAATTGCAGGTCAGAAAAATCCACCCGGCCATCATGAATGCGCCCGCTCATAGTTTTGCGAACGGCTTCCGGCTGCTCGTGGATTTCCTTAAGCATGAAATGCTCATAGCCCCCTTTTTCTGCTGCTATCGGGTCCCAGTCCACGTCAAATACGCTCTTCTCCACCAGATTGCCGCTTAAGTCGGTGACTGTCACCTGCTCCGGAGTTACCACCACAAACTCATCGTCTTCCAGTATATATACCCTGGCGGTGCGCCCCAGTATAGCCGGAATGTCGGAAGCGATATAATTCTCCCCCTCACCCAGGCCAACTATCAGGGGGCTGTCTTTCTTGGCGGCAATAATGGTATGGGGTTCGTCGCGGCTGATTACGGCCAGGGCAAAAGAACCCTGCAAGCAGGATAACGCTTTCCTTACGGCTTGCTCCAAGGAGCCGTTATAGTATTTTTCTACCAGATGGGCTACTACTTCGGTATCGGTTTCAGAGACAAAATCATGCCCCTCCAGCATCAGGTCTTTACGCAGGTTGGCATAATTTTCAATAATGCCGTTATGAACCAAGGCAATGCGGCCCTGACAATCATAATGGGGATGGGCATTGTTGTCGCTGGGTATGCCGTGAGTAGCCCAGCGGGTATGTCCGATTCCCAGCGGGCTTTCCGGCAGTTCCCCCAAGGCAGTTACCATATCGGCCAGGCGCCCCTTTTTCTTGGTTATTTCCAATTTCCCTTCCTGGCAAACAGCAATGCCGGCAGAGTCGTAACCCCGGTATTCTAGTTTGGACAGTCCGTCTATAATTACCGGCGCAGCATTGCCCTTGCCGGTATATCCCATGATTCCACACATATTTGACCTCCGGTTATATAATTAGATGCAGGTTCCGCGGATTAGCAAATCTATAGCTGGGAGTTTTCGTCACGCGGTTAGAAAGGAATAATTCACCTTATACTGCATGTTCAACCATTTTCCACTTTGCAGGTTTTGTGCCGGGCATTGCTGTCCGGTTTTGTTAACTGCGCTAACGGCTGTGGCAGCCGGGGGGAACCCGCCGATGACTCGATAACCCCCTCCTCGTCACCCGGTTTTGCCGGGTCAGGCGCTTAAATAGCCTTGCATGGTCTTTCCCCTGATTTCACCTCCTTTTATTTATGTCGGCCGGTTAGCCTTGCATTCACCCCCCTTCCATGTGGTTAGTGCCTTCAGGTGTTAATCTCCTAACTTCTATACGCACATGCGCTATTTTACTATCAATTCTGGGCGGTGGCAATTGCCTTCTTAATGCTGTCAATAACTTCCTCCAGCAGGTAACGGTCGGAGCCCTGGGCCATGATTCTAACCAAAGGTTCAGTACCGGACGGCCTTACTACCAGCTTACCCCATTCACCCAGACGTCGTTCCGCCTCCTTAAGGGAAGCAACGACCAGTTCATGGCCCAGAATCTCATCTTTATTCTCCAGGCTGACATTAACCAGTAACTGAGGTTGTTTTTCCATTTCCCGGGCCAATTCGGACAGGCTTATGCCACTGCGCTTAAGCACTTCCGCCACTTTAATGGAGGTCAAGAGACCATCACCGGTAGTGGCATAGCGGGAAAAGATTATATGCCCGGATTGTTCTCCCCCCAGCAGCGAACCGGTTTCCTGCATCTTTTCCAGGACATAGCGATCCCCCACCTTGCAGCTTTCAATCCTGATATTCTCCCGCCTCAGTGCTATCTCCAAGCCAATATTGCTCATAACCGTAGCAACGATGCTGGGCGGGTCAAGTTTGCCCTGACGATACGCATCCAGGGCGCAAATCAGCATGATGTAGTCACCGTCAAGTTCATTGCCGCGCTCATCTACGATAATACAGCGGTCAGCATCGCCATCATAAGCTACGCCCAGATCAGCCTGTTGCTCGATCACTTCTTTACGCAAGGTATCTGTATAGGTAGAGCCGCAGCGTTCGTTAATATTTACACCATTGGGCTTATCATTTATGGCAATAACCCGCGCGCCCAGCCGATGCCACAGTTCTGGTCCTACATTATATGCAGCTCCATTGGCGCAGTCCATAACTACCCGGAGGCCATAGAGGTCTTCCTTCAGGCTGTAGCAGTCCGTAAGGTATCTCAGGTAGTTGTTTTCAGCTTCCTTTACGTCATAAACCCGCCCTACATCGGCACCCCGGGGACGGGTAAGCTCTCTGGTTCCACTCAGCACCAGCTGCTCGATCTCTGCCTCCACTTCATCGGGCAATTTATAGCCGCTGGGGCCAAAGAATTTAATGCCGTTATCGGCTACCGGATTATGGGACGCGGATATTACTATACCGCAGGAAGCTTGATAATAGCGGGTGAGATAAGCTATGGCCGGAGTAGGTATTATACCTACCTTGAGGACATCGGCTCCGGTAGAGCATATACCGGCTTGCAGGGCAGCTTCCAACATATCGCCGGATATGCGGGTATCTTTCCCCACCAATATCCGTGGGCGGGTGCCAGCCTCTTGCTTGGCCAGGGCATAACTTCCAGCCCGTCCCAGGTCAAATGCCATTTCGGGTGTCAGCTCAATATTAGCTGTTCCCCGTACTCCATCAGTTCCAAAAAGAATTCCCACAGTATTCTCCCTCCAGATTAAGCTTTTGTGTTTATCCGATTTATTTCAGATTCCGGGCGTTGGTAATACCGGAACCGCTCAGGGTAATTCTTTCTTCCGGTGGTTTATAGGCGGCGATTATTTTTTCCGCCACTTTCAGACCGTCAACCGCCGAACTCATTATACCACCAGCATAGCCCGCACCTTCACCGCAGGGATAGATATGGGCTGCGTTGACGGAGCAAAGGTTCTCATCTCTTACTATCCGCAGAGGCGCCGAAGTTCTGGTCTCTACCCCGGTGAGAACCGCCCGCCGGTCTATAAAGCCTTTCATTCTTCCCTCCCAGTAACGAATACCCCGCTTAAGTACCTGGCTTATCTCCCGGGGCAGCAGCTCTCCCAATCGGGCTGGGGTTACCCCTGGATTAAAGGTAGCCAGTGAGCTTTCCAGAGAAGTAGCCGCTCCCTCTTCCAAAAATTCGGTTAGATATTGGGCCGGAGCCCGGTAGCTGCTCCCTCCCAGCATAAATGCCTGATTTTCCAGCCTCTCCTGCAGTTGCATCCCCCCCAGGATACTGTTGCCCCAGTCACCCGGGCCGACAGTTACCACCAGAGCACTATTGGCTATCCCGGTATCACGGGCGAAGTAGCTCATGCCATTGGTCACTAGCTGATCTTCCTCGGAGGCTGCGCCTATTACGCAGCCGCCCGGACACATGCAAAAGGTATACATAGACCTGCCGCTGGCCCGGTCTTGATAAGTCAAATGGTAATCAGCCGCCCCTAGACAGGGGTGACCGGCATAGCTGCCATATTGAATGCGGTCTATCAACTCCTGCGGGTGCTCCACTCTGAGCCCTAGGGCAAAGGCTTTCGGTACCAGGCTAATTTCTTTTTTCAGCAATAAACGGTATACGTCACGGGCACTGTTGCCCACCGCCAAAATCAGCACTGAAACCGGAATCTCCAGTTCGTTATTTATTACTATGCTTTTTAGGCGCCTTTGGTTAATATTCATGTCTGTCATACAGGCATCGAAATAGAATTCGCCACCCATAGCTATTATAGCCTGCCGTATTTTTTTAACCACCTGCCGGATCACATCAGTTCCCACATGAGGCTTTTTTAAATAAAGAATCTCTTTATCGGCTCCGCAGTCTACGAATGTTTGCAGGACATAATCAATGCGGGCATCTTCAATACGGGTAGTCAGCTTGCCGTCGGAAAAGGTTCCTGCCCCCCCTTCCCCAAATTGGGTATTGGCCTCCGGATTGAGCAGGCCTTTACTCCAGAACTGCTCTACCGCTTTTACCCGGCGGTCCACGTCCTGACCTCGTTCGATAACCACCGGTTTATAGCCATTACGGGCCAGGCACAGGGCACAAAAAAGCCCGGCTGGACCAGAACCCACTACCAGCGGCGCATGGGGCAGGTTGGTGTTACCAGGCTGGGGGGGCTCCTGCTCTACAGGCTTTAGGAGCTTTGCAGCCGGGGATGCCAGGATATCAGGCCCGATGTTTATCCCCGACCTTAATTCCAAATCCAGGGTATAGCTGAAGTATGCTGCCTGGCGCCGGGCGTCTACCGCCTTGCGAACCAGACTGAAGTTCACTATGTCCCCGGCCTTAATGCCTAATCTGCGGGCTGCAGCCAGGCAAAGCTCAGCATCATTATGTTCCAGGGGTAGTCTGACGTCGCGTACGCGAATCCTCATTTTGATCGCCCTCTTCTGCTGGTATTTTTTCTATGCTGACTTCAACCAATACCTGGGCTGGATATACCTTCGCCCCTGACGGAATCTGCAAGGCCACCTCCTGGCTGAAGGACTGTTTTTTACCTGCCAGGTCTATTTCGGCAGTAACGAGCTCGCCCTGCTCGGCAGGCAGTTCCTGTTTGCTGATTATGCTGGCCTTAACTGGTTCGATAGCTACTTCCTTTACCCGGTAGCCTTCCGCTACAATACCCTTAAACTGCGCCTTAACCATCAATTCTCTACTGGTCATTTTCTGACTGACAGCAGTATGAACTATAACTGTTTCCGGGACTATGCGGAGGCCTTCATTGATTGCATTGCCTTTGGCATCACGAGCCTGGGGGCGAAGCCGCAAGGAGTCAACCCCAGTGCTGTTGGCAAGGTCGACCGGACAAACCACCCGGCTTACCCGACTTAAAATATTATCTTCCCCGCTTACGATGCATTTGTCAGGGGTTATTACCGTGTCCAGCAGTTCGTAGCCAGCGGGCGGCTCGCCGTTTATCTGGTATTCCACCCTGAATTCACGCTGCTGCGGCCGAGTCAAAACCACCTCAACTTCTTTAGGATTTACCCGGGTAAACATGGCTCCCGGAACCGGCTCCAAGTTGACCGGTACCAGGTGGGTACCGGCGCTCAATCCGCCCAAGTCCACATAAGCCATAACGTTGCTGCTTCCCCCGTAGTTACCCCACATGGTTACACTTACCTTCTGCGGAGCTTGTTTTACACTGAGACCATCTCCCAGGTGTACGTACTGCAGATCAGCCTGCACCGTATTCTGACGGGGCGTATTTCCACCTTGGTTGCCTATATAAATCCATAGTAAAACAGCCAGGATTACCGATATCAGCTTAAGTCCGACTGTACTTTTCTTTTTGGGATTCGCGGCTTTCACTGGGACCACCTCCTGAACAGGGATTCAGTTGATCGGCCACCGGTTAGCAGCTCTTGCATTAGTAATTCTTTGAGGCTGTCCCCATCCAGGTAACGCTGAAGCTGTCCTTCCCGGGACATGGAAATGGTCCCCGTTTCCTCAGAGACAATGACCACTAAAGCGTCTGATACTTCAGTTATGCCCAAGGCCGCGCGGTGGCGGGTGCCTAGTTCCTTGTCCAAAGCAGGATTATCACTTAGGGGCAGAAAGCATGCGGCCCGGTCTACCCGTCCCTCGCTGATAACTACCGCCCCGTCATGCAGGGGAGTGTTGGGAACAAAAATATTAACCAGCAACCCGGACGATACCAGAGCATCCATTTTAACCCCGCTTTCCAGGTATTCCGCGATACCCGTCTCCCGGGTCAGCACTATCAGCGCCCCCACCCGGTTACGTGAGAGTATGCGGGCAGCTTCACTTACTTCGGTAATAATATTTTCATACTCTTCCATCAGGGATAGGTGGCGGCGGGAAGTAAAGAAGCTGCCCCGCCCCAATTGCTCCAGGAAACGCCTGATCTCTGGCTGAAAAACAATAGGCAGGGTGATAGCAAAAAGAATCCATAGTTTTTCCACCAGCCAGTTAACCATGTCCAGCTTGAGATAGCTGGCTATAACGGTAAAAACCAGCAATAAGACCAGACCCTTAAGCAGTTGTTCCGCCCGGGTTCCTCTGATCAAACCCAGTAAACGGTAGAATACATAGGCTACTATTCCGATATCCATTAAACTGCGAATAATGTCCCAGGGGCTGGCAAAAACGCCCGATAAGAACGAAAAATCCAAGCTCTCTATCCTCCCGAAGTGCAGTTTGATACAATACAATTGTTTAGTAATAGTATACTATTATCCGCTATAGGCTAAAAAGTGAGCTTTTACGGCTTCAACATAAGATTAGAGTGATCTGCCACGGTAGTGCAGCACTAATAAAAGGCCATCTTGCACTCTGATGACACCCCGCTTTTCTCTTAGTACATTGGATATGGCATAGGGATTCCATTTTTCCAGGATAACATTCTCTAAGGGGTATTCAAAACCTTCCTCATATACCCCTCGGGCCATATCACTCAGCGCCAGTACTGATACTTTATCTCCGATTTCTCCTTCGACTGTAAATTCCGTGTTGACCAGATAAGCCGAGCAGTCTGATGAGTAATGCCATATTTTCTTGCCTCTTAGAGCCAGCTCGGCCCCGCAATAAAGGTTGGAGAGCGTATGATCCAGCCTTTTGCCCAGCGACCCGACGAAGATTATCTCGCTTGCCCCCAGTTCCTCCGCCAGTTCCAGAATAAGCTGGGTGTCAGTAAAGTCTTTACGTTGCGGATATTTTTTAAAAGGTATTTTATGCCCTTCATAGTATGCTCGCACCTGAGGTTTTATAGAGTCCATATCCCCTACTATGTAGGCAGGCAACACCCCCATCTGGTAAGCATAGTTTGCGCCCCCGTCGGCACACAGGATAATGTCCGCTTCATCCAGCAGCCAGCGGTAATTCTGAATATCGCCATAATCCCCATTAGCCATAATAATACATTTCATATGCAAATCACCTATTCTATTGTTTATACGCAAGTACCACGCTTATTAATTCTACCAGAAAGCAAAAAAAACTAATAGCAAACCAGCCATTCATAGCCCTTTCCCCAATAGTCCGCCAGGAGACAGGATTATAGCTGTGATTATTTTCCCTTAATGTCGGCCAAAAAACTCTGGAGAGCTGTATAATATGGACATGTAAAATCTTTTTCGACTTTATCTCAGTAAATTGACAAAAAAAATCACGTTAATTATAATGCTATTAGTTTTATTGTAGCAAAGGAGGGAACACAATGGCCTACGTTATTACCGATGAATGCATTTCTTGCGGTGTATGTGCAGATGAATGCCCGGTTGGGGCAATTACCGAGGGTGAGGAAAAGTACGAGATCGACCCCGAACTGTGCACAGACTGTGGCTCCTGTGCCGATGTCTGTCCGGTAGAAGCACCTATACCCGCTGAATAATATTCTTTATAATAGAATATCGGCAAAGAAGCCCCCTTACGGGGCTTTTTTCTTTAGGCTGTTTAGTTTTGGGTACACATAACCACCCGGTTACGCCCTTCGTTCTTGGCCTGATAAAGGGCATCATCAGCTTGCTTAATTAATTCGTCCGAGCTTTTGGGCTGACCCGGCAGCATTGAGGCAACGCCAAAGCTGGCGGTAACACTAACAAAGCTCTTTTGACCGGGCAGGAATACTTTCCGGCATTCTATGGAGGAACGCATGCGTTCGGCAATTTGACAGGTGCTCCATTTATCTGCGCCGGGTAAACACAGGATAAACTCTTCGCCGCCATATCGGCCGGAGAAATCGTAAACCCGGCAGCATTTGACCAAGGCAGTCGATAATTCCTGCAAGACCAAGTCCCCGACCTGATGCCCGTATTTATCATTGACCTGTTTAAAATGGTCTATATCCATAATAATGATACCCAAGTGGGACCTTTCCCGTTGGCAGCGGTTTAGTTCCCGGGTCATGCGCTCCAAAAAAGCACGCCGGTTCAATAAGCCGGTCAGGTAGTCGGTACTGGCTAAACGCAGAATATTCTGTTCCAGTTCTATAATTCTCCGCCCTATCTTTAATCTTAACTTTAACTCCTCATAGTTGAAGGGTTTTATTACATAGTCATCTGCACCTGATTCCAGGCCTTTTATAATATCCTCTCGCTTGTTTTTCGCGGTAAGGAGTATAACGTAGACGTAATTTGCTAAATTCAGAGCCCGCAACCTGCTGCATATCTCAACCCCGTCCATTCCGGGCATCATCCAGTCCAGAACGGCCATATTGGGACGATCCGCCCTTTCCAGAATAGCCCAGGCTTCTTTACCGTTTTGGGCTACCACCATATCATATCCCCATTCAAGCAGGGCATCTTGCAGTATCTTTCTGGAAAGTGCATCATCATCGGCGATGAGAACCTTCATTAACTCAGCTCCTTACCCACGTTTACTTCTCATTTTTCGCTTAACTCTCCATGATAAAGGACTGGAGTCTCAAGTTGTTAGGAGTTAAGTCCGTAATTAATATTATTGTTTTATAATACTACAATGTGCGCCTATATTATTAACCTTTTTTGTTATTTTATTGTTATTATTCAGTCTTGGGGAAAGCCTATGCGGAACCAGGCAGGATCTAAGTTCAAATGAAGCGAGAACAATATCAGGAAAGGGGCTGCATAATGCTGTAACCGGAGGGGATCGGAGTGTCTCCAGGCGCGTGGTCTTACTTGCCGGATAAACAGCCCCGCGCATCAGTGACTAAGCCGCAAATCAAAGAGTCTCCTACAAACCCTGTCCAGGCTTAGCTGGACAAAGATCTAGCTTCTTGGGGAGGGGACAGTATGCAAGAGCTCGCTCAGCTCGGTAATCCCATAGGGCTTGGCAATAAAAGCGGCAAAGCCCATCTCCCTATAATTCAATGCCAGCTCCTCGGTGGAGGAAGCACTGCTTAATATCACTACGGCTTCAGGGTCTAAGGACAACAGCGCCTGTACTACCTCCCTGCCCGTCATTCCATTCGGGGCGGCAAGATCTATTATTACAGCATCAAATTTTCTGCCTTCCTGCAGCGCATTCCGGTAAAATTCAGCAGCCTGTCCATCGTTTTCAGCGCTTTCGGCTTCATAACCCAGGGAAACGAGCATTTCAACAACCACGGTTCGTACCGTCGCATCATTATCCGTCACCAGAACCCGCCCCTGCCCTTTGGCAGGAGGATAGGTCAAGGCATTCCGGTCTTCCCGCTCACATTCGCTCACCGGCAGGTAGACACAAAAGGTTGTTCCCGCATTAAGACGGGAATCAAAGGTTAAATACCCACCATGTTTTCTTATGATAGACTGGGAGGTAGCCAGCCCCAATCCGGTTCCGGACTCTTTGGTAGTGAAATAGGGTTCAAAAATACGGGCACGGTATTTTTCCGGTATACCTTTACCCTGATCAGCTATCGATAATAACACATACTTGCCCGGCGGCAAAGGAAGAACCTTATTGGTCTCCCTCAGGCTCAGGTTTTGGGCGGATATCCGGATTATGCCCCCGTCAGGCATAGCCTGAATAGCGTTTAAAACCAGATTATTCAGTACTTGACTTATCTGTCCCTCATCTATTTCAACATTCCATAATTTTTCCGGGATAAAGAACTCGCAACTGACATTGGAGCCACTCAGGGCAAATTTAACTGAATTGCGCAGAAGATTACTGGTTGATACCGTTTTTATTATAGGTTCTCCACCCCGGGAAAATGCCAGCAATTGCTGGGCCAACCCGCGGGCTTGTAATGTGCCCTTTTCCGCCTCCTCCAAAAATTCGCTGGTGGGGTCGCTTCGTGAACCTTCGGTTACCATGCGGGCCAAACTGATATTGCCGGCAATAACGGTAAGCAAATTATTAAAATCATGGGCCAGCCCGCTGGCCAGTATCCCCAGTGATTCCAGCTTGCTGGCCTTGATTAATTCTTCTTCAAAACGCTGTTTTTCCGTAATATCATGTAATACCCAAACCATGCCTTCATACTTATCCGACTCATCCCTTATCGGTGAACCTACAATATCAACGAGGCGCTCTTTGCCTTCACCTGTCACCAGAATATGATTGCGCACTTCCACTACGGCATTCTCTTTCAATCTGGCTTCGCCCCCTCCCTCCGGCGGGGGAACCTGCAATACTTCCTCCAGGTTCTTGCCCGGCAGATCGGCAGCATCTCTATCCAATATTTTCGCAACCATATCATTGCTGAGAACGATAACTCCATTCAGATCAGTGCTGATCACCCCTTCGCCTATGCTGCCAAGGGTTACTGCCAAGCGTTCTTTCTCCGCCGCCAATTCGTTTGTCCTCTGTTTAACCCTGTTTTCCAGCTCTTCATGGGCCTCTTTCAAATCGGCCATCAAGCCTGATATCCTGCAAGCCATGCTGTTAAATTCCCGCACTAATAAACCCAGTTCATCATTTCTCTCTTCCAAGTCAATTTCATGATAATTGCCTTCCCTGACTCTCCTTATGGCATAAACCGTCTTTTTCAAGGGGGAAATTATATCTTTATACAGCCTGTGGGTAGTAATATAAAATACGATAATAAGCACAACCACACCGATAAATAGTATTTTGTAATGGATTTGGGCCACATGATCGAGATTATTCAGGGAAACCCCGGCATCTATTGCCCCCACCTGCCTGCCTTCGCGGTCATAGTTGGGAACCAGGATATCAATGACTTGTTCTCCATGATGGGGAGAATCAGGTATATCCTGGTCGCGGATGTAAACTTGCTGCAAGCTATGGCCGTAGCGCGCACATGACAGCCTGCCCGAATCATTGAAGCTCATGCCTATCCGCTGGGGATCGCTGTGAACTATGGCTTGTCCATCACGATCCAATATAAGCAGATAGCTGATCTTAGGATCCAGTCTGACCATGGCGACTGCCAGCGCCTGGGTTTCTTCCTTGCTGAGCAGGGGAGCAACCTGTTGCAGGATATAAGCGCTGTCCCAGGCCTTGTCAATAATATCCTTCTTTTGCATAGGTATAGTCAGCAGGTTTACGGTCAGAAGAATATCTCCCACCATTACCACCGCCAGCATTGCCATAATGACGTATAATCTGGTTTTTATCTTCATTCATGGCACCGCCTTTTCTAGTTACAGGTCTATTTCGATATTTTTTTACATTATTCCTGCTTTTCTTTTAAGTTCTAACCCTATTTCAAGCCTGGAAATTTATTCTGGCGCAAAGCTTCGTACAGTATTATCGCTGCCGAATTGCTAAGGTTTAAGGATCTGCCGATATCCAACATGGGAATTCTAACCTGGTGCTCGCTATAACGTTTCAATATCTCTTCCGGCAGACCCCGGGTCTCGCAACCGAAAACCAGCATATCGCCAAGACTATACTCTGCTTCATAGCAGGTCCGGCTTGCTTTGGTGGTAGCCAAGTACATCCTTATATTCCTATAATGTTCCTCCAGTTCCCTAAAATTGTCCCATAATTTTACTTCCACTCTATCCCAATAATCCAAGCCCGCTCTTTTGAGATACCGGTCTTCAACGGAGAAGCCCAGCGGTTTTACCAGGTGCAAGGTTGAGCGGGTGAGAGCACAGGTTCGGGCTATGTTACCTGTGTTCTGGGGTATTTCGGGGTTGACCAGAACAATATGCATACAATCGACCTCCACTATGGTTGATACTAATCACAGATTAACGCTGATCCCGCATTGGCCCATTTTTCATCCGTGCCTGCTTGCGCCCACGGGTATATCCTGCGGCATATCCTTCCGCTATGTGCCCGGCAAGCCTTATAGCAGATTCTGAAGGGCACGGTGTTAATTAAAAAACAACTCTGAATAAATCCGTATTAATCTGCAGTTTCTTACCTTTATTTCTCATTTTTATTTCGCCCAAATTATACCTGACTTCATAGAACATAACAAACAACCGACAGGAAATACTAAGCCAAAAAGGGAAGGAGCAATAAATGTGTTTCAGCCGAAAATACTTGCCAGAACTTTTTGCTTAGTACTGATGAGCGTTTTTCTTTTTACCCTGTCCGGCTGTCAGCAGCAGGCCAAAAAGCCACCGGCCAAACCGGCCCGATTATCTGCCGAGGTAAAAAAGTATGGTGCCGAACCCAGCATAAGCCTATACCGCACTGCCAACGGCGCCAAAGAACAGTTGAAAATGGAAGAATATCTGAAAGGGGTTCTGGCTGCGGAAATGAGCAATAAGTTTCCTCTGGAAGCATTGAAGGCACAGGCCATAGTTGCCCGTACCATGACCCTGGCCCTGCTGGAATATGAAAACGGCACTCGGGCAAAACACGGAACTGATGCCAGTGATAATCACCTGGAATTTCAGCAATACAACGAGAAGCAGATTACCGATAAAATTTCACGGGCTGTTGATGAGACCAGAGGGCAGGTTCTGACTTATCAGGGTAAGTTTGCCTATGCCATGTTCCACTCCCTGTCCAAAGATAAGACTGCCAGTATGGCCGAAGGCTTCCCCAACCTGGCCAAGAAGGCCGGATACCTGGTACCGGTCAGCACCAACGGCGTAAAATATGCCCCAGCTAAATACAAATCCTGGACGGTGAAAATACCCCGCTGGGAAATTAAAAATCTTATGGGCAGTAAATCCGGTAATCTTGATGATCTCCGGGTTAGTAAACGGGGACCGTCAGGAAGGGCTACGGTCGTCACCGCTGGTAACGCTTCCATCAAAGCTGTCGATCTGCGCAAAGAAATCGGACCCGATCGCCTGTACTCGACTATCTGGAGCAGCGTAAAACCCCAGGGCAACTATATTGTTTTCAAAGGTTCAGGCTGGGGGCACGGGGTAGGTATGGAACAATGGGGAGCCTACGCCATGGCCAAGCAAGGCAAAACCGCCCGTCAGATAGTGGAACACTACTTTCCCAAGACGGCCTGGATTAGGTTGTACAAATAACGCCCTTTTCCATGCACGGAAACCCTTAGGGATACCCTCAAGGGCATACCCATAAGGCACAGGCAAGCAGGCGGGCAATCGCAGACGGAACAGATTAAAGCAACAATTAAAAACTGCCTGCGGTCAAAGCATCGGACCCAAAAGGGGTGTCCTCGTAGAGGAGGTTAAAAAACCGGTTTGGTATCTTTGCCTTCATTGGCAGCGGCAATGTAGATGCCGGTGAGGATGAGCAGACCGCCTAAAATCTGATACCATTGCAGGACTTCCCGGAAAAATAAATAAGCCAGTACAGTTGCCCCCACGGATTCGCCCAGAATAGATACGGCGACTACGGGGGCCTTTACATATTTTAAAGCCCAGTTGAGAATTCCGTGACCGGCCAAACCCGGACCCAGAGCCAGAAGGATAAAAAGCCCCCAATCAAGCAGCGGGTACCCGCTTAAGCTCAGACCGCCCACAAGGCAAACGGGAAGCAGAACCAATGATGCTATTGCCGACACTATAAAGGTATAACCCATAGCATCTATACAGGTTCGCATCCTGCGCCCGATTATAAAATAAATAGCCACAAATAGGCCGCTGGCCAGGGCCAGCATGTCGCCCAACAATTTGCCGCAGCGCAGGTCACCGTGAGCAATCAGGAGACTGCCGGCCAGAGCCAGAAATATTCCTCCCATAACGGGATAGGATAATTTTTCGCGCAGAAAAAATATAGAAAACAGAAATACAAATACAACCTGCAGGTTAGTAAAGAGTACTGAGCTGGAGATGCTGGTATAAGCCAGTGAACTTATCCAGAAAGCAAAATGCAGAGCCAGGAAAAAACCCGCTCCGATTATAAAACCAAATTCGCGCCGGCCTATACCAGCTATACTGCTTTTTAGCTTGCCGCCCCTGACCCCGCCTGCCAGCAGCGAGGTGAAAGAGACCCGATAAAAAGCGATTACCAGAGCCGGTGCAGTGCAGTACCTGATCATAATGGAAGAAGTGGACATAGCCAGGACAGCCAGGAATATGGACAGATATATAAAAGAGAGCCTCATGCTTCCGCGCCCAGATAAGACTGGATAACCCTCTCGTCGTTTTTAACTTCTTCCGGGCTGCCGTCGGCTATTTTACGGCCATAGTCCAGCACCGCAATTTTCTCACATATATTCATAACCAGGTTCATATCGTGCTCCACCAGCAATATGGTAAGATTCATGTCCTTCCTGATTTTCCATATCAAATCCATCAATTCGGTTTTTTCAGTGGAATTCATTCCCGCCGCCGGTTCGTCCAGCAGCAGCAGGGAAGGCTTTAAGGCCATAGCCCGGGCTATTTCCAGCCGCCTCTGCTCACCATAAGCCAGGTTGTCGGCATATTCCCATTTTTTATCATAGAGGCCGACCAAGTCCAGCAGCCTTTCAGTCTGCTCAATTATAGCCCTTTCTTCCCGGCGCTCACCGGGCAGGCCCAGCATGCACCCAAAAAATCCGCTCTTGCTGATACCATGGCTGCCCACCCGAACATTGTCCAGCACCGATAGCTTGTTAAACAGGCGAATGTTTTGAAAAGTACGGCCGATGCCTATACGCGCCACATTCCAGGGGGGCATATTATTGAGCAGATGGCCTTTAAAGATCACCTTTCCGCCGGTAGGCCGGTATATCCCGGTTATAATATTAAAAAGCGTGGTCTTGCCGGCGCCGTTAGGGCCAATAATGCCGAAAATCTGCTGTTCCTCCACTGCCAGATTGACCAGGTCCAAAGCCCGCAGGCCGCCAAACTCCTGGGTTATATCTTCTAATTGGAGGACTGCCATGAGCCCACCTTCTTTCTCTGTAGCTTTTTCCTGATATCATAAACCCTGACATCGCCCAACAGGCCGTTGGGCCGGAAAATCATCAATATTACCAGCAAGGCTCCGTAAAAGAGGAGCCGGTATTCCGCTACCACTCTTAACATCTCCGGCAGGAGGGTAAGAATGACAGAACCCAGGACCGTGCCCGGAATGCTTCCCATCCCGCCCAGGACCACCATATTGAGCAGTTCGATGGACTTCATAAAGCCAAAGTCCTGGGGGCGGATAAAATACATATAGTGGGCATACAGTCCTCCTCCCAGACCAGCCAGGAACGAACCGGCGGTAAAGGCCAGCACCTTCAGGCGGGTGGTGTTGATCCCGCTGGCTTCGGCCGCTATTTCATTCTCCTTGATAGCATAAAACGCCCTTCCTATACGGGAGTTGAGCAGCTTGGCGTTGAGTATAATTACTATGACGACTATTGACCAGACCAGAACGAAAGTGGTGTTCTGAGGGATGCCGGACAGTCCCACCGCCTTCCCCCCGGGCTCGAAGTTTAGGAAGAATACCCGTATGATTTCGGCAAAACCAATGGTAACCATGGCCAGGTAGTCGCCTTCCAGGCGCAGGGTAGGTATTCCGATGAGAAAGCCGAAAAGTGCTGCCACTACTGCACCGGCCAGCAGTGAAAAGAAAAAGGGGCTGCCCAACTGTATGGAGAAAATGGCTGACGTGTAAGCACCCAGACTCATAAACCCGGCATGTCCCATGGACAACTGCCCAGTGACACCCGTAATCAGATTAAGGCCCAAGGCCAGAATTATATTTATACCGATCAGCATCAGGATACGCAGGTAATAAGGGTCTATATACTGTGATAAGAATGCGTCCATACCAAACCTCACCTACACCTTTTTCGAAATCTTTTGTCCCATTATGCCTTGCGGACGGATAATTAAAACCAGAATCAGAATGCCAAAGGCTATGGCATCTTTATAGGAGGATGAAAGATAGGCTACTCCCATTATTTCCAGCACTCCCAGGGTAAGCCCTCCGATCATGGCCCCGGGTATGGAACCGATACCGCCCAAAACTGCAGCGGCAAAGGCCTTGAGTCCGGCCATGGTTCCCATGTAAGGCCACACCGCATTGTAATATATGCCTACCATTACTCCGCCGGCAGCAGCCAGAGCGGAACCTACCGCAAAGGTAAAGGAAATAATCCGGTTAACATTTATGCCCATCAGATAAGAGGCATCCAGATCCTGGGAGCAGGCCCGCATGGCTTTACCAATCCGGGTTTTCTGCACCATCACCTGCAACCCCACCATCAATAGAGCGGCCACTGCCAGAATTATGATCTGCAATGATGAAACCTGCAACGATCCCAGTTGAAAAGTCTCTATATTGATAATCTCAGGATAGCGGCGGGTATTGGTCTGGGCTATCAAGACCATCAGCGTGGATAAAAAGATGGAAACCCCGATAGCACTGATAAGAGCCGACAGACGGGACGATTTTCCCCGCAGGGGGCGGTAGGCTACTATCTCCACCAGCATACCCAGTACCATACAGAAAGCCATGGCCCCCAGCAACGCCACCCCGATATTAAGACCGGTATTGACCACCAGAAACAGCCCCACAAAGGCTCCGACCATATATATTTCCCCGTGGGCGAAGTTAATCAGCTGGATGATGCCATAAACCATAGTATAACCGAGGGCTATCAGGGCGTAGGTACTGCCCAGGGTCAGCCCATTGAGCAATTGTTGCCAGATCATAAATTTCCTCCCGTGCCGAATTTGAACTATACAGAGTTTAAGACAGGAAAACTTCTGCCTTAAACTCTGTATAATCCTGACAATGGCCCGACCTCAAACGGACGGGCCATCGCTTATAGTATAAAACATATTGCTACTGAATGTTTACCGGAATCTTGTCCAGCAATGTCAATTTGCCATCTTTTACTGTAATCAGGCAAACCGGGCTCTTGATTGGTTCACGGTTGGAGCGGAAGGTGGTATTGCCTGATACTCCAGGATAATCCTTAAGCTTGGCCAGTTCGCTTTTAAAGACCGAGGGGTCGGTACTGTTGGTGTCTTTCATAGCCTTGGCCAGAATCATAACGGCATCATAATACTGGGCTGAGAACATATCCGGCTCATCTTTATACTTGGCCCGATAAGTTTCCACGAATTTTTCCGTTTTCGGGTTGGACCCGTCGCCGCTGAAACTGAAACCGCAATAGAAAATAACCTTTTCTTCCACGGCCTTGCCGCCCAGTTTGGCCAGATCCTGACCATAGAGGCCGTCGCCGCCGACCAGATTAATATCCAGGCCCTGCTTCTTGGCTTCACTCATCAAAAGGGCCGCTTCCCGGTAATACCCGGTAAATACCAGAACATCCGGTTTGGCTTTCTTTATGTTGGTAATCTGGGCGGTGAAGTCCATTTCCTCGTCATTAATGCTTTCTTCAATGACAATCTTTCCGCCCTGCTTTTCTATCTCTCCTTTGAAAACGGGGGTCAATGCCGTGCTGTAACCGTTATTAAGCGAGGTAACCACTGCGAAGCTTTTCCACCCTTTGGTGTTCATCATCCAATCGACTACCAGAGGTACCGCCAGCGTATCCAACAGGGTATTGCGGAATACATAATCACCGATCTCTACCACATCAGTTCCCGTGGCGCCGGCGGAGAATATAACCGTTTTATTCTTCTGAGCAATCTCGGCAGCAATTTTGGTTAAACCGGTACAAGGGTCGCCCACCATGGCTACAACTTTATCCCGGTTAACATATTTGTCAGCTATGAGGGCTATCTCAGAAGAATCGCCCTTATTATCCAGGTAAATCCCCTTAACTTCTTTGCCCAGTACGCCGCCGCCGGCATTTAGTTCTTCAATAGCCATTTCCATACCTTTTTGGCCGGGGATGCCGTAGTTGGCTACTGAGCCGGTCGTAGCCCCCAGAAATCCCAGCTTGATAACATTCTCGTCCTTGGCCTTATCAGAAGAACTATTGCCCCCACAACCCGCAGCCACAGAAAAAACCATCAAAAGGCACACCAGTAGTGCCCATTTAGTTTTACCGCGAAATTTCAAAATGCTTATCCTCCCTTACCTATCTGATAAATATACTAAGACCTTATGTGAAAGACACCCCCAGTCATAGTAAAGTATAACAGTTTATATATTCCTTTTTACAGCATAAAATCCTTCAATATAATAAAAAAACTGCTAAACCGGGAATGAATGTCGGGACTGGAATACGTGAGAGGCAATCTCCCTGGTTATATAAAGGGAGCCAGGGGTATATCACTGTATTCCCCGGCCTGCATGAAGAGCTGAACATTGGGGTCATGGCGATAATCCTCAATTAATTCCTTGAACATCAGATCGAAGCTGGTAAGACCATATTCAGGAGACGTTTGCAGCAGTCCCCTTTCTTCGGCGAAAAGCTGGGTAGCAGCGGCGCCTGTCCAACTGAGGGAATAGATAAGCTGTTCGGTCTCGCCTGCCAATTTGCAGCACAGGTAAAACCGGCATATAAGTGAGCGCACCGGGTAGACGGTACATAGGTTGTTCTGCAAAAAAATACAGGGATTAGGCTGCATCCGCAGCAAACCTGCCTTGAGCTTTTCTTGCTGAAAATAGCGGGCAACAAACTGAGGATAGTCGAGGCGGTTCAAAGCCGCCATTTTTTTGAAAGCAATCAGGTCGGGAATCACATAGGCGGTATTGCAGCAGTTTACCTTACAGGCCCGGCAGGCATGGTGCTGGCCTTCAGCATAAAGCTTGCGGAGTTTTTCGTCATCGCATAGGGGCTGCCAGGCATCGAGCAAATCCTGCAGAGTAGCATTATCGTCATTTATATGGACCTTTATGCCATGGGTTTCATCCTTTTCGCCGCAGCATATCTCAACTTTGCTTATTCCCATATTACATCCTCTTTAATAACCCGGGCCGGATTTCCCCCCACCAGGGTACGGGGCGGCACATCCCGGGTTACTATCGCATTATTGGCTATTACTGCTCCCGCGCCTACCGTAACCCCTTTAAGAATGACGGCCCGGCAGCCAATCCAGACATGATCATTAACCGTGATAGGAGCTATCAGGGTACGCGGTTCTTCCCCCCGGACAGCAAAGGGATGAGAAGAAGTATCCATAAAAAGCACATGCCAGCTGATGGCACAGCCCTGACCAATCCGAACTTCCCTTACCGCCAGGATATTGGTGCCATCACCCAGATAGGTATTATCACCAATATACACCCGGGCCTTTTCACCGGTAGAAATACGCACCCTGCGTTCAATCAGCACATTGTCACCAACATGCACTTCGGCGCCCTCACCCAGAAAAAAATAACCCGGATTGCGTCCGCGGAAGTTGTTGCCGCAACTGGTTAATTTCCGTTTAACCAGCCAGGTAGTGTAACGATCGCGAAGATTATCAAACATCCCCCAACCAACCCCCTTGTTTGAGAAGCGGTAAGTGAGAAGTTAGAGGTTGGAACTATTCCCCCAAGCTTCTCCTCTACCCGTATGCTGCTGATTCTGCTTAAGCATCTTAATCGCGTTCCGAGCGAGGTCGTCACAGCGCTCGTTCCAGCGGTCACCCGAATGGCCTTTAACTTTCTCTATTCTTACCCGATTCCTTTGCATCTGGTCAAGTAAGGCTTTCCACAGATCCTGATTGGCAACCTCCTCTTTTTTGCTGTTTTTCCACCCGTTTTTTGTCCACTTGCCTATCCAATCCTGGCGGAAAGCATTGACTATATAGGCGCTGTCCGAATATACGACTACGTTCCAGCCACTGACCTTAAGCGAACTTAGAGCCTGTACCACGGCTGTGAGCTCCATGCGCTGGTTGGTGGTTTTTTCCTCCCCCCCGGAAATCTCCTTCATTTTATCCCCATAAAAAAGAACAGCCCCCCATCCGCCTGGTCCCGGATTTCCGGAGCATGCTCCATCAGTATATATGGTTATTTCTTTCATCAATTGTCTACTCCTTCTCATGGCGGGGATTGGCTTTAACTATTTCCATGGCCTCGGTTAAAGCCACCAGTAAAGCAACATTCATACCTCGGTCCAGGGAACCGGCTTTTATCAAGACCTCACCCTTTTTAGTGGCTGCATAATGAGGGCTTAGCCGGTTTAAGGCATAGGCTGCCATGTCCGCGCGACAGCAGTCGCAACGGCACATGTCCGGTTGCTGGTCTAGCATGGATTCCATTACTTCCCATACCATTGTTTCCACTACATTGGTTATTTTCAACACAGCTGGCACCACACATTCAAAAAATTAATTCTACGACACCCGGACATGTTTCAATAATGCTGAATATAAGTTAAATACTGCAAAAAGGGAAAAAAATCCTTCATTTTAAAAAAATTCTATACTGAAAAATCCCCTTGCGGGGATTAATCAGGCTTCGGAAACCTTTTTATCGGTACTGTCCGCTTGTTTAATATAACCACCCACATCACCATCCAAAAGGGCCTGGTTATCCTTTTGCCTTTCTTTATTAAGGGCTCTGGCCCGCTCCTTGATCTGCTTGCTGTCAGTGCTATAGAAGCCCGACCCTTTAAAGACGACCCCTACGTTCTTGCTGATAATCCTCTCAGCTTTACCACCGCAGGTGGGGCAGATTTCGAGCGGGGTTTCGCTAATCTTCTGCAGTTTTTCAAACTCCCCGCAATTCTCACACCGGTACTCATAGATAGGCACAGTCCTCAACTCCTAAGCGTTTATACTTACAGGATACCTAAAAAACATAATATCTGCTTCCTTGATTACACATGACGGGATCATATCCCTGCAGAGGGCGGTTATTATAAATCCGGCTGAATTTTATCCTGAATAATTATACACCAGTTAACCAATAAATTAAAAACAGTATCATAATTATACGTTCATTATGCTGAAGTAAACGATAAAGGCCATTATCCCATTCCACACTCCATGAGCCAGAGCTGAAACCAATATACTTCCGCTTTTTTCATATATATAGCAGAGGACTACGCCCCCTGCCGCCAGTGGAACAGCTCTCCATAAATCCCAGTGCACCGCTCCGAAAAGCAGGCCGGCCAATATCGCTCCCCAAAAGGTTCCCAGATGCGATTTAAATACCGGGTAAATCATCCCCCGGTAATAGAGCTCTTCCGAAACCGGCGCCAGCACCGATCCCATTATCAGCAAAATTATAAAATCCCCCCAATTGCCAGCCGAGCGCAGCATCTCCTCGAAAAGCTGGGGTTTCACATCCGGGTTAAACTGGTTAACAATCAAGCCCAGACCGATAACAAAAATCATAAGCAAAAATCCGCCCAGAAGCCCATAGCGAATATAATTCCCGCCCCTGACGTTTCTTACCCCCAGGTCACTGAGCCGAGCCCGATTTAAAACCAGGGTAAACACCAGTACCAGCAATACCGTAACTGCAACCTGGAAAATATAAGCGATAGTAAAAAAAGCCAGGGTCGTATCGCCGGCTCCAGTCCCTGCCAGCCAGGCTTTTATACCACCGGAAAAGCGGCCGAAAATCAACCCCGCCGCAATTATACCTATATAAACCGCCGCGATCTCCAGCAAACCCCAGCGCGGTTCTGCCATCTGTTCCATATACGTTGTCCTCCTTAGTCCTTTTAATTATACATCAGATCCAGAAGACTTGGGAAAACCATCAAGATTCCCGGAAGGAACCGGCGGAAAGGAAGTGGAGCCGGGTAAGGCAGAAAAGGCGAAATTAATGCTTTTATTATACCGATAACGGGAAATACTAGTTTCAGACGCAAAAAACGGAGGGTTGCCCGTATGCCGCCATTGCTATATATTATCCTGCTCTGTGCAGTCTTGTTTATCATGCTTTATTGGGTCTTGTCCGCCACCGGCCCGAAGGAACGCCGCCTCCGGTTTAAAATACCGCACCGGGATATGTTCTCCTGGGAGTCAGCCCAGGAATTATTCAAATACCTGGAAACGGAAGAATTCTACCTGCCTGCTGACAGCATCAAGCTTCTCGCAACTGACTCCGGGCATTTGCGGGCTTACTGGCGTATAAGCCCGGGCAAGTGGCAGAAAATATTAAAACAGCTTGGCAGCAGAGCCCAAGGCAGGGAACTGATATTGCGTATACACCAGGGCGGAACAAACCTTAATCTCCCGGATGTCCCGGTTAAAAAGCCGATCGGCAGTTATGACTGGGAAGCTAAGGCGGAACCGGGCTGCTGCGCAAGTCTGGGTATTACCGGCAATAATTACACTCCCCTGATCATCTCCGATAAACTGTAGGACAGGGACCAGGGATTTTTATCGGGTTACTCTGTTTAGCGCATTTCTCCCGTATTTTTCAGATGAACTTTAACCTTTACCCTGATATCTGCATTTTTGATAAAATCGGGGTTATCGATCTGTCGGGACAGGGTTTTGCGTTCTTTGGCCAGGGCATATTTGCTTATATCGATGCAGTCCAGCTTCAGCTCGTTTTGCATCATGTCAATAAACCTTTCACACTGAGCCGCAACCTGTTTTTCTATCGTCCTTTCGATTTCCTGCAGGTGGGTTTCATCTACGGGGATCTGGTGGCTGTGTTCCTCTAATGTGCCCTGCAGTTTTATAGTAATAACAAAACGGTGCCCTTGATTACTCCTGCTGTATTGTACTTTCCTGCTGTTATCCACCAGCACCGTCCCCCGGTGAAGTATTCCATCCGTCTCTGCAAAAAAAGGGAGGTAGCTTCTCTCCTTTAAACCGCGCAGCAACACCAGGTCGTGGGCTTCTTCAATCCCCAACTTGCTTACCATCCGGTCTTTTTTGAACAAGGCTACCCCGGTTATCACCACCCGATCGTCTTTACGCTCCATTATAGGGAGCACCGGGTTCTTGCCTGCGGCCTGGTTGATATGGAACTGGTTTATATTAGTAACCGGTATAAAGGTCCTCTTATTCATACCATTGAAAAAAGCAATCAGATAGTTGCCTATGTTGTTGAAGGTCTTTATTGGAGTTTTAATGATATCCTCCCCTCGGCCGGCAGCCACCGCCATGTACATGGTGCCGGAAATAGTGGAACCCCGCCATAATACATCCATATAGGGATTTAACCCCTGCCGGGCCAGCTCTTCACCCAGCACTATCACTCGGTTCATGCCGGTTACATAGGTATCGGCATCTGTCAGCCCCCTCCTCTGGCGAACATCGCCTATGTTGACGCCTGACAGGGTTTCAACGTTTACCGGCGTCGGAGCTTTAGGAGTAAGGTTGGGGACAACAGTGGTCAAATCCAGCAGCTTTTTGCCTGCCGGTGCGGGCGGATCGGTAGGGTCGGCACTGCCAGGCCGGTGCAGGTCATAGGCCGCAGCCAGGGGAAAAGAAAGCTCTTCGAGATCGCGGGAATCCCAACATCCCGAAAGAAGGATAAGAAGCATACCGAGGATGGGCAGGCGCAGCTTCCTATTCATTTTGGGCCTTCTTCCCCCGAATAATTGCAGCCACCAGCATAATCAGAGGATAGAACAAGCCTGCCAGCCAGAAGCTATAACCGGCGTAGTCGGACCACTTGAAAGCCACAATTATGTCCGCAGGCAGCAAGGCTGTAATATAAATCAGCAGGGCAATAGACAACACAACCAAGTGAAAATACTTGCTCCGGTCTACGTGAAGGATTACACTCAGGGCATATGATACGGCAAATCCCATGTTCATGGTGGGACGCACACCCAGTCCCATCCACACTGCCAGCATGAAGAACTCAGGCCTCTCCAGCAAGGCAAATTTTATGGTTTTTAATACCCGGAGCACAGGCCAGTTGATTATCTGCAGGAGTTCTTGGCCCCAGACCAGTAAACAGACCAGAGTCACAACCAGATAAGCCGTCGCAGTAAAGCCCAAACCCAGTAACCCCGCCTTGATTATCTCCTCCTTGCGGCCTACCAGAAAATAAAATACCAGCAGGATTTCTATCCCGGCATAGGAATAGCTGCTGGTCAGGGCTCCCCGGGCTATACCGGCCAGCCCTGCTTCCCCTACCGGCAGCAGATTGGTGTAGTCGGCGTTTACCAGAGGGATCATCAGCAGAAAAAGCAAAGGCAAAACTACCCAGAAGAGAATTTCATTTACCCGGGCCACTACCCGGGCTCCTTTATTAATCACATAAACGGCTCCGATTAATACCAGCAGGACAATAACCGGCAGTGGAGTACGCGGCAGTAAGAAAATGTTGGTAATCTCTGCAAATATGCGTACCACCACCGCCTGAAAAAACACTGCATAGACCGTAAACAGAAAAACCATCACCGCCCCCAGCCACCGCCCGAACAGGAGATAGTTCATGCCCACGAACCCTGCCTCCGGCATACGGCGCCCCAAGCGTTCGATGACCAGCAATGCCAGCAAGGGAGTCATGGCTCCCAGGAGTACGGCCAGCCATGCATCCTGCCCCGCCTCGGTGCTGGCCAGGTGAGGCAGGCTAAAAACACCGGTGGCAACTTGGGCGCCGATAATGATAAATACCAGTTGTTTACTGGTAATAGTATCCCTATCGTTCATCCCGGTTTTCCTTCCGCCCACTGTCCCCCTGGCGCTGTTTCTGCTGGCTGGGTATGGACAGGGGCCTCTTATTCATCTTCCAGAGAAAGGTGCGAACGACGCTGTCTTTCAAGTCCGCGTAGCGCATGGGGGCAAAGGGGGCAAAATACGGTACCCCCAGGCTCTCCAGACTGCTCAGATGGGTGAGCATGATTAACCAGCCCAGGGAAAAACCAAAAAGCCCAAAACCGGCAGTCAGAAATATTAAAGGCAGGCGCAGGATGCGGGTAGCCTGTACCAAAGGACCTGAAGGCAGGACAAAGGTGCAAATAGTAGTAATGGAGATAATTATAATCACAGCCGGGCTGGCCAGCTTGGCGGAAATGGCGGCCTGTCCCAAAACAATGCCCGAAACCACTCCGGCCGTCTGCCCTACCGGACCGGGCAGGCGAAGCCCGGCCTCGATTACCATCTGGATTATGAATTCCTGCAGCAAAGTTTCTATCAAAACCGGAAAGGGAACCTCTTTACGGGCCTGGGCGATAGTTATCACCAGGTTTAACGGAACCAGTTCCGGTGTAAAACTCATAAGACCAATGTAGAGGGCAGGAAGGGACACGGCAATAAAAAAGGCTATGAAGCGTATAAACCTGAGATATGAACCCAGGAAGGCACGCTCCAGGTAATCCTCGGAGGCCTGAAAAAATTCCACAAAAAGAGCCGGAAGAAAAATGGCGGTAGGGGTTCCATCCACCATGACGGCTATCCTCCCCTCCAGGAGCTCGGCAACGGTTTTATCAGGACGCTCGCTGGTCCATATCTGGGGAAACAGCGAATAGGGCTTATCTTCGATGAACTGGATTAGGTTACCTGAGCCTAAAACCGCATCTATATCAATACGGGCCAACCTCTGGTTTACCTGCTCTACCAGCCCGGGATCAGCTATATCATCAATATAGACCACTGCCACCGGAGTCCGGGTTCGCCTCCCAACAACCGTCTTCTTTATCACCAGGCGGGGAGTACGCAGATGGCGCCTTATCATAGAAAGATTAAGGTCAAGATTCTCAATAAAGCCTTCCCGGGGGCCGGCTATAGCCTTTTCCGACGGAGGTTCCTCCACCGCCCGAAACACCCCTCCGTGGATGTCAATGACAACCGCTTCCGGTATGGTCTCAAAGATCAGCACCAGCATGCCGTCAAACAGGCTATGCACCATCACCGCGGAGCTGTCGCTCTTACGCAACTGTCCCACGCTGATGGAAGTACGTATAATCAAATCCACCCGGTCGTCAGCAGGATCACCTGACTCCCAGCCCCCGCTATGCATCATCAGGGGTTTGAGCACATGCTCATTCAGTTTCTTGTCATCCGCTATGCCGTTGAAATAAAATGCACAGGCCTGCAGCTTCATATCACTGTCCAGATAGAAAGGCCGGGCAATAAGGTCGTGATTTTTTTCAACGTAGGGCTGCAACAGGGCCAGTTTTTCCTCATAGCCCGGCGGTAATTTGCTATCCGGTATTTCTTTGCTATCATGACCGCCCTGATACCGGCTTGGGCCAGCCTGACGTGATATCTTGCGCATGGTATTGCTCCTGACAAAAAATACTAGGGTATATTTTTTACCATACCACGCTTTTTTATCCTCTGAATCAGGTCGGCTCAGAGATGATATGCGTAAGGCTTTGTTTAATAAACGATAATGTGGATCAGCACCAGCAGGGAATGAGTGAAGAAGAGAATAGCACTGAAGCGCTCCCAGCGCCAGTTAAACAGATGTTTAAGCTTGATATCCCCGCGGAAAAATCGTCCCAGGGAATACCCAAAGCTTATCAGGTGATACGATTCGACGGCGATGAAAAAACCGGTAAACATCAATAAAAACAGATTCTTGACTACCGAAAAAACCAGCAGGAAGTACAGCAGCTCCAGGAGAAAAGCAAGCAGCAGCATCAACCATAGCTGGCCGCGGCTGCTGGCACCCTTTTGTATCATCCAGTCGGCCAAGGCTTGCAACAGTTCCAGTTCAAAACCTTCCGGCTCCCCTTTGATTATCCTGATAAAATAAAATGAATAGAGGAATATTAAAGTTCCGGCAATTAAACCCAGGGCTGCGGTCAAGCCGTTCACAACCTTTCGACTGATTCTCTAACAATATATCACAATCGCAAAGTTGTGCAAACAAGTTGCGGGACTAGCTACCCCCAGCAATAAGCACATGAACATATGCTTATTGCTGACCAGCAAGCCCGGGGAGTTAGCTGCTGGCTTTTTTTATCTCCATTACCTGGCGGGCCTTTTTTATCTCATTTATCATAAATGCCTTATCCTCGGGGCGGTGCACATAATCCAGGTTGTCCACCCTGATTACGAGCAACTCCCCTCCCAGAGCGTAATCGCGATAGTTAGACTCATAAAAGGTATTCAGATGATCCCAATACTCCCTCTCCACTTCTACTTCGTCCGGTCGTCCCCGTTTACGGATACGGCGGATGGCTTCATCGGTATCAACCTTCAAATAGACTAAAAGCCTGGGCGGTATTACATGTTCCAGCATAGTCTCCAGAAGATTGTTGTAGACTGCATATTCCTCCGGCTTAAGGTAGCCATATTCCAGATACATGCGGGCGAAAATGCGGTCGGAATATATGGAACGGTCCATTACTGCTTTGCCCACTTTCATGGCCTGGCGGTATTGTTTGAAGCGATTGGTCAGAAAATTAGTTTGCATGGGAAAAGCCCATTTGGCACGATCATGGAAAAACTTATTCAACAAGCGGTTCTCGTCCTCAAACATTTCGCTGAATGGTTTCAGGTTAAATTCGTCGCAGACGATCTTAACCAAGCTTGACTTGCCGACTCCAGTAACTCCGTCTACGACTACTTCCACCCCTTTGGCCTCATCCACTTCTCTTTCTCCTTTCTGAAAAAAGCATCCTTATACTTATATTCACTACTTCTAGTTTTATACAAAAATTCCTACCGGTAAATTTTATTTATTCAGCTACTCTCCGTCCGTCTCCAGGATTTGATATGATGACCGGACTACGGTGCGCAGACGAACCTTTGCTCCCCAGAGCTGGGCCAGGTGTTTCAGGGTCTGATGCGCGTATTCCAGTTGCAGTTCCCGCCCATCCCACTCATGATCCAGCATAAGCAGGCTGTTCTTCCCTCCTACCTCCACTGCCTTAATGACCGGCAGCGCCTGCATGCCCACATTAAGGGCCAAGGCATTACGGACTTCCTTCCATCCTTCTTCATCCGCGATCTCTTTTACATAATAGTCCCGTCCTTTTTTCATAAAGGAGAACAGGTTAAACTCACGGCAGACGTCCTCATCCAAATAGCGCCGCAAAAAGGAAGCGTCCCTTTCCTGCTCCCGTATGGCAAAGATGTCTTGATCGCCCTGCTCCAGTTTCTCAAATAGCTTGAATCCCAGATGATAAGGGTTTAGCGAGCCCTCAAAGGGGCAAACCACTTGATTATGGCGCTTCAGGAACTCCAGATGCAGTTCCTGGGGCAGTTGCAGACTATTCAATATTTTATAGTGCCAGTAGCTGGCCCAGCCTTCGTTCATAATCTTGGTTTCAATCTGGGGTAAAAAATACTGGCTCTCCTCCCGGACAATAGTGACAATGTCTTTTTCCCATTCGCTTAAAGACCCGTAACGGGTGATAAAAAGGAGCAAATCCTCTTCCGCTTCCAAGGGTATACGGCTGAGATCCGGCAGCGGCTTCTCTGTTTTTTCATCCAGCAGGGGATGTGCGCCGGAAGCTCGAAGGCTGCAGCGGTCTATGATTCTGTCTTTAACTTCTTCCGGGGTCAGATGTTTCTCGCCTACGGTTCGATGTATCTGAAAGCGCAGGGCATGAGCAGCATTCAGCACCCGCTCCACCCTGGCATATCCTATGCTGGGGTCTTTTATGTAATCACTTATACGCCGGGCATGGGATTTAAACATTTCCAGGGTATATTCGGCCCTGGTACCGGTTTTAAACAGGCGGTTGTTCTTGAAAAAATCATTGTGTCCGCAGACATGAGCCATAGTCAGTATCTGCAGCAGCAGGGTATTATCCTTCATCAGATAAGCCAGGCAGGGATTGGAGTTTATAACCATCTCATAGGGCAAACCGCTGAGATTGTAGCGGTAAAAGGTTTTTTTACGCTCATAGGCCTTGCCAAAGCTCCAGTGGGGGTAGCGAACCGGCATCCCGGCATAGGCCTCATATCCCAGCATGTCCTCATAGCTGCAGATTTCATACTCCTGGGGATAGGTGTCCAGGCCCGCCTCGGCGGCTAAAGCTTCAATGCGGGCATTGTAGTGCAAGAGGTCTTTCAGGCTATAGTCGCTTCCCACGCTACACCTCCTTCTCGGCTACTTTCAACAGCCTTCTGAACGCAGGCCAAACGTCTTCCTTGCTGTCGATGGTAACGGATACGAAATTTTCCGCCTTAATCGCTTCAAATTCATCCGCCATGGTGCTGTCCGCTTTCCAGGAGGATTTTATCTCTCCGTAGCCAAACAGGTTGCAAACTTCGCACAGCTCCCGGGCCTTTCCTACGGCTTTCTCAATATCTTCCGGCCAATTGTCGCCGTCACTGCAGTGGAAGGCATAGATATTCCATACCTCGGGATTATAACGCTCCGCAATGATCTCCAGGGCCTTGTCGTAGCCGCTGCTGATCATAGTCCCGCCTGATTCCCCCCGGTGAAAGAAATCATCCTCATTTACCTCCAGGGCGGTAGTGGTATGATTGATGAACACCAGATCAACGTTAATGTAGCGGTAGTTGACAAACTGGTAGAGCAGGAAAAAAAAACTGCGGGCCAGATACTTCTTATTGAGGTACATGGAACCCGAATTATCCATAATACAGATCACTACCGCATTGGACTCGGGACGCATTTCCTCCCGGACACGCTGATAACGCAGATCCTCCTCCCGGAAAGGGAATCTTTCTATTTCACTATCCTGTTCCAAGTCTTTCAAGGTTTTTTCCATTGATCTCCTGCGCTTTATCCTTTCCACCATGGAACGCTTTTTGGCCAGCCGGGGAGGTATGCCCTTCCTCTGTATCCCCCGGCGCCTGTGACTTTCCTCGCTCATAATATAAGAAAATTTCTTTCTTTCCATAAAGGGCAGATCCAGGTCTTCAAACAGGTACTGCACCAGTTCTTCCAGAGTAACATCAGTTTCATAGTAGTCTTCGCCTTCGGCATTGCCTGCCCCTTCACCGCTGCCAGGAGCGTTTTGTTCGCCTTTGCCGGGGGATATCTTGTCGCCTCGCTTTTCCTGGCCGCTGCCCGATGCCGCCTGTTCATGGTTATCACCATAAATAAATTGATATTCCTTGATTCCCCGTACCGGTATCTTTACGGTCTTATCCTTGCTCTTGCCGATTATGCTCTCCTCGGCAATTATACTGCCCAGGTTCTTCTTGATGGACTCTTCCAACAGCTGGCGGTGCCGCCGCCGGTCCTCGGCGCTGCGATCCCGCCCCCCACTGTCATATTCACGAAAAATTGCCAAAGCCATTCCTCCTCCGGATCGCCGGTTCATTAATCTTTCCCATCCGCATGCGAACAAGGCGAGCCCGTGTAAAATTGTAATTTATAATCATCATCAGTCTTTCCATAAATTATTGGCGGCGTAGCGCAGGATAACATTGCAGCAGTGGTTGCAGTAGCCGTTGCGTTTCATTTCTTCCACCATGGTGTTATATTTCTGGGTCTGTTCGTCATCGCGCACCCGGGCCTGGGTAACTACCCGGGACAGCTCTTTGACCGAAGCAATCAACTTTTTCTCAATCGCTTCCCGCAAAGGCTCATAGCTGTCGTATTCAATCTTGCGGTTATTGCGCAGCAGGGAGAACATGTAGGCGGTAACATCGTGGCGGAATCCTTTGGCGGCGCTTCCGTTCAGGCCGATACCGGCTTCAATCGATTCCATGAAAGCCTCATCAGGCTCCAGTTCTTCCCCGGTATTGGAGTCTTTCAATTTCACTTTGTTCACATAAGCCTCGGCATGGTCGATGTAATTATTGAACAAGGTTTCCGCCTGTTCCCGGTAACCATGAATAAAGGCTCTGGTGACCTCTTTCTCCAAAATACGGTGGTATTCTTTCTTAATGGTGTCCTGCAGATAGGCGAGCAACTGCTTTTTCTCATCATCGCTGCTGTCTGTGGATTTTACCGCTTTTATCAGCGACTCCAGCACAGTAATGGGATTGATGCAGTTGTGTTCTGATTCCGACAGGGTGTTATCGACGGCTTTCATTATGAAGCGGGTGGATATACCGCTGAAGCCCTCTCTTGCCGCTTCATCCCTGAGTTCCAGGATATCAACCTTTTTGGTGGTATCCTTCTGTACGATTTCTTCTCCATTATAGATACGCATCTTGGTAATCATATCTACCTTGGATGATGGGGTGAGGCGGCTGATGATGGCAAACATGGAGGCAATCTCCAGAGTATGGGGAGCTATATGAGCCTTGAAATTGCTTTTCTTAAGTATCTTCCGGTAAATCTTAACCTCCTGGTCCAGTTCCAGACAGTACGGTACTTCTATTTTAACGATACGATCCAGAATGGCCTCGTTGGTATGATCGGACTTGAATTTATTCCATTCCGCTTCGTTGGAATGAGCCAGAATTATACCGTCAAAGTAAATCATCGACCCCTTGCCCGGCGACGGGATCGACTTCTCCTGGGTGGCAGTGAGAATGGTGTGCAGGTATTCAACGTCATTTTTAAAAATTTCTATAAATTCTACGATCCCACGGTTGCCGGCATTAAAAGCACCATTTAACGACAGTACCCGGGGATCATCCTCAGGATAAAGGTCCATCTTGGATATGTCCACCGATCCCACCAGAACTGAAGCATCCTGATTATTGGGGTCGACCGGAGGCACCACGGCAATACCTTTTCGTGAGCGGATGGAAAAATCAGTACTGACCACCCCAAACTCTTCATACCTGCCCTGGTAATCATTAGCCAGACGGTAGCGGCAAATCGGGCACAGGTCACCTTCGATTTTCACCTTCAGCAGCTCTTCAAAACGAGACCT
Source organism: Syntrophomonas curvata (assembly GCF_052976825.1). Taxonomy (NCBI): domain Bacteria; kingdom Bacillati; phylum Bacillota; class Clostridia; order Eubacteriales; family Syntrophomonadaceae; genus Syntrophomonas; species Syntrophomonas curvata. The sequence continues at coordinate 2,811,893 of NZ_CM129641.1, forward strand.
AAGGTGCTTGGGTATAAGATGCAGGGGTTCCTCCCGCATGGGACACCCCTGCAGTGCATATATGGAAGGACTGCTTTCAAGTGCTTTTTTCAGGCTTTCCATTAAAGATGACTTACCCGACCCCACCGGTCCCACCAGATAAAGAACCTGCCTGGATTCTTCACCCCGCATGGCGGCGGAATGAAGATACCTCACAATTTCCATAATGGTTTTATCTATGCCGTAAAACTCATCCTCGAAAAATTTATATTTACGTATGGTATCATTTCCGTAAATCCTTCTAAGGCGTGGATAGTCCTCGGTTTTAATCAGTTCCGCACCTGGCTCCATGATAATCTGGTGCATCCGTTCATGGGCCAGAATCGCAATCGCAGGATTCTCCCGGACTATTTCCAGGTATTCCAGGAAGTTAGTAGCGAACGCTTTCTCCCTCCTGCTCTCTCTGTCATTTCGGATTAGTGCATCAAAATCATAGGTCATGGAAAACCTCCTTCCAGAAACCGCAAAAGAGCAAACCGTTTATATCTATATATATGCGAGGGGGTGAATATCTTGATGCCGAGACAGTTAACAATAATTGGTTATAATGAAGGAGGTTAAAGAAAAAAGGGAGCTCCCGCTCCCCTGTAAAAATCTTGGACACTTAAAACACTGCCGTTGCGGCGCTCTATTGTTATTCCAGTTTTTTATTCATCTCTGCCACTACCCCATGTAAATCAGCCGTTATTATATAATCGGCCATCTGGTTAATGCTGGCGTTTTCATCGCTGTTTACGGCCACAATGGTTTTTGCGTCGCGAATGCCAACGGTAAACTGCACCTGCCCGGATATGCCCAGCAATACCGCCAGTCGGGGCTTGCATTTCTTGCCCGACAGGCCAATGATTCTTTCCTCCGACAGCCATTTTTTATCGGTAGCCACCGGCTTGGAGCAGGCTACTTCGCCCCCCAGTTTCTGAGCCAGCGCTTCCACCGCCGGCAAATCATCCCGGCTGTTGAGTCCCTGACCAACCGCTACCAGCACTTCCGCCGCTTCGATATCGACACTGTCACCGGCCCGGGATTTGAATTCCAGTACTTTAATCCCGGATTTTTTAATCTCCACCGTTAACTCTTCCATCTTCCCTGTTCCTTCCCGGCCTGCGGCTTCAAAGGTGCGGGGGCGGATAGCGATAACCTTTTTAACAGCATCTATATACTGGGTAGCCACCGTGGCCCCGCCCAGAGCATTACGCTGGCACTCGATCTTATCGCCCTCCAGTTTGATAACCGAAACATCCGTGATACATCCCGCCCCCATAGCCTGGGCCAGCCTTCCGGCCAGTTCCTTGCCTCTTCGGTTGGAGGCCAGCAATACTGTATCTGCCCCGGCTTTCTCAGCGGCCTGGGTTACCGCTGCAGCCACAGCACCAACATCAGCCGGTACAATATCGTCATTCTTCACCATGTAGACCTGAGCCCCGGCCTCGGCCAGCATCCGGGCCTGATCATCATTATTAATCGCAACTGCGGCCAGCAAAGAAGCAGACAGGCTCCTGGCAGCGGTTACCAGTTCCAGGGCCAGCCCATTATTTTCACTAAAGATGAGTATTCCCGCCACTCTCACTACCTCCCTACATAGCCTTCGGCCGTCAAGGCCTGGATCAGTTCATCCGCACTCTTCACTACCATTCGCTTGCGTTCAGTCTCCGGAGCCAGGTTATTCAGCGTAACTACCCGGGCCTTATCTGCAGCTACTACCTCCAGTTCACCCAATTCCAGAACTGCTCTGGGCTTTTTGCCCGCCTTAAGTATCTGGGTCACTGAGGGGATGCGGGGCTCGTTGATGTCAGCCAATACCGCGATTACGGCTGGCAATGCGGTTTCTACTACCTCCTCGCCCTCCTCCAGGGAACGGGTTACGATAGCCTTGCCTCCCTTGACTGCAATGCTGCCGGCAAATGATACCTGGGGCAGATCTAGAATCTGGGCTACCCTTGAACCCACCTGGCCGGAATAATTGTCTCCACTGCCTTCACCAAATAAAATCAGCTCCGGTTGTTCTTCCATCTGTTTAATTGAGGCAGCCAGAACATTTGCTATTATGCTGCTTTCCGCCCTATCCAAGCTGTCGTCTATTACCAGCAAGGCTTCGTCAGCACCTGCCGCCAAGGCTTCTTTAATAGTGTCTTCTACGTTTTCATTGCCGGCCGAAAGAATAGTGATTTTGCCCCCCAGTTCGTCCCGGAGGACCACCCCGGCTTCCAGGGCGTTTTTTTCTATGCTTCCCAGGGTCAGGGGTACATCGTCAAACACCGGCTGCCGGTTCCTGATCCTGATTTGCTGCAGATCGGGTATCTGTTTCATAGCTACCACGATATTCATTTGCCCAACCTCCCTTGACGATTAAAAATTAAGGACACGGACTCCCGCGGATATTCATAATGGATTTAAAGATTAATAAACCTGATTCCGCCGCCTCATCCCTTGGAATGCAGGCGGCCAATAGTAAAGGCGGCATTTCCGAGCAATTATTCAAAGCCTGTAAATTCTGCGGCTATTGGTATTTACCCGAAGCGGAATTGAACACCGGCTCCGCCGGAGGGGCAGTTCCATTCCAGAACCTCGGTACCGCAGGCTATGCGGCAGGTGCCGCACTCGAGGCAGCCGTCTATGGTCAGTTCCACTTCACCGCTGGCATTTTCCCCATACAAACCGGCCGGGCAAACCAGCACCGCTCTTTTGAGGCGGGGATCTCTTTCCATACCTGGTTTGATCCTGATGTGAGGTTCGCCGTCGGGTTTGAATACATCCAGTCCCAGTTTGGCCTTCAATCCGCTCAGAGCGCTCATATCTTCATCACCTTCCTCATATCACCGGCCATCGCCCACATTTCTTTAAACGTCAGGTATTTTCTTATAGTGGGGTAGAGCCGGTCTTTCGGGCCTGCCGGCACCCCATAGACGTCTCTCATCATGTTCCCTACCAGTTCGGGATAATGCTTGAAGAACCTGGGGCTGTCCAGTACTGCAGGAGCCTCCTTGAAAGCCGCGAAATCCTTCATGACAAAGCTGTCGTTGAGCAGTTTTTCATATACGGAAAGGCTGCTGGCGGTGTAATCCTCCTTTTCCCGGGCTTGCAGTACGGCCTGGGCCGCATAATAACCGGAAGCCAGGGCATATTCCATGCCTCTGACCGTGACGCCGATATTCATAGCCAGCCCGGCGGCATCACCGGCTACCAGAATGCCGTTGCCATATAATTTGCCCAAGGCTTTTAAGCCTCCTTCGGGAATAACATGAGCGGAATATTCAACGCTTTCCCCGCCTTTTATCAGCCTGGCAATTTCCGGGCGCCGTTTAAACTCATCCAGCAGTACCGGAGCCTGCACCGCCGGGGAACCATCCATAAGATCCTGAATGCCCACCACTATACCCAGGCTCAGACTGTCCTTATTGGTATAGAGAAAGCCGCCGCCAAATTTTCCCCGGGTAACCTCGCCCATAAACAGGCGGGCAGCGCCTTCATTGCCCTCCAGCCCAAACCGTTCTTCTATCAGGGCGGATTCCAGTTCGATCACTTCCTTCAAACCTACGGCATAATCCCGGGGATTGCACGGTTTACGCAAACCGGCCTTTTCCGCCAGCAAAGACATGGCCCCGTCGCAGGCCATGACCACATCGGCCCTGAGCTCATCCCCCCCGGCCCAAACGCCGACCACCTTGTCATTTTCGATAATCACGCCATCAACCCGGCTTTTGCTTACCAGCATAGCCCCCTTGCGCTCGGCCTGCTTGGCCAGCCAGCGGTCGAATTTGGCCCGCAGTATGCTGTAACTCTGATGAGGCTCCCGGTTGAGCTCGCTGCCGCAATACTCAACACTCAGTGAACGTTCGCCCGCCATAATGCTTACGCCTTCCCGGGCAATAAACCTTTCCCAAGGTGCTTTTTTCCACAGTTCGGGGAAAAGTTCGCGTACCGGATTGATATAGAGGCGGCCTCCGCTAACATTTTTGGCTCCGGGATAATCGCCTTTCTCAATCAGCAGCACCTCCACCCCTTCCTGGGCCAGGGTGTAGGCTGCCGCCAGACCTGCCAGACCTGCTCCCGCAACAATTACATCAAACTTCTCCATCCCTTTTTGCACCTCTTTCATCTAGCGTAAAAGGAGGAAACCACCCGGTTTCCGGTATGGGCCTATCTGTCAGCCAGGGTTATCCCGGCCACTATCATTTTCTGCATATCGGCCACCCCCTCAATCTGAGGCCCGATAATGGTGTCTTTGTAGAGGCGGGCTATTTTGTAATCGTTCATCAGGCCATAAGAGCCGTGAATATCCATGGCCAGCCGTATTACCTCGGTTGCGGTTTCACAGACAAAAGTCTTGGTTAAAGCCGCCTCTTTGGCAAACTGCCTCGGGTCTTTGACCTTATTGGCCAGACAGCCCAGACGATAGGTCAACCAGCGGGCAGCTTCATACTTGATGGCCATATCGGCTATCTTCAGCTGAACTGCCTGGAATTTGGCAATAGGTGCATCACGGTGAGTTTTTTCTTTTGCATATTTAAGACCTTCTTCATAGGCCGCCAGCATTCCACCCAGGGCAGTGGAACTTACCCCCACCTTACCGAAGGATATGCCCAGCTGCAAAATGGGATAACCCATACCCGGCCCGGCCAGAATATTTTCCGCCGGAACCTTTACATCTTTGAGATAGACATCCAGCAGCATGCCGCCATGCATGCCGATTTTATCCCAGGGCTCGGATATGGAGTAGCCTTCACATAATTTGTCCACAATAAAACCTGTTGGTTTGCCGCTCTCACTGTCACGGGCAAAAAGAATTATGGCACCCGGCCAGTTGGCGTTGGAGATAAAGCGCTTGGTGCCATTAATGATATAATGCTCACCGTCTTTTACCGCTGTGGTCGTTATCTGTTTGGGATCGGACCCGGTTGCCGGCTCCGTGAAGGCAAAAGAAACGATATGTTTGCCCTTGCATCCCGGCACCATGTATTTCTGCTTTTGCTCCTCGGTTCCGAATACGGAAATAGCACTCAATCCCAGGGAATGAGCTGATATGGTCATGGCTATTCCCCCTGAAGCCTTACCGATCTGTTCCATGGCCAGGACGTAACCGTCATAACCACCACCGGCTCCGCCATATTCCTCCGGGAAAGGAATACCGAAAAGATCCAGTTCAGCCAACCCCTCGAGAATTGCCTCGGGAATTTTGTTCTCCCGGTCAATCTGTTCTGCAACTGGCTCAATGTATTTCTCAGCAAAGTCTCGAGCCATTTTCTGAATTAAAAGCTGCTCTTTACTTAAGTTAAAATCCATTAAAATGCCCCCCATGCTTTTTATGAAATTACTTCAACAATAAATTTTAAGTTAAAGTAATAATTCTTATTAATATTATATTTTTACTGCAGACTTTTAGCAACGGAATTATTTCAACAACAAGTATTTTGCTTTGAAGTAATTCCCCTCTATTTAAATAAAAAAGAGGGCCTCAGCCCTCTCTCCTGATTCACTTTATTGACCGACAATCATGCGGGAAAGATCCAGGGGGTCAATCTGCCGGCCATCTTTAAACACCCTCATATTGCCTCCCGAGATATCATCTATCAGGATGATTTGTCCATTTACCCGGCCAAATTCAAATTTTATATCATACAGTTCCAGCCCGCGGGCAGCCAAATCATCCTTGATTATGCCGGCAATTTTTCTGGTCATTTCTTTTAGCACCGCGCATTCCTGCAAGGACAACAATCCCAGTTGCTCCAGAGCCTCGTCCCCAATCAGCGGGTCCCCCCGGTCATCGTCCTTCAAAGTGATTTCCACCAAACTATTAAGAGGCTGCTCCTTCTGGGCATATTTACCATAGCGGCGCAGGAAGCTGCCATACACCTTAAAACGGCAGATGATTTCCAAACCTTCGCCAAAGGTCTGGGCGGGCAGTACCGTCATGGTATTCTCTTCCACATCGGAGTCTATATAATGAGTTGGGATACCTGCTTTTTTGAGCAGTTCGAAATAATAGCGGGACATTAAAAGCGAGGCTTTGCCCATTCCCTCCAGCTCACCCATTATAGAATTGGCGCCCGGGTCTATCTGCCCGTTCTCTCCGGTAACATCGTCCTTTAATTTCAGTAAATAATTGCCATCCTCGAGCTCATAAACACTTTTAGTCTTGCCTTCATATACGTGTCTCATATACCAATCCTCCATAGCAAATATGAAATTATTAAGTTTATTTACCAGCTGCGGCCTGCTTGCTCCGAAGAGCGGTGATGGCTTTTTCCAGACCGTCAACCGTGAGCGGTTCCATGGGGAAAATTTCGGCTATCTTTCTTATGGTAAAAGCTCCGTCCATCCAATCCCAGTAATTCCGAGGGATAGGATTTAACCACACCGAGTACTCAAAGTGCTGGCGCACGCGCCTGAGCCACTCTATTCCCGGCCTGTCATTATGCAGATCCCAGTCTATTATGCCTCCGGTCCGCATCAGCTCATAAGGAGCCATACTGGCATCTCCCACTATTATTACCCGATAATCGGAGCTATATGTTCGCAGAATATATTCAGTGTCGGTATACTCGCTCTGCATGCAGGCAGAACTATGGTAAAGCCAGTCATAAACGCAATTGTGGAAATAGAAAACCTGCAAATCCTTAAAATGATTGGAACGGTTAACCGCAGTGAAAAGCTGATTGCACAATCGGCTGTAGGTTAACATGGAGCCACCCGCATCCATTAGCAGCAGTACCTTTATCGCATTATCCCGGGGCCTTTCCCAGACCAACTCGAGGCGGCCGGCGTTATCACAGGTTTTATCAACGGTCGCATCCAGATCCAGCTCGGTTCGGGCTCCTTCCAGACGGCTGGTAAACTGACGCAGTTTACGCAATGCCACCTGAAACTGTCTTATCCCCAGAGTTTCATCAGTGCGAAACTCCTGAAAACGGCGCAGGCCCGCCACCTTGACCGCAGACAGGTTGCGGGACTCTCCCCCGATCCGGATACCGCCCGGATGATAGCCGGAATGACCAAAAGGCGAAGTTCCGCCCGTACCGATCCAGCGGTTGCCCCCGTGATGTTCTTCGTTCTGCTCGGCCAGTCTTTCCTCCAGCATGCGCTTTAATTCATCCAAATCCAACTGGCGGTGGTTGCGCCTCATCTCGTCAGTTATCTCCAGTTCGGGCAGTTCCTTGTTCAACCATTCCCATATCTTGTCCGGCAGTCCTTCCGGGGTCTCAATGTCACCGAAAAAAGCGGCAAACGCCATGTCAAACCGGTCGTAATGAGCCTCCGTCTTAACCAGTACGGCCCGGCAAAGGTAATAGAAGCCGGTTAGGCTGGCTCCAGCCATTCCATCTTCCAGAGCCTCCAATAAGGCCTGCCATTCATTCATAGAAACGGGGATACCGAAGTTTTTAAGGGTGTAAAAGAATTTTGTAAACACGAACCTTCCTCCCGGTTATTTCACCAGAAATCAAAGAGGCGCCCTGAAAGCGCCTGCTGGGTTTATTAGTAGCGGTAACGGTTCAAAGACGAATTACCGACCACATTGGGATTGCGGCCCTGAGCCTTGCCGTGCAGCTGGGTAAGCAGGGTATCGAGATCCTCATTTTTCTTAAGCAATACGCCCAGAAAAGGAAGCTCTTGTTTAATGCGGTTGGGACTGATGCCCCCCACCACCAGTGCTTGCAGCCAGTCTATCAGCTCGCTGGTACTAGGCCTTTTTTGAACGTTGGGAACATTGCGCAACATATAGAAAGTTTCCATCGCCTGATCCAGCAGCTTTCTCTCCAGGTTGGGGTGATGCACTTTGATAATCCTCTCCATCCCCTCAGGGTCGGGAAATTCGATATAGTGAAATATGCAGCGGCGCAGGAAAGCGTCCGGCAATTCTTTCTCCGCATTGCTGGTTATGACTACGATGGGTCGATGTACGGCTCCAATGCTTTCCCGGGTTTCAGGTATATAGAAGCTCATCTGATCCAATTCCCAGAGCAGGTCGTTGGGAAATTCCAGGTCGGCCTTGTCTATCTCATCAATCAATAATACCACCGGTTCCGGGGATGTGAAGGCTTCCCCCAGTTTACCCAGTTTTATGTACTTTTTGATGTTGGCGACATCACCTTCGCCAAACTGGCTGTCATATAGCCGCTGTACCGTATCATAGACATAGAGGCCCTCCTGGGCTTTAGTAGTAGACTTGATATTCCAGATAATAAGCTCTTTCCCCAGCGAGTTGGCAATGCTTTGCGCCAGCATGGTCTTGCCGGTCCCGGGCTCCCCCTTTATAAGCAGCGGCTTTTGCAAAGCAATAGCAATATTAACGCAATTTCTCAAATCATCCGATACTATATAATCTGCTGATCCCTGGTAGCCGTCACCAGCATCGTAGCCTCCTGCTTTCTTAGCCATCTTACAATTCCCCCAATAATATGGTTATTTCATTATTATCTCGAATACTAGCAGAAATCCCCACCCTCGTCAATCGTACCCGCACCGCAGCGTCTGATCCCAGGGAACCGATTTTATCCGCCGGCTGCGGACTTTCCCGCCAGATAACCGGTGGAAAAAGCCGCCTGCAGATTAAAGCCTCCGGTATACCCGTCTACATCAATGATTTCCCCGGCAAAATGCAGGCCCTTTACCAGCCTTGACTCCATGGTTTTAGGGTTGATCTCCTTAACGTCTACCCCTCCGGCAGTAACTATGGCTTCGGCTATGGGCCGGGTACCGGTAACGGTCAGTTCAATTCCCTTCAGCAGCTTCAGCAGTTTTCTTCGTTCCGCCCGGTTTACCTGATTGCTTTCCTTGTCGCCGTCAATACCGCTCAGCTCTGTTATTACAGGGATAAGTTTCCGGGGCAGCAAATCATTAAGCGAGTTCTTAAACTGCCGCCGGGAATATTTATAAAGGTCCCGCTGCAGGCGTTCGTCAAGCTTTTCTTCGCTTAAGGCCGGTTTTAAATCGATTGATAAATGCACTGCTTCCTTTCGCTGGTACAGCACTTCACCGATATCCCGGCTCATGCTTAAAATAATAGGACCGGATACCCCGAAATGGGTAAACAGCATTTCCCCAAAATCTTCGTTAACCCTGCTGCCGTTTAACCGGCAGGCATGAACCCTGACATTCTTAAGGCTCAAGCCCTGGAGCCTCTTCACCCATTCCTCTTTAACCACCAGCGGCACCAATCCCGGGCGCGGCTCTACCAAATGATGCCCGGCCGCCCGGGCCCAGGCATATCCGTCTCCGGTCGAGCCGGTACCCGGGTAGGACATACCTCCGGTAGCAACGATCACTGCCTGGCAGGGCATCAGCTCCCCTTCCGCCTTTACTCCCACTACCCGGGAGTCCGCGACTTTTATGCCTTCAACCCGGCGAGAACAGATAACCTCCACACCATGGGCCAACATGTTTTCATAGAGCACGGCGACTACATCTTCGGCTCGATTGCTGGCGGGAAAGACCCTTTGGCCACGCTCCACCACCGTTGCCAGCCCATGCCGGTTTAAGAATGCGATCACATCCAGGTTGGAAAATTCATTGAGGGCACTGTAAAGAAAACGGCCGTTGCCGGCATAGCCGGCAAGGAAGTTTTCCCGCTCCCGGGCGGAAGTAATATTGCAGCGGCCCTTTCCGGTCAGTTTCAGTTTTTTGCCGGGTCTTTCTTTTTTTTCCAGCAGAGTAACCCGACCTCCATTCTCGGCTGCCGCCGCCGCCGCCATCATACCTGCCGGCCCGCCGCCAGCCACGATTATTCTTTGCATTTTTTGCCCTCCCATAGCAGGGCGGTTGAAAGGGAACGCTTCTTCGCCCCCCTCATGCGGATATCGGGAAACATTGCCTTGTCCTCCTTAATGCTGTCGAAGATGCAGTGCAGGTGTCAATTGTTAACACCGGATTCATCTGTTACAATCTTATTTATAACATAGTAAGAGAAAGAGAGGTAATTGTATATTGGATAAACCGGTCGAACGCGGTGTCCCCAAGGTTCTATTGGTACTTATAATCTTGATACTGGCCGCCATGTATTATTATGCCGCCTACAGAGATTATTCCAACCCCGAAGTAGCGGTCAGGAATTTTTATAATGCTTATTTTCAGAAGGACTATGAAACCGTAGCCCAAAACCTCAGTGTTTTCTGGGGGGTTCAGTTTATGCCCGAATATATGCTTATGAGTCCCCGGGAATTAATCGAGGATCGACCTGCCATCGAGAAGAAAATGGGCGATTTTATATCCCGGGTGGAGACCGGAACCAAGCTGCCCGCCGGTATGAGCATCAAGATCCTGCCCCAATATACCCAGCGCGCGGAAAACACTGCCCTGGTGGCCTATGAATTCAAGGAAAAGGACAAGTCGGCCGGTATGGAAATGGCTCTCTTATTAAAGGAAAAAAAACGCATGTATATTTTAAAAATGATGCCGGTAAACCAGGAACAATTACAGCAGTTGAACGGCCAGGATATTTCCGACCTGGAACAAAGCTTCAAAGCCATGCTGGGCCGATAAGGTAAAATTAATGCCCCGGCTCAGGCTGAATCCGGGGCATTGTTGCTTCCCATGGCGATTGACCCTCTGACCAGGCTTTATCCCGAAACCTCCAGATGCAATTCATCTCCTACGGTATAAAAAACCTTGCCTCGGGACGGCACCTCAACCTCATCCTGCAGGGTACAGCCTCCAGCCACCACGGCACCAGAATTAAGCTTGACTCCCTGCCCCAGTATACAATCAAACCCCACTACGGCTTCTTTAATGATGGATTTATCATTAATGACGGTATTATTCCAGATTATCGAATTGCTTATGTATGCATTGTTGCCGATCCTGCACCCGGAACCGATAACCACACTGCCCTCAAACCTGACATTCTGGCCGCAAACAGCTCCCTCCCCCAGGAGTACCCGCGCCCCTTCAGCCGTATTGATTATCTTGCCCGACGCAGCGGTTTTAACCCGCTGCTGCAGTATATCCGCATGAGCCTGACAATAGGTGGAAATATTGCCCACATCGCACCAGTAAGCCTGCACCGGCCGGCCATAAAAAGGCGCCCCTATCTTGACCAGATGGGGAAAAACCTGTTTGCCGAAATCATAAAACTGCCGGGCCGGTATATATTTGAATATTTCGGGCTCAAAAACATAGATGCCGGTGTTGGCCAGGTGGCTTAAAGCCTCCTCGGCCCGGGGCTTTTCCTGAAATCTTTCAATTTTCCCCTGGTCATCAGTTATAACCACCCCAAAATGCTCGACCTGCTGCACTTCTTTTAAAGCTATGGTGGCCAACGCCCCCTTCTGGTGATGAGCCTCAAGCAGTGCTCCCAGATTAATATCGGTCAGGGCATCCCCGCTGATTACTACAAAGGTATCGTTCAAAAACCACTCACAGTTTTTAACTCCGCCGGCCGTACCCATAAGCTCATCTTCCGGTGAGTACTGCATTTTTACCCCGAATCTGCCCCCATCGCCAAAATAGGAGCTGATATTGCCGGCATGGTAATGCAGATTGCAGATCAGGTCATCAAACCCATGAGTATGGAGCAGGGTTACTATGCTTTCCATCAAAGGGACATTGGCCATCGGTATCATGGGCTTGGGTATTTGAGTAGTCAGGGGCATTAATCTCGATCCTACCCCGGCTGCCATTATCATTGCCTTCATGTATACTACCCCCTGCCAGTATTGCTGTTATAAATATACACCAAAATGGCAAATGACAGCAATTGCTTATCATGGAAGGAGACGGTCCATATTAAAAACGAACCGTCTCTCTTATCCCCGCTTCCGGTATTGCCGGCCTTTACATGCGTTTTTTCAGGAGCAGGTAGTTTATACTGTCCACCAGGGCCTGCCAGGAAGCTTCAATGATGTTCTCGGAAACCCCTACCGTACTCCACTTATCACTCTGGTTAGCGGAGTCAATCAGGACCCTGACCTTGGCGGCCGTACCGTTGTTGCCATCCAAGACCCTGACCTTGTAGTCGCTGAGGTGCATCTCGGCTACCTCCGGGTAAACTTCGTTAAGGGCCTTGCGCAGAGAATTGTCCAGGGCATTGACCGGACCGTCGCCCTCGGCTGCGGTGTGGAAAGTATGGTCGCCGATCTGCACCTTGATCATGGCCTCGGCGGTTATATCGTCTTCTTCGTTCTTCTCCAGAATTATCTTGAGATTCTTAAGCTGGAAAAATTCCTCATACTGGGCGAAGGCCTTGCGCAGGAAAAGTTCCAGCGAAGCGTCGGCGCCTTCAAACTGGAATCCCTGATTCTCCAGTTCCTTGATTTCCTTAATCAAACGCTTGGTCTCGGCATCATAGGCATTGACATCAATGTTCAGCTCCCGGGCCTTATAGAGCAGATTGGAAAGGCCGGAAAGTTCGGAAACCAGTACCCTTCTGTGATTCCCCACTTCTTCCGGGTCAATGTGCTCATAGGTAAGCGGGTCTTTCAACAGCGCACTCACGTGTATGCCTCCCTTATGAGCAAAAGCCCCGTGCCCGACAAACGGTTGGTTGCTGTAATGGGGCATATTGGCAATCTCGCCCACGTAATGGGCCGCTTCACTTAAGTTTTTCAGATTCCCCGCCGGCAGGCAGCTGAATCCCATTTTAAGTTCCAGATTAGGGATAACGGAACAGATGTCGCTATTACCGCAGCGCTCGCCATAACCGTTGATAGTTCCCTGAACCTGAGTACATCCTTCTTTGACTGCTGCCAGGGAGTTACCGACCGCGCAGCCGGAATCATTGTGGGCATGTATCCCCAGCGGGATTTTTACCTGTTTTTTCACCTGCCGGACAATATCTCCGATCTCCCAGGGCATGCTTCCGCCGTTGGTATCACAGAGAATCAGCCAGTCCGCCCCGGCCTGGGCCGCAGCCTCCAGGACCTGCAGGGCATAATCCCGGTTATGCTTGCAGCCATCAAAAAAATGCTCGGCATCAAAAATTACTTCCCGGTCTTGGTCCTTAAAGTAGCTTATAGTCTCCCGAATCATGCTCAGATTTTCTTCCAAAGTGGTTTCCAGAGCCCGCAGGACATGGAAATCCCAGGTTTTGCCCACCAATGTAATAGTCCGGGCCCCGGACTCCAGCAGGGCTCTGACATTGCCATCCCGGGTTACCGGGGTATTGGGTCTGCGGGTGGAGCCAAAGGCAGCGACCCTGGTATGGCTCAAATCCAGGCGCTGGGCCAGTTTAAAGAACTCCAGGTCTTTAGGATTGCTGCCGGGCCATCCGCCCTCTATATAAGAGACTCCCAACCAGCCAAGTTTCTGGGCTATCTTGATCTTATCGTCCAGGGAAAAGGAGATTCCCTCTCCCTGCGATCCATCCCGCAGGGTAGTATCATAAATCAGAACATCCAGCTTCTTATCCCCAACGCATCTAACCTCCGCTATAAGAATTAAGTATTAATATACTCCACCACCAGGTCTCCCATTTCTATCGTGCCCAGCAGCTTTTTGCCTTCTTCCATAAGGTCGGGGGTACGGTAGCCTTCGGCCAGTACCCGGCGAACCGCCTTCTCTATCGCAACCGCTTCCTCTTCCCGGTCAAAAGAAAATCTTAGCATCATCGCTGCCGATAAGATGGTCGCCAGCGGGTTGGCCTTGTTTTGTCCGGCGATATCCGGAGCGCTGCCGTGAGCCGGCTCATAGAGCCCTACCCGGCCGCCGATAGAAGCGCTGGCCAGCATGCCTATGGAACCGGTCAGCATGGAGGCTTCGTCGGTCAATATATCGCCGAACATATTCTCCGTGACAATCACATCAAACTGGCCGGGATTGCGAATCAGCTGCATAGAACAATTGTCTACATACATATAAGTAGTTTCCACATCGGGATACTCACCAGCCAGCCGCTTGACTGTCTCCCTCCATAGACGCGAGCTTTCCAATACATTGGCTTTGTCCACCGAACACAGCGTGCCTCTCCTCTTGCGGGCCGCCTGATAGGCAAAGCGGACAATCCTTTCTATTTCATAGGTCGAATAACTAAGTGTATCGGTGGCTTTCTCTCCATCGGGAGTTTTCTCCCGCTTTTTCTCGCCGAAATAAATGCCCCCGGTGAGCTCCCGGATTACGAGGATATCCACCCCCGAGACGACTTCCTCTTTGAGGGTGGAGGCATTTAACAAGCCCGGGAAAAGTATGCACGGGCGCAGGTTGGCATAAAGCTCAAGCTCTTTGCGCAGAGGCAGCAAGGCCCCTAATTCCGGGCGCAGGTGCACCGGCAGATTATCCCACTTGGGTCCGCCTATGGCTCCCAGCAGCACCGCATCCGAACGGCGGCACAGATCCAGGGTGGCATCCGGCAGGGGATACCCGCAGATATCATAAGCTGCCCCGCCCACCGGGGCTTCGGTGAATTCAAACTCCATACCGAATTTTTTACCTACCGCCCTTAAAACCTTAACTGCTTCGGGTACTATTTCGACTCCTATTCCATCTCCGGGAAGAACAGCAATCTTATACATGAATTCCACCCTTTCGTCTTTTCCATTTAATGTAATTGATCAGGCCGCCTTTAGCCATAATCTCCTGCATAAATCCGGGGAAAGGCGCGGCCGCAAACACTTCACCGGTTCTGAGATTGCGCACCTGCCCCCGGCCGAGATCCACTTCCACTTCATCCCCCTCGTTAACAGCATCTATAGCCTCATCACACTCGAGGATGGGAAGCCCTATGTTTATAGCATTGCGATAAAAAATCCGGGCAAAGGAACGGGCGATGACACAGGATATTCCCGCTCCCTTGATGGCTATCGGGGCATGCTCACGAGAGCTGCCGCAGCCAAAATTCTTATCCGCAACTATAATATCGCCTGCCTTAACTTTGCCGGGAAAATCAGCATCGGCATCTTCCATACAGTGCCGGGCCAGCTCGACGGGGTCAAAGGTATTCAGATAGCGTGCCGGTATAATGGCATCAGTATCAACATCGGCGCCAAATTTATGCACCTTACCGCTAAACTTCATAAATATCCTCCTTAAAACATGCTGCGGCGGAACTATACCTCCCAGGGAGGAGTTATGCGTCCTTTTATGGCGCTGGCGGCGGCTACCGCCGGACTGGACAGGTAGACCTCGCTTTCCGGATGGCCCATGCGGCCTACGAAATTGCGGTTGGTCGTGGCCAGGGCCCTCTCTCCCTTGGCCAGGATGCCCATATGCCCTCCCAGACAGGGACCGCAGGTCGGTGTGCTGACTGCCGCTCCGGCCTCAATAAAGGTTTCAATATAACCCCGGCGCAACGCTTCCAGGTAAATCTGCTGGGTGCCCGGGAACACTATCAGACGTATTTCCGGGTGCACCTTCCTGCCCTTGAGCAGGGAGGCGGCAATCTGCAGATCCTCCAGCCTGCCGTTAGTACAGGAGCCTATCACCACTTGATCCAAGCTTACTTCACCGGCTGCGCTGACCGGCCGGGTATTTTCCGGAAGGTGGGGGAAAGCCACCACCGGTTCCATTTTCGATACATCATATTCCCGAATCTCAAAATAGCCGGCATCGGCATCAGATTGATAAACCTGGTAGGGCCGCCGCGCTCTCTTTTCCACATATCGGCGGGTTATGTCATCGGCAGCAAAAATACCGTTCTTGCCTCCCGCTTCAATAGCCATATTGGCCATGGTAAAACGGTTGTCCATCGACAGCCGGGCGATAGCTTCCCCGGTAAATTCCATGGACATGTAACGGGCGCCGTCAACCCCGATATCTCCTATGGTATGAAGTATCAAATCCTTGCCGCTGACCCACTCCGGCATTGCTCCATAATATACAAATCTGATGCTTTCCGGTACCTTGAACCAGACCTCACCGGTAGCCATACCGGCTGCCATATCAGTAGAGCCCACACCAGTAGCAAAAGCCCCCAGTGCCCCGTAAGTACAGGTATGGGAATCAGCCCCGATAATCATGTCGCCGGG
The DNA here is from genome assembly GCF_052976825.1 of Syntrophomonas curvata. NCBI lineage: Bacteria > Bacillati > Bacillota > Clostridia > Eubacteriales > Syntrophomonadaceae > Syntrophomonas > Syntrophomonas curvata. The sequence goes on from NZ_CM129641.1 coordinate 2,827,819, forward strand.
AAGCGCCAGGCCCTGCTCAGGCAGCAGACAGTGTTCTATCCCCATGCAGCCGATCTCAAAATAATTCTTTATACCGAACTTGCGGGCGAAGTCACGCATAATTTTGCTCTGCTCGGCTGATTTTATATCCTTATTGGGCGTAAAATGATCCGGTACCAGGACAATCTTTTCCACGTCAAAGACCCGGTCCATTTCCAGTTTGGCAAATTCAGCTATAGCTACCGGTGCAGTAACATCATTGCCCAGCACTACATCCAGCTTGCAGTTCACCAGTTCGCCCGGAGCTACAAAATCTTTCCCCGCATGACTGGCAATAATCTTCTGGCTCACTGTCATTCCCATTGTTTTACACATCCTTCAAAGATTCATGCGACCGCAAACAGCGCTTTGCGCCTCGCGGTTACCGTTGCTGTTCAAAATAATATTTATTGACGGCATTGAGCTTGTAATCATGTTTGTGAATTCCAGATTTTAAACTAAGGTTGGAAAAGCCAAGCTTTTCCTTCCTCAATTCAAAATTCATGATCATAAAAAAATTATTATTTGCTTTCCTTTAACCAAGGCATCATGGCCCGGAGGTCAGCCCCTACCCGCTCTATCAGATGCTCCCGGTTCTGGCGCTTCAAGGCATTAAACTGGGGTCTTCCTACCTGGTTTTCCAGCAGCCAATCCTTGGCAAACTTTCCTTCCTGGATATCCTTTAAAGCCTCTTCCATGGCCCAACGAGCCTCTTCTCCGATTACGTCCGGCCCTTTAGTGTAATCACCCCATTCCGCCGTGTCACTGATGGAATAGCGCATATAACCCATGCCGCCTTCATACATGAGGTCAACGATCAATTTCAGTTCGTGGAAACACTCGAAATAGGCTATCTCCGGCTGGTAACCGGCATTAACCAGGGTCTCAAAGCCGGTCTTTACCAGTTGGGTAACCCCACCGCAGAGTACGCACTGCTCGCCGAAAAGGTCGGTCTCGGTTTCTTCTTTGAAGCTGGTCTCGATAACTCCTGCCCGGGTGCAGCCTATGCCGCAGGCATAAGCCAGACCAATATCCTTGGCCTGCCCGCTGTAATCCTGCTGTACCGCCACTAATCCCGGCACGCCGGCACCCTTGACATACATGCGTCTTACCAGATGGCCGGGGCTTTTGGGAGCAACCATAAAAACATCAACAAAGGCCGGCGGCACTATCTGACCAAAATGAATATTAAAGCCATGAGAAAAGCCCAAGGCATCACCTTCTTTAAGGTAGGGCCTGATTTCACTGTCATAAACCCGGGCCTGAACCTCATCCGGCAACAGGATTTGAATAACATCCCCGGCCTGGGCTGCTTCGGCTACGGTCATGGGCTGAATCCCCGCTGCGATAACTGCATTCCATTCCTTTTCACTGGTTTCATCAAAGGGCTTCCTCAAGCCTACCACCACCGTAAGCCCGCTTTCCTTTAGATTCTGCGCCTGAGCATGCCCCTGAGAGCCGAAGCCCATAACCGCAATGGTTTTCCCCTTTAAAAGATTCAGATTGGCATCTGCGTCATAATACATTTTTGCCATTATAAATACCTCCTTAAAATCTATCAGCACCAGGCAATACCCGGCTGCATGCTATTTGATTTCCCCGCGTACCATGGCTATAATCCCGGTACGTACCAGTTCCATAACTCCAAACGGTTTAAGCGATTCCACTATGGCGTCAATCTTGCCACTGTCACCGGTAACCTCTATGATCAGGGAATTTTTGCCGATATCCACTATCCGGGCCCGGAATATGTCTACAATCTGGACTATGTCAGCCCGCACATTGTTGTCGGCCCTGACCTTTATCAGGACCAATTCCCTTTCCACCGAGCGCTCTTCCGTTATATCGACGATCTTTATAACTTCAACCAGCTTGTATAGCTGTTTGGTCACCTGTTCCAGGATTTTCCCGTCTCCCATGACCACTATGGTTATACGGGAAATACCGGGATTTTCAGTTTCCCCCACCGCCAGGCTTTCAATATTATATCCCCGCCGGCGGAACAGCGTGGTTACCCGGGTAAGCACACCCGGCCGATTCTCGACCGTCACCGCCAAGGTATGTTTTCTCATATCTCGTCACCCCCCAGCATATGGGAGAGAGAACCTCCCGGAGGTACCATGGGATATACATCAGCTTCCCTTTCCACCAGGATATCCAGAACCACCGGGCGGTCAGTTTCCCGCAGAGCTTGCTGCAGGGCTGCCCCCAGTTCCTCTTCCCGGGTTACTCTGATGCCAACCGCCCCGTAAGCTTCGGCCAGCTTGACGAAATCAGGCTGGTGGCTTATATCGGTGTAGGAATAGCGTCCTCCATAAAAGAGGCCTTGCCACTGCCGCACCATTCCCAGAAACTGATTGTTGAGGATACATATAATAATAGGCAGACGGTATTGTACCGCTGTGGCTAATTCCTGTATGTTCATCTGGATGCTGCCGTCTCCGGCTATGTCTATTACCGGCAGATCCGGGCGGCCGATTTTGGCTCCGATAGCGGCCGGGAAGCCATAACCCATGGTGCCCAATCCACCGGAGGTAAGAAAGGTGCGAGCGTGTTTAAACTTATAGTACTGGGCGGCCCACATCTGGTTCTGCCCCACTTCAGTGGTGATAATGGCATCGCCTTGAGTCAGGTCGCATATCTTCTCAATAACACTTTGCGGCATTATCCGGCCTTCACAGGAGGAACCGTAGCGCAGCGGAAATTCTTCTTTCCAGCGATCAATAGTCTGGTGCCATTCCCAGTATTGTTCCACTGCTTCCAAACGCTGATTGATTGCCTGCAGCACCTCTTTTACCTGACCCACGATCGGAACATCCACATCCACATTTTTCCCAATCTCGGCCGCATCTATGTCAATATGAATTACCCGGGCATGGGGTGCAAAGGTTTCGATTTTTCCTGTGACCCGGTCGTCAAAACGTACCCCCGCCGCAATAAGCAGGTCGGCTTCACCGATTGCATAATTGGCATAGCGGGTACCGTGCATGCCCAGCATGCCGAGATTAAGATAGCTGTTGCCGGGTATGGCGCCCATGCCCATCAAGGTAGTCGTTACTGGTATTTTGCGTTTTTGGGCCAGTTCTCTTAATTCGCCGGCAGCATCAGAGGATATCACTCCTCCTCCGGCATAAATAACCGGTCTTTTAGCATTTTTTATCAAATCTACCGCGGCTATTACCTGCCCCGAGTTGTATCCCTTCATAACCCGATACCCGCGCAGATTTACCTCGGCATCTCCGGCTTTATAGTCTATGCTTCTTTCCATGACATCTTTGGGCAAATCTACTACCACCGGGCCGGGACGGTTGGTCCGGGCTATATAAAAGGCCTCTTTCACCGTTCGGGCCACATCTTCGGTTCGCTCCACCAGATAATTGTGCTTGGTTATCGGCAGAGTGATTCCGGTTATATCAGCTTCTTGAAAAGCATCCCGGCCAATCAAAGGGGTCCCCACCTGACCTGTAAAACAGACCAGAGGAATGGAATCCATGTTAGCGGTAGCAATCCCGGTTACCAGATTGGTAGCTCCCGGGCCGGACGTAGCGATACAAACCCCCACTTTCCCTGTTGCCCGCGCATAACCATCGGCCGCATGTGCCACCCCCTGTTCATGGCGAGCCAGAATATGGCGGATACTGGATTCGAACAGCGCGTCATAAATAGGAAGAACCGCCCCCCCCGGATAGCCGAATACCGTATCAACTCCCTCTTCCTGCAAGCACCGCAGTAAAATATCTGCTCCCTTTAACTGCACCTGCATCACCTCCAAATTAATTATATTGAAGCATTGCTAAAGCATAATATTAACAAAAATAGCGGGCTTTTGATGGCCCGCTTATTTTACCTCCGGCCGTTCTATTTTCTGAAGATTGCGCCGGTGCTGGCTGACTGTACCATCTCAGCATATCTTTTCATATATCCGCTTTTAATCTTGGGCTCCGGCACCTCCCAGAGGGCTTTTCTCCCGGCAAGTATCTCTTCGTCTACCATAAGGTCCAGCCTGCCGGCCGGAATATCTATTCGTATGAGGTCGCCTTCCTCGACCAGAGCAATCAGTCCACCGGCTGCAGCTTCAGGGGACACGTGTCCTATGGATGCTCCCCGGGTAGCCCCGGAGAAGCGCCCGTCGGTGATAAGGGCTACTTCTTTATCCAAACCTATTCCTGCTATAGCCGAAGTGGGAGTAAGCATCTCTCTCATGCCCGGCCCTCCGGCAGGACCCTCATAGCGTATGACAATAACATCGCCCGCTATAATTCTCCCTCCCAGTATAGCTGCAACTGCCGCTTCCTCCGAATCGAATACCCGGGCCGGACCCTGGTGCAGCATCATTTCCTCGGCTACCGCACTTTTTTTCACCACAGCTCCCTCGGGAGCCAGGTTACCGAATAGTATGGCCAGACCGCCCGTAGGGCTGTAGGGATTGTCAATCGGCCTGATAACGGTGTGGTCACGCACCGGGGTGGAAATAATGTTTTCACCCACCGTCCGGCCGCTTACGGTCAGACAATCGCTATTAACCAAATTATTCCGGTTAAGCTCATTGAACATGGCCGGAATTCCGCCGGCCCGGTATAAATCCTCCATGTGGTGTGCGCCTGCCGGACTGAGTTTGCACAGGTGGGGAGTAGTAGAACTTACCTCGTTAAACCGGTCGAGGTCGATATTGACCCCAGCCTCGCGGGCAATGGCCAACAGATGCAGAACCGAGTTGCTGGAACAGCCAATGGCCATGTCCAGGCGCATAGCATTATGGAAGGCATCGGCAGTCATTATATCCAGGGCCTTGATGTCTTTTTCCCAGAGCCGCATTACCTGCATGCCGGTCCGCTTGGCCAGCCTTATTCTTTCCGAATAGACTGCCGGGACGGTGCCGTTTCCCGCCAAAGCCATTCCCAATGCTTCGGTCAAACAGTTCATGGAGTTGGCAGTAAACATACCGGAACAGGAGCCGCAGGTGGGGCAGGCATTTTCCTCAAGCTCGGCCAGTTCATCCGGGTTCATCCGGCCGGCGGCGGCAGCGCCTACACCTTCGAAAACCTGGGTCAGGCTTACGGCTTTGCCCTGAACCCGTCCGGCCAGCATGGGGCCGCCGCTAATAAATATGGAAGGCAGATTTAGTCGGGCTGCTGCCATAAGCATACCTGGCACTATCTTATCACAATTGGGAATAAACACCAGTGCATCCAAGGCGTGAGCGGTGGCCATAATCTCGACCGAATCAGCAATCAATTCGCGGCTGCCCAAAGAATACTTCATGCCGGTATGGTTCATGGCGATGCCATCACAAACCCCGATGGTGTTAAACTCCAACGGAGTCCCCCCGGCTATGCGAACCCCTGCCTTAACCGCTTCGGCAATCTTATCCAGGTTAATATGACCGGGTATAATATCGTTTTTGGAATTTACGATTCCCACCAGGGGCCGGGACATCTCTTCATCGGTAAGCCCCAGGGCTTTAAATAAAGAGCGGTGGGGAGCCTTTTCCAGGCCCTTTTTGGCCAAATCGCTGCGCATGTTGTTACCTCCTGATACTTGGGATGCGTTAAAATCAGTAAAATAAAACCACCGATTAACACTGATTTTTGTCTTATAGGGTCCTGCCTACTGCTTGCCCGTGTACCCTATGGGAGGGGCTGCGGCTAATATACCCCTTACGGCACAAAGGCTGATCAAGCATTATTTAAATATAATTGCTTCCGGGCCTTCGGGCTCTTTAACCAGTTCCCTGAATGCGGTCAGGAGCTTATTGAAAAACGGACCTGGTTTACCGTCGCCGATCACCCTGGAATCTATATTGGTTACCGGGATTAATTCGGCTGCCGTCCCGGTTAGGAAAACCTCGTCGGCAACAAAGAGGTCATAGCGGGTAAAAACGGTTTCTTCCAGCTCCATGCCCTGAGTCCGGGCCAATTTAATAACTTCGTTGCGGGTTACTCCTTCCAGCATGCCTACGTGTAAAGCCGGAGTCTTAATTACGCCATTCTTGACTATGAATATATTGTCACCGGAACACTCGGCTACATAGCCTTCCTGATTGAGCAGAATGGCTTCCTCAGCTCCGGCGATATTGGCCTCCAGTTTGGCCATTATATTATTCAAATAGTTTAGTGATTTGATCCTCGGGTTTACTCCTTCGGGTCCATTACGACGTGTAGGCACCGTTATAACCGTTAATCCCTTTTCATAAAATTCATCCGGATAAAGGTTAATGGAAGACGCGATGCAAACCAAGGTCGGCACCGGACATTTTCTGGGATCCAGCCCCAGGTCGCCCCGGCCTCGGGATGCCACCACCCGGATATAGGCATCTTCCAGCCCGTTCAGGCGGCAGGTCTCAACGATAATTTCACCCATCTGGGCACGGGTTACGGGCAGCGGCAAACTAATTGCCTTGGCCGAATCGAAAAAGCGGCTAACATGATCCCTGAGGCGAAATACGCTGTTATGGTAAGCCCTGATGCCTTCAAAAACCCCGTCACCGTAAAGAAATCCGTGGTCAAAAACTGATACCCTGGCATCCTGCTCGTCAACAAATCTGCCATCCAAATAAATTCTCAGTCCCATCCATACCACTCCTTATTTTTCCTCAATAATCCATTCTGCCAGTTAAAAAAGGATATAAAAAAACCTCCCGCCCGGTTCAGGGACGAGAGGTATTTCCCGCGGTACCACCCTGCTTGTCGCTGTTTTTGCGACCTCTTGCAGCACAGACTTTTTCACTAATGCTAACTTGCTAACGGACTTTTTTCGTCCGGCACCACCTACTTAACCTTCAGTCTTTCAGATAGCGGCTCGGGGGTGATCACCACATGCAATTTTGATACCGGTTCTCAGCTTATCCGGCTCTCTGTTATCAAGTGACCTCATGTGTCAGTTCCCTTCATAGCCGATTCAATATTTCGCTTTGCTTAGTTATCTATAAAGTATATTTAAAGGATGAGGTGCTGTCAATACACTCTTTTATTGTTTGCCTTCTTTTTTTTGCTCCACTTTACGAATATACTCCTTAAGGTCGATATTTTTCCTGTACTGGAGGCAGGGAGTTTTACTCTTTTGTTTAAGATTTTTAAACATGGCCCACAACAGCCTGCTCCCTTCTTCGGTCTGACAAGCCTCAAAAGGGCTCATGCCACTTAAGGGGAGCAAGTGGCTATGATACCATTTGTCCAGATATATATCCTTTAAAGCCGGTTCCAATCCCGGATGCTCTTTTTTCACATCGCTGGTTAACACATCAAAAAAGCCTTCATTGCTCACTTCCATCCCATCGAACTCCAAATACTCATACATCTGTTCCTCGAACTCCTGCCGGGCCAGGCTCATATCCCTCTCCCCGAAAGTAGATACGTTAACCCAGTTGGGCCCCAGCAGGTATTCGGCCAGGAAATTATTGCCGCCGCTTTCTTTTACTATCTGATAATAAACCGTGCACTCCTGGTTCAGCTTAATCTTAAGAGTCTTTAAGACATCCAAGCGTTCCAATACCCGGCTGCGATCTTTTATTAAATACCTGGTGGTTACAAAACGCATGCCATCATCATAAATATTTTGCTCCTCCGGGCTGAACAGCAAATCCTCAAAACTCATATACTGCCCTCCGAGATAGGTGTAGGCCGTCATCAGGCTTATCTCATAGTCACCCCGAACCACAACCGCGGAATCCGGCTCCGAGTTCAGAAAATCATGAATATCAGCTATGGTCGCCCGGTTCTGGGAAATAACTATGAGCTCGTCGCCGTTTATAACCACATCGGCTATAACACCGCTCATAAAGGATATGCCGTGGTTGAAATTATCATCGAAGTAACTGATGCGCAAATGGGTGCCGCAGGGCAATTCTTCAACTTCCCGGATATTGTCCACCCGATCCAGAACCTCAAAAAGTGCTTCCAGATCAACGATTTCAAATACCCGGCACAAGACCTGCCTGCTCAGAGGGGATTGATCCGAAGAGGGATCAACGAGGTTAAAACTATGCCTTTCAATATCCCCGATAGCCCAGTAGCCCAGTTCATATAAGAGATAAAAGCTATACTCACTGTAATAGAATTTGTGGTTTTCTACCCTTACGGTTTGGGCTTTGACCCGGGCGGTATGCCTGGAGCCCTGTACCTCATTGGCCTGCCCCTCCAGCAGCATTGCATCCGGATTTAGCAATTCGGCAAAGCGTTCGAGAAAAAGGGATGGAGATAATTGGCGTCCGGATACTATAGAAAAAATATAGGCAAAATCATTTTGACTGAGGGCATTAAAAAAGCTGTTTATCACCTGCCGCGGCGTTAATCGGGCCGACACTTTCCTCATCAGTTCTTTAACCCATTCATAACTCTGGTTTATATTTTGATCCAGGTATTTTTGATACATAAATCTTCCCAGGGCAGGCCTGCTCATATGGGTAACATTAAGATTGAAAGCTTCATACAGCAGATAGCAGGTCTCTTCCAGGTTGAGTTCAACCATTTCCGCAGTGGTTTTGCGGTCTCGTTCGTATTGCTCTAAAGGTATATTGTCTATGATGAAAAAACTGTGTATTCCGTCAGGATTAAAAGTGAGATAAAAACATTCCATATGAATCCCTGACCCTCCGGTATCCCAGGCCACATCAAGGGTCATACGGCCAGTGTGGCGGCTGGCGCTGGCATAAGTCTTAATAAATTCCCCTTCGAAAAAAGCGGGCGGGCTGATATCCATTCCCGCCATGCGGTATTTTTCCAGGACCCGGTCACATACTATAGCCAGTTCAGCTCCATATTCCGCTTTAAGGAGATAAAAAAATGCTACCATAGCCGGCTCGTGAAAGGCAGATAGGCCATCTACCACCTGAGGACGAATATCATACGGTATATCCTCAACCATATCCAGAATGGACAAACAGCCCTCACTGCTGACCACCGATTTTTTTATATCATCAGCCAGATTTTTCAAAACCGGCCTCGGGATATAAGGTTTTTTACGTTTCATATAGCTCCTCGCTATTCTATTTCTAACTGTGATTTTAATGTATCATGTTAAGCTTAATATAGCAATTATAGAACCCATCGCCGGTCATAAAGATTGAAAAACCCCGTCCGTATAAATATCGCTGATAGGATAATTTAAAAATCTGCAGGAAATCGGCAAAAAATACAGAATCTATACGAACAACGGCAAAAGACTATACATACATTGCAAGGTGATTTTTTTGAAACGCATGCTGGTTAAAGATTTGCAACCTGGTATGGTGGTAGCACGGGCTATATTCACCAGTGACGGCAGGATTCTATTACACAGCGGTATGGTTTTAACCGCTAACTATATCGGTAGGCTCGATCAAATAGGCGTTAATTCAGTTTATATAAGAGATGAAATATTCGGCGATTTTGATATTCAAGATGTGGTTTCGGAGGAAACCCGGATTGAAACTACCAAGGTGATGCGGGACAGCTTTGCCAGATTGGAAAAAAAGCACAGTCTCAATATTCAAATAGTAAAGCAGACCGTTGACGGGATTATTGATGAACTGTTGATGAACCGCAATATAATGCTTAATTTATCAGACATACGTACCTTTGATGATTACACCTTCGCCCATTCGGTAAACGTATGCATTCTTTCCGTGATGACCGGAATCACCATGGGTTATAATCATCTACAGTTAAGCGAGCTGGGTCTGGGATCTCTTTTGCACGATATCGGGAAAATCAGAGTCAGCATCGATATCCTGAATAAACCGGGAGACCTTACCCGGGAAGAGTTCATGGAAATAAAACGACATCCCCGATATGGTTTCGAAATTCTGCGCGACTACAACGAGGTCTCGCTTTTATCTTCCCATATAGCCTTCCAACATCACGAGCGCTGGGACGGCCAAGGCTACCCCCGCAGCCTGGCCGGTGAGGATATACACAAATATGCCCGGATAGTTGCCGTCGCTGATATTTATGATGCCTTGCTGGCTGACCGGCCTTACCGCCCATCCTACTCACTTAACCAGACCTTGACTATTTTAAAACGGATGTCCGGGATTTATCTGGATCCGGCCTGTGTCACAGCGCTCATCTCCAATGTTGCCGTCTATCCTGTCGGTACCGTTGTGGAGCTAAACACCGGTGACATAGGCATAGTAGTCGACGTTAACCGTGAATACCCTGCGCGGCCCGTAGTGAGGATAGTTTTTAATGCCGGCAAAAAAAGGCTTACCAATGTGCACGAGGTAGATTTGTCCAAGCTCTCCACCGTTTTGATTACCAGGTCCCTTGGCGAAGCCGAAATTGAAAGTCTTAAGGGCAAGTCCTGACAACTCGCTCTGCTTTTCAGGTTGTTATTCTTCCAGAGGCTCTGCCGGGCAGCAGAATAGCTGAACAGCAAATTGAATAAAATTCGTTTTCTCATCGCAAGCTATGAATGGTGATGCAAATGTTGACAAAAATATTAACCCTGATGTTAATTTTAACCATCGGCGGAACTTTAATTTATTTATTGGTTATAAAAGTCTTCCCCTCCGTGATGAAAAAAAATTGAAATGTTATCCTGATATATTTAGCTGGGCTTATGTTCAAAATAGAATATAGAAGGAGGGATAAAAATGACCAGGTATCGCACTAGCGACGGTAAAGAAGACTTAAAACAAAAGTTCCACTACTTCGGGGCCATGGCAATACCATTGGCTTTTCTGAACGGCCTTTTTTTCGGTGGTTATGCCCTTCGTAAAATCAGACAATACTGGGAAGGCGGCCCCATGGACTAATTGCTTTTCCTCCTTTTTTAATCTTCAATGGTTTACCGACCGGTAAACCATTTTTTATTGGTTTTAAATTTTTCGTCAAATAATAAACGTTAACGTAATAATATTATGGTATTATCAAATTAACAAATATTAGTGGGAGGGTGTATTATGGTTGATTACAATACTTATGAGACATTGAAAACGGAGAGTTTGGATTCAAGGATACTGGTGGTCAGTCTCAACCGACCCCAAAAACTGAATGCCATGAATCGTCAGATGGTCAAGGATCTGGTTGACCTTTGGACCAGACTGCAGCATGATCTGGAAACCAGGGTGGTGATACTCAGAGCCGAGGGGGAAAAAGGGTTCTGCGGCGGAATGGACGTAGCTGATGTCTTTCAACCGGATATGATGAAGGCTCCTGTTCTTTATGACTTCCAGTATGACCTGGGTAAAATTGAAATAGCCATGCGCCAGATTCCCCAGCCGATTATCTGCGTCGTACATGGTGCTGCTGCCGGCGCGGGTATGTCCTTTGCCCTGGCCTCGGATATTCGCATCATTTCCCCTGATGCCAGATTCAATGCGGCCTTTATCAATGTAGGCATCGGCGGAGCCGATATGGGTTCCAGCTATTTTCTGCCCCGGCTGATTGGGGCCGGCAGAGCTTACGAGTTAATGCTTACCGGCCGTTTTATGAAGGCCGACGAAGCCATGCAGCTTGGATTTGCCTCCCGTTGTGTGGAAAAGGAAAAGTTGATGGAAACGGCAATGGAAATTGCCCGGGTCATTGCCGGCAAAGATCCCCTGGTTATCAAACTGACTAAAGAGGCCATTAATCAGAACATAGACTGTGCCGGCCTGGAAGCTGCCATACATATGGAAAACCGCAACCAGGCCTTTATTATCGCCCACAATTTACAGCTGGCAGCAGCACAAAAAGGATAAACAAAATAATCGGGCCCGGAGGCTTATCGGCCTTCGGGCTTTTTTCTTGGAACCGTTGTTGGGCCCTGGGATATTATATAGAGTAAGGCCATCAGCTTCTATTATGGCTCCGGGATTTATGTTAACATTTTAGACAAAGCCAAAAAGGGAGGCAGGTACTTAAAATGAAGCAAATTCTGGTTGTAGCGCCCCATCCGGATGATGATATTATAGCCTGCGGCGGCAGTATAGCCAAACATTGCCAGAACGGCAATCAGGTTGCTATTATGTATATAACCTCAGGTGATGCCGGGGGAATACGATACGGCAAGGACGAACTGGCTGCAATAAGAGAAGCGGAAGCCCGCCAGGCAGCTGCCTTGCTGGGGATAAACAACCTGTTTTTTTTGAGAATGGCCGACGGCTATATCGAAATTAACAAAGAAAACCTTATCCGGATTACTACCCTCATCCGGGCAATAAAACCCCACATGGTATACATTCCGCATGATCGCGACGGCTGCCGCGATCATAAAGAAACCCACCATCTATTGCGGGAAGCTTGTAAAAGGGCGGCAGAGCCTTTTTTCCCCGAATGCGGAAAGGAACCATGGCCGGTAGAGACTATTCTTGGTTATGAAGTTTGGACTCCCATCGAAGAAGTGTCTTACGCCGAAGATATCAGCGATTTCATCGACAGGAAGCTGGCAGCTATACAGCAGCACCATTCCCAATTGGAATACTACCGATATGACGAAGCAGTTAAAGGACTTAATCGCTACCGGGGGATAATGACGGGAAAAGGCGATTACTGCGAAGCCTTTCAGCTTATAAAATATTCAGCATAGGAGATAAAGTTCGTTCATGGCATCACACCTTATGAATTCCACCATTCTTATGATAACTCCTTTCCATAAAAAATCGCGGGGCAACAAGCTTACCAGTGAAAGGCTGCAAACCGGCCTGCAGAAGCGGGGATGGACCATAGACCTGCTGTCTCTGGAGTCAGATGACTGGCAATGCATACTGTCCGGGGCTTTAAAAGAGAAGCGCTATTCATTGATTCACGGACTTAATATAACTTATTTCAGCCGGGTATTATCCGTTTTTCCTGATATCGCTCAACTCCCTCTGGTCCTGACTACTACCGGCACCGATTTAAATTATGACATCCAGTCTAGCTTTAAACCGGAAATAGCAGAAACCTTAAATGCGGTTAAGTATATTGTTGTTTTTGACGATTACTTCAGAACCATTTTTCAACAGTTCTACCCGAAGAGCGCGTCCAAATTGGTTACTATTCCCCAGGGAGTTTCACTGGAAAAAAGGAAAGGTCCCGACCGTAACGAACTGGGATTGAACGAAAATGACTTTGTGTTCCTCCTGCCCAGCGGTCTGAGGCCAGTCAAAAACCTGGAATTTGCTATTGACGCCCTGGAAAAACTGCATCCTGAATTCCCTAACCTGCGCTTACTTATTCTCGGCGCCGTTATCGATCAGAAATACAGTGAGTTCATTCAAAAGCGTATCCGAAGCCTGCCTTGGACAGTATATCCGGGGGAATTTCCCCATGACCAAATGTACGGCATGATGTCGCTGGCCGATGTAGTGCTCAATACTTCCTATGGCGAGGGACAGCCCCAGGCGGCTCTGGAGGCTATGAGCCTGGGCAAGCCCTGTCTGCTCACAGCTGTGCCGGGTAACTTAAACATAATTGTAAATGGCCGGGAAGGTTATTATATCCAGAGCCAAGCGGATATGGTTGCTGCTGCCCGTATCCTGATAACCAACCGGCAGCTATGCCGGCAGATGGGGGAAAATGCACGTCGCCTGGTGGAGAAAAAATATTCCCTGCAGAAAGAGCTCTGTGGTTATGAGGCCATATACCAAAGGCTTTTACCCGGGAATTGACCTTCATTACTTTGGGGGCAATCCCGGTGTTGCCCGAAATCATTGCTATAATTGGGACTTTTAGGTATAATTTTTTTATATATACGACTATTTATTGACCAGAAATCACATCATTCACACTCAAACCGCATGCTTTACCACTAATCCTTGAACACCAACCCCTATGATTCGCTTTCGCGATAATCCTGCCATTGTCGCTGTAGCTGCCACCGGCTCAATCGCCTGATAACCCGGTAAATATGGAGGTGAGGCAAGCTTTTCCGGGCCAGAGAAACCAACAGACAGACATTTAAGGGAGGGGTTATATTGAAAAGTATCGCTTTAAGACTCACTGTATATTTTAGTGCAGTTGTAATTCTCTTCTGTGGCGGATTAGGTTATTTTGCGTACACCAGGGCGTCAGCCGCCCTTATGAATAATATAGAAGAAAATGTCGTGGCCCGGGCCGAGGATACCACCAAACTGATAAGCAGCGAGCTGAATAACTGCATCATGGTTATGGAAACTATAGCCGCCATGGATGAGATCAAGAGCATGGACGCGAACCGGCAAATACGTGCATTGCAGGCCGAAAATAAACGCCTGGGATATTCGATGATGGGGGTAGCCAATCTTGCCGGAGAGGTACATACAACGGCCGGCTCCAGCGCCAACTTGTTTGACCGGGACTATTTTCAAAAAGCCCTTAACGGTCAATCGGCCTTTTCCGATCCCATAGTAAGCAGAATAGACGGAAGCGTTATCGTTATGCTGGTCTCTCCCGTCAAAGCTGCTGATGGCAGGGTCATTGCCGTACTTGCGGCGGCAGTAGACAGTTCCATTATGAGCAGGATGGTGGCTGAGGTTAAGTTTGCTCAAACCGGATATGCCTATATGCTGAACCGTGATGGAAACGTTATCGCCCACCCCAAGACCGATATGGTCATAGATCAGTACAATCCGTTTAAAGAGGCAGAAAAGGACCCGGGATTGCTTCCCCTTACAGCTCTGGCCCAGAAAATGGTCGATGGTGAGCGGGGTTACGGTGAATACCTATGGACTGATGGCAGCCAAAAATTTATGGGCTTTGCCCCGGTTCAAGGAACCGGTTGGTCGGTAGCAGTCACTGCACCATGCTCGGAAGTGCTGGCCGGTTTGCAGAAAATGAAAATCACTGTGCTGCTGATTACTGTGATTTTTCTGCTGGTGGGTATAGCAGTAGCCAGTATTCTGGGTTTCAGGCTGGCTAAGCCCATAAAAGCAGTGGCCGACCATTCCCGCAGTATCGCGGCTGGCAACCTCACGGTGGAGGTTGAGGATGCATACCTGCAGCAACGGGACGAAATCGGTTACCTGTCCCGCGGATTGGACTACATGGTCAAAAACCTCAAGAGCATGATTACCGATATCAACCTTAATTCTCAGGAAGTAGCGGCATCCAGCCAGCAACTGGCAGCCTCCGGTGAAGACATAGCCGCCGGCATGCAGCAGGTATCAGCCTCAACTGAGGAAATAGCCGCCGGCATGCAGGAGGTGTCCGCGGCAGCTGAAGAGATCAACGCTTCCGGCCAGGAAGTGGCTGCCGCTCTCACCGAGGTAAACCGTAAAGCCAAACTGGGTCATGCCAATGCTCAGGAAATCGAACAGCGGGCTCTAAAGGTGCAGGAAGGGGCCGAACAAGCGCAAAAAACAGCAGTGGACATCTACGATAGTATTCGCCAGAAGCTCCTGCAGGCTATAGCCAATGCTGCAGTCGTAGAGCAAATCACCGGACTGGCACAGAACATTGCCGCCATCGCTGACCAGACCAATCTCCTGGCTCTGAATGCCGCCATTGAAGCTGCCCGTGCAGGTGAGCAGGGCAAGGGGTTTGCCGTCGTTGCCGAGGAAGTCAGAAAACTGGCTGAAGATTCAGCTTCAACAGTTAGTGAAATACATAGCCTTACTTCCCAGGTACAGGAAGCTATTAACAACCTCATCAACAACTCCAATGAACTGCTAGAGTTCATTAATCATGCGGTTATAAGCGATTATTCCCGTATGCTCAATATAGGCCAGCAGTATAAAGATGACGCAGACATGCTCAGTTCCTTAACCCGGGATATAAGCAGCAACATTCGCCAGATAATGCAGGCCATGATTGAAATCGGCAAAGCTATCGAATCAACCACGGCTACATTAGCCCAGTCCACCGCCGGTACTCAGGAAATCGCCCGGAGCAGTGAAATGGCAGCCCGTTCAGCTATCGAAATCAGTCAAGCTTCACGACGAATGGCTGAAAACGCTGAAAAACTCAACCTACTGGTTGAGCGGTTCCAGGTTTGATAGCAGATGGGTTGCCTCAAGCAGGAGGCCTAGACTGACAGATTCGTTATGTATATGGCGGCTGCTTTTACCGTATATCATCTGCAGTACCCGGCCTATGGGGCCGGGTACTGCATTCCTTATCGGGCGGAACTGCCGTTGTTTATTATCGGGCGGTTGCCGCAAATGCCCTGACCACCGTTACAGCCATCCTGACCGGCTCCGCCGTTTCTAAAGCCAGCCCCCCGGCAACAGCCTCGGCCGGATTCCGGGCCTTCCAGTCGCTCTTTGATGTTCTGCTGCATATTGTTCATACACGAGTCATACTGCTCCTGGGTAATACGGCCGGCATCGAGATTGGCCTTCAATCTTTCCTGATTCCTGGCGCTGATTTGGTTCACCAGCGTCTGTTCATCAATTCCATTGTCTTTGGCTATATCCAAGATGGTTTTGCCCCCGTGTCTCTGCGCCTGGACATCACTGACATCCTTGCCCGCGAGTTCGGCCAGGGCAGCAACCATAGTCCTTGCCCCTCTGCTTACTCCAGCTTTACCGTATTCACCGGCAGCAGCCGGGTTATTTCCCCCAGCCATGGCTGGAACGGCTACTCCCAGCACAAAGACTGCCAACAGCGCTAAAATACTAGCTTGGACATACTTTTTAGTCTTCATCCTAAAACCTCCTTTTTTTGTTTACGGTAAAACTATAACAGGAGAAGCTCAAAAAAATTTCAGGAAACTCTTAAGATTTCTTGATAATTGCATTAACCCATCCGCCGGTCAATTTCCCGGAGTATTTCACCGGTACCGGCATTGCCTACTTCAATCTTGACCAAGGCGGCATGATCCATGTGGGTAGGGCCTTTATTGATAATAATCAGATCCTGGTAGAAAGTACTGAATTCTTTAACAAATCCGGCCAGAGGGTAGACCGTCAGCGAGGAACCGATTACCACCAGTACCCGGGCCGCCATTATCCGTTCCCGGGCATCAACGTAGTTTTGGATAGGTTCCCCGAAAAGCACTACATCAGGTTTTAGTATCCCGCCGCATTGGGGGCATTCCGGAACTGGTTCCTTCATCTCCCGCACCTGGTCGCTGCTGTAATATTTGCCGCACCTGGTTCGGGTACAGACAAAGCGGTCAGCATTACCGTGTACCGGGATAACATTTTTACTGCCTGCCTTCTCATGCAAACCATCAATATTTTGGGTGACAACCGCCTTAACTCTTCCCTTTTTCTCCATGGCGGCCAGTACCTTATGGGCCAGACTGGGCTCTACCGGCGGAAAAACGAAATACTGGCGGTAAAATTCATAGAATTTTTCCGGGGTTCTTTGAAAGGTACTGATGTTTATTATGCTCATTACCCGCTCCTCACCCAGGGTTCGGTAAATCCCTTTCTCCCCACGAAAGTCAGGTATTCCTGCTTCAGTGCTGATGCCGGCACCGGTTACCACTACCGTATTATTGGAGTTGGCCAGCACAGATACGGTCCTGTCCAGTACATCATTATTCATCTCTATCCCTCCCAAGCTTTTCTTAGCCATTATCTTATACTTGCAGGCGTCAAAATCCTCCCCCTATTATCTTAAAGGTTTAGCACCGGCTTCAGGAACTAATAATCGGTTATTGAACTCCTGCCCTCCTATCTGCAATTATTCTTGGAACTAATCCGGCAAACTGCCGGCTCTGTTATTGCCTGCGGCAATTCAACACTACTTCTCCAATTCCCGCTATTACCCTTTTTCCTTACTGCCGCCTAAAATTATGTCCAGAAGCCCGGCTCAGCCCGGGTGGAATAAAGTAAAGGAGGTGTAGGAGCATGGCCATAACCGCAAATACCATCGCCACTGACCTGGTTCTGGTAATGGATAACGGGACTGGCGCCTCAGGTCAGCAACTCAGCAAAAACCGGGCATTTACCAAGGTAAAACCGGATGCAGCCAACGCGGATCTCTTCGCAGTAGCCCAGGATCTGCTCAGTTTGCAGGACAAAACCGGTCTTTCCGTACAGCGTAGGGATATCGTGGAAATTAAGAACCAGTAAGCCGCAGGTAAATCAAATTTTATAGAAAGGAGGAACCCCTATGTCTACTCAGAGAACTCTCGAAATGGATTTTGCCACCGAACTTAACCGCACCCAGCGTTTGCGGGTCTATGACGCCCGTCAGGATCTTAACGCCGCCGATATTTCTACCGCCATGGGCAATATCATCGCTAAAAATATATTCAACGGCAGCGGCGGGGCATTGACCGGAAAAGCTGCAGCCAGGATAATAACCAAAAATGTTGAGGAAATCGACCTGGTTTAGATTCAGTCTTCTCTGCGGGCAGGAATCCTGCCCGCCTGCTTTTCCTTATCCAAACAGATAGGACATTTATGATATGAAAGGAAGTGCCAGCGGTGGATGATTGGCTTAATCTTATCGGCAACACAGGCTTTCCGATTGCAGTTTCGGCCTACCTTTTAATCCGGGTGGAGGCGAAACTGGGACAGTTGACTAACGCAATCGCCCAACTCCGCGAAGCTATAATTACCCTGCCCATGCGAGACTGCTGTATGCCGCCAACCACACCGGTCACCCCTTCCCACAGGAATACGGAATCTTTTACTGTCAATCCGCCACCTGCATAGAGGGCCACAAAGTGGGATCAGGAGGCCAGGGACTATTTGGCGGGATATCGTGGGGACGGCGCCGGCGATATGAATATTAATATCGCCGGCGCCGTCCCCACTTGTTTGCTCCCTTTACAGACCAAACTTATACTTTTTCATCTTACGATAGACAGTATTACGTGAAATTCTCATGGTTTTCGCTACTTGACTGATATTACCTCCATATTTGTTCAGCAAAATATCTTTACGGTTTTTTCTTAACATACCCAACCACCGGATAGACTCACCAATCCCCCAGCACATCGGTATCAGCAAGCCCGGGCCCATTTTACCATCAGGTAAGCCAGCGGGGTGCCGGCAAGGGCTTCCAGACCTATCTTGAAGAAGTACTGGCTCAGGAGCATAATTAACAGTACCCGGTTCGGGACAACACCATAGAAAGCAATCGTTATAAATACTGCCGTATCAAGAAACTGTCCTACTATCGAGGAGCCTATTGTCCTTACGAAGAGCAGGCGGGTACCGGTCCGGGATTTAATCTTTTCCAAGGTATAGCTGTTAACCAGCTCCCCCAGCAAATAAGCTATAAAACTGGCAACCACTATTCGGGGCACCATCGCAAATATGGACATATAGGCATCCTGATGGGGCCATACCAGTGCCGCCGGCAGTAATCCTCCGAGGTAGGTGAAAAAGACCATGGTCAAATTGGCGCCAAAGCCGATTACTATCACCTTGCGGGCATAATGATAACCCCATACTTCTGTAATAACATCACCCAGCATGAAACAGAAAGGATAAATGATAACTGCGGCCGGCAGCACCAAGGGGCCAATCGCGGTTAGCTTTACCGCCAGGATATTACTGACCAGCAGGCTTACTACAAAAGCAATGGAAATAATCTCTCGTCTACTCAATCGTTTCATCCCTTCTCATCTGTTAATCTTATAAGAGATTATCTTAAAAAAGCCTGTTTTGCCACTCTGTTTTTGCTTTTACGGCTATGGGCCAATGAAGTGACTCCGGTATTCTGCTGACGATTGCGGTATACTTTACCCCAACAGGCAGGAAAAATGTCACAAGTTTAGAATAGATTAAGGTAAGGTTTTTACATCAATTCCGTTTTAAGTAAGCCTGTATATTGGCTCCTTGGGAAAAATAACCTTCAGGAGGGATATAATTCTGAAAGAATTATTCAATAAGTTTCAGGCGGCGCTGGCGGGAACAGTACTGTTATTGGCCTTGTCACTACTGGCAGTAGTTTTTCCGGTTCAGAATGAACTGATTGACAGCGAACGGTCTAATTTCCGAACTGAAGCCCAAATGTACCTTATAAGCCTTAATAATTTCGTACAAAACTGTATTCAAGGCACCGAAGGACTCTGTCGCCGTTCCATGGTGCGCGACAAAATTATAGCCTACATGAACGGTGAAATAAATTATACCGAGCTCAAGTCCTCCACCCAGTTAAAGTACAACTCCGGAGCCTCCCACCTTAAAAATTGTCTTTTAGCCATCCGCCTGGTAGATAACCATATTCTTAACACCTACGGCGATAATGATTTCATAAACAGCCTGGATCTGTCCGATAAAACCTACTCCGGAGTATCCTTTATCAAATACAACGGCAAGCCTTTGCTTATAGTCCATTCGCCCTTCCGGGACGGAGACCGGCTGTTGGGTTGCGACCTGGTGGTCTACGACCCCTCCCAGGTTATGGCGGAATTAAATCTTACCGATTACAAGGCCAGCATTTTAACCCGCTCGGAATTTAAGCCCCGGCAGCAGGAAATAATAGACCATCAACTCATTACCCATAATAATCACACTTCTTTTTATGGGGATATCCTTCAAAGCAATGCCATACTGCTCCTTACCATAGACGATTCCATACTCTACAAATCGGTTCGCAACAGTACCGCTAAAAATATGTTGATTATAGTACTGTCCCTAACGATTACCCTGCTCTTGATCTATTTCTTCGTTTACCGGCCTGCTCAGCAACTGTTGGCCGAGCTCCGTTCGGCCAATAAAGAGCAACAGGTGCAAAAGGCCAAAGTGGAAAAGCTGTCCAACGGTCAGAAGGCTTTATTCAATATATTCCGCTACCTGAGCGAATCCTGGTCTTTTGCCGATGATTTTACGGTAATAAGCCGCTCGTTGCCTTTTATTATAAACTATCGTAATTTTCTGATTGCGGCGCGGGAGTCCAAAGAGGCTCCATCCTTTACCATCAAGGAGATTACCGGAGACCTTACTTCCCGTAATCTGGAATCTATGCTGAGCCGCAAAGGAACCATACTGGAGCAGGCCATATCCACCGGCGAACCGTTCTACAGCGGCAATGTCCAAGCCGAAGTAAACGCTATTGACCGTTATCATAGTGAAATCCAATCAATTATTATCGCTCCCGTCATTTATAAGAACTTCAAATGGGGACTGGTGGCTATAGACCATATGGAAAAAAACGCTTTTACTCAACTTGATTTTGAACTGATGAACATGCTGGCCTCACATATTGCCCTGCACCTGGAAGAAATGGACGCCAAAAATAAACTTAACCAAGAAGCTAACCGTCTGCGGGCCCTGCATGAACTGGTTAACAAGAGTCTATTAGAGCGGGATGCCGGCATGATTTCCCATCTCATCACCGACATGCTGGCGGAAATGGATTTTTGTTCCACAGCTATTTACCGTACCATCAAAGGTGAGCAGGGCTGCGATTTTGAACTGCTGGTACAGAATCATTATCAGGAACCGGAACCGGATATTGAAATATTTAGCCCTGATTTGCTGCAGCAGGCAGCAGCTGCAAAAACCATGAAAATAGTCGAGCCCGAAGCAGGACGATGCCACCAGTTTCTCACCCCTATAGGTTTTCGCAACGAACTCTATGGCATATTTTGCCTGGCCCGGAATCAGCCATTTACCAACCAGGATGTGGAGTTTGCTCTCATTATCGGCAATTATCTGGCAGTATTCTGGGAGCTAAACAGCCTCATCACCCGCATAGAGCGGGAGGCTCTGATCGACCCGCTGACCGGCGTTTGGAACCGCCGGTATTTGATGAAGCGGATTGAAGAAGAAGACGAAAAAATCAAACGCTACGGAGGCGAGGCCAGTGTAGCCATATTGGATTTAGGGAATTTCAAGCTGATAAACGACCGCTTCGGTCATGCCGCTGGTGACGAGGTACTAAAAGCCACGGCCAATGCCATACTGAAGACTATTCGCTCTGTCGACTCAGTAGGACGTTACGGAGGGGACGAGTTTATTGTGCTCTTCCCCAACACCTCACTGCAGCAGGCCAAAAAAGCGCTTTATCGGGTTAACCAGGAAATTAGCCGGCAAAGACCCGCCGGAGTAGATATTGATATTTTTGCCGATTTCGGAGCAGCTGCCTGTCCGCTCGATTCCCCCCGTTTGCTGGAAGCCATCAATATAGCTGATGCCAGAATGTATGACAATAAAAGAGACCGTAAAGGTCAGGATTTTTAGCCTGGCTATGTATAATTATAAAATTACCCAAATTATGCAGGATATTGCTGTAATATGGCGAATTTTATTCATACTATACGATTACCAGTAAGGCTGCCGCTCTGTACTTCTTGGTTCAGGATTTTAAACGGGGTGAATATATGGAAAACAGTAAAAAACAAAAGGTACGATACCGGGGAAAATCTTCGTTCTCCGGTAATTTTGATAATAGCTTGGACCAGAGAGCCATTTTTCAGTTGATAGTGGAAAAAGCCCCTGATATTGTGCTCATTCACCGGACCGATGATATGACCTGCTGTTATATCAACGCCAGGACTGAAGAAATACTGGGATATGAGAAAGAGGAGGTACTCGGTTATAATTTGCTTGACTTCATACACCCTCATGATCAAGAAAATATGCGTCAGGCTCATGTCAATCTCTTACCCCGGAGAGAGGCCGGCAGCCTATTCAGGTTTTTAAAGAATGACGGCTCCTACCTATGGTTGCAAGTTGTCAGCCGGCCGGTTACCAATAATAGAGGGGAAAGGCTGGTATTCTCGGTAGCTCGCGAGACCGGCAAGCAAGCAGACGTGCTCCGCCAGGGCGAGCTTAATTTCCGTCAGCTGGCGGAAACTGTACCTGCCTCGGTTCATATCTTTCAGGATGATAAACTGGTGTGGGTAAATTCTACCCTTCTGGGGCTCAGCGGATTTTCCCGGGAGCAACTGCTGGGTATGAATTGCTGGGACTTGATTGACCCTGAATTCCGGGAAATGGTGCGGGTAAGAACCCGGGCGCGCCAGCAGGGCCTGAACCCGCCATCCCGCTACGAGTTCAAGGTTTGCACTCCCAAGAACCCCGAACTATGGGTAGATAATTCATCCAGTTATTTTGAATATCAGGGTAAACCGGCGGTTATGGCTGTTCTCTATGATATCACCGAGCGCAAACAGGCGGAAGAGGCCCTGCGTAAATCCTATCAATTGCTGGATAATATAGTCAGTTTTCTCCCCGACCCCACCGCCGTAGTAAACCAGGATGGCAAAATAATTGCATGGAATCGGGCCATGGAGGATATAACTGGAGTAAAGGCTGCAGACATGCTGGGAAAAGGACGTTATGAATATGCCGTGCCCTTCTACGGATTTGCACGTCCCACTCTGCTTGATATGGTATTGACCCTGGATAAGAAACTATGGCCAAGATATGAGCAGGTGGAACAGATCGGCGCGGAGACCCTGGCTACAGAAACATTCTGTCCGATTATTGGTCATAACGGGGCAATGCTCTATGCTATTGCGTCTCCGCTTTACGACGAGGAGGGTAAGAAAGTAGGCGCTATCGAGTCGGTCCGGGATATTACCCGGCAAAAACAGGATCAGGAGAGAGTTCGCTATCTAAGCTTTTATGACAAATTGACCGGCCTTTATAACCGGGCCTTTTTCGAGGATGAATTAAAACGCCTGGACACCGACCGGCAGTTGCCCTTGAGTATAATTATCGGAGATGTTAACGGTTTAAAGCTGGTAAATGACGCCTTTGGCCACCAGGATGGGGACGAACTCCTGATCAAGGTAGCCCGGCTTCTGAAAGATACCTGCCGGGAAGAAGATATTATCTCGCGCTGGGGAGGAGATGAATTTGCCATCCTGCTTCCTCGAACCAGTGAAAAATATGCCCTCAAATTGTACTATCGCATTAAAAGCAGTTGCCGTAAAGCCGGGAGTTATCCTCTGCAAATAAGCATTTCCCTGGGGGTGGCTACCAAAGAACACGCCTGGCAAAATACCCTGGATGTCCTTAAGGAAGCTGAAGACAGAATGTACCGCAATAAACTTTTGGAAAGCAAGAGCAACCGCAGCAGCTTTATTGTTTCACTGGAAAAAACCCTTTGGATGAAGAGTCACGAAACCAGGGAACATACCCGCCGATTGAGAAGAATCGTTGTTAATATGGGGCGGGTATTGGGTCTGCCTCAAAACGAGCTCGATAACCTGACTCTGCTCGCTGCTCTTCATGATATAGGTAAGATCGCTATTCCCAACAATATCCTGGATAAACCTGACCGTCTTACCCCTGATGAATGGGAGACCATAAAAAAACATCCCGAAATAGGATACCGCATCGCCCTCTCTTCCCCTGAATTGTCACCTATAGCTGAGGCCATCTTAATGCATCATGAACGCTGGGACGGACACGGCTATCCGCTGGGGCAAAAAGGCAAGGAAATCCTGCTCAATGCCCGGATACTCAGTATCGCTGACGCCTATGACGTTATGGTAAATGGCCGGCCCTATCAATCAGGAATAAGCCACGAAGAAGCCCTAGAGGAAATATCACGCTGTGCCAATAGCCAGTTTGACCCGGAGTTGGCCCAAATTTTTATAAATTGCCAGCATTCTGCTTCCCAACGCGGCAAATAAGAGGAAAAATATACAGGCAGCACTGACAACGAAAAATCCCAGGTTTTTGCCCATGGCTGGCGATGAGTTAGCAGGAATAACTCTGGAATATGAAGAATTAGTAGCGTGTATAATCTTGATATGATGCAGGGTGATAATGTGGTGCAGAAAATAAAATCATTCTTGGCCGACAATAAACTTGGATTGGCAGTAGGGACAGGATTCCTGTTAATCGGAATTTTAACCGTATGGCTTTTCAGTTCCATCGCCGATAAGCTTTAAAAATTCTCACCCTTTTACCTGCAGTTGAGGAGGACTTGGTATGAAAAGATTGGCCAACTATTTCCTGAACGGACTGCTCTTCATGGTTCCTATCCTGGTAACCCTTTACGTGGTCTACATTCTTTTTGTCAAAATTGACGGCCTGCTTAAAATCCCCCTTCCCGGAATCGGCATTATTCCCGGAGTAGGATTTCTGGCTACTGTAATAATTATCACGCTGACCGGTTTCCTGGTTTCCAACTTCCTGACCAAAAAGCTGTTGCTGCTGTTTGACCGCCTTATGAGCCGTCTCCCGCTGGTTAAACTCCTCTATGGCTCGATCAAGGATCTGCTCAATGCCTTTGCGGGTGAGAAGAAAAGCTTTAACCGTCCGGTACTGGTCAAGCTGGGATCAGACAGCAGCGCCCATGTACTGGGTTTCATTACCTGCGACTCGCTGGGCAAGTTCGGGCTTGACGAATACATATCGGTCTATATACCGCAGTCATATAATTTTGCCGGACAACTGCTGGTCTTTCCCCGGGATCAAGTACGTCCTCTGGACACCGCCAGCGCAGACCTTATGACCTTCATTGTATCCGGTGGCGTTGCCGGGGTCTAGAACCCGGACTTAAGGGAGGAGTTTGAATCCCCCCTTCATTAATTAACGGTTATGATAGTTTAAATTGTTGAACTATTTCATTGAGCTGAGCGGCGGTCTCGGAAAGCTTTTCGGCAGAAATGCTGGTTTCGGCAATAAGCTGATTGGTATTCTGGGCTCCCCGGGCAATATCTTGGGCTCCGGCACTGCTCTGCTGCATGGTGGAAGCTACTGTTTCAATGGCCCGGCTTATTTCACCGGCCGCATCCAGTACCCTCCGGGCCATTTGGTCGGCGGTATCGGTCATGGTTTCAAAGGCCCCTGCGTCTTCCCCGTATTTTTCCGCCATAGCGACCATAGATTGATAATCCATCGCTATATCGCTGTCAATAAATGTTAATAATTCTTTGGTATGCAGTATCAGGCTGTTTATGGACTGCTCTACTTGCTTGGTCAAGTGCTGAATATTATCAACTGCATGTGACGACTCCTCAGCTAACTTGCGTACTTCCTCGGCTACCACGGCAAAACCGCGGCCCTGCTCTCCGGCCCGAGCTGCTTCAATGGCCGCGTTTAGAGCCAGCAGATTGGTCTGGGAGGCAATGGATGCAATATTGGTTGCCACTGCGGAAATTTGCTCTACTACATAAGCATCTTCAATCGCCTTTTTAACCTGCCCCTCGATTTTTTGATAAATATCATGCGTTGATTCACTTGAATTTTCCGTATCCTGTCTCAGCTTCAAGGCTCGATCCTGAATTTCTATAGCTTTGCGGTTGCCCATGCCCAACTGAGCAGCCAGCTCATTTAAGGAAGCCACCACCTCTTCCGTGGAAGCATTGACCTCCTGTGATGATGCTGATACTTCCTCAATACCTGCGGCAATTTCCTCAGTTGAGGCCGTAACTTCCTGCATATCCACCGAAATATTTTCGGTTGCGGCAGCAAGCTGCCTGCCGGAGGCGGCAATGCCCCGGGAATGATCGCCTATCCCGGTCACCACGGTTCTCAGTTGTTTAATCATATCCTGCATGGCATTGGCCAATTGTCCGATCTCATCCTTACGTCCCAGGCTTTTTTCCGGAATAACCACCGTTAGGTCACCACCAGCAATTTTTCCGGCAATCTTAGTGGCGCCATTTAACGGGATGGCAATACGCTTGCCGATAATAAACCCTAAACCTAAAGCCAGCAAAAATGCCATTACAATAAACGTATACATGGCCTTGACCGACCTGGAATAGATATTATCACCATCATTATTGGCCTTCTCGCCCAGTTTTCTGTTAAAATCAACAAGTTCAGCCATACAAGCCTCACTCTTTTCCCTTTCCGGCTTGGCCTTTACCATAAGAAATTGTGCACATTCGTTCTGCCCGGCACCATTCATAATCATCGTTTCCAGTTCAACGGTTCTCGCCTCATAGCTCTCAAGCGTTTCATTCAAGCTTTTCAACAAATCCCTTTCTTTAGCGGTTAAATCGGTTGTATTGTAGTTATTCAATGCCTCTTTAACTTTGGCTAAGTCCTGTTTAGTCTCCCGCAAGGCCTCACTTTTATCTTGTTCGGTAGTTCCAGCGATAGCTTTCCACAAATCTCCCCGCACAGAAAACAGATTACCTCTGGCTTCACCCAGGTATTCTATGGGAACGAGGTTGTTATTGAACATACCTGTCATTCCCATGTTGATAAGTTTCATATTACGCATCCCCATATAACCGACCACAACGATCAATGCCGCAATAAGTGAAAAGCCCAATATTAGTTTGCCTAAAGTTTTGATATTGTCGAACCGGTACATATCCAAACCTCCCATATAATATATTTGACTTAACCGTACTTCCGAACCTGCCCAGCTTCCAGCCTTGCTGCCCTTAACAGGGTATGGGCAGCCACCGGGTCAGCTTGGTCCTGAAATATGATCTTATAGTACTGCCCCAGTTTTAATAGCAAGTTTCATGCCAAAAGGCCTAGGATGCCTGCAGCAGGCTTATCACGCGGGCTAAAAGAGATGCTGAATAAGATTTGATCTACTAAATGTAAGATTTGGTGCATGAAAATCAGACAATTGTCCTGTTTTATACAGGAATTAAATACTATTTATTTTCCTTAGCCAGGTATAAAGAGAGCTTCGTGAAATGCCCAGGTATTTTGCGGTGGTAGTTTTGTTTCCGCCGTTCATTTCCAATGCCTTCATAACGACTGTGGTGCAAAACTCTTGAAGATTGAAGCCTTCCTGCGGCAATAGAAAATCGTGGCTGCTTAATACCATTTGATCTGCGTTTTCATCCACAGTCTTATACTTGGTGTGCCTGTACAAAGGGTTAAGATGCTTGGGCTTAAGCTCAATATCGTCGTAAAGCAATACTGCCCATTCGATGACATTACGCATTTCCCTTACATTCCCGGGCCATTTATAAGACACCAGGACATCAGCGGCTTCCGCAGCAATACTCTGAAAACGTTTTCCCTTTGCACGAGCAAATTTCAGAAGAAATAGTGAGGTTAAAGGAATGATGTCTTCGCAGCGCTCCCTTAAGGGGGGAATATAAAGATGCCCCACCGCAAGGCGGTAGTATAAATCCTGGCGGAATAATCCCCGCTGGATACTGTTCTTTATATCACGATTACTGGCACATATAATCCTTGTATTGGTGTTAATGGGCTGTACTCCCCCTACCCGGTAATACTTCTTTTCCTCCAGTACTCGAAGCAGCTTGGCCTGGGTATTCACCGGCATCTCGGTAATCTCATCCAGGAAGAGGGTCCCTCCCTCGGCCATATCCAGTTTTCCTTTTCTCCCTCCAACAACGGCTCCGGTAAATGCTCCAGGTTCGTAACCAAACAATTCACTTTCAAAGATGCTATGGGTCAAGGCGGCACAATTAACTGCAACAAATGGTTGGGCGGATATACTGACGCCTCCCAAATGTATGTATCGGGCCACTATATCCTTACCGGTTCCGGTCTCCCCTTCTATAAAAACGGGAATACCTCTGTCCTCATGCAATTTGGACGCATAGTTGAAAACCTGTTGCATCGCCTTAGAGTTAATAACCACCTCTTCCGAACCCAATCGGACATGAAAATTCCGAAGTTCCTTCGGATGCGAATTGTTTATCTGAATATCCGCAGACCAATTTTCCTCTGCGGCTCTTAATCCTTCCTGGTATTTTACTCCATTTTTCATTCCAAACCCTCCCAAGCGGTCGTAATTTGTTGTAACGAGTAGATTTATTATACATCCGCCTCCTAAATACCTGTAGCCAATATGTATTAATATGTCCATAGTCTGCCAGGCAAACAGCCCAAGGAATGTATTTTTATCGGCAAGCCGCATGCAAAAGGGCTTTTAAGGAAACCATAAACTTGAAGCATGTTCGTATCTTTGTATTACGCATCTTAACCATTGCAGTAAGTAAGATTGAGGTGATTGAGTTGCCCGGGAGAAAAGCTACTTTTACCCTGCTGGTCATACTGTTGATTATTATACTGATACCTGTCGGCTGTGGAAAGAAACAGTCCGCTTCCCAGAAACCCCAGTCTTCCGATACCGGCCAAAAACCAAAAGCTCCTGCTGCGGCTGAGGATATTCTTAAGGACGTTACCGCGATTATTGCAGAACTAGACCGCAAAACTAAACTACAGAAGGTTCCTGGCCTGGAGCAGGCTTCTCAGGATGGGGGGCAAAGCGGGCAAATGAGCCAGGGCGCAGGGAGCTCCAAGGGAGGACAAGGCAGCCAGAGCGGCGGCTCCCAGAGCGGTAAGAGCAGCAGTTCCTCGAAAAGCGGCGGCCAGCAGCCGTCCCAGGGTGGAGGGCAAAAGGGAATGGCCTCATGGCAGAAGGAAATGCAAAGCCTTAAAAACCTGCATAGCAATTGGAACATGCTGGAACCGCAAGCCGCCGAAGCAGGGTTGTCCCCGAGCTCACGGGATGGTTTTGAACGAACTCTGGACAATTTAACCCTTGCTGTCAGCAGCCGGCGCTTGGAAGAAAGCCTTACGGCTGCTATAGAACTCTACGGACAGTACGGGGAACTGGCCCGGATTTATGCCATACCCCAACCCGTCGAATTTTATCAGGTACAATATGGAGTTATGGCAGCGATGGCTGAGGCCAGCCGTGAAAAATGGGACACTGCCCGTGAAAAAATCGATGCCACCGAAGATCCCTGGTCGATGCTGCTGCCCCGGGTGGGCAAGCAGGATAAAATGCTGGCCCAGCGGGTGGATTTTTCCCTGCGGGATTTAAAATCTGCTATAAGCAGCCAAGAGATGAACCTGGTAGCTATCAAGGGTGAAATTGCCATGAATAACTTTAAAGCCCTGGAAAAAAAGCTGTCCCAAAGCCGCTCCCCCTCTGGTTCACAGTAACCTCTGATTCCTTTCCTCCAGGTTGCTTAATGCTATAACAATTAATCAAAATCCTGATATAATTTAGCCAGGATTGGGTTTAAGTATATTTGACCAGGAGGGATACAGATTGGATTGTTTTGAAGTTATTAGCCAAAGACGCAGTGTAAGGAATTATAGAAGCGACCCGGTAAATGATGCGGATATTATGAAAATATTGGAGGCGGGACGGATGGCTCCCTCGGCCGGGAACCTACAGCCCTGCTATTTTATTGTGGTTAGAGACCCGGAGGTAAAGTCACGGTTGCATCAGGCTGCCCTGGGTCAGGATTTGATAGCCCAGGCACCAGTGGTTATTGCCGTCTGCGTTGACCCGGAGCGCTCATCTCATTACGGAGATGCGGGCCGCAATTACTACAGTCGTCTGGATGCCGCCAATGCTACCCAGAATATGCTTCTGGCTGCCTTTGCCCTAGGCTATGGCAGTTGCTGGGTGGGGGGCTTTAAGGACTCTGCCGTAAGGGAAGTGCTTGGTCTTCCTGATGCTTTCCGGGTCGTTTCCCTGGTACCATTAGGCAAGGCTGCAGAAAATCCGTCATTACCTCCCCGCCGTCCTCTGGAAGAGATAGTGCGCTGGGATAAATGGTAAAACCATGATTAACCAGGCGCCTATTCAAATCCGTATTTTTTGAAGAAATCGCGGCTACCTATTCAGTAACCGCGATTTTTCATGTCCTCAGCTCATTAAAGGCTCCCGGTCAACATTCAGAAGCTGGCCAGATGGTAAAAGGTCTGGGCACCAACAATCCCATCCGCTTTTATCCCCACCGCCGCCTGCAGCTGTTTTATCGCCTCTTCCGTAGCCGGGCCAAAGATGGCATCCAGTTTGCCTTCATAATAACCCTGATCCTTAAGACTGCGCTGCAGCCAGTAAACATCATAACCCCGATTACGATCCCCGCGATTTCTCTGCAGTATCCTTGCTCCCATACCGGCAAAATTATATAACTGGAAGAAAGTTTTGGGGCCAACGACCCCGTCGGCCATTAAGTGTACATCCCGTTGAAACATTTTTACCGCCGCCTCGGTTCTGGAGCCAAAGCTTTTGTCTGCCGGTCCGCCCAGGGCCTGGGTAAATTTTTTAGCGGTTGTGGCCAGGCGGTTTTGCAAGACCCAGACATCATAACCGAAGGAGCCGCGCTGCAGAGTGCGAGCTCCGAACAAGGGAGCGCCCGGAGGAAGATAAGATCCGGTCGGCACCCCTAAAAAAAGAAAGGTATTTTTCCCTACCACGCCATCAACCGTCAGACCGAAATATTTTTGAAACTTCTTCACTGCCATATCTGTTTCCCGGCCAAACGTCCCCTTCTCCGCCATACTAATCTGGGTGCCGATGGGCTCAGGCAGTACCTTGAGAAAGTTCTGGGTCAATTCAACATCGCTGCCGGTGTCGCCCCGCCTCAAAATCCGGCTTCCCAGAACAAAATCGTCAGCCATAGGTTCACCTCCATAATAGTCCTTGTTATAGCTTATGAAATCAGGACTGTTATGGTTATATTAAATTAATATTTTGCAAAACTCTTGACCAGTTATCTTTTTTCACGGTAATTGCCGGCCGTGATGCAGAAAACGCCGCAGATACTCGAAATCTATATAAATAAACCCGGCCAGCAATGTAAAACAAAAGGCAAATATCAACAGTGTCCCGACCCGGGTAAATACCGGCAAGCAGGAGATATACAAGGCTACGATGGCAATTCCGATCTTGCGTGCCGGGCTGGCGGCAAAAACCAGGCCGCCCGTCTGCAGGGAAGCCCTTTCAAAAATCACTGCGGCTACCTCCATATCCGGTAACCTTCGGCAGCACTTTCAGCGATTCTGAAGCACCCAGGCCATTATCCGCACTATAAGAACCATAGCCAGGTATATTCCCAGCCACATGACAAAGAAATAGGCTAAAAATGATAATAGTGACGTACCCACTTCCCCGGCCCATCCCATGGCTCCCAGGAATGAGAAAAACAGCAGCCCGATTTGCTTGAAATTGCCGAAAAGCAATAGCTCGCCCTGGCGCTCCAGGGGATTCTTTTCGAATATTTTTATTGCCAGCCCCAGGAAAAGCAGTGCAGCCAACAGCAGAATGACAACTTCCAGCGGATAATCGGGTGCAACCCGGTCTATAACCGGGTTGCTGTTCCAGATATAACGGCCGTCCCGGCTTATGTAGTCAGGAATAAAAAGATAGGTTGCTATATAGCGGGCTTTAAGCTCCAGAACAGCGGATACCTGGCAAAACAGCCGAATCATGTACAGTATTTGGCTGGCCAGCATCCAGGGTGCAGCCATGATAACGGCGGTAAAAAGAGCCGATGACAGAACTCCCCGGGAAAACGAGGCCACCAGCAGGGCCAGGCTGAACAGGCAAAGCAGAGCAGCAGTAGTCAGGACCGACCATAGCAATACCTCCCGGGTACTGTACTGGGCCGGCAACAGATGACCCGCGATCAGCAGAAACAGGCTTATGGCAGCCATAATGGCCGCGAGGGCCAGACTGCCGCTGATAAACTTGGCCTCTATGATTTGCCGCCGGCTTACCGGGGTGCTTGCCAGGTAATTAAGCCCGCCGCCCCGCTCCCCGGCCAGCATCAGCGCTGCCAAGAGCACCGCCACAATCATAGCTGTAGTTTCGGTAGTCGAAAGGCCTGGCGCCAAGATAGCCTTGATCCCGTATGACCAGGCATCTGCCCGGTCTCCCACCCGGTATATCCAGTAGCTTATCGGAACCAAAACCGGCTCCAGGCTGATAACTATAAAAGCCAGCCCGAAAATCCAGCCGTATTGCCGCCACTCTTTCCACAACAGACCTCGCATTATCCTCATCTCACCGCCTCCCCGCAGTTATTTGCGAATACGGGCCGCTTACTTTTGAGCCCATCATCTGCTACTTTCACTGGCCGCCCCTCACTTCTCTATTTCTCACTTCCCAAATAGTACCCCTCTGATTTCATGAAAGCTATAAAAATACTTTCCAGGTCGAGATTTAATTCCTTGACCAGTTCCGGCTCCAATACCGCCAACCCGGGGCAAATACTATCCAGGTGACCGGTTATGGTGATGGTCATAACCCTCCCGCTTCTCTGGCAATCCACTATCCCCGGCAGTGTTTTAATCGCCTCTTCCGGAGGTTCCCCGGTAAAAATCAACTGCAGACGATGCACCGATTCCTTCAACTCATCGAGAGTACGGCTGAACAACACCCGTCCCCGGTAGAGGGTGGCGATGTGATCCGCACTCTGCTCCAGGTCGCTCAGATTGTGGGAAGAATAAAACACAGTAGTTCCTTGGCTGGCAACTTCTTCAATAACGGTTTGCAGAAAAGCGCGTCGTACTACCGGATCAAGGCCGGCGGTAGGTTCATCCAACAGCAGCAGGTGAGGCCGCAGAGCCAGGGCCATGATCAAAGCCACCTGCACTTTCTGGCCCCGGGAGAGATTACGTATACGCTGGCCTTCAGACAAACGGAAGCTCCGGTGCAGTTCCCGGCAGCGCTCCCAATCCCAGAACGGGTATAGTTTACTGCCCAGGCGGTAAATCTCCGCCACCGTAAAACCGGGATACATCACCGGTACATCAGGCACATAACCCACCCGGTTTCTTATGCCGCCATCCTTTTTCCGGATACTCTGCCCCAGGATAAACCCTTCTCCGCTATCCGGGCGGATTATGCCGGTCAGCATCTGAATCAAAGTTGATTTGCCTGCTCCATTGGGACCAATCAGTCCGAAAATGGACCCGGCGGGAACCGCCAGATAGAGTTCATCAATCGCCTTAAGTCCATCAAAGGATTTGCTTAAAGCCTGTGTTTCTATAGCCAGATCCATGATTATTCTCCTCCCCTTCTTTCCCAGTCATCCAGGCAGGCTTTAAAAAGTTGTATAATGTCTTCTCGATTTAATCCCAGATGATAAGCTTCCACCAACACCTTTTCCACCAGAGCGGACACTTGCTTCTTGACCATTCCTTTATCGCGGACAGTCGAACGTCCCGCCACAAAAGTTCCCCGGGAACGCATGGTTTCGATTATCCCTTCCTGTTCCAATTTCTGATAAGCTTTGGCAATGGTATTAGGATTTATGGACAGCTCGGAAGCCAGTTCACGAACCGTGGGCATTCGCTCCCCGGGAACCATTATTCCCCGGGCCACGATTTCCTTTATGCCATCCACCAGCTGCTGGTAAATGGGAGTACTGGAACGTGGGTTTAGGTCAAGCCACAAGCGACCACCTTCTCTCGTTTGTACTACTTGATATAGTACAAATATAACAATTGGGTTCTCCTGCGTCAAGGCTACATCGCCGGTTTATTTTGCTATACCGCTCAAGCGTTATGCTTTAGCCATTTTAAAACAGATGTTTATAACGGTGGGAGCGAATTGTTCTGCCGTTTCCTGCATGCCCTGCCTCGGCCAATACTTACTGCGGGTAATCTTTCCGAGAACCGTTGACCCGGTTACAGGCAAACCAGTCAGCATATGCGGCCGGAATCAATCAGTTGGCCCTATGTGCCTGCAAAGGTTTAGCCTGACGGAGCGGATCAAGATGATTGTTTTAAATATAGTTCCAGGGTTTTTACGCTGTCGTAAAGCAAATCAATTAAATGCACACATCCTTGCCCCGCCCCAAGTAAGCCGGCCAATTCTTTCTTTGCTATTCCCGGCAGCAGCAGCCCCGTAACATTCGCCATCTGGTCGGCTGACTCCCGGCATACCTCGTCGGGAACCTTCAGTAACTCGCTGCGGGCTGCGATGACTTTCATGCCGTTATCCAGTTTTAAGCTGGTGTTAACCTGATGAAAAGAATCGATCAGGCTGCCGTTTATTACGTAAGAGCCCTCATCATCCCGGTATAATTGCTGGCTCTTGCAGCGGTCAAAGAGGTTTTCCTCCCTCCCCGGGAAACCTATATAATCTCCCCAGGAAGTACTGATTCTATGCAGGTTGCTATAATATCGGCAAGAGCCGACGTAAAAATCTTCCCAGGCCTGGTTGTACTTGGCGGCATTATCATAACCCCTTTCCCGGTAAAGAAAGGTCTCAGCCTGTACCACCCCTATAACCGAATCATTGAACAGTGACCGCTCGTGCTCATCCTTAATTCCATGCAGAGCCCGCCTTAACTGTGAGCCGCTGCCCAGGTAGGCTTTTACGCCCTTCATGCTGTCAATATATTCACGTTTTTCGCCCATATCTCCAGGCCCACCCAAACGCCCCAGCCAGGCCTCACTTATCATAAAAGTGCTGACTTCCAACCGCATCACCGCCAGGCGTTCCATTAGAGAATCCATATAGCTGGTTTTAGCTGTTAAGTAATGTTCATCATCCCGAAGGACTGAGGTATGCCAGAAACGCTGTATAAGAAAGTCCATTACCTCCCGCTCCTTTCATCATTGTTCCATTTATCCATAATAAACCTGGTGAAAGGCTTCATAAATATTAGCCACGCCCTTCAGATTCTTCCCCCCTGATACCCGCTGTTCTTTAAATGGTTCACCCTTTACTTTATCCCAGCCTTCCGATCTTGGCTATATGATAGATTAAAATAGCTGCTATGCCCTGCCTGATTTGGCAGTATTTTGGTGATTCTGCTCATTTCTGATTAAAAACCAGATAAGCAGTTTTAATATTGTAATTTAAGTATTATACTAATACTTATAAGTCATTTTTTTGAACTTTGGAGGTCCGATTATGAAGTTGTCTCGTAAAGAGATTGAAAAGAATTTTAAAAAGGATTTCGTCGGCAATGCAGCCTACGAGCTTTTTGCCCACCATTCCTTTGACCGGGTCAGTATGGACGAAATAGCCCGGAAAGCCGAGTTTGGCAAGGGCACCCTCTATAAGCTGTTCAGCGGCAAGGAGGAGATTCTGGTTTATATCATCTGCCGGGGCATAGACCAGCTTTGCAGTGATTTACAGGAACAATGCATGGGTTGCAGAGATTCTTTCCAAGCTCTGGAACACTTGATAGAACTGGAGTATGACTTCTATACCGATTACAGCAATCTGGTGCTGGCTCTGCTCTTTCGCCAGAGCGACGGTGATCTTAATAACGCCTTTTTAAACCAGATTAGAGAGAAGCACCAGCACCGCAACCAACTGGTGGCGAAGATAATCGACAAGGCCAGGGATAGCGGTTTGTTGTTCCGGGTAGAAAACCGGGAGTTTATCCGCGCCTTGGAAAGCATGATGAAAGGTCTGATGATTAACCATATCGAAAGCCAGTCAATGAGCAATGACCGGGAATTTGACCTGACGTTGATTAAAGCCCTGCTGTGGGAAGGATTAATTGAGCCATGCCGCCTGCCGGATAAGGGGTAATTTTTTAATCAGGGAGCGGAGCGTATTACTTAATGAAAGACTGCTAATCAGGATGCAAGGGGAGGTATTTACATGGAAGAGGATAAGCCGGTCGCAGATATAACCCAGGATGCACCAAAAAAACGCAAGTTTATGGTGATAATGCTTCTCGTCTGCCTGGCGGCTGCCGGAGCAGGGTTTTACTGGTGGCACCTGCTGCAAACCACTATAAGCACCGATAACGCCAAAGTAACCACTGATATTAGTGACATCAGCTTCCGGGTGGGGGGACGGCTGGATGCGCTGCTGGTAGATGAGGGCGATCAGGTTAAAAAAGGCCAGGTGCTGGCCCGCCTGGACAATGAGCAGTACCGCATCGCCACGGAACAGGCCCGGGCTGCTCTGGATACAGCTCAGGCCAATTATGCGCGTCTACCCTATGACCTGCAGTCCAAATCTATCCTGGTGGAAAAAGCCCGTGACCAGGTGGCCATCGCCGCTACCGCAGTCAAGACCGCAGAAATCTCCCGGGAAGACGCACAGCGGATTCTGAGCAAAAATGAGGAACTTTTTAAAAACGGAGCCATTGCTGAAGAAACCCTCAATGCCTCGCGTTCCAATTATCAAAAAGCGGAAACGGCACTGCAAAGCGCACGTCTAAGCCTGCAGTCCTCCCAGACCGGCCTGCGGGACAGCGAGCAGCAGCAGGCTGCTGCAGGTAAAACCCAGGAACCGGTTATGCTGGCCGGAATCCGCCAGGCTCAGGCCGCTTATGAGGCTGCCGCTTTTAATTACCACAATTCGGTACTGCAAGCCCCGCTTACCGGTCTGGTAGTGCGCACCGCGGCCCAGCCCGGTGAAACCCTTTCCCCCGGGCAGACAGTGCTTTCCCTGGCCCGCCCCGGCAATATCTGGGTCACCGCCAATATTGAAGAGAAAAAAATCAGCCGCTTGCAAAAGGGACAGCGGGTGGAAATTCGTATCGACGCCTATCCCGGAAAAGTCTTTACCGGCAAGGTTAAAACCGTAGGGGAAGTTTCCCAGAGCACTTTCGCACTTTTCTCCGGGGAAAACGCCTCCGGCAACTTTACCAAGGTCAGCCAGCGGATTCCGGTTAAAATAAGCGTTAACAGCCAGGGGCTGGTCTTAAAACCCGGTACCTCAGCCGTAGTCAAGATTTACACCGCAGATTAAAGGAGTATCTCCTATGGATAAAGCAGCAGTCGGAACGGGGGCGGAGGAAAAGCTTAATTTTTCTGTCCTTACCGTCATAGTAATCGGTACCTTTATGGCCATACTGGACGGTACCATAGTCAATGTCAGCCTGCCCAAAATGATCAGCGTTTTCAACTCA
Organism: Syntrophomonas curvata; assembly: GCF_052976825.1. Lineage (NCBI taxonomy): Bacteria > Bacillati > Bacillota > Clostridia > Eubacteriales > Syntrophomonadaceae > Syntrophomonas > Syntrophomonas curvata. The sequence continues at coordinate 2,865,091 of NZ_CM129641.1, forward strand.
TCTCCGGCCCAGGCCCAATGGATAGTAACCGCTTACATGCTCACTCTGGGCATCATCATGCCGGTTTCCGGCTACCTGGGAGACCGTTTCGGCTACAAGCGCATTTATTTTGCCGCCCTCTCCCTCTTTGTCATAGGTTCGTTTTTGTGCGGTATAGCCTGGAGTGTCAACAGCCTGATCGTCTTTCGGGTCTTTCAGGCACTGGGGGGAGGCATTATGCAGCCCCTGGGCATGGCCATCCTCTATCAGAACTATCCCCGGGAAAGGATGGGAATGGTACTGGGCGTCTGGGGAATCGCCGTTATGGCCGCACCGGCAGTGGGGCCTACCCTGGGGGGCTACCTGGTAGATTATATCTCCTGGCGTTTCATTTTCTACGTTAATGTACCGGTAGGCATATTAAACCTCTTCCTGGCCGCTGCCCGTTTAAAAGAGACTCCCCTGATAAAAGGACATAGTTTTGACTTTATCGGCATCTTAACCTCCACTGTCGGCTTCTTCTGTCTGTTATTGGCGCTCAGTCAGGGCAATAAATACGGCTGGACCTCTCCTTACATAGTGTTCCTGCTTTTCCTGTCCGCCTTTTCCCTGACCATATTTATATATAATGAGCTGCACCATGATGAACCCGTATTGGATTTGCGGCTGTTTAAGAATTACATCTTCGCTATTGCCATCGTTGTAGGTTCGCTTATTTCCATCGGCATGTATGCCGTAATATTTCTTATGCCTCTGCTTTTGCAGAGCATACTGGGGCAAACCGCCATGCGCACCGGCCTTATTCTCTTCCCGGCCGCTCTGGCCTCCGGTGCGGTTATGCCTTTCAGCGGGAGGCTTTTCGACCGCTACGGAGCGCGGGCGCTGGTAACCGGAGGACTGGCGATTCTGGTAGTAACCACCTACATGCTGCACAATTTTAATGCCCTGACTCCCTTTGCCGTTATGATTTTCTGGCTGGTCATTCGCGGCTTCGGTATGGGGTTCTGCTTCATGCCCTCCACCACCGCCGGTATGAATACCGTCCCCCCGCATCTGGTAGGCCGGGCCTCGGCCCTTAATAACGTTATCCGCCAGGTCGCCTCGGCCTTCGGTATCGCCATGTTCGCCGCCATCCTGCAAAACCGCCAGGCCGTGTATCTGGTTAACCTGGCCCCGGCTATCAATCTGAACAGCAATGAGTTCCTGCACCTGCAGGCGGAGATGCAGTCCCTGGCTATCGGCCTGGGCATGCCGCTTCAGTCCGTACCAGCCCTGACCGGCAACATGATCGTCCGTCAGGCGGTTAAGGAATCCATGGTCACGGCTATGGGCGACTGCTTCCTGGTCGCCACCGCCATGTGCGTCATCGCCTTGATTTTAGCCTGTTTCTTTAAAGGCCGCCAAGCAAAATAAGCCAAGCTGGTGCTGTCGCCTTTAAGCAGGTACAGGCATCAATACTAAATAAGGGGCCCTTGACGAGCCCCTTACATTTTGTTTCTATTCTTTAGGCGGCTGCCAGGCTTCCCATACCCGGCCTGCCAGTGCCGTTGAAGGCTTTAGGGTTTGTCCTCCCGGATGCCATCCGGATGGCATCACTTCACCAGTGGTCCGGTTATGCTGGAAAGCCTTTATCTGCCTCTTAAGCTCTCCCGGATTTCTTCCGACTGGCGGAGCTAAAATTTCTGCCGCCTGAATTATGCCGTCGGGGTCTATCAGGAAGCGGCCGCGGATATCTACTCCTGCTTGCTCATCGTATACGCCATATAAGGTCCCAATCTTTCCTCCCCGGTCACTGAGCATGGGGAAGGGAATCCCTCCATCCACCATTTTACTGAGCTCGGTTTCATTCCATACCTTGTGGGAAAAGGGGCTGTCAACACTCATTGCCAGAACCTCAACCTCAAGTTGCTTGAGTTCGTCATAGCCAACTGCTATGTGTGACAGTTCGGTCGGTCAAACGAAGGTGAAGTCTCCGGGATAAAAGCAAAGCACTACCCACTTGCCTTTATAATCAGATAAACTTGCCTTTTTGATTTTGCCCTGGTGAAATGCTTCGGCAGTAAAATCAGGAGCCTGCCTCGTGACTAACATACACATACCTCCCTTGCTGCCAGCCTGATTAAGCCAGCTATTTATTATGCTTATATTAACACAGGTGAAGAACCAAAAATCCGCCCCCCGGTCGGGTATAAACGCAGGCAGGTATAATAATTAGCGAAAGTAATGAATCCACAACGGCTAATATATTGATTGCCGTCTGTTTTCAACAGCCAAAAGATTTTTGTCAATACCTCTCCAAGAGCTGGGAAATTCTTTTTTTTGCAGTTAATTGGCCGTAATAACGGAGAAATATATTCAATAATATTATTTAATACTATTAATGCTATAATATAATACTAGCAGCACCATCTGACATTGTGCTTTTTCAAAAAAGCATCCGGGAAGGGGGCCATGGTTAACAGTTTTGCGGGAAAAAACTTCTTAATCGGGGAGGAGAGATAGTTTTGGAAAAAAGGATATCCATGTTTTTAATATCCGTGATGCTTATATTAAGCTTGACCGGCTGCAGTTCGGGTACCAAATCAACCGGCGGTAAATCAGGCCCAACTGCGGAGTACAGGATAGGGATGGTCACCCCGACACTTTCAGCCAGTGAAGATGAGTTTCGCGGCGCCCAAAGGACCATGGAAAAATACCCCGGTATGATAAAGCATATTGTATTACCGGAGAATTTCTCCGCCGAGCAGGAAACTGCTGTTTCCCAGATTACCAGCCTGGGTAATGACAAAGATATTAAGGCGGTTATAATCTGTGCCGGTTATTCCGGAATCCTGCCTGCTATTCAAAAGCTAAAGGAAAACCGGCCGGATTTGATTGTTATAACTGCCCCCATATGGGATGACCCCGACATGATGGCAAAGTATATAGACCTCTGCCTGGATACCGATTGGCTGGCCCGGGGTGAAAGTATCCCCGCCAAAGCTCACAAGATGGGGGCCAAAACCTTTATCCACTATTCATTTCCCACCCACATGGCCAAAGAACTATTGGCCAGCCGCAGGGACAAGATGAAGGAAACCAGCGAAAAACTGGGAATGACCTTTGTCGACATCAGCACCCCGGACCCGCAGACCGGTGCCGGCCCCAGCCCCATGCTGCAGTTCCTGCAGGAAGATATCCCCCGTCAAATCGCCAAATACGGCAAAGACACCTGTATTTTTGGAAGCAATTGCCCCATGCAGGATGTTATCATTGCCCAGGCCCTCAAGTTGGGGTTCATCATGGCTGAACAATGCTGCCCCACTCCCACCCAGGGTTTTCCCGCCGCTATGGGGCTGGAAATCAGCGGCAATGATGCCGGTAACTTTGATAAGATTAACCAGATGATAAAGGATAAGGCTGCTGCCGCCGGTGTCTCCGGACGCCTATCCACCTGGCCGGTTCCGGTAGGGGTCTTCTTCCCCGAGTTTTCGGTAGAGATTGCCCGGGCCATGATAGCCGGTGATATGGATAAAGACCATATCGATGTGGAAAAGCTTAAGACCGTGGCCCATGAGGTAGCCGGGGTAAATGTCGCCTTTAACCAGATGAAACCTGAACTCAAAAATTACTACCTGATCATCATGGATTCTATCATCTATTAAACCAGCGCGCACAAACATAAGGCGGTTCTACCTTGCTATGTTGAAACTGCACAATATCACTAAATTATATAATGATTACCCGGTATTAAAAGCGGTCAATTTGGAAGTACAGACGGGAGAAATCCATGGCCTGGTAGGCGAAAACGGGGCCGGGAAAAGCACCCTTTTGCATATTATTATGGGCGCAGCCAGTATCCACAAGTCGGGCGGATTCCAGGGTGAAGTCCGGCTGGACGGCCGCAGGGTCGATATTACTTGCCCCACCGATGCCATAAATCTGGGTATAGGGATGGTTCACCAGGAGTTTGCCCTGTTCCCGTCCCTGACCGTAGCCGAAAATATTTTTCCCGGGAGAGAAGCGGTATTCCCGGTAGCCCGTAAACTTAAGGGCTCAGCCCTGGCCTTGATTGACTGGCGGCGCACCCATGCCCGGGCCGAGCAGATTCTGCAGCGCCTGGGCATGAATATCGACAGCAGGCTAAAGGTCGGAGAGCTTTCGGTTAACAGCCGCCAGTTCATAGAGCTGGCACGGGAAATAAGCAAGGAATCTCTGCGGGTATTAATCCTGGACGAACCTACGGCCGCCCTGGGAACGGATGATGCTGCCCGCCTGCTCCAGGCCGTTGAGGAAATGTCCCAAAGAGGTACCTGCGTGATTTTCGTGTCCCATCGTCTCGAGGAGGTCATGAATATCTGCCACCGTATATCGGTGCTCCGTGACGGTGAGATCGTGGCTCGTTACGAACCAGAAAACTACAGGGTTGCCGATATTGCGGCGAGCATTGTGGGGCGGGTGGTTAGCCCGGTAAAAACCGGGGGACGGCATATCACCCCCCACCCTCTCCTGGGTTGCCGGGATTTCAGCGTATCCATGCCGGGTGAACCGTTACACAACTTGAATCTGGATATATACCAGGGTGAAATCCTGGGTCTGGCAGGTTTATCGGGTAATGGCAAACTGGCCTTCGGTAACGGCTTGATGGGGTTGTACCCGGCTTCCGGCTGTCTGCAGTTTGACGGCCAGCCGCTTGACCCGGCCCTGACCCACGAGGTTATTGCCCGGGGGATTTCTTTTTTATCGGAAGAAAGGCGCGAAACCGGTTTGCTCCTGCAGCATTCGGTTATGGATAATATAATCTTTACCGCTCTGCAAACCGGAAAACGGTTTCTGGTTCACAAATTCTGTTCGGCCTTAAGCCGGGTAAACCGGAAAGAAGCCCGGGCCTATGCTGAGGAAATGACAGAAGTATTAGATATTCGCTGCCGCAGTATTTTTCAACCAGCAGGCTGGCTGAGCGGGGGGAATCAGCAAAAGGTATGCCTGGCCCGGGCCCTGGCGCTGGAACCGAAACTGCTGCTGGTGGCTGAACCCACCCGGGGTATAGATATTGGCGCCAAAGAACTGATACTGGAATATCTGTTAACCGTAAACCGGGAACTGGGCACCACCATAGTCATAGCATCCAGCGAGCTGGGTGAATTAAAGCGGATCTGTGACCGCATTCTGGTTTTATATGAAGGCAGGGCCGAAGCCATTTTATCACCCAGTTCCAGTGATTTGGACTTTGCTCTGGCCTTTTCCGGGGAGTGGAGTAAATCGTCATGTTGTTAAATCGCCCGACTTTCCCCCAGCTAATCATAATCCTGTTTTTAGCCCTGCTGGTGGTTCTGGCTATCTATGCCGATATCCCGGTTACCGGGTTGCTGAGTGACTCCATGGTTCGGCTGGCTATGAACGGCATACTGGTATTATCCCTTTTACCCATGCTGAAAGCCGGGGTAGGTATCAACTATGGCCTTCCGGTCGGTATCGAAGCCGGTCTAATCGGAATGTGCCTGGCCGTTAATTACCGTTTCTCCGGATTCGGCGGATTTTGTGCAGCCCTCCTGGCAGCCTCATTAACTGCTATTGTTTTCGGTTATCTCTATGCCCTCATTCTAAACCGGGTGCGGGGGCGGGAGGAAGTTGCCGGGGTATTTATCGGTTTCTCGGTAGTAATGGTAATGAATTTCTTCTGGGCGACCGCCCCTTTCCGCAATCCGGCTATGCTCTGGCCCATCGGCGGACAGGGCATGCGGCCCACCATTGGCCTTACCGCTTACTTTGCCCGTATTTTAAATGGTATGGGAGTTATTCACTGGGGACCAATGGTTATACCATTTGGGTTTCTGGCCTGCTTCATTCTGATAGCCCTGCTGCTGGGCTACTTTTTTAAAACCAGAACCGGACTGGCTCTTGCCGCCGTGGGCGAAAACGAAAAATTCTGCGCCCTTAACGGCATCCGGGTCAACCGTATCCGCAGCCTGGCCATTATTATGTCTACGGTCCTGGCCGCCCTGGGTATATGTTTTTACGCCCAGAGTTATGGCTTTATCGAGCTTTATGAAGCGCCGTTGATGATGGCCTTCCCTGCCGCTTCCGCAGTCCTGCTGGGAGGCAGCCTGAGCGGGCGCGCTTCCATTGCCCAGGCTATTATCGGCACCTTCCTTTTTCACGCCGTTTATGTTTTTACCGGTCCCATTGCCAATAACCTGCTGATTCCCGAAGTATCAGAGATCATGCGGGTAATCATCGCCAACGGTATAATCCTTTATGCTCTGCTTTACCAGGGGGAAAGGAGGAGCCATGCGCAGGATTAACCCCATGCCCCTGATCTTTCTTTGCCTGGCCATTACCGGCTGGTATTGCTCCGGGATGAGCGGCGTATTTGTGATTAATGAAACCATCACCCGCTTTATTCGTGACGGGGTACTGGTTCTGGCCCTGCTGGTTCCCATCACTGCCGGTATGGGCATTAATTTTGCCATTAGTATCGGAGCTATCAGCGCCCAAATAGGCATACTTGCTGTCATCATACTGCAGATCCCCGGTATGCCCGGGCTGCTGCTGGGCAGCCTGATGGCTTTAATTATCGCCATCCTGCTTGGCTATTTGCTGGGCCGGATACTCAACCGGGTCAAAGGTAAAGAGATGATTACCACTATTATCATCGGCTTCCTGGCTAACGGCCTCTACCAGTTGATATTCCTGCTGGGGTACGGAACCCTGATCAAACCGATTAATCAGGAAATATTGCTCTCCCGCGGCATCGGTATCCGCAATATGGTAGACCTCATTGCCTTTCGCAATCTGATGGAGCAAATATGGCTCTGCTCGATCGGCAGTATAAAACTACCCTGGTTTATGATTTGTCTGGTCCTCTTTCTCTGTCTGACAGTGGCCTGTTTTATGAATACCCGTACCGGTCAGAAGTTCCGGCTGGTGGGTGAAGATATGGCTAAAGCGGCTGCTCTGGGAATAGATGTGGATGCCGTTAGAATTCAGGCCATGATGGTGTCGACCGTGCTGGCCTGCCTGGGGCAGATCCTATTTTTACAGAACATGGGCATGCTGAATGTTTATACCGCCCACCGGCAAAGCGATATCTTCGCCGCTGCCGCTCTGCTGGCCGGTGGGGCCAGCATCAAGCAGGCCCGGGTGCGGCATGTGATTCTGGGAATCTTCCTTTTCCATTCGTTATTTATTGTTTCGCCCCAGGCTGGTCAGAACCTGTTTGGCAATGCAGCTCTGGGCGAATACTTCCGCAGTTTTATAGCCTATGGCACCATAGCCCTGGCCCTGGTTCTAAACCAAAATAGAGCAGGCTCTACTGTTCGTCCTCCTTTTCCAGTTGACCGGTAGAACGGACCTCTTGCAGCATCAGCATCTGGTTTTAACCTTCCTTTTTCCTGATTCGAGCCATTGATTTGCCCAATGAGCTGATAAAATCCAAAGCTTCTTCCGGTGAAATATCGTATCGAGCTGCTTCCTCGATTACCCTTTCCCATTGTTGATGCTGTTCAGACCCGGAGAAATGATTATGGTCGCTATCGGTTCCACCCGGCAAAAGGTCAAGATATCCCGCTGCGGCCAGCAGATCCTGAACCCCAACACCGTTGAAAGCTGCGTCGGCCAGCTTTTTAATAATCACTGCGCTGGGGGCGTTTTCCACCATAGCGCGCAGCAGTCGCGATATGTAGCCCGGGTCCACTCCGGAATCACTTCCATATCTGTTAATAGATCTATCACCTTTTGCCATATTAAGTAAACCAGCAAATTGCTCCTTGTCGAAATCCAGTTCTAATTCCCCCTAAAATCTTTCTATAATTCTACCCCATATATTGCCTGCAGACAATTTGCTCTGAGCGATTTGTGTTAAAAAGTGCCATAAATGGTTGACTGTTGTCTGCAGGCATGATAAACTTGATTAAATATTGTCAGTAAACAAAATTGGGGCTGGTGATTATGAGGGCAAACTGTTCTGCTTTACAGCAGCTGGCAGAAACCAAGAACTGGACTATTCCCGAACTGGCTCGCCATTTGGGAGTTGACTATTCCTATTTGTTTCGAATTATGCGAGGTGAAAAACAAGGCGGAGCCAAGTTATGGAGTGGAATCTATTCCTTATGTAAGCAGGAAGGACTGGCAGTAGAAGATTATCTTTTCATGGATGATAAGTAATCCTGCCGCTGGCGTTTCCAGTTTATTAAGGCTTGTGAAGGCTTTTAGGTTTAAGCGTGAGGGGAGAATGTGGGAGAATGGTATCATCACCGGCGAAAGCAGAACAAATAAGTCCTTGGGAAGACGATATCAACAAAATCAATCAAATCTTGGCTGAAATAATTAAGGAGCAGAAAAGCCTTTGGCCAGACTACACCGCAATCATAAACCTGGTGGAGTCACTGCGTGAACGCCTGGAAAACCTCGTGACCCTGAAAGAAAGCTTTACCGACCCTGAGGTTCTGGCAGCCAGCCAGGCCCTGGACGAGGCTCTTAATGAGTTATACCGAATTTATTTCGTGAATTATAAGAAATAGGATGGTAAATGTAATATCCGTTTATCCGGCAAGAACTCATACCCCGGTTTGCCCCGATTAAGCCTGGGTAGGCCCCGGCTGGACAGGTTATCGGCCGCTTTCCGGTTTCCTCGCCGACTTGCCTGAATACTGTTCGTTTCGTGCCGAGCTATAAGAGGATACAATCAGAACAGGTTGTTGGCCTTCCGATGCCGGTTAACTCCGTCAACCCGAATAACTATTTGCCCTTTCAGGCAAATAACTTGCAGGTAGCCTTGACTATAACCGGCAAGTGGTCGGAGGCCAGGGTATGAGGAATTATCCGGTAGTCGTCTATTTGCCAGCGGCGGTTTAGAAATATGTAATCTATGCGGCTGCGGGGCTGGTCGGCTGGAAAGGTGAACCGGTATTCCCCGGAATTGGCCTGAAAAGAATCCAGCAAACAGCCCTTGAGCAAGCTTATTTCTGCAGACTCAGGCCGGGAGTTGAAATCCCCGCCCAGCACAACCGGCCCGTTTACAGCCTGCAGCCGGGGCAAGACCACCTCTTCCAGGTGGTGACAGCGTTCGGCTGACTTCAATCCCAGATGAAGATTAAAGCAGGTAAAATTATATTGAGGGGTTTTTATCCTTACCTCCAGACAGCAGCGTTGGTCGTCCTCACCTGGGAGAACGTGATTCTTTATGCTGCGGATAGGATAGCGGGACAGAATGGCATTGCCGTAAGATCCTGGCCGATAGCGCTTCACCGCTCCATAGGCATAATCCATATTGAGCTGCCGAGCCAGCTCTCTGGCCTGGCAGCTCATGCGGGTGGCCGGACGCCGGTAATCCACTTCCTGCAGCAGCGCTATATCCGGACTAAGCACTGCCAGAACATAAGCCGCGCGCTCCAAATCTAAATGCCCGTCTATCCCCCGCCCATGCTGGATATTATAAGTAACGGCAGAAATACTGGTTCCCGTCTTTATCTTCTTGACCCCCAAAAAGGTTTTTGCCCGGTCTTTATTGAAATTATATTGCAGGATTTAACCTTTATTCTTGTCAGTTAGGAGTTGAGCGACTTGCAGTTTGAAACCCTGCTCTTGGAGAAGAAAGAGCATGTTGCTATTTTGACCCTTGACCAGCCCCGGATCATAAACGCCATGACACCGCAAATGGCGGTGGAATTCGCCGCAGCTGCCGCCATAGTGCAGAAAGACCCTGATGTCAGGGTACTGATCGTAGCCGGGCAGGGAAAATCCTTTTGTTCGGGAGGAGATTTGCAGGACACTTTTGAGATGTTTAATAAACCCCCGGCTCAGGCCCAGCCTACGGTGATCAATTTTTACAAGTCTTTCCTCTCTCTGTCCAGCCTTGAAATCCCCACGATTGCTGTTATAAAGGGACATACCATCGGGGCCGGCCTGTGTCTGGCCATGGCTTGCGATATGCGCATAGCCAGCAGTGATACCAGAATGTCCATGTCATTTATAAAAATCGGCATTCATCCGGGAATGGGCGGAACCTATACCCTGCCCCGGCTGGTGGGAACAGCCAAGGCCCTGGAACTCTGCCTGCTGGGAGAGCCCATCGGCGCCGATGAAGCTCTGCGCATCGGTCTCCTTAACCATGTAGTTGCCCCGGAAAAGCTGCAGGATTTTTCTCTGGACTTTGCCCGCCGCATCGCCCATAATCCGCCAATTGCCGCCCGCCTGATCAAGCGCTCCATTTACCGCAACCTGGACGCCGACCTGGACAGCGCCCTGGCCCTCGAATCCTTCTCCCAGATGTTATGCGCTTCCACCGCGGATATGAAAGAAGGGGTAGCCGCAGCCCGGGAAAAAAGGCCCCCGGTTTTTAAAGGCTGCTGAATCAAAACAGGGGAGTGCCATCAGTGAAGGCCTCTCCCCTGCTGTCAGCATTATCCCGAAATGCTGAACTGGGGAATCTGCAAATCATATTTTTGCAGAACCTGCACCAGGTACTTGTTCCCAGGGGCAACTATAACCTCGATATTCCGGGCGCGGCTGGTCAGTTCGTTGAGTTTGTCAATAAACTTTATCACCGTTTTTTCCGAAGCAAAGCAGACCTCGTCCAGATTAATGGTGATATTCTGATATAGCCGCGGTATCTGCCCGGAGATGGTTCTGAAGGTCTCCGCCAGTGAAAAATCATTTAAATACCCCTTCAAGTCCACCCTATAATGTCCCTGTTCCTGGGCTACCTCTATTTCCATGAATCTCTCGCTGCAAATATACTTTAATTTACGCAGCCTGAATCTTTCAATGCTTTTTGAAATCCGGCTTCCCCAAGTGGCTGCGGGCTGCGGGTTAGAAATTGCCTGCAAAAACCGGTAGTACCAGCGGTTTTCTCTCTCCCAGCTCCGCACCATCCAGTACCCCAGTGCCCGAAATGCCACCGAACGAAATCCAGTCGTAAAGAGGTTACGGAAGATATTAGATATTGAATAGAAATTTTTAAAAGCTCGAATGGTTGCCTTCTGTAGTTCATAAGGTGACATTTGCGCAGGTTGAAACACCACATGATGGGCATCATAGAGATTCCAATCGCGGGTCAACAATCTCTCTCCCTGTTCCAGTTCCGTAAAAGTCCTGGTGCCGGGTAAAGGCGTTAGGATAAGAAACTGCACCGTATCGATACGGTTTTGCAGAGCGAAGTCCAGGGTTTCCCGGATAGTCTCCAGGCTGTCCTCGTCGGCCCCGAAAACAAACATCCCGTGGACCATAATGCCCAGCTCATGAAAACGCTGAACACAGTAGACAATGTCCTCCACTTCCTGCTTTTTATTGTAGCTCTTCAGTGTTTCCGGATTGACCGATTCCATCCCCACAAAAACCATACGGCAGTTGCTGTCATGCATAAGCTGAAGCAGTTCGTTATCCCGAACTGCATCGGTTCTTACCTGGGTGCACCACCAGGATGGCTTGACGTCGTGTTTTATCATCTCCCGAAGCAGCTCTTTGGTACGGCGGGGATTGGCGGTAAAGTTGTCATCAATGAAAAATACCTGCTTGCCCCGGTATTGCTTGAGCTCCTCCAGCAGCGCCGACGTTTCCCGGCAGCGGTATTTGCGGCCGAACATCTGGGTGACACTGCAGAAAGTGCAATCGAACGGGCAACCCCGGGAAGTCATTACCGGGTAAGTGGACATTTTAAGCCCGTCAAAGAGGCTCAGGTCAGGAAAGGGCACCCGGTTCATATCCACCCAGTCTGCCGCCGGATTATGTACGACGCTTCCCTCCCGGCGAAAAGACACCCCGGGAATGTCTGCGGGCGGTTCACCCCGCTCGATACAGGATATTAAGGGGATAAAAGTCAGATCGGCTTCACCCCGGCAAACATAGTCACAGTGCTTAAGAGCTTCTTCCGCCATAAAACTCACATGGGCGCCGCCCATCACTACCGGCTTGCCCCGGTCGCGGGCAAAGTCCGCCAGGTGATAGGCTTCTATTACCGTGGAAGTAGTGGTCGATAGGCAAACCAAGTCGGCACTGGTAATATCAGATAAATGTATATCCCGGCGCGAGCCCAATATAAGCTTTACCTCATGTCCGGCCTGTTTTAACAGGGTTCCCAGTATAGGCAATCCCAGACGAGGCATGTTGACATTACTGTAAACGTGTTTTCCCGGAGCCTTGGGTTCAATAAGGGTAATTTTCATATTCAGACCTCCCGTCCGTCATCGTAGTTATCTTAATGGTATGACCTAGTATTTAAAACTATATATTATATGTTTATATACTATATCACACGGTTTTCAATTGCAATGTTTTATTATATTTGTTTAAATATAAATAGATAAAAATTAGAACGGAGGTCATCCTTTGCAAAAGGAAGAGCTGTATTCCCTGATTGACGAAATAATTCCCGATCAACCTGTTTCCCTTAATGATATACCGGATATTGAGCTTTACATAGACCAGGTAACCGACTTTTTCGAGAAAAAGCTTTCTCTGCAAAAAAGGCACAGCAAAGATAAATTGCTGACCAAAACCATGATCAATAATTATGCCAAAGCGGGAATACTGATACCACCCCGGCGAAAAAAATACTCCCGCCAGCATATCGCATTATTGTTGCTGCTCTATAATTCCAAACAGGTTTTATCCATCAATGATATTTCCTTACTATTTAGTATTCTCCGCAAGCCGGTTGATAAACATAATGAAGCAGAGGATGCCGGCTCCAATATCTGGATCGATTTAGTCTATACCCTGGTGCAAGAGATAAATAACGAGCAGGCTGAGCAGCTAAAGCAGACATGTGAGAAGCAGGGGGATATCATCCGGGAGAAAACCGGCGGTATGAATGACGAAACCAGGGAGTTGACCGAGTGGTTTTTGATGGCCATGTTTTTGGTCTCCCAGGCTGCCTTGCAGAAGCGGCTGGCTGAAACTATTATTGACCGTCATTTTAAGAATGATGCCCCCGCTAAGGGTAAATCCAACACCAGATCTGCAAACGAAAATCCTTAAAAAAAGGCCTCCATGGCGGAGGCCTTAATTATTCCCTATTTAACCTGTTCAGGGGTGATCATCACTTTCAGGGTAAAGGTTTTTAAGGGCTGCACGCTCTCCCAGGACCGGGCATAGGTCATTTTAATCTCCGTGCTTCCAGCTTTGAGCGCCTTGAACCTCCAGAAGTCACGGCCCCCCTGCCCTACGAGATTGCCTGATTGGGTATCGGTCTGGTAGTCTTTGCCCACCAGGGCCAACATCTCTTCATCATAAGATGCGGTCCAGCGGTAGCCGGTAGTGGGATTGCTGTTAAGCATCAGGTTCAGGGTGTGGCCGGGAGCCAGGCTATATTCCCGGCCGTTATTGCTTTCAGTAACCGCGATAAGCCTGATTAACCCATGCATTACCCGGGCCAGTTCCGCCCTGGTAACCGTATCATGGGGCCTCCAATACTGGTTATCTCCTTTCATTAGACCGGTGTTGCTGGTAAATACCAGGGCATTGGTGTCTTCCTGCGACAATCCCTTCATATCCTGGTAACAGGGCATAAGCATAATCATGGGTATATTAAGGCCTTTGGCGTTAATCCCGCGATAGACGGCCCGGGCAACCTCTATTCGGGTTACCGCCCGTTCAGGATAGAAATTATCGCCACTATCGAACACCTGATTTATCGCGCAAAGCATTACCGCATCTGCATACCAGGCCTGGTTGTCTACATCCCGGTAATAATCGCCGGCCTGGGGTTGCTTGGCAAAGCGCAGCTTGCCGAAGTCCAGTTCTAATATACGCTGCAGTACCGATGCCAGCTGCGCCCTATTTACTGTATTACCCGGAGCAAAAACTTTGTTTTCCCGACCATCTTCACCAATGCCACTCATCAGTCCTAAATTACTCATTACGGCAATATCTTTCTCGGCCCAGTGCCCCTGTACGTCTACAAAATCACCCGGTAGCTGGGCCAGGGCGGGTGAAGCACCCAGCATAACCAACAGCAAAACCAAAAAGCAGCAAATAATTCGTTTCAAAGCGTCGATCGCCTCCCTTCCTTCTTTTCTCTTATTACGAAAGGGGATTCGTTCCACTTTCACATTTAGAGTATGGAAACGGGATCATCCATTATAACCGGTTAAACTATACGGGAAATACTTTCAATCTCTTGAATTAGAGCCAGGATTTGTTGCACTGATGCGTTAAGCTGTTGGGCGCCTGCCGCCTGCTCCTCACTTGACTGAAGAAGAACGGATGCTGAAACAGTCCCTTCGTTCAATTTTTCTTCTATCTTCTGGGTCAAAGCTTTAATCTCCAAAACGGTCTGTCGAGATTCGTCCGAGAGCTTGCGGATTTCTGCCGCCACTACCCCAAAGCCCCGACCCGAATCACCAGCCCGCGCTGCTTCAATTGCAGCATTTAAACCCAGCATCTTGGTCTCATCAGCAATGTTTTTTATCAGGCTCAGTACTTCATTGATTCTCTCTGATATGACATAAATATCCTTCATATCCTGATTGGTTTTTTGCGAATTCGTAGATACCTCTGTCGCCAACTCAGCCAGTTGCTGAACCACCTGGCCTATTTGCTGCATAGCAAAGTCAAGTCGCTCAGCCATATCCCTAAGTTTATAAGAAGCTACTTTGGGCAATGCAATACCAAAGGTACCGGTTATTTTTATTCTCCCATTACCTCGAGGTTCGACAATCGGATAGCTTAACATCATCACTGGTACTCCATAAGTAGATGCATCTAACTCTCTTACTACCGGTTTGCCCGATTTTAAAGTTTCACTGGCGATGTCGCCTTCCCTTATGGGTGCCCGTAATTGCAAATCAGGCAAATCAAATCTAGCTGATGATTGCCGGTGGCTGACATGATTGCGACCAGTTATGTAAATAAAGGCACCTTCAGGAAACATTTCCGCCAACATAGGGGCAAAATCAGGAAAAGCCCGGGCTAATACCGGCTCCATGGGTAATATTACACTTAGGGTTCCTACCAACTCAGGTTGATTGTTATCAATAAAAACGGGGAAAACGTTAATTTGCAGTCGGGTACCATAAGTTGACCTTGATATATCTCGCCTAATCGTTTTACCGGTGTTAAGACACTCCACAATCCATTCGTACTTGCTGACCGCTTCATTTTTTTGAAATGCCGATATATTCAATTTTTCGGAGCTGTAATTGGCATTGATTACCTCCCTGTCAGAGGTCAGAATAATGGCTCCCTGTTCATAACTCTCCAGTAAATATGGGGCCAGGTGTTTTATTGCTTCCAGGTCTGATAAGGTGATTCTGTCCCGCATTACCAATCTCCTTTCTGCAGAAGAGCGCGTAGCCAATTAAACGATTATCGTTCCAGACCTTTACAAATGTCGGCAAATACCTCTTCCATCTCCTGATTGCCGTTAATCGTTTTGAGCAATCCCAGATGCCAGTAATATCTAACCAGGGGTTCGGTTTGGCTGGAGTATACTGCCAATCGATTCGATACCGTCGCTTCACTGTCATCATCACGCTGATACAGGCTACCCTGGCACCGGTCACAACAACCTTCATTCCGGGGAGAATTAAATTCCAGGTGATAGGTAGCCCCGCACTGACTACAGACCCTGCGGCCTGTCATCCGAAAGAACAGAATCTCATCCGGTACTTCAATATTAACTACAGCATCCAGCTTCATTCCCAGAGTATTAATTATTTCCGCCAGAGCATCCGCCTGGGCAACGGTTCGAGGGAATCCATCCAATAAAAACCCCGCCTTACAATCATCAGCTGCTAATCGCTCCTGTACAATACCGATAGTTACCTCGTCAGTAACCAGTTGACCTTCTTCCATAAAAGCCTTGGCCTTTAACCCTAGCTCTGTTCCCTGTCTTATCGCCTGCCGAAACATATCACCGGTGGAAATATGCGGAATTTCGAAGCGCTTAACCATCATTGCTGCCTGTGTCCCTTTACCTGCACCCGGTGGTCCCATAAGGATAATATTCATTTATTTCCATCTCCTAAATTAATATTTTGATAGCCCGGGGTTACTTTCCAACCATTTTATGATCACCGCTGATGCCAACTACCTGCTTACCCTTGTCCAAAACAGTCTGGCAATTATATAGGGGAGGAGCAGCTAGAAGGCGCAGAGAGCCTTCTAGCTGCGTTTCAAGAAGGAACTTTTATATAAACCCTAAATGGGTATAATGTAATCCCCTTCTGGTTACCTCCGGGGAGAAGGCCGATTAATGGGAGCACCTTTGGATTTGAGCACGGCTCTTCTTCTATTTATGGTAAAGAATACTTGATTGCATCATTGTTGCAGATTTTCTTCAACTGACCGTTTTGCTCCAAATACCTCAGATGGGCAATACATTCCCCGGTAGCAAACCACTTTTGAGCGGGGGGGAAATCATCCCAATCGTCATATTTGATATCCCATTTAATAAAAGAGGCAATCCGGAATGCATCAGCGGTTTGTTGGGGCAGATTTTGCATAATACTTAATATCTCCTCACCACGTTCCCGGTGGTGCTGAATTAACTCATCAATTCTATATCGGTGGTTATAGATAGTGAAACGATGTGCGGGAAAAACAACATCAATATCCAGGTTGCGAACTATCTGCAGGCTCTCCAGGTAATCCCATAGTGGGTTGATGTCATCCGCAAACAGTTCTATATTAGGACTTATCTTGGACATTATGTGATCACCCGCAAATAACAACTTAAATTCTTTTTCATAAAGGCAAAAATGTCCGGCTGTATGTCCGGGAGTAGCCAGGCAGGTAAAATGGTAATCACCTATATTTATTTCATCCCCATCTTTAACAGCCAACCAGTTGATGGCAGAGGAATCATTATCTTTCATATACTTAATACCAGGATGGCTGGCCACAACCGAACCGGCATCAAGGAAGCCATTTATTTCAGCAAAACGAACATAATTCTGCCAATAAGATTGCCCTTTACTCTCCATTATTCCCTTGATTACGTTTGTGTCCTCCAGGCTGCCATATACGACAGAATTCGGAGAAGCAAAATAAGAAATCAGGCCGGAATGATCAGCATGGAAATGAGTCAAAAAAATATCGGTTACGTTTAAATCTATACCTAGTTGCTGCAAACCTTCTTCCATAGCCTGTTTACATTCTGGCCGGTTTAAACCTGTATCAATAATCAGATTTCTATGAGACCCCGTAATTACATAGGAATTAAGTGAACGCAATGGACTATCCGGCAGTGGTATTTCCAATCGGTATATATTAGAGAATACCTGCTTTACCATACTCATTTTGAACCTTCTCCTCTTATCGGTATATATCGCCATACCCTACCCTGATTAATTCGAAACTCGTTCAATCAACCGACACTTCACACGTCTCTGGATATATTCCGGTTCGGGATACTTCAGGCAAAGCCGAAAGCTTTATGACGATCTAAAATCTTTCAGCTAACTTTATATTAGGCTGGGCCAATCACAATACCATGCCAACCTCCTAAACAGAAGTTATGCAATCACAAGCAACTGGCCCATCTGCCCTATCTATATTTTTCTAACCCGATCTAAAATGATTAAGCATTGGCTGCCTGGACAAAGGCAAAACTAAGCCTGCCTTGTTCTAGTTACGCAAGGCTTTACCCGTCTTAAGTATGTGGGCCATCCGAGCCTGGGTTTTAGCCTGGCCGAGCAAGCTTACGAATATTTCTCTTTCCAAACTTAACAGGTACTCCTCATCCAAAACACTGCCAGCTTCAAGTGATCCACCCTGCATGATAAAAATCAGTTGCCGTACTATAAAAAGATCATAATCACTTATGCTGCCATCAGCCCACAGCTTTTCCCACTTGCTGATAATGCCAGCCATGCCTTTTTCACCAATGGCTTTTACAGTTGCCTTTTCCGGTTTTTTATATCCAGAAGCATACATTTCCAGGACACGAGTCTTGGCATCATCCAACTGATTTTCCGGTTCAAGACTAATTCCATCATTACTACCTATATAGCCATTGCGAGCCGCATCTTTGGCATTACTAAAAATCCTGGCCTGAACCAGATTAACAATTACTTGTTCCAACCCCGGCCTTGCGGCACTATCTGATCCATTGCCAATAGTACGAACGATCATTTCCTTTAGCCCGCCCGCACCAGGAATCAACCCGACCCTAAATTCCACCAGACCCATTTTAATATTCTCCACTGCCTGTATACCCGAACAGTGCAAACACATTTCCACCCCACCACCCAGGGTGTTCCCAAATGGTGCTGCAATAACAGGTCTGCTGCAATATTTCATCCGCATAAAGGTATCATGGAGCTTTTTACTCTCTCCCTGAGCCGCCGCCCAATCACCAGCCTCGGCTAGTTGCAGCATGTAGTTCAGATTACCTCCAACGCAGAAATTTGGGCCTTTACTGCTTAAGACAAGTCCTTTAAAGTTTTTTTCAACTTCCTCGATGGTGTTTTCCATAATATCCCGTACTGCTTCGGAAATAGCATTTGCCGGGCTGTGTAATTGGAGACAGGCAACACCATCCCCGATGTCAAACAAGGTGCCATCAGTACCCTGCAACACTATGGCGCTGTTGGCCATTATGGTTTTATCCATATAAATCTCTCCTTAACAACGAACAGATAGTTCAACCCAATTAGAAGTTGACCTGTTCCATACCTTTAAGGCCAAAATATCGGCGAACTTCAGACGGTGTAGCAGGTACTATTCCTAACTCGTAAGCGATATTCGCTATCTTGTCCACCTGTTCCCCACTGGATTTAGCTAATTGACCTCTGCTCAGGAAAAGGCTATCCTCCAGACCTAAACGCGCATGTCCTCCCATGAGCAGCGCTTGCGTACAAATTGTGAGCTGATCCTTGCCGGCCGCAAAAGCTGACCAGGTAAAGCTTTCACCTTCCTTACCCAGCAGTGTTTTGCAGGTGTCCACCAAATAAATCAGATTGTGAATGGTGGCGGGAATGCCGCCCAGAATTCCCATTACAAATTGCAGGTGGACAGGGGCTTTAACATATCCCTGGCGCATCAGGTAAGCTACATTGTTTATCATACCTACGTCATATATTTCCATCTCGGGCTTGGTATTATTGGCATTCATGGTATCCAGGTAATACATCATGGATTTGAAAGTATTGGGGAAAATAAAGTCATCGGTAGCCTCAACGTGAGGTTTTTCCCAATCATACTTGAATTCTGTGATACGTTGGGCCATGGGGAATATGGCAAAATTAAAGGAACCAGCATTCAGCGAGGCCATTTCCGGTTTAAATTCCGGTACTACCGCAATACGTTCGGCGAGACTCATTCCATGGGCTCCGCCGGTAGTAAATTCTACAATAATATCACACCTGTTTTTAATTCCCGCAGCTACTTCCCGAAACAAGCCCAGGTCGCTGGAAGGTTTACCGTTTTCCGGGTTGCGTACATGGATGTGGGCTATCGCCGCACCTGCCTCATAGGCAGAAACTGCATCATTTATAATCTGTTCCGGTGTAATCGGGAGATATGGAGATTGGCATGGCAAGTTAATTCCACCGGTAACCGCCGCAGTTAAAATAACCTTCCCTTTCATTTGTTGATCACTCCCCTTTTTTGAATTTTTATAATACTGTTTTTAGCCGGTATTTCAGTTGTTACCTAAGAGCCCCGTAACACTGAAATACCTTAGGCTAAAAACAAATCTAACATTAATTGTGCAGGCTAAATTTCCTTGGCCAGGGCTCCCCAGATTATATTTCTCTGCGCTTGGGAGGTACCGCCACCAATAGTCATAACTATCGAATCTCGCATATATCTTTGAATATCATATTCTGATGCATAGCCATAACCACCGTGATATTGAACTCCGTCAAGGGCTATTTTTTTCGCTACCTCGGAAGTAAATAATTTTGCCATGGCTGATTCTTTCCAGCAATCTTCATTGCGATTGGCAAGATCTGCAGCATAGTAAGTCAAAAGGCGGGCTGCAGTAAGTTGTGTGTAGTTATCAGCCATCCCATGCTGAATAACCTGGAAGTTGGCAATAGGCATATCAAACTGCTTGCGTTCCGATATATAGCGAGCTGTTGCTTCGTAAGCCCCCTGAGCCAATCCCACACATTCGGCTGCGATATGAATATGCTCAACATCCAGCAGACTCAACAACTGTTTCCAGCCGTTATTGATGTTCTGTTCTCCACCCAGCAGTTCCGAAATGCCAACTTCCACATCTTCCAGAACCACTTCACAAGTGTCCGAACCATGAACTCCTATTTTGGGGATAGGCTTCGCACTTACCCCTGGGGCATTCAGAGGAATAACAAAAAAGCTTAAACCTTTGTGCTTGGGCACATCCTTGTTGGTACGAACCAGGGTAATCATATAGTCAGCCGCAGTACCACCGCTGATAAATGTTTTGGTTCCGTTTATAATAAACTTGTCTCCTTCGCGGCGGGCAAAGGTTTTAACTGATGCAGTATCAGATCCTGCATCCGGTTCGGTCAGGCCATAGGCAAAACAGATTTCCCCACTGGCCACCCGAGGCAAATATCTCTGTCTCTGCTCTTCAGTAGCCAATTGCCCCAGGTTCTCTCCCCCGAAAAAGGCAGCGGCAACATAAACCCAGGCCAAAGCTATAGAACGGCGGGCCAGTTCTTCCAATACAATAGTTGCTGCAACTATATCCCGGCCCATTCCTCCGTATTCTTCACCAAAAGTAAGTCCTAACACATCGAGTTGAGCCAGCTTGGGCAACACTTCACGGGGAAAACGATCTTCCTCGTCAACCTTGCGAGCCCACTCCGCATTAAACTCCTTTTCCACCATTTTTCTGATTGAATTGCGTAACATTTTTTGTTCTTCAGTAAATTCAAACACTATGTCACCTTCATTTCTATTTACTGTAGTACTTTAGATATTTAAACCACCGTCAACACAGAGCACATCACCGGTAATATATTGGTTTTGAAGGGCCAGGAACGAAACCGCATTGGCTACCGCTTCCGGTTCTCCCAGTTCCCCCGCCGGAATCATATTTTTCATCAATTCCTTGTTTTTTTCCGGGAGTTCAGCGGTCATTTCCGTCATTATCAGCCCAGGTACCACCACATTGGTTAATATACCCTTGTCCGACAACTCCTTGGCCAGGGTCTTGCTAAACCCTATAATTCCAGCTTTGGCTGCGGAATAGGCCGAATCCCCTTTAAAGCCATGTAACCCAGCTCCAGAAGATATATTAATAATCCTGCCATACTGTTTTTCCCGCATTACTGGTACAACCGCTTTGATACAATAGAATGCACCGGTAAGGCAAGTGTTGATGACCAGATGCCAGTCTTCAATGCTAAGTTTGTGAACCAGACCGCTTCTTAAGATACCGGCGTTGTTTACCAGGATATCAACCGAGCCATATATATCGACGGTCTTTTTGACCATGTTTTCAACCTGCTCATAACTGGTAATATCTGCCGCGATAGCGGTTGCCTCTCCATTAGCACTGCGGATGGATTTTACTACCTCATCCGCCTCTTCTTGCAGTGACGGATAATAATTAATAATCACGTTTACCCCGTCAGCAGCCAGGCGGTAAGCAATAGCCTTACCTATACCTCTTGATGCACCAGTAATAATTGCTGTTTTTCTTGTTTCCATCGTTCCTTACTCCCTTTTAAAATGACCCATTTACCATAACAATGGAACTAGTCGTCGATCCCGGCAACTTTTTTGGCCAGTTCGATTGAAGGCTCCAAGTCAAAACCTCTGAGCATCATCATCCTCTGGGCCTCCAGCGTTCCTTCACCGTGAACCGTACCGAACATATGGATGCCCAGCTCGCCAGAAGCAGTCAAATCCCTGATTAATTTGAGCATCCGAATACGCTTCTCGGTGCTTACGCCTTCCCGACCGACCAGGTAGTAATCACAGTATTCCTTTAACTCGGGAACCCGATAATCATTGGCACTGGGGCATGTTGCAGCTATTCCCCCGGCTATCTCCTGGACATTTCTAAGCATCTGATGGAACTGGCTGGCAAAGAGATATTTGCCAATATTGCATTGCAGCTCGCCCGGCATAGCAATGCCATTGTAAACTCGGCACTCATAGGCTGCCATCGTACTATAGGTTCTAATACTTTCTATATACATTACTATTTCTCTTAATTTATCTTTGATATGTGAAGCATTAGGAACTCCATTATAGTCGGCAATCAAGGTTGCAGAACCCAGCATCAGTTCTGCTACGGGGCCCTTATAGCATAGTCCGGTAAACCGATGCCAGGAGGCAAAGGTTACGGCCAGCAATCCAGCAAATTCGGCTTCGCCACAGAGGAATATCCGCTCATTTGGTACAAAAACGTTGTCAAATATAACCATGGCGTGAATAATAGGATGTTTTACACTTAGGGGGAACTCAAACTCATCGTGCGGAGTATAATCCGGATTAGCAATCATCTTAACCCCCGGGGTATTGGCCGGAATACCAAAGGCCACAGCATAGTCTTCATCACCCTTGCCCATTGCCCGGGTGGGCAGAACCAGCAGTTCATTTACAGTCGGAGCTGAAGTGATATGGCACTTTGCCCCTTTAACCACTATTCCGTCCTCGCGGCGCTCTACTATTT
This sequence comes from Syntrophomonas curvata, assembly GCF_052976825.1. Classification (NCBI taxonomy): domain Bacteria; kingdom Bacillati; phylum Bacillota; class Clostridia; order Eubacteriales; family Syntrophomonadaceae; genus Syntrophomonas; species Syntrophomonas curvata. The sequence goes on from NZ_CM129641.1 coordinate 2,887,607, forward strand.
TCAAGTAGGTTTCCTGATGGGGCTGTTGATGCGGGCGCAACGCTCTGTCACCCTTGGGGTCAGTAACTGCACCTGCCAGGGCCAAATCGTTTTGCTGGCAGTAATGATGATACTCTTTTATCCTCTGGGCATAGTTGGTACCGTACTTTTTGTCAATATCCGGGGTAAGCATGCGTAATGCAAAAATGGCATCGGTGCCAATTTCTTTACAAGAGCCAAAGGGAATATAGCCTCCGCCATAACGGGAAGCCTGGTAAATCGTTTCCCGCCGCGCCTTCAAATCTTCGGTATTCTGCGGCAACCGGTAGCAACCGGTAATAGTTTCTCCTGTCTCCGGGCAGGTAGTTACATAGTATTTCGACCATTCCGGGTTCAGCGCCATTTCGTACGCAAGTGCCATATGCTCCATTGCATTCTTGAAACGGGGATGGGTAGTTACGTCATCAATTCTTTCTCCATCTACCCAGATTTCACGATCATCTTTAAGACTATCAATATATTCCTGTGGTGTTCTTAATGCCATAGTGTACCCTCCTTGCTTAAATAATTACAAAATATTAGGAAGCTGGTTTACGAGGCATCATAAATACCATCTCAAACCTCATAACCGGTTTATCATGTTGATTTTTAACCGTATACTGCCATCTTTGGATGCCCTGAGCCGGTTTACTGGTTTCCTTGACATCAATTATTTCTACTACCGTAGTAATGGTGTCACCCATTCTGACCGGCGCCAGCATACGCATGTTGTCTACACCCATCCAAGCACTTACAGCATCCCCTCCGACTCCAGTCATTGCTACCATACCCACGGCCATTGCAAAAATCAGCGGCCCATGGGCTACCCTTTCACCAAATACCGTGCCCTTGCAGTATTCAGCATCCATATGCAGCTGATAGTGATCCATGGTCAGACAAGCCCAATTAACGATATGGGTTTCAGTTACGGTAATGGAAGTAGTTTTAAACCTGAACCCCAATTCATAATCTTCCCAGTACTCCCCATGAGCGTTCCGAAATCTCTCAGTGTCTCTCATATTAAAAACACTCCTTAAATAACCATCAATTAACTTTAAAGCGCTTCTATAATCAGAGAACGAGCCGGGCCATTCCCACCGCATAGAGTGGCCAATCCCAGTGAAACCCCTCTCCTTCTCATTTCATAAAGAAGCGTTACTACTATTCTGCTTCCGGTACATCCAACCGGATGACCCAGAGCCACTGCGCCTCCGTTGACATTGGTGATATCCCGATTAAATCCCAGCAGGCGTTCACAAGTTAAATACTGTACCGCAAAGGCTTCATTGCATTCAATCAGACCAATATCACTTAGTTTTAAACCTGTCTTCTTTAATAATTTTTGGGTAGCAGGCACCGGTCCGTAGCCCATAATCTCTGGTTCAACTGCAACTACGGTTCCATCTACAACACGAGCCAGTGCCTTTACTCCCAATTCTTTTGCCTTATCAGCAGACATCAGCAGGATTGCGGAAGCACCGTCATTCAACCCAGATGCATTCCCTGCGGTAACAGTTCCATTTTCTTTAAAAGAAGGGGGGAGTTTACCTAGAGCTTCCATGGTCAGATTAAACCTCGGTCTTTCATCTACCTTGAACTCAACAAACTTTTTACCCCTTTGGGGAATATTCACAGGAACTATTTCCTCTTCAAATCTTCCCGATTCTATTGCATCCTGAGCAAGCTTGTTACTGCGGAGCGCGTACTCATCCTGTTCTTGGCGTGTGATACCATATTTTTCGGCCAGGTTTTCAGCCGTCAGCCCCATTATCATGGGACTTCCACCCTTCATTCCCTCCCATAAAGCATCAACCAATTTGTCATCCTTCATCTTGCATCCCAGACGATGTGTTTTGGAAACAAATGGAACCCTGGTCATGTTTTCTACTCCACCAGCCAACACTACATCATAGTTGCCCAATCTTATGTGAGCCGCACCTATATCAATTGCTTCCATCGCTGATGTACAAACACGGTGAATGGTTACACCCGGAACCTTATGGGAAAAACCTGCTTTAAGGGCCGCTACTCTGGCAACGTTTACTTCACTGGTATCGGGACAGGTACAGCCAAAAATAACGTCATCAATAATATCAGCATCAATACCAGCACGTTTGACCGCTTCCGCCATTACCGTTGCTGCCATATCTGCTGCGGGGACATCTTTTAAGGAGCCTAAGAACTCGCCTATAGCGGTTCGACAAGCGGCAACAATTACTACCTCTTTTAAATCTGCCATACATTCATCTCCCTTTATAATCTCAGGCAATGCCAGGCACAATAAAGCGATATTAGACTAGACCTCCGGCCTCCACTTGGGAAGATTAAACTGGTCATTTAATCGTTCAAAAGTGACTTCCACTTCCATATCGCATTTGATTTTTTCTGGTTCAATGCCTACAATATTGCTGACCATCTGGGGCCCTTCTGCCAGACGGATAATAGCTACAACATAGGGTACATCAGCAGCAAAAGCTGATGGTGCATTATTCAGTACGGTTGTATAGCTGTACACCGTACCTTTTCCCGAAGCTTCTACCCACTCCAGTTCGTCGCAAAAACAATGGGGACACACCATTCTGGGTATAAAGTTATATTTTCCGCATGATTTACACTTCTGAATAACGAATTTATTTTCATTAGCCGCTTCCCAGTACGGCTTTGACCATGCATTTACTACGGGAACTGGTTTAGCTTTTTCATTCATTTGGTTTATCCCCCTTTAAGCTATTTCCGTCCCAAGTATTGATACTTGAGCATCCATGTAGCAACCCCCGGTAGCAGTTTCCACAGCAAACTTTGCACCTGCCACCTGTCTTTCACCGGCTTTGCCCATGAGCTGACGAGCAGCCTCAACCAGTACGGCTACTCCACCACCAGCACCGGTATGCCCTTGGGACAACATACCACCATTGGTAGTCATCGGGAGCCTGCCACCCGGCATGGTATTTCCTTCCGCAACAAATGCGCCTGCCTCGCCTCTTTTACAAAAACCCAGACCTTCCAGTGCAATCAGCTGGAATATAGGATAAGAATCGTAGATTTCAGCTATATCAATATCACTCGGAGCAAGCCCGGCTTCTGCAAATGCATCCCTGGCTGCTTCGGCATAACCAAACCTGGTGATGTCCGGCTGTTGGCCCAGGGCAAACGAGGTCACCCGGCCACTATCACCCAGCAGATATACCGGTTTATTATTCAGATTTTTGGCTTTTTCCGCTGAGGTCACGATAAAAGCGGCACCTCCGTCGGCAAGCATATTGGACATCTTGGCATGAAGCGGATCTGAAAGCATTTTGGATGAGAGCACATCTTCTACCGTTAATGGTTTACGGTGCATGGCGTGGGGATTCAGTTCAGCCCATTTACGATTGGATACACAAACAGCAGCAATCTGTTCTTGAGTGGTTCCGGTTTCATACATAAATCTCTGAGTAACCAGCCCGGCAACCGAGGAATAATGCTGACCGTAGATAGCCTCCCATTCAAGCGACATACCAGCGGTTGAAAATAAGTCAATTCCTGCCTGTGAAGTTATTCCGCTGGCAAGTTTGTCTGCATGAACACACAATACGTACTTGGCCTTGCCAGAATTGACTAAAGAAGCCGCAATTTTCAGCATATTTGAACTACTGGCTCCCCCGGCAAATACATTAACATTGCTGTGCACACCCTTCAGACCAAGCTCTTCAACAATGCGGGCGGTAGTAATCTCAGTATTAAATGCCGAATTCCACAAAGAACCGGTTGGCATTACATAGTCAATCTCATCCTTATCAATACCGGCATCAAGTATCGCTTGCCGCGCTGGTATTATTGCATTGTCGATGGCCTGTCTTTCGGGATATTTTCCGGTTGGTACTTCTCCTATTCCTACAATTGCAGTTTTACCTTTGAGTTTATTCATAATCAGACACCTCCTGTTTTCATATTTTGGACTTACAAACCGTTTTGGTGAGACCCGGGCTCAGATAAGACCTGCTGCTTTAGTTTTCAGGTTTACTATGGAACCTTTTAATCTGCAGATTTTGACACCTAGTCTGGATAGTCTAAATATTTGCCTCCTTTGCAAGCCACGGTAGTCATAGTCTAATTAAGATAACCGTTTTAATTTTATTATGATTCGGCCTTTTCTAAATAAAATCGCCTGCATTTATTTTCGTCAAGCTCTAATGACTAAATGTTTATTTTGCGTTCAATTCCCATTATACAGGGATTTTAGGTCAATATATTTACTGTTGACATAACGAATGTTTTTATAGTATCCTCATTTTAGTTGGTATAATTAGATTTAAATTATTTAGTTTATTTATTTTTGTTTTACTTATTATAGTGATAATCTTCCGTCCTTTACTCGTTATAAATACCTATCGGTTATTAATAAGCCGAATTTCTGGCGCTTATTGACTTTATGGCAATCTTTTACATTTAAAATCCCGCATAATATTAATTAAGATTTAATCAATCCTCTAGAAGAAAATTTGGGAAAGGAGGTCATTGGGAAGGTTTAGCAATCCAGTATTTAATAGAAAGGAGCAATTGTTGACGTGAGCAAGTACGACGTTGTAGTTATCGGCGCCGGGCTGGCAGGACTTAGTGTAGCAGCGCTTATGACAAAGAAGGAAAACAAAAAGGTTCTGGTTGTTGAAAGAGAAAACTATGTTGGCGGCAGGTTGTTGTCATTTACAGGCGCCCAGGAAGGTGTACTCCTTCACGATCAAAAAATCGGCCTGCAAGACTTCAAAAGAGCTTTGGCTTCGGTTTATACCAGAGTTTTCCGCTCTGAACCCGATTTGGCAACCATATTCAAGGAAGGGCTGTTCGAGGGTTGGTCCTTTGAAGCCGGCGGACATGCAACCTTCTGGGGCGATAAAGGCAAGGTGGCATGTCTTTTCAACTATCTGGGCATAGACGTAGATCTTCCCGGAAACGAAGGGTTCGCTATAATCGACCCGGGACAAGAAGGTCTGTTTAAGTTGACTAAAGGCGGCAGATTCGAATGGATGTCGGAAGAATCAGGCCGGGAGGCCAAAAAACTGCTTAAAGAAATGGCGCTGGCAACACCCGGGCAACTCAAGGAATGGTCCAAGATTTCCCTGGGCGACTGGATGAGAGAAAGAACTCAAGACCAGAAGGTATATGAGTTCATTGCTGCTATTTCAGCCATACACATGGTGATGGGCGAACCCGACATGACTCCGGCAGGGGATTTTATTCAATTCATGACCAATGCCAGCAAGATTGGTATGAACCTGATATCAGGCTCTACCGGGGTTGTACCTAAACCTGGTTTTATTCGCTTAGGTGAACTGCTTGCGGAAATGATTAAGCAGAATGGCGGCGAAATACTGATAAATACCCCGGTCAAAGAGGTGATTATATCCGATAAAAAGGCAGTCGGGGTTAAAGTGTCCGAGGGAAACAACGAGAAGATATACGAAGCCGGCCAGATAGTATGTACCGCCCTTCCTAAAAGTATGTTCAACATTATTTCCGAATCTAATTTTCCCGAAAGCTTCGTTAATCATATTAAGAAAGATTTCTGGAGCCCAGGAATGGTTACCGGCTATGTCGGCATGAAAAGCAATATGCTGGAGCTGGCCGGTTTAAATCCCAAGTCCTGGATCTTGATCCCTTCCTATATCAAGTCAACCGCAGGATTTATTGGTGATGTAGATGACATTTCTATTATTCCCTCAGCCTTCAGCCCCAGCTTGGCGCCCGAAGGCAAGAGCACTTTTGCTTTTTCCATCGCTTTGACTGAACCCGAGATACTGAATGAAGAAAAGGTCAACAGCGTAATCGATGGAGCATTAAACCATGTCAAACGTGTATTCCCCACCTGGGATGAGGACTTGGAATGGGCAATATTTACCGCCTCTTCAAAAGGGTTTGGCGATTGGCCGCCGATTGGCGAACTACGGCCCGAGAATAAGTCACCCTGGGTACATGGTCTCTTCTTTGCAGGGGATTGTTATGGGGAAACTGTCCTGGGAAGCGGTATGGATGCAGCTATACACTCGGCTGTAGCGTGTGTGGACAAAATGGTGGAAAGCAACTACGCCGAGGAGATACTGCCTCCTTACCACCGCCTGGCTTAATTGCTGCAAAACAGCGCAGGCATCGCTGCAGAAAGGATAACCATGCTACTTTCCAAAAAGGCTGAGGCGTACCAGGATCTGACTAACGTTTTCTACCCAAAATGTAATCAGAAATGCCATGATACGCCCCATTTTGCTTAACTTATATATTATATATTCTTTCTAGAATTGTTGCAAGCTATGACTAATTCATACTTTAAAGTTGGGAGGCATTATTGATGATATTATATCCCCAGGAAAGAATTGAATGGTTTAAAAGCAATGGTTGGTGGGGTAAAGAAACGATTTACACCCTGTTTGCAAATAACGCCAAAATGTACTGGGATGCACCTGCTTTGGTTGATGCACCTAACAAGCCTCAATTAGTCGGTCTTGAACCTTTGAGATTTACCTATGGAGAACTTTTCCAAACGATTGATAATTTAGCAAGCCAGTTGATCACAGCTGGAATTGAAAAAGATGACATAGTAATGGTTCAGTTGCCAAATGTAACCGAAATGGTTTGCGTTTACCTGGCCTGCAGCAGAATAGGCGCAATAGTAAGTCCTATCGCGGTTCAGTATCGCCACCATGAGTTAAATAAGTATATTCGTATAGCTGAACCTAAGGCTTATATCGGAGCTAAAGACTTCAATAAATTCAATTATCTCAACATGATAAATGAAATTATCCCTGATTACCCATGCCTGAAGGTCATTATAGGCCTGGGCAATGATCTGCCGGAAAATGTCCTCAGCCTGTCGGACATGCTTAACAATAGTTCTGCCCTTGATACCCTAAATAATTACCTGACCCAGGTAGATGTAACATCGGATGATGTATTTACCATCTGTTGGACATCCGGAACCGAAGCTGACCCTAAAGCGGTTCCCCGCAGTACCAATGAATGGATAGGTATCGGCTCTGCATGCCATCAGCTCTGTGAAGTAAAAGAGGGTTATAATATACTGAATCCGTTTCCCTTAATCAATATGTCGTCCATTGGAGGCATGTGGCTCCCCTGGTTGTTGAGCGGTGGCGGAGCATTTGTGGTTCATCATCCCTTCGACCTGAAGGTCATGCTGGGGCAACTTCAGGATGAAAAAATCAACTATACCCTTATTCCGCCAGCCGTCCTTAACTCTTTGCTGCAGAATGAAGCCATTCTGCAAAGCTACGACATATCAAACCTGAAATCAATCGGTTCAGGTTCGGCTCCGCTTTCTCCCTGGATGGTCAAAGGATTCCAGGAAAAATACGGAATATTCGTTTATAATGTATTCGGCTCTACTGAAGGCATAGCTTTTGTAAGTAATTTTTACAATCCCGAAGAGAGAGCTTTATACTTCCCTCGTACCGGAAACCCGCTAAGATATGGCATGCCCAATTACACCTGGCAAAAACCCATTAGCCTTATGCAGCAGACTAAAATAGTTGACCCCAACACCAAGGAAGAAATAACCGAAAAAGGTATCCCCGGAGAAATGTGTATAAAAGGGCCCAACGTCTTTTGCGGTTATTATAAACGCCCAGACCTGACTGAGTCTGCTTTTGATAGTGAAGGCTACTTTAATACGGGCGATTTATTTTCCATCGAAGGTGATGACGGGAATTGGAATAAATATATGTTTTCCGGTAGGTCAAAAGATTTAATCATCCGCGGTGGCTGGAACATATCTCCGGAAGAAGTCGAAAATGCCGTTCTGGAGCATCCAAAAGTAGCTGAGGTTGCCGCTGTGGGTTATCCAGATGATAGACTAGGAGAAAAGGTATGTGTCGCCGTAGTTACAAAACCAGGCGAGACCGTAACCCTTGAAGAAATTAACCTCTTCCTGGAGCAAAAGAACATGGCTATTTTTAAACGCCCGGAAATACTCCTTACCCTTGATATGCTGCCCCGGAACCCGGTGGGCAAAGTAGTTAAATCTGAAGTCAGAGCTATGTTAACGTAACATTAATCCGACACTGGTTATGTTTAGTAGGTTTTATTTCCCTTTTCCCCCGACATTCTTTTTATCTGTTGCCGAGGCCTGTCGGCCTCGGCTCTCCTTGCCTCTATCCTTGGCCAATTACCTAATTTAACCCGTCCCGATTATTTGTTCTATTAACGTATAGTATAGGAGGAAACTGAAATGAGTGACATCAAAGCAGAAGCCATGAATAATACAGTTTTATTGAAAAATCGTACCGATAATCCCCTCAGTATGATTCCAACCGGAATTAGCCTTAAAAAAATAAATAAAGTCGGGATTATTGGTTTTGGAACCATGGGAATCGGAATTGCCATAGAGGTGCTTCGCAATATGCAGATACCCGTAGTGGTAAAGGATAGCCAAGAGGGTCTCGAAAAAGGCATGCTCTTCCTGAAACGCAGTCTGGAAGCTATGAAACTTCCGGTGGACGACATGATGAATTTGGTTACCGCCACTACTGAATATAGCGACGATTTTAAGGATATGGACTTAATCATTGAGGCCGTTTTCGAAAACTATGAACTTAAACAGGACATATTTAGTAATATTAGTGCTATCGTATCTGAAGATTGTATTATTGCCAGCAATACATCGACTATTCCTATTGCCAAGCTGTCTCAAGGTGTTTCTCGGCCGGAAAGGTTTATTGGTGCTCACTTCTTTTCCCCGGTTCCCAAAATGGAACTACTAGAAATTATCAAGGGGAAAAATACTAGTCAGGACACTATTTACAGCTTAATAGCTTTTGCCGCTGCTATTAAAAAACGTCCGCTGGTATGTAATGACAGTCCCGGCTTTGTGGTCAACGCTCTACTGTTGCCCTACTTTCAAATTGCATTTCAACTGCTGCAAAAGGGTGTTCCCATTGAGGATATAGACGGAGCTATGATGGAATTCGGCATGCCGGTGGGGCCTATACGTTTGGTTGAAGAAGTAGGAATTGATATCCCCTATAATTCTTTTTATTCAGTTGGGCTGACTCCTCCCGAACCAGTCAAAATCATGGTTGAGAACAACCGCCTGGGTCACAAAAAATCCGGGCAGGGATTCTTTCTTAAAGACGGTAGGGTAGATCCTCAAGCATTGGAATTAATACCAATCGAAAAACAATCTGATTCACTTGATAGAAATCAAATTCAGGAAATCCTGTTCGAAGCTTTTGTACAAAAGGGGAAAGAGCTTTTAGACCTTCAAATAATCAGTAATCCTGGAGATGTTGACCTTGGAACCATCTGGGGCCTGGGTTTTCCTGCAGGTAAAGGCGGACCCTTAAAATGGGCAGACCTTACTGGAGTAAGCGAAAAACTCTTTGGCAAGAAGTTTTATAAGTAAAATTGGCACATTGTAGAGATAGAGATTGTGAAACGGAGTGAGTGTAAATATAATATGCAACCACCTATACCGGTCAAGTCTGCACGTTTCATTTACACTAAGGGAGGAGAAAATGTAAATGCCTAAGATAATTTCCGCTACGGAAGCAGTTAATGATATAGATAACGGAGCAACCGTTATGTTCGGAGGATTTCTGGCAGTTGGCACTCCGGAAACCCTTATAAACGCTTTGATTGCCAAGGATATCCGTGACCTTACCATAATATGCAACGATACCGGTTTTATTGATAAAGGAGTAGGAAAACTAATTGTTCAAAGGCGGGTCAAAAAATTATATGCTTCTCATATCGGAACCAATCCAGAAACCGGTAAACAGATAAATGCCAAAGAAATTGAGGCTGACATTATTCCTCAGGGGACATTGGCGGAAAGAGTTCGGGCTGGCGGAGCAGGGTTGGGAGGATTCTTAACCCCTACCGGTCTTGGAACCGTGGTTGAAGAAGGTAAACAAATAATTGAAGTTAATAGTAAGCCATATCTCCTGGAATTACCCCTACAGGCTGACTTTGCTCTGCTGCATGCCAAAGCAGCTGATAAGGCTGGAAATCTTTTATTTCATGGAACCGCGCAGAACTTCAATCCTTTAATGGCCATGGCTGCCGCTACGGTTATAGCTGAAGTCGATGAGTTAATAGACGATTATTTTGACCCCAATATAGTTCATACACCGGGATTCCTGGTTGATTATTTAGTAAAACGGGAGGGATAAACGTGAATGCCAAGGAACTTATTGTAAAACGGGTGGCTCAGGAACTAAAAGATGGCGATGTGGTTAATTTAGGAATAGGCCTGCCTACCAGAGTAGCAGACTATATACCAGAAGGCTTGAAGGTTTACCTGCAATCAGAAAATGGCATGATAAACATGGGGGCTGCTCCTTCTGATGAAACTGAGATAGATAAATACGTTACAGATGCCGGAGCAAATCCTGCTACTATTAAATCGGGCGGAATGTTTTTTGACAGCGCCTTGTCCTTCTCCATAATCCGGGGAGGCCATGTAGATGTTACCGTCCTTGGCGGGTTACAGGTTGACCAGGAAGGTAACCTCGCTAACTGGGTAATACCAGGTAAGATGTTTCCTGGTATGGGGGGGGCAATGGATCTGGCTACCGGTGCCAAGCGGGTTATCGTAAGCATGGAGCACTGTTCTAAGGATGGTTCCCCCAAAATACTAAAAAAATGCACATTACCCCTTACGGCTAAAAATGCTGTATCTTTGATCGTCACTGAGAAAGCTGTAATTGAGGTCTGTCCTGAAGGTTTATTGCTCCAGGAACTTCAACCAGGCAGCAGCCTGGAAGAAGTTCTGGCCTGTACTGAGGCTGACCTCATCATACCTGATTCGATGCAAAACCAGGAGGCTATCTCCTAGGGCATTTGAATATCAGCAATGGCATGTAACTCCTTGGTGTTTAACCGACCCAAGGGGTTACATGCGTTTTTACCAGATGGGTGCAGTTCACTCCATTCTAACAGTCTATGTCGAATCAAAAAAACGTTTTTCGAAAGGAACTGATGCAAATGGCAGGTTATATAGGCGAATACCAACGCAAACTGGTATCAGCTGATGAAGCGGCAAAGGCGGTTCAATCCGGAGATACGGTTAACTACGGCGAATTTATGATGGCGTCCCGCGTACTCGATGCAGCGCTGGCCCGGCGCAAGGAACAGCTGCGGGGTGTACAGATACTGACTACCGCCTGTCCCTTTACCCCGCAAGTTGTTCTGAGTGACCCCGAGCAGGAAAGCTTCATTTTTAACGACTGGCATTTTAGCGGCGCCAGCCGTAGTTTGCACGACAAAGGTTTATGTTTTTATGTCCCCTTGCTCTACCACGAAGGGCCTACCCTTTATAAACACTACATCCCGGTGGACGTTGCCATGGTAAAGGTTGCCCCCATGGATAAGCACGGTTACTTTAATCTCGGTACTTCCTGCTCCATGACTCCGGCAATATGTGATTCTGCGCGGATAGTAATAGCAGAAGTCAATACAGCCGTACCCAGATGCCTTGGAGGTTGTGAAGAATCCATTCACATCTCGGGCATCGATTATATTGTGGAGGCTGAAAACGCCCCCCACATTCAAATACCTGCAGCCCCTGCATCTGCCACCGATAACATAATCGCCGACCTGGTTATGGAGGAAATCACCGATGGCGCCTGCCTTCAACTTGGTATCGGCTCATTGCCCAACGCTATCGGAGCCAAGATAGCAAATTCAAACTTGAGAGATCTGGGGGTTCATACCGAAATGCTGGTTGATTCCTTTGTAGATATGTATGAAGCCGGCAGAATAACCGGGAAAATGAAGCAGATAGACAAAGGCAAAATGGTTTATACCTTTGCTATGGGCAGCAATCGCCTGTATGAATTCTTGGATAACAACCCTGCCTGTGCCATATATCCGGTAGATTATACCAACAATCCCTATATAATCGCTCAAAATAATAAGGTCATGGCCATTAACAACGCCATTGAAGTAGACCTCTATGGCCAGGCCTGCTCAGAATCTTACGGCATTCGTCATATTTCCGGAACCGGCGGACAATTTGACTTCATTTTCGGCGCTTACAAATCCCAGGGCGGCAAAGGCTTCATTTGCCTTAGCTCCACCGTAAAGGATGTGAACGGCAAACTGAGGTCGAGAATTAAACCTACTCTTGCTTCAGGCGGAATCGTAACCGCTCCCAGAACCGTAAACCATTATGTTATAACCGAATATGGCAAGGCAATGTTAAAAGGAAAGACTACCTGGCAGAGAGCCGAAGCTTTAATTAACATAGCACATCCTGATTTCCGGGATGAGCTAATTCAGGAAGCGGAAAAGATGAGAATATGGGTTAAGTCCAATAGAAAATAAACTATTATTTCTATACCCACAGCTTAAAAGAATCTATAAAAAACGCCTCGGAGCCTACCAAATAGATATAACCCCGAGGCGTTAATACCAGGATATATGAGTGCCGGTTTCCTCTATGGCTACTGTTATGCAATCTTATTGGTTTTGGTCCATATGCGCATTTCTTGAGCTTCTTTAGTCAACTCTTCCCTGAAGCTTGGGTGGGCAATACTGATTAGGGCTTCAGCCCTTTCCCAGGTCGATTTGCCCTTTAAATTTATGATTCCGTATTCTGTGGCCACATAGTGAACAATAGTCCTGGGTACAGTAACAATACTTCCCTTGCTCAAGGCGCCACGGATTCTGGAAGAAACCTCCCCCTTGTTATTGGTGTAGGTTGACTTCATGCAAATTATTCCCTTTCCCCCTTCGGATAGATATGCGCCCAACATAAAATCAACCTGGCCACCGGTACCGGAAATCTGCCGGGTACCTATGGATTCGGAATTTATTTGGGAAAAGAGATCTATCTCCAGGGCGTTATTTATAGCAATCACATTTCGATTTCCGGCAATCTGGCTGGGTGTATTTATATAATCCACCGGATACATGGCACATAAAGGGTTATTATCAATAAAGTCATACATATCCTGAGTGCCAAGTGAAAAAATATAGGCCATTCTGCCAATATCCATACCTTTTTTTAAACCGCTTATTTTCCCCGCCCGGTACATATTAAGGTAAGCTTCAGCCAACATCTCAGAGTGGACCCCCAGATCTTTCAGGTCTGAGTCAGCGATAAGTTCTCCTATCACATTGGGCATAGTCCCGATTCCCAATTGAACACAGGCGCCATCAGGGATTTCATTAACCACCCACCGGGCAATACTATAATCTTCATCATCGGGCTGCGGCAACGGTATGGTAATCATGGGCTGATTATCTCCTTCCACAACTGCGTCAACCATTGCTATATTAACTGAGGTGTCGTTCCCCCCCAAAGCTACAGGCATGTTTTCATTTACTTCCACAACGACTTTTTTGGCATTGCGGATGAGTTCGCCAATATGGCCTCCATTGGGTCCAAAGTTAAAATTACCATGTCTATCCATAGGGGCGACCTGCAGCATCACTGTATCACGCATCTTGCTCCGTACGGTTTTGGGCATCTCATAGTAAAGAGCGGGCACATAGAAGTAATTGGACAGACTGCGATCAGACCCGGAACAATGCCAGCAGTTATAAATAAAATGCTGGCAGGATGGATCGGATGAAGCTGTATGCAACGGATATAATCCCAGGCTGCAATTTATAATAACCCCTTCCAGCTCTTCTTTACGTTCAGCCAGAGCTCTATCTATCAGGGGGGGAACTATTTTTCTGGATGAAATCGGCGACATGCCTTTGCATCTGCAAAGCAAGCTGCTGCGGGTACTGGAAAACCGGGTTATTGAAAGGGTGGGCGGGATAGAGCAAATTTCAATTGACGTCAGAATCATCGCCGCCACCAACCGCAACCTGGAAGAAATGGTCGAGAATCACGAATTTCGTGATGACCTGTATTACCGGCTAAGCGTTATTCCGGTCTTCATCCCTCCACTCAGGGAGCGGAAAGAAGATATTCCCATCCTGATCGATCACTTTTTGGTAAAATACAGTAGCCACATGGGACGCAGCCTGCAAAAAATCGACCCTCAGGCCCAGAAAATGCTTCTCCACTATTCATGGCCGGGCAATATCCGGGAACTGCAAAACACCATCGAATATGCCATCAATATGAGTGAAGACGACCAAGTGATAGGGATGGAGCACCTGCCCAACCGCCTATTCCGAAACAGCAGCACCGATAATAAACCCCTGCAGATAAATGGCAATCTCTTCAAAGGCACTATCCCCAATCAACAGGGCAAGCTTAAAAACATGGAAATTGAAGCTGTCTGCCAGGCTCTGGAGAAATTCGGGACAACTACGGAAGGCAAAGAGCAGGCTGCGAAATATCTGGGCATAAGTATCGCCACCCTGTATCGTCGGCTTAAGGAGATAAATTCGCTTAAGGTTCTCTAGTTTTTTAAAGCCAGGCTGTGGTTTAACAGGCACTTGCGCACCCATTAAACCACAGCCTGGCTTCTTCATGACTGCTATTCTATTATATCCGCTACCGGATTTTCACTGCGCATAGAGCATAGGATTACTTTACTAATCCCGCTGCCTTTTTTAAGCAGCCGGGCGGTTTCATATGCCTCATCCAACGACCCGAGGCAATCAATTTTGTTAATGATGGCTATATTCTCTGCCGCAGCGGGGCTGGTACGCAATATTCCCCCGGGGTGTTTGATCAGCCGCGCTATGGTGTCAGGTTTTACTACAGTGCCCATCTCCTGCCCGGTTAGCTCGGCCACTATTTCAGGCCGGTGGACATACTCCGAATCAAGGGGGCGGCCTAAAACATCTGCTCCTATTACTATTATCAACCGGGTAGTTATCTCCGGAATTACCGGTTCATATTCTAAATGACCCTTTAACGGCCGCCCTTTGGAGCCATCCGCCTCCACCAGCATAAAGTCCACTTGGCCGGCTTTAAACAGGGCTGCAAGGGTTTGGGGCTTAACCCCATCAAGCTTATTATTTTCCTTGATTCTCACGGAGGCCAAAACGGGTCTCTTGCCGGACTGAAGAGCCTTTATAAGAAATTCGTCTTTATAACCCTCCTCATTGGTATAGAAGCAAGGGTACCCTATCCGGTCGGGAGCAAATATTTTGGTGGTGGTGGTTACCAATACCCGGCAGGAAGCTGGTATCTCCTCCGCCAGGCGATACATTATACTGGTCTTGCCTCCCCCGCCGACCAAGGCTGCCACCGCGCGCTGCTTCAAATCGAGAGCCTCATATAGTTTCATACGCCATAATATTCCTTTCGCCAAGGATGCCGATGCGGATAACGCTGAATCAGTAAGGATTTACATATTCTCCTCCGTTCACTATTCGGATATACCCTGAGAACTGCCTGGTAGATCCTTACTGACCCACAATCTTCCCCATATTGATAACCTCCGCCAGGATAAGAGCATTAATTAAAGTCCCCCAGAAAAATAGGAACCGGGCCTTGCATAAAGATAGCCTCGTCCAGGCAGAGAGAGGCACATAAGCCGCAACCAGAGCATTTGCCGGGATCAATTACGGCCTTCTTGCTTTTAAAAGAAATGGCTCCATACAAACACCAGCCCTTACACATACCGCAGCCCGTGCACCTCTGCGGGTTAACTGCCGAAGTGGCCCTGGTTTTACGATCCACTTTATCCCAGGTTACAATTTGGCCAAGACTTATGCCCCTCAGTTCAGCAATACTGGAGAAACCCTTCCTTTCCATAAAGGATTCCAAACCAATTATAAAATCATTGATCTTGCGGAATCCCATCTCGCTATACATAAGTGCGGTGCAGGTTTGTACGGTGCTGGCGCCTGCCATTATGGCCTTAACAATATCCTGCCAGTCCCAGATACCACTGGTGGCAGATACCGGAATATCGACTTCCCGGGCTACTTTGGCCACCCATTTAAGCATCAGCGGGCGCATCCACGGTCCCCCCACACCAGCAAAAGAGCCATGCAGCAAGGGTCTGCCGGTCTCAATGTCAATATCCAGGGCCGGGAAACGGTTAATCACGGTAACCCCGCTGGCCCCGCACTCCTGCATCTTCCGCGCCATCATAACCGGACTTATCCCTTCCGCAGTCAGCTTTACAAATACCGGCAGGTCAACCGCCGCAACTACAGTCTTGACTACCTCGCAGGCCAGTTCCGGATCACTTCCCAGTTCCAGGCCGCTCTTATAGCCCAGGTCATTCGGGTGAGGGCAGCCGAAATTAAGTTCCAGCATATCCACACCGGTGCCAGCCATCTTTTGGGCCAGATCGGCCCATACCTGAAGGGTAGTGCCCGATATGCTGCCTATCAGCCTGGTATTATGCTCATGACAATATCGCGCGGCGCCAGCAAGTTCTTCGGCCCACTCCTCCGGCGTATGGGTGGCAAGAAACTCGCAAGAGTAATTGGAAAAGGCAAAAGGCCACCCCTTCTTATGCAGTATGGTAAAACGCGGCGACACATGTTTTTGCAGCCGGGGTTCAACCGTTACAGTTTTAGCTACGATTCCACCGACACCATAGTCAACACATTTTTTCATAAAGCTTGAATCCTTTGACGGTGTCGCTGAGGCGACAACTACTGGGTTCTTAAACTTTCTTCCACATACTTCTATGCTTAAGTCCGGCTTCAATTTCACATCCCCCCTAAAATATAATATCAATTGTTTATTTATAATAGCAATTTTCATGCCAAGCCATATAAACCGGGTTTTTTAGCGTTTTTGCTAAAAAAATATTTATCATTTTATCAAGGTTTATCATTTTGCACATTATTGCATTAATAAAGGCTCCTGTTGTTACAGGAGCCCCGGATATACATCTATATTATTGCCATACCGGCCTCATAATAAAGGGAACGGTATGAAATTTTCCCTAATCTGCCCGCTGTGTGGGGAGGAGTGGGGGGTTCTAAATAACAGCGGGCATTAAGGGAAAAGTCATTTATTTAAATTGTTGACTTCCTGGCCTATCCCCTGATAACCCTTGGGGTAATCATCTGATGGAAGGGGCAGATGGAGGTGGGATTCTGATAGACCGAACCAACAAAAGCCTTGCAATAATCGCGCAGCCCGGTCATATTGACTACTTCATCCACAAACCCTCTCTTGGCGCAATAAACCGGCCGGGACTTATCATAATACTGCTTGACCATGTCATTCATTTTCTCAATTACCGGTTCCAGGGGCTTGCCGGCATCCTTTTCCTTCACCAGACGGCGGGAATAAGAGGCTGCGGCAGCGGTTTCCCCGTGCATGACATAGATCTCAGTGGTGGCTGTCCCCAGGGTAAAGACATTGTTGTTATTGGCATTGGGGCCGCCCATGACATAGTGGGCAGCAGCGGTGCCTTTCCTTAAGACCAAAAGCATCATGGGGATGTCGGTGCTCTCGATGGAATAAATCAGCGACTGTCCCAAGCCCAAGAGTTCTGCCTGCTCGGCTATGTCGCCCACATCAATGCCGGTGGTGTCCTGGACCCAAACCAGGGGGATACGGTCGCGGCCGCAGAAGGTCACAAATTCGCTCATCTTGATCAGGCCCTGGCGGTAAAGCTTGCCGCCAATACCCTTGTACTGGTCGGTATATTCCGGATAATCGCCCAGAGCACCCTGATTGTTGCCGATAAAACCGCAGAGATAGCCGTCAATTTTAGCCAGTCCGCAGTAAATCTCGGGGCCGTAATCAGGTTTGTACTCCATGTGCTCGCTGTTGTCAAAAAGCCGGGCCAGTATTTCTCTTAATTGATAACCCCTCTTTTGATTGAAAGGTACCAGGCTGTAAATATCTTCGGCCGGGAATTTGGGTTCGGCCGGATCGGCTACCCGGAAGAAATCAGGATGGTAAGCCGGCATATCCTTCATGTACTTTTTGATGGTATCAAGAACAGCTTCTTCCGTATCGCAGGCTTCCCTGAAGAAACCGGTCCCGTTATAATGAATCTCAACTCTGCCCGGAGGAGTGGATTTGAATTTGCGGGTGGCATCGATTAACTGTTCAGCCGCCTCTTCATCAAAGTATCCCTTGGGGTTCATACCGCCGACTATACCGCCGCCGCCAACTGCCATATTGGCCTTCTGGTGAGCTATCAAGGTGGTCGGGCTGACGGCATGGTATCCGCCCCCGGCAGGATTGGTGCCATAAATGCCTACGATTACCGGAATCCCCATCTGATTAAGCTCGGAATGACGATAGAAGGGGGTGCCGTTGCCTCTGCGGTTGGCATAGACCTCTTCCTGCTCCATCAGTTTGACTCCGCTGCAATTAAGTACCCATACCAGGGGGATATGCAGTTTTTTGGCCATATCGGTAACGCGCAGGATATTGTCCGCCTGTCCCGGAATCCAGGCGCCGGCCATGATCTTGTTATTGGAAGCAATTATGACCGCCCATTTGCCGGCGATTTTACCCAGGCCGTCGATAACTCCGGTATTGCCCTCTTCGTTTCCTACCGGATCATATATGGTGTGCAAGGGGCACCAGGTGCCGGGGTCTACCAGGTACTCCAGACGCTGCCAGGCGGTCATCTCGCCTTTGCTGTTCATGGCTTCGGTAGATTTCCCGGTATTTTTTACTCTATCAATCTCTTTGGCTACTTCGGCTTCTACCTCTTTTATCTGTTCGATGTTCGGTTTCAGTTCCCGGCTAAGCTCCTTGCCCACTCCGGGCATTTCCTTGAAATAGGGGTGCATTGAATATCCGTATTCTCCCATGCTGGGGCCTCCCTTCTTTAAGCGGTAAACAAAATGTCTGTGTCCTATCCTTTGTCCCCATGGAGGGGGTCTGTTTTTATTTGCAGAGGGGAATGAGCTTCCCCTCTGCTCAAGGTATTGCTTATCTGTTAGGCGCATAACCCAGCTCGATGTTGGCAACGATCTGGGTATGGATGTTGGAGGTTCCCTCCAGGGTCTCAAACTGTTTGGCATCCCTTAGCCATCTGGGGCAGGGATATTCGGTGGAATAACCGTAGGAGCCATAGACTTTCATAGCCAGGTTGGCAGCATTAACCGCAGCCTTGCAGGCATAGAGCTTGGCCATGGAAGTAGCCTGCTGGTTGGGCAGAGCATTGTCCTTTAGCCAGGCGGCATGGTAAACCAGGTATTTGGCGGCCTCGTCTTCCAGCTTCATCTCGGTAATCTGCTGCTGAATCATCTGATATTTGCCGATAGGCTTGCCGAACTGGGTGCGCTCATTGGCATACTGCACCGAACCCTCGGTAGCTGCGGCCGATAAGGCAGCGGCGCCGGTGGCGCAGCCCATGCGGGTATTGTTTAACTGCCACATGCAAATCTGGAAGCCTTTGTTTAAAGGTCCCAAGAGGTTTTCTTTGGGAACGACGGCATTCTCAAATACCAGCTCGGACGTGGGAGCGCAGTACATGCCGAACTTGGTGTTGATAGGTATCCTGGTAACACCCGGGGTGTTGTTGAAATCAATTATGAAACAGGATAATCCCTTGGCTCCGGCCCCCTTTTCGGTAACCACATAGAGCAGTCCCACATCAGATACGTGCCCGCCGGATATCCACATTTTGCTGCCGTTGATCAGCCAGTGGTCGCCCTTGTCTTCGGCAAAGGTCTTCATGCTGGCCACATCAGAACCCGAGTTGGCTTCGGTAATAGCAAAGCTGCCTACATATTCGCCGCTTACCAGGCCGGGGATATATTTCTGTTTCTGTTCTTCCGTACCATATTCGTTGATGGTCATAGCCGGGCCCCAGCAGTTGCCGCTGACGGAAAGCCTCCAGGAGGTATGCACTTTGGCTATTTCGTAAAGTGCCAGCACGGCTTCCATCCAGCCCATGCCATTGCCGCCGTATTCTTCGGGAATACTCCATCCCAGAAGGCCCAGTTCTCCCATTTTGGTCAGGATCTCTCTGCGGTAATAGTGGTTCTCCTCATCCTGATCCACATAAGGGGCTATTTCTTTTTCTGCAAAGTTGCGGGCCATATCCTGAACCATTTTCTGAATCTCTGTTAATGCAAAATCCATTATGCAACCCTCCGAATTATATTAAAGATCACAAGCCTACTCGATTACAGCCAGGATATCTCCTTCATTTACCTGATCGCCGACCTTGACCTTCAGTTCTTTTACCGTGCCGCTTTCCGGACAGTAGATGGGGTTCTCCATCTTCATGGCTTCAATAACGATGACCTCGTCATCTTCGTTTACCTGTTGTCCTACCTCCAGGTTCAGTTCCAGTATTTTCCCCGATAACGGACTTTCAAAGTTTGCCATAGTTTATTACCTCCTATTTGTTAATTATTTTTAATTTGTGGATTTCAGGTTACCGCTTGCAACCCGTTATGAGTAAATCCAGAAACTTTATGCTTTCTAAATAAGGGTGCAGTCTTTCCCTCCTTCCTCTATTTATATCCACTAAGCGTATTGTCACGAAATTAGTCTTAACCCAATACGCTGATAAACATACCCGCGGCTACAGCGGTGCCGATAACACCGGCAACATTAGGCCCCATGGCATGCATCAGCAGGTAATTGCGGCGGTTGGCTTCTGAGCCGACTTTGTGCACCACCCGGGCTGCCATCGGTACCGCCGATACTCCTGCGGCCCCGATTAGCGGGTTGATCTTCTCTTTCAGGAACAGATTCATAATTTTGGCGAAGATAACACCGGTCCCGGTTGCCAATATGAAAGCGGCACAGCCCAGTATGAACACGTAGATAACTTTAAAGCTTAGAAAGGTCTCGGCCGACATGGTGGCGCCAACCGATATGCCCAGGAAGATGGTCACTATGTTCATCAGCTCGTTCTGGGCCGCATTGGATAGTCTCGCCACTACTCCGGACTCCCGGAACAGGTTGCCCAGCATGAACATGCCAATCAGCGGGGCTGAATCAGGCACAACCAGGCATATTACCAGCATGGCAATCAGGGGGAAGAAGATTTTTTCCAGCTTGCTGACCGGGCGCAGCGATTTCATTACTATTTTGCGTTCTTCTTCACTGGTCAGGGCCTTCATTACCGGGGGCTGAATCAACGGCACCAGGGCCATATAGGAATAGGCGGCTACGGCGCACACTCCCATCATCTCCGGCGCCAGCTTGGAAGCCAGGTAGATGGTGGTAGGCCCGTCCGCTCCGGCTATAATACCGATAACTGATGCCTGGGGCACCGTAAATTTTAAGAGAATAGCCAGGAAGAAGGTAAGGTATACACCTACCTGAGCCGCGGCGCCCAGCAACAGGGTCTTGGGGTTGGCTATCACCGGGCCGAAGTCGGTCATAGCTCCTAACCCCAGGAAAATCAGGGGAGGAATCACTTCCCATTCCAGCCCGTAATGGTAAAAGCGCCATATCAGGCCGGAACCTTCATTCATCAGCGGCGCCAGAGGCAAATTGGCCATAAGTATGCCGAAACCTATCGGCAGTAAAAGCAGCGGTTCAAATCCTTTTTTAATAGCCAGGTAGATCAGGGTGCCGCCTATTGCCCACATTAATACCTGGCCCCAGGTCAAAGCAAAAAACCCGGTCGATAAAAGTATGTCCTTTACAATATCCATTGCTGATTAACCTCCTAGTTTAGTCTCTTAACTTTTGCCTGCCTGTGAGACATCGTCTTTCTTGCCGCGTGATTCTATCCAGATGGCTAATTTGGAACTGAACACAACTGCCAGCTGTAATAGTGCCATGACCAGAAAAACTCCGGTTACTCCAGCAACGAAGCATTCCAACGCCTGCGTACCTGCTCCCACTCCCACCCCTCCTTTTTAAAAAATCAATCGGATACAAAACAGACATGCAAATTGCATGCCATTCAGGCAGCAGACTGTAGTTATTTCGTTTTTTACAGGACTGCTGATGCCGATAATGCAGAAAAATAGCTACTCATGGCCTTGTTGTAAACCTGGTAAAACATGTTAAAGCATCTACGGCAAGATCGTTCTTGTTTTCTCAAATTGATTATTGATTATGCTAATTATCAGGTTGATTCCATAGCTTAAAGGGGCAGGACTCCCCTTTAAGCCTTTTAACGGGAGCCTTAAAGGATGTATAATAACATCAACCTTAGCCGGGTTGTGAAAATTCAATTATAAACAGTGGGAGAGAAATCTGTCCGACCTCTGGAGATTACCAAAGAAGAATTAAAAGATGGAGCAGCGATTATGGAAGCCAATACATCAAATGAAAAAACTACTCTTTATACGGTTATGACTACCTCGTTTATGACTACCTTCATGGGCAGTTCAATTAATCTGGCTCTGCCTGCTATGGGGCGTGAATTCAGCAGCAACGCCATACTGGCTAGCTGGGCCATCACCGCTTATCTGCTGGCCTCAGCCATATTTCTGCTGCCTTTTGGCCGTCTGGCCGATATTCACGGCAGGCGCCGCATGTACCTGCTGGGAACCGTCCTCTATACCATTTTTACCCTGATGACCACTCTGGCCTCATCCATGGAAATGGTTATCGGCGTTCGTCTCCTGCAGGGTTTAAGCTCGGCCATGATATTCAGCACCGGCATGGCCATCCTCACCTCAGTTTATCCCCCTCATAAAAGAGGCCGCGCTCTGGGCTACAGTGTTGCCGTTACCTATCTGGGCCTGTCAGTGGGGCCGGTGCTGGGGGGTATGATGAACCACTATTGGGGGTGGCGCAGCATATTTTACCTGACTACCCTGCTCGGCTTTCTAGCCGTAGCCGGGATATACTTCTGGCTGCGCAGTGAATGGGCGGGAGCCCGCGGTGAAAAATTCGATGTCCCCGGCAGCCTGCTCTATATTGCGGGACTATTGGCGTTTCTCTATGGTCTGTCTTCTATTGCCGACTTCGCATGGTCGCGCTATCTGGTTTTGTTGGGACTGGTCCTGCTGTTTCTTTTTATATCCTGGGAATTGCGCAGCGGCTATCCCATCTTGCAGGTACGGCTGTTCAAGCACAACATGGCCTTTACCTTTTCCAACCTGGCGGCCATGATTAACTACAGCGCCACCTTTGCCGTAACCTTCCTGTTATCGGTATACCTCCAGGTGGTTCGGGGATACGACTCGCAGGCAGCCGGGCTCATTCTCCTGGCTCAGCCCCTGGTCATGGCCCTACTGTCCCCTCTGGCCGGAACCCTTTCCGACCGCCTGGAGCCGCGGCTGGTAGCATCTCTGGGTATGGGATGCTCTGCCCTCAGCCTGTTTTTCTTCATATTTATATCGGCCGCCACTGCCCCAGTCTGGCTGGTAGCCAACCTGCTCCTGGCCGGTCTGGGCTTCGCCCTGTTTGCATCCCCCAACAATAATGCCATCATGGGCTCAGTGCCCATGAGGCTATACGGCATAGCCTCATCCACCCTGGGTACTATGCGGCTGGTAGGCCAGGCCATAAGCATGTCAATCGTGACCCTCCTGATTGCCCTGTTCGTAGGTCGGGTGCCCCTGGCCGGAGCTAACCCCGCCGCCTTCCTGGCCTGCATGCGGGTATCATTTATCGTTTTCACTGTTATCTGTATACTGGGAGTACTGGCCTCCCTGAAGCGGGGGAGCCTGCACAGCAATGGAGTGGTTGGGGAAGAAGGATAGGCGCAGCTCTGCAACAATAAGTCCGGGGACTATCCCCGGACTTATTTCTCGTTCTCTAACCTCCGACCGCTTCTTCCAGTCGCTGCAGGGCTTCCAGCAGCCGGGAGCGGGGACAGGCAATATTCATCCTTTGAAAACCGCTGCCGCCGGTGCCAAAGATAGTGCCCGGTTCCAGTAAGAGTTTAGCCTTCCCCTTGATAAAGCTGTCCAATTCTTCATCATTTAAACCCAGGCCGCGGCAGTCCAACCACAGCAGGTAAGTGCCTTCCGGCTCTACTATTTTAAGCTCAGGAATACGCTCTGCTATAAAACTGCCGGCCAATCGATAATTTTCCTCCAGGTAAAGCAGCAACTCCTCCAGCCAGGCCTCTCCATAAGTATAAGCCGCCTCCACCGCCGCAACCGCGAAGACATTGGGCAGGGCCAGGCCGCTGCCCCGCAAAACCTGGCGGTAAGCCGAGCGCAGGCTTTCATTGGCAATGATGACATTGGAAGCCTGGATACCCGGAATATTAAATGTTTTACTGGGCGCATTGCAGACTACCGTATTCTGCTCCAATTCCTTGGAAAGCGAAGCCAGAACCCTATGTTTAAAACCCGGGAAAACCAAATCGGAGTGAATCTCATCGGATATAACAGTAATCCCATGCTCCAGGCAAAATTGCCCCAATGCCAGCAGTTCCTCCCGGCTCCATACCCGTCCCACCGGATTGTGGGGGCTACACAAAATTAAGAGTTTAACCCTGGAGTCCACCATTTGCTTCAGCTGCTCCATATCCATACGATATTTGCCGCCGTCAAAATAAAGCGGGTTTTCCAGCAGTTCGCAGCCGTTGGAAGAGGCCACATTATAAAAGGGCCGGTAAACCGGAGGTTGAATAATAATCCGGTCCCCGGGCTCGGTCAAGGCTCGAACCAGCATATACAAGGCCGCTACCACTCCCGGGCCGGTGGATATCCATTCCCTCTGCGGCGCCCACCCGCAGCGCTTAGTCATCCACTGCATCAAGGCTTCAAACCAGCCCCCGCATCCGCCGCTATAACCAAAAACCCCGTGCCGCGCTCTCTCCAGCAGGGCAGCTATTACCTCCGGGGGCGACTGAAAATCCATATCCGCCACCCACATCGGTAACAGGCCCTTTTCCGCTGCATCCCACTTGGCGCAATTGGTGTTTTCTCGTGCCATTAATTTATCAAAATCGTACACAAACCATCCTCCTGTACTAATGGTACAATCTTAACTTCAACCGGCTGTATCTACCGCCCGGTAATGATCCCGGTAGTTGTCCAGAGCCATATAATTCCCCCGCCTCTAACTTCTCTAGTAAATCCTTTTACCCGGCACCACTCCCCGCACCCCGCCTTTGGGATTGTCGCTATCTCCCCAGTAGCGCGGTATCAGGTGAACATGCAGGTGCATTATCGACTGTCCGGCTGCTTCGCCGCAGTTTATCCCGATATTATAGCCATCCGGGTCATACTGCTGATCCAGCAGTTTTTTGGCCTCTTCCAGCAGTTCGTTTATGGCCTGGCGTTCTTCAGGGGTAGTATCGAAGAAGCTTTCTATGTGCCTTTTGGTAATAATCAGGCTGTGTCCCGGAGATACCGGGTATTTGTCATACTTCATCCAGGCAAGCTGGTTTTCCCTGAAAAAGTCCTCGCGGTCACAGAATATACATTTTTCTTTTCCCATTATTTGCTCCATTCAAATATTTCCTGGCCCAATTATCAATTCAGATCCTTGGTGAGAGCGGCGGCCGGGATGGCTAGGGCCCGGTTCTGATCTTTACCCTCAATCTTTACCGTTCCGGCAGCATAGACGATACCGACCAGTCGACCGGTTGCATCCAGAACCGGGCTGCCGCTGCTGCCGGGGGCAACGGTGGCGGCAACAGAGAATACCTGGTTAGCGGTTTCGGTCATAAAATACTCCTTCACCTGGCCCCGGGCTGAAATCCGCTGGCATCCCCGGGGGTTGCCGATTATGGTCACGGTTTGTCCCAGCTCTGCTATCCGGTCATCTGCCACCGCTAAAGCGGGCAGGTCTTTACCGTCAAGCTTTACCAGGGCCAGGTCATAGCCGTCGATGAGTTTAATCTTCCGGCTGAAATATCTGTTCTCATCACTGAAGGTAACCTCCACCGAGGATGCACCCTCCACTACATGGCGATTGGTGACTATCAGCCCCTGGGGATTCAGGTTAAAACCGGTTCCCTGACTTCTGGCTCCCGTTCCCCCGGTTTTGGTTACCCGAATATTTACCACTGCCGGTTTGCACTGGCGCACCAGGGCTTCCTCGGACAGAGTCTTATCCTGTT
This sequence comes from Syntrophomonas curvata, assembly GCF_052976825.1. Classification (NCBI taxonomy): domain Bacteria; kingdom Bacillati; phylum Bacillota; class Clostridia; order Eubacteriales; family Syntrophomonadaceae; genus Syntrophomonas; species Syntrophomonas curvata. The sequence goes on from NZ_CM129641.1 coordinate 2,913,403, forward strand.
TGAGAAAATCCAGGTGAGGCGGCCGCAATAATGGCAGCCAGGCATAGGAGAATGCCAGGAAGGCCAGTAGGGTTATGCCGGCTCCGATCTTAAAAATCAGCTTGCCTGGCTTATCTTCCCCGGCTTCGTCTTCCTCCAGCATATCCCGCTCTGGGGCCAGGGTGTTTTCATTTTCCCATCTATTTTCCGGTTGGTTTTTATCGTCCATTTTTCACCTGCCATTGGCAAGAGCCCGTTTGTTCTGGTCAAACATCTCTTTTATCGACCACAAATTGATAAAAGCATTGTAGCCCCACCACATCGACCAGGCATCACTGGCGGCAGCCAGGGCGAAATAGAGACAGGCCAAACCTATTAAGAGAAAGGCAATCCAGGGCCAGACACCGAAGCGCGCTTCCAGTTTGACTATCAATATATGGTAGACACCGATAGTGACCAGTACATAAAGGCCAAAATATATACCTATCCATTTCATTTATCTTGTTCCCTCCCCACTATTTAACTAAAGAAGTCCCCTATTCTACCTCCAGTATAGCTGATTGGTACATTTATCGCCCTGATTAAATGTACGGTGATCATTATTAACAGCTGTACAATCTGCTCAGCTTTTTACAGCAGGATTTATCCTGGTCTGCGAAGAATAAAGAGAAAAAATGGAAAATAGGTATGTCCTTTCAACTGGAGTGATTAATCTGTGCTAATCCCGGTAGTAAAGCAGGTATGGATAGTGGCCCCGGAAACCAAGCCCCGGTACCCCTACGGGAACTGTATGTATATTGAGTCCGACAGCCGGGCGGTAATCGATTTAGGCGCCGGAGCCCGGGCCTTTGCTGATGTCGCCTGCGATCAGGTCGAACTGGCCTTGCTCAGCCACTTTCATTTTGATCATATCCATGGAGACAGCCTGTTCCCCCGGAGCCGGCTTATGGCAGGAGAAGAGGAACGCCTAACCTACAGCGATGAAAAGGAGTATATCAGTTTTCACGGCTATAATCTGTGGGAGTCCCTGATGGGGCTTAAGCGAGATGCCTATGGCCAGGTGGTGCCTCTCGCGGAAGATGTCCTGGCCCGGCCCGGATTCCGCCATATGCCCCTGGGAGGGACCTTTCATGATCAGGATGTGATCGACCTGGGCGGAATTTCTTTGACCGCAGTGCACCTGCCCGGCCACACCCGCGGTCATTACGGATTTTACCTGGAAAAAGAAGGGGTATTGTTCAGCGCCGATATGGATCTGGTTCCGGCCGGCCCCTGGTACAGCAGCAACAGTGCTGATGTGGATGATCTGATAAGGTCGGCGGAAAGGATTAAGGCCATTGCCCCCCGAATAATTGTCCCTTCCCACCGCCGGATGCAAACGGAGAACATATCCGGGCAATTGGATACGTATATTCAGGTGGTGCTGGATCGCAACCAAAGATTGTTTGATCTGCTCAAAACTCCCCGCAGCCTGGAGGAACTGGCTCAATTCCAACTGGTTTTTCCCCGGCAGCAAAACCTGTACGAACTGTTCTGGGAAAAAATGACCATCCGCAATCATTTGCGTTATCTTATCAAATATGGATTGATTCAAGAACTACCGGATGGTATTTATCAGCGTGTCTGATGAGGCTCTGCCCGATAACAGCCCTGGAGGCCACAGGGCGATAAGCCGGGGGGGCCTGACCCCAACGCTGTTATTTGTAGTTTCTGTCCAGCCAGTTTTTTATCAGCAGGATCAGATCGGGATCAACCGGCTGTTTGACCGATTCTTTATAGATTTTGTTAAGGCTCAGGAGAGAGCCGGGTTCCTTTTGTATCCTAAGCAAGTGGTTCATGTCCTTTATGATATGGCATTCTGCATCCCCCTGCACCAGTTCGGCTATTATCTCTGCATGCTCCGGCAGCACCTGCAGGTCTTTATCCCCGGTGATTGCCAGTACGGGGCAGGTCACATGGGCGAGGTCGTCTACCACGTTGTAGGCAAAATGCTCCCGCAGCCATTTGGCGTTAATCTTTTGCAGCTTCATTTTCACGACATCTTCCTGGGATTCCATGAGCTTCTGCATGGACTCGGCCTGAGCCTTTTGGGCCCGCTTTACCACTCCGAACCAACGTATCAATAAACCCTTGACTCCCTTGGTTTCCTCAAATTCCCTGAAAATGCGCCTCTCCTGCCGGGCTACTATTTCCCCAAACGGTTCAGCGATTCCGGCCAATAGAATTAATCCCTGCACCGCCTGCCTGGCGTTAAGGGCTGGTGCAATTATGCAGCCTTCACTATGTCCCAGCAGTATGATTCGCCGGGCATCAATGCGAGGGTCTTGCTTTAAAAAATCCAACGCTGCCCGGGCATCATCGACCAAATCCCAGAAACCGGCGCTGATATAGTCGCCTTCGCTCTCCCCAACCCCACGTTTATCATAGCGCAGGGCAGCGTATCCTGACGGTACCAGGGCGTCGGATAGTTCTTTAAAGGCATTGATTTTTAGGCCGTTCGCATTCTCGTCACGGTCGGTAGGCCCGGAACCGTGGATAAACAATATTGCCGGGCAAGCTTCTGTAGTTTTTTCAGGCAAAGCAAGCGTTCCGCGGATAGTAATATTGCCCTTTATAACAACTTCATGTTCATGGATGTCAGACATCGAAAGCCTCCTTTGCTATAGGGTCAGCTTACAGCCTCAGGGTCGTTTATTTTAATTATGGCCCAAAGCAGCATAAGATATCTAGGCAGACGCCATATCACTATTTTATTGCTAATCGGCCGTACTTTTCTATCGGCTGGGGCTGGATGACGGCATTGCAGATAGGGCAAACGATACTGCGAGACTCGAACGGCTGGCAATAGTTCAGCCCGGCCCGCTTCAAAGCAGAGCCGGGCTGAAAGGAAAAAAGTGTTAGGGGTTAAATGGTTATACTTGCAAGGTACCAGACATTAGTTTTCTTGATGAGAAAGATATGTTTGCCGGCGACCTGACCGGTAGTCTTGAACCATAGGTTGGTATCGCTGTTGGCGGTAAGCTCCGTTACCTGACCATCAGGCTTTATCTGGTACATAAAAGTGAAGCTGGACAGGTTGAGTTCACCCAGTCTGAACTCCACATAGTTGCTGCCGTCATGTTCTCCGCTTCTGCCGGTAGCGATTGCCGCCACCTGGAAGGGAGCCACCCAGTCGATTACAGCCTCGTAGCTCCGGTCATCTTTGTCGACTACGTTCAAGGTATATTTGCCGGTTTCCCGCTGAACGTTAAACCAGAGGGTACTGTCGGTGTTGGGAGTGAGATTGACCGCATCGGCACCGTCCTTTTGCAGGGTTATGGATTTTACATAATCCTTGGCCAGACTGATCTGTTTTCCATCAACTTCAAATGTGTATTCTTGATATACTTTGCCATCATGCCCCCCTACTTTACCGGTCTCTTTCAGGGTACCCGCAATAGCCTGGGCTTTCTTGACGACAGTCACTTTGCAGGCGGCTGACTTGGTGGATTCGCCCTTGGCGGCGGTAGCAGTAATGGTAACGGCGCCGGTTTTATCGGCTGCAGCCGTAACCACTCCGCCAGCCACGGTAGCCAATGTGGTATCGCTGCTGGTCCATTTTACGTTGCTGTCGGTGCTGTCATCATTATATTTGACTACCGCCTTCAGCGTAATGGATTTTCCCTGTTCTACGGCAGCGGTTTCGGGCAGGGTTACGGATATAATTTCGCTCTTGTTTTCATCTTTATCCTTGTCCAGCAGTCTTTGCAGTATGCTGGCCATCTCCGCCCGGGTGATGGCACTGTTGGGGTTGAAGCTGCCGTTGGGGTTGCCGGAGATTATACCTTCCCGGTACAGGGCCAGAATATAGCCAACATCTTCTTGGGAAAGCAGGATGCCGTCTTTGAAAGGTATGTTGCTGGTGTCCACCGGCTCCAGCCCCAGAGCTTTGGCAATCATGACCGCGGTCTGGGCTCGGGATGCCTGTACGGCCGAGTGGAACCGGTTCAGCTTGATAATGCCTTTTTTATCAGCTTTGTGAGCGTCTCCCCGTACCCATTCCGGTATCTTGTCCAGTGCATTCCGGTCTTCATCCGCTGTTTCGTCTTCATTTATGGTTATATCGGCAGCGTCGGCGGCAATACGCATTACCAGGGACAAGGCTTCGGCCTGGGACAGTTGCTGATCAGGCTTGAAGCTGCCATCGGGATAGCCCTTTAAAAGTCCAATTGCAGCCATTTCTTCAATGCACTGGTTGGCCCAGTGCCGGTAGGTATCGCTGAAGCGTTTTACCTGTCCTGATTGGGGCTGCTCTTTAACTGTACGGTATTGTTCCTGCAGTGATTTTCTGACCCGCTCTTTAACCGTCTTTTCCGCCTTTACCCCGGTATTTTGTTCCATTTTCTTCACTTGGCCGGGAGGCTGCTGCTTCTGGCTGTTTACGATTTTTTTGCCGCCGGCGGCCCCCCCTTTGCCGTTGTCTGGTGCGGCCGCGGCTGCGGTGGACATTACGGCTACCAGCAGCAGAGCCAATATCAAAGACACGGTTTTTTTCATGAATCTTTACCTCCTTTGCCTTTCTTGTTTATATATGCGTACCCGGGGTTCAGAAAATGGGGTCGGGCCAAAAAAATAAGGGACTAAGGAGATGCAATTCTCCTTGTCCCTTATGCATCAGCTGGTTATAGTATCTTGAGCAGGATTTCCTTTAAACGGGGATTGCCGATTTCCTCCAAGTCATAGCCCACTCTCACGGCCGGCTTTTTAAGGGTCATTATCCGGCGCAGGTCGATGGGGGTTCCGATAACCACTATTTCCGCCGGAGAGTTATTGATGGTCTGTTCCAGTTCTTCGATCTGGGTTTTGCCATATCCCATGGCGGGAAGAAGCTTGGAAAGATGATTGTATTTGGCAAAAGTGCCTTTAATACTGCCTACGGCATAGGGGCGGGGGTCAATCAGTTCACCCGCACCCAGTTTCTCGGCCGCTATTACCCCGGCGCCATAGGCCATGCCTCCGTGGGTAAGGGTAGGACCATCTTCCACTACCAGAACCCTTTTCCCTTTGACGGTATCGGGCTGCTCTACCGTGATCGGTGAGTTGGCCATAATGATTGCTGCTTCCGGATTGTTTTTGCTTATGGCTTCCTTGACTGCCTCCACATCGGCGGCATCAGCGGAATCGACTTTGTTTATGATGGCAATGTCAGCCATCCGCAGATTGGTCTCCCCAGGGTGGTAGCTGGTCTCGTGCCCGGCGCGGTGCGGGTCAACTACTACTATGTGTATATCCGAGGCATAGAAAGGAATATCGTTATTTCCGCCATCCCAGATAATTATATCGGCTTCTTCTTCTGCCTGGCGCAGTATAACCTCGTAATCCACTCCGGCGTATACTACAATGCCGTTGTCAATATGAGGCTCGAATTCCTCCCGCTCTTCTATGGTACACTGAAATCGGTCCAGATCATCATAAGTCGCAAATCTCATAGCTGTTTGCTCTTCCAGGTTGCCATACGGCATGGGATGGCGGATAACCGCCACCTTTTTGCCGGCATCCTGGAACAGTTTGGCGACATATCTGGTAGTCTGGCTTTTGCCGCTGCCCGTTCTAACCGCTGTAACTGCTACCACCCTGCGGTTGGACTTAATCATAGTCCTGTCCGGCCCCATTAGCCTGAAATCGGCTCCGCAGGCATTGACCAACGAGGCCTTGTGCATAACGTATTCATGAGCCACGTCACTATAGGCAAAGACCACCTGATCTACGTTATACTTTTTAATCAGCTCCGGCAGCTCTTCTTCAGCATATATAGGAATGCCTTCCGGATATAGGTTTCCTGCCAATCCCGGGGGGTATACTCTGCCCTCTATGTCCGGGATCTGAGTAGCTGTGAAGGCCACTACTCGGTAATCCGGGTTGTCCCGGAAATAGGTATTGAAATTGTGGAAATCCCTTCCGGCTGCACCCATAATAATTACTCGGTCAACTGTCATTAAAAACCCACCTCTCTGGTTTTGTATAGTAGCCTGATCCGTTAACGCCTTCCTGATAAACTGACGCTGCCGGCCAGGATCTGCCCTATTCACGCTTATCCATTATTATTCGTATCCCAGGAGAAAACCTTGATATCCCGGCGGCGCTCCCATCCCTGGTTTTTATAAAACTGTGCCGCCTCAAGGTTATCGCTGAAAGCAAACAGATGGATTTTAGGAACTCCCAGCAGCTTAAGTTCATGGCTTACTTGTCCAAGAAGCGTTTTGCCATATCCCCTGCCCTGGTAATCCGGATGTACCGCCAGATGGTACAAATATCCGCGCCGACCGTCAAATCCCCCCAGAACCGTACCAATTAGCTGCTTATTTTTTTTAAGCACCAGGCAGGTTGAAGGATTCTTGTCCATAAAGGCCTTAAGCGATCCTTCGTCATCCCCCCGGCCTACCCCCAGTCCGGGAATCGACCTCCATAGTTCTAACATCATCGCCGCATCCTGGGGTTGCGCTTTTTCTATGCGGCAGCCGGGAACAGCTTCCGGTTTTTTTTCCCCCATCAGATTCTCTCTTCTTTATAATTAAGATTGTTTCATAGCGCCCTGCCGATTATAGTGAACGCTCCCGTTCCTCGTCCATTTTGCCATTATCCTCAAAATTACTGTTTTATTATAACGCATATCAGATTAACAACTAAAAATTTTACCAAAAAAATGTTTTTTCCACATCTTGCTGGCTTGGAGGGCTTTTACCCTGCGGAAAGTCAGCCCCCGCTGGGTCTTGCCTACTATTATACCAGTTTCCAGTCCATTCTTATCCCTTAAGGCTGCATTTTGTTTTTTAAAAAACATTGACTGACTTGCCTGGTTCATTTAAAATGTTAGGGTTATAGACTAGTTGAAAGCAGGATCGTTTTATGGATCGTTCGGAAGAAATGCGCGACGGTAATATCGGCAGGCTGCTCTGGAGTTTCTCCTGGCCTGCCATTATCGCCATGCTGGTTAATTCGCTTTATAATGTCATAGACCGTATATTTGTAGGCCGGGGAATTGGCTCATTAGCAATAGCTGCAACTACCGTCGCCTTTCCCATAATGATTATTCTAATGGCCGTGTCTATTTTAATAGGGGTCGGCGCTACCGCCTTGATATCGATCCGTCTGGGCGAACAGAGAAAGGAGGACGCTGAGAAGGTTGCCGGGAATGGCATTGCCATGATAATCCTGTTGCCAGCTGTTCTGGCAATCATTTTCTTACTGTTTGCCGAACCTATATTGGTTGCCTTCGGGGCAAGCGCGGAGGTTCTTCCCTATGCTAAGGATTTTACCCAGATTATCATGCTGGGCTCGGTGTTTGGCTCCATCAGCATGGGGGCCAACAACTTCATCCGGGCGGAGGGTAACCCTAAAATGGCCATGTATACGCAACTGCTGGGTGCGGTGGTTAACACCGGGCTGAACTACGTTTTTATCTTCATCCTGGGTTGGGGAATCAAGGGTTCAGCTCTCGGAACCGTCCTGGCGCAAATGCTATCCGCCGCCTGGGTGTTGAGCTATTTCTTGAGCGGCAGGAGTCTGGTAAAGATTCGTTTGAAAAACCTGAAGCCTAACTGGCCTATCCTAACCGGCATTATGGCCATTGGTTTTGCCCCTTTTGCCATGCAGGTGGCCAACAGCATACAGCAGCTCATACTTAACAAAACTCTGATGTTCTATGGCGGGGATATGGCCCTGTCAGCAGTCGGCATTATGATGAGCATTTCCACCCTGCTGTTTATGCCCATATTAGGACTGGCCCAGGGGGCGCAGCCGATTATCGGCTTCAATTACGGAGCCCAACAGTATAAGAGGGTAAAGGAGACCTGGAAAAAAGCTGTTTTAGCAGGAACCTGCATAGCTGCAGCGGGATACCTGGCTATTCATATCTGGCCTGAGCAATTGACCGGGCTGTTCAGCAACGAAGATATTGCACTGACAGCCTTGACTACCCATGCTATGCTGACCTTTATGGCGATGTTCCCCATTATCGGCTTCCAGATCATAAGCTCTACCTATTTCCAAGCGGTTGGCAAAGCACGTCAGGCAGCAGTGCTCAGTTTGTCCCGACAGGTCTTGTTCTTTATCCCTTTGCTCCTTATCCTGCCGCATTTCTGGGGTATAGAAGGGGTATGGCGAACGGCGCCTATTGCCGATACACTATCAATTATGCTGACTGCTGCCTTAATATATCGGGAGATGCGGAAGCTGAGCGAAAACGAAGATAGGCCGGCATACGATCATGAAGCAACTGATAATTCCCAAGCCTCCGGAGCATTATGCAGTTCAGAGTCTCAATAAAAGCATCTCAGGGTAAGGGGGCTGCCAACCCTTCACCCTGATAACACCTACTCAGCTCAGTGCTTTACATCACTGCTTATACCCCACTCCCTGACTTGCTGCTACCTCTTCTTCCAGCATGTCTAAAATACGAGCCGATAATTTACCGTAAGCCGGGTTGGCTCTATCCCTGGGGCGGGGCATACTAACATCTATTTGTCCTTTAATGTTGCCCGGGCCAGCTGTCATCACCACGATACGGTCGGCCAGATAAATAGCTTCGTCAACACTATGGGTAACAAATACTATGGTCTTGCGATTTGCTTCCCAGACTTTTAGCAATTCTTTTTGCAATATGATCCGGGTATGAGCATCCAGAGCTCCGAAAGGCTCGTCCATCAGCAAGACATCGGGGTCGTTGGCCAGAGCCCTGGCTATGGCTACCCTCTGGCGCATTCCACCCGATAGTTCATAGGGATATGAGCCAGCGAAGTTCTCCAGCCCTACCATTTCCAAGTATTTAATGGCTGTTTTCCTACAGTATTCAGCCGGTTTTCTCGCTAATTCCAGTCCCAGACCCACATTATCCAAAACGGTTCTCCAGGGCAGCAAGGAGTATTCCTGGAAAACCATCCCCAGCCTTTTATCAGGCTTGGTAACCATACTTCCCCGATATAATATCTGCCCTGAACTGGCCTGTTCCAACCCTGCCATGATTCGCAGCAAAGTAGATTTGCCACAGCCGGACGGCCCCACCAGACAGATGAAGTCATTTTCTTTTACCCGCAGCGAAACGGGCTCCAGGGCCTGAATACTCAGCCCCTGTTCCGTAGCAAACATCTTGCTGACGTCTTTTATGTCAATTATCTCCTCCTGCATAGCTATCTCCTCTTTTATCGGGCCAATCGCTGCCACCTGAATTTTCTATTTTCAAAGGTTCTGAACAAGCAATCCAACAAGGCTCCCACTGCCCCTATACTGATCATTCCGGCAACGACCACATCCGTATGGGCAATCGTATAGGCATGGGTGATAAGATAACCTACCCCGGAAATACTTCCCGGAAGCATTTCTGCCGAAACCAGACACATCCAGGCTACGCCCAGCCCGGTGCGCATCCCATTGACAATCGAAGGGGCTGCAGCGGGAAGAAGGATTTTGCTAAATATCTCGCGGTTGTCTGCGCCCAATACCAGGGCTGAATCAATCAAAGTCCTGTTTACGCTTCTCACCCCGTAAATTGAACTGGTAAGTACCGGGAAAAAGGCTCCGACAAATATGATAAAAATCATGGAAATCTTTAAGTTGCTCAACCATATATAAACCTGTCCTTCCTCGACTCCAAGCAGGGTAGCAAAGCTTGCCACTCCGAACCAGGCCAGCACCAGCGGCACCCAGGCCAGCGGCGGTATGGGGCGGAACAGCCCCAGAAAATTATTGAACAGATTAAAAACGATACCATAATAGCCCATAACTATTCCCATAGGTATGGCAACCATCACCGCAAGTATATAGCCCACCATGACCCGAATAAGGCTTACCAGGATATTACTTAAAAGCGAGCCCATGCTGATCAGATTCTCCGTGGGCTTGAATAAGAGGGCAAAAACCTGGTTTACCTCCGGAAGTATAATAGGATTACTGACCCGCAGGGCACAGCCCCACCATACGACTATGAACAACAGCGGTATTATTAAAGAAATTAGAAAACCATGCTTAACCCGTGCCACCTTTTACTCCTCCCCTGAACGAACATATAGCATAACAGGTTCCCGGCAGACAAAACGTCTCCGGGAACCTGCAGGCAAAAGTGTGTTTCCCGACTATTTTACGAACCGGAAGTCGAAAAGGGGGGCTTCTGCATCCTTTAGTTCCTTACCCTTTAACTGGCCGTTAAATTTACTCATCTTATCCAACGTTTTAAGGTATATCCCGATCCCCTCTTTCCAACTGGCAGAAGGATCAGTCGTGTATTTAAGAGTTGCTTTTTCGGCCGCTTCTTTAGATATGCCAATCCATTCGGCAGTAATGTTCGCCGCTTCCTCCAGGTTTTGATTGCACCATTCGCTGTTCTGAGCAATCAGCTTTAATAAGGCTTTTAATTCCTGCGGATAGCTGGCGATAGCTTTATCGCTTCCTGCTACTACGCAGCAGGGAGTGTCATGCCATTTACCCTGCGGGGGAAGGTAACGCAGTTGGACCACAACCTGTCCAACATCCTCGGTAAGCGCAACCTCCGGAAAGGGCGAGGGGCCGACCCAGCCTTCCACCTGTTTACCGGTTAAGGCAGGAATAAAGTTAGTGGTTTCTTTAAGGTCCGCCAGCAGTATGTCAGCCGAAGTATCGTTGGCATCCTGGGTTGTTTTCAGCCCGGCATCGAAAAGAGCCGCTTCAAACACTATTTTAGGCGCGCTGGTGGGGGAATGATAACCAATTACTACGGGTCTGGCAGATGTTTTAGCATAATTGACAAACCCATCCCAATTTTTTATCTCGCTGCCCTTGGGAAAAACTAAAGCCATCCCTTCAGTTTGTATGGGGGATAGTATCTTTATCGGAGTACCGCTGTCGATTGCGGTCATAATGGCCGTTACCGATGCCAAGCCAACATCTATATGCCCCTGCGCGAACAGGGTTGCGGTTTCGGAGCCGCTTTTCGCTGTTACCACATTAAGCTTGCAGACCTTGATCCCGTCAGAATATAATTCATACTTTTCTTTGGGTACAATTTCTTTTAAATAAGTCCCCTTATCTTTAAACTTTTCACCCTGATGCATGGCTGCTACCAGCGGAGTCTGGTGGTTGGTGAAAATATAACTGATATTTAAGGTGGGAACCTCCTTGGCCTGGTCGCCGGTATCGGTACTGGGAGTACCGGTATTCCGGCTCCCGCAGCCGGTTACGGTCAGAGCCAATACCAGCAGTAATACCAAAAAAACTGCAAGCCCTCTTCTTTTCAAGATTAAAATCTCCTCTCTTATTGGTTCAGGAAGCACCTTTACCATAATTTTAGGTTATATATTGTATTATATAACCATATGACAGTTATATTTTACCTGTCTGTTTATAGACTGTCAACCAGCCAAGCCCTTGTTGTTGAATAATTCCTTCCTGTTCGGACGGTTCTGGGCAAAAAAGTTTTTGCTATACCGCATGTAATATTATTTATTATCATAAAAAGTATTACCGCAGCTGATCAGAGCGATAAAAAAGCTACAGCCCGCATAGTCCAAGCAGTAACTGTAGCCTTTTTATTAATCAGATTAAATTTTATTATTGGGGGCCAAGACTTTTGGCTGTACTGGCTGCGGCCCCTGAGATATTCCGTCTTCTATAGTTTCCTTATCCGGCAGGGTATGTTCTTCAGGTTGGGGGTTCCGAATTCCCTGCCTAGTTTACCGACAGAAGTGAGCATGTTAAAATTCGATTTTCTCCATTCGAATTGCTCTTTTTCATTTCCTTCCGGGAACCACCAGCCCAGGGACGCGCTGATTACATCAGGATGAACGATATCGGTGACTTTGGCGGTCTGAACGATCTCGCCGTACCTGGTTGCAATCACTACCTGGTCGCCGTCGCTGATCCCGCAGGCCTTTGCCGTTTCGGGGTGGATCTCAACTGTCGGCTGCGGTCTTTTCCGCCTGAGTTTATCAACCCAGCGGTAGGAAGACAGAAGGTAATAGCGGCTCTTGGCACTGATTAAAATGAGCGGAAACTCGGAATCAGGCTCTTGCGGCAGGGAGATAAATTCCGGCAGCGGTTTTAATTTAAATTTTTCCGCCGTGCTTAACTTCAATTCGACTTTTCCCGTAGGGGTGCGGAATCCCTTCTCTTCATAAAGCCTGAAGCGATCAGGTCCTTTGAGGTAGCCCCGGGCAACAAACTCCCGGTAAGTCAAACCCGCGGGCCTGACTACGTCTTCGAGAAATTCCTCAAAATCATCATGCCATAATTCCGCCGGCGACACCCGTTTTCCCAGTTCATTCATAATTTTTATATCGGGCCAGCATTCCTCCGGCGGATCGACGATCCGGGGCCGGGCCAGTATCATTCCGTGTCCGATTCCGTAATGGCCGATATCGTTCATTTCATATTGATGGGCTACCGGAAAGACGATATCGGCCATGGCGGCGGTAGGAGTCATAAATATTTCGGCCACCGCGACAAAATCAAGACTGCTGAAGGCTTCATAGGTCACCTGGCTGTCAGCCCAGGCCACCAGAGGATTGGTGCACATGCCGTAGTATCCCCTGACCGGGTATGGGTTCCCTTCAAGCACCGCCTGGCGGAAATAGGCCGGCGGAACCGTCATTAACCGAGGGATGGTACTGTGATAGGCGCCCAGCATCTGCTTGCGTTTATCGGGAATAAGGTCGGCCCGCACGAACTCACCCAGTCCCATAATCTTAGGATCATGGGCATTGATATTACCGCCCGGCACCTCCAGGTTCCCGGTGATAGCCATCAGACAAACCAGCGAGCGGGCGGCATCGAAAACGTTGACGTCATGTTCGATGGCATTTCCCCACTGCAGGGCGGCAGGTTTGGCGGCAGCATACATTCGCGCCGCTTCCCTGATCAACTCCGGGGGAATCCAGGTGACTTCAGAAACCGCTTCCGGAGAGTACTGTTTTATATGTCGGGCCAGGTCTTCGAAACCATAGGTGTAATTCTCCACAAAATCTTTGTCGTAGAGCTCTTCCTCGATGATAACATGGAGAAATCCCAGAGCCAGCGCCGGTGCCGTTCCCGGCTTGAGCTGCAGCCATAAGTCGGCTCTTTCGGCCAGTTCCGTCCTGCGCGGGTCGACCACGATCAAGCGGGTGCCTTTTTTAATTTGCCCCAGAGTAAGGCCCGCTATCTGCCCCTCTTCATTGGTAGAGAGGTTGTTACTGGCCCAGGAGAGTATGAGGCTGGTGGGATTATGCAGGTCGGCAACCGGGTAAAACCCGCAGGTGTGCAGGCCGGTAACCTCCCGCGGTGCATGGCATACGTCCTGAGAGGCGACGACGTTGGGCGAACCAAAGATATTGGCCAGCCGAATCATGACGAAATGTTCGAGACCCTTGGGCATCCCGACACCAAAACCTACCGCCCGGGCCCCGTATTTCTCCTTGATTTTAAGCAAATTGGCCGCAGTTTCATCCAGGGCTTCATCCCAGGAAATACGCTGCCATTTCCCTTCGCCCCGCTCTCCCGCCCGTTTGAGCGGATAGCGGAGACGGTTCGGGTGGGCTAAACGATCGGCCGATACCCTGCCTTTATAGCAGGTGTACCCCCTATTCAAATATCCTTCCGGGTCTCCTTTTATCTGGATTATTTTATTATCCTTGACCCCTACCAGCAGGCCGCAACCACCATGATCCATCCGCGCACAGTGAGTTTTAACCCAACGAATCTCTTCCTCCATGGTAAGCAAAACCTCCTCCTTAACTGTATAGACAGAGAAATTTAGCCTTGTAGGCAACACCCGCAGGGTCAGCTTGACCTGCTCATCACATCATATAATTTAATTATGACATTATCACCAGTAATTTGACTAGTTTCGCACTTCACTAATTATTATCAACAATAATCTGTTGGACGGGACATGTCAATCTCTGCATAACCAGTCAAAATCACAGCCGCATGGTTTACAGACTTATTAATATAGGGAATAATTTATGCAGGTAATTGATACAGCTACTTGATTACTAAGGAGCGGATGACATGCAGCGGAAAATAGCACAAATAGTTGATTCTGCCGGAAGCATACCCCGGGAGATACTTAAAAAATACCACATCAGAGAGGTGGCGTTTCATATTAATTTCGGCGGACAGCAGCAGTATCGCGAACATATTAATATCAGCAGCCAGGAATTTTATCTGCGGATGAAGGATCAGCCTGACCGAATCCCTAAAACCTCAATTCCAGGAGTTGCAGAATGGACTCAGGCTTTTGAGGAAAAGTATGCCGAAGGCTATCGGGATTTGATCGTTACTACTATTGGCAAGGCACTATCGTCCAGTTTTCAGTCAGCCACCATGGCTGCAAATGCTTTTAGCAAGGGTCACCCTGATGCCAAAATTGAGGTCGTGGAATCAAATACCTGCGCCTGCGGCCAAGCCGCCCTGGAAATCAAAATCGCCCAACTGATTGAACAGGGTCAGATGGTTACCGGAGAACTGGTTAAGCGGGTGCGGGAGCTTTTGCCCGGAGTGGTGTCTCTTTTTTCCGTTAACGAGCTTACCTATATGCGGGCAGGAGGGCGAATAGGCGGGGCAGCCGCTTTCCTGGGAAAATTAATCAATATAAAACCCGTATGCGAATTTTGGGGTGGAGTAGTCCGCCCTATCAAACCGGTACGGTGCAGGAAGAAGGCTTTGCAGCTCCTGGTGGATGAAGCGGTCAAACGTATTAAACAGGCCGAGGAAGCGGTCATCTGTGTACAGCACGCTCTCTGTGAAGAGGATGCTGATTATCTGGTTACCCAACTGCGGGAAAGGCTTAACTTTAATGGTCCCATCTACCTGAGCCCGGTGGGAGCAGTGATAGGGGCTCATTCCGGACCGGGTGCGATTGGTATAGGAATTGCCGAAGGCTAACAGGCGGTCGGCCCATGCAAACCAGGTTCTTGCGCCGTTATCCGTGACCAGGGAGTGGAAACAACGGCAACAAGGAGATGCAGTTGCTTACATTCCGAAATGCTGAGCAACATCGCCCCCTTGCCGCCGATCCTATTTTTCAGTTAAAAAGTATAACAAGGTAATAACCGTGAATGCCAATCCTACCAATAATGCCAGGATCCATCCGCCGGCAGCATATGCCCATCCCCCAACCGATGAGCCGACAGCTCCCCCAGCGAAAAATATGGCCATATATAATCCGTTTAACCGGCCTCTTACTTCAGCGGACAGTGCATAAATGGTTCGCTGTCCCAATACCTGGTTGGCAAACACGCCAGCGTTCAGCAGAATCGCAGCCCCTACCAGAACCGGCATGGCACCGGGCGAACCAGGCTTGACCAGCAACGGCAGCAGCATCGATACGAGCACCATGCCAATAGCCGCTGCAGTAGCAGGGCGAACCAGGCCCCGGTCAGCAACCCGACCGGCTACCGGCGCCGCTAACGCGCCTGATATTCCTACCAGGGCAAATAATGCTATTTCCCGCCCCGATAATTGAAAAACAGGGCCTGATAACAGCAAGGGAACCGTAGTCCAGAATACGCTAAAGGCTGCAAACACACAGGCTTGGTAAGCAGCCCGGCGGCGCAGGATGGGAGTGTTTAGCAGCAGTTGCCACATGGAGCGAAGCAAGACTGCATAGCGGAGCTTTACCGAGGGTTGCCGGGGCGGAAGAGCTAGTGCCAGTACAATGGCCAGGAGAATAATTACCATGGCCGACAAGCCGAATACGGCAGGCCAGCCGAAGAGGTCCGTTATCATACTGGAAACCGGACGCGCCATCGAAATACCGATCAACAGCCCGCTCATGACATTACCCACCGTTCGGCCCTGTGTTTCCGGCGGTGACAGATGGGCGGCATAAGGGACCAACATCTGAGTTGCCACCGACCCCAGCCCGATAAACAGTGAGGCCGCCAGGAAGGGTACTGCCTGACGCACCCAGGCTGCGGCAGCTAATGCCAAAGCGGTAGCCAGCAGGGTCACTACCACCAGGCGGCGGTTTTCAATAATATCTCCCAATGGTGCTAAAAAGAGCAAGCCGGCGCCGTAGCCAATCTGAGTCATGGTGACAATCAGGCCGGCAGCCTGAGCAGGAATTCCGGTGGTTATGCTTATCGGCCCCACTATAATCTGGGAATAATAGACATTGGCAACGATTACCCCGCACGAAATCGCCAGAAGCAACGTAATCCAGAAGGGAACTTCCTTATTGATGGAATCATCAGCCTTATTACTCACAGGACACCTCGTTAAATCATTATGATTGCTACATCTTATACCGCCAATCCTGGATACAGCGTCCCGATTGCGCGGTCTCAATGCTACCGCGGCTCGGACTGGAAATGTTTATAACGCTTGCATGTTAACATTTTGCTGCTGAAGTAGTCAAATAGCAAGTCTTGACTTTAACTGCCCGGCGGGGTTGATTATCTATGTTTTTTTATCCTGATTAAACCATACCTCCATGGTGCTGATTTATGGTAATATTTAAAGAGTTGTGTCGACGTTTGTTGCAATTCTTTGTTGTTTAAGGAGATTTATTGAATGTCTAAGAATACTGCCCTGGAAAAAATATCGTTTAAGGATATTGCAGGCATAGCTTTGGGTTCTTTCATGACCGCGGCCGCCATCCAATTCATTATTGCACCCGCTCATCTAGTAACCGGGGGCTTAAGCGGCATCGCCATAGCTCTTCACTTTACCACCTCCTACCCGATATGGTTATGGTATATGGGATTAAATATTCCGATATTTATTGCGGGCTACAAGCTGGTCAGCATGCGCTTCGCTCTTTATAGCTTTATCGGCACCATAAGCCTTACGGTTTTTTTAGGCCTACTGGCGCCACTGAAGATACATCTGGGGATAGATGACCTTCTCCTTGCGGCTGTATTCGGCGGAGCCCTTAGCGGATGCGGAGTCGGCACCGCTCTGATGTTCAGGGGGTCTACCGGCGGTCTGGACATTATCGCCGGGATCATACACCGTCTCTGGGGAGTTAATTTCGGTACTACGCTTTTCGTTACCAATGGTATCGTACTGATTACCGCACTTATCACCACCAATATTGAGTTGACCCTTTACTCCGCCATAACCATGTTGGCCAGTGCAAGCATGGTTAATAACGTCACCTCCGGATTCAGAACGAAAAAGACGGTTATCATAGTATCAAAAAAATCGGAGCATATCGCTGATGCCATTCTCCACGGAATGCACCGCGGATGTACCTATTTAATTGGGAAAGGGGCCTATACCGGGCAGGCCGAAAATATAATTATGGTAACCACCGGCAAATCTGAAATTCCACGTCTGAAGGAGCTGATCTTCCAGCTCGATCCCCAGGCTTTTCTTACTATAACTGATACGGTCGAGGTCTACGGAAGAGGGTTCAGGCCTTGGGACGAAGACGACGCCTGATGCCGGGGGGTGAAAAAACCATTTCGATGGCAGACCGCAAAAACCAATCCCCTATTGTAAATTAGCAAAATTGTACGGGCCCCGTATGGTTTCCAGCCCGGGGCTGAGCGACATAAGACGCACCAGATGCTTGAGACTGCTCAGATATATAAATGCAATATAGCTTATTACCACTAAACAAATGGTATACCTTCCCGGTTCACCATACTTGCTTTTGTCTGAATAAGTAGAAAAATGTATAATTTGTATAGATGCTTTATGAATAACTTGGCAGACGGGGGAGGGGGATAAATGCCCAGTTATAATATTGAAGACATCGGTGAAGTTCTGGTCGAAAGTACCTTTATGGCGCTGGTGATAGTGGACAAGGACGGCTATATCACCTTGATGAATCAGACTTTTCTGGATTTATTGGGTCTGAGCCGCGACCAGGCGGTGGGCAGGCACGTGCTGGAAGTACTGCCGCACTCTGAACTTCCCGAGGTGCTGAAAACGGGGAGGATTGACAAGGCTGATATCTGGCCCATCAACGGGAATGATACCGTGGTAACCCGTTTTCCTATCGTTAAAGACGGAGAAATAGTAGGCGCCATCGGGCAAAGCTTCTTCCTGGATATGTCCGGCGCCAGGATTCTGATGCAAAAGCTGCAGGAAACCGAAGAGGAATTCAGCGCTTATTGCGATGCTTTAATTGAAAGCCCTTATATGGTATATGTAAGCGTAAACAAACAAGGCTTTATTACCCTCATGAATCAGACCTACCTGGACGAGCTGGGGCTGGAGAAAAAGGATGTCATCGGCAAGTACATACTGGAGGTAATACCTACATCCCAGCTTCCTGAAGTGCTGAGAACCGGCCGGGTGGATAAAGCCGATATCTGGCCTATCAACGGAAGGGACACCATCGTCACCCGCCTGCCGATTATTAAAAATGGAGAAATTATCGGGGCCACCGGTAAGAGTCTTTTCCTGGATGTTTCCGGAGTCAAAATCATGATGCAGAAGATGAAGGAAACGGAAAAGGAATTCAAGGCTCTGTCCGAGGCCTTGATTGAAAGTCCTTATATGCTCTATGTCATCGTGGACAAGGACGGCATCATCACGGCCATGAACCGTACCTTCCTGGATATTCTGGAAATGCCAAAAGAGGAAGTGGTAGGCAAGCACATCCTCGATATCCTGCCCAACTCAGAACTGCCGGAGATTTTAAAGACCGGGCGGGTTGATGAAGCAGTCATCTGGTCCATCAAGGGACGGGACACTATCATGAGCCGGATGCCGGTTATGGAAGACGGCAAAATAATCGGTGCTATTGCCAAAAGCCTCTTTCTGGACATGTCCGGCGCCAAGATTTTTATGCACAAGCTGCAGGAAACGGAAAAGGAATTCAAGGCTATTTCCGAGGCTTTGATTGAAAGCCCTTACATGGTTTATGTGATCGTAGACAAGGATGGCCTAATCACGGCCATGAATCCTACCTATCTGGACTCCCTGGGTCTGAAAAAGAGTCAGGTGGTAGGAAGATATATTCTGGAGGTCACCCCGAATTCGCTCCTGCCTGAAATTCTAAAGACCGGACGTTTTGATGAAGCCGATATCTTTTGCATAAACGGGCGCAATACCATAGTTACCCGGCAACCGATTATCAAGGACGGGGAAATCATCGGCGCTATTGCCCGCAGCCTGTTCATGGATATGTCCGGGGCCAAAATACTTATGAATAAGCTGCAGGAAACGGAAAAGGAGTTAAATATCTATAGAGAAGAAATTCGTCAGGGCTACCAAGCCCAGTGGGAGTTTGATGATTTGATCGGCAGTTCCCCGGGTTTTCTAAAACTCAAATCGGTAGCCGAACAGCTATCCCACACCGTTTCTACGGTCCTTATAACGGGTGAGAGCGGTACCGGCAAGGAATTGTTCGCCCACGCCATCCATAACTGCAGCAACCGCAGGAATCATCCCTTTGTAAAAATAAACTGCGCCGCCCTGCCGGAAAACCTGCTTGAGTCTGAGTTATTCGGCTATGAAGAAGGGGCTTTTACCGGAGCCAGAAAAGGCGGGAAGCACGGAAAATTTGAACTGGCTATGGGCGGTACTATTTTTCTGGATGAGATAGGCGACATGCCCTTAACCATGCAGACCAAACTATTAACCGTGCTGCAGGACCGGGTGGTTGAAAGGGTGGGAGGAACCAAACCGATTTTTATCAATGTGAGGGTTATTGCCGCCACCAACCGCAATCTGGAGCAAATGGTAGCCGAACAGAGATTCCGCCAGGATCTTTTTTACCGTCTGAATGTCGTAACATTGAATATACCACCCTTAAGGGAACGAAATGAAGATATTCCCCTGCTGGTAAATGCTCTGGTAAGAAAAATAAACGGCAAATTGGGTACCAATATTAAAAAGGTCTCCCATAAAGCCATCGAGCTCATGCAAAACTACTCCTGGCCCGGCAATATCAGAGAATTGGAGAACCTTTTGGAACGAGCCATTAATCTGGCCGACATGAATCGGGAGGACAGCATCACCGTTAAACACTTTCCCCACCTGGTGGAAAATGCTTATTCTCCCAACGACCAGGATGACGCCAACCCTGCCACCCTGTCGGAAAGCCTTGAACAGCTGGAGAAGCAAATAATCATTCAAGCCATGAGAAAAACCAACGGCAACAAGGTTCAGGCAGCTAAAATGCTGGGGATTTATACCTCGGCTCTTTACCGCAAGCTGGCCAAATACGGCCTGGACTAAGAGATAAGGGGAATAAGGGCGGACGGCTTTATGACGCCCATTCCACATCTTGGTATACTTCCTGTTCTATTTTGATATATCCCTCCACCAAAAACAGTTAAGCTGCAAAAGCTTTTCCATATAAGCAGGAGTGCGGGTTTACCGGGATCAACTTATAGCTAACCGGGCGAAAGAACCAGGGCGAATATTTTAAGCCGCCGGGTTGGTCTATGATTTTGGGATAGGCCGCAAATCAAGTACAGTTCCCTTGCTATAGGCTTTCTTATCAGTATAGTGAGTGAACCATTCTGATATACCTTTATAGTATTCCAATTACTTTGTACCTATGAGGCGACATGACGCAAGCTGCGAAATGCCGCCTTTTTTATATATATTTTGCTGCCGGGGAATTAATTGGTATGAATCTTGCTGATTAAGCTTTTCGAAGACATTTTTTCTGCTTTTTTGGTAGTTTATCCATAATATGCATTGCAAAAAGGGGGTGGAACAGCATAATTCAGTGCTCCGGAAATAGAGTCGATTAATTAGGGAGGTATATTATAATGGCAATCAACACAATCGCAATGCTTGGTGCGGGCACCATGGGCCAGGGTATCACCTGGGCACTGGCTGCCGCCGGTAAAAAAGTTATACTGTACGATATCAAACAGGAATTTGTTGACCGGGCTATCAATGCCATAGGCAAAAGCTTGGCTAAAGCCGAAGAAAAAGGCAAAGCCGCTCCCGGTACCAAGGACACAGTACTGGCCAATATCACCGGCACGGATAAATTTGATGATGTGAAAAATGCCGATTTCGTGATTGAAGCAGTTTTTGAGAAGATGGAGGTCAAGAAAGATATCTATACCAGACTGGACGCCCTGCTGGCTCCGGAAGTAATCATTGCTACCAATACCTCTTCCCTTTCCATCACGGAAATTGCCGCTATAACCAAACGGGCAGACAAGGTGGTGGGAATGCATTTCTTCAACCCGGCCAATGTGATGAAACTGGTCGAGGTTATCCCTGCCCTGCAGACCTCGGAAGAAACTATGGAGATAGTTTGCGGCCTTTCCGTAGAGATCGGCAAAAAACCGGTAAGAGTCAAAGAAGGCCCGGGGTTTGTGGTCAATCGCATCCTGGTTCCCACTATAAACGAAGGCTGCGCCATACTCTATGAAGGACTGGCCTCGGCGGAAGACATCGACACCGCCATGAAGCTGGGGGCCGGATGGCCGATGGGCCCGCTTACCCTCTGTGATCTGGTGGGAGGAGATATTGCCCTGGCAGTTATGAATACCCTGTATGAAGAAACCGGAGATCCCAAATACCGTCCCTCGGGCCTGCTGAAACAATACGTGCGTGCCGGTTGGTTGGGCATAAAGACCAAAAAAGGCTTCTACAACTATTAATCTATGGTCATGCAAGGACTTAGATATGACCTTGACGGAGGAACAGCGATGAATTACGAAAACATTATTCTGGAAAAAGAAAGTTACCTGGCCACTCTGTATATTAACCGGCCTAAAGCGTTAAACGCACTTAACAAGGATACTTTGACTGAGATCAGAGCTGCTATCCTGGATATCGCCGAAGATAAGGCCATTAAAGCCGTGATTATTACCGGTAGCGGTGACAAGGCTTTTGTCGCCGGCGCTGATATCGCTTACATGCAGCCCCTGTCCGCTGCCGAAGGCCGCGAATTTTCCGATTATGGAGAGAAAACCCTGCGTATGATAGAACTGCTGGAGAAGCCGGTTATTGCTGTAATCAAGGGTTTTGCCCTGGGGGGCGGCTGCGAACTGGCCATGGCCTGTGATATCCGGCTGGCGGCTGACAATGCGCTGTTCGGCCAGCCTGAAGTTGGCCTGGGGGTTATCCCCGGCTTTGGCGGCACCCAGCGGCTGCCTCGTTTGGTTGGCGAAGGACGGGCCAAGGAGCTGACCTTCACGGGTGCCACTATAAACGCGGCCGAAGCGTATCGCATCGGGCTGGTCAACCATGTTTACCCGGTCGAGGAAGTCATGGATGCGGCCATAAAATTGGCGGCCAAGATTGCCGGCACCGCCTCACTGGCCGTAGGCTTTGCCAAACATGCTATTGACAAGGGGATGCAGGCTGATTTGGATACGGCCATGAGCATTGAGTCCGATATGTTCGGGATGTGCTGCTCCACCGCCGACCAAAAGGAAGGCATGGGAGCTTTCCTGGAGAAGAGAAAGCCCGTATTTCGAGGATTATAATTTTTTTGAATTACCAACCATGAGAAAATATCAGGGAGAGCATAATCAAAATTTAAGGGAGGTCGTTTAAAAGATGATGAAGGAAATTCAAGATGTGGTAATCGTAAGCGCGTGCAGAACACCGATAGCCAAGTTTTTGGGCAGTCTTAAAGATAAACAGGCCATAGAACTGGCCACTATCGTTGCCAAAGAAGCCATTAACCGGGCCGGGATTGATCCTGCCATAATTGACGAAATCGTCATGGGCGAAGTTTATCCGCATATGCAGGGTTCCCTGCCTGCCCGCCAGGTGGGAATGGCTGCCGGGCTGCCGGTCAGAAGCAATGCCTGCAACGTCAACCAGAACTGTGCTTCCGGTATGCGCGCCCTGGATATCGCTATCAACCATATCCAACTGGGCAAAACCGACGTCGGCCTGGTAGT
The DNA here is from genome assembly GCF_052976825.1 of Syntrophomonas curvata. Lineage (NCBI taxonomy): Bacteria > Bacillati > Bacillota > Clostridia > Eubacteriales > Syntrophomonadaceae > Syntrophomonas > Syntrophomonas curvata. The sequence continues at coordinate 2,936,148 of NZ_CM129641.1, forward strand.
AGGTGTGGAGAGTATGACCAATGCTCCTTACATGATTCCCAAAGCCAGAAGCGGCTACCGCATGGGGCCCGGGCAGATTGAAGATGCCATGCTCCATGACGGACTGGTGGACCGTCTGGTTCCCGGCCATATGGGCATAACTGCGGAAAATGTCGCCGAGAAATACGGTATCACCCGGGAAGAATGCGACCAGCTGGCTCTTATGAGCCATCAGCGGGCTACCCGTGCCACCCAGGACGGAACCTTCCAGCGGGAAATAGTCAGGGTGGAAACCAAGACCAAAAAGGGTGTCACCATTTACGACAAGGACGAACATATGATTTCCGATGCCAGCCTGGAAGTCATGGGCAAATTATCTCCGGCCTTCAAAAAAGGCGGCGTGGTAACTGCCGCCAATGCCTCCGGCCTTAATGACGCGGCTGCTGCGGTTATCATCATGTCCAAGGCCAAGGCTCTGGAACTGGGTATGAAACCCCTGATGAAACTGATAAACATCTGTGCCGAAGGTGTAGCCCCGGAAGTAATGGGACTGGGACCGGCGGTTGCCATCCCCAAATGCCTGAAAGAAGCCGGAATGAAGTATGAAGACGTGGAATACTGGGAAATCAATGAAGCCTTTGCTCCCCAATTCATTGGCGTGGGCCGGATGCTGAAAGAAGAATTCGGCATCGAAATGGATATGAGCAAGGTCAATGTCAATGGCTCCGGAATCGCTCTCGGACACCCGGTAGGATGTACCGCCCTGCGTATAATAGTCTCCCTGTACTACGAACTGGAAAAACAGGGCAAGACCATTGGCGGCGCTTCCCTTTGCGTCGGCGGCGGACCGGCTATGTGCTCACTCTGGACCAGGGATATTTAATAACCGTTTCATTTAAGTGCTGCCGGTACAGGTAATGGTCAGTCAGGCCATTACCTGTACTAAAAAAGCGGTAAATAATTTTTAGATAAACGGAGGGAAGGTTAAAATGGCTGCTAACTTTGCGGTTAATAATATAAGAGACTTCGAATTTATTATTCAAGAGTGGCTGCCAACTGAAGGAGTGTTCAACTACCCCCAGTTTGCTGACTACTATTCCCGGGACGATGTTAAATCGGTGCTGGGACCTATACTAAAAATGTGCAAAGAGGTTATCGAGCCTACCAATGATGATGGTGAAAACAGCCCGATTATATTTGCGGACGGCAAGGTAACCTGCCCCAAAAGCTTCGGGCCCCTTTTCCATCAATTGCAGAGCGAAGGCTGGGGCACCAGCAATATCGATAATTCCCCGGACGCCATGGTGCTGCCGGAAATGCTCTATGCTGCGGTTTGGGAAATGATATGCGCTGCCAATCCGGCTTTCATGCCCTATATCCTCCTGACCAGCGGTGCCGCAGACCTTATTCAGAGCTTCGGCGACGATCAACTTAAAGCCACGTTCCTGCCCAATATGATGGACGGAACCTGGTCCGGAACCATGTGTTTGACCGAGCCCAGCGCAGGTTCCGATGTGGGCGACATTTTATCCAAGGCATACCCCACTGATGATCCCCGCATATTCAAAATCAAGGGCAACAAGATATTTATAACCGGCGGTGACAATGATTTCACCGAAAACATCATCCATCTCTACCTGGCCCGCATCGAAGGTTCCAGACCCGGCACCGCCGGCATTTCCCTCTTCGTTGTTCCCAAGTACTGGGTTAACGAAGACGGCAGCCTGTCAGACAATGATTTTCAGACCACCGGGGCCGAACATAAAATGGGCCTGCACGGTTCTGTTACGGCTGCTCTGGCTGCCGGTGAAAACGACGGCTGCCGCGGCTGGCTGCTGGGTAAGGACCCTCGTGAAAACGATGGTAAAGGCGAGGGCATGGCCCAGATGTTCCAGATGATGAACCTGGCCCGTATGGAAACCGGCCATATGGCTCTGTCCTGCATCATCAACGCCTTTGCCAACGCCCGCGACAATGCCAAGGAAAGAATCCAGGGCCGCCTAATAACCGATCCCAAATCCGGGCGGGTGGCTATAATCAACCATGAGGATATTAAACGCACTTTAATGATGGGCAAGGCTCATATTGAAGCTATGCGCGCCATGATGTACCGGGTTTATCTGGCTTTTGACCAGCGCCATCGGGATCCCGATGCGGCGGTCAGACAGGCAGCCAGCGACCTGATTGAAATGACCACTCCGCTCTGCAAGGCCTATCCTTCCGATGAAGCCTGGTGGCTGATCGGTGAAGCTATCCAGACTTATGGCGGCTACGGTTATTGTTCCGAATATCCGGTGGCCCAGTTGGCCTGCGATTGTAAGATCTATTCCATCTGGGAAGGCACCAACTTCATCCAGTCCATGGATCTGGTGGGACGCAAGATGAGCATGAAGGGCGGTTCCGTCTTCGCGGGATGGGTGCAGGAGATGGCCGATTTCTGTGAAGCCAATAAGGATAATGATAATTTTGCCATAGATTTCGCCAATCTGGATAAAGCTCTGAAGGCTTATAAGGAAATGGTTGATGCCCTGCAGGGATATTTCAAGAGCAATATCAGCCTGGTGCCCCTGTATTCGCGCCGGGTATTGACCGCTTCCGCCCAACTGTATTGCGGCCGCCTTATCCTTGACCAGGCTTTGCTGGCTGATAAGAAAGCCAACGAATTAGGGCCGGAACACTACGACTATAACTTCTACATGGGCAAGGTAGCTACCGCCAAGTATTATCTGCGTAATGTAGTGCCGAACGTATGGGCTGTCGCTGAGATCGTGACCGCAGCCGACACATCGGCCATCGATGTTCCGGTGGATGTTTTTGAATATTAGAAATAAGGCGGCGGGCCGGGAATAAGGCTCAAACCATCTGCACCCGGCCCACCGCCTGTTTACCAAGCTTATCTAATCCCCTTACTTGATCGGAAAGGAGAATTTCCCGTCATGGATTACCGCGAGGAATATCAACGCAAACGGGTTTCGGTCGATGAAGCCATGAAGGTGGTTAAATCAGGAGACCTGGTGCATTACGGTGAGTTCGTCATGAACTCCAGCTACCTGGACGCGGCTCTGGCCAAGCGGGTTGACGAACTGTACGGTGTCAATATCAGGACTACTACCTGCCCTTTTATGCCCAAAACGGTTCTGGCCGATCCGGAAAGAAAACATTTTGTCTATAACGATCTTCATATGAGCGCTGCCAGCCGAAAATTACATGATAGGAATATGTGTAATTATGTCCCCCTCACTTATCATGAAGGTCCCAGCTTCTATGACCGCGGCTATGTTGAAGCCGATGTAGCCCTGATCAAGGTTGCGCCTATGGATCAACACGGCTTCTTTAACTTTGGTACTTCGGTTTCAGTTACCCCCCATGTCTGTGATACGGCCAAAACTATCATTATTGAAGTGAATGAATCGGTACCCGTCTGTCTGGGGGGCTGCCGGGAGTCCATTCATATTTCCGATGTCGATTACATAGTCGAAGGCGACAACCAGCCTCTGATTCAGCTTCCCGATCTGCCTATCTCAGATATCGACAAGAAAATTGCCGCTATCGTCATGGAGGAAATCGAAGACGGGGCTTGCCTGCAGTTGGGAATCGGAGCCATGCCCAACGCCGTAGGCGCCATGATCGCCCAGTCGGATTTGAAGGATCTGGGCGTGCACACGGAAATGCTCTGCGATTCCTTTGTCGACATGTATGAAGCCGGACGTATTACCGGACGCCGCAAGAAACTGGACAAATGCAAAATGGTGTATACCTTTGCCATGGGTACCAATAAGCTGTATGAATTTCTGGATATGAACCCGTGCTGTGCCATCTACCCGGTCGATTACACCAATGACCCCTTTGTAATCGGGCAAAACGATAAGGTAATGGCTATTAACAATGCCATTGAGGTGGATCTCTATGGCCAGGTGGCTTCAGAATCCTCCGGCATCCGCCATATCTCCGGAACAGGCGGGCAATTGGACTTCATCTTCGGCTCCTATTGTTCCCGGGGAGGCAAGGGGCTTATATGCCTGACCTCCACCTTTACGGATAAGGAAGGCAATTTGAAGTCCCGCATCCGGCCTATCCTGACCCCGGGCTCTACGGTAACCGTACCCCGAAGCATCAATTACTATGTGGTCACTGAATACGGTATTGCCATGCTCAAAGCCAAATCAACCTGGCAGCGGGCGGAAGCACTGATTGAAATAGCCCATCCCGACCTGCGGGACGAACTGATCCAGGAAGCCGAAAGGATGCACATATGGGTCAGGAGTAATAAGGTAAGTTAAGTCCCGGTGGATCATATCCAGTAGTTATTTAAACCCCCTTAATGTTTTATATATCTTTGATGCAATAGGGCGGGATTTTCCTCCCATAACCCGCCCTATTCCACTTTTTTAATTCCTTTCCATGTCTTTCTCCCGGAAGCTTCCCTGACGCAATCCAGCCAACAGTTTTAATTTCAACTGTTTCCATTATACGAGCATAGTCAGGATAAAAACCAAGCCCGGGCGCGAAAAGCCCGGGCTCTGCTATGCCGGTCGGAAAGCCGAAGGATATAGGCCTGCTTAACCCATCAGCCCCTCAAGTACTTCTGGAGAAGGTTTATTAGGGATAGTAGCTACGACCTCACCCTGATAGGTGAAAACATTGCAATCCTGGTCGTTGATCTCGCCGATTACCGCCGCAATACCATTTTTGCTGCGGATAGCATCCAATACTTCCGCAACATGCCGGGGTTCCACCTGCAGCAGCATACGGGCCTGGGTCTCACAAATAAAAACCTCTTCGGGAGAAATATCGGCAGTTCTTACCGGAACTTTGTCCAATTCCACCCTGGCACCCAATCCTCCGAACCGGGCGGATTCGCATACGGCAGCACCGATTCCGGCTGCTCCCAGATCCGAACAGGCCTTGATTTTTCCGGTAGCAAATGCGGCCAAAGTAGCCTCCATAGTAGTTCTTTCCTCAGCAAAAAGGGCAACCGCAGGCTCCATCACCGGTACCAGCCCGGCTCTATAGAGGGTATCGTTGCCATCCGTACCGGTTTCCCCGATGATGATAAGTATATCCCCGGGTGTTTTGGCCGGCTTGGTCAGGGGTTGGTCCGTAACCTGCCTGCCGATTACTGCTACTACGGTTGCCGGGACGATATCACTAAACGAGGTCGAAAACCCGCCGCCAACCACAAATACACCCATGTTCCCGCACATGTCCGCAATCCCTTTAAGCATCAGATTTATTCTGTCCTGACTGGTCATAACCTCGCATTTACCACAGGTGCATTTACCTTCAAAACCGCAGGGGCCTACGATAACTTCTTCCTCCAGCGGACGGGTACCGATGAAATCCAAAAGGAACATAGGTCTGGCGCCCATGGCTACCACATCGCGCATAGCTCCACCGGCTCCGGTAGCTGCGGAATCATAGGGCCGGGGAACGCACGGCGAGCAGTGGCTTTCCATTTTAGCGGTAATAAAGCAATCGGTATCAGGGATTTTAAATACGGCGGCATCATCATTGGCATCCGGGCCCACCAGCAAGGCCCCGGGCCACATCTGATCAACTTTTTGATTAAGTTGTTTGAATAGGCCAAAATCAATAGCTTTATCCGTGTTGTGATGAAGGTGCACAAAGAGAGCATGAATAAGTGCCTTTTCAACTTTATTCATAAACAGCCTCCTATTAATAATATTTATATTGTTATTTGATTACATCTGCAATATTATTCACGCTAATGGCAGAATCCCGGTGTTTTATCGGGGATGAACAAGCTCCCCGTTAAAGATACCGTAATTGCATGTTTAAAGTAAATAGCGTTTTATGTATACTTGACTTTCAGAAAAAATCTTTCTATAAAATAATAGCATGCTTCAGTCAGCCCAGTCCATCAGCTTCGCCTCTCTCCCCCGCGTACTTTAATTTGCTGTAGGAATGATTAATGTAATAAAATATAATCAAATTACTCTTGCTGTCTGAGAGGGGGAAAAACGGTGAAAAACCGAACTTTATGGATTGCTGTTGCCGTTCTCGCTATAGTCCTGCTGTCAGGTGTTTCCATGTATAACGGCATGGTCAGTGATAACGAGAAGATTGACAATAGGTGGAGCCAGGTGGAAAATCAGCTGCAAAGGCGTTCGGATTTGATTCCTAATCTGGTCGCGACCACCAAGGCTTATGCTGCCCAGGAAAAGGAGATATTTACCCAGGTGGCAGAGGCCCGCAGCAAACTGGCCGGGGCCAATACGCTGGGAGAAAAAGCTCAGGCTGATGCCGAGCTGGGTAACGCCCTCAGCCGTTTGCTGGTAGTGGTGGAAAGATATCCGGCACTAAAATCAGACGCCAACTTCCGTCAGTTATCGGATCAGCTGGAAGGAACCGAAAACCGTCTGGCAGTAGCCCGCAAGGACTACAATGATGCGGTTCGGTCTTACAACACCCGCATCAAGAGATTCCCGGGCAATATTATCGCGGGTATGGCCGGCTTTGAAGCCCGGGAATACTTTAAAGCTGCCGAGGGAGCCCAGGAGACGCCCCAGGTCAAGTTCTAACTGAAAAATCCGGTGAAGCCCACGGAGAGTCCTTTTTCGCCGGAAGCCGGGAGATGATAATATGCGCAAGACCTTATTGATATTAACAAGCTTGATAATGCTGCTGGCATTTAACCTGTCTGCGCTGGCAGCTATGGATATACCCCAACCCGACCGCAATTTTTACTGCCTCGACAATGCCGGCATGCTGTCTCAGGAAACTGAGAGCGCCATCCTGAATGCCAGCCGAAATCTGCAGCAAAAGACGGGAGCCCAGATTGTAGTCGTTACCGTCCCTGCTTTGGGGGAAGGGGTGGTTCTGGAGGAATATTCCCTGGAACTGTTTCGCCAATGGGGCATCGGGGACAAGGAAAAAAACAACGGGGTCTTGCTGCTGATCGCCCAGGAAGAGAGGAAAAGCCGGATTGAAATAGGCTATGGGTTGGAAGGGGCCTTGCCCGATGCTAAAACGGGACGGATTCAGGACGAGTATCTGCTGCCCTACTTTAAAAACGAACAGTTCGATACGGGGGTTATTAAGACCTATAATGCTCTACTAAAGGAAGTGTGCGGGGAATATGATATCCCCTACCAGCCGGCGGCAACCGGCACAGCCAGTCAGAGGCCTTCCGCCCGGCGGGACGGATTCTCCTGGCCTGCTGTAATAGGCATATTAATCGCCCTTTATATAATATTCCGCATGATCCGGCCCGGCGGAGGCTCGTCGGGAGGAGGTCCCCGCAGCGGCGGCGGACGACGCTATTATGGCGGAGGCGGTTACTTTGGCGGCGGAGGCTTTGGTGGATTTGGTGGTGGAGGCGGCTTTGGAGGAGGCGGCTCCGGCGGCGGCGGGGGCAGCAGCCGCGGATGGTAACAGCCATGCATCCGGGGGCTCGAGCCAGTGTCTTACCGTACCGTCAGAGGCTGTAACAGGCTGATTATATATCCCTGGTTTTACCACGATAGCTTCGTTACTGGCCGCTAACTCCCTGATAAACCGGGCAAAGCTATTGCAAATTGATTATAATTGAGCTATATAATAACTTGATGCCCTTACTGGGAGATTATCCAAATATTCCATTTGTGAGGTGTTGCAGTTATGGAAAAAACTCAGTTTAAGACTGAATCCCGGCGTCTGTTGGATTTGATGATCAATTCCGTTTATACCAACCGGGAAATCTTTTTGAGGGAATTGATTTCCAATGCCAGTGATGCCCTGGACAAGTTGTATTTTCACTCCTTGACTGATCAAAACGTCGGGCTGGAAAGGGAAGATTTCAGCATTAGAATCACCGTTGACAGGGAAACCCGGACTCTTACCATTTCCGATAACGGTATTGGTATGACCGAAGAAGAACTGGACAGCAACCTGGGCACTATTGCCAATAGCGGCTCTCTGGCCTTTATACAGGAAAATGACGGTCTGGAAGATATCGATATCATCGGTCAGTTCGGGGTTGGATTCTATTCAGCCTTTATGGTCAGCAAGCGGGTTACGGTAATAACCAGGGCATATGGGGCAGAGCAGGCCTGGCAATGGGAATCGGAAGGCCTGGACGGTTACACTGTGACCAGCGCCAGCAAAGACAGCGCAGGAACCGATATTATTCTTAACCTAAAGGATAACAGCGGCGAGGAAAATTACGATGAGTTCCTGGATACCTATAAAATAAAGTCACTGGTCAAAAAATATTCGGACTATATTCGCTATCCCATCAAAATGGATATGGAAAAACGGCGGCTTAAAGAAGGCAGCGAAAGCGAGTATGAAGCTTATCTGGAAACGGAGATCCTCAACAGCATGGTTCCTATCTGGCGCAAAAACAAAAGCGAGCTGACGGATGAGGACTATTTCTACTTCTACAAGGACAAGTTCTTTGATTATGAAAGTCCTCTGCGGGTTATCCACAGCAGCACCGAAGGCCGGGCTACGTATAACGCGCTTCTATTCATCCCTGCCCGCACCCCCTACAATTACTACTCCAAGGATTATGAAAAGGGGCTGCAGCTCTACTCCAACGGGGTTCTGATTATGGAAAAATGCGGGGATTTATTGCCCGATCACTACAGTTTTGTCAGGGGCCTGGTGGATTCCCAGGATTTATCGCTCAATATCTCCCGCGAAATGCTCCAGCATGACCGTCAACTCAAGCTGATCGCCAAAAATCTGGAGAAAAAGGTAACCGGCGAACTGCTGGACATGTTGAATCAGCAGCGGGAAGAGTATGAGAAATTCTATCAGAGCTTCGGCCTGCAACTAAAGTGGGGTATTTACAATGAGTTCGGCGTCAACAAGGAGCTGCTGAAGCCGCTGATTATGTTTTATTCTTCTCATGAGAAGAAGCTGGTGACAATTGAAGAATATATCGGCCGCATGCAGGAAGAGCAGAAGTACATTTACTATGCCGGCGGGGAAAGCATAGACCGTATCGACCGCCTGCCGCAAACAGAATTGGTCAAGGACAAAGGATTGGAAATACTCTACCTGACGGATGATGTGGACGAATTCACCCTCAGGGTTTTGCATGACTATGGCGGCAAAGAGTTTAAGTCCGTGACCAGCGGTGATTTGGGCCTGGAAAGCGAGGAAGAAAAGGAGTCGACTGCCAAACAGGCCGAGGATTTTAAGGAATTGTTCAGTTGCATGAAGGAATCCTTAGGAGACAAGGTGAAAGAGGTGCGGCTGTCGCAAAGGCTTAAATCCCATCCTGTGTGTTTGAGCAGCGACGGGGTATTGTCGCTGGAGATGGAAAAGATATTAAACGCCATGCCCTCCGAAAATCAGGTCAAGGCCGAACGGGTTTTGGAGATCAATGCCAATCACCCCATTTTTTCCACCTTGAAAAATTTGTACGAGCATGATCAGGAAAAGCTGAAGACCTACAGTGAAATCTTATACAACCAGGCCCTGCTTATCGAAGGCATCGCCATAGAAGACCCGGTCGCTTTCTCTAATGCCATATGCAATCTGATGGCTTAATATATCAACAAAATTGATGCTTGGATTCACATCGACTGCTATTAAGGGGAGTGCATGCTGTGGAGCTGAAATACAAACTGGAAGATAGACCAGGGTGGAGAGAGAACCTGCTTTATGGTTTGCAGTGGCTGGCCGTCAGCCTGCCGGCAATTATTATCATCGGCAAGGTACTCGGGGCTATGAGTGGCAGCTTGGAGATGGAAGTGCTTTATCTGCAGAAGGTTTTTGCCGTAACCGGAGTCGCCTTTATTATGCAAATATACTGGGGGCACCGTCTGCCACTGGTCATCGGTCCGGCAACGGTGCTGTTAATCGGTATCCTGGCCTCACCGGGCAGCAGCCCGGCAGCCATTTATTCCAGTATAGCCATCAGCGGTATAATCCTGGCCCTGCTGGCAGTGACCGGGCTTTTTGCCCGACTGCAATCCCTCTTCACTCCCCGGGTGGTAGCTGTTATCCTGCTTCTGGTGGCTTTTACCATGACACCTACCATCATGCAGTTAATCAGCACTAACGAAGGAGCTTCTTCCGGCCGGCATCTGGCTTTTGCCTTTGTATTTATCCTCTTGATCTTCTGCGGTCAGCGCTACCTCACCGGTCTGCTGAAATCCCTGTTGATTTTGCTCGCCATTATCGTGGGCAGCCTGGGCTATTTCCTGCTCAACCCGGCCTGGGCCTCGGCAGCCAGTGCCGGGAAACTAGGGCTGGTTTCCTTCTTTGCCCCCGATCTTAGCCCTGCCCTGGTGCTGGAGCCTGGGGTATTAACCGCCTTTTTACTCTGCTTCCTGGGACTGTCTATAAACGACCTGGGCTCCATCCAGGCAGTAGGATCGGTTCTCCGGGCCGATGATATGCCCCGGCGCATCACCCGCGGCATAACCGCAACCGGGGCTGCCAATGCCCTGGCAGGCTTTTTAGGAGTAATCGGTCCGGTAAACTTTTCCTTTAGCCCGGGAGTTATCGCCTCCACCGGCTGCGCTGCCCGCAGGAGCCTTGTCCCTGCCGGTGCAGCCATTTTGCTGCTGGCCTTTTTGCCCCGGGCACTCTTCTATCTATCCTATATCCCGTCAGTGGTAATCGGCACCCTCCTGTTGTACATCATGTGCACCCAGGTGGCCGCCGGCCTGACTGCCGCGTTTGACGCCTTAAAAACCTTGGGCGAGCCCCGCTTCGATAATGCTTTAGTTATCGGTCTGCCTATTTTGGCCGGGATAATAGTAGCCTTCCTGCCCCAGGCAGTAACTGCCACCTTCCCGGCGACCCTTCAGCCTATACTGAGCAATGGGTTTGTGGTAGGGATAGTACTGGCATTGCTGCTGGAACACTTAATCTTCAGAAAGTGAAGCCGGACGATAGGTGTCAGCCTGAGATGCTATGGTATACCTCGCGCCAGGTGTCCGGCGCCCTGCCGGTGAAGCTTCGTTCCCAGAATTGGATATTATGACGGCGGTCTGCCAGAATAACCGTCGTTAACCTGGTGCCATAATTGGGACTGGCAACAAATGTCGGCGCCAGCATCCTCTCCCTTTCCAGGCCTACCCCGGTCTGGGGCAAATCCCGGTCATCCGGCAGTTCCCGGTCTGTCATTATGGAAAACAACTGCTCCGCTTTTATGTCATCATCCTGCAGAGCTTCAGTAAGAGCCTTTATGCCCCGGCTTACTTTAGGCCAGGGTACATCGAGCAGGGCATTGCTCAGGCCGTGAACACCCGGCAGCACTTCTCGAACGAGGCCTTCCCGATTGGAATAGTAATACAAAGATCCGCCATCACCGAGCAAAAGGTTAAATCCATTATATGCTTCCCCGCCTTTAGGCAGTTTTTTGATATAGGCTTCAGGGGCGATACTGCTCCTCAGGTAGTTCTGAACCAGATGCCCCCGTGACGGAGCCTGCGGCTTGTAACTGGAAGGGTCACGATAATTGGTCAGGGCAGCAAACCTGCAGGTCGTGGTAACCCCCATCCAGGTCCCCCCCTCCTGCAGATCCTTTCCCGCCAGTATATCAGGATTTTCAGGCCAAAAGGCCGCCTGCCGGGTAGGGCGCTTATAAAATTCGTCCCGATTGGCCGCTACTACCAACTGATAGCGGGGGTGGCTGTTATAAGCAAAAAGTATCAGGCACATAATTTCACCTCATTACGCCGATAAATAAGTTTACCGGGGATACAACCCCATACTTGTTCTGTGCATAACGGGACTCGCTGGTGGGTTGCCTGATGAGATCAAGCCCCATTATTATGCAAAAATCAGCCAGCCAGCCTTTGTCGGCCTCTTCCTATCACCAGGGTCAGCAAAGCCAGCAGTGAAATAGCTATAGCGGTATAATAGCCCCAATTAAGGCCTTTATCCAGCATAAAGCCGCCCAGTGCCGGGCCGATAGCCCGCCCCAGGCTGTCATAGCCATTTAAAATACCCATGGCAGCACCCTGGGCAGAATCGGTCCGCTTGGAAACCGCCGCTGAGATAGAAGGCCGTATCAAACCGACTCCGGCTGAAAAAACTGCCATAAAAGCAATCGAGGAAGGAATGTTATACATATATAAAAACAATACAAAGCTGATGCCCATAATGGTTATTCCGGTCGCAGCCGTTTTTTCCTCTCCCAAACGGTTAATCAATCTGCCTACCAGAAACCCCTGCACCAGTGCCATTACTATTCCGGCGGTAGTAAACGCCCAACCAATATCACGGGCCGTAAAAGACAATTTGCCCTCAGCAAAAAGGGCAAAGGTTCCATGGTGGATAGACTCTCCGATGCTGGCCAGGCAAATGCACAGGAACAGAATTACCAGAGGACCCCGTAAGCCTTCCAGCAAAGAGGCTCTTTCAATCTTGCGAACTACCCTATGCTCACGGGGCAGAGACTCGGGTAAAAGCAGCCTAACGGAAATAGCATTGACCAGGGCCAGCAGTCCGGCAAAAACAAAAGGAAACGCCAGCGATATCTCAGATAATATTCCGCCTATGGCCGGGCCAAAGACCATGCCCATTCCCATGGCGGCGCCAATCATCCCCATAGCGGAGCCGCGCTTTTCCAAACTGGTGGAATCTCCGACATATGCCATGGCTGTAGGCATAGTTGCACAGGCAAGAATCCCTCCGGCAATACGAATGATATACAGCATCCATAATTGACTGGCAAAACCGAACAGGATAAAGGTAAAGGAATAGCCTAAAATTCCCGTCAGCAGCACCGGCTTGCGACCGAGCCGGTCGGAATACGCTCCCCAAATAGGAGCAAAGACAAACTGGCAGATGGCATAGACGGTAATCAACATTCCCAATTGAAAGGCATTAGCCCCCAGCGATTCAGCATAATAGGGCAGTACCGGCATAATAATACTGAAACCCATCCCTACTAAAAATATTGTGGTAAATAATACTACCATACGCTTGCTGCCATCGTTTATAGCCATTAATCATCATTTCCTTTGTTTATATAATGGTCCGAACCTTATGTGCTGCAGCTGCGGCCATTATTACCGATATTATTAAAGATATTTTACTCCTTAAGCATTACCAATACCAGCATAAGCAATCAGCGTAATCACAGCTCAACGGCAATAAAGCTCCACATTAATGTTATAAACTGCATTGAAACTCTAATATTTTACGGTATGCTATTATTTAAGGAGTATATATTAAGAATCAGATATGCTGATTATAATTCGAAAGGAGGTACTATAATGGACGCTAAAGAAAAGGTACTGGGAATAATGAAAAACGCCGGGAAACCGGTAAGTGCCGGAGAGGTTGAAAAACTCTCCGGATTAGACCGCAAAGAAGTCGATAAAGCGTTCAAGGAACTTAAAAAAGAAAATGCAATTGTCTCTCCCATGCGCTGCAAATGGGAGCCTGCCAAATAATATAATATAACTGGAATCACTGATGGTTCACGGGTCAGCTTGTAAATATAAGCCAATCAAAAACTGCTGCTTCAGCAGCGGTTTTTGTGCCTGATAAAAGTATAAATTCCTATAGGCCGCAATATTTTCCCCGGCATCTCTAGAAAATGAGAACTTATAAAATCGGCTGAGCCATGTTTATCAGGGACACCCTGCCCATTGAGATTATTTCGGCTCAGTTGTTTCATAACTCAGGCCTTTCGGGCAGCATGTCCCCGCTGATATCGTTTTATTTCTCTAGCTGAGCGATAACAGTCCTCGTCGGAGCAGGCAAAATACCTCCGCCCTTCCCTGCATTACCATTCCGGATCGGTAGTTCATCTAGACTTCATGTACCGTATCAAAAGCATGGTCTCCTTGTGCTTAATATGGGTCTCGGTTTTCAAAGCAATTCAGCCCCCTTATCGGGTGTCAGCCTTCTTATGCTCATACAGGAAGCCGTATTTATCGGCCAATTCCGCTTCTAATTCCTTAATTTTTTTATGGGCAACCAGAGATCCTCGGATCACCAGCCCTAATTCAAGAGCTTTCTTGCTTATCCACTCTCCGGTCCAACTGTTTTCGATAGTTACTTCGTATAGCTCATTAACTGCTGAGCTGTATTGGCCTTTCAAAGCTGACAAGTCGGCCAATTGGGTCTTTAACTTATTTATCTCCGCGAATATGCGATGAATATCCTCTATCATCTCGAGCCCGATAAATATCTCACTTTGCTCCGGTTTAAATGATATTTGCTTGGCGATGATCTCCATTGGTGCCCCCTTAGAACTGAGTTGGGTTAGATTTCCTTGGTTTCCGAGCGGGTTGCTTTTCTTCCGAAGTTGATAGCAGGATTTGAACTAGTGATCTTTATTATGAATTTCTGATAGATGCTGTATATCCCATGACAGGCAAGTTCTTTCCAAGGCGATGTATAAATACGGTTACAGTGTGCCGATACTAAAATCATATTTCGCCTATGTAACTTATAGTCTGTAGACTCAAAGGCTACACCGATTCTATCATTCAATTGTTCAAAGCGTCAACAGCAAGATTTTGGTGGTGAGCACTTGGCTGCTAATAATATTAAAAGCATGTTCGGAAACACAGTGCGCACAATTAGGCTTTCAATGGGGATTTCACAAGAGGAATTAGCCTTTTTATGCGGATTACACAGGACATATATTTCAGATATTGAACGCGGTACACGAAATGTATCCCTTGAAAATATTGCAAAGATAGCACGTGCCCTTGGCGTTTCTCCAAAAGATCTGTTTGATTTTCCCAACTAGTTCCCCATGAAGAACTCCAAAATCGAGAGCGCCATGGAGAGAACTTGCCAGGTCATTGAAATTGTGGTTTCAATAATCATGGTCGAGTCTTAAATTAAGTTATTTGGTCACCAATATGGCGATTTGTTTGAGATTGTAAGCCAAGATCCCGTAGCCGACCCAATTCTCGGTACCTTCCTACCGGCGGAAGCGGCAAAGCTCCAGTCCGAATTTACGCTTGAGCAGGCTGTCATCACTTGGCTTACCTTAATTACCTGGTAATAAATTTACGTTTCCGTAATCATCCATAACGGCTGCGGTTTTTTTTAAGCGTTCCCTCCCGCCAAAGCCCGCAGGTAGTCACCTCATAAACTACTGCCATCTCATCTTCACCTCCTCTATGGTCAGATTTGTGTACTTAAACGATAAGGTTTGCCGGTATGGCTCAATCAGATAAGTTCTTTAGCAGACAAATAAGTTATATAATCTTTAACTCCCTAAACAGCCGGTTCCCATCAAACCATTTGTATCGTTACAGGAAACTGTATGCCCAAAAAAAATTTGCTCAATGGGCATTCCAAGTTTTTCAGCAATAATTCTCGCCTCATTAAGAGAAAATTTTGTCATACCACTTTCCTTTTTATAATACGCCGCCTCTGTTTTCAATTTCAAAGTATCTGCCATTTCCTTAGCTGTAATACCCCTTAAAATTCTGAGTTCACGCAGATTCTGATACATTGCAGTTTGTCGCCTCCTTGTTTCCTGTTTGGATACTCTTATTTTAGTTTCCTTACAGGATACGGTCAAGTGTAAAACCATAAATAAATATCCAAAATAGATACTAATCCAATGTATCCAATTTGGAAATGTATAATTACTAAAGAGGTGAATTTTATTGGCAAGTTTCGGTGAACGTCTGAAGTTATTACGCGAAGAACATGATTTGACTCAAGAAGACTTAGGCAAAATCTTAAACGTTAAAAAAGCGGCAATATCCAAATACGAATCAGACAAAGTAAGCATGAATTTAGATTCAATAAGGTTGTTAGCCCACCACTTTCAGATACCTATAAATTACTTTGTCGATGAAACTTCACCGGCCTTCGAGAAAAGAATAGTGAGGTTACCTGTCATCGGTACCATTCGTGCTGGTATCCCCATACTCGCCCAAGAAAACATTGAAGGATATCTAGAACTGCCTAATATCCTGTGTGGCGATTATGCCCTCCAGGTAATTGGAGACAGTATGATCGGAGCCGGGATATTGGATGGCGACCTTGCTGTATGTAAGCAGACAGAAATAGCTCAATCCGGCCAGATAGTAGTAGCAACAACCGACCTGGCAACTGGTTTTTCCGAAGCTACCTTGAAGTATTATTTTGAGGGAAGCGGTGATGGGCCGGGGTTAAGACCTGCGAACCCAAACTACTCAGAATTGCATATGAAAGACGGTTACAGGATTGCTGGAATTATGGTAGCTCTTGTAAGGAAAGAAGCTCCAAACTACCAGGTATATAAAGATTACTTGGCAGTAAATGACAAGGATGAGTGGACAGAAGTTATAGACTTGGCGGCACAGTCAGGGTTAAAGGTGAACCAAGTACGTGAAATACTGGCTGCTCAAATTGAAATAGCTAAAAAATTAAAAGGCTTAGATTAAAATATAAACTCTCTTTCCGTCCTTCCGTTTAGATGCCGGATATTTAGGCCATACTGCCCGCAGATGCCCGTGAGCTTATTGTTCTTAGACTTTTTGTCCAATTGTTTCTCAAAAGAAGCTCCTTTATGCTTCGCCCTAAAATCAGATACTTGGCGTGCGTTTTCAATCATTGGGTCTCTTTGCCCAGCTTACCTTTATAGTAGACTGCTGGAGCAACTCCTGTCTTGTGTGCTATTTGGGAAACACTTATACCTTTTGCAAGCCTTGCTGACTTTAATTTATTCCGCATTTTTTCACCTCCCCAATTTGGGCAATACGTCTATCTGAGTTAAATATTCTTAGACGGTATGTACCATCCCAAGCTTTTACCCATAGTGTCCAATATATTTTTTAATAATCGGACTTAGTGTATACTTTTAATTAGACAGAGGGGTTTTTAAATTGACTCTTGGTGCGCGTATAAGGTTATTAAGGGATAAAAACCAAATAGAGAGGCAGCAGCTAGCAGATGGTATTGGCATCACCTATCATGCTTTATCCAAATACGAAACCGATGAGCGTGAACCAGATTTCGGTGTTCTACTTAAGCTTGCTGATTACTTTAACACCTCAACAGACTATCTTCTTGGCCGTACCGATGACCCCAGCCCCCGTCCCAAAATAGACACTATAGCCGCTCACCGTACCGATGACCCTATGAATGAGCTTCCAGAAGAGGCCCGGAAATCAGTCGAGGAGTTTATTGATTTTGTATATAAAAAGTATGGGAAGAAGGAGGGTGAGCATTGACCGAGCAAGAATTTCAAAAATTTGTTGTTGAGCACTTAGTTAAACTAAGTGAAAGTCAAGAAAAAATCCAGCAGGATATAACCAGGATAGAAATTGAACACGGGGAAAAGCTGGCTGCTCTCTTTGATGGCTACGAGTCAATCAAGGGAACTCTTGCTAACCATACGGACAGGCTACAACGTATTGAGGAAAAGCTGGAAACCCACGAAATACAGATTAAAGTTTTAGATTCTACCAAAGCCAATAAACGAAAGCTTAACAAATAAGACCTTGAACAATACACACGGTGGGCAGCGGAATACCTTATGCCTGGTGACAAGTGTTAGAAGATGCTTTCCAAGCAGGATGTAAAGAAACGTGAGGCTTGGCAGAGTGGTTTAATGTTACATGGCCGCCTATTTTGTGAAATATGTTCTTTCGATTTTGAACACAAATACGGACAAATTGGCAAAGGCTTTATTGAGGGTCATCATATAATTCCTGTTTCCGAAATACCAGAGGGATATAAAACTAAGCCTCATGATATAGTGTTAGTTTGTTCAAACTGTCATAAAATGTTACACCGAAAAAGACCCTGGCTAAGTAAGGATGAATTGATGAAATTAATTGAACAAGGCTAATAATCTTTTATCTGGATGATAGATATGGTATTAACGTTTATAAGAACTGCTACGCTGTAGCGGTTTTTGTGCTATACAGGGGTATTTACAGGAATTAGGTGGGGTATTTTGTCCTTAAAATGGAACATTAAGCAGTTCAGTTTTTTGCTAAATAACGTCTTTTTGACGAGGTATATACTTAAACTGTTGCTGGCTAGTTGCCGGTTATCGAGCGGCAAAATGAGAGTGTGTAAAATAAATTGTGCTTCTGCTCTTTCCGAATATAGGCAGGAATACATATGGAGAAGAAGAAACTGGTCTCCCGAGCCGAGATCAAGCAATTCAATTAAAGAGAATGACTTAAAGATCATTGAAGACGTCCAGAATGTCCTGAAAGACCTCTTTGCCGAGGCCCTACAAGAGATGCTGGAGGCCGAATTGGACGCTACCCTGGGCTATGAAAAGACCGATGCTCACAATAAAAGGAATGGCAACCGGCGTAATGGGCACAGCCCTAAAGCCGTACGCAGCGAATTCGTAGAAATCAATATACAGGTGCCCCGTGACCGTGAAAAGCATATAAATCTAAATAAAGTAAACCACCATTATTCCCGCCTTTATCTTGCTTACTAACTTCCCATTAGTAAAGCTAAAAAACATAAATAAAAATCATTAGCAAAACGGCATTTTACTTATATGCTAATAGCATATTTACCCCCACAGCCCCACCACTGTCAGTCCATTAGTATGCACAACCAGCCACGCTAACAGGACCACCCCACTACAGCAGATATTCCCTCCGGCCGCGGTACGGGTGATGAGCCAGGCTACTATAAAGATGGATTGGAATAGGGTTAGTTCTATCCTGAAAGGAATTCGCTAATAATAAAAGGATTTCCTGCCATAATGTAGTAGTATATTAGATAATAAGTAAAAATATAGAAAGGAGTTGCATTATGGAAGAAGTGGTGGTTTTGGGGGATTATCGTTGTGCTACTTATAGCTCTGGGTTCAGCGGGTGGTGACAACAAAGACCAGGGGGCCGGGATGAAGGACGGCACGTCTACCCCAACGGTATCAGATAAGGCCAAAGCTCCAAAAGTCCCGAATTTAGAGGTTATAGAACACAGCACAGAATCAGATTCTTTTACTACTTATATAGTTGGAAAAGTAAAAAACAATACAGACAAGCAATACACATACGTCCAGGTAGAACTTAATCTTTATGATGCCGAAGGCTCTCAAGTTGGAAGCACAATAGATAACACTAATAACCTTGAGCCTGGGGGTACCTGGAAGTTTAAAGCTGCAGCACTTGAAGAATTTACAAGCTATAAAATCAAAGATATAACAGGATACTAAGGCCAGTACAGGCCGGGGCATAACACCCCGGCTTTATCATTAAATTCGGTCGGAATCGGGCAGAGCCAGATATTATACCGGCTCTACGCTTTTTATCAATGCCACCCCTTTATGGTTTTGTTCACTTGTCTTAATTCACTTTGAAGGCTCTGGCTTTTTGAAGGCCAGTAGTCTCTGCCCCTATCACAACATTAATACCTTTAATTGTTTCGGCTATAATATACAACTACCTTTCCATATTTGCTATAATTAGCTTAAAATAGTACGGGGAGGCAATACCATGCCAGACGCTTTAGCACAACTGGACGGAGTAAACGGGCAACTAACTCTTTACAGTGATAAGATTGTAATCAAAAGAAAAGGTGCCTTATCTAAAATGACGCAAGGTTTTTTTAAAGGAGACAAAACTATATACCTAAAACAAATCACCAGTATACAGGTAAAACCAGCAAGTTCCCTTACCAATGGATATATTCAATTCTCAATTCCAGGCGGCAATGAAAACACCAAGGGGCTAATCAGTGCAACTCAAGACGAAAACACTGTTGTATTTGCTAAGAAACATAACAGCGTAGTGGAAAAAATTAAAGACGAGATAGAAAGACTCCAATCCACCATCTTTAATGAAAACACAATTGCGTCAATTAGCCCCGCAGACGAATTGAAAAAGTTTAAAGCCCTATTAGACGAGGGCATTTTAACCCAGGAGGAATTTGATAAAAAAAAAGCTCAGCTATTAAACCTTTGATCAAGCTAATAGCCTATCAATATCGCTTTGCTCGGCTTTCCTTGACTTTTTATTCTCTATACCTGTATAAATATCAGCATAAGCAGCCAAGTCCCTGACGCGAAGTTCATTCAGCTCAGCCAGGGACAACCGCATTTTTTACCAATCACTATCCACTCCAGATCAGTTCTATTCGATAGTTCTCTTGTTTTGGATGGCTTCCTGCTGTTGTATTCCTCGTAGAAAAAAGCCGTCTGCTGCCTCTTCCTTTATTGCAAGAGCCATGTTTTCATCGGAAAGATCAATGCTATCCAATTCAGATAGCCATTTTTCAAAACCAGGGAATAGTTGCCCTGGGCCGACATCAGCCTTATTCATTGCCTATGTAAACTGTAATATTATGCAGACTGACATGGAGCAAAGTAGACTTTAACAAAGGCGTTATCCATGTAGATCAGCAACTAAAGCGGGATAAAGACAACAAACTGGATTATGACTTGCCAAAACGGAAACGAAGATATACCCATGACTGACCTTGCCCGGTCCGCCCTGCTTGCTCAACAGAATGCCCAGGCTGAAGCTAAGAAGTTTTACGGTGAAGTGAGGAGAACGACCTGGTATGCTGCTGGGACGATGGCCGGGAGATAGACCCCGACTATGTAACACAAAAAGTGGGGCAAGCTGCGGAAAAAGTTAAAGCTCAACCCTAAAATCAGGTATCATGATCTGCGCCATAATTTTGTTACCGTCTTACTCGACCTGGGGAAAGATCCCAAAGTAGTGTCAGAGCTTCTAGGGCATGCTGATATTCGGACAACTTATAATTTTTATATACATCCTCGTTTAGATACAAAAAAGAAAGCTATTGAGGGCCTAGATGATGTATTAGTAAGCCATGAGCTGGCGAAGCCCGTTGATGATAAAATAGTGTCCTTTGAAGATATGAAAGCAAAGCGAAAAGCCCGTTAGCAAACCATTAGCAAAGCAATAAAATCAATAAATTAACATAAAATACCGGGGTTTAAAAACCCCGGTATTATCGTTTTTCTATGGAGCCGATGGCCGGATTTGAACCGGCGACCTGCTGATTACGAATCAGCTGCTCTGCCACTGAGCCACATCGGCATATACTATTGACAAGATAGATGATAGCAGGATTATTTCTGCCCGTCAAGAAGCCGGCATTCGCCGGCTTTATTTTCGTTAATTCATCTAAGCAAGTATTTAGCTGGGTAACCTCTCTATTTGGACTTCTTTTCATCAGCCAGATAGTAATAATTGGGGTTATTCAGTACTATGGATTGGCAGGAAGGGCATATTTTCTTGACGTAGGCTTTCCTGTCTATGATATGTACCATGGTCTTAAGGGTTGCCTCTGGAAATTCTTTGTTACAGCTGCTGCATTTGTCCATCGATACGAGCCTCCTTTATCCAATAATATGAAGCCAATGATTATTCTAGCATTATTGTCTGGCGACTTATAGTGCTTATGTCTAAAACTTTTATTCGCATAGAAAAGTAAAGCCGGGCTAGCCGGCTCAAATTATCTTCTCGGAAACCTCTAATCAGTCAGTTGCATAAGCCTGCAGTAATTCCATTTCGATCTCTGCCAGTTCATTAACTTTAGCTACGGCTATAGCAACTACCTCTGCGCTTTCATCTTCCAGTTCCTCGGCCACCAGCTTGCCAAACGGTATGCAGCTCATACGGGCCAGGGTTTCCGGGACGTCCACCTGGGAAAAAAAAGCGTTGAGGATGTTCATGATGTTGTAAAAATACGATTCGGCCCAGGCTTCGACCTGGTCTTCGTCGGGCTTGCCGTCAACACAGTTGAAGCGACTCAGATTATACATCTCCCATCCCCCTTATCCATTCATCAGCTTCGCGCAGCGCCCGGACGACGGTTTCCGGCGCAGGCCCTCCCGCCACTTTACGCCGGGCAATGCATTCTTCTACTGCAAGATACTGGTAAATGTCATCTGCAATCAGCGGTGAAAACTCCCTGTATTTTTCTATGTCTAAATCTTCCAGGGAGAGGTTGTTGGCGAGGCAATAAAGGACGGTTTTGCCCACCACAGCGTGAGCATCCCGGAAGGGCAATCCTTTGAGCACCAGATAGTCGGCCAGATCGGTAGCATTGGTGAACCCGCCCCGGGCCGCCGCTGCCATTTTTTCCGGCCTGAAACGGGCGGTTTGCAGCATGGGGGCAAAAACCACCAGGCTTTTTTTGACTGTGTCCACCGCATCAAAGAGTGCTTCCTTATCCTCCTGCATGTCTTTGTTATAGGCCAGGGGAAGCGATTTCATAAGGGTCAGAAGAGTAATCAGGTCTCCGTATACTCTTCCTGTCTTGCCCCGAACCAGCTCAGCCAGATCGGGGTTTTTTTTCTGCGGCATGATGGAAGAACCGGTAGAGAAGGCATCATCCATATCGACAAAAGAAAATTCCTCACTGGACCATAGTATGAGTTCTTCGGAAAAACGTGACAGGTGCATCATCAAAATGCTGGCGAAACTGCAGAATTCCAGAGCAAAGTCACGGTCGCTGACCCCATCCAGGCTGTTGCGGGTAATATGGGCAAAGCCCAATTGTTCCCGGACGTAATCCCGGTCCAGGTCAAAACCGGTTCCGGCCAGAGCTCCCGAACCAAGCGGCATATAGTCCAGTCTCCTGGAGCAATCACTAAGTCTCTCCAGATCCCGGCGCAGCATTTCAAAATAGGCCAGCAGGTGATGAGCCAGGGTTACAGGCTGGGCTTTCTGTAAATGAGTATAGCCGGGCATAAGGGTATTTGTATGCTGCTTGGCCAGCTCCAGCAGGGTTTCTTCCAGCTTCAGAAGGTGATGCCGAATTACGGCTATCTCATCCCGCAGGTAAAGGCGCATATCCAGGGCCACCTGGTCGTTGCGGCTGCGGGCCGTATGCAGTTTCTTGCCCACCTCGCCTATGCGGCGGATGAGCAGGGTTTCTATATTCATGTGTACATCTTCGGCTTGCACGCTGAATTGAAGTTCGCCGCCGTCAAGACCATCCCTGATTTCCTGCAGTCCTTTGATTATAAGGTCTCTTTCCTCTGCGTTAATTATTCCCTGCTTGGCCAGCATGCGCGCATGGGCTATGCTGCCGGTAATATCCTGGTTATACATGCGGCGGTCAAAGGCTATGGAAGCATTAAAATCTTCGGTCAGGCTGTCACTTTCTTTGGTGAAGCGGCCGCTCCACAGTTTCATAACTACACCTCAATAATATTAATTAATTACTTACTGCAGTTTATATTCTAACCCAAATCAAGTCTGCTTTATATACAGGAAACTGACTTTTTTTCGGCCCCTTCAGAAGATTATACATTGCGTATACGGACTGAATCCACATAGGGCCGGCATAGCCGGGCCATTTCCATGAGTTCTTCCTTGCTATAGGGCTTTACGCTCGAAAGCCCGGAGTCAAAAGTGGTACGGGGATTAAACTGCTGCAGGCAGTACAGTCGGGCTCCTTCGATGTAGCGGGCTATGGCCGCGATATCCTCCGGACTATGCCAGAGGGGTATCACCGTAGTCCTGAACTCAACCTCAATGGCAGTGGTCTGCAGCAGGTTTATGGCTGCCCGCACATTGAAAAAGTCCTTCGGACTCAGCCTGCCGCTGGCTTCCAGATACTTTTTATAATCCAACGGCGCCTTGATGTCCATAGCTACGTAATCCAGCAGATTATCCGCCAGCAGCTTGGTCAGCATCAGCGGGTTATGGCCGTTGGTATCCAGTTTAACCAGATAGCCGGCATCCTTTACCCGCCTGATCACCTCGGGAAGTTCGGGATTTATCGTGGGTTCTCCGCCGCTGAATACCACCGCATCCAAAAAGCCGCGCCGCTCCTGGAGAAAGGCCAGCAATTCCAGGTCTTCTATTTCACCCGCAGCAGCGTCATTGCGGCCGGGTCTTACCAGCAGGTGGGCGTTATGGCAAAAAGGACAACGTAAATTACAGCCCCGGGAAAACAGCACGGCAGCTATCTTCCCGGGGTAATCAGTCAAGCTCTGCTTTAATAATCCGGCAAATTTCATTATTTACACCACTTTGTAAGTTCTCCGGTTTTTAAACTCAGCCTGCTTGCCTTCGTTCCACTGGTCTACCGGGCGCAGGTAGCCCACTACCCGGGAGTATACCTCACAACAGGTTTCCTTGCCTTCAGCCTCGCAGCTGGGGCAGGTAAAGTGCTGCCCGGTCAGGTAGCCGTGCTGAGGGCAGATGCTGAAGGTCGGCGAAATATAGAAGTAGGGCATCTTAAACTGTTCACAGGCCTTTTTGATCAATATTTTTACCGAGTTGATATCGGGTACTGCTTCTCCCAGGAAAATGTGGAAGGTGGTACCTCCGGTATACATGGCCTGCAGAGGATCCTGCATCTTCATGGCCAGGAACAGGTCGTCGGTATAACCTACCGGCAGGAAGGTGGAATTGGTATAGAAGGGCTCTGCCCCCTCGTTTTTAACCGCTTCGTTATTAGCCACAATGATATCGGGGAAACGTGCCCGGTCCTTCTGGGGCAGGCTGTAGCTTACCCCCTCGGCCGGGGTGGCCTCCAGGTTATACAGGCTGCCGGTTTTCTCCTGGTATTGCTGTATCCGTCCCCGCATAAATTCCAGAACTTCCAGGGCAAAATGATAGCCCTCCTCACTGCCGATGTCCTGACCCAGGAAATTTAAGCAGGATTCGTTCATTCCCACCAGCCCAATGGTGGAGAAATGGTTAATCCAGTATTTGCCGGTAGCTTCCTTTACCCCCCGCAGGTAAAACTGGGAGTAGGGATAGAGTCCGGAATCGGTTAGGTTTTCCAGTATCTTGCGCTTGATTTCCAGACTGTCGCTGGCCAAATCCATGATATCAGCCAGGCGGTGGAAATAGTCTTCCTTGTCCCGGGCCAGGTAGCCGATGCGGGGCATGTTTACAGTTACTACCCCTACCGACCCGGTCAGGGGATTGGAACCGAACAGCCCTCCCCCCCGTTTCCTAAGCTCGCGGTTGTCCAGCCGCAGGCGGCAGCACATGCTGCGGGCATCCTCGGGGTCCATATCGGAATTAATATAGTTGGCAAATCCGGGTATGCCGTATTTAGCTGTCATTTCCCAAATTTTATCGTACTTGGGACTGTCCCAGTCAAAGTCCCGGGTAATATTATAGGTGGGGATAGGGAAGGTGAATACCCGCTCCTCGGCATCGCCCTCCATCATGACTTCGGCGAAGGCCTGATTCAGCATATCCATTTCGGACTGGAATTCCCCGTAAGTCTTGTCCATAAATTTACCGCCGATGATAACGCTCTGGTCTTTAAAATACCCGGGTACTTTAAGATCCATGGTAATATTGGTAAAGGGAGTTTGAAAACCCACCCGGGTAGGTACGTTGACGTTGAATATAAATTCCTGCAGGCTCTGTTTTACCTGTTCATAATTCAGATTGTCATAGTAAATGAAGGGCGCCAGCAAGGTATCGAAGTTGGAAAATGCCTGAGCCCCGGCAGCTTCACCCTGCAGGGTATAGAAAAAGTTTACGATCTGCCCCAAAACGGTGCGGAAATGCTTGGCCGGCTTGCTTACCACTTTACCCCGGGCACCCTTAAAACCTTCCCGGATTAAATCCTGCAAATCCCAGCCCACACAATAAACCGCCAGTATGCCCAGATCATGCATATGATAATCACCGTTTTGCTGGGCTTCCTTCATCTGTTCGCTGTATATCTGGTTCAGCCAGTACTGGCTGGTGACTATGGAGGAAATGTGAAAATTCATGCCCTGCAGGCTGAAGTTCATATTGGAGTTCTCTTTTACCCGCCAGTCGCTGCGATCCAAATATTTTTCTATGATTTCGGTATTCTGGATCAGCTGCCGACTCTCTCTTATCACTTCATGCTGCTTGCGGTACAGTATATAGGCTTTAGCCGTCTTGTAATGATCGTTTTTAACCAGAACCTTTTCCACCAGGTCCTGTATTTCCTCAACCGTAGCTATTTCGTAGCTGTCCAGATAGTGGTAGCCGGCCAGTTCGATAACTTTATCGGCCAGCCTTTCGGCCGTTTCATAGTCTCTGCCCCCTACTGCCCGGGCCGCCTTATAAATAGCACTGACTATCTTTTCCCTCTCGAATGGAACCACGCGACCGTCACGCTTCCTTATACTGTTTAAACTCATCAGCTTCCTCCTCTAAAACACAATATATATGGTTTAAAAATTTATAAATACAATATGCTGTAGTTATTATAGTTTAACCGGGGGTGCTGCTTCAAATATATATAATTCCTTAATCAGCCCTTTTCATGCAAAAACAAAACGTTATGTTCACTTAGCAAAGGTTTTTATAGTAATGCTATTATTTCCTGGTTCAGCTTTCCGGCAAAAAGAAGCAGGATAGGCCTATTTTCCTACCCTGCCCGGATTTTTGTCCCGTCTCTTTCTATTTACTTCTATTTTCTCAACATATCTGCCAATTATCTATTAATTTCCTGTCAATTTATGATTAACCATGGCCTGCACGGTCAGAGGCAGGGCAAACAGATTTATAAAGCCCTGGGCATCTTGGTGGCTGTAGATTTCGTCGGCGCCGAAGGTAGCCAGTTCTTCATTGTACAAGGAATACGGCGAGCTGGAAGCTACGGCCCCGCAGCTTCCCTTGTAGAGCTTGAGCCTGACGGTTCCCGTAACTGTCTTCTGGGTCTCGTCAATAAAGGCATCCATAGCCTGCTTGAGCTTGCTGAACCAGTTGCCGTCATAAACCAGCTCAGCATATTTGGTTGCCATTTGCTCTTTAAACTGCAGCGTGCGCCGATCCAGGGTAAGCCGTTCCAATTCGTCATGAGCGGTATGCAGGACAGTGCCGCCCGGGGTTTCGTAAACACCGCGGGATTTCATGCCTACCAGGCGGTTTTCCACCATGCTTACAATACCTACTCCGTTAGCTCCGCCCAGAGCATTTAGTCTGCTCAGCAGTTCTACCGGGCCATAAAGCCTGCCATCCAAGGCTACCGGAATTCCCTGTTCAAATCCTATCTCTATATAAGCAGGCTGATCAGGGGCCTTCTCCGGCGGAACGGTCAGAACCAGAACATCATCAGGGGGTTCATGGCCCGGGTCTTCCAGAATGCCGCCTTCGTGGGACATGTGCCACAAATTGCGGTCACGGCTGTATATCTTCTCCTTGGTAACCGGCACTTCAATACCATGACGGGCTGCATATTCAATAGCATCCTCACGGGAACGGATATTCCATTCCCGCCAGGGCGCGATTATTTTCAGACTCGGGTTTAAAGCCTTTATCCCCAGTTCGAAGCGCACCTGATCGTTGCCCTTGCCGGTAGCCCCGTGGCAAATGGCTGCCGCCCCTTCCCGGGCTGCGATCTCCACCATTTTCTTGGCAATCAGGGGACGGGCAAAGGAGGTCCCCAGGAGATATTTTTTCTCATAAACGGCTCCCGCCTTAAGCACCGGCCAGCAGTAATCGGTTACGAATTCAGCCGTCAGATTTTCCACATATATTTTAGAAGCACCGGATCTGATGGCCTTCTCCCGCACCGGTTCCAGTTCCTCTCCCTGCCCCAGATCGGCACAAAAAGCGATTACCTCGTAGCCATAGTTCTCTTTTAACCAGGGTATTATGATCGAGGTATCAAGTCCCCCGGAATAGGCTAGTATTATCTTATCCGTAGTAAACCCTCCTGATTTGTATAAAATTATCTTCCTGAACTAAACCTTAGATCAACCAACAAAAGCTTATATAAAGTCAATCAAGTACCGCTGGCTACATGGTCAAGGCCATAATTGCCTTGTGGGCGTGGAGGCGGTTCTCAGCCTCATCGAAGACTGCTGATTGCGGGCCGTCCATAACTTCGTCGGTAATCTCTTTACCCCGCTTGGCGGGCAGGCAGTGCAGAACAATGGCATCTTTTTTAGCCCGGGTCAAGAGTTGGCTGTTTACCTGATAGGCCAGGAATTGCTTTTCCTTTTCCTCAGCTTCGCCTTCCTGCCCCATACTGGCCCATACATCGGTATAGATAACATCAGCTCCGGCTACGGCCTCTTGGGGGTCTTTAACTATTGACAGGACGGCTCCGCTCTGGGCCGCGTCCCGACGTGCCGCTGCCAGTATTCCGGCATCAGGTTCGTATCCCCCCGGTGAGGCAATGACCACGTCCATCCCCACCTTGGCCCCGCCGAAGAGCAGGGAGTGGGCTACATTGTTTCCATCCCCCACAAAGGCCAGTTTAAGACCCTTGAGCTCACCTTTATGTTCCTTTATAGTCATCAGGTCTCCTATTACCTGAGTAGGATGGAGAAGGTCAGTCAGGCCGTTTATCACCGGAATGTCCGCCCAGCGAGCCAGTTCCAGCACTTCCTCATGGTCAAAGGTGCGAATCATGATGCCATCCAGCATCCGGGCCAATACCCGGGCCGTATCCTTAACAGTCTCCCCCCGACCCAGCTGGATATCTCTAGGGCTCAGGAAGAGCGCATGTCCGCCCAGCTGGTACATACCTACCTCAAAGGCAACCCGGGTACGGGTGGAGGATTTCTGAAATATCATGCCCAGAGTCTTGCCGGCCAGATAGTGATGAACAATGCCCTGTTTCTGCATTTTCTTTATTTCCGCTCCCACCTTGAGCATATACTCAATCTCTTCCTTAGTGAAGTCATGAATGCTTATAAAGTCACGCCCCCGTAAAATATCCCCTATCTCAAACATAGATCCCATTCCTCCCTTTTAGCTTTATCCCTACCAGTCTTTCAGAGCTTCTTTGATTATACTCACCGCCTGATTGATTTCGGTCTCATTTATAATCAGGGGGGGTACCATACGCAGTACCCGGTTTCCGGCTCCCAGCACCAGCAATCCCTTTTGCAGGCAAATATTAACCAGTTCCCTGACATCACTGTCAAACTCTACCCCCAGCATGAGGCCGCGCCCCCTTATGCTGACTATCCGGCTGTCCTTTATCCCTTGCAGAGCACGAGTCAGGTATTTACCCAGATCATTAACCCGGTCGAGGAACCCTTCCCCGGTAACTATATCCATTACCCGGTTACCGACTGCGGTAGACAGGGGATTGCCGCCGAAGGTGCAGGCATGATCTCCCGGAGCAAAGCCGGAAGCGGCTTTGTCGCTGGCTATCATCGCCCCGATGGGCATCCCTCCCCCCAGACCCTTGGCCATGGTTACAATATCCGGAACTACTCCGTAGGTCTGATAAGCGAACAGTTTCCCGGTTCTCCCCATGCCGCATTGCACTTCATCACAGATAAGCAATATCCCTTCCCGGTCACAGATTTTTCTTAATCCCCGCAGAAAATCGGGATCGGCCGGTTTTATTCCCCCTTCACCCTGTACCGGTTCCACCATTATGGCACAGGTATTTTCATCTATCAGTTGCTCCACTGAGGACAGATTATTAAAATCAGCATATTGAAAACCTGCCGGCAGAGGGGCAAAACCTAACCGGTACTTCTCCTGCCCGGTAGCCGCCAAGGTACCCAGGGTACGCCCATGAAACGAATCATTGAATACGATGATTTCGTTCCTATGGCTCTCTTTCCGGCGGTAAAAATATTTGCGGGCCAGCTTGATGGCCGCTTCATTGGCTTCCGCCCCGCTGTTACAGAAAAAAACTTTACCCAGACCGGAATTACTGGCCAGCTTTTCCGCCAGATCTACCTGGGACTTGATCCAGTAAAGATTGGATACATGCCAGAGCTGCCGCGATTGTTCCTGCAGAGCACTGACAAGTCCATCATGGCAGTGCCCCAGAATACATACTGCAATACCTCCCACAAAGTCCAGGTATTGTTTGCCGTTGGCATCCCAGAGGTAACTGCCTTTGCCTTTGACCGGAGCGATGGGGAAGCGCCCGTAGTTATTCAGCACATATTCCTGACCTTTGACAGCGATTTCATTATTGGTCATCACCTTATCTCTCCCTTTCCGACCTTGCTAATTAAACATCAGAGTAAGGGGTATGAAATCCTCCTTACGCCTGATGTGTCACTCCCATTGCTGCTACCCGTTAACCACCATGGTGCCTATACCCTGGTCAGTAAAGACTTCCAGCAGTATGGAATGGGACAAACGCCCGTCGATAATATGGGTGCGCCCCACTCCACCTCGGACTGATTCCATACAGCACTGGACCTTGGGCAGCATCCCCCCGGCTATAACACCCTGTTGTACATATTCATCCACTTCACTTAATCTGAGTACTGATATCAGCGACTCACTGTCTTCAGGGTCCTTCAGTAAACCGGGTACATCGGTTAACAATACCAGTTTATCGGCTTTTATGGCTACGGCAATAGCTGATGCCGCCAAATCGGCGTTGATATTATAGCTCTCATGATTGGGACCCCGACCTATAGGGGCAATAACCGGAATGTAGCCATTCTCTATTACTGTCTCAATTATCTGCGGGTTTATGCACGTGACTTCACCCACAAATCCCATTTCTCCCTGGTTAATAGCCTGCGCCTCAATGAGATTGCCGTCTTTGCCTGATATGCCGACGGCTCTGCCTCCAGCACCGGTAATGCCAGATACGATCTCCTTGTTTACTTTGCCCCCCAGTACCATCTCCACTATCTCCATGATTTCCCGGCTGGTTACCCTGAGGCCGCCGACAAAATGGCTTTCTATGTTCAACCGGTTGAGCATCTGGTTGATTTCCGGCCCTCCCCCGTGAACCACTACCGGATGCATGCCGACAAATTTCATAAGCACTATATCCTGCATGACTTTTTGCTTCAATTCACAATCAGTCATGGCAGCGCCGCCGTATTTTATTACTACCTTTTTGCCGTAAAACTCTTTTATGTAAGGCAGCGCCTCGACCAGTATTTCCGCCTTTTCCATAGCCGATACCAGCATCTCACAATCCCCCTCGAGCTTTTTATATTAAATTTCATCCTCTGATATCAGGTTCGGTAGTCGGCGTTGATGCGTACGTATTCGTAGGAGAGGTCGCAGCCCCAGGCCGTGGCTTCACCGCCGCCTGATTTCAGGTCAACGGTTATAACGACTTTTTCCTGTTCCAGCTCTGCCCGGGCCTTTTCTTCATCGAATACCAGTCCCATGCCATTCTCCGCCATCTTTTCCGCCCCCAGATAGATATCGGTCCGATCCACATCAAAATCGGCTCCCGAGTACCCGGCGGCGCAAAGTATACGTCCCCAGTTGGCATCTTTTCCGAATACTGCCGCTTTGGTCAGGTTGGAGGCAGTTATGGAACGGGCTATGAGCCGGGCGGTCTGCTCATCGGCCGCATGCTTTACCTGGACTTCAATCAGGTGGTTGGCGCCCTCCCCATCCCGGGCTATCATCTTGGCCAGGTATATGTTCGCATAATCCAGGGCGGCCTTAAATTGCTGATAGTCTGCCCCCTTTTCATCGTCAATAACCGGGTTGCCTGCCAAGCCATTGGCTAATACCACCGCCATGTCATTGGTGGAGGTATCGCGGTCAACACTGATCATATTGTAAGAGCGGTTGACCGAATCCTTAAGGGCTTTTTGCAAACATTGGCTGCTGATGTCGGCATCGGTGGTGATAAAAGCCAGCATAGTTGCCATATTGGGATGGATCATGCCCGACCCCTTGGCCATGGCCCCGATACGTACCGGCACTCCCTGAATTTCAATAACAACTGCGATTTCTTTATTTTTAAGGTCGGTGGTCATTATAGCCTGGGCGGCATTATGACCGCCATTAACAGAAAGAGCTTTAGCCGCCTGCCGTATACCGGCTTCGATCCTTTCCATGGGCATGGCTACCCCAATTACTCCGGTTGAGGCTACAACTACATCCTGAGGTTTAAGGCTCAGCAATTCCGCACTGAGCTCTGCCATACGCCGGGCGTCGATCATCCCCTGCGGTCCGGTGCAGGCATTGGCGTTGCCGCTATTGACCACTACCGCCTGGGCTTTTCCGTCCTGCAAATGCTCCCGGTTAAGGTCAATGCAGGCAGCGCATACCCGGTTGCCGGTATAAACTCCGGCTGCATTGCAGGGTACCGTTGAATATATGATGGCCAGGTCTTTCCTGTCCTTTTTCTTTATTTCTGCATCTACTCCCTGGGCCAGAAAACCCTGGGGAGCAGTAACTCCACCTTCGCTGATTTTCACTGTGCTATCCTCCAGTAGTGTATTTTTACGGGTGTACCCCGGGAAAGTTAAGGCCTTTGCCTTCGGTTATGCCCAGCATGAGGTTCAGGTTCTGAATGGCCTGCCCCGAGGCCCCCTTGGTCAGGTTATCCAATGCCGATACCAGGATTACCCTGTCCTTTTCCCGATCGGCGTAAATGCCAATCTGCAGAATATTGCTGCCATATACCCATTTGGTATGAGGCATGACCCCGTCCGGCAGTATTTTCACAAAACTCTCCCCCCGATACTTTTCCTCCAGTACCTCATGCACCGCCTCTGCCTTTACTCCCGGCTGCACACGGGCATAGATCGTGGTCAGAATTCCTCGGTTCATCGGTACCAGATGGGGGGTAAATAACATCTCCACCGGCCGGCCGGCGGCAAAGCCCAACTCCTGAGCTATCTCCGGCCCGTGGCGGTGAGTCCCCACCCCGTACGGGTGGATGCCCTCGTTTACTTCACAGAAGTGACTGCTCTGTTTTGGAGTACGTCCGGCGCCCGAGACTCCGCTCTTCGAGTCCACTATTATCCCCTCGGCCTGCAGCAATCCCTGGGTCAGCAGCGGTGCCAGCGGCAATATGGCTCCGGTTGGAAAACAACCGGGGTTTGCCACCAGGCGGGTTCCCCTTATTTTTTCCCGGTACAGTTCAGGCAAACCATATACGGCTTCCTGCAAGAGTTCGGGAGCTTCGTGAATTTTATCGTAATATCTCTCGTAAAGAGCGGCATTTTTTAATCTGAAATCTGCCCCCAGGTCTACACATTTAATTCCGGCGGGAAGCAGTTCCATGGCCATAACCGCGGACAGCCCATGAGGCAGAGCCAGAAATACGGCATCACATCTGCCTATTAAGTTGTCCAGGTTGCTTTCCTCACATACCAGATCGGTAAAACCGGTAAGCTGGGGATAGAGCGCATCCACCCTGCGTCCCACGTTTTCGGTGGATAGTATGCACACTACCTCCATTTCGTCATGGCCGGCCAGCAAGCGTAAAAGGTCGGCGGCCGTATACCCGTCGCCTACTATTCCTATTTTATACAATTCATGAGGCCTCCTTTGTAATCCGCTGCGGAAATAGCCGCCGCAAATATTTATAATTATACAACCGCATGCATAATTGTGCAACATTATCTTTGCTCAGAAAAACATCCTCCCGACCTTATTGTGCAATGAAGGTCAGGAGGACGCCTTGCCCTTGAACTATGTATTAAGTTGTGCAGCCCCTATTATAGCACCTCCGGGATTCTAAACAAGGCAATTACGCCCTTTATACTGTATACCTGATTTATTTTACAGATTAACATCCCTTGAAACTGGCCTTTTCTTTATTAAGAAATGCTCCCATGCCATTTTTCTGGTCTTCGGTGGCGAAGCAGATTCCAAAAAGGTCAGCTTCAACCGCCAGGCCGGTTTCGATGTCAGTCTGCAAGCCTTTGTTGATGGCACTTTTAGAGTATTTAACTGCCAGAGGCGCATTGACCATAATTCTGCGAGCCATTTTCCGGGCTTCATCCAACAGGGTCGCAGCCGGATAAATATGGTTGACCAGCCCGATACGGTAAGCTTCTTCCGCTGTTATGGTACTGGCGGTAAAGATTAACTCCATAGCCCGCCCTTCTCCGATCAGACGAGCCAGCCGCTGGGTTCCGCCAAACCCCGGGGTAATACCCAAACCCACTTCCGGCTGACCAAATTTAGCCTTTTCTGAAGCCAGCCGGATGTCGGCTGCCATAGCCAGCTCGCATCCTCCGCCAAGGGCAAAGCCGTTAACAGCAGCGATAACCGGCTTTTCCAACTTTTCAATGGCACGGAAGGCCTCCTGTCCGGTATAGCCGAACTGACGCCCCTTTACAGCGGTGAGGCCATGCATTTCTTTTATATCAGCCCCGGCCACAAAGGCCCTTTCTCCCGCTCCGGTAATTATTAAGACCTGGATTTCATCATCTTTGCCGACGGCGGCAGCGGCCTGCATGATTTCCTCCAGGACTTTGGTGTTGAGAGCATTCATCGCATCAGGACGGTTGATATAGAGTATCCCTATTCCATCTTCTTTCTCCAGCAACAGGTATTTATAAGCCATTTCTCCACCCCCATGTCATTCATGTGTTAATTATACATTTTTAAGGTATTTGTGGAAATTATTATTAGCCATGCAGCTCCGGATCATGGGTAGGATTTGGCGCTTACGTTCAAAATTAATAATGAAGCCTTCTGTGATAACCACAGGAGGCTTCATGCCATTTTTCAGGATGATTCCGGGTTAACCGAGTATATATTCCCTGCCTTCACCAACAATGACTATCTCATCTTTTTGATTGACACAGGTGGTTTCTATCTGTACCATATGTTTTTCTTCCAGCTTCTCCTTTATTACTGCCGTAGCCGTAATAGTATCGCCGATGTAAACCGGTTTAACAAATTTCAAATTCTGCATCGCGTATACATTGCCAAAAGTAACCTTGGTTACGGCGGTTGATATAAGACCGGCCACTAACAGACCGGGCACTACTACATCCTTAAAACGGGTGGTTTTACCATATTCTTTGTCAATGTGCACCGGATTCATATCTCCGGTAATGCCTACCCAAAGCATGACATCGGACTCGGTCATGGTCTTGGTCATAGTTTCGCTATTACCTGGTTGTAAGGAGTCCCAGGTCTTTATTTTATCCTCATAATTCATGAATCGCACCTTCTATCATTTATTAACGCAATATACTGTTGCTTATAACGACTCTCTGAATCTCGCTGGTACCTTCGTAGAGTTCAGTAATTTTAGCATCGCGCATCATTCTCTCCACCGGGAATTCACGGGTATAGCCATAGCCGCCATGAATCTGCACCGCCTGGCTGGCTACTTTATTAGCGGTTTCCGACGCTTTTACTTTGGCGATGGCGGCAGCGGTTGAATAGTCAAGCTGCCGGCTCTTTCTCCAGGCGGCCTCATAGGTTAAAAGTCTTGATGCTTGTATCTCTATGGCCATATCGGCCAGCTTGAATTGGATAGCCTGCAGGCTGGCAATAGGTTTGCCAAACTGTACTCTCTGTTTGGCATAGGCCAGTGCCGCTTCATAAGCGCCCTGAGCAAGACCGACTGATTGGGCGGCAATCCCTATCCTTCCGCCGTCCAGGGTCTGCATGGCGATCTTGAAGCCTTCTCCTTCTTTACCCAGGAGATTCTCTTTAGGTATTCTGCAATCCTCAAAGACCAGGTCACAGTTCTGGGTGCCTCTTAGCCCCATCTTTTTTTCAAATTTTCCGAAGGTGAAGCCGGGAGTGCCTTTTTCCACGATGAAAGCACTGAAAGCCTTACTTCTTAATTCTTTCGGACCGGTACGCGCAAATACTACATATATATCGGCTGATCCGGCATTGGTAATAAATATTTTTGTTCCGTTCAGTACATAGCTGTCTCCGTCCGGATCTGCTTTACAGCTCATGGCCAGGGCATCGGAACCCGCATTGGATTCGGTAAGGCCAAACCCCCCCTGTTTAATCCCTTGAGCCATAGGCACCAGGAATTTTTGTTTTTGTTCTTCGCTGCCATAAGCCAAAATCGGCCAACTGCCCAGGCTTACGTGAGTGGAAAGGGTATCGGCTGCCGACGGATCAACCCGGCCCAGTTCTTCTACGGCAATGGCATAAGCGACATAATCCATCCCGGCGCCGCTGTAATTCTCTTCAAAGGGAATGCCCGTGAGTCCTAATTGTCCCATCTGATCGAAAGTATTACGGTCAAAGTATTCTTTTTCATCTCGGTCAACTACACCCGGGGCTAGCACTCCTTCTGCAAAATTTCTTACCGACTGTCTGATCATTTCATGTTCTTCGCTGAGTTTAAAGTCCATTATCTTTCCTCCTTTGAATGATTCGTACCAGGTTCTTCACCCCCTGGCAATCTCAATGAACTTTAAGTGCAAAAAACCTGCCAACCTAAAATTTTATTTGGCTGAAACCTATTTAACGCAGCAACAGCGGGATTTTACAGAATATTTATTTAATATTGACAGCATTAAATAATCATCTTTGAGGACAACCTCTTTAAAATTATTTGCATTTACGGTTCAACAATAATGGAATAGCCGTATTCTCAAGGAATCGGGCGAGTCGTTTCCGTTTCGCCCGATTCTTTTAAGAATCACCCGTGGTTTTCAAATTTTATCCCATATTGCGCGGCTTTGCGTATTACCGTAGTTTGACTTACCCCCAGGGCTTTCGCCGCTTTACGGCTGGTTTTATAAATTTTGATATAATGCTCCATCAATTCCCGTTCATAAGCTTCGACTTTTCCCCGCAGATCAATCGTGGGGGGACTTTCCTTCTCAATACTGATTTCTTTTTCACCCTGATTGATGCCGCTGCCTAGTTTAATGCTCCTTATGACGGTATCAGGCGAGGTTACTACCGCCCGTTCAATAACATTCCTCAGCTCTCTGATATTGCCGGGCCATTCATAATTAATTAATTTATCAATCAGTTTTTCATCTAAATTTTTTTGCAAATTATATTGGTCGTTAAACATTCGCAGGAATTTTAAAGCCAGGGGAGGTATTTCTTCCTTGCGCTCCCGTAATGGAGGGACATAAATGGGAACCACATTCAAGCGGTAGTAAAGATCTTGCCGGAACTGCTTTTTTTTGACCATCTCCGCTAAATTCCGGTTAGTGGCAGTAATTATGCGGACATCAATACTTATGGAATTGCTTCCTCCAATCCGTAATATCTCCTTTTCTTGAATAACCCGCAGTAATTTGGTTTGGATGGGTATTGGTATTTCCCCGATTTCATCCAAGAAAAGCGTGCCTTTATGGGCAATTTCAAAAAGGCCCATTTTCCCGCCCTTTTTAGCCCCGGAAAAAGCCCCGCCCTCATAACCGAACAATTCCGATTCCAGTAAGCTCTCAGGTATGGCGGCACAATTTATACTTATTAAAGGCCGATCTTTTCTCAAACCATGCTTGTGCAGTTCCCGGGCAAATACCTCTTTGCCCACCCCCGATTCGCCATAGATAATTACGGTTGAATCAACCTTGCCCAGACGCACTATCAAATCCATAATTTCACGGGATTTACGCGAATTTATTACCACTTCCCCGGAATTCATATTAACCTTTTGCAGTTCTTCTTCATAATGCCGGCGTAAACTATGGGCCTGTTCCACCTCCTGCTTGAGCTGCATTAATTCGGTAACATCACGGCCATTGGTGAGTATCCGGACCAGTTCACCTTTATCATTAAAAATCGGATTACCGGTAACCACTATGGTTTTACCGGTTTTGACCTTTTGGGTAAAGGTAACCGGTTTATGGGTTTCTATTACCTCAATCGTGGCTGAACAGTCATACCAGCCCTCTTCTACCAGATCGTACATGTTCTTGCCCAGGATATCTTCCGCTTTAATGCCGGTTATTCTGGTATAGGCTTCATTAATACTTAAGACATTGGCCTTGGCGTCAGTAACAAAAATACTGTCAAAGGAAGCTTCTATAATCGCATCTACTTCAGCTTTAAGCTTTTTGGTATATTCAAGTTCGTCCGATACATGCTCTAATTTTGATATATCCTGAATCGATGAAACGGCGCCTATCACTTGGTCTGCAACCATAATAGGGCTGTTCATGGCCAATAAGGTTTTGTGGTCATGGTTGAACTTCTGATTCGACGCGCTTTTCTTATTCTCGAGTACCTGATGCAGCTTTCCCGCCGGAAAGACTTCATGATAAGGCCGGTTTAAAGCTGATGGGCGGCTGATATTGAATAAATCTTCGGCCGCCTTGTTAAAAATAAGGATTTTACCTTCTCTATCTATGGCAATAATGCCGTTGTAGACTGCATTGAACGCTTCCTCCGTCTGTCCGGAAATATTCCCCGTATCCAGGTTGGAATAGCTGACAATCGCTTTCCGGGTAATCATGCCCAGAATTTTTTTATCCTTAATAATCGGCATAATACTGTTGGTTAGAGGATAGATTTCTTCCAACTCCGTTTCCGGAGCAACTGACATCAAATTGCTTATCATGAGTTTTTGCACCGGAGTATCGGGATTAATACCTTCGCCAATTGACTTATACAATTGCTTTTTATCTATATAGCCGATAAAGCTATTATTCATATCTACAACCGGAAGTATATCGACATCGTACTGCAGAAAATAGCGGGCAATTTCGTTTAAAGTCTGACTATGTTTACATACGACAGGTATCGGCGTCATGATATCTTGTACTTGCATTAATACCTCTCCCTTAATAAACTTAGATTTTCTCCTGGCATATTTGTTGATTGCATTTTATGTAATTCTCACATGTCTTCCTGGGCTCTTGCCCTTAATTCCTTCCTCCCTCCTCTAGTTAATGGCATTGCCATAGCTTTGGTATTTATAATTCCCTGATTCCGCCAATTTTATAGGTGGTATGAACATTAAATGCATCCTTCACTCAAAACAGCAACCGGTTTTTATCCCGACGCCTTTCATTTTGCTTTTTAAAAAGATCTTATCAACTCTGATGCAGGTAGATAAATTGATTGGCATGTTTGCTTTCTGATATTTGCAAAATGCATGCCCAAATTCCTGGCCGGCATTTTTGAAAAACAGCCTCAATTCGAGCCTTCTATTCTATTTTTAATAAATTTTTTCCAGATTACGAGCTCTGGTCGTATTTTCTAAGGTGTATGAATTTAAGCACTTAAGCCTTTTCGAACGATTTGGGTTCACATTTTTATAAAGCGGTTTTAATTAAAACTGACAAAATGATGATAGGTAAAAATACAATGAACCTTCCGGAGAAAGCCTACGAACTCCAAAAGGTTCATTGTTTTAAGGTCTAAGCCTTCGTTAAAATATCAGCGGTTTATAGGAAAGGTACTCCTGGTTTGTAGAACTTATCTACGTTATCTTTGGTTATGGTTGGAGACGGTAAATAAACCCTGGTCGAAATATCTTCATCGTGCAGGACCTTAAGCGAATATTCAATGCCTGCTTTACCAGTTTCGACTGCGCTATTGATACCAATAGCGTTGATCTTACCATCCTTAAGTGCCTCAATGGCTTCCAACTGACCGTCAATGGAACCTACTAATACACTTTCACCCGCTGATTTAATAGCATTTAAACAACCTAGTGCCATTGCATCGCCCTCACTGAATAAAATATCTATCTGGTTGGGATGCGAAACCAAAATATCTTGCATCTGGCTCATGCCTTTGTCGGGATCCCAATCTCCGGCATAGCGCTGGGCAACCACATCAATTTTGGAAGCACCAAATTTCTCATACTGATATTCAGAAAAACCACTTATGAAACCGCATCTGCGCTGCCATCCTTCCATATCTCCGGGGTGGCCGCTCATTACCGCAACATTTGCAGCATCCTTGTTCCATAGTTTGCCTAATTCATAGCCTACGCCGTAACCGATTGCATAATTATCAGAAGTTATTAAAGTTTCGATTTTTGCGTTAGGGTTACCCTTGGTATCAACAGCGCTGTTTACGCAAACTACTGGAATTCCAGCTTTGTTTGCCGACTCAACTGCAGTCAAAATAGCAGTGGGATTACATGGATCAAGAACGATGGCATCAACATTCCTGGCGATAAGATCCTCTACATCGGCAACTTGCTTGTCCGGTTTGTTTTGAGCGTCAATTACTATTACTTCGCAATTATTGGCTTTACCCAGTTCTTTGGCTGCGGTAACCATGGCTTCAAACCAAGGAGTGCCAGCCAGGGCTCTCTCGCTCCAACCGATTACAAACTTTTTGCCCGAGGGATTCAAGTCGCTGTTGCCACCGGCCGCCGGCTCTTCAG
Organism: Syntrophomonas curvata; assembly: GCF_052976825.1. Classification (NCBI taxonomy): domain Bacteria; kingdom Bacillati; phylum Bacillota; class Clostridia; order Eubacteriales; family Syntrophomonadaceae; genus Syntrophomonas; species Syntrophomonas curvata. Next base: position 2,975,895 of record NZ_CM129641.1, read on the forward strand.
TTTGTTGTTTGTCGCCACTGTTAGCTTCTTGCTTCTCAGAACCGCATCCGGTTAAGGTGAATGCAAAGATCAGCATTAAAGCAACAGCTAAAAGTTTGAACCTTTTTCCTTTTCCTTCGTACATGCAAAACCCTCCTCTATTATTCGTGTTGTTTAATAGATCCAGTTATAATGGTCACTCCTTTCTTTCCTCGGACGCAATCTCCTTATCACCTCCTGGTTTTTTGATCCTAAATCCTATTAGCCCACTTCCCAGGCTTTGGCTTACTACAGACAGGATAATAATTAAGCCTTTTACAATCATCTGCGGATAAGCAGCAACACCCATCAGATTCAGGATGTTGCGAATAAATCCGATAATAAAGGCGCCAAACATGGAGTTAATTGGAGTACCAATACCACCCATCAATGATGCCCCGCCAACCACAACCGCAGCAATCGAGTCAAGTTCCCAATCCTGTCCGATTGTAGGACTGCCGGCTCCTAAGCGGAAAGCCATAAAGGCTCCGGCCAACCCACACAAAGCACCTGAACATACATATGCGAAAAACAAATACCGTTGGACATTAATCCCGGCCAAACGGGCAGCCTCCGGGTTGCCGCCAACTGCGTACAATCTTCTGCCTACAATGGTGCGCCCCATAACGAACCAGACCAGAACAGTTACCACAATCATTACCCATATGATAACTGGTATTCCCAAAAGGCTTCCTCTGCCCAGGAAAGAAAAAGTTTCATTATTGACGTAAATAACATGTCCCCCGGACTGAATAAAGGTCATACCCTTTACCATGACCAGAGTAGCCAGGGTAGCAATGAAAGGGGCAAACTTTAACTTACTAATCAGAATACCGTTGACACATCCGGCTACAGCCCCAACTCCTATAGCTCCCAAAGTTGCTAGGCCCACCGGAATACCGGCAGTTACAAATTTGGCTACCATTACACCAGACAAAGCCAATACTGACGCTACGGAAAGGTCGATTCCTCCAGTTACAACAGCCAGTAACTGAGCTAAAGTGACCACAACCAGCATGGCATTCTGTGTTAGGATATTATTGATATTAGTCGCAGTAAAGAACTCAGGAGATATAATACTGTAACATATTATTAATCCGAAAAAGATTACCCAGACCTGATAGGTTGCCCAAAAGCTTCGCCAATCAAATCCCTTTTTGCTCAACTTCAGCATCCAGTCCCCTCCTTAAAACATAGCCCTGACGATTTTATCTTCGGTTGCCTCTTCGCGACTGAAACTGCCCGTCATTTTTCCTTGTCCCATAACGACAATCCGGTCACTAACTGCCAATAATTCCTGGGTATCACTGCTTACAATAATAATTGCGCCGCCCTGGTTGGCATAATCAATCATTAATTCATAAATTTCTGACCGTGCTCCCACATCAATTCCCCGCGTGGGCTCATCAAACATCAGTACCTCACATTCAGGAAGCAACCATTTGGCCATGACCACTTTTTGCTGATTGCCGCCAGACAATGTGTCTACCTGCTGGTTTTGGCTATAACATTTGATCCTTAGTTTTTCGATCTGTTCCGATACCACCTCATCCTCTTTCTTTTGATTCACAACCCCCAATTTACTGAACTGGGGAAGTGCCGTTAAAGTTGCGTTTAGCTTTATCGTCATCCCCAGAACCAGTCCCTGGTGTTTTCGATCCGCAGGCAGAAAACCGACTTTATTTCTGATTGACGTTCTAGGGGAGATCATCTTTATTTCTTTCCCGCGAACTTTTATTACTCCACTTATCGGTTGCTTCCCGCCGAAAATGCATTGCACCAGTTCGCTTTTTCCCGATCCCACCAATCCGGCTACACCTAGAATTTCGCCCTGGCGCAGAGCAAGAGATACTTCATGCAGATTTTCCTCACCCACCAGTCCTTCAACTTCAAGAACTGCCGGTGCGTCTTTAAGTTTTTCCACCCTTTCCGGGCTCCAGTAAATGCGATCGGCAGGTTTCCGGCCAATCATCATCTGAACCAACCCGTCTTGATTTATATCAGATGGTCTCACTGTGCCTACTTTACTGCCGTCCTTAAGAACTGTCACCCGGTCTGCCATTTCAAAAATCTCGTTAAGTCGGTGAGAAATGTAAAGTACGGTTACACCTCTTTCCCTTAAGGTGTTTATTACTCGGAATAAAGTTTCCACCTCACGGGCTGGCAGCAGTGCAGTGGGTTCGTCCATAACAACTATTTTAGCGTCCTCCACCAGGACCTTGGCAATTTCCACCGCCTGCTGCTGGACTATGCTCAAGTCTTTTACCAAAGAAGAAGGGTTCAATTCAAATCCAATTCCCTCCAAAGCTTCTTTGGCCCGTTTGCTCATTTGGCTGCGCCGAACGGCGCCAAGTCTACTGGGCATATTACCCAAAAATATATTTTCCGCTACAGTCATATAAGGAACCAGGCTCAGTTCCTGATAAATAACTGATATTCCTTGGGTCCGGCCTGAGTGAGGATCGCTTATCTTGATTTGCTTGCCGTCCAGGTATATTTGCCCTTCGTCAGGTTGATACGCGCCAGACAGAATTTTTATTAAGGTGGACTTGCCCGCACCATTTTCGCCAGCTATCGCGTGAACCTCACCTTTTTCCGCCTCAAAATCTACTGATTTTAAAGCACGAACACCTGGGAAAGATTTATTAATACCTTTCATGAATAAATAACTCATTTAATCCCTCCCTACATCGGTTGTGCCAAAGATATCGAATTGCTTAAACTATCCTTTCTGCCGCTTCCCTTTAAATGCTCTCCAGGTCATTGCCCAGGTTTCAGGATTATCACATACCGAAACATCGACCTGCTCTATCGAGCTCCGGTGGGGAGCAGTTTTAACCAGGTTAGGATCTTCATAAGCTTCCTGCGATACTTTGGTGAAAACATCTACATATAAATCCAGATCCTCTTTAGAGAATGTTTCACTTGGTTCCAGGGTGAAAGGCTCGGGAATGATAATCGGATAATGACTGGTATGATAACTCTGCAAACCATAGTCCACAATCCGTCTTCTTACATCTTCGGTATTCACACCCGTATCTTCTTGCAGCTTCTCCCAGGAGAATCTTGTTTGCTCCAACCGGTTGCCACTATCAGGATAAGGTATCACCACACCTTTAATAGCAGCAATACGCTTGGTTAGATAGTTGTTGTTCAGGACAGCTATTTCCGCTACTCTTTTCAGTCCGTCGGCTCCCAGACTCATAATCCAGGCATATGATCTTAATACCACCTGAATGTTGCCTAAGAAACTTCTTACTTTTCCGATGGATTCGGGGCAATTATAGTCAATATGATACTTTTCACCGTCAAAGGTTATTGCCGGCAAGGGTAAAAATCGGGCTAGTTCTTCCTTAACCCCAACCGCACCGCAACCCGGTCCTATACAACCATGAGGTGAAGAAAAGGTTTTATGCAAATTGAAGTGGCACATATCAAACCCGGCATCTCGAGCACGGGCAATTCCAAGTATACCGTTGGCATTAGCCTGATCATAAGCACATAAACCCCCCGCTTCATGAACCAGGTCCACAAATTCCTGAATATGGGGGTTGAAAATACCGGTATCTTCAGGATTAGTAATCATAAGACCTGCAGTCCGTTCAGAAAGAGCAGACTTAAGCGCCTCAACACTCGGATAACCGTCTTCTTCCGGTAAAAGTTGTATGACCTTAAACCCGGCGGTATGAGGTGCTGCCGCATCAACCGGATGTGAAAAAGTGGTGGTAATAATTTCGTTTCTCTGTCCGGCCTGTCCGTTGGCTGCATGGTAAGCCCTGATTACGCAGGCATTAGTATAAATTGCCTGTGAGCCTCCGCCCGGTTGAAAGGAAAAATCATCCATACCGGATATTTCGCATAACAGATTATTAAGCTTATAAATTAATTCCAAAGTGCCTTGTACTGTATCCTCATCCTGATAGGGATGAATAGAGGTCATTTTAGGTGATCTGCAAAAACTTTCATTAATCTTGGGGCTGTATTTCATGGTGCAGGTGCCTTGGCTTACATCAGGAGTCAAATCCAAGCCCATAGTCATTTGAGATAGGCGCAGAAAATGTCTGACTACCCTGGGCTGTGATATTTCAGGTAATTCCGGCTTGGTCTTTCTCTGCAAAGAGTCGGGAATAGAAGCCAAAATATCCCCCGTCTCCTCACGTATAGCCTCCTCCACTGCCGGCAGAAGCATACCTCTTTCTCCAGGAGTACCAAGCTGCATTATAAATGGTTCATCCCACCTGGCAGAGTGATAATCCATATTTTTTCTCATTCCAACACCTCCTTTAAAGCCTTAACCAGATTCTCTACGTCATCTTTTGTGTGAATTTCAGTTACACAGTAAAGTGCACTTTGCCCCAGGTCAGGAAATTCCCGGCTCAGATCTTTGCCGCCGAATATGCCTCTATCAAGTAGCCCTTTATTAATTTCTGCCACTGATTTGCCGGTAGCGTCAAAATTAACTATAAACTCCTTAAAATGGGGAGAAGCCGATAGAGGAACATCTACTCCATCTATGTCTTTGATCTTTTTCATGGCGTAAGCACAACGCCTCATTATTCCTTCCCCTAATTCCTTCATACCTGCAGGGCCCATTAAGGAAAGATATACTGCGGCAGTGATAGCACAAAGCCATTGCGAAGTCCCTATAAAGTCCGGGGAAAGGTCTCTTCGCACATATGAAGTACGATCATGGGTACATTGCCCAAATCCCCATTCCTTCTCGGTTTTTCCGGCAACAATACTGATAAGCAGGGTGGGATACTCAGCTACAAAACGCTCTTCATCTCTGGTAGCAATAAAACCGCACACCCCGCCGCCGTAATTCATATGGTTGCCAAACGGTTGTGCATCTCCGCATACGATGTCAGCGCCATAGGATATAGGAGGGGCCATGATTCCAAGTGAACTTGGATCAACGCCCACCACGACCAGAGCACCGGCTGCATGAGCAATTTCTGCAATCTGCTTGCCCTGCGGCTCCATAAAACCAAGGAAGCCTGGATTCTCGAAATATACTGCTGCTGTATTTGAAGAAACCTTGTTTTTCAGGTCTTGCAGATCCATTAGACCGGTATCTGAATGGTGTTGGATCAGGTTAATCTGCAGTTTTTCATGGCAGAAATTGTGCATGTGCATTAGCCTCTCTGCACTAGTGGTACTTATCACCAGCGCTTCCGAGCGGCCGGTAATTCTGGCAGACATCATAAGAGCACTGCTGACTGCAGAACTCCAATCATAAGTCGGGGTACTGACCACTTCCATATCCAGCAGTTCACCCATCATGCTCTGATATTCAAACATAGCCTGCCATTTTCCAAAATCGGAATAAGTATCCCCCCAGTAAGCGGTTAAAAACTCGGCTCGATTATTAACTTCATCACATACTGAAGGAACATAATGCGGCCAGCAGCCCGCACCCAGAAAGCTGACATATTCCTCGCATGATTTGTTTTTGTCAAGAATTGATTGCACATGCTTCTTAAGTTCATATTCCGAAAGAAAAGGCTCCGGTAATTCTAATTTTCTATTCAGTTTTAATTGATGCGGAATAACTTTGTACAAATTTTCCGCCGCACTTTCGCTCACTTCTTGGAGCATATCCTGCTCGACTGCGGAAGCTGAATTTGGTATATAGGGATGTATAAAGCTTGGGTTTTTACTCATTCTTTGCCCTCCCTCTTTATAAGTTCTGATCCTTTCTAGCACTATTATCTACGCTGTTAAACTGCCCTATCCTCTTTTTAACAGATAATGCGCGGCCCAACGGACTTGACTAACACATGAGCTTGGCGCCGATGACCGGCAGCATTATCTTTTCTCCAGTACCAGCATTTCGTTTTTATTCGTATCGGCTACCACCTACCTTATTATTTGTATATTCCCAGACTGACATTACTGTAGTCGCCCCGGCTAAATGGCTAGAAAGAAAAATAAGTTCTATACGCATCATGTCTTATTTCAGCCCTGAAATCAGGATGCGCTATATTAATCAAAGCCTCCATCCTCTCTTTCACGGTTTTGGCTTTCATAGAAGCAATCCCATATTCAGTTACAATATAATCAGAATCGTGCCTGGAAGTGGTTACGGCCGAACCTCGGGCCAGGACCGAGACGATCCTGCTTACCTGTCCTTTTTGAGCGGTAGCCGGGAAGGCGATTATTGATTTTCCTCCCGGGGAACGGGCAGCGCCTCTGATGAAATCAACCTGTCCCCCCACACCACTGAATTGCATCGGTCCCAGGGTATCGGCGGCCACCTGCCCTAAAACATCTACTTCCAAAGCTGAATTTATAGCCGTCATACGGTAATTTTGGGCTACCACAAAGGGGTCATTGGTATAGTCTTCAGGATACAAAGCTATAGCGGCATTCTCATGCACCCAGTTATAAAGTTCGCGCGTACCCATAATAAAGTTGGATACCACTTTGCCGGAATGCAGCGTCTTCTTTTTTCCGTTAATAACTCCTTCCTCCACCAAGCCTCTGACTCCATCGGAAAATAATTCGGTATGCACGCCCAGATCATGCTTATCATGCAGGAAGCTCAGTATGGCATCAGGTATCGAGCCTATCCCCAGTTGCAGGGTAGCGCCATCCTCTATGAGTGAGGCGGCATTCATACCGATCTGTTCTTCCACTGGTCCGATCGTCGGGGGTTGAAGTACAATAAGAGGCTCTTCGGCAGGTACAAAATAATCCATTTCAGTAACATGTAAAAGGGTATCTCCATAAGTACGAGGCATCTCCGGATTTACCTGGGCAATTACTATCTTTGCGGCTCTGGCTGCCTGGATAGTGTAATCTATTGATATCCCCAGAGAGCAATAACCATGACTATCGGGCGGAGTCACCGTAACCATGGCAACGTCAAGCGGCACCTTGCCCGAAAGAAATAAATCGGGAATTTCCGATATAAAACAGGGGGTAAAGTCAGCCCGCCCTTCGGCTATGGCTTTTCTGGTCGGAGCGCTGCCAAACAACGAATTCAGCCTGAAATGCCCTTGCATTTCGGGCCCAACGTAAGATGAGTCTCCCATGGCAACTCTTTGAATTATTTCAACATCCTCCAGTTCATGCGCCCTTGCTACCAGCGCCCGGGTTAATACCTGAGGTTCCCCGCAGGCATGTCCCAATATTACCCGTTGCCCGGATTTAACACATTTTATTGCTTCTGAAGGTGTACAAATGCGTTCACTGTAATAACTTTGCCAATCAAGCACTGTTTCCTACTCCTTTCCATCGCTTATCAAACCACTATTCTGTATTTGCAAGTTACATGCCAATTTTTATAAACAAGCAAACCAGCAAAATAATGGTTTATAATAGATTTTGTTTATCGGAGCCAGCCGCCGGTTGAACCTTTTTAGAATCATAAAAATTTTTTAGGTCTCCGAAAATCTCTGCAAATCCGGCATTTCCTATCGTGAGATTCATTTTAGGTTCGCTATATGGCAATTGATTCGTATACGGTTCATGCGCTTGCTGGTTGCAATCTCATTTATTCCTTATCGGCAACTGCGAACTTAAGGTCTTCCAAACCTTAAATGGGATCTAACCACTTCCTTTTTGTTCCTAATTCTTAGCCTTGGATCATTGGGCAAAGTAAAACCTGGCAGCGGAAATACCGGGCATGGTATAAAAATTGCAGTATAAGATTCCGGAAACAGTCCAGCTGCGCAGTAAATTGATTCGAATAAGGATAAATGGAGAAAGGCGGGGTAAGAAAATGCCATTAAAAACGGCCCAGGAGTATATTGATAGTTTGCGGGAGAAAAAATTAAGCATTTATATGTTTGGCGAAAAAGTTGAAAACTTCGTTGCTCACCCCATAATAAGGCCGTCTGTAAACGCTGTGGCCATGACCTATAAACTGGCCGGAGAACCCGAGTATGAGGATTTAATGACAGCAACCTCAAATTTTACCGGAGAGAAGATCAACCGTTTTACTCATCTGCATCAGAATACCGACGATCTGATCAAAAAGGTCAAAATGCAGCGTCTGCTGGGGCAAAAAACCGGATGCTGCTTTCAGCGCTGTGTAGGCATGGATGCTTTTAACGCTGTTTTCAATACTACATTTGAGATTGATGCCAAATACGGGACTGAATATCATGAGCGTTTTAAAAACTTTTTAATATATGTTCAGCAAAATGATCTGGTTGTCGACGGATGCATGACTGACGCCCGTGGCGACAGGTCCAAGCCGCCGGGACAGCAGCCTGATCCCGATGCTTATCTGCATATTGTGGAGAAACGTGAAGACGGTATAGTAATACGGGGCTGCAAAATGCACCAGACCGGTATGATCAACTCCCACGAAATTCTGATCATGCCTAATAATTCATTGAAAGATGACGAACAGGAATGGGCGGTTTGCTGCGCGGTTCCCACCGATGCTCCCGGTATGATTTATGTATACGGCAGGCAGTCCTGCGATACCCGTAAGCTGGATGACAATAAAATTGATGTTGGCAACATTGATTTTGGCGGTCAGGAAGTTATGACCATATTTGATAACGTATTCGTACCTTGGGATAGGGTATTCATGAATGGCGAAACCGATTTTTCCACCATGCTGGTAGAACGCTTTGCCGGTTATCACCGCCAGAGTTACGGCGGCTGCAAGGTAGGCGTGGGCGATGTCCTGATCGGCGCTTGCAAAGCTATAACCGATTACAACGGCGCTTCTAAAGCCTCCCATGTGAAGGACAAACTGGTTGAGATGTGCCACCTTAACGAAACCTTGTATTCCTGCGGCATCGCCTGCTCCGCCGAAGGCCACAGAACTCCGGCCGGTAATTGTCTGATTGATTTGCTCCTGGCCAATATCTGCAAGCAGAACGTCACTCGCTTCCCCTATGAAATAGCCCGCTTGGGCCAGGACCTGGCCGGGGGCTTGCTGGTGACCATGCCTTCCGCGGCGGATTTTAATCATCCTGAAATCGGAGCCCTGGTCAAAAAATATGTGCGGGCCTCCGATGAAGGGAGCGCTGAGAAACGCCAGCGGGTACTTAGACTTATTGAGAATCTGACCATGGGGTGCGGTGCGGTCGGATATTTGACTGAATCCATGCATGGCGCAGGTTCGCCCCAGGCCCAAAGAATAATGATTACCCGGCTGGTTGACCTGGATTATCGTAAAGAGTTAGCTGAAAAGCTGTGCGGGGTTCAGGAAAACGCTGATATTGATTGGGAATAGTTGCTGTTTATGATAAAACCGATACTGCTTAAATACTGCGGAGGATGCAACCCGGTCATAAACCGTTCAAAAGTTGTTGATGAAATAAAGTACGGCTTACCTTCGGATATGATGTTAACTTGCAAAGAAGCTGCTGAAAAACCGGGACTGGGTATCATGATGTGCGGATGTAGCTCAGCCTGCTTGGATAGGGATGAAATACGGCAGCTTGCAGATGAGTGGATAATTGTAAGCGGAAGTAATGTTGATCTGTTTCCAATCGATACTGACGAGTTGTCCATTCATATTATCAAGAAAATAGTAGCTCAGATGTGACTCTAACCCATATGCGCTTCCGAATAAGTAGGAGAGGATGGCCCCCCCTCCATTCTCTCCTACAACCGTACCTGCCGCCTACCTTTTAAGTTGTATACTTCCCCTTATCCTTGATACTGGTAACATATCCAGGCAGGTATTCATATTCTGGACTATGGGTAAAATAATAGCGTGTGGATAGCCTGCCGGCATTGCTGGCGGCTTTCATATATAAGATGGGAAGAGCGCGCCCGCTCTTCCCAATTTTTTCTTAAGAGTTGCCGGAACCATTGGGAGCCGGTCAGATGACGATGTAATCGACCCGGCTACCGCAATACCGGCAGCAGCCGTCCTTTAAACCCTCCGTATTCACATCATAAACGGTACGGGAAATCAGCATACCCCCGCAATTCAGACAAAGGGTAAGGTTCTGTTCTCCCGGGATATTGCCCAGATAAACAAAATTTAGGTGTTCCCGGGCTGTTTCTCTAGCTGCCTGCAGGGTATGCAAGGGAGTAGGGGCCTGGTTGAATTTGTAAGCCGGGTGATAGCGGGACAGGTGTAATGGCATATCAGGGTTGATTGCAGCCAGCCAATGAGCCAGGTTGCTTATTTCTGTGGAATCATCGTTTTCTTCCGGTATGAGCAAGGTGGTTATCTCCACGTGGGTTGCGGCCGCTGCCTTTTCCACTGTTTCCAGCACTGCCGCCAGCCTTCCCCGGCAGTGGCGCCGGTAAAACTCATCATTAAATGCCTTTAAGTCTATGTTTACGGCATCCACCCAAGGCAGCATCTCCTCCAAAGGACGGGGGTCAATATAACCGTTGCTTACCAGAACCACCTTAAACCCGCGTTCCTTAAGTTTTGGGGCCGCTGCCCTGATATATTCATACCAGACGGAAGGTTCATTATAGGTAAAGGCTACTCCTACTGAGCCTTCAGGCTCTGCCTGGCGGGCTATATCCAGCAAGGCGGCTGTATCAAGATAGCTTGTTGGCGGAATTTCATGGGCCAGGGAGTAATTCTGGCAAAAGGCACAGGCCAGGTTACAACCGAAGGTACCGGCAGACAGTATTAGTTTGCCGGGATGAAAATGGAACAGAGGCTTTTTTTCAATCGGATCCAGAGCCAGGGAAGCGACTTCTCCGTAGTTTAAGCTAATCAGCTCCCCCTCCCGGTTTACCCTTACCCGGCACAGACCTTCCTGCCCTTCGTGCAAACTGCAATGATGAGGACACAAAAGGCATTTGACCCTGCGGTTTTCCCTTTTCTCATAAAATTGAGCTTCCATTTCCGGCATGTTATCACTGATTCATTATTTATACCTGGTTACCCGGAAGCGTTCGATTTTGTAATCCTCGGAAGGAGCTATACCGGCTTTGTTAAGGGCAATATAGACCTGCTCTTCCACGGTATCCACACCCTCCAGGTCGGGCAGCAGCAAGCCCCGGCGCCTGCCCTTGCTGACAATCACTCCGTATTTTACCGGATCCAGATCCTCTCTGCTGCAAGGCTCAGCCTCACCCAATACATCCACCGAGTAAATGATATCATCCAACTCCTCCGCCCCTACCGGTGGAAAACGCGGGTCACTGGTACCGGCGCTGATGGCATTGCGGGCTATTTCCTGAGCCAGATCACCATACACAGCTTCAGTAGTGCCGATACAGCCCCGAAGCTGCCCGTTTTTCTTCAGGGAAACGAAGGTACCGGCCCGCTGCTGACGCAGTACCTCCATTTCCTGAGGTATGGGAGGAATCTCCCGATATCTGGTATAGTTCTCCAGTATCATACGCGCCCATCGCACAGGAATGCTTTCATTGTCCCGGCTTTGGCTTATCTCTTCCCGTTTTTTCTGCTGCAGCTCTTCCAGCAGGCTCTTACCCTCCGCTTCAGGCAGGAAACCGGCAACTAAATAGCCCACCCCAAAGGGCCCCTCGTAACTAAAAACTTTCGGGGTAAAGCCCCGGCCATCTAAAGCCCCAAACATGATAACCAGAGAGCGGTAACCGCATTCACCGGCATTGCTGCGCAGTTCTTCGGAAATGTTGAGAAAAGCGGCAACATCACCCTGTTCCAAGCAGGTTTTCACTTCCGCATCAAAACGCTTGCCGTCCGGATGGTAATCATAAGGGCCTTCATCCTTGAGCCGGTGAGACATATCTCCGGAAGCGACTATGGCCACTCTGCGCCCCAGGGCGTCAGCCGCATCACGGATTATGGTTCCGAAGCGGTAGAGTTCCAGCAGGGATAGGAAAGCAACACTGATAGGGACTATATTAACCTCAACTAGACCCGCCTCCTCCAGGTAGTACCAAGGCACCAATACGCCATGATCCAGCCGGGGGTTGAGTTGGTTACGCAAAGCTGTATCCTGATCCAGCAGCACCATACTAATATCGGCCGAACCGGCGCGCAAGGCTATATTTTTTAGCAACGCTTTATCGTTCTTACAGCTCGTCCCCTGGTTATGATTGCCGAAATTGCTGAAATCCCCCTTGAGCTGGGAATCAGCCAGCGCCGAAATGGCATCGGCAAATACATTGCCATGGGGAGTTATAAAGATAACCGTCTCGGGACAGCTATCGGCCAATTCCCGGGCCATCTGCCGCATACCGGCAACGCTCCCGGCTACATCCTTGATGCGCTCCCCTCCGATTTCGGGAACCAGCAGGGGGGGGTGGGGAGACAGGGCGGCATAAGTAATCATCTGCTATCATCTCCTAACACTACGGTTTCTGTTCTTGGTCATGATCAGGCTTTTCCAGCTGTGACCGGGCAACCCCTGTGAAAATGGCATAAGCCAGCTTGGACTGATAGCTGCTGTCAGCCAGCAAAGCCGCTTCCCCGGGATTGGAAATAAATCCGGTTTCAATCAGTATGGCCGACATCCGGCTGTTGTTAAGCACATAATAGTTGCCGGGCGCCGCTTTACGTTTAGTATTCCCCAAAGCCCCGGCCAATTCCTCCTGAACTGCTGCCGCAACTGCTTTACTGGCATCGCATTTCGGTTTGTAAAAGGTCTGGGCACCGGTCCAGACGGTATTGGGAACGGCATTGGCATGAATACTGATATACAGGTCGGCCCCGGCCTGGTTGGCCTTGCGTACCCGCCTTTTCATATCTTCGCGCTTGTGCTGGCCGATGGTTCCGGTAAATTCGTCTCCGGATAAATCACTTTCATTTTCCCGCAGCATTATTACCATAGCCCCCGCCTGGCTCAGATAACCGGCCAGTTTTTTGCTGATCTGTAAAGTGATTTCGCTTTCTTTATATTTTCCTCGCACAGCGCCTTCATCCAGCCCCCCATGACCAGGATCGATGACAATTATCTTATTGGCTACTCCATAGGACAGTACCGCTTGCTCCGGCAGCGGGTCGGCCGGTGCCAACATAAACAGGAGAGCCAGGGCCAACACCCCGGTAACAGTCAATCTGGCCTTTCTCCTGGAGATTAAGAATACTTTGCCTTTAAACATTTCCTAACCCCTGCCTTGTTGTTTTCTATTTCTTATATATGCAGGGGAAGTATTAAATAAGAATCAAAAAAACCTCCCCGTACACGGGGAGGTTTTTATGCTCGTTTCCTTAACGCTTGGAGTATTGCGGGGCCTTTCTGGCTTTATGCAGACCGTATTTCTTTCTTTCCTTCATCCGCGGATCGCGGGTGAGGAAACCGCTTCTTCTTAACAGCGGTCTTGCATCCGGGTTAGCCACTACCAGCGCCCGGGCGATTCCCAACTGGATAGCGCCTGCCTGGCCGGTAACTCCGCCACCATGTACGCGGCAGATTACATCGAAACGACCCAGGGTATCACTAAGAACCAGAGGCTGCTGAACGATCAGGCGGCTGGTCTGATTGGGAAAGAAATCCTCAAAGTTTCTATTATTTATGATTATCTTGCCATCCCCGGGTACCAATCTAACCCTGGCAACGGCTTCCTTTCTTCTTCCGGTTCCCCAGTACTGTACCTTTGCCATGACGACCCTCCTTAACCTCTTAACTCGCGAACTACCGGCTGCTGTGCCTGATGGGGATGAGCGCTTCCCCGGTAAACCTTTAGCTTTTTCAGCATTTTGGCGCCCAAACGGTTATGGGGCAGCATACCTTTAACAGCCAGTTCAATTGCTTTTTCCGGCCTCTTCTGCAACAGCACCCGGTAAGTCATTTCCTTTAAACCGCCAGGATAACCGGAGTGATGTTGATATTTCTTCTGGTCAAGCTTATTGCCGGTGAGCTTGATTTTATCTGCATTAATAACAATAACGAAATCACCAGTGTCAACATGCGGCGTGTAGGTAGGTTTATGTTTTCCCCTCAAAATGGAGGCAACTTCAGAAGACAATCTGCCCAGGGTCTGATCCGCAGCATCGACAACATACCAGGTGCGGACTGTTTCCGCGGGCTTGGCCATATACGTTTTCACGTCTTTCCCTCCTGTATTCTTGACAAATCCGCTTCTTGTCCCTTATCCGGGCCTGTTAACGGGGCAGGAAACAGGCACAAATATAGAGACTGCCTTTTAATAATAGCGAAATCAACCTGCTCTTGTCAATAAAGGAATGCGGTTTTTTACACAATTTTCTTCAACCCATAGCACATTACGGCGACGGGTATTTCACCTCGACCAGGTAAAGTCCCTGCGGAGGAGCGGTAGGACCCGCCTGGCTGCGATCCCTGGCGTTTATGATTTCCTGCATAGCTGCCGGCGGGTAGGTTTTCCGCCCGACTTCCAGCAGGGTACCCGTTATAATCCTTACCATATTATATAGAAAGCCATCCGCCTCAATCTCCAGTTTAAGGTAGGATTGTTTTTCCAGCAGGCGGCAAACCTTGACGGTACGCTCAAAAGTCTTGACACTGGATCCGCTGGCACAGAAGGATTTGAAGTTATGCTGGCCCAGCAAGGGCCGGCAAGCCTCCTCCATAGCTGCCAGATCAAGGGGTTCGGTACAATAGAGAGCATAATTGCGGTTAAAAACCCGTCCCCGCTGCTGGCGATAAATAAGGTAATGATAGACTTTACTCAGCGCTTGAAAACGAGGATGAAAATCGGGAGCGCATTCCGCACTGGCAGCCACCTGGATATCGGGGGGGAGAAAACTGTTAAGGGCAAACTGCCACTTTTCACCGGGTACACTGGAATTGCTGTCAAAGGCAATAACCTGGCCCAGGGCATGAACCCCGGCATCAGTACGTCCAGCGCAGAGAACCGATATGCTTTCGCCGCTGACCCGCTTGATGGCAAGTTCCAGTTCGGCCTGCACCGTGTTGGCGTTGTCCTGGATCTGAAACCCATGATAGCGGCTTCCGTCATATTCTACCGTCATTCTGATTCTGGCCAAACAAATCCTCCTTTGAGGCTGGGGTTTCATCCCTAATAATTAATACCGCCTAAATCTCAGCGGTATTAATTATTATTGTATAATCATTTTGCCAGTTTTCATACTATTTTACCAGCCGCACCTGCTGCCAGCCCGGGATGCCGTAATCGGGCGGATTATCCGGCTTCTCATAGCCGCGCCGGATAATCCGGACATGCTTAGTAATCAAAAGCTTCCAGGGGAACATCCAGGGATGAGGTATCTCCATCGATAACAATTTCCGCTACATTCCATGCGTTGGGGACAACATTGCGGACATAGTATCTGGCTGCGGCTACTTTGCCGACATAGAAATTGTAGTCAAAATGCCCCGGGCCCACCTCTTTAGCCTTCCTGTCAGCCAGCAGGGCCTGATCCAGGATGCAGGTACCGGCATACAGTTGTGATGTGGCAGTAAGGATACGCCGTGAATAGAGAGGCATCATACTGATGTTTTTCTCAGCCAGATAGCCATTCATGGCCTGCAGCATCTTGCCGTAAGCAGCTAGGGCCTTGCCTATATTATTGAATTCCTTTTCAAAGCCAGCCGTATCCTTATTAGCTTCGTAGAAATCCTGCATCCCTTTCAGGAAATTCCTGAAGGGGACTCCTTTGCCCATGGTCATCTTGCGTCCGCAGAGATCCATGGACTGGATGAAGTTGGTGCCTTCCCAAATGGAGTAAATCTTGATATCGCGGGCTATCTGGGCTACCGGATATTCTTCACAGTAGCCATATCCGCCGTATGCCTGGATGGCTTCGCCGCAAATCCACCAGCCTTCATCAGTGGGATAAGCCTTGCAGAGCGGGGTGGTTACTTCGATTAAATCATTGGCCGCTTGTCTCTTTTCCGGATCGGGGTCGTTTTCGCGCACATCGAAGGCAAAATAGGTCTTGTACATCATGGCCCGTATGGCTTCAACGTGAGCCTTGCCCATCAGCAGCGTACGTCTGATATCTTCGTGGTTGATGATAGCTACCCGGCCTGCTTTGGGGTTGGTCATGAGCCGCCCCTGAATCCGGTCTTTGGAATAATCACGGGCATTATACATGGCATTGGCCATACAGGAGAGGGCCATGTGCCCGGTCTCCATCCGCGCCATGTTCATCATCTGGAACATCTGCGCCATGCCCTCGCCAACGCCTTCATTCTCCAGCGGGTTTTTGCCCAGCAGCCAGCCGCGGCATTCGTTGTTCTCGCCAAAAGCCAGGGCAGCGGTGCAGGAGCCATGCTGACCCAATTTATGCTCGGCCGCGGTAGTTTCAACGTCGTTGAGTTCACCCAGGCTGCCGTCATCATTCACCCAGTATTTAGGAACCACAAACAATGATATGCCGCTAGTCCCCAGTTTGGCCCCTTCCACCCGGGCCAGGTAGAGATGGATTATATTCTCGGTAAAATCATTATCGCCGCCGGTAATAAATATTTTGCTGCCTTTGATTTTAAAAATACGGGGATCATCGGTGGGATAAGCCTTGGATAAGATGTCTCCCACATCGGAACCGGCCGTAGGTTCGGTCAGGCACATGGTTCCGGACCAGGTTCCATCCATCATCCTGGGTAAAAACATGGCTTTTACTTTTTCATCGCCGAAGCTTTGAACCAAACCGGCTGCACCGCTGGTGAGAACGATATAAGGTGGGAAGGTGGGGTTGGCCGCGGCCAGCATCTCCCAGACCATGGCATGCAGGATATGAGGCAGTACCATGGCATCTTCCGATTCGTCGATATTGCTGGTGCCCCAGCCTTCTTCCTGCAGTTGATGGAAAAGCGGCCCAAAGGTCGGAGGCAAGGCGACCTTGCCGTTTTCAAATTTGACCGGGTTTTTCTCGCCATCGTCATTGGTAGGTTCTACTACTTCCTTGGCCATTTTGAGTATCGGAGCCAGCACCGATTTTACATCCTCTTTGGAATAATAATCGGCAAACCGGGGATAAGCGAAGATTTTTTCCGTGGGAAGCCATTCCTGGATAATAAACTCAAAATCACGAGTATTGAGATAGGCAAAATTACCACTCATAATTAAACCTCCCTTATGTCTTAAAAATCACTGCGAAGCTAGTACCTGCTGCTTCGAAGCTTCTATAGTCTATAGAGACCATCTATAAAGATCATTCTTGGCATTCATAAAGAAAAAGTGTCCGCCGGGAGATGGGTTAACATCTCCCGATCGGAATTAGATAAGATATAAAACATTTATGGGGGATTTCAATTTAGATGAAAACTAGATATCACGGGTCCAGAGGCTGGCCATGGCCGGTCCGCCGCCAACGCAGAGGGAAGCTCCGCCTACGGTGGCTCCGAGTCTTTCCAATTCATAGTAAAGACTGATAATAATACGCAGCCCGGTGCATCCTACGGGATGGCCCAGAGCGATTCCGGAACCGTTGTTGTTAATATTGCCGTCCTCTTCCACAGTACCGGTATTAAGCTCAATACCCTGTTCATCTTTTAACATTCTCTTGACCCCGATTACCTGAGCCGCAAAGGCCTCATTGATTTCCCAGTAGTTTACGTCATCAAAATTCATGCCTGCCTGATTGAGGCACTTGGGGACAGCTACTGCCGGTCCCAGACCCATTACTCTGGCTTCAACGCCTTCAGAGCAAATATTTATGAGTTTCATCAGGGGTTTCAGCCCTAATTCATCCGCCTTTTTACGGGTCATAAATACAGCCGCAGCCGATGCGTCGTTCAAGCCGGAAGCATTGGCCGCAGTTACTACCCCGCCCTTTTTGAATGCCGGCGGCAGTTTGCCCATAACTTCCAAATTGGCTCCCCGGATGGGGTGCTCATCGGCTTCGAATACTTTGACTCCCTTTTTGGTCTTGATTTCCACCGGTACGATTTCGCGTTTGAAGCGGCCCTCATCAGTTGCCCGGACAGCCCTGGTGTGACTGATCAACGCCACCTCATCGCATTCCTCCCGGGAAATGCCATACATTTCTGCAACGTTTTCAGCCGTTCCGCCCATATGGATGTTCCCTGCCAAACGGCAAACCAAGCCATCGGAGAGCATGGGATCCTGAAACTTCCCATCGCCCATACGATATCCCCAGCGGGCATTCTGTACCAGGTAGGGAATATTGCTCATACTTTCCGTTCCAACTACCAGGGCAATATCAGTCTTACCCAGCATCAGATTAGAGGTCGCTATTTCAACTGCACGCATGGAAGATGCGCAGTTCTGTTGCACCATGCAGGCTGACGACCGGGGCAGCATTCCTATATCCATGGCAATCTGCCTGGGAGGCAGAGAACCATTGCCATGATGCAGGCACAAGCCCATTACTAATTCATCCACCTGAGCCGCTTCCAGACCGGCACGCTTTATAGCCTCGGTAGCGGTAATGCTTGACAGTTCATTGGCTCTTACCGATGCCAGGCTTCCGCCATAGTCGCCGATCGGGGTCCTGCAGGCGCTGACCATTACCACTTCATTTATCTCTCTCGCCATAGTAAAATCCTCCCTTAAAATCATTTTCCATCTTAACCAGTCACTTAATAATAAGCAGCCTAACTTAGATATACGGGGGGGTAGTGAGGGAGCCCGTTCAGGCTGATCGGTCTTATGCCGCTCCTGCCCGGTTCTCCCCCAATACTGGCCGGCAATTTATTTATTGTAATCGTAGAAGCCCTTTCCGGTTTTAATCCCGAGCCAACCGGCCCGCACCAGTTGCTTCAGAGGAGGCGCGGGACGATATTTGGGGTCGCCGGTTTCAGTAAAGAGTGTGTTGCATACCGCCAGAGCAATATCCACCCCGACCAGGTCACAAAGCGTAAGCGGACCCATAGGCCAGCCCGCTCCCATCTTCATGGCATTATCAATATCTTCCACGCTGGCCAGGCCTTCATAAAGGATAAAAGCCGCTTCGTTCATTCCCGGCAGCAGAATCCGGTTGACTACGAAGCCCGGACCTTCTTTGACCTTGACCGGCTTTTTGCCAATGGCTTTGGACAGCTCCATAACGGCCTCCACCGTCTCTTCCGAGGTCTGAGCAGCAGGGATGACTTCAATCAGTTTCATAACATTAGCCGGGTTAAAGAAGTGCATGCCGATAATCTTGTCCGGTCTGTCAGTAATAGCAGCTATTTCGGTAATAGATAATGAAGAGGTGTTGGTCGCTATTATAATTTCCGGTTTTAAGAGCTTATCCAAACGGGTGTAAACGTCTTTCTTTATATCCATCCGTTCAAATACGCATTCAATTATGAAATCAGCCGCGGCTAAATCGTCGAAATTGCCGGTAGGTTTTAATCTGCTGACAACTGCATCTTTGGTGCCGGCCGGAGCCTTACCCTTTTCCTCAGCCTTGGCCAGGCTTTTGCCAATTACAGCTACCGCCTTTTGGCAGAATTCTTCTTTAATGTCATAGATAATGACTTCCTTGCCGGCCGCCGCCAATGCCCAAGCTATTCCCTGTCCCATAGTTCCGGCGCCAAGTAATCCAATCTTGTTAAATTCCATAAATTATAACCTCCCTTAAATGTATTAAAGTATCTAATCTTATAAATTATTTCCCCCCTAACACCCCCCTAAAGTATTGCAGGATCTGCCTGATAGCACTATAAATTGCAATCTTCATACCAATAAAAGCATGAACGCAAGCAGCCATGCCAAAGCCCTGGTTACCGTCTTTTTAGACATCATGGGACAAAATGCCATTATCAAAATAGGAGGGTTCGATTTAGAAGTAAAGATTTCGACAGGAATGAAATTCGATTGGAATATCTTCAAAGTGTGTTTTCCTAAAATAGGAGACCTATTAGCAAAAATTATCATAAATAGCTCATAAATGATATTAATAGACGCAGGGAGGTTTTCAGCCTCCCTGCACACTTAGCTCAGTCCGTATTTGCCTACCTTTCTATATAACGCTGACGTATAAATTCCCAGGAGCTTAGCCGCCTGAATTTTATTGCCATTGGTTTTGGCCAAAGCCTGGACAATCATCTCCTTTTCAACATTCTCAATGGTTTCAGGGAGGCTTTTCGGTTCTGCCAATACCGGTGCGATATCGACATAGACATGTTCCGCCAGTGAAGGGAAATGTTTAACTCCCAGGCATTTTTCCTGATTAATAAAAGCCAGATTAATGGCCCTCTCCAACAAGTTCTCCAGTTCGCGTACATTTCCGGGCCAGGAGTATTGCATCAATAAATCTATGGCCTGCTCTGATATGCTATAAACATTGGTTTCCAGGGTACGGTTTAATCTAAACATCAGGTTCTTAACCAGCATGGGCAGATCCGCCATTCTTCTTCTCAGCGGAGGTATATCGAGCCGCACCACATTGAGCCGATAATATAAATCTTCCCGGAATTTTTTTTCTTCTACCATCTGCTCCAGGTCCCGGTTGGTAGCCGCGATTACCCGGACATCTACCGGAATCGGGTTGGTCCCCCCTACCCGTTCCACCATCTTTTCCTGCAAGACTACCAGCAGTTTGGTTTGCATGGATAAAGGCATGTCGCCAATTTCGTCCAAAAAAATGGTTCCACCGCTGGCCAGTTCAAATTTTCCCGGTTTGCCACCCTTTCTGGCCCCGGTAAACGCACCTTCTTCATAACCGAAAAGCTCTGATTCCATCAGATTTTCAGGTAAAGCCACACAATTGATGCGGATAAAAGGCCCCATACTGCGGTTACTGGCGTTATGGACAGCCTGGGCGAACAACTCCTTGCCGGTGCCGCTTTCTCCGGTAATCAAGACGGTGGAGGTAGTGACCGATATCCGCTCGGCGATTGACCTGACCATGGCAAACGAACCGCTGTCTCCAATTAAATCGTCAAATTCCCATTTGGCATTATAAATACCGCAAATTTCATTCTTGTAGCTGTTCAGTTCCTTTTCCATCTCCTGCAATTTGTTGGCGAGAATCATAGCCCCGGACATATTAAGAAAAAGACTATAACCGATAGCCCCGATTATTTCCCCGTTTTTCCGGATCGGCACCCGGTTAACTATGGTATCATGCCCGTTTATTGGCCAAAAATCAGCCCTATCCGTCCGTCCCGTTTTCACAATCTGGGGAAGCTTGGAATTGGGTACTACGTCAAGAACATATTTCCCCATAGCAGCTTCTTTTTCTATTTCCAGAACATCCAGGGTGGTCTGGTTGATAGCCGTTATCAGACCTTTGTTATCGATTATAATATAGGCCAGATATGGGTTTTCCAACAGCCCATGCAGCAGAACATCAAATTCCTTTTCTCTTTCATGCAGTCGCTTCATCAGTACTTCCGCTCCAGACATGTCCAGAAAAAGGCTGTAGCCTATGGCCCCGATTACTTCTCCGTTTTTAACTACCGGAACCCGGTGGACTATACTATCATGTCCGTTTATCGGCCACAAGTCGGCGCGATCGGTGCGCCCGGTCGCTAGTATCTGCGGCAGTTCCGAGTTAGGTACCACGTCCAGTATATATTTTCCCAGGGC
Organism: Syntrophomonas curvata; assembly: GCF_052976825.1. Lineage (NCBI taxonomy): Bacteria > Bacillati > Bacillota > Clostridia > Eubacteriales > Syntrophomonadaceae > Syntrophomonas > Syntrophomonas curvata. Next base: position 2,997,210 of record NZ_CM129641.1, read on the forward strand.
GTTTTCCTTGCCCAGGCACAGAATATCCAGTGCGGTCTTGTTAATAGCCGTTATCAGGCCTGCATTATCTACAATTATGTAGGCCAAGTTCGGGTTTTCCAGAAGTCCGTAGAGCAGGATATGAAATTCTTTTTCTCTTTGCTGTAAATGATCCCCCTCTGTCATAGCTTTATTGCCCCCTTAATAGTCGGATGATAAACTGCCTTTAGACCTCCCTGGTTATAATTATTTTATATATCTATTTTAATTGTACAATCCGTGTATGTTTCTATCAAGAATTCCATATTCATGTCGAATAGCCTTATATATTGACATCTAAAAAGGAGGGCTCGGGCCCTCCTTCATGATGGGAGATATTGATACGCTGTTACCCCCGCCTGTACCCTTAGAAAATGCCCCAGGAGTATGTCCTCAGCCGGAAGTCACCTTATAAAAAAACATTTTCTGCAATCCGCATCTATGTTATAAGCGTAAGCACATGCGGGCAACAATTTAAGAAAACGAAAGCTTTAAACGGCTAGCTGCAGTACTTCATTTACTGCCGTCCAGTCTTCCCGCAGTGCCTCCGTTCCCATAAGGGTGCCGATATGCCCGCCTTCGGTCAGAATTTCAACCACATCCTGGGGAGGGGTGCTGATATATTTTTTTAAAGCGAAGGCTTGGGCCGGAGGGGTGATATGGTCCTTTTTACCGGCCATTATTATAACCGGACAATTGATGTTGCGCAGATCCACCGGGCGTCCATCCAGTTTGAAGCTGCCCGGTTTGGTAAGATTGTTCTCCTTAAATATGTTTTTTATGATATCCAGATAAAATCGTCCCGGCAGCATCTGGGTATATTCATACCAGTTCTCGAAATGGATAAAGCGCTTGATTCCATCTTCATCATCGTTCTCTATCATTTGCCAGAGACGGAAATATTTCCTTACATAATGCTCTTCAGCCTGCATATTCTTGAAACCCCAGAGTATATATTTTCCCGACATCAGGCCATTATTGGCAGCTACCAGGAACTTGAAAAATTCCATGGGTAAACCGGCATCCTCCACAATAGCCGAAGGTGCAGCCTGTACGTCGATAGGTGCTGCTGCCGTAACCAGAGTGGATATCTTGTCCTGGTAAAGAGAGGTATATATGCCGGCCTGCCATCCGCCCTGACATTGACCTACCAGGTGGATTTTATAGATGCCGGTCCGTTCCCGTATCTGGTCTACGGCCTCATCGGTCAAACGGATAATATCGTTCATACCCAGTTCCTTGAACTCCGGGGTAGCTGAAACCCAGTGGGCTACATATACATCGTAGCCATAGCGGTGAAACACCCGCACCAGGCTCTGAGATGGCGAGTAATCAGCCAGATTGGAATGATGCCCGGCCTGGGGAGGAAGAATCAGGACCGGCCTTTTGGCATCGTTGTGGCGCTGATTGGAAAAATGCCTTAGACGTAAGGTTTGATGCTCATAAATTATGTTGTTGGGCGTTGACCATTTCGGGCGCGGGTTTTGCAACTGGTACAGGGTATCCAGGTAGCGATAAGCCCGGGAGAAGCTGCTAAAAAACGGGTTGGTCTGCTGCCAGTAGTCAATGGATTTTTTCCAGTATTCCTGCTGATATTCCAGCATAGTCATTATACCCCCTCCTGGTTCGAAAGTATGAGGTGAGAAGTTGGAAGTGAGAATTTCATCTCGGTTTACGGTATTTCTTATCTTTACCAATTCCGCATGATCCGCTTCTATTATTGCGGCCAGCGGGAGCATGCTCTTCCTCGTGGAGGGCGTCCATTTCTAATTTAAAAACTTAATTTACCCTCCATAATTTCCTTGTATAATTTCTCGGTCATGGGTATATAAGCCTCTTTTTGCGGATGCAGGAAGAAGATAGGCTCCTTCACCTGGGTGATGTCAAAGGACTCCTGCTTCAATTGCTGCTTGGCCTGCTCCAGGCTATCCCAATAGTCCGGCTGTTTGCAAATTCGAATAAAGATAGGCCGGGCATGCTCAGGCATGCGACTGTTGATATATATCAAAAAGCGCTTCCAATCCATGTTTTCTCCCTCGATAAAACTCAGGGCAGCCATGCCGCAGCGCCCCTCGTGACCGGGAATTTTCACCCCGTAAACAGTGGCGTCCTCTATAGGCCCAAAAAACTTCATTATAACATCGGCCACCTGATGAGCGGATACGGTTTTCGCCTTCCAGCGGTAAGTATCTCCCAGGCGGTCAACAAAGGAGATATAATCGTTCTCGTGCAGCTCCACCAAGTCAAAGGTATTAAGGTAAGCATCACCATCACGGAACGCATTGCGAACTATCTTGGCCTCACTGTTTTCCGGGTCATTGACATAGCCGTAAAAAGGGTTCAAGTCGTTTATTGCGCACAGAAGCACCCCAATAATGCCCGGCGTACACCTTACCAGCCGATTCTCTCCATCGCGCCATAGCTCGCCGCTGTTAAAATCGCAGCGGACGACTTCGCCCTGTTTCAGCCCGGCTATACTAAGCTGCCCGCACATACCCGGAGTCTCATCATGATTTACAAAGCTCCCCACATTCTCAGTAGTTCCATAAATCTCTATAACATGGCTGATATGGAAGCGTTTTTTAAAGGGTTCAATCAGATTTCCCCACATACCGTTGCAAATAACTACTTCCAGGGGATTTTCGGCATCATCGGCTCGTTCCTCCTGGCTATAGATATAACGGCACATCTCACCCACACCCACAAAATAATCGGCCCGGTAGCGGCGAATATCAGACCAGAACTTCTTAACCGAAAACTCGTTCTTTATAACCATGGTACTGCCGGACATCACCATTCCGGCAAAACAGACTGTGAAGCCGCTGTTATAATATAGGGGCAGGCACATGTACTGAATGGAGCCTTCCTTCAGATAGCCAAAATACCGTACTTGCTGCCCAACCGTCCACCACCTCTGGTGGCTGACCGGCACCGCTTTACGGTCACCGGTGCTCCCGGAGGTATACATATAAACCAGAATATCTTTGCCTGCTACGGCTGAATCGGACTCAAGGTTGGCATCACCGCAACTCTTTAATAAACCGGGTAGGCCCTGCAGCGGTTCCGGCAACTCCATTCCTGTTTCATAGCCGTCGACCAACACTATGCCGGGCGACCGGAAGCGTAATCGTTCAGCCACGCTCTGGTACAGCTCGACCAGATCGCTGCCTACAATCAGCGCCCGGGGTTCTGCCAGGTTTATCCCCTGGGCCAGGACTTCCCCCCTCACCCCGGTATTAATCAGCGCCGTGATTACCCCCAGCTTGGCCAATCCGCTGACCGCTATAAGATACTCCGGGCAGTTGTTCATTAAAAGCGCAACCACGTCACCCTTATTAAAGCCCAGGTTGGCAAATAAGCGGGCATATTTATTGGACCGGCGATTAAATTCCCCATAGCTTATAACCTGACTTTCCCACAGTATTGCCGGGTGTTCTGTCCTCTCCCGGGCCAGCCTTTCTATCTCCAACCCCAGTGAAATTTTTTCACCATAATTGCAATTATTCAAAAGCTTAAGATATTCTTGCGCCCCCACTGAGCCGTTCCCGTTCATAACTCCTACCCCCACCTAAATCTATAGTCTCTGCTGATCTGTTTCCTAATCACTTCTTCGCCGGAACTATGGCTTTTTCCTGCTCAAATGGTAAATATAGCCTGATTTTAAAGCGCGTGTCGCCAGATAGGTGTAGCCGCAATATGGAATAAAAGAGCAGAGGCGGGGAACAAGAGGTCAAGGTGCGGAGTTTTAGAACAATAACACTGCCACAAATAGAGTTGCCATAGATAAAACATAGGCATAATCATTAAACCTTAAGCGCAGCACATTAAGCCGGGTTCGGCCTTCTCCTCCCTGATACGCCCGGGCTTCCATAGCCTGGCTTAAATCTTCAGCCCTTTGCAGCGAGGCCCTTAAAAGCGGCAGGAGCCAGGCAAACAGATTTTTCAAGCGGCTGGAAAGACTGCCCACCCTAAAATCCGCTCCCCGGCAGAGCTGAGCCTTCCTGATCCTTTCCGCTTCCTCGATAAACATTGGTATAAAGCGTAAACTAATAGTCATTATCATAATCAATTCATGCACGGCCAGCCCCAGTTTGCGCAGCGGATTCAGCATCTGTTCCAGACCATCCATTAAGGCTACCGGAGTGGTGGTAGCCGTCAGCAGACGTACAATAAAGAGTAACAGAACAAATCTCGAAGTAAACGCGACTGCCGTTTCCACCGCCTCATAGCTTATAGTTAGGATGGAAAATGAAAATAAAGGCGTCCCCGGTATAAAGAGCAATTGGAGGATAACCGTAATCAGAATGATAATCAAAAAAGGCTTAAATACCGGCCAAAAATCAATTATCCGGAGCCGGCTTAAATAAAGCAGCAGCCCGCCGGCCAAATAGATAAAAAACAGCTCCAGCGGAAAGGCAGCGGCAAAGACAGCCAGGATAAAGAACAAACCGGCTATGGTTTTAGTACGCGGATCGAGATTATGTAATATTGAATCAGCCGGCAAGTATTGCCCCAGACTTATATTCCTGAACATGATCATACTCCTGTTTGTAACTGACTTCCGCTCCCGCCGCACAATCCGATACGCCGGGAAGGTGTTGCCGCTATATGGAATAAAAGAGGTAAAGGCGGAGGAAAGCTCTATAGCCTTACGCTCCCAACTTTATCTGCAATCTGCCGGGCGATGGCGGCAACGCCGACATCGGCGGTATTAATCTCCCAGCCCCGCTGCTGCAGACGATAAGCTGCCTCCAGATGCGGCGGCAGTTCAATGCCCAATTCCTGCAGCCGGTCGTAGTGGTCCAGAATCCGGCTGACGGAAGTGTCCAGAGCTATGCGGCCCCGTTCGATTACCATGAGGCGCCGGCATACGGCCAGCAGATGGCCCAGATTATGGGTAACCATAATCACAGTTATATTCTCTTGCCGGTTAATTTGCTGCAGGTAGTTCAGAATGGCCCGGCGGCCTTCCCCGTCCAGACCGGCAGTAGGCTCATCCAGCAGCAGGTGGCGGGGTTTTAAGGCCAGGATTCCGGCTATGGCCACCCTCCGCTTTTCACCGCTGCTGAGGGCGGCAGTCCGCCGGTTGCTGTACTCGGAAAAATCAAGGCCTACCTGCTGCATTGCCGCTCTGACCCGCCTATCCGCATTTTTGCTGTCAAGGCCCATATTCCTCGGGCCAAAGGCAATCTCATCGTAAACCCCGTCCGCAAATATTTGCTGCTCCGGGTATTGAAAAACCATACCCACTTCCTGCCTTAGACCTATCAGTTGCTTCTTATTCAGTCCGGCCAGATCACGCCCGTTATAAAGAACATGTCCATGTTCGGCTTTCAGAAGCGCATTGAGGAGCTGCAGGAAGGTGGATTTGCCGGAACCGGCAGCTCCCATTACCCCCAGCATCTCTCCGTCCTCTACGGTAAAATCCAGGCCCTTTAAGGCCTCTTGGGCAAAAACCATGTCTTTTTGATAGGTAAAGGAAACATCCTTTAGGATGAAGGGCATAGAATATCCACCAGGCTTTCAATGTCGGTAATATCAGCGGGTATGCTTACTCCCGGATTACGATTAAGCTCGCCAATAAAGTTACTTATCTCCAAGGGCTCAATCCCCAACCGAGCAATATTGGAACCCATGAGCATAATATCTGCGGGAGTGCCTATGGTATGGATTTGCCCGCTGTCAACGATAATAATTCGCTCGGCCTGCATGGCCTCTTCCAAACTGTGGGTGATCAAGACCAGGGTGATTCCCTGCTGCTCCCGCATTTTTTTCAACAGATCCAGTAAATCTCTTCTTCCCCGGGGATCCAGCATGGAAAAAGGTTCATCCAGAACCAGGTAATCCGGCTGCATGGCCAGCAGGCTGGCGATACAGATTCTCTGCTTCTGGCCGCCGGACAAAAGATAAGGAGGATATTTCACATAATCCTCCATTGATACCATTTTAAGAGCGGTATCCACTCTTTTTCTTATTTCTGCAGGCTCCAGTCCCAGATTTTCCGGTCCAAAAGCTACTTCTTCCTCCACCAGATTGGCCAGCAACTGGCTATCCGGGTCAGGAAAAAGCAGTCCTACCTTTTTCCTGATGGATAACAGGCTTTCGGGCTTGGAACTGCTCAGTCCATCGACGCTGATATCCCCCCGCCCGGGCAGGAGAAGCCCATTCAATAAACGGGCCAGGGTTGATTTGCCGGACCCGTTCCTTCCCATTACGGCAATGAATTCGTTCTCATCGATACCCAGGCTTATGTTATCTATTGCAGGGCGTTCGCTGTGAGGATAAGTATAGCTTACTCCACTAAGCCGGATCATTCTGCTGTCTATTCCACCAATTCCAGAATGGCCATGGGAGCGCCGTCACCTTTGCGATTGCCGACCTTGATAATACGGGTATATCCGCCCTGACGCTCGCTGTAGCGAGGAGCGATATCATTAAATAATTTGGATACTACATCTTCACTGGTCAGGTAGGAGAAAGCCTGCCGACGGGCATGCAAATCCCCTCTCTTGCCCAGGGTGATCATTTTATCAGTCAGCCTTTTGATTTCTTTGGCTCTGGTCTCAGTGGTGGTTATTTTGCCCTGATCCAGTAGAGAAGTCACTGAGTTTCTCAGTACCGACCTTCTATGGTCACTTCTCAAGCCTAATCTACGATAAGCCACCTGGGGCCCTCCTTTCTAATCTTCCGGTTTCTTAAAGGACAGGTTCAACTCTTTGAGCTTTCTTTCTATCTCTTCCAGCGATTTCTGGCCGAGATTCCTGATTTTGCTCATTTCCTCCCGGGTCTTCTCAATCAAATCACCTACGGTATTGATATTGGCCCGCTTCAAGCCGTTGGAAGCACGAACTGAAAGCTCCAGTTCTTCGATGGAAATCTCCAGTACCTTGTCCTTCTTCTCTTCCTCTTTTTCTACCAGTATTTCCACCTCGGCATAGGTATCGTTGATCTCGGTGAAAAGTTTCAAGTATTCGATCAATATCTGGGCCGACAGGCTGATAGCCTCTTCCGGACTGATGCTGCCATTGGTCCATACCTCCAGGGTAAGGCTGTCATAGTCAGTCCTTTTTCCGACCCGGGCATTGTCAACCGTATAATTGACCCGGTTGACCGGAGTAAAAATGGAATCAATCGGTATCAGACCCACGATTTCCTCGGTTTTGTAAGGTTGCTGGTCAGCACTGACATAACCCCGGCCCCGCTCTACGGTCATTTCCATTTCCAGAACCGCATCTTCATCCAGAGTAGCAATATGCAGCTCGGGATTCAATATTTCCACCTCGGCATCCTGGGTGATGTCGGCGGCAGTGACGTTCTTTTTCCCGCGCTGCTCCAGGCGAATCAGCTTGCGTTCATTGCCGTCATACTTGAGGATGAGTTTTTTGATATTCAGGATGATCTCGGTCGTATCTTCAAGTATATTAGGAATGGTCGAAAATTCATGCAGCACTCCGTCTATCTTAACCGAACTTACCGCCGCTCCCGGCAGAGATGATAGCAATACCCGCCGTAAAGAATTACCCAGAGTAGTCCCATATCCTCTTTCCAGAGGTTCAATCACGAATTTTCCATAATTCGTATCGCTGTCTTTTTCAACACATTCGATACGCGGTTTTTCCATCTCTAGCATTATTTAATCCCTCCTTCTTTATTAGAGGTGTTTTATCTAGAGTAGAGCTCTACTATTAATTGCTCATTTACCGGCGTATCAATCTGCTCTCTCACCGGATAAGCCAAAACACGGCCGGTAAGGTTTTCCACATCGACGCTTAACCACTCGGGTGGAGTCTTATAGGCAGCCTGTTCTTTAATTTCCTGGAATTTAACCATATCTTTGCTGCTGTCTTTGACTTGAATTACATCCTCTACCCTTACCAGCATGGAAGGAATAGTAGCCTTCTTGCCATTAATGGTAAAATGTCCATGGTTAACGAGCTGCCGGGCCTCTTTGCGGGAAGATGCAAAACCCAGCCGGTAAACTACGTTATCCAGGCGCCGTTCCAACAGTATAAGCAGGTTTTCACCGGTTATACCCTGCTGGCGGTCAGCCTTGCCAAAATAATTACGGAATTGTTTTTCCAGAACCCCATAGGTTCTCCTGGTTTTCTGTTTTTCCCTCAACTGCAGGCCATATTCACTGACTTTGGGCCTGCGTCCTTGCCCATGGGCGCCGGGTGCATAGTTTTTCTTTTCCACTGCGCACTTTTCGGAATAACACCTGTCTCCCTTAAGAAACAGCTTCTCTCCTTCCCGGCGGCACTGGCGGCAAACTGCGTCTGTATATCTTCCCACTTTATACCATTACCTCCTTAAACCCTTCTTCTTTTAGGCGGCCTGCAGCCATTATGCGGAATGGGAGTAACATCCTTGATAACGCTTACTTCCAAACCTGCCGCCTGCAGCGATCTAATGGCTGCTTCGCGTCCGGCACCGGGCCCCTTCACATAACACTCCACTTCTTTAAGCCCATGCTCCATCGCGGCCCGGGCTGCATTCTCGGCGGCCTGCTGGGCAGCAAAAGGAGTGCTCTTACGGGAGCCTTTAAAGCCGACTGTGCCCGCACTGGCCCATGATATGGCATTACCATGTTTATCGGTAATTGAAATCATGGTATTATTGAAAGTCGATTTAATATGAGCAATCCCCTGTTCAATATTCTTTTTTTCGCGTCTTTTAACCCTGGTGGTCGTAGTTCTGCGTGCCACTCATTTATCCCCCTTCCGGCTATTTTTTCTTGCCGCTGACAGTACGTTTAGGCCCCTTCCGGGTACGCGCATTGGTCTTGGTCTTCTGACCCCGGACCGGCAGCCCGCGGCGATGCCTGATACCTTTATAACAACCCAGGTCCATAAGCCTCTTGATATCCATACTGACCTGCCGCCGCAGATCGCCTTCAACCTGGTACTGCTTTTCAATTATCTCCCTTAATTTGGCTACTTCTTCCTCTGTTAAATCTTTCACTCGCGTATCCGGATTTATACCTGCTTCTGCCAGTATTTTCCGGGAAGAAGGCCGGCCGATACCAAAAATATAAGTGAGGGATACTTCCACTCTTTTATCCCGGGGTAAGTCTACTCCCGCTATTCTTGCCAAATTTTTTCACCTCCCGCTTTTTTAGCCTTGTACCTGTTTATGCTTGGGATTCTCGCAAATAACCATTACTTTTCCCTTGCGCTTGATTATCTTGCACTTTTCACACATGGGTTTAACCGACGGTTTTACCTTCACTGTATTTACCTCCTTAAATAACACTGAAAAACTCCTTATTTAAAACGGTATATAATCCTGCCGCGGTTCAGGTCATAGGGCGACAATTCCACCATAACACGGTCACCGGGTAGTATTCTGATAAAGTTCATACGCATTTTGCCAGAAATATGGGCGAGGACTTTATGGCCATTCTCCAATTCCACCCTGAACATGGCGTTGGGCAGCGGTTCGAGCACCTTTCCCTCAACCTCTATCACATCATCCTTAGCCATTTACCAGACCTCCTTCCCATCTAATTCTCCAGCCTCCTGCAACCTTTTCAGATTCTTCCTTATGATATGGTTGTCAGGCTTCTCTCCCCTGCTTAGGCAGGTAAGAACATCATCTGCCTGCATTCTGGTAATTTGAAGATGTTTGATGTTTTTGACCTTGGGATTTTCAATCTTTCTAAGGTCACCGTCAGCCAGAAGAACAAAACGTTCGTTCACTACCTCAACAATTACAAACATTCTCCCTTTATCGCGACCATTTTTAGAATACACAACCTTACCCAGCATAGTTTCTAAAATCTCTGGTCACCCCCATCATCTCAAGGTGAGAATCTCAGGACCGCGGTCGGTGATGGCAATCGTGTGTTCAAAATGGGCTGATAGACTGCCATCCCGGGTAACTACCGTCCAGTCATCGGCTCGGGTATATACATTATAGGTTCCTATATTGAGCATAGGTTCGATAGCTATAGTCATGCCTTCTTTCAAAACCGGCCCTCGGTCAGCCTTGCCGTAATTAGGTACCGGCGGATCTTCATGCATCCGGCGGCCAATTCCATGCCCCACAAAATCCCGGACGACGGAAAAACCATGTTTCTCGGCATATTTCTGAATAGCATGGGAAACCTGGCCCAACCGGTTACCTTCTCTAGCTTCGTGAATGCCCTTGAACAGCGCCTTCTCCGTATACCGGATTAAACGCAAAGCTTCTTCACTGGCGTTTCCTACCGGAACGGTTATGGCCGCGTCACCAGCATAACCATCCAGTGACAGGCCAAAATCGATACTTATAATATCCCCGTCCCTGAGTACTCTTTCCCCAGGTATGCCATGCACCACTTCCTCATTAATGGAAGCACAAATGGCTGCGGGAAAAGGTTTTTTTCCTTCCCGGGGATGGGGATAATTTTTAAAGAGCGGTATAGCCTGGCGTTTTTTGCATTCCTCTTCAGCTATGGCGTTTAAGGTTCCGGTACTTACCCCCGGTCTGATATCGGCTTTTAGTAATTCCAGAATTTCGGCTACGGCCTGACCTGCCGCCCGCATTTTTTCTATTTCATCTCGGGTCTTGATAATAATCATTGAAGCTTCTCCAGGAGGCTTTTGACATCGGTAAAAACGTCCGCACTGTTACGGTCGCCGTCTATCTCATACAGCACACCCTGTTGGTCGTAATAAGCAAGCAGCGGATTGGTCTGTTCCAGATAAACATCCAGTCTTTTGGCCACGGTATCACCCCGGTCATCACTGCGCTGTACCAACTGGCCCCCGCATTTGTCGCAGATTCCCTGGTGTGCAGGAGGGTTGGACTTAAGGTTGTAGACCGCTTTGCACTCCCGGCAGCTGATCCTTCCCGACATGCGTTCAATCAGAATCTCATTGGGAACGGCTATGTTGACGGCAGCCTCGATCTTTCTGCCGGCCGCACCCAGGACCCGGTCCAAAGCCTCGGCCTGAATAGTGGTGCGGGGGAAACCGTCCAATAAAAAACCGTCTTTGCAGTCGTTTTCAGCCAGCCTTTCTTTTACTATTCCAATGGTTACCTCATCGGGCACCAGTTTCCCGGCGTCCATGTACTTTTTGGCTTCCTTTCCCAGTTCAGTGCCGCGGCTGACCGCGTCCCGGAACATATCCCCGGTTGATATATGGGGGATAGGGTACTGTTTTTTTATAAACTCGGCCTGAGTTCCTTTTCCGGCACCGGGAGGACCCATAAGTACTATGTTCACTAAAATCATCTCCTATTTTACAAAGCCTTCGTAACTGCGCAGCAGCAGGTGCGATTCAATCTGTTTCATGGTATCCAGCGCAACCCCGACCACGATCAATAATGAAGTGCCTCCGAACCAGAGGCTGGTTACCCCGGTTAAGTCTATAACAAAGTTAGGCAGCACTGCAATCAGAGCCAAAAATACCCCTCCCGCCAGGGTCAACCGTGATAATACGCGGTCGATATATTCTGCGGTAGGCCGACCGGGCCTGATTCCAGGTACAAATCCGCCATACTTCTTGATGTTATCCGCTACGTCCATAGGGTTGAATATTATGGCTACATAAAAGTAAGTGAAAAATACTATTAGGGCAGCATACAGTATGTTATAAAGAGCACTGCCAAAGTCAAAATATTCCTTTAAGAACTGGTTAAAACCGGAGTCCGGACTCATCCAGGAACCGATGGTGGCCGGAAACATCATCAGGGACATGGCGAATATTATCGGTATAACACCGGCCGCATTGACCTTGAGGGGCAGAAAAGTGCTTTGCCCTCCATAAAGCTTGCGTCCCACTACTCTCTTGGCATATTGCACCGGCAGCCTTCTCTGGCCCTCATTAACACAAATAATGGCTACGATAATGGCCAGAGCTATTACTATAAACAGCAATATGTTAAAGGCTCCGATAATCCCACCGGACAGCTCCTGTCCCACACCGGCAATCTGGCTGGGCAGCCGGGATACGATACCGGCGAAGATAATGAGGGAAATACCATTTCCTATACCCTTTTCGGTTATCATTTCGCCTATCCACATCAACAGGGCGGTACCAGCGGTGAGGGAAACGGCAATTATCAGGTAAGAGCCAAAACCCGGGTTGATTATGGCGCCACTCTTGCCCAGAGCAACAGACATGCCCATGGCCTGGATGAAACCGAGTACTACCGTACCGTAACGGGTGTATTGGGCAATAATTTTACGCCCTTCATCGCCCTCTTTTTGCAGTTCCTCCAGCCTCGGCACTACCACCGTCAATAGCTGCATTATAATTGACGCGTTAATATAAGGGGTTATGCTCATGGCAAATATACTGAAGCGTTTAAACGCCCCCCCGGAAATTATATCGAAGAACCCGAACAACTGGCCGCTAAGAAGCTGATTCAAGGCCTCCGGGTTTATACCCGGCACCGGTATATGGGCTCCGATACGAAATACCAGCAGCATGAACAAGGTGAATAATAATTTGAATCTCAGGTCTCCTACCTTTAGTGCTTGCCCAAAAGACCCCAGCATTAAATCACCTCAACTCTGCCACCCCGGGCAGTTACTTTTTCTTCTGCCTGCCTGCTTATTTTGTGGACCCGGATAGTCAGTTTTTTCTCCAGTTCCCCATCCCCCAGGATTTTTACACCGTCTTTAACGGAATTGATTAATCCTGCGTTTTGCAGTACTTCAGGGGTTATCTCACTGCCGTCTTCAAATCTATTTAAGTCCCTGATATTGACAATAGCATATTCTTTTTTAAATACATTGGTAAACCCGCGTTTGGGCAACCGCCTCTGTAAAGGCATCTGGCCGCCTTCAAAGCCAGGTCTGGTGCCGCCGCCGGAGCGGGATTTCTGACCTTTATGTCCGCGGGTTGAAGTCTTCCCATGTCCGGAGCCTATACCCCGACCCACTCTCTTGACACGTTTATTCGCGCCAGGGGGAGATTTTAGTTCTTCCAGTTTCACTTTAAGACCTCCCTCACCTAATCTAGTTCTTCAACTTTTAACAGGTGATTAACTTTGTTAATCTGCCCGCGTATTTCCGGGCAGTCGTTTTTAATTACACTTTGCTGCAGTTTTTTAAATCCCAGGCTCCTGACAGTAGCTCGCTGGGTTTCGGGACAGCCGATAAAACTTTTAACCCATGTTATCTTCAACTGTTTAGCCAAGTCCAGACCCTCCTAGCCGGTAATCTCTTCTATGCTTTTGCCCCGTTGTCTGGCAACATCCTCCACCCTTTTCAGACTCCTCAGTCCTTCCATGGTGGCGTGCACCATATTGTTGGCATTGGCCGATCCCAGTGATTTGGTAAGTATATCCTTTATCCCGGCCGCCTCCAGAACTGCTCTGACCGGCCCGCCGGCAATAACCCCGGTACCAGCCGATGCCGGTTTCAGGAGTACTTCACCAGCGCCAAACCTTCCTAAAATAGAGTGGGGAATGGTTCTTTCATCAATCAGCGGTATTTCTATCATATTCTTTTTGGCACTTTCAACCGCTTTGCGAATAGCTTCCGGTACTTCGGTCGCCTTGCCTTTGCCGGTGCCAACCTTGCCCGCGCCATCGCCGACTACGACCAGAGCGCTGAAGCTGAATCTCCGTCCGCCTTTTACGACCTTGGCCACCCGTCTTACGTTGACAACTTTTTCAATCAGTTCCGGGCCGGCCTGTTCCTTTTCAATCATCGTGTCCCTCCTAACTCGTGTAGATTGATGTTAGAATTCAAGTCCGCTCTCCCTGGCTGCTTCTGCCAGAGCTGCAATGCGTCCGTGGTATTTGTATCCGCTGCGGTCAAAGACTACTTTGTCGATGCCTTTGGCCTTGGCCCGAACAGCTATACTGTTTCCAACCGCCTTGGCCGCCTCGGTGTTGGTTTTGGAAGCCAAATCCCCCAGTTCTTTATCCCGGGTGGATGCTGCCGCCAGGGTTTTTCCCTGTTCATCATCTATAACCTGGGCATATATATGATTAAGGCTTTTATATACGCAGAGTCTGGGAATATCGCCGGTTCCAGCTATTTTCCTGCGCACCCGGCTATGCTTTCCCTGTCTTAACACATTCCTGCTAGTTTTCTTAATCAAGCCTGATCGCTCCCTTCCTGCCTTATTTGCCGCCGGCTTTACCAGCTTTGCGCCTGATAACCTCGTTTTCATACTTTATGCCCTTGCCTTTATAGGGCTCAGGCTTCCTGATGGCGCGAATGTGAGCTGCGGTATTACCAACCAGTTGTTTGTCAATGCCTTTTATGGTGATTTTGGTTGGAGCAGGAACTTCAAATTCTATTCCCTCGGGAGCATCTACTTCAACCGGATGGGAGAACCCAATGCTTATTACCAGTTTTTTACCCTGCATCTGAGCTCTGTAGCCCACGCCTACCAGTTCCAGTTTTTTCTCAAAACCGTTGGTAACTCCCTCAACCATATTGGCAATCAATGCCCGGGAAAGCCCATGATAAGCACGATACTTCTTATTTTCGCTGGCTCTTTGCACCAGGATCTGATTATCTTCCTGGGTTACAGTAATGTCATCTGGTATCGTCTGGGCCAGGGTGCCCTTGCTGCCCTGTACCGTTACCATATTGCCATCTACCGTTACCTTTACGCCTGCAGGTAGACTGATAGGTTTTCTACCGATTCTTGACACTGTTTTCTCCTCCTTCAGCTACCATATATAGCATATTACTTCGCCGCCTAAACCGGCTTTTCTGGCCTTTTTATCGGTCATCAGCCCCTGGGAGGTGGATATCACGGCTGTACCTAATCCACCCAAAACTTTGGGAATCTCATCTTTTTTGACATACACTCTGAGGCCGGGTTTGCTTATTCTCTTAAGCCCGGTAATAACCTTTTCCCGGTTCGGGCCATACTTGAGGTATATCCTGATAATTCCCTGTTTGCCATCTGCTATATATTCATAATCCTTGATGTACCCTTCATCCTTCAGGATTCCGGCTATCCCCATTTTCAGCCTGGAACCGGGTACCTCAACGGTTTCATGCATGACCATGTTACCGTTTCTTATTCTGGTTAAGAAATCGGCTACGGGATCAGTCATGACCATACTCTATACCTCCTTTTTATCGACCTACCAGCTAGATTTAGTAACCCCTGGCAGCTCTCCCTTATGGGCCAGCTCCCTAAAACAAATCCTGCACATGCCAAATTTGCGCATATAGGCTCGGGGCCGTCCACATATTTTACAGCGGTTGTAGGTTCTTACCGCGTATTTGGGTTCGCGTTTCTGCTTGGCAATCATTGCCTTTTTGGCCATCTTTCTTACCCCCTATCTAAACGGCATTCCCATATGTTTCAAGAGTTCCCTGGCTTCTTCATCAGTTTTGGCTGTAGTTACCACTACTACTTCCATTCCACGGATTTTATCGATTTTGTCATATTCTATCTCCGGAAATATGGTCTGCTCCTTTATCCCCAAAGAATAATTTCCCCGGCCGTCAAAAGCCTGCGGCGATACCCCGCGGAAATCGCGTACCCTGGGCAGAGCCAAATTTATTAGTTTATCCAGGAAGTTATACATTCTTTCTCCCCGCAGGGTAACCTTGCAGCCAATAGCCATGCCTTCCCTTAATTTAAAGCCGGCAATCGACTTTTTGGCCTTGGTAACTACCGGTTTTTGTCCGGCAATTAAGGTTAAATCGTTAACCGCACCGTCCAAAGCTTTGGGATTCTGTATAGCTTCTCCCACACCAATGTTAACCACTACCCGCTCAATCCGGGGAACCTGCATAACGTTTTTATACTGGAATTTTTCCATTAACTTTGGCACTATTTCACTTTTATATTGTTCATACAACCTGGCCATTAACCAGCTAGCCTCCTTTCCTGGAGCTTTAGTCTAATATCTCTCCACAATTTTTGCATACCCTTACTTTTTCGTTATTGTCAAGTACTTTGCTGCCGATGCGGGTGGGTTTGTCGCATTTATTGCAGAGCAGCATAACGTTAGAGGCGTTCATGGGGGTCTCTATTTTTAATATGCCCCCCTGTGGTATGGCCCGGTTCGGCTTTTGATGCTTTTTAACCCGGTTGATACCCTCAACCACAACCTTATTCTGCCCGGGCAGAACCCGCAGTACTTTGCCCTTTTTGCCGGCGTCCTTGCCTGTGGTCACCAGGACAATATCGCCTTTCTTGATTCGCATTTAATTACACCTCCATCGACTACAGGACTTCCGGAGCCAGGGATACTATTTTCATAAAGTTCTTTTCTCTCAGCTCTCTGGCTACAGGTCCGAAAATACGGGTGCCTTTGGGATTGTGATTATCATCTATTATTACGGCCGCGTTCTCCGAAAAGGCTATATAGGAACCATCCGGACGTCTGATTTCCTTTTTGGTTCTGACCACTACGGCCTTGACCACGTCACCTTTTTTAACTACTCCGCCGGGAGCCGCTTCCTTGACACTGGCGATAATAACATCTCCCACAGTGGCATATCTTCTCTTGGAACCACCGGGTATTTTTATGCATAAAATTCTTTTGGCGCCGGTGTTATCTCCGACCTGAAGCATTGTTTCCTGTTGGATCACGGCTTTAACCTCCCTTCCAATTCCAGGCCCTACTCTAAAGTTTCGGCTTTGCGAACGATCTCTATCAGCCGCCATCTCTTATCCTTGCTTAAGGGACGGGTTTCCATGATTTTGACTACGTCACCGGTCTTAGCTTCATTGTTTTCATCATGGGCTTTGTACTTCTTACTGGTTTTAATCGTCTTTTTATAAAGAGGATGCTGTTTAACGGTTTCAACCCTGACGGTTATGGTTTTGTCCATTTTATCGCTTTGTACCGTTCCCATCCTTACTTTCCTGTTTCCACGATTATCTGCCACCCTTAGACCTCCTTAAATAAGTTTTCACCTGACTAGCGATTGTTTTCCTGGGAAAGTTCCCTCTGTCTTAAAACTGTCTTACACCTGGCAATGTTCTTTCTAACGTCTCTTATTCTCATCGGATTGTCTAATTGTCCGGTAGCAAGCTGAAACCTCAGATTGAATAACTCCTCTTTATAATCGGAAACCTTCTTGTTCAGTTCATCGTCGGTTAGCTCTCTCATCTTCTTAGCTATCACTAACCTCACCACCCATTTCTTCTCTTTTTACAAACTTGCACTTGATTGGCAGTTTGTGTGCCGCCAGGCGCATGGCTTCACGGGCAACCTCTTCAGTTACTCCGGAAAGCTCAAACATAACCCGGCCCGGTTTAACTACTGCTACCCAGTGTTCGGGGGAACCTTTTCCCTTACCCATACGAGTCTCAGCCGGCTTAACCGTCAAAGGCCGATCCGGGAAAATCTTAATCCACAGTTTCCCGCCCCTCTTGACGTAGCGGTTGATGGCAATACGGGCTGCTTCTATCTGACGGTTGGTGATCCAGGATGCTTCCAGGGCCTGTAACCCATAATCTCCATAGGTAACGGCATTGCCTTTGTTGGCTTTACCCTTGAGATCAGGGCGATGCTGCTTTCTGTATTTAACTCTTTTTGGGGTAAGCATTATTGTTCTGCCTCCTCCACTACTTTCTGTTTCGGTCTCTGTTTCGCCTCGGGCATTATTTCTCCCCGGTTAATCCATACCTTTATGCCTATTTTGCCATAGGTGGTGTTGGCTTCGGCAAAACCGTAATCAACATCAGCGCGAAGAGTGTGCAGGGGGACTTTGCCCTCCGAATACCACTCGGTCCTGGCTATTTCAGCCCCGCCCAGGCGGCCGGATATCATAACTTTAATACCTACTCCGCCGGCTCTCATGGTTCTGCCCACGGTCTGCTTCATGGCCCGGCGAAAAGATATTCTCTTTTCCAGTTGCTGGGCAATATTCTCAGCCACGATCTGGGCATCCCATTCCGGTTTCTTTATCTCCTGGATGTTGATATTGACGTTTTTGCCCGTCATTTTAATTAATTCAGCCTTGAGCTTTTCTACTTCTGTCCCGCCTCGGCCAATTACTATTCCAGGTTTGGCGGTGTGGATGGTTATCCGCACTCGGTTGCCGGTTCTCTGAACCTCAACTTTGGAAATACCGGCAGCATAGAAATGCTCCTTAATGTACTGGCGTACTTTATAATCCTCATGCAGCAGATCAGTGTAATCACGATCAGCATACCAGTTGGAGTCCCAATCTCTGATAATCCCAATTCTAAAACCTTTAGGATGAACCTTTTGACCCACTATTTAACCTCCCTTTCCCTGACTACCACGGTTATATGGCTGGTTCTGTGCCGCCTTACATCTGCTCTGCCGTAAGCTCTGGGCCTCATCCGCTTGAGTGTGGGCCCCTCATCCACATAGATCTCGGCTACGAATAATTCATCGGAGTCCATATCAAAGTTGTGCTCCGCATTGGCAATAGCAGATTTTAATACTTTACCGATCAGGGGAGCGGACTTTTTGTTGGTATATCTGAGAATGCCGACCGCTTCATCAACATTTTTACCTCTTACCAGATCAGCTACCTGGCGAGCCTTAGAAGGAGACACTCTCAGGTGACGAGCTACCGCTCTGGCTTCCATATTTAATTCCTCCTTCCTACCTGGGTCTGCTGGATTTTTCGTTTTTGCCAGCGTGTCCTCTATAGGTCCTGGTAGGGGCAAATTCTCCCAGTTTCATGCCCACCATATCCTCGGTTACATATACCGGGATATGCCTGCGGCCATCATGTACCGCCAGGGTATGCCCGATCATCTGGGGCATAATGGTGGAGCGCCTCGACCAGGTCTTGATTACTTTTTTCTGGCCGTTTTCGTTCATCTGTTCAATTTTCTCGAGTAGTTTTTCTTCACAATAAGGTCCTTTTTTCAATGACCTGCTCATTTACAGACCTCCTTTATTTGCGTTTCCGGACGATCATTTTATCAGACGGTTTCTTCTTGCGGGTGGTACCGCCAATGGCTATCTTGCCCCAGGGAGAAACCGGGTATTTTCTACCTATCGGTGCCCGTCCTTCGCCGCCGCCATGCGGATGGTCGGTCGGGTTCATAACCGAGCCTCTTACGGTTGGCCTGATTCCCATCCAGCGGGTTCTTCCCGCTTTGCCCAGGGTCTGGTTTTCGTATTCCAGATTGCCTACCTGCCCGATACTGGCCCGGCAATTTACGTGAACCAGGCGAACTTCTCCGGATGGCAGGCGTACATGGGCATAGGCGCCTTCCTTTGCCATCAACTGGGCTACGGTTCCGGCTGAACGTACCAGCTGGGCGCCTTTGCCGGGTCTCAACTCAATGTTATGAATCAAGGTACCTACCGGTATATCTTTCAGCGGCAAGGCGTTGCCTGTCTTGATATCCGCCTCGGAACCTGATTCTACCATGTCCCCGACTTTCAAGTTATGGGGAGCGATTATATAGGCTTTGTGTCCGTCAGCATAGTGCAGTAAAGCAATGTTGGCTGAACGGTTGGGATCGTATTCAATAGCCGCCACCTTGGCCGGAACATTGTCCTTAATCCGTTTAAAGTCGACTATGCGATAAAGCCGCTTGTGCCCGCCGCCGCGATGCCTTACGGTTAATTTACCCCTGGCGTTTCTGCCGCCGGTTCTTTTAAGTGGGGCGGTAAGCTGTCTTTCCGGTTCTTTCTTGGTTATTTCCTCGAAAGTCATCACCGTCATTTGCCTTCTGCTAGGCGTTGTAGGCTTATATTTTTTTATGCCCATCTAAATTTTCCCTCCTTAAACAGCGCAAACCAGCCGTTTTACATGCCTTCGAAAAGACGTATTTTCTGTCCGGGCTTCAGGGTAACGACTGCCTTCTTACGGTTAGGAGTACGACCTTCAAACCGGCCCATACGTTTTGGTTTGCCTTTTATATTAATGGTATGGACGTTATCAACTCTAACGCTGAATATATTTTCGATGGCATTCTTGATTTCGGTTTTATTGGCTCTGCGGTCTACTATAAAAGTGTATTTATTATCCGCCAGAAGATTCATGGACTTCTCGGTCACCACCGGTTTTATAATTATATCCCTGTAGTCTTTCATCTTAGGCATATACCTCCTCTACTCTGGCGACGGCATCCCTGGTAATAAGTAGAGTATCGTACTTTAACAGGTCATAGACATTGATAAAGTCCACTCGCAAGGGTTTAACCCCGGGAATGTTGCGGGCGGATTTCATTACATTGGAGTCACCGTCGGCTGTTACCACCAGGGTCTTTTTGCCGCTATTTAAAGATTGCAGGGTTGCTACCATGAGTTTGGTTTTGGGTTCATCAAACTTCAGTTCATCAACTACTATAATATTGTTATCAACAACCTTGCTGGAAAGGGCCGATTTCATAGCCAGTCTTCTTACTTTACGGGGTAAACGATAGGAGTAATCCCTGGGTTTGGGGCCAAAGGCTATTCCGCCGCCCGTCCAGACCGGATTCCGGCTGCTGCCTACCCGGGCTCTCCCGGTACCCTTTTGTCTCCAGGGCTTTTTGCCGCCTCCGCTTACTTCCGCGCGGGTTTTAGTTGATGAGGTTCCCACCCTTTTATTGGCCAGCTGCATTTTTACAAAGTCGTACATTACTGCCTTATTAGGCTCTATGCCAAAAACCTTATCACTTAATTCCAGTTCTCCAATCTGGGCCCCGCTCATATCATATAACGCTACTTTAGGCACTTCTCTTACCTCCTTCGTAGTTAACTATGCCTTAACTGAATCTTTGATTATAACCAGTCCTTTTCTGGGCCCTGGAATCGATCCTTTGATCAGGATAAGATTTCTCTCCGGATAGACTTTTACTACCTTCAAGCCCTGCACAGTTACCCTCTCTCCTCCTAAATGGCCAGGAAGTTTTCTGCCTTTGAATACTCGGGCCGGGCCTTTGGCAGCCAGTGAACCAGGGCGGCGATGGTATTTGGAACCATGACCCATGGAACCACGGGCGAAGTTGTGTCTCTTTACCGCACCGGCAAAACCTTTTCCCTTGGAAGTGCCCACAACATCTACCATATCTCCGGGGTTGAACAGGTCGGCTTTGATCTCCTGACCAATCTCGTAGGCTCCAATATCCTTAACCCTGAATTCTTTTATATAACGCAGGGGTTTCACATTGGCTTTCTTAAAATGTCCCCTGGCCGGCTTGTTTACCTGTTTTTCTTTCAGGTTGTAAAAGCCTACCTGGATAGCGTTATAGCCATCTGTATCACTGATTTTTTTCTGTAAAACCGTACATGGACCGGCTTCTATAATAGTTACCGGCACGGCTTTGTCATTCTCGTCGAAAATCTGGGTCATGCCAACTTTAATACCCATGATTGCTTTGTTTATATCAGCAGCCACCTAAACTACCTCCTAGTTGTGATTTCTCTTAGCGATTGGTTGGAATCGGGGCATCCAACTTCACTTCATATCAACCCGGACATTTTTCCGCTTTGAGGCCCTTGCCCCTGACCTCTAGGCACCGGTCCTCACACCTATAATTTGATCTCTATGTCTACTCCTGAAGGCAGATCCAGGTGCATAAGAGCATCTATGGTCTTGGGGTTAGGATCCAGAATGTCTATTAAGCGCTTATGGGTTCTCATTTCAAACTGCTCCCGGGAGTCTTTGTTAACATGGGGAGACCTTAAAATAGTATATATGCTCTTTTCCGTAGGCAGGGGAATGGGTCCGGAAACACTGGCCCCATTTTTCCTGGCCGTTTCCACTATCTTTTGCGAGGATTGATCCAATAGTTTGTGATCAAATGCTTTGAGTCTAATTCTAACCTTTTGCTGGCCACTCACGCAGTTAAACCTCCTTAAATTGGCTTTAATCAGTACACGCTACCGGGTGTATAAATATTAACAGGTTTTAAACCTTGTTTTTAAAGAGCTTTTACCGGCTGTCTTCCGGTAAGCAACTTGCCCGGAAGGGAGGATTGCCTCCCTTCCGGCGGCTTTCATTCTTTTTACAGACTGGTAACAACGCCTGAGCCTACGGTTCTTCCGCCTTCGCGGATAGCAAAACGCAAGCCCTCCTCTATAGCAATCGGAGTTATCAGCTCGATGGCCATCTGCACGTTATCCCCCGGCATCACCATCTCTACTCCTTCTGGAAGTTGGATAATCCCGGTCACGTCAGTGGTGCGGAAATAAAACTGAGGGCGGTACCCGCCAAAGAACGGGGTGTGTCTTCCGCCTTCTTCTTTGGTCAGCACGTATACTTCAGCTTTAAAGCTGGTTAAGGGATTTATGCTTCCGGGTTTTGCCAGTACCATGCCCCGCTCAACTTCTTTGCGGTCTACGCCTCTTAAGAGGGTGCCGACATTATCTCCGGCCTGAGCATAATCCAGGAGTTTCCTGAACATTTCAACTCCGGTACATACGGTCTTTCTGATTTCGTCCCGCATGCCGACTATGGCTACTTCGTCACCAACTTTGACTTGGCCTCTTTCTACCCTGCCAGTGGTTACGGTTCCTCTTCCGGTAATGGTAAATACGTCTTCGATGGGCATCAGGAAGGGTTTGTCAGTTGCTCTCTCGGGCAGGGGTATATAGCTGTCAACGGCATCCATCAGTTCCCATATATGCTTGCACCATTCGCATTCCCTGCTGCCGCAGCCGCATTCCAGAGCTTTTAAGGCCGATCCCATTATCACCGGGATATCGTCCCCAGGAAATTCATATTCGCTCAACAGCTCTCTGATTTCCATTTCCACCAGTTCCAGAAGTTCGTCATCATCAACCATGTCGGTTTTGTTCATGAACACTACGATATAATGCACTCCCACCTGCCTGGACAGGAGTATATGCTCCCTGGTCTGAGGCATGGGTCCGTCGGCTGCTGATACCACCAGTATGGAACCATCCATCTGAGCTGCCCCGGTAATCATGTTCTTTATGTAGTCTGCATGTCCCGGGCAGTCTACATGGGCATAGTGTCTGGTCTCAGTCTGATATTCCACGTGGGAAGTGTTAATGGTTATTCCTCTTTCTTTTTCTTCCGGTGCTTTATCAATTTCTTCATAAGAGGTAGCCGTGGCTCCACCCGTTTTGGACAAGGTCATGGTGATTGCCGCGGTCAGGGTCGTCTTGCCATGGTCAACGTGACCTATGGTTCCAATGTTAAGATGAGGTTTAGTCCTCTCGTATTTTGCCTTTGCCATCCTATCTCTCACCTTTCTTTTTGATTTTTGGTTTGGTCATTTTTTTAGTAAAATTTATTTTTTTCAGGATAAGGAGCTGCTCCACTTGTAAAATACAAGTATGAATCTAAGGTAAACACGGTTTTATTAGCTTTTCTTGAAATTCTGATCCCTGTTGCCTCACCCCTCACACCTGACTATAATCGTTTAGACTGGTAACCCATATCTGCGGGCTATTATTTCTCTGCTTTTGGATTCGGGTACTTCGCCATAGTTCCTTATATGCAGAGAAAAGCTCGCTCTCCCCTGGCTCAGCGACCTGAGACTGGTGGCATAACCAAAGGTTTCCGCCAGAGGGACCGTTCCTTTGACAATCTTACTGTCACGGTTTTCTTCAAAACCAAGAATCCTGCCTCGGCGCGCATTAAGGTCGGATATTATTTCGCCCACATATTCTTCCGGGCTGACAATTTCTATATCCATTATGGGCTCCAGAAGAATCGGATTAGCTTCGGCCAACGCTTGTTTTATGGCCATACTCCCTGCTACTTTAAAAGCCTGTTCACTGGAGTCTACCTCATGATAAGCCCCTCCGGTCAGACATATATTAATATCATCCACCGGATATCCGGCCAGAATACCTGCCTGCAGAGCTTCGAGTATTCCGGTTTCCACCGCTGACACAAACTCCCGGGGTATATCTTCCGGACTGGCCTGGCTGCTGAAACGCTTGCCCTCCCCTTCGTTCAGGGGACTGATCTCGACTATAACTCTGGCAAATTGACCTCGACCGCCACTTTGTCTGTCAAAGGTGGCCTCGGCAAGCGTCGTTTTCTTGATGCTTTCTTTATATGCCACCTGGGGTTTGCCCACATTGGCATTGACCTTGTATTCCCGCAGGAGCCGGTCAATTATAATTTCCAGGTGCAATTCCCCCATACCGGATATTATGGTTTGGCCGGTTTCCGGGTCTATCCGGGTTCGGAAGCTGGGATCTTCCTCAGCCAGGTGCATCAGGCTTTCCCCTATTTTATCCTGATCAGCTTTAGTTCGGGGCTCGATCGCCACATCAATTACCGGTTCCGGAAAGTCCATGGGCTCCAGCACTACCAGATGGCGCTCCTCGCACAGGGTGTCTCCGGTGACGGTTGCTTTTAGTCCTACACCGGCTACAATATCACCTGCCAGAGCTTCGTCTATCTCTTCCCGATGATTAGCATGCATCCTTAAAATTCTGGTTATACGCTCTTTCTTATTATTGCCGCTATTAAGAATATAGGCGCCGGATTTTATCCTGCCGGAATATATCCTAAAATAGGTCAGTTTACCCACATAAGGGTCACCGGCGACTTTAAAAGCCAGGGCGCAAAGCGGTCCGTTCCGGTCTGCCCTTACTTCTACCTCACTGTTGTCAAATGGATTGACTCCAGTCAGAGCGGGAATATCCAGAGGGGAGGGCAGGTAGTTTACCACTGCATCCAGCAGCATCTGCACACCCTTGTTTTTAAAGGACGATCCGCATAAAACCGGTACCAGTTTATTGGCAATAGTTAATTTTCTCAAAGAACTTATGATCTCATCAACCGAGATCTCCTGGCCTTCCAGGTACTTAAAAAGTATTTCATCATCATATTCTGATATCTTCTCCAGAAGCTGGTTTCGATATTTCTGGGTTTCAGCCATCTCCAATTCATCCAGCTCTCTGGTAAGGAATGTTTCTCCCAAGTCATCCTGGTATTCATAGGCTTTAACCGCGATGACGTCCATCATTCCCCGAAAGTTATCCTCAGCCCCAATCGGCAATTGGGTCAGAACAACTTCACTGCCGAGATTATCCTCTATCATTTTGACAGCCCGGAAATAATCTGCTCCTATCCGGTCCATTTTGTTGATATAGGCTATCCGGGGAACTTTATAGCGATCTGCCTGCCTCCATACCGTTTCCGATTGGGGTTGTACTCCGGCAACTGCACAGAATATGCCGATTGCCCCATCAAGGATTCGCAGTGACCGTTCTACCTCAACCGTAAAGTCCACATGCCCGGGCGTATCGATAATGTTAATGTTACAATTTTGCCAACGGCATGCAGTTGCAGCCGAGGTTATGGTTATTCCTCTTTCCTGCTCCTGGCTCATCCAATCCATGGTGGCGGTTCCTTTGTCCACTTCACCCATGCGGTGCACTTTACCGGAATAATATAATATTCTCTCCGTAGTGGTGGTCTTGCCAGCATCAATATGAGCCATTATCCCAATATTTCTGATTGTAGCTAGGTCTGATGTATCGGTCATGGTCGTCCTCCGGATTCAATTCTTAATTAAATATCAAGAATTGGTTTCCAATGGGCCGTAATTCTACCAGCGGTAGTGGGCAAAAGCCTTGTTGGCTTCCGCCATCTTATGGGTATCTTCCTTCTTTTTAACTGAACCGCCGGTGCTGTTGTAGGCATCGGTTATCTCGCCGGCCAAGCGTTCAGCCATGGTCTTTTCGCCACGCTTGCGGGCATATCCAATCAGCCATCTGATAGCCAGAGTCTGCCTTCTTTCGGGTCTGACTTCAACCGGAACCTGGTAGTTGGCTCCGCCAACCCGTCGGGCTCTAACTTCAACAATAGGGGTTATGTTTTTCATAGCTTCTTCAAAGACTTCCATAGCATTCTTGCCCGTACGCTTTTCTACTATTTCAAAGGCGCCGTAGCAAATATTTTCGGCTATGCTCTTTTTGCCGTCCCACATCACCTGGTTTACCAGTTTGGTGAACAGCTTGCTGTTATAAATAGGATCCGGCAGTACATCTCGTTTAGGGACGGGCCCTTTTCTAGGCATATCGTTCCTCCCTCCTATTTCTTTTTAGGTCTCTTGGTACCGTACTTGGATCTGCCCTGGCTACGGTTCTGTACCCCGGCAGCATCCAGAGTACCTCTGATGATATGATATCTTACCCCTGGCAGGTCTTTAACCCTGCCTCCTCTTATCAGTACAACCGAGTGTTCCTGAAGGTTATGGCCAATACCAGGAATATACGCGGTTACCTCAATACCATTGGTTAACCTTACCCTGGCTATTTTCCGCAGGGCTGAATTAGGTTTCTTGGGGGTGGTGGTATATACGCGGGTACACACCCCTCTTTTTTGCGGACAGCTTTTCAGGGCTGGTGCGGTTGATTTTTTCTCTCCTTTTTCGCGTCCTTTTCTGACCAGCTGGTTTATCGTCGGCATGTCTGCACCTCCCTTCTCGTTTACTGAAAACCTTAAGAACGGGCTTTCCCTCTCCTAAGACTCTCTATTAATCAACGCCACTGTTGCTGAACCCACCTCTATGCCGCATACATTACCCAACACTTCCATGTTCTCAACCATCTGCATTTCAACCTGATTTTTTCGGCACAGTTCTTTTATAGGTTCAATAATGTGCGGTTCAGCATCCAAAGCTATGAATACTTTTTGGGCTACCCCTTTGCTGATTGCCTTTTTTACTTGCTTGGAACCAATTACTTTTGGACTGTTTTTTATTTCCTGCAGTGACAAAAGCGATATCCTCCTCCGGCAAATAATCACGAGCATAAGGCAGCATTACAGCTTATTTGCCGCGCACTTAGATATTTTAGCACCTGAAAGCGCCTCAGTCAACTAAAGCTTATATTTAATTGGCTTTTCCTTTCCAGCTTTGGTTTTAACCTCATCAGGTTATGTTATTCCCCTTCGCCGGATGCTGCTTCCGGCTTTTCGATCACACCGGTGCTGCGGTACAGGGGGTAACCGGTGCCGGCCGGTATAAGCTTGCCGATAATAACGTTTTCCTTAAGGCCGATCAAGTGATCCACCTTGCCTTTTATAGCAGCCTCGGTAAGAACCTTGGTGGTCTCCTGGAAAGAAGCCGCCGACAGGAAAGAGTCGGTATTGAGCGAGGCCTTGGTAATACCCAGAAGCATGGGGCTGCATACTGCCGGCAGTCCCTGGTGCTGCATCACCCACTGGTTTTCTTCCTCGAAAACGGAAATATCCATAAAGGAGCCGGGCAGCATGGAGGTGTCACCGGAATCTTCAATCCTGACCTTTTTCAGCATCTGGCGTATCATTATCTCTATATGCTTATCACTGATGTCAACGCCCTGGGAACGATAAACCTTTTGCACCTCTTGTAAAAGGTAGCGCTGTACGTCCTGCAGTCCTTTGGTTTTTAATATATCATGCGGGTTTAAAGGCCCTTCCGTCAAAGCATCGCCAATTTCAACATAATCTCCTTCGCTCACTTTGAGCCGGGAACCGTAATGAACCGGATAAGCACCGAAAACTTCGCCATTATCGCCCAGTACTTCCACTTCCCGGCGGCCTTTGTTTTCTCCAAACCTTACGGTACCGGAAACTTCGGCTACTACCGCCTGCCCCTTGGGCTTGCGTACCTCAAATAATTCTTCGACTCTGGGCAGGCCCCGGGTAATGTCTTCCCCGGCTACTCCCCCGGTATGGAAGGTGCGCATGGTAAGCTGGGTCCCGGGCTCACCGATGGACTGGGCAGCCAATGTGCCTACGGCTTCACCTATTTCCACCTCATAACCGGTGGCCAGGTTGCGTCCGTAGCATTTCTGGCAAACTCCATGCCTGGTTTTGCAGGTCAGAACGGTTCTGATCTTAACCCTTTCAATACCAGCCCGTTCGATGGCATACCCTATATCATCATCAATCATTTCATTCTCTTCCACCAGAACCTCACCGGTCTGGGGGTGCAGGATGGTATCCAACGACACCCGCCCTATTATTCTCTGATGCAGGGGCTCAATCAGCTGTGAGCCTTCCATGATTTTTTCCACCCAGATACCTTCAACTGATTCACAGTCATCTTCTCTTACAATTACATCCTGGGAGACATCTACCAGGCGGCGGGTCAAATAACCGGAGTCAGCCGTACGCAAAGCGGTATCGGCCAAGCCTTTGCGCGCTCCGTGAGTGGATATGAAGTATTCCAATACGGTCAAACCTTCGCGGAAATTAGCCTTAATGGGAAGGTCGATTATTTTTCCGGAGGGGTCAGCCATAAGTCCACGCATTCCGGCCAGCTGTCGTATCTGCTGGAAGTTCCCGCGAGCGCCGGAGATGGCCATCATATAAACCGGGTTGTCTTCGGTTAATGATTGTTTTAGGGCTTCCGTTACATCATCAGTAGCCTGGTTCCATATCTCAACCACCTGGGCGTGTCTCTCATTATCGGTAATCAGCCCCACCAGGTAGTCCTCTTCAATAGCATCCACCGCTTTGTCGGCCTCGGCCAGAATATCCGCTTTGGCCTTGGGGGTCTCAAAATCGGTAACGCCTACACTGATGCCGGCCCGGGTACCAAACTGGTAACCCAAGCGTTTGATGCCGTCAAGCATGGCAGCAGTCTTGGCGTTGCCCTCCAAGCGATAGCATTCATATACCAGTTCACCGAGTTTTTTCTTGTCAATTACCTGGTTGTAGAATCCCAGGCTTTTTGGAATAATATCATTAAATATCAGGCGGCCTACCGAGGTTTCCACCATCTCTTCCTTGAATTTCTGTTCCCCGTGGCTCTTCAGCAGTTCTTTTCCGGTCATAACGGGCAACGGCATCTTGACCCGGATTTTCTCATGCAGGTTAATAACCCCCATATAATAGGCCATGCGAGCTTCATCAGGGTCACGAAATGCCTTCGGTTTTTCTTGGTTCCAGTCTTCCTGGCTCATATAGGTCAGGTAATAAAGTCCGATAACCATATCCTGGGTCGGCGTTACTACCGGTTTGCCATCCTTGGGGTTAAGGATATTGTTGCTGGCCAGCATCAGCAACCGGGCCTCAGTTTGAGCCTCGGCTGACAAGGGAACGTGTACTGCCATCTGGTCACCGTCAAAGTCGGCATTATAGGCGGTGCAAACCAGAGGATGGAGCTGCAGGGCCCTGCCTTCCACCAGTACCGGTTCGAAAGCTTGAATTCCCAGCCGGTGCAGGGTAGGGGCACGGTTTAGAAGCACGGGATGTTCTTTTATAACATCGTCCAGGATGTCCCATACCTCTTCCCGGCCTCTTTCCACCATTTTTTTGGCACTTTTGATATTGGAGGCAATACTCCGGTCGACCAGTTTCTTCATGACGAAGGGCTTAAAAAGTTCCAGGGCCATTTCCTTGGGCAACCCGCACTGATGCATATGCAGATTAGGTCCCACTACGATAACCGAACGTCCGGAATAGTCTACCCGTTTGCCCAGCAAGTTCTGACGGAAACGTCCCTGCTTGCCCTTTAACATATCACTCAGGGATTTTAGAGGACGGTTGCCGGGGCCGGTTACCGGACGGCCCCTCCTGCCGTTATCCACCAGCGCATCCACCGCCTCCTGCAGCATCCTTTTTTCATTGCGGACAATGATGTCCGGAGCCCCTAAATCCAAGAGCCTTTTCAGACGGTTATTGCGGTTGATTACCCGGCGATAGAGGTCATTAAGGTCGGAGGTAGCAAAGCGTCCGCCATCCAACTGCACCATCGGCCTCAGCTCGGGCGGAATAACCGGCAATACGTCCAGTATCATCCATATAGGGTCATTGGTTGAGAGGCGGAAAGATTCCACCACTTCCAACCTTTTAATGGCCCGGCCTTTTCTCTGGCCGGTGGTTGTAGCGATCTCTTCTTTTAATTCCTGGGACATCTTATCCAGGTCAATTTCGGCCAGCAATATTTTTACGGCTTCGGCGCCAATTCCCGCCTGGAAGGAATCACCGTACCGGTCTTTGGCTTCCCGGTATTCTCTTTCATTCAGCAATTGTTTCTTCAACAACGGGGTATCACCCGGGTGAATGACTATATAGTTTACGAAATATATGACTTTTTCCAGTACTTTGGGTGACATATCCAGCAGCAATCCCATCCGGCTGGGTATCCCTTTCAGATACCAGATGTGGCAGACGGGGGCCGCCAACTCTATATGCCCCATTCTTTCCCTTCTGACCTTGGAGGTGGTTACTTCCACTCCGCAGCGATCGCAAACGATTCCCTTATGCCGAACCCGTTTGTATTTGCCGCAGTGACATTCCCAGTCTTTTACGGGCCCGAATATCTTTTCGCAAAAGAGCCCTTCTTTTTCCGGCCTTAACGTACGGTAATTAATGGTTTCAGGTTTCTTGACTTCCCCGCTGCTCCATGAACGGATTTGTTCCGGGGAAGCCAGGGCAATTTTAATCCTGTCGAAATTATTTACATCTAACAAACAGGTCTCTCCCTTCCAGATGATTAGAGCCGCTTCCGGCAGTCAATATATCTTAAGGAAACTACGTCCTGTTGCCGACTATACAGTTAGCCCTGCCATTATTCGTCCTCCATGATACTAAGGTCGTCGTCCAGTCCATCAACGTTTAAATCAATATCTTCTTCCAAATCAATAGCATCATCGTCATCATCCAGCCTTTCAATACCATCCGGACCGCCTACCACAGTCTCCGGTATCTCCACCCCCAGTTCCCGGGCTTTTTCTTTCTCATTCAACTCATAATCAATATCCTTGATCTGAATCTCCTGGTCATTGCCGGAGAGTATGCGAATATCCAGGGCCAGACTCTGCAGCTCTTTTATCAGAACTTTAAAGCCTTCCGGTACACCGGGCTCGGGTATGTTATCACCTTTAACAATGGACTCGTAGGTCTTCAGCCGGCCTACCACGTCATCCGACTTGACCGTTATAATTTCCTGGAGGGTATAAGCGGCTCCATAAGCTTCCAGAGCCCATACCTCCATTTCTCCAAACCTCTGTCCTCCGAATTGGGCTTTTCCACCCAATGGCTGCTGGGTTACCAAAGAGTAGGGCCCGATGGAACGGGCATGAATCTTATCGTCAACCAAATGAGCCAGTTTAAGCATGTAAACGTAACCCACGGTTATTTCATGGTCAAAAGGTTCGCCGGTACGGCCGTCATAAAGTACGGTTTTGCCGCTATCCGGTAGACCCGCTTCTCTCAGCTTGTTGAATATGTCTTCCTCGTTGGCCCCATCAAAAACCGGGGTAGCGATATTAACTCCCAGGGTCTTGGCGGCCCAACCCAGATGGCATTCCAGGATTTGTCCAATATTCATGCGGGAGGGAACCCCCAGGGGATTTAAAACGATTTCCACCGGGGTGCCATCTTCCAGAAAAGGCATATCCTCTTCCGGCAGGATACGGGATATAACCCCCTTGTTCCCATGGCGGCCGGCCATCTTGTCGCCTTCTGAGATTTTTCGTTTTTGGGCAATGTATACCCGAACCAGCTGGTTAACCCCAGGGGGCAGTTCATCGCCTTTTTCCCGGGTAAAACGCTTTACCGCCACGATTTTACCGGCTTCGCCATGGGGTACCCGCAGGGAAGAATCCCTAACCTCACGGGCTTTCTCCCCAAAAATGGCTCTTAATAGCCTTTCTTCCGGAGTCAGTTCGGTTTCCCCCTTGGGGGTGACCTTACCTACCAGAATGTCATCGGGACGAACATCGGCGCCCACCCTGATAACCCCCTGGTCATCCAGGTTTTTCAGCATATCTTCGGAAACATTGGGTATATCCCGGGTGATTTCCTCCGGGCCCAGTTTGGTATCCCGGGCTTCACATTCGTATTCTTCTATATGAATGGAAGTAAACACATCTTCCTTTACCAATTTTTCTGATATGAGTATGGCATCTTCGTAGTTGTAGCCTTCCCATGGCATAAAGGCTACCAGTACATTACGTCCCAGCGCCAGTTCCCCCATAGAGGTACTGGGGCCGTCGGCAATAACGTCACCGGCTTCAACCCTTTCTCCCGCACTGGCTATAGGTCTCTGATTATAACAGGTACCCTGGTTGGAGCGAATGAATTTCAGGAGGGTATAAGTGTCGGTGCCTCCCTCATCGTTACTGATTACTATCCGGCCAGCTCCGACTCTTTTGACGATTCCAGATTTTTTGCATACTACCACCGAACCGGAATCCTTGGCCGCTTTGTATTCCAGGCCGGTTCCGATAATAGGCGCATCTGTCTTTAAGAGCGGTACCGCCTGCCTCTGCATATTGGCTCCCATCAAGGCCCGGTTGGCGTCATCATTCTCCAGAAAAGGTATCAGCGATGTCGCTACACTGAACACCTGTTTAGGGGAGACGTCCATATAATCAACCTTGTTTATGGGAATCTCCAATATTTCTTCAAAATATCTGGCTTCAACCCGGTCATCAATGAAGTAACCGTTTTCATCCAGGGGGGCATTGGCCTGGGCTACCATATATTCATCTTCTTCGTCGGCTGACAGATAGTCAATCTGGTTTAAGACCCGCCCCGATTCCTTGTCTACTTTGCGGTAAGGGGTCTCAATAAATCCAAAATCGTTTACCCGGCCAAAGGTAGCCAATGAACCTATTAACCCGATATTGGGTCCTTCCGGGGTTTCTATGGGGCAGATACGCCCATAATGGGAATGGTGTACGTCCCGCACCTGGAATCCGGCTCTTTCCCTGGTCAAGCCTCCCGGTCCCAGAGCGCTCAGGCGCCTCTTGTGGGTAAGTTCAGCCAGCGGATTGGTCTGATCCATGAACTGAGACAACTGGGAACTGCCGAAAAATTCTTTTACGGCAGCAGTTATGGGGCGTATGTTAATCAAAACCTGGGGAGTAAGGGTTTCAACATCATGGATACTCATCCTTTCCCTTACTACCCTTTCCATACGCACCAATCCGGTTCGGAATTGATTCTGCAGAAGTTCCCCAATGGAGCGCAATCTCCTGTTGCCCAGATGGTCAATTACGTCGGTTTTGCCTTCGCCCTTGATAAGTTTAAGGAGATAGGCAATAGTTGTGGTTATATCTTCATGAGTTAGGTGTCTTACCTCAATCGGGCTATCAAGCCCCAATTTTTTATTGATTTTGTAACGCCCGACCACAGCCAGGTCATAACGCCGGGGATCGAAAAAGAGGTTGTTTAACAGTTGCTCAGCCGCATCCTCGGTCGCCATTTCTCCCGGTCTCAAGCGGCGGTAAAATTCGATCAAGGCTTCTTTTTTGTTGGTACTGCTATCCTTTTCCAGGGTCTTGTTGACGGACTCATCATCACCATACAGTTCCAGAATAGCCTCATTACTCTCGTAGCCCAGAGAACGCAAGAGCACGGTTACTGGAATTTTCCTGGTTTTATCTATACGGGTGTATATTACTCCGGCGCTGTCCATTTCCAATTCGAACCAAGCGCCCCGGTTAGGAATAATGGTAGCTCCATACAAGGTTTTGCCAGACACATCTACCCGGTCATTGAAGTAGACGCCGGGTGACTTGACCAACTGGCTGACTACAACTCTCTCTGCACCGTTGATGATAAAAGTTCCCTTTTCAGTCATCAGAGGGAGATCCCCCATGTAGACATCTGATTCCTTGAGTTCGCCGGTTTCCTTATCCGTAAGTCTTACCTTGAGCTTGAGCGGCGCCTGGTAGCTGACATCCCGCTCTTTACATTCGTGCACCTGATATTTAGGTTCTCCCAAGCTGTAATCCAGAAAATCAAGTTCCAGATTGCCGGTGAAATCAGAGATGGGGAAAACTTCCTGCAAGGCCTCCCTTAAACCCTGCTTAAGGAACCAGTCGTAAGAGCTCAGCTGTACTTGAATGAGGTTGGGTAACTCGATGGGTTGCTTAATCCGTGAATAACTTAGCCGTTGTACTTTACCATATTCCTCAATATGAGGCATTAATAATTCACCCCTTTTTTTAATTCCTAAAAGAGTGAAAAGCAAGGCCTAAGTATAAACCTCGCTCTCATAAGTTAAAGCCTTTTATGGGGTAACCCCCAAGTCATAGCTTGCCCAGCTACAGTATTAATGGCAATTATTAATGTTAGCATATGTATTATTTGCCGTCAAGGGCAGGCAGCATTTATTTTTATTGGTTTTCCTGCTCTTCCATATCTCCCCGGGCAAATTCCTCGGCTGCCCGTTCCAGAGAATATTCCTGGGCTATTAACCGGTTTACCCTGCGTATGCGGCTTAAAAAGATGATTAAGATTATAATTGCACAAAGGGCAAAAAATGCTATACCCAGCACTATTCCATCAAATACTACGGCATTAAGGGTAACGGCATCCGCAGTGCCTAAGGTCCAGACCGCAGTCGAGTCAATCTTTTCCTGGGCTGTGCTTTCTCTTATGATGCCGGGTACCTCGATGCTTAAGCGGGCCCCGCCGAAATCCGTTAACTGCTCATAAAGAGAACCTGGCCTGGCTTGCTTCTTCATGGTCAGGGTACTTGATTTAATAAGCCAGAAGTCTTTCTGGCTTAGCTCAAGAGGTAATCCGTCGCCAAGCTTGCTGTATTCCTGCCAATTATTGATGTGGCGGGTTAGAATCAGCCCCTGGTCAGAACGGGAGGTTTGCCATTCGTTATCTTGTATAATAATGTTGTGATTCCGGATAGTTACTGTTTCATCTAAACTGCCGTTACTGTTCCATTTAATATTCCAGGCTGCCTGACCGGTTGCTTGTGCCGGAGAGTAACCGACTATTAGGAAACCCAGAACGAGAAGGACTACTGGGAAATATTTCTTCATATACATCATTTCCCTTCTGTTTTGAAATTAAACCCTAAATTTAGATTATAACAGAAAAACATTTATTTCAATAAGAAAGATTTGATGGAAATAAAAGCTGAAATTAAAAAAGGGCAGTTTACTTATAATAGGTAAACTGCCCTCTAATGTGTAGCGTTACGGATTTATTTTACTTCTACGCCGGCTCCGGCTTCTTCGAGCTTGGCCTTGATTTCGTTGGCCTCGTCCTTGGAAACCTTTTCTTTGACCGGATTGGGGGCTTCATCAACCAGAGCCTTGGCTTCTTTCAGACCCAGACCGGTTATTTCTCTGACTACCTTGATTACGTTAATCTTCTTTTCACCGGCAGAAGTAAGAATTACGTCAAATTCATACTGTTCTTCTGCGGCTTCGGGAGCAGCCCCACCTGCTGCCGGGGCTGCCGCTACTGCCATGGGGGCAGCGGCGCTAACGCCAAATTCTTCTTCCAAAGCTTTTACCAGTTCCGAAAGCTCCAGAACGGTTAATCCTTTAACAATGTCAATAACTTCCTGTACTTTACTCACTAAAAATTACCTCCTCAAGCGCTGAGCGCTAAATTTAATTTCTTTTTAAAATGAGGGAGTTCATTTCCCAGCTTATTGTTATTAGCTGGCCTGTTTTTGCTCCCGAATCTGGTCAATTACCCGAGCGAAACCAGAGAGGTTGGCATTAAGCACATAGGCCAGACTGGTAATAGGCGCCTGCATGGTGCCCACGACCTGTGCCAGCAGTACCTCCCTTGGCGGCAGGTCAGCCAGCGACTTGATTTTTTCCGGGGCTATGGCCTGACCCTCAAGGATTCCGGCCTTGACTTCCAGTTTCTTATACTGCTTGATGAACTCGTAAATGCTCTTTACGGGACCAACGGGGTCTTCATTGCTGAAAAGGACTGCGTTGGGGCCAAAGGTATGAGGAATGATATCCTCGTGACCGGTGTTTTTTAAAGCAAACTCTACCATGGTGTTTTTAAGTACTTTGTATTCCACACCGGGGACTCTGAGTTTTTCTCTAAGGCTGGTCATCTCTTCAACATTTAGTCCCCTATAGTCGGTAAAGACCACCAGAGTAGCATCCTGTAGCTTTTTTTCTATATCTTTGACTATCTGTTCTTTTTGTTCCAAATTGGGCATGTAGTTTTCACCCCCTTTTATTAATAAATTGCACAATTTAAAAAACCTCTGCAGACAGGATGGCAGAGGTTTAAACTGATTAATCAGTTAGCTATCTTAAAACCTCGGCAGGCGAACGCTTGGTTCTTTAAGGCACCGGCCACCGACTGTCTACAGTTTGGATATTCGTTTGTCAATATTTTTATTTTACCGGTTGGCTGCCATTAATACAAGCGGATTAATCTTAACTCCGGGTCCCATAGTAGAGCAAACGCTAACTGAACGCATATACTGGCCTTTAGCGGCTGCAGGCCGGGCTTTTATCAAGGCTTCGGCAAAAACATTCAGGTTGTCTAAAAGCTTCTCCGCCTCGAATGATACCCTTCCGATAGGGACATGAATTATCGCCGTCTTGTCTACCCGATATTCAATACGTCCAGCTTTAAGTTCATTTATGGTGCGCTCAATATCGAAGGTAACAGTACCCGCTTTCGGGTTCGGCATAAGACCACGGGGGCCCAGTATTTTACCCAATTTACCGACTACCGCCATCATATCCGGGGTAGCTACGGCTACATCAAAATCAAACCAGCCTCCCTGAATTTTTTCAGCCAGTTCTTCTGCTCCCACATAGTCGGCTCCGGCATTTTGAGCCTCTTTTTGTTTTTCTCCCTTGGCGAATACCAGTACTTTACGGGTCTTGCCAGTTCCATGAGGCAGGCTGACGGTTCCTCTTACCTGCTGGTCGGCGTGGCGGGGATCGACCCCCAGTTTGATATGAATTTCTACGGTTTCGTCGAAACGGGCGCTGGACATATCTTTGACCAGCTGCAGAGCCTCGGCCGGATCATATAAATGATTACGATCCAGTTTTTTTAAAGCTTCTTGATAAGCCTTGCTTTTTTTCATATTAATATAACCTCCCTGTGGTTTTTCGGATTTTTATCCTCCCACTTTGTTAACCGGGTAACTAATCAATAACTTCCAGCCCCATACTGCGGGCT
The DNA here is from genome assembly GCF_052976825.1 of Syntrophomonas curvata. Classification (NCBI taxonomy): domain Bacteria; kingdom Bacillati; phylum Bacillota; class Clostridia; order Eubacteriales; family Syntrophomonadaceae; genus Syntrophomonas; species Syntrophomonas curvata. Next base: position 3,033,919 of record NZ_CM129641.1, read on the forward strand.
GTACCTTCTATCATTTTTACTGCCGCATCTACATCGGCAGCATTGAGGTCGTCTTTTTTGATCTCGGCAATCTCTACCAGTTTGGCCCGGGTAACTTTGCCCACCTTTTTCTTATTGGGCTCACCGGAACCTTTATCTACGCTGGCGGCTTTTTTAAGCAAATCCGAAGCGGGCGGAGACTTAAGTATAAAGGTGAAAGACCGATCCTCGTAAACGGTTATTTCCACTGGAACAATGGAACCTGTCTGGTTAGCGGTCTTGGCATTATACTCCTTGCAAAATCCCATTATGTTTACACTGTACTGACCCAGAGCAGGTCCTACTGGTGGTGCTGGCGTAGCTTTACCTGCAGCTATTTGCAATGATACTTTTCCAATCACTCTTTTGGCCATATTTCCACCTCCTTACACTTTCTCTATTTGTTCATAATCCAGTTCTACAGGTGTTTCCCTGCCAAACATAGATATATTAACCCTTATTTTACCGCGATCAGGCAACAACTCTCGGACTACGCCTTCGAAATTGGCAAACGGCCCGGTTTTTACCCTGACGTTTTCACCTATTTCGATATCAATAATCTGGGGTTTGCTCTCAACCAGACCCATCTGTTGGAGTATTTTCTGAATCTCATCATCCTGCAGGGCCACGGGCTTGTTTCCGCTGCCAACAAATCCAGTTACTCCAGGGGTATGGCGCACTACATACCAGGAGTCTTCATCCATTATCATATTAACTATAACGTAACCCGGAAAAACCCGGCGGCTGGTAACTTTCCTTTTCCCACCCTTATATTCGACTTCCTGGGCTTCGGGTATGATAACCTCGAAAATTTTGTCCTGCATATTCATGGATTCTACCCGCTTGGACAGGTCAACTTTTATCTTATTCTCATAGCCTGAATAAGTATGCACCACATACCATTCACCCTGCGCTTTGCTTTCCACGGTTGTATCGTCCATATTCTGATTTTCGCTCTTTATGTCCTGTTCCAATTCGGTATTACTGATTGGAACCACCTCCTCCATGTTTAAGCAAAGGCCTTGAATAGTGCTTCCAGCAGTAAGGATAAACCGGAATCAAATAACCATATAATCAAAGCGACAATGGTAACCGAAACCAGCACTACCCCGGTATACGCCACCAGTTGCTGCCGATTGGGCCAGTGGACTTTTTTCAGCTCGTTATAAACGCTGACAAAATACTGTTTGGTATTGTTCCAGCGCAGCTTGAAACCATCGGACTCTTTTTTAGCGGGAACACTCTTGGTCACTATTATTCACATCCCTGACTTTACTTAATCTCTCTGTGCAGCGTGTGCGAATTGCAGAACTTGCAATATTTCTTTAGTTCCACCTTGTCGGCCTGTTTTTTCTTATCTTTGGTAGTCGTATAATTGCGTTGCTTGCATTCGGTACATGCCAGTGTTATACCAACTCTCACTCTGAATACACCTCCATCCTGTGCACAGAAATCCTAAAATACTCTATCACACTGGAGTTCCGGTGTCAATAACTAGCCTTGGGGGGACTTCCCGTCAAGCATTTATTTTGCTGCAATTAATATTTTAGCCAAAACGAAAATAAATTAAAAGAAGTGAGAACATTTCCCACTCCTTTATTGTCAATATGGTAGCGGCGAAGGGATTTGAACCCCTGACACTACGGGTATGAACCGTATGCTCTAGCCAGCTGAGCTACGCCGCCAGATGGAGCCCTTAACCGGACTTGAACCGGTGACCTCATCCTTACCAAGGATGCGCTCTGCCGACTGAGCTATAAGGGCGTTGGTTTTTTGGTTGCCCCCAGTCGGGGACCACTTATTTCAATTCCCTGCGGGAATATTTTATTTTTGGTTGCGGGAGCCGGACTTGAACCGGCAACCTTCGGGTTATGAGCCCGACGAGCTACCAACTGCTCCATCCCGCGATATCAGTGGTGGAGGGAGAAGGATTCGAACCTTCGAAGGCGTCGCCAACAGATTTACAGTCTGCCCCCTTTGGCCGCTTGGGTATCCCTCCATAGTCGTTCACCTGGAGCCGAGCACAGGACTTGAACCCGCAACCTGCTGATTACAAATCAGCTGCTCTACCGATTGAGCTAGCTCGGCTCAGCAAGTAATATTGTATACTCTGCGGAAATCAAAGTCAATAGCTGCTCAAAGGTTTTGTCGTTAATCAGTGATAATGTCATGGTATAACTCTTCAGGGAAAATGTCATCCCCCAGAAAAGATATAATGGGAGGATGAAATTAGAAATGAGCAAACAAGAAGCAAGAAAAATAACTATCATCGAAGAACTGTTGGCAGGCCGGTTTACAAATAAGCAGGCTGCAGAGCTTTTAGACCTCAGTGTAAGACAAGTACAGCGGATGAAAGCGGAGGCATCCGCAAATGGGGTTATAAGTATTTTGCATAAGAATAGAGGACGGAAACCGGCTAATGCATTGGATCCTGAAGTTGCTGAAAAAATCTGCCGAATTTATCAAACGGAGTTGTCCGGATATAATTTTTGTCATGCTACCGATGTGCTTGCTGAAGATAAAGATATTTTTGTTTCGGTAAGCACTGTCTCAAGGTATCTTAGGGCCAGTGGTATTCGCTCTCCAAAGGCCAAGCGCAGACCCAAGAAACATCGTTCCAGAAATGCCCGGGAGCGCGAGGGTGAAATGATTCAGATGGATGCTTCCAGCTTTGATTGGCTTGGCAATGGTTCCTACTTGCACCTGCACGGTGCGGTTGACGATGCCACTGGTCGTATCCTGGCTCTTCATTTCGAAAAGGAAGAAACCTTTGAAGGTTATTGTGAACTGATGTTTCAGATGAATCAGAATGGGCACCTGCCAAGAGAAATCTACACTGATGGCAGAACCGTTTTTGTTTATAACAGCAAAAAGAAAAAGGAATTAACCCTTGAAGAAGAATTGGCCGGCAAAGTGGAAAAGCAGACTAACTTTGCCAGAGCCCTTAAAGAACTCAACATCCTGTTAATCATTGCCCGGTCTGCTCAGGCTAAAGGTGGTATTGAAAGGCTCTGGGAGACTTTACAGGACCGTTTGGCGAAAGATATGCAGCGTAAAGGAATTTCTTCTATCGAACAGGCTAATGATTTCCTAAAGCATTATATTCCCTACTACAACCGTAAATTCGCCGTCCAGGCTGCCAGCCCGGAAAAGGCCTATTTGCCTAAGCAAGATATGTCTGCATTGCAGTTGATTTTTGCCAAGCATGTAACAAGAAAAATCGATTCAGGGCTTTCCTTTTCCTTTGAGAACCATAAATACCGTCTGCCTGCCAAGGTGGAAAATATAAAAGTCCCTGCATCCCCTCATGATACGATTACTGTAGCAACCAGTAAGCATATCGGAATGCAGGTCCTTTACAAAGGCCTCGTTATTAAACCCGAATTGCTCAAAACTCAGCCCAAGGAAAGTATAGTACAAATACCTCAGCAGGACAATTCCTTGAATAGCCTGCCGGCTCAGCCCAAAATCAAGCCAAAGAACAAATCACCTTGGTTCGCATATAGTGAAATCTTCTATTCTAAGAGCCGCAGCAGGGATGACATTTCTGCTGCTGAGTTATCTAGGTAAAGGGGTGACATTTTCCCTGACCATTGACATAGCTGCTCAAAGGTTTTAATTTGTAAAATATACTGGCAGGTTTAAGATTAGTAAGGCCTAAAGCTTTGCTCATGTTGCCGGGAGCAGGCAAACCTGTCTTGGCAGGTCGCTACAGATCGTTTCTATCTTCCAGATATTTTTCCAGCTTGCGTTTTACCCTCTGCAGGGCATTGTCGATAGATTTTACGTGCCTTTTCAGATCGGCCGCAATTTCCTGGTAGGATTTTCCCTCCAGATAAGCCATAAGAACTTTCCATTCCAGAGAGCTAAGTATTTCACCCATTTTCTTCTCAATAAATATAAATTCTTCCCGGCTGATGATTATATCTTCGGGATTGGTAATCCTGGTAGTAGAAAGTATATCTATGAGGGTTCGATCTGACTCTTCATCGTAAATCGGCTTGTTAAGTGAAACATAGGAATTGAGGGGAATGTGTTTTTGCCGGGTCGCGGTTTTGATCGCAGTAATAATTTGCCGGGTTATGCATAATTCAGCAAAGGCGCGGAATGAGGTAAGCTTGTCCAGCTTATAGTCGCGGATAGCTTTAAACAGGCCTATCATGCCTTCCTGGATAATGTCTTCCTTATCCGCTCCTATGAGGAAGTACGACCTTGCCTTGGCCCTGACAAAATTTTTATATTTATCCACCAGAAACTCAACCGCAAATTGATCCCCCTGTTGGGCCAGATCCACTATTTCTTCATCAGTCATTTCAGTATACGCAAGAAATATTTTTTGAGCAGCAGCGATAGAATTAGGCATTCAATCGCCTCCATAATAATTGTTATTTATAGGTATAAAATGGATATGCTGAAGTGTACCCAAATTTATTATAGCTACCATGCTGAGCTACGTCAAGCCAATAGTATAGCGCCTTAGGGCAAATCAGGACAATTATGCCAATTAAGCCTGAGACCATTTCTGCTTTCAATACCGGTAGATTAACGCAGCTAATCCTATTGTTTTTACAAGATCTGACTTTTTCCCCTCTGACGCAATACTTCATAGATTAACAGGGCGGCTGAAACTGATGCATTAAGCGATTGCAGTTTGCCCCACATGGGTATCCTGACCAGAAGATCACAGTTTTCTTTTACCAGCCTGCGGATACCCTTGCCCTCAGAGCCAATGACCAGGGCCAGAGGTGCGGGAAAGGATATTGAAAAGCAATCACTTTCAGCCGCCATATCAGCCCCGGCAATCCACAGCCCCTTCTGCTTCAGGTTTTTAATGGTATTTACCAGGTTAGTCTCCTGTACCAGCAGGACATGCTCAACTGCGCCAGCAGAGGCCCGGGCCACACCCTGATTAATCTCGGCTGAACCATGACGAGGGACGATTATACCATGAACCCCGGCACATTCCGCGGTACGGATGATTGAACCCAGATTTTGGGGATCCTCCAGACCATCCAGGATAAGAATAAAGGGATCCTCCCCCCGTTTTGCAGCCAGCTGGAATACTTGATCCAAGTCGGCATATTCATAACTCTCCACCAAAGCCAGTACACCCTGGTGATTAACCAGACCACTCAGGCGATCCAGCTGAGGTTTATCCACATATTGAACATAAACACCTTTTTTCCCAGCCAGGCGAACCAGTTCTTCGGTTCTTTTATTCTGGCGGCTATTGAGCATATATATCTTGTCTATCTTGCGCCGACCTTTTAAGGCCTCCATAACACTATTGACCCCGGCAAGTTTTTCCTTCATGCAGGCAGCTATTCTCCTTTTGATTATTATCAATGAATCACAAATTTCACTGGTTTATCCCGTAACCTCGCTTTTTCACCCAAGGTGCTGGGGTCTTCCCGGCTACGGGTTGAATAAATCGTCGGTTATGACTATCCCGGCATAATGTTCTTCCGGGAAGGAACGGTCATATTCTATGTCATCGTAAAGGCTGGGCATTTGTTCCCGAAAATAGAGCAGGAGGGGTATGGCCACCTGCCTCATCTGGGGATGGGCAGCAGGGTCGCAGCGCAGGCGGAAAAAGTGCCGCCATTCCCTCATGTTGTATGTAACCACTATCTCCGTTTTTAACGAATTGGGCAGCACTGAACGAGCTTCCTGGGCTGAGCGTCCGGCTTGCAGCAATGCCATGTAGCCATTTTCAGCTGCCTGGCAGGCATCTTTCCACTGTTGGTAGGCGGCCTCGTCATCAAGGAAAAAATACGGTTCGATAACCGCAATTTCGTTGCCGAATTTATCCTGACTATAGCGGCAGTAGCGGGTGGACTCCTGACTGTAAGCAGCTATTCGGTGCCGGACTATTTCATGCGATATCCCCCGGTCAACAATAAACATTACTGTGGCTTTTTCATGTTCTATGATTGATTCATGCCCCAGCTTGAGTTTGCTTTTTAAAAAATCGGGATTGCCTTCGCCAGTCATTTTGTCTTCCGACTTATAACAAACCCGGGCATAACGTTCCAGGCGCAAGAGAATATCTTTTCCCAGGGTCTTGCCGGGAACCAGCACCCGGGGCTGCTGAATAATCATCATCCCATCCTCCTCGTTTTTTTAAAATTAACGCGGATCACGCGGATTTATACAGGATTTATACTGTGTTATTACTGCCTTTATTGTACTCCGGTATTTACATCTCATTATTGTCCAACGCCTGGTTGACCAGGTACAAGAGGCGTTCTTCATCACCTTTGAGATAGAGATAGCCCAGCAGGGCCTCGAAGCCGGTACTTAATTTATAATCGCCCGGGTCGGCGTGGCGGGGGGGGGTGCTTTTGGCATTGCGGCCCCTTTTTATTATATCCTGCTCCTCTTCACTCAGCTCATGGTACAGCTGCCGGGTCAAACTTGCCTGGCTTTGGGCCTTGACCAGCTCCACCGTATCATGATGAATTTCACTGACCTTGCGCCGGCCGGCGGTGACTATATGCCTTCTTACCAGCAGTTCGAACACCGCGTCACCAATATAGGCCAGGACTACCGCCGGGTACTCCCGCAACATGCCCTCATCTACTGTTTCAAGCCTCAGCAATCTTCCACCTGGCTCCTTTCCCGGTATCTTCCAGCACAATACCGGCCTTTTGCAAACTATCCCTGATATAATCCGCTTTGGCATATTGTTTTTTGGATTTAAAACTTGACCTCAAGGCGATAAGCTCCTCCATGAGCAAGTTCAGCCCCGGGGGTGATTCGTAACGGAAACGGGTTCCGTCGGGTGTATCTTCGCTGGCAATACCCATTGCGCCCAAGAAATCACGGATATCATCGGCCAGTTGGTAGTCCTTCTCCTGACGGGCGGACTGGCGCAATTCGGCTATTATGTTCAATATCTTCTCAACCCCGGCGCTTTCATCCTGCCTCGGGTCCATAAAAATACCCAGCACTTCTCCCAGTTCTTTAAAGATGGAGGCTGTTTTAGCAATTACAGCCTGATCCCGGGCATTGTCAGGCTGAGCCGAAGCCAGGTAATTGTTAATCCGGTGCGATATTTCAAAAAGTGAGCCCAAGGCCCGGGCAGTATTGAAATCGTCATCCAGGGCAGCTATAAATTCCTGCTGCAGGTCGGTCACGGCTTGACTTAGTTTGAGAGCTTCACCTTCGATTTTTTCATCTAAATGACAGTTCTCCCGCTGAAACTCGTTAACCAGTATCAGCGTAGTCTTCAAACGTCCCAGGGCTTTACGGGCTTCCTCCAGTTTTCCATCGTCAAAGTCCAGGGGACTGCGATAATGGGTAGCAATCAGATAAAAACGCACCACATCCGCCGGATACTTATCCAGTACATCGCGCAGCAGGAAAAAGTTGCCCAGTGATTTGGACATCTTCTCGCTATTTACGGTGATAAAGCCATTGTGCATCCAGTAGCGGACAAACGGTTTGCCGGTCAGGGCTTCCGCCTGAGCTATTTCATTCTCATGATGGGGGAAAATTAAATCATTTCCGCCACCGTGAATATCTATAGTATCCCCCAGGTATTTGTTCGCCATTACGGAACATTCAATATGCCAGCCCGGTCTTCCCTGCCCCCAGGGGCTGTCCCAGGAAGGCTCGCCCGGTTTGGCCGCTTTCCACAGGGCAAAGTCAGCCGCTTCCTCTTTGCGCTCGTCCACCTCCACCCGGGCTCCGGCCAGCATATCCTCCAGGCTGCGGCCGGAAAGCTTGCCATAATCCTTAAAGGCCTTCACCCGGTAATAAACATCACCATCAACCGCATAGGCAAAACCTTTGGCTATGAGAATACTTATGGCGTTGACTATGTCACCTATATGCCGGCTGACCTGCGGGTGTACGCCGGCCCGCAAAATATTAAGGGCATCGGCATCCTTAAAGTACTCATTTATATAGCGCTCCGCCAGTTCCAGGGCGTTTTCCCCTTCCTCCCGGCCGCGCCTGATTATTTTGTCATCTACATCGGTAAAATTCTGGACATAAGTCACCTCATAGCCACGATAGGCCAGGTAACGGCGCAGGGTATCAAAGACTACCAGGGGCCGGGCATTGCCCAGATGAATGTAATTATAGGTCGTGGGCCCGCAAACGTACATTTTTATCTTATTCGGTTCAAGAGTTTCCAGCTCTTCTTTTTTGCCACTGAGGGTATTGTAAACTCGCATGGTCGGTCACCTTCTCTTCATAAGATTGCAGGCGTTTTTCCAATTCTTCAATCCGGGCCTGCATAGCGGCAAGGGTGTCGGCTATGGGGTCGGGTAAAAGATGATGCTCCAGGTCAACCTCAATTTTTCCGTCGGTTACCCGGGCGCCGTTACGAACTACGATTCTTCCCGGAACACCAACAACTGTACATGAAGGAGGAACACTTTTCAATACTACCGAACCGCCGCCGATTTTGGCATTGTCACCTATCGTTATGGCTCCCAGCACCTTCGCTCCCGTACTTATAACCACATTGTTGCCGATAGTGGGATGGCGCTTGCCCTTCTGCTTGCCGGTTCCTCCCAAGGTAACGCCCTGGTACATGGTAACATTATCTCCTATTTCTGTAGTCTCGCCAATAACTATACCGCTGCCATGGTCAATGAATACTCCATTGCCCACTTTAGCTCCAGGATGGATTTCAATCCCGGTAAGCCAGCGGCTTATATGAGAAATCAGACGCGCCAGGAAGAAACATTTCCTGACATAGAAAAAATGGGCTATCCGATGATTAATAATAGCATGAAATCCAGGGTAACAGAAAATTACCTCCCAAAAGCTGCGGGCTGCCGGGTCTCTCTCAAATACCACCTGAATCTCCTGTTTAAGCCTGGTAAACATTTTTATCCTCCTTAAAAGTTATTAAAAATATAAAAGGCCTTTCGTCTCCTCAAGAGGCGAAAGGCCATTTTCCGCGGTTCCACTCTTATTAAATACTGCCGCAGCAGTATTTCACTCATAACGTTTAACGGTATTTACCGGGCATGCCTACTGTATATTCTCAACATGCCTGCTCCCGGGCGCAATTTCGGAAAAGCTTCATACTGTAAAGAGGCTCTCAGCCGGTGACCTCTTTTCTCTGGCAGCGATCGCAGCCCTACTTCTCCCATTCGCAGCATTTATATATGGAATTACTAAAATTATATGCATACCAATCGTGAAAGTCAACCCCGGGCGACTACTTAATCATCTCCAGGACCTGGCGGACGCGGTAGAGTGATTCTTCCCGGCCCCAGAGGAATACTAGATAGGGCAGGTCAGGCCCATGGGTTTTGCCGCTTAAGGCACAACGCAGGGGCATAAACACATTTTTAGGTTTTAGTTTTAAGCTTTTTGTAATTGCCTTGATAAACTGCTGAATTTCGGCTGCTTCTTTATAATCAGGCAGCCCGCCGATAAAGGCTTCTAAAACCTGTTTAGCCCCATCCGCCTGCAGAACCTCCATAGTCTCGGCATCATATTCGGGAAGAGCAAAAAACTCTTCCAGCTCTTTGGCAATATCGGCCAGGCAAACGATCCGGTCACGCAGTACTTCCACCAGCAATTCCAGCTGCACTTCATCCAGCTGAGCCACATTTTGAGAAAAAGAAGACTCCTGCAGGTAAGGCAGAATAAGTGCTTTTAACTCTTCATGGTCTTTTTGTTTGATATACTGCTGGTTTATCCAGTTTAGCTTATCCAGGTCAAACACAGCCGGATTTTTAGCCACCCGCTCCAGGGTAAAGGCCGAGATTATTTCATCCGGGGAAAGAATCTGCTCTTCTCCTTCCGGTGACCAGCCCAATAAGGCCAGGAAGTTAAACAGGGCTTCAGGCAGATAGCCCATTTCCCGGTACTGTACCAGCGAAGTGGCGCCGTGGCGCTTGCTCATCTTCTGCCGGTCGCTGCCCAGAATAAGGGAAATGTGGGCAAATTCCGGCCGTTTCAGATTCAGGGCATCATAAATCATCAGTTGCCGGGGAGTGTTGGACAAGTGCTCCTCGGCCCGGATAACATGACTTATCCCCATCAGCACATCATCTATCACCACGGCAAAATTATAGGTGGGTATCCCATCTGATTTGACAATAATAAAATCCCCGATGTTATTGCTGTCAAAGCTGACCCGGCCTCTTACCAGGTCATCAACCACATAGAACCGGTTTGATGGTACTTTGAACCGAATCGCCGGTTTTTGCCCCTGCGCCAGCCTGGCCTTAACCTCTTCTGCCGTCAGATAACGGCATTTACCGGAATATCCCGGCATTTGCCCGCTGGCCATGGCCTGTCGGCGTTCTTCCTCCAGTTCTTCTTCACTGCAAAAACAGTAATAGGCCTGATCCGACTCCAGCAGACGCGCGGTATATTCATTATATAAATCCAAACGCTCGGTCTGCCGGTAGGGGCCATTTTCCCCGCCGACTTCCAATCCCTCATCCCAGTCGATTCCCAGCCAGTGCAGGGACTCAATTATTTCCTCCTCATACTCCGGGCGCGAACGCTCCAAATCCGTGTCTTCACTTCTTAAAACCAAATCCCCATGGTTATGCCGGGCAAAAAGATAGTTGAACAGAGCCGAACGAGCTCCGCCTATATGTAATGGTCCCGTAGGACTAGGCGCAAACCGGACTTTTAATTTATTCATACCGTTCCCTCCTTGCATACCTGGTAATTATACCATTATGGTCAACCCGGCAACAATACCACAGGCACAGCCCCATAAGCGTCATGTTGAACTTCCAGGGTCCCCTAATCTATCATAGCTACAGCCAGCGCCGCTATGCCTTCTTCCCGGCCTTCAAATCCCAAGCCTTCGGTGGTGGTAGCCTTTACATTAACCTGTTCCGCTTTTATCTGCATCACCCGGGCTATATTCCGACCCATCGCCGTTGCGTAAGGCGCCAATCTCGGTTGCTGAGCTATGATGGTGCTGTCGATATTAATCACTTTAAAACCTGCCTGATGAAGCTTATTCCTTACTTCCTGCAGCAGGAAAAGACTGCTGATATCCTTATAACGCAGGTCGCTGTCGGGAAAATGCCGGCCAATGTCCCCCAGTCCTGCTGCTCCCAGCAGGGCGTCACAGACGGCATGGAGCAAGACATCGGCATCGGAATGCCCCTCCAAACCTCGGGGATAGTCGATTTCCACTCCGCCTAAAATCAATTTTCGTCCTTCCTGTAAACGATGGACGTCATAACCGTTGCCAATACGCAAAACTTCTCCTCCCTAAATAAGAAAATAGACGCGGATGAACCGCCGATTCATTAATAAAAGAATTTCCCTGAACTCCGCGTCAAAAAACATAACCGGGCGATTGAAAGTACAACAGCTCTGTTGGGATGCATCCAGACCGTCACCTTACATGTTCAATAATGCCTGAGCTATGACCAGGTCTTCCGGGGTGGTTATCTTGAGATTATTATAATTACCCGGAACCACTTTGACCCGGCCGATGTATTTTTCAAACAGGGCGGCATCATCCGTACTCCGAAAATCTTCTTCACAGGCCATTTCATAGGCCTGGTACAGTTCACTGTAGCGAAAAATCTGAGGAGTCTGGATAAACACCACACTGGAACGATCCAGGGTATTGCCCACAAAACCATCCCGGTCAATCATCTTTAAGGTATCCCGGGCACAGATGCCGGGAATAGCGGCGCCCCATTCCTGAGCAGCCTGCAGCAGTTCGCTCAAGAGGCTGAACGTTAAAAGTGGCCGGGCACCATCGTGCACAGCCACATAGTCCGTATCTTCACCAAGTTCTGTCAGTCCAGCCCATACTGAGTCCTGGCGTTGTTCACCCCCGGGGATGACTTTTTTGACCTTCCGATAGCCGAATCTTTTTACAATCTCCTTTTCACAGTATTCGGTTTCCCGGGGATGGGCCACGACGATTATTTCATCCACCGCGTCGTATTGCTCGAATACATCCAGGGAATATCTCAGGATGGGCCTTTCTTTCAGAAGCATGTACTGTTTATTGATTCTGCTCTTCATTCTGCTTCCGGTTCCTGCCGCCGCGATAACAACCCGCAGGTTGTTAGCCATATAATTTCACCTCTTGTACTTCCTGAAAAACATGATTGACGCTGCTGCTATTTTCCTCACGCACCTTGCGGGTGAAAATCATGCGCCCGGCTGCGGTCTGAAATACACTGGTAACCATTACTTCCAACTCATTGCCGATTTCATGGTGAGCATCCTCAACCACTACCATGGTTCCATCCTCCAGGTAACCTACACCCTGTCCGGCTTCCTTGCCCTCTTTTATAATCGAAATGTGCATGGTCTCTCCCGGATAGACAATTACTTTCACCGCATTGGTCAGTTCGTTTATATTAAGAACCTTGATACCCTGCAGTTCGGCTACTTTATTAAGATTGTAATCATTGGTTATGATGCAGGCGTTAATCTGTTTGCAAAGACGCAACAGCTTATTATCCACGTCTTTTTCTTCAGGTATATTTGCTTCAATTATATCAATTTTTATGCCGGTGTGTTTCTGCATTTTCGACAGCAGCTCCAGTCCCCGCCTGCCCTTATTGCGCCTTATATTGTCAGATGAATCGGCAATATGCTGCAGCTCTTCAATGACAAAAGTAGGTACAATCAGCTGCCCCTCCAGAAAATGGCTTAAACATACATCATAGATACGTCCGTCAATTATAGCACTGGTATCAAGCACCTTGGGAGAGATTAGAGCTTCACTTGCTTCTTCGGTGATGGTGGAGTGGGGGAATAGTTTAATAAAATCCGGAGCTCGACGCGCACCTATGGTTGCGCCCAGAAAACCACTCAGACAGAAAACCCCCAGGGTTAAAAAGTCGCCGACTCCATCCAGCAGGGAGAGAGGAAAGGTGCTCAAGACCCCCACCAAAATACCCATAAAAAGTCCGGCCATGCCGCCCAGCAGTATATCACTCGGCACACTATCCAGGGTTCGATTCATGTAAGCAACAGCCTTTCGAGCCAGTCGGACTAACAAGGCAAAGCCCAGATAAAACAAGACTGCGGCTATTATGCCCAAACCCAGATTCCATAAAGGTTTCAATGGCAACAGTTGCTGAACGGTATATGCCGCCCAGATACCGAAAATAAGTGCTAAGAGAAATAATCTACCGGAAAAACTGATTTCGCTACGCACATTATACACCTCCATATTTACTATTTTTGTTTAGGAGCTGCATAATTATACCAACTATTGTAAAAAAACTGGTAATGTGGTCTAATCGGGTTGTGCTGTCCTTCCGGGAAGGTGGGCACCGGGGGATTAAAAGAGGTAAAGACGGGATTGGGCTGGTAGTAAAGGATTTTAGGAAATTTTGTAGACGCCCGGAAGGGTGGCGTATAATTGACAATGCCCGGAAGCAAAAGCTATAATTTAGAAAAGTCTTATATTAAGGGGGCAAGCCTTTTGAAGGACTTGATTTGTGATGAGTTCCAAAATGTTGTGGGCGATCTCCTGATAAGGCACCGCAGCATACTGGATATCCTTTCCAAGCTTTCCGAGTCCAGTTGCCGGGTCAACCGGGCAGTAGCCAAATCCGTAACTGATTGCGGTTGCTTGTCAATTGAGGCCAATAAGCTGCAACTGCCGGATCAAATTGATTCCTTTGAAGAGTTAAAACAGTATTTGGACAGCCATCTTAAAGGACATATCTGCCCTAATTGTGAAGAAGTAATCAACAATGAACTGGGAAAACTCCTCTTCTACGCTGCCGCTCTCTGCAACACACTGGATATCAGCCTTTATGATGTTTTTATTAAAGAGTACAAAAAGGCATCCACCCTGGGGATTTTTAATTTGACTTGATTTTTAATATTAAAACCGCTTCTTTTTACGGAAGCGGTTTTTGCTTTTCTGTTTTAGACCATATATTCCAGCAGCTGTTGTTCCTGCATACGCTTAAGCCCATTCTTAATGGATCGGGCTCTTACCTCTCCTATGCCTTCTACTTCATCCAATTCTTCAATACTGGCCCGCAAGATGTGAGTAAGCAGGCCAAACCGTTCCACCAGATTATCGATGATAGAGGTGGGAATGCGGGGCAACTTCTGCAGCATGCGGTATCCGCGAGGTGAAACCATCTGATCCAGGTGGCTGGTTGCCGTACCCAGAGAGAGCAAACGGGCAATAAACACTAAATCAGATATGTCTTCCTCAAAGGAGCGCATCATCGCAGCCAATAATTCATGCGGATTTTTTTCAGTAGTATTGGAATAATCCTGAATAATCAGCAATGCCTCCTCTTCCACATTGGCAATCATCTCATCCAGCTGCATCCTTACCAGCCGGCCTTCACTGCCCAGCTCGGCAATATAATGTTCTATTTCATTGGCTATCCGCAAAACCTTGATGCTGCGCTTAAGCACCTCGCATACTTCGGATACGGTCACCATGTCTTCAAATTCCAGTCCTCCCAGGTGTTGCAGTTCCCTTAACATTACATTGCGGTATTTTTCCAGGGTCTGCAGAGCCTGGTTGGCCTTAACCAGAATAGAGGCCAGGTCACGCAGGCGGAAAACGATATTGCCCTGATACAGGGTGATAACTTTACGCCGCTGGGATATGGCAACCACCAGTTCACCCGTCTGCCGGGCTACCCGTTCGGCCGTGCGATGACGAATTCCGGTTTCATTGGAGCGTATATGGGGGTCAGGATCCAGTTGCGCGTTGGCAATTAAAATCTTGCCGGTATCATGACTGGTAATAATGGCCCCATCCATTTTAGCCAGTTCGTAGAGCCGCGCCGGGGTAAACTCGGTATTAATTTGAAAACCGCCACTGACAATCGCCATTAGTTCCGGAGAATCTCCCACGACTATCAGCCCGCCGGTATTGGCTAGTAGTATGTTCTCTATACCCACCCGAAATAAAGTGCCCGGTGCGAGCATTTGCAAAGATTTTCTGAACTGCTCCTGATAGGTATCTTCCACCCGCTCATCCCTCCATGATTAAATCTATAAATTCTTCTATGGTGTTTACCTCAAGTACCTCCAGATCGGAGCGGTATACCCGGTTTTTAGAGGCACTGCCTGGTACAACTGCTCTTTTATAGCCCATTTTTTGCACTTCCTTGAGCCGAAGGTCCAAAAATGGTACCGACCTGATTTGCCCGGTCAGGCTTAACTCACCTATGAAAACCGTATCCGAAGGCAAAGGCCGCTCCCGGTAACTCGATATAATTGCGGCTGCAATTCCCAAATCAACCGAGGGGTCTTTTAAAAATACCCCCCCGGTAACCTTGAGATAAACATCGTTGGCCGCCAGGTTATACCCTGTCTTCTTCTCCAGCACCGCTATTATCAAGGCCAAGCGGTTCTGGTCAATGCCCGATGCCATACGCCGGGGATATCCCGCTCCGGAGGCCGAAACCAGGGTCTGCACCTCTATCAGCAGCGGGCGGCTGCCTTCAAAACTGGCGGTAACAGCAGTTCCATTACTGTCCGGCAGTGCCGGACTGAGAAAAACATAGGAAGGGTCTACCACCTCTACCAGCCCCCGGCCGCTCATCTCCATCAAACCTATTTCATCGGTTGATCCAAAACGGTTCTTGATTCCCCGCAACAGGCGAAAGGAGTAATTTTTTTCCCCCTCAAAATAGATTACTACATCCACCATGTGCTCCAATACCCGGGGCCCGGCCAAGGCACCGTCTTTGGTTACATGGCCCACCAAAAAAAAGGCCTTGTCACTATTTTTGGCTATGTTGATTATCCGGGCGGTACACTCCCGTAACTGGGAAACACTTCCGGGAATAGACGATATATCGGGGGAATAGACGGTTTGGATGGAGTCCACGATAACCAGCTCGGGATCTATTTCTTTAATATAGCCATCCAGCAAATCTATATCTTGCTCATTGAGCAGATAAATAGCAGGATTATTTATATCTAATCGTAAAGAACGCAGTCTTACCTGTTTCAATGATTCCTCGCCGGAGAGGTAAATTACAGTTTTTCCGCCCCGGGCTACCGCATCAGCCACCTGCAGTAATAAAGTTGATTTGCCTATGCCAGGGTCTCCCCCCAGCAATATTACCGAACCCGGCACCATTCCTCCGCCCAGTACCCGATCCAGCTCCCCTCTGCCGGTTCTCAATCTCCGGATATCCTGGTCGGAAATAGCGTTCAGGGGCACCGCTTCTGTAGTCCGTCTGCGGCCTGGAGCAGTCTTTTTTTCCAGAGGCTCTTCCACCATGGTATTCCAGGCATCACAGCCGGGACATTTACCCAGCCATTTACTGCTTTCATAACCACATTTATTGCAGGAAAACCTACTTATACTTTTTCCCATAGTATTCTCCTTTAAAAATATTATAAATAAAATACCGTTATCTTTACCAGTTAATTTCATTTAATAAGGCATTTTTTCCCTTTACGCATGGTAATAAAAAAGGAGGCTGATAAAGCCCCCTTTCTGTTTGATATAATTATCCTTTTCGTATTACAATAGCACCATCCTGGGCATCAACCACTATCCTGTCGCCTGGCTCTACCGTTTTTTTCAGTATCTCCTCCGAAACCCGGTCTTCAACCAGTTTTTGTATAGACCGCTTTAAAGGGCGGGCGCCATAAGCAGGTTCATAACCCTCTTTTAAAATCACTTCCCGGGCAGCAGAATTAATCTCCATACTGTATCCATTTTCCTCCACCCTTTTGCCCAGATCCCGCAACAGCAGGTCGATAATCTGCTGCAGTTCCGCTTCATTCAAGTTGGAGAAAACTATTATTTCATCAATACGGTTCATCAACTCCGGTCGGAAGGTATGCTTGAGCTGCTCCATTACCCGCTCTTTCATCCGGCTATAGTTCTCGGCTTCATCAACGGCACTGGTGAAGCCTACTTTTTTGGTATTCTTTATAGCTTCAGCCCCGACATTGGAGGTCATAATCACTATGCTATTGCGAAAATCCACGGTACGCCCCTGACCGTCAGTCAGGCGGCCATCCTCCAGAATCTGCAGCAGGATATTGAATACATCCGGATGGGCTTTCTCAATCTCATCCAGCAGAATAACCGAATAGGGTTTCCGCCTGATTTTTTCAGTCAGTTGTCCTCCCTCATCATAGCCCACATAACCCGGCGGAGAACCGATCATGCGGGAAACCGCATGTTTTTCCATATATTCGGACATGTCCAGCCGGATTACGGCCTCTTCGCTGCCAAACATGGCTTCGGCCAGGGCCCTGGCCAGCTCAGTCTTTCCAACCCCGGTCGGTCCCAAGAATACGAAGGAACCTATAGGGCGCTGCGGATTCTTCAACCCCGCCCGGGCTCTCCTTACAGCCCGAGCTACCGCCTGAACCGCCTCTTCCTGGCCTATTACCCGCTTATGCAGAACATCTTCCAGGTGTACCAGCCGCTCGCTCTCCGCGGCAGCCAGTTTGCTGACCGGTACTCCGGTCCAGCTCGATACTATGGCAGCTATTTCTTCCTCGCCCACTGAACCTACCTGCAGGCTGCGCTTATTAACCCATTCCTTGCGCTCATTCTCTATCTCATCACGCAGCCTCTGCTCTTCGTCCCTGAATTTGGCGGCTTTTTCGTATTCCTGGGCATTGATGGCTTCTTCCTTTTCTTTACTGATTTCTTCCATTTGTTTTTGTTTTTCTTTCAAATCCTCGGGCAGAACATAGTTGGCCAACCTTACCCGGGAGGAAGCTTCATCAATAAGATCAATGGCCTTGTCGGGCAGATAACGGTCACTGATGTAGCGAGTCGACAGCTTAACGGCTGCAGTGATGGCTTCGTCTTTTATCTTAACTCCATGATGAGCCTCATAACGGTCGCGCAGGCCTTTCAATATCTCTACGCTCTCTTCCTCACCGGGTTCGTCCACCACGATGGGCTGGAAGCGCCTTTCCAGGGCCGCATCTTTTTCAATATGCTTGCGGTATTCGTTTAAGGTAGTGGCGCCCACACATTGGAATTCCCCCCGGGCCAGAGAGGGTTTGAGAATATTGGCCGCATCTATTGCCCCTTCGGCCGCACCGGCTCCTACTATGGTGTGCAGTTCATCAATGAATATGATTACATCTCCGGCGGATTTTATTTCATTAACTATCTTGGTTAAGCGATCCTCAAATTCCCCCCGGTATTTGGTTCCGGCTATCATAGTGGAAATATCCAGGGCTACTACCCTTTTATTGCTCAGAATTTCCGGAACATGGTTTTCATTTATCCGCTGCGCCAACCCTTCTACAATAGCCGTCTTGCCTACGCCCGGATCACCGATTAAAACCGGATTGTTCTTGGTTCGGCGCGAAAGTATCTGTACTACCCGTTCTATCTCCTTTTCCCGGCCGATCACCGGGTCCAGCCGTCCCTCCCCTGCATCCTGAGTTAGGTCGCGGCTAAAGGAGTCCAGAGTCGGGGTTTTGCTCCGGCTTTTCTTTTTAGCCTGGAGGGAAGCGGCTGGGTTTACCTGGGATTCCTGATAGGGATTGCTGTTGTAACCGGCCGAGGCTTCTCCGCCTAAAAGCAGCATGACCTGCTCCCTGACCTGCTCCAGCCTTACTCCCATGGATATCAAGACCTGGCCTGACACCCCTTCCTCTTCCCGGATTAAAGCCAGCAGCAGATGTTCGGTGCCCACATAATTGACCCCCTGCAAGCGGGCCTCGTCAAAAGCCAGGTTAAACACCTTCTTGGCCCGGGGGGTGATGGGCAGATCACCGGCCGCTCTTTCCGCATTGGCATTATCTTCGCCGATCAGGCGGGTGATTTCCTGACGCACCTTTTCCAAGTCCAGTCCCATATTTAAAAGCGCCCGGGCGCCTACTCCTTCACCTTCCCGGAGCAGTCCCAGCAGTATATGTTCGGTGCCGATAGCCGGGTGATTAAGCTGCCGGGCTTCTTCCTGAGCATGAATAACGGCATTTCTTGCCCTCTGGGTAAATCTTCTAAACATATATAACTCCTCCTTTCGTTTATCGAACGGTTTTATGCCAACCATTGATTATACAGATTATCACCGATTTTTTTAAAGGTTTTTCGTCCGGTTAATTCTGATGAACGCACCACGGCCGCAATTTCGTACCCCAAAGGCATGACCGGCAGACATGCAGCCTCAGTGCTAATCTGCGCCTGGTTACTTCTTGTTCAATGCTCCCTGGTGGCGGCGAGTCTTTCCTTTATGACCTCGGCGCGTTTTATATCGCGATGGAAGGCATCCATTTCCTTGCCCGCCTTCTTCTGCAGGTGGGCAGGGCGGATGGCAATCACCAGTTCATTGAGGGCGAAGGGTTTTATTCTGGCCAGTATCCCCAGGTCAACTCCCAGCCTTACATCGGATAGGAGGGCCATCGCTTCATTGGAATTAATTACCCGGGCACTGCTCAGTATTCCATAAGCCCTGCCTACACGGTCCTCAAGCTGGTATTGCATATCTTCCTTGAGCCTTTCTCTCAACAATCTTTCCTGCTCGGTAATCCGTTCGGTTATGCCCGTTAGATTATTAATGATATCTTCCTCGGTCTGGCCTAGGGTTACCTGATTGGAGAGCTGGAAAAAATTCCCTATAACTTCGGTCCCTTCCCCATATATGCCTCGTACGGTCATACCCAGCTGAGCGATATTGTGAAAGATCTGGCTGGTCTGCCCGCTGATGGCTATAGCCGGCAGGTGGAGCATAACTGAAGCCCGCATTCCGGTTCCAACATTAGTGGGGCAGGAAGTAAGGTATCCCCTTCTTTCGTCAAAGGCAAAATTCAGGTGCTGTTCCAGGTCATCATCTATCTGTTGAGCCTGGCGGTAACACTCCTGCAGTTGCAAACCGGGCAGAAAGCACTGGATACGCAGGTGATCTTCCTCGTTTATCATTATTACCAGAGAGCCGTCCTGATTAGTCAGTACACCCCGATACGATTCATCCGATTCTGCATGCCCGGGGCTGATCAGATGCTTTTCCACCAGCATTTTCCGCTCCAGAGCGGTAAGCTGGTTAAAGGTAAGCAATTCCATTTCCCTAAGATTGGGGATGGTGCTTTTTTTCCAGGCATTCTCTATGGTCTGCAGGCTCTTTTTCCCGCTCTCCCGGTCAAGTATCTGCGGAAAAGGGATCAAGTCAAGATTCCTGGCTAAACGCACCCGGCTGCTTATTACTATGTCAGACTCCGGACCTTCATCAGCAGCCATCCAACGGACAAAACTGCTGTTCAGTAAATTATCGGCTTTCATTGTCCTTCCCCCTAACCTAGCTTTTTCTCTATATCTTTGATTGTATCCCTGATTTCTGCTGCCTTTTCATAATCCTCAGCCGCAACCGCCTGTTGCAGTTGTTGCTTCAGGGTTTCAATTTTTTTCTTCACCATGACCTTTTCTCCTCCCCGAGCGGGTACTTTGCCAACATGCTCACTATTACCATGAACCCTGCGCAGAGTAGGATCCAGCTCCTTTTCAAAAGCGGTGTAGCATTCGGAACAACCTAACCTGCCGGTATTCCTGATATCATTTAAGCTCATACCGCAATTGGGACAAATCCCTACCGGTAATTGCGCCTTTACATCGGGAAGATTAAAATTGCTTCCAAACAGACTGCCCAACAAATTGGGTATAGAGAAATTATTGGCCACATCAAACATAAAAGCCCCTTTCTGGGCTGCACATGCTTCGCATAAATGAGTCTCCACTTTTTTGCCGTTATACATCTGAGTAAGATGAACCGTTGCCGGTCTTTGTTTGCACTCTTCGCAATACATGCCCATTCCTCCTTTGAAGTAACGAATTTGTTTATACTCATAACTTTTTATTTGCTGTTTCTGAACTCAGTTGGTATCGGTATAATCGGCCAGCACAACTCTAAGCTGCTTAAATAAATGCTTTCTATATTCGGGTGACATATCTTTAAAAGCACAGGCGATAAGATGCTGAAGTATTTCCCCCTGGCTCGCCGTAATTGCTTTTTCCTGCAGCAGTTCATCTATCAATGTCATCAATTCATCTTTGCCGGCATTTTCTTCATCTTCCAGCTGATACCTGGTGATACGGACAAAACCTTTGCCGCCACGGCGGCTCTCCGTAAGGTAGCCCTCAAATTCGGTGAATCTGGTGCTGATAACATAGGTTACCTGGGAAGGAACGCAACCAAAGGTCTCCGCCAGCTCTGATCTTTGAATCTCAATCTGTTTGTCATCACTGCGCTCAATCAATACTTTAAGGTATTGTTCAATTCGGTCGGCCAGGCTTTTTTTCATTACCTCGTCCCCTCTTTGACTTTAATTGACTATATGTTTTAATTTTACTACTGATTTTTAAAATGTAAATAGCTATGTTTAAACATCCTTGACTAAATTTAACTAAAAGGCCCTTATATATTTTAGCCAGATATGCAGATTAATATGACCAGAATATAAGACAGGCCCCTGGCTATAAGGTTTAGCGCCAGGGGCCTGTTGTCTTAACAGGTCATTCCCAACCAAGCTCGATTTTACTTCCTTCTCGTATAGGAGTGGTAAAACCAGCCGCTTCCCCGTCTACTTTTATGAGCAGTTTAGCATTGACGGCCGGTTTGACTTCTATGACCTTGAATATATCGCTTAAGATAGCCCCGCCTTTATCCCGGTTTAAGGTTATGCGGGCACCGTCACGGATTTCATCATGGATTGCAGCTGTCTGACCATCGATTTCTATACCGGCGCCTTTGCCGGGAAGCCTTACTTCCTCACCATTGACATTAACATTGATGCCCCAATAGTCTGTACCGTCCAGCAGGTCTTTAATAGAGGGGCGCAGCGGTTTGCGGCTGTAAGTTATATCGGCGCCGGGCTCCACCTGTTGCTTGACCCCGGCCTTTAAGCCGTTGACCTGAACCTCAACCGGCATCCAGGTAACCGTGATTTCCCGGTCGTCCAGATAATAGCGGTAGGTTTGCTCCCGCAGCCAGTAGTCGTCTAGTCCGCTCAGGCGCAGGATATTATAAACACTGTTTACGTTGGCAAATTCAATCCTGGCCCGATCCGGTATGGGAGCATCAGGATCAAAGGGTTCTCCGTTCACGGTTATTACCGGTTCCAGCTCATATAGTTCACCGTTAACCTTTACCTGACCTTTGATGCCTGGTACCAGGTCTCTTCCGGTCAAACGGGCTCCTTCACCATCCCGGCCCGGCGTGAACTCAATGCTGTCCCCATCCTGGAGCCTGGTTTCCAATGAACCGGATTCGCCATTTACCCTGATCAGGGGAGCAGTTCCCATGCTTCCCTTTATTACCTTGACAAAGCCATTGATTTCGATGGTTTTGCCCATGCCAGGCTTACCATAGAGGTTATTAAGGGATATGCCTGAGCTCAAAAGAGCTGCGGCTACGTTGAGTTCACCCATGTTCCAGAGGGCGGTTTCCCTTCCGTTTACCGATACCTTGATGAAGGGTATGGGGGGAATAGTAAAGTAGTTGTAAGCTATACCAAGAGGGGTGATACCCTGGGGGCCACTCAGAAAGCCTTTGTCGGTATGGATATAATCCAGATTCTGTACCGTCCTTATACCCACCCGGTTGGCAGGGATACCGAGTTTATTTGCCAAGCTGGTGGTCAGGGAAGGAGTGAGGCTTCCTCCCCCCACGCAGACTACCGCATCAGGTACCTTTTGATTAAGGCCGGTAATGACATGGGCTATCTCACTGGTCATTTCGTCTACCAGCGGTTGCAGTTCCCGGCACAATTCCTGACTGGGCATAAGCTGCCGGTTATTGAGGATATCAGCTATTTCAACCTGATCTTGCACCGTCAGGCACCGTTTGGTGCTCTCGGCAGTATCAAAATCAAGCAGATAGCGGGCGGCCAGGTATTCGGTCAATTCATCGCCAGCGGTAGGTACCATGGCATAAGCAAATACCTTGCCTTCTTTAACCAAAGCGATGTCCGAGGTACCGGCGCCGATATCCACCAAAGCCAGATTTAACAGGCGCATCGCAGGCGGTATCGCCACTGCTAAAGCTGCAATCGGCTCTAAAGTAAGGCTTTCGATTTTAAGTCCCGCCCTTTTGAGGGAGGAAAACAGGCTGTCCACCACCACCCGGGGCAGAAAAGTGGCAATCACCTCAACTGCTATTTCGTTTCCCACCTGCCCCTGCAGTTTACTGATAGCCTGGCCTTCCAGCGAATACTCCATCACGCTGTATCCCACACAAAAATAACTATTTCGGCCCCTAGCCCCCTGTTCTTCTTGGGCCAGCTTATACTGGGCTTTATGAACCGCCTCGATCTCCAGGGCCCTTACTTCTTCGTTGCTTATCTCGGTCAAAATCGAGCGGCTCTTACGGCATTGCCCCGGGGAAGTCTTTAATGCCTGCCCTGCCGCAGCTACCGCCGCCGATTCCAGTTTAATCTGCAAACGCGCTTCCAGAGTGTCCTTAATCTGTTTTATAGTGGCGGCTACAGCCTCCACATCGTGGATCTGCCCATCCATCATGGCTCGGGTACTATGCTCCAGCATTTCTGCATCAACAACCTTATAGTGGTGGTCGAGCTTCTCCATAACCAAACCAATGATTTTTCTGGTTCCGATATCTAAAGCAAAAACCCGGGTTTTATCCATGGTAATCCCCCTCTCACCTTACAACCTTATCCCTGCTCCGGGCCAGGGCGACGCAGACTATGTTTTTGCCTTAAAACCTTAAGGGCAAAGGCGGGCAAGGCTAACTGCCTCCTAAAGCGTGCCGGTTCGGTAAGTAAACGATAGAACCACTCCAGGTTTAATTTAATAAAAAGCTGTGGTGCTCGCTGTTTGACACCGGCAATGACATCAAAACTGCCTCCCACCCCCATGCACACCGGCACTTTTAGAAGTTCCCGGTTCCTGTTCAGCCAGTATTCCTGCTTGGGGGCTCCCAGAGCCGCAACCAGGATATGGGGTGATTGCGCATTGATGTCGGCAATAATGCCGGGTTCATCGTGGGACGAGAAATAGCCGTCCCGACAGCCGCATACCGTCAGTCCCGGATAGAGCTGTTGAAGATTCCGCCCAGCCTTTAGAGCTACACCCGGAGCTGCCCCCAGCAAATATATTTTCCATCCCTGGGCGGCAGCCCGGGAGCAAATATTTATCAGCAAATCAATGCCGCTTACTCTTTCCTTTTGCGGGTAACCCAGAGTCCGGGCTGCCCATACGGTTCCTATGCCATCCGCCGTCACCAGACCAGCCTGGTTAATTATCCGGCGCAGTTCCTTTTGCCGGCCAGCCTGATAAATAATCTCGGCATTAAGGGTAACCACCTGTTTGCAGCCTTGGGCCTCCTGATTAACCATTTGGGTTATCACCTCCAGGGCTGCCGGCATATCCACCAGGTGTACTTTACAACCTAAAATATTTACCGTTGCCATATCTTCAAAATCCATTGTAAATAGTAAATCTCCTTTTACCTAGGATTAGCCTTACCCGTTTCTATTTATTCCCCTGATCAGCCGGTTTTTCCTCCTTCACACCCTGCCGACAGCCAAAAAAAAATCCCGCCTGGCGGCGGGTTTTATCGGTTACCCTACGCTACCTACCTGGTCGATGGCGGCCTGGGTAGTTTCGTCTTCGGCCTGAACTATTTTTTGCAGGGATTCATAGGCTCTGGTCACAGTGATCAGTTCAACCATTTCCTTAACCGCATTGACATTTGAATCCTCCACATACCCCTGGAGCAAACCCGGCCGGGGCAGGTTGTTTCCCGGCTGCCCAGATGCCAGGAGGTTATCCCCCTCCCGCACCAGATATTGTGGGTTTTCAAAACTTACCACTTTTAGCTGTGCTATAGTCTCGCCACTCACGGTGATATTTCCTTCATCATCAACCAGGAATTCACCTTCTATGGTAATGGGCTGGCTGCTGGTATCCAGTACCGGATAACCCTGATCGGTAGTTAATTCCCCTTCATTATTAATCTTGAACTGTCCATTGCGGGTATATCGTTCTCCCTGGTCGGTCTGCACGGCAAAATAGCCGTTGCTGTTCAGGGCCAGATCAGTATAGCTGTCAGTCTTTCTGATATTCCCCAGGGAAAGGTCGCTGTAGATCTTGTCAATAGCTGCACCGGTTCCCAATCCTCCTATTACTTCCACCGGTGCGGGCTCGTACTCTCCCTGGCTGTTTTTTTCTATTTCTCCCAGCCGACTCATAAGCATTTCCGGGAAAGCCCGCGCTACTGCTATCTGTTTTTTGTAACCGCTGGTATTTACATTGGCCAGGTTATTGGCTACTGCATCCTGTTTGGCCATTTGCAGCATCATGCCTGCACCAGCGGTATATAACCCTTTAATCAAATCAATGCCCCCAACCAAGTATAATATGACATCAACCTTGACCTATAAATCTTTATTTAAAATCCATAATCTATATCGAATTTATTTAGATAATCCTTTAACGCTTTACAATACCCTGCGGGGGCCTTTGACCCGGGTACGGCTTATAACCGACATTTCATTCAAGGCTTTACCTGTTCCCATAGCTACAGAGCAGATAGCCTCCTCGGCAATATGAACCGGCAAATTGGTTTGCTTGGACAAGAGTATATCCAGACCATCCAGCAGTGAGCCCCCGCCGGTCATGACTAT
Source organism: Syntrophomonas curvata (assembly GCF_052976825.1). Classification (NCBI taxonomy): domain Bacteria; kingdom Bacillati; phylum Bacillota; class Clostridia; order Eubacteriales; family Syntrophomonadaceae; genus Syntrophomonas; species Syntrophomonas curvata. The sequence goes on from NZ_CM129641.1 coordinate 3,059,461, forward strand.
ACCGTTGTTCACAATATCAGCGGCCAGTTCCGGAGGAGTGATTTCCAGCACTTTTTTAACTCCCTCAATCACCGCTTCCACTGGTTCCTGTAATGCTTCCCATGATTCCGCCGAAGATATGGAAATGGTTTTAGGCAAACCGGTCACCAGGTCACGGCCCCGCACCTCCATGGAACGGTAGCGATTTTCCTCGGTAACATAAGCGGTTCCTACCTGCATCTTAACTTCTTCTGCGGTGCGATCACCTATCATAAGATTGTATTCCCGTCTGATATACCTTATTATGGCTTCATCAAACTTGTCCCCGCCGATCCTTAACGAATCATTGCATACCAGTCCTCCCAGGGACAGTACTGCAATATCGGAAGTTCCCCCACCGATATCCACAACCATATTACCGGTGGCTTCCGAGATATTGATTCCCGCTCCCAGAGCCGCAGCCAGCGGCTCTTCAATGATAAAAGCCTGTCTGGCACCTGAAGATAAAGTGGCCTGGCGTACGGCCCGTTCCTCAACGTCGGTTGCGCCGGTAGGAATACAGACAATCACGCGGGGTTTAAAAAAGAGCTTATTTCCCATAATCTTGCGGATGAAGTAGGTAAGCATTTTTTCCGTGGTATCATAATCAGCAATAACTCCTTCTTTCAAAGGACGAATGGCTACTATGTGCCCGGGCGTCCGGCCCAGCATCTGTCGGGCTTCTTCACCTACGGCAATTACCTTGTCAGAATTCTTGTCTATTGCCACTACTGATGGTTCGTGTAATACAATTCCGCTGCCTTTTTTAAATACTATTACGCTGGCTGTTCCCAGATCTATGCCTATATCTTCCCCAAAACCGAAACACATACTCTGTAGTGCCCCCTAACAATATTGTGCTGCAACCTAATTTTACCTTTTTCCATGCTATTAATTATACCTTAAGCTCGAAGGAAGTGGCTATTTTTTATTAAAGAGATTTGTAGCCCGGCTTAGGCCCTTTGAGGATAACATGGCGGAACTTGACCGGTCTTTTAAATTTGGGCCTGGTGGCAGGAAGCATATTTCTGCCGGGTAGCTTCTCCTCCTCTTATATGCCTCTCCGCTTTATTTTTTTCCAGTATGAGCTTGACCTCCTCGGCTAGCTGCTCGTCGATTCTGGGCAGTCTTTCTGCTACATCTTTATGTACCGTGCTTTTGCTGATCCCAAAAACCTCAGCCGTCTGCCTTACCGTATCGGATGTACGCAATATATGCTGAGCAATTTTCACTGCCCTTTTTCTTATATAATTCTGCAATCTGCACCCTCCCCCGCGTCAATTAATAATTTATATTCAACTGGAGGGCGGTTTAAAACTATTTTAGGTCTGGAGGAGGGTTATGTTCTAAAAACTAATAGTTCAGTATATCGAATTCCACCCCATGGTAATATTTCTTTAAAATCTGATGGTAGTCTTTACCTTCCTCAGCCATGCCATTGGCACCGTATTGGCATAATCCCAGGCCATGACCATAGCCGCGGCTGTGAATTTCCACCCGGGAAGCATTCACTTTAAAGCCGCACCAGGTTGAAGGCAATCTCAGGAGCTGGCGCAGTTTTTCTCCCGATAATTCCTCACCGTTTATCAGCACCTTTTTAATACGCCCGCTAGGCGTATTATCCGTTATTTTGAAAGTGGGGCTGCTGCCGGTCGTATCCAGGGAGCGGTTTAATTCCTGTATGGAAAATACCTGTACACTGGTGTAATGGCGCGATTGGCTGCAATAGCGGCATTTAACCGAACGCAGGTAAGGTACGTCTTTCCCCCATAGATAAGCGGCGCTTTCCGTTTTGCCCCCGCAGGTGGAATGGTACAAGGCATCGATCGGCTCTCCCTGATATAGCATGATTTCTCCCCGGGTTGCTTTTACCGCCTTTTGCACCTTTTGGTAAAGTGCCCTGGAACCTTGCCGCTGGTAAAATTCCTCTTCTGATATAAAGGCCTGGCAGGAATTGATGTCGTCAGATAAGTCTGCCTGTTCTGGATAAGGCTTGTGCTCCAAAAGCTTTCTGAAAGCGTAAGTCCTGGCGCAAACAGCTTGAGCCTTAAGGGCCTCACTGTTGAACGAGGCCGGCATTTCCGCGGCTACCGTGCCGGTAATATAGTCTTCCAGGGGCAGGACCGTTACCTTTTTGCAATCGCTGCGATATAATTTGACATCAGGTTCTTTATAGATGGGGGAGGGCTGTATATTATAATGTTTAACCATAAAAAAAACCGGTATTAATAATACCGTTAAGGCTATGCTAATTAATCTTATTTTTTTCTTTTTCATATGGCATTTATATGATAAACGACCGTCCTTAATGCCTGCTTTCTTCTTCCTGCCGGTAAATATCCGCTCCCAGACCGTTTAACTTATCGACTATGTTTTCATAGCCGCGGTCAATATGCTCGCTATTGCTTATTATGCTGGTTCCTTTTGCCATCAATGCACCTATCAATAGCGCGGCTCCGGCTCTTAAATCAGTAGCCTTTACTCTGGTGCCGCTTAACTCCTTTACTCCTTTAATGATTGCGGTTCTGCTTTCCGCTTTTATTTTGGCCCCCATTCGGCTAAGTTCAGGAACATGCATAAAACGATTTTCAAAAACTGATTCGGTTATCACGCTGCTCCCATCCGCACAGCTTAGATAAGCCATGAACTGGGCCTGCATGTCAGTGGGGAAGCCCGGATAAGGAAGGGTTTTCAAATATAAGGGTTTAATGGCGCCATCGCGTTTAACCCGTATTTTATCCCGACCTTCTGCCACCTGGGCACCGCTTTCAATTAATTTGGCAGTTACAGCTTTTACATGTTCGGGAATAACATTTTTTATCGTTATATCCCCACCGGTAGCGGCTGCCGCCACCATATAAGTACCGGCTTCGATGCGGTCCGCTATAGCAGTATAGTGGCTTCCATGCAGTCTCTTCACTCCTTCAATCCTAATTACGTTTCTGCCGGCACCGGAGATTCTTCCCCCCATGGTGTTGATAAAGTTCGCCAGGTCTACCACTTCCGGCTCCAGCGCAGCATTCTCAATATAAGTTGTACCTTTCGCCAGGGCTGCCGCCATCATTATATTTTCGGTCGCCCCAACGCTGGGAAAATCAAGATAAATATGATTGCCTTTTAAGCCCGAACTGCTGGCGATTACGTTTCCACCGCTTAATCCAATACCGGCGCCTAAAGCCCTGAATCCCTTTAAGTGCAGGTCGATCGGCCGGGTACCTATGGCACATCCCCCTGGAAGGGCAATTTTTATTGCACCATGCCGGGCCAAAAGTGGTCCTGCTACCAGAAATGAGGCCCTTATCTGTCTCACCAATTCGTAGTCCGGGCTGGTTCCAACTTGGGCAGCTCGAAATATAATTTTATTTTCCTTCTTTTCAATACCGGACCCCAAATTATGAATAAGCTCTGTAATGATAATAACATCTTTAATCGAAGGCACTCTATCTATTTGAACCTCCTCATCCGTTAGCAACGATGCCGCTAAAATCGGTAATATGGCATTTTTGGAAGAACTGACGGTAACTTCCCCTGTCAAACGAGTTCTGTTATTAACGAATAGTTCCAATTTGCTAGGATCACCTCCTGTAAGCAGGCATGCTGTTTTAAATATCACCTAGAATCAATGGGGAACCTATGTATATGTCAGTTTTAGCTTTATCATTGTTATTGCTGATAGCTACCTGTAAATTATATTTTTTACCGTTTATACTTAATGCCGGAACGGTTTTCTCCAGGGCGGGACTATACGCAGTCAGGCTGGCCATGCCATTATATTCATAACCTTCAACTTTTCTGGCCTGCATGTTTTTGAGAACAACTGAAATTAATTCCGGTTTGGACTTTTCGGCAATAAGATAGGGAATCTCGCCCTGGTACAGGTAGTAGTATTGCCATTTCAAGCCTATATTCCGGTTAAGTCGGGGTTCATAATCGGACATGATACACTTTTTATCTTGGGAAACAATACTCAGCAAGAAGTAACTCTCATTTAGCCTGTTATCAGACTTGATAGTAACGAATAAGGCCTGCTTGGGCCTTGCCTGTCTGTAATTAAGGATAGTCGCATATTCTGTCCTGTTCAGGCTTAAACACTTTTGATCCAGGGCAAGATCCAAGCTTTGCAGAATATGACATAAATAATCTTGCAGTTCTTGCTGGGATGAGCTTGTTCTTATTTTAGCCCAGCAATCCAGACGTGATTCCAGATAAATTGCACCGATTGATGCAAAAGATAGGTAATATGGCGATTGCTTTTCAATTTGCTTACCTAAAACATAATCAATACTATAATTGCTGGTTGAGCATAATAATATAAATGTTAATATGTAAATAAGGCTTTTCTTCAAACAATGATCCCTCCCCGTCAGTCAGTAATAGGCTATAAAGATTCTTGCCAGCCGGACTGCTGATTATGCTGGTAAAAGGCATAAAAAAACCTGACTATGTCAGGTTTTTAAAAATTACCTTTTTTATTGCTTATCCTCAAAATCAGTGCCGAGATTATCTTCCGGGTTAGGATTTACAATGTCTGCAGGGTTCTGTTCTTCGAGTTGCTCTTCTTCTTGCCGCTGTTGTTCTTCCGCTATTTTTCTTTCTTCTTCCTCACGTTCAAGCTTTAATTGGTTCAAAAATTCCTCTTTTGCCCGCTTGGCGGCCAGAGCCTTTTTTTCAAACTTAATAGTCTGGCGCCATATCAATACTCCAAAAAGCAGGCTCAATATGAAAACCGAAACTATTAAAATGAAGTACAATTTTTGCACATCATCCCCCCTGTTTACAGCCGATTAACCGCCGCCAACTAATCAGAGTCATCGTCAGTTTTACTCGTCCAGATTTCATTCTCTGCTTGCCTGCGTTCTTTCTCTTTCTTTTTGGCGGCCAAAGCTTTTTCCTGAACCTTAAAGGTCATCTGCCACATCAGCAGGTAGAGCAAACCCTTCACCAAATAATATGCCAGAGTGATAATGATCAGATATTTTAATAAATCATCCATCTGGTTTTTCCATAATTCCCCCATCATAAATTAGCTACTACCAATATAGCATATTACAAATTTTGTTTCTAACGTAAATTAATTGTAATTCCAAGGCCGGAAGAACTATGTCCTTCCGGCCAGGTATTAACTTCTCTATAGGGTTACATTGCTTCCGCTGCCTTTAGCCTTGCAATGGCTCGCTTCAGGGCCATCTCGGCCCTAGCCAGGTTCAAATTGTCCTCCCGGGCTTGCAATCTCCTCTCCGCTCTTTCCTTGGCTGCCTTGGCCCGAAGTACGTCAATATGTTCACCGTCCTCGGCAGTCTCAGCCAGAACCCGGGCAACATTATCTATGACTTCTACAAACCCGCCACTCAAGGCCATTTTTTTCTGGGTGCCACTAGCATTTTTGTAACGCAGTACGCCTATATTTAAAGCTGCGACTAGCGGCGCATGGTTTTTCATGATACCCAATTCACCTTCGGCACCGGGAGCAACCATAAACTGAACTTCATCCCGAAAGAGGATCTGTTCAGGGGTTACTATTTCTAGCATGAAGGTGCTTTCTGCCATAAAACTACGCCTCCAGTCTCTTCGCTCTGGCAACTACAGTCTCGATATTGCCTGCCATGAGGAAGGCTGCCTCCGGCAGGCCATCATGTTTGCCCGCCAGAACTTCGGCAAAGGAATCTACCGTCTCGCTGACGGGAACGAATATTCCCGGCTGACCGGTGAATTGTTCCGCAACGTGGAAGGGCTGGGACAGGAATCTTTCAATCTTTCTGGCCCGGGCTACGATAAGTTTATCCTCGTCAGATAATTCGTCCATACCCAGTATGGCGATGATGTCCTGCAGTTCCTTGTATCTCTGCAATATCTGCTGCACGCCGCGGGCGATTGTATAATGCTTTTCACCTACCAGTTGAGGATCCAGGATTCGAGAAGTGGAATCCAGGGGGTCAACCGCCGGGTATATTCCTTTCTCGGAAATGGCGCGGGACAAAACCGTGGTCGCATCCAAGTGGGCAAAAGTAGTTGCCGGCGCCGGGTCAGTCAGGTCGTCAGCCGGGACGTAGACCGCCTGGGCCGAAGTTATTGAGCCCTTGCGCGTGGAGGTAATACGTTCCTGCAAGAGACCCATGTCAGTTGCCAGAGTAGGCTGATAACCAACGGCGGACGGCATGCGGCCCAGCAGAGCCGACACTTCGTTACCGGCCTGAGCAAAACGGAATATATTGTCTATGAATATCAGCACGTCCAGTCCGGAAAAATCGCGGAAGTATTCAGCCACGGTCAATCCGGTGAGACCAACTCTCAATCTGGCTCCCGGGGGCTCATTCATCTGACCGAATATCAAGGCGCATTTTTCAATAACGCCGGATTCAGTCATTTCACCCCAGAGGTCGTTACCCTCACGGGTACGCTCGCCCACACCGGTGAACACTGAATAGCCGCCATGCTCATAGGCGATGTTTCTGATAAGTTCCTGGATAATAACGGTCTTGCCAACTCCGGCTCCACCGAACAGACCGATCTTCCCGCCCTTGGCATAAGGGCAAATCAAGTCGGCCACCTTGATACCGGTCTCCAGGATTTCAGTTGCCGGCAACTGGTCTACCAGTGCGGGCGGCTTGCGATGGATTTCCCAGTAGTCGGAGGCACTAACTGCTCCGCCCTCGTCAACCGGTTGTCCCAGTACGTTTAATATGCGACCCAGACATCCCTCACCCACGGGGACTTTAATGGAAGCTGCCGTATTGACTGCTTTCATGCCGCGGAAGATGCCGTCCGTAGGCTGCAGAGCAACACAGCGCACGATATCATTCCCCAATAACTGCATCGCTTCCAGGGTAACATCAATATCAGCTACAATTTTGGCATCCTGATCCTCTGATTTTATAGTAATAGCGTTCATTAGGTCGGGCAGTTCACCAGGCTTAAAGCGTATATCAACAACTGCGCCGATAACCTGGACTACCTCTCCGTATGTTACATTCGCCATCCTCTACTTTCCTCCTTTATTGAGAGCTTTGGCTTTATCAGTAAGTGCCCCTGATCTTATTTGGCTTTATTGAGAGCTTCGGCACCACCGACAATGTCCAGAATCTCGTCCGTAATTGCCGCCTGCCTGGCTTTGTTCATGGCCAATTCGAGATTTCCTATAATCTCGCCGGCGTTTTCCGTAGCATTGCCCATAGCTGTCATTCTGGCCCCGTGTTCGCTGGCTTTGCCTTCCAGCATGGCGTGATAAATCTGGCTCCCTACATATTTGGGCAACAGAGTCAGAAGAATCTCCTCCGCACTCGGTTCATAGAGATAGTCTATCACTCGGGTGGATTCGGTCACTTCTTCTTCCGGGGTTTCCAACGGCAGCAATTTAGTTACGGTCGGTATCTGCCTTATGATATTGACAAACCGGGCATATACCAGATAAACCTCATCCAACTCGCCATTTTCATAGGCATTCATAACATACTGGGCAATTTCCCGGGCATCGGCATAACTTACATTATCGCCCAGATTTATGAATTCGGCATCAAGCCCGCCCCGCTTACGGTAAAAATCCCGAGCCTTTCTGCCTACCGCTATTACACCGGCAGCAGTATTTCTTTCATCATCCTCAATAGCCTGACTGGCTGCCCGGATAATATTGGTATTATAGGCTCCGCATAATCCACGGTCAGCGGTAACTACAACATAGCCAACCTTGCGTACATCCTCTCTTTTATCCAGGAGAGGGTGTCTGACATCGTAAGAAACGGCCGCCAGCCTGGCCAGTGTACCTTGCAGAGTTTCGGTATACGGTCTGGAGGCTTCAGCCCCCTCCTGAGCTCTGCGCAGTTTAGCCGCGGCTACCATTTTCATGGCTTTAGTAATCTGCTGCGTATTTTTTACGCTGCGGATCCTGCGTTTAAATTCTCTTACACCTGCTCCTGCCATCTAATTCACCACCTAAACCGCAAACGTGGATTTAAATTCATTGATGGCCTTGACCAGCTTCTCTTCCGTCGCATCATCTATTTTTCCCGTATCTCTGATTGCGTTTAGTACATCAGCATTAGCACTGCGCATGAATTTAAGGAAGTCAATCTCAAAAGCCTGAACTCTGTCCCGGGGCAGGTCGTCCAGGTATCCGTTAACTCCGCTGTATATTACCACAACCTGCTCTTCCATCTTCATGGGCTGGTACTGACCCTGTTTCAAAACTTCGGTAACCCTTTCACCACGAGTCAGGCGGGCCAGGGTGGCTTTATCCAAGTCGGAACCGAACTGGGCAAAGGCTGCCAGCTCACGATACTGGGCCAGGTCAAGGCGCAACTGGCCGGCGACGGATTTCATAGCCTTGGTTTGAGCCGAACCACCAACGCGGCTGACTGACAGACCGGCGTTTATAGCCGGACGCTGCCCCGCATAGAAGAGGTCGGTTTCCAGGTAGATCTGACCATCGGTTATGGATATAACGTTAGTGGGAATGTAAGCGGAAACGTCACCCGCCTGGGTTTCAATAATAGGCAGGGCGGTTATGGAACCCCCGCCATAGTTGTCATTGAGCTTGCATGCTCTTTCCAGCAGACGGGAGTGGAGATAGAAAACGTCTCCGGGATAAGCTTCACGTCCGGGAGGACGGCGGAGCAACAGTGACATTTCACGGTAAGCTACCGCATGTTTGGAAAGGTCATCATAGATGATTAACACATCAAGACTTTCCCCTTCCATAAACTCTTCAGCCATAGCAACACCGGCATAGGGTGCTATATACAGCAATGGTGCAGGCTCGGAAGCGGTAGCCGCAACTATGATGGTATAATCCATGGCCCCCATTTCCTCGAACTTGGCCGCTATGCCTGCTATGGAGGACTGCTTCTGTCCGATGGCGACATAGATGCAGATCATGTCTTTCTTTTCTCTCTGATTAATAATGGCATCGAGGGCAATAGCGGTCTTGCCAACCTGACGGTCGCCGATGATTAACTCGCGCTGGCCCCGGCCGATGGGCACCATGGAGTCGATGCATTTAAGTCCGGTCTGCATCGGTGTGTTAACCGGCGCACGGGTAACAACGCCATGAGCCACTTTCTCAATCGGGCGGAAGGTATCGGTGTTAATCGGTCCTTTGCCGTCGATGGGCTGACCCAGGGCATTGACTACCCGGCCCAGCATAGCTCTCCCGGTAGGAACCTCCATGATTCTTCCGGTCGCCTTTACCACGTCGCCTTCTTTGATGTGGCTGTATTCGCCCAATAAAACCGCACCAACGTTATCTTCTTCGAGGTTGAGAACCATTCCGTAGGTCCCGCCGGTAAACTCCAGCAGCTCACCGGCCATGGCGCCCTGTAGTCCGTATACACGGGCAATACCGTCACCAACATAGATAACTGAGCCCACGTTGCTGACTTCGACCTCGGACTGGTAGCGCTCTATTTGCTCTTTGAGTATAGCGCTGATCTCTTCCGGTCTAATACTCATTTATGTGCTCACCCCTATCGCTTAACTTATCTTCACTTGTTTGAGTTGTTCTTTCAGCATTTCAAGTCTTTTTGCCACCGTACCGTCTATGATCTGGTCTCCTACTCGTATCTTGATACCGCCTATCAGAGCGGGGTCAACCTTCACATCGAGCTGTACGGTTTTGCCCGTAGAGGTTGATAGTTTCTCAGCAAGAGATTTAACCTCATCCTCCGGTACTTCCCGGGCAGCGGTAAGCTCTGCCTTGGTGATGTTTCTCGATTCATCCGCCATTTCCTTATATTCTTCAGTAATAAAGCCGATGTATGCTTCCCGACGTTTGTCGATAATCATGAACAGGAAATTAAGCGTCAGTTGAGAAACCTGACCGGCAAATATCTGGGCCGCAACTTCCTTCTTGGCTTTGGCAGGGATTAGAAGGTGGGCGAAGTAGTCCTCCAGGTTCTCTACTTCTTTAATAGTTGCGACTATCTTTTCCAGTTCCTGCTGAAATTCGTCTATTTTGTTATTCTCCCGGGCAATGGTAAAAAACGCTTCGGCATAGCGCCTGGCAACGCTCTTATTTAACATAATAAATCGCCCGCCTCGTTAACAAATTGTTTTACCATTTTCTTATGATCGTCATCTGTAATAGCTCGGTTCAGAACCTTCTCTGCTGCCAGAAGGGCTAAAGCTGCAGCCGTATCCTTGAGCTCAATCTTAGCCTGCTCAGTAGCAGCCTGTATTTCAGCGGTGGCTTTATTCTTCATATTTGTAGCATCTTCCTTGGCTTTGCTGATTATTTCATTTTTGGCATCATCAGCCGCCTTGGTTGCACGGGCTACAATCTCCTGAGCTTCTTTACGAGACTCGGCCAGGTTGCTCTGGGTTTCTTTTCTCATCTGTTCCACTTCGATCTTTACTTCCTCTGCATGTTTCAGAGAGCTCTCAATAGTGCTGGAGCGCTGCTCCAACATCGCATTGATGGGATTGTAGGCAAATTTGTATAAAAGGGCCAGCAGAACAAAGAAGTTGACTGCTGTCCATCCGATTACAAACCAGTTCCCAAATGCCGGTGTGTGTCCTGCCGGTTGCGGAATTGGCATATTGCCTCCCTCGGATGCCATGCAGAAGGTTGCAAATCCCAGAACCATTACCATGGTCAAAAGGAGCACCGCTGTATAAAATCTTCTGTTCCTTCTCACGGATGTGCTACCTCCAATCTAAGAGCAAATAGTATTTGGGGCGATAGAGCTATATTCTTTTTTAGAAAATCAATCTTGCTCTATCGCCCAAATCTTAAGTGATGTGTATACCTTATTAAGGATTAAGCTTTGCTAACCAGCATGAATGCAATAAGCAGACCGTAAATGGTCAGAGTTTCAATAAATGCTAGGGTAATGAAGAGAAGAGTTCTGACGTCTCCTCCAACCTCAGGCTGTCTGGCGATTGCTTCGAAAGCCTTACCGCCGGCAATACCCATACCTATACCGCCACCAATACCAGCGATAGATACAGCGATACCTGCGCCTAATGCTGCGCCCATCTTTTTCCCTCCTTTCATGCTCTATGGTTTATACATTGAGCCTAAAATAATGTATAAGTTTATACTCAGTGTCCTTCTCCTGCAGCCGCAGCTATATAACTGGCTGACAGGATAGTAAACACTATGGCCTGGATAGCACCCAGCAGCAAGCTAAGACCCATTATGGCTGATGGGATAATAAACGGTGCCAGGAATAGCAGGAATGCTATAACCATTTCTTCGCCAAAGATGTTACCGAATAGACGGACGGTGAGGGACAGCGGATGCGCCACCTCTTCGACCAGGTTTAACGGTAACATGGCCGGGCTAGGACTTACGAAATGCTTGAAGTAGTGACCTCCATGTTCACTTAAGCCTGCGATGTGAACAGAAAAGAACGTGATTAGCGCCAATGTCATAGTCACGTTCCAGTTACTGGTTGGAGGCTGATAACCCGGAATATTTGCTGCACCAGGTACCAGGCCGCTGTAGTTACTGCATAAAATAAACAGGAAAAATGCAGTTAGCAGGGGAGCCCACTTTTTAGCAACATGCTCCTTGTCCATCAATTGGGTGAAAAAGTCATAGGTCCAGAGGATGATTGCTTCAAAAGCATTTTGCAGGCCGCGGGGAACCAGCTGCATATCTCTCGTGGCAAAATAGCCAATAGTGCCTATTAATGCAATAAGAACCCATTCGGTAACGACCAGGTGGTCTACCGGTATTGGGCCCAAATAAAACAGGGTGCCATCAAACATACCAAAGATCATTATCTTTCTCCCCCCCTCCTAATTAAATTTTCGTTTTTTGTCAGTTTTTCCGGGACTGACACAAAAACTTCAACCAGAGCCGGCAGGCCACCCGGCTCCGGGTGATTTCCTGGATTAGCTCTTGTCCTTGTCCTGACTTTTGTTGTTGGAAATCGTGGTTTGACTGGTCGACATTTTGTCCCACATAACCTTGATACCGGTAGCTACTCCGAGCAAGACCCCGATTACCGTTAACCAGCGGTCTGTACCCAGTTTGTTGTCCAACCAGTACCCGCCATAGCCACACAGGCCTATAGCGGCAGCAGTGGTAGTGACCATATTAATGGCGTCGCTCAAAGCGCGCGCCCAGTGTTTTTTTTGACTTTGCGTCATTTCATACACCTTGCCCGTCTAAGCAGCGACTTAACCCCCCTCTTCGTTATTCGTCATAAACGGGCAAAATCCTTTTTTAATTTTCATTAAAAATTTAACCTTCAACCCTGCTTTTGCAGTTTCCATTTTGAGGGTTTCTGACAGAGCACAGCTTACTCAATAAGTAGATTTATTTCTAGTACGGCAAAGCAAAGTCCTTTAGAGAATTGCGTCTTTTATTAGCATGTTTTGTCGTTTAATAGTTCGTTATGGAGCTAAATAGCCTTTCCGTTCCAATTTATGGCAATGCTCCTGCAGGAGGTTTTCTATATCAATCTGGAACTGTTCCTCCATTACAAACATCATAGTTACGGCAGTCTGGGCTACGTCAAGCAGCTCCCGGGCTATTTCCTGGACGACTGTACTTTCATCCATCTGAACCTTCTCCCCGCTCAGCCCTCTAAATTTCCCAATTGCCTGAGCCAGTTCCCCGGCCTCTTCCATAAGTTTAAGCGCGGTTGACTCCAAAGTGGGGTTAAGCTGGTTGAGTCTGGGCAATGACAATGTTTTAGTCTTCATTTCAATCTCCCCAAGCAATACTTTTATACCTCCGGTTCTCCTTGCGCTGTCTGATTTTTCCCCTGTCCTTTGCCTTACCAAACCAGGCTTTTCATAGTAAGGTCATTGCCTCTTATACCTCATAAAGCGGATATTTATCACAAAGTTTTGCCACCCTGCTCCGGGCTTCCTCCAGAACTCTGTCGTTATCAGGGTTGCTCAGGGCCAGGGCAACGACATTGCCTATCTCCCGCATGTCGTCACCGTTCATTCCACGGCTGGTCAGGGCCGGCGTCCCAATTCTTATACCACTGGTTACGGTAGGCTTTTCCGGGTCAAAGGGAATGCCATTTTTATTAACGGTGATATTGATCGACTCCAGTATGGCCTCGGCATCTTTCCCGCTGAGGTTTTTGGTTCTGACATCAACCAGCATGAGGTGGTTGTCGGTACCACCGGAAACCAGACGCAATCCGTTTTCGACCAGACTGGAGGCCAGGATCCGGGCATTAAGCACTACCTGTTGCTGGTAGGCAGTGAACCCCTCCTGCAGGGCTTCCCCCAGACAGACGGCTTTGGCCGCTATAACGTGCATCAATGGGCCTCCTTGGATACCGGGGAATACGGCGCTGTCAATCTTTTTAGCCCATTCTTCTTTGCATAAAATCATACCGCCCCTTGGTCCCCGCAGGGTTTTATGGGTGGTGGTAGTAACAAAATCGGCATAGGGAACCGGGCTGGGATGTAACCCGGCTGCTACCAGCCCGGCTATGTGCGCCATATCTACAAACAGCAAGGCACCTGCTTCGTCTGCGATCTCCCGGAATTTTTTAAAGTCGATAATCCGAGGGTAGGCACTGGCGCCAGCTACGATCAGCTTCGGTTTTACCCTAAGAGCAGTTTTCCTTACCTCTCCATAATCGATAGTCTCGGTTTCGGGGCTAACTCCATATTCAGCAAAATTGAAATATTTACCCGATATATTAACCCGGCTTCCATGGGTTAAATGTCCCCCGTGGCTCAGGTTCATCCCCAGTATGCTGTCTCCCGGCTGTACCGCGGCAAAATAGACCGCCGTGTTGGCCTGAGCCCCTGAATGGGGTTGAACATTTACATGATCGCAGCCAAAGAGTTTTTTCGCCCGTTCCCGGGCCAGTTCTTCGACTACATCCACATTTTCACAACCGCCGTAATATCTTTTGCCGGGGTAGCCTTCGGCATATTTATTGGTCATTACGCCACCCTGGGCAGCCATTACTGCCCGGGAAACAAAGTTTTCGGAGGCAATAAGCTCCAGCTTACGGTTCTGGCGTAACTCTTCATCTCGTATGGCTTTAGCCACCTCCGGGTCTACTGGTTTTACATACTTCTCAATATAATCCACCCTGGTTGCTCCTTCCCAAACATTTTTTCTCAAGTTCCATTATTTTTTCAATCCGGCGCTGGTGCCTGCCAGCTTCAAATCCAGTCGCCAGAAAGGTTTTAACTATGGCAACTGCCAAATCCTGTTCCAGCATACGGGCCCCCACGGCAACAATGTTGGCATCGTTATGCTGCCGGGCAAGGCGGGCACAATCTCGATTATAGCAAAGGGCAGCCCGTATCCCCGGTATTTTATTAGCCGCAATAGAAATGCCTACACCAGTGCCGCAGATGATAATACCCTTTATTTTATGGGTCAGGACTGCAGCGGCTACATTCTCGGCAATATCGGGGTAGTCAACTGATTCATCCGAAAAAGTACCACAGTCCAGAACCTCATAGTTTGCATCGGACAAGGTTTTAATAATGACGCTCTTAAGGTCAAAACCGGCGTGGTCACTGCCGATAGCTACCTTGTTGTCTCCGGTCTTTAGTTTTTCCAATTCTGACATCCTATCCAGCACCTGGGGCAGCAATTTCTTTAGTTGTTCGGCACATTCCTTGTAAGCGGCGATTCCCCGGCCAAAAGGGTCAACTATATCCTGATTTCCCTTTCCCGCAAAATCATTGATGGCAGAGACGGCCAGGGCCTTATCGGGGTGCTTGTCCCGCAGGTGATCGCGTTGGGCAACAGTCATGGTAAGTATATAATCGGCGGGAGTTATTAAATCCGGGCTTAGCTGCCGGGACTGATGCCGGGAAAGGTCAAATCCTTCGTCGGTCATGGCCTTTATTGCCTCCGGGCTGGCCGGCAACCCATTAACCGCAGCCAATCCGGCACTTGACACTTCTATATCTTTTATATTGCGTTCAGCAAGGAGTCCGGTGAAAATAGCCTGCGCCATAGGACTACGACAGGTATTACCGGTACAGACAAAAACCAGCCTTTTCACAGCGCATCCTCCTTAAAACAGTAGTTTTACAGCAAGCAGCAAAAGAATTATACCACCCGCCGCCTGAGCATAACTGCCTGCCAGACGGCTGAAAGCGCGCCCGCCCCAGAATCCCATGAGAGTCATGGTGGCGGCAACGCTGCCCATAATAATCGCCGTTACCGCCACCGGCATTTTAAAGGTACCCAAACTGAATCCTACTGTCAAGGCGTCTATGCTTACTGATATTCCCATCAGCAGTATACTGCCCCAATCTTCCCGGGAGGGCTCTTTTTCCTGCTTTAATAACTCTTTGCCTTCCTTAAGGGTATATCTCCGGGGCCTGGCCTCACGATAGCCTTTGATTATAAAATCAAGGCCTATGTAAGCCAGAATTACTGCCCCCAGGCGGGAAGCCCATATCCCCAGAAATTTACCGGCTGCCAGGCCAAGACTAAGTCCCAGCAAGGGCATCAGGATATGTAGAATTCCTACCGTTAGGGCAAATTTCAGCCCATAACTGCGGGATAGTCCCCTAAGGCCCAAACCCAGGGAAAGGGAAAAAGCATCCAAACCAAGCACCACCGCCACCAAGGCTATGGTTACAAACTGTTCCATCTTTATGCTCCCCGTAACATTATAAATTCAACTGCAAATAATATGAGCAGCAGACGCAGACCAGTTAACGACGATATAAAAAGAATTTACGAAGTCAAAACTGTTTCCCGCTTGCCCGTCTGATCCGATCGAACAGGGTCGGGTTTACCTGATGTAAATCCTCCGGCAAGGGAGAGAACAACAGAATCTCGATTCCTGCCTGTTCGGCTTGGCGTAGAATAGCATAGAGGTTGCTGCTGTTCTGGTTCAGGCTTAACTGGTAAACTGCAACGGACTTGTTAATTATATGCTGGTGTCCGGTGTGACTTGAAACAATGGCAAATTTCTTTTTATGCTGCCGGCAGTATTCCTGCCGCTTAATAAAATCTTCGTGGTCATCACAGATGAGTATCTCGTAAGTCGTCTGATAATGGGGAAGCCTATCGCTGTCATTCCCGGTCGTTTCCAGCCTGTCCCCCAGCAACTGCTGCAAGTCTTCCAGAGGAAGCCCTCCCAGGCGCAATACCTTATACCTTTCCGTACTCAGATCAAGCAGGGTCGACTCCAGACCGATTCCGGTGCTGCCGGCATCCAGAACTGCCGCTATTTTGCCGTCCAAATCAGCTTTAACATGCTCAGCGCTAAGAGGACTGGGACGGCCCGAGAGATTGGCACTGGGAGCTGCCACCGGCCCGGCCTCATCAATAAGAGCCAGGGCCACCGGATGAGCCGGCATGCGTAACCCCACGGTATTTCTCCCTCCCCGGACTATGTCAGGTACCTTATTCCGAGCCGGCAGAATTATGGATAACGGTCCGGGCCAGAATTTGTCCATCAGCAAACGCGCGGTATCCGGTATTGCTTCCACCAGACCCTCCAGTTGGGCAATTTTGCTTATATGCACCAGCAGAGGATTCCGAGCCGGCCTGCCTTTGGCCGTAAAGATGCCGGCAACCGCCTGGCTGGAGTTAGCCAGTGCTCCCAGCCCATAAACGGTTTCGGTAGGAAACGCTACCAGTTTCTGCTCCCTTAACAGCTCGGCGGCTTTTTTAATAACTTCCGGATCAGGGTTTTGGGGATTTACTCTCCAATATGCGGTATTCACTTTATATCCGCCCCTTTCTGGCCTGGATAAGCCGGTCACGCCCGGCCAGGTCAGGAATCAGCTGTGCTTCTTCCATACCCTGCACCATCTGCAAAGCCTGCCGCCCCTGTTTACAGCCGATTTCAAAGATGATATAGGCCCCCTCTTTCATAATTAAAGGAGCCTGAGCCAGAAGACGGCGATAAATATCCAAACCATCGCCCGAAGCCAGCAGCGCCAGAACAGGTTCATAGTCCTTTACGCCCGGCTCCAGGCTCTGGTATTCCTCTGCCGTAATATAAGGCAGATTGGCGACAACAAGGTCAAAATAGTTGCCTTTATCTAAAAAGGGAGAGAGCAGATCTCCCTCCCGAAATTCAACCTCCACTTCCAGCCGGACAGCATTAGCCCGTGCCGTTTCCAGTGCCGCCGACGATATATCAACGGCATATACCCTTGCCCGGGGCAAGTAATAAGCCAAACTTACAGCTATGGCCCCCGAACCTGTGCCTATATCGCAAATTGAACAGGTTTTGCCCTGAAACAGCCCTATGGCCCGCTCCACTATCAATTCACTTTCCGGTCGGGGGATCAGAACGGCCGGATTAACCATGAATTCCAGGGACATGAACTCTCTGCTTCCGGTAATATAAGCTGACGGTTCATTCTTGCTTCTTCTTTTTATAAATTCCTTGAAAAGGCTCCTCTCTTCCTGGTTTACCGGAGCATCATAATTGGTATACAAATAGACCCGGCTTTTCCCCAGAACCCGGGCCAGTAGTATTTCCGCCTCCAGGCGGGCATCCTTTATATCCTTGTCTCTAAAGTAATCCGTAGTCCACTTAAGCAATTCTTTTATAGTCCAATTCTGCACCCTTAATCCACCTGTTTTAAACGCTCCGCCTGATCATTGGCTACCAAAGCGTCAATGATTTCATGCAGTTGCCCTTCAAGAATTAAGTCCAGCTTGTGCAGAGTAAGGTTGATGCGGTGGTCACTGACCCGACCCTGGGGGAAATTGTAGGTGCGGATGCGTTCGCTGCGGTCACCGCTGCCTACCTGATTTTTACGGGTACCTGCCATCTCGGCGCTGAGCTCAGCTTCCATAATTTCTTTTAGCCGGGCTCTCAGTACCCTCAGGGCTTTGGCTTTGTTTTTATGCTGGGATTTTTCATCCTGGCAGGTTACCACCAGGCCGGTAGGAATATGGGTAATACGTACGGCCGACTGGGTGGTATTAACCGACTGTCCACCAGGGCCGCTGGAGCAATAGACATCTACCCTGATTTCATTGGGGTCTATTTCCACCTCCACCTCTTCGGCCTCCGGCAGTACCGCCACCGTTGCTGCCGAGGTGTGAATCCTGCCGCCTGATTCGGTGCTGGGAACCCTTTGTACCCGATGAACACCGGACTCGTATTTCAGTTTGCTGTACGCACCGTGCCCGTCCACCACGAATATAATCTCCTTGATGCCGCCAATATCAGTATAGTGAGAATCCATGATATCTATTTTCCAGCCCTGCAGTTCAGCATAACGGGTATACATACGAAACAGGTCGCCGGCGAAAAGGGCCGCTTCCTCCCCACCGGTGCCGGCCCTGATTTCCATAATAACGCTCTTTTCATCATTAGGGTCGCGAGGCAGCAGCAAAACTCTTAATTCATGTTCGGCACGCTCTTTCCTGGTTTGCAGAGACTCCATTTCCTCTTGGAGCATCTCTTCAAAATCGGCTTCATGGTCTTCCCGCAGCATTTCCTGAGCGTCATTAATCTGCTCAACCAAGGATTTATATTCCCGGTATAGGGATACAATTTCACTGAGGTCCGAATGAGCTTTGGCATATTTTTGAAATTTGCTCTGATCAGATATTACTTCTGGCTTGCTTAATTGTTCGGTTAATTCGTCATATTTTTCTTCAAGGCTTGCCAGCTTGTGCAGCATCCGTCATACCTCCTCCACTAATTGGCGCCGGTCAGGCTTAAATCCTGTTCGCCGGAACCTTCATCCTTATCCCCGGGGATAACTGCCCTTAAAGCCATAAGGGCTACTTCCAATTGACTGTCGTCAGGCTCCCGGGTGGTCAGCTTCTGCAAGAAGAGCCCCGGAGCAATCAAAATCCGCGCCCAACGGTTTTGATAATATTTTCCGCTGAATTTCAGAAACTCATAACCCAAACCTGCCACCACGGGTAAAACTGCTATCCTCGACCACACCCGATAAAAAAGACTGCCTTCACCCAGTAGAGCAAAAACCAGTATGGAAATCACCAGAACAATGAGAATAAAACTGGTACCGCAGCGCGGATGCAGGGTGGAATGTTTGCGGGCGTTTTCTACCGTAAGCTCCCCACCGGCTTCATAAGTAAAGATTGACTTATGCTCGGCGCCATGGAACATGAATACCCGGTCGATTTCCTGCATGCGGCCAATAACCCATACATAAGCCAGAAAAAAAATAATCCTTATAATACCCTCAATAATATTCTGGGTAAGAACGCCGCCCAGAAAACGGCTGCTAAAATGTACAATGGCAGTAGGTAAAACTACAAACAGCAATATCGCCAGGGCAAAGGCCAGCAGTCCCGTAACCAGCATTTCACCGCCGGAAAGTTCCTCTTCGTCCTCATCCAGAGACATGTTAGCCGACTTATTAAGAATGCGAATGCCGACTACCATTGAGTCAATCAATACATAAGTCCCCCGCAGGAAAGGCCATTTTAAAAATGGGTAGCGTGCAGGTAGGTCAGATACTACTTCTTCCTCCAGCTCGATACTGCCATCAGCCTTGCGAACCGCCACCGCTATCTTTTCCGGCCCCCGCATCATTACGCCTTCTATGACAGCCATACCGCCATATTGGACCTTATCGCTCATTTATACCACCTTAATGCAAATTTAATACCACAAAAATCAAGTCTTTAAACCACAGATTATTAAAGCCTCGCTTAAAAAAATAGCAGAGTCAATGCCCTGCTATCACTTACTTCAACCCGTATTTTTTCTTGAACTTGTCGACTCTCCCGGTGGTATCGACTAATCTGCTCTTGTTTCCTGTATAGAAGGGATGACACTTGGAGCAAATCTCTACTTTTATATTCTCCTTGGTAGACCCAACCTCGAACTCGTTGCCACAGGCACACCTGGCTGTGGTCATACGATACTGGGGATGTATTTTTTCCTTCACTTGCTGTTTTCACCTCACTTATCATGGTTAGATAACTGATAGATTTACAGATAGCCCATTAAAAACTGCAAAGAAGATTATATCAATAAAAATGATAAAACACAAGAAAATTCATGTTAACCTGTCGTTAATCAGTGATAATGTCATGGTATAACTCTTCAGGGAAAATGTCATCCCCCAGAAAAGATATAATGGGAGGATGAAATTAGAAATGAGCAAACAAGAAGCAAGAAAAATAACTATCATCGAAGAACTGTTGGCAGGCCGGTTTACAAATAAGCAGGCTGCAGAGCTTTTAGACCTCAGTGTAAGACAAGTACAGCGGATGAAAGCGGAGGCATCCGCAAATGGGGTTATAAGTATTTTGCATAAGAATAGAGGACGGAAACCGGCTAATGCATTGGATCCTGAAGTTGCTGAAAAAATCTGCCGAATTTATCAAACGGAGTTGTCCGGATATAATTTTTGTCATGCTACCGATGTGCTTGCTGAAGATAAAGATATTTTTGTTTCGGTAAGCACTGTCTCAAGGTATCTTAGGGCCAGTGGTATTCGCTCTCCAAAGGCCAAGCGCAGACCCAAGAAACATCGTTCCAGAAATGCCCGGGAGCGCGAGGGTGAAATGATTCAGATGGATGCTTCCAGCTTTGATTGGCTTGGCAATGGTTCCTACTTGCACCTGCACGGTGCGGTTGACGATGCCACTGGTCGTATCCTGGCTCTTCATTTCGAAAAGGAAGAAACCTTTGAAGGTTATTGTGAACTGATGTTTCAGATGAATCAGAATGGGCACCTGCCAAGAGAAATCTACACTGATGGCAGAACCGTTTTTGTTTATAACAGCAAAAAGAAAAAGGAATTAACCCTTGAAGAAGAATTGGCCGGCAAAGTGGAAAAGCAGACTAACTTTGCCAGAGCCCTTAAAGAACTCAACATCCTGTTAATCATTGCCCGGTCTGCTCAGGCTAAAGGTGGTATTGAAAGGCTCTGGGAGACTTTACAGGACCGTTTGGCGAAAGATATGCAGCGTAAAGGAATTTCTTCTATCGAACAGGCTAATGATTTCCTAAAGCATTATATTCCCTACTACAACCGTAAATTCGCCGTCCAGGCTGCCAGCCCGGAAAAGGCCTATTTGCCTAAGCAAGATATGTCTGCATTGCAGTTGATTTTTGCCAAGCATGTAACAAGAAAAATCGATTCAGGGCTTTCCTTTTCCTTTGAGAACCATAAATACCGTCTGCCTGCCAAGGTGGAAAATATAAAAGTCCCTGCATCCCCTCATGATACGATTACTGTAGCAACCAGTAAGCATATCGGAATGCAGGTCCTTTACAAAGGCCTCGTTATTAAACCCGAATTGCTCAAAACTCAGCCCAAGGAAAGTATAGTACAAATACCTCAGCAGGACAATTCCTTGAATAGCCTGCCGGCTCAGCCCAAAATCAAGCCAAAGAACAAATCACCTTGGTTCGCATATAGTGAAATCTTCTATTCTAAGAGCCGCAGCAGGGATGACATTTCTGCTGCTGAGTTATCTAGGTAAAGGGGTGACATTTTCCCTGACCATTGACAGAAAATTCATGTTAACCGTCCTTGCCCTGAAGCCTCGTGATCTATAACGCCCGGGATGATCCCGGGTCCCGGCCAAGCGCACGGAATCGCGGCTTCCACGCTATCTGGCATAGCGGTAATGGCCCGCTATTGGGCTGGGCCAGTTTTGCAGAACATTGGCTTCACTGGCCCGGGGGCCGCCGTTGTGTATTACCAGCGGCACTCCGCTTTTAAGACGCTGATCGGAAATAATACCGATATGTTCATAAGGCGGAGCAAAGATAACTATATCTCCCGGCTGCCATTGTTTAAGGTTTTTCACGTCTCTTTCCACTACCTCGACGGTAAGCTCCTGACCATAAAGCTTAAAAAATATCTGCTGGTTTTTTACCCGGCGAAAATCTATCTGGGGATCAGGTTTTTTGCCGGTAGCACCATAAGCTTCAGGATTGTTCCTGATGTCTTCGTCCAGCATGGCCTTGAAATCATAGCCCGCCGTCTTAAAGGCCCGCCAGATTACATCGGTACAGGCCCCCTTCCCTTCGGGCGGGTAGCCTTCTGCATAGAAAGACGCATCATAACGGGTCCCCTGCTCCACTTCCTGCCGGGCCCCGTTTACAAGGTCCAGAGCATCAGGAATCTTATTATTGTTCTGATCCTGGTCACTGATTAAGAGTGGCACTTCGCAGGCGGGACCAGCATCAATCGGCCCTAAAGATGGCAGGAAACCAACCTGATTGGGAAACAGCTTCTGATAAACTGCTATCACCAGCAGCAAGACTATAATACCCACGATGAATTGCTTTAAGTCTAATTTTTTCATTATATTCCCTCTAATATAACAGCTGCGTATGCATATAAAGGGGCCGTTATTTCTCCCTGGTTCCCTGCCGTCCAAAACCCGGGCCGAATTTTATCGCATGCAGTTCCCCTCCGCTGGCCCAGTTATCCCGGGGGTATTCGTCAATTATAATTGTCACCCACTCCGCTTCAACCTCCAGAATTCTGGCCGCTTCTCTGGTTAAAGCGGCAGCCAGCTCCTGCTTGGTTTCCTGACTTCGGCCGACGGCCATTTTCACATTTATGACCGGCATGCACTATTCTCCTTCTTTGTCGCCCTGATAGCGGTAGGTGAAAAAGTTCTGGCCGAAGAAGCTGTCATAATTGGTAAAAAACTCATCATCACCGCTATTTTCATTTATTTTGTTTTTAAAAACAAACAGCTTGGCATCCAGATTATCCATCATATAAAGAACGAATGCCTCCGGGAACAGGGGAAGTACCGGCGAACCAAATTCCAGACTGCCGTGGTGGCTTAAAATCATATGCTTTAACATCCATTCCAATTTGTCGGGAAAAAGCAATCCGTCTGCACGCATGTCCTTGATCTGGGAGGTAATAAGTTCACTGCCCATGACAATATGCCCCAGAAGCCTCCCTTCAGTGGAGTATTCGGGTACCACCTTCATCTCATACTCTTTCAGCTTACCGATATCATGCAGAAGGGCTCCGGTAACCAGCAGATCCCGATTCAGTTCCGGGTAGTTTTCCGCGATTCCGGCGCAGAGCTGTGCCACCGCCAAGGTATGCTCCAACAGGCCGCCGCAATAATTGTGGTGGATTTTCTTGGCCGCCGGGGCCTTAAAAAAGGTATTTTGCACCTGCGGATTAAAAATGCGCCGGAGGAGCCCCTGCAAATGAGGGTCGGTGACCGAATTCAGAGTACCGGTAAAATTGGCCGTCATTGTCCCGGCATCGATTTCCGGCCTTTTTACATAATCGAAAGGGTCGTCTTCCAATATTTTTATGCGCCGGGCGGTAACCTGTAAACGGTTGTTGTATAAGCCCACATCCGCCAGCAGCCCAATCACTACCCCGCTTTCAATCTCACCGGTAACCTTGCAGTTATCCCATACCACCGCGTCAACCTCTCCCGAAGCGTCACCCAGCTTGAGGTTGATGATGTCACGGCCGTCTTTTATTTTGCGCTGGGTTTTTTCCACTATTAAAAACTTGCCCCAGAACTGGGTGCCGGTAGAAAGATTTTTTAATTCCTTGATTGTGAAAGGTCCCTTTTTATCCAAAACTCTCCTCGACTCCTTTATATTAATAAGCACCACCCGGCTAACGCAAGGGGTGACTGTATGACCCAATCTTTAAACCAGGTAACTCTTTCTGCAGCAGATTGATAAAACCAACGATACCTATCCCCGGTTCTCCGGGAAATTTGCTTTCCAAATAATCCGGATCAATATTCAGGTTACGCAGCTGCACCATATCTATGCCGTTTCCCTCCAGAAAATAAAGCAGGCTTTCAATTTCTTCTTCCCGGTCGGTAAAACCGGGAAAGACCAAGAGGTTAAGGGAGACCTTTACCCCTTTATCTTTAGCATAACGAATGGAATTCTCCACGTCTTTAAAAAGATAGCTCAAGGGACGGTGATAAGCTATATAGTTCGGTTCATGGCAGGAGAACATGGTCACCCGCATAGCCTCCAGACCGGCGCTGCACATCTGTTTGATGCCTTCACTGTAACCGGCATTGGTGTTTATGTTTATAGTTCCTGCGGGAGTAGCCTGACGCATCATCCTGATCGCCTGCGACAGGTTTTTGGCATTAAGGGATGGCTCGCCTTCGCATCCCTGGCCGAAACTTATTATGGCTTCTCGGGCATGAGTGAGGTGTTCGATGCCAATTGCGGCTATCTCGTTGACCTCAGGAATAAAATTCAGCCGCTGCTGGGGAGAGGCGGTTTTAAGATGGCTCTCCGATATACAGCCTATACAGTTGGCATTGCACCGGGGCATAGTTGGTATTCCACCCTCCCAGCGCCGATAAAAGATATTCTGGGCAGTGAAGCAGCCATATTCCAGGGAGCAGCGGGCCAGCTGCCTCAAGATTCTGTTTTCCGGGTATTTTTTTAACATGCGCTCGATTTTGCCCGGCAATCCCTCGGTGTTGTAGTTTGCCGGATGCCATTTACGATGGGCATCGCTTTGTACTGCCGCCACATAGATTTTATCCTCCTTGAGCCCGACCGCAGCATATCCCAACAGGGGGAGAGCAGTATCCTGCTCTCGGTTGACACAGGCGGGCATTAGAGTGCGGGTAAATCCCTGGGGCAATAAAGCAGCTACCGCCTGTATTTTACCTTCGCTGCCCGGAGCCCATTCAAAAGAGGTCAGTTGCTCGCCGGCATCAAGCCCCACCGGTATACAGCCGGGAACGCTGACCAGCGAAGCTCCCCGGGGCAGAGGTATCATTTCATTGTTCTCCGGCACCACCCAACCCGAGCCGCTCCGGCCCAAGAGCCCTATACCCGGATACTCCAGTACCTCTCCCTGCTTATTGGCAAAAAGCGTTAGAAACAAATCTAAAACCGTCCTTTACGGGAAAATCAACATCCTGCCTATTCATATCAATGCTTGGTTCCTATTATTATAGACTATCTCAATTCCGGACATAAAAAAAGCCCCCTGATTTTCAAGGAGCTTTTAGGCAGCCTTAGCGCAGGTAAGCCAGCGGGTCATAACGCTCACTGTCCCGCCTGATTTCAAAATGCAGGTGGGGGCCGGTACTGCGTCCCGTGTTCCCCACCGAGGCTATGACCTCTCCTCCCCTGACCCGGTCGCCTGATTTTATTTTTATGGTTTGCAGGTGCGCGTATAGAGTCTGCATGCCACCGGTATGGTCAATTATCACCGTGTTGCCATAGAGCCCCATATTACCCGTAAACGATACTACTCCGCCGGCGGAAGCTCTGACCGGGTCACCCAAATCCCCGGCAACGTCCAAACCGTGGTGGAATCCCGAACTGCGCCAGCCATAGGTGGAAGTTATGCTGCCTCTGATGGGCCAGGCAAAGCGTGCCGCTATGCTACGGGAAGGCTGAACCGAACTGGTAGCAACCGCTAAACGCGACGTACCCCGGGGCAAATTGATCTGATCCCCTATCGTAAGGTTACTGGCCTTCTTATCAGGATTTAATTGCTGCAGCTGGTTCAGGCTAATATGGTAATGGCGAGCAATATCCCAGAGAGTTTCGCCTCGACGTATAGTATGAACTCGTCCCTGTCCGGATGGCAGTTTAAGTGTTTGTCCCACTCTCAATACGCTCTTGCTATCCAAATTGTTGCACAGCATCAAAGTTTGCAGGTCAACATGGTAGGATCGGGATATGTTCCACAGGTTATCACCCGCGCGTACGCAGTAGCTCTGATATAGGCCGCCTGCAGCCTGTCCTATCCCTGCTTTACAGGGAATGAAACTGGCCGAGCTTAAAGCGGCAATTACCGGACTACAAGCCATACACCACAGAAAGGTACATAAAACCAGTGAATCTATCCACTTTTTATTCACTTATTTCACCTCTTTTCGCGAGTACCCTCGCTGCTTCTATATTCTTGACCAGAAAAGAGGTGTTTATTCAGGTTTATGGTCTAATAAGCATTGCGGGCATATTCTTTCTTGCCGAAAACCAGGGGGGCGGCGCGCAAGAGATCCTTGTTGGATTTGCTCTTTTTCATGGTATCAACCATCATCTGCATGGTTTCCACCGGAGTATAATCACTGAAGGTATTGCGCAAGTTCCAGGTTAATTCCATCTCTTCCCGATTAAGGAGCAACTCTTCTTTACGGGTGCCGGAACGTTTCAAATCAATGGCGGGAAAGATTCGTCTCTCAGCCAGTTTGCGATCCAAAACCAGTTCCATATTACCGCGTCCCTTAAACTCTTCAAATATTACTTCATCCATCCGGGAACCGGTTTCCACCAGTGCGGTAGCTATAATAGTAAGGCTCCCGCCCTCTTCAATATTGCGGGCTGCTCCGAAAAATCTTTTGGGCTTATCCAGCGAAGCCGGGTCAATACCACCGGAAAGGGTTCTGCCACTAGGGGGCACCACCAGGTTATGGGCCCGAGCCATACGGGTAACGCTATCCATAAGTATTACTACGTCCTTCTTGTGTTCCACCAGGCGTTTGGCCCTTTCCAGAACCATATCAGTAACCTTTACGTGATTCTCCGGCGGTTCGTCAAAGGTTGACGCTACCACTTCCGCCCGGGTGGATCTCTGCATATCGGTTACTTCCTCCGGTCTTTCATCAACCAATAGAATGATAACATCCATTTCCGGGTGGTTGGCCGTAATGCCCTGGGCGATCTTTTGCAGGAGGATGGTTTTGCCCGCTTTTGGGGGCGCAACAATGAGCCCGCGCTGACCCTTGCCTATAGGAGCAACCAAATCTATTATCCGGGTTGACAGTTCCTGGGAAGATGTCTCCAAGGTCAAGCGCTCCCGCGGATAAAGGGGAGTAAGGGCGTCAAAATGAATCCTCTTAACCGAATCCTCAGGCGGGAAACCATTAACACTCTGCACCTTTAACAGGGCAAAAAACCGCTCATTATCCTTGGGGGATCTCACTTGCCCCCCTACCCGGTCTCCGGTACGCAATTCGAACTTTCTGATCTGGGAAGGAGAAACATAGATATCGTCCTGACTGGGAAGATAGGCAAAGGGTCGCAAAAAACCGTAGCCATCCGGCATAATCTCCAGCACCCCCTGAGCCTCCAGCAGTTCGTCCGATTGGGTCAGAGCCTTGGTTATTTCAAAAACCAGCTCTTTTTTGCGTAATTTGGAATAGCCGCTCAGATTAAGATCCCGGGCAAGCTGGTAAAGCTCCAGCATGGTTTTATTGTCTAATTCCGATATGTTCAAGAACTTCCTCCTTTCTAAATGTATAAATAATGCTTCCTAAAGAAACATAGATTCCTAATTCCAGGCATGAATTTTAGGCTAGCAGAAAAACCTATTATTGATTTGACCGGAAATGAATTAAACTGCAGGCAGGCATTTTGCCATACGAAGGCTTTATGGCAGGAAAACGAAGCAGTTCTCCTACTATATAATTACACTTCTATAACTTATTATACCAGCAAAAAAAGCTGTTTAATCCCTTATTTAATTTAATCCAGGGTAAATTTTATCCGTTCATCTTTAAAAAGCGGTTTTTTATCCAGGTTATGCGTGGCTTCGATATGCCTTACCGTCCCTGATTTGCTTCTCATAATCAAGGTTTGGGTGATAGCCCGTCTTTTATGATACCTTACCCCTCTAAGTAAAAACGAATCAGTTATACCGGTAGCAGCAAAGATAACATCATCAGACCTGGCCAGTTCATCAATCGTAAATATCTTGTTAACATCGCTGATGCCCATTTGGTGGCAGCGCCGAATCTCATCCGGAGCTTCCTTTCCCTCCGGGTAAAGACGGGCCTGGAAATCCCCGCCCAAACATTTGAGCGCAGCTGCGGTAATAACCCCTTCCGGAGCTCCGCCTATACCCATCAGAATATCAACCCCCGAATTATCATAAGCAGCAGCAACCGCAGGTGAAACATCACCGTCGGTTATCAGTTTAATCCGGGCCCCGGCACTTCTGACCTGGCCGATAATTTCCTGATGACGGGGACGGTCCAGAATAACTACGGTTACTTCACTCATAAGTTTATTTAGAGCCCGGGCTACCTCGCGCAGGTTCTCCTTCACACTGGCTTCCAGATAAACCCTCCCCTTGCACTCCGGACCAACCGCGATTTTCTCCATATACATATCGGGAGCATGCAGCAGACTGCCCCGGGGAGCGGCAGCCAGAACGGCAATAGCCCCGGTAAGACCTTTGGCTACGATATTGGTTCCTTCCAAGGGATCAACCGCAATATCCACCTCGGGAGGAACCCCGATACCTACCTTCTCCCCGATATAGAGCATGGGAGCTTCATCCATCTCCCCTTCTCCAATAACTACCACCCCATCTACCGAAACCGTATCAAACATAACCCTCATAGCAGTTACGGCAGCATCATCGGCAGCAATTTTGTCTCCTCTTCCTACCCAGCTGGCAGCAGCAAGAGCAGCAGCCTCAGTTACTCTTGCAAATTCAAGAGCTAATTCTCTCTCCACGACCAAACCCTCCTATTAATTCTCCTAAAACGCCTGCTTCCAATCGTGTAGAAACTTCTCTATTCCTGCATCGGTAAGAGGATGTTTAACCATCTGCTTAATGATTGTATAAGGAATGGTAGCGATATGG
This sequence comes from Syntrophomonas curvata, assembly GCF_052976825.1. NCBI lineage: Bacteria > Bacillati > Bacillota > Clostridia > Eubacteriales > Syntrophomonadaceae > Syntrophomonas > Syntrophomonas curvata. The sequence continues at coordinate 3,087,910 of NZ_CM129641.1, forward strand.
GAGCCCATTTTGGCGGATTCAACTACATGCACAGGGTGTCTTATACTGGCAGCAATAATCTCGGTATCGAGCAGATACTGGTCAAAAATAGTAATGATATCATTTAAAACCGTCATGCCATCATTGCCCGTATCATCTACCCTACCAACAAAAGGGCTGACATAACTGGCTCCGGCCCGGGCCGCCAGTAAAGCCTGGTTGGCCGAAAATACCAGGGTGGCATTAGTGGCTATACCTCTTTGGAAAAAAGTGCTGATGGCCTTTAACCCGTCACTGGTAAGAGGTATTTTTATCACCACATTAGGGTGAATGGCAGCCAATTCCTCACCTTCCCGGAGCATGGAGTCGTAATCCAATCCAATAACTTCAGCACTTACAGGGCCGTCAACTATAGAACATATTTCTTGGACGACCTCTTTGTAATCGCGCTTTTCTTTGGCAACCAGACTAGGATTAGTAGTAACCCCGGAGAGAAACCCCAAGGCATGGATTTCTCTTATCTCGTTAATATTAGCCGAATCAATAAAAATACGCAATACTTCTTCCTCCTTGTTGCCCCTGCATCCCTAAACTTTAGTCGATTCTAAGGTTATTATGCCTTGCCGGCGCTGCCAAAAATCCTTATTTTTTCCCTGATTATTGCAACTGCCGCTTCCCGGGCGGGCCCCAGAATTTTGCGGGGATCTATCTCGTCGGGCTTTTCGGCCATAACCCGGCGCATTTCCCCTACAAAAGCCTCCCGAATATTGGTATCGATATTTACCTTGCGAATGCCTAATTCTATAGCCCGGCGTATCGATTGATCAGGAACGCCGGAAGAACCATGCAAAACAATGGGAATTCTGACCAGCGCTTTAATCTTACGCAGGCGTTCAAAATCCAGTTTAGGTTCTCCCTTATACTGACCATGGGCAGTACCGATGGCAATAGCTAAGCTGTCTACTCCGGTCTGTTCCGCAAAGTACCTGGCTTCTTCGGGATCAGTATACAGGGCCTCCTTTTCACTGACCTGGACATTATCTTCGGTACCGCCGATTTTACCCAGTTCGGCTTCCACCGATACTCCAATCGGCCGCGACATATCCAAAACCTTTTTGGTCATAGCAATATTTTCTTCCAGCGGCAGCTTGGAACCATCATACATTACGGAGGTAAATCCACTGCGAATGCATTTTACCACCTGGTCAAAATCCGTCCCGTGATCCAGGTGCAATGCCACCGGAACCGATGCTGAAACAGCTGCCAGCCTTACCATTTCCGTAATAAAATTAAGGCCGGCATAGGCAATCGCACCCTGACTGGCTTGCATGATGACCGGAGAATTTTCCTTTTCCGCAGCCTGTACAATCGCCTGTACAATTTCCATATTATTGGCGTTAAAAGCGCCTACCGCATAGCCCCCTTGCTCAGCTTTAAGCAAGAGTTCGTTAACTGAAACCAATGCCATTTATATATCACCTCTTGTAATTTGTTCATGAAACCTTTTCTTTGGCCATCTGGTTAACCACATCACGCAGATTCATTATATCAAAAGGTTTGGTTATACATCTTTTGACCCCAACATCCAGGGCTTCTTTGACCACATCCATTTCACCATAAGCAGTCATCATAATAATGTCAAGCTCACCATACCGGTCAAGGATCAGGCGGGAAGCCTCCAGGCCATTCATATTAGGCATTTTCATATCCATCAGAATTATGTCAGGCAAGAACTCATCCACTTTTTCCACCGCCTCCCTCCCGTCAGTCGCTACCTGAACCTCCCAATTATCCTTCTTAAAAAGCTCCTCCAACAAGCGCCGTACTCCCTTTTGATCATCTACGATTAAAATCTTCTTCATGGTTTCTACCTCCCCGGCAATTATCTACCATTTATTTCTACACCTGTTATAAATATCCTCTATGCAATCGGAATTTTTGCCCTCTTTCTCAAGGGTTCTTCACAGGTACCAGAAGTGCTGATAAAAAACCTCAGATACCGGGGGTGAATCTGTGTTCAATGCCAAGTGTAGCGGGAAAGGCGGTTCGGGAGCGGTCAGCTCGGTATTAACGGTTCTTTGCAACCCCAATAGCGCGTGAAGGGTGCTTCATTGTCCCCACGCCAGGGATTGTGCCTGTAGGTCAAACAGGCTGGTATACATAGCATCCCCAACCACCAGAATTTATCACAACACTTCCGGAATGGTATTATACTGACTACAACCAAAAATGCAGGCGAAAACCAGCTTATATCCATACAGTGCATATCTTAAGCCTGCTGCCAGACCATATCAGCTATCCCCCTCCACTATGTACGCTGTACGCTCGTCGTCTTCAATTTTACAGGCTTCTCCATCTTTCACATATACGCGGTTCGGGCTTCTTGCCAGCAATGTTTTATGCACAGGAACCTCTACTTCATCCCCAATCTTAACTGTAGCCTGCAGGGGAATCTCCACCAGGGCCATCTGCATAAAGACCTTTCCTCTTATCGGGCAGGAATACCCGTTAATTTTGGCCTGCAGGGCAAAACGGGGGAGATTAAAATAAGCCAGACATTTTTTAGCCACAATTTTAACCAAATCCAGCAGGCTGGTGGGACGATTAGCCACTTGCAGCGCCAATCCGTGATTGAACCCTACCGGAATAACTGCGACCTTGGTCTCCCGGCGCAGACGGGCGGTGCGGGCATAGCCCAGATAGCTGCCTGCAGGTAGGGTCCTTAAGGAAATAACCCGGGTTTTAAATTTAAAAGGGTCAATCAAGTCTATTGGGGCATTAAACTTGCCCGCCGGAATTTCTCCCGAAAGCAGGGTTCCTATACGGACTGCATCCAAATGCATCTGGGGATATTTCAAAAAAACGGCGCTATTGGCACAGTGGCAGACCGGTATTTTTAAGCCGGCTTGGTTGATTTCATCAATCATAGCGGTAAAATGCCGGAATTGTTTACAGGTATAGGAAGCATTCCCGGAAGCAGCTTCTGCCATATGAGTATATATACCTTCTATGTATATGCAGGGATTATCTTTTAATGTTGAGCAGACTTCCAGCAATTCCTCCCGATTCATGCCAAAACGCCCCAAGCCAGTATCAGCCTTGAGATGTACTGTGGCTTTCACATTCATGCGTCGGCTGACTTGATCCAGGAGCTGCCCCTCATAAAGAGAGGTTACGGAAACGGTTATATGTTTGTCCAGAGCAGCAGCCAGCTGTTCTTCACTGGTCAACGGGCTTAACAGCATAATGCTTGCCCTTATACTTGCCTTACGCAGAGCCAGGGCTTCATCCAGAAAGGTTACGGCGAAAAAATCGACCCCGCTCTGATATAGTATCCGCGCGGTCTCCACCGCGCCATGGCCATAGGCGTCCGCCTTTATTACGGCAATCAGCCGCACTGATTCATCCAGCCGGGCTTTAACTTGTTCCAGGTTATGTCTGATGGCATCGATGTCTATTTCCAGCCACCGGTCGCCGGTAATATTTTGCACTGGCTATCCTCCTGCTTTTCTCAGCTTTGAATCCGAGGCCTGGTCAGCTTGAGATATAAAGGCAAAACCCTGGTCCAGAGCCAGTAAAATACCGGTGAATAGACCCGGTCCCATTCCCCCACAAACTCAGTGAATTCACCATTGAAGCCTTTTTTAAAACGGTAAAGTCCGTAAAGGGGATTACTCTCATTCAAATCTCCCGATACACCCCGGAAGTCATACAAGGTACACTTCTTCTGACGAGCCCAGCGGATCATTTCCCATTGAATAAGATAGTTGGGCATAACATTGCGGTATTCATTGCTGGAAGCACCATATAGGTACCAGGCCTTGTCTCCCAGTATCATAGCCAGGGTGGCGGATATAACCTGTCCCTGGTATTCGGCCAGGAAAATCTGAGCATAGCCCGGCTCTACCATATAGTCCCATATCCATTCGTAGTATTCATAACCCCGGATGAGAAACTTATCCCGGGCGGCGGTTTCCTTCAAAACGCGGTAAAAAACCCTTAAGTCTTCTTTGTTTTCGGCCTCTCTTATCGCGACCCCTTTGCGGCCGGCTAATTTTATATTATATCTCCATTTGGAATGCATATTCTGCAGAAGGTTTAGTTCCGATGGCGAAATGTCCAGCCGGAACACAAATGCCGGCTGAACTCCTTCAAAATCCAACCCGGTTTCATTCTTTCTAAAGGAACATTTATGCAAAATATCAGCAAAAACCCGGTTTTTTACCGGTACATCCGGGTCAATTTTCAGGAAGATGGCTTTATGCTTTTGCGCCACCCGGCTGGCTCCCTCAAACAGAGCCCGGCATATTTCTTCACTCTCCACATCGGCTACCGGCCCCCGGGGGGCATAGAATATAGACTTCTTTAATAGCGGCAGCGGCAGGTGCCGCTTTAATATAAGCAAAGCCGCCCTGATTTCTCCGTCTTCTTCCAATACCAGGGGAAGAGGTTCCCAACCCATCCCTCTTTTGACTTCACCCCATTCCCAGAGCTGAGAAAAGTGCCCTTTGGCATGCGCGGCGATAAAGTCATTAAATCGAGCCTTCTCTTTTATATCGATAATTCTGGTAGTAAACATTAAGAATCTCCTTCAAGCAAGAATTATTAAACCCAACTTATTTTACTATATTAATATTACTATTTTACCGCACCCATGGAGAATAAAATCATGGGGTGAAAAACTAATTGCTGGTTTTGTTACTGCTGGCTGAAATAACTGTCAAAATTTTTAGATTTTATTTTTCCAAAAAAGGAAAACCAAGTTTTTGTGCGAATATTCTAATATATACTAGGAATGTAAAAATTGCCTAGGGTGGAAGGGGCATATCTGGTAGTGTTGTTGTAGAGTTATAAAAATTTATAGGGGGGTTTATATCTTGAGCACATTTTTAGAGGAGTACAAACGAAAATTAATTACGGTTGAACAAGCAGCAAAGCTGATCCAATCCAATGACATCATTGAATATGGTATGTTTGCCACCAAACCAGTCGATTTCGATGTAGCTCTTTCCAAAAGGGCTGGGGAGCCGGGTCTGGAAAATGTGTCCATCCGCGGTACCGGTTCGGTATTGCCTGTTCCTCAGGTTATTCAGGGCGATACGGAACAAAAGTCTTTCCAGTATTTCAATTGGTTCTTCACCGCTATTGACCGCAAGGCTTGCGACTTCGGTCTGGCCTGCCATAATCCCTTTAATTACCACGAAGCGACTATACTGGCCTATAATCGTGATTTTTATGATCTCTGGCCCGATGTCTGGGTAGCCCAAGTAACACCGATGGATAAACATGGCTGTTTCAACTTTGGCCTGGGGAACTCCCATAACCGCGGGGTTGCTCTAGGAAGCAAGCGTCTGGCAATTGTCGAAGTAAATGAAAAAATGCCTCGTTGTCTGGGAGGTAATGATGAGTATGTTCATATCAGCGAGATTGACTACATAGTTGAAGGAACCAATACCCCGATATTCGCCACTCCACCTTCTGCCGCCCCCACCCCCGAAGAAACCAAAATCGCCGGTTTTATCATGGAGCAGATTCCCAATGGGGCCTGTATCCAGTTAGGGATTGGGGCTATGCCAAATCTGCTTGGCACCATGCTGGCTGATTCCGACCTCAAGGACCTGGGTGTACAGAGCGAGATGTTCTGCGATGCCTATGTAAAGATGTATGAAAAGGGCAAAATAACCAATGCCAAAAAGGCCTACGATATTAATAAGAGTACTTATTCCTTCTGCCTGGGTACTCAGGAGACTTATGATTTCCTGGATGATAACCCGCTATGTGCTTCCTGCACAGTCAACTACACTAATAACCCCAATGCAATCTCCATGCACGACAACTTTATTTCCATCAACAATATCCTGGAGGTTGACCTTCTAACCCAGGTTTGCTCCGAGAGTTCCGGGCTGAGACAGATTTCGGGAACCGGCGGGCAATTAGACTTCGTAATCGGTGCTTTCCATTCCCAAGGCGGCAAGGCGTTCCTGGCGTTCTCTTCCACCTACCAGGATAAAGAAGGCAAAATCCATTCCCGCATTCGCCCCCTGCTGACTCCCGGCGCTGCCGTAACTGTACCCCGTACTGTGGTTCAATACCTGGTAACCGAGTATGGTGCAGTAAACCTGAAAGCGCTCTCCATCTGGGGTAAGGCGGAAGCCGTTATCAGCATTGCCCACCCCGACTTCCGGGATGAATTGATTAAAGAAGCGAAAGAAATGAAGATCTGGTCAAAAACCAACCGTATTCCTTTTTAAGCGCAAAAAAGCCCCCGGTGGCGGGGGCTTTTTTATATTCTATTTCCTCCTGCGGTATTCAATAGCGTTGTGAATAAGCCCCACAAAAAGGGGATGAGGCCGGTTAGGCCGCGATTTAAATTCGGGGTGAAACTGGCAGGACACAAACCAGGGATGGTCGTTTAACTCCACTATTTCTACCAGTCTTCTGTCAGGGGATAATCCGCTTATATTCAAGCCTTTACTCGCGAGCAAATTACGAAAATCATTATTGATTTCATAACGATGGCGGTGTCTTTCGCCTATACTTTTGGCACCGTAAACCAAAGCAGCTTTGGTTCCCTCCACCAACTCACAGGGATAAACACCCAATCGCATAGTCCCGCCCTTGTTTTCCACCTGTTCCTGGTCAGGCATGAGATGAACCACCGGGTATTCGGTATCAGGGTCGAATTCGACGCTATTGGCGCCCTTTAGTCCACAAACATTGCGGGCAAACTCGATTACTGCACACTGCATACCCAGGCAAATACCCAGGTAAGGAATGCGGTTTTCTCTGGCATAGCGAGCCGTGGCGATCTTGCCTTCGATACCCCGATCCCCAAAACCTCCGGGGACCAGGATGGCATCAACGCCCTGCAAAAGCTGTTCACAGCCTTCTTTCTCTATCTGTTCCGCATAAATCCATTTAATGTTTATCTCGCAATTATACTTAAACCCGGCATGCTTCAATGATTCCGCAATACTTAAATAAGCATCCGGCAATTCCACATATTTGCCCACCAGTCCGACCGTAACCTGCTTATCCAGGTTATGCACCCGGCTCACCAGTTCCTCCCATTCAGCCAGATCGGCTTCCCGGCACTGCAACCCCAGCCGCCGGATAACTTCCTTGTCCAAACGTTCACGGGCCAGCATCAGGGGAACCTCATAGATAGAATCGGCATCTTTTAATTGCACCACTGCTTCCCGGTCCACATCACAGAATAGAGCCAATTTGGCCTTCAGGTCTTCGGAGAGATCCTTTTCCGTACGGCAAACCAGGATATCCGGCTGTATCCCTATACTGCGCAGTTCTTTTACACTATGCTGGGTAGGTTTGGTTTTAAGCTCTCCGGCAGCTCTTATGTAGGGTACCAGAGTAACGTGGATATAGAGAACCCGCTCCCGTCCCACCTCAAACTTTAACTGGCGGATGGCTTCCAGGAAAGGCAAAGACTCTATATCACCTACGGTTCCGCCTATCTCCGAAATTACCACATCGGGGTGGGCCTCTTTTTCTATCATGGTTACCCGGTCCTTGATTTCATTGGTTATATGCGGTATTACCTGTACCGTCTGGCCCAGGTAATCTCCTCTTCTTTCTTTATCCAGCACCGACTGGTATATCCTTCCGGTAGTGCAATTGGCATGGCGACTGAGCTTTTCATCCACAAAGCGTTCATAATGTCCCACATCCAAATCAGTCTCGGCGCCATCTTCGGTTACGTATACTTCCCCATGCTGATATGGGCTCATGGTACCCGGGTCAACATTTATATAGGGGTCGAACTTCTGCAGGCACACTTTCAGTCCCCGGCTCTTAAGCAGCCGGCCCAGAGACGCAGCAGTTATACCTTTACCCAGTGAAGAAACAACCCCCCCGGTTATGAATATATACCTGGTCAAAACTTAGCCCCTCTCTTTCCCGTGTGTTATACCAAACCTTAAGAATTTTACCCTCTTTGCTGCTTAAAATCAACTAGTACGGGTAGTCCAGAACTATTACCCGGCTTTCTGCTGCCATATCTGTCTGGCTTATTTCCAGGCAGGGTTTTTTTACCACCCGGGAAAATTTTGCTGTAAATGCTTCTACCGGGGCCAGTTCCCGGATACTGACATGAGGAGTCAGGAAGTGCATGGGGATGATTATCCCCGGCTGCAGCTGTTCTACTACTTTATGGGCATCGGCGGCGTCCAGGGTGTAACAGCCCCCAACCGGCACCAATAAAATGTCGACTTTCCCTATCTCCTTGATCTGCTGAGCAGTCAATACCTGGCCCAAGTCACCGAGGTGAAGAATATCCAAACCCTCGGCCGTAATTTTAAACATGGTGTTAACGCCCCGCTCCTGTCCCTGTTTCTTGTCATGAAAAGACTGGATTCCCCGAACGGTATAGCCTGATATCTCAGAAACACCGGGGGCTCTAATTACCCGGGGAGAACCGGCGAGCATATCGACAGCATTATGATCCCAGTGTTCGTGACTCACTGTAGCTATATCCACTTTCTCACTGCAGGGTTGATAGCCGATCCGGTCATTAAAAGGGTCGGTCAGTAACTTAACCCCGGAGCTTTCCAATAAGAAGGACGCATGCCCCAGCCATCTGATTATCACCTTCTATCTCTCCCTCTTCAATCGGCTGGCGTCATAATACCAATAGCCATCACCCTGGTAAACCAGGCGATTGTCCATATTCAGGCGGGTGTAAATAGAAGTCAGGTTGTCCGGATCATTCTTTTTTCCCATTTTATGGGCAATAGTTTCAATTAAATCGAAATAATAAACGGCCTCCTGCTTTTCCGCCAGTATCTCTACCGCCCAATCTGCTTCACTTTTCTTTCTCGGTATCAAGTATATCCCTCCTACATTCGTTCTGGTGCACTTACTCCCAAAACATCAAGTGAGTTTTTGATAGTGGTGCGGGTGATATGCATCAGGAGCAGGCGGGCATTCTGCAAGGCCTGATCCTGGTGTAAAACCCGATGGTGATTGTAACAACTATGAAAAAGACCGGCCAGATCCAGCACATAACGAGCTATGCGGTGGGGAGCCATGGTCCGGGCGGCTATGCAAATCTCCTCCGGAAAATCAGCAATTTTCCTCAAGATAGCCAATTCCTCTTCTTCCTTTAATAAAGACGGCTCTATGCTTTCCATATCTGCCATCTTAACCCCAACCGCCTCGGCCTGGCGAAAAATACTGCAAATACGGGCATGGGCATACTGGACATAATAAACCGGATTTTCCTGGCTCTGCTGCTTGGCCAGTTCCAAATCAAAATCGAGGTGGCTGTCGGGACTGCGCATGACAAAGAAGAACCGCGCTGCATCCCGGCCGACTTCCTCTACCAGTTCGTCCAGGGAAACAGTAGTGCCGGTACGTTTGGACATGCGTACAATATTGCCCCCTCGATAGAGCCTTACCAGTTGCATTAAAAGTATATCCAGTTTATCCGGGTCATACCCGAGAGCCTGCATAGCTCCTTTCATGCGGGCTATATGTCCATGATGGTCAGCCCCCCAGATGTTTATCACCCAGTCAAAGCCCCGTTCGAATTTATTCTGGTGGTAAGCGATATCAGCCGCAAAATAGGTGGGCAAGCCATTGGCCCGCATAATGACTTCATCTTTCTCATCACCGAAAAGGGTGGACTTGAACCAAAGGGCATCATCCTCTTCATATATATAGCCCTTTTCTTTAAGGTAATCAATTACCTGCTCAATTTTACCTTCATGCAGGCTCTTTTCACTAAACCAGACATCATAGTCAACCCCGAAATTCTCCAGAGTCCGGCGCATATAGGCAACCTTTTCCTGCAGGGCGTAATCAACCAGGATCCGGCGTCTTTCCCGGGCGGGAAGCTTCAGCAGGCTGGCGCCGTAATGAGTCATGATCCGTTTAACCGTATCAACTACATCCTGCCCCGCGTAGCCGTTTTCCGGGAAAGGTATGTCCTGTCCGTTCAATTGCAGGTAGCGGGTTTCCAGGGAATCGGTAAAGATTTCAATCTGATTGCCGGCATCATTTATGTAAAACTCTCTTTCCACTTCATAACCAGCCCGGTCCAGGATGTTGGCCAGAGTGTCCCCGATGGCGCCTCCCCGGGCATTGCCCATGTGAAGGTTGCCGGTGGGATTGGCACTGACAAATTCCACCTGCACACGCTGCCCGCAACGGTCATTGTAGCCATATTGGTCCTCCAGGGTGTAAACCAGGGAGGGAATGGCATAAAGCCAGCTATTATTGAGGAAAATATTTATAAAACCCGGCCCAGCCACCTCAACTTTCTCCAAACGCTCGATATTGTTCGTATCAATCATGTCCACAACAAGATCAGCGATTTTACGGGGGGCCATGCGAGCCTCCCGGGCCAGCAGCATGGCTATATTGCAGGCAAAATCACCGTGGCCTTTTTCCCGCGGGACTTCTATAACGAAATCAGGCAGTGACTGGTAATCAATCAAGCCTTGCTTCCGCGAAGCCTCCACCGCATCTACTATTACCTTTTGCAAAAAGGTTTGCAGTTCCTGAACCGGATTCATGAATGCCCTCCTAAAAACTATTTTTATAAATATTCTCTTCCCTCGGGGGTAAAACTGATAAAAATCGGGGCTATGTAATTCCCCGTACTAATTATTACAGGGAGGTATAATAAATGCAACTTCAACCAGGCGAACGTGCAGTCTTTGCCTATTTTGCAGATGATGACGCTGCCCGGGCGGCAGCCGATGCGCTAAAGCAGACCGGGTACAGTGAAATCCGGATAGATCGGCTTTCACCATATGCCTCTTCTTCTGTAAATCGCCGTTCTAAAACCAGCCTTTCTTCACTGACCATGAATAATAGTGGAGAAAATCTATCCTATGGCCCCCTTATAGCTGCCCACCCTGCCGCCAGCGGTATGTCAGCCGACTACACATCAACCAGCTCATCCATCGTAATTACCCTGGTTTGCGACGAAAGCACCTACCCTCAGGCGGTTGATATGCTCAGGCAGTACGGGGCTTCGGTTTAGGCTCAGAGCCATTTATTAAAATAATACTCCATATCCTGGCCGGCTTCTTTTTTAATTGCTGCCAGCAAATCCTCGCTGGTAGCAATCTTAAATTTATTATCGGCCAGGTAGCTGCGTAATACCTTAATTACCGTTTCTTCACCCAGTTCTTGCTCCAATCCGAACCAGAAGGCCTCCCCTCCGTCATAGGCGGTATTGTAATAATCCCGGGTGGAGCGCATTTCTCCAAGCTGCTTGGTTAGTTTGATGCCTGGTCGGCAGCCGGCCGGGGTACTTTGTCCCTGATATTTTTCCAGATACTTGTAAGCCGACCAGTTGGCCAGGCCTTCGTCCAGCCAGGGCTCGCGAAACTGGTCATTTCCGACCATTCCATACCACCACTGATGGGCTATTTCATGAGCCAGTATAAACTGTCTCTTATTCTCATCATATCCCGGGTTCAGAAACTCCTCCCTTAAAAATATCAGTCCTGAATACTCCATGCCATGAAAGCCCTTCATGGGAACAAAGGCAACCTTAAAATCAGGATAGGGATAGGAGCCTATAGCGGAAGAGTAATAATCCAGTATTTCTCCGCTTTGTTCCACTATCCTGTTTACTATACAACTATTATTGCTCGGAGCATAACATTTTATATTCCGTCCCTTGATTTCCTGACTTAATTCCTGATAATCATACATTACCAGCAGGCAAAAATCCCTGACCCGGTCAGCCTGAACCCAGTATACGGTGCGGCCGTTATCTTCGGCCAGAATATTGGTGACATTGCCGGTAGAAACCATATTATAGGTTTCCGGCAGATTAACCGTGACCTGATAGTCTGCCACCTGAAAACAAAAGGGGTCGCCAAATGCGGAATTATAAGAATTGTGCCAGTCCTGGCCGCTGAGCACGTTTAAAGTGGGATAAAAGTTGCCCAGCATATAGACCCCTTTTTGGCAGCCATAGCGATAGGCCAGTTTGGGAATCTTGCCCCTCCAGGTCATCTCGATTTTCAGGTCCTTTTCGGGCAGAAGCGGGGCCGGCAAAACTGCCCGAACCGAAATATCTTCTTCCTGGTACTCAACCGGGGTTCCATTAACCTTAAAACTGTCAATTTTCAACCAGCCTTCATTAAATCCGCTGTAGTAGGCATCGACCGGCGCCGGAGTCCGGCTCGGGCTATGGAAAGCATTGGGATAGGCCGTAAACCATAATTCCTTCAGAGTTTTTCCAGAAGTATTGATGGTATCAATCACGGTAGTTCCGTGCAGGATGCGGTTATTAATATCCAGATATAAACCCATATTATAGTTAGTAAGCTCGGGTTGGGGAAATATGCCTGCTCTTTCCAGATTGGAAGATACCGCCAGGGTGTCCCCTTTTTGTTCGGCATAAATAAAATAGGCGGCACAAAAGACGCCTATAACTATAGCAACCAAATAAAATCTGTACTTGCTCACAATCCTCACCTGTATCAAATATCTTACAGCATTATACTGTATTTCTGCTCCCCTGTCTTGATTTATGAAGCAAATAAAATCGCTTTTTTAAGAACACGGCGACCAAGACCGGCCTGGGACTAACCCAGATTGTCTTTGATTTTCCTTAAAGTCCTTACAGATTGGAGTTATCCGTACCTGTCTGCTGATCACTCTTACAGTCGCCGCTGTCGGCATCAGCAAGCAGGGCAACCTGTAACTCTACCTCTTCCAGTGCCACAACCACCAGGGGATCAAAAAGGGTGCCGGTGCCTTTTTTTATAATTCCGATGGCAATGTGGTGACTAATTTTATCTTCTTCGCTGCATAAGCGGGTCAAGGCATCATAGATATCAGCAACTGCGATGATGCGAGCTAAAAAGGGTATTTCGGTTCGACTCAGGCCCAGCGGATAACCACCGCCGTCATAGCGCTCATGGTGATGTCTGACCGCTTCTCTCACCAGTTTAAAAATGCCGGTGGCCGGAATTAAGTCTGCTCCCAGGCTGGCATGGTCGCTGAGGGCTGCATCTTCATCCGGCTGGTGCTTGCTTAGCGCCGCTTCAGCAATTTTGCCAATATCATGCAGCCAAGCCGAGTATTCCAGGGCCTTCATTTCCTCCCTGTCCAAGCCCAGTTTGCCGGCTATCAAGCGGGAAATCGAATAGACCCGTTCACTATGTCCTAAAAATACGGGGTCCCCGGCCTCCATTCCCGCCAGTAATGATCTGAAAAGCATCTCTTCGTCATGGCGACTGCTTTGTTCAACCTGCCAGCGGCTGAGCAGGACAGCACTTTGCCGCCCCAAAATCTCCAGCACCTCTCGGGCTTGCCGGCCAGGTTCACAGGGCGTGGCATCTGCCAGAAGCAAGACCGCCCTGTACTCCTCATCCTGCCCGCTTGCTGCCGGAAGAGGATAGACTGCCAACCAGTTAACCCCCTGGGGCCAAGCCGGATCATCGCTTTCACCCTTATGAAGCTCGGTTAAAGAACTACCTTCCTTGACTACTTGAGGGAAAAGCTCCGCCAGCGGATAAAGGCTGGCGTCTCCGGCCTTAAAGCCGTCCTCTCCGGGTACCCAGACCATAGTGCGCTTGATATTCAGCAGGCGCCCACTCCACCCAGCCAGCTGCTCCATAGATTCCCTGATATTGTTTTGCTGCCCTATCTCCTGGCAGGCTTTAATCAGATCCCACAGGTGACCGGATTGTTGAATTCGCTTTTGGTTCAGAGCAATATAGTAGGTTAGTAAAATACCTGCCGACAGTATAAAAAAGGCCATGACTATATCTGCTGCCCAACCGCTCAGGGCTATCGCCGTAAACAGTGCAGTAGCAGCTAATCCGCTGAAAACTATCTGCTTTGATTCCATATATTGCTCCTTTGCAGCCAACCTTTTACTTTATATCTTCTATATTATGGCCGGTTCTCCTACCCGGATAATAAGAAAACAACCATAGATTACATTGATTTCTTGTTTATTATTATAGCAGGGGTAAGAATATTCCTTGCTCAGCCTGCCTCTGCCCTTGTTTTCGTGTTGCGCCGTCTGCCTGTTTGTTGTGCCTGCAGGGCAATGCCTTTTTAAAGTACGACCTGGGGCCACGGCTAATTAAGGCAATAAAAGACACTATGCATAGCTTTCTTCATTGACATTGCGTTTTGTCAGTAATAGTATATGAGTATAAACGAATATAATCATATAAGGAGGTGCCCGTTTGGAGTTAGTGCAAGTAATGAGAGCGTTGGGAGATGAAAACCGCTTAAGAATCCTTAATCTTCTGAGGAAGGGGCATTTAAACGTAGGAGAACTGGAGCAGATTCTGGGTATAACTCAGTCCAATGTATCACGACACCTTAATCGGCTGAAAAGTACAGATCTAATTACCCACGAAAAGCGTGCCCAGTGGGTATACTACCATATTAATCAGCATATGCTGCATAAATATCCTTTACTCAACGAAATCCTTAATAAGGAACTCGATAAGATAGAACAATGCATCAAGGACTTGGAAGCACTACGGCAGTACCGCCGCCGACTTCTAGGCATTACTGATATAGATCTTACCTGACATTATTAACAAGTTTATTTTCACCCTAGGCTCAATTCTCCACCGTTCTCTTACTACGGCACTTAGTCCGCTAACCATACTGCAAAAGTGCAAGGAGGGAGAATAACATGAATGTTAAGCAACTGGTAAGCACTGCCGTACTAAATGAAGGAATCAAATATGTAGAAAAAAATCCCCTGGAGAATATGGGAAAGCTTTTAAACTGGGGTGAAAAAATCCTGATTAAGGATAATCACAAGGACTATGCCCGCTCAATCCATGAGATACTGGAGCAGCCGGAAAGCAACTGGAATATATATATGCATCGTCTGTTTACGGAATTTGATGCCAATGTGCGCAAGAAACTGCTCACCAACTTCCTGGTTAATGCCAGCATCCTGGGCATTCCCACCAATGAGAAGATGGCCCGGAAATATAACTGCAATGTTCCCTGGGCCATATTAATGGATCCCACCGCTGCCTGTAACCTGAAATGCACCGGTTGCTGGGCGGCGGAATATAAAAAGACCGATTCCATGGATTATAAGCTCTTGGATCGGATAATCCGGGAGGGTAAGGCCCTCGGGATATATATGTACATTTATTCCGGGGGAGAACCCCTGGTTCGTAAAAAAGATCTGGTCAAACTGGCTCGTAAACACAATGACTGCATGTTCCTCGCCTTTACCAACGGCACCCTGGCAGACGATGAGCTGGCTGCAGAGATGGGCGAGGCAGGAAACTTCGCTCTGGCCCTTAGCGTTGAGGGTTTTGAGGAGGAGACCGATATGCGCCGCGGTCACGGTACCTATAAAAAGGTTATCCAGGCTATGGATATATTGCACCAACACGGGGTTCCCTTCGGTTTTTCCACCTGCTATCACAGCCGGAATGTTGACAGCGTGGGTTCTGAACAGTATATCGATCATATGATAGAAAAAGGGTGTATCTTTGGCTGGTATTTTACCTACATGCCGGTAGGTAAAGATGCCCAGCTGGATCTTATGGCCAGCCCGGAGCAACGGGAGTATATGTATCACCAGGTCAGGGAGTTCCGTAATACCAAACCTATTTTCATTATGGATTTCTGGAACGATGGGGACTTTGCCGGGGGATGCATAGCCGGCGGACGCAAGTATCTGCATATCAATGCCAATGGAGATGTGGAGCCCTGTGCCTTTATCCATTATTCCAATGTTAATATAAAGGATGTCAGCCTGGTAGAAGCTTTGCAATCACCGCTTTTCATGCAGTACCGGCAGAACCAGCCTTTTAACGGCAACCTGCTGCGCCCCTGTCCGCTGTTGGATAATCCCCACAAATTAAGAGATATGGTGCATATTTCCGAAGCTCATTCGACCCAGCCGATTGACCGGGAAGATGTCGATGAACTTACCGGCCGTACCGAGCAGATTGCTCAGCAATGGGGCAAGGTGGCCGACCGGCTATGGTATGAAAATCCTTCCCCAACCGGGGTGTCAATCCCAAAAGAGGCATTGCAGGCTACCCGCGAGATGAGCAATAGGGTCCAGGTTATATGACCGGATTGCTGCCTTAAATAGCAGGCCAAGCGCGAGGAGCAGCACCATTATGGCGAACAGCGCGTGAGCATCAGTTTGCAACCGCTGTCAGGGGGACGGGGCTGGTCCCAACTTTTCTTTAGAAAGTTGGGACCAGCCCCGTCCCCCTGACAGCCTCATCTTCCCTTGCTCCCTTTGTGATTTGCCCCGACATTTTTATCTTCGGCCCATCTTCTGCTATAATAGGCATATTAATTTAAGAAGGGGCGGTACTATGAGTAAAAATCCCGAAGTGACTATAGAGATGGAAAACGGGGATATTATCAAGGCTGAACTCTATCCCGAAGCGGCTCCCAATACAGTCAGCAACTTTATTTCCCTTATAAAAGAGGGCTTTTACGATGGTCTGATATTCCACCGGGTAATACCAGGCTTTATGATTCAAGGGGGATGCCCGGAGGGCTCAGGCATTGGGGGGCCCGGGTACAGTATTAAGGGCGAGTTTGCCGGCAATAATTATACCAACCCGCTCCAACACGACCGGGGGGTGCTTTCCATGGCCAGGAGCGCCCGGCCCAATTCGGCTGGTTCCCAATTTTTTATCATGGTAGCCAAAGCTCCTCACCTAGACGGAGAATATGCTGCTTTCGGGAAGGTTGTTGCGGGCATGGAGGCAGTTGACAGTATAGTCAGCACCCCGCGTAATTTTAGCGATAAACCCAAGCAGGTACAGAGGATGAAAAAGGTCAGCGCGGAAACCTTTGGTATAGATTATCCTGAGGTGGAAAAGGCTTGAAAATTGCTGGAGGTGGGGAGGAAAAATGCTAGAAAAAAGCAGTAAACAGCCAAACTCCCGGAGTTGTTTTTTATGCGGACGGGCAAATAGCATCGGCTTAAAGATGAGCTGGTATAACGATATAAAAGCCCAAAAAGTTTGGTCCGAGCTGGTGGTACCGGAGCAGTTCAACAGCTATCCCGGAGTGGTTCACGGGGGTGTAGTAGCCGCCATTCTGGATGAAACCTCAGGTCGAGCCTTACTCCTGGGAGATGACGATATGCTGATGGTCACCGCCCGTCTAGAGCTTAAATACCGCCGCCCTACTCCCACCAACCAGCCGATAACCGCGGTGGGCTGGATAGTTAAAGGCGGTAATGGAAGGGCCCGGGTTGCAGGTGAGATTCGCCTGGCTGATGGTACGGTCACTGCCGAATGTCAAGCCACGGTTATAAAACCTCCAGCCGGGTTCTTCGAATCCCGCGGCTGGCAAGAGGAAAAACCGTTCTGGAAAGTATATGACGATTAAGCCAAGGCACCTTATCTATCCGGTAAAGCTCATGGTAGTATCAGGATAGGTGAGGTGCAGTTTTATGTCTTCCCCGGGCTGGCACCCCTGTTTCAGGAGGGAATCGCTGACCGTTTTCAAGGCCAGATCAGGATGATTATTTTCCTGACTCAGATGAGCCAGGAATACCTGCATCTGTTCTTTACGGGAAATACGGGCCAGAACCGCAGCAGCATCATGATTGGATAGGTGACCGTACCGGCCCGCGATGCGTTGCTTGAGAAAACGGGGATAAGGGCCGTTCTTTAGCATATCCCGGTCGTGGTTGGACTCCAGCACAACCAGGTCGGCCCCCGCCAGGGCTTTTAAAACGTTTTCGGTGATAATGCCCATATCGGTAGCTATCACCCACTTCTTCCGCCGGTAATGAAAAGAAAAACCTACCGGATCGACAGCATCATGGGAAATATTATGGGCCTCCGCCTCCACTCCCCCGATCTGGAATTGGTCTTCTATGGTAATACAGCATTCCGGCGGCAATTTATGGCGGCAGGGTATGGCCTCCCAAGTTGCCGCCCGGGCAAAAACAGGCAAATGATAACGGCGAATAAATACGTCAAGGCCTTTTATATGGTCTACATGCTCATGGGTTATCAGAACCCCGTCAATATCCCCTGCCTTTACTCCTATTAAAGCCAGCTTAGTTTCAATTCTGCGGGCGCTGATGCCGGCGTCAACCAGTAATCTGGTATTCCCGAACTTAAAATAAGCTACATTGCCAGTACTCCCACTGGCCAATATATGTACCTGCATTATACTGCTTCTCCTCTTATCCCTGCCGGGTTACTTGCCCAGCGGTATAACGGGCCGCTTAATCATCACTGTCCCGGTTCACTTCCTACATTATAGCGGACTTGTAGCTTGCTCATCCGAATTTCTGCAAAAAACTAACGCCGGGGGTTGATCGCACTTACCAAATTAAGGAATCACATGCCCGCTAAACGCCTTAAAGCCGGGCTCCATTCTCTGATTGACAACCAATGAGCCCAGTCCATAAAATGGATTTATAACAAGCCCAATCTAAAAAGATAGGGAGAGGAGAAGGATTATGATTAGCCTGTTTATTAACGGAATTGAAGCTCAGGTTCCCGACGGTTCCACCGTCATGCAGGCTGCTGCCGCCGCAGGTTTTACTATACCTTCCCTGTGCAGCCATCCTGACCTGAAGGTTAAAGACAACTGCCAGGTCTGCATGGTTGATATCAACGGGGAGCTAAAAACAGCCTGTTCCGAAGCCGCCGCCCCGGGTATGGTGGTAAAGACCTTTACCCCGCAGGTAATTGAGGCCAAACGGGCGAGCCTTAAAAAAATCCTTAAGGTTCATCCTCAGGATTGCCTTAATTGTCCCCGCAACCAGAGCTGTGAACTGCAGACTCTGGCCGCTCTGCTTATCAATCGCGAAGTTGAAGTAAAGCCCTTTAATCTATCCCGCGATACTTCCACCCCCTCTCTGGTACGCGACCCTTCCAAATGCACCCTGTGCGGGCGCTGTGTGGAAATGTGCAACGACATCCAGACGGTTGGTGCACTCGAAATCAAGGACGGAATCCCCCAGACAGTGGATGGCAAACCTTTAATTGAGACCAAATGCGTCATGTGCGGGCAGTGTGCCCTGGTTTGCCCGGTGGGGGCTATTACTGAAAAGGAAGAGATGGATAAATTCCTGGCCGCAGTTGCTGACCCGGACAAGGTGGTTGTAACCCAGATTGCACCTGCCGTTCGTGTGGCTGTAGCCGAAGAACTGGGTCTGCCTACCGGTTCACTGGATATGCTTAAGTTTGCTGCTGGTTTAAGGCAACTGGGCTTCGACTATGTATTCCATACCAATTTTACCGCTGACCTGACTATACTGGAAGAAGGCCATGAACTGCTGCAGAGACTTGAAGAAGGCGGTACCCTGCCCATGCTTACCTCCTGCAGTCCGGGCTGGATAAACTTTATTGAGACTTTCTATCCTGACCAGCTAGACCACCTATCCACCTGCAAATCTCCCCAGCAGATGTTTGGAGCTCTGGTAAAGACCTACTGGGCGGAAAAAATGGGTATAGATCCAGCCAAAGTATATTCGGTTTCCATTATGCCCTGTACCGCTAAAAAGTTCGAAGCGGCCCGCCCGGAAATGAACTCCAGCAGTTACCGGGACGTTGACCTGGTACTGACCACCAGGGAAATAGGTAAGCTTTTCCGTATCGGCGGGGCTAATTGGGATAAACTCGAACCGACTCCCTTTGATTCATTGATGGGGGCCTATACTGGCGCCGGCGTTATCTTTGGAGCTTCCGGCGGGGTTATGGAAGCAGCCTTGAGGACCGTCTATGAAGTAGTTACCGGCAGGGCCCTGGCTGACATTAATCTTACCATGGTTCGTGGGTTCGAGGGTATGAAAGAAGCCGAAGTGGACTTGGACGGCACCAGGGTTAAGGTAGCCGTGGCCAACTCACTGGGCTGCGCCCGCAAGATAATGGACGAAATCAAGGCCGGTACCTCGCCCTATCATTTTATTGAAGTCATGTGCTGTCCCGGCGGCTGCATCGGCGGCGGCGGGCAGCCCATCCCTTCCACCGTTGCCAAGAAAAAAGAAAGGATCGGGGCCATTTACGAAGAGGATGCGAGCCTGCCACTGCGTAAATCGCACGACAACCCTGAAGTTAAACTGCTCTATGCCGATTTCCTCAAAGAACCGCTGGGGCATAAATCCCACGAACTTTTACACACCCACTATCACCCCAGCCATAAATAGCCCGAGTTTGGCAGCGACACCGCAGGTGACTGTGGTGTCTTTTTTTGCATTGAAAAAATAGTACTGGTAAAAAAATTTCCCCTGTGCTAGTATAAAATCGATACTAAGTAAACTAAATTAGTAATATGAGTTTACTTGGCAGGGCTTAAGAGGAGTGATTTGGGCATGAATCGAAAAAAGGTACTCAGTGCTGCTCTGGTACTTATACTGCTGGGTTCCGCATCATATTATCTCTACTCCCGCTATTACCAGAATAGCGGCCAACTGCTGCAGGCCAGCGGTACTATCGAAGCCACCACGGTTGAAGTATGCGCCCGTCTGAATGGGACTATTCAAAACCTGCCGGTTAATGAGGGCAGCCAGGTGCAAAAAGGGCAACTGGTAGCTGAATTATCCCGCACTGACCTGCTGGCTCAAAGGGAAAGGGATGCCCTGGGGGTGCTGGTGGCTGAAGCCCGCTATAATGACCTGGCATCGGGATTCCGGGCCGAGGAGGTAGAGGAAGCTTCATCTAATTTAAGTCTGGCCGAGGCTAACCGGGAACAGGCAGATGTGGATCTGAAACGGTCGCAGCAGTTATTTGACGAAGGAGCGCTTTCCCGGGATAAATTGGAAGCGGCCCAGCTAAACAGAACCACCCGGGAAAAACAGGTGGAGATAGCCCAATCCCGGCTGAAACTGTTGGCATCCGGGAATCGCCCCGAAATAGTCTCTGGTGCGGCTGCAGAACTGCAGCGGAGCAAAGCAGTCCTTAAAACCACTGAGGCTATGCTGGCAGACCTTGCGCTGGTTGCCCCCCTGAATGGCACCATTACCAGTAAAAATTATGAAACTGGCGAGTATGTCCCCCTAGGGGCATCACTGCTCAGCATAAGCGACCTAAGCCGTCTCTGGATCAAGGTTTATATCCCTGCCGACGACCTTCCCCGGGTTAAACTAAACCAAGCGGTGAAGGTTACCGTAAGCGGCAATCCTCAGATTTTTTCCGGTCGGGTCAGCTACATCGCCTCCCGGGGAGAGTTTACTCCCAAAACCATACAAACTAAAAAAGAACGTGCCAACGTGGTTTTCGCGGTTAAGGTAACGGTCCAAAACCGGAGCCATATGCTTAAGCCGGGTATGCCCGCCGATGTGGTCTTTACCGGGAGCCCAACGCTATGATAGATGTTACTGGCCTGACTAAAACTTTTGCCGGCAAGGTTGCTCTAAACCGGGTAACCTTTGCGGTACAAGGTCAAAGCATATTCGGGCTGATTGGCCCTGATGGCGCCGGCAAGACTACCCTTTTTCGTTTAATCTGCGGCCTGATTCGAGCCGACTGCGGGCAGGTATTACTGGATGGGGTAACCGTCGATAAACTGGGTAAGGGGCAGCTAGGGTATATGCCCCAGCGCTTCAGTCTATACCAGGATCTTAGCGTGATGGAGAATATCTGCTTTTGGGGTTCTCTATACGGACTTGCCCGTGACCTCATCCTTAAACGGGCCGATGAAATTCTGTCTATAACCGGGCTTAGCCCCTTTAAAAGCAGACTGGCGGACCAGCTCTCCGGGGGTATGAAGCAGAAACTGGCCTTAAGCTGCGCTTTGCTTACCCGGCCGGCTATTCTGGTGCTGGATGAACCCACCTACGGGGTGGACCCCGATTCGCGCAAAGAGTTTTGGAAGATTCTTTACCAGCTAAACCATGAAGGTATGACCATTTTGCTCTCCACCCCTTATATGGATGAAGCAGAACTCTGCCACCGGCTGGCCTTTATCAATCAGGGGCGGCTGCTGGCAGTAGACACGCCAAGCCATTTGAAAGAAAGGCTTTTGCACCAGGTGCTGGAGGTTAGAAGCGGAACCAGAGACCCCTATCTCTTTGATGGCCTTCCCGGGGTGCTTTACAGTTCATTTTACGGCTACAAACATCGCCTCATCGTCGAGGATACAACAGCGAGCAGCAACCTGATTAATAAATTTCTTCAACCATCCGGTAGTGGAAACTATTCGCTAAAAGAAGCAGAGCCATCCATGGAAGACCTGTTTGTTTATCTGACCGAAACCGCTTTTGCCGGGCAGGGAGCTAAAGCATGACTTATGCCGTAGAAACATTCCATCTAAGTCGAAAATTCGGCGGTTTTACTGCCGTGGATAAGCTTAACCTCAAGGTTGGCACAGGGGAAGTATGCGGTTTTCTGGGCCCTAACGGAGCGGGAAAATCAACTGCCATACGGATGCTCTGCGGAATCCTTAAGCCCAGTTCAGGAAAAGCCGAGGTTCTGGGGTTTGATGTGGAGCAGGAGAGTGAGAAAATAAAGGCCCGGATTGGATATATGTCGCAGAAGTTTAGCCTCTACAATGACTTGACGGTTAGAGAAAACCTGGATTTTTATGCCGGTGTCTACGGTATCCCGGTCCGGGAAAGGAGCAAGCGAATTGAAGCAATGATTTCCCTGGCGGGTATAAAGGATGAAGAAAAGATGCTGGCGGCCTCCTTGAGCCCGGGTTTTAAACAGCGCCTGGCCCTGGGTTGTGCTATCCTGGCCCGCCCGGCTCTGATATTTCTGGATGAGCCCACCAGCGGCGTAAGTCCCACTGCCCGGCGGCAGTTTTTCAATATCATTCAGGAACTGGCTGCCGGGGGAGCCACCATCATTGTCTCCACCCATTTTATGGACGAGGCCGAGCGTTGTGATAAAATAGCGTTTTTCAATCAAGGCCGCCTGCTTGCTCTGGACAGTCCTGACCAGTTGGCCCAAGACCTCCCAGGATGCCTGGTAAAGCTGGATCTGCCGGACCCCTTTAAACAAATACCGGTTCTGGAAGCGCTTCCTTTTGTTAAGGAATGCAGCTTTCATGGCCCTTCTCTCCGCCTGCTGGTCACCAGTAGCGACTGTATGGGTGATTTGGCAAGGATTACCGGGGTTAAACCAGTGCGGCTGGTACCCAATCTGGAGGATATCTTTATTAATCTGCTGCACCAGCAGGACAGTGAGAGGCGGGAGTTGCCATGAATAGAACCATATCTATTATAAAAAAAGAATTTCTGCAGATGAAAAGGGACCGCCTGACTCTGGCTCTGATTTTTATGATCCCCCTGGTGCAATTACTGCTGTTCGGTTACGCCATTCAAACCGAGGTAAAGCATATTCCCACCGTGGTATTTGACCAGTCCCTGTCCGGCTCCAGCCGTGATATGCTGGAAGCCTTCAGCGCTTCCGGCTATTTTGATATCACTTGTGCCGCCGGCAGCTATGACGATGTGACCCGCCGGATTGACAGCGGAGAGGCCCGGGTAGGGATTATTTTCCCGCCGGATTTCGCCCGCCAGGTCAAACGGGGCGTCCCGGCAGCGGTACAGGTAATCGTGGATGCCAGTGACAGCATGGTATCCAACCAAGCCATTGCTACCGCCAACTCCATAGGTCTGCTCAAATCCCAACAGGTGCTTTTCCAGAAAACCCTGGCCGGCGGGCCTCCTTATGATATCCGGGTTCGGCCCTGGTATAACCCGGACGGCATTACCGCTTACTATATGGTTCCTGCCATCCTGGGGATAATCGTCACCATGACCATGGTTATAATCACCTCGGTAGCCATAGTACGGGAAAGGGAACAGGGCACCCTGGAACAGCTGCTGGTTACTCCGGTTAAACCCCTGGAACTGATGATAGGCAAAATCGTACCCTATATTGTTCTGGGCTACCTGCAGATAACCGTAGCTTTGCTGGTGGCGGTTCTGGTCTTTCAGGTCCCCATACGGGGCAGCCTGCTGCAGCTTTATCTTCTTACCCTGTTTTTTATAACCGCCTCCCTGGGACTGGGGCTGATGATTTCCAACCTGGCCCAAACCCAGATGCAGGCTTTTCAGATGTCCTTTTTTGTAATGCTGCCCAGCATTTTATTGTCGGGATTTCTTTTCCCCCGGGCAGCCATGCCTAAAATAATCTTTTTCCTCAGTTATCTGATTCCCCTTACCTATTACCTGGACATCATCCGTGGTATTGTACTTAAGGGAATCGGGTTCCATTATCTGCTGGGGCAGGTGGCATCGCTCCTGGTGTTTTCAGTACTGGTTCTGAGCATCAGTGTGCTGAAATTCAGGAAGAATATTAATTAATAGAAGGGATTGGCTCATGGATATCAGGGAACGAATTATAAATGCTTGCCGGGCTCTGGCCTTGGACCAGGGCTTGCACCGGTTTACTATGGATGCTCTGGCTGTAAAGGCGGGAGTAAGCAAGCGTACCATATACCGTTATTTTGACAGCAAGGAGGCTGTTATCGAAGCCACTCTGGACGATTTTATGCAGGGCGCGGCAGCAAAGGTTGAGCAAATGCTGCTAGGAGAACAAAACCCGATAATTTTTTTCAATTACTTTCTCAATTATCTTTTCACTCAGGGTAAGTTTATAATTAATCCTGCTGCCCTGAGCGACCTGCGCCTGTACTATCCCCAGCTCTGGAACAGGATCGATGCTTTTCGCTTAAACCAGCTGCGCTCGGTCTTGAACCGGCTTATGGCAGCCAATCCATCTTTATTGCAGGATATTGATCCCCGGATACTGGCGGCAGCGCTAACGGCAGTCATCCAAAATGTCCTTAACCCTGACTTTATTCTGGAAAATAACCTTACTTTCGAGGAGACGGCCCGGCAGTTAAGCCTCATATTTACCGTCTTCTTCACGCCCAAATTATAACCTGCACGCCGCATCGGTCCGGAAGATCTTAGAGACTTTATTTTTTACATATTTACTCTTCGAACGCGCAAGCTATAAATAAAAAAGGAGGAACTGTTTTGCGTATCAGTGCTCCCAATAAGCTGGTGGCAAGCGTGATGGAGATCAAAAGCGGGCCGGTGGTCAGTGAAGTGATAATGGATGTCGGCGACCAGGCCGTAACTGCGACGATAAGCACCGGCGCCCTTGATGATATGAAGCTTAAGCAGGGTGACCAGGTCTTTGCCATGTTTAATTCCACTGTGATAACCATAATTAAAGATACCCAAAATGAGCACCGAGATGAAAGCATATCCTGGATCCCCCGGTGGATGGACACAGTGCTGGAAGAAAACTATATCAGATAAAGGAGGTGGCTATGGTGGCGCCATCAAACCGGCAGGAAAAAAATCTGGAACAGGCCCGCCAGTCAGTACAAGAAGCCATTCTTTCGGCTCAGCAGGCACGCAGGGTAGTGCAACAGGCTGAAGCCAGCCTTAACCCCCAGGATATTCAGTATGCCCAGAAAAAACTGGAGGAAGCCATAGGACAGGTACAGCAAGCCCGGCAGTATGCCGCCCCCGCCGTGTCAACCCAGCAGCAGTTGGATCTTGAACAGGCGGAACAGATGTTAAAGGTGCAGTACCGGGAGGTGAACGGCCCCGAATCAGCAGATAGTCTGCAGTAAATTAAAGTACTTGGATACCCCGGAGGCGGTTCGTTTTATCCCCGCGGGAAAGGTATGGTTCGTCCCAAGTGGATTAAAACGAACCGCCTCCGGCTTAAGCCAGGTTTATAAGGATAAGTTAACCACTACCCGGCCATATATCTTTCCCTGCAGAATCATATCAATTTTCCCGCTCAGTTGCTCCAGAGAACACTCTTCCGCCAAGGCTTCCACATTATCCAGTTTCCACGCACCGGCAATCTTGTTCCAAACCCCCAGACGAAAATCCATGGGGCATTCCACTGAGTCAATGCCATATAAAGTTACCCCGCGCAGAATAAACGGCAGTACCGTTCCCGGCAGGTTATTGGAAGCGGCATTGCCGCAACAGGTTACACTGCCGCCGTAGCAGGTGGTCTTGATGGCCGTTGATAGAATATTTCCCCCTACGGTATCAATAACCCCGGCCCATTGCGTTTTGCCCAGAGGCCGACCGGACTGGTCGTCAACTTCATCCACCGGAACGATACGCTTTAATCCCAGGCTGTTTAAAAAAGCTGTTTCTTCAGGCCGGCGCTGTACCCCGACCACGTCATAACCTAGTTTTACCAGGGTACGTGCGGCAAAGCTCCCTACCCCGCCGGTAGTTCCGGTTACCAGGATTTCGCCGGCACCTGCTTTTACTCCCGCTCCCACCAGACTGTCTACCGAAAGCAGCGCCGTAAGCCCGGCCGTACCATATACCATGGTTTCCTTCAGGTTCAGGCCGGGCAATCGTTTAGCCACCCAGGCTGCGGGCACCCGGATATACTCCTGATAACCTCCCGAGGTATTCATACCCAGGTCAAAACCGGTTACAAAGACTTCCTCTCCGGGTGCAAAGTCAGGAACCGAGCTTTCCGTCACTATGCCAGCAGCATCTATACCCGGAGTATGGGGATATTTTTTGGTTACGCCCCGGTTGCCGGTAGCAGATAAGGCATCTTTGTAATTTAAGGAAGAATATTTAACATTTATCAAGACCTCTCCTGCAGGCAGGTCGCTAATCCGTTTGGTGCTAATCTGTCGGGAGAATTTCCCATCATCCAATTCTGTAACCACCAAAGCCCTGTAAGTATCAACCATTATTCACCGCTCCCTCCATAAGTTGTTTTTATTGCTTGTTGCTTTAATTGTCACACAACTCTGGCAGCTTGTCTATTTGTAAAAAAAGAACCCCCTTATAGGGCTCTGATGCGGCAGAAATCAAAAGATCATGGTGCCGTCAATGCTCACCCACCCCCGGCCGATATTTCCAAGTCTACGTCAGGCGGCATTATGGGAACAGAGAAATAAAACCGCCAATTTTAAGTACATTGAACTATCAAACTAAACGAGACTGGACTACCATATACATAAGTATTCAGAATAGCAGCAAATATAATACTTATAGTGTTTCTTTGGCAGTCATGCAACCGCCCTCTTCCGGGGCGCTGATGCTCCTGCCGGCCGCAATGAAGGATGCATAGCTCTAAGAAATCCGTTACGGGGGGTTCAATGTGAAAAATAGTAAAGGTTATCAGTTAATGCGGGATTTTTACCTGCGGTTTCAGGAACACGAGGTACCGGCCCTGGGAGCTCAGTTAACCTATTACCTCTTGCTGGCTTTTTTCCCTTTTCTTATTTTCCTCTTGACCCTTTTAAGCTATACTCCTATAACCAGTGAACAGGCTCTTGACGATTTATCCCGTTTACTCCCGGCGGAAGCCTTTGAAGTGGTCAAAGAAGTGGTGCGGCAAACGCTTGGCTCAAGCCGCCAAACTCTGCTTTCCCTGGGGGCGCTCTTAACCGTCTGGGCCTCCTCCAATGGCATTAATGCCGTTATTCACGGGATAAATAAGGCTTACGACGAGAGAGAAACTCGTCCTTTCTGGAAAGTGCGGGGAATGGCCATTATCTTTACCATAGGCCTGGCGCTGGTGATTATTTTGGCTTTCGTGCTTCTGGTGTTAGGCAAGCAACTGGGCCAGGCTCTATTTGCCTACGCGGGCAATAGCATGCTATTTATGAAAAGCTGGCAGCTCTACCGTTTTACCATACCACTGCTGGTAATGCTGGCGGTTTTCGCTTTTTTTTACCGTTATGCCCCCAACAAGAAAATCCGCTTCCGGGATACTATCCCCGGAGCCGTGTTCTCCAGCCTGGGCTGGGTCGTTACCTCCTGGGCTTTTTCTTTTTACGTTGACCATTTCGGTAATTTCACCCGTACCTACGGCAGTATAGGCGGTATTATAATTTTGCTGCTGTGGCTTTATCTGAGCAGTATGGTAATACTTATCGGCGGCGAAATCAACGCTGCCCTTTCATTTAGTAGAAAAAGCAGGAGAACTGAAAAAAGTCGGAAAGCCATCAGAAGACCGAGGTAGGCCTGGGTTCAAGCCCAGTGCCGCGGGAAGGCGATTCGGGCAGGGTGCTGCATAACTCCGTACTGCTAGACTGCATCTTTAGGATGCGCTGCTCCACCCACTGGAAAACCAGATGCAAACGGGCTTACAGAGCATTCCTCCGTCGCCGGCTCTTATCGCAAGACTTCTGAACCGCTCTGCGGCTAATATTTCCCCTCTGGAATCAAGACCAGCTTTTCCGCAGGCAAATAGAGGCGATATGCTTTTCCGGGGGTTATTGGGGGCCCGGCCGTTTTCGGCACCCAGGCTTTAATTATAACCGGCTCTTCAGTAAGTTCGAGATCAAAGCGATAGCTGAAGAAGGAAAGTTCTTCCTTACAGTCTATCAGCCGGGCTGATAAACAATTTTCCCCTTCATCCGCAGCCAGCCTGACATACTCGGGACGGATAGCTGCAGACACGGTTTGATTCAGCTTTATTTTCCCCGGATCCTTTGGGTATACAGTTACATCTCCGCCGGCTATGGTCAATTGCACCCGGTTTCCCTGGATTTGACTTATCCGGGCGTTAAAGATGTTTTCCATCCCGGTCAGACGGGCTACTTTCCTGCTTGCGGGACACTCGATAACGCTTTGGCGGTTTCCCCACTGCAGTATAGCACCCGCCTCATAAACTGCCATTTTGCTGCTTAAGCGATAAGCCTCGGCCAGGTTATGGGTCACAAAAAGCACATGTCCCCGGTAATAATCCTGAATTTCCAGCAATTCTTCTTCCAGCCGCTGCTTCACTATCGTATCCAGAGCGGAAAAGGGTTCATCCAGCAGCAATACTTCCGGTTCTGCAGCCAATGCCCGGGCCAGAGCCACCCTTTGCTGCTGCCCTCCCGATAATTCGGACGGGTACCGGTGCGCCAGAAGCTCCAAACGCATTCGGGGCAAAAGCTGCTCCACCCTGGCCCTGCGCTCCGAGGCCGGCAGGTGGCGTATACCAAACGCTATATTGTCGAAGACCGTCAGATGTGGAAACAGGGCATAATTCTGGAACAGGAAACCGATTTTGCGCTCGCGGGCGGGAAGGTTAATCCCCCGTTCACTGTCAAACAGAACCCGCTGGTTCAGCTTGATAGAGCCCTGGTCGGGCAGCATCAACCCCGCTATGCACTTTAAGGTCATGGTTTTCCCGCAACCGGAAGGCCCAAGGATAGCCATTATTTCCTGGTCTACCCTAAAGGCCACATCCAATTTGAATTCAGGCAGGGTTTTCCTGATGGCAATGTCAAGCATCCGAATACACCTCCCTGGCGACAGGCTTCAGGCGGCGTTGCTGATATTTCCTCCAGTAGTTCAAGGCTACAATACTGGCCAGAGAAATTATCAGTATTATCAGCACCCAGGTTATGGCCTGCTCCGATTTGCCCGCTTGCACCAGGAAGTAAATGGCTATCGGTATAGTCTGGGTCTTTCCCGGAATATTGCCGGCCAGCATGAGGGTTGCCCCGAATTCTCCCAGGGAACGGGCAAATGCCAGAATAGTGCCGGCAGCTATCCCCGGCCAGGCCAGGGGTATGGTAATATGCCAGAAAACAGTCCATTCGGATGCTCCCAGCGTACGGGCCGCATCCTCAATATTGGCGTCAATTTGTTCAAAAGCCCCTCGGGCGGTCTGGTACATTAAAGGGAAAGCGACAACTACAGCTGAAATAACGGTTGCGGACCAGGAAAAAACAATCGGCCGCCCCAGTTCAAAAAATAGTGCTCCCAGTATCGCGTTGCGCCCGAAAATATAAAGCAGGATAAATCCCACTACCGTGGGGGGCAAAACCAGGGGCAGTATAAAAATACCGTCCAACAGGCTTTTTCCCCCGAAGTCCCGACCGGCCATCCAGCGCGCCGCCGCAATACCCAGGATAAAAGTGATGGCAGTTGCCAGCAATGCCGTTTTTAATGATATCCATAGCGGATTTAAGTCCATCACCGTCATACTATCCAATCCTAAAAGTTCTTTACATAATAGTGCCAGAAGATACGATTACTTTATGGTGATAAAACCGTATTTTTCAAAAACAGCCCGGGCTTCATCACTGGAAAGGAAATCTACAAAATCCCGGGCTGCCTCCTGGTTCTTACTGTCTTTTACTACCGCTACCGGGTAAACCAGAGAGGAATGGGTATTTTCCTCGGCCTGGGCCGCTATTTTCACTTTATCAGATATTTGGGCATCGGTTTGATAAACTATGCCCGCTTCAGCATCCCCGCTCTCAACATAAGCCAAAACCTGGCGAACGTCTTGGGCATAAACCGCCTTGGCCTGCACCTGGTCCCATAAGTTCATGCTGGCAAGTGATTCCTGAGCATACTTTCCTACCGGAACCGATTCCGGTTCGCCCAGAGCAATTTTACCTTTAACATT
This sequence comes from Syntrophomonas curvata, assembly GCF_052976825.1. Lineage (NCBI taxonomy): Bacteria > Bacillati > Bacillota > Clostridia > Eubacteriales > Syntrophomonadaceae > Syntrophomonas > Syntrophomonas curvata. The sequence goes on from NZ_CM129641.1 coordinate 3,118,173, forward strand.
GCTCAGGTCATTAAATCCTTTGATTGCAGTATTGTCCTTGGCCACTATCAAGACTATGCTGTTTTTCAGAATATCCTTGCGGGTTTCTTTAATAATCAAATCCTTCTCTTCCAGAGCATCCATCTTGTCTTCGGCCGCAGAAATAAACACATCCGCCGGGGCTCCCTGCTCAATCTGCTGCTGCAACTTGCCGGAGGAAGCCGGGTTGAAAGTGAAGCTTACATTGGAGTGTTCCTTTTGGTATAGCTTTTCCAAATCAGCCGCGGCATCGGTCAGACTTGCAGCAACTGATACCAGCAGAGTAACCGGCTCGGCGTCGGCCTTTGGCGGCTCCTTCTCTTTGTCAGCCTGTTGGCCGCAACCTGCCATACCCGCTGCCAGCAAAACGATTATAAGGCTGGCAACCAGCCAAACCTTGGACACTGATTTAAACTTTATCATCTTATATCCTCCTCATCCAGTTAATTTTAATAAAACACCTGATTTAAACTACCCCCCTTTGCTTTATTCTTAATATATTCATAGCATTTTCAGGCTTTCTTGTTTAAAATTAAAGTTAACCAGCTGAACTAAACAAATCAAGGTTAATGTAAACTGCGACTAACATAAACCAAGTTGGGCCACCCCAAATCTAAGCATAATATAACATAACTCACCATAAAATAACATGCACTGTCCATTTTAAATATTGATTATGTCAAGATGTGGAGGATTTTAATCATGAGCAAAGAAGATACTTCCCTCACGGCGGAAGAAGTAGCCAAAATACTTAAAATAAGCAAATATACCGTTTACGAAATGGTAAAGCGGGGTGATTTGCCAGCTTATCGCGTCGGCAAGAAGATTAGAATCGATATCAATGACCTGGAAGGATATATCAGACAGGGCAAGGCCAGGGAACAAACGTCTCCGGGGCAAAGCTATTCGCCTTTCGCCCCCCCCGCTTTTACCGCCGAAACCCCTCTTTTAACCGGTGAGCCTGGGGTTAAAGTGCCAGGACTGGTTATCTGCGGTCAGGACATTTGCCTGGACATTCTGGGACGCCGCCTGGAGTACCAGCCTTTCGGGATTCGGGCTTACCGGCAATATGTCGGGAGTTTCGCCGGACTTCTGGCCATGTATCAGGATCGGGCTGATATAACCGCGGTTCACCTCTGGGACGGTGACAGTGATACTTACAATATTCCTTTCGTACGCCGCCTTCTGCCGGGTATTCCGGCGGTGATCGTCCATTTGGCCTGCCGGATGGCCGGTTTTTATGTTGCCCGGGGCAATCCCCACCAGATTAAGCAATGGGAAGACCTGGCCAAGCCGGAAATCCGCTTCGTCAACCGGGAAGCCGGGGCAGGAACCAGAGTACTGGTTGATGAGCACCTCCGCCTGCTGGGAATGGAACGTCGGCTTATTCAAGGCTATGAAAATCTCGAATTCTCCCATCTGGCAGTGGCCAGTACAGTATCCCGGGGTATAGCTGATGTCGGGGTAGGCAACAAGAAGGCTTCCCTCCAGGTACCGGATATTGAATTTGTGCCGCTGCACAAGGAAAGATACGAATTGGTCATTAAAAAAGAAGATTTTGAACTTCCGCCTTTTCAGGCTGTTCTCACCACCCTTAATTCCGAAGCCTTTAAAACCGAATTGATGGGGTTAGGTGACTATGACCTGACCGAAACCGGAAAAATCGTAGCTGAACTATAATCCTTTTTTCCTTTATGGCCCTTGCCCTAATTTGTCCCAAAGCAGGAAATAAAGAATAAAATGCGGAATGATATAGCAGCCCCGGGAATTTGCCGGAATCCGGCAACCTTGGTTTAGGGCTGCTTGACAAGTGGGGGGAGGGGCACAAGATGAATCTGGTTTCGCTGATTACTTTTACGGCTTTTATTATTTATATTTACCTGGCTTTGTTCGGCCTGCATCTTGATCCCCGTTCCCGCTTGAACCGTATCTTTTTCTGCCTCTGTCTGGCCTGTGCCCTGTGGGCTTTTTGCATCGCCTTTATGTTTTCGGCTGCGGATAAAAACACAGCCTGGTTCTGGTTTCGCCTTTCCACTCCGGGATGGTGCCTGGGGCCTGCTTTGGTGCTGCATTTTACCCTGGCCCTGACCGGACGGGATCAAACCGGCAACCCCAAACTGTCGATCTATCTTATTTATCTGCCCGGCTTAATCTTCACCGTTCTGGGACTGACGGTTGGAGTAACGGCATCCCATGTGGTACCGCTGAACTTCGGCTGGAGCCCGGTTAACGCCGGTAATATGACGCGTTATTGGGCCTATGCCGCTTATTACCTGGCTTGTATCGTTTGCAGTATGGCGCTGGTATGGAAATGGGGGCAAGATTCGGTTTCGCGGCGTCAGCAAAAGCAGGCCCGCATAGTAGTGTATTCCACCTTTCTAGGTACCCTGTTGGCCTTTATCAATGAAACCCTCCTGCCCGGACTGGGTTATAACGCTACCCCCAAAATACCGGTGGTATTGTGGCTGATTTGGGCTTACGGCATGTGGATCGCTATCAGCCGCTACCGTTTGATGATTTTTACTCCCGCTATTGCAGCCAATGCCATTATAGGCAGCATTACCGATATGATGGCGTTGTTGGATTTAAACGGCAAAATTCTTAAGATTAACCGGGCCGTGGAGGAAGTACTGGGCTATAAAGAAGATGAGCTGGTAAAGCAACCGATTACCCGGATATGTTCAGCCTGGGATGCCGGCAGCGGTTCAGCCCATGACCTGGTTAACGGTTATGTCAGCTATTATCAAGAAGAGTCGGAGTGGGTTACCTGTTCCGGCATTGCCATTCCCGTAAAAATATCCGCTTCTGCTGTTAAAGACAATTATAATGACCTGGTCTGCCTGGTTCTGGTAGCTCAGGATCTGCGGCCCACCAAAGAACTGGAATGGGAAATCGGCGAGCGCCGACGGGCTCAGCAGGCCCTGCAGGAAACCGTATTGCAAATCCAGGACTATTCCGCCCGGCTGCAAGAACAGAACCGCAAACTGGAGTTCCAGAATGCCGAACTGGAAGCCATGACCGCCAGTCTGGCCGAGGCCAATCGGAGCCTGGAGCAAAAAAACAACCAGTTGGAAAACCTCTTTAACAATGTAGGGCAGGGCTTTTTATGCTTTTCCAGGGATCTATCGATTCATCCCGAAAGCAGCCGCGAGTGTCTGGGCATATTCAGACAAAATCCGGCCGGCAAGCGCCTCTCCAGCCTGTTTTACCCGGAAGACCAGGAACAAAAAGAATTTCTGGATACCCTGCTGGGCAAAATCATACGGGAGCCAGACCCGGTTCGGCTGGGGCTTTACTTATCCCTTTTACCTGATGAAATCAGCCTGCAGGAACGGTGTATAAGTATCGAATATCGGGTGGTTGAAGATAGCGGCGGTGATAACGGGCGCAATATCCTGGTTATCCTGACTGATATCAGCGAAAAGCGGCTGTTGGAAGCTCGCATGCAGGAAGAAAAAGATATGTTCAGCATGGTAGTTAAAGCCATTATCTATCGCGATGACCTGGTGGAATGCATAGAAGATTTCAGACATTTCTGCACCCGTGAATTTAAGGAGATACTCTTTAATCCGCACGGATTTGATGAGATACTGGCAGAGCTGCTGCGCAGCCTCCACACCTTCAAGGGCAACTTCAGTCAATTTGATGCCGCTTCCATAGTGGGCGAACTCCATCGTCTGGAATCCGTGCTGCTGGAAGCTCGTGGCCTGGGTAAAGGATTTGACCGGAAATACCTGCTGCACAGCTTGGGGCAGTCCCGGCTTATACCCTGCCTGGAGCATGATTTGCAGGTAATTGTCAATTTTTTGGGGCCCGACTTCTTTGCAGGCAAAGATACCTTTACCATAAGCAAAGACCGGTTGCTAAACCTGGAACAAACCATGCAAAATGTTTTGCCCGCAGCAGAATACCAAATGCTGCTTCCCCTCCTGCGCAGTCTGCGCTACCGGCCATTTAAAGAGTTGTTGAAATCCTACCCTGAATACGTGCAGAAAATGGCCCATCGCCTGGGCAAGCAGGTTCACCCCTTCACTATCCAGGGTGATGACCTGCTGGTAGATAGTGACTATTACCACCAATTTGCCCGTTCTCTGGTGCACGTTTTCCGCAACTGTGTGGATCATGGCCTGGAGCATCCAGAAGCCAGGGCACTTCAGGATAAGGACGAAATTGGCAGTATTCATTGTAGTATGCGGGAGGAGGATGGCCGCATACTAATTAGTATCGGTGATGACGGTCAGGGGATAGATTTTGCGCGTTTACGCCAGCGCGCAGCAGAAACCGGCATTTACAGCCCCGCAGAAGCAGCCGCTTGCACCGAGGAACGCTTGCTCGAACTAATCTTTTGCAAGGAGTTTTCCACCCAGGTGGAAGTTTCTTTAATATCCGGCCGGGGAGTAGGATTATCGGCCGTGAAAGCCGAGCTGGAGAAAATCGGAGGCCAGGTGCGGGTAAGCTCTTACCCGGAAATGGGCACCGAGTTTGTATTCGACCTGCCGATAACCAATTCCAGCGGTGTCTTCCCCCCATAGGGCTGGAAGAGATATTGGGAGCTGCTACCGCCAGTGCCTGCAGCTTTATAGTCGGACAGACGGGGATTTTATTTCAACAGACTCCTGGTTTGGAACGTAGGGCGGAAATTGTGTTTGACAAGTCAACCGCTTTGGTAATTCTCCAGGGTATCAATTCCAGCATTATCGCCCTTAGTTATAGCGACGAATTGCTGGACATATTGCTGCAAGGTTTTCTTATCGGCAGTATGGCCCCGGAAGAGAAGGATACTCTGCAGGCCGACCTGCTGGCTGAGGCTTCCAATATTATTGTGGGCAACTCTTTAAAAAGTCTGGGAATATGGGAAGACCAACTGACTGTCAGTACTCCTGTCATAGAGTGCAGCAAAAGCTCGATCCTAAGACATTCCCGTTCTCAAATCTTGTGCCGGGAACTGGAGGAGGGCTGTTACACTCTGACTATCAGCCTGGTTTCCATGGATGAGGAATTAGTTGAGGAAGGCATAATCCTTGACCGGGATGCTGATATTTAGAGGCCGGTCTAAAAGCTTTGTGAAGTGAGGAAGGCATGATGATATTTTCAGCGTTTACTATGCACATAATCGAAGGCTACATCTCCAGTATCTTTTTGCTGGAATATGGCAAAGGTATGCTGCTCTTTGACAGCGGCTGTATTAACGATGTCAAACGTATCGAGGACTATTGCCGTAAAGTCCTGCAGCGCTCTCCGCATGATATTAAACTGGCCGTAGTCTCCCACATGCACCCCGACCACTCCGGCGGGGCAGCTACCCTGAGAAGCAAATACGGAATAGCCATAGCCGCCCATAAAGATGTTGATCTCTGGTATTCGGGTTGGGGAGGAGCGTTGCAGCATAAACTGGATTGTTACATGGCTACCGGAGTAGCCCGGCGCAATAAAAGAAGCCTGGAACGCATTCTTTTTAAACCTATTATCCATCCTGATTACCTGCTCCATGATTTAGAGGTTCTTCCCGGCTTTGAAGATTGGGCGGTTTTGCATATACCAGGTCATACCCTGCATGATATCGCCCTTTATCAGCAAAAAGAAGGGCTGTTGTATATCGGCGATATGATTTGCAATGTACGCGGGAGAATGTTCCTGCCGCTACCGGTCCTTTTCCCGGTCAGGATGGAGCAATCCTATGACAAGCTGGCTGCCCTTGACTCCTCAACTATCCTGATGGCTCACGGCGGGGTGGAACAGTCAGATAATGCATCGGCTCTATTCCTGGCCATGAAGGAACAGCTCAAGGCGCCCCCTACGCCGCTGATGCGTAAAATACGCCGCTTGTCCGTTTTCTCTCCGGAAATAAAACGACAGGGCCTTTAAGCCCTGCCATTACGCTGTTTATTTTTAGCCTCTGCGCTACTTTCGGGTTGCCGGCTTACTTTTTTGCATTCGCGCCCAGCTGTCTTTCAAGGACACGATACGGTTAAACACCAACCTTCCAGAAGTCGAATCCGGGTCAACGCAAAAATAACCCTGGCGCATAAACTGGTAGCGGCTTCCTTCCACCGCTTTGGCAAGGGTCGGTTCCAGCATGCAATTCTCCAGTATTTCCAGTGACCGGGGGTTAATCTTGCTGGTGAAATTCACCCCTTCATCCTCTTCCGGATTCTCATCCGGGAAAAGGTGGTCATACAGCCTGACTTCAGCCGGCAGGGCATGCTGTGCCGATACCCAGTGCGAGGTGCCTTTGACCTTGCGCCCCGCCGTAGCGCCACCGCTTTTAGAGTCAGGGTCGTAGCTGCAGCGGAGTTCAATAATTCTCCCCTCGGAATCTTTCACCACCTGCTGGCACTTGATGATATAAGCGCTTTTTAAGCGGATTTCTCCGCCCGGAACCAGGCGGAAGAATTTTTTGGGCGGATTTTCCATAAAGTCTTCCTGTTCTATATATATCTCCCGGGAAAATGGTATCTTCCTGCTCCCAGCCGTCGGGTCTTCGGGATTATTCTCAGCCTCCAGCCATTCCACCTGACCCTCCGGATAATTATCTATAATCAGCTTTAATGGCTGCAAGACCGCCATAATCCTGGGGGCTTTCATGTTTAATTCTTCCCTGATGCAATGCTCCAGAAGGGCGATATCCACCATGCTGTCCCGTTTGGCTACTCCGATGCGTTCACAGAAATCCCTGATTGCTGCCGGGGTATAACCCCGCCGCCGCAGTCCCGAAATAGTGGGCATGCGGGGGTCGTCCCAGCCTCTCACATATCCTTCTTCTACCAGTTGCCGCAATTTACGCTTGCTCATTACGGTATGGCTAAGGTTCAAACGGGCAAACTCAATCTGCTGGGGACGTCCGTGAGCTGCAGCATCGTAGTCAACGTTGTCAATAGCCCAATCATAAAGGGGACGGTGATCGGCAAATTCCAGGGTACATATTGAATGAGTGATATCTTCCAGAGCATCGGAAAGGGGGTGGGCATAATCATACATGGGATATATGCACCATTTGTCGCCGGTACGATGGTGGGCAGCCCTCAAGATGCGGTACAATACCGGATCGCGCAGGTTAAGATTAGGTGACGCCATATCTATTTTGGCCCGCAAGACCCGGGAACCATCCTCAAATTCGCCCGCCCGCATACGCTGGAATAAACTCAGGTTTTCCTCCACCGAACGATTGCGATAAGGGCTTTCTTTGCCGGGCTCGGTAAGGGTGCCCCGGTATTCCTTTATTTCCTGGGCATTAAGGTCACATACATAAGCCTTGCCCGCTTTTATCAGCCCAACCGCGAAATTATACAACTGGTCAAAATAATCCGAGGCGAAGAACATTCGCTCTTCCCAGTCGAATCCCAGCCAGCGAACGTCGGTTTTGATGGATTCAACATATTCCACTTCTTCCTTGCTGGGGTTGGTATCATCAAAACGCAGGTTGGTTATTCCGCCATTGGCTGCCGCCAAGCCGAAATTTAGACAAATGGACTTGGCATGGCCGATATGCAGATACCCGTTAGGTTCGGGGGGGAAACGGGTGTGCACGCGCCCGCCATTCTTCCCGTTACGCAAATCCTCGCTGATAATGCTTTGAATAAAGTTTCCTGAAGCCGAGCCTTTACCATTTTCATCCGCTTCCAGATTTACATTTCCCAATTCCGGTTCCATTATTTATATCCTCCTTCTAGCCAAGTGCTAGCCTGATTCACATTATATTATATCCTTTATATGATAAGGTTTAAGCAGGAGACTGTCGATTAGCACTTATTAATTTTTCCTTTACTCCGATCGAGCTTATGCCTGCTATTGCAGCATGGATAGAAAAAGGGGAACCAGATAAGGGTCGAATTGGCTTCCCGCACAACGTTCCAGCTCTGTTATCGCCTCCTGCGGGGATAGCGCCTGACGATAGGGGCGCTGGCTGGTCATCGCCTCATAGGCATCAGCAATCGCCACAATCCTGCATTCCAGCGGAATGTCTTTATTACTCAAGCCTAAAGGATAGCCGCTCCCATTCCAATATTCATGATGTTTAAGAATCCAATCGGAAATGGGAACCAGATCAGGAGCGGATAAGGCTATGCGATGTCCTATTTCACTATGGCGCTGCATTTCTATCCATTCCTGCGGGGTTAACCTGTCAGGCTTCAATAAAATGGCATCGGGGATACTGACCTTGCCAATATCATGGAAACGAGCGAATAGAAGCAGCCTATCTATTCTTTTAGGGGACAAACCAATTTCCCGTGCCAGTCCCGCGACCAGATGCTCCAGCCGTTCAGTATGCGCTTCTTCTATTATTTCACGTTTGTGCAGCACCCAGAGCAGCAATTTAATCGTATAGTTATCTGAGCTCAGATGGTGCTGCAATTTCTGCCGGTACATATTGTTGTCAGCCTGTCGAAACAGTTCGCCCGGATTGCCATCGGGTTCATTGCTCAAGGCAAAACCTGCTGATATATTAAGCAGCAATTCCGGGTGGGTACTGTTATATTCTGCAATAGCCGTTTGCAGCAGATGGGATTGCTGAGCTATTTTTTCCAGCGAGCAATTAGGCATTACAACTGCGAATTCGTCTCCTCCGATACGGGCGGCGATACCCTTTAAGCATACCTTTATTATTTCTGCTGCCGCTTTTATAAGGGTGTCGCCAACGTCATGTCCCATAATGTCATTTATCAATTTAAGGCCGTCTACGTCACAGATGGCCATCCCCAGTGGATACTGGCGTTCATCACACAGGCGCCGCAATTCCTGCTCAAAATAGGCGCGATTATACAATCCGGTAAGCGAGTCGTGCAGACTGAGGAATTTTAACCGCTCATCCATCTGTTTACGCTCGCTGACATCTATTATTATTCCTCTTATCCCTGCAGGCTGCCCGTTATCGCTGAAAGGAATGGAATGAATTATAACCGGAAAGCGGGTCCCGTCTTTCTTTACCAGTGTGTATTCGGTGAAGTTGTTCTTTGCCCCCTGCATGACCTTCCTCATGTTCTCCTGCAGCCGCTCCCGGTCTTCGGGAATAACTGAATTGATGATATTAACCGGCGGGGTATCGTCATAGGCATAGCCAAAAAAGTCGAACGCCCGTTGATTATAAAATAACAGATTGCCGTTGGGGTCAAATTCGAAAACTACCTCATACAGGGAATCGAGTATATCTTTATAAACCGCTTCTTTGCTTTCCAGTAAATGCAGGCGCGCTTTTAAATCCATGTTCTCCTGTTTTAGGGCTTTTAGCTCCTTCCGCCATTGTTCCGTCATCGGTATCTCTCCCCGCCAGTAGCTTGCCGGTAATGCCAAATATTTAATAATTATATCGCAAAACCATGACAATTTATTTAGGACCATTATAATTTCTGGGAAAAAAGACCCGGTCCGTATAATTCATAAAGCCCGAACCTATATTACTTATAAAGCTATAACAGGAGGCTCTCACAGTGAAAGCAGGAAATCGGTACCGGAAATCCCGGCAATATAAATCAATCATTATATTTGTATTTTTTATATCCGCCCTATCCCTGGCTCTGCACTTCCTGCCATCGAAAGAAAAGGTGGTGCGCAATGCCGATTTTAAGGCTACCGCCCAGGATATGATCGCCCTGGATGAGCATATCCCCGAAATCATGGTAGATCTGCGCTACGCTACGACTGATAATTTTACCAGAACCAAAATCTATGACGATGATACCGCTTACCTCAGAAGAGGAACCGCAGAAAAGCTAAAGGCGGCTCAGGCTGATTTTACCGCCAGCGGATATGGCATAAAGGTCTGGGATGCCTACCGGCCTCCCACCGCCCAATTTAAGCTTTGGAATAAGTGCCCTGATGCCCGGTTTGTAATAAATCCCCATCAAGGCTATTCTTATCATTCGCGGGGAGTGGCAGTGGATATTACCCTGGTGGATAAAGAGGGACGGGAATTACCGATGCCGACCGGATTTGATGATTTTACGGCCAAGGCTGACCGGGATTATGGCGACATAGATGAAGAAAGGGCCCGAAACGCCCGCCTGCTGGAACAAATAATGCTTAAGCACGGTTTTCAGAGCATTCACTATGAATGGTGGCATTTTATCGATAGTGATAAAGACCGGTATTCGGTTATTGACCCAGCCAAAACCCCATACCGTAAATGAACCACTGCCATCGCGGCGAAGCAAAAGCGGACCCGTAAATGTTTTTTGACGCGGAAACCGCGTCTACTTTTTAATTAATCACCCTTAAGCTAAAGCCAGGTAACTGTTATAGCCTCCGCTGATGTTTTTGACCTTAAAGCCTTTCTGGCACAGTATCCGGCTGGCTATATAGCTGCGTAATCCCACCTGGCAGTAAACCAGTATTTCTTTATCTTTCGGAATCTCATCCAGCCGGTGGCGTATCTCATCCACGGAGATATTGCAGGCTCCGGGTACCATGCCCCTTTCGGCTTCACCCGGGGTGCGGACGTCAATCAGGCAGGCCCCGGCAGCGATCAGGACCGGTACCTCAGACCAGTGGACCGCCTGAACGTCTTTGTTGACCATGTTCCCGGCTATATAGGCAACCATGTTGACCGGGTCCTTGGCCGAAGAGAACGGCGGGGCATAGGCCAGCTCCAATTCCTGCAGATCAAATACGGTCATGGAAGCCCGGATAGCGGTGGCCAGTACGTCTATACGCTTGTCTACCCCGTCATAGCCGACGATTTGGGCCCCCAGAACCTTCCCTTCCCCGGGAGTGAAAAGAAGTTTCACCGTCATCTGGCTGGAGCCGGGATAGTAAGTGGCATGGGAGTTCGGATGGGCATGGCAGGCCAGGTATTCTAAGCCCAGTGCCTGAAGCTGTTTTTCATTTTTACCGGTAAAAGCCACGGTCATGTCCATTATTTTGATTATGCCCGTCCCCTGGCTGCCGGGATATCTGACCCGGCGCCCGGCAATATTGTTGGCTGCTGTCCAGCCCTGGCGATTAGCGGGACCGGCCAGAGGAACCAGAACTTCCTGGCCGCTGACGAAATCTTTTACCTGTATGGCATCTCCGGCCGCATAAATACTGGGATCCGAGGTCTGAAGGTACTCGTTGACCAGGATGCCTCCAGTAGAGCCCAGAGCAAGCCCGGCCTCTTCAGCCAGCCACACCTCGGGTTCTACCCCCGTACCTAAAATGACCATATCGACAGGTATGGCGGTACCGCTATTGAGGATTATTTGCTCTACCCGCCCCTCACCTTCCAGGGAAACCGGCTTATCGTTCAGGATAAGATCAATCTTCTGCTTTGTTAAATAGGCCTGAACTATGGCTGCCATTTCAGGGTCCAGGGCATTAATTACCTGAGGTCCGGCTTCTATAAGGGTGGTCTCTATCCCTCTCCGGGCAAGGACATCGGCCATCTCCAGACCAATAAACCCGGCCCCCAGCACGGCGGCCCTGGTCACATCCATCTTTTCAATATACAGTTTTATCCGGTCGCTGTCCGGTATATTTCTTACTTTAAAAACATTGTCCTGCCCTATTCCCGCGATGGGAGGCGCAGATGGCCGGGCTCCCGGGCACAGGACCAGAAAATCATAGCTTTCCCGGTAGCTTTCCCCGCTTTCCAGCCGGATTATTTCAACCTGTTTTTCTTCTCTTAAAATGCGCCTGACTTCACTCTTGGTACGAACGTCAATGTTAAACCGGTTTGACATGGAACGGGGCGTCTGCACCAGCAGGCGGTTTCTCTTGGCAATAGAGCCGCCGATATAGTAAGGCAGGCCGCAATTGGCAAAGGATATATCTTCGCCCCGCTCCAGCATTATGATTTGGGCATCCTCGTCCAGACGCCGCAACCTGGCTGCAGTACTGGCGCCTGCCGCTACCCCTCCGACAATAATGACTTTACTCATGTTGTTTTATTCACCCACCCTTCCCTGATTCTTAATGCTTGAACGGTAAGGGCGGGCTGGCTCAACCGGCGCCATATCCCGCCCATACACCTTTACTCTATGCTTTATTTAAATTCAAAAGCCAGAATATTATGAGGGTCAACTCGCTTTAATGCTGCCATTTCCTCCCCGGTGGGAGGCTCCATTACCGGTACTTCGGTCTCATCAATTGTCCAGCCGGTGTTTTCTTTCACCTCTTCTATGGTGGTGTAGGGGAAGATGCAATCCAGCTTGAGCGCCTTTTCGCCCGCCGGTTTACGGAATATGCACAGAGGCGTTATCAAGGTAAAATCCTTGTTGACATCCGGGGCGGTAGTAGCAAAGTCCACATGCTCAACAAAGGTTCTTTTGTCATGAGCCGTTTTCCAGATGGTAGTTCTGGGGGTAACCGGGGTCAGGGTTGCACTGCCGGCTCCGCCTGGTCCTCTGAGTTTGGGATGGTCATAATCGCCGCCCAGATAGGACATGGCGATACGGCCTGATTTGTCCATCTGCAGGCAGGACAGGAAGGCAATATCTCCTTTGCCCGAAGCATAGAGGTCAAATATTTCATCCAGGCCGAAGGTAGCTACCGAGCCTTCATAGGTGTTGGCAGTCAGGGTGGAAGCTACCGTAGGAGGATTGCTCCAATCGTGGTCCAGGCCATCACTCAGCGTAACATAGGTAAAGTCTTTACCCAAGGCTTTGGCGGCCTTCATGGCCACCATGGGAGTAGATGAGGCCAGGCCGTGGAACACTACATCGCCTTCTCTGATTTCACGAATAATGGCTGCTGCCATCATTTCCGCTTTGCCGTAATCTTTACCATATTCCATGCTTATAGCCTCCCTTCCAGCATTTTGGCCGCAAACTGCGGTACCTCGCCAGCTTTAACCGCCTTTTGATAGGCCTTGTGGTCATCCCAGGTTACAGCCTGATATTCGGGGTAACAGATGCCCGGCCGGGCTCCGCCCGGAAGTTCCACCACGGCTTCCACCAGCATATGGGGGATTGCCGTCAGTTTGGGTTCTTCCTGCATGCGGTAGGTGCCTACTATTCTTTCCGTTGTTACTATGGTCTTTTTGGCTGCCCGGGCCAGCAGGGCATCCTGATAGCTGGGTCCCAGTATACGGCAGTTGCCGTAGATATCCGCTTCCTGAACATGGACTATGGCATAATCGGGAACCAGGGCTTTGACACATACCACTTCCGTACCGTCAAACGGGCTTTTTACCACCTGGAAGAATTCGGGCCGTTGCGCCACCAGGTCGCTGCCCCACATACCCCCGACCGGAAGGAAGGGGACTCCATATGCTCCCGCACGGAGAGCGTGAATCTGAGCCGTTCAGGAGCCTTCCATAGCCTTGGCTTTAGGCTCCGGTCCCTCCATGGCTTTACGCATTCCGGGAGCCAGACCGGCTTCATTTTCCAGGCCAAAGAATCCGAAGTAGGCGGTATCGGCCTGGAAAGTGGACAGCAGGATGTCGGCGCCGATACCGGGTGCGGCGCCACATATCTTTAATTCTTCAAGAGGTTTCTGCGTCAGGGCCAGGGAGAATAGTACCGGATTGCGGTGCATACCGTTTCCGCCTATCCCCAACAGCATTCCGTCCTTAATCAGGTCGGTTGCCTGTGCCAGTGACATTAATTTTTCTCGCATGCTGTATATCCTCCTTTGTGAGTTTCATTGAATAGCTTCCATACCAACCATTTCGTAGTAAACCCGAGGTCAGATTGCTTTAAGGGTAGAGGGGAAGATTGTCCCCTCTACAGGCTATAGCCTATTTTTTTGCAATTTAACGCATACTATTAAGCTGAAACAGATTTTTTCTGGGTAAAGAATATAGCCAGGGCCGCCAGTAAAGCCACCAGACAAAATACAAAGGCCGATTTGAAACCGGAGGTGGCTATAACTTTATCAACCACCGGCGCTTGGGCCACAATAGCGGCAGTAATCTGTTGGAACAAAGCGCCGCCCACAAAAACAAAGGTATTTAAAAATCCGGTAGCTGTCCCCTGTACGGCGGGTTCTACATTCTCCTTAAGGTTGGCGTACATCACTACAAAGTGACCGTTGAAATAGCCATATAGGAACATCAGTACCGACAGCATCCCGGGAGACAGCTTATCAATCATGAACACCATGGGAATCCAAACGGCAATCGCTCCGACTGCGCCCATTACCACAACTTTATATTTGGATTTCAGAATCTTGTCAGCTATTACCCCGGACAGGGGACAGCCCACGATCATGCCAACGGGAATAAGGGTTATAAACTTGCCGGCTTCGGCCTTGGTCATGCCATAGACATTCATCAGCCAGGGGCTGGCCCAAAGTCCCTGGAAAGCCATTATGGTACCATACCATACGAAGAATAGTATGATTATGGTCCAGACATTCCAGCTCTTGGCCGTCATACCAATGGCCTCACCAATAGTAAAGGAGGTTGAAGCCTTGGTCTCGGGACGGCCTTCCATTTGGGCCGGGCTGGCTCCGCCGACATCGCCCGGCTTGTTCCTGATAATCAGGAAACAAAGCACCGCTATAACTATTGATGCAATGCCAACCGAGGTCATGGAGCTTCTCCAGCCTATGGCTCCCATCAGGACAACCAGGGGTGCGGCAGCAGCGAGAGCTCCGGCATTGCCTATACCCAGCAGAATACCGGAATAGGTGGCAAACTCAGTGGATTTAAACCAATCCGCCAAAAAACGCATGGCAGGTACATAGACAAAACCTACCCCGAAGCCTACCAGGAAACGACCCGCCAGAGCCATGTTGAAACTGCCGGCCATGCCGAATATAAGAGCACCAAGACCGGCTACGCCAACAAATATGCTGATTGTGGTCCGCACCCCCAGGCGGTCAGCCATAATTCCTGACGGCAGCTGGCCGATGGCATACGCCCAGAAATACATGGAACTGAACAAACCCAGACCGGAAGCACTGATGCCAAAGGCTGTTGTAAGCTCGGGAGCCATCACTGATGGGGATACCCGGTGAAAATAGACAAAGAAGTATGCCAGGGCAACCACCAAATAAATGGCATAGCGGTAAGACATGGTCTTTTTAATTGCCGCCTCGGATATTGCAGGAATTTTGCTCAATAAAGCCACTCCTCTCCAGTTATTGAGTCCGGTAATCCGAGACAGGAGGCCGGAGGCCGCAGCCCCCGGGAGCCAACCGGGCAGCCTTGCAGCCCCTGCCAGCTCCTACAACCGTTTGCCCTGTAACATCGACCGGTTGCAACCCGCCCGGTATTACCCATTATTTTTTGCGTAAAGAGCCCGTTTCATCTACCGCTCTCAGATTTTCCAGTTCTTTTTCGGTAGGTTCGGGCACCATTTTGACCTGGGGAGAAACTTTGAGTTCCCAGCCCGTATTTTCCAGGATTTCTTCCACGGAAGAAAAGCTGAAATAAGCATCCAAAATAAATTCCTTGGTTACCGGGTCCGGTCTTAAAATGCCCAGATTGGTGATAATGGCTGCCGGCCCGCCTCCGGGGAAACCGTATTTTTCACGGTCATTGCCGCCGTTAAGGTATCCCGGAGAAGAAACATAATCCACTTTTTCGGCAAACCTTTTCTTTTCATGGGCCGCCATGATCAAATACTTCTTGGCTCCTACGGCTATTTCGTTGGCCCCGCCGCTGCCGTTAAGCCTTACCTTGGGCAGGGTATATTTTCCCACTTTCCACGGCTGGGTGCCGGGTTCCCAGATGCCGGTGGTGTTGACATTACCGAATTTATCAATCTGGGCCGCCCCGATAACGGCGTTATCGACTTTGCCGGCAGCAACCAGCATACACAACGCATCGATACCATTGGTGAAGCTGGTGGCATTGGCTGAAATACGATTGTCTTCAATACCCCAGGGCAGTCCTCCCACCGGAGTGGACCCATAAACGCCGCCTTCGGTGAAGGCAATCAGATTGGGGGCATGGTTCTTCTGGGCGAAGAATCCCGCCAGCATGCTGAGCCCCACTCCGAATATGGCAAGCTCCCCATCCTGGAATTCTCTGCCGGTAGCTATAGCCATCATTTCATTCTTTGAATAATCCATGATCTTACCTCCCTCCCATGAGATCTTGTACTTCGGCGTCACTCTTAATCCATTTTCTATAGGGATCCATCAAGAAGGCAGTAGCCGTATCGGTCAGCTTGGCAAGCTTATCCTTGCCTATTACTTCCCGGAACTCTTTGTTATTGCTATAGCTCTTCACATATTTTTCAATATATTCCCGGGTACCCTCTTCGGTCTTAAGCATTTTGTTCATGGCAAAGAAGTGCTCTTCATCACTGTCGTAACAGCCGGTGGAGCATGCCGGCCAGACTCCCAGAGGCCAGTATACTACCGCATCTACCACCAGGTCGGGAATACGAACCAGATTGGGAAACTGCCGCATGCAGTCGGTGTCGACAATATAGTCGGCCTGCAAAACTACTTTTTTGGCCGCCCGGGATAATTCAAACCGGCTCCACTCGGTACCCAGCATAATGGCATTACCTTTTTCATCCGCCATAGTTACATGGATTACAGCCACATCAGGGGTAATGCTCTTGAAGGCCCCCATGGTTTTTCCGGTAAAGGGGTCGGTAACTTCACGTATTTTATTGGGGTTGGGATATATATCGGGTTCATCGGCTGAACACCAGGCCTGGTCACAGCCATAGTTTATAAAGGTGGGTACAAAGGGCCATCCCAGAGCACCGCCCATAACTCTAATCGGAATGCCGCCGTTGGAATAGTCTTCCAGGATGGTTTTACCGCTTTCCACTGCTCTCTTTAAGCCGTTGGCAAAACCGTAGACTTCCAGGCCGGAGAATCCGACCTCCATGCGGGCTATGCCGCCTGCTGCAGCCAGCAAGTTGGTTCCCTGGGTATTACAGTTGGAAATGCAGTTTATGCCTTTAACGCCTTGGCGCACCATTTCCCGGAAAAAGGCTATACAGTCGGATCCGACCGGTAACGCTCCGCCATGGGCAAATGTCATGCCTTCCCACGTATACTTGGAAACAGCCTCTTGCATCGTAATAAGCTTGTTACTCAAGACAATACCTCCTTTTAAACAAATCTCCAATCTCCGTTTCCTAACCTCAGGATTATAATTTAAAATGGTAGTGGTAAGTTTTTTATGTGCGGCTGGCTGCCCTGGTTGCAGTCAGCCTCTTTTTCACCTCCTCTGATGGACTTTTTTGCAATAACCTGCCACCAGGTTTTCTATCCCCATCCCCGTTGTTTCAACAGGGTAATGGCACTGTTTAATTGCTTGTTAAGGCCTAACTGCCGAGGGGAGTAACCAAAGGCCAGCCCCATCAACTGGGTAAAGTAGATAATGGGCAGATTATATTTTTGCTCCCGATTCACTTCGATGGCCCTCTGCCGGGTATCAAGATTGGCCTGACACATGGGGCAGGCTACTACTACGGCCTGAGCCCCGGCCTGACGGGCAGCCTCCAGAACCTGCCCCCCCAGGTCAACTACTATATCCGTTTCCGAGGCGGCATAACCCCCGCCGCAGCACTCGGCCTTGTGGGACCAGATTACGGTCTCCGCTCCCAGTGCCTGTAAAAGCTGATCCAGGGAAACCGGCTGTTCCGAAGCATCAAACCGGGTTATCCGCTGGGGCCGGGTTAATAGACAACCATAGTAGGCGGCTAATTTAAGTCCGGTCAACGGTCTCACTATTTTTTGGGCAATAGCCGGAATACCTGTCTGCTCCACAAAGAGCTGCAGGAGGTTGCTGACCTCAGTTTCGACCGGAGCCGGAGCTTTGATGATACGGGCTACTTCCTCCGCCATATGCGGATTATGACGGAGCTCATAGGAAGCCGTTTTCAACCGGTTAAAACAGCCTGCACAGGGCGCTGTAACCATTTGCAGATTCATTTTCTTGACCAGGTTAAGGTTGCGCGCCCCCAAGCTTACGGTTAATTTGTGATCCAGACTGTGGGCGGCGGTAGCCCCGCAGCAGTTCCAGTCTTCAATCTCCTCCAAATTAATGCCCAGGTGCCTGCAGACCAGACGGGTAGACCTATCATATTCCGATGCCAGGCCATGCAGTGAACACCCCGGGAAGTAAGCAACATTCATTGGTCCCTCCCCCTCCCTATGGACTCTTGGAATATCCGGCACAGGTCTTCCCGGTTCCTGATTTTGGAGCTAAAGGGTTTAATTTTACCTTTCAAAAACAACCGTCGTCCCAGGTCGGCATCCTTGAAATATCGGCCCGTTTTCAGGTTAAACTTAATCATTAATTGACCCTCCGCTACCCGGCCGGTTTTTTTAATCGCATCAAGCATAAGCTCGTGGAACAGCTGTACCTGGTATCGAGTGGCCTTGATTCCCTTTTTATAAGCCTTCTCCCTCAGGCAGTCCATAATTCGGGCTATATCTATCCCGGAAGGACAGCGCTCCCCACATAGCTGGCAGGATACGCAGGTCCAGAGGGCATCCATGCTCAGCAGCGGCTCTTCCTGTCCCATTTTTATCAGCTTGACTATCTGGCGGGCGGTGATATCGAATATATGGGTATTGGAGCAACCCCCTGAGCACTTGCCGCATTCCAGGCAGGTTTCCACATCCACCCCACAGGCCATCTTTATTTCCTTTTGTAGCGAGTCGTCTATGGCATCCAGTTTTACCGCCTTGAAAAAGGCCCGGGTCTCTATCCCGCTTGTATCAGGCATCATCTTCCCTCCTAATCCTGCCGGTTAAACAGAGCTGTTACCTCTGCCGCCGCCGCCGCACCCTGCTGCATAGCCCCCAGGGTTTCCACGGCAAAGCCGCAGGCGCCGGCAAAAAAGACCCTGTCCCCGGCCCTAGCCGGTTCATTGCGGTTATAGTCAATAAATCCATAGGCATCGCTCTTAACCTGGAACAGATCAGCCATCTGCCGGGTTCCCGGGCCGGGGACAATCGCCGCCGCCAGCACCACCATATCGGCCGTTATTTCTACCGGTATCCCCATCAAGGTGTCTTCCGCCCGGATGAGGAGGCGGCCATTTTCCGGCAAAACTTTGGCCGGGCGGCCTCTGACGTAGCGAACGTGCTTCTGTTCAATAACGGAACGGACGAACTCCTCATACTCCCGGCCGGCAGCCCGGTAGTCCATGTAGAATACATAGCATTTGCAGTCCGGGAAAAGCTCCTTCACCAGCCCAGCCTGCTTGGCCGTGTACATGCAGCATATCTTGGAACAATAGGGCAGGCCCTTGGAGCGGTCCCGGGAGCCGACACATTTGAAGAAAGCAATGGTTTTAGGAGGAGTAGTTCTACCCTTGCCGGCTTTCCACTCTTTTAACAGCGCCTCAAATTCCAGGGAGTTGACTACATTGTCAAAGCTGCCATAGCCATATTCTCCATAAACGGATGGGTCAAAGAGTTCAAACCCGGTAGCTATTATGACCGCATCCACCTGGACTGCACCGGTTTGGCCACTGGTACTGAGAGTGACCAGATAACCATTTTCATTTTTTTCGGCCCCTGCCACGGTGGTTTTGTTTTTTACGGTAATAAGCGAACATCGGTTAATCTGTTCCGTCTTATAGGAAACCAGGTCAGCCGGGTCTTCCCAGCGCGGGAAGCTGCTGCACAGCTGGCCCAGGGTCCCTCCCAGGGAATCGGCCATATCTACCAGCATCACCCGGTGACCTGACTGCCCTATTTTTACTGCGGCCTCCATACCTGCCGGTCCTGCACCGATTACCAGAGCTGTTTTCACTGCACTCATCAAGCTAAATCCCCTTTCCCAAAACCCAGTTGGTTTAATACCCCGTTGACCGGAACCGTATTCGCATTAAATCCCAGCTTCCAAATCGGCACTCCCAGGGCCAGGCCGATGAGCTGCCCCAGGTCAATAACCGGAATAGCGTAGGGTCCGAATCCCCTTTCAGCCAGGTTGGGCTGCTCCCGGTCCAGGGCTACATTACAGCCCGGACATACCGTAGTTATTAGTTCCACTCCCTCTTCCTTGGCGCTGTCAAATTTGCGGGCCAAGTGGGGCTGCACCACACTTTCTTTATGGGTAAAGCCCCTTCCTACCGCATAGCCGCAGCACATCCTGCGTTCTTTGTAGAACACCGGGGTTCCGCCCAGGGCAGTAATGATCTCCTCGTGAAAAGTGGGCAGGTCACCATCGTCCAAAACACCGTATTGCTGGCCCAGGTAATGGCAGCCATAATGGGATGCCACCCTCAGCCCATGCAAGGGATGCACCACCATCTCCCGTATCTTATCAATGAGGAGATAGTACAGTTCCTGAACGTGGAAGATCCTGGTCTTGCCCCGATAGTTGTAGCCCCATTGAGCGATAAGCTGGTTGGCCTTATCTTTATAATCCGGATTATTGTTCAGAATATGGGCCAGCTCGGTATTATAACCAAAACAGCCATTACAAAACACATAGGTATCCAGATTATATTTTTGCTCAACCATGGCCAGGTTACGGGCCGTAATGGCCAGCGAGGGCTCCGGGGTATACCCGGAACAGGTAAGTATGTAGCCCGAACAACAAGTCTGATCCGGATCCATTACCACCTCAACCCCCAGGAGCTTCAGAACCTCCTTAACCGCATTTTCGGTGCCGGGGTATTCCATGCTGCCCGTACAGCTGCGGAACAGGAATAGCTTCTCCGGCGGTTCGCCTATCCGTTCACGGGGTGTTATCACCCGTTGCTTATTCATTAGCAAGTCTCCCCTTTGAATAGCTTAATCTCATCGGTTTCTCCGCCCTGTTTCCAGGTTCTGCATCCACTCTTTGACTCCGGTCTGTTCAAAAATCTCCCGGTATTCCTGAATTGCCTTTGGGGAAACCTCCGGCCAGGGTTCTACGCCGATGGAGGTACGCAGGCGCATTATTTTTTCAATTCCTTTACGGCCCGGAACGAAGGTTAACCCCTTTTCCATGGCCCGGAAGGCAAATTTATTAATCGGAACCACATACTGCAGTCCATAACCGTTTTCCAGAGCCATATACCTGATCTGCATCATTAAGAGCGGGTACTGGATATCGACCGGACAAATCCGGTAACAATTACCGCACCATAAACATCTCCAGATCTCTTCACTGTCCAGCAGACGCACCGGGCTTCCCGCCAGAATGTCATTGACTACGGCCCGGGGATTGTATGAGGGGGTCAGGGCAGCGACCGGGCAATTGCCGGTGCATTTGCCACACTGCAGACACTGCTCCAGATTATCCACCAGCTTATAACGGTCTATTGCAGTATATAGATTGTCGTTCCAATCCCTATCCCTTTCTCTGGGCACATAACACACTCCCTTGTATTGAAATCCTGTCGGATCGGAAATATTCTGTTTTTATACATTGCAAACGGTATGCCAGGAGGGCGGGGATGAAAAATAAATCGGCAATATTATAGTTAGGATGCCTAATCAGCGGGCTTATTAACATATGTCAGCAGAACGGCAACAATGGTTATGCGAATCATAGTCGGCAGGAGGTTGTGACGAAATGTACATAATATTATAAAAAAATGTCAGTTTCCTAAAAAACTGTTTAAGAAACTGACACTATCATTAATATGGAGTTCGGGTTTGTCATTTCAATGATCCAGGTTCCTGCCTGGGGTTATACCCAGGGATTTTAACTTGTAATAAAGGGTGCTGCGTGGTATTCCCAGCATCTTTGCGGTTTCCGCCTTATTATTACGGCATTTTTCCAGAGCCTTGACGATCATTTCCTTCTCGTGCTTTACCACCATATCATCCAGGCTGGCAGGCAATGCTTCCAAACCATTGCCTGCCGCCTCAACCGATTCTCTCGAATCACGGCTTGCTGTTCCATCAAGCAATAATTCCAGAACTCCGGCCTCCTCCAGAGATTTTTTGCTGATCCTGCTTCCTTCGGCCAAAATGACCACGCTTTCCAGTAGATTATGCAGCTGTCGCACATTACCGGGCCAGGAATAACTGATGAATATATCTATGACTTCCTCTTCCAGTTTCTCAATCGCCCGTTCATATTCTAAGGCCAGTTGTTTTAGAAAACGCCGGGCCAGCCCCGGTATGTCATCTTTTCTGTGCCTAAGCGGAGGTATCTCCAGGATTACCACATTAAGGCGATAGTATAAATCGCTTCGGAATTTTCCTTTTTCAACCAGTTGATAAAGGTTTTGATTGGTAGCCGCTACCACCCTTACGTCACAGTTAATAGGAGTGGTACCTCCCACCCGGTAAAACCGCCTTTCCTGTAGAACCCGCAGCAGTTTGGCCTGCATTTCCAGAGGCAATTCTCCAATTTCGTCAAGAAAAATGGTTCCCCCCTGAGCCAGTTCAAATTTGCCCTTTTTGCCGTTCTTCTGCGCTCCGGTGAATGTCCCGGATTCATAACCAAACATTTCACTCTCAAACAGGGTTTCCGGAATGGCACTGCAGTTTACCTCGATAAATGGCTGCCGGTTTCTTTTACTGTTTTCGTATAAAACCCGGGCCATAAGTTCCTTCCCGGTTCCGCTTTCACCCTGGATTAAAACGGTAGCATCGGTACGAGCCACTTTTTGAGCCTGAAGCAAGACCCGCCTGGTCCTGGGGTTCGCCGTGTAAAACGATTTCTCCTTTTCCTCTTCCTTCAGACCGATTATCCGCTCCAGGTTTCTAACCCTGGAATTAGCTTTATCCAGTCGGTCCATAAGGGTACGGTAGTGGGTTACGTCCTGGGTGGTGCAGACCGCCCCCACAATTTCACCGCTGGGAAGGATTACGGGCACAGCATTGCGCATCACATACTGACCTTCTTTTAACTCACATGGAACATTATGATAGGTGTCAAGGGTGTGTATCACCTTGAGCAAAAGGTCATCCGGGAAAAAATCAGCCAGCTTTCGGCCGGCAATTTCATCCGCTTTAATTCCGAACAGCCTTTCTGCCTCTTGATTCCAAAAACACACTATCCCCTCACAGGTAATAACCTGAATGGCCTCGGCAATGTTCTCCATAACCGCATACATATGTTCCCCCAGCATCTCCAGTTTGCTGGAAAACCCATTACAGACGTCCCGGGCGGTCAACATGCCTATAACTGCCCCGGATTTGTCCAACACCGGTAAGCGCCCTATCCGATATCGACGCATAACATCACGTGCATCCACCAGTTCTTCTTCGTCACTGGTGGTAATCACATCGCCGTAGCCGATTTCCTCTATAGGCATATCTTGAGATACGCCCCTGGCAATACTCTTAACCAAATGCTCCTGGGTAATAATCCCTTGCAGGATACCATCACGGTTAACAATTAAAGCTTCGCCCCAGTGGTTTTGGAGCATTAAGTCAGCTACTATATGAACGGGCGTATCCTGACAAACAGTACCGAAATTCCGGCTCATGGCTTCAGCAACCCTCAGGTTGGTCATACACATATTAGTCATCGCTAATCCCCTTTCATATCGATTGCCTACCGTCATCTCCAGATTTTGGCGCAACCGGCCGAATAAGGACTCAGGCCACCTCCAGCTGTGGATATTCTCACTTGTTAATTATAGCACAAAGTATTAATGTATATTTATGTCTTTTTCTGCCACCTGCATGCTACCAAACTCTGGCATGCAGAGGAAATTAATTGGATTCAGCAATCCACCTGCATGCTTTAAGATTAGGGTGGATATGCTAAGAAAAACCATCGAAAGGATGAGACAGACATGACTGATGTGAGGATTCAGATACTTAACCGGGGCCCCATCATCGTCGCCGGGCATGCAGCCTTGGTGGATGATGAAGGCAGTACCATCGCACACCAGGAACCGGTGGCGTTGTGCCGTTGCGGCCAATCGGAAAACATGCCCTTTTGTGATGGTATTAGTAAAGGGCATATGAAGACCTGCAGCCGAGCAGAAGGTGTCCTTTAATGCGAACTATTGCCTGGGTGTACGATAATCCTGATCTTCGCGACCGCTACACCATAATTTTTAATACCGGAGAAGCCATGGCTCTGTCCGAACGCCCTGGGAAAGACCAGGGTTTTGCCCGCTGGATACTGGTAGACGACTATGACGGGGATAAGTTGGGCCACTCGGTTGACTTTAGTTCCCTGCCTCGCAGCGTACAGGAATATGCGCTGCAGGAATCAAACCGCAAGCCCCATTCGGAAGTGCCAGGTGACAACAAAGTCATGGACCCGCTGGTGTGACCGGAAGCACAAGGTCAAGGGAGGGGGTGGGGCACCATGCCCTCAGCCCGCTTTATTTCCTAAAACTCGCAGGATTTAACGGTGCGGGGAAATGGCATTACATCTCTTATGTTGCCCACCCCGGTCAAATACATGATAAGCCTTTCAAAGCCCAGTCCGAAGCCGGCGTGCTTTACTCCGCCATATTTTCTAAGCTCAAGATACCACCAGAGCTCTTCCTTATCCATCCGGAGATTTTCCATTCTTTTTTCCAGCAGCTCCAGCCGCTCCTCTCTTTGGCTGCCGCCGATTAATTCCCCCACTCCCGGAACCAGTAGATCCATGGCAGCAACTGTTTTGCCGTCATCATTCGAGCGCATATAGAAAGCCTTGATATCTTGGGGATAATCGGTAACAAATACCGGACGCTTAAATATTTTTTCTGTTAAATAGCGTTCATGCTCGGTCTGCAGGTCGCTGCCCCACTCCGCCGGGTAATCAAATCGTTCTCCTGATTCTTGCAGGATTTCCACTGCCCGGGTGTAGTTTACCCGGGCGAATTCCTGGTTGACAATGCTCTGCAGGCGCTCCTGCAGTCCCTTATCAACAAAATCATGGCAGAATTTGACCTCTTCGCCGGCTTTCTCCAGTATATAGCTGATTACATATTTGACCATGGCTTCCGCCAGCCGCATATCGTCTGCCAGATCGGCAAAGGCAATTTCCGGTTCAATCATCCAGAATTCCGCCGCATGGCGGACAGTATTGGAATTCTCAGCCCGGAAGGTAGGCCCGAAAGTATATACATCCCTGAGGGCCAGGGCAAAAGCTTCCGCTTCCAACTGCCCGCTGACGGTGAGATTGGTACGACGGCCGAAGAAGTCCTCCCTAAAGTCAACTTCTCCGGTATCGTTAAGCGGCGGTTTTTGCGGGTCCAGAGTGGTTATGCGGAACATCTCCCCGGCGCCTTCGGCATCACCGGCAGTGATGATCGGGGTATGGACATAGACGAATCCCCGCTCCTGGAAAAATTTGTGGATAGCGAAGGCTGCCAGTGAGCGCACCCGGAAAACGGCGGCGAATAAATTGGTGCGGGGGCGCAAATGTGCCACTTCACGCAAGAATTCACGGGTATGGCGCTTGGGCTGGATGGGGTAATCTTCAGGAGCATCCCCTTCCAGGATTACTTCCCGGGCCTTTATCTCAAAGGCCTGTTTCGCCCGGGGAGTCTCGACCAGGATTCCTCTGACCGTTATTGCAGATCCGGCTCTGAACCTGGCTATTTCCTCATAATTGCCCAAAGCCCCCTTTTCATATACCACCTGGACGGTATTGAAATGGGTGCCGTCATTAAGCGCTATGAATCCGAAGGATTTTTGATCCCGGTTGCTTCTGACCCATCCGCTGATTTCAATCTCCTGTCCCCTATAGCGTCCGGTATCTCTTACCAGCTGCCGCACCACGGTTTTCTCCATATGAGTCCCCCCTTGTCCATTGGGATGATGAGGTAGTCTATGTTTTATTATGGCAAATCTGCAGCTTTATTAAAAATAAGTACCATATAATTTTAATATTAATGTCTGCCTGCAATAACCAGTATGCTGCGCTTACCCACGGGCACTTGATGCCCGCTATTGATCCTGGTTAAGGTTGCCCCATCGGATTATAAATGCCGTTTTCTCATCCTTATCAAATCCCGCTTTTTCATAAAAGCTTAATGTGTTTTCATCTTTCCTGCCGGTCATGAGCATTACTTTATAACAATTCCGTTCCTTGGCGGTTTGAACCGCTTTTTTTAATACCGCCGTTCCATAGCCCCTTTGACGGTAAGCCGGGTGGGTTACAACGTTTTCAATCAAGGCGTAAGACCGCGCTGACCGCGTCAGGTTCTTGATTATGGTCAAATTACAGGATGAAACCAATATTCCGTCTTCATCTATCACGAAGTAATAATAATCGGGATCTGCCA
The DNA here is from genome assembly GCF_052976825.1 of Syntrophomonas curvata. Classification (NCBI taxonomy): domain Bacteria; kingdom Bacillati; phylum Bacillota; class Clostridia; order Eubacteriales; family Syntrophomonadaceae; genus Syntrophomonas; species Syntrophomonas curvata. Next base: position 3,144,155 of record NZ_CM129641.1, read on the forward strand.
GTATTGCGTCCCCATACTGCCGAAGCCCTTCATCCATTGTAAGCAGCGGATCATCCGGATTCAAATATCTGTACAGGTGCAGCAGTCCTTCCAGTTCACCTTGGTTTAGTAAACGTACTTGTCCAGTCACAACCCACCCCCTTTTTGTACTCTTATCCAATTATAGCTCCTATGACCGCCTAACCCAATTCAATTTAATCAGGGTCTGGTCTTCCGGTCAGGATCAGGCAAAATACAAAAGTCCCATCCAGAGTTTACAACCTTGCAATGGGACTATGTTCGATATTTGCACGCTATTCTGCTAATGCGCTGTAGTCTTGCTCCCCCAAAGCCACCGCCGTATTGGCACTTTTAACTTAAAGGGCCTGGGCTATCTTAGTCAGTTGTTCAGATCGGGTAACCATCTCTTCAATACTGGCAGCAATTTCCTCGGTAGCTGCCCCCTGCTCTTCGGCTGCCCGCAGAGCCGATACTGAACCTTGATTTGCTTCTTCGATACGCTGCTCGATATTGCGGGTCATTAAGCGGATTTGTTCAGCGGTAGTCTTGGATTCTTCGGATAGCTTGCGAATCTCCTCCGCCACCACCCCAAAACCCCGTCCGGCATCGCCTGCCCGGGCGGCCTCTATAGCAGCATTTAATCCCAGCATTTTGGTCTGGCCGGCAATGCTCTTGATGGAGTCAAGCACTGTAACAATACTGGCCGACAATTCTCCGATGCTGACTATACTATCGTTTAGCTTCTTCTCGACCGCACTTATGTTGGCAGCGGCAGCAGCCGTTTGTTGAATGGCAGCGGAGACTTCGGTCAGAGCTCCGGTAAAGGCTTGGGCAATGCGCCTGAGCTCATGCGCACTGTAGCGGGGTATGGCAATGCCAAAAGATCCAGCCAACTCGCCGGGCTGGTCATCATCAAACAAAGGAATGGCAATTACCCGGAGAGCCTCCCCATATGGACTGTCATCGCCTATCTCAAAGTCGACCGGTTTTCCGCTTTGAAAAACCATATGCGAAGGCGAGCCTTTACGCACTACCTGACCAACCTCGAGAAGCGCGTTTTTAAACCCGTTAATTTCCGAAACCGTTACTTTTTCCATATCGGTAACAAATACCGCCAAACCGCCCGGGAATATATCTACCAGGGTACGGGCAACAGATGGAATAGCATCGAGAAACCTGCTTGCCATGAAACCAACTCCAATTATGTTTATTTGCATTGTCGAGCAAAACCAGGCAGTTGTTTTTCTATAGCTATAAAATTTCAGTTCATTCCTGGATAGCTATTCAGTATGCATTTTTTATGCCACTTTAAAACACCATCTTAATCACAGTGGCACCTCCCCCGGCAGCAGGAGTTTTGGCTTAGACAGCACCCTTAATAAAAAAGAGCGCAGATATTATAATAAGTAACAAATTGTGGCAGAAGGAAACCCTTTGTATCCAGGGTCTTCATGCCAATGATTTGTTTTTATTCATACCCCTGATTTACCGAACCTTTTTAAGAGTTGGAGCATATAACAATTAAACCTATGAAAGGAGGATTAGGGTAAATATTGTCACCAACCCGTCCCCCTGAAAAATCACTTATGATAAGGCTCACCATTGAGTATCTTGAACCCCCGATAGATCTGTTCGCTGAGGATGAGGACAGCCATCTGGTGGGGGAAGGTCATGGGGGAGAAGGAGATGCGGTGGTCGGCCCTTTTTCTTACCTCCGGGGACAGACCATGGGAACCCCCTATTACCAGGTCAACCCGGGGCCTGCCCGAGAGGTTGCACTGCTGCAGCAGGTTTGCCCACGCTTCCGAGCTGACGCTCCTGCCCCTGATATCTAGGGCTACCAGGATATCAGCTTCGCCTACCAGCTTTAAAACTCGCTCCCCCTCTTTAGCAAGAATCTTTTTTATTTCGCTTTCCCCCGCCCGGGGACTGGTCTTTTCCTCCAGGCCATCAATCAATTCGATGCCGGCATAGGGTTCCGTTCTCTTCAGGTATTCCTTGACGCCATTTAAATAGAAGGCTTCTTTAATTTTTCCTACCGATATAATGCGGTACCGCATAGCTGTCCCACCTTATGCAAATCGTATACCATCCTGTCTGGATAAAAGTGTTGTTGTTCCAATCAATTCCATTATCAAAAAGGCTCGCTTTGCCTTATTTATGACAAATCTGGCAACGGTTTAGTTTCATTCCGCCTTCTGTTAACCATTATTTACCTTATTATATAGTAGCCTTGCGCTACCTATTTGCATAGTATACAGCAAATCTATTAAAGGAGGTATAAAAATGCCAAATGGTTTAAGAGACTTAAGATTTGTACGTTCGATTCCTGCCCGTGGATCACATAATGTGTCCCCCGGGCTCAGAGTGATCACCCTGTTTTTTAACCGAAACGTGGTCAATGATGCCGTCTGGGCCAATAACCAAAGCCAAATCAGAATGTTTCGGGGCTCCAATCAAGTAGCCGTCCGGGTTACAAGGATTCGCGATACGGTCGATTTCAGCCAGCGCCGTAAAATATTTGTCAGACCGGTAAACCGGTTACGTGCCAATACCAGATATACCATCGTCATCGGCCCCAATCTTAAATCCAGGGCAGGGCATAGATTGGGCGAAACCGTACGGGTATCCTTTACAACCGGCCGCAATGGTATTATTCCTGTGGAATAGGAGACAATTGATTCCCCGGGCTGCTGTTCAATACAATTTTGCATTGCAAATATTATGCCAATGAAAGTAACAGGAATGTCTATATCCCAGTCTATTCCATAAACATTTTTTTGAGATTTGCCACCACCATTTAATAGATATGTATACTGTGGGACCATTAGCTATACCTTTCTCCTAACCGCAGTGGCTCTGTTGCCATAATATACCTGTTATGCAGAGTAACCGGGTATTGTTCGCGCGCATAGTATACACCAAGTTAAGTAAAGGAGGTATAATGTGATGATGCCCCACAGAGAAAATTGCTACGGGGAAAAGCACCATTGGGAAAAACCCCACTGGGAAAATTGCCACGGGGAAAAGCACCATTGGGAAAAACCCCACTGGGAAAATTGCCACGGGGAAGATTACCACTGGGAAAAGCACCATTGGGAAAAACGCCGCAGAGAAAAACCCCTCAATTTTATCCGTTCTATACCTGCTGATGGTTCAAGACATGTTTCGCCCTTGATCAGAACTATTACTCTGGTTTTTGATAAGAATGTAGTTGACCACTCAGTATGGATGCATAACCGCAGACAAATACAGGTATGGGAGGGTATGCAACGTCTGGTGCCGGGTAGGGATTACCGACTGGTCAGATCTTTTTCCGACTGCCGTAAGATATTTATTAAACCAATAGGACGACTGGCTGCCAACACCGAAATTACCGTAGCTGTTTATCCCCATCTGATGTCCCGGTCATGCGAAAAGCTGTGCAGAACCGTTATCATTAAGTTCAGAACCGGCAGAAGAAGAAGGATATTTGTCCCCATCGAAGAGTAACTCCGGTGCCAAGACTTTATAACCAACAACTCCATCCCCAGGTCCGGATAGGCTGTAGCCCGCATGCTATCCGGACTTTTCTTGTCAACTGCCCCTTCTTTATTTATCCAGCTTGACCTTGAAAGTCTTAATCTCAGCTTGGCCCGCCTGGTTTCGGGGTAATCTCAACAATTCCAGCTTAACCGTCTGTCCGATTTTCTTGCTGAAGATTAACTCCTGCAGTTGGGATGCGGTTTCGATTTTTACTCCATCCAAACGGGTTATTATATCATAGGGCTTGATGCCTGTTTTATCAGCCGGACCGCCTTTCGTCGGCTCCACCACCACCCCGCTCCTGGCCGGAAGATTGAAGTAGCGCGCCTCATCCTGGCTGATCTCACCAATTATCTTTATCCCCAACAAAGGCCGTAAAACCTTGCCGTGTTTTTTAATATCCTCTATCACCATTTTCACCTGGTTGGAAGGAATAGAAAATCCCATGCCTTCAAAGCCTTCGGCTGCTATCTTGACCGTATTGATGCCTATCAGTTGGCCGTCCAGATTTACCAGGGCGCCTCCGCTGTTGCCCGGGTTAATTGCGGCATCAGTCTGAATGAGGCGGAAGGTAAAACCCTCTTCAGTAGTCAGCAAACGGTTCAAACCGCTTACTATGCCAGCCGTAACCGAACGGGCAAATCTTAACCCCAACGGGTTACCGATAGCTACGACCTCCTGCCCAACTACCAGTTGGTCGGAATCACCAAACCGTACCGGCGTAACCTTCCGGTTTACCTGTATTTTAATCAGGGCCAGATCAGTACGGGGGTCGGTTCCGATAAGCTCCGCTTCTTTTTCCGTCCCATCAGCCAGGGTTACTATCAGGCGCTGGGCGTCTTTAACCACATGGTTATTGCTGACAATGTAGCCCTCATAATCAATAATTACTCCCGAGCCGGTTTTCTCGATACTGCGTTGATTGAACAGGTCGCCATCCCGGCTCAGGTTGGTTATCCCCACCACTGATGGGCTGACTGCCGCGGCCACTTTACTTATCGTGCCATTTACCGCCGCTTTTTCCTCCCCGGCCATAGGTTTACTGGAAGGCGGCTTATAGTCGAATACGGCTATGGCGCTTAAACCAATGCCGAAGAAAAGCAAAAAGCATAAAATGCCCCTGACTGCCTGCCTGTTCACATAATTCCTCCTTGACCCTTTATTTTTAAAATGATTAGGAAGCAGTCATATTTTCTATCGCCCGGTCCTTTATTATACGGTTAAATATCTTCCAAATAAAACAAAAGGACGCCGGTTTTAGGGAATGGGCTTTTGCCCTTTTCTCAAAACCAGTGCCCTCTAAGTTCCATATTATATTGTTCTTTATTGTTCTTTAACCCTGGCGCCAAGGTCACGCAGTTTACTGGCTATGTTTTCATAACCCCGAAAAATATGAATAGCATCCTCTATTATGGTCTCGCCCCGGGCTACCAGACCGGCCAGTACCAGTGCCGCTCCGGCCCGCAAGTCAGTAGCCTTCACCCGGGCTCCATAAAGGGTACGAACCCCCTCTACCACGGCGGTATGACCCTCTACTTTTATATTGGCGCCCATGCGCTTCAGTTCATCAACTATCTGAAAACGGTTTTCAAAGACGTTCTCCACAATTACACTGGAGCCCTGACTCAATGATAACAAGGCCATCATTTGGGACTGCATGTCCGTGGGAAAACCCGGATAGGGCAGGGTTTTAATATCAACCGGCAGCACTTTTTCGCCAGCCCTAACCAGAATGCCCCCATCCATTTCGCTGACATGGGCTCCGGTTTCCTGGAGTTTGGCAACAATAGGGTGCAAATGGGTGGGGATTACATTCTCCACCAATACTTCACCACCGGAAATAGCTGCCCCTACCATGTAGGTACCGGCTTCGATCCGATCCGGTATAATAGCGTAGCGGCAAGCCCTGAGCCGTTCTACCCCTTCAATCTTGATGACATCGGTTCCGGCCCCCCTGATTCTTCCCCCCATGGAGTTCAAAAAGTTTGCCAGGTCGACTATTTCAGGCTCTTTAGCCGCATTTTCAATTATGCTTAAGCCTGGGGTTTTAGCTGCCATCATCATTATGTTTTCAGTAGCACCCACACTGGGAAAATCCAGATAAATCCGGGCTCCCTTTGAATTTACGGCCCGGGCGAATATATACCCGTGCTCAATAATCACTTCCGTCCCCAGGGCCTGAATTCCTTTGATATGCAGATCCATAGGCCGTGAACCAATATCACAACCACCGGGCAGAGAGACCGTAGCCTCTTTTAAACGTCCCAGCATAGCCCCCAGAAAAAGGTTAGAGGCACGCAGCAATTTACTCAGCTCATAGCAAGTGTGATTCTTAATTCCGCCTGGTGATGAGCAAATAGACAGACTGCCGTCCTCGTTCCAACGTGTATCAACATTTATGCCGTTCAGTATCTCTATCATTACCTCAACATCACGAATCCGGGGCAGATTATCCAGTATAGTTTCGCCGTCAGCCATAATACTCGCGGCCATTATAACCAGCCCGGCATTTTTCGCACCGCTGGCCCGTACCCGTCCGTAAAGGGGGTTCCCCCCGTCAATTATCAATGTATCCATTAAGATTTACACCTCTTGTTAAGCGTTATGGGCTATGTGCCGGTAAAATTTATCTTCCCATTCGGTATAGGATACGGCCAAAACATTTTCAATGGCCTGTTCCAGGCTTTTACCGTGTCCCAATTGCTGCGTAATTGCAAACAGGCTCTTCTCACCGTACTGATGGGCGATATACTCTGCTGCCTGCAATGATTCCCAATAGGCAATGGACTGATCCAACTCATCAAAGTGTTTGCCTAATTGTTTCAGCTGGTAGTACTCAAAGTCTTTGCCATCCGCAAAAGGGCTGGAAAACTCAAAACCGGTTATCTTTTTTTCAACATACTGAGCCATACCTTCTGTCCACCAGCGATTATAATTGCCCCGGCTCATTTCGTCAACCATGAGATGGGCAAATTCGTGAACCATGGGCCCCTCCCGGGCAAAGTAAAGCTGCATATCATCCTCCGGCAACCACTCCCGGGGTGATAGAATCCGAATGGAGCCTGCCCAGTATACACCCATGGCATTGGCATCTTTATCCCAGCCGAAGCTCTTGGACAGACTGCTGCTGTCCGGATAAACCACAATCACTGTCCGGCGGGCCGGTTCGATGCCAAAGGCGGCGCTTACCGAATCATAGGCCCCTTCAGCCGCAGCAGCTATAAGTTTCACATAGGGCTGGTCTATGGAGGTATACTTAATATCATAATGTTCACTCTGATAGTGGTCGAAATCAGCGGTCTTTAAATTTATTTCCTGTCCCACCATAAAACGCATCAAAGACTGGCTGTTCCTGCTTACCAGCAATATTACCACCAGGATCAGGATAAGAACCAGCCCCAGGTTTTTAGCTGAAACCGCTGTTTTAATCCCCAACATATATATCTCTCTCCCCTCTGTCCCCCATTATACTATGGGTGAGATTTCGGAGGGGAAAGCAAATAGTGGCTCTATTCCTTCAAATATTCAGTAACGGCTATTCCTGCCAAAGCCCCGTCACCGACAGCAGTAGCTACCTGTCTGGCGGTTTTGGCCCTGATGTCTCCGGCCGCAAATATCCCGGGCACTGATGTAGCCATAATCTCGTCTGTGACTATGTAACCGTTTTCAGTTGCCAGCAGTTCTTCAATAAAATCAGCCGCCGCCACCAGCCCGATGCTGACAAACAGCCCTTCTACCTGCAGGCTCTCTTCGGCCCCGCTGTTTACATCCTGCAGGATAACGTTCTGCATCATGCCATCACCGGTAACCTGTTTAACCACCTGGTTTAACTTCAGTTCAATCTTGTCACTGGCAAGCATTTTATCAACTGCGGTCTGGTTAGCCCTAAAGCTCTCCCGGCGGTGAATCAAGTAAACCCGGGAAGCTAAATCTGCCAGATAGAGCGCTTCTTTCACCGCCGAGTCCCCCCCCCCTACCACTGCGACCGGAGCATTATGAAAAAAGGCTCCGTCACAGGTAGCGCAGTAAGACACACCGCGGCCCAGAAATTCCTTTTCCCCTTCGACTTCCAGTTCCCGACGCCTGGCCCCTACCGTAATAATAATGGCGCGTGCCAGGTATTCACCCTGACTGGTGACGACCCTTTTGCCCCCAGGCGATTCCTCGATACCGGTTACTTCCTCCAACCTCCACTCAGCTCCAAAGCGCTGCGCCTGCTTTAAGAAGTTTTCCATCAAATCAGCGCCATTTATGCCAAAGGGGAAACCCGGATAATTATCAATCTGATCGGTCTGCCCGGCATTTCCACCCAGCATGGCGGATTCCAGCACCAGGGTCTTGAGCTTGGCCCTGCCGGTATAAATAGCGGCGGTAAGACCGGCTGGTCCACCACCAATAATTATTACATCATACACAGACCTTCCTCCTTTCATACCAAAAATAATTAGAAAAACCCTGACACTGCCGGCCAGGGTTTAACATCATTAGCGCAAGCTATTAAGCGGGTTAGTGAAAGAGCCGTTAACCAGCACCTCGAAATGCAAATGAGGACCGGAACTTCTACCGGTTGAGCCCAAGGCGGCAATAGTCTCGCCTTTACCTACCTTCTGTCCGGTAGATACGTTTATGGAGCTACAATGGGCATAACGGGTAACAATTCCATTGCCGTGATTAACTATGACAAATTTGCCATATCCACCCTGATAGCCGGCAAAGCTGACATAACCGGAATCGGCAGCCCTGATTGCCTGACCGGTTTTGCCCCCGATATCGACCCCGGTATGGGCACTGCCCTTAAAATACTGGGTGATGGGGCCGTAAGTAGGCCAATCCAGTGAGCCTGAACCGCCGCCGCCACGGGAAGCCACCATGGTTACCTGGGTTCCCTTGACTATAACCTTGTTAACCGCCTGTTTCAATATCTTTTCTTCGATTATATCGGTTTTTTCGATTAAGCCGTTGCGTTTGCTCGCTTTATATACTATGTGTTTTTCTCCGTTTTGCCCCTCGGTTTTCACCCGGATACTGCGGGGAAAGTTCTTGTCCACCAGCACTTCGGTCTGAAATGGTATCTGCTCTATCTTCTCCCCTTCCACCTGGGTGACAACATTTATGTACGGTTTGCTTTTAACCAGGATTAACTCCTGCTCTAATTGCAGATTCTCCGTGGTCAGGCGGTTGGCTTTAACTATGTCCGCCACATACATATCATTACGCCGGGCAATAAGCCAAAGGTTATCGCCTTCCTTGACTATATACTTTTCCGGGTTGCTGGTTCCGGTACAAATAAGATCGAAGGCCTTATCCGCCGACATCAGCCTTTTAGCCGGTATTTTTTCTTCTTTAACGCTAACCTTCTCGGCAAAAGAAACATCTACCACCTTTTCCCCTGCTTCCGGTTGACCGTATTCCTTTTTCAGCTTTTCCAGCAGGCTGTTGGCTGAAGCCTTGCTTTCCACATAGGCAACAGCCTTGCCATTGACCATAATGGCGGCGCCAGGAACCTTAAACTCCAGCACTGCGGCCAGCTTCTTTTGAGCCTCATCGGGAGACAAAAGCCCTGCGCGACTGACCAAACCCTTTTTGCATTCCACCTGGGTTGCCAACTCCAGATCCTGAGAACAAATTTTTTCTTTAACTCTTTCAATCCCATTTATCGCCTTTGCCAAATCAGCCTTGTGCTTGATGGCAAATTCATTTTTACCGTTTATGTACACCGTGTAACCCGGCGTTCTTATCCCCAACAACCAGATCAGACCTACAAGCAAAACCGTAATTACAGCCACTGCCGGCAAACAAGTCTTATTCTGTCGTATATAATCTATCATAATTCTGCTCCATGTTTTATTTTTTTACTTCGCATTTATTTTCTATTTGTTTCTACATAAATCCTCCTTCATCACCTAAAATTTTGGTTCTCATCTACCCTTTTGTGTAAATCCTGGTAGATAGCGCCCTCTATTCGTTTCTTATGCATAGTGCAGGAAATTTCCGCCGGAACGGCAATACTGCCATTGCTGAAAAAATTATTGGCGTGGCAGCCCCCGCCGCAAAAGTTTCGAGCCCAGCACTGCCTGCACCGGGCTTTATTTTCCAGATGATTAGTTTGAAAGCTGCGCCGGACATTACGGTCAAGCAAGCCGCTGCCGACATTGCCCATATAAAATTGCTTTTCCCCGATAAACTGGTGGCAGGGGTAAATATCACCCTCCGGGGTAACAGCCAGATAGTCCACCCCGGCCCCGCATCCGCTGCGGCGTTTGGCCAGACAGGGACCCTGCTGCAGATTCAGATTATAATGGAAAAAATGAATATCCCTGCCACTGCGATGATACTCCAGCAGGGTTTCGGTCAGGTTCTCATATTCCTTAAGCACCCGGGGCAGATCCTGCTCCTGTATGGCGTAAGGGCTGTCGGCTCCAATGGCGGGTTCCAAAGAAAGGTTATTAAAACCAAGATCAACGATGTGGCGCAAATCTTCGACAAAGTCAAGATTGTGCCGGGTAAACGTGCCTCGGATATAATAGCTTGCCGGGTTGCAGGCTACCATTTGCCTGATGTGGGGCAGCACCATGGCATAACTTCCCTCACCATTATTAAGGATACGGTGACGGTCATTGGTCTCAGGTCTTCCATCCAGGCTTAAAATTACAGCAACATCATGTTCGATTATAAAATTCCTTATTCTTTCGTCCAGCAGCAGTGAATTAGTGGTCAGGGTAAAATTAAAATGCTTGCCGGCTTCCTCTTCCAGCCTGCGTCCATACAGAACCAGACCCTTGACTACTTCGAAATTTAGCAGCGGCTCACCCCCAAAGAAATCAATCTCCAGGTTTTTGACCTGACCACTGCTCCGTATAAGAAAATCAAAAGCCTTTTTACCCACATCAAAGCTCATCAGAGCCGGTTTCATTCCAAAGTCACCCTGCCGGGCGAAACAATAGCTGCATTTCATATTACAGGCATGAGCTACGTTAAGGCATAATGCCTTTAACGGCAGAACTGAAAGATCCAGGGCTATTTTTTCTTCCGCGGTAAAAATTTCTCCCTCTTCATATAGAGCCATTATTTCACCGGCAACTTCCATAACCTCTGAAGAAGGATGACGTGCGCTGCAGTCCTCCGTGGCCAGATAAAAATCCCCCTGATGGTGAATGAGGCTATTTATAAATTCGCAGGCCGTTTCATCGATAACATGAATGGCGCCGCTATTTACGTCCAATAAAATATTGAGTTCTTTCCAGCGATATAAATGAATATGGGCGGCAAAATCATAGCTGGCCAGTCGGTACACCTTTTTTCTCCTCTCCCTGTATCAGTATCAGTGCATAAAAAAAGGGGCTCTGCCCCCATCCTCATGTGAATTACTGCTTACGGCATACCTGATTGCCAACCGTACAGGAAGTCTTGCAGGCTGACTGGCAAGAAGTGGCACATTCACGACAATTGATTTCCCCATCACGTTTAAGGTTTGCTTTTACCACCGTAACGATGTGTTTTTTCATTATCCAACCTCCCATTTAAATAGCCGGGTGCAGGCTGTAAGCACCCGTTCTGCCAACTTTCTATTAAATTATTAAAAGATATGCCGAATGTAACAATTTAATGAACCAAGGCGGTTAAATAGCCTTTAAAATGGCTTTTATTTCCGTCCCCTGCATTATATCTTATTTCTTTCCTTATTGTAAAGGCCTGTTCCGGTGCGTTATCTGCAGATAAGCTCTTCATAAGACGCTCTTGCTGCCAAGGACTCGCTGGGTGCTATGCCTGGATTATTCTGGTATCCCGTTTCAAGCCAGGTTTAAGACACCGGTTCTTAAAGGTCGGCAATACTATAAAAGCTTCTCCCCAAGGTGACATCATCAGCCATAAATTCCCTTATTTCACCATCTGCTAATCGAACCAGCAGACCGCCATTGTCACTTATAGCTACCGCCTGACCCGAAACCGAATCTGAACCCCGATTGACAGTTACCCTTCGCCCCAATGTATGGTTGTACGTTAACCATTTATCTTTCACGTATTGGGACCCCGAATCTAAAAAACATCGGTAATGTTCATCCCAACTGTTGATAAACTCCCGGAGAATTCTAAGCCGGGGCAGATCATTACCGGTCTTGATCTTTAACGAAGTGCTCGTTTTACGGCAATCCGGGGGCAGTTCGGACTGCTCCTGATTCACATTTATACCTACGCCAATAATAACCGCCGGTCCATAGCTCTTGGAAGTCATGCTCTCCGCCAGGATACCGCAAACCTTTTGCCCGTCTATAATGATATCATTAGGCCATTTGATGCCTGCGTTACACCCACTTATTCTGCACAGGCTTTCTGCCACCGATACCCCGGCCAGCAAGGTAAGGTGCGGTATCTCCCTAATGGCAATGGAGGGCCGCAAAATTATCGACACCAGAATCCCCCTACCCGGCGGGCACTCCCAATAGCGACTGCGCCTGCCTTTGCCTCTGCTCTGGGATTCGCTCATTACCATAGTCCCTTCACCGGCGCCACTGGCGGTCATTAGCCGGGCAATCGAGTTGGTAGAAGATAGCTGGTCATAATGGTAGATAGTCTTTCCTGCCAATTGTATGACCCGCCCCTGGTAGAATCGGATTTTAAAAGCATCAGCAGCAGCGCTTCGCACCCAGCAGCGGATTGGGGAGTTAAAATTTTGGTTATTATTAAACTTGTCTGGCAAATTAACCACCCCTGCTTCAACATCACCCATAGAAAGAGAGAAACCTTTCTCATAACACTTCCTTTTAAATATAAGGTGATGTACTCTGTAGCAATTATAAGCCAAACCAGCTTTAAAGGAAATTAATCCGCTACTACATTAATAATCAGTTTAGCCAGTGCGATAGCGGTAGCGGTAACTACCGCTATAAATAATAGTATCGGCCATAAATGCTGCGGGCTGAAAAGCCGCCTACTCAATTATGGCCAATACATCCCCTTCGCTTACTTGGTCTCCGACTTTAACCCTGATTTCTTTGACTGTACCAGAGAACGGACAATAGATAGGGTTTTCCATCTTCATAGCTTCGATAACGATTACTTCATCATCTTCATTAACTTTTTGGCCTGCTTTTAGATTAAGCTCCAATATTTTTCCGGATAAAGGGCTCTCAAAGTTTGCCATTGCTTTTAACCTCCATTAATTTTTGAAATATCTTTCCCCAAATCCGGTAAAAAATCCTCATAGTCTGATTATCCCCAGCCCATATTGCTACCCATCCACGCATACATATGCCAAAAGCCATAAACAACGTTTATGGCTTTTGGCATATTACTTATAATTTTCTCGGGAACACAGCTGTGAACTAAGACTCACTAATAATGGACCCCTCACAAGGACAACGATATGTGCTTCACACATAATAATGGAGCGGGAAAAGGGGTTCGAACCCTCGACACCCGGCTTGGGAAGCCGGTGCTCTACCACTGAGCTACTCCCGCACCAAAGTTATTTTATAACAGATGAAGACCGGAGTCAACCTGCCCCCTTGAAAGCAATTACTGGAGGCATAAAACAAATGTGTTATTTGCTCGATTTAGATGCAGACCTCGGCGCGGGCATAAACAAAACGGCTCCCCACATTGTGAGGAGCGCGAATTGCATGCAGGCGCAGCCTGCTAGTGCGAGCGTTCATAAGGACAAACTCTCAAACCCGCATGAAATAAGGAAAACCGGCAGTAAACAGATGAATATTACAAAGCTAAATACGGCCACTAACCTTCCATAGTTAGTGGAAGGTTAGTGGCCGACGAATTGTATACCTCTAATATTTCCCTAAATAAATCCATAGGATCCATTTCCAAAGCGTAAGCATGATGTATAAGCAATTCAACACTAATCCAGTTTTTCCCTCGCTCAAGGTTTGCCAAGTGTCTTTGAGAAATCCAAGGAACGTTGTTGAAAATTTCTGCACTTCGTTTCTCAATAAAGCTTTCTCTACTGTGATAAGGCTTTCCAAGTAATTTGCGCTTTTCTGCTAACATTGTTCCGATATCAACCAATAGGCGACTATACTCTTTTTTCTCTGCCATTTCCCAGTCCTTAATATGCACCATGGTGCATTGAAATATGTTGTATCCATGATAATATAAAATCAAACACAAAGCAATAGCTTTCGTGTAAAAAAACTACTTAGGAGGACAACCTATGAAAAAAGACACATTAAAATTTCGAGTTCGAGCGCTACGTACACTTGCTTCACCTTATAGTAAAGATGATGAAGACGAAAGCACATTCGAAACAATCTATTACCTTCTGGTAAACATGAAGGATTTACCTGTTAACATTCCTATGGATGTGAACCCTCGTGTTCCCAAAATGACCACCAATCCAGCTAAGAACCTTAGGGCTGCGGTCGTGGAGCCTGAAACGGACTTTTATCTAAACAATCGCGGTATTGTTATTTCAGCCAAATCACTTGCATTCGACTCCGCAAGTTCAATTGTTACTGTTGATTTAGGGGATCAATCCGAAGATAGCGACAGGAGTCTGTTCGGCATCCTTGATGGTGGGCATACATACAAAGCCATCATTGATCAGCGGAGTAAAATTCCAAATGATATTGAAAAATATGTGCGTATGGAAGTAATCACCAATGTTCAGAATGTCACACGATTGTCAGATGCAAGAAATACGTCTGTACAGGTAACGGATATTGCGCTTTTTAACTTGGACGATAAGTTTGAGAATATTAAAAAATCTATTCAAAATCAGCCATATGCAAATATGATTGCATACAAGGATAATGAAAACAAGGAAATCGGCATAGCAGAGCTACTTCGTTTAATGTATGCTTTTGATATTGAAAGTTTTCCCGATGACTCATCTGCTCCGATTCAGAGTTATTCAGGAAAGGCGCAGGTATTTAAACGTTATAAAGCCGCTTGCGATTCTCCACTTTATTTGTCATTAGTGAAACATATCCCTGATTTGGTATTATTATATGATACGATTGAGCGAGAAATCTCAGAAAAATACAAGGAGTACAAAATAGCTCAGGGTGTTGCAATTCCTAGATTTGGGCGGGTTCGCGGCATAGAGCCTAGTGAAAAAGAAAATGGAGAGAGTCAATCCTTCAATTCTTTTTTTCTGAAGAACGAGATGCAATACAAGACTTCTACGGGATATATCTACCCGATTTTTGGAGCTTTTAGGAGTCTGCTGCAGTTTGATAGTGAAACCGGAGAGGTATCGTGGCTCTTTAATCCCATTGAAATATGGAATGACGTTGGAGTGAGCTTAGCTCAAAACACGTTTGAATCTTTTTCAAATCCCCAGCTCGCAGGAAAGGACAAGCCTCTATGGCTATCAAACTATCGCATTGTTGAAACACAAAGTCTTAGAAAGCTACTAAAGCAAAAAAGTAAAAAATAACACAAAAAAACAGGTTGGTATTGTACCAACCTGTTTTTGTCCTTATGACCACTTAAGGGTCATTCGTAATGGCGGAGCCGACGGGATTTGAACCCGCGATCTTCGGCTTGACAGGCCGATATGCTAAACCGCTGCACCACGGCTCCGCGAATTAAAGTATCCACTATTATTCTAACTGCTGTCGTGATATTCTTCAACACCTGCCAGGAGAAGTGCTCTGCAATCTATTTAACCATGGAAAATCCGGGCCTGCTATGGCCCTTACACCGGCATATCACCTCTTTTCCCATATCTATTTCTCTTGCTGAAGTGAGATATTTAATCAAAAATTCTTTGACTATTATTGACTATTAAGCATCAAGATATTA
Source organism: Syntrophomonas curvata (assembly GCF_052976825.1). Taxonomy (NCBI): domain Bacteria; kingdom Bacillati; phylum Bacillota; class Clostridia; order Eubacteriales; family Syntrophomonadaceae; genus Syntrophomonas; species Syntrophomonas curvata. The sequence goes on from NZ_CM129641.1 coordinate 3,159,440, forward strand.
TACTCAGAGACAGCAGGACATATAAATTTTTACCCTTACAAGAGATTATCTGACCATATTTGACCAATGTTTTTTTAATGGGCTTAATTAAGGGAGGTTGTTAAAATGACAAAAGCTTTAGGTATTGATTTAGGCACGACTAATTCAGCCGTTGCAATTATGGATAATGGCAGTCCGGAGGTTATTGCCAATGCCGAAGGAGCCCGGACTACGCCTTCGGTAGTAGCTTTTAAAGGTGAAGATCGGTTAGTAGGACAGATCGCCAAACGGCAGGCGGCACTTAATCCGGAGAACACCTTCTATTCCGTGAAAAGATTCATGGGCAGGAGGTTTAAGGAGGTTGCCGATGAGAGAACCCTGGTTCCTTATAAGGTAGCGGCCGGTAATGATGACGCGGTTCGTTTCAAGGTTAATAACAATCTGGTTTCGCCCGAGGAAATATCTGCTATGGTGCTGACCAAGCTGGTAGAGGATGCTTCCCGTTATATGGGGGAAAAGATTACTGATGTGGTAATTACCGTACCAGCCTACTTTAATGACGCCCAGCGCCAGGCTACCAAGGATGCGGGGAGAATTGCGGGATTAAATGTATTGCGCATTATCAACGAGCCTACCGCAGCCGCCCTGGCTTATGGCCTGGATAGTAAGAACAACCAGACTATCCTGGTCTTCGACCTGGGGGGAGGAACCTTTGACGTATCTATTCTGGAAGTAGGCGACGGCGTTTTTGAGGTAAAATCCACTAACGGCAACACCCACCTGGGAGGAGACAATTTTGATAAACGGGTGGTAGACTGGCTGGCCGATGAGTTTAAAAAAGACTACGGGATCGACCTGCGCAAGGATAAGCAGTCTCTGCAAAGGCTGACCGAGGCGGCCGAGAAGGCCAAGGTTGAATTATCCAGTGTGATGGAGACGCAGATAAGCCTGCCCTTTATTACTGCCGATGCCGAGGGTCCCAAACACCTGGATATGAAATTGACCCGGGCCAAGTTTGAGGACTTAATCCATGATTTGGTTGAAGAACTGAGACTGCCAGTGGAAAACGCTCTAAAAGATGCCCGCCTGACTAAACAGGATATTGAGGAGGTCATCCTGGTGGGTGGTTCCACCCGGGTTCCGGCGGTGCAAAAACTGGTGCAGGATTTAACCGGTAAAGAACCGAACATGGGGGTAAACCCGGATGAAGTGGTAGCGGTAGGCGCTGCTATTCAAGCCGGAGTTCTGTCCGGCCAGGTGAAGGATGTCGTCCTGCTGGATGTCACCCCCCTCTCCCTGGGGGTAGAGACCATGGGGGGTATAATGACCAGGATTATCGAAAGAAATACCACTATCCCGGCACGCAGAAGCGAGGTGCTTTCCACTGCTGAAGATAATCAGCCCGCCGTAGATATACATGTCCTGCAGGGAGAAAGAGAGTTGGCCCGGGATAACCGTTCCCTGGGGCAGTTTAAACTGGATGGAATTCCTGCCGCTATGAGGGGGGTTCCGCAAATTGAAGTGACTTTTGATATTGATGCCAACGGCATTTTAACCGTCAGTGCCCGGGATAAATCCAGCGGTAAGGAACAAAGCGTTACTATCAGTAATTCTTCCAATCTGGATAAAGCGGAAATTGACCGTATGATAGAAGATGCCAAGCAGTATAGTAAGGAAGACCGCAGAAAACGGCAGGAAGCTGAAGTCCGTAATCACGCTGACGGGGTATGCTATAATGCCAGCCGTCAAGTGGAAGCCATGGGAGCAGCAGTATCATCGGCTGAAAAGGAAAAAGCCGAGGCAGCCATTAAAAATCTGCGCCAGGCCTTGGAAGAAAAAGCGCCTGCCTCCCAGCTTGAGACTATGGTGCAGGAACTGGAGGAAATTCTGGCGGGACTGGGAAATGCCAGTGCTGCTGAAAGCGGCCCGACGGCAAGTGATTCCGAGGTTATTGATGCCGAATTTGACGAAAACTAAAACCAAAAGGGGGTCAGGAAGCTATGGCAGTAACCTTTCGTGATTATTACGAGACCCTGGGTGTGCCTCGTGATGCGGATGAAAAGAAAATAAAAGCGGCGTACCGGAAACTGGCTCGCAAATGGCATCCTGACCTCCACTCCGGTAAAGCCAAGGAGCAGGCGGAGGAAAAATTCAAGGAGATCAACGAAGCTTACGAGGTATTAAGTGATGCCGAGAAACGGGCCAAGTACGACACTCTGGGCAGCAACTGGAGAAATGGCGACCAATTTGACCCGGGTGATATGGGCAGCACCTATTACTACAGCACTGATTTTAATCCCGCTGATTTTCAGGGGTTCAGCGATTTCTTCGCCAGCGTTTTCAGCAGCCAGCCGGGGAATCGCCAGCAGGCCAGTTACTATGATGGGCCCATCCGGGGGCAGGATGTGGAGAGTGCAATTGAACTGACTCTGGAGGAAGCGTATCATGGCGGCAATAAATCTCTGCGGCTATCCGCCGGAGAGGTCTGCGGCAAGTGTCATGGTCAGGGAAGATGGGGACGCGCTATCTGTACTCAATGCGGAGGCACCGGTTCCATATCCGCCCTGCGTAATATAGAGGTAAAAATACCGGCCGGAGTTACCGAGGGGAGCTCTATCCGCCTTAAAGGACAGGGAGGAGAGGGTATGGGCGGCGGCCCGCAGGGAGACTTGTATCTTAAGGTAAAGCTGCTGCCCCACCATTTGTTCACGGTACAGGGTCAAGATATCGAGTATATCTTGACCCTGCGCCCCGACCAGGCGGTTTTGGGGGATAAAATCACGGTTCCCACCCTGGATCGTTCGCTGAATGTTACGATTCCGCCGGGAACCCCTGATGGCAGAAAACTCCGGCTTAAAGGCAAAGGCCTGCCGGGCCGCGGAGGAAATAACGGCGATCAGTATATAAAGATAAATATCAATATTTCGCCTGTTATTAGTGAAGAAGAAAAAAAGCTGTATCGCCAGATAAGGGCAATCCATGAAAGGCAGGGGGACGTATGATGAAATTGGTTAAAATTATTCATCCCGTCGATGAAAATTGGCTGCCCGTATCCCGGCTCTCCATTCACCCCGGAATCCTGGATATGCTGGAAGAACTGGGAGTAATAGAGGTAGCCAATGAACAGGTGGAACAAAAATCCCTGCAGCGCCTGAACAAGATTATTCGCCTGCGGGAGGCGCTGGGAATCAATCTTAACGGGGCGATTTTAATTACTGATTTATTGGATCGGGTGGCAGAACTGGAGGATGAAGTCCGCCGCTTAAAAGAAATGAGGTGAAAAGCATGAATATAGAAAGACTAACTCAAAAATCCCGTCAGGCTTTGGCGGAAGCGCAGCAGCTGGCAGCGGAAAAACATCATCAGGAGGTGGGCGGAAAACACCTGCTGCTGGCTTTACTGGACCAGGAAGGCGGAGTTGCCGGTCGTTTTTTAGAACAATCCGGGATTGACATTTCTTCTTTGCGCGACGGGTTAATTAAATTAATCGATAAAATCCCTGGCGTTTATGGCTATGAAGGTTCCGTATATATGAGCGGAACCGTTTCCCGGGTTATAGCCCGGGCGGAAAGAGAAGCCCAGAGCTTGAAAGACGATTTCGTAAGTGTCGAACACCTTATGCTGGCTGTAATGGCCGAAGGGGAAAATGATCTGCGCGATCTTCTGACCCGCCTGGGTTTGACCCGGGAACACCTGTTAAATGCCATGCGCAGCGTGCGCGGTTCCCAACGGGTAACCAGCGACAACCCGGAAGACAGTTATGAAGCTCTGCAGAAATATGGCCGCGACTTGACCCGCATGGCCGCCGAAGGCAAGCTGGACCCGGTTATCGGACGGGATGAGGAAATCCGCCGGGTGATGGAGATATTATCCCGTCGTACCAAGAATAATCCGGTCTTAATCGGCGAACCCGGGGTAGGCAAAACCGCTATTGTCGAAGGCCTGGCCCGCCGTATTACTGCCGGTGATGTGCCGGAAGGCTTAAAGGGCAAGCAATGTATTGCCCTGGACATGGGCGCACTGGTTGCCGGCGCTAAATACCGGGGCGAATTTGAGGAACGCTTAAAAGCGGTACTGAAAGAAGTCGAAGAATCAAATGGCCGTATTATCCTTTTTATCGATGAATTGCATACGGTGGTGGGAGCAGGAGCAGCCGAAGGGGCTATGGATGCCAGCAACCTCCTGAAACCAATGCTGGCCCGGGGAGAGTTGCGGGCCATTGGCGCCACTACCCTGGATGAGTATCGCAAACATATAGAGAAAGACCCGGCCCTGGAGAGGCGGTTCCAGCCGGTAATGGTTGACCAGCCCTCGGTGGAGGACACCATATCCATCCTGCGGGGATTAAAAGAACGCTATGAAGTCCATCACGGCGTAAGGATTCAGGATGCAGCCCTGGTAGCTGCCGCCGTACTGTCTGACCGCTACATCTCCGACCGCTTTTTGCCGGACAAGGCCATTGACCTGGTTGATGAAGCAGGCGCCAAACTGAGAACTGAAATTGACAGCATGCCGGCCGAGCTGGATGAGATTACCCGACGGATAATGCAGCTGGAGATAGAAGCCGCCGCCCTGGAAAAGGAGAAAGATAACGCCTCCCGGGAACGGCTGAATAACCTGCTTAAAGAACTGCAGGATTTAAAGAGTGAATCAGCCGCCATGCAGGCCCGGTGGCAGGCAGAGAAACAATCCATATTAAGGATGCAAAACATCAAAAAGGAAATGGATGAATGCCGCACCGAGATGGAAAGGGCTGAACGGGAATACGACCTGAATCGCATCGCCGAACTGAAATATGGACGTTTAAACGACCTGGAACGCAAGCTGAAAGCGGAGGAAGAACACCTGGCCGACAAACAGAAGGGGAATCTGCTCTTAAAAGAAGAAGTGGATGAAGAGGATATTGCCCGGGTAGTCAGCCGCTGGACCGGGATACAGGTCAGCCGTTTGCTGGCCGGAGAGCGGGAAAAACTGCTTAACTTAAGTGAAATCCTGCATCAGCGGGTAGTCGGGCAAGATGAAGCGGTGGAAGCAGTAGTTGACGCAGTATTGAGGTCGCGGTCCGGACTTAAAGACCCGCATCGCCCGGTAGGCAGTTTTATTTTCCTGGGCCCGACCGGAGTGGGAAAAACCGAACTTGGCAAAGCCCTGGCCGAGGCTCTCTTCGATGATGAACGCAGCATGATCAGAATTGACATGTCCGAGTACATGGAAAAACACAGTATTGCCCGTTTGATAGGCGCTCCTCCCGGCTATGTGGGTTATGATGAAGGCGGCCAGCTTACAGAAGCCGTGCGGCGCAAGCCTTACACCGTAATCCTGTTTGATGAAATCGAAAAAGCGCATAACGATGTGTTTAACTTGTTGCTGCAGATTCTGGACGACGGCCGTTTGACTGACGGTAAAGGGCGAACCGTGGACTTTCGCAATACCATTATCATTATGACTTCCAACATCGGCAGTCATCAAATACTGGAATTCCAGCACCAGGGCGGCGACTTTGACCAGATGAAAACGCGGGTAAGCGAAATGTTAAAAGGTTATTTCCGCCCCGAATTCCTGAACCGGATCGATGAAATCATCGTATTTCACGCCCTGGACAAAGAGCAGATAAAAGCCATCGCCGAGATACTGCTGAAAAATCTGGCCTTACGCTTTCGTAAAAATATCGGGGCCAACCTGCGCTGGGATAATGAAGCCCTGGAATACATGGCCCAAAAAGGCTATGACCCGGCATACGGAGCCCGCCCGCTGAAGCGGCTGGTTCAACACGAAATCGAAACCATGCTGTCCAGGCATATCATAAAGGGAGAAATTGAGCCGGGCGATACCGTGACCCTGAGTGCGGAAGCAGAGCAGCTGTTGGTTAAGGTAGAGAAAAAAGTGTAACAAAGTAAGGCGGAGTTTATGCTCCGCCTCAGAGCGTCAAAAAAGGCCACCTCTTTTTCTTACAGCCTGGTTGGCCCTATCGTTCGAAATCGCGTCCACCATGCCCGGGGGGTCGTTCCAATTCTCATGCTCCCACCTTCTTTCCACTCCCCTTGACCTGGATTAAGGCGTTCCGTAAAGCTTCCGGTAAAGGCAATCCTGCCCGGCCGGCATTCTCCAGGATGGAGAGCCCCTCCGTGCCCAGGTAGAAGCCTATCACGGCCACTCGGATGATTTCAGTTCCCAGCAGCATATCTGCCTGGAAAGCCACGGCCACCAGACAGAATATAAAGACCTTTTTCATCACGCCCCGGAACCCTACCTCACTACGGAGTTTCTTTTCTATAGCGGCTGCCATCAGCCCGGTAATATAGTCCAGGACTACAAAGAGTACCAAGGCCTGCAACCACATATCCCACCCCCCTAACACCTGTGCGATTGCACCGGTTACAACAGCCGACATCAGCCCCACCGCAGTCTTTAATTGCGTCCAATCCATTATTCCACCTCCAAATAGAACAGCCGCCCCTATTCGGGCGGCTGTTCTACGTCTTAAAATTGCCTAATTTCCGGGTTGTACCTTTTGCCAAGCAACGAGGTATACAACAATTCAATCTCAATCATTTTCCCATCTGCCTGTGTAACGGCGCAAACAATACCTTTCTCATCAAGTTAAGCATCGTAGGCTATCACTACAAATCACTCCTTTAATAAAATTCGATTACCTCATAACCAACCGTAACAATATTCGAACCACCCCTGTAAGCTGTCACAGTTGTACTATTTGTTAACTCTAGCCGGACTTCTTCATTTCCAGTGTAACCCAAATAATTAATAATGCTTTTTGCCGGATTCACTGAAGATATTGTAGCGGTTGCGGAGTATCCGCTGGTACTTATATTAATTACCCCTCGCTGGATAGATTTAATGGGACTTGCCAGCCATCCCATTACAGTGTTATTTGCCCGTGAATGTGAAGGTGAGCCTATTAGGTTTCTAATTGCCAAAGTATCAGCTAGTATATTATCTCTTGCCTCTTTTACTTTAGCGTGCAGGCTTCCGCTTGCACTTGCGGCATCTGTCCTCAACCCCACCTGCCGCCTGATAAAAGACATTAGGGCTTCGTTTAGTCCGAACATTACATCATCCCTCCCTTCAAATACTCTCCAAACCAAGCAAAAGTGATAACGTCTCTAATACCTCCGTCTGGTTCATCTGAGGGCGGTAGATATCGGTAAACTTTTGATATGATTTCTCCGCTATAAAGTATGGTTGTGTAGCCCGTCCCAGCATAGATGCAGTGTATCAGTTCGCCAGATTCCCCGGAATACACCCGAAAATGCAGGGCGTAGGCTGCCGACCAGGCGCCGGTATCTCCTGCTCTCCGATAAGCCGGATAATTGCCATCCTGACTGGACTCTCCCATCCAATCCAAGCGGTTGGTTGCATCCCCGGCCCTAAGCACCACCAGCCAGTAAATTCCTCCCGAAGTCAGCCCGGATAGGCCGATAGGTACGGACCAGTAGGCTTTTGGATCGGGAAGAAATTCCTTCGGCACGACCACCTGCTTGAGCAGGGTACCGTCCACCCCATTGGCCGGGTCCATACCGCTCCTGATCTGCACTATCAGATCGGATCCGGAACCGTCCCGGTCAATCTCCAGCTCCACACGGCCTATTTCAGTGCTTCCGGTCAACGTGAACCGGGTACAGTAAGAATAATCGGCGATACTATTCTCTACCACCCCTGATCCTATTTTTGAGGCACTCTGAAGTCCCTCATAGATAAGCTGAAATGGTTGCAGGGAAATCAAACTATTCATCGTTGCTTCATCTAATACGGTTGTACCTGCTTTAAATGCATATAAACTCAAAATATCACCCCCTAACCCGCTGTAAATGTTACTCTGACTTCAACAGATAACACTTGGTTCGCTACCTTTGATACGCCGCCCGGAGGCGTAATGCGGTTAAATAATGTTCCGCTATTCGGCATGTCGGTACCGGATAAAAATAGGCCAAACTCTTTCCAATCACCATTCGCCTCTGCAGGCAAAAAGAACGTCCGAAGCCGTACTATATTGTTCTGCTGCGCGTTGGATGCTATAATTTTCCGCAGCCCTTCGGTCTTTAACTTTGTGTCGGTTAAAGCTGGCGCGCCCGTGCCTGTTCCTAGCGCCAGGTGGATCGGCACGTCGGCATTATTCCCAGCTAAAATTCCAGCCAAGAAGTTCAGCCCCGCCTGAGTAATAAGGTTGTCACCTTGATAAACGAGTTGCCGGTCAAGAAAGAACAACCACTCCCCTTTCACCTGCATTTTTTCAATATTTGTCTGCATTAAATCACCCCACAAACACAAAGCCACATACGGCGTCTGTTTCCGCAAGCGGTCTTTTCCAATTATAGATTTGGGTTTGCCCGCCTGCCTTGAGGCGGACATATCCCGGGTAAGGGATTTGAATTGCCTTAATGTCTGATATTGTCTTCCAATCTGTCCAGCTTAGACTATCCATGCTGGTTTGATATTCCGAGTTAGACCAGAACCCGGGGTAAGATAAAGAAAGCAGGGAACCAATGGTAGTAAATTCGTATTGGCTTCCATCCATCTTAAATTCCTGGCTCCCCTCCACTTCCCATGGCGGCGTCCTCAGATTGGTTTCCAGTTCATCCCTTGCTAATGCTTGATCAGTACCATACGCAAATTTATGCAGTATAGTCGTCTCACTCATTTTCTTATTCTGCTGCGAGCTGACTAAGGCTTTCAAAAAATCCGCTATCCCCAACAGTCGCCCGCCGTACTCCACCTTATACGACAACATATCCGAGGCCACCGGAGAAATAGTTACCTTTTGCACCAGATAAGTTCCATATAGGTTTTTATCAGGAATACGGATGTCAACCAATTGCCCTGGCTGCCAACCCGAGACCTCTGTCTCAAAACTGCCCTTTACCCGGGGATTGGCATGTTGGCGCAGGTCCGCCATTCCTGCAGCCTCTGCCGCCTCTATCGTAGTCAGTGAATCATCTGCGACGGAGTGCTCATATACTCCATCTCCTCCCTGTACCAGCGCTATAGCAGCCTGTGATTCCAGGTCTTCCACCATCGTTATCACATCAATGTCCTGCTTAGCGATCAGGCTCATGGTTGTACCTTCAACAGGAGTCGTCGTCTGTTCGGAACAGCGCAGGTATTTTTCCTTGGAATTCAAAAGGTAGTCATAGTCAGCTTCTTCATGGACATTTTCAATTCCTACCGTCTTGGTGATTTCTCCTACGGTCAGGCTCATTTCATGTGGATTCCAGGGCAGAGTCCATATTCTGGCCACGCCATCCGCTTTCCATTGCACCGTCTGCGGATCAGACAGCATCGTACTGCCAAGGACATATACCCTGTTACGAAGTGTAGCGGTATCAATATCGTGTTTTATTTTTCTAACTTTCGACCCATTATCAACGACTATCGGAGCTTGTTCCGCTAATTTGGCCGGGTTGAAAAAATGCAGATCCTTATTGTAATCCACAAACCAATCCCAGCCTACGTATTCACACAGCTCTTTAAAACAATCCGACGGCCGCTTATAGTTAAAGGATATTCTTTCTACCTGCGGTGCTCCAGGTTCCACATGGCTGTCAGAGAAACCCCATGCATACTTGGCGGCAATATCTTTAAAAATATTATCTGCACTCTGGTTCTGGTACGTTTCCACCACCAGCCGTTTATCGATCAAATAAGAGTAATCCCTGGCTGAACATTTATAAAAAGTAATCTTACCGGTTTTATAATCTTCTTTCACCGTATCAATAATGCCCGCAAAAAGCTTATCCGTACCATAAGTGATAACAAGTTCTTCGCCCGCTGCCGGCTTCTCCCCGGAGATGATCAACAATGAACAAGCGTCTTCTTCATGGGTCAATACCTGTTCGATGGACCAGTCAACGCTGACATCTCCCGTACGGTCAAAGCCTGCTATGGTGAAATTAATGTCCATCATAACTCTCTAACCCCCACTCTGAGCAGTTTCCTCTGTATGAGATTCACTACTTCTTCAGGATCCGGACCACTGATATTGAATGTAACACTTCCTCCATACCCCGTAAAAATGTCATTCAGAGGTATAACGGCTTCAGGACCGGTTTCACCAATCAAGGCCAGAGTGGCCCGGGTAACGATACCTCCTTCTGCCAGTTGCGGAACATGCGGCAGGTTAATGCCAAACTTCTGTCCCGCAAAAGGTCCCGGTATCCAATCCGGGATTTCCACCTGTATGCTGTTAAAGGCGTCAATAAGCCTGTTTATCATGCCGATGATCCCATTTACATAGCCTTTAACTCCGCTTACAACCGCTGCCCATATATTCAGGAAAGAATCCTTGAATTCAGTCCATTTAGTGGTTGCCCAGGTGATAATTCTATTCCAGGTAACAGTTAAAAAGGTTTCCAGTTCAGTTAACTTGGTTGTTGTATCCTTTTTGAGATTGTCCCAAGCAATTAGGGCTGCGTCTTTGATACCGTTCCAAGCAGCACTGGCCGCCTCGCTAATTAAGATCCACAGGCCTCCCAAGAAATCAACCAGCGATTGGACAATACCAGCAACTCCATCATGAAGAGCTTGGACAATACCCAAAACACTTTCTTTGGCGCCTTCCCAGTTTCCAGTCATTACATTAAGCAACAGAGAAATAATGCCCATGATTACTTGGATAGCAGTAGAAATTATCGTTTTGATACCTTCCCAGATCGGGGTTATTATTCCTATAATCATAGGGCCCCATTGCTGCCAAAATGCAGTAATGTTAGTGATTGCCGATTGAATAGAAGCTTGGATGCTGGCCCAAGCAGTTAGTACGCCTTCTCGGAAAACCTCATTATTATTCCACAGCTCATAAATAGCTAAAGCTAAAACAGCCAAAGCTGCGATAATAAGTCCCACCGGCCCACTGAGAATGGCGAAAGCCGTTCCCAAACCGGAAACCCCTTCAGAAACCAGGGCCAGTGTTTCCCCCATACCAACCAAGGTACTGCCCATACCAGCTAATCCTTCAATATTGAACTGTTCACCGATTGGCTCCAACACGCCTAAAAGGCCGCCAATCCCGGCAAGGGCTATCCCGGTCTCGTTTAATGAAGAGCTTAAAGAAGCAAATTTTCCCTGTACTGTATCAATAGCCGCCCCTTTGTCGTTCAAGCCTCCATCTGAAGAACCAGGCGGCAGAGTGACAGCTTTGGCCATTTTATCCCCTAGTTGAGTATAAGTTGTACAGGCCTCCTCCATCGCAGATACGGACTTTTCGATTTCTCCCTGGAACCCGATCGCCATGTTTTTGGCGATCTTAACGAAATCCCGTTGTACATTCTGCAATGTAGCCATTGCTTTATTGAGGCCATTCTGAAATTTACGTGAGTCGATTTCCAATACTATCGTAAGCTGATCCGCGCTCATCCTGTCACCACCTTTCGTCGCTTCCTCCTAGAGCGGCATTTATTGCTGCCACCGTTTCAAGCTGCTCCTCCAGCGTTTGCACACCTTTATCTTTCTTAGCAGGAAGAAAATCAAGCGGGCTATATGGCTTAATCCGTTTTCTAGGATCACGATTGGCATTCGCTATAGTACTGCAGACCATTGCGGCACCGTACAAAGAACGCTCCTCCTGCAAGTGATTCCTTTCCAAAAGCGCTAAAAACTGCGCCGGGGTAAGAGCCCAAAATTCCGGTTCGCTCAATCGTAAATCATACCGCCCCACAGCCCATAAATCTAACCACGTGGGCGGTTGGTTGCTAAAGGGCTTTCATCATTTCCTCCGCTGTCCGGCATACTCAGTTGAAACACCTGCTGTATGGCATTTACGACCTCTTGAAAATTGCCAGGATGAATGAGCTCCGCAACCTGCTCTGGAGTCAAAGCAGGCTCTTCGTGCAATAATCCAGCCCAGAGCAGGGTAACGATATCCGAAGCCTTCATATCCTGCCAAACACCAGCCGCCAGCACATTTTTGCCGCTTATCTTTTCAAAAGCCATAAAAGCTTTAAAGTCCAGTTTAAATGTTCGTTCCTTGTCCAAAGGTATTATTACTGTAGGAGCAGCTTTATTCATAAAAAAACCTCCTTAGACCGAAGCAAGTACTGGCTTACCGGTAACTTTTAACGTAGCTGTAAAAGACAGGACTCCATCAAAAGGAGCATCTGTGCTCAGAGCAGAGACAATCGCTTCAAAAGTCCAGGTAACAGCCGGAGTACCCGGGAAAGTAATCACATATGAATTGCTGCTACCTGCATTGAAGTCCGTATATAGTGCCTGCTGTCCAATTTCATTGCTGAAATGGCCTTCCAACGAAACTTCTCCACCGTCTTTCAGACCTTGCACAAATTCCCGATAACCATCAGTGCTGGTATGAGAAGTAACGTCGATCGTATCAGCCACCATAGCTGGTCCGCTGATCTTCGTAAGTTCCGCAATCGGAGCAGTGCCTTTCTTCAAAGTAGTTCCAAATGCTGATTGTGCCATAATAATTCCTCCTTATATCTCGTTATATCTCGTTATAAATGATTGAAAATACAACTTGTACCTGATAGGACTGCGTTTCTTTCTCGTAGAGGTCCTGTTCCTTGATCTGAAACGCCGATTGGGTTTTTTCAGACCCTGCCCATGATTCCAAAGCCTGCGATACCGCAACTGCCACCTGTTTAGCCAGTTCATAGCTATCTGCATAACAGGATATCTGAACATCAAACTGCGATAACGCACTACAGCCAGAATGACTGTAGATCTGTAACTTATTTATCAATAGATAAACGCAGTAAGGTCTGATGGTTTCCGGGGGCGCAACCGCAGGAAATATCCTGTGGTCTACTAAAGCAAAAATTGCTTCATCCCCACTTAATCTCGCCTGTAAATCTGTCTCAAAGCTCATCTTGCCACCCTCATCCTAGAAATTAATTTAGAAGTGATTCAGCCCACTTTAGTCCCCCCTTTCAAATTCAAAATAGAACATATGTTCTTTTATTATTCTAGCATCTCTTCCCTTAAAAAAAATGCAACAATAATGCAGGATAACTCATAACATCCCCCAACGAACAGCCACTCTTTTCACCAGCGTATGTTTATAATTGGCAACAGTCCGTACAGAAAAACCAAGCTTTTCGGAAAGAAGTTGGTTGTCGCGCCATCCAAACTCCCATATCGATTCTAAAACCGCCTTTTCTTCCTCCTCCAGGCCTCGGATAACATCGTTCATTTTCATGATATTTCCTTCCAGCCACTGCGCAGAGGAGTATTCAATATGTTCCTCAACCGGCAATCCGCTTGAAGGTTCTACGTCGAAACTGCTAACCGCGCGAAGCAAAGATTTCTCTATTCGTGCCTTCTCTTCTTCATATTGTCCATACCGCAAAGGGTACAGTTTGATCTGTTCCATGCAAAACCGCCACACATCCGCAGGAATCCGAGCCATACAATAATTCCTCCTTGATAGGGTAAATTCCATTAACACTGCCTCTTAATTTGCCGTCTCTTCCTACCCATATAAAAATCCCCAGTTGACGGTAACCGCCAGGTTCGCGCATAGGTTTCCCATACCGCAAATGTGTCCTTTAAGAAACATAAGGCGTAAAAAATAGCTCTAGGTAAATTCATGTCAATCTAGGCGGCAATCTGTTCTGTTTCACCAACATTCACGGTGAGAAGCGGTTCTACTTGGCTTTAATGCTCGCATAGCATGGCGATAGTAATCTTTTTAAACCATTTTCGTCTCTTAAACGATCAGCATCCATTCAAAGTTACCTCCCCTTTGGTTTCTTTTATGACACCATAATATTGCATGCCAAAAGTCAAGTCAATAGCCTTTAAGAAACTTTTTTATGCATAATGGATATTAACGTTGCATATAAGACACAGTGTTAATATAATAACAAGATAAGAGGTGATTGTGCATGGATATGAAGGACATTATCAAAACCCAACGGGGAAAATTAAAACTCACATATGAAGAAATAGGCAACTATGTAGGCGTCGGTAAAAGCACCGTGAAAAAGTGGGAGTCAGGTTATATTGCCAATATGAGGAGAGATAAAATCCAGAAATTGGCCGAAGTTTTGCAAGTTACTCCCGGTTACTTGATGGGCTGGGAATCAAATGTAGTCCCGGTGCCGTTGTCAGAAAAAACTGCTCACATCCCTGTCCTCGGCTCTATTCCTGCCGGGGTAGCCATAGAAGCTGTAGAGGATATCATAGAATATATTGATATCCCAGAAGGATGGACTCACGGCCAGAGGCAGTATTTCGGGCTTTTGGTTAAAGGAGACAGTATGTTCCCTGAATATTTAGACGGAGATATTGTTATCGTTCGTAAACAATCCTGTTGCGAATCGGGAGATGATTGTGCGGTAATGGTCAATGATACAGATGCTACACTTAAAAAAGTCCGCATATACGAGGACGGTCTTGAATTAGAGGCTATCAATCCAATGTATGGTAAAAAGAAATTCACAAATGAGGAAGTGAAGTATTTGCCGGTAAGCATATTAGGAGTAGTAGTGGAATTAAGAAGAAAGAAATAAGCGGAGTTGAAACCTAGTGGCAAAGAAAAGCCCCTGTCTTACCGCATTTCTACGATAATCACAAGGGCTTTTAAACCCTATTAAAGTCGTTTAACGACCGATATTTGGAGGTACACTGTGTAGTTACTGTGTAGCGTGTATTTTAAGCCGGGGCGTAAACCCCGGCTATAAAAATAAAAAAAATTTGAAAAACTATTGACAATGCCGCACAGAAAAATATAATATTCTCAAGTGGCGGAGAAATAAGATATTTTGGTTAGGTAGTTTTAACCCTTTTAGTAAACCAGTTAGTTAATTCAAGTTAATTAATCCAAATTAGTTTGAGTCGGTCAAGCTCAGTTAGTTAACCCAAATTAGTTAATTATTTTATTAAATCCGGAGGTCAAAAAAAGTCTGAAAACCCTAGTTAAAATCCCTTCTCCGCCACTTATATTAAGAGCTTAAAGAGGCTATAAAAGATAGCCTCTTTTTTCGTCTATTGTGCTCTGTCATCCGTCCTCCTCATCCTCACTTCCTACCGCCTGCCCATCCACATATGCCTCGGCCAGCATGTAGGCCACTACCGATCCAAAGGCCCCAATCACGGCCACGACCTGAGCAGTCGTATTTTCATCTACCTTCGCCAATACCAGAACCGACGTGGCCAGGCCGGCGGCCAGGGCCCAAAATTTGCGGCTGCTGAGTTTCCTTGCCCAGTTGATTTTCATATCTCTCACCTATCCTTTCTTGATTGTAACGCTTGACGTAGCCGCATCCCAGCTGACTACATATCCATGCTCCCTGAGCACCACAGCGGGAATATATGTGGTGTCTTTGCCGTCCACGGTTAGAATCACAGATTTTTCTGCAACCTTCCCCTGCATAGTTACCTTTACTTCCGGTATCTCCATGCCTACTTTCATATCCTCATTTCCTCCTTTTAAGTCCGCGAACAACCTGCCCCAGGGGAATCCGGACCCGGGGCAATTAGGCCGATTCACACTGTCAATCCGATAGTGTCCTATGATATAGTCCTGATCTGCCGGGATGCCGTACTTCTGCACCAGCTGCCGATGCAGCCATAGGGTAGCCTGATACTGTGCTTCTGTAAGCGCGTCCCCGGCCTTTCCCTCATGCTCTATGCCAATGGTATACCTGTTAGGATTAGTACCGTCGTAGAGCCTCCAGGAAGGCCGTTTAACCTCCCCGGCGTGCCAGGCGGCATCCGCTTCTTTCACCAGCTGGTATATGACTCCAGCCCGGGTAATCAGATAGTGCGCGCTGGCCTTGGCTGCCGGATTCCGCATCCAGGACAAGCAGCCGGGCATTAAACCAGCTGTAATGTGGTCTACAATGGCAATTATCTTCCGGCATTGGCGGCCAGGCGTATAGTTCGGCGTGCCTGCCCACTGAATATTCAATATCCTCACCCCTTTAAATCAGCGGCTCATTGCTGCCGCTATTCTCCCCGTCCTCCACCATCTGCTCCAGTTTCCGTTTGCTAAAGCGTTTCAGCCAGCTAAATTCTTCTACCCCGGCCTCAATGAAGTTTTCACAGGTGGATTCCAGCTCCACAAAAAAGAAAATGCCGTAAATGATGGAGCTGGCCACATAGGCATATTCATAGGGAAAATGCATAGTTTGTGCGGCGAAAACGCACATAATAAAATAGGCCGGGATCTTCACCTTTGCCCCGGCCAGTGCTTTGTCTGATTGTATATGCCCTTCTCTGATAGCTTTCCAGAATCCGCCGTGCTGGACTGATTCCGATATAAGCCGGGACAATAAGTCCATGGCCACTGCTGTCCACAAGGCATAAAATGCTGCTCCCGGCTCCCCCAACAGGTAGCCCAGCACGGCCAAACCAAAACCCGCCAGCCAGGCCAACGGGTTAGAAAGTGCATCCCCTAGTTTTCCGATTATGGTTATCGCATAGGACATCCCCTCTCCTCCAATCCATAAAAATAGCCGTCCAAATTCCAAGCGCTTGGCCATTTAGAGCGGCTTTTATATTTTTACCACCTCCAGTGATATATACTAATATACCATCAGTCGGAACTCGATTATTCGCAGTTTTTTCCGGGTTTTATCAACCTCCTATTTTTATGGTTGCAACTGCCGGCAATGTAATATAATAACAGTAAGGGGATGGTACTGATGCCGGATAAAATTAAAAAACTCTTCCGGTTCGCCTTACTGCTGGCAGCAGTGTACCTGGTAACCTATTACGGGTCCAGGTACTACCTCATGATTAAGCGTGACCTTGCTCCACCTCCTCAAGCCTATTTGCATCACTATGTGCACAAAGAACCGTACATCCAGGGCCCTTATGAGTTCCAGAAGGACGTAAAAAATGCCCTGGCTACCATTAAGAAGGTTTCACCAGAGCAGTATGAAGATGTTTGTAAGTATTGTGTTTATATAGAATTAGCTGATTTATCAACTAAAATTAGCGCATTAGCCAATAATAGAACTGTTTATGTTTTTAGAGAACGCTACGACAAGGATAAAGATAGCCAATACTATATAGAACGGATACTTGTCCATGAAACTACACACTTTATCCAGCAGTCAGAAAACCGAGTTAAAAATGTTCCTGCTGAAAAAAGTGAAGCAGAAGCCTTGGCATCTGAACGGCAACTGCTTACCGCTCTAAAAGTCCCTCCAGACATAATAGCGCAGGTCGCGGGTGACCAGCTGCTACAGCTAGAATGGTGGAAAGACAATACACAAATTCGAAACGCCATGGGGAGGAATTAAACCTCCCCTTTAATTATTTTGCTGCTCCCGGTACTTCTGCCTTAATTCCGCTTTCCTCTTCGCCTTCTCCATCGGTGTCAAGCTGCTGTCATTTTCAATGGCCCCGAGCTGACTGTTAAGCGCTCGTTTGGAGCGCCCCACCAGGGTCTGCATGTACTGGCCGCCGGGGCTACCGCTTTGCATCACCCTCATAGTCTGCTTCTCGGTCAACGGGCTCCGCCCTTCTTCGTAATAGTCTCTGGCTTCCCGGAAGCCTCCCGGGCCGAACAATAATCCCTTAAGCATATTGGTCACATCAGTGGCTACGGGATATTTCAACTTGGCGCCGTCCGGAGTATATACCCCGCCTTCGCCGATCGCTTCTAGTCCTTTATAAGTTTTCTCCGCCTGCACGCCGCCGAAGGGTAGCAGCAGTCTGGTATGGGGACTGGTCACAGCTTTGGTCAAGAGCGGCCCGGTACCGAACCGGGTAGGGTCCTCCCGGCCAAAAAATTCCTTTCTGCCCGGCATCCGGCCGCCCATGAAATTAAATCCGTATTCCGGATACCAGGAAGCCGCCGTCTGGCCCAAAGGAACATTGCTTAATACTTCCCCTGTCAAGCGGCCTGCTACCCGTACACCCTTATTATCCTTATCATCCGCGATAATACCAAAAGAATCTATCAGTGCTTCAAGCGGGTCAAAAGTCACTCCTGAACCTCGTAACTTTTCGGCACCCCGGTTGAACATCCACAGGGCCACTGAGAGCACAGCCAGGCCAGTTAAATCTTTATCTTTCTTCATATCACCCATAACATGCCAGAGGTTGCCCACTTCCAATTGAAACGGGGCTATGAGCTGAAATACTTTAGCCTTCTGCCCCAGGGGAGCTTCTCCTATGCCCCGGCCTGCTACCAGACGCCTGGTATTGAAGTCAGCAAACTTTATTGGATTAGCTATACCCTCGGCTATAGCTTTTTCATAACAGGAATTCCAGATGAACTCAGTACCGATGCGGTCTGACGTTTCCATTACCCATACGGCAAAATTCTTGGGCTTGCTGAGTAGGCTTTCATCAAATTGCCGATACATCTTACCGGCGAACCTTTCAGCCAGGAATCCAGACTGAGCTGAAGCTTCATTCTTACCTAATATAGAAGCAAAGGTTCTGGTCAGCCCCGGAGCTGAGTACTGCTTGGCAAAGGCTATCCCCTGGGGAACGTTTGCCACCTGAGCCACGGCACTGGATGCATTAGCCAGTACGGTATTGGCTTTTATACGGTTATTAACCCATACCAGACCATTAAAGGCCTGTCTGCCGCCCGGTATTGCCTCCTGGATGAAGCGGTCGGCGGGGTTGGTCTTGCCGGCCAGGTCCTGTGAGTACTCCTTGAGAAATCTCACCAGGTTATTGGCATTTTTGCTGAGCGCAGTAGCTTCCGCCAACTCGTCAGCCAGCGCCTCAAACCTTGATATATGCGGGTCAATGTGTATCGAATACGACGCAGCCGGTGCATAGTCCAAAAAGCCACCAACCGCATCCAGATCATAGGCAGCTCCTCCTTTTCGCTGCTGAGTAAAACTGGCCCATTTGGATCTTGGCAAAGTCTGGTGCGATATACCTTCCAGAGCTGGGTCTATATTGGCCGGGCTGTCAAAGATATTTCTAAGCCCTTCAAAGCCCTCAGTCATCTCCCGGAAATGTCTGTAATAATCGTCCCTCTTTAGTACCCGTTTACCCCGTAAAGCCCTTTCATGTTCTTTTTCCAGTGTATCTATCATGGTACGGCGTCCCTGGGCAGTATACAAAGGATCGTTTTTAATATCCTCGATCTTATTCTCCAACTTCTTCATATACAGGGTGTCCTCAGTGCTCCTGCGCCGGGGGTTTTTGCGCAGTGTGTCCAGTTCCCACTGCAACGCCTGAATTCTTTCAGACTGAGCTTTCCGGGAATACTTGCCCGGGGTCTTAAGGTCCTCTATCTTAGCCGTAATGCTTGCCATGCGGTCGTCAGCGAAGGGGTATATTTCCTCTTTAGCCCGGTTAACCTCATCAATCAGGCGGTCATAAGTAGTTCTGAACCATATATCGGCGTCCGCTATTTTTCGCTGCAGCTCAGGGCTTAAACTGAACCACTCTTCCGGGGTCATGGTCTTTTCCCCATAGCGCTGTACCAGTTTGGACTCTTTGCTGCCTTTCTTTATCCCCAGGCGATCAACCACGTTAGCCTTTAGGTCCTTTAATATCTCCTCCTGAAATCTGATGTTACCGGCTTTGGAACTGTCAAACGGATCCAGCAGCATCTTTTTTACAGCCTCAAAATTATTCCCAAAAGCATCTCTTAAATTGCGATAAACGTCACGAGAGTACCCCTGGAAACCGGTTATATCACTTATATTTGCCTTTGGGTCTACTGTGTTAAAAAGATTCTGCAGCTCGTCCCGGGTGCTGTCGTAGATACTTTCTCTGCTCAGATTGATTTGGGTATTATTAGGTGGTATATTGTTGTTAAGGGAATCTGCTCCCATTCTGGAACGAGTACGCATAGGTTCAGAATGCGTAGTTTCGTGCAAGCCGTAACCCTTGCCGGATACACCAGGTTCCCCTTTAATGTCATTCCACCCAGTCAGCAACCATGTTTCTTTATCTCCATCTTTGAATAAAGATAACACGGCCGTATGTTCATCATCGGAGATATTTACACGCTGCCCGCCTTCCGGTCCATAAATTTCTCCTCTTTTTCCTCTGCCAATAACATCGACCATCTTATTAGCAATTTCTTCACCGTTGTATCCTTGGGCACTACGCCGCTTGATTATATGCCGTACTCCGTGTTTAGGAGTTCCCCAATAAAAAGAAATATCTCCCACATCAGGCCTATGCATTGCATTCAAAACATCGGTCTGGTTCCGGATGACCGTTTGCATCGCCCGTCTGCCATTTTCAATATTAGTGTCAACTGGATTGCGGCCAAAACTAAAGACTTTCCTGCCGGCAGCCCCCAGGCCGATTAAGCCCGCCTCCGTGCCCCCAAACAGGATAGCGTCGGTAATAGCCCGTTTAGCAACCTCTGCAGCCGGTTCTTCATGAGAGAACGCTTCGGTGCCTCCATATAGAGCACCGCCGGCGCTTACCCCCGCTATCCTTTTCCCGGCAGCCGTTTTAGCCAGGGGAGCAGTTACTTTACCCCCGGCTTTCATTAAGGGATTAAAAGCCGGGGTTGCCAGAATGTCTATAGCTCCCCCTGCCAGTTCCCTGCCGGTACCGGGATTCATCCCCCGGGCTTCAAGGTATTTTGTTCCGGTCGCATCCGGCCGCTCTCCCCGCATAGCAGCCCTTACTTCATTCCAGCCGCCTTTCAGGTCATTGAGGAATCCGTTGTTGTTTTTGGCGTCGTAGGTGGCCGGATGGAAAGATTATGCACGAATCAACCTATCAAGGTAAATGGAAACGCTGGCAGAAACGAGTAGGTGTTACCTTAACTGCTCACCAGCTCAGGCATGGTTATGCCACCATGTTATTTGAGGCTGGTATATCTGAGCGGGATGCTATGGACTTACTTGGCCATGCTGATATTAATTTGACTAGAAATATTTATACCCACATTCGTAAGAGCAGAAAAGAGGAAACGGCGGTAATTTTAAATCAGGCCGCCGAGAAGTTCTAACTGTTATTTACTGTGTAGTTACTGTGTAGATTGCCTATTCAAAACCCATATTTTTTTAATACTTTTTCACACCCTGAAAGCCCATTAAAAAGCCCCTGCCTTACCGCATTTCTACGATAATCACAAGGGCTTTTAAACTCTTAAATTATGGTGGGCGCGGAGGGTTTCGAACCCACGACTTCTACCGTGTGAAGGTAGCACTCTCCCGCTGAGTTACGCGCCCGTGGTTTTGGTTCCGTTCTATAGTTTACCACGTCTTTATCAATGTTTCAAATGATCTTTACCGGTATAGCCGGTCGTCGACTATGGTCTGTTCGCGTCCCGGGCCTACGGCAATCAGGGATTGCTTGACCCCGGCAAGCTCTTCGATTTTAGCCAGGTAGTTACGGGCATTGATGGGCAGGTCTGCGTAGCTGGTTACCTGGCTTATATCCTGCTGCCAGCCGGGAAGTTCTATGTATTCCGGCTCGCACTGGTCAAGAACACTGATGGTGCCGGGAAATTCCGACATGGATTGGCCTTTATAACGGTAGGCGGTACAAATCTTTATGGTAGAAAACTCATCCAATACATCCAGTTTGGTAATGGCCAGTTCAGTCAAGCCGTTAACCCGGGCAGCGTAACGCAGAATTACAGCATCGAGCCAGCCGCAGCGGCGGGGTCTGCCGGTGGTGGTCCCAAATTCCATGCCTTTCCGGCGCAGCATTTCTCCGTCTTTGTCTTGCAGTTCCGTCGGAAACGGCCCTTCTCCCACCCGGGTGGTATAGGCCTTGGCCACCCCTAATACCCGGTTGATGCAGGTAGGCCCGATACCTGCTCCCACACAGGCGCCGCCGGCTATGGGATGGGAAGAGGTGACAAAGGGATAGGTGCCATGGTCAATATCCAGAAGGGTTCCCTGGGCTCCTTCAAAGAGCACCTTTTTATTTTCATTTATGGCGGCATATATCAGGAGAGAGGTATCGGCCAGATAGGGCTTGAGCCAGTTAACTTGTTCCAGGGTTTCCTGAAGCAGTTGTCTCCAGTCAAAACCTTCTTCATGATAAATTTCTTTTATCAGGCGGTTTTTATATTCCACCTGGCTTTTAAAGCGCTCTTCCAGGAACCGGGCGTCCTCCAGGAAGTCACCGATACGAAAACCGATGCGGTTTATCTTATCCGCATAAGCCGGGCCAATACCCCGTTTGGTCGTACCGATATGACTGCTTTGGTCTTCCAGCTCATCCAGTTTTTTGTGGTAGGGCAGGACTGCCGGCGCTCTTAAGCTGATACGCAGATTGGAGGTGTCAATTCCGCGGCCCTGCAGGCCCTTGATTTCCTCGATAATCTTTTCCATATCTACTACTACACCGTTGCCTACTATACACAGGGTAGCAGGATAAAGGATGCCTGAAGGTATTAAATGCAGCATGAATTTCCCGTGGTCGGTTTCTACGGTGTGGCCGGCATTGCTGCCCCCTTGGTAGCGCACCACGCAATCCGCCTTTTCGGCGAGGAAATCGGTTATCTTGCCCTTGCCTTCATCACCCCACTGGGCTCCTACCAGTACAACTGCCGCCATCAGTACCACCCCCTGGCATTATTGGTTTTCCATTTTTATCAAAAAGAACGGCAAGCTAATATTAGCAAAAGGAGTAGTGCCTGTCAACTTGAGCAAAGTCCCTGTCTTATCCGCTCCCAGGGGTAAAGTGTATACCATCTGAGGTAGGCCCATACGCGGGAAAACCGCCCCCGTTTAAAGGTAAAGAAGGTTCTTGCGGCTGGATTCCGGCAGGCCCAAGAACCTTCTTATGTCAGCAATCATATCCTTCTATTGCCAGTCTGTAAAAATGTGGTCATAGGCTTGTTTTATATGTTTTATGGGGACTATATGAATCCCTGCCAGCCTCTCGGGTATGTCTTTACGGTTCTCTTCCGGTATGAGCAGTATCTTAACCCCGGCCTGGCGGGCTCCATATATCTTTTCATGCAGGCCTCCAACGGCTTTGACTTTGCCCTGCAAAGACAGCTCCCCGGTGACGGCTATGTCCTGGCGGATAGGTTTGTTTTTGACGGCGCTCAGTATAGCCAGGTATATGGCTGCCCCGGCTGAAGGGCCGTCCACTCTTCCCCCGCCGATTATGTTTATATGTAAATCGTAGTTTTTTATATTTTCACCGCTCTCCTCCCGCAATACGGAAGCGGCATTGAATACTGAATCCCTGGCCATGGAGCCCGCCGTTTCATTAAAGCGGATAGTTCCGTTTCCCGGGCTGGCGGCAGCAAAAGCAACGGCCTCCAACTCGATTAAGCACCCCTGATAAGCAAAGGCTCCTACCCCAAATATTTTGCCGACTTCGGCTTCACCTGAAGCCCGGTTTAAGAAGTTAGGGGTGAGCCTGCTATTTTGAATGGCCTCGTACACGTGTTCCGGTCGAACCTTTCTTTCCCCTAACCCGGCCGAGGCTTCATTCAGCGCTATGGCATAAGCGTCCACCAGTATCTTATTGGCGCTGCGGCCGTCGCAGGAGTATTCGCTTATTATGGTGCTGATTTTGCTGTCTATATCTATTTCCAGTTTACGGGCCGACATAGATATAATCTGCCTGATATGCTCCTGGGTAAGCGGTTCAAAAAAGATTTCCATACAGCGGGAGCGGAAGGCCGGACTGATCTGCTCCCGCTCCCGGGTAGTAGCTCCTATTAGAACGAAGTCAGCGGGTACACCCTGCTCGAACATCTGCCTGATGTAACGCGGTATGCGTTCATCCTGAGGGTCATAGTAGGACGATTCAAAGAAAACCCGCTTGTCTTCCAGTACCTTGAGCAGTTTGTTCTGTAAAACCGGATCCATGTCGCCCAATTCATCTATAAAGAGTATTCCCCCATGAGCATCCGAGACCAACCCCTGCTTGGGTTCGGGGATACCGTCATCCGCCAGTTCCCGTCGTGCTCCCTGATAAATGGGGTCATGAACCGAACCCAGCAGGGGATTGGTGGATTCACGCGGATCCCAGCGCAGGGTAGTCCCGTCTACTTCAATAAAAGGCGCTTCTGCAGCGAAAATACTGTCGGCTCTGGCCTTCACCACTTCCAGGGCCAAACGGGCACAGGTGGTTTTGCCCACCCCGGGCGGGCCGTAAAGAATGAGGTGCTGCGGGTAGGGATTGTTAAGTCTGGATATCAGCGTTCTTACCGCTTTATCCTGGCCGATGATTTCGTTGAGGGCGGAAGGCCTGAGTAGCTCCAGGGCGGAGCGATTGAGATGGGTATGTTCCATTTTTTCGAGTATGCCCAGTTTTTTTAAGGTACGGGCATTCTCCAGTGAAGCCTTCTGTTCCTTCATAACCTCCAGTTTAATATCACGGACGTAATCGCTGTACTTCTGGTTCATTCTTTCCTGGATGCGGATTTCTAATTCGTCTTCCACCTTGCGCCGGGCATAAATATCGGCCAGCAGTTCCTCCAATTCATCCAGCAAAGCCGGTATCTGCTTCTCCCCCATCTTATCGTTGATGGTGGGATTTTCCTTCAGGATGCGTCTGAGGGCCAAAATCCGATCCTGTAAGCTTATCGAGCTCATCAGGTCTATGGCATCGAATTTGCTGGCCCTCATTATTAGTCCCTGGGTACCGTAAATGGCATCCAGTTTTTTGTAAATCGATTCAATTCGCCACAACAGCCTGTCTGGGTGCGTATCAATTCCGGTATCTTGAGTCGAATACTGCTTCAATTTGAATATCCTCCCGGGTATTAATCCGCTGCCTCAACCCGTACCATGATCTGCGCCTGTAGGGACGGATATATTTTTAGTTTGACCGGATATTCACCCAGATGTTTTATCGGGTCGCCCAAATCAACCTTTTTCTTGTCCAATTTGACCTTGAATTCCTGGTTAATGGCCTCACTTATTTCCCGGGCGGTAACGGCTCCGAAGAGTTTATCCCCCCCGCCTACCCGGGCCGCTATTTTCACACTTTTGCCGTCAAGGCGTTCAACCAGAGCCTGGGCTTCAATTCTTTCCCGGTCTTTCTGTTTTTGCAGACGGATGGCCTTTTCTTCTATCTCTTTGAGATTGCCTTTGGTAGCTTCCGTAGCCAAACCTTTGGGAATTAAGAAATTGCGGGCATAGCCATCGGAGACTTCCCTTACTTCCCCTTCTCTACCCAGGTTTTTAACGTCTTGAACCAATATGACCTTCATATTCCGTCCTCCTTTTCCAAGCGTAATTTTCTATAATCCAGTAAAGCATCAAATACACCGATTATACTAAAAAATATTACTGCCGAAGGCAGGAAAAATATACTCAGTATAATCAGGGCGATTGCATACCATTTCCGGTAAACAGTCTTTTGCTGCCTTAGCTTAAATAAAACCGCCGACAGCCCAAAATACACAGAAACGGGAACCATTACCACCAGGAGATTGGAACCGGCATAATAAAGGCTGTTCATCTCGTCCCGGCCCAGCAACCACAGGGCCAGACCGATAATAACCACCCAGGCAAGCTGCCAGGGCATAATCTCATTTGTATAAGGCCTCTTTTTTAGACGCTCTAAATCTGCCCGACGGTACAGAAAAACGGGTAAAAAAAGCATGGAAAATGATGCCAAAATAGCCTGAAGATAGTAAAAGGCGGGCAAATGCCGCGCAGTAGTTTTTATCATTTGCTCCATGCCGTTTTCCAGTTCTTCGCGGTCTATGCCCCGTTTCTCATAAAGTTCCATAATTCCTGATTGCTCGAATTCCTGCATGCTTTCCTGCAGATAAAGGTTCAGCTGTTTCTCCATTTCGCCGGTACCGCTTTGTCCGGTGGTAGCATATATCACCATTATAAACAGGGTTACCCCGGCCACAGCTGCGGCCATGCCCCATTTTTGCACCTGATAATAATCCTGGCCCCGGTTGACCAGCAAACTCATAACCAGAGCGGATAGGCCAAAAAAAGCCAGGCAATAGAATAATACACTGCCTCCAGCGAAGAGATAGAGTAAGAGCATATTAAACAGCACCAGGCTAAGCAGCTGTTTCCAGTTAAGATAGACTGCAGCGAGAATCAGGCTGCCGCCCCAAAAAACTGCCGTTACCAGGGTTAATGAAGGTAAGCCTGCCATTAATAATGACAAAACCGATGTGACGACAAGATATTTTATAAATCCGGGCATCCTTCACCTCTTGCTCTTCTCCAGGTATACCAGCAGCCCCGCCAGCTCTTTTTGCCAGCTATCGCTATCTGGAGAATTATCAACGCTTATCCTTAATTTTTCCTTTATTTTGGCATCCACCGCCAGAAAACTCACCCCTACCCGCTGCCCCAGCAGGTAGCAAACAATTATAATAGAAGCCAGAGCATCACCAACAGCATCATTGCTATTTTTAAGAAGGGCTTTGAAGAGCTCCGCCACCGAGTCTACCAGCTCGGCTTTAAACCAGTCAACCATTTTCAGGTTCTTGGCTACATCCAGTTCTTTGCTCCTCCCTTTCAAAACATACACCTCCCCCTGGCTTTGTTCTTCATGAGGAGGGTTATTTCCTGCTTTGACTCTGGTGCGCCATATATTTAAGCCCTCATAACTGAGGGCTTAAAGCGACTTTTATTCAGATGTATAAGGTAGAAGAGCCATGGTTCTTGCTTTTTTAATGGCTACCGTAAGCTGTCTCTGGTGATGGGCACAATTGCCGGTGATTCTCCGGGGCAGGATTTTGCCCCTTTCGGTAACATAACGTCTAAGCTTCGGCACTTCCTTGTAATCTATGTGTTCGATTTTATCAGCACAGAAATTGCACTGCCGCCTTTTTTTGCGCCTGTCTTTTTTCAAGTTTTTCCCTCCTATCAGAATGGGATTTCATCATCTTCACCCGGATCCACTATATCAATGTCTTCCAGACTGACCTCGCGTCCCAGGTCGTTCCAGTCATCCTGCCGGGGTTTGCCCTGATTATAAGCGCTGCCTCCGGAACTTGTCCCACTCTTTTCCAGGAACCTGACATCCTCGCCGATTACTTCCGTAACCCATCTTTTTTGCCCATCCTGCGCCTCGTAGCTGCGAACCTGCAGCCTTCCCTCAACTGCCACCAGTCTCCCTTTAGCCAGATAATTGGCGCAATGTTCGGCCAGTTTGGACCAGACAACAATCGGAACAAAATCGGTTTCTTCCCGCTTAAACTTGCGGTCAACAGCGACCGTAAATGAAGCTACTGCAGTTCCGTTAGGTGTATACCTCAGTTCCGGGTCGCGGGTTAAACGACCAATCAATATGACTCTGTTTAACAAGGCTCTCCCCCCTTAGCCTATTTCTCATCCTGGCGAATAATTATATGGCGCAGGAACCGATCCGATAATTTAATGACCCTGTCCAGTTCGGCAACAGTTTCCGGCTTGCCTTTAAAGAACCATACGCTGTATATACCTTCGATATAGTCCTCAATGTGATATGCCAGCCGTCTCTTGCCCCAGCCGTCAGCTTCACCAACAAATTCACCGCCAAAATCAGCAATAATGGTTTTCAACCTTTCCTTGCTTTCGGTGATGGTTTCTTCCGCTAAATCCGGCTTAAGAATGAACATCATCTCGTACGTGCGCATCACTACACCTCCTCCCTGTGGACTAACCCGTAAACGGGAATGGCTCCGGTTTTAACCGGAGCAGGGACTGGAATTGATTATACCAGTATTATTAAAGTGATGCAAGAAGATATGAAAGCCGTTGTCGTTAATCAGTGATAATGTCATGGTATAACTCTTCAGGGAAAATGTCATCCCCCAGAAAAGATATAATGGGAGGATGAAATTAGAAATGAGCAAACAAGAAGCAAGAAAAATAACTATCATCGAAGAACTGTTGGCAGGCCGGTTTACAAATAAGCAGGCTGCAGAGCTTTTAGACCTCAGTGTAAGACAAGTACAGCGGATGAAAGCGGAGGCATCCGCAAATGGGGTTATAAGTATTTTGCATAAGAATAGAGGACGGAAACCGGCTAATGCATTGGATCCTGAAGTTGCTGAAAAAATCTGCCGAATTTATCAAACGGAGTTGTCCGGATATAATTTTTGTCATGCTACCGATGTGCTTGCTGAAGATAAAGATATTTTTGTTTCGGTAAGCACTGTCTCAAGGTATCTTAGGGCCAGTGGTATTCGCTCTCCAAAGGCCAAGCGCAGACCCAAGAAACATCGTTCCAGAAATGCCCGGGAGCGCGAGTGTGAAATGATTCAGATGGATGCTTCCAGCTTTGATTGGCTTGGCAATGGTTCCTACTTGCACCTGCACGGTGCGGTTGACGATGCCACTGGTCGTATCCTGGCTCTTCATTTCGAAAAGGAAGAAACCTTTGAAGGTTATTGTGAACTGATGTTTCAGATGAATCAGAATGGGCACCTGCCAAGAGAAATCTACACTGATGGCAGAACCGTTTTTGTTTATAACAGCAAAAAGAAAAAGGAATTAACCCTTGAAGAAGAATTGGCCGGCAAAGTGGAAAAGCAGACTAACTTTGCCAGAGCCCTTAAAGAACTCAACATCCTGTTAATCATTGCCCGGTCTGCTCAGGCTAAAGGTGGTATTGAAAGGCTCTGGGAGACTTTACAGGACCGTTTGGCGAAAGATATGCAGCGTAAAGGAATTTCTTCTATCGAACAGGCTAATGATTTCCTAAAGCATTATATTCCCTACTACAACCGTAAATTCGCCGTCCAGGCTGCCAGCCCGGAAAAGGCCTATTTGCCTAAGCAAGATATGTCTGCATTGCAGTTGATTTTTGCCAAGCATGTAACAAGAAAAATCGATTCAGGGCTTTCCTTTTCCTTTGAGAACCATAAATACCGTCTGCCTGCCAAGGTGGAAAATATAAAAGTCCCTGCATCCCCTCATGATACGATTACTGTAGCAACCAGTAAGCATATCGGAATGCAGGTCCTTTACAAAGGCCTCGTTATTAAACCCGAATTGCTCAAAACTCAGCCCAAGGAAAGTATAGTACAAATACCTCAGCAGGACAATTCCTTGAATAGCCTGCCGGCTCAGCCCAAAATCAAGCCAAAGAACAAATCACCTTGGTTCGCATATAGTGAAATCTTCTATTCTAAGAGCCGCAGCAGGGATGACATTTCTGCTGCTGAGTTATCTAGGTAAAGGGGTGACATTTTCCCTGACCATTGACAGAAGATATGAAAGCCGTCTAAAGGCGTCCCCTTATCAAGAGGCTTTGCAGTTCTGATACCGGCTTCTCAATGATGCAGGTGTCATTAAACAGAGCCTTCAGTATGGCTACTTTCCCACCTCCAGCACCGCTGCGAAAGCCAATTATGCAGAAACACTCGTTCCTGGGCATGTTCTGTACACTGACCAAATCTCCTACGCTGAAGTTATTGCCGGGAACAAGTTCCAGTTTCATTTTTATCTCCTCCCCGGGCCCACAGTTAATCATGGTGTATTATATGCACCCTGGAGGTCGCGTGTTAAACAGCAGCTACGGTTCTACCCGCAACATCCTTTTTTCAAACTGCAGGCGGGGAAGCATGACAATACGGCCGCACCCCTGGCACTTAATCTTTATATCGGCGCCCATGCGAATTATCTGCCAGGTAGCACTGCCGCAGGGATGCTGTTTCTTCATGCGAACGATGTCGCCCAGATTAAATTGTTTGCGTTCCACTTTATCCTCCCCCCCTGATGGCCAATCAGATACAGGTTCGCTTAATTATATGCGGATTCGCTAAAGTGTTATTTACTGCTACTGCAACCGCGCTTATTTATTGATGTTGTTTAGCACCCTTATCGGTCTAAAACCTTTCCCCGTTACCCGGCCGATATTAAAACAGGTACAATTTCTTTTTCCCATAGCCGCCTGCAAAGCCGGGGCTTTTTCTTCGCTTACTGCTATCAACAAGCCGCCAGCCGTTTCCGGTGAAAAAAGCAGATCCATTATAACCGGGTCAACTTCTCCGGCTATTTCGACTTTATCGGCCAGATATTCACGGTTGGTATAGGCGCCTCCCGGTATAAGCCCCATATTGGCATATTCCAATGTACCGGTCATAAATTCCACCCGGCCGGCATAAAGCTCAACCTCAACATCGCTGCCGGATGCCATTTCAAAAAGATGTCCTATAAGGCCAAAACCGGTAATATCAGTAGCGGCATTTACCCCCACTTCCTGCATAGCCTCGCAGGCATTACGATTCAGCATGGACATCCATCTGACCGCTTCCTCATGAGCCTCTTCTGAGGCCATCTCGGCTTTGATCGCCGTGGCGATAATCCCATTGCCCAACGGTTTGGTCAAAAATAACCGATCACCCGGACAAGCGCCGGCATTACCGATTATTTGGCCCGGATGCACCAGACCGGCAACGGCCAGACCATATTTGGGTTCATTATCATCTACGGTATGCCCTCCAACCAGAAATGCCCCCGCTTCTTTTACTTTCGACAATCCCCCTTCCAGTATCCCCCTTAATATTTGCATATCCTCACACTGGGGGAAGCAGACTACGTTCATAGCCAGCAGGGGGCGGCCGCCCATGGCATATATGTCATTAATGGCATTGGTAGCGGCGATTTGCCCGAAAACATAAGGGTCATCCACCATAGGGGTAAAAAAATCCAGGGTCTGGATTAAGGCCAGATCCTCGTTCAATTTGAATATCCCTGCATCATCCCGGGTGTCAATGCCTACCAGCAGGTCGGGATGAGTAGGTACGTCAATATCCTGTAAAACTTTTTCCAGGGTCCCCGGCCCTATCTTGGCAGCTCACCCTGCCGCCCGGACCATCTGGGTTAGTTTCACTATATCCATTTACCCCAACCTCCTGTTAACATATTTAATGCTAGAAGACGCTGCTTGGGCAAGGAATTAACGCAAAATCACCTTTTTGCGGCGAATCAGCAACCTAAACAGGAGTTGCGCTTTCCTTTGAATTTCCCTGCTTCCGCGTCACTGATCACAACTAATGGTTTGTAGCGGTTGTTCCTGGCAGTTTTTTTATATTAAAGTTATTGCGCTCCTTATATTTTTTTCCGACTGGCCCGTTTTTTGCGGGCTGCCGGCTGGGGAATTGCGCCAAACTCCTGCATAAAAGCCCGGTAAGCCTTGTAGGCCATATAAACATCAGCCTTGCTGACCACTTCAAAAGGTGAATGCATCCCCATAACGGCCACGCCGCAGTCTACCACTTCCATGCCGTAGTAGGCCATATAGCGGGCTACGGTGCCGCCACCACCCAGATCTACCTTGCCTAGCTCGCCTACTTGCCAGACTACATCATGGCGGTCAAACAAGGCCCGCATAGCTCCCAAAAATTCAGGGTTGGCATCATTGGATTCCGCTTTCCCCCGCGAACCAGTGTATTTGGTCAATACAACTCCCTGGGAAAGGAAGCTGCAGTTCATCTTCTCAAATACTTCCGGATAATTAGGGTCTACCGCAGCGTTTACATCCGCCGACAGAGCATAGGAAGCAGCCAGGCTCTTGCGCAACATGAAGTAATCATGCTGTCCGGCTTTATGCATAACCTCGGCCATTATATTCTCTATCAGCAGCGATTGCAAACCGGTGTTGCCGGTGCTGCCAATCTCCTCTTTATCCACAAACAGACACAGCGCCGTTCTCTCCGGTTTATCCACTTCCAGTATCGCCTGCAAAGAGGTATAGGCACTTACCCTGTCGTCCTGACCGTAAGCCCCTACCATGCTCCGATCCAACCCAACCTCGCGGGCGGCATAGGCGGGAACCAGTTCCAGCTCCGCACTGGTAAAATCGTCTTCTTCTATATCATAACTTTCTTTTAGCAATTGCATAAAATATTTTTTAATATTTTCGCTGTCCTCGTCCTTCAGAGGAATACTTGCAGCCATAGCATTGAGGCTTTCGCCGCTTACTGCTTCCGCTGCCTTCTTCTCCATTTGCTCCTTGGCCAGATGCGGCAGGAGGTCGGCTATGGTAAATACCGGGTCATCTTCCTTTTCTCCTATGCATATCTCTGCCTTCTGCCCGTCCTTTTTAATTACTATCCCATGCAGGGCCAGAGGCATGGACACCCACTGGTACTTTTTGATGCCGCCATAGTAATGGGTCTTAAGCAGAGCCAGGCCGTCAGCCTCATACACGGGCCGGGCCTTGAGATCCAGCCGGGGGGAATCGATATGAGAAGCAACCAGGTTAATACCCTCTTCCAGAAGGCGTTTGCCGATTACCAGCAGCCCGCATATTTTACCCTTTTCGGTGATTATTAACTTTTGCCCCGGTTTCAACTCCTGAACCTGGTTTAAGTCCGTAAAACCGTTCCGCCGGGCGCTATCAACAATATAATCCACGGCCTCCCGCTCCGTCTTGACCGAGCTGAGAAAATCAATATACCCTGCATTGAATTTATAGACCTGGGCTAACGTCTGATCATCCAAACGCATCCAGGCATTACGTTTCAACCCTTCCTTTTTATCAGCCAATGGAATCAACCTCCTCATTGTTATTTAAAATTAGATTACCCTATGCTCCAAGCGGCTTATACGCTAGTTCATGCTCGTCCCGGATTTCTGACGGGACCGCGGTTTGTTCAAAACAGGCTTTTCAGATGCGTAAACAACTTTAAAAGGGGCTCTAATAAAAGCGAATTATGCATATACTGAGTAACAAAGAATGCCCCTGACATACCCATCTGGGCTGCCAACTCCAGGGGAGAAAGCAGGATACCAGCCAATACCGCTAATATTACCAGATTCTTAAGCAATAAAAGACCCATTCCCAGGCTCCGGTTGACTCCAGACAGTATACCATGGGCAAACAGGCTATCCAGCAATTGGCAGATTGCCTGTACAAGCTTGCTCCCCAGCAGAAGAATCAGCAGGAATGACAAGGCGGTAAAAAGTGTCGTCGCCAGATATGATGCCGGATCTGCCCATTGAGGAGCATAGCCCAATACTTTTATCAGACCGGGGTCAAGAACAGGTAAGGGAAGCTTTTCTCGTAAAAACCCGACCAATAGAGTATTAACACCTAAAGTCTTCTCGAGATATTGGGTCAGTTCCCGGTGGAAGGCAATAGCGGCCAGCAGCCCTATTAATACTCCCGCAAGGCCGCCTACTACATTAAAAAGGCCTTTCCTTAAGCCAGCCAGGGCACTTAACAGCAACACAGCTATAATAAGGTAATCAAGTACATTAAGCTGCATATCGTCCCCCACGATTTTAGATTATCCATATTATAGCATAGCTGCGCATTAAGCGGCATATTGCTTGCCCGTTCCATGGTAAGGTGAATTTTTTCAGCGCCAGGTCGGAAACACCGCCCCGTTCTTGACAAAAGGCTGCCGGCTTGCTATTTTGAAAGTATTGGGATACCTATAATCTAACCTGAAGAATTATCTTCTCCTGAAATTTATACCGGTTATCTCCGTAGATAATAATAGGTTACGGTCCAAATTATCTCACGGTTATTATGATAATCTTAGCCTTAAATAGGGGGATAGAAATGGATTTTTTTCAGAGTGTCAGTGATTTAAGCGTAGCCATGGTAATAAATTATATTCGGGCTTTCGGCATGCTGGCTCCATTAGTGGCTTTTTTGCTATTTACGATACAGGCTGCCCTGCCTGTATTCCCTTACATAGTCCTGGCCGTTGCCGGAGGGTTGCTGTTCGGTTTTAAAATGGGCTTTATATTATCCTGGCTCGGGGCCCTGACGGGGGCTTGCCTGGCCTATTGGATTTGTAAACTGATCGCCGGAGACTGGGCCCAAAACAAAATAAAAAGCCGCCTGGGTTATGACCTAAAAAAAATGGATGCGGAAATGGCTTTCTGGACCATAGTTGTTGCCCGCATTATCCCGGTGGTACCTACGCCTATCATAAATGTAGCTGCTGCCCTGGGAGGCGTTTCCTTCTGGAATTTTTTCTTTTCTTCGGCTATTGGCAAAATACCATCTGCGGTTCTCTATACCGGTCTGGGCATTTGCCTCTTCCAGACCCGTGATATTAAATTGACTCTGGGTATACTGGCGGCCATCCTGGTTCTGGCTGGAGTCGGGCGCTACATGCGCAAGAAGAGCCGCCTCCACCTGCCCACACGCTCATCCTCCTGAAATTATCAATGTATGCTATCGGTTAATATAAAAATACGCTTCCCTGCCAAGGGTTTTGTACGAATAGATTAAGCCCCCAACATAATCGCCTGCTGTTCGGACAGTAATTCTTACTATCCCCTCCCTAATTCCCTCTAATCGCAATATAGTGCATATTACTATGCATTAGAAGCAAATGCCAATATTGACAGTCGCTTCAATTACATATAAGGTATTGTACAAGTATAAATTTTTGGGTAGGCGCCGAAGTCTTGAAGACGCGGGGGAACCATCTTTTTGGGGGGCGAATTTCTGTCCGGGGCAGGGGCGGAATAGGGTCAACCCGGATCCGAGTCCGACAGCTAACCTCGCAGGCGATACGGGTCTTTGGTTTTATCCATCGGAAAACCAAGCAAAATAACCAATTGTAATCGTCTATTAACCTTATTGCTTAAATGCATTTAAGGCATTTAACTATTTATGGTTCCCTTCATGCTTCACCGCAAAGTGTCCTGCCGGTGAGGAGGTTTCATTGATGAGCACAATTAAATATTACCTGCAACGGTTCCGGCCAGCAAGCTGGTCATTGGTTGCTGTCCTTCTGTTCACCCTGCTTGGAGCCGGGTGTGGGGGAGGCAGTACGTCTACCGGAGGCAATAATGCCGACTCGGATAAACCGGTGTTGGTGTTGGCCGACGTTACCTGGGATAGCGTACAAGTCCATAATCGCATAGCAGGCTTTATAATTGAACATGGCTATGATTATCCCCCCTGTGAGTACCTGTTTGGCGATTCCCTGCCTCTGTTGCAGGGCTTGAGCAAAGGCAGTATCGATATTTATATGGAGGTTTGGGCCGACAACTTCCCGGAAGCATGGGACAAGGTACTGGCCGACGGCACGGTTAAAAACCTGGGTATAAATTATCCCGATGCTCCCCAGGGATGGTATGTCCCTACCTATATGATCAAGGGTGACCCTAAACGCGGCATTGAACCGGCTGCCCCTGACCTCAAATCGGTAAGTGATTTGCCCCGGTACCGGGAATTGTTCAAAGACCCTGAAGTCCCTAATAAAGGCCGCTTTCATAACAGCCCCCCGGGATGGGCCGTAACTGATTATAACCAGGAAAAAATGAAAGTTTACGGTCTGGATACAGCCTTTAATGTCTTCAGCACCGGCTCTGACACTGCTCTGGCTACCTCCATGGTATCAGCCTACGAAAAAGGCAAACCCTGGCTGGGATACTACTGGGAACCTACCTGGGTGATGGGTAAGCTGGACATGACTCTGCTGCAGGAACCAGAGTTCGATCAGGCTACCTGGGACAGTAATCGTGGTTGCGCCTTTCCTAACGCTGAAGTTCTTATCGGCATTAACAGCAAGCTGGAAAATAAATCACCTGAAATAGTAGCTTTTCTGACAAACTACTCTACCTCTTTGCAGCAGAATAATGATATCACGGCTTATATGAATGATAATAACGGCAATGCTGAGGCTGCTGCTATTTACTTCTTAAAGCAATATCCCGAGGTATGGAAATCATGGATTCCGCAGGATGCAGCCCAAAAAGTCGCCGAAGCGCTAAAAGAGGTGAATTAATTATGGAAAGCAGTGGTTATCTGATGGAAGTAAAGCATCTCTGGAAAGTTTTTGGGGATAATGACAGTCCCTTTAATATGGAGGATTATTTATCCGGTTCAGGTGACACGGAGGCGGAAGGCCAGGTAGTAGCTGTCCGTGATGTCTCTTTCAGGCTGCCAGAAGGTGAAGTTTATGTTGTCATGGGGCTTTCCGGCAGCGGTAAGTCCACCTTGATTCGCTGTCTTCTGCGCCTGATTGAACCTGATTACGGGCAGATATTGGTTGAAGGGCAGGATGTAACGGCCATGGACCGGCAACATCTGACGGAATTTCGCCGCACCCGGGTGGCCATGGTTTTTCAGCATTACGGGCTTCTACCGCACCGAACGGTACTGGAAAACGCTGCCTTTGGACTCAAGCTACGGGGAATGGAGCGACGGGAAAGAGAAACTCGAGCCCGGCAGGCTCTCGAAAAAGTAGGGCTGCGGGATTGGGAAAATCATTACCCCGCCCAGCTTTCCGGGGGTATGCAACAAAGAGTAGGAATTGCCCGGGCCCTGGTACAAGATGCCGATTTGCTCTTACTGGACGAACCTTTTAGCGGTCTGGACCCCTTGATAAGAAGGGAAATGCAGGATGAACTCCTGCGCTTACAAAAAGAGCTGCATAAAACTATGGTTTTTGTCACCCATGACCTTAATGAAGCCCTGCGCCTGGGCGACCGCATGGCAGTGATGAAAGAGGGGACGTTCGTTCAGGAAGGCCGCCCCCGCGATATTGTAATGAATCCAGCTGATGAATATGTACAGCGCT
Organism: Syntrophomonas curvata; assembly: GCF_052976825.1. Classification (NCBI taxonomy): domain Bacteria; kingdom Bacillati; phylum Bacillota; class Clostridia; order Eubacteriales; family Syntrophomonadaceae; genus Syntrophomonas; species Syntrophomonas curvata. The sequence continues at coordinate 3,195,714 of NZ_CM129641.1, forward strand.
TCGTACAGAACGAACAGAAAATATCTTTGATAAGAGAAAGCACCGACAAAAAAAGCCCTGTAAACACGATACCTGCTATCGGGGTAAAGGCAAAAAAGGCGGTCGGTTCCGGGAGGTGAAAACTTGTTTCCCCCACAATTTAATTTTCATGTTGGACCTTATGTTAATGACTTTATTGATTGGCTTTATCGTACCTTCAGCCCGGCATTTGATGCTTTTGCCAGCAGTATGCGGAGTCTGCTCATTAATGTTGAAGCACTCCTGCTGGGTGTTCCCTGGTGGGTGTGGATTATTATTGTCACCCTGCTGGCCTGGCGCTTAACCCATAATGTTATAAAGACCTTACTACCAGGGCTGCTAATGTTTACTATTGGTATGTTCGGTCTCTGGTCCATTGCCATGGAAACCCTTTCCATAGTAATGGTATCAGTACTGCTATCCCTGGCTATAGGGGTTCCCCTGGGTATAGCCATGGGCATTTCCGACCGGATTAACGCCATTTTTACTCCGGTACTGGATGCCATGCAGACTATGCCCAGTATGGTCTATTTGATTCCCGCCATGATGTTTTTTGACCTGGGTAAGGTGCCCGCTATTGTGGCTACTTTCATTTATGCTATTCCCCCGGTGCAGCGGCTTACCAACCTGGGAATCAGACAGGTCTCCGCGACCATCCAGGAGGCTGCCATAGCGTTTGGGGCTACCCCCTGGCAGTTGATGCGGGAAGTGCGTTTTCCCCTGGCCATGCCATCAATACTGGCGGGAGTTAACCAGACTACCATGATGGCCTTGTCCATGGTAGTTATCTGCAGTATGGTAGCCGCCGGCGGATTGGGCGAAGAAGTTCTTTTAGCGGTTAACCGCGTTGATGTAGGTCGGGGATTTGAAGCTGGCTGGGCCATAGTAGTGCTGGCCATAATAATTGACCGTTTAAGCCAGAGTGCAGTGAGCAAATGGGAAAGTCCCCGCAATTAGTGTCGTATCGCTGTTAGAGTCTTGATGGCTATATCGGGGGTAAAGAGTTTTTCACAACAATTACATATATTGTATAATAACCGTATGGTTCTGTTAGTCCCTTCTACTGCAGTTGATTTAGCCGTCTTGAACCAACATTATAATAGGAGTGCTTCCGGTGAACATTAGCGAACTGTTGTTAAACCCGCTGCTTTTATTCAGTGTAGCCCTGCGTCCGGTGAGCGAAATAGCCCAGATGCCCTTTCGCCCCAAAAGATTCCGCTACGAGGAAAGCAGGGATTTCCTGACCAGTCAGGGTACAGACATCGCTGATTTTTACTTTAATAAATTTGCCCCCTTTTCCTGGTTCGTCTACTACCGTGATTTGGTGCTTATAGACATCCCGGCATTCAATGCCCCAACCCTGGAGGCCATGGACATAGCCCGGGCTATTGATTTTGAAACCTCCCGTCTGCAGGCCTGCCTGCAAAAAGGGGACTTTATCTCCCTGTTCGCCCTGATTGATAAAAGAATAGCCCTGGAGGTATATCTGCAGCTTTTCCCCACAATCCCGGAGGAACAGAAATACCGCCTCTTCTGGTATATCTTTTCCCGTTTGCGGCTTAAACTGGAGGATTTCAGTCCTGAGCTCATCCATCAGATTCAGGCCTGCAGAAATCAGGAGTTAACCTTGCCAACTGATGAGCAGGGCTACGTAGACGTTTACCGGGGGCACGGGGTAAACAGCCCGGCAGCCCGGGCATCATCCTGGACTACTGACATCAATACCGCCATCTGCTATGCCTACCATTGGCAAGGGGGGAAGGTTTTTAAGGGCAAAATACCCCGGGAAAAAGTGGTTGCCAGCATCAAGTATCGCAACGAAAAAGAGCTTATCTGTTTTCCGGGAGATGCCCAAGATATTGAAGAAATGAAATTTATGAGCCTGGCCGGGCTCAAGCCGGAATTGGAAAGAACGGGTATTATAAAGCTTTACGAAAGCTGCTCTTCTCTCCTGGCGGATAAATATTTCCATAATCCCTATGGTATCCACGGTCTGTCACATACTCACCGGGTTCTGCTGTTAAGCCTGATTCTATCCTATATGGAGAATATTAGTGGCAATGACCGGGAATTGCTTTGCCTGGCCGCCCTGTATCACGATATCGGGCGCAGCAACGATAACTTTGACCCCCAGCACGGGCGCGAAAGTTATAAAAAGGCTGTCTCCCAGCATTTAATTGCCCTAAAATCTCAAGAACAGGAAATAGTTCGCTTCATTATAGAAAATCACTGTATCAACGACCACCAGGCATTGTCTTTAATAAGCAGATACAATGTGAAAGATACAGAGCGTTTGCTTATCCTCTATAAACTATTTAAGGATGCGGACGGCTTGGATCGCATCCGCATAAACGACCTGGATATCAGTAAACTGCGCACCCCATCCGCTCCAAAACTCTTGCTCGTCGCCCGGGAATTGCTGGAGAAGATTACTGTTTCCAATATTCCGGCAGAAAAAGAACCAGAATAGGGAAAATTTCCAGGCGTCCAACCAGCATAAGAATACTCAACAGATATTTGCCCATATCCGGTATAAAGCTGTAATTCTGAGTAGGGCCCACCAGCCCAAATCCGGGTCCGATATTCCCCAGGCAGGCTGCCGCAGCAGTCAGGCTACTGTACACGTCTAACCCCAGCATGCTCAAAACCATAACCCCCAGCGCCAGAAACATGATATAAAGAAAGAAAAACTGCACTACATTAATCACCATTTCTTCCCCTAACACCCGTCCTCCGAAACGTAAGGGCAGCACTGCTTTAGGATGGATCATTTTCTTAAGTTCAATCACCCCGCGGTGAAACATAATCAAGTATCGGCCCGGCTTAATATTTCCGCCGGTTGAACCTATACACCCGCCTACGAACATCATCAAAAAGATTACTCCGGCGGCCATGGCCGGCCAGCGATCATAGTCAGCAGAAGCAAAACCGGTAGTGGTCATAATGGATACCACCTGAAAGGCGGCGGCTCTAAGTTTCTCTTCCCAGCCGGCGAATAATCCCGCGGACCCCAGGCTTATCGCTGCAATCAGACTGGCCAGGATAACTATGGCAGCATACAGCTTAAATTCCGCGCTCCTGGTATAGACCAGAGGATTGCGTTCTTTATAGGCTAAATAATGCAGGGTAAAATTAGTTCCTCCTATGAACATGAATATTATAATGGTCCATTGGATAAAGGGGTTGCTGTAATAACCGACACTGCTGTTCTTGGTCGAAAATCCTCCGGTCGACAAAGTAGCAAAGGTATGGCAGAGCGCATCGAACAGGTCCATGCCAAAAATCAGTAACAGCAGTACACAGGCTACGCTGATTACTATGTAGGTTATCCAGAGCTTCTGGGCGGTTTCTCGAATACGAGGACTAATTTTATCCGAAATAGGACCCCCGGGTACCTCGGCCTTAAAGAGTTGATTGCCCCTGGCTCCCATTCCGGCAGCAACGGCAATAAACAGAGCGATTATTCCCATGCCTCCCAGCCATTGGGTTAGGCAGCGCCAGAACATCAATCCCTTGGGCCAGGCCTCTACGTCCTTAACCACACTGGCGCCGGTAGTTGTAAAACCTGATACCGTTTCGAAAAAAGCATCGGCGAATGAAGGAAGATAGCCGGAAAACAAAAAAGGCAGAGCTCCGAAAACGGAAGCGATTATCCACCCCAGGCCCACCAAGGCAAAACTTTCTTTGAGATTCATGCTTTTCCCGGTGGCGAACAGGTATTTAAGCAGCAGCCCGCTGGCGATGGTCACTGCTGCTGCCAAAAGTATGCTGCCGGTAATGCCTTCTTTATAAATAATGGACCAGGGCAGGCAACTCAGCATGGCTATACCGATAATTGCTATCAATAGGCCAAGGTTACTTATTATTACTGCCGGTCTAATCAATTGATTTTACCTCCGTCAAGAAAGAGGCGCTCAGTTTTATGAATGCTCTTAAGTATGGAAAATACCATCAACCGGTCATGGGGCATGATTCTGAAATTGCCGTCAGGGATAATGACCTCCTCTTTCCGCATTACCGCTCCTACTACTGAGCCAAGGGGGAATTTTATATGGCGGAGTTCTTTGTTGATTGCCGCGGCTCCGGGCTGAGCCAGCAGTTCCAGCATTTCCGCCCGATCGTCACCGAAAATGGTAACTGAAATAATATCCCCCCGCCGTACATATTTCAGGATAACCCCCGCCGTTAACATGCGCGGGTTCAGAATAGCGTCGATGCCAATCTGTTCCACCAGAGGGATAACTTCGGTTCGTTTGATCTGGCAAACCGTCTTCTTAACCCCCATATTGCGCGCTATCAGTGAGCAGAGAACATTGATTTTATCATCATCAGTTACGGCTATAAAAAGGTCGGAAGAGGCGATATTTTCCTCCTGCAGCAGCTGATAATCACTGCCGTCACCATGAATCACCAGGGTATGCTTCAGTTTTTGTGATATTTGCCGGGCCCGCAGAAGCTCCTTTTCGATAATTTTAATCTGCAAATCCGGACGCTGTCGTTCGAGAATCTGAGCTAGGTAAAATCCGGTACGACCGCCTCCCAGTATGGTTATATGCTCAACCCTGGGGGTATGGAAACCCAGCATCCTTTCTACTTCTCTCATTTCAGTTGTCCGGGCCATAATATTGATGTGATCCCCTAACTCCAGAACATCATCGCCACGTGGCACCAGGATTTTCTGCTGGCGTTCAATGCAGATTATGTTGTAAGGAACGCTGGTGTCCAATTCCCTGATTTTCTTGCCGATCAAAGAAGAATTTTTTTTAATCTCCAGTTCCAGCATCTGGACTTTACCCATGGCATAATAATCAACATTCATCGCCTCCGGGTGACCGACTATCTGGGCTATTTCTATGGCCGTAACCCGTTCGGGATTAATAATCAGGTCTATCCCCATAGCTTCCTTAAAAGAAATATCCTTGACCTCCAGGTACTCCGGGTTGCGCACCCGGGCTACGGTAGTCTTCACTCCATATTTTTTACCCAGCAGGCAGGACACCATATTAAGCTCATCAAATTCGGTAACAGCCAGCAGCATGTCTGCACCGCGAACACCTGCTGCTTCAAGTACGGATGTGGATGAACCGCTGCCGCAAATTACCTGCACATCAAGGTTCTCTTCCAGGATTTCCTGTCTTTCCTGGGATTGCTCAATTACCACTACATCATGATTTTCACCGGAAAGCAGGTGCGCTATGCTGTAACCCACTTTACCGGCGCCAATAATAATAACCTTCACCCATAATCACCTGCGTAATCTTATTTAGGTTCAAAGCTTCTACGGCGGGTTTTTTTAAATTGACCCCGAACTCATATTATATTCATTACTACGCAATAAGCAAATAGATTTTACAACGAAACCATTATCGCTGCTTAACTCACCAACTCATTCTCATTGCATTCTTTTGCAACCATTCTTTATCTTCCTTATAATCCGGTATAACCTGGGCTAGCAAAGCCCAGAACCGACGGGAATGATTAAGCTCCAGCAGATGGCATAATTCATGTACCACGACATAGTCCACAACCCTTTCCGGCGCCATTACAATCCTCCAGTTAAAATTGAGGTTGCCCCGGGCACTGCAGCTTCCCCACCTGCACTTTTGGGACTTGATGGTTATTCGCCCCGGTACTCTGGCAATCCTATCCTCATAGCAGGCTATCCTCTCGGCAATCTTTTTCCTGGCCTGCCGGCGGTACCAGGTCTCCAACGCTTCCCTTATTATACCCCCATTTGCTGTTGGAGTAAGTACCACGAGCCTATCTCTATCAAGCTTTACCTCCATTTTGGTCAGGGAAGAATCAATCTCCAGGTGCAAATGATATTCGCACCCCAGATATAAAAACCATTCACCCTCCATAAACTGGCGGGGTGCAAAGGCCGGATAGTTAAAATAGTCTATTTGCTTTAATATCCACCGGGCTTTACTCTCTACCTGCTCCCGTATAATTTTTTCACTGGTTCCCGGCGGTACCAGCACGGTAACCTGTCCACCGGCATCCACCCTGATGGTTATATTCTTACGGTTACGCAGTATTACCTTACATTGAATCAATCGATTTTCGTATTTAAACGAGAACTGCATTTCACTAACTCCTATATAAGTTAAAACCCCCTGCGCATGTTGAACCGCTCCCTGTCAAGTAACCTGCTGCCAATAAAGCCATGCTCGCCTCTCCGGTTCTCCCTTATGCAGCTGATTGTTGGTCAGCTATTAGGATCTGAGAGCAGATAATTATCCCATTATAGGAAAAACGCCTGTGACTGCTGCCGATCACAAGCGTTTAGTTTTTCTTTGTTTGGCGGAAGCGTGTGGGAATCGAACCCACCCACCGCAGGATCACTACGGCGCAGACTGGATTTGAAGTCCAGGCGACCCACCAGGACCGATCCGCTTCCATTAATAATTATTACCCGCGTCTATGAGTATATAATCACTTGCGATAATTGTCAATTTGTGTAGCTTCGGTTCCGGTATTATCGGTCGAGTCAAGCCGTGATCTAGTCGTTTGCGTCCTTGATCAGGACTGATTCTATTTCGTATCCTTTTTCTTTTAGCTCTTCCACCACTGGTTCATAATCAAGGTCTTCTATGCGAAGAATCATTTTGTATTTTTCTTTTTTTTCATCATAATAGACCACTGTGTTTATAATACTTATGTCCCGCGCAGCAATCAAACCGGTAACTTCGGCCAGGCTGCCGGGACGGTGTTTGACATAAAAATCTATCCGGGTATGGGTTCTTCTGACTCCCAGTATATCGATAAAGGCGTCGAAGATATCGGTTTCGGTGACTATGCCTACCAAATTACCATCGTCAACTACCGGCAATCCGCTGACCGTGTTCTCGCGCATAATTTTGGCCGCGGTCTCGATATAGGCTTCCGGGCTTATGCTTAAGAGCTTTTGCTTTTTGGGGACAATATCCCGGATTTTGGTCTTGGCCAGCAAGTAATTAAGCTCATGAATGCTGAGCGAGGTAGCGGATGAGGGTGCAGCCTGGTTTAAATCGGACAGGGTTACTATTCCCACCAGTTTACCTTTATCCATTACCGGCAAGCGGCGGATATTGTTCTCTTTCATCAAGCGAAAAGCCTCGGTAATACTGCTGTCCATCTCTACCGTTTTAACGTCTGCAGCCATGCGTTCCTTTACCTTCATACAAAAATCCCCCTTCCGTTGATATGGTTTCAGGCTTACAGTTGGTTGTGCCATCTATCCTCCCAAATAAGCCTTCTTTATTTCGGGACTGTTCATCAATTCATGGGCGCTGCCCTTCAAAACAATTTCTCCCGTCTCTATAACATAGGCTTTATCGGCTATGGATAGAGCCATATTGGCATTTTGCTCCACCAGCAGAATGGTGGTGCCGCGCTCATTTATGTCTTTGATAATAGAAAAAATCTCTTTTACCAGTAGGGGTGCCAGCCCCATGGAGGGTTCGTCCATGAGCAAGAGCTGAGGTCTGGCCATCAGCGCCCGGCCTATCGCCAGCATCTGCTGCTCTCCTCCGCTGAGTGTTCCTGCCAACTGTTTGCGGCGCTCCTTTAAGCGGGGAAACCGTATGAAGACATTCTCCATATCTGCTTCTACCCCTTTTTTGTCCCTGCGCAAATATGCTCCCATCTCCAGGTTTTCCATAACCGACATGGAGGAAAATACCCGGCGTCCCTCCGGCACCTGGGATATTCCCAGGCTTACTATTTTTTCGGGAGCCACTTTGGTTATATCTTTATCCTTGAACATAATGCCGCCGTTTTTGGGGCGCAACAGCCCGGATATACTTTTTAAGGTGGTGGTTTTGCCCGCTCCATTGGCTCCTATAAGGGTGACGATGCTTCCTCGCTCCACTTCCAGGGATAATTTCTTCAGAGCGTGAATGGCGCCGTAATAGACATCGATTTCCTTTATCTGCAGCATTACTCTACCTCCTCTCCCAGGTAAGCTTCTATTACCCGCTTATTGTTGCGTATCTCCTGGGGTATGCCTTCGGCTATGATCTGACCGTAGTCGAGAACATAAATGCGCTCGCAAACCCCCATGACCAGCGACATGTCGTGCTCTATCAGGAGGATGCTTAGTTGAAATTCTTCTTTTATCCAGTTGATAAGCTCCATTAAACCCCTGGTCTCATTAGGATTCATACCCGCTGCCGGCTCATCCAGGATTAAGAGGCTGGGCCGGGTAGCCAGGGCGCGGGCAATCTCCAGACGTCTCTGCTCACCGTAAGGCAGATTGGAGGCTATTTCATCCTTCTTTTTGTCCAGGTCAAATATCTTAAGAAAGTCCAATGCTTGCCGACTAATTTCGGCCTCCCCCTTGAAAAAGGCCGGCAGCCTCAACACGGCTGTTGTCAGGCTATAAGGAACATCCATATGCAGGGCAATCTTTACATTGTCCAGTACGGTCAAATCATTAAACAGCCTGATATTTTGAAAGGTCCGGGCTATCCCTTTTTTGCATATATCATAAGGATGCAGTCCGGTTATATCTTGGCCTTCCAGGCAGATAGTACCCTGGTCGGGTTTATAAACCCCGGTAATAAGATTAAACACGGTAGTTTTGCCTGCACCATTGGGGCCAATCAAACCCACCAGTTCCTGCTTTCCGACATTAAAATCGAAATCTAACACGGCGCTTAACCCGCCAAATGATTTATTCAAATTATTTATTTGCAGATGAGACATGTCTTCCACTCCAAATCTTATCGAGGCTCTTGCGGGTAAATTCCTTGTTGCCCAGCAAACCCTGGGGCCGGTATATCATGACAATTATCAGAATCAGAGCATAGATAATCATTCTGACCGCAGCATATTCCTGCAGCAGGACATTCAAGGTGGTTATAAAGGCTGCGGCTATAACCGCTCCGGTGGTGCTGCCCAGACCCCCTAGCACTACCATTACCAGTATGTCAAATGATTTGAGAAAATTAAAGGTCTCAGGCTTGATTATATAAAAATAATGGGCGTATAATGCCCCGGCCAGACCGGCAAAACCGGCTCCCACCACAAAGGCCAAAACCTTGTATTTAGTAGTGTTTACCCCCATTATTTCAGCCGCTATTTCATCTTCCCGCACCGAAATTATAGCTCGGCCGTAACTGGAGTTTATCATGTTGACTATTACCACTACGGTTATTACGGTAGCTATAAACAGAACCGGCCAGGTGGTCATTTTGCTGATACCGCTGATTCCGGCCGGACCGCCGATGTAATCGATGTTTTGCAGAACCACCCGGATAATCTCGCCAAAGCCCAGGGTGGCAATAGCCAAATAGTCGCCCTTTAACCTTAAGGTGGGAACTCCGATTATAAACCCGGCCAGGGCTGCTGCCAGCATGGCCGCCACGATGCCGATGACAAAGGGATATTCCAGCAAAGTGGTCATTATAACCGATGCAAAGGCCCCTATAGCCATAAATCCGGCATGTCCCAGCGATAACTGGCCGGTAAAGCCATTGATAAGGTTAAGGCTTACTGCCAGTATAATATTTATACCCATTAGGGTGAGGTTTATCTGGTAGTAGCGATTCAATAATCCGGTGGTAATGAGATACTGCACCACAGTGAACAGGGCTGCCAGGACAATAACCTCCAGCAGGAATTTGCCCCATCTGCGTCTTTTATCTTCCATAGTTCTCACCTACACTTTTTCCCCGGTATTTTTGCCAAATAGACCGGTAGGTTTGATAAGCAATATCAGAATCAATACGCCAAAAGCCACTGCATCACGGTACATACTGCTGCCATAACCGCTCACCAGGGTTTCCAGAACCCCCATCAAAAAGCCGCCCACCATGGCTCCTGGTATTAATCCTATTCCACCCAAAACAGCGGCGACAAAAGCTTTTAAGCCCGGTATTATCCCCATCAGGGGGTTAATAGCATTGTAATAAAGACCAATCATGACCCCTGCAGCTGCTGCCAGGGCTGAGCCGATGGCAAAGGTAACGGATACTATCCTATCCACACTGATACCCATGAGCATAGCGGCTTCCCGATCCAGGGACACCGCCCGCATGGCCTTCCCCGTTTTAGTCCTTTTTATAATATACTGCAGTATTATCATCAGAATAATGGCTGACATAAAGATAAAGATGTCTTTATTGGAAATAACCAGGCCGAATACCTCGTAATTGTGCAGCGGGAAGGCGCTGGCGGGATAAACCCGCTGCTGAGCAGTCAAAAAGTAGAGGGTTGTGTATTCCAGAAACAGCGATACTCCGATAGCGGTGATTAAAGCCGCTATGCGGGTGGAGTTACGCAGCGGCTTATAAGCCACCTTCTCTATTACTACCCCTAAAAGAGCACAGCTAATCATGGCAAAAACCATCGCTACCACGATGTTGCTTCCCAGAACGGATATGGAAAAAAAGCCGACATAGGCCCCCACCATCATGATGTCGCCATGAGCAAAGTTGATCAGCATGATGATGCCGTAGACCATAGTATAGCCCAGCGCAATCAGGGCGTAAATAGCCCCCAGCGATAATCCGTTGACCAGTTGTTGCATGAATTCGAGCAAATAGAGCACATCCTTTAATACAGGTTAAAGAGAGGGTTGCCCCTCCCTTATCTGTCTGTTGTTTTATTTATCTGGATATCTGTTTACCGTCCTTGTATTCAATGACTACTATATTTTTGACCGGGTTGTGCTGCTCATTAATGCTCATCTTTCCAGTGATTCCGGCAAAATCTTTGGTTTTTTCCAGAGCCTCTTTAATCTTTACCGGGTCAGCTGAATCAGCCCGGGTGATAGCATCGGCCAGTAATTTTACTGAGTCATATCCCAGAGCGGCAAAGGAATCCGGCGCCTTTTTATGCTTGGCCTGATATGCCTTGACGAAGGACTGTATGGCCGGGTCGGGGTCCTCCACCGAATAATGGTTGGTGAAATAGGTATTGTCTAGTGCTTCCGCACCAGCTACCTTGACCATGTCGGGTGAATCCCAGCCATCACCGCCGCCGATGGGAACATTTATGCCCAGGTCGCGCGCCTGTTTGATAAGTACTGATACTTCGGTATAGTATCCGGGTACATAGATAAAATCAGGATTCTTGCCCCGTATCTTGGTCAGGGGCCCACGGAATTCTTTATCGCCATTCATAAAACCTTCTACCGCTACTATAGTACCGCCTTTGGCCTTAAACTCTTCCTCGAAATATTTAGCCAATCCTTTGGCATAATCGTCAGAAGTGCTGCCAAAAATTGCTGCCTTCTTTACTTTCAGGGTATCTATGGCAAAATCAGCCATTCTTTTGCCCTGGTCGGAATCCCGGTAGCATACCCGGAAGATATAGTCTCTGACCTTGTCGGTTTTTTCATCAACGGTTACGTTGTTGGCAGTTGCGGCCGGTGCAATCAACGGTATCTGATTTTCCATCATAACCGGGGTGCTGCCTGCTACCGCACCGCTGACCAGGGGGCCAATCTGAGCTACCATTCCTTCATCAACCAAAGCCGCACTTACGTTCATGGCCTCATCAGTCTTGGACTGGTTATCTCTTACCAGAGGCTCCAATTGTTTCCCCAAAACTCCGCCGGCCTCGTTAATCTCTTCGATTGCTATCAGGGCTCCATTTCTGGCGTTATCCCCATAGCTGGCCACTTGACCGGAAAGTTCACAGTTGATCCCCACCTTGATGGTATCCCCGGCCTTATCCTTATCCCCATCTGATACCTTATCTGGCGCCTTGCCGTCACCGCAGCCAGCTACTACGGCCAACATAAAGACTGCCAGCACCAGTAGAGCTACTCTTTTACCAAACCCTTTTCTTGACACTTGGACTCCTCCTCTTTAATTATTCAAATACCTAATATTTCATCAGGTGCTTTGATTCCCCGCCTAACCGCTAACATTGCGACAGCCGTTACAACTTACTAGTATCCCACCCTTCTCGATCCTACAGCCGATGATAATCACAGCATGCAAACGGTTCCGTCTTGGGTGCAAAGCCTTTAAGCCATCCGGCCCTCGCGCCTAGTTTTCCTTATATTATCACACTAATCACTGTAATGTTGCAAAAGAATTTTTTTCTTTTGCCTTCCCTTCTTTCTTTTTTTCAAATGGATTTTTACCATATATGGCAAAAAAAGAGAAGCCCCGGTTTGCCGAGGTCTTCTCTTTTTTATCGCTTCTCTTGCCCTTTAGTAATTGAGGAAAAACCTGTAATTCAACCGGATAACAACCTGGATTCAAGCGTGTTTGCTCTACATAACGTTTAGCTCCCATTTACCGCAACGGTCTCCCCAACGGGCCAGGAGTTCGTTGTTTTCATAGAATTGCACTACTTCACAAGCGTTTGAGCAGCCTTTGCATTCGAAGCTGCCGGTCTTAAAGTTTATTTCCTGTATATTAAAGCCCTTAAAGCCAGTGCTACCCTTTTTACGGCTGGCTTCCCGGGCCAGCATGGCTGCTCCTATGGCGCCCATCACCCCATAATGCTGCGGGACTATTACCTCCAGTTCCAGGTATTTATTAAAGGCTTGTACCAGTCCGTGGTTGGCAGCCACTCCTCCTTGAAACATTACCGGAGCAAGGATTTCCTTGCCCTTGCCTACATTATTCATATAGTTCCTGACCAGAGCTTCACAGAGACCGGCAATTATATCCTCGGTATTATAGCCCAGTTGCTGTTTGTGGATCATGTCAGACTCGGCGAATACGGCACAGCGTCCGGCAATCCGAACCGGATTCTTGGCCTTGAGGGCATAATCCCCGAACTCCTCTATAGGTATACACAAGCGACTGGCCTGCTGATCCAGAAATGAGCCCGTCCCGGCAGCGCAGACCGTGTTCATAGCAAAATCAATTACTACGCCATCCCTTAATATGATGATCTTGGAATCTTGCCCGCCAATCTCGATTATGGTTTTCACGTTATCGGCGGTGGCAGAGGAAGCTATCGCGTGGGCAGTTATCTCATTCTTAACAATATCGGCTCCGATAATCAGACTGATCAGGTAGCGGGCACTACCTGTAGCCCCAGCCCCAGCTATTTGAACATCAATCGGCAATTCCCGGCCTATGGCATACAACCCTTCCTGAACGGTCTGGATAGGCCTGCCGTTGGTGCGCAGATATTGTTCGGCCAGCAACTTGTTGTCTCCATCAATTACTACCAGGTTGGTGCTTACCGACCCCACATCAACTCCCAGATATCCCTTGATCATACAACTAACCTCGCGTTCTCATGTGTTGCTTTATACTGGCGGCGTTTTTCCAACAGGTCAACAAAGGCTTCCAGCCGGGTCTGTACACCTGCTCTACCAGTCTGTTCGTCTATAAACAAAGTCAGCACCGGAATGCCGTGATCCCTGCTTATAGCCGGCAGGATGCTCTTGGCTACTATCTCCGGTATACAGGCAAATGGCGCTAATTGAACTACGCCGTCGAAACCATGTTTGGCATACAGCAGGGTTTCCCCGATACTGTTTACCCCGTGCCCGCCTATGGGAGCTTCCGCCAGGTAGGGTTGGGCCACGGAAAATATATCTCCCTCCAGATTGACGATGGTGTTTTTTCTGGTATAGGAGGTGAGGTAAATGGAACGATCAGTCTGTACCCCCATTTCACCAAGCATTATTTGAATATAGTGGTTAGCCGCCGGTTCCAAAACTACGTAAATTTCCCCGATAATTCCAACCTTCAAGGGGTTACGGCTCCTATCCTGCGGAATCTGCTGTAACAGTTTGATTCCCTCTCTCAGAGCCGTTTTAATCTCGGCTTCATTGTTGGCAGCATCCAGCATGTCCAGAGCCTGCCATAAGCTCCTGGTAGTATCCCCCCGATTTACTTCATAGGGTCTTATTTCATGAGAGTACATTTCCACTTCATCAATAGCCTTGATTTTCTCCCAGGTAATCCTTAGGACTTGAACAAAGGCCTTCATGGATAGTCCTCCGGTTTTTCTTACCCAGTGCAATTTTTTCAGGAAATCCCGCAAATCACAGAGCGGAGGTTCAAATGCCACCACTTTGATTCCGGTATTAAGCTCATCCAGCAGGTATTGATGCATAACCCAGTATAAACCAGCCCGGCAGGGCCCCATACCTCCGGAAGTCAAAATCACTTCGGCCCCCTTTTCCGCTACTTCCAGATAAGTCCCCAGAAGTATCTTAAAAGGAATACAGGCAAACTCAGGCGCATGACGCACTCCCAAATCCAAGGTTCTTTTGCTTGGCTCAGGGGGTATTACACATTCATGGCCCATATTCTCTACCAACCATTTCAGGGCTATATACGAATAACCCATATGCGGAAAGCTTATTTTCACGCCTTGTCCCTCCTAAAGCGCAGCATATCCAGGAACGCTTCCACTCTGGTTCTTATACCCGCTTCTCCGGTATGCTCGTCCACCGCGATGGCCAGATAAGGTATACGGTTGCGCCGTCTCGATTCTATTTCCAGCAGCCTGTCTACTATAGAGTCAGGGCCGCAGGCAAATGCGGTTATATGTATTATCCCATCGATATCCTGCTCCTGCATATAATGCAAGGCGCCATACACTGCCCGATTGGAGAAATACCAGAACATACTTTTCGGCAGAGTCCGGGCCTGGCGGTTCATGGTCTTGTCACTTAGCATATCCTGGGTATATACCCGTACTTTTTCTTTCTGCAGCAGTTTTAATATCCCGGCGTTGATGTAGGCGTCATATATAGCATAAGGATAGCCTATCACCGCTATGTTTAAGTCCGTCTCTTGCTGGGGCGGGGGTTTATTCTCCTGGTTGCCAAAGATTATTTCCATAGCTTCCACGGGCGTAAGGTTCTGGTAAAGCAATTGCTTGAAGCGCTTATCCGCCTTAATAGCCTGTTTGAAAGCCTGCTTTATTTCTGTCCCGGATTTGCCTACGGTTGCTCCCACCCGGGAGCAAACCTTGAACAATTCGTCTTTCCCTTTCTTTAAATCAACCCGTTCATCTATGATTTTGGGCAGATTATCCAGAGCCAGGCGCACCATATCAGGCAAGCCCAGGAATTTGGGACAAAAGGTTTCCGTGCCGAAGTCGCCGTGCTTGCGAACACTTACCAGGCGGGGGCAGAAGATATAATCCACCTTGTCAGCCAGGTAGGCTACGTGCCCATGATATAGTTTTATGGGGATACAGGCATCATTTACCGCTTCCTTGACTCCTGTGTCCAGTATCTCCCTGGTGGTAGGAGGAGAAACAATCACTTCCTGCCCCAGTTCTTCAAAAAAAGTTTTCCAGAAGGGAAAATAAATAAAATATGCCAGCGTATGTGGAATACCTATTTTAGACAATTTTACAAATCCTCCAGCAATCCCCGGCTTTTCGTTAGATTTTTACCCTGATATCACCGATCCGGCGGGTAAAACGAATTCTATCATAATATTCTATCAAAGGCAGCGCATACTTTCGAGTAGTATTTAGAATATCCCGTGCAGTGGCCAGGCTAAGTTCCTTTTCCTGCTCGAAATAGGCCGAAAGTCTTCTTTTGCCTTCCTCAATCGCTCGGTTGGAAAATACCGTATCCTGATTGATTTTAACGAGCATCCCGGCATCTACCATATAAGCCAGTATTTCGCCAAAATCCTGCTCTCTCTGGCCGCTTACAGCCATCAGCTCGTCCAATCCGGGCGGGGTGAACATCTGCTCTTCCATAACTTTTTTAATCTCTTTGATACTTTCCAGCTCCTTGCTCCCCGGTTGGGGTACATGCTGAGGCAGCATCAGCTGATTATTGCGGCTGGATAAACTCCCCTGCTCCTCCAACTGTTTGATTATGAGATTAAAATCCTTGGGGTTAAGCTGCTTGAAAAAACGGCTGCGCATGTCTTCCCGGGGGTAGCCGGAACGCATCGGGTACTGCCGATGATATCCCTCCAGAGTTTCCAGCATACGGGCGCCAATCACCTGCATCCCATAGGTGCTGATATAAACCTGGTCTTTTATCCTAATAACCTTTTCATCATCCATCAGTTGCTGCAATTCCTGACTGGTCTGTTCCTGACCGCTGCCGGTACGCTTGCTTAATTCACTGACACTGAGAAACTCTTCCGGGTGGGATTCCAGTTCATGCAGGATAACATCATATAAGCTGCCTTCCTCCTTGATGACCAGTTCATCCAGAACATCTTCCCTAAACCTTTTTTGTTTGGGCGCATTGCCGTCTATTATAATTCCGCCCCCGATGGTATTGACCGGGGAATAATATCTGATTACAAAGCGATCCCCCTTATAAGCTACTACCGGTTTTTCCATTATAATCTGTACATACGCCTCATCTCCCGGCTGCAATTCATCCCGATCCAGCAGGACTACCCGCCCCAGGGTCTCATCAGTTCCCAGGTGAAAACGCACCCGGTTCCAATTCTTTAATGTGCGCTTGCTGGAACTTAAGAGGTGCAGGCGGGTATCTACCCGATAACTGGGGCTTAAGTAGGCAGGAGTAGCCAGCAGGTAACCGCGCTTGATATCCGCTACTTCTACTCCCTGCAGGTTTACCGCTACCCGTTGCCCGGCATAAGCAGTATCCGCTTTTTCATTATGTACCTGTATGTTCCTTATCCGAACCGGCTTCTGCGCCGGCATCAACTCCAGGGTATCCCCGACCCTCAATTGACCTGACCACAAGGTGCCGGTCACCACGGTACCAAAACCGGATACCGTAAATACCCGGTCAATGGGTAAACGGGCCTGGCCCAAAGCCGGTTTTTCTTCCACCCCGGAAGCCAGCTGTTCAATCAGTGCGATTAATTCCGGCATACCTTCTTTGCTGACCGCGGACACAGCCACCACCGGTGCATCCTTTAAGATAGTGGTATTGATATATTCCCGTACCTCTTCTTCCATCAGCATTAACCATTCTTCATCCACCAGGTCTTTCTTGGTGATCACAATGATGCCCTTATTTACTCCCAGCAGTTCGATTATGTCCATGTGCTCCCGGGTCTGCGGCATTACCCCTTCATCCGCCGCTATGGTCAGGAGAACTATATCTATGCCAAAAGCACCGGCCAGCATATGGCGGATAAATCGTTCATGACCAGGCATGTCCACAATTGCTGCTTTTTGTCCTGAGGGCAGGTTAAAAGGGGCGAAACCCAGTTCTATGGATATGCCCCTTTGTTTCTCCTCCTTGAGCCGATCGGTATCGATACCGGTCATAGCCCGAACCAGTGTAGTCTTGCCATGATCAATATGCCCGGCCGTACCTATAATAAACCTTTTCATCCAACCTCTTCCTTAAATATATTATTTTAACCAAATAATAAAATGCGGGTAAAAGAATTTAAAAACCAGGGTATATCAATCAGTGTACCCGCTTCCTTAACAGCAGCCAAAGTCATTCCTCCTGCCGCTTAAGCGCCCCGCTGATTAAATCCACCAGCAATCCGGCATCACCTTCAAGCAGGGTTCTTACACTGATTCTCATTTTATCATCCTGTTTTCGGGTCAGGAGGGCTGGGTTGCCTAAGCGCAATTCCTTGGCTACTTTCTCCAGCATCTTCCCGGTAAATGCAATGTCTATTCCATACCCCGGAATCTTATAGGTGGGATAAGCCCCCCCTCCCACCATATCTTCCAAATCCACCAGCGCCAAAGAGGCAATCGCCGGGGATGAGCCTATGCTCCGCTCCAATCGGGTACGTATTTCCAAGGCTTTTTGCCGTAATTCCTCCGGGCTGATGCATAGCATGCGGATAACCGGGATTTTCTCCATCGGGTTTCCTTCCAGATATTCCAGCAAAGTGGCCTCCAGAGCGGAGATAGTTAATTTGTCCACCCGCAGCGCGCGGGTTAGCTGATTACTCTTCATCGCATCGATATATTTTTTACGGCCCACGATAATTCCGGCCTGGGGGCCTCCCAGCAGTTTGTCCCCGCTAAAGGTAGTAATATCGATACCCGAAGCAACACATTCCTGAACCGACGGCTCGTCCTTCAATCCCCAATCACCCATATCACATAGTATGCCACTGCCCAAATCCTGCATCACAGGAATACTTCGCTCAGCCCCCAGTTTAACCATATCATCCAGTTTAACCTCCTCGCTGAAGCCTATAATCTTGTAATTAGAAGTATGCGCCGCAAACAGCAAAGCGGTTTCGTCGGTAATAGCTCCGGCAAAATCGTTAATATAGGTCTTGTTGGTGGTGCCCACCTCAACCAGACGGGCGCCGCTTAGCTTCATTACCTCAGGGATGCGGAAAGCTCCCCCGATCTCTACCAGTTGTCCGCGGGATACTATAACCTCCCGGTTCCGGGCCAGGGTATTTAGTCCCAGCAGTACAGCCGCAGCATTGTTGTTAACTACCAGACCTGCTTCGGCACCGGTTAGGCGGGTCAGTATTTCTTCTACATGGTCATAGCGGGAACCTCTTTCACCCTGTGTCAAATCCATTTCCAGGTTGTTGTAGTTTGCGGCCATTGCCGACATATACTGCAGTGCCCGGTCACCCAGCGGCGCCCGCCCTAAATTGGTGTGCAGCACCACCCCGGTACCGTTTATAACCTTTTGCAGGGTACCCTGGCCCGATTGTTCGATTCTCAGGTGCAGGCGCTGTAAAATATCCTCTTTTATTACTTCCCGCTCAATCTCTTCCTCCCGGGAGCGCAGTTCCTCCCTGATATCATCCATAACTGCCCGGAGCAGATTTACTATATAGTCACGTTTAAACGTCTCTGCCAGGGCTTGGACCTGTTCGTGCAGCAATATCTCGTCTACAGGGGGAATCTTTTTAAGATTTATCACTATCACGCCTCCTTGCGGCCTGTAATGTACTGCATTATATAATAATATAACTCTGCCGCCAAATCTTTGGTAGTCCTGTACATCAGCGTAGTAATTATTAGTATACCCAGTATTCCAAAAAGAGGATATATTTTACCCACCAGGCTGGAAAAACTTCGCATGGATACCGGCAAAGCCAGGGTCATACAGAGAACCAGACAAATGCGGTAGCTTAAACCGGTAAATCCGGCAAAACGCTGAGCAAATCCATAGGCATTAGCAAGGGCAGTGGTTAGTATCCCCACCCACAATACCATAGTGTATACATGTTTGGCCGGGAGTGATATTTTTCCCGCCACATACAGCATGGGGACTTCGTAATGCATAACGACCGGCAAAAACCTGGAAAGGGCAATGTAGTTCACCAAAACCAGCGCCCCCAGAACCAATCCCCCCCAGGCGGCTCCGGCAATACCGTCGCCTCGCCCCCCCACGGTCTGGTATTCACTCAAGACTACCATGGCCAGCGAGAAATTATAGGCTACATAAAGCAGGCTGGATAGCAGCCAGAACCTGGCTTCGCTGGGACAAACGAAGGTGGTGTAGACTTCCATTGCCTGCCCTTCTACCCAAAAGGCGGCATAACCGCTGATAAGCAGCAGCAGTATTATTTTCACCGGTACCAGCAGGTTATAAGATATTATTAATCCCCGCTTGCCGGTAAGCAGAAACGCTACCACCACACTATAGGCTAGAAATATCCCCAGGTTTTTAGGCAGGTAGAGATGTTCGTAAAAAACTGCTCCACTGGCTGACAGCATAGTACTTATTCCCAGAAAGAGAAATATGGCCAGCAGGAAGTCGACCAGCGCTCCCATCCTTTCCCCCATCATCTGATGCAGCATGTCCTGATAGTTGGAAACCTGCCAGCGGTGAGCCAGATAGAGCAGCATTGCCCCGCAAAGAGCAAAGAGGCCGGCGGCCACTATACACCCCTTCATACCGCAGTATCCGTAGGCAACAAAAAACTGGACGATTTCCTGTCCCGATGCAAACCCGGCACCGATCACCGCTCCCAGATACCCCATTGCCAGCATCAGCTTTATTTTAACCGAGTTCATTCCCTTCTCCCATCCCATAAATATTCCTTCTCCATAAATATTCCTGCTGCTGGTTAAATACAGCATAAAAATATTCCCAGTGGTCAAGAATATGGATTAAATACTGGAGAAATATAGGGCTGGGAGGAAAGCCTTTGTATAAAACAGCAAAGGATGAGCTGCCGGAGCGGTTTTCCTGTCATTTTGAAGATCCGCTCTGTTTTAATAAAATTGAAAAAGCTATCTGTAATCATCTGCGGGAGGTTGATCCGGGAAGGGAACTGATCTACCTGTGTATCGGGACTGACCGGGCCACCGGGGATTGTCTGGGACCATTGGTAGGCAGCCGGCTCAAAAGTCTGAGTTCTCAGTCCAGGGTTTACGGAACCCTGGAAACACCCGTACACGCCACTAATCTGAAAGAGGTGCTGGAGGAGATTTTCAGGAGCTATAATAATCCTTTTATAATTGCGGTTGATGCTTGTCTGGGCAACGCGGAGCGGATAGGATATATCAATGTCCGGCAGGGTAGTCTGAAACCGGGGACAGCTTTAAATAAGACTTTACCTGAGGTAGGAGATTTCCATATTTCCGCGGTGGTTAATGTGGGCGGGTTTTTTGAACATATGGTTTTACAGAATACCCGGCTTTTTATTGTCAATAAAATGGCTGATATAATAGCTAAAGGGCTGTATCTGGCGCGGGTGAAGTTTACTACCGGCAGGCTGGGTATAACCCCGCTGCTGGAAGAAACTCAACCCTGATGGCGTCGTAAAATTGCGACAACTTCCCGGTCTTCAACAGCGGTAAAATCCCGATAGAACTGGCTGACTGCATAAAATTCCTCGGGGATTACCAGAGATATTAATTCGTCTACATCCTCCAGTATATTAAGGTACGCATTTCTAGAACTCACCGGAACAGCTACGATAATCCTTCCATTGCTTTGCCGTTTAAGATATCTTACCGCCGCTTTCAGCGTAAACCCAGTTGCTATACCATCATCAACCAGCAGTATATCTTTACCCTCAAGCTGGAGCGGGGGATTTTGCCCCCGAAATCGACTCAGTCGACCGGCAATATCAGCCTTTACGGTTTGGGCAAGATTCTCCACCGTATCTTCGTCTACATTTATAATCTTCTGCACTCGTTCGTGGATTAGGAGTTCCCCATCGGGAGTAACCGCACCTATGGCGAACTCCTCCCAGTTGGGAGAAGCTATCTTCTTGGCCATAACCACATCCAGGGGGCAATTGAAATAGGAGGCTATAACTTCTGCCACGGCTATACCCCCGCGGGGGATTCCCAGAACCAAATCAAATTTTATCTTTTTTTCTTCCAGCATTCTGGCCAGCAGGTGCCCGGCCTCCTTCCGATTGGTAAACATCAAGCTTCCCCCTGCCTTATTTAGCCTTGCTAAACTGGTCTTTTTTCAGGCTATGTATGCGTTCGTTATCGCTATTATGATCTTTAGCTCGGGCCATCCTGCTATTGCCGTCTAAAAGACCACCTTCGTCGATTATGAGGATAGCGGCATTAATATCCCCAATTATAGCTCCGGTCGCTGCTATTTCCAGGCGGGTGCCGGCATTGGCCTTGCCTTCGAGCCGCCCGGCAATCATTATGTTTTGAGCTTTGGCTTCACCTTTCAGCTTCCCTTTCTCTCCCAGGATAAGGTCGCCTTTGATATTCAAGTTACCTTCGACATAACCGTCAATCCGGACGGAGCCCTGGGAAACTATATCACCTTTGACTTCCACACCGGACGCTATCAGGCTTTCAATACCCTGAAAGCTGCGTTCCTTTTTCCTCAATGCCTATTCCTCCTGCTTATAGTACTTCCCCTGAACTGCAGCGGGGAAGGCGGTTCAGGTACGGTTCTGCGATACTCTGCACTCCCCCCATGTGCCTCCGTGGTTTGGGGCTTTTTCTTATCTAAGGCCAGCCCTTATTTAGGATAGTGCCAAACAGCACAGCCTGACGCGGGCCGGTTTGCACCGGGGTTTACATAACAGATTTATCCCCATATTTCTAAGGCAGGTAGACTAGCGGGTCATATGCTTCATCGTCTTTTACCACCATAAAATGTAAATGCGGCCCGGTGCTTCTGCCGGTATTACCCACCCGCGCTATCTCTTCTCCCTTTTTCACTTTATCTCCGACATCAACCAGCAGGGCAGAATTATGCCCGTATTTGGTTACATATCCGTAACTATGGTCAATCTCCACCAGCCTTCCATAGGCTCCTTTCCACCCCGCAAAGGTCACCGTGCCGTCAGCAGCAGCCACCACCGGAGTTCCTGAATCGTTGGCTATGTCTATACCGTCATGAAAAGTACTGCCCCGGCCGCCAAAGGGCGACTTGCGCCAACCAAAATCGGAAGTTATATCGCCCTGGACCGGCCATTGATTAGGCAAATGCCGGAAGTATTCAGTGTTATCATTGGCCTGTGCCAATAATTCATCCAGTTCTTTCTCCTGTCTAGCCAACTGGGTCCTGAGTTCCTCAGCCTGCTGCAGCACCCCGGCATCGCCAAAACTCTGGATTTGACGGTCGATTCCTCCTTTTCCTCCCCGGGACGGCTCCGGCACGGGCGCATTCTCGCTTTTTATCCCCATGATGCGTTTAAGCTGGTTCTGCTTTTTTGCTATTGCGTCCTGCTGTTCTTCAATTTTTTCAATCTCCTGTTTTAGCAATTCTATAGTTTTCTGTTTCTCCTGACTGTCCTGTTTTATGCGATTAACATGACGAATGTCTTCCTGACTGGAATAGAACAGAAAGCTTATGGCAGCAAACCCCATTACGAACAAGGCAACTCCGATAGCCAAACCAGGAAACGCTTTGCGGGATAGTTTCCACTGCAAGGGCCGGGCAGCGTTATGGGGAATAAGCATAAAAGTCACGTGAGGATTACTCTGCTTCTTTTTCCTTTTCATCGCTATCCTCGTCTTATATCATTCTATGTTTAATTATTGACATTTTTTAAGATATCATATCAATTTTACCGTACTTTGTAAAATAACCCCCCTGCCTAATTAAAAATGTTTCACGTGAAACAATTGTTTCACGTGAAACAGACAGACTGGCAAAGGCGATATTGATCCGGTTAAATGTTCAGCAGTTCTATTATTCTCTCCAAATCTTCATCGTTATAATAGGTTATTTCGATTTTCCCACCTTTCTGCAGGGTGGTTATCTCCGCCTTGGTGCCGAAATGTTTTTGCATTCTTTCTTCCAAATCAACAACCTCCGGCGGTTTCTCAAAAACAAATTCCTGAACCGTTTTTTTTATCTTTACCCGCCTTTCCGCCTCCCGCACGGATAGTCCGGCGGTGATTATCTCCTGTGCGGCGGCCAGTTGCTCTTTCTCTCCCCCATATGCCAGTATGGCCCGGGCATGTCCCGCACTTATCTTCCGGGCATCTATCATTTCGATAATGCTGGGGGGAAGATTTAATATTCGTAAAGTATTGGCGATGTGAGCCCGGCTTTTACCGATTTTTCGGGAAAGGTTTTCCTGGGTATAGTGGAACCGCTCCATCATCAGACGATAAGCCTGGGCCTCTTCCACTGGTGTCAAATCCTCCCGCTGCAGGTTTTCTATCAATGAAATCTCCGCCACCTGCAAATCATCAAGCTGGCGGACAACTGCGGGAATGGTTTTTAAGCCCGCCAGTTTAGCTGCCCGCCAGCGCCGTTCCCCGGCAATAATCTCATAGCCGTCATACTTTTCCCTAACCAGGACGGGTTGTAATACTCCGTGTTCCTTAAGGGATTCCGCCAATTCCTGCAAGCTCTCCCGGTCAAAATTACGTCTTGGCTGTTCTTGCCGGGCAGCTATGACATCAGTGTTAAGCTCAACTATCTCCAGACTGTCATTATCTGTCCCTGCCGAAAACAATGCATCTAAACCTCGCCCCAGTCCCCTTTCTTTCTTAGGCACGTTGCAACACCTCCCTGGCCAGGTCTCTATATACTTCTGCACCTCTGGAACGGGGGTCATATACGACTACCGGCTTCCCGTGACTGGGTGCTTCGCTAAGTCTGATATTGCGTGGAACAATGGTTTTATACACCTGCTGGCGAAAATGCCGCTTAACCTCATCCACCACCTGAATGGACAGGTTGGTGCGCCCATCGAACATGGTGAAGACTATGCCTTCCACCTTCAGCATCGGGTTTAGCCGTTTACGCACCAGCACAATGGTATCCACGAGCAAACTCAATCCTTCCAGGGCGTAATATTCGCATTGCAGTGGAATAATTACGGAATTGCTGGCGGTCAAGGCATTTATAGTCAGCAAACCCAGCGATGGAGGGCAGTCCAGGAATATGTACTCATAATCATCAATTACCTTGTCCAAGGCCTGCTTGATCCGCTGCTCCCGATCATCTGCTGCCGCTAATTCTACTTCGGCCCCAGCTAACTGGATGGTCGAAGGGATAATATCCAGATTCTTTACCCTGGTTTTTACTATTACTTTATCAGGTTCGGTGCCATCAATAATTAGGTTATAATTACAGTATTGCAGCCGCCGACGGTCAATCCCCAGACCACTGGTGGCATTGCCCTGGGGGTCGCAGTCTAACAGCAGCACCCTATATCCTTCCATAGCTACCGATGCGGCCAGGTTCACAGCCGTTGTAGTTTTCCCCACGCCTCCTTTTTGATTAGCCAGGGAAATAATCTTACCCAAAAACCATTACCACCTCTCAAAATCTTATCTGAGTATATTTCATCTTCTTATTCAATAAATCCTGCTGATTTTAGAAATAGAATTTAAACTGATAGGCGAGAAGGTAATATTTTATATACTTAACCACGGCTTAACCCAGGTTTTCGATCAAAGGGTTCAAAAACCCAAAAACTCAACCCCTCCAAAAAAAAGAGCGGTTACCCGCTCCAGTAATATTGCCCTTTATACGCTTTTAGCCAAGGGCTTGTTTTGCCGCCCTTCTTTGTTTATACGGATAATTATTTCGTATTGTTCCTCGTTATCAGTTTCGGTCATAAATATATCTATCCCCGTTTGCCGGGCCCTTTTTACGGTTTCTTTAATAGTGTTCATAAATATACGGGCATCCTTAATAATCATGGATACGCTTTGATTATTAAGTCTCTCCCGGCTCGCGGAGGGGATGCTGTTCCGGTTTAATCGCTCAACCAATTCCTCGGTCTCCTTTACGGTGAGCTCTCTCTCATATATCTGCTTGGCGACCTCTTCCTGGGTTTGCCCGGTATTAAGCTTTAACAGGACCCGGGCATGCCTTTCGGTCATTACTTCATCATTAATCATCCTTTGGATATATTCAGGTAGTTTCAGCAGATGCAGTTTACTAGCCACTGCCGATTGGCTTCGCCCGATTTTTCTGGCGAGTTCCTCCTGGGTCAGCCCCAAAGCATTGATTAAAAGGCTGTAGGCATGAGCTTCCTCCCAATAAGTCAGTTCATGCCGGTGCAGATTCTCTATGAGGCTTATAGCTGCTGCCTTTTCATCATCCATTGCCTGAACTATAGCCGCTATATGGGTTTTGCCCAGCAAGCAGCACGCTCGGAAGCGCCGTTCCCCTGCTATTATTTGGTAGTCGTGCCCGCACGGTCTTACCACAATGGGCTGGATTAAACCGTACATCATAATCGACCGGGCTAGATCGACCGTCTGCTGCTCATCAAAACCCCGTCGAGGCTGAACCGGGCTGAGCTTAATTTTGTTTACCGGAATTTGAACTATCTTTTCACTGCCATCCTTACCCAGAATCTTTTGCAATTGCTTACGCATACGCCTTAGCACCTCCTGCCGAAAGCGGTCTAAGCCCTCCGGGAAGTGTATGGCAAGCTCCCGGCAAGGCTTACAATGGCCGTTTTGCTGGTATTCCTATCCTCCGCGGATAATTCCTCGGGGTGGCTTTGTCCTTTCGCACCACAATAATAGCCCGATCCCGCTCTTCCATCAACGTATACAACCACACATCTTCCAGCACTCCACCCAATAGCTTAAGCGCATTTTGCGCCTGCTCAATTTCCTGCTGATAATTTCTCCCCTTCCAGAGCAACATGCGCCCCCCCGCCTTTAATAAAGGCAGTCCATACTCCAGCATCACATTGAGAGCAGCTACCGCCCGGCTGCTGCAAAGGCTGAAGCTGGCCCGCAGCCGGTTGTCTTGCCCCAGCTCTTCAACCCGGTTGCAAATTATTTCTATATTACTTAACCCCAGTTGCTCTTTTACTTCTTTGAGAAAACCGCTTTTTTTATGATTCGCTTCTACCAACGTAAATTGGGCCTGGGGGCAGGCCATAGCGAGGATTATGCCTGGAAAACCTGCCCCACTGCCAATATCCACCACTTTCGCACCATCCAGGTGCATAAAGTCCAGCAGTTTGAGGCTGTCCTCGATATGTTTCTCCAGTTCATAAGTAAAATTCTTACGGCTGATCAGATTTTGCCGCTGATTCTCCAAGGTTATCATCTCTTTATATCTATTTACATTATATTCCATATCAGTTTCTTATTTCCTTCTTTTTTTCTCCAGAAAAATTAATAATACATTTATATCAGCCGGATTGACCCCGGATACCCGTGAAGCCTGACCAATGGATTCCGGTCTTATCAGCTTAAGTTTCTGGCGGGCTTCATTGGAAAGACCAAAAATTTCATCATAATCTATATCGCCGGGGACTAGTTTTCCTTCCATTTTCTCGAATCGCCTGACCTGTTCTTCCTGCTTTCTAATGTAGCCCTCGTATTTTGATTGAATCTCCAGTTGTTCCAGAATATCCTCATCGTATTCTGCCAATAAGCCCAAGGCTATAAAGTCCTGTATACGTATCTCCGGACGCCGCAAAATTTCCCACAGGGAAAAACGGTCTTTCAGGGCGGCGCTGTTTTTGGAGCCTAAAAAGGAGCTCATTTCTTTGTCCGCCGGTGTATAGGTCCGCCCCTTAAGTACTTCTATCTGCTGTTCCAGGATATCTCTCTTGCCGCCGTAGATCCGCCAGCGTTCATCATTGACCAGACCAATCCTGCGTCCCTTTTCAGTAAGCCTCAAATCGGCATTGTCCTGGCGCAGCAGCAGGCGGTACTCGGCTCTGGAGGTTAGCAGACGGTAAGGCTCATCAATATCGCCGGTTATCAAATCATCAATAAGAACTCCTATATAGGCTTCACTTCGTTTTAATATCAGGGGTTCTTCTTCTTTTACTTTAAGGGCCGCATTAATGCCGGCTATCAGCCCTTGGGCCGCCGCCTCTTCATAGCCTGAAGTGCCGTTAATCTGCCCGGCGGTGAAGAGCCCCTCTACCTGCCGGGTCTCCAGGGTCGAACGCAGCTGGGCGGGGGGAAGATAATCGTATTCTATGGCATAACCGGTGCGGATTATGGCCACATTTTCCAGACCGGGAATGCTGCGCAGCACTTTTACCTGTACATCCTCCGGCAGGCTGGTATTAAGCCCCTGGATATACATTTCTTCAGTGTTGCGCCCTTCCGGTTCTATAAATAGCTGATGGGATTCTTTGTGGGCAAATCGAACCACCTTGTCCTCGAATGATGGACAGTAGCGCGGTCCCCTGCCCTTGATTATTCCGGTAAACATGGGGGCCCGATCGATATTATCCATGACTATTTGATGGGTAGCGGCAGTGCTGTGGGTAAGCCAACAGGAAAACTGCGGCCGTCTAAGCCGGGGACTCATATAGGAAAAGCGCAAAGGACGGTCATCGCCTGGCTGTTCAATCATCTTGCTGAAGTCCAGGGAGCGTTTATAGATACGGGGCGGAGTTCCGGTTTTAAAACGTCCTAGTTCCAGCCCCAGGTTTTTTAAGCTGGCAGATAATTTCACGGCTGGAAACTGGTTGCCGGGTCCTCCGTCATATATGACCTCGCCGATGATTATCCGTCCCCTTAAATAGGTTCCTGAGGTTATAACCACTGCCCGGCAGCTGAAACGGGCTCCGGTCTTGGTGACTACCGCGCTGACTCTGGACCCGCTGGTTTCAATATCTTCTATTTCCGCCATTATAATATGAAGATTCGGTTGGTTAAGCAGGGTTTTAAGCATTTCATCATGGTATTCATGCTTGTCCGCCTGGGCTCTCAATGCTTGCACTGCCGGACCCTTGCCGGTATTGATAAGTCTCATTTGAATGGCGGTCTTATCCACATTAAGGGCCATCTCACCTCCCAGGGCATCTATTTCCCTCACTACCTGCGCTTTGGCTGGCCCTCCCACCGAAGGGTTACAGGGCATGAGAGCAACATTTTCCATACTCAGGGTGACCATCAGGGTTTGACATCCCATACGGGCAGCAGCCAGGGCCGCTTCACATCCGGCATGTCCGCCCCCGACCACCACCACATCATAACTGCCTGCATTATAAATCATGCTTTCCTCCCGTTTGCTGCGACTACTTGCCTATACAAAAGTCAGTAAACATCCTATCTATAACTTCTTCTTTCAGATTTTTCCCGGTTATCTCCCCTAATGCCTCCAGAGCTCCCCAGATATCTACCCCCAGGCAATCGAGCGGCACCGCCTGCATTACCTGCAGAACGTCCTCCAAATGCTCCCTGGCTCTGATCAGGGCTTCGCGCTGCCGCAGATTTACCATTATCTCCAAATCATCCGAGTGCAGTTCTCCGCCTAGAGCCATTTCTTCAACCCGATCCTCCAACTCTTCTATCCCCTTATCTTCCCGGGCCGAAGCCCATACCACCCGGACTCCGGGGAAATAGTGACCAAGCTCATCCTCCGTAATATGCTTCTTTTCCAAATCTTCCTTATTGGCCAAAATAATCAGGTTGCGGTGCTTAATCTCTTTATAAATGGCTAAATCCTCGGCCGTAATACCAGTACCCAGATCGAGCAGGAAAATTACCAGATCGGCTTCCCGGATTACTTCCCGGGAGCGCTCTACCCCGATTTTTTCCACTATATCCTCCGTTGCTCGGATGCCGGCGGTATCTATAAGCCTTACTGGTATTCCCTTAATACTAAGCTGCTCTTCAATGACGTCGCGTGTAGTTCCCGGAATGCTGGTAACAATGGCCCGCTCTTTTTTCAGCAGTACATTTAACAGGCTCGACTTGCCGACATTGGGCTTTCCACAAATAGCTGCCGCGATACCTTTGCGATAGATGTCGGCCCGCTTCCCAGCCCGGATTAAGCGCTCTATTACCGCCAGTGACTCCAGGATTGTCGCCTCAGCTTTTTTATACTCCAGCTCGCCTACTTCATCCGGGAAATCAAGACTGGCTTCCACCATAGCGTTCAATTCCAGCAGACGGTCTTCCAGGGTATGGATATACTCGCTGTTGTGTCCGCTCAATTGTTTTACGGCAAGCTTCATGCTTTTTTCACTTTTGGCTCGGATGACCTCAATAACCGCTTCCGCCTGGCTGGCATCGAGGCGTCCATTTAAAAAGGCCCGGCGGGTAAATTCACCAGGTTCGGCAATTCTTATGCCCTGGCGCAAGACCGTTTCCAGGCACCGCCGGGCAGGTAGAACTCCACCATGACAATGGATTTCAAGCGTGTCTTCTCCGGTGTAACTGCGGGGGGCCCTCATCAAAGCTATTAACACCTCGTCCAGGTCTTCCCCGGTCTCGTCTTTTATCCATCCCAGGGTTAGGGAATAACCAGCTTTCTTGCTTATATCCACGCCGTCCTGATAGGGGCGAAAAATTTTACTCGCTTTTTCTATCACTTGGCCGCCGCTCAGCCTGATAATAGCAATGCCGCCCTCTCCCGGAGGAGTAGATATCGCAGCTATGTCATCATAAAACATATCTAATCCCTGCACCTGCTCTCCTAACTATTACAATTTACTTACCCCAAAATGATTATAATCTATCTTACCAAAATTGACCGTAATATACACAAGGCCTCTAACGCCTTATTGACACAAAAAAGCGTGTCAGGAGAACCTTTCCCTGACACGCTGACAAACCCTTTTTGTTATTCTACTTTTTTAACGAGATAACTACCTTTCGATTAGGTTCGTCCCCAAGAGAGTAAGTGGTAATCTGGGGATCACCCTGCAAAATGGTGTGAACTACTCTGCGCTCCTGGGAACTCATTGGCCTCATCACCACATTCCTCCTGGTTTTCTTCACCTTGTCAGAGAGCCTTAAGGCCAAGGCTTCCAATGATTCTTCCCGCTTCTTGCGGTAGTCCTCAACATCCAGAACTACTCTTACCTTTTCTTCCCGGTTTCTGTTAACTATTAGTCCCAGTATGAACTGTACAGCGTTAAGGGTCTCACCCTTGCGTCCAATAAGCAGTCCCATATCTTTGCCGGTAATATTTATTCTTACCTTACCTTCATCCCATTCAACATTATTTATCCGATATTCCAGTTTCATTTTGTTGAGAAGGTCTTCCAGCTCCCGACGAACGTCTTCTTCGGGCTTTTCCCGGCGGGAAACTTTTATAACTGCCGGTTTCTTAACCAGTCCCAGCAGCCCTTTGGTCGGCTCTTCAATAACCTCTATAACGACATCGTCAATTTCACAATTTAACTCATCCAGCGCAGCCTTGATGGCTTCGTCAACGCTTTTTCCCCTTTTTTCTATTGTCTGGACTTCCATTCTTTTTTCCTCCTTTGTCCCTCCCTGCTACCTTGTCCCCGGTGGAAGCCTTAGGTTTAACTGTTTCCACTGTTTTTCCTTCTGCCTCTACACTAAATTCCATCCTTGTTCCTGTCGCAAGCTTGGCCTTCTGGTGCGTATGGTTTACATATAATTGCTGCAATATCCCCAGAATATTAAAAGTTACCCAGTATAAGGGCAGGCCGGCCGGTAATGTGGCAGCTATCCAGGCCATAAAAAGTGGCATAAAGTACAGCATTGATTTTTGGGTGGGGTCTTTGGTGTCTACCATGGTAACTCTTTGTTGCAAATAGGTCGTGACTGCCGCCAGCACTGCCAGAATAAAGTAGGGATCTCTGGCGCCGATATTGGGTATCCATAAAAAACTGGCATGCTCGGCAACTTTGAAATTGAAATGCAACAATGACTGATAAAATGCAATGAATATTGGCATTTGCACAATTAAGGGCAAACATCCCCCAAACGGATTTACCCCATGCTCCTTGTACATTTCCATTACTTTGGCCTGCATGGTCTGGGGGTCGTCCTTATATTTTTCCTGCAGATATTTAAGCTTGGGTTGTATTTCCTGCATC
This sequence comes from Syntrophomonas curvata, assembly GCF_052976825.1. Classification (NCBI taxonomy): domain Bacteria; kingdom Bacillati; phylum Bacillota; class Clostridia; order Eubacteriales; family Syntrophomonadaceae; genus Syntrophomonas; species Syntrophomonas curvata. The sequence continues at coordinate 3,226,718 of NZ_CM129641.1, forward strand.
CCACGCATGGATTTCAGCTGTTTCTGGGTTATAGGAAAAAGCACCAGCTTAATGGCTATAGTCATAAATATTATGGCCAGTCCATAATTGGCCACACCCAGGCTTTCCGTTAACCCGTACATGAATTGAATTACATCAGCGAACCACTGTACAAACGACTGCCACAAAATCTACTCCTGCTTGGTCATTGCTGACCCCGCAGAGTTCACCTCCTTAGCGTTTTACGCGAAGCATAAAATACCCTGCCCTCGTGTCTTCCTAACTAACCGCTAACCAAATTACATGCATTCGTCTTGGCAAATGCTGCCAATAGGTTTGTCCTGACGGTGATATGACTTCAGGGCACCGGATCATATCCCCCGGCGTTATAAGGATGACACCTTAATATTCTTTTTGCAGCCAACCATCCCCCTTTGAGCGCGCCATATTTTTCAATGGCTTCAATGGAATAGCTTGAACAGGAAGGATAAAAACGGCAGGAAGCAGGCTTAAAAAAGGTTGTTTTTTGATATATTTTTATAAAAAAAATCATTAGCTTTTTTAACATAGGCCAGCCTTCTTCATAACCGTGTAGAAATCTTTTTCTAACCTATTATAATCAGCCCTTGCCATGCTCTGCCGGGCAATTATTACGATATCATAACCCTGTTGCAATTGCTCCGAGCTTCCGCCGGCTATAGCTCGTATGCGCCGCCGCGCCCGGTTTCTCATAACTGCATTGCCTAACTTCTTGCTGGCAACAATCCCGAAGCGGTTTATTGACAGGCTGTTTATCAGAACGTATGCAATTAAATACTTTCCTGGAATTTTAAGGCCGCCCTTGTATGTATTATTGTATTCTTTGCTTTTGCTTATACGGAACAGCTTTTTAAGCATACCCGGCCTCTTTCCCAAGGTAAAATAAAAGGTCGCCAAAACGACCTATGCAGATAGTTTCTTTCTCCCCTTTTTCCTTCTGGCAGCCAGTACTTTTCTGCCGCTAGCTGTGGACATCCGCTTTCTAAAACCGTGCTCTTTTTTTCTCTGCCGGTTTTTGGGTTGAAATGTTCTTTTCATTATTAATAAAAGCCTCCTCTATTTTTCCAACACTTTATAATTATATTGATTCTATGCCCTTAATGTCAAGATTTCGTCGCATTGTAAATACTTCTAAAATCTTTATCAATCTGCTATGATTATACTATATTTTCGTTCATAACCCTAAGCCCTAGGCTAATATTTCTTATATCTTCGGCTTTATCCACAATATCTGTTTTTTCAACAGTTCTTTTTTCCACAAATGCACAGGAGGAATAATCA